>CAWIJG010000004.1:0-303795 GCA_963836315.1 uncultured Verrucomicrobiae bacterium
ATCGCGAGCGTGTCGGACATCCTGGTCGGCAACGAGGAAGACTTCCAGCTTTGCCTCGGGATCGAAGGTCCCGAAGCGGGCGGCAAGGGCCTCACGTCAAAGATTGAGGCTTCAAGGGGATGATCCAGCGCGTGAAGAAGGCGTATCCGAACGCTTCGACGTTCGCTACGACGCTTCGCGAAGTCGTCGATACGAACCACCACCTGTGGGGCGCGATCATGGCGGCGGGCAAGGACTGGCACATCGTCGAGCCGCGCGACATCACGGGTCTGGACCGCATCGGCGGTGGCGACGGGTTTGTCGGCGGCATGCTCTACGCGATCCTCAAGGGATGGGAACCCAAGAAGTGGGTCCAGTTCGGATGGGCCAGCGGGGCGCTGGCGACAACGCTTCTGACCGACTATGCGCAGCCCGCGGATGAAGATCAGATTTGGAGCATCTGGAAGGGCAACGCCCGCGTCCAGCGGTAAGGGGAAACGCGTTCGCACATACCGTTATCGAGTCGTCGATGTATTCACGGATCGGCCCTTGGAAGGGAATCCTCTGGCGGTGTTCCCCGACGCTTCCGGAATCGACGGCGCGACGATGCAGAAGATCGCCAGGGAACTGAACCTGTCGGAAACCGCCTTCGTCGTTTCGTCGACCCGGCCGAAGTGCGCTGCGAATGTCCGCATGTTCACACCGATGCGGGAGATGGCATTCGCCGGCCATCCCACCATCGGCGCCAGTTTCGTGCTGATGGACGAGAGAATCGTACCGGCGAACAGCGAGCGGTTCGTGTTGGAGGAGAAAGTCGGTCTCGTCCCGATTCGCGTGGACACAGGCGCGCGTCCATTGATTTGGCTGCGCACTCCCGCAATCAACGAGGGAAGGACGTTCGACCGGGCGGTTTGCGCACCGGCTCTCGGACTCGACGCGAGCGATCTTCTCGATGTAACCCCGCAACTCCTGAGCGCCGGTAATCCGACCGTCTTCATCGCGTTGAAGGACAAGGATGCGGTTGATCGCGCCGGGCTTGATGCTCACGGCTGCGCCGTTCTCAAGGGAGGTCATCCGGAGCCGCTGTGCGTGTTTGTCTTTACGCCGACTCCCGACGGAGCCTATTCGCGCATGTTCGCTCCCGAGTACGGAATTGCCGAGGATCCGGTCACCGGAAGCTCGACGGGTCCCTTGGCCATGTTCATGATGCGACACGGTCTCATATCGAGCGCTGCCGGCACGCAGTTTATCAGCGAACAGGGAACCAGGATGAAGCGTCGGAGCATTTTGCACGTTCACATTCTCGGAGACCGTGGTCGGGACGGGATCGACGTCGGGGGTCACGTCACCCCCGTCGCCGACGCCACCATGACACTCTAGATTGCGCGGCCGTATGGCCTGATTCAAATCCTCTGAAAGTGATGGCTCCGCAACAGGTAGCATTATGCGTCCGTGCCCGTTCATGCGATTCGGTAGGCTTGTAATCGGCACGTCCGGCGTGTAATTTACGTTGGCTGGCGGAAGATAAATCGCTGAGGAATGAACGATGGCTACCTACTTTGCACGCGGCGGGGTAAATGACAAAATCAGCACGGCGGAGAAACGGGACGCTTTGTCGCAAGCGCTGAAAGTTCTCGGTCGACCGCTGCGCAAAGTGTTGATACTTCCGCCCGATCACACGCGTCTTAATT
The DNA here is from genome assembly GCA_963836315.1 of uncultured Verrucomicrobiae bacterium. Lineage (GTDB taxonomy): Bacteria > Verrucomicrobiota > Verrucomicrobiia > Palsa-1439 > Palsa-1439 > Palsa-1439. The sequence continues at coordinate 1,671 of CAWIJG010000004.1, forward strand.
CCAATGCCGGAGAATTGACCCACCTGCTTTACGAGATGCTGGCGCCGAAGGTCGAGGTGGACATCATGCCGACGCTCGGCACGCATACGCCGATGTCGCCGGAAAAGCTCCGCATGATGTTCGGCGACAAGATTCCGCTGGACCGGTTCAAGGTGCACGACTGGCGCAAGGGCATCCGGCGCGTTGGCGATATTCCCGGCAAACTGATACGGGAGTGGTCGGGAGGGCTTGTCGACTACGACGTGCACGTCGAGGTCAGCAACCTGTTGTTCGCCGGGTACGACCTCATTCTTTCGGTCGGACAACTCGTCCCGCACGAGGTGGTCGGTATCGCCAATTACACCAAGAACCTCCTCACGGGCGCCGGCGGTGCGGACACGATCAACAAATCGCATTTTCTCGGCGCAGCCTACGGCATGGAACGCATGATGGGGCGCATCGACACGCCCGTGCGCCGACTGTTCAACTACGGCGCCGAAAAGTTCCTGCACGATCTGCCCATCGTTTATGTGCTTACGGTCATGCAGAAGGAAAAGGCCGGCAGCGATATGATCATGCGCGGACTCTATGTCGGCGACGATGTGGAAACCTTTACGCTCGGCGCGAAGCTCTCGCAGAAGGTGAATCTCGACCTGCTCGACAAACCGTTGAAAAAGGTGCTGGTCTATCTCGACCCGCATGAATTCAAAAGCACCTGGCTCGGTAACAAGGCGATTTATCGCACCCGCATGGCCATGGCCGACGGCGGTGATCTGATCATTCTCGCGCCGGGCCTGAAAGAGTTTGGCGAAGACGCCGAAATCGACCGGCTCATTCGCAAGTACGGGTACCGGGGCACACCGGCCACGTTGGCGGCGGTCAAAGCCAACGCCGAATTGCAAAACAACCTCAGCGCCGCGGCGCACTTTATCCACGGCTCCAGCGAAGGCCGGTTCAAGATTACCTATTGTCCCGGCTCCGGCATCAGCGCCGATGTGATTCGCTCGGTCGGATTTGAAGCGGGCAACCTCGACGCGGTCATCAAGCGTTACCAGCCGGAAACGCTGAAGGACGGTTTCAACCGCATGCCCGACGGCGAGGAGATTTTCTACGTCAGCAATCCCGCCCTCGGCCTCTGGGCGTTACGCAGTCAATTCGAGGCGGCAGCGTAACGATCGTCTGCGGTCCTGCGCGGATCGCTCCCAGGGATCAGGGGCGTTTCTTCGACATGGCTTCCAGGGCGAGGTACAACGCGTGGGTCCCGCTCCTGCCGTGACCCTGCTCCTGAACGGCGCGGTAGAGGTCGTGCGCGAGTTTCAGTCCCGGTAAGGTGAGGTTCATGCGCTCTGCTTCGGCAAGGGCGATCTCCATGTCCTTGACGAAGTGGTCCACCATGAATCCCGGCGCGAAGTTGCGCTGGAGAATGCGCGGCGCGAGGTTCTCAAGCGTCCAGCAACCCGCCGACCCGCCGCGGATCGACTGCAGCATGGTGTCGAGATTCAGCCCGGCTCGGTGACCATACAACAGACTTTCACAGACGCCGATCATGGTACCGGTGATGACAATCTGGTTGCACATCTTGGTATGCTGGCCCGCGCCCGCGCCGCCTTGGTGGACGATCGTCTTGCCGAGCACTTGGAACAATGGCCGCACGCGCTCGATGACACCGGCGTCGCCGCCGACCATGATGGAAAGCGTGGCGTTGCGCGCGCCGACGTCACCGCCGGAAACCGGCGCGTCGATGGCGTCGACACCTTTCGCTCTTGCCGCCGCGTAGATTTCCTTCGACAGGCTCGGCTCGGTTGTGGACATGTCAATGGCAACGCTCCCGGGCTTCACCCCGGCGAGTACGCCGTCGTCGCCGAAGTACGCGTCACGCACGTCGCGCGGGTAACCGACCATGGTGAAGAGGATCTGCGATTGGGCGGACACGGCTTTCGGCGAATCAGCCCACTGGGCGCCTTTGTCGAGTAACGGTTGTGCCTTGGTTTTTGTGCGATTATGGACTGTGACACGGTAATGTTGACCGAGGAGATGTCCGCACATCGATGAGCCCATGACGCCCGTGCCAATCCAGCCGAGCTGGGTCGTGGCGGGCGAAATCGGCGTTGTCGAAACGGTCGGCATCAGCGCGAAACCTAGGCGAAAGGGCGCGAAGTTGTCAAACGCATTTGCCCCAAGGCGTTGCTTTTGGCGACACCGTCCACTACACTGGCCGCGATGAAAGCGGTCACGACCGGGCAAATCCGCCAACTCGACCAACTCACCATCGCGGCAGGCACTCCCGGGGAAGAACTGATGGAACGCGCCGGCTACGCCGTCGCGCGCGCCACCGTCGGGTTTCTCAAGCGACACGATTCACGCTCGGTGCTGCTGTTCGCCGGGAAGGGGAACAACGGCGGCGACGCGATTGTGGCGGCGCGCCATTTGGCGGCGGCGGGTTGTCAGCCCACGCTGGTGTTGCTCTGTCGACGGCAGGACTTGCAGGGCGATCCACTGTTGCATTTCCGGAAACTCGTCAGTGGGATTCCTATCTTCGAATTGCCTGCACTCGATGAACTCTCCGAGATCGTGGCGGAAAGCGAACCGGCCGTGGTCGTCGACGGCCTGTTGGGCACGGGGCTGAAGGACGAAGTACGCGAGCCGTACGTGACGGCCATCAAGGTCATCAACGGCCTCCATCTGCCCGTCGTCGCCATTGATGTTCCGTCGGGGCTGGACGGCGATACGGGCCATGCTCACGGGGTTTGCGTTCGCGCGAACACCACCGTCACGATGGGCCTGCCGAAACTCGGTCTGCTGGAACCGGTCGCCACCGACCTGGTCGGGACGATCGAGGTGGTCGATATCGGGTTCCCCCGTCAGTTGGTCGATGAACTTCAAACAAACGTGGAAATGCTGACGGCGCAAGACATCGCGCTGTTGTTGCCGCCGCGCCATCGCTCCGCGCACAAGGGCGAGTTCGGTCATGTGCTGATCATCGCGGGTTCGGAAGGGTACACGGGAGCGCCCGTACTGGCGGCGCACGCGGCCGCGCGCGCGGGAGCCGGATTGGTCACCGTGGCCGTGCCGCGGAATGTTTATCCCATCGTCGCGGCGAATTGTCCGCCGGAGGTGATGCCGCGCCCGGTTGATTTCGAGCAGCTTGGCCCGGCCTTCTTCGGCGGGTTCGACGCCGTCGCGATTGGCCCCGGGCTCGGCCAGCAAGCCGAGACGCAAAAAATGGTCTGGAAGGTCGTAAGCGGTTGCCCGCTGCCGATGGTCGTGGATGCCGATGCCTTGAACGCGCTGGCGCAAGGGGTGACGGTGTTGAAGAAACTCGGGAAGCCGCTGGCGCTCACGCCGCATCCCGGCGAAATGGCGCGGCTCATCGGCAAGACCGCCAGGGAAGTGCAAGCTGACCGTTGGGACATTGCCCGCGGTTTCGCCCGGGACTGCGGCGTGGTTACGGTGTTGAAGGGCGCGGGCACGGTGATCACCGACGGGTCCGGCCCGTTGTGGGTCAACTCGACGGGCAATCCGGGCATGGCCAAAGGCGGCATGGGCGACGCGCTCACGGGCATCATCGGCGCATTCATCGCCCGGGGCATGACGCCGCTCGACGCCGCGCGCTCGGGCGTATTTCTTCACGGCTTGGCCGGTGACCTCGCTTGCGAGGACCTCGGCGAGCACGCCATGCTGACGACGGATCTAATCCAACGTCTGAGTGCGGCTCTCCGCACGGTTGGATGATGGCTGGCAACCCCGCACGAAATGGCGTGCGATATCCGTACGAAACTGTATCCGGAGGAGGTCATCGCCTTGATCTTTTGGGCCCCTCTGCCATCTGGACCGCGTCGCGCCCGAACCATCGGAGGTACAGCACCGCGCCGCGGTACAGGCTGGACTAACCGCGGGGCCGGTGGCATATTCAACGCCATCCGGTTGCCAGCGTAGCTCAGTTGGTAGAGCAGCGGTTTTGTAAACCGCAGGTCGTCGGTTCGAATCCGTCCGCTGGCTCCATTTTTGGAACTGCAGAACGTTACGCAATGCGCGTAACACTTCTATTTGTGACAACCCACCGATCTCCACACAATACAATGCGCTTGAGTTCGCTTGCCAACTGTGGTTTAACGATAAACACGAAGCAAAAGGGGCACAGTGCGGGGGTGTCGGTTGCTGAAGGCAGGCAGTGACTTTGCCGCGCTGGTGCCGAGAGAACAACAAATCCAATAGGTTCGACGCCGTCCGGGAAGCGGCGGAGTACCGAAGGAGAAAGTTCATGCATGCCACCCAGAGGTGTTCCTTGTGGACGGTCACAGGAATTGCGTCGTTGATGTTTGTCATTGGTTCCGTTGCCGTAAAGCCCGCCATTGCCGTGTCTGACCTGACCGTTACGAGTGTCTCGGCTCCATCCAGCGCTTCGCTCGGCTCCACGATCAAAGTGGTTCACGTGACGATGAATCTCTCGAGCAATACGTGCCCCTCGTCAACAAGCAAGTTCTATCTCTGCACCAACAGCTTTGCGTACGCGACCGGCCTTCGCAACACCCAGGCGGTTCCTCTTCTTGGAAGCCAAGCGTCCTTCCAAGAGACGAACCTGACGTTTATCATTCCGACAACTGCCACAGTGGGTGAGTACCACGTCATCGTCATTTGCGGGTATGGGATCACAGATCCCAACTGGTCCAATAACACAAACAGCACGACGACCATCAACATCACCCACTAGCAGGTGACCAACCCGTTTGATGAAGAGGATAGCCAGACAATTGAGAAAGGTGGCAGCCATTGGGCTGGCGTGGTCTGCCGCCTTTGCTCAAGGTCAGGTTGTCCTCGACGGGTCGCTGGGCGCCAGTGGGGCGATTGCCGGGCCCAATTACAGCATTCCCGCCAGTTCCGGAAAAATCGTCGGCAACAACCTGTTTCACAGTTTCAGCCAGTTCAATCTCGCCTCGGGCGAGGTCGCCACGTTTTCCGGCCCGGCCAATATTCTCATTCATAATGTCCTGGCGCGTGTCACCGGCGGCCAGCCGTCGTCCATCGACGGGAATATCCTGTGTACCATACCGGGCGCGAATTTCTTTCTGATCAATCCATTCGGGATCATGTTCGGACCGAACGCGCAGGTCAATGTGGGTGGTTCGTTCGTCGCCACCACCGCCGACCATGTCGGCCTCGCGGGCGGCGGACGCTTCGACGCCCGCAACCCGGCCAACGATCTGCTGACCGCGGGGGCTCCCGAGAGCTTTGGCTTTCTTGGACCGACCGTCGCGCCAATCTCTATCAGTGGGACATCGATCTCCATGAACCAAGGGACGATGTCCATGTCCCAAGGGCAAGTGTTTAGCCTGATAGGCGGCGACATCAGCATCTCCGGAGGCACACTCACTGTAGCGGGAGGGAGACTGACATTGATTAGCACGGCGTCGGCAGGTGAGCTTCAGTTGCCCGCCGATGACCTGCTTTTCAATCCTGACACCTCGGGGTTTGGGCAACTCGGAACAGTGCGCATTTCAAATGGCGCTTCCATTAGCGTGTCAGGTCCTCAGGGCGGTCGAGTCACTATCGCTGCAAACGACGTCATCATGGATGGCTTCAGCGACATTGAAGCCAGCACAACGGGCGCGGTTGATGGCTTGGGGGTTGGTATTCTGGGGCGAAGGCTGATTGAGATCGATGAGAGTTCGGTCAACGCTCTCGCGTTGGATGCTGGCGCCGGCGGGAATATCGAACTCACGGCTCCCACGGTGCTCTTGAATGGGAGGGGCAACGGAACCGTTGTCGCTACAGACACCGGTGGCACCGGTCACGCGGGCGACATAGTTATTGCAGCCAGGGATCTCGAGATTGCCGACAACGCGCAAATATCCGTCTCATCCAGTGGCCAAGGCGACGGCGGGAATATCCAAATCACGGTCTCGTCTCTGGAACTGGATGGGAACGAGAATCTTGCGGGTATTAATGCCAAGACAATTGCAGGAGGCAAGGCGGGTACTGTCTCCATCATCGCGGACTCCATTGATATGAGAAACACCGCCGATATATCGTCTTCCACTTTACTCTCCGGTTCGTCCGCTGGAGGCGATATCATCATCAAGACGCGCACGTTGACTATTGACAACGATGCCAGCATTAGCGCCTCGACCGGTACGGATGGGCCCGGAGGTAACATTCAGATCACGGCCTTCTCTGTCACTCTCGATGCGTTGAATTCCCTCGGCACGGATCCTGTCGGTATCGTGGCCGACAGTCAGGTGGGCGGCACGGGGCGTGGCGGCGATATTCGCATTACCACCGACACGCTTGCGGTGCGCAATGGCGCAGTCATTTCCGCGTCCTCGGAGAGCAGCGGCGATGGTGGAAATATCGAGATCCACGCAGGCGGCGTTGTCGTCGAAAACGCCGGCCTGATCGGCAGCAGTGCGCTGGGTGCCGGCAAGGGTGGCAACGTCAACTTGACCGTGGACGGCACGCTGTTGGTCCGTGACAACGGCAACCTGAGCGTCCTCGCTTCGCAAGGCGATGGCGGCGGCATCAACGTGACCGCGGGCACGGCAATTCGCGTTCTCGACAGCGAGATCACCGCACAAGCCGTCGGCGACGGCGGTAATATCACGCTCTCGTCTCCATCAGTCGTATATCTACTTGATAGCAAGATCGATGCTGAGGCCGACCACGGTAATGGTGGCAACATCACTATCGACCCGCAGTTCGTTATTCTCAATGGCAGTCAGATCAGCGCGAATGCCCAAATTGGCAACGGCGGCGACATTACCATCGTTTCCAAATTCTTCCTCCAATCCGCCAGCAGTATCACCGCCACCGCCCCGTTTGGCGTGCCGGGCACGGTGTCCATCCCCGCGCCCGACGTGAATTTGAGCGGCAGCCTCTCGCCTCTTAACGCGGAATTGCTGGACGCGGAGTCGCAGCTGCGTCCGCAGTGCGCCGTGCGCCTGCCACTGAGGCTCAGCAGTTTTGTCGTCGTGGAGCGTGGCGGTGTGCCCGTCGAGCCCGACGGACTTCTACCGGCCTTTGCCGTGGAAAACGTTGCCGATGAAGAGTAGTGCGTGGCACCTTGTTTTCCTAGGATTAACGGTCGTTTCCATCGCGTATACGCGCGCGCAGGAATTTGTCGCGCCACCGCTCCAACTCGCCCCGCCAGGACGCCCGCTGGCGACCTCCAGCCGCATCTTTATTCGCGAGTTCCGCTTCGAGGGCAACACAAGGTTCAATGGAGGCGAGCTGGACAAGGTCGTGGCGCTTTATACGGGCCGCGAAGTGAGCGCGGAGGAACTGGAGGACGCCCGGCGCGATGTCACGCTGTATTATGTGACCCACGGGTACATCAATTCGGGCGCAGTTTTACCCGAACAAGACGCGAAAGACGGCACCGTCGTGTTGCGGATCATCGAAGGACGGCTAACGGGCATTAACTTGACAGGCAATCGCTGGCTGCGCAGCAGCTACGTCATCGACCGGCTGCAGGGCCGCGCAGGTTCGCCGCTGAACGTCGACCGTCTCCGGGATGGCCTGCAGCTTTTGCGCGACAATCCAAACGTCGAGCGGGTCAACGCCGAGTTGCGACCCGGGGCGCTCCCCGGGGAGAGTTATCTTGATCTCCGTCTGCACGAACAACAGCCGTTTCAAGGGGGCGTGCAGGTGGACAACGAGCGTCCGCCAAGCGTCGGTTCCGAGGAAGTCCTGCTGCTGGCCACAGACCGCAACCTCACGGGTCACAGCGATCCGCTGGGCCTGACTTACGGCATCGCAGAAGGCGGATCGGACCGGTGGAAAGCGTCGGGCTTGGATAATCTCGGAGGCTCGTACTCGGTTCCGTTCACGTGCCATGACACAACATTTCGCATTTATGGCAATCGCAACGATTTTGCGATCATCGAAGCGGCGTTCGTCACCAATAACGTTGACGTTACCAGTGAATCCTATCGGGCCGGCGCCAGCTTGCGCCAACCACTTTACCAGACTGCGAACCAGGAGTTGGCCATCGGATTGACGTTTGAGAGGCGGTACAGCGAAACCTTTGTCGACGGGACACCGACTCCAATCTCACCCGGCTCCATTAACGGCCGGGAGCAAGTCTCGGCGCTGCGCTTTTCCCAGGAATGGATGGGTCGCGACCAGGACCAGGTGCTGGCGTTGCGTTCGACGATGAGTTGGGGCATCGACGTGTTCGACAACGGCACAAACCGTGACGCCCGATTTTTCTCGTGGCAGGGCCAGACCCAGTATGTGCGGCGATTGTTCGGCACGCCCAATCAACTCATCGTCCGGTTGCAAGGCCAGTGGACGGATGACAAATTGCTATCGTTGGAGCAGTTCTCGGTGGGCGGTGCGGAGAGCGTGCGCGGATATCGCGAAAACGAATTGCTGTTCGATCGTGGTTTGGAGAGCACTGTGGAACTGCGCCTGCCCGTGTTGCTGAACGGGGCGGGAGAGTCCATCGTGCAACTCGCGCCGTTCTTTGATTTCGGTGGCGGCAGCCTCGTCGGCGAGCCCACGCCTCATCCCACGACAATTTCCAGCGCCGGCATCGGGCTGCTGCTGACGCCGAACAAACACATGAACGCACAACTCTACTGGGGGCACCCTTTCGCCAACCTGAACGATGGCCACAATGATCCGCAGGATTTGGGGCTGCACTTCAAGGTGAGCGTGGAGACATTCTAGTGCTGCGGGACGGGGGGCGGGCTGGCGAGCTTCATTTCATGAAGCGCCGCCTCCTTCAAGCCCACTTGCATGAAGAACACCGCGCGCTGCTCGTGAAGGCCTTTGTTCTGCGGCTGGTTCTCAATCTCGTCGGACAATGCCTCGAGTGAATCGTACCAAATGCCTTCGTCGGCGTAGACGAAAGCCACTTCCGCCAGCGACGATTTCCCCAATCGATCCTTCAGGCTTGCGGGTGGATCAATACGTTTGATCACGCCGCTGGCGACCACGTCGCGGGAGCGATTGTCCGGGTCGACGATCATCGCCACCGTCCAGCGGTACTCGACATTCGATTTAAGGCGCACGTTGTAGTCGGAAAGGCGCAGATGCTGGACGCCATCACTTGGTACATTCTGGAGTTTGGTTTCCAGGATTGGCTCGATACCTTTGGCTTCCATGATCGTCAATTCAAATCGCGTCTTGGCAGCCTTCGATTGATACCAGAAGAGACTCGGTTGCTCCTTGGTCGTCAGTCCAACATGTTCGGGAGTGAGCACGGTCAATGTAAGAATCACGTCATCCGGACCGCGCGAATGGCCGTCCACACGCACCACCGGTGCGCCGGGTATGGGCGGACGATACCGTGGAGCCTTCGCCATTTGGGCTGACGCGGAATAAGTCACGAGGCATAGCAACACAATCAGAGGCAAGCTGGGTATGCGGTGACTCATAACGTCAAGATTATGGCTAATCGTAACCTCCCCAAGTCCCTGCTGCAAGCTATTCTTGGCGGTAACTACAGCCAATTGCCGATGATCAAATACGGTGCCCAGTAGCAGGGGTGCTCGTAACGCGGGTCGTGAAGCACTTTCACCTGGGCCCGTTGCAATGAGGAAGCTTTGGATGCGGTCGGATCCTGTCGCAGTTGCTTATAGAACTCTGACATCAACATCGCCGTCGATTGGTCATGCACAAACCACAACGTCGCCAAGACACTCCGCGCGCCGGCCTTCACCGCCATGCCCGCCAACCCCAGCGCCGCGCGGTCGTCGCCCACCGCTGTCTGGCAGGCGCTTAACGTGAGCAACTCGATGGGCCTGCCGCGGAACTGGCCCGGGCGCAGCAACGCTTCGAGTTGGTCGAGGGTCAGCTTCCCATCATGCGTAACAATAAAGCTGCGGCTCGCTTCCCGGTCGAAGTAGCCATGCGTGGCAAAATGCACCAGTTGAAACTGCGTCTTTTCGAAGTCACGCGTCACGGCGGACACAACGAAATCGCGGTCCAATAGTTTTTGGCCGCCAAATTGCGCCTGCACGGCGGACAATTCTTCGGCCACATAGGGTAACGGCGGATAGTTCTCCACGGCTTCTGAAAGTCCGGCAACCAGCGCCGTTATGTGAGAGCGTGCAATTGGCCGGGGAGCCAGCAACGTCAACCCCGGCGTTACCGCCACTGCATACTGCTCGATCAGAAAACGATCGCCGTCTTGCAGCGCTGCCATCGGAATCGTCCGTAATACGCCGTCGGGAACAAACACGAGTGTCTGCACGTGATTGAGGACCAGCGCGTCCTTGATCGGCGTCACGATCCACTGATACAGCCGACGGGCCTGCGGGAGATATTGGTTCGTCGCGCGCTTCTCGAGGTTCAGGCGGAATTGGCGGACTTCCTCTGTGAGCGCGGCGGCGGTCACGGGCAACTTGAACCGTTGCATCCCGCTGGCGAAACTCACCAGCAACTCGGTCCGGTCGGACAGGGGGATGATGTAGACCACCGCTGTGTCGTTGGCGATCTGTTCGACCCGCGCCGTCCGGGCGCGCCACGGATCGACGCATTCGTCACGGAAGTAATCCTCCAACTCCGCCGACTTCATCTGCTCGACCGTGTCGCGCGCTTCCAGCAGTGTTTGCTGTGCGGCATTCGCGTCCTTCATCCCGTCGGCGCGCTGCAAGAGCAGGTCGGCCAACTCGTAGTACACCGGGCCAACTGACTCGCGAAATGGGGCACGGGTGCCGCCGTAGCTGAACGCAAGATCGTTGCGGATCTGCTGGAGTGTTTGCAGGGAGCGGCGGTACGAGGCAATGGCGCCATCGCGGTCGCCTTGTGCCTTCAGCAGACGTCCGATCTGCCATTGCCAGCGATAGAGCGCATCCGGCAGGACAAGTTCCTGCGCGATGAATGCGGCCTTGCGTGTCAGGTCCAGCGCCGCGGCGGTTTGGCCCGTGGCCTCACGAACCTGGCCGAGATATCCCAACGCATACGTTTGCGCCCGTTTATCACCTAGTTTTGCGGAAACTGCCAGTGCGTCCTCGTATAACCTTGCCGTGCTGGTAAAGGACGGTTCCTTCGCGTTGGGTTCGATCTCTCTCAACTGCCAGTCCGTTTGTCCACAACGAATGAAGAGCATGGCCTGCTCATGCGAAGCCGCAATTTCCCGGACCTGAATCAATGCTTCCTCATTTAGTTCACGCGCCTCGGACACGTGGCCGTCGCGCGCGGCGGTGGCCGCGGCGTTGGCGAGCGCTTTGGCAGCGAGCGTCCGGTTGGTTGACTGCTGCGCAAGTGTGGCGCATTCACGAAACATGTCGATGGCCTCAGCGGTCTTACTCTGATCGACGAGGAAACTGGCAAGATTGTTAAGAACGGGGGCGACAAGCTTCGCGTCCCGTTCGGCTCGGGCGAGGTCGAGGCTTTCCCGCAGAAGCTGCTCGGCGGAATCCTTCTCGTGGCCGCAGGTGTAGGCGGTGCCGAGGCCGCTCTTGGCGATAACGAGGGCCTTGCGGTCGTGGGACTGTTCCGCCAGGTCCCCGGCGCGCTCCCAGGTTTCCACGGCCAGACGCTGCTGGCCGATCGTTTGATACACCGCGGCGAGCTTGAGTAGTACCCTTGTCTGACCCCTGATGTTCCTTTGGCCTTCGTAGATTTGGGCCGCCTGCTGCCATTGGCTGACTGCTTGATCGAACGCACCGCGCTCGTAAGCGGCGTCGCCATTGATCAAAAGTTCCTCCGGCACGGTTGCCGCCAGCGCGAGCGACGGTGAAAGGAGAACGGAGGCCAGGACCAGACGCTGGCAGAGTTCGACCACGAATCTGAAGAAGCAACGTCGAGCAGGCACAAGAAGTTTTCTAACACGGCGCCGTCTGGGAGAAAAGGTTTCATTCAGGACAGCTGCCCGGGTGCGGGAAAATCGTTGAACGGGTGTCGGGATGAGGCTAACTTTAGCCGGCCATGACTGAGACACCGCGTTCGCAGCAGGTAATGCATCGAGTTCTGGTGGTTGACGACGACTACGATCTGGCGCGGTTGTTGCGCGAGGTGTTGACGTACGAGAACTGCGAGGCCGAAATTGCCGGCAACGGCATGGAGGCGATGGATTGCCTGCGCACGGGCGATTACGACGCCGTTATCTGCGACTTGATGATGCCGCGCGTGGATGGCGAGGCGCTTTACAACGAGGCCGTGCAGGATTTTCCGCATCTCGCCAATCGGTTTCTGTTTGTGACCGGACAGGCTTCGCGCAAAGCCGGCTTCAGCGACTTCGTGTCGCGGACAGGCAACCACATCATTGAGAAGCCGTTTGATATCCAGGCGCTTCGTCTCGCCGTGCGCGATCTCTTTCAGCAGTGACACGTTGGTACCCGCCGACATTTTTGTTAAGCCACGCCCTGATTTGTGGTCAACAAGCCCGACATTCTTGTGCGACTCCTCGGGCAACCAACTTGATTTTACGTAACTTAGGGAGTTGGCAAGCGCGCTGCTTTGGAGGACGGATGTCGGGCTGGGGGATGCCCGGCAATGCAGGAGGTGCCCCCGCCGTGACGTGGTAGCGGAACGATCTGCGACCGGCGCACGGACAGTGGGACCGCGCTGAGCAGCCAGCGTTGAACGATCGACGCGCGCGCGACCCAGAGAGCGGTTCGAACGAGAATACGCGGGGGCCGGGTGTCCCGAATGTGGGAACCCGGCCAACGTGTTTTTAGGACGTGACCACTCCCAGTCCGCCGCTATAATCCCACCCGCGATGGCGAGTGTGAAATCCCAGCCGGGAACCCCAAGTCGGGGCGAGCAGAATGGCGGCGGCCTTACGCCCATGATGCAGCAGTATCGGCGCGTCAAACACCAGATCCCGCCCGATGCGCTGCTGCTGTTCCGTCTCGGCGATTTCTATGAGATGTTTTTTGACGATGCAAAGGCCGCTTCGCAATTGCTCAATCTGGCCCTGACGAGCCGCAATGGCACACCGATGTGCGGCATTCCGCATCACGCCGCGGAAGCCTACATCGGCAAGCTCCTCAAGCACGGCCGCAAAGTCGCCATTTGCGACCAACTCGAAGACGCCAAACCCGGTAAACTTGTTGACCGCGACATCACGCAAATCCTCAGCCCTGGCACGCACTTCGACGCGCACCTGCTTCACGCCGAGCGAAACAATTTCCTCGCGGCGATTTGCAGCGCCGGGCGGTTCGGGCTGGCGCTGGTCGACCTGACCACGGGCGATTTCAAAGTCACCGAGCTTTCCTCCGCCGAACAATTGCAGAACGAACTCACGCGCGTGCGTCCGGCGGAAATCATCGTGCCCGTCGAATGGTTCGACGAGGCGAAGTCCCTGCTGTCGCCTCTGGCGATGCCGATCACGCCGCATGACGGCTGGACGTTCGAGCGCGACACGGCCTTCTTCACGTTGCGCGACCATTTCAAGACGCAATCACTCGATGGGTTCGGCGCCGCGGAACTGGGCGTTGGAATCGGCGCGGCGGGCGCGGCGCTTCATTACCTGCACCAATCGCTTCGCCGCAACACGTCGCACATCCATCGACTCACCGTGTACAGCGTCAGCGATTTCATGATTCTGGACGCGGTCACGCAACGCAACCTCGAGTTGCTCGAATCGCCCCGCGCCGACCGCAAGCACAGCCTCATCGGTTGCATGGACCGGACCCTCACGCCGATGGGCGCACGGTTGCTCCGCGAATGGCTGACGCATCCGCTCAAGAACGTCGGACAGATCCACGGGCGGCAGGGTGTCATCGCGACCTTCTGCGACACGCCGCTCGTGCTGGCCGATTTCCGTGAGCAACTTCACGGCGTACGCGACATGGAGCGGACGCTGGCGCGGCTCAGCGTCGGGGCGGGTAACGCGCGCGACCTCGTCGTGCTGAAGGAATCGCTCGCCGCCGTGCCGAAGTTGAAGAAGACACTGGAGCCGGTGTCGGGCGGGCAAGACCTCGTGAACGAACTGGCCGCGCGGATCACCGAACTTCCCGACGTTGTTGATCTTATCGCGCGGGCGATTGCCGATGCGCCGCCACTGGCGTTGAAGGAGGGCGGCCTCATCAGGGCGGGCTACCACGCGGAATTGGACGAGTTGCGGCGCGCATCGACCGACGGCAAAGCGTGGATCGCCGAGTTGCAACAGAAGGAAATCGAGCGGACGCGGATTGCTTCGTTGAAAGTCCGGTACAATTCCGTGTTTGGTTACTACATCGAGGTGACAAAAGCCAACCTCGACAAGGTGCCCGGCGATTACATCCGCAAACAGACGATTGCCAACGGCGAACGATTCGTCACGCCCGAGTTGAAGGAGATGGAGCACAAGATTCTGGGCGCGGACGAACGGGCCCACGCGCTCGAATACGAAATCTTCCAGCAGATACGGGCCGGGGCGGTCGGGAAATCGGCGTCGATCCAGGAATCGGCGTCGGCCATCGCCGCGCTCGACGTGCTGGCGGGTTTGGCGGAACTGGCGCGTCATCAGAATTACTGTCGCCCCGTGATCGACGACGGCGACCGCATTGAGATCGTGGACGGACGGCATCCCGTGTTGGAACAAACGCTGATTGAGGAACGGTTCGTCCCCAACGACACGCTGCTCGACAACCGGGAGCAGCAACTGCTCATCATCACGGGGCCGAACATGGCGGGCAAGAGCACCTACATCCGGCAGGTCGCGCTGCTCGTGCTGATGGCGCAGATCGGTTCGTACATTCCCGCGACGCGTGCCACGGTCGGCTTGGTGGACCGCATTTTCACGCGGGTCGGCGCGAATGACGATCTGGCACGCGGCCAAAGCACGTTCATGGTCGAGATGAACGAGACGGCGAACATCCTGAACAACGCCACGCCGAAAAGCCTGATCGTGCTTGATGAAATCGGGCGCGGCACGAGCACGTTCGACGGCTTGAGCATCGCGTGGGCGGTGGCTGAGCATTTGCACAACAGCGTCGGCGCGAAGACATTGTTTGCGACGCATTACCACGAACTGACCGAACTCGCCGCCGCGATGCCGCGCGTGAAGAACTACAATGTTGCCGTCCGCGAATGGCACGATCAGGTGATTTTCCTCCACAAGATTCTCCCCGGGGGAACGGACAAGAGCTACGGCATTCAGGTCGCCCGCCTCGCCGGTTTGCCGAAGGAAGTCCTCGCCCGCGCCAAGGAAGTCCTCAACAACCTCGAAGAAGCCGAGCTTTCCGCGGACGGCAAACCCAAGCTGGCGAAGCAACAGAAGAAGAGCGAAGGCGAGAAGGGGAAGGGCGACGTCAAAGAAGCGCCGCAGATGTATTTATTTGGCGGGAAGAAGGACGCGAAGTAGTTTGACGTCTTTTATTTTGCGTTGCTGAGGACGGCAAGTAGCATCCCGATGCCGAACAGAATGGCAAACTGGACGATGCCGATGGCGGCATCTGGCCGTTATCCATCTCATATGTGTCCCTCCAAAAGGTCGCTCGACAAGTGGGTGATCTTGGAGGAGATGAAGGCCGCTCCTCAACTCTTCGGCAGCAGGAACTTGCTGTACACAAATCCCGCCAATGCGCCGCCGAGCATGGGGCCGATCCAATAGACGTAATGGGCGTCCCAGAAACTGACTGCGAGCGCGGGGCCGACACGCGGGCGGGATTGATCACGCCACCGGTCAGAGGCCCGGCGAACAGGATGCCGAACACGATGATCAAGCGAGGTCGAAGCGATCGAGATTCATGACCTTGGCCCACGCGGCGACGAAGTCCTGTACGAACTTCCGCTGTGCGTCGTTGCAGGCGTAGACCTCCGCGATAGCACGGAGCTCCGAGTTTGAGCCGAAGACGAGGTCGACGCGGTTGCCGGTCCACCGGAGCGTTCCCGTTTTGCGATCGCGGCCCTCGAAGGTCTCCCCGTCGTTGGACGTCGCCTTCCACGTCGTTCCCATATCGAGGAGGTTCACGAAGAAGTCGTTGGTCAACGTCCCGGGGCGCTTGGTGAAGACGCCGAGCGGGGACTGCTTGTAGTTTACGTTTAGGACACGCAACCCGCCAACGAGCACGGTCATCTCGGGAGCAGTCAGCGTCAGCAGGGCCGCCCGATCGATCAGCAGATGCTCCGCTGGGCACCGTGGCCCGTGGGCGGAATAGTTGCGGAATCCGTCCGCCGTCGGCTCGAGTACGGCGAACGACTCTACGTCGGTCTGTTCCTGCGACGTATCTGTGCGTCCTGGCGCGAAGGGGACCTGGACGTCGTGTCCGTCGTTCTTCGCGGCGCGCTCAACGGCCGCACAGCCGCCCAGCACAATCAGGTCGGCCAGCGAGACCGGCTTCTTGAAATCCCTACGGATTCCCTCCAGTGTCTGCAGCACCTTCGCCAGCTCGGCCGGATTGTTGACCTCCCAATCCTTCTGCGGCGCGAGGCGAATGCGCGCCCCGTTGGCGCCACCGCGCTTGTCGGTGCCGCGGAACGTTGATGCTGACGCCCAGGCGGTCGAGACCAGCTGGGAGATCGAGAGCCCAGACGCGAGGAGCTTGTCCTTGAGGGCAGCGATGTCATTCGCGCCGATCAGTTCGTGCGTCACCGGGGGCACGGGGTCCTGAAACAACTGCGGCTCCGCAGGAACCAGCGGGCCCAGGTACCGGGAGAGAGGCCCCATGTCGCGGTGCGTCAGCTTGAACCACGCCTTGGCGAAGGCGTCCGCGAACTCCTGTGGGTTCTGATGGAAGCGCCGCGAGATCTTTTCGTAAGCGGGGTCCAAGCGCAACGAGAGGTCGGTGGTCAGCATGGTTGGTGCGTGACGCTTGGAAGGGTCGTGGGCATCCGGAATCGTGCCGGCGCCTGCGCCACCCTTCGCCACCCACTGATGCGCACCGGCCGGGCTCTTCGTCAGTTCCCACTCGTAGCCGAAGAGGTGCGAGAAGAAGTCGTTGCTCCACTTGGTGGGCGTCGTGGTCCAGGTAACCTCGAGGCCGCTGGTGATCGCGTCGCCGCCCTTGCCGGTGCCGAAGCTGCTTTTCCAGCCGAGGCCCTGCTCCTCGAGGGGGGCCGCCTCAGGTTCGGGGCCGACGTTACTCGCCGGGCCCGCACCGTGAGTCTTGCCGAACGAGTGTCCGCCGGCAATGAGCGCCACGGTCTCCTCGTCGTTCATCGCCATGCGACGGAACGTCTCTCGAATGTCTTTGGCCGCGGCAAGCGGATCCGGCTTGCCGTTCGGCCCCTTCCGGGTTCACGTAGATGAGGCCCATCTGAACGGCCGCGAGAGGATTCTCGAGGTTCCGCTCTCCGCTGTAGCGCTCGTCGCCGAGCCACGTACGCTCAGACCCCCAGTAGAGGTCCTCGGGTTCCCAGACATCTTCGCGTCCGCCGGCAAAGCCGAATGTCTTGAAGCCCATCGACTCCAGGGCACAGTTACCGGCGAAGACCATCAGGTCGGCCCATGAGATCTTCCGGCCGTACTTCTGCTTGATCGGCCAGAGCAGCCTGCGCGCCTTGTCAAGGCTCACGTTGTCGGGCCAGCTGTTGAGGGGCGCAAAGCGCTGCGTGCCGGACCCCGCACCGCCGCGGCCGTCGCTGATGCGGTACGTGCCCGCGCTGTGCCACGCCATTCGAATGAAGAGCGGCCCGTAGTGGCCGTAGTCGGCCGGCCACCAGT
Organism: uncultured Verrucomicrobiae bacterium; assembly: GCA_963836315.1. Classification (GTDB taxonomy): domain Bacteria; phylum Verrucomicrobiota; class Verrucomicrobiia; order Palsa-1439; family Palsa-1439; genus Palsa-1439. The sequence goes on from CAWIJG010000004.1 coordinate 19,189, forward strand.
CCTGCGACGTTGTCATCACCACTCCGATGTCTTTCCTCAGGGCATCCAGATCGAGCTTCTTGAACTCCTCGGCGTAGTTGAACTCCTCACCCATGGGGTTGGACAGGGGAGAGTTTTGGTGGAGTATCCGCAGGTTCAGCTGATTCGGCCACCAGTCTCGATTCGACTGAGCCCCAGCCGCCGTGTGTTTGTGAGCCCCGCTCATCACCGGGCATTTACTTTCGGTCGTCATCTTTCCTCCAATCGTGCTCCGAACTTACACTATTCAGACAAATGCGCCAGTAATCAAAGGAGGGGAGGGCGCGTCAAGTTTATTGTCTCATGAAGGACAGCTATGTTATAGTAGACGGACTGAGAAAGCAATCCTATGGCGATTGAGAACCGCATTATCAAGGTGCTGAAACGCAATCGGGCGCTGGTGGCGTTCGATGAAGAGCGGATGTGCAAGGCCATCTTATGGGCAGCGGGATCGATTGGCGGGTTTCAGCAGGATTATCTGCCCGGCATCAACGACAAGATTTTTGAGGCGTACGATACGGAGGAGAGCATTGCGGAGTTTGTGGCGGACGCCGTGGTGCTGTGCCTGAACTCGAACCCGCATCACCTGATTGCGAATTTCCCCCCGACCATCGAGGCGATTCAGGACGCCGTATTGCATGCGTTGCGCAGCTACGGCTTTCAGAACACCGCGGACGCCTACGAGTGCTATCGCTGGGGCCGGCACTGGTTGCGCGAAGGTGCGATCAACGAGGCGCAGTTCGTGGGCAACGGGTTCCCGAGAAAGCGGATGGAGAAAACGCTGGAGTGGAACCGCCAGCATGGTTGCGACACGGTTGCGGGCCTGAACGAAGTGGTGCGCGGCGGGAAACTGAAGGGGCTGGTTGAAGAATCGCTGGCGCAGTACGAGGCGTCGCTGGATGAAGCGGCGCGCAAAGTCATTGCGCGGATGAGCGCGGGCGACAACATCCGCATGATGTGGGTGAGCGGGCCGAGTTCGTCGGGCAAGACGACGACGACGGTGAAATTGACCGAGCGGCTGCAGAAGCACGGGCTGAAATTCCTGATGTTGAACCTTGACGATTATTTCTGGGCGCTCATCGAGCATCCGTCCGACTGGATCAACGACCGCAATTTTGAGACGCCCGAGGCGTTGGACATCCAGCTGCTCAACCGTCATCTCAAGGATTTGCTGGACGGCAAGACGATTGAGAAACCTGTGTATAGTTTCAAGGAAGGGCGGCGCGTTTCCGCGAAGCCGGTCAAGCTGGAGAAGGGGCAGATACTGCTACTGGATTGCCTGCACGGTTTCTATCCGCCGATCACGGAGGGGATTGATGCGTCCACACAGTTCCGGCTGTACATTGAGACGCTCAACGTATTGTACGAAGGCGACGGCAGCACCCATCGCCTGACGAAGCTCACGGACGTGCGGTTGATCCGGCGGATGTTGCGGGACGTGCAGCACCGCAATCACAGTCCGCTCTCGACGATGCTGCACTGGCACTACGTGCGCGCGGGCGAATTGTTCAGCATCATCCCGCTGATGGGGCTGGCGGACCACGTCGTCAACGGCGGGCTGCCGTTCGATCTGGCGGCGCTGAAGCCGTTCTTTACGGGACCGGATGGCTACCTGCCCAAGCCGGAGACGTTCGAGCCGTATCGGGGTTTTCTGGACGCGCGGATCCGATACGACCGCGTGAAGCGGCTTCTGGAGTCCGTGGAAGGTCTCACGCGCGAGCAAACGGACTCGTATGACCTGATCCCCGGCGACTCGGTCATCCGCGAATTCATCGGCAAGAGCACTGTCAAAATCCCACACAACGAGTGAACTCTATGAAGACAATCCTTTTTATTTTGGCTGGCGTCATGCTGGCGCGGTTTTCAGCGTTCGGAGGCGAGATGCCGAAGGTCGGCGATGCGGCGCCGGATTTTTCCGTGGCGGCCAGCGATGGGAAGACCGTGCACCTGAAGGATTATGTGGGGAAGGGCAACATCATCCTGTACTTCTACCCGAAGGACGATACCCCCGGTTGCACGACGGAAGCGTGCGGCATCCGCGACACGTTCAGTGAGTTCAAGGGGTTGGACGCGACGGTATTCGGTGTGAGCTTCGATTCGGTGGAATCCCATAAGGCATTCATCGCGAAGTACAAACTACCGTTTGTATTGCTGGCGGACACTGACAAGAAGGTTGCTGAGACCTATGGCGTGGCGAGCGAAAGCAGTCGGGTCGCCAGCCGCATCACGTTCGTCATCAACAAAGCCGGCAAGATTGCGTACGTGAACCCGAAAGTGAATCCCGCGACGCACGCGGCTGAGTTGCAGTCAGTGCTAAAGAAGATCGGCCAATAGATAGCCGTGATTGGAGCCCGATGGCGACGTTGGGTGGTCCGGTTAATGTGCTCACCCTGCAAGTCGGCAAACAATAGTGGGGTCCGCGGGTCCTTCAATATCGCTGGGAAAGCGCCATGAAACTCCTGGCCTGCATCGCCTGCGGCTTGGTACTGGTGATCGGCACGCTCACCAGCCTGAAGACTGCCTCCCGTTTCGCCGATGAAGCAGGGTTCTTTTTTGATGAGAACGACTATCATGGACTCGCGGCCAATTACGCGATGGGCCATGGGATGAGAACGGGCGCGATTGAACCGATCGAGAACTACCGCTACGTGCATAACGATCAAGCTGCTGCCGCGCGGGTGATTGCGTGTGGCGCTCACGGGGGCGACCCGGCTTTGGGTCGTACCCGCGGCTACCCGTTCTTCCTGGGCCTGATCTACCGCGTTGCGGGCGTACACCCACGCGTGGGCAGGCTGGCACAACTCGTTCTGGTGATTCTTGTCGGCGCCGGGCTGCCGTGGCTTGGATTGAACCTGTGGGGTGGGGCCGGGATACTGCCCGGGGCATGGGCCGGCCTGTACTATATCGGGAAGTATTCGATCCGGGAGCACGATTTGATGGCTGAGCCACTGTTTGCGTTCGTGCTATTCGTATGGACCTGCCTGTTTGTGCACTGGCAACGCTCGCGGAAGTCATGGCAGGTTTTTGGACTCGGCATTCTGGCTGGTTACGCTGTGCTTGTGAAGGGCACTGGAATCTTCCTGTTCCCCGTGACGGCGGCAGTGTTGGCCTGGCAGTGGTGGCGATCACGTCCCCATCAGGCAGCGCTGACGGCGTTGGCGATATTCGTGGCTGGGTACGGTATTGTGGCAATTCCTTACATCGCCTTGGTGAGCGGTATTGCCGGCAAGTTCGTTGTGTTCTCGACGCAAGGTATGGATTCATTCCAGGAAGGCAACTCCTCAATCTCGGATGGCGACTGCCAGGTGAAGGGGCGCGAACGGCCCGGTGGATTTCAGCCCATGCCCGGCGGCGCGCATACCCTGGCTGCTGGCGCGAAAGATCGACATGGGCTTCCAGTGGTTCACGGCGCTTCGCGTGGCCGTGGCCGGCATTGGGTGGTGGTTGGCCCTCGAACTCCGGAGGAGGTGGGGTGAACGCTGGAAGTGGCCGGTCATGCTTGGGGGGTGTGCGTTTGTGGTGGCATGTTACAATCCGTTGGCTGGACTCTCGAACGGCGTGCTCGTGCAACACGAACCGATGCCGCTGGTGATTGCGCTGGGGATCGGGGCGTTGATCGCCTTGCACGGACTGCGAGCGCCCGGGCTCGACCGAGTGCCACTGCCGTTTCTGATTGTGGCAGCCAGTCTGCTCCTCATCACTGTAGTGATGTTCGGTTTGCGACGCTACATCTGTGTGATCGATTGGATGTTTTTGTTGAGTGCCGCCTATCTCGTTGGTGGCGCGTGGTGGCCCAAGCATTTGGGACTGCCTCAATGAATTGAATCATTGGGGCGGCGGGTGCGCTTTGCTCCAAACGGCATATTGATCGAGCGCGCGCTGGGGATCGCCTCTGTACCAGGCATAACCAAAGCGTCGCTCTCGGGAGATCTCATCCACGTTGTCATGAATGGTTTTGTCCCGGTCCCCAAAGATCGGGCGGTCGGAGCCGATTTGGTAATAGCGGGCCCAAAGGGGGCCATCGCCCGGGGACGGAACGAGGCGGCGTTCGCCATCATCGCCACGCTGAAAAGCCACATCGGGGATCCTGGTCTTTTCGAACCATGCCGCCGCTGCGCGGACGGCGGCGACGACTTGAGGGGTGGGCTTCGGTTCTTGCATCAAGAACATCATGACCTCCGCGCTCTCGCTGGAGACTTCTGACGGCATTTCGTAATTGCGACCGGAGGCGGGCTGCAGCGTGAGCGGATCGTGTTGCTGGCACCAGACCGTGGGGTGGCCGTCGACGACAATCTGGGTTGCAAGAATACACTTGATGCCGCGTTTGACGCTGGCGGTCGCACGGGCGCGCGTGGAAGCGGGCACGAAGGCGAATTTGTTGGTTCCCTCAGAGACCTCGCGCAAGAGGCCGAGAATATTGATCACCGCGTCGTCATTGTACGTGATTGTGTCGTGGTAGCCGCCCTCGAGCGGCCAGACCTGGGGCCAGCCGCCGTTTGGATATTGCGCGGCCAGAATGTAGTCGATCCCGCGGAGGAACGCCGTGCGATACGATGCACTCTGCCTGGTCCCGACGGCGGTGATGACCTTGGCGAGATAACGCAGTTCCGTGGAGGTGGCGTCATTATCGAACGTGCCGACATAGTTCCAGTGGACGTTGTGAGGCGTGTCAAAATCACCCGCGCCGAGGAAGCGCGAACGATTGTTGGGGGCGAAGCTTTCGCCAGGAGCGCGCGGGTGCTGTGACATGTTCAGATTCTTGCTCCAACCTCCCGCCGGGGTCTGGAACGAGACGATGATATCGGCGATACGCCATGCCTCGGCCTCGCCGTACCACGCGGCGGGTTTCTCCAACGGCATCGAGCTTGCCGAGCGGCCCGGCGGCGGAAGAGTCGACTCCTTCAGGCCGTACGTGCGCAATTCGTTTTGCAGAAAAGCATGGTCGGCATGCAACTGGCGGTCGGAACGGCTGAGATAAGAGTTCCAAGCCGGTTGTTGCGCGGCCGGCAATTGCCTAACACGATCGAGAGTCAACGACTGCGCCGGCACGTTGGTGCCGATGATCGCGGCGGATGCCAAGGGCGCGAAACCGAAGACTGCCAAGAGCAGGGCGGAGAGAATTAGGGGGACAACAGACAAAGCTATCACAGGTTTCTTCATGATGGACTGTTCGGGTAAAGACCGCCGAAATCCGACCTTGAGTGTGACCCTAGCAGAGGCGTGATTTGCAGTCAATCCGACGACTGGACGGCATCGCCTTTGTTTACTCGCAGCGAAATCCTTGGTATCGTCGACTTCAAGAGGAGCTTCAGTGAGACGACATGAGCCAGCGCGACAAGCTGATTAGCGGGTTACAGCAGGCGTGGCGCGACGAGATGATGAGCGCGCGGAATTATCGCGCGTTGGCCGAACGCGAGGCCGATTCCGGGAAGAAGGCGATTCTGTTGCGCCTGGCGGAGGCGGAGGACAAGCATGCGGTGAACTGGGCGGCGCGGTTGCGCGAGCTGGGCGTGGAGCCGGGCGAATACCGCGAGTCATTCACTGAGCGGGCGCGGCGCTGGGCATTGGTGCAGGGCGGGACCGACACGGCGGTCATCAAACTGGAAGCGTTGGAAGACGGCGCGGACGCGATGTACGACGACCTGGCGAAGATCGCGCCGAATGAGGAAGTGCGGAAGCAGTTGGTGGAGGCGCAAGTCGAGGAGCGGTCGCACAGCCGGGTGTTGAGCGAGTTCACGGAAGCGAGAGTCTCGCCGACCCAACGCAAACTGCAGAAAATTCTGGGGTCCGAGAAATGGCATGTGACCGGGGCCGGCTGGATCGGGCAGGCGATTTACGGGGTGAACGACGGGTTGGGCGCGGCGTTCGGCGTGGTTAGCGGCGTGGCGGGCGCGACGAACGTGAACGGCAAGTTCGTGCTGTTGAGCGGGATCGCGGTGGCCATCGCGTCGGCCTTGTCGATGGGTAGCGGCGCGTATCTGGCGACGAAATCGGAGTGCGAGGTGTACGAGGCGGAGATGGAACGCGAGCGGATGGAGATCGAGCAGGACCCGGCGCAGGAACGGGAAGAGATGGAGTTGTTTTATCAACTGAAGGGGTTCTCGCCGGAGGAAGCGAAGATGATGGCCGCGCGGTTGGCGGAACAACCCGAACAACTGCTCAAGACGCTCGCGCACGAGGAGTTGGGGTTGTCGGAGAAAGCGTTTCCGAAGCCGTGGCGGGCGGCGGTGAGCGCGACCTTGAGCACGGCAGCGGGCGCGTTCGTGCCGGTGCTGCCATTCATATTTTTGTCGGGAACACCGGCGCTGGTGTGGTCGTTTGTCATCAGCACGATGGCGCATTTTGCAGTGGGCGCGTCGAAGGTGATCGTCACAGGGCGTTCGTGGCTGAAGAGCGGGGCGGAGATGACAGTGGTCGGGGTCGGGGAAGCGCTGGTCACGTACATGGTCGGACTGCTGATCGCACCGGTGTTGCATTAGGCTAGGCTCGGCAAGCGATAGTCGTAAAGATATGTGTATTGCGAATTGCAAAAAGAAGTGCCCCAAGTGAAGGCGAAGGCAACCACTGTTTCGGGGGTAGTAGTGTGCGGCCTGCTCGCAGGCTGGGGTTACATCAGCCACATGCAAGTACAATCCACGAAGTCAACATCCGATGTGTATACGGTCGCACGTCTGGATATTTTCGCAGAAGCCATTCTCGATGCCTCCAAAGAGTCGTCTGAACTTCCCAAGGGGCAAGAGGAGATCTGGGCTCTTTTGGCTGACGACAGCCCAGTCAAACCTTTCCTGCCGAGTCTGTGTCGGAGTACAAAGGGGGAGTTTGTTTATACACGTCTTTCAACAAACAGTTTTGTTGTATCTTGCGAAGGAGAATTGGGCCACCTAACAGCTACTTGGGACGGATCGAATTTGGTACTCGGCTGGCCGGATCCCCGGCTCGACGAGGTACGGACAGTGACTCAGTCATCTGCTTCCGTTCAACGGGACGCCTCAATAAAGCGCAAAAGTGTCAACCAATAGCAGGCACGATGGCGCATTTTGCGGTGGGCGCGTCGAAGGTGATCGTCACGGGGCGCTCGTGGCTGAAGAGCGGGGCGGAAATGACGGTGGTCGGTGTAGGGGAAGCGCTGGTCACGTACATGGTCGGACTGCTGATTGCGCCAGCGTTGCATTAAGCGCGGCAGGTGGTGGTGGTACACATGCAACAAATAAACCGGTGGTGTGCAATCAGATTGGCAACGGTTGCGGCTTCTGCTGCTGAAGGGCTGCGGAGTGGAATGAGCTACGGCGACAATTCAGACATAGACTGGGCGGCATGCTGGATCATATCTGCTGCAACCATTCTTGGCACATTTGTTGGCCTAACGTTTTTGTACAACAGGCGAGAGTCCGCTATCCCTTGGATGAAGCCTTCATGGTCTCAAAATCCGTTCCAACCCCGCTCCCAGCCCTTGCAACTCTGGGATTTTAGCGGGCTTAGCGTGTTGGCGGCTGGCCTCGGTGGCTCGATCCAAACTTTATTAGCAGGCAGATATAGCCGATTGCCCGAGCCGTGTTTGTACCTCCTTATGGGCCTTGGTATCTGGATTGCGGTTCGGGTGTGGATACTAGTGTTTCTACGTGGCTCGGATACTCAGGATCTCACAAAAGATGTGCCAACCAATAGCAGGCGCGATGGCGGCTACGACGGTGAATCGTCCCGGATGCGGCTTCTGGCTACCTCTACGACACCGTGGGCCGGGTCACGAATGTCAACGACAGCATTGCCGGCAATATCGGGTTGGCGTACGATTCGCTCGACATGCTGACGCAAGTGATCGACATCAACGGCACGCTGACCTATGCGTACAATGACCTCGGCCTGCGCACCAATATGACGGTGGCCGGCCAAAACGCAGTCGCGTATTTCTATGACCCGGCTAATCGACTGACGAACGTGGTCCAAGGCACAATCACCAGTTCGCTGAGCTATGATGATGACGGCCGGCGCACGAAGTTGGTATTGCCCAATGGCATCAACGTGCTCTACAATTACGATGTGGCCTCGCGATTGACCAGCATCGTGTATCAGGCATCCAGCACGAATTACATCGCCTACAGATACGACTCCACGGGAAATCGGGCTTCACAAGGCGGCGGCTGCCTGTACAACTGCCCTCGGCGGTGCCGAATTCCCTTACGACGTGGCCAATCACCAACTTGCCTTGGCGACTACAACATGCTGTACGACCTCAACGCAACGTCACCAGCCTCATCAACTGCCCTTGCCCCGATTTGGTGGACACTTGGTGTGGATAAGTGTGTGAGTTAAAAGGACACACCATGAACCAAGAAACCACCATCCCACGGAAGCGATACGACGAAGCGTTCAAGCGTTCGGCGGTCCAGCATTGGCAGACGAGCGGCAAATCGGCAGCGCTCGTGGCCCACGAACTGGGTCTGAACGCCGGCACGCTGGCGCAGTGGAAGAAACGCTGGGGCACGGAGCCGCCCGCGACCGGGCTGCGCACGGTCGCCGAACTCGAAGCCGAGAACCGACGGCTGCGTCGTGAGCTGCACCAGGTGGTGCAGCAGCGCGACATTCTAAAAAAAACCTTGGGCATCCTCTCGGCACCGCCCGAGAGCGCTGGGAACGGATCCGAGCCATGAGTGCGGATCACTCCATCGCCACGCTGTGCGGGGCCCTGCACGTTTCCCGCAGCGGCTACTACGCCTGGGTCGAGCGCCAACCGGGGCTGCGGGCGCAAGCCAATGCGACGTTGCTCACGCTGATCGCGCAAGTGGACCAGGAAAGTCGCCACACCTACGGCAGTCCACGCGTGACGCGCTGGCTGCGGTTACGCGGTCACCGCTGCGGACGAAATCGCATCGCCCGCCTCATGCGCGGGGTCGGTCTGCGCTGCCGAGCGCGCCGGCGCTTCCGCGTCTGCCTGACCGACAGCGATCACGATCTGCCCATCGCCGCCAATCGGTTGTTGGCTCGCCACCAGCCGCCTCGTCCCGATGCGGTGTGGGTGGCCGACATCACCTACGTGCCGACAGCCGAAGGCTGGCTCTACGTGGCCGGGGTACTGGATCGCTGCAGCCGCCGCTGTGTGGGTTGGGCGATGAGCGATACGCTGGCCACCAGTTTGCCGTTGGCCGCCCTGGACATGGCCTTGACGCAACGCCAGCCGCCCCACGGGCTGGTCCATCATTCCGATCGTGGCCGGCAATACGCCAGCGAAGCGTATCGGCAGCGGCTCGCCGCTGCCGGCCTCCAGCCCAGCATGAGCCGCAAAGGCAACTGCTACGACAACGCCGTGATCGAGAGCTTCTGGAGCAGCTTGAAGCGCGAGTTGGTGCATCGCTGCGAGTTTGCCACTCGCGCCCAAGCCCAGGCGGCGATCTTCGAGTGGCTGGAAGTCTTCTACAACCGCGAGCGGCTCCACAGCGCTCTCGGCTATCAAACCCCTGTGGACTTCGAAACCAACCTCAACTAAACTCATGACTCATGCACCCACTTCGCTGTCCACCAAATCGGGGCAAGGGCAAAACTTAGGCAATGCACTTCGCGTATACGCTGACAGGGTTAATCCATGGTTTACTGCTGCTCAAGTGGGGGCTGCCAGCTATGCGATTGGTCTTTCGATATCATGTGACGTCATATGTTCTCGGGACTCCTCGGCGTACTAAGAAACCATTTCCAAACTGGGTTTTACATGTGAATTCGCTCAGACAATGAGCGCTTTGGAATCGTCTTTACATGCTCATCGACGCGGTCATTGTTGTAGTGGTCATCCTCCTTGGACTCTTAGTAGTTTACGTTCAACGGGAACGCTCTCGGTTAAGAACGGTGCAATTTGCGGAACGTGAAAGCATATCCTTCGAAAGAATCTATCAGGCGGACTTCGCTTCGTTCCGCAAGGAGGATGTAGAGGTTCTTTGGCTTGAAATCGCGGATACACTTTCTGTTCCACAGGAAAAACTCAGACCTAATGACAGATTCGACCATGAGCTGGCCAATCCCAAGGGGTTTCTCTGCGATGGCAAGATGGAAATGCTGGATGCCCTTTATCGCAAACGAAGGGCGGATGCACATCTTTTCGACGCATGTCCTCCGAAGACAGTCTACGATTATGTAACGATGTTTGCTAAACCAGTTTCCGAAGGTGTCAACCAATAGCAGGCGAGATGCCAATAGTGTTCGGCATGGGAATTGAGGTTGCGGGGTGTCGGAAGGCGCGCCTCGCTAAAGATATGTGTATTGCGAATTGCAAAAAGAAGTGCCCCAAGTGAAGGCGAAGGCAACCACTGTTTCGGGGGTAGTAGTGTGCGGCCTGCTCGCAGGCTGGGGTTACATCAGCCACATGCAAGTACAATCCACGAAGTCAACATCCGATGTGTATACGGTCGCACGTCTGGATATTTTCGCAGAAGCCATTCTCGATGCCTCCAAAGAGTCGTCTGAACTTCCCAAGGGGCAAGAGGAGATCTGGGCTCTTTTGGCTGACGACAGCCCAGTCAAACCTTTCCTGCCGAGTCTGTGTCGGAGTACAAAGGGGGAGTTTGTTTATACACGTCTTTCAACAAACAGTTTTGTTGTATCTTGCGAAGGAGAATTGGGCCACCTAACAGCTACTTGGGACGGATCGAATTTGGTACTCGGCTGGCCGGATCCCGGCTCGACGAGGTACGGACAGTGACTCAGTCATCTGCTTCCGTTCAACGGGACGCCTCAATAAAGCGCAAAAGTGTCAACCAATAGCAGGCACGATGGCGCATTTTGCGGTGGGCGCGTCGAAGGTGATCGTCACGGGGCGCTCGTGGCTGAAGAGCGGGGCGGAAATGACGGTGGTCGGTGTAGGGGAAGCGCTGGTCACGTACATGGTCGGACTGCTGATTGCGCCAGCGTTGCATTAAGCGCGTTAGGTGGTGGTGGTACACATGCAACAAATAAACCGGTGGTGTGCAATCAGATTGGCAACGGTTGCGGCTTCTGCTGCTGAAGGGCTGCGGAGTGGAATGAGCTACGGCGACAATTCAGACATAGACTGGGCGGCATGCTGGATCATATCTGCTGCAACCATTCTTGGCACATTTGTTGGCCTAACGTTTTTGTACAACAGGCGAGAGTCCGCTATCCCTTGGATGAAGCCTTCATGGTCTCAAAATCCGTTCCAACCCCGCTCCCAGCCCTTGCAATTCCTTTGAGGACAATATACTAATGGAGTTCTTTAAGTACTATTTTGATCAGGATATGTTACCGGATTACAATCCCGAAACTCAGAACAGCAATGGCTTTGCGAATTATTTGATAACAAGTCAAGGTGGTTCAATTGATAGTGTGCCATTTACAGCTTACGGTGCAAATCGTCCGTTTACACCTATTCAACCTGGTTCACCTGGATGTCATTGCGACTAACGCGGCCAGTGTATAGCGTTGCGGTGTCTTTAGGAATGGAGACTGTTGCTTTCCTTTACTGCTTGGCTCTGTTCGAGGGATTTGGCCGTATCTCCTTGTACGCGGTGTTTTACACACTCCCGATGGACGGCATTGTTGAACCACTGCTTAGGCATCTGCATCTGATCCAAGGTTGGTGGCGTGCGGGCCAGATTATTGGCTTCTGTTGCCTGAGTATTTTGAATGCGGCAAAATGGCTGATAATAGTACACTTGTGTATGAGCGGCAGAGGCAAGTTGGCGGGGGTACTAGCTGCAGTGTTTATTGTCCTTTTATTGGTTTCGTTCTCAGTCCGGGATCTGCCGCTGTAAACAAAGGTGTCAACCAATAGCAGACGAAATGGCGGCTACGACAGTGAATAGTTTCACGGACGCAGCTTCTCGCGAATTGCGGTTGGCGACGGAGGGGGGCCAGAGACGGTCGCTACTACACGGCCGGTGCTACACGGTCGGTACTACACGTGGTCGATGAGGACGATCTCGCCGTGGTACGGCCAATCTTCAGCATGCGCAACCAATCCCGCTCGAACAGGATTCTCACGAACATAGCTCCATTTCTGTGCGTAGCTTTCTGAGTGGCGCATCAAATGATCGAAGAACCCAGGCTGCCAAATTCTTGGTGGTGTAGTAGCGGCCGTCCCCGGCCGCGCCGTGGGTTCAGCGTCCGCAGAAGCGATGTTCTTTGAAATCGCACGCTTGAGGCCGCGCACCCAGAGACTCAGTTCAAATGATGCATCTCCGTTAACAAACAAGTGAACGTGGTCGGGCATGATCACGTAGCGTCCGACAGCAATGTTCGATTTTGCCACTCCGGTTTCACAGTAAAGACGGAACGCGGAGTGAACGCGGTCAGTTGCGAGGCAATGACTGCGATACATTGTGTTGAACGTCACGAAGTACAATGGGGCGCCGTGCTTCTGAAACACCTCGGCAAGCCGGGGTGGTTGACGCCTGAATCTATCGGTCATATCCGGAAGAATGCCAAACGTCTGGTGTGATCGTCGAGAGCGGTCTCGAAGACGGCGCGGAGGCGGCCGGGACGGCCGCTACTACACGGTTGGTACCACACGGCGGGGGAGGGCGGGAAGGGACGGCCGCTACTACACGGTTGGTACCGCACGGGGGGGGCGGCCGGGGACGGCCGCTACTACACGGCGGAGGCGTCGCGCCCTGCAAATCCGGAAATACCGATTATCGTAAATTGATAATTGTGCTGGACGTGGAGTTGCGGGGGTGGTAGAGTGGCGGACGGTTGTTTGACATACGTTTTGCGAGGAAGGAGCGGAGCGGGCCAAGGGCAAAGCGGTGACAAGTCACCGCACTCCAAAGGAGGAAATGCTCTTGGTTGGGAGGGGGAGAGGCTTCTGCTAAGGCGTTTTTCCAAAACGAAGCCAAGTGGAAAATACGTATCTGTTGTAACATGAATATGTTAGGGAAAACACGACCTGGGTTTTCTCGAAGAAAACGAAGCCATATTGAGGCAAAGATGGCTTCGTTTCCCGTCAAAATGGGTTCATTTTGAGTGTTTTCGAAGTCGGCGGGCGTCCGCCTTCACTGGTGCTACGGCGCGACATCCTCCGTCGCTAAAGCTATGGAGGACAGGCGCGGTTCGGAGAATCGCCCACAAGGGAAGTCGTGGACCTGTGCGAGTACCCGGCAGGTTTGCGACTTGCCTTATGGCCTGAACAATCTATCTTCTTGTGGCGTCTTACATATCGATGAGCCCGAATTGGAGGAGGATGCAGATGAAGCTGGGAAAGACAATCGGATGGCTGTCCACGGTTCTTGTACTGGCAGGATGCTATACGCCGGAGGGCAGGCCGGATCGGACGGCGTCAGGGGCGTTGGCGGGCGCGGCGATCGGGGCCGGCTCGGGGGCGATTATTGGCGGCCGCCACGCGGGCGAAGGCGCGTTGATCGGCGGGGCGATCGGGGCGTTGACAGGCGGCATCATCGGCAACTCCATGGACCAGCAGGCGCGCGAGCGGGTGCGGGAGCAGGCTCCCGATACGTGGCAACGCGTCCAGCAGGGCCAGCCGTTGGGGTTGGCGGACATCAAGGCGCTGGCGAAGGCGGAAGTCAGCGACGAAGTTATTCTCAGTCAGATCCGCAATTCCCGGGTGGTCTACCATCTGACGACGGCGGAAATCATCGACCTCAAGGATTCGGGGGTCAGCCAGAAGGTGATCGACTTCATGATCAACACGCCGAGCTTGTACCCGCCGCCGCCGCCCGTGCGATATTACTACTACTGATCGAATGCGGATTTCGCGCAAGTGCCGCGCGGCGCTGTGGAATGTGGCGTCATGATTTCGGCGGCACCGTTTTCGAAAAATAATCGTTTCCATTCGCGCAGTTTCTGTTCTAAGCTACCGCAGCTTTGAGAGAGACCACCCCGAGCGCCTCTGGGGCAGGAGGAAGCGTGGCATGAATAAGGCAGACTTGTTTGCGAAAACAAAAACTGAACTACTGAAAATCGCTCAACGGCTTGGTTTGCGAGGCGTATCCACGCTCAAGAAGGAGGAGTTGGCTGAGAGGATTCACGAGGCCCAACGCCGACCCACCGGAGCTGCGGTCAAGAAGCCCATGGATGCCAGCGTGGCTGCGGGAGTGGATTCCGACCTCATTAAACGCCGGGCGGTCCGCAAGCGCGCGGGAATGGTTGAAGCCGAGGCCGAGGCCGCGGCGACGGGCAAGTCACAACGAAGGCGGTCGGTACGCCGGCCCAAAGCCGTGCGAACGCCCGAGAGCGCGCGGGTCGAGCTGAATGGCGCGACGGCGCCGTCCGACGAGCTTTCCGCCCACAAATTCGACGTTGCGCCCAGCCGACAGCCGCCGAGACAGGTTTTTCAAGAGGAGCACCTGGGTGAATTGCCCGACGCGTATGGCACGGGCCGGTTGTTCCTCGCCGCCCGCGATCCACACTGGCTCTACGCGTACTGGGATTTGAATTGGCAACAGATGGCTGATTACCGCGGACAGGCGTCTGATAGTCGCCTGCTCTTGCGCGTGTTTGAGAAGAACCACGGCGATCCGATCCAGACGTTGACGCTCGGGCACGACTCGCGCAACTGGTACATCCCCGTCAACAAAGCGGCCACGACCTATAGCGCGGAACTTGGTTTCTGGCGGCACGACGGGCACTTCCATGTCGTCAGCCGTTCTCACGAGGCGACCACGCCGCCCGATACGGTGTCGGCCGACACCTCGGCGAGGTTCGTCACGATCCCGATCGATATTTCATTTCGCGAGCTATTCCAGATCATTCGGGGCCACATGCGCGCGGGCGAGGCCCTGGCGGATGCGCTGCACCGCCTGCAACTGGAGGGCTTCCATTTTCCGTTCAAGCTCGGGCTGGAACTTGGCCCCTGGACGCCCGATCAGGCAGCCGAATTGGAACGCATCCTCGGCGGCGATCTGTTCCGCCGGATCCAGATGGGGTCATTCGAGATTACCGAGTGGTTGCGTCGGCGGATGCGGGAGGAACTCAGCTCCGGCATGTTCAGCGGATTCAGTCCGGCAGGCTCGAGTTGGTCGGGGGCGCCGCAAAAGGGTTTCTGGTTTGCCGTCAACGCCGAATTGATCATCTACGGCGCGACCGAACCGACGGCGAAGGTTACGGTGGACGGAAAACCCATCAAGCTGCGCAGCGATGGCACATTCTCGTTCCACCATTCATTCCCCGACGGCCAGTACAAGATGCCCGTGGTGGCCGTGTCCGCGGCGGGTGACGACAAGCGCGAAGTACAATTGGCGTTTGAACGACAGAGCCGCACGAAGGGCGAGGTGGGCAAGGTCAAACAGCCGGCGCGGCTCAAATCGCCTGCGGCAGCGTGATGCGCATCATGGCGCGTCATCGCGAAGGGAGCGAAGATTCCCGGCCCGAACTGGAACGCGGAAAGGAGTTTTGCCGGTGCCTCAAGGTTACGTAGCGCTCATTCTGCACGCGCATCTGCCGTTCGTGCGCCATCCCGAGCACGAGGATTTTCTCGAAGAGGACTGGCTGTACGAGGCGATCACCGAGACGTACATCCCGCTCATCAAGATGATGGAAGGGCTGGTGCGCGACAACGTGGATTTTCGTCTCACGATGTCGCTGACGCCGCCGTTGTGCTCGATGCTGCTCGACCCATTGCTGCAGGAGCGCTACATCCGCCATATCACGCGGCTCATCGAACTGACCGAAAAGGAGATCGACCGCACGAAATGGGACCGCGCATTCCACGATCTCGCGTGGTTCTATCACCACCGGTTTCAGGAGGCCCGCGCGACGTTTTGCGACGGCTATGGGCGCAACCTTGTCGGCGCGTTCCGCAAGTTTCAGGAGATGGGCAAGCTGGAGATCATCACCTGCGGTGCGACGCATGGTTTCCTGCCGTTGATGACGGAGCATCCCGAATCGATTCGCGCGCAAATCATGATTGCCCGCGATCACTACCGCCAGTGTTTTGGTTGTGATCCACGAGGCATCTGGTTGCCCGAATGCGCCTACGTCCCCGGTGTCGAGAAGTTCATCCAAGAGGCCGAGATCCGCTGGTTCATCATGGACACGCATGGCCTCATGTTCGGCAATCCGCGACCGCGCTACGGCATCTACGCGCCCGTGTTCACAGCATCGGGAGTCGCCGCGTTTGGTCGGGACGTTGAATCGTCGAAGCAGGTGTGGAGTTCCGAGGAGGGCTACCCCGGCGACCCTGACTACCGCGATTTCTACCGCGACGTGGGCTTCGACCTCGACTACGATTACATCAAGCCGTACATCCATCCCGACGGCATCCGCTGTTTCACGGGCGTGAAGTACTACCGCATCACGGGCAAGACGCCGCACAAGGAGCCGTACAACCGCCATTGGGCGATGGAGAAGGCCGCGAGCCACGCGGGCAACTTCATGTTCAACCGCGAAAAACAGGTCGAGCACCTCCGGGGCGTGATGCGCCGCCCGCCGCTGATCATCTCGCCGTACGACGCGGAACTGTACGGCCATTGGTGGTTCGAAGGCCCTGACTTCATCAACTTTTTCACCCGTAAAGTTGCGTTCGACCAAAAGGTGTTCAAGCTGGCGACGCCCACCGAGTATCTGCGCGATTTCCCGACGCAACAGATTATCGAGCCAAGCGCGTCCAGTTGGGGGAACAAGGGTTACTGGGAAGTCTGGCTGGAGGGTTCCAACGCGTGGATTTATCCGCACCTGCACGTCGCGGCGCAGCGGATGACCGAGTTGGCGCGCAACTACAAGAACGGCGATCCCCTCGTGCAGCGGGCGCTCAAACAGGCCGCCCGCGAACTTCTTCTGGCGCAGTCCAGCGATTGGGCGTTCATCATGAAGACGGGGACGATGGTGCCGTACGCGGTGAAACGAACGAAGGACCATATTCTGCGGTTCACGCGACTTTACGAACAGATCAAGGAGCATCGTGTCGACGAGCCCTGGCTTGGATCGATGGAATGGCGCGACAACATCTTCCCGGACATCAATTACCACTACTACGAGTAGGTCGGACGACGGCCATGCGCTCCCATCAGCCCAGGGCGGCGAGCACGCTCGCTCGAATCAGTTCCAGTCGCGACGGGTTGTGAATCTTGCGCCCGTCCGCTTCGTGAAGAAAGAATGCGTCAGCGGCCGAGCTTTCCTCGGTCACAACGATGGCGTGGGCGATGTCCACATTGCAGGCGGAGATCGCCTCCAAAATGTCGTGCAACAGGCCCACCCGGTCCGCCGCCTGAATCTCGAGGACGGTGTAGTCCTCCGATGGCCCGTTATCCAAGGTCACCACGGATGCGGTGGCGCTGTTCGTTGGCGGTTTGCTTACGGGCCGCATCCACGTCCGGAGGGCCACTGCGCCGGGTCCATTCGGGTTCATGAGTGCGACCGTCAACAATTGTTCCATCTGCTTCAGCCGCGAGATCTCCCGGATGTGTCGCACACTTTCGTCGCACACCTGAAAGACGTCGAGGACCACGTTGTCCGCGCGCGTGTATATGTCCGCGCGCACGATATTCAACCCCGCCGCCGCGAATGACCCGGCGATTTTTGCCAACAATCCGAGACGGTCCCACGCGCAAACGACCACTTCAGAGAAGCCTCGTTCAGGAAAGTGCCGCCAACGTAGCACGGGTGGCGCGAGCAACACATCGCTGCGCGTGAGACTGTCGGTGAATTCATGGATAATGTCCAGATGCCACCGTAGCGAGGTGCTGTCCACGCGTGGCCAGTACCGCACCGGCATCCCGGCAAAATGGACTTCCAGTTCTTCCGAACGAACCCCCACGTCGGAATTCGCCAAGAGTTCGTACAACCGCCCCCGATACGCTTCCGCCATCTGTCGAGGTGTTCGCGGACTTCGTTTGAGTCGGGACCCGGCCGAGATAGGTGGATCGCGTCGTGACCTCTGTCTTGTGAGCGGAACTGGTGTGAACGATTCCATAGCGCGAGCCAATAGCAACGAGCGTGCTCGACTACGAGCGATTCACGTACCCTGGGTACACCGCTCAAGACAGCATATGCAAAAACACCCGTAAAATCAGCGCAATCTCACGGTTGCCATCAAGTGCGAGAAGCCACAGAAAATATTCAGCGCACGCGACCCGGGTGCAACCCCGTGTTGCCATTTATCCACGCTGGTTAGTTTTTTGGCAGGTCAGCGGGTGTTGCAGCGTCTTGAGGGACTCGATCAACTCGGTTTTCTCGGTGTCGGAGAGGTGGGTGCCGAAATCATGACCGGTGTTTGAGTTCGGAGAAGCCGCGACGTCGGCGCGGAGGGGAGGTTACGCCCAGAGTTTCTCCGGGTACTCGCCGCAGGCGATCAATTGGCGGATGCCTGCGGTGATCCGTGGTTTGTCTTCCTTGTACGTGACCCCGAACCACGAGGCCGGCGTGCGCAGTACTTTCACGCGGGCCGTACCCGAGGCCACCAGTTCATTGACCGTGGTCGGAATGTAGCATTCGCTCTTCAACTTGCGCCCGCTGTGCCGCAGGAACTCTTCGAAGCGCTTACGCAATTGCGGAAACAACGCCGGCGTGAAGCCCCAGAAATTCATCGACACGAGTTCATCGCCGCTGAGAGCGCGGCCTTCCGCCTGCGCGCCGCGACCTTGTTTCTCGATTTTGGTCAACT
The DNA here is from genome assembly GCA_963836315.1 of uncultured Verrucomicrobiae bacterium. Taxonomy (GTDB): domain Bacteria; phylum Verrucomicrobiota; class Verrucomicrobiia; order Palsa-1439; family Palsa-1439; genus Palsa-1439. Next base: position 37,763 of record CAWIJG010000004.1, read on the forward strand.
CGGTGACGGCCTGAAGATAGCCACCCGCATCGCATTCGCAGACGCCGCGCGACACGCTGCCGTGTTCGGACAGGGTGTTGCGTAACGTGTAGCCGACCATCGCATAATCACCGCCATCCGCGCGTAGGAAGTCGGCCATTACCTGAAACGATTCGCGTCCATAGAAATCGTCGGCATTGATGGCGGCGAATGGTTCGCGAACAACTTCCTCGGCGAGGAGGATGGCGTGGGCAGTGCCCCACGGCTTGGTGCGCTTCGGGGGAACGGCAAATCCCGGCGGCAGTTTGTCGAGTTCCTGGAAGACGTATTCGACAGCGATGCGTTTCTCGAACTTGCGGCCAATGGCTTCGCGAAAGGCCGCCTCGATGTCGTGGCGGATGACGAACACCAGCCGCGCGAACCCAGTCCGTAACGCGTCATGAATCGAGTAGTCGATGATCGTCTCGCCGCCGGGAGCGACTGTGTCGAGCTGCTTAAGCCCGCCGTATCGGCTGCCCATGCCCGCAGCCATGACCAGAAGTGTCGGTTGCATCCGCCGCTTTCCTTAACGGTGAGGTGGCAGTCTCGTCAAGAAGGACCTTCATCGAAGGCATCTCGACTGCCGGAATCAAGGGCGAAATACCCACTGCTGCCGTAGCCCCCCAACTTCGTCGCATTTTTCGACAGAATTGTACGGATCCGAATTCACATCTTCACATCTGCGGACTGCGTGGCCAAAAACGTCATCCCGTGCTCACCGGCAACAACGAAAGTCGCGCGACGATAGGATTATAGGGACGTGTGCAAACCCGGCACGCAGGTTGCAGATTGATGACCACGAGAAGTCCTGAGAATGAGCGACAAACAACAAGATCGTGGGCGGCTCGGAACCGAAGAAACCCCACACGGTCGCGCGCGCGACAGCCGCACCCGCGGCATATCCGTCGCCCCTGACAACCCTAGCGGCGGAACCTGCAACCTGACCGAACCTCGCGCCCGCCGTGTCCCTTCACCCCGAGCCGTCCGCGTTCCTTTTCCCAAGATCGAACTGATGACAGCCAAAGGAGTAAGCCAATGAGCGTGACGGATCAACCGATGACCAGGAATGACGAATTACGCGCCGAGGTTCGCAAGAGTTCTTTGGAGGAAGCGCGTCCCGCTATGCTGCCGATCCGTCAGGCGTTGCAAAGCGTCGCGAAGAATCCGTTCGATGTTCCACAGTTGGTGGCTCTCTTGGACAAAGCACATGCACTGGCGGGCAACCCCAGCCTGACGCGGCTTCCGACCATCGCGAGAGTGGTGGGTGCCTTCGAGCACTTGCTCAAACAACTCGTGGACAAGCCCGATTCCGTCAACCAATCGGTCCAGCGCACGATGGCACAGACGGTCGATCTCCTGTGCGACTTGTTCGAGAGAGACCCACGCGACGTGGATCTGGTCACCGCCCGGGCGCTCGCCGTCGACGACCAGCAGATTGCGCTGCGCTCCGTCATGAACGCGCTCGACAAGGCCGGCCTCAAGTCGCAGGCGTTATCGGACCCCACTGCGGCGCTCAGCCTCTCGCAGGACTGGCAGTTCGACCTCATCGTGCTCGACATCGAGATGCCCGGCCTGACCGGGCTGGAGTTGTGCGCGAAGTTGCGGGCCTTACCGAACTACAAGAAGACGCCAATTCTGTTCGTCACCAGCGCTTCGGACTTCGAAAATCGCACCGAAATCTGCCGTAGCGGCGGTAACGATGTCATTGCCAAACCATTTCTCGCGACAGAACTCGGGCTCAAAGCCCTCACGCTTATCGTCAAATACAAAATGGCTGCGCCCTAGCAACCGTCCACGACGCGATACCGCACGCTGCCTCATCGGCAGGACGGTACTGCGCGTGGAGTTACTGCTTTGCGGCGATGACGGGTTTCGCTACGATGCGGCGAATGGCCCTTGGTGAAGGAAAAGGGGTGCCGCCCGCCGTCGGGATGCTCGACTGGCAATTGCCGCGCGTATGGCGCGTCGCCGTGCTTTGTATCGCGGCGGCGATTCCCCTCCGTCTCGTGCTCGCGCACTATTCACCGCAGACCGGTTGGAGTAGTCTGATTCTCTTCGGGACACGATTTTACCCGATTGCCATGCCGGAAGTGAAAGCGTGTGAACCCTCGTTGATGGAGGGGACAGGCTATGATGGCCAATTCTATTGTCAAGTGGCGATCGATCCGACGTTACGGAACCCTCATTTGAAGGATAGCCTTGACGGTCCCGAGTATCGTTCAACGAGGATCCTGGTGCCTGCGCTCGCATACGCGGGCGGCTTCGGAAATCCCTGTCGCATCATCCAGGTGTACGCCGTTCTCAACCTGCTATTTTGGTTCTTGCTGTTGTTCGGCATGATTCGCTTCCTGCATCCCAACACCGTGCGCGAGCATCTCTGTCTGGTGGCCGCGGCGCTGACTTCCGGCGCGATGTTTTCTGTCGCGCGATCCCTCACGGATTTGCCGGCCGCCACGCTGGCGTTCTACAGTGCCGCGTTGAGCGGATATGCGGCGGTGGCAGCGATGGCGCTGGCGTTGCTGGCGAAGGAGACGTTCGTGCTGAGTCTGCCACGGCTGATGTGGCCATTGAAACGCGATTGGCAAACGATCCGAACGAGGGCGGTGCAGGTGGGGTTGGCGACGGCTCCCTTTGCGATCTGGTACTTGTACACCCACCTGCATTTTGGGTTCCGCCAGATTGATGCGCCCAACACGAGTTGGCCCGGGTTGGGCGTTGCTGATTACCTGTGGCGGGCCTGGGGTCACTGGTACCCGAACAGGATCCTGAGCCCGCGCTTGATTCAGGAACTGCTCGCTCCGATTTCGGTACTCGTTCAAATTGCCTACATGCTGTGGCGTCGCGCGCCGGCGTCGCCGTACTGGCGAATGGGGATTGGTTTCGCCTTCGGCATTCTGCTCCTGAGCCCGGATGCCTTCATTGACCAGTATTCATTCTGCCGCGACGCGCTCCCACTCACTCTGGCCTTCAACATTGAGTTGATGAGACACAAGCGCTCGACGTTCTTGTTGTGGTTTGTTGCCGGGAACATTGGTCTCCTGTCGGGCGTGCGCGAGACCATGCTGTTCCTGAACTGAGCTGCCGAAGTGCCGGTTTCATCTGACGAACGAAAGGGCCTGCACGACAGCCTGCTGCACTTCATCCACCGAAATCGCCGCAAAACAACGCCGCCAGTACTTGTCCCGTGATTCCCAACGTTTTCGCGGAGTCGGCTTGGCGACGATCACGGCCTTTTCTGTTAACGGTCGCCAGCGAGTGGGGCCATACATCGGTTCGGTGCGACCGAAGATTACGATCACGGGGCAACCCACCGCCGCGGCGAGATGGCTCGGCCCGGTGTCCCTTGTGACCAACACCCTCGCGTGCTTGAGGAGCCAACCCAACTCGGCGAGGTCCGTTTGTCCGGCCAGGCTCAGAATCCGGGTCGCTCCGGAAGGAATGGAATCAGCCTCCTGGGCGCCAATGACAACCGGCAGCAGCCCCAATTCCTTCTGAAGCCTGTCAGCCAGACGCTGGAAATACTCGACCGGCCAGCGGGCCACGGGCGAATGCGCCGATGGGTTCAGTACCGCAAACGGTGTTGACTCCAGCGGCCATGGCAATTTCGCGCGTAACGAATCGCATGTATCCACGGGAAGATGCACGTTCGGCGAGAGCGTTGCGGGCCGGGACACACCGAGGACCTGCAGCAGATCGAAGTTGTAGCCCGCCTCGTGTTGACGCCCTTCGAACCGTCGGTCTGCCAGCGATTGGGTGAGATAGCGGTTCAGGAAGCGCGCGCGATAACCCACCCGCACGCGCACGCCCCCACGGTAGGCGGCGGTGTAGCAAGCCTTGTCGGGGTGGAGATGAACGACGATATCGGCGCCCAGTTCTTCAATCTCCCCGGGTGACGAGACGAAACCGGTCAAGGCGGGGTGATGCTCCAGCAGCGGGCGCATCCGTTCCGCCGCGTAGAAGTAAAGTTTGGCGCGAGGAAACGACTCACGAATGGGAGCGATGCAGGATGTGGAGACGATCACGTCGCCGACGCGGTCGGGGCGGGCGATGAGCAACCGCGGCGCGTCAGGCAGCGCCAATTTCGTGGAAGAAGTCATTGAGATAGTCATCCCAACTGCGGAACGTACGGTTGCGCGCTTCGGCGAACAAGCGACGGTAGATCGTCTCATCCGTGAGCAACTCGCGCATTCCACGGGCCAACGACTCCGCGTCCGTGCCGGGAATCGTGTGGCAACCACCGCCGCGCGCGGCTTCGCCAATGGCGCCGTCCTTCCCGCAAGCGCACGGGCGGCCGTGCCACAGGCTTTCGAGGATCGGCAGGCCGAACCCCTCACGCAGCGACGGATACACGGTGAACGAGCAGTGGTCGTACTCTTGGTGAAGCGTCTGGTCGCTGACGTGTAGCCTCCATTTCACCGGACGACCCCGTGTTACCAGCCGATCCACTCCCGCGAGGACCGTATCGCCCCAGTCGGCCGTCGTGCGGCCCACGAGAATCAACTCGAATTCCAGCCCTGTCGCCCAAAGCTTCTCCGCCGCTTCCAGCAACTGGAGATGGTTCTTCCGTCGCTCGAACGTCGCCACGTAGAGGACGCGTCGCGCGCTGAAGTTGGGCTGCGGCACAGGTCGCGGCTGCCCGAAGTCAGTGGGCCAACCCAGCACGGTGGTCGCGGTGGGGGCAATGTCGTAAGCTTCCCAGAAGAAGCGCAGGTCCGCGTCCGTTTCACGGGAGACACAGAGGACCTTGTCGAAACTTGCCAACGCGCGAACGTAGTCGGGGAAATTCCGCTGTCGTTCGGGCGCGGTGAATTCAGGCAGGCGGAGCGCGATGGCATCGTGAAGGACGGCGTAACGTCGGCCGGGGAACGGCGGTTTCAAGACGCGGAGTTTCTGGACGCGATTGTCTTGAAAGATTTCCGGCACGAAAAGAACGTCGTCGCTTGTCGCCACGGCGACGAGCGCGAACCGGCGGCTCCGGTGGCGGAGATACCGTGCGGCTTTTGACCAGGGGAACGGCGCGGAGAGTGCCTCCGGCCTGGCGTTCGCATCCGGATGTTGGGCAAAAGGCTGGACGAGAAACTGGAGTTCGTGGGGCGAGAGGCGGCAGTACGAATTCAGCCGGGGACTCCAGAGCAGCGGCGTCGCTTCGGTGCGGCGGTCCAGCGCCGCGAACAGGCCGCGCACCATCCGTTGAACGCCGGTGTTCATCGGCGATTTGCAGGAACTGGTGACATCGACGTAGAGCACGGCTGAGTGTAAAGAGCGTCGAGGCGATGTGGCAAGCGCCGATCACTGGTTGACGGCAGTGCATCAGTTTGAAGGTTATCGCGGCGGTTTGACTCGACGCAGGAGAGGCCGATGGGTGAAGGCGGCAAACCTCCGGCATTGATACTCCCTGATATCCGGTTCAGGTCGTTTGTGGACGGGCGCGATCCTTGCCTAAATTCTGAGGTCGGAACCTGTCGTGTATGAATCGCGCCACTTCGAAGCCATCCAGCGCCACACGGTGCGGCAAATTGGCTTCGTTTTTGGGTTCGTTCGTGCCTAAAACCACCCTCACAGCACCTTTTCCGGCGCCTAAATCCCATTTTTTGTGCTCTTTTTTGCAGAACGAACCCAACCCTGTTTTTATATAACCAGCTCATAACTAAACACATCCACACTTTTCAGTTGGGTTCGTTTGGTAAAAACACTCTTCTCTATAGAGTTCCATCCCCGCGACCATATCTTGTAGCTCCCTGCGCATGTCTCTATGATCCATGCTCACCCCTCGATTCTCTCACAATTCCAAAAACACTGTTATCGTACTTTGGAAGGTTTGGAAGGTTTGGAAGCTTTTCTTCAAGAATGTGCGCCGCGTCTACCCAGCCGCCCTGTCAGAATGGCGTTGCATGCAGCGGAGAGAATACCTCGCCTGACAGAGGCAAGGAGCGAGCACCATACGATTCCGGGCACACCGCCATACGACTGCAAGAAGCCGCTTCGTCCGCATTAAAAGGGGGGAATCGAAATTAAGACACTACCTGGTTGACTGATACCTTGCTGGCGCAGACGCGATAAAGTAGAAACGGGGCGTATGGATTGGATGGGTTCAACGCAGGTCGTGCCGGGCCGATTCTCCGTGATCGTGCCCTCCTTCCAGCAAGGCGAGTTCCTCGAACGAACCCTGCGGAGCATTTTGGACCAGGACCACGGCGACGTGGAGATCATCGTTCAGGACGGCGGCAGCACGGACCGATCTGTTGAAATCCTGAAACAATACGGGGGCCGGCTCCGCTGGAATAGCCGGCCGGACAATGGCCAGTCGGCTGCCATCAATGAAGGAATGCGCCAGGCTACCGGCGAGTTTTTGTGCTACCTGAATTCAGACGACGTGTTTTGCCCGGGCGCCCTGCGCCACGCGGCCGGATTCTTCGCGGCGCATCCGGACGCGCAAATCGTTTATGGGCTGGCGGGTTTCATCAACGAGCGGGACGAAGCGCTCGGGGCCTATCCCATCGAACCGTGGGATTACGCCCGGCTGCTGGAAACGTGCTTTATCTGCCAGCCCGCCTGCTTTTGGCGGCGCTCGGTAATGCAACGGCACGGCCCGTTTGATGAGACCCTGCGCTACGCGATGGATTACGAGTATTGGTTGCGCGTGGGGGCGACCACGCCGTTTCATCTTCTTCAAGAAAAACTGGCCGACAGTCGATGCCATGCGCGCGCCAAGGCCTTCGACCAGACCGGCGCGCTCCTGCGGACCACCCTCTCGGTGTTGCAGCGGTACCACAACGGACGGATTCCGCCGCGCTGGATCGTTGCCTACGCGCGGGGCTGCGCCGACGGTCGATTGCGCGACGGTGGCCCGTTGCCGGTGCGTTGGGCGAAGTTTGCCCTGAGCTACTGGATCAATTTACTGGTGTTGGCTCCGAAGGTTACGCCGGGAGGCATGAGCACGCTCCTGCGCAAACTCGGCCCGCCGTACCCCAGCGCGCGTCGGAAAATGCGCGACCCGCTAATCTGTTTGAAGATGGAGACTGTCAGCAAAACGAATCGAGTGACGAGCGGCTAATTGCCCCGAATCATTTGGCAGGATGCTGGTCAGCAGGCTTTTGGGCCACCAGATACAGGGTGTCTCCCAAGTTTAGAGAGAATCCGCAATCCAGAAGCGGCGCAGGGAGGAATTTGAACGCGGCATTGGCCAGTTGGCCGGACAGCGTCGATGCATGGAATTTTACCAAGGCTTCCAGCGAGGAACGCAGTCGTCGATACACATTCACGGTGCCGAACTCCACCACGTGCATACCACTGTGTTGGCACAGGCAATCCAGGGACGGTCGGGTGAAATAGAACAGGTGCGTGGGGGGATGAATCTGCCGCCATTTAAGGCCTTGCAGACGCGGTAGCCAGGCCCCAAAATCACCGGTCGTCAGAAACAAGTGTCCACCAGGTTTCAGCAGGTTGGCTGCTTGTTGGATGACCTCTCGGGGACGGGATAGATGCTCTATAGTATCCCACAGGCAAACCGCGGCAAAATCGCGGTCAAACTTCAACTCCAACAAATCACCGATTCTGATATCAAGTCCTCTGGCGATCCCAGCCTCGGCAGCAGCCACGGATAATTCCACGCCAACAGAACCTGGGTAATGCGCTCGTGCCAACTCCAGGTAATAGCCGTAGGCGGCCCCAATTTCCAACAAGCCTTCGCCCATGGGGACGAAGCGCTGCACGAGACGCAGATGCTGCAGCAAGGTTTTCTCGTGGACGGGGCGATCGCCTTCATAATCCAGATACTCGTCGCCCTGGAAATACTTACTTCCGTAGTGCTGTCGAAGCGTCGCGAGGTCGAAATTTCGCTCGACGGTCATAACGCCGCATTGCCGACAGATGACGAATCCAGGCCAGCGCGGGTTCCAGTTACGGCTGTCACAGCACGGACAGGGTGCGGTCATTGTAGCCGAGGGGGGCGCACCAGGTTGGGAGATCATTTTGATCGAGGTTGCGGTTCAACCGATGGGCTGATTGTCTGCAAGGCTCGGGACTTGGTTTGCGCCGTCTGAATCACGTAGACCGGGCGACGCTTCACTTCTTGGAAGATATAGCCAACGTAAATTCCGATCAGCCCAACCAGTGTCATTAAGAGCCCTCCCGCCACCAAGATCATGAACATCAAGGAACTCCAGCCAGGGACCAGTAACTCCCGTCTACCGTGAAGCCAAAAGTACAGAACGTAAGCAGCCTCCAGTCCGGCGAGAACAAAAAACAAGAAGCCAAGAACCAATCCGATTTGCAAGGGCAGGAGCGAGAACGAGAAGATTGCATCCATCGCCAGCTTCATCATCTTGCTGAGCGAATACTTCGGCTTCCCCGCGAGGCGCACGGGAGCTGTGTAGGGCAGAATGACCGTTCGGAAACCCACCCAGGAAACCATGCCCCGCAGAAATCGATGATACTCGGGCATCTGCCTGAGGGCTTCGACCACCCGACGCGATACGAGGCGGAAATCCGCAGCACCAGGTATGATCTTCGTGTGCCCGATCAGATTGATGAAGGAGTAAAACAGCGACGAATTCTTCCGCTTCAACAGCGACAACTCGCCGTCGTTACTCCGTTGAGTCAGAACGATGTCATAGCCCGCGTTGAATTGGCCAAGCATTTCAGGGATCAACTGGGGCGGATGCTGACCGTCGCCGTCCATCATAATCACGATATCTGCATCGGCATGGTCCAGGCCGGCCGTGAGAGCCGACTGATGACCGAAATTGCGGCTGAACTCGATAAAGGCCACCCGTGGGTCTTCGCTGGCGAGCTTCTGCAACAGCGCCGGTGTGCCATCTGATGAACCGTCGTCGACGTAAAGAATCCTGATCTCATAGGAGAGATCTGCGATCACCTGCGTCAGTTGGGTGTGAAATTTCGGGAGAGCCTGTTCCTCATTAAAAAGAGGCACAAGGATATCGAGCGAGGGCGCTGTGTGGTCGCGCGTGTTATTCATGGCTTCGGTCTCCATTTCCCACCCAAGGGGCTGCCATCGGCGGAGCCAAACTCAAAATCCGCCGGCGGGTTCAGCACCTCAACAGGACAATTCACAGGCCGCAACTTCCACTGAGTCCCGACAACAAATGCGAATGAATGCGCCCTGCCGCCGAACCACTTTCCCACGACGGGCTTCGCGTTGGGCGGCGCGTGGAACACGATGGGGGCCGGTCGCGGGGTGAGATCATTCTTCAAGTCCACTTCTCCATTCTCCGGCCGGTAGATCCCAATTGTATCACGACCATTCCCATCCCAATCACCGACGACAGGAACGTCGGTTGGCATCCCGAAGTGCAGGACGGGCAAATCTTCAGCTCCTGTTGAATTACTGTTTCGCAAATGCCAGGAGGCGTCCTCCGGGCGGAAATAGCCCGGCGTGGCGGTGCCATTGCCATCCCAATCTCCAACCAGTGGAATATCACCGGCTTTCATCCCCTCAAACCGAAACGCTGCGTCCGCCTTGCCGTTCCTGTCCACATCCAGCCGCCAGGTCAGGTCGGATGGCCGGAATACGCCGATTTGAGTGGAACCGTCTCCATTCCAATCCCCCGCGATTGGCCGGTCGCTGTTCTCGCCGAACTGAATCTCCTGTATTGCTCCCGTCGCGGTTCTCAGTTGCCACCTTCCCCCCGCATAATACCGGCCCGGAAAGGCCTGTTGCGAGACCTTACGCTCGACACGGTGCACTCGCCAACCGTATGAAAAGGTTCGGCTCACAACCAATGGTCTGGGAACCTCACAATAGAGGCCCTTCAGTCCCAGTCCGCACAGGAGTCGGTGCAGACCAATATCCAACATCGAAAAGGAACTTTCCGCCTGATACACAGTCGCATCCCCTTCGTCGAGAAACGCCCTCAAACACTCGGTCATTACATTCACGGTTGGCTCGTGGACGGCGACACGCACCGAGGGGAACAACTGGTTCATGATGCGTGGCGATGCCACATAATAAACACTCGTTGGCTCAGTTGGAGTAGCGGCCTGGAATCGAAAATAATCGACGGACAGATCCGGTCGTCGTTTCAAATCCTTCAGATGAATACCCACCTCGTACACGTATTCATTTGGTTCGGGAAGATTGATCAACACATGGCTGCCGGCCGGGAGCTTGCCGAGAAAGTTCACCAGCTTGGAGTTCACTCGATCCAGGGACAGTTGGAGCCGGGCATTGGTGACATTATTCACCACGGTGAACTGCATCAGCCAGACGGTGACCGCCAGACAGGTGATCGCGCCGATCTTGAGAGTTTGCTGATTCGGCTGGCGAAGCGCAGCGACGCACGACCCAAAGGCCAGACCTGTAAAGACAACCGCGCCCAAGGCGAATGGCAACAGGTGATATTCCAGGCTGGCCTGCCACGGCAAATACACCCCGATCCAGAAAAACATCCAGATTATCGAGAGCAACAGCAGTCCTCCGGGGAATGGCTTGCGCCGCACCAACGGAAAACTCACGAAAACACCAAGAGGCAGCAGTTGCGGGAAGTCTCTGATTACCCATCCTACCAACCGCCAGGCTGATTCCCCGACATGAGCGAAAGAGTACGCTTTGGTGTAAGAGCCTGAGGAAATCGGGAGGGGTGCAAAATGCTTTCGCAGCAACAAGAACGCCGCACCGGCTGCGCCGGTGGCAAGCACGAACAAAAGGGCTGGTCTTGACGCACTGGTTTCTGGTTGGAAACGCCTTCGAACGAGCGCGATCACGAGCAGAGTCGCACTGATGGGGATCATCGCCAGGCTGGTCTCCTTCGTCGTGTTTGCCAGGAGCAACGAGCCCGCAATTCCCAGCGCAAACACCAGTTGTCGCCTGACGTTGGTTTGCCGGGCACAATGCTCCATCAGAATGAGCGACGAAAGGAGGAAGAGCACCTGAACGGGCTCCGCCTTGGAGAGCGTGTAGAAGTTCTCGATCACGGGACCTGAGGCTGCAAAGAACAGTCCCGCCGCCCCGGCTTGCAGTCTGGTCGCGCCGCCTAATCGGACGAAATAGATCAGGCCGGCGATCGTCACAGCCAGGAGAATGCAGTGTGCGGCAAAAAACCCCAGCGGACTGGCACCGACGATTTTGAAAATGCCGTAGTAGTAGATCCAATACATCGGAAAGAATCTGCCGGTATCACCCGACAAGTGCAAAGGCGCAGTCCAATTCCCATCGATTTGGCCGGCGGCACGAAGGGTTGCCCCATCATCGAGCAGACCAAAGTTGGGTTGGAGGAGTCGAGGCAGCATGATGAGCACTGCCAGCAAGATGGGAGAGAACATCAAGAGTTCGGCCAGCCGACCGGAGCGAGGTCTTCCGGCGACCGCATCCATTGGTGTGCTCATAAGTGATTGAGATCCATAGGACGTAGGGTCAGCGACGTGGAAGCGACCCCTTGCAGAGTCGAGGGCAACCGTTTCTCGCAAGGCACGCCCAAGCGAGGCTGCGCCACGACCTGCTGGTACAGGTCGCGGACTCGTCGGGCGGTCGAATCCCAGGAAAATTTCCGCGCCTGCGCCATCGCCTGCTGGCGCAGGGCATCACGGTCGATTCGGCTGGTTGCCAGCCCGCGCATGGCGTTCACGATAGCGTCCTCCTCCAGCGGGTCCACCAGCAGTCCGGCCCCGCCGACAATCTCCGGCAACGAGGTGGTGTTGGACGCGATGACGGGGGCGCCAAGCGTCATCGCTTCCAGCACCGGCAACCCGAATCCTTCAAACAGCGACGGATAGAGGAACGTGAAGCAATTCTGGTACAGCCACTGGAGTTCGCTCTCCTCCGCGTACCCAAGAACCACGACGTCCTCGCGCAGCCCGAGCTTTTCCACAACACTGTCAAAATCCTCCATGAGCCAGCCTTTGCCGCCAGCCAGTACCAGCGGAAAACTCCCGCCCAACTGTTCCTTCAAACGCGCGTACGCCTGGAGCAACCGTCGGAGGTTTTTGCGCGGCTCAATCGTCCCGACGTTCAGCCAGAACCGCCCCGGCTGCAAGCGCGCCAGCTTTTCAGGGCGCGCACAATCCGCGCGCAATTGGAACCGGCTGGCAAGATGCGCCACGTGAACGCGGTCGGGCGGGTAATGCGGAAATGTGTCCAGAAAATGACGGCGACTGTAATCCGAGATCGCCACGATAAGATCGGCGCGCAGGCTGGCATTGAACACCCCCGCAAAACAGCCGATCCGATTCGCTTCCGTCGTCGATTCGGGATGCTCCAGGAAGATCAAGTCGTACAACGTGTAAACGAGTCTGGCTCCGGTCAAACCGCGCGGACAGAAGAAGTTATTGGAATGCACGATGTCGGGCGCGCCCAGTTGCGCTTCAAACCGGGCCCCGGGGTTGCGCCAGAACTGCTGCATCTCCGCGATCGTGGAGTGGGACAAGCCCCGTCGGAAATTCGGCTTGTCAATTTGGATGGTCGCCGCAGGCCCCACCGCGTCCCAATACAAGTCGCCGAACGAGGGATACAACAGGTATTCATTCCGGGAGTCGATCTCAGCCAACTGACGAATCAGGCTATCGGCAAACCAGCCGCACCCCGCCTTGGCCTGCCCCGTCTGGCTGATGTCGAAGCCGATTCTCATCGAGCGGGTCTCTCCCGGAACATCCGGCCGGTGGTGCCGCTGATCCAGCCACCGGTCGTTTGCAGCATCTTCCTCGAAATCGATCGATTCCAGCGCAGGGACGCGTAGAGAGAAACCAGCGACACCGCCAGCGCAAACCGGAACGGTTCGCTGCGGCGAACGCCTTTCGTTTCCACCACGGCATGCGCATAGTTGAAAATCCAGCGGTCGGGCGTCTTGCCGAAATGCCGCCGCATGAAGTCGTTGACGGCGGTGTGGCAGGCGACCCGCGAACCGACTGTAAATGCCTCGTCGTGCAGGCCGCGTCGCCGCCAGCAATCTCGGGCAGGTACTCAAAGCGTATGCCGCTGTTTGCCCGAGCCGTACCCAGTATTCATAGTCGATGCTTTGGCGCAGAGCGAGATCGATCAAGTCCGCACCGGTCAAACACGGTGCGCCGCATGAAGGTCGCCGGCTGGCTGATGTAACAGGTCTCCAACAGCCGCTCCCAGTTCCAAGGCTCCGTCGGGTACTTCTCGATGACGGCATCATGCTCATCAATGTGTTGGGCGTCGCCATAGACCACATCGACGTCAGGGTGCGTATCGAAGAACTCCAGCACGGTTGCCAGCGCACCCGGATAATAGATATCGTCGGAGTTCAACCAGCCCACGATCGGCCCCGAGGAGCGCGTGATCCCTTTGTTGATCGCATCGGCATGCCCCCGATCCTCCTCGGAGACCCAGTGGAACCGGTCGCCATGGCGCTTCAGTATCTCCTGCGTTTCATCGGTGCTGCCACCGTCGATCACCAGATACTCCAAACCCTCCACCTGCTGCGTCAGCACGCTCTGGATGGTCCGGCCGATATACTTCCCCTGGTTGTAGGACGGCGTGATGATGCTGATGCGTGGCGTCATGCCTGCGGCACCTCGGTGAACAGTTCCACCGTTTCGCTGGGTGACAGAATCCGGCACGATCGGCACAGACAACCCAGCACGCGCGTGTCCGCCCCCATCCGTTGCGCCAGCGGTTGAAAGGTTGGATGAATCTGTACTTCCACTGAACAACTCGCGGCCGGCAGCCGGTGGCGGAGTGTGACCGTTTGCTCGCGTTTGATCGCGTGCGTTTCCGAGCTGTCGTCGCCCGGAGAAGCGAGATGAACCGAAATGGTTTCACAAGGCAGCCACGGAGGCGCATGCAGCGTCATCTCCAGATACCGCGGCGCGTCGCTCGGCCCGTGCAGGACCGTGACGCGCTCTCCGGTCCAGCCATCGGAGAACACGCCGTGGATTGCCGGGGCGAAGTGATTGTCTCCAGTCAGAGCGTCCTGGATCACCTGGAGGTATCGCCGCGCCATCCCGGCCGCATCGTCAAAGGCGGCGAGACGATCCCGGCCGCGCCGGATCAACTCCGCTACGAGTTCGGGATTGGACTCAACTTGTTCAATCGCTTCCACGATTTCCGCGGGCTTGCGCGGATCGAACAGCAGCGCCGCATCCCCGACCACTTCCGGCAGGCTCGTCCGATTGCTGCACAGCGCCGGCTTGCCCAGAGCCATTGCCTCCAATGGAGGCATGCCGAACCCCTCGAACAACGATGGGAAAACCAGGGCGCGGCACGAGCGCAGCAGCGCCACAAACTCCTGGTCCGGCGCGAACCCGATCACCGCCACCTGTCCGGCCATGTCCATCCGCTCCACCGCCTGCTGCAACTGCTCCCGCCTCGCGCCCAACCCGCCGGTGCACACGAGTTTCAAGTCGGACACTGGATGACGCGCCCGGTAGATCCCGAACGCCGTCAGCAACATCTCGTGATTCTTGTGCGGCCAGAAATTCGCCGGGTATAGAAGATACCGCCCCGCCCGCAAGCCGAGCCGTGGCAACAGGTCGGGGTCGTTGACCGCATGGTCGTCTGCCAATCGATGGAACAGGCTGATGTGAATGGTCGTGACCCGTGACGGATCCACCTTTCCCTGTTGCAGGACGCTCTTCCGCACGTAGTCCGAAATGCAGACCACCCGCGTCGCGAAACGACAGACATCCCGGAATTCGCGGTCGCGGTGAGCGCGTTCCTCTCGGCTGAAAAACTCCGGGTAAGCCAGATACTGCAAGTCGTACAGGATGGTTACCATCGGCACTCGTGGATCGAAAAAGCGGGCGGTTGTAAACGGGCAAAACACCACATCCGCATCCAACTGCCGCACCAAAGTGCGATGGGACGACCTACCCGAGCGCTGAAGCAGCCGCGCGAACCCCCGGGCACGATCCGGTACTTTTCCGAAGGGCCGGCCGGCATCCGGTCCCACGCACACCCGCCGCACATTGGGCGAGTCCAACAGCGCCAGATCGGCATGACCGGTTTCGGAGGTCAGCAGGATCCAGTCGCATGACGGGGTAAGCCGGGCAAGATGGCGCACCAATTCCATGGCGACCAGCTTCGCCCCCCCGTTGTCCGCACCCGGCAAAACGGGCGTCAGGTCCACCACTACGCGCCGTAGTGCTCTGTGGGAACGATTGTTTTCGGAATGATGTGCGGCGGATCCCGCTTTTGTCGATGAGTTGACATACCGGTCAAGGGAACGCCATTGTCCCAGCGCGCGAATGGTCCGGTAGGTGTGGCTCTTGCCCAGGCGGTGCCAAGCGGTCTGCATTTCCTCGCCGCTCGCCTTCAAATAACTGATCTCAGCTCGCTGGCACCGGTGTTGAGCATCAGCCTCGCTAATCACCTGCCTTTGCGCGTCGATTTCCCGTCCGCGTGCGGCTCGATCCGCCTCCGATGCCTGCAACTGCCGTTGCAACTCGACGAGACGCGCCTGTGCCAACTTGCACTCGGCTTGCAAGTTGCCCACCTCAGACTGCAAGCCGGCCATCTGCGCCCCTTGGGTTTCGATGACGCCCAGCCGGGCCGCCCGATCCGCCTCCGACGCCTGCAATTGCTGCTGTAATTCGGTCAGACGCGTCTGTGCCAACTTGCGCTCGGCTTGCAAGTTGCCCACCTCAGACTGCAAGCTGGCCATCTGCGCCCCTTGGGTTTCGATGACGCCCAGCCGGGCCGCCCGATCCGCCTCCGACGCCTGCAATTGCTGCTGTAATTCGGTCAGACGCGTCTGTGCCAACTTGCGCTCGGCTTGCAAGTTGCCCACCTCAGACTGCAAGCCGGCCATCTGCGCCCCTTGGGTTTCGATGACGCCCAGTCGGGCTGCCCGATCTTGTTCCGACTCCCCGAGCAACTGCTCCAGTCGTCGGATGTTTTCCAGACGCGCCGCCCGATCCGCCTCGGATGCCATATGGGAGGCGTGCAATTGTTTGAACTGATCATCCAGATCCAACATCGCCTGCAGCACCCGTCCATTCGGAGTGGCGCTCAAGACCTTCTGAATCGCTTCTGGCGCGCAGACCGCAAGGGGCGTACGACTCACGATGAAGAACATATCGTAGTGTGCGAAGATAGCCTGCTCAAAAGCCAGGTGTTCCGTGCCCAAGCGGCGAAAGAATTCCCGCACCGATGTCTTACTGAATAGGTAGAGATGCTCGCCGGTCTTGAGCTGCTCGCGGAAGCGATCCCCATCGGCGACCATGACATCGAAGGTCTTGCCCTCCGGATAGCGCGGCGTCTGGATGACCAACACCCCATCCTTTTTCAGCAAACGCAGGCACCGCTCCATCGTTTCGAGCGGAGACGGAAGGTGCTCGAGGACGTCCATAAGTGCGATGACATCGAGTGAGTGCGGCTTAATTGCCTGATCTTCGATGGGCCCCGACAGCATCGGCACGCCGAAGGTGCGCTTGGCGAAATCCACAATCCATGGGCTGAGTTCCAAGCCAACGGCATCGAATCCGCTCCATCGCAACAGGGCCACGAACGCGCCGTGCGCACTGCCCAACTCCAAGGCCTTTCCGGGTGGGGCTTTGTACTTCAGGAGCGTTCGGAACCAGTGCAGACATCGTTCGGGCAGATCGGTCCGCGCGCGGGTCGCAAGGTCAGGATAGCCGAAATCTTTTTGGAGATGTTTCAGGTGATAATCCCGCCCGTATAGATCGATTTTGTCGTCACGCACGCGGGTAACGTCTCGTGCAGGCATACACCGCAACACCAGGGTTTCGCATTGGGAGCAGCGCACGTAATCGTCAGAGAACGGTTCCAGCACGTCGTTGCCGCACCAGCAAACGGAAGGGTGGTTTCGGGGCCGATTGGCCGAAGGTTTACGCCGCGACTTCATCCAACCTTCCTGCCGCCGCATGATTTACCACGGTCACTTCGCACGAACCGCGCAGGTTCGCTACCCCGTGATGCAGCAATTGGACGGGCTGGCCGTGGCGACGATACGCGATTGCGAAAACGCCCACCCGCGGCAGGTGACAAAGCCGAACAAGCTTCGTGTGCAGGTCCGCGTGCGCCAACGCGCCGCGCCGCTCATAGTCGTGCTTCGCCATCATCGCGAGTCCCACAGTGAACGTGTATTCGCCCACCGCCAGTTCCAGTGAAATGTCCTGCCGAAGCCGCAAACGGGCGCCGGCACCCACGCGCGCCGGCACTTCGGAGCCATATTCCAGCGTGTTCTTCCCGTGGACGATCACACTCTTGTCATTGAGGATCTCCAGTCCGCCGATCGGCGCTTCAATGTCGCGCAATAATTCAAATTCGTAAAAAAAAGAGGCGGCCTGGCCCTGTTCAAAAACAAAACAGGCCCGCCCGCCCGCGTCACAGATTGCCGCTCCTGTGCAGCGCGCCCAACCATTGGTGACTTGAGAGACGTTACTGATGTCGATGAACGCCTCGGCGGGTGCCCACGCCGCCGGCCGCGGTTCCGGTGTGGTGATCTTGTCGGTATCGCCTGTGGCCGATGGCGACAACTCCACCGCCGGCAGATGCCCCTGTTGCTCCAGCAGGTAATACCGCTTCACCGCCTCGGAGGCATTTCCTTCGAAGGCCACCCGACCCTGGTCGAGCAAGACGGCGCTCTGGCAGAACTGCTCGACCTCTGTCATGGCGTGCGAAACCAGCAGGATTGAGACCCCTTGTCCGCGCAACCGCTCCAGTCGCTTGTAGCATTTTTGACGGAAGAAGATGTCGCCCACAGCCAAGGCTTCGTCAATCAAGAGCACCTCGGCATCCATGGCCGTCGATACCGCGAACGCCAACCGCACGAGCATGCCGCTGGAATAGGTCTTGGTCGGTTGGTCGATGAAGTCGCCAATGTCTGCGAACGCGGCGATCTCGTCGAACCGGGCATCGGTCGCCTTCTGACTCATGCCATGGATGGCCGCGTTCATGTAAACGTTTTCGCGGCCTGTAAAATCCGGGTTGAACCCGCTGCCCAGTTCCAGCAGCGCGGCCACGTGGCCATTGACCGTCACCGTGCCTTCGGTTGGCATCAGCGTGCCGGCGATGATTTGCAGCAGGGTGCTTTTGCCCGATCCGTTGCGGCCAATGACCCCGACGCTCTCGCCGCGTCGGACGGCGCCGGAGATGTTCCGCAACGCGTAAAAGTCCCGAAACGATTGGCGGGAATGCCGACCGCACCAATCGCGCGCGCCGGCGGGCAGGAAGGGCATCTGCCCGATTTTTCCCAAGATCGGCCCATGCAGGCGGGCCGACGGCGAAGACCAGATGGTGTACGCTTTGGAAACGTTGTCGACCTGGATGACGATATCGGAACTCACGCCTTGTGTATCAGGACTTTCTTCGTAGAATCCATGGCCAACATATGTGCCATAAACGTCATAGGCCTCAGGATATTACGCTGCCTGCCATATCATCCGCGAGCAAGAAAATTCCTCTCACGCAACTCGTGTTGCCGTGGAACATCGGCGCAAATCTCCGACGCCACGCCACGCTCATCCGGCAGTTCGTCAAACGCGACGTTCTCAGCCGCTACCGGGGCTCGTACCTCGGGGTTCTCTGGTCGCTCCTGCGTCCGTTGTCAATGCTGGCGACCTACACGATCGTTTTTGGGTACATTTTCCAATCCAAACTCGGCAGCCGCCCCAATGAGACCAAGTTCGATTTCACCCTCGCGCTCTTTTGCGGTTTGATCCTGTTCGACTTCTTTGCGGAATGCCTGCTGCGCGCGCCGACGCTGGTGTTGACCAATCCGAACTACGTCACCAAGGTTGTCTTTCCTTTGGAGATCCTGCCTGTGATGACCGTCGGGGCGGCCCTGGTGCAATTGGTGATCAGTTTCATCCCGCTGCTGATCGCCTTGCTGTGTGCGCACGGCTCCATCCCACTGACGGCGTTGTATCTGCCGGTCATATTGCTGCCGCTTGTCGCCTTGTGCCTGGGAATCACATGGCTTCTCGCCAGTCTCGGCGTGTTCATCCGCGATATCAATTCGTTCGTGCCGGTGCTCATGGTGATCATCATGTACGCCAGCGCGATTTTTTACTCGATCAGCCGGGTGCCGCCGAGTTTCCTGTCCATTGTGCTCTACAACCCGCTGGCCACCGTCATCGACCAAACCCGTAACGCCATGCTCTGGGGGGTGCCGCCGGCCTGGGGCCGGTACGGGTTCGTCCTGGCGGGCAGCGTTGTGGCGATGATTCTCGGCTACGCCTTCTTCATGCGCACCAAATCCGCCTTTGCCGATGTGATCTAGGCTGGCGTGCCACTGCGGACGACCACGCCATCTTTCATCTCGTGAATCAAGTCGCTGGCGCTGGCGATTTGGGGATTGTGAGTGGCGAGGAGAAGGGCTTTCTGTTCGCGTTTCACGAGTTCGGTCAGCAATTTGAAAATCCGCTCGGAGTTTTCGGTGTCAAGATTACCGGTCGGCTCATCCGCGAGTAGAATCTTCGGGTCGTTGGCCAGCGACCGGGCGATGGCGACCCGTTGTTGTTCGCCGCCGGAGAGGTGATCGGCCAGCCGCTCCAGTTTGTTGCCCAACCCCACGGCGTCGAGCAGCATCGCGGCGCGCTCGCGCATCGCGCGCGGGCCGAGTTTCCCCAGTCGCCGCATCGGCATCGTCACGTTTTCCAATGCGGTGAACTCGTGCATGAGAAAGTGGAACTGGAAGATGAACCCGATGAGTTCGTTGCGCTTCTGCGACAGATCGTTGTCCGGCAAGCCCGATACGTCCTGACCGCCGATGACGATCTGGCCGTCGTCCGGGTTGTCCAGGAGCCCGAGAATATAGAGCAGCGTGCTCTTGCCGCAACCCGACGGGCCAACAATGGCGTGGACCGACCCGACCTCGATGTCCAGTGAGATTCCGCGCAAGACATGCACCCGCGATTCGAATTCGCCGAGGTAACGATGCAACCCGCGGCAGGATAACGGCGCAACCCTCTTTGGTGTCGTGCTCGTGTGAGCTATTGAACCTGTGTCGTTGGGCATGGATTCGCCTTACTGCCCCGAACCGCGCAGAATGGTTACCGGCGCCAGCCTGGCCGCGCGCCGCGCCGGGAAGTAGCTCGCCAGGAACACGCCACCAAACGCGATGGCAACGGCGGCGAGATAGTGGTACCAACTCCAGGACACGAGGAAATGTTCCGTGGCGAAGAACCCGCGCATCTTGATGGGAATGCGGGAAACGCCCCATGTGAGGAGGGCGCCCAGCCCGCAACCGAACATCGAGCCGATGACAGCGACGAGCAGGCCCTGCCACAAGAAAATCGCGCTGATGTCGCCGCGCCGGTAGCCCATGGACCGCAGAATCGCGATCTCGCGCACTTTTTCCAGCACCATCAACGTCAGGATGTTAAAGATGCCAAAGCCCGCCAGGGCGATGATCGTGGAGACGGTGATGGCCGCGGAATAGCGGATGGCTTTGAAGATTTGCAGGTTGCCGTGCTCGCGCTCCTGCCAGCTGCGCGAGCGGTGTTGCAGCAACGACTCCAGATGGGCCGCCAATTGCGGCGCTCGGTCTGGGTCGCGCAGCTTGACGATGATGAACGAAACCTCGGACGGTTTCTTGAGGAGACTTTGCGCGACGCGCAGGTGGATGAAACCGCGCTTCTCATCGATCATGTTGTCGCCGGTGCGGAAAATGCCGCTGACCTCGAAATTGCGAGTCTCGCCCGCCGGCCCCATGATCGACAGGGTGTTGCCCACTTGCGCGTGGATCTTCTCCGCGAGAAGCGAGCCGAGGAGGAGCCCGGAGGATTTCTGGCGAAAATCGGCCAGGTCACCCGCGATCATGTAACTGCGCAAGTCGGTGGCCTGAAGCTGGGCGTCCAGATCGATGCCCTGTAATCGGAACACCTCGCTGTGAAAATCCGTCTGGGCCGTCACGCTGTCTTCCAGGACCGGGGCACAGGCGATCACGTTGGAGAACTGGCGGATGGCGCGCATGACCTGGCCGGCATCGGTAATTCCCTCGTAGTATTTGCGTGGTCGCTCGTGGTTGACGCTGACGACCGCGCTGCCCTGCGGCTGGAGAATCCCGGAATAGCGCTCCTGAAACCGGTCCTGCACGAGGATCGATCCAGAAGTGCCGAGGACTGTTTGAATGAAGAATTGCTCGAAGCCCTGCGTCTGGGCCTGCGTGCAAATGAAAAACGCCACGCCCAGGACGATCCCGCCGAGGCTGAGGATGATCGCCTTCTTGCGATGGCCGATGAAACGAAGCGCGATATACAACGGCGATGGCATCGGTGAGGCCGCTACATGTTGACGGTGACCGCGCGCACGCGCTGGCCCGGCTTGAACAAATCCTGGTCGGCGACGACCACCTGCTCGCCGTCCTTCAGTCCGTCAAGAATCTCGGCGTGTTCGAGGTTGCGGAAGCCAACCTTCACCGTGCGAGGTTTCACGACATTGTCTTTGACGATCAGCACGCGGTCGGCCAGCACGGCGCGGGACGGGATGATGAGCGCGTTCTCGCGCTTGCCCGCAATGATGTTCATCTCGCCGGTCATGCCCGACATCAGGTTGGGGGGCGTGTTGTCGAGCGTGAGCGTGACGGTATAGCGCTGGTTGTTGGCCGTTGGGAGAACGGTCGAGACGGTGGCGGTGAAATTCCGGTTGGCGAAGGAATAGAGGCGCACCGCCGCCTTCATATTCGGCGCGATCTGGCCGACGTCCTCCTCATTGATTTGGCCTTCGAGATACATGGACCTGGTCGCGACGACGAACGGGGTGCTGTTCTCGGAAATGAACTCGCCATTGACGCAATTGATCTCGGTCAGATACCCGTCGAGGGGCGAAGTGATGAGGCAGCGGGCCTTGCGGTCCTGCAGCACGCCGGCTTGTTCGCGTTGGATCTTCTCCTCGCGGTCCAGTTCCACCTGCTCGCCGCGCACGCGGTCGCGCAGGGTCTGCACGTCGTTCCGGGTACGCTCGAGGTCGCTGGCGGGCACGCTCTGCATTTGCGCCAATTTTTCCAGTCGCGTCAACAACGCCTCCTGCGTATTGAGTTGTGGTTGACTGGGCGGCCCGAGCCGCATTCTCTCTTCGGTAGCCTTCAGGTCCGTCTCGGCCTTGATGATTTCCCGGTCAAGATCCTCGTTCACAATGGTTGCCAGCAACTCCCCCTGTTTTACGTCGAGGCCGACAACGTCGTTCTTCGCGACCCGATCCGTAAGGTGAATGATTCCACTTTCGCGCGCGCGGGTATTGATCGTGAGGGAAGCCACAACCTTGACGGTGCCGTACACCGCCGAGGTCGCCGTGCCGCGTTGCGCGACATAGACCTCGGCCACGGGCCGCGACGCCCACAAGCCATACAGGATCACCGCCGTCGCCGAAATGATGGCCGCGGCAAGGATGACAGTTTTCTTCATCGTGCAACCGACGGACACGATACTAGTCATCGCCACGCAGCAAGACAAGCGCGGTCATTGCGTGTCCTCGGTGTAATACTGCAGGTAGCGGCCCCGGGCGTGATCCAACTCGGCGCACGCGATGGCATGGGAGTACGTGGCCTCGGCGAGGCCCACGCGCACGGAAAGCAGATTGCTTTGCGCCTTGAGGAAATCCAACTGGGTGGCCTGGCCAAGCGCGACCTGCGCCTCGATGAGTTCCAGGTTCTCCTCCGCTTCCGCGGCGGACTTGTTGAGTGCCTCACGGCGCGCGTCCGCGTTCTGCAGTTCGCCCTGGATGGTGGCCAGTTCGCGCGGGATGTTCTGTTGCAGCTTGCGCAAGATAATCTCGTATGCCTGCCGCGTCGCCTCCAGCCGGTGACTGGCGCCGGTGACCTGTCCATTATCAATGACCCTCCAGCTCATCTCCACACCCGCCCGCACTTCGCTCGTGCGCGTGTCTTGTCCCACGACGATGGCGGTCTCCTTGTGCAACAAAAGGTTCTGCGGGATGAACAATGTCGTGGCCGTGAGCGACACGGACGGAAAGTAGCCTGCTTGCACCGTCTGCCTGTCCGCGGCGGTTGCGTCCACGAGCGCCTGCAGCAACTTCAGGTCGGCCCGGTGCTGCACCGCGTAGGCGGATTCCCGAGGCAAGTCGACCGTCACCGGCTCGTACCGCAGGTCGCCGACGGGTTTCGGCAGGGACAACTGCCGCGCCTCCTTCGTGCCGGTGGTTGAGTCGCGTCCACACAACTCGGCCAGGCGGGTCACCGACGAGAAGTAGTAGCCGCGCAGGTTGCTCAAAGCGAGTTCCACGTTCAATTCCTGGATCTTCGCCGACTTCACAGCCGCTTCATTCCCCGTGCCGACGTCGAGCCGCTGTTGTTCGCTTTCCACGTTTGTCCGCAGCCGTTTGTCGATGTCCTCGTGGAGGGCGATGAGGTCGCGGAAATACAACGCTTGCAGGAACGTTACGCGCGCTTCATGGAGCCGGTCGGTTACTTCACGGTTGAGGTTCTGTTGGGCAAGGACGACCTCCAACCGGCCGCGGCGGAGCGTTGGCGGAATTCCGACGTCGAGCAGCGGCTGCGAGAACTGGGCCGTCAGTATGCCGAAGAGTTGCGGGCGCCACACCGCGATACTGTTGGTGACGATCACGTTGCTGGCGTTAGTCTTGATCTTTGTCGAACTATCGTAGAGGGAACCCCCCCGCAGGCCGCCGTTGAACTGGCCGGCCAGCTGCGGCAGCGCGCGAGAACGAAATTCGAGCTTCGTGCCGGCCGCGCGTTCGATGTCCGTCCGCAGCTGCTGGATGTCGGGGTACCGGCGGAACGTCGAGGCCAGGCAATTCTCCAACGTCAGATCATATGTCTCTGCGTGTTTCTCGATCTGCGCGACGGCTGGTTGCACCGCGCACAGCGCGAACCAGAGGGCGAGGATCGAGCGGCGCCAGGATCTCATTTGACGCCTTGTCCCCCCGATCGGGTCTCGGTGACCTGGAAGGGGGTGCCCATCGCCCGCTGCAACCGCGCCAGGGCCGCGTTGTGCTCGAAGCGCGCGGACAATTCCGCCGTCTGGGCCCGCGTCAAGTCGAGCTGGCTCTGCAGGAGTTCGAGCTGGCTGCTCAAGCCGAGCCCGAAGTTTGCGGTGGCCAGCTTCAGCGATTCCGTGGCGAGCTGGACGTTGGCGGTCTGCGTCTGGATGTTTTCCTCAGCCCGTTGCAGATCGCGGTAGGCCCGCAGCACGTCGGTTTCGATGGTGCGATGAACCGCATCGTAGGAGATCGAGGCGGCATCGATGCGGGCGCGGGTGGCGTTCATCCGCCCTTTCGTGGCGAGACCATCAAACAAATGCCAACTCACCGCCACGCCGGCGACGTAGCCGTCGTAGTGATCCACGGGTTGCGTGCGATCCGGCTGGCTGACGACATCATAGCCGGTGAACGCATCCACTTGCGGCAACAGTTCACTGCGGTCGACGACGAGTTGTTTCTTCTGGACCTCGACCTCGTTCTCGCGCACCGTGAGTTCCGGGCGTTGGATGAGCGCGCGCGAAAGACAATCGTTGAGTTCGAGCGAGGTCTTCTCGTAAGCCAAGGTACCCTCGACATCGAACGGAACCTCATCCTGGTCAATCGAGTAGGGGATTGACAGCAGTTCGCTGAGCCGCAGATACGAATTGCGCAGGCGATTGCGCGAATCGACGAGGGCGGATTGCTCCAAGGCCAGGTTCACCTCGGCGCGGAGAACGTTGAGTTTTTGCCCGGTGCCCACTTCCAGCCGCGCGCGTTCGTTGCCGGCCTGTTCGGCAAGAAAGTTCACGGCTTGTTCGTGGACGGCGACATCGGATTTGTTGCGCAGAATGTCGTAGAAGGCGACTCGCACGTCCATGATCACCTGGTCGATGGCGGCTTCGTAATCGAGCGTGCGCGATTGCTTCTGCAGGCGCGCGATGCCCATGCGGGCGCGCACCGCGCCGCCCGCGTAGATCGTTTCCGTCAGACGGATATTGACGTTCCAGATAAGCGACCGATTGTCGGCCGCCCCTCCCAACGTGGCGTAATCGGTCTCAAGCTTTTCGTAGTTGGCGTAGCTGGTAAGACTGGGCAGGAAACCCGCGCGGGCCTCGACGATGGCGCCGGCCGCTTCTTCGAGGTGCTTCTTCGCCACCAGAATGTCGGGATTCTGGTCCAGCGCGTGATTGATGCACTGTGGAAGTGAGTAGCGCGGCAATGGCGCGGATGGGGTGTTGGAAGTGGCACCACTTTCCGCACACGCGGACCGCGCGCATCCCAGCGCAATCATCAACCACAGGATTGTTCGTCGTGGTGACAAGGCGAATGAAGTTTTAGTGACAAACCACACCTTTGCCAACGACTTTCGCAGGGCGGCGCCGATTAGCGGACGTCTTCCTGCGTGGGATAGTCGATTTGCGACGCGACGGCGCGACGGATCGCCTGGGTCAACTCGTCCGCATTGGCGAACGAGCGCGGATCGAGCGGTGGATGGAAATGCACCTCCACGTTTCCCCAATATCTCCGTGGCCAGGGGACCTTCTTGAACAATGGTTGAACGCCACGCAGGCTGCACGGCACGACCAGCGCGCCGGTGCGCAAGGCGGCCAGCGCCGCCCCCGGACGAAACGGCCCAAGCACATCCAGCCGCTTGCCTTCGCAGGCGACGAGGAGGGTGCGTCCATCGCGCAGGTGCCGGATCATCTGCCGCAACCCCGCCGAGCGGGACGTGATACGGCTCGAAGATTGAATCGGCACAGCCCGCCACGCCCGGAGCCACGCGCCGACCAGTGGGTAGCGCAGCATTTTATGCCACGCGACCAGCACGGGCATCTCGCCCAGCACGCGGCGCCCGACGGCCAGCATGAAAAACGCATCGTAATGCGAGCCGTGGTTGAAACAAAAAATCACCGGCTGCGACCGGGGCACGAACTCCGTGCCGCGCAACCGCAACTTGAAGAGCCCGCGCAAAGTCAGTTCATACCCGCGTTCAAAGAGGCGGGAACGAAACAGTCCGGACGACCACGTTTCTCGGTCACGGGCATGCATGAAACGCTCTTGTCATCGCATGGGAATTTGTAAATGCCAATCCGCTATTCGCTTGCGCAACGCAGCTGCATACGCCGAATCTGAAACTTTCGTCATAAACCCATCCAAGCACAGATCGCATCATCACTTTCGCCGTGGTCTTCAGTCTGATCCCAAGGGGAAATCCCTGCAAGTGGAGACCGGAAGCGGGGCTTTGGCGCGGGCGGCTCGTAGAGAGAGGTCTTTCTGCTTACTTTGCGGTCGAGGAATCTCCCAGATCCTCGTAGGCGTAGTCGTGCTTGGCGGAGAACCTCAGCGTCTCCAGAACCTCGCCCGCTTTGGAACAAAGGTCTGCAGAATTCGCGGGATCACTGACCAACTCGCATACCCAGGTTTCCGCGCGTCTTTCATCTGGCGCATCTTTGAGCCGGTATCCATAGATATTCAAAGCCCAGACGACGACTTTCTTTTTGAGAGCTCCTTTGCAAAGATCAGCTTCGGCTCTGACGAATTCTTTCTGCGCGATTTTGCTGGTGGTATAGATGACGGTCTTCTCGTCCGCGAGTCTGTAGCCTTCGATGCCTCCCTGCAACAGGCCCGCAATTACCTCTCGTTCCGCGCGGATGCGTTCCTCAGGGCTTAGCGGATCCTTATAGGGAACCCTCGTGCGCTGTCCGATGAGGATGCCCTTCGCCTCCATCTTTTGGTCGTCACGGTCGACCTTGTCCTGGGCGGCGGCTTCCTCTTGTATTTGCTGGGCGGTTAGCGGAGGAGAAAAGGAAGAGCTTAAGGCGGAATCGACTATTCTGGTGCTGATCTCCCGCTTCTTGTCCGGAGATGTCAGCTTGACGAGCCAGCCGCTGTATTCTTTGGTATCCGGATTGAGCCAGTAGGCCGTAATGTTGTAGCGCCAGCCCACACAGGCGAACCGGAAGCCGTATCGCAAACGCAGCCATCCATCAGTCTCGCCACCAAAGAGCGCCTCATCTCCTGTGACGACAGGAGTGACAAGGCTTTCACCGCTCTTGGGCGTGTATACAAGACCACCATTTACGGCAAAACCTGATGTCGGTTTTGCCACCATTGTTTTGCGTTCTCCGATAACGCCGCTGTCACGGCTATCTGCGAGCATATCGCCGGTGAGCGCGCAGCCGGCATTGAAAAGAGATGAGATCAGAACCAAGAAATGAATCGGCCTCATATATGTGCCTACGGCCCGCGACTGTCGGGGGCCATTCAGTTTCATTGATCGGCATTTTATTCCCTCGGACACTGCTATCAAGCCTTTTGGCGACTCCAAGATCGGTTTGCGCAGACAGGACACACCATCTGCGTAGCCGCGCCTCGGGTGGGGGAAAGGCGTCCAGAGGAAAACTGGGGCGGCATCCGCCCCTGTGTGCCATTTGGTCGCAGTGTTGAGCGCTGGTGGTCGCAAGGGTGGAATGAGCGGGGTGTAAGCCCCAACGTGTGGAAGGCAAAAGGTGCCTGCGCATGGAGCCGTCTGGACGGCGATCAGGAGAGATACGTTGCAGTCTTGGAGATTCCCCCTGTAGTATCACCTCAGACAGCAGTGCGGGCCTCAATCATTGCGGACGCCAAAGCACGGAAGTGAGGCAAATATGGCTACGGGTTACAGTCGTTATCAATGCCCAAAATGCGGCTATCAACTCGGATGGCTCCAACGGACAAAGCTTACCCCTTGGGGTGTGCGAAAAGTCGTCCCGTGCCCGTCTTGCAAGGAGCCTCTAGAATGGAGCAAATGGCCACACCGGATGTTGTACCTTTGGCTACTGCTTATATTGGTTAGCAATTTCGGTCACCAGCGATTTTGGCTTATCATCGCTTCGATTGCATTGGTAGCAGTATTGATCGCCATTTGCTTTCTCAAGGTCGAAAGTCACTCTCACCCTAAAATTTCAAATTAAGACACTACCCCGCCCGCCACTGGCTTGACTGGTTGGAACCGTTCCACTAGCTTCACGCGTAACAAAGGAGTGTGGCGAGTCGTGTTCTCCCGCAAAACCAAACCCATCGTGGAGCGTTGTGAGTCGGACGTCAATACGCGGTTGCGGCTGAAGTATGCGCCGTACTACCGCGTAATCGATTCGGCGGACGGCGTGAACATCGTGGTCGAGGGCAAGCCGATGGTGTTGATGTCCAGCAACGAGTACCTTGGGCTGGCGCATCATCCGAAAGTCGTGGCGGCGACCCGGAAGGCGCTCGACGAATGGGGGAGCAGTTCGTGCGGTTCGCGTCTCGCCAACGGCAGCCGGGCGTATCATGTCCGGCTGGAGGAAGCGCTCGCGGCATTTCTGGGCAAGGAAGCGTGCCATGTCACCTCGGCGGGTTATCTGGCCTGCGTCTGCAGTTTGAGTTCGCTGGTCCAACGCGGCGACATTCTGCTGGTCGATCCCAGCATTCACTCGTCGCTGTGGGATGGCGCGTTGTTGAGCGGCGCGAAGATCGAGCGATTCGCGCATGAGGACATGGATTCGCTGGCGAAGGTGCTCGAACAACTCGACGCGAAGCAGGCCAAGGCGATTGCGGTGGACGGCGTCTATTCGATGGAAGGGCACATCGCGTCGTTGCCGAGGCTGTGCGAGTTGGCGGAGCAACACCGCGCCGCGCTGGTGGTGGATGACGCTCACGGGTTGGGGATTTTGGGGCGGGACGGACGCGGGGTGTGCGATCATCTGGGCGTGACGGAGCGCGTGGACTTGATCGCGGGCAGTTTTTCGAAATCGCTGGCGAGTACGGGTGGATTCGTGGCGGGGAGCAAGGCGCTGATCGAGTATTTGCGGAGCAGTTCGCGGCAGATCATTTTCAGCGCGGCGATCAGTCCGCCGGCCGCGGCGAGCGCGTTGGCGGCGTTGCAGGTGATCCAGGAAGAGCCGCAGCACCGGGAACGACTTTGGACAAATGCCCGGCACCTGCGCGGAATCCTGGCGAGTCTCGGCCTGGACTATTGGCAGAGCCAGACGCCGGCGCTGCCGATTGTCGTCGGCGACAAGGAAAGGTGTTATTGGATGTGGAAGGCGCTGTGGGACGAAGGTTTCTTCACGGTGATGTCGATCGCGCCCGGCGTTCCGCCCGGCAAGGACATGATCCGGTCGGCCGTCACGGCATTGCACACGACCGAGCAACTCGACCGATTCGGTGAGGCGCTGAAGGTGGCGATGAAACGCGCAGGACTCAAGCCGAAGTCTGCCTGAGCGCAGTCAAGCGCAGTCAAGTGCAGGCGGGCCGCCCCGAAATCTCACGGAACGCGCGGGCCAGGATTTCGGTGTTTCGGGTAATCAGGAAATTCTCTTCGACCCAACACCGGCCGTTTTCGCCGAATCGCTGCCGCCGCGTGGGATCCTCAGCGAGACGTTTCACGGCGGCAGCCAATTCCGAGGCATTGCACACATCCACAATCAGTCCGCTCATCTCATGCACAACTGCTTCCATTGGCCCCGCCGTGCGGCTCGAGATCACAGGCAGACAATGGGCAAACGCTTCGGGAATCACATTAGGCAGGCCGTCGCGGTCTCCCTCGGCGTCGACCACGCCGGTGTGCCAAAGGATATCCGCCCAACGATATTGTTCGCCGACTTGTTCCGGCGGGAGCGCGCCACAGAGGATGACCAAGCCGCCCAGGCCGTCGCGGTCGATGCGGCGCTGCAACTTGTCTCGGAGCGGGCCATCGCCGACGATCTTCGCGAGGAACGGCACCCCCCACGACTTCAGCAACGCGCACGCGGCGAGTTGATGGTCGTGACCTTTCTTTGCAACGAGACGACCGACTGAGAGGAGGCGAATCGGTCCGGCGGCGGTATCCCGTTCGGGTTTTGGAGGAAGTCGGTCGAGACCGCGTCGGGCGAGGAGGATATTCACCGCCGCGCCGCCGGCGCGTTCGCGCAGGTACGCGAGACCCGCTTCCGTGGTCGTGTGGACGAAACCGGCCGCGCGCAACTTCGGTTCCAGGAATGCATCGCCGCCATGACGATAAATGTCATACGCATGGCCGCCAAGGCTGAACGGGACACCGCACAGCCGTCCCAGGATCGCTGCAGCGGTGGCCGGCCCCGTGGCCCAGACGCCATGGATCACATCAGGTTTGTGCCGGCGGAGGCGGCGGGCGCGGCAGACGGCGAAAATAGCGGCCCAGACGGTCGTCCAGAAGTTTTCGGAATTTGTGGGATGGTAACGCCGATAAAGGCGCCAGCCGTCGCGAAGCAGCGTGTGGTCGCGCCAGAGTTCGCGGGGAAGCGCGATGATTAGTTTCGCAGCTTCCCACCAGTGGAAGTAGTCGACCGGCACACCGGGCCGCGTATAGATCCGGTCGGCACCGCTCGGCGGGAACATGGAATGAATCTCCACGATCACGCCCTGCGCGCACACGCCTGCCACCTCGCGACGCAGGAATGCCTGCGAGAGAACGGGGTACCGCTCGAAGATGTAGGCAACGATGGGCTGCGTGCTCATGGAGTTTTCCGTATGGCGTAATCGCCGATGAGTTCGCGCACGCGACGGATGACGACCTCGGTGCCGTCGACGAACCCCGCCTGGATGTTTTCACGGTACTCGGCGAGACGGGATTCAAAGTTCGTGAACAAGGCCGGTGACGGATGAAAGCTCGCGAGGAAATCGCCGTAGCCGAGTTGGCGCACGTACGAAGCGTTGATAAATTGCTCGAAGGTGTTCGCGATGGGGAAGCACAGTAGTGGTTTGCCGAAATGGAGCGCCTCGCATATGAGGTTGTGACCCGCGTTGACCACGGCGTAGGCGCTGCCGGCGAGGTCTTCCAGGATCGCGCGTTTGTCGAACGGCTTGAACGTCAAATTTCCTTCAGCTGCGTCTTCGTTCCGATAACCATAGATGATGACGGGTCGCTCGAGTCGGCGTGTGAAGTCGATGAGCGCGGCGAAAGTGGGCGTGGTTTGGTAGACGAAAACGTGATTGCCTTGCCTCGGTTGAATCTCGCGCGCGGCCTGGCGCAGGACGGGCGGGAAAAGCTCATTCCGGCCGCCACGCTTGAGTTCGGGATGGAAGAAGGAGGTGACAAGATTGTGATTCGTATGGTTGAAGAAGAGGGAATCCTCGAGGCGTGACAGTGACCACGAGGACATTTGGGACGAGGGAACCTTGTAGCGACAGACTTGCAACACGTGCGAATGGTCGAGCGAGAACATTGGCAACCCCGCTTGGCGCGCGGCGTGGGGCAGAAAGAATTCGCGATCGCAGATGGCGACATCGGGTTGCCAGTGATCGATCAGAGCGAGTATCTGCCGTCGCACGCGGGGCAGGCTGGCAACGCAGCGGGCCAGATGTCTGCACGTTCCGGGGACAGAGACCCGCTGCCGTTTGTACACCGTGCGCGCGACGGGCACTTCGAGGACGGGATACACGCTCTGCAGCACTTCGGGCACACGCCCGCCCCCGACAAAATGAAATTCATGCTCGGGCAATCGACCCACGATTGCCAGAGCACGGGAGATATGCCCGAACGTATTGCCCATCACTCCATAGAGGACTTTTGCCATGAACTTGCGGACTTCTCCCTACGTGCGAAAACTTTGAACCTGACCCGCGCCGCATACTTTGGGTAGGATGACGGCGGCGAGGCAACTGAATGGCAGCATACCGAATCCTACGGGGCTGGATAGCACTTTTTTTGGCGGGTTACTTTGCGCTCGGATTGTTGACCCTGCTGCTTCCGCAGCGGGAGTTATTTCCGTTGTATTCGTGGTTTCTGTTTGCCCTGGTTCCGGGGCAGGAGTCGCAGTACGCCTTACGGCTGCAGGAAGTCAGCGGACGGAAGCTCGCGGAACCAGTATTGTACCAAGACGCCGAAAGCTTTGTGGCGGACCCGCACAACGTGACGGTCCGCGAGCTCGTTCAGCAGTTTGGCTTGGCGGTGGAAAAGGGACGAGTCCAGGAGCAACTGAGCATCCGCCGGGTGATGGAGAAAGATCACCTGCCGTCACCGTGCCACTATGAACTCGTGATCATCACCTACGACCCGTTGGCTCGCTGGCGTACGGGGCGGTACGAAGTAAGGCCGCTGGCGCAGTACGCGTCACCGGGAGAACCGCCATGAGCTTCAGCCGACGAGCGCGGAGATGCTTTGGTTCTTCCGATCATCGCTCGTTACCACGGGCCTTGTATTGTCAGACCGAATCATTCATGAAGGCGCGAATTATCGTGCGCTGCTATTACGTGGTGGTGTTGTTCTTTGCCGTAGCGACCTTGCACGATTGGTCGGGGTATCTAGATCGACGAGAAGTGCTGACACTCTGGCCGGATTGGTGGCTTGAGGCTGTGCCGTTGCGCGCGGGGATGCTGGGGATTCTGGGGGGGTATCTGGCCGCGTCATTCTTGGGCGCGGTGTTTCCTGATCGGCGCTGGGCCCGGACGCTGGTGTTTGTGGGATTGTTGGAATTTGTGGCGCTGGACAATTCGTTTGGCAAAATCAACCACAACCATCATTTGTGGGTGCTGACGGCATTCCTGCTGGTGTTCTTGCCGGACGCCCCGGCTCGGACGGCGAATCGCGCCACGCGCCAGCGGTTTGCGATCATCTTCTGGTCGTGTCAGGCGATTGTACTGCTGACCTACACGATGTCGGGTGTTGGGAAAGTGGCCGGTGCGGCCTACCAGTTGTTTGCGGGGCAAACCAACATCCTCGTGCCGGACGGGGGCGCGTCGATCATCGCGAATCGATTGCTCCAGACCAACTCCAGCAGTTGGTTGGGACCCTGGCTCATTGCCCATCCTCGGGCGGGCTGGCCACTGACGTTGGCTGCCGTGTATCTCGAACTGTTCGCCTTTTGGGCGGCGTTCCGCCCATCGCTGCAGCGGTGGTGGGCGGCGGGCTTGATTCTGTTTCACGTGGGCGTGTATCTGGCCATGAGCATCGCATTCTCGCCGGCAGTCATGCTAGTAGGTCTGTTGCTTCTGGCTTCGCCGTTCCGCGGCGAAGACCCAAGTTATGCGGTGGTTATCAAACAGCTGCCCGGTTTTTTCATGGTTTACACGCAAGATATTTCGGAGCTTGTAGTGCGGGAGACGTTCCCTATAATCCAC
Source organism: uncultured Verrucomicrobiae bacterium (assembly GCA_963836315.1). Taxonomy (GTDB): domain Bacteria; phylum Verrucomicrobiota; class Verrucomicrobiia; order Palsa-1439; family Palsa-1439; genus Palsa-1439. The sequence goes on from CAWIJG010000004.1 coordinate 70,695, forward strand.
TAACGCTCATGCGAGTCCTTATCCTGACATCGAGCACAGGAGGCGGCCATAACATGCGTGCACGCGCGTTTCAAGAGTGGGCGCAGGCGGAGCCGCATCAGCGTGTTTCAGCGCAACTCCATCGTCCACTGGAGAAATCGCATGAACTCTACGCTTTCGGCGTCTGGCTGTACAATTGGATCCAACGCACCGCGCCGTTCCTGCATCACGCATACTTTAATTTCCTCGAAGTGGTGCCGATTGTCCGCACAAGCAAACTCTTGGGGGCGGCCAAATACCGCAAGGTTCTCGAAGAGTTGCAGCCGGACGTGCTGCTCAGCGTGCACGATTCGTTGAATCACGGATTCTTTGAGTACGCGCGCGAGGTGCTCGGCCGGGATCGTGTGAAGTGCGTAACGTACTGCGGCGAATTGTCGGGAGGCTACGGGTTCAGCCGCCACTGGGTGAATCCAGGAGCGGACCTGTTCATCGGCGCGGTTCCCGAAACCTGCGAGGCGGCCATGCGTTGTGGGATGCCCCGCGAACGGACGCAGGTCGGGGGGTTTTTGTTGCGTCGATTCTTTTATGACGAGCCGTCATATGATACCGGGCACGCGGCATTCATTCGTGAGCAGTTGCATCTCGACCCGAACGAATTCATTCTCCTGCTCAGCGCCTCAAGCCGCGGCGCGCACAATCACGTCCGGTTTCTTGAGGCGATGAAGCGGCGCGGCGTGGACGCGCAGGTGGTGTTACTGTGCGGCAAATCACAGATTACCGAGTCGGAGGTCTCCACGTGGGCCGGGGCCAACCCGGCGGCGCGGGTACGCCTGTTGCCGCACAACACCAACGTCGGTCAATTGATGCGTTCGGTTTCAGCCATCGTGTCGCGCCCGGGCACGGGGACGACCAGCGAAGCCATCGTGAGCGGCTGCCCGTTGCTGTTGAACTGTGTTGGCGGCATTATGCCGCAGGAACGGATTACCGTGAAGTTTTGTCGCGACCACGGCGTGGCCCAACCCGTGCGGAGCCCTGAAGAGTTGGCGCGCACCGTCGCCGAGTGGAGGGAACGGCCCAAAGTGCCGGCAGCAATTCATCGAGCGATGAAAGCCGCCTGTCCTCCTTCGCACCCCAGCGACATCGTGCGGACGATTGCATCGCTCGGCGTCAGAGCCGATAGTACCGCCGCAACCCGTATTCCTGTAGTCGAAGTGGCAAGAGCCGAGCCGCCAAGGGTGCCACCCACGCCTGGAAAACGCCTCCCACAACCAGAACCGGTGGCGGGTGCGGCGCGTTGATCGCGCGGAGCACGGCCTTGGCGACGCGGCCAGGCGGTGGGGCGGCGGCCATGTTGCGTGATTGAGTTTCCCAGGCGGACTTCATCCGGTGATCACTTTGCGCGGGGGCTGTGAATTTTTTCGTTTGCTCGTGAAACGGCGTGTCGATGTCGCCGGGGCGAATCTCAACGACCCGAATCCGCGTGTTCGAGAGTTCCATCCGCAATCCTTCGGTGAGCAAACTGAGGGCGGACTTGGCTGCGCTATAGGGGGCCATGAAGGGGATGGGGAACTGCGCGGCGAGCGAGGTCACATTGATGATCATGCCCCGGCCGCGCTCGCGCATGGGCGGAAGCGCCAGTTCGATCAACTCCACGGGGGCGTGGACGAGCACTTGAAACTGGTCGCGCACGATCTCCGCCGGCATCGCTTCCAGCGGTCCGAACGCGCCGTTGCCCGCATTGTTGATCAGCACGTCGAACACGCCGGCCTCCCGCGAAGCCGCCACGAAGTTCTCGCGAATCGAATCGGATCGGGCCAGGTCCATCCGGACGGGATGGAAGCGGGGCAGCTTTGGCAGGCGCGCGGGATCCCGGGACGTCCCCCAGGTTTCGAATCCATGGGTGGTGAGCAGTTTGGCGGTCTCCAGTCCGATGCCCGAACTGGCGCCGGTGAGAAACACGGTTCTGGATTCGCTAGTTGCCATTTTCCCAACGACGTAGCGCGAGACAGACGTTGGTGCCGCCGAAGCCGCTCGAGTTGTTGAGCGCGATGCGGGGCGCATCGGGGATGGGCGTGGTGACGATGGGCACGACGGCGCACTGGGGGTCGAGTTGCGTGATGTGCGCGGAAACGGGAATGAACTTTTCCTGCAACGCGAGGACGCAGAACGCCGCTTCCATGGCGCCGGCCAGCGACAAGCCATGGCCCGTGAGGCTTTTTGTGCTGCTCACGCGCGGGGTTTTGCCGTTGCCAAATACCGAGCGGATGGCGCGGCACTCGCTGGGGTCGCCCGCCGGGGTCGAGGTCGCGTGCGCGTTGATGTAATCGACTTCTTCCTTCGGCAGGTTCGCATCGCACAACGCCGCTTCCATGGCCCGCTTCAGGCCGTCCCCGTTGGGGTCGGGTGCGATCACGTTATAGCCGTCGGAGGATTGGCCCCAGCCCAGCACCTCGGCGCAGATGGACGCGCCCCGACGGTGCGCGTGTTCCCACTCTTCCAGCACCAGGACCGCCGCGCCGCCCGTGCCGACGAATCCATCGCGTTTCACATCGAACGCGCACGGTGTTTTTTCAGGGTCGGTCTGCAGGCTCAACGCGCGGATGCCGGCAAACGGGAGGATGCTGAACTTGTTGCAATCCTCCGCGCCGACGACGAAGACGGTGTCCTGGCGGCCGAGTCGGATCAGGTCGCACGCGGCGCCAAGCGCGTGGGCCGAGGACGAGCAGGCGCTGGAGAAGCCGACGGACCCGCCCTTGATCTTGAAGCAGGTGACGAGGTTGATGTAGAGCGAGCCGGGGATGCTATTGATGATGCCCATCGGCTGGGTGCGGGCGACACCGCGGGTGAGCATCGTGTGCAGATTGTCGTAGGCGAGCCACATCGAACCCCCCGAGGCGCACATGACGCCGGTGCGCGGATTCGATATCTGGTCGGGCGCCAGTTTCGCCTCGGCGATTGCCTGTTGCATGGCGCCGTAGGCGTACAAAGAGTTGGGCGTCATCGGCCGCAACTGCTCGCGGGCAAGTTTGTACTCGGACGGATACGTCCAGTCCTCGAAGTAGGACGAGGGAAACTGGAAGCCTTTGACGGTGCCGGCGAGCTTCACGGGACACTCCGGGCCGGCAAATTCGGGAAACGGTTCGATGCCGGTGAGACATTCCTTGAGACTCCGCAGGACCTGCTGGCGGCTGTTGCCGATGCTGGTGATGAACCCGAGGCCCGTGACGACGACGCGCTTCATTGACGAGTTGGATCGATGCCGGGTTACGGCTGACTGTTGTTTGAATCACTGGCCGCGGCGGGCGCCGCGCGAGCCGGCGAGGCGTCGGACACAGATGGTTCCGCCGGCGCGGTGTTCTCGGGCAAAAGTTCCTCGCCGAACGCGAGCACGAGCCGTTCGATTTTGGCGACGCGCTCGCCCTGGGACGTCACCGTCCCCTCGAAGATCGCCAGCGGCTCGCGCAGTTTCACGAGTTTTTGGGCGAACTCCAGTTTGTCGCCGGGCCGGGTCTTGCGGTAGAAATGCGCGCCGTCGAGCGACGCGAAGAACACGTGGTTCGACGCGATCGGCTTGCCGAGCTGGGCCGGGGCCTTCTCCAACACCCACAAGCACGCGGCCTGGCCCATGGCTTCGAAGACAATCGACGCGGGGAAGATCGGTTCGTCCTTGAAATGGCCTTCCAGGAACGACTCGGTGCCTTTGATGGTGTAACTGGCTTTGAGGGTGTCGCCGTTGAGCGAGGCCTCGTCGAGAAACAGGAACGGTGGCTGTTGGGGAAGCACGAGCGCGATTTGCTCGCGGGTGTACCGTTTGGCGGGCGCTTCCGGTTTCGCGCCGGTGATTTTGGCGTGAAGGAATTTGTTGAGTTGGCCGAGCGTGCGGATTTCCCGGAGTTCCTCATTTTCGATCCGCAGCTTCAGGACCTCCTCGATGGACAGGACGATTTCGAGCAAGGTCAGCGAGTCGAGACCGATGTCCTCGATGAGGCGGGTGTTCTCATCAGCCTCGGACAACTTTATCGGCGCCGTGGCCGGCTGATAGCGATCGAGAATCCCGAATACGACCAGGGGGATGGCGTCGAGGTCGCCGTTCTGGCGAAACCGGATGGCGGCCTCGATCGTTTCGGGGCTGCATCGCCGCAGTCCTTCCTTGAGGTCGGCCAGATCGTTTTCGGCTAAAGTCACACTCATGAAAAACGGCTTGTAACCACAGTTATCTGCATGGGTTTATCAGGTCGCGGTGGCACTGATACCAAACCTTCCCCCGAAGTGAAAGCGTTTTTTAGTTTGGCAGCGTGGCCCGGGTCTGTTGAGATGGCCGGGGCCCACGCATGACACAGGTAATGGAGGCAACATCGAAGCTGGTGATCGTCACGCACGAGTTCGCGCCGTTCCATGGCGGTGCGGCCACCTACAGTGAAGAACTGGCGGCGGCGATTCATCGCGCGGGACGAACTGTCGAGGTGTGGGCGCCCGATTACGGGGGACGCGGGGGGGCCGGGGGATTTGCGTTTCCCGTGGTGCGATTGCCGGCCGGCGGCGCCCTGCGATTCGGTGACCAGCTTCAGTTCGCGCGGCAACTGATGGCGCGGCGGGCGGAACTGGAGCAGGCGACAGTGCTGCTGACAAGCGTCGGCGCGCATCTCGCGTTCATGATTCTCGTGCCGCTGGGGCGCGTGAAATGCCGGCGGCTGCTCTCCCTGCTTCATGGCTCCGAAGCGCTGCGATTCCAGAACAGTTGGGTGTGGAGGTTGTGTGCCCGACGGTTCTTCCCGCGAGTGGAGCGCGTGTTGACAGTGTCGGAGTTCTCGAAATCGTTGATCGAGCAGAGCTTCTTGTCTTCTCTTTTGGCGCGCGCAATCGTCGTTGTCCCGTGCGCGTGCAGTACGGCGGCGAGACAGTCGCCGACGACCGCAAGTCCGGGCGATGGCAGGATTCGCATTCTCACCCTGGCCCGCGTTCACCCCCGCAAAGGACAACTCGACACCGCTCGGGCCCTGGCGTCGCTGCCGCCGGAACTCCGCGCCGGGATTGTCTATCAGGTCGGGGGCACGGGCGACGCGCATTACTTGCGGCGAGTCGAGGCGGCGTGTCGGGACGCGGGGGTTGCCTTCGAGTACCTTGGCGAGATCAGCCCGGGCGCGGTCGCGGCCGCGTATCAGCGGTGCGACGTGTACGCCATGACCAGCCGCTCGTTGCCGGGAAGCGTCGAGGGATTCGGGATCACGTATCTCGAAGCCGGTTTTCATGGGAAACCCGTCATCGGCTACCGCAGCGGCGGCGCTGCGGAAGCCGTCGTGGACGGGGTAACGGGACTGCTTGTTGAAGAGGGGAACATCGCGGCCCTGACGGGCGCGTTTCAGAAGCTCCTGACCGATGCGGCATTGCGCCGGCGGCTCGGCGACGGCGGACGCGACCACGCGGCGCATTTCAGTTGGGAATCCGCGGCTCGGACCGTCCTGATGATCGTGGATGGCCCGTCGCGGTTCGCGAGCGGCGGCAACTGAATGAAGGTCCTGCAAGGTGTCGGCAATTACCGGCGTCTTTTGGGGCAGTGTATCAGTTTGGCGATCCCTGCCCTCGTGTAGTAGCGGCTTGCTCGCGTGTCTCGTACGGAGCTGTCCCAGCCGCCCGCCCCCTCTGAGATTTCCAATCTCCAATCCAGTTTTCCCTCCTGCCATTGTTGGTGTTGACTCCATTAACTGGCTTCGTTCCTGCCAAAAATTGCCCCTTTCCGGCCCCTTTTCCACCATTTATTCCCTGTTTTTTGCCTCTTTTTCCCCTCTTTTTTGTAAAACGAACCCAACTCGATTTTTTCCAACATCTTCATTCCAAAATACTTCCGAATTTTTCAGTTGGCTTCGTTTGGCAGAAACACTCTTTTTCTATAGCCGAGCCCGAGGGTAGGGCGAGGCGCAGATCCGCGTAGCGGAGAGCCGAAGGCCGAGCCGAGCGGGCGCGAGCGGAGCCGAAAGCGGCACTAGCCGCTGAGACGCGACCTCGCCGTATCCCCGGTCGCAATGCAAAGCCCATCCTTTCCCTTTCGCTAGGACGCTTCAATCACCACCGGCGGCGGCACGACCTCCCCCCGGCGCATCCGCTGCAACCGCTCCAATTCATGCATCGCCCGGTACATCTGCCGCTCCAATCGGGCTTCATATCGCAGCAGCTTCTCCACGATCTTCTGCCTGGGCATCAGCGACGCGTCCAGCCGCACCTGTTTGTTCCAAGCATGCAATTCCCCGATCTCGTCCAATCCCGCCTCGCAGCAGACCAGTTGCTCATCCAGAAACTTTAATAAGCGCTCCTGTCGTTTTGCTTTGAGCGCCTCTGCCGACAACCCCTCCGCTTCCGTCGCCGGGACCTGCTGCGCTTCCTGCAGCCTCTCGATCATACACTCCCGGCCCTCCAATACTTTCAGGAGCCGCGCCAACATCGGCTCGGTCAATTCCCCTTCTTTCCGCACGCCATCCCGGACGGCGCACACCTCGTTCGCCGCATCGTGCGCCCACGGCAGCCGCCCCAGCGTCATCAGGAGCCGGTGTGGATCCATCACCGGGTTCACCTGTCTGGCTTCCTCCAGACTGCGCAGGATTTCACCCCGCTCGGCGATCAACACCCGATGCAACCGCCAATACGCCGTCACGATCCGTTCCACCATCATCTCCTCCAGCGGCCCCACCGGCTCCAGGTGCTCGCGATACATTTGGTGCAACGCCTGAAACTTGCTCTCGTGTTCCCCGGCGTTCAAGCCGAAGCCCGGCACCACCACCTCCCGCGCCAACAGACCGTGTTTGAACGCGTTCATCCTCGACTTCGCCTTGCCTCCCGCCGACTTCGGCCCCGTCGATTTGCGCGCGTTCATCCGATTCGCCTCAATCCGATTCACCGATAAAGTATTTTTCATGCTTTCAACCCTTTCATGTTTTCCGAAAACCCGTTAGCGTACTTTGGGAGCCGAGCCGCTGGGAGCGGCGAGACGCAACACCGAAGGTGGCCCGAAGGGCGAGCCGAGCGGGAGCGAGCGAGTGCAACGTTTGGAAGCCGAGTCGGACGAGACGCCGTCGCGGCAACGTTTGGAAGCTTCCTCTCTCAGTTGCGGGGCGCAAACCTTCCATCCACACCCCTATCTCTATGTTTTTATCTTTGTTCACGCTCCCAAGCCTCTCACAATCTCAAAAAACGCGTTAGTGTACTTTGGAAGGTTTGGAAGCTTTTCTTTTTGGATCAGAAGTCCTTCTTCCGTCACAACTTATACCCGCGCGCGGCGTATTGTGGGCCATTTCCGGTGTAGCGTGGGCCTGCTCGCGTGCCGTTGCCGTCCGCTCCCAGGCGTCCGCGCAGTTGCCGTTGGTGGGGCCCGAGCCGAGTCCGCAAGACGCCGTTTCGTCTGGGTGAGAAAAGGGAAATTTCAAACCAGGCCACTACCTCTTCTTGTCACTCCAAACCTTGCCTTGGCTTCCGGGGTTATTGCCGGTATGTTCAAGCGAAAGGGCAGGGGGGTTCCTGCGTTTCGGCTTGGGTTTGCGCGGCTGGCGCGGTGACGGGAATATTCACAAACATTCTGGTTGCAATAGGAAAAGCCCTTTTGATAGGTTCTGTGACTACCAGCAAAGGATACCAGCAGATTCTTTTCCGATGACAGGTTCATGATGACAGGTCAGCAGGAGGACAGCCAGTGATGAAATTTTCCAGAATCAGATCATGCGCACTAGTTGGTCTTGCGGGCTTCTTGCTCGGTGGATCCTGTGCCCACGCCCAGCCGATCAGCTCGAACAGCCAGAAGGTGGTCATCTACCCTGTGGCCGGCGAGACGATCAAACAACTCAAGCAGCAGGGCATCGACAACGTCGAGAGCTACGGTGCGTACTGGGTTGCCTATACGGACAAACAACATTTCAAGGCGTTGCAGGCCGCGCGCGGGAAATACCGTGTCCTCAGCGGCGACTACCTGAATCATATCGAATTGCGAGCCGTGGCGATCGACACCACCCTCGGTCAACCCGCGGCCCCCGTCGGGATGCAGCAGGTCGTAAACGGCGGCAAGCATCTGCGACTGATTCAATTCAAAGGTCCCATCAAGCCGAGTTGGCTCGACCAGGTTAAGGCTGCGGGAACGTCCAGATCGTTGCCTACGTTCCCAACAGCGCGTACGTCATCTGGCTCGATGGCGCCGCCGAGCAGAAGCTGGCGGATTTGATGGTTCCGAAGGGGCCGATTCAATGGACGGGGGCCTATCACCCGTACTACAAGATTCCGCAGGACCTGGTGTCCGTGTCAGGGAACGAGATGATCCATGTGCGGGTGGGCGCGGTGGACCAGTCACAAAACCCGCAGGCGGTCAGCGGCGTTACCACGCTGGGGAACGTCAATAACTCGTTGGCGCAAGACGGAGAGATCATTTATGACATGGACGTGCAGCCATCGGCGATTGGCGCGATCGCGCAACTTCCGGATGTGTTGTGGATTGAGAAGGTGTGGCCGATGCATGTGTTGGACGAAGTGCAGGGCCTCCTCCTCGCTTCCAAGACAAATCAACTTCCGTTTTTCTCGCCCACGCCCCCGCCTCCCATATCCACCGGTATTCATTATCTGGACTGGCTCACCAACACGGTGGGCGGCGGTATGCTCAGCTTCAAGAACTCGGGCAGTTATCCAGTGGTGGACATTGCCGACACTGGATTGGACAATGGAACGCTTGAACCATTTCACACGGCATTTTATTACGAGGGCGACCCCCTTCCTCAGAATTCTCGTGTAGTCAACTTGGCGCCTCTCTGGCTGGCGGGCAATCCCCTGACGCAATTGGGATGCGTCACCCGCGTCACCGACAAGGTTGGGGCGCCATTCAGAGCTTTGGAGGCGGCTGATCTCTTGGGACACGGCACAAGGGTCGCCTCAATCGTGGCCGGGTATGATAACGGCACGAACATCAATAACCGGCCGACTCTCGAATTAGCGAACAACACCAATACTATCAGTGTGGCGATACCGGACGACGGTCACGGGTACGCCGGGAACTTAACAAGTTGTCCGCCCCCTTCCCCCACCAACGTGACGTTGCAGATTGGAATCGGGCCGACGAATTTCGAGCAGGTGTGCCTCGGAACCATCGCATTCACGAACATGACGTTTCTGATCGGGACCAATAGCGCCAACTGCCCAACGAATATTGTTGTGACCATTCCAACCAACTTCACGACGATTGTTGACCTTTCCGAGATCAGACAAGATAACAACGGATTTCAACAAGGGATGGGGATTTCCCCCTATGGCCTGATTAGCGCCAGCCGTGTTTGGGACACCATGTCATCGTCGGCGTATTCGCTTCTTTCGGCAGGCGGCATCTGTTCTCCCGTCTACGGTGAGAGCAGCACTTTTTGTGTCAATGACATCATCTCGGTGTTATCCTTGGCTTACAACGATAATTTCGCCAGGATCCAGAACAACAGTTGGGCCGACGACATCAGCACTACGGGAGACAACGGTGGTGTGTACAACGGCGAATCGCAGACGTTTGACGGGAGCGTGCGCGATGCCGTCAAGTCCGCAACGAATGCCGTCGGACCCCTGAATCAGGAGTTCATCGTCGTCTTCGCCTGTAACTCGGCGCTGGGCGATGCCGGCAATGAGGGCAACGCCGGCGGTTTCGCCGATATGCGCGTGACCGCGCCGGCGACTGCCAAGAATGTCATTTCCGTTGGCTCGTCGATAAATCCAGGTGATTGTGATGGCGAGAGTTCGCTCGATATGTACCTGAGATCCGCGGCCAGTCGGACCACGGACCAGCGGATGAAACCCGAGATCGTTGCACCGGGAGCTGGTGTCTATGCGGCGCTCGACCAACTCGGACAGTCGTTTGATATTCGCTTATCCGGATTGTCTACCACAAACTGTTCTCTCGAAAACCTCGTGCCCTTCGCGCCGAATATCGTAGAGAGCATTTCTCCCGGCTGCTCAAGCGCCGTGACCCTTTACACACAACTCTACTCATGCAACAACTTTGGAAGCAGCTTTGCGGCGCCGGCGGTTTCCGGTGGCATCCAGCTTCTGTGGTGGTATTTCGAGAATCGGCTGACCAACGAGGTGGGACGGGCGCTGTCACAACCCAGCCCGGCCATGGCGAAGGCCTATCTGTGCAACGCGGCCCGGTATCTGCCGATTGCCAACCCGCAAACAGGAGCAAAGGACACGCTGCCGTCCATCATCCAAGGTATGGGAGAGATGGACTTGGCGCGAATGTTCGACGGAGTCGGTCGGGTCATTCGCGATGAATCCACGCCACGCGCCCTTGACGTGCCGTTGGTAGCCACCAACCGTAATCCCCAGCAGACGTACTTCAGTCAATCCGGCCAGAGCTATGAAGTGAGCGGCCAGATTCAGAGCAATGGCGTTCCCTTCCGCGTGACACTGGCCTGGCTGGATGCGCCGGGCGTTCCCCTGGCCTTGCAGGAGTTGGTGAACGACCTGGATTTGGAAGTCACGGTCGGCGGGCAAAAGTATCGAGGCAACAACTTCAGCGAAGACCATTCCGTTCCCGGCGGCGGGTTCGATGGGGTCAATAACATCGAGAGCGTCTTCCTGCCCCCCGGCCAGACCGGCACGTGGAGCGTCGTCGTTACGGCGGCGAACATCGCCGGCACCGGCGTGCCGAATGTCGGCAACGGCCTCGGCCAGGATTTTGCGCTCGTCGTGTACAATTCCCTGACAAACTTCTCGACTTTGACCGACGTCCCGAATCTGGCGACGAACAACGCGTGCCAGACGGCGCTGCCCATCACCCAGTTCCCGTATGTGTTCAGCAACAACTTGACCAAGGCCGTCTACAATAACACGATGATAAGCCCCAGCGCGGCTACGGGCGCGGGCGGAGTCAACGAATTCTTCAAGCTTGAGAGCCCCGAAGCTGGAATCACATTCACCGTCGATACGTTCGCCAGCAGCTTCAATTCGGTCTTGTCCGTGTGGCTGGTTCAGACCGTTCCCAATACGCTTCCGGCAACGCGCGGAGAATGCGGTTTTCTGGAAGAACTTGTATCGGAAGAGGTTGAATCAACCAATAGCGGCGGAGGCGGGACGCAATTCCCGCTTACGTTCACGACCGACGGCTCCAATACATACTTCATCGTGGTGGAACCGCAGAATAACGGCGACGGCGGCGCGATGGTGCTTAACGTCAGCGCGACCGGCACGGGGATCAACATCACCCCGGGCGAACTGAATTTTGGCGACCAGATTTCGGGAACCACCAGCACGCCACAAACGGTGACCTATCAACGGGTGAACCCGGGTAACGTGACAATCTCCAGTGTGGCGATTGTGGGCGCTGATCCTTCAGACTTTGAGATCGATTCCCAGAACTGTAGCGATCGAACGCTGGCCAACGGCGGTACTTGCACGGTGACCGTCAGCTTTACGCCTCAAGCCGTTGGTTCCCGCCAGGCAACTTTGGCGATCACTGACGACGGCACGGGCAGTCCCCGGCTCATTCCTTTGACCGGCAGCGGCACGCCGCAAGCGCCGCTCATCTGCCTGGGGCAAAGCGGATCGCTGGTGTTCGGCAGCACGGCCGTGGGCACGACGAACAGCGTCCCGCAGACGATCACGCTGACGAATTGCGGCACGGCGGCGCTGGTGGTCTCAAATGTCTTCTTCAGAACACACGCCTCGAATGACTTCTCGGTGGTCCAGAATTGCACCAATACGGTGATTGCCTCCAGCGGCACCTGCAGCTTGTCAGTCACCTTCGCCCCAACGGCCGCAGGCGCGCGTTCAACCATCCTGGACATCGTCAACAGCTCGGCGATTTCCCCGGTGGAAATTGCCGTTACCGGCACGGGATTCATTCCCGCACCGGCGTTTTGTACGGGCGCGGGCCCGCTTAACTTTGGCAACGTGGATGTCGGAACGACCAGTTCCGTGCAGAGCGTGACGATTACGAATTGCGGAACGGCCTCATTGACGATCAGCAACGTCACCGTCACAGGAGCGAACGCGGGTGACTTCGTCAACCTTTCGAGCGCCTGCACCACGGTGCCCACGGGCGGCACCTGTGTGGTCGGCCTGCAATTCGCCCCGACCGTGGGCGGCACGCGGTCGGCGAACCTGTCGTTCGCGGACAACGCGGCCGGCAGTCCGCAACTGATTGCGCTGACCGGTTCGGGCAACCTCAGCCGAGCCGGACGCCTCGATTGGCAAGAACATCAATGTGAAGAAGTTCGTCGGCCGCGGGGTCGTCACCAACTCGGCGATCGCGCTGGAAGAAATCGCTCTCAAGGTTAGACGTACCGCACCGACGCGTCCGCGTCCGACCGTGGTGAAATCTTATGTGGCCGTGCAGAACATCGGGACGGCAAACGAACGGTTCTTGGTGAAGGGTGACCCCAGCGACGCAGGCGGCAACGGGTTTACCGTGCACTACTTCTTGGGGGCCAAGCCGGCCGACAGTGTCGACGTGACTACGGCGGTTGTGAACGGCACGTTCTCCACTTCGACAATGGCGCCGGGGGCGATCACGGGTGATACGTCGATGATCCGGGTGGAGGTTTCTGCCAGCGCGACCGGCGTGGGGCCGGGGACCTCGAAGGCGTTCACGCTCACCTTCACCTCGGCCGGCGACGCGACCCGGCAGGACATCGTGGGGGTAGTGGTGACTGCGAGATAAACTGCGGGACAGGGAATCAGGTTCCGATTGGAGTCATTGATTGAACGAGGACGCGGATAGGATGAGTATGGACTGTGGCGCGAGAAAGCAACCTCACTGCGGCGAAGACCGCAAGCGTACGCGGCGGCAAAACGTTCGGGCGTATCTTTTGGCAATCGGTGCGTTTGGCGGGTTTCTGGGTGTTTGTGCGATAGAGTCCCACGCGCAAGAAGCGGTGCCGTTTTATAGCAAGGCCCAGTTGGCCAACGCGGTGGCGGTTCAGGCGGCCAACCAACCCACACTCCTGGCAAGCGACGGCGTGCGAGGGGTGGGCGTCGGACAAACGAACCAAAGTCTGGCGATCGTGGTTTTGGTGGATAGTACCAATCGTCAGGCGCAATTGCCTGCGACCTTGAATGGTCTGCCCGTGGTTGTCCAGGTGGTTGGACCTTTTCACGCTGGCGTTTGCGGCGGAAGCAACCCGCAGGTCTCATACCCGCTCCCTGTGCCATTGGGCGTTTCGGGAGGAAACGCGATTCTGTTCGGCGCGTGCTGCGCCAGCGGCACAATCGGATTCAAAGTTCGTGACAATACGTCGTCAGCGGTCGGCTGGATCAGCAATAGCCATGTGGTCGCCCATGGGACCGATGGCTGCCCCGGCACGGCGCCCATTGGCACCCTGGAATATCAGCCGGGGTCGGTGGATGTGAACTGCAACCCCGCTCAGAGCATCGGAGTCTTAAACCGGTTCGTCCCCATCGTTTTCGGGGGGCCTGATAATCTGGTTGACTGCGGCTTTGTGATCAGTTCCGACGCGGAAATATCCTCGGATATTCTCAATCTGGGCCCCCAGGTAAACAACGTGGTACAACCTTTCGTGGGACAAGTCGTCAGTAAGAACGGCCGGACCACTAGCTGCACCGAAGGGACAGTCATGGCGGTCAATGTAACAATCGATGTCGACTACTCGGAGACCGGGGTCTGCGCCACCACGTGCGGGACGGCGACTTTCACAAACCAGGTCATGGTTTCGCCAGCCATACCCTCGACCCCGTTTGCTGCGGCTGGGGATTCCGGCTCGCCGATTGTGGATGCCAACAACAATGCCGTGGCGCTCCTGTTTGCCGGAGATTCCACCACCGGTGATGCCACTGGCAATCCGATACAAGCGGTGCTGGATGCGTTGAATGTCAGCTTGGGCAGCAGCGTCGTCAGCTCCCAGGTTGTCACGCGAACGTCCAGGTGGTGGTTTACGCACGGGTACGCGTCGGACACGAACTGCGCCACGTTGCTGAACGCCATCACGACCGGCGGGGGCGTGCTCGACCTTGGATTTGTCACGCTGGCAACGGAAAACCGGAACGGCGACAACGTCATTGACGGTACGGACGCGTTTATCGAGGCGCTGGGCTTTTACTGGAGGACCACGAGCCGGACCGGTGAAAGTGGAGGCACACAGGGGGCGAAGATAAAAGCCACGGGCCTTTGCACGGCGCGGAAGCAACTGGCAGTGGAGTTGATCGCCGCCATCGCCAACACGGACTTCCTCGGCACCTTCCCTCCGATTGCCACGTATCTTAACGGCAATACCGTCACGAATTTTCCCGCCAACCTTCTCACGCAAGCCCGCACGACGGCAGCGGGCGCCGATGTGACTGCCATCCGCAACATGACGGCACTGCTCAGGAAGTTCAATAGCAGTGGTGTAACCAACAATCTGCCCAACGGACTGGTGGAGTGTTCGCCTCAGGCGGCGAAGATCTTGAAGCCGATTTCCCGCGACCCGACGACGAAAGACAGCTGCCCCGGCATCAACGACACCTGTGAATCGGCGCTGCCATTGACCAGCTTCCCGTTCAGTCAATCTGTCAACTTGACCGCCTATGGTGATAATCTGTCCTCGCCGAGTTGCTCGGGCGGGGGGGGTGGGGCAGCGGTATGGAGCGTCGCCCCGCCGGTGGCGGCGACGGGACGGCAATTCTTTGTGAAAACATACAACAGCAATTTTGATACGGTGATTTCGGTTCGTCAGGGAGGATGTACTACAAGCAACGAAATCGCCGAGGTGAGTTGCGTGGATCAAGTGCTGGGCGTCGGCGGCGAACAGCTGTTGTTCACCGCGGACGGCGTAGATTCCTATTTTATCATCATCGAAGGCAAGAATGGCGCTGTCGGAAAAACAAAGATGTCCGTGACCAGTTTCTGATCCTTGGCGAACTGGTTGAGAGAACGGCAAGAAATTATGCAAGTGCGATACATGGAAGATGGATGGCGAAGTTTGCCGGGTCCGTGGGTCCGGTGCGTGAGTTGTGCTGTCGTGTGTTTGGCCGGCTTGGTCCTTACTCGCAGCACGGCGCTTGCGACTGTCAGCGCGGGAAACAGCTTCTATCAAGTGTATGTGCAGAACGTCACGGGTAATAACGTGGGGCAGTACACAATGACCACGGGGCCATCCCATCCTGCCGGCAGTGGGCTCAACGTGCTGTATGGCAATGGCGATCCGGCCACAAGTTTTAATACCATTCGGTCCTATACGACCGGTACGGACTACATTCAATCGCCCGGACACACATCGATCAATCCCACTGTCTTTCTGGATCCCTACGGGACTGTCACGCCGATCGGCACCACGGGGTTTCGGACCACGTACGTATTACCGGGTCCGCCCACAACCCCGGATACAATGACGATTATTCAGGACGTCAACGTCAACGGCACGACCTTTACGGATTCCACGATCGAGGTAACGACCACAATCGCCAATACGGGGACCAATTCTTTGAGTGTGGGGGTCCGATATTTTTGGGACTATCAGATCGGATCAGACGACGGTCCCACATTCCAAGTTGTCACTTCCGTGGATCCATTCATCGGCAGCTGCAATGTGGATCTGAACGAAATCGAGTATACTGACCCGACGTTTCAGGCCTACCGCATCACGGACAATGACGTCAATCCGCACCCCCCGACATTCAACATTTTCGGCACGGTCACGGGCCCCAGCCGGGTTACGCCGCAGCCCACGGCGCCGGATTTGCTCCAGTATGTTTGCTGGCCGAGTGCATTCGGAACGGCTTTCGAGTACACGGTCAACCCGAACCGCGACATCACCACGGTCGCCTCGGACTGCCAATCGGGCGCGGGCGGCGGCGATACGGCGCTCAATTACTTCTTTGGGCATGACAGCGCCAATGCCATGGTGATTCCGATGGGGAGTTCCACGAACGTATCCACCTCGCTGTTTCTGACCCCAACGGTTTCTTCCTCACCCCATTTTGGCTGCATTACGCGTCCTGCGCGGTTTTGGTTCACGCACCAGGAGAGCAGCGACCCGAGTTGCGCGACATTGCGTGCAGCGATTGATGCGAGTTGCGGTACTTTGGATTTGGGGTTCATGGTGTTGCCGACCGGCTACGAAGACAACAGCAACGTGAAGGATAGCGAGGACGCGATGATTGAGGCGCTCGGGCTATATTGGAAGAGCGACAATTACACCGGTGAAATCGGGGGCACTCAAAACATCAAGGCCCGCGCCTCGACTCTGTGCAACCGTCGGAAGAAACTGGCAGTGGAGTTGGCGGCAGCCATTGCCAACACGCAGCTTCTCGGCACTGATCCATCGACTTGCGGCTATGTAAACGCGGGAACCAACGTGAATTTTGACGCCAATCTGGTGGATGAGGCCCGCTCGACGGCAGCAGGGGTGGACCCTGTCGCGATCGTCACGATGACGGCGTTGCTGCATCTTTTCAACAACAGCGGATTGTTGAATGATTTTCCTTCGGGGCTTGTTGACTGTACACCAACCAGCACAAAGATCCTCAAGTCTCTTGCCCGCGATCCAACGACAAAGGCTTTGTGTCCGGGTGTCAATAATAGTTGTGTGAGCGCAGAAACGGTGGTTTTCCCAAGTTCCGCAGGCTCATTTTCGAGCGCGGTTTTCACCCGGTCCGTGAACCTGAGTACCTACACGAACTCATTTCCCAGCCCAGCGTGCGCCCCTGGCGGTCGTGACGCTGTTTGGGAGATTGCGACGTCCATGGGCGTCGCGAATCGGTCGTTTACCGTGAGCACGTACAAGAGTAACTTTGACACCATGATCTCCATCTGGGAGGGGTCGTGTGGCGCCCTTACCGCTGTTAATTGTGTGAACAACGCGCTTGGCGTTGGCGGTGAGACTGTTAACTTCCATACGGACGGGCTGAATACGTTCTACATCGTGGTGGAAGGGCCTTCGGGCAATTACGGCAAGACGAATATCAAGATCACCAGTCCGTAAACGGGCTGTTGGCGGCGTCTTGCCGCGCGTTCGTCTCACAGCCGTGACAACTTCGCGGCAAAGCGCCCAAACTGTTCTGCGCGCGCCGGCTCGCGGTCGGCGTAGATGGCCTGCAGGTTGTTGCACATCCGCAGCAGAATGATTTGCGGCGTCGTCGGCGTCAAAAACAGGGGATTGAATACCACGCCCAGCCGCTTGCAAAGCTCACGGCAGTCCGCCTCATCCAGCAACTCGCCCTCATGGAACGGATCGAAGTAGAAACTCCCCGTGGCGGATTGCCACTTGAGGAGGAAGTGGGCGGGCATGTTGATGCCAATCAACGGCAGATGCAACCGCCGCGCCAGCAGCAGATAGAGCACGGATAAACTGATCGGGATTCCCAGGCGGCGATCCAGCACGCGATTGAGATAGGAGTTGTCCGGGTCGTAATAGTCCTGGCGGTTGCCCCGGAAGCCAAGTGTGCGAAAGAGATAGTGATTGCAGACCTCGATGGTGGAGCGTGGGGTTTCGCGCCCGGTCAGGCGTTTGCGCAATTCCTGGGCCATCTCATCGATCCGCGTGCTGTAGGCGGCCTTGTCGAATTCCGGGTAGCGCGTCTTGGCCACCAGCCAGCTTGCCACCTCCAGGTCGAAGTGGCTTCCGCACGTCGCACAGAATTGGGCCAGGGCCTCCCACGCCGCCGTCTCGCGGAGGACGCGCAGAATCTGTGTTGCGTTACGTTGCGCCACAGGACCGCCGTCTCGTACGACGGATTCCAGAAACTGGAAGCCTTCCTCTCCCCGCACTGCCAGTGTCTCCTGCAGCAACTGCAACGTGCGTGGGTCTTCATCCGCCAGCAATCTGGCGAGTGCTATTCGGTCGGGTTCGCGCAAGGCTTTCATCGGTCACTATAACCAAGGACAGCATCTCTCAAAAAGCGAAAGACTGCAACTCTCTAAGCGGCAGACGGGATTCTCAATCTCTAATTTCGGATCGAATCTCGAATTAAGATCGGCAGACTTAATAATTCAGTGATGTTCTGCAAAACGTGGTCGGCAGACGTGAGGTACTCTTTCCCCAAGGTGGTCTCGATGGCCACGCAGCGCATCCCCGCATTGCGTGCCGACTCAATGCCGAGCGGCGCATTTTCCACTACGACGCATTCTTCAGGACGCAATCCGAGTTGGCGGGCCGCCGTAAGAAAGGGATCAGGAAACGGCTTGGCTCGGGGAACCTCATCGCCGGTGATAATGAAATCAAAATGGGCCTGCCGCTCGCCATTGAGCGAATGCTGCATGTTCTTTAGGGCGCAGGCCGTGACGAGTGCCACTTTGAATCCGCGCCGGCGCAGCTCGTCGATTGTCTCAAATGCTCCGGGATAGGTGGTGACCTGCACGATGCTCCGAAAATAAGCGCGCTTCTCCTCGATAAAGGCAGCCTGTCGGGCATCGGGAATCGCGACCCCTGTTTCCTTCATGAGAATCGGCAGAATCTCTCGGGAGGCCCTCCCTTCGTGCAGAAGCACCGTCAGCTCGCTTACAGGGGAGCCGCCGTGTTTTCCGAACATGTGCTTCCAGGCAAGATAGTGATAGTGAAGGGTATCGACGATCACGCCGTCGAGGTCGAATAACACACCGCGGATCATATGGTCTCCTGTCATTTATTTCCGTGCTTCTGACATTTCCCGACGCGCCTCGGCAAGTTCTGGTCATTGGTCATTGGGGTGAACTCTTGAAATCGGACGCTTGGTCCTCAGATTCCTTTGATTCATGGACTTCGTCTGCAACGAGTTCGGCACTACTCTTACACTATCGGAGACTACTCGTCCAGCGCCCCGTCAGTAGTCGTTTACTGGCAATTCTACTGGCAGCCTCCGGGGCGCAGAGCATTAACCGGACTCGATATCGTTCGGCAACCATTGTGACGAAGGCGGGTTACGAATCGTGTTTCAGAATCCAGGTGGCCGCCTCGCCGATATCTTCGGCTGCAAAGTCGGGATTAGTCTCCTGCCTCGCGATCGTCTCACGCCCGGCGCCCGTGAGCACGAGAATCGTCTTCGTGCCGGCGTTCAGGCCCGTTTGGATGTCGGTCGGTCGGTCGCCGACCATGAAGCAGCGCGATAGATCAAGCCCCTGCACGCGAGCCGCTTCGAGCAGGAACTTCGGCTTCGGCTTGCGGCAATCGCAGTTGTCTTCGGGATGATGCGGGCAGACGAAATAGCCGTCAAGCCGCACGCCGACCTTGCCAAAATACTCGTCAAGGTGGGCGTGGATTGACTCGACAGCCTCGCGCGTGAAATACCCGCGACCCACGCCGGATTGATTGGTGACAACAAACAGCTTGTATCCCGCGTCCTGCAACCGCTTCAAGGCGTTGGCAGCGCTGGGAATCAGCACGACGCTTTCGACTTTCCCGACATAATCGTAACCGTCTTTCGTGATCGTGCCGTCCCGGTCGAGAAAGACAGCGCGGTTGCTGATGCTTCGGCTCATAGGCAATGGAGACTACCCAAGCCGTCGCTCATCGCCAAGAACGTTGTCAGCCAGCCAGCGCGCCAGCCATGGGGCGTGTTGGACGATGGGGATGAGGGTGCGCGCCATCGGCTCGCGATACATCACGCGCCTGAGCCATTCGTTCGTGCGCCCGCGCTGTCGGTAGAGTTCGGTGACCGCAGCGGCGTACATAACTTCGGCGTGGGATTGGTTGCCAACGGCCTTGGACGCGAGTTCCGCCGTTCGTAAAGCGAAGAAAATCCCCTGGCCGGTGAATGGTTCCATCACCCGCAACGCGTCGCCGGCGAGAAACACGCCATTTTTTGCAGGAATATTCATCGGTGCCTGTAGCGGATGAGCACTGTGAAGCGGTTCGAGCGGTTCGGGAGTGACGCCCAAGTCGCGGAAGCGCGGGTTTTGCCAGACGGTGCGTTCAAAAAGCGCCTCGCAATTGCTGCCGGGCCGCAAACCCTGTGGATCAGTCACGATACAGAGATTTGCCTGGTCGGCATCGGTGCGCACCAAGCCGCAGTAGCCGCTACGGAAGAGATGA
Source organism: uncultured Verrucomicrobiae bacterium (assembly GCA_963836315.1). GTDB lineage: Bacteria > Verrucomicrobiota > Verrucomicrobiia > Palsa-1439 > Palsa-1439 > Palsa-1439. The sequence goes on from CAWIJG010000004.1 coordinate 90,620, forward strand.
AGCTGCACCCGGTTATCCAGCGCTTTAGGCGCACGGAAGTGTGATTGGAATGCGATGTGACCATGGTGGCCACGACGTCCGCGTACCAGTTCGGCTTTCTGCGCCGTGACCGAATGTCGTCCATCAGCGCCGATAATGCCTTTCACGGCGAGATGTCGTCCGTTACTCGCCACCACCTGCCTCTCAGCAGAAATCCCGTGGACGGTTTCACCCTCGAAAACATGTACCCCGCATATCCGCGCGTGCTCGAGCAGCGTCGCGTCAAAGAGGCTGCGGCGGATGGCGATGGTCGCCGCTCGCAGGGGAATGCTGATGGCCTGATTTTTCGTGGTGACGAAGAGCGCGCCATCAATCTCGTGATGTGGCAACGCGCGGATTTTGCCCGCCACCCCCATTCGTTCGAGCACGGGCCAGCAATTTGGGTTAATGACATTGCCGCAGACCTTTTCACGCGGGAACCGGGCATGTTCGAAGAGAGCGACTCGCAGCCCCTGCCGGGCGCAGAACGCGGCTGCGGTCGAGCCGGCCGGCCCGCCCCCGGCGACGATCACGTCGAAATCACTCATGACGAGCGAGGACGACGCTGGCGTTGACGCCGCCGAAACCGAAGCTGTTGGAAAGAACGCAGTTTACCCGCGTCTGGCGGCCTTGATTGGGGATGTAGTCGAGGTCGCATTCAGGATCCGCGTGCGTCAGGTTTAGAGTTGGCGGCAAGTAATCATGTTCCAGCGCAAGGCAACAGATGGCCATCTCGATCGCTCCGGAAGCGCCGAGCGCGTGTGCGTGAAATGGCTTCGTGGAACTAACCGGGATCCGATGGGTGTGTGCGCCGAAGACCTGCTTGATGGCGAGCGTTTCCGCCGCATCGCCAAGCGGTGTGCCGGTGGCATGGGCATTGATGTAGTCGATCTGCGCCGGCGACACTCGCGCGTCGGACAGGGCGTCACGGATGCAGCGAGCCGCGCAGGACCCATCGGGACGAGGCGCCAGCATATGATAGGCGTCGTTATTGCAGGCGTACCCGAGGATTTCGCCATAGATGTGAGCGTCGCGGGTAAGCGCGTGGCGGCGCTCTTCGAGGATGAACATCGCGGCCCCTTCGCCCATGACGAATCCATCCCGTGTGGCGTCGAACGGACGGCAGGCCCGCGCGGGGTCCTCACGGTCTTTGCTCATCGCATGGAGAATGTCGAATGCCCCGAACGTGAGCGGGGCCAGCGGGGCTTCGGCGGCTCCCGCGACCATGGCAGACGCGCGCCCCTTCTGGATTTGACGGAACGCTTCGCCCAGCGCGATGGAGCCGGAACCGCAGCTATTGGAATTCGTGTTGCCAGGGCCGGTGAAACCAAACTCCATGGCCACGTGTGAACCTCCCGATCCGCCGAAGACGAGGAACGCCAGTGCGGGATTCACGGCGCGCATGCCTTGACGCATGAACAATTCGTGTTGGTGCTCGGCCAGCGCCACGCCGCCGAGGGCGGTTCCGGTGCAAACGCCAATTTGCGAATGAGGCGGTTCATCCGCGCACAATGGCAAACCGCATTGGTTTGAATCTTCGAGAGCCATCTTCGCGGCGACCAGCGCGAATTGCGCGAATCGATCCAGTCGCTTCACGCGCCGCGCTGGGAAATAGGCCAGCGGGTCGAAGTCGGTCACTTCCCCGGCGATTTGGGAATCGAACGGGGTTGCATCGAAGCGCGAGAGACGGCGAACGCCCGACTCACCGCGGAGGATTCCCCGCCAGAGCCCCTCCTTGCCACTGCCGACTGCGGTAATCGCCCCGATTCCTGTGATGACGACACGTTGCGACATGATTCCTCAGGATAGGAGTACTCAAGCGCCGTTCTGTTCCAAGTACTGCTTGAAATGGAGCAACGTGCGGGTGGCGACGGGCCGGATAAACATTTCACCCAGCACGCGGTACGCGAACCAGCGACCCAACGCCGAGGCGCGTTTCAGTTCATGCGAAATCCTGACGAGTACGCCTTCCGTCGTGGGCGTATAGGTCCATTGCACCGTCATCCCGCGCGTGAACGCCTTGAGATGCTCGAAACGCAGTTCCGGGGTGTTCGGATCGACTTGGAACCGAGAAGTCCATTGGATTGGCAAGCACCCGCGCCGCGCCGCCATTTTCACGATGAGGCCGTCATCACCAACTCGCAGAATGCGAATCCAACGATAGTGCGGGAGTACCTTTGGCCAAAGCAGCAGATTGGACGTGGCCTCAAAAACCTTATCGAGAGGAGCTTTGATAAGAATGGAGTTTTCGGTTTGCACGTTCATTTCTTCCCCACGAGAGCCATTCGAAAGAACCGGTGACAGCGGATGGCAACTTCGCCCATGCGGGCCTGAGCGGCCAACGCACGCAATTCGACGGGAGTGAAGGCGCGTTCGCATGAGGCCGGCGCGTCGAATCGCGCGATTGGATTGGTGATAATAGTGCGCGCCATGAGCTTGCTCAGACAAATCGCAATCCGATTCCTCCGCAGATCGTTGACGATATAGCCAACCCGCGCAATATCGCGGATACGTCGAAGGATTGCAACCACGTCTGCTTCCGCGAAGTGGTGCAACGTGAGCGAACAGAGGACAATATCGAAGCTGGCGACCGGATAGGGCAGTGCAAGCAGATCGTACTGTTCGATGTGGATTTCAGGCCACCCCGCGCATTGCTCGCGGGCAATCCTCAGGATTTCGGGGTTCGTGTCCACGGCCGTGATCGCCACGCTGACATTTCGCTGGCGTGCCCATACGACGATGGCCTTGGGGATATCCGCGCCGCCCGTGGCCAAGTCGAGTATCGTCAGGGAACGCATCGGCACCGCTTCGAGAAATTCGTCCAAGTAACCCAGGGCAATGGAATAACCGCCGAGGAATCGGTTGATGCGTTCCAGCGTATGGAGGTCGGCACGGAGAAGTTCGGGGTCGTTGCCGCGCCGATCCATGAATTCGGGGATGGCGGGGTCAAACCGTCGCGGCGGCGACAGGAGGCTCATGACGTCTTGAGGGCGAGGATCGCCAGCATCCGTCCGGTCTGTCCCTTTTCGGCACGATACGAGAAGTAGCGGTCAAGATGACAGGCGGTACAAATGCGCGGATTGTGGATATCGTGGACGCCGCCGTCGCGCAGTTGCTGCTCAAGGCCGCTCCAGATGTCCATCTCGTAATGGCACGGGCCGATGGATGGGCCGATCAACGCGAGACAATCGGCTGGATTTGTGCCGAATCTCTGCTGCATCGTCGCCAGCGTGTTCCCGATGATGTTGGCGCACGTACCCTTCTTGCCGGAATGAACCAGGGCGATGGCGGGCGAACGTCGATCGACGAGAAACACGGCGGCGCAGTCGGCACAACGGATGACCAGCGGCAGATTCTTCACGGACGTTGCCAGCGCGTCAACCAGCGGCACGCGTTGGCCGGTGGTTTCGAAGACGACAGCCACGCCATTGCTGTGGGTTTGCTCCGCCGAGCCAAAGCGGCCGGAGGGGAAGCCAAGAGTAGCCAAGGCGCGACCTTCAAAGAGATCGTTTTTGGTGTCTTCGCTCGTGCGCAGCGTGAACGCGTGGGTGACAAATGGGAGTTGGCGCAGCGGGGCGAAGGTTTCCCATTGCATGGATCAATCCGCCATCCGCACCGTCATCCCAGTGACACGCTCGAGCGTGGCGATGGCCACGTTGTAGTCGTAAAGCGCTTGAATCTCGTTGGAACTGGCATCGGTGAGGGCGGTCCGCGCGCTGAGCATGTCGAGCTGCGTGCCCGTGCCGGCGCGGAAACGGGCCACGGCCAGTCGCACGCTCTCGTTGGCTTCTTCCACCGTCTTCTTTTGGGCTTCAATCAATTCGAGCGTCTGAAGGTAGTCGGAGTACGCCTGACGAACTTCGAGTTCCACCTGGCGTCGCATGTCGGCATAATCGAGATTCGCCTCCTGCAATTGTGCGCGGGCTTGTGTGACTCGGCCATGGGTAAGCATGCCATCGAAGAGCGCCCAGCTCGCGCTGGCACCGATAGTCCACCCCTCGCGCGTAGTGTCGATGCTGTCGTCGAACGTGAAGTCGTGCCAGCCGTAGTTGCCGAAAACAGAAGCCTGGGGTTTGTAACCCGATGAAGCCACCTGGACATTGGCCCTGGCCACACCGATTTGTCTCTCGGCCTGCAGCAACTCCGGCCGATGATCGAGCGCTTGTTGCAGGGCGGTCGGAAGCTCCCAGCCCCGGTGTTCGTAGACCAGTTTGCCATCGAAATTGATGGGGGTGAACTCATTCGTGCGGCCCACCGAATCGATGGCCAGCAGTTTCACCAGCGCCTCCTTGGTGAGGCGAAGATCGTTCTGCGAGCGGATGAGGGGCGGTTTCGCATTGGCCAATTCGACCTCGGCGCGCAGGACGTTGAAGCGCGGGACGGCTCCGACGTCGAACCGCGACTGCGCGTCTTGGAGCTGCTGCTCGAGTAGCGTGACGGATTGTTCACGGACGTCCACCTGCGCCCGGTTCAGCAGGATCTGATAGAAGGTCTTGCGCACATCGAGGAGGGTGTTGGCGACGGCGCTTTGGAATCCCAAAGCGGCGATCTGGTCGGCAAGCTTGGCGGCACGAAGGGCGGCGCGCACACGGCCACCCGAGTAGACGAGTTGGGAGACTTCGACTTGCGCGCTCCACGGCTGCTCCTGGTTCTTGAAGATGGCATTGCCACTGCTGTTGCTAGAGATGGGAAAGGCATCGATGGCATGCCTGTCAATGCGTTGATAAGACCCGGACGCAGTGATCTGGGGGATGGCCGCGGCGCGGGCTTCGACGATAACTCCGTGGGTGCGGCGTATCTCCTCCTGGGCCTTGAGGATCGATGGGTTCTGTCGCAACGCAAGATCGATGCAGTCCTGCAGCGTCATGGTTGGTGGAGGCGCGGCCGTGGGCTCGCCGGCAGCGCGAGTTGGTTGCGTGACGACGAAAAGCATGGAAGCGGCCACAAGGCCAGGGAGGATCTTGATCATGGTTTTGAACTCATTGTATTCGTTTGGTTTGAAACCGGTTGAGGAACGGGCTCGGATGGGCAGTGGTACTGTTGCACCGCAGTGTCCTCAGTTCGCCTGGCGACGTCGTATTCCTTGGTTTCGAGAAACACTTGAACGAGACCACGGTAAGCTGCGCACATGTGGTCGCGGACGATGGGGCAGTTCATATTGAAGCGCGGCTGTCCTCCGTCCATGATCACCGCGCAACCGTCGTGGTCGATCTGGTGATAGAGGTTCACGAGTAATTGCATGGCCTGCGTCCGTCCACTGTCGATCAGTAATGTTTGCATCAGCGGGACGGCGGCTTCCTCGGCGTGGCCGGAGGAGAGATAAACCGAGGCAATGCTCAGATACGCGTCAGGATTCCCGGGCACAAGGTGGCGCATGGCGAGGTAGGCCTTGAGCGCCGGCTGGTACTGGCTCATGCGCATATATGAGATTCCCAGGTTCCAGTAGATCTCATGATTACCGATATCAGGGATTTGGTCGGGATTGCGGCCCCGGTTCAACTCTTTGCGGCGGTTGTCGGCGTTGAATTCCTGGTCGAGGGGCACGGCTTTTTGGAGAGCATCGACTGACTTCTGGTACCACAGCAGGCTTTCCGGGGTGGGTATGAATTCATTCCCGTTGGCCCCGTGCTTGACGTACAAGTCGCCCTTAAGCCGGTAATAAGCGCCGAGGTGCAGCATGACAATCTGCGTTTTGTCAGTCACATCCCGCGCCTTTTCAGCCTCCGCAATAATCCGGTCGATGTCATGCCTGCCATCGGGATCCTTCTCGTAGAGAGCAAAGGCGAGCGATTTGTGGGTCTTGAAGCTGTTGGGGCAAACCTGAACGGCGCTCGTCCAGAGTCGGACATCGTCTTCCCAGTCATAGTTGCGGTAAAACGCCCGGACGCCGTAGGCGACGACGATCAGGCTCAACGCCGTGCGTGGTATCCACGGCGTGGCAACTGCCGGCGGGATGAGGCGACGACAGATCGCCTGAACGGCCAACACGGCACACCCGGCAAATCCGATCAAGGGTGTGTACATGAACCGCTCCGCCATGATGCTGCCGATGCACCACGAGTTCTTGTCCCACAAGGACTGGCCAAACGTTGGATTGGGGATCAAGTTGGACGAAGGCAGGAACGAACCGAAGAACAGGAAGACGAAGAAAAACAGGGGTTTGTTGCGGTGATAATTGCGGATTGCCACGAACAGCACGATCACCACGGACACGAGCGCGACGATGGCCTTCCAATCCTCCCACGTGCCGAAATGCCAGTTGACGATCGGGATTTGATTGTACGAGTAGTCACACGACAACCACCGCGGCCACAGCAGCAACCAGAAGTATTTACCGACGACCTTGATGGCGGTCATGCGCGCCGTCCAAAAACCGAGGCTGGGCATGGCGAGCGGATTGTCCACCCAGGGCAATTCCGGCGGGCGCAATTGCTGAAATATCCAGCCGCGGACATAGCACATCGCCAGGATTGGCGCGGCCAGCACCACGTAGCCCTGGAGCGCAAACTCCCGGAAGTTCGACAGGAGGTTAATCAGCCAGTTCGGATGCTTCTGACGCACGCGGTAAACAAAGTCATAGAGCATCACCACTCCCAGCACCACCACGCCGCTCTCCTTGCAGAATACGCCAATCGCCGTTGAGACCATCAGCAGGAGCAGCGGCAGGAGTCTATTCCAGCCGCCCGCCAGGCACGCCACCACCAGGGTACTCGCGCCGAGTACAAGCAGCGCGATGGTCACGCTCATCCAACCCTGTAAGCTCGGCGGCAGCCAGGATGGGCGGGACCAGCAGAGGAGAACGAACCCCAGAGACAGAGCAGAGAGTGCTCCGGCCGTCAGCAAGGGAACGACTTGTGGTTTGCGATTGGCGTCAACGGTGGTGCACTTCGCGTAGCCGAGAAGACCGACCAGCAACCAGAGGGTGGCGAACAAATCGGAGCGCCCGATCATGTTGGCCACCGACTCGGTGGCTACGGGGTGGGTGCCGAACAGCGCGGCAGTGAAGAGCGCGGGCCAAAGCCGCCCGAGGAGCACCAGCGCCGCGAAATAGACGAGCGCAGTGTTGGTCCAATGCAGCAAGAAGTTGATCAAGTGATAACCCCCGGCATGTTCACCGTTGCCCAGCACCGCGTAGTTGAAACGGTATGACAGCGTCGTCAATGGCCGATACAAGCCGCTCACCGCTTTTGGCCACCAATAGTCCTCGGTAAAAATCAACCGGAGATTCTCCCGGTTCTTTCGAGCGCAGTCGTCCCGTTCCTGCTGGTTGTGGGGCGGGGATCCGGCGCACGGGTCACGCAAGCGCGGATCTTCGAGAAGGATGAACTTGTTATCCAACGCGAAACCCGTGTCATGCATCGTGTTGCGATAGGTGAGCAGCAGGATGAGCCCGAGCGTAAGAACCACGGTCAGGTGGGTAAGAAAGCCGATCGATGGCCATAGTGGGGCCTTTGGAACCGCTTCAGCCCTGGGCCGTTGCGCCTCCTTTGCCAGTCGTGCGGAATGTTTTTTCTGTGAACGCATCACCGCGCCGTGAGCCTCAAAACCTCCGTGGGGCCAAGTCGGGGCGACAAAGTGTGTCAGCAGCCTGCCGCAAAGTCAAAAAATGTTTTTGGCCGCGCCCGTTGGGCGGTAAGATGATTTCCGAACGATGACAGACAACCTGATTTTGGTGGGCACAGCGGGCTGGAGTTATCCCGATTGGGAGAACATCGTTTACGCCACCGCCAAGGCTCCCGAACGGCTTCGGACGATTGCGCGCTATCTCGACTGCGTGGAGATCGACAGTTCCTTCTACCATCCGCCGACCGCGCGCACGACGGAAACCTGGGTGCGGGCTTTGGACCATCAGCCCCAATTCCGCTTCCTGGCGAAGGCATGGCAACGGTTCACACACGAACGTTCCTCACCCTGGACAAAGGCGGAGCACGGCTTGTTCACCAGCGGGCTGGAGCCGTTGCGCGAGGGGGCTCGACTCGACGCGGTGCTGTTTCAATTTCCGTGGTCGTTCCGGAACGACGCAAAGAACCGCGACTGGCTGCGGGCCGTCGCCGAGGCGTTTGCCGGCTGGCCGCTGGCGGCCGAAGTGCGGCACGATTCGTGGCTGGTGGATGAGACGTTTGCGTTCTTCCGCGAGCACCGTATCGCTTTCTGCAACATCGATCAACCGAGGCTGGCGCATTGCATCCCGCCCACCTCCGAGGCGACGGCGGACTTCGGTTACTTTCGCCTCCATGGCCGCAACTCCAAGAATTGGTTTCGTGAGAAACAGGACGTGTACGGCGGACGGTACGATTACCTGTACTCGGCGACGGAATTGGACGACCTTCTCACGCCGATCGCGAAGATCACGGCGCGGACAAAGAAGACGTTTGTGGTGTTCAACAATCACAAGGACGCGAAAGCGTTTTCCAACGCTTTGCAATTGAAGGCGCGTCTGGCGCCCGCCACAACGGTGCGGGCTCCCGTGGCGTTGCGGGAACGGTATCCATCCTTGCGGGCTTGCACGGTGCCGGACGGGGACGAACAATTACCGTTGGTGTAGCTACTCCGCGGACAGGACCCAATCAATCGCCCGCCGATGGGCAGCCGGCAACGCCAGGGCGCGCAGTTGCCGGCGCGTCACCCATCGCCACCGGCCATTGGAACGAAACGGTACTCGCGGAACGCATTCCAGCACGCGCATCGCGATTCGGTGATGAGTGATGGTGTGCCGCACCTCGCAGAGTTGGCGGCCCCTACGGAACCGCCGTCCGTCGGCCCGGGGCAGCTCCCAGAAGTTTGCCAGCAAGCCGCGTTGGGGACGCCGTTGCAACAGGATTCTGCCTCCACGCCTGACCAGCGCCGCGTTGGCTCCGACGCGCACGACGGGAGGTTTGTTGCCGCGATGTGGCAATTGCCCGACCAGTCCGCGCGCGCGCGCCCGGCAAACGCGTCGCATCGGGCACACGTCGCAGCGCGGGTTGGCCGGCGTGCACACCAGCGCGCCCAATTCCATCAACGCCTGGTTGAACTCGCCGGGACCCTTATCGGGAAGCAAATCTTCGGCAAGTTGCCAAAGGGACTGCATGGTGCGTGGCGACCGGACATCCGCGCGGATGGCGAAGATTCGCGCGAACACGCGGGCCACGTTGCCGTCGACCAGGGGGGTCCGTTCCCCGAATGCGATGCTGGCAATCGCGCCCGCGGTATAACGGCCGATTCCGGGGAGTTCACGCAACCCGTCGACGGTATACGGCAGTTTGCCGCCGTGCTCGCGGACAACGGACTGCGCGGCGCGATGCAGGTTCCGCGCTCGCGAATAGTAGCCGAGTCCTTCCCACAGCTTCAGGACGCGGTCGTCCGCGGCCCGGGCCAGCGCCTGCACGGTCGGGAACGCGCGCAGCCAGCGGGCGTAGTAGGGGCGCACGGTTTCGACACGGGTTTGTTGGAGCATGATTTCGCTGACCCAGATGCGGTAAGGGTCGCGGGTTACGCGCCACGGGAGCGGGCGTTGGCACCGTCGATACCAACGGAGCAGGTCATGGTGAAAGGCGCGTCGCAATCCGGTGTTGACCCGCACCGCAGGTGTATGAAATCGTATCGCCATGGCCGAGCGCTCATCCTACACGTGCACGCTGGACGCTGACAAGATCGCGCAAATGAAGCGCGATTTGGAGGCGCGTGGATTCATGTTTCGCGAGATTCCATACGCACACTTCGGGGCGGAGCACCGGGGCGAGAAAGTCAACGTGGCGGTGTACACCAGCGGCAAGCTCGTCGTGCAGGGGAAGGGGACAACCGATTTCGTGCAGTTCTACCTCGAACCGCAATTGCTCGGCGAAGCGCGACTGGGTTATGAACACATTCTCGACCCGACGATGCTGGAGCCGCGCATCGGCGTGGATGAAAGCGGGAAAGGCGATTTTTTCGGGCCGTTGGTGATCGCGGGCGCGTTCTTGAACGAAGCTGCGGCGCGGGACATGATGGAGATTGGCGTGCGGGACAGTAAACTGATCAAGAGCGACGCGCGGATCGCGGAGATCGCGAAGCAGATTCGCGCGTCGTCGGGGTGCGTGACGGATGTGGTGGCCATCGGCCCGGAGAAGTACAATGAATTGCACGCGAGGATGCGTAACGTGAACGATATCCTGGGTTGGGGTCACGCCCGGGTGATTGAGAATTTATTGGGCCGCGTGGACAGCCCGAAGGCCATTTCCGACCAGTTTGGCAACAAGCGCATCATCGAGCGGGCGCTGATGGAGCGCGGGCGGAAGATCAAACTCGTGCAACGGCACAAGGCGGAGAGCGATTTGGCGGTGGCGGCGGCGTCGATCATCGCGCGCGACGAATTCGTCGTGCGGTTGCGCCGGCTGGGCAAGGAATACGGCGTGGAGCTGCCCAAGGGCGCGTCGTTGGCGGTCCAGGAAGCGGGACGCGAACTGGTCGCGAAACATGGACGCGACGTGCTGGGCAAGGTGGCCAAGACGCATTTCCGCACGACCCAGACAGTGTTGGAAGGAGCGCCGAAGTGAAAGGCTTCCTCATCGTTGTGATCGTCGTTTTGATCGGGTACGGCTTTGTCCAAAGCCTGCACGCGCTCAAGGCGAAGAGCGACTTTGCGGAGCGGGTCGATCATCAACTCGATTTTGTCAGCGAGACCACGATGGATTCCGTGAAACAGGATTTGATTGCCGACGCGAAGAAGTTCGACATCGATCTCGCGCCGACCGACATTGACATCGTGTACGAAGACACGGAACAACGCACCGTCGCGCAGAGCATTGTTGGCGGGCGCCTCGGCGTGGAATTCGTCAACAAACGCATTGAGATTGACGCGGCCATTACCCAACACATCCTCGGGATTCCGTTCCATTCGACCGTCATCCAGAGCAAGATCAGGTCGGTTCAGGCCCCGCGCCGCGAGGTCAGCCCGGAAATGAAACAGCTCCTGGATGGCAACCAGCAATAGGTTTTCAAAGGAAACAACGTCATGCCGCTTTACGAATTTGTCTGCAGCAAGTGCGAGAAGGATTTCGAGTCGCTGGTGCGTTCGAGCCGAAGTGGGAAGGCACGGTCGCCTGCCCGCATTGCGGCTCGAAGAAACTGACGAAGAAACTTTCCGTGTTCGCCGCGCAAGGTGGCGGCTCGACTTCCGCGTCAGCACCCGCGCCTTGCGGGCGTCCCGGCGGCTGCAGTTGCGCCGGCCCCCACCATCATCATTGAGGGTGTTCGCCCGCCTTGTAGTCGCACCGTTGCTCCGAACTCCGTTCCAGAGCTTCGGAGCGTCTCGGGGACTCGGCGTAGAACTCATCTCGTAAATCCTTTTGTGGGAGCGTGCTTCTGCGCGCGATCTCGGCCCGGTCGCGCCCGGAAGGGCGCTCCCACAATTAGAACCAATTCCCCGTCAATTCATGAGATGACTTCCATGGTGCGCCGGCTAAAGCCTGCGGCTACAAGTCATTTGAACAGCGGCAGGATTTGTTTGAAGCGGTCGGTGCCGGATTCGCGGACGAGTTCGAAGACAGCGGACTCGACGGTGGTGATGACCGCGCCACAATCGCGGAGGCGTTCGACGGCGACCTTGTGATCGTGCCGGTGCCGCGAGCCGATAGCGTCGGCGACGACGTACACGAAGTAATCCTTCATCAAATCGATGGCGGTTTGCTGGATGCAGACGTGCGCTTCGATGCCGCAGAGAATGATGCGCTGGCGACCGAGTTTTTTGATCGCACGCATGAATTCCTCGGAGCCGCAACAGGAGAAAGCCATTTTTTCCATCGGCGTGATGCCGGGCGTTGCCTCGGTGATCTCCTTGCAGAGCGGGCCGAGGCCCTTGGTGTATTGCGCGGTCACGAGGGTAGGCAACTTCAGGATGCGTGCCGCGCCGATAAGTTTCTGGAGCGACGTCATGATCTCGGCGCGTCGGGGCATGACGTTCATGAGTTTCTCCTGAACGTCGATCACCACCAACGCCGCGTTCTGCGGAGTCAATCGCCAGTCAGACATACCAGCCTCCCCATGTTGCCATCATTGCGCGAGCATCTTCAGAAATTCCTGTTCGGTCAGCGTCTTGACGCCGAGCTTCTGCGCCTTATCGAGCTTGGAGCCGGCGTCTTCCCCGACGACAAGAAAGTCGGTCCTCTTGCTGACGCTGTCGGTCACCGTCGCGCCCGCCTTGCGCAGCGCGTCCTTCGCTTCGTCGCGTGAAAGTTTACCAAGCGTGCCCGTCACGACGACAGTCTTACCCGGCGAATGGGCCGGCTGCAACCGCTTTGGGCGCGGCCTTTTCCTTCATCTTCACGCCCGCCTCACGTAACTTCTTGAGGACAGCCTGGTTGCGCGGGTTGTGGAAGAAATCGTGAATGCTTTGAGCCATCACCGGGCCGACGTCTTCGGCCTGCTGAAGTTCTTCGAGAGAGGCGGTGGCGAGAGCATCGAGGTCGTGGAAATGGTCGGCGAGTTTGCGAGCCGCGCCTTCGCCGACGTGAAGGATGCCGAGGCCATGGATCAAGCGCCACAGTTCGCGGTTCCTGCTCTCGGCGATGGCGGTGACGACGTTGGCGGCGGATTTTTCGCCCATGCGCTCCAAATCGGCGAGTTGTTCGGTGGTGAGCGAGTAGAGATCGGCCACGTCATGAACGAGTGTTTTGTCCACGAGTTGATTCACGAGGACTTCGCCGCAGCCTTCGATGTCCATCGCGCTACGCGACGCGAAATGGCCGATGGTGCGTTTCAATTGGGCGGGGCAGGCGATGTTCTCGCAGCGCCACGCGACGAATTCGGGGTCGCGTGCAATCGGGCCGCCGCAGGCGGGACATTTGCCGTGGATATGCTTCTGAAGGTTGAACTCTTTCGCGTCGCGCGGGCGTTTCTCTTTCACGAAGCTGATGACGGCAGGAATCACTTCGCCCGCTTTCTCGATGACGACCGTGTCGCCGATGCGGATATCTTTGCGTTTGATTTCCTCTTCGTTGTGGAGCGTGGCGCGGGAGATGGTCGAGCCGGCGAGGAAGACGGGCTCGAGTTCGGCGACGGGCGTGAGCGTGCCGGTGCGACCGACCTGGATGGTGATGTCCTTGAGTTTTGTCTGGGCCTGTTCGTGCGAGTATTTATAGGCGATGGCGTAGCGCGGCGCTTTCGCGGTCGCGCCGAGCCGCTTCCATTGATCGAAGTCATTGACTTTCACGACGGCGCCGTCGATCTCGAACGGCAGTTTCGCCTCGAGCTTCTGCAATTCCCCGGTGCGGGCGATGACCTCCTCGATGTCCTGACAGATCCACCAGTAGCGATGGGTCGGGAAGCCAAGTTTTTTCAGGGTTTCAAGCGCCTCGGATTGTTTTGTGAATCCGCGCGCCTTCCGCGACCGCGTAAAAGATGGCCCGCAAGGGTCGCTGGGCGACGATGGCGGGGTCGAGTTGCTTGAGCGAACCGGCGGCGGTGTTGCGCGGGTTTTGGAAGAGCGGTTCGCCGGCGGTTTCACGTTGGGCGTTGAGTTTCTTGAAATCCTCGACGGCGATGTACGCTTCCCCGCGAACTTCGAGAAGTTTGGGCGGGGCTTTTGCGGAGAGTTGCAGCGGGATGGCGCGAATCGTTTTGAGATTGGCGGTGATGTCATCGCCGGTGGTGCCATCGCCGCGTGTCGCGCCCACGACAAGCTTCCCGTTCTCGTAACGGACCGTAATCGACACGCCGTCGATCTTCGGTTCCAGGACATATTCGACCTTCTCGTCGGGCAGAAGTTTGCGAACCCGGGTGTCGAACTCGCGCAATTCCTCGATGCTGTAGGTATTGTCGAGGGACATCATGGGCATGGTGTGACGGACGCTCTTGAATTCCTTCAGCGGCTGGCCGCTGGCGCGTTGGGTGGGCGAATCGGGTGCGATGAGGCTGGGGAATTCTCGTTCAAGCTCGGTTAGCTCGGCATAGAGTTGGTCGTACTCGCGGTCGGAGATCTCGGACCGGGCCTCGACGTAGTACAGATGGTCGTGGCGGCGGATTTGATCGCGGAGTTCAGCGATTCGTTTTTGGGCTTCTGGATGTTTCATAGACCCAGTAAGCGGCGGCGGCGAGGAAGCCGCCGAAGGTGTCGGCGACCCGGTCGGCGACGTCGCAGGTGCGGTTGGGCACGAAGCGCTGGTGGAATTCGTCCGAGGCGCCGTAGGCGGAGGTGGTCAGGCCGGCCCAGAGCAGGGCCGGGAGCCAGAAGGCGACTTTCCGGGTGTGCGGCATGTAGGCATGTTGTCTGATGTTGGCACGGCGGGCAAGCATTTCCGCGCCGGGGTACGTGGTGGGACGGTTTCGCGAGCGGGCGACGCCGCCAACGATCACGAATCACGGCGCTGAGGGGGTAACGGCTACCAGTGGTGGGTGGTTGCGAACGGCGATGATTCGAGTCGGAATTAAATTCTTTGACGGGGTGGAACGAGGGGATAGAATGCCGCGCGTGGGGAAATTCGGTTGGTTATTGCTGGTTTTTCTGGCATTCGCCATAGTGGAACGCTTGTATGAGCGTCGTTTCAGCCAACAGGCGAAGCGTGGCGAGGTGAAGATGTTGTGGTCGTACGTGATGTTTTACATCCTGCACACGCTAATCTATGTGGGCACGGGTCTGGAGTATTTTCTCCTGCGACGGGCGGTGATTTGGCCGGTGGTTGTGCTCGGACTGGTTTTGTTCGGGGTATCGCTGGGACTGCGGCTCACGGCGATTCGAGCCTTGGGACGGTATTGGAGTTTGAATTTGGAAATCCGGGGGGATCATCAACTGGTACGTGGAGGGGTTTACCGGTATATGCGTCACCCGGCGTATTCGGCGATCATGCTGGAGGTGATTTCGATTCCGTTGGTGGGAAATGCATGGTGGGTGCTGGCGATTTCCGTCGGCGCTTACATTCCGTTGTTGCTGGCTCGCTGGTGGCGGGAGGAGCGGGAGATGATCGGCAAATTTGGGGAAGCATACGAGCAGTATCGGCGGGAGGTCCCCGCGTTTCTGCCCTGGCGATTGCTTCGGGGAGAGGGATGCTGAGGGGGGCGGTTGGCTCCCCCGGTGAAGCAAGGGGGGTGTCGCGGTGGACTTTACGATGCGGTTGAGCGGTTGATGACTAGGTTTTACTTTTTTTTGGTTCTGCTGAGCGCCGTGATCACCATTACGGCCGGGGCGGTTGTGGCGTGGAAGAACCGCCACAATCTGGACGGCCCCGCGTTGGGTCTGGCATTGCTCGTCGTGGGCATCTGGCTGGGAGGCTACGCGCAGTACTTCCGCCCGATGTCTGCGTACGCGGCCATACGATGGGCCCAACTGACATTATCGGCGGCCATCCTGATTCAGCCGACATTGTTCCTGGGTCTGTCGGCAGTAACCGGCAGCCTGCGGCCGGTGCGGTGGTGGATTGTAGCGACGTTCACCAGTGCGGCATTTTTCCTAGTTTTACTGTGGACCGGCCGAATCGTTACGGGGTTGGATCAACCCCTGTACATGGACCACTACGTTCGCTATGACCGCAGATGGTATCCGTTTCTGGGTATTCACCTGCTGGCTTGGCAGATTGGGGCAGCCGTGCGCATGCTGTGCGTGGCGCAGCGTGCGTCGGGGTACCGGCGCACACAACTGGTTTACTATTTCAGCGCGTGGTTGATTTTTTTCCTCACGGCACACATCACAATTATCCTGTTGGAATACCGGCTGCGCATCCAGCCGATTGGCCTCCTCATCTTGCCGCTGAACCTGGGGATTCTGGCCTACGTGATGAGCAAGGCAAGGCTGGCAGATTACAACGTGGTTATCGCCCGGGTGCTGCTGTATGCGGTGACGATGGTGATGGTCGCTGGGGTCACTGTGGTCTTCCTGGGCGGCATCGCCGTGGTTGCGCCCGGATTCATGAACCAACCGCAACTGATGTTTGCGTTTATGCTTTCGATGACGATTGGCGTGGGGTTGACGATCATCCTGCCCAAACTCTTGCCCCGCGCGGAGCGGATGATGCAGGAACGGCTGTTTGGTGGACGCTACGGTTACCAGGATGCGCTGTCGGGATTGGTGAGGGAATTGAGTGCGCTGCCAACGATCGACCAGATGCTCAGCACGGTTGCCACGACCATACATTCCCAGATGCAGATCTCGCGGGCACTGATCCTGATGCAGGACTCTCTTTCCGGCGATTACACGTTGCAGGCGGAAAGCGGGCTGGGACCGCAGGATGACGCAGACAGCCAGACGTTGAAGCAAGACGCAGCCATCGTGAAATGGCTGGAGGGGAACCGGGACGCACTGGTTCGCGAGGAAATGGCACGGCGCGAACCCATCGGGGTGCGGCAACACCTGGACGCGGAGATGAACCAACGCAAGGTTGTCCTCTGCGTGCCAATGATTCTCGATGGCCGCCTGGTGGGGCTGATCGGCCTCGGCGAGAAATTGAACCGTGAGATGTTCTTCATCAGTGATCTGCGCGTGTTGTTGACGCTCGCCACCGAGGTTGCGCTCGCCGCGAAGTATCGCCGGATTGAAGACGAGGTGTTTCGCAAGAACCGCCTCGTCGAGTTGGGCACGATCGCCGCCGGCGTGGCGCACGAGATCCGCAATCCGCTCGCATCCATCAAGACGTTTGCGCAACTGATGCCCGAGCGCATGGATGACCCGGAGTTCAAGAATGAATTCAGCAAACTCGTGCTGAAGGACGTGGATCGGATCACGAAGGTAATCGAAAGCATGCTGGCGTTCGCGCGGCCGGCACAGGTGAGCATCAAGGAACAGCCCTCGAATGATCTGGTCGAGGAAGCGGTATTACTCGTTCAGTCACGATTGAAGGCGAAGCGGATCGAGTTGACCCGTGCGTTTCATGGGAACCCGGTCATCAAGGTGGACAAGCACCAAATCCTGCAAGTGCTGGTCAACCTGCTGAGTAACGCCGCTGACGCGTTGCCGGAACAGGGAAAGCTTCGCGTTGCCACGGGCATCAGCCAGCGCGACTTCGGCGGTGGTGGGGGTAATGGCAACCAAAGCCTCGCTGTCATCGAGGTGTCTGACAATGGGCCCGGCATTCCGGCGGCCGTCCGCAACCGCCTCTTCGACCCGTTCTTCACCACAAAGAAGGAAGGCACGGGCCTCGGCCTGTCGATTTCGCAAAAAATTGTCCGCGACCATGGCGGAAGCATCACTGTTTCCAGCGTCGAGGGCAAGGGCACCACTTTTCAGGTGAGTCTCCCGCTCCAATAGCATCTCCCGGACAAAATTGTCCGTCGTGGCAATAAGTTCTTTACTCCTGTGGCGGACTTTGTATACTGTGGGGCTGGGGAACCTTATCTGGAGGAGGCACGTAGCGCACGCCTAACGGTGCACTGCTGGTGCGTGGACGTTTTTGTCCCCTGTTCATGCAGACAGGAATGTTGTGAATGAAGACACGTAGAGTGGTCATCACGGGCATGGGTCTGTTGACCCCTGTCGGAATTGGAACTGAGACTTTTTGGTCGAATATCCTAGCGGGCAAATCCGGCGTGGATCGCTCTCCCGTCCTGATGAAGTCCGAGTGTCCTTGGAAAATCGCGGGTGAGGTGCGCGATTTTCGTCCCGAAGACTGGATCAGCCGCAAGGATGTCAGGCGCATGGATCGTTTTGCGCAGTTGGGGTTGGCGGCGTCTTACATGGCGTTGCAGGACTCGGGATTGGTACTGGAGAAAGAGGATCGGCAGCGAATTGGGGTGGCAATGGGCACCGCCTACGCTGGCTGGGAGTTTGCCGCGCGCGAGTACGAGGTTTATCAGAAAAGCGGGGTCGAGGCGATGAGCTCGTACATGGGCATCGCGATTTTTACCGGGGCGTGTGGTGGCCAAATCTCGATGCACTTGGGATTGCAGGGACAGAGTGCCACCACGGCGACGGGCTGTGATTGTTCCAGTGCAACGATTGCCCAGTCGGCGGACCTGATTATCAAGGGCGATACGGATGTGATGTTTGCCGGCGGCGCGGACGCCCCCATTCACCCGGTCATCGTCGCGGCTTTGGGCGCCAGCCGGGCGCTGACAGATCGGAATGACGAACCCGCGCGGGCTTCCCGTCCGTTCGACCAGAAGCGGGACGGATTTGTCATGTCCGAAGGGGCGGGCGTATTAGTAGTGGAGGAATTGGAACATGCGTTGCAACGCCGGGCCCGTATCTATGCGGAGTTGATCGGCTGGGCTTCCACTTGTGACGCCTACCATATGTGTCAGCCCGATCCCGTCGGCACGCAGGCGGCGCGATGCCTCCAAACAGCTTTCGCCCACGCGGGTGTACGACCCGAACAGTTGGACTACCTCAATGGGCACGGCACGTCCACGCCCCTTGGTGATCGCGCGGAAACGGTTGTGATGAAGAAGGTCTTCGGCGACCACGTGTATAATGTTCCCATCAGCTCGATCAAGTCGTCGCTGGGACATATGCAAGGGGCGTGCGGCGCGGTCGAGATGGGGGCGTGCTGCCTCGCCATTCGCGACAATGTTATCCCGCCGACCATCAACTACGAATTTCCCGATCCCGACTGTGATTTGGATTACGTCCCGAATACCGCCCGTCACCGCCGCGTCGATATCGCGGCGAGCAACTCACTCGGTTTTGGCGGTCGCAATACCGCCCTGATCATCGAGCGCTATCGGAACGGCCACCGAGCGAACCGAACGGTGGAAACGGAAGACCTGTGACCCATGAAAACAGCGTTGCTGCTGACTAATTCCGCTGAGACACAGCGATTGCTCACGGATATTCTTGGCGACAAGACGAACATCGTCCTGCTCCCGCCGCCCCCCGACCCATCCCGGGAACAGTTCGATGCCCTGTTTTCCACATGGCTGCGTCTGGTGGACGCGGTGATTTTGGACGCCGTGTCGCTGGGGGAAACGACGCGCTGGGCGGTCGAGTCGCTCGCGGCGTCGCACCTGCACGAACATCAGGCCGTCGTCGTGCGGGCCACGGTTGCCCAACAGTCGATGTATCGGATCGAGTCCCATTGGCTGGTCGTTTCCGATTCGGATTCCGGCGACCGCTTGAAACAGGCGCTGGGCACATTCTTCGAGTTGCGGGACGCTCAGTCCAGGCTGAAACGAGCCGATGCGGTGATTGCCCGGCACCGACAGACGGTTGCGCCGATGGGAACGGTCGTCTCGCCGCCGCCATCAACACTGGCCCTGCTGCCGCACGCACCAGCCGTCAGCCCATCCTTTGACGTCTATCGGTACCGTGACGCGCTCAAGGATCTTTCACGGATTCTGAGCCAACACGCGGGTGAAGATGAACTGGTGTCGGAGTTTCTGCGCCTTGTGGAGGGGCTATTGGGCATTGGCAAGGCCGCGATTTTCACGCGGCCGGTAACCGGGGAACTTTTTGTGAGGCAATCGACCGCGCCGGGAAAACAATTTGCCGTCGCCCGCAGCACCGGCCTGCCGCAGCATCTCGTGGAACACTTCCGATTGAGCGGCGATTCCGGCATCGCAGGTTATCTGGCGCGGGAGACCAGGATTCTGCTGCGCTCCCAGGCGATGGACTCGCTGGCCTTCGATTACGACCAGGAGGTGGCCCGCGAATTCGAAGCCCTCGGCACCGACGTGGCTGTGCCGGTGTTCGATGACGACCAGATGTTGGGCGTGCTGACGTTTGGCGGGAAGGTTACGGGGGAACCACTGACCAGCCAGGAATTGGAATTGGTTTACTATCTGATGGGGCAACTGGGAGGGGCGATTCGCAACCTCCATCTGCGCGACCGGATTGCGAGCCAGCAGCGGTTTGTGAACGAGGTGTTGGCGCACGTCCAGACCGGCGTGATCGTGGTGGGACAGAACAATCACGTTCTTACGGTGAATCATCGCGCTTGCGAGTTGCTGGGGCTGAACGACAAGGAAGTTGTCGGGCAGGACATCAGCCGTCTGCCAAGCCGGGTGGCGGATGTCGTATTCGAGGCGCTGCAAACAGGTCAGGAGATCCACCAGCGAGAGGTGACGTTGCCGCGAGAGCATCGTCCGCTGGGCATCAGTGCCACACGCTTTGCGATGACGTCTGGCGGCGCGGTAGCCGGAGAGGGGGGCTTGGTTGCGGTCGCGCTGATTGAGGATCTCACGCAAGTCCGGGTGCAGCAGGCGCGGGCGCGCGAGTTGGCGGACAAGGAGTTTTTCACGCGGCTGGCGGCGCGGATGTCGCATGAATTGAAGAATTCGCTGGTGTCGATCAAGATTTTCGCGCAACTGTTGCCCGAGCGGCATGATGAGAAGGAGTTTCGCGAGCAATTCAGCGTTACGGTCGCCAATGAAGTGAACCGGGTTGACGTCCTGGTCAACAACCTAACATTCTTCGCGCATCCGCTGCTGCTGGTGTACGAGGAGGTCGTGCTCAACGATGTGATCGACACGTGCCTGAAGAACATCACGCAGGAATTCAGCCGCAAGCAAGTGGCGCACGTCATGGCGGTGGGCGAAAAAGCGCCCGACCCGCCGCTGGCGCCGGTGGTGACGGTGAAGAAGAATTTCGCCCACAAATTCGCGCGGCTGGAAGGGGACCGCATCCGCCTGATGCAGGCGTTCGAGCACGTGCTGCGCAACGCGGTGCAGTCGATGCCGCAGGGGGGGCGTCTCAGCATCAGCACGACCGATGCGCAGGCGACGGATTTTCCCGATGGCAAACTGCCGGCGGGAGGCGCCGTGTGCGTGGACTGGCAGGACACGGGCGAGGGGATCGCCCTGGAGGATTTGAAGCGCGTGACCGAGCCGTTCGTGACCACGCGCAATGTCGGGGTGGGGCTGGGGTTGACGATTGTGAAGAAGATTATCGAGCGCCATGGCGGGCGGCTGAAGATCGACAGCCTGCTGGGCCGGGGGACGACGATTGTGATGGTGCTGCCGCTTCAGGCGCAGCCACATCCTGACGATGAGCTGATACAGCAGAGCTTGAAGGCCGGGGTTGCGGCGAGTGCGCCGGGCTCAAGGGAGGCCGACGGCGGACGCAACCGAGTGGCTGAACATTTGGATGCAGACTCTGGCCGGCGAAAACAGCAGTCTTGAAATGAAGGTAGAGGGGCGCGGTCACGGGGACGACCGCGAGTAGTGGCACATGATTAATCGAAGGAGGCTACGGAGCGATGTCAAAACCAAGGATTTTGGTCATTGATGATGAGGAAAGTCCACGTGAGTCATTGCGGTTCATCCTGAAGGACCGCTACGACGTGACGTTGATGGAGAGCGGCCCGAACGGCTTGGAGACACTTGCCAAGAGCGAGCCGTTTGACGTGGTGCTGCTGGACATGAAGATGCCGCAGATGGATGGTCTGGAAGTGCTGACCAGGATTCTGCAGCGCACGCCCACCATGCCTGTGGTGATGGTCACCGCAATCACCGACGCCAAGCCCGCGGTGCAGGCAATGAAACTGGGCGCAGCTGATTACCTGAACAAGCCGTTCGATGTGGATGAAATCCGATTGGTGGTGGATCGCATCCTGAAGGAGAAGGCGCTCGAACGTGAGGTTGGCCGACTGCGCACGGAAC
Source organism: uncultured Verrucomicrobiae bacterium (assembly GCA_963836315.1). Classification (GTDB taxonomy): domain Bacteria; phylum Verrucomicrobiota; class Verrucomicrobiia; order Palsa-1439; family Palsa-1439; genus Palsa-1439. The sequence continues at coordinate 112,115 of CAWIJG010000004.1, forward strand.
TTCAGGCAGTCAGCAAGTTTGAGAACATCATCGGTTCCGGCCCGGCGATGCAAAAGGTCTATGCGCTCATCCAGCGGGTCATGGACACCGACACGACGATCCTGGTGCTGGGTGAAACGGGAACGGGGAAGGAACTTGTCGCCCGGGCCTTGCATTACAACAGCGTGCGTCGTGAAGGGCCGTTCATTCCCCTGCATTGCGCGGCAATCCCCAGCGAATTGCTGGAGAGCGAGTTGTTCGGGCACGAGAAGGGGGCGTTCACGGGCGCATTCCAGCGGCGCATTGGTATGTTCGAAGCGGCGAGCGGGGGCACGCTGTTCCTCGATGAAATCGGCGAGATGCCCCTGGGCACGCAAGGCAAGTTGCTGCGGGCGATCCAAGAGCGCGAGATCCGTCGCGTGGGCGGACAGGAAACAATCAGCGTGAATGTGCGGCTGGTGTGCGCGACCAATCGGGACTTGGAACAGGAAGTGAAACGAGGCACGTTTCGGGAAGACCTGTTCTATCGTGTCAACGTCGTGCCGATTCTGGTCCCCGCGTTGCGCGACCGCAAGGAGGACATCCCGACATTGGCGCTGCATTTTGCGCAGCGTTTTGCCAAAGAACTCAACCGTGAAGTGCCGCAGTTTACGCCGACGGGGATGGATCTGCTGCTTTCCTACCCGTGGCCCGGCAATGTGCGTGAACTGGAGCACGCCATCGAGCGGCTGCTGGTCACGTGCGATTCCGACAAGATCTGCGCCGAGGACCTGCCGTTCGTAATCTCACAAGCCGACGTGGCGACAGCTCAGGTCGCATCGCGATTGGCGGCGACCACGCCCAACATCCACTTGGGCGAGAAGATGGGATTTGCCGAAGGCGGTCTTGATTTGCCGAAAATCACCGAGGACATCGAGCGGCGCGCCATCGAGGAGGCATTGCGGCGCACAAACGGAGTGATTACCGAAGCGGCGCGCGCGCTCCACATTACGCGAAGGATGCTCCGTTACAAGATGGACAAGCTGGGAATCGCAACGGGGCGGGCCGAAGAGCCGGAACTGGAACCGGCGGATTCAGACGAAAGCGCTCCAGCATCGATGTGACGCACCCAATGTTGTCCACAGCAGATTGATAAGTTGGCCAATTTTGCGCTCGTGTAGACAAGGGGTGTTGGGGTCGATTCTTTACGTCCCATCTGGATGGGCTGCGTTGGCGCATCCAGAGGCGTTTCCCTGTCTCGCCACCCCGTGGCATACGCATTGCTGAACTATCGGGTTGTAGCCTCGCACCGGGGGGCGCGCGGCAGGGCACACAGGGAGAAATGGAAAGATGAAAAAGCTCACGCACCTGATGATTTGTGCAACGGCGCTGGCGATGGTTGCCGCCATCGGCGTTCCGGGCGCATTGGCGCTCGGCTACAGGAATCCTGATCAAGATGCGCGCGCCACGGGGCAGGGGGAGGCCTTTGTCGCGCAAGCGGATGACGCGTCGGCAATCTACTACAATCCCGCCGGCCTGACCCAGATCAAGGGGACCGAGATCACTTCGGGAGGGATGATAATGTTCCCGGACTCCAAATTGAAAGGAGCGGGCGCCGGTGCGGAGATGAATACAATGTCGTTTCTTCCGCATTTCTACGCGGCGACGGACATGAACGCCGCGAAGTCACCCTGGCGTTTCGGTCTGGGCTTCAATGTTCCCTTTGGCAATGCCGCCCAGTACGCCGACAACGGCCCGTTCCGTTACATTGTCACCCGGGCCAGTATGGCCGTATTCAATATCGAACCGGCGGTCGCCTACCAAGTGAACGAACAGTTTTCCCTCGGGGCGGGCCTGAATATTTACGATGCGACCACCGCGTTAAGCGAACACGTTAACACCTCGCCGTTTCCGGACGGCCACTTCCATTTTTCAGGAGACGGACAAGCCGTTGGAGGGACGGCGGGTTTGATGTGGAAAATTACCCCGCAACACACGATCGGCGTCGTCTATCGCAGTCCGTTCTCGATTAACTTCAAGGGCAACACGGACTTGAATACCGTGCTGGGCCAATCGTCAGTCCACAGCGATGCGTCGCTCCAGTTTCCCCAATCCATCGCGGGCGGTTATGCGTTTCGACCCATCAAGCGGTTGAAGTTGGAGACGGACGTTGAATGGACCAACTGGGAAACGCTCAACAGTCTGGCCTTGCATGCACCCGGATCAGCAGCGAACGGCACGGTAATTCCCTTCAAATGGAAAGACAGCATGTATTATGAGTTTGGCGCGCAGTATGACGTGGACGATCATTGGACGGTGCGCGGCGGCTACATTTATTCGGTGAACACGGTGCCCGATTCCACTTTTTCGCCGATAGTACCGGACTCGAACCGCCACGTGTTCAGCGTGGGCTTGGGCTACACTGAGTCTCGCTTCAGCGTTGACATCGTGTATCAGTACAGTCTGTCGGAAGACAACACTGTGAATAACGGCACGGCCGCGAGCGGCACGTGGAAGAGCGATGGCCACGCGGTGATGGTCACGAGCAGCATGAGATTCTAAAGAAACCGGAGAAAGCAGCCATGGCATCATCTGAGACATTGACGGCAGAAGTCCCGCAGTCCGGGACGGTCGGGAAGCCCACCTTGCTGATCGTGGATGATGAGCCCGGTCCTCGCGAGTCGCTGCGGATTGTGTTCAAGGATCGCTACCACTGTGTGATCGCGACGTGCGGTCGTGAGGGCATCGAATTCGCGCGCACGCACACCGTGGACGCAGCGGTTCTCGACATCAAGATGCCCGATCTCAGCGGCGTCGACGTGCTGCGGGAGTTGAAGGAAATCGACCCTGATATTGAATGCGTGATGCTCACGGGTTACGAGACCATCGAGACCGCGCGGGCCGCCGTGCGCTACGGCGCGGCCGATTATCTCAACAAACCGTTCGACGTGTTCACTGTGCGCGACGTGCTGGACCGGTGTATCAAGCGCCGTCAGGGAAAGCTCGCGGCTGAGAAGAGCCTGCGAAGTCTGGAACAGACGAACGAGCAACTCGCGGTCGAACTGGCACAACTGAACCGCGCGGTTGAGGCCGGCGTGCTCTCGGCCGGGGTCGTGCATGAAATGAACAATCCACTTGCGATTATCGCCGGCTACGCCGATTTGCTCGGTCGCGATCTGGCCGCCCTGAACGGGGCTGACCCGGAAACCGCACAACATGTGAAACACCGACTCGCGTCGATTCAACGCGAGATCGGTCGCTGCAAGGACATCGCCCATCGCTTCCTGAATTTTTCACGGAGCAATCAGGATGCGCTCGAAGTTGTGGGCGCGGGCAAACTCTTGGAGGACGCCGCGGCATTGATCAAGGCGCATCCATCCAACCGCGGCGCAGAAATCAAATTCACGTCCAGCGACCCGGAGCCGACCCTGAAAGTCAACCCGGCGGAGATTCTGCAGGTTCTGATCAACCTCGGCGTGAACGGGCTGCACGCCATGAACGGAAGCGGCACGTTGCAGTTTTCCGCCACGCGGGCCACTTCAGTGCCAGCCGAGTTTGGGTTCCGCTCGGATTCTTTCGATCCCCAGAAGCCATTCGCCGTGATTGCCGTGGCCGACAGCGGTTCCGGCATCGCGCCGGAGAGCCTCAGCAAGATCTTCCAGCCCTACTTCACCAGTAAGAAAGAAGGCACGGGACTCGGCCTGGCCATCGTGTGTGAACTCGTCGCCCGATACGGCGGCGCCATCGAAGTGCAGAGTACGGTCGGACAGGGCTCCACGTTCAGCGTCTACTTGCCGCTGGAGGCCTGAATCTGCTAGCATCCCCGCCGTGATGGGTGGGGAACCCGCAGCACAAGCATGTTTCCTCGGTATCGAGGGTGGCGGCACGCGCACGGTCGCATTGCTGGCGGACGAACATGGCCGGATTCTCCGGCGGCTGGAATCCGGTCCTCTCAACCTCAAACTCCTGTCGGATCGTAATATTGTCGAGCGGCTCCGCGAGTATCAAGTGTCGCCTCGCGCGGCGTCCTTCGTCCTTGGCGGTCTGCGTCGCCGGTTGCCGGACCCAGCCGATCGTTCCCGCACCCGCGCGCTTGTCGAACGTGTCTGGCCACGCCAGCCGGCTTATGTTGGTAGCGATATCGAGTCCGGCTTGGCAGCGGCATTCGGTCTGAACGGGTCTGGTATCGTTATTGTCAGCGGCACCGGCTCGTGCGTCTATGGTCGCCATGGGACCCGGACGGCCCGCGCGGGCGGTTGGGGCCACCTGCTGGGGGACCACGGCAGCGGATACTGGATCGCCTTAACTGGATTGAGAGCAGCGATCCGCGAGTATGACCGTCATGGCCGCGTAGACAAACGTCTGATGCACACTTTGCGACGTCTGTGTTTGAATTCGCCCGACCAGTTGGTGGATTGGATCCAAAACGCAGGCAAAGATGCGGTGGCGGCGCTCGCGGTAGATGTGCTGGATGACGATGCCGGCTTGATGCTTCAAGCGGCCTCGTTTCTTGCACAGGATTGCCACGCGGTCGCGCTCCAGTTGGGATTGGACAAGCCGTCTGTCGTCCTGAGCGGAGGCATGCTGCAGCACCACCGCAAGCTGGCGATTCTCATCGGCAATCGTGTGCGGACCATGTTGCCGGGGGCCAGGGTCACACGCGCCTCAGTGGAGTCCGCTGTGGGCGCCCTCAAGCTGGCCGGCCTCGCCTCGCCGCCAGCATCGGCTTCACCACGCATTCTGGATACCTCATCCCTGCCGTTGACCGAGAAGCGCAACCCGCGCACGATGGATTTGCACAAACGCTCCGTTTCGCAACTGATCGACACGATGCTGGATGAGGAGGCCCGGGTGATTCCCGCGTTGCGGAAGAACAAGGTCGCCATCGAGCAGGCCATCCACAGTATCGTCCGCGCATTCAAACGTGGTGGCCGTTTGTTCTACATCGGCGCGGGCACAAGCGGCCGACTGGGCGTGTTGGACGCCAGCGAGTGTCCGCCAACTTTCTCGACCGGCCCTGAACAGGTGCAGGCAATCATTGCTGGTGGCGCGATGGCGCTACGCGAGGCAGTCGAAGGCGCGGAGGACGATCCGTCGGCGGGTGCGGAGGCGATGGGGGCGCGAGGCGTTGGCGGGCGCGACATAGTGGTTGGGATCGCCGCCAGCAGTTCGACGCCTTTCGTCGTCGGCGCGCTCGATGAAGCAAAACGACGGGGTGCGAGAACCTTCCTGCTGTGTTTTTGCGCTCCCTGCTCGACGTCCCACACGCCACTGTGTTTCAACGCGGGACCCGAGATGATCACAGGATCGACGCGACTCAAGGCTGGTACCGCCACGAAGCTCGTGTTGAACATGCTAACGACGATTTCGATGATTCGTCTCGGGAAGGTCGTCAGCAACTTGATGGTGGATGTGAAGCCTACGAATGAAAAGCTGCGAAGGCGCGCCTGCCGGATCGTCGCAACGCTCAAAGACTGCAGCGAGGAGGATGCCCTCCAGCGGTTGCTTCGATGTAGCTGGAATGTGAAGAAGGCCTTGCGATGAGGCAGGTGATCGCGGCGATGCTGTTGTTCGCGGGGTGCGCCCGGCCGGTGGACAATCGCATTGAAATCACCTACCAAACCATTGAAACGCTGCCCGAACAGCAGGGGCTCCATCAACAGATCGTCGGTGAATTCGAGAAGTTGCATCCGCAAGTCCGCGTCCGAGTCGTTTACGACACGTCCAAGTTTCAGAAGTTGAACGTGCAACTGGCCGGCCGTGCAGGTCCCGATGTGTTTTACTACGTGGTCGATCGGCTGCCCGCCCTGGCACAACGCGGTCAAGTCAGCGACTTGACGGAACGATTCGCGCCGCTGGCCGATCAATTCCACCCGGAAGTCGTCGAGTCCTGCCGCGTCAATGGGAAGCTTTCCATGGCGCCATTCCATTTCAGCACGGACATCCTGTTTTACAACCGCGACTGGTTTGCGCAGGCTGGGGGACCGGCGCCAGATGAGTCATGGGATTGGCAGAAGTTCGCCGACGTCGCCGCGCGGGTGGCGGCGCGGCGGCAGGCGCGGATACCGACCGTCCTGCCACGTCCGCTGCTGCTGGTGCAGTCATTTGGCGGGGTGTTGTTTGCCGGGGGAAAGTGCACGGTGAATTCGGCTGAAACAATCGGGGCGCTCCAGTTCTACCGGGATTTGGTCGCGCACGGGGTCGCTCCGACGACGGCAGCGATGGGTGAGGTGGAGGCATTCGACGGCGTGAATCTGTTTCGTGACGGAAAGATTCCGTTGCTCGTCGGTCGCACGTATATGCTGACGGAGTTTGACCACATCTCGGAATTCCACTGGGACGTGGCGCCGGTCCCGAAGGGGAAAGTGCGCTGGTCACGGCTGTCGGTCGGGGGCAACTGCGTGTGGAGCGGTACGAAGCACCCGCAGGAGGCGTGGGAGTTCGCACGATTCTATTCCACCGAAGGGGCGATGATTGCCGCCAGGAGCCGCGATGCGATCCCCGCGCTGAAGGCGGCGTCGGCAGTGGCGCAATTTCCGCCGGCAATGATGGAGGCGTTGAAGTATTCGCACCTCGACAATCCGTGGGGGTATGCGTTTTGGGACGAGTTCAACCAGAAGGCATTTTTCGAGACCACGGATGCGGTGGCGCTGGGACGGCTTGCGCCAACCGATGCGGCGCGGGCGATGGAATCCCTTGGGAACGACCTCCTCCACCCGCGCTGAAAAACGCTTGACCAATTCCATGGCTGTGAAGCATTGTCTCTCCAAGCTTCGTATAGGTGAGGTTCAACCGGAGGAATACACACATGAGGACTAGGATTCTAACAATTGGTCTTTCGGCACTGCTCGTCGTTGCATCCGGCGCCGCTTGGGGGCAAACCACCGCTCCGTCCGGGCGCCGGTGTGGCACGGCGACACGGCGCTGGGTTTGTCACTGGCGCGAGGTAACGCCAATACGTTCCTGTTGAACGGCAGCGCCACGGCTGATAACGTTTGGGAACAGAACGAGTTGAAGTTGGGCGCCGATGGCCAGTACGGGTTTAATAATTGGGGTCAGTCAACGAACAGGCACGATGCTACTCAACAATCTGTGTCGTCAGAAGCGATCCACGGATTTACGGAGTACAAGCGTCTTTTCACCGAGCGGTTCTACGGCAGCGCGCGCGTTGACGGATACCACGACGACATCGCCAGCATTCAGTATCGATTGGTTGTCGGTCCCGCGGCCGGGTACTATTTTATCAAGAGCGACGCATCGAAGCTGAGTGGTGAGTTCGGCCCCTCATTTATCGACGAGCGGTTGGGGCACCAGAACCAGAGCTATGTGACGTTACGCTTCTCAGAGCGGGGCGAGCACACGTTCAACAAGGCCAAATCGGCGAAAGTCTGGGAAGAAGTTGATTACATGCCGCAGGTTGATGACTTCGGCAACTATTTGTTGAACAGTGAGGTAGGCGTGGAGGCGGCATTGAGTGCCCACTTCAGTTTGCGAGTCTGCGCGGATGACAAGTTCGACAGCAAACCGGCGGCGGGCCACAAGGAAAACGACATTCTTTTGGTCAGTTCGCTCGTCTACAAGTATTAGGGCACCCGATTTTTTCCTCGCGTCGCGCCGCGGGCATCCCGTATCTTCCGGGGGCTATGCGAATTCTCTCTGGGATCAAGCCAAGCGGTAAGTTGCACATTGGCAACTACTTCGGTATGATGCGCCCGGCGCTCGAATTGGCGCAGAAGGGCGAGGCGTTCTATTTCATCGCCGACTACCATGCGCTGACGACCGTTACCGATCCGAAAATGTTGCGGGAGAACTCGCTCGATATTGCGCTGGATTTTCTGGCGTGCGGGCTCGATCCGGCGAAGACGGTCTTTTACCGGCAGAGCGACGTGCCGCAGGTGACGGAGTTGACGTGGATCTTCGCCAACGTTACGCCCGTGCCAATGTTGGAGAACGCGCACGCGTACAAGGACGCGCTGGCGCGGGGGCTAACGCCCAACGCCGGGGTCTTCAACTATCCCGTGTTGATGGCGTCGGACATTCTGATTGTGCAGAGCGACCGCGTGCCGGTCGGCAAAGACCAGAAACAGCACATCGAAATGGCGCGCGATATCGCGAGCGCGTTCAACCATCTGTATGGCGAAGTATTTGTGGTGCCCGAGCCGTCGATTCAGCCGGACGTGGCGACGCTGCCGGGGCTCGACGGCCGCAAGATGTCCAAGAGCTACAACAACACGCTTGAGATTTTTGGCGACGAGAAGGCAGCGCGGAAGAAAGTGATGAGCATCGTCACCGACTCACAGCCCGTGGAGGCGCCGAAGGTCGATTTGGACAAGAACATCCCTTTGCAGCTTTACAAGCTCGTCGCGACGCCGGACAAGGCGCGGGAGTTGCAGGCGAGGCTGGCGGCGGGCGGTTACGGCTACGGCGAAGCCAAGAAGGAGCTATTCGCGGCGTTGATGGACTATTTTGCGCCGTTTCGGAAGAAACGCGAGGAACTGGTGAAGAACCTCGACTATGTGAATAACGTGCTGCGCCAGGGCGCCGCTCGCGCCAACGCGGTCGCGGACGAGACGATGACGAAGGTGAGGAAAGCCGTAGGGTTGCGGTGAACGAGGCAGTGCTCCAGCGCGCAGCAGAGAAGGTCGGCACACCGTTTTGGATTTGTGACGCGGCTGTGCTGCGCCAGCGGATTGCCAGCATCCAGCAACTCACGGGCAGCGCGGGATTGCGGGCGCGGTTTGCGATGAAGGCGTGGTCGGCGACGCGGATTCTGAAGGAGATGCTGGCCAACGGCATCTGGATTGATGCGGTGTCCGGCAACGAAGTTTTGCGGGCGCGTCGGGCGGGTTTCCCCGGTTCGTCGATTCTGTACACAAGCGACGTATTTCGGGACGGCGCGATCGGGATCCTCCGCGAACACGGCGTGATGCCGAATGTGGGGTCGCCGGGGATGTTGCGGGAGTTGCAGGCGGCGGGATACGCCGGTCCGATTTCGCTGCGGATCAACCCGGGATTTGGCCATGGTCACGTCAATGAGTGCGACACGGGCGGGCCGAGTTCCAAACATGGGATCTGGTTCAGTGATGTGGCGGACGTGGCGAGACAGGCGAAGAAGCTGGGCATGACGGTGGTCATGTTACACGCGCACATTGGCAGCGGGCCCGAGTTTCCCGAGTTCCTCGAGAACATGCGGCGGTTGGCGGTCCTGTTTGCCGAGTTCATTCCGGGATTTCCGGTTCTCGACGCGATCAGTTTTGGCGGCGGCATTCCGTTCAATTACCGCGCCGCGGACGACCAGGCTTCGCTGGAGCCGTTACGGGCGTTATTGGAGGAGTCGCGCGCAAACTTTTGCAGGATTGCCGGGCGTGACGTGCGCCTGGAGATCGAGCCGGGCCGGTACCTGGTGGCGCCGTCGGTGACGTTGGTCGCGCGCGTGTCCGATGTGAAGCGGACGCAGACAAACGAGAAGGGCACCGGCGCGACCTTTGTGATGGTGGACGCGGGATTCAACGATCTGGTGCGGCCCGCGAAGTACGGGTCGTTCCATCGGATCAGCGTGGCGGGCCGCGACGGGAGCGACGGTCTGGCGGAGGTGGTGGTGGCGGGTCCGTTGTGCGAAACGGGCGATGTGTTTACGCGCGATGACGACGGGTTGTTGGCGCCACGTTCGTTGCCGATGCCGCACGCGGGTGATTTGTTACTGTTGCATGATGCGGGCGCGTACGGATACGCGATGAGTTCGAATTACAATTCGCTGGGCCGCGCGCCGCAGTTGATGCTTGAGGAGGACGGTTCGGTGACGATGTTCTCGCGGCGGGAGACGGTGGACGATTTGCTGGGCACGGAAACGAACGAAACGATTCTCTGAATGGAATCGGATTACAAAATAAAGCTGGAGGTCTTCGAAGGGCCGCTGGATTTGTTGCTCTATCTCATCAAGAAAGAGGAGGTGGACATCTACGATATTCCGATTGAGCGTATCACGAACCAGTACATGGAGTACCTGACGTTGATGCAGATGCTGAACCTGGAAGTCGCGGGTGAATTCCTCGTGATGGCGGCGACGCTGATGTACATCAAGAGCCGGATGTTGCTGCCGACCGACCAGCAGGTGACGGACACCGAGGCGGAGGAGGGGGAAGATCCGCGCTGGGAATTGATCCGCCAGTTGGTGGAGTACAAGAAGTTCAAGGACGCGGCGTTGCAGCTTGGCCAGCGCGAGGAACAGCAAGCCAACATATTTTCGCGGCGCAGCCCGGACCCGGGCATCGAGATCGACAAGGACGTGCCGCTGGCGGAGGTCGGCATTTTCGATCTCATCAACGCGTTCAACGACGTCTTGAAGAAGGCCAGTGCGCGGGACGGCTTTCATGAGATTTTGGAGGAACGATTCACCGTCAGCGACAAAATTGAGGAAATCCTCTATACTCTGCGGGACCGGACGGAGATGATTTTCAGCGAGTTGTTTGCGCGCGCCAGCTCGCGGACGGAGATCGTCGTGACGTTTCTGGCGTTGCTGGAATTGATTCGGCTGAAGCGGTTGAAGGTGCAACAGGCGGAAGCGTTTGGTGAAATACACGTGATCAAGGTGATATGACGCTGGAACTGAAACAAATCATTGAGGCGCTGGTGTTCTCGGCGGAGCGACCGTTATCGCCCACGGAGATCCGCGCGATTTTCGCCGAGGCGACGGACGAAGAGCATCCGGGGATGACGGAGCCGTTCCGCAACGTGCGCGAAGCGCAGATTGTGGCGGCGCTGGACGAATTGAAGATCGAGTACGACCAGCAGCAACGCAGTTTCCATCTGGTGGAAATTGCGGGAGGCTGGCGGATCGTGACCCGGCCCGAGTCGGCGCCGTGGTTGAAGAAACTGATGGATGAGGCGCGACCGCATCGACTGTCGCCGCCGTCGCTGGAGACGCTGTCGATCATCGCGTTGCGCCAGCCGATTTCCCGGGCCGACATCGCGGCGATCCGCGGCGTGGAAGTCGACGGCGTGATCAAGACGCTGTTGGAGCGCGACCTGATCACGATTGTCGGCAAGAGCGACGCGCCCGGTCGGCCGATGCTGTACGGGACGACGCAAAAGTTTCTCGAACATTTCGGGCTGCGGGACATCGACGACATGCCCAAGGCGGCCGAGTTGCGGCTGCAGGCGGCCGCGTTGAAGACGGCCGAGCAGAGGGCGGAAGAGGCGAAGGCGAAGGAAGCAGCAGAGACCCCTCACCCTGGCCCTCTCCCCGCAAGCGAGGAGAGGGGAAGCTCCGCGCCCCAGAGAGCTGACCCGGACAGGAAGACATGAAGGACAAACTTCAACCACTCCGCGACAAGATTGACGAGATCGACACGAAGCTGGTCCGTTTGCTGAACGAGCGGACGAAGCTCGTGCTGGATATTGGCAAGGTCAAGCACACGTCGGGCGGGGAGATTTACGCTCCCGACCGCGAAGACGCGGTTTTGCGGCGCATCGTCGAGAAGGGGACCGGGCCGTTGCCGGCGGAATCGCTGCGCGCGATCTATCGCGAGGTCATGTCGGCATCGCTGGCGCTGGAAAAGCCGCTGGTGATAGCGTATCTCGGCCCCGAGGCGACGTACTCGCACATGGCGGTGATCCGGAAATTCGGGTCCAGCCTGCGGTACGAGCCGTTGCCGAGCATTACCGACGTGTTCGCGGAAGTGTCGAAAGGGCGGGCGGATTACGGCGTGGTGCCGATTGAGAATTCGACCGAGGGGGCGGTGACGCACACGTACGACATGTTCGTGGACAGCGAGCTGAAGGTATGCGCGCAGATCGTGCTGCAGATCCGCCACAACCTGATGGCGACCTGTTCGCGCGACCAGATCAAGAAGGTTTATTCGATTCCGCAGGTGCTGGCGCAGTGCCGCCAGTGGTTGCAGACGAACCTGGCGGACGTGGAATTGATCGAAACATCGAGCAGCACGCGGGCGGCGCAAATAGCGAAGACCGAACCCAACGCGGGCGCGGTGGCGAGCATGTTGGCCGCCGAGATGTACGGGCTGACGGTGCTGGAGGAGAACATCCAGGATTCGAGCGAGAACATAACGCGGTTCCTCGTCATCGGCCGCAAGTATCCGGGGCGGACGGGCAATGACAAGACGTCGCTCATGTACTCGGTACAGGACAGGGTCGGCGCGCTGCACGACACGATTGCGTCGTTCAAGAAGTTCAAGATCAACATGACCAAGATCGAGTCGCGACCGAGCCGAAAGAAAGCGTGGGAGTATTACTTTTTCGTGGACGTGCTCGGACACTGCGAAGACGCGCCCGTGAAGAAAGCGTTGGCCGAACTCGCCAAGCACACCATGTTCGTGAAGATTTTGGGAAGTTACCCGAATGTGAGTGGGTAAGGGCTTCGTTTACGATTTTCGAAGTGAGCGACGGGGGATTACCGAAAAACACTGGGCCATTGGGCGTCATACCACAACCACTCCAGAACCAACCGGCATCTCGATGAGCATCGCATTACAGACCGCGCCCGTTTACCCGTTCAACCTCGACGGGCCGCTTTGTCCGTTGCTCAACAACGCAGAGTTGCTGGCGGCGTTTTATGCCGAGGACAGTTTCCGTCATGGCATCAAGAGTTTCTGCAAGAAGACCGCCTGGCCCGGGAAGCCGGCGGTTTCGTTCGCCATCAATCCGGAGAAGTTGCAGGAACTGATGCTCAGCCTGTTCAACACCCCGGCCGCTCGCGCAACTTTGAGTAGGCAAAGCGAGGCTGGTCATGGCGTGTATCTGAATGATGCCATCTGGCAATGGTTCGGCTCGACGAATCCAACGCTGGGTAAGTGGGTTTCCGGCTGATTGTCACGACATCAAAGAGAAATCCTTCATCAAACCCGAGTCGTTACAGAAGCTCTTGACCGACTTCCAGAAGAAGTCGCCCGACGCGAAATCCGTCACCCAGCTTGCCTGCGTGGTTCTGGCTTTTGCGATGGTGCAACCCGACGACCGGTATCGTTTGGGTGAAACATTCCTGTCGGCATTTCCTGAATATGCTGAGAGATTCTGTGGATCCAAAGCGCCGGGCGTCCATTAGGTTCAAAGCGTCCTTTCGCGATTGACCCCTCTTCCCGACTTTGCCGCACTGTCATCGTGACGTTCACATCACTTGCCAATGGATTTGTGTGCGACGCGCCGGTGGATGAGGCGGGGCGGGGGCAAGGACGGGGGCGACCGATTCCGGCCCGGTCGCGCCCGGAAGGGCGCTCCCACAATTGCAGGAAACGACAGAGATGGTTGCGCTTCTCCTCCGAGAAGTGCGTCTCGTCGGACTCGGCTCCGACAAGCTCAGGATGACAGGCCGGGGCGAGAGGGCACGGCGAGTTGGGGAAACCCACCCCTGAGTCCGCTCCGGTGGAGGGGAGCACAACGCCCGGAGGCGGCCGGGACGGCCGCTACTACACCCCTGAATCCTCTGTGGTAAACGTGGCAAGCGTGGCGAGGGCACCGCTATCGATAATTGATATTTTTGCTGGACGGGGCGTTGCGGTGGTGGTATAGGAGCGATGGTTGTTTGACATAAGAAGAACGGCGTACAGAAGCAAGGGGAATAGCAGATCGGAAATTGGAGATCTCAGAGAGGCGGTGAAGGAATGTCGGTGGGGATGGGATTTCCCATAAAGTACTTTTTTGCGAAGCGAACCCATTTTTAAAATGCACAAGTGTTTAGGTATAAGTGTGTTAGGAAAAAAGTGAGTTGGGTTCGGTCGACCAAACCGAACCCATTTTGAGGGGGTTAAGGTGCGAAAAGAGGGGTTAAGAGGGTGGTTTTATGCAGAAGCGAACCCAAGCGAAGCCAAACTTTCTGGACTTACCGGAGGCACTGTGACGGCGCACGCTACACGGGGCGACACAGCTTGACCCCTCTGCGCGGCTTTGACAGACTGACGCTATGAGCTTCAAATCGATAGCGAATCAATTTGTGTGCGATGTGCCGGTGTACGAGCCGGGGCGGCCGATTGAGGAGGTCGCGCGCGAGCTGGGGTTGAACCCGAAGACAATCATCAAGCTGGCGTCGAACGAGAATCCGCTGGGGCCGTCGCCGAAGGCGGTGGCGGCGATGCGGAAGGCGTTGGCGACGGCGCATCTGTATCCGGATGGGGGCGGGTTTTACCTGCGGCAGGCGTTGGCGAAGAAATTGTCGTGCGGGATCGACAACATCATTCTCGGGGCGGGGTCGAACGAGATCATCGAGTTTTTATACCACGCGTTTGTGGGGCCGGGGGACGAAGTGGTGGCCGGGGACCGGGCGTTTGTGATTTACAGCATCATGGCGAAGATGTTCCAGGCGCGATGCATCGAGGTCCCGTTTCGCGGGCACACACATGATTTGAAGGCGATGCTGTCGGCGATCACGCCGAAGACCAAGCTGGTATTCATCGCGAACCCGAACAATCCATCGGGAACCCGCGTGAGCAATGCGGAACTCGACGAATTCATCCGGCAACTGCCGGCGCATGTGATTGCCGTGCTCGATGAGGCGTACATCGAATTTTTGGACGATCCGCCGCCATCGATCGAGTACGCGATGAAACGAAACGTCGTCGTGCTGCGGACATTCTCGAAGATCGTGGGCTTGGCGGGTCTGCGCATCGGTTACGGCGTGGCGCAGGCGGAATGCATCGCGTTGCTGCAACGGGTACGACAGCCGTTCAACACGAATGCCGTCGGCCAGGTCGGGGCGCTGGCGGGCTTGGGGGACGCGGCGCACATTCGCAAGACGAAGGCGCTGACGCGACGCGGTCTGGCGTATTTTTATCGGGAATTCAAGAGGCTGAAGCTGGAATACGTGCCGAGCCACGCGAATTTTGTGCTGGTCAACGTGCGCGATGGGGATGAAATATTCCGCGGGTTGCAACGGCGGGGCGTGATCGTGCGGCCCATGCGCGGGTACAAGATGCCCGGGTGGGTGCGCGTGACGGTGGGGCTCCCGCTTGAGAATCGCCGGTTCATCGCGGCGTTGGAGAAAGAGTTGGCCAAACCATGATCATCATCTGCAAACCCGAAGCGACAGACGAGCAAATCGCGCACATTGAGGACGCGATTCGCAAGTGGGGACTGAAACCGCACACCAGCCGCGGCGTCGAGCGGACGGTGATTGGCGTCATCGGGCCTGAAGACCTGATTCGCGAGAAACCGTTGGCGGCGTTCCCGGGCGTGGCGGACGTGACGCCCGTGATGAAGCCGTACAAGCTGACCAGCTACGATTTCACGCACAAGCGGACGGTGATCGAGGTGGGGAAGGGGGTCCGGATTGGCGACCAGAAGAAGGTCGTGCTGATGAGCGGGCCGTGTTCGGTCGAAAGCCGCGAGCAGATCCTGGCGATTGCGAAGATTGTGAAGAAGGCGGGCGCGTCGGTGCTGCGGGGCGGGGCATTCAAGCCGCGCACGTCGCCGTACACGTTCCAGGGATTGGGCAAGGAAGGGTTGAAGTTGCTGGCCGAAGCGCGCGAGGCGACGGGGCTGCCCGTGATTACGGAGTTGATGGACACGAAGGACACGGAGTTGGTCGTGGAATACGCGGACATCATCCAGATCGGGGCGCGCAACATGCAGAATTTTTCGTTGTTGAAGGAAGTCGGGCGCTGCAAGAAGCCGGCGATGCTCAAGCGGGGGATGGCGGCGACGATCAAGGACGTGTTGCTCAGCGCGGAGTACATCCTCAGCGAAGGGAATATGAATGTGATGCTTTGCGAGCGCGGCATCCGCACGTTCGAGACGTATACGCGCAACACGCTCGATCTCTCGGCGGTTCCCGCGCTCAAGAAGGAGTCGCACCTGCCGGTCATCGTCGATCCCACGCACGGCGCGGGCCATCGCGATCTGATCCCGACCATGGCGTTGGCGGCGGTTGCCGCCGGCGCGGACGGCATCATGATGGAAGTTCACAACAATCCCGAAGCGGCGCTTTCCGACGGCGACCAAGCCATGCTCCCCGACAAGTTCGAAGCGCTTGTCGAACAGATGCGGGCGGTCGCCACCGCGATCGGGAAAGGCATGTAGCGCTGCAAGAAGGCGTTGAGATTTCAAGGAGATCTCGGATGGCATTGACGAAACGGGGGCAGTCGGCTCTCGCGGGTTATCTTTTCCTGACGCCGAACCTGCTGGGCGTGCTGGCGTTCACGCTGATTCCCGTGGTCGCTTCGCTCGGGCTGAGTTTCTTCGAGTGGGACCTGTTCACGCCGCCGAAGTTCGTGGGACTTCACAATTTCGCCGTGCTGATGAAAGACCGGGAGTTCTGGTACTACGCGTTCAACACGGTGTTCCTGATGCTGGCGATTCCCGTGAACATTTTGGGCTCGCTGATTTTGGCGATGGTGATGAACCAGAAACTGCGGGGGATTGTGGTATTTCGCACGATCTATTTCCTGCCGAGCATCGTGGCGGGAGTGGGCACGTATCTGCTCTGGCGGTGGATTTACAATCCCGACTACGGGTTGATCAACACGATCATCGCGAACTGGGTTCCGGGGTGGTTGAACGAGTGGATACGCGGTCTTGGCGTGGAATGGCCGCCGCAATGGCTGGCGTCGGTGACGTGGGCCAAGCCTGCGCTGATGTTCATGAGTTTTTGGACGGTCGTGGGCGGCTACAACATGATCCTGTACCTGGCCGCGCTGCAAGGGGTGTCGCCCGAGTTGTACGAAGCGGCGGACATCGATGGGGCAAACCAATCGCAGAAATTCTGGGCGATCACCTGGCCGATGGTGAGCCCGACGACATTTTTTGTTTTGACGATGAGCCTGATCGGGGGATTGCAGGGCGGGTTCGAGCAGGCGTTGGTCATGACGCGGGGCGGGCCCGCGGGAGCGACCACGACGATCAGCTACTACATTTACAACCACGCGTTTGCGTGGAACCACATGGGGTACGCGGCGGCGGTGGCGTGGGTGTTGTTCGCCGCCGTGTTCGCGATCACGCTGTTGAACTGGCGGTTTGGAGGACGAATCGTCCATTACTGAGATGCGCGGCGCACTACGCAAAACGATCACGTACATGGCGCTCGGGCTTGTCGGGCTGTTCATGCTCCTGCCGTTTCTCTGGATGTTATCCACGTCCATAAAGCCGGCGGGCGATGTGTTTGCGTCTTACGACAGTCCCGTCAAGGCGTTGATCCCGCGCGAGACGCACTGGCGGAACTACGGGAAAGTGTACGACGTCACGGGCGGCATGGGCGGCGGATTCGCGCGCTGGTACCTGAACAGCCTGTTCGTGGCGGTGGTGGTGACGCTGGGGCAGGTGGCAACCAGTGCGGGCGCGGCGTACGCATTTGCGCGGCTGCGGTTTCCCGGTCGCGACAAGCTGTTTTTCAGTTATCTCGCCACGATGATGATCCCCGGGGCGGTGACGATGATTCCGAACTTCATCCTGATGCGCAAGGTGACCGAATGGCTGACGGTGGCCGCGCCGTTCGTGAACTGGGACGCGCCGCGGGTGATTTCGCTTTTCGGGCGCGGCTATGACGTGGGGCGGCTGGTGGGGCTCGATTCGTATTTTGCGCTGATCGTGCCGGCGATGTTCTCGGCGTACGGCACGTTCATGCTGCGGCAGTTTTTCATGAGCATCCCGCGGGACTTGGAAGAGGCGGCGACGATCGACGGGTGCGGGTTGTTTCGGATTTTCACCACGATCATTTTGCCGCTGAGCAAGCCCGCGCTGGCGACGCTGACGATTTTCACGTTCATGGGGAACTGGCAGAGTTTCTACTGGCCGTTGATCATGCTGACGCAGGATTCGATGAAGACGCTGCCGCTCGGGCTGCTCTCGTTCATGGGGCTGTACAGCACGCAGTGGACGTTGCTGATGGCGGGATCGATGATGATGATCCTGCCAATGATTCTGATTTTCATTCTTGGGCAGAAATGGTTCATCAGCGGCATACAATTGGGGGCGCTGAAGGGGTGATTAAAAAAAGCGACAGGCTTGGCCGGTTTGCGGTTTTCCGCCGGTTGAATAGATTACCAGCGGGTACGTCCAAGTTGGTGAATGGAGGCATGGGATGAAATCAATTCGTAAAATGATCGGCGGGGTGGTGGCGGTGACCGCCCTGGTTTGCGTGCTGACGGCACCGGTGCAGGCACGAACGTCGTTCTCGTTCAACTTCGGGTTTGGCGGCTACTATCCCTTCTATGGGCGGGCTTGCTACCCGGCGTACTCTTACTCCTGCCCGGCGCCCGCGTACTATTATTGCCAGCGGCCCGTGTATCGATATTACTACGCGCCACCCGTGTATTATTACAGTGGCGGGTATTATTACCGCCGCTAGGCGTTGAGAACACCGATGATCACAACGTCAACGTCGCGGTCGGTTTGTCCTGGCTGGAGACGGTGACCGCGATGTGGCGCGCACCGATCTTCTGCAGCTTCTCGCCAACGGTTTGCTGCGCCAACTCGGGGCGATTGCAGTCGCGGCTGAGGTGCGTGAGAAACACGTGCCGTAACCGATCGCAGGCCACGTCGCTGGTCAGCGTCGCGGCCGCGTCGTTGCTCAGATGGCCGTGACGGCTCATGATGCGCTGTTTGATGGCCCACGGGCGGGCGGTGTCTTCCTGCAGCAGCTTCAGGTCATGGTTCGCTTCGACGACGAGCGCGTCCATCGCGCGGACGCGTTCCGTGACCAGCTTGGTGACGTGGCCGAGGTCGGTAAGCACCCCCACGGCCACACCGGAACCGGGATGACGGATGACGAAGCCGACGGGATCATAGGCGTCGTGAGGAACACTGAACGATTCGACGAGCAGGTCGCCGAGCGCAAACGAATCGCCTGTCGCAAACAGTCGCCACGAGATGCGCACGGGACCCTCCCATTCGGGATCGGCCGCGACGGCTTCGGCGGTAAGACGATTGGCATACACGGGAAGCGCGCGGGCGCGGCACAGAACGCCAAGGCCGCGGGTGTGGTCGGAGTGTTCGTGCGTGAGGATGACGCCACTGATCTGGTCGAGATGGCGGTCGACGAGAGAGAGCCGTTGGGTGATCTGGCGACCGCTGAGACCCGCATCGACGAGGAGCTTCGTCGTGTCGGTTTCGATCAACGTACAATTACCGGCGCTGCCGCTGCCCAAAATCGTGATGCGCATCCCCACAGCGCGATTCTACACCGGACGGGAATTGACTCAAGCTTTCTGGGAGCGGTGCAGAGCGATTTCCGGCGGGCGACAGAGGGGTCCGGGTGCTGCGAATATTTGGCACACGGATTGCGTAATCTTTGGCCTTTACTTGCTGGATGTCGCGAATATAGTGAAACGGGTCTGGCGAGACGCAAGACTACAGAACGAAGATGGCAGGTCCCGGATTACATCAGGTTCAGAGGCTGTCGCTGCAGCAGATTTTGGCTCCGCAGTTGCAGCAGAGCCTTCATTTGCTTCAAGTACCGACGCTTGAGTTGCGCTCGCTTGTGCAGGAGGAATTGCAGCAGAACCCACTTCTCGAAGAGATTCCAAAGGACGAAACGCGCGTCGAAACCGAATCACCTGATGTCGAATCACCCGAGGCCGGGGCGGATGGTGACAAGGCCACGACCAACGAGGAACGGGCGGAGTTCAAGGAAGAGTTCGAGGTTTTGTCGAAGCTTGACGACGAGTGGCGCGAGTATTTTTCGCAGACGAACACCATCCGCTCGCGTTCACCTGAACAGGAAGAGCAGCGGCAGCACTTTTTCGACTCAATCGTCCAGCAGGAATCGCTGCAACAACACCTGCTTCAGCAGCTTGGGTTTATGAATGTCTCCGAGGACCGGCGCAAGGTCGCGGAGTTGATCGTCGGCAGCATTAACGATGATGGGTATCTGCTGACGCCGATCGAGGAGTTGTCCGTCAGTTCTGGAATTCCGCTGGAACACCTGCAGGAGGCCCTCGAGATTGTGCAGACGTTTCATCCCGTCGGGGTCGGCGCGCGGAACTTGAAGGAATGCCTGCTGATCCAGTTGGATCGGCTTGGGAAGTCGGAGTCGATTGAGGCAGTGTTGGTCAACCAGCACCTGGACGATCTGGGGCGCAAGCGTTTCCCGGAGATTGCGCGGGCAATGAACCTCAGTGTCGAGCAGGTCCAGCAACTGGCGAATTTCATTTCCACGCTCGAACCGAAACCGGGACGAATGTTCACCACGGAGCAACAGCAATATGTGGCGGCGGACGTGGTGGTGCAGAAGGTGGGCGACGATTACGTGGTGTTGCTCAACGACGAGCAGATTCCGCATTTGCGTATCAGCAACACGTACAAGGAACTGATGGCGAGCGGCGAGAAGTCCAACGATGCGCGCGACTATATCCGCGACAAGATTCGGGCGGGGAAATTTCTCATCAAGAGCATTCACCAGCGCCAGCAGACGATCTACAACATTGCGAAGGTGATCGTTGATCGCCAGCGCGAGTTTCTTGACAAGGGCATCTCCTTTCTCAGGCCGCTGACAATGGCGCAAGTCGCCGAGGTGGTGGGCGTCCATGAAACCACGGTCAGCCGCGCGGTCGCCAACAAGTACATGCAGACGCCACAAGGGTTGTTCGAGATGAAGTACTTCTTCACACCGGGCTTCGAGACCGCCTCCGGCGGCGCGATGAGCAACACCAGCGTGAAAGAGCAGATCGCCAAGCTGATTGAGCGCGAAGACCCAACCAAACCGCTTTCCGATCAAGAGATTGTCGCCATCCTCAAAGAACAGGGCATCCCCATCGCCCGCCGCACCGTTGCGAAGTACCGCAACGAGCTCAACATCCTGCCGAGCAATTTGCGGAAGACCTACTAGCCGGCTGCAGTCAGCCGCCAACTGGTAGGATACAAGGCAGACGGAAATCCGGCGGGCACTAATTTCGCCTGCGGGAGCGTTGCGCGTCCAGCAGGGGCATGCCGACCTTGTCGGCAATTTCGTGGAATTCGTCGGGGGAAACGGTATCGAGGGTCTTGCCGCGGCGTTTGAGGTGCTCGTTCATCTTGATGGCTTTTTCCTGCATCGTGCCATGTGTTTCTTCGCTGCCGCCGACCAGTTTGAAGTTGTCACCGGTCGTGATACGGGTATGGCCGTCCTTGTTGTCGAGGCCGACGCCCAACAAGCAGGATTTCTTCCTGGCTTTCGCGGTTTTGCCCTGTTTCTTCATCCAAGTGCAACGTAACAGCAACGGGGTGCGATTGCAACGGCACAGTGCCAAGCGCGTGGAAGCGCGGTCAAATTCGGCTTGCAACGGAGCTGTTCCTCCTGTAGATTCGCGCGCTCTGACACATGAAAGATAAGATACATCCTGAATATGTTGACGCCGTGATCCACTGTGCCTGCGGGAACATCATCAAGACGCGGTCCACGCGCAAGGACATGCGCATCGGCATCTGCTCCAAGTGCCACCCGTTCTTCACGGGCACGCAGAAGTTTGTGGATACCGCGGGCCGAGTCGAGCGCTTCCAAAAGCGTTACGCCAAGAAGACGAAGTAGCTGCCTTTTGCGAGAACTTCGGCAGGAGACACATCGTTTCCGCCGAAGTTTTCTTTTTGTTCCGCAAACACATCGCCGATGAACGCGCTGCCCAACATCGAAAAGTTCCGCAAACGAGCGGTCGAATTGGAGACCGAACTCGCCAATCCGGCGGTGTACTCCGATCAACGCCGGGCGGGCGAACTCGCGCGAGAACTCCAGCGCCTCAAAAGACTCCTGGGCGACCACGCCGCCGCTGAGGCCGTGCAGAAGCAGATCGGCGAGAACAAGGAATTGGCTGCTTCCGGGGACGTGGACATGGCCGAGTTGGCCAAATGCGAACTCGACGATCTGCAGCGCAAGCTGGAGAAGCTACAACGCGACATTCAGCTCGGACTTGTTCCACCCGACCCGAATGATTCGCGCAACACCATTGTCGAAATCCGCGCTGGCACGGGCGGTGAAGAAGCGGCGTTGTTCGCGGCGGACCTCTTCCGCATGTACAGCCGTTATGCCGACGCCCAAGGTTGGAAGGTGGAAGTGATGGACACGAGCCCGAGCGAGCGTGGCGGGTTCAAGGAAATCGTGTTCTCCGTGCAAGGACAGGACGTCTACAAGAAGATTCGTTATGAGAGCGGCGTCCACCGTGTGCAACGCGTTCCCGAAACCGAAGCGCAGGGCCGCATCCACACCAGCACCGCGAGCGTGGCCGTATTACCCGAAGCTGAGGAAGTGGATGTCCAACTCAAGCCCGAGGACATGGAAATCACGGTTTGCCGCGCGAGCGGTCCCGGCGGCCAGGGCGTGAACACGACGGACAGCGCCGTCCAGATCAATCACAAGCCGAGCGGATTGATTGTTCGCTGCGCCGACGAACGTTCGCAGATAAAGAACAAAGCCAAAGCACTGCGCGTCCTCCGTTCCCGCCTGCTCGCCCACAAACAGGAACAGGAGGAGGCGAGAATGTCAGCCGCGCGTCGCACCCAGATCGGTTCGGGCGACCGCAGCGAGAAGATTCGGACATACAATTTCCCACAGAATCGCGTCACCGACCACCGCGTCAATATCACGATCCAAAACCTTCCCGCGATTATGGAGGGTGATTTGGAGGATTTGATTGGCGCGCTGATGACCGATGATCTGAACCAGCGTCTTGCCGAAAGCACGGCGTGATTCGAATCGCGCTTCCGCTGAATCGCCAATTCGTATAAGCTTTTGCCGTGCGCATTCTGGAGGTCATCAACAAGACGACGACGTATTTTGAGAAGCAGGGGATTGAGAGTCCGCGACTGACCATCGAATTGTTGCTGGCGCATTTGCTGAGGAAGAAGCGGCTCAATTTGTATCTGGAGTTCGAGCGGGAGCTGGATGAGGGGACCTTGGCCACGCTTCGGGAATTGGTGAAACGGCGGGCCGGCGGCGAGCCGCTGCAGTACATCACGGGCGAGACGGAGTTCTGCGGGCTGAAGTTCATGGTGGACAAGCGCGTGCTCATCCCAAGGCCGGAGACGGAGCTGTTGGTGGAGACGGTCGTGAAGCGGCTGAGGCCAGCGGACGGTGCGCCGGGCAGTTCATCGCGAGGATTTACCACGATCGGTCGCGCCCTACCAACGACAATCATCGATGTGGGGACGGGGAGCGGGTGCATTGCGATTGCGCTGGCGAAGGAGCTGCCGAACGCCGAGATTTCCGCCTCGGATATCAGCCCGGATGCACTAGAGGTGGCTCGCGGGAACGCGGCGTTGCATCAAGTTGAAAAAAAGATTCGCTTTTTTGAAGGCGACTTGCTAGAAGGTCTTCCCAGTAGCTTCGTGGCGGAGGCGATAGTTTCCAATCCGCCGTATATCGCCGATGGGGAATTGGCGAAGCTGCCCAAGGAGGTTAGAGGCTTTGAGCCCGTACGCGCGCTCGCGGCGGGTGAGGATGGACTCAAAGTTATCCGGCGCTTGGTCATGAATGCCAGGCGTGCTTTGTCTGCCTCCGGATTCGTGGCGCTGGAGATTGGCGTCGGGCAGCGAGAAGCTGTCGAAGAAATTTTCGGCCAGCAAGGCTATGCAGTGGTCGAGGTCGTGAAGGATTTGCAGGGGCATGAGCGCGTGGTTGTGGCTCAGCCCGGAAAGTAACGGTTGGGCTTGGGGAAGCCCGTTCGGAGTAAGTAGCTCTTACCAAGGAGGGAGCTATGGAGAAGATCATCATTAGCGGAGGCAATCCGCTTTGCGGAACCGTTCAAATCAGCGGTTCCAAGAACGCGGCCCTGCCCATCATCGCCGCGACATTGCTCACCAGCGAGCCATGTGTCATCCGTGGCGTGCCGAATCTCAGCGACATCCAGTTCATGTGCGATATTCTGCGCTGGTTGAGCGTGAAGGTCACCCATCACAAGACGGAAGGCGTCGTCGAGGTTCGTGCGGGACATCCACTCGGCGTGGCTCCCTATGAACTTGTCCGCAAGATGCGTGCGTCCGTGTGCCTGCTGGGCCCGTTGCTTGCGCGTTTGCACAACTGCAAAGTCTCGTTGCCCGGCGGATGTGTCATCGGCGATCGGCCGATCGACCAGCACCTCAAAGGGCTCAAACGGCTCGGTGCGGACGTAGTGGTGGAGAATGGCTACGTCCACGCCCGCTGCAATGAATTGACCGGCAACGACGTGTTCATGGGCGGACGCTTCGGTTCGACCGTTCTCGGTACGGCCAATGTGATGATGGCGGCCACGCTTGCCAGCGGAACGACCTGGATCGAAGGTGCAGCCTGCGAGCCCGAAGTTGAAGACCTGGCAAACTTCCTCCTCAAAATGGGGGCGAAGATCAAGGGTATCGGGAGTCACATGATCGAAATCGAAGGTGTCGAGGAACTGCACGGCGCGGAGCATACGGTCATTCCCGACCGCATCGAAGCCGGCACGTTCATGGCCGCCGCCGCGATCACGGGCGGCGACATCGAGATCAAGGGTGCACGTGCCGAGCACCTCAGTGCCGTGCGCGACAAGCTTGAGGAGGCCGGCGTGACGATCGAGCGTGCCAACGGCACAGTCCGCGTCAAAAGCAATGGTGATCTCAAGCCGGTGGACGTCATTACGATGCCGTATCCGGGCTTTCCGACCGACATGCAGGCGCAAATGAGCGCGTTGATGACGGTGACCCCGGGTATCAGCGTGATCACGGAAAAAGTGTTCCCGAACCGATTCATGCACATCAGCGAAATGGCGCGATTGGGAGCAGACGTATCGCTCGAAGGCAGCAGCGCCATCGTGAAAGGCGTCCGGAAGCTCAGTGGTGCGCCCGTGATGGCGAGCGATCTGCGCGCGAGCGCGGGGCTGGTGCTGGCGGGGCTGGCGGCTGACGGCGAGACGGAAGTAAATCGCATTTACCATGTCGACCGCGGGTATGAGCGCATCGACCAGAAACTGCGTCTCCTCGGTGCGAAGATTGAGCGGTCGTCCGAATGAAGAGTTGGTGTTTGTTGCGCTGCCTGCGGGCGCGGCGTACAGCGCATGGAAGCACACGGAAACGGTGCAGCAGAGTGCCGTAAGAAGGCAAAGCATCCTCAAGTTGCCCAGTGGGGAGGAGCTCAAGGACATGGACAAGGAGCAGTCGAGATAACCGAGCTTCCACAGAGCGTTGGTTGAGAATGGGGGGGCGGGCTTCGGCTCGCCCTTTCGCTTTACGGGCAAATCTTCTTGCCCTCCCCACCTCCGAAGTCGATAGTTCGGTGTGTTGCGGGTTGGCTATGTTCGATTCCCTTTCAGAGAAACTGCAGTCGGTCTTCAAAAACCTGCGCGGCTACGGCAAGTTGACGGAAAAGAACGTCGCCGATGCGCTGCGCGAGGTGCGTCTGGCCTTGCTCGAAGCCGACGTGAATTACAAGGTGGCGAAGGATTTCATCGAGCGCACGAAACAACGCGCGCTTGGCCAGGAGGTTCTGAGCAGCGTCACGCCTGGTCAGCAGATTGTTAAAATTGTGCACGATGAACTTGTAATGTTGATGGGGGGTGACACGGACGGAGTGCTGGGACAGCGCGCTCTACCAACGGGGAACTGGATGATAATCGGGCTGCACGGGTGCGGAAAGACGACTACCTGTGGCAAGTTGGCGAAGCTTTTGGCGAAGCAGGGGCGAAAACCGCTGCTGGTGGCGTGCGACGTGCATCGACCCGCAGCGATTGACCAACTGGAAACGATCGGGAAGCAGGTGCAAGTCCCCGTCTTCTCAGTGCACGGGGAGACTGATATGGTGAAGATTTCCAAACGAGCGACGGTCTTCGCGCAGTCGCAGGACCGCAACGTGGTCATTTTCGACACGGCGGGTCGGTTGCACATCGATGAAGAGCTCGTGCAGGAACTCATTCGTATGAGGGATGTGGTGGTACCGCAGGAGATTCTGCTCGTGGCCGACGCGGCGACGGGTCAGGAAGCGGTGAACATCGCGGAACACTTCGACAAAGCGCTGGGCATCACAGGGATTGTGCTCACCAAGCTCGATGGCGACGCGCGCGGCGGGGCGGCGTTGTCGATGCGCGCGGTCACGGGCAAGCCGATCAAGTTCGCGGGCGTCGGTGAAAAACTCGATGACTTGGAGCCGTTTCACGCCGAGCGGATGGCGGGTCGGATCTTGGGGATGGGCGACGTGGTAAGCCTGGTTGAAAGAGCGCAGGAGACGTTCGATGCCAAGAAAACCGAGGAGTTGCAGGAAAAAATTGCCAACCAGAGTCTGAACCTCGAGGATTTTCTCTCACAACTGCAACAGCTTAAAAAGCTTGGCCCGCTGGAGAATCTGCTTGGCATGCTGCCGGGAATGGGTAAAATGCCTGACCTTAGCGTTGGCGAGTCACAACTCAAGCGCATCGAGGCGATCATCCAATCGATGACCCCCACGGAGCGTCGTCGTCCCGAGATCCTGAATGCGGGCCGCCGAACACGCATCGCGCGCGGCAGCGGCACCACCGTCGCCGAAGTGAATGACGTCCTGAAGCAGTTCAACGCCATGAAGCGAATGATGAAAGAAATGGGCAAAATGCAAAAAACCATCGCCCGCAAGGGCCTGATGCCCAAAATCAAATAGGGGAGGTGAGACAGTGCCAGTAAGAATCAGATTGCGCCGTGTCGGAACCAAAAACGTCCCGGCCTATCGTATCGTTGTGGCCGACAAACGCAGCCCGCGCGACGGGCGGTTCATCGAAAACATCGGGACCTACCACCCCCGAAAAGCCACCGACAATTTCAAGGTGGACCTCGAACGGGCGAAACACTGGATCCAGAAAGGTGCCCAGCCCAGCGACACCGTGCGCAGCATCTTGAAAAAAGCCGAACGAGCAGCAGCAGCCGCGGCAACAGCGCCAGCGGCAGCACCAGCGGCCAAGCCGGCGGCTTGAGGGTTCCATCGCGGCGTCGCCCAGCGCGACGCTGCCCTGGCCAGCCGCCTACGACGGGGAGCACGACATGAAACCGTTTGTCGAATTCGTGGTCAAAGCGTTGGTCGATCATCCTGAAGAGGTCGACGTCAAACAAGTCGACGGTGAACGCACCGTCGTCTTCGAACTGCGCCTCAACCCGACCGATATCGGCAAAGTCATCGGCAAAAGCGGCCGCACCATCACCGCCATCCGCTCGCTCCTCACCAGTGCCGCCGCCAAACAAGGCAAACGCGCCATGCTCGAAATCATCGAACCCGAAGGCAGCCGTCGCTCCGAAGGCGCCGCCGCGCCACCGCCGCCGCCCCCCGAGGGCCCGGCCGAAAACCCGGCGCAGTAACGCCGCCGCACCGCGCGAGCAGGGCATGGATATTGACGTTTTGACGCTGTTCCCGCGCATCTTCGAGGGGCCGCTCGACGAAAGCATCCTCAAACGCGCGCAGACCAAGGGACTCGTCACCGTCCGCGTCCACAACCTGCGCGATTTCACCCACGATAAACACCGCGTCGTGGATGACAAACCGTACGGCGGTGGACCGGGCATGCTCATGAAGCCCGAACCGATCTTTGAAGCCGTCGAAAAATTCCGCCGCGCCGACTCCCGCGTCGTCCTCATGACCCCGCAGGGTCCGGCCCTCACCCAGGCCCGCGCCCGCGACTTCGCCGCGAAACCCCACTTGGTCATCATCTGCGGCCACTACGAAGGCGTGGACGAACGCGTCCGCGAAGCCCTCGTCACCGACGAAGTCAGCATCGGCGACTACGTCCTGACCAACGGCGCCCTCGCCGCCGCGGTCTTCGTCGACGCCGTCGTGCGCCTGCTGCCGGGCGTCCTCGGCGACGACCAGAGCGCCGGCGACGATTCGTTCGCCAGTGGCCTCCTCGAAGGGCCTCAGTACACCCGGCCCCCCGAGTTCGCGGGCAAAAAAGTGCCCGACGTCCTCCTCAGTGGTAACCACGAGGAAGTCGCCCGCTGGCGCAAAGATCAGGCCCGGCAACGCACCCAGAGCCGCCGGCCCGATCTGCTGAAGTAACTGTAGCCGTGCCCTTTACGGGGTGCGTCCGGGCCGTTGGTAGAGCCGAGTCGGACGAGACGCGGTTCTCCGCAAACGCCTCTCCGAGGCGTCCGCAAATAGCGAAAAAATAGGATTTCAATTTCACGCGATATACGCGATAACAGAGGAGTAACAACATGAATGCCATCGAAAAAATCCAGAGCGAACAATTACGTACCGACATCACCCCCTTCAAGGTCGGCGACACCATCAAGGTGTTCTCCCGCATCAAGGAAGCCGACCGCGAACGCGTCCAGATGTTTTCGGGCATCGTGATCAACAAACAGGGCCGCGGCATCGCCGAAACCTTCACCGTCCGCCGCATCAGCTACGGCGAAGGCGTCGAACGCATCTTCCCCACCCATTCCCCCTACATCCAGAAAATCGAAATCGAACGCTCCGGCAAAGTCCACCGCGCCAAACTCTACTACCTCCGCAACCGTATAGGGAAAACCGCCACCAAAGTCGAAGACGCCGCCAGATAGCGTCCACCGCCTCACTTCCCGTCGTTGGTAGGGACGTCTCTCCGAGACGTCCGCTCCGTGCCGTTTCCCGCTATGCTGTTGCCTCGTCTTCCCGTTGGTTTACCTCATCCTATCCCTGCCGTGGACTCCACACGTACGGCCAATCCTCAGCCCGAGAGACGAGACCGCCTCGTACCGGATTCTGAGAGATGTAATCTTCCTTATCACGCCGGCTCTCATCGTTGCGCAATCGATGATCGAAAAACCCACGCTGCCAATGGATGCCAAGTTTGCGTGCGGTATGTTTCTTCCATGCCGCGACGACCTTGCGCACCGCGTCATCGGTAGGGAATGAGACGAGCGCGTGCAAATGATCGGGCATGAGAAGCACGAAGTGTATCCACCACTTGCCGCGTTGGTGGTAAAACGCGATCGTATCCAACACGGCCTTGCCACTGTCTGGAGTGCACAGATGATTCTTGCCACGGGTCTCACAGCAGATTGTCACAAAGAAAACAGCTTCGTCAGGCCGTATATGCAACGGCGGCATATGGGGCAGCCACTTACGCTCGGGCAGTGCCATATCCCTGAGGATACCAAATCACCCCTGATAAAGACAGCCGCTCCGTGCCGTTCTTCTTCCGGTCGTGTCGTTGCCCCTGGCCGTTGGTAGGGACGTCTCTCCGAGACGTCCGCTCCGCGTCGTTTCTCCCCGCCGTTTCTGTCGGCTTCTTGCATTGATCGTTGAACGTTGACCGTTGGCTGTTGAACGTTGTACGTTAATTCCCCGCTCCTCCTCCGCTTTCTTCCTTGCCGTTCTCCTCCCATTCTGTCTCCTGTCTTCTGTCTCCTGAATTCTCTCCGCTCCCCTTCTTCCTTGCCGTTCTCCCCGCCTTATCGTTCCTCACATTCCCCCCTTGAACTTTCGGCATCGTTGATCGTTGAGCGTTGTACGTTGATTCCTCTAACTCCTCCTTGCATTCCTCCTAAACTATGCTAACCTGCCCTCGGAAGGTTCGTATAACTTCCCCCGCCAGATCCGGCAGGCATAACGCCCGCCCGGCCCATAAGGAGAACCAAATGCAAAACTCAGAGTCCCCGATCCCAACCCCAAACCAAACCGAATCGCCACGTCTGTTGCAGTTCCCCCACCGCGAACTCCGCAAATCCCGTGGCCGTATCGCCCGTCACCCCAAACCCATCCGCGACGAGATCTGTCGCAAACTCCGCGACGCCTGGTCCTACTCCATGATCTGCGACTGGCTCTTCGCCCTCAAAGCCGAAACCGACATCCCCTCGCTAAGCCTCAAGGCCGGCGACCCGTATTCCCTCGTCTGGACCCGCGGCACCCGCGACCTGCCCACCGCCCAGCTCAACTTCCGCTGCCGACTCTCCAAGTTCTTCCACAACCATTACGCCACCTGGCAACGCGAACAGGCCGACCGCGAAGAAGTCGCCGGCCTCGTCGACCGCGTGGAAGAACTCTCCACCGCCGCCGGCGCGAAAGCCCGCGAAGGTTCCGCCACCGGCGGCAACCTCCTCATCCGCTCGCTACTCATGGACGCCATCGACCTTATCCGCAAACGCGACAACGATCCCGCCGGCCTCGCCCGCCTTGCCAACGCCTGGGCCCGCATGAACCACTCCGGCCTCGAACTCGAAAGATTCAAACTCCAAACCCAGCAGGCCATCGACGTCGGATTGAGCGCGCTATACGAAGAACTCAAAACCAAACCCGAGACCTTGGCCGCATTCCAGAAGTTCCGCGAAGTTATCGAAGCCAATCGGACCCCCACCAGCTAGCCCGCTCAAATTGGTATCCGCGCCCGGGTGTAGTAGCGGCTGTCCCAGCCGCCCGCTCCGCTCAATTGGTCTCCGCGCCCGCCGGTGTAGCGTTCGCTGTCCACAGCGAATTCCCGGCCCGCTCCGCGCCGTTGGCCCGCTCCCCGCCGTCCGCATGGTAGCCGCAGGCTTTAGCCTGCGTCCTCGATATTTGCCTGCCCTTGCCGGTGTAGCGTGGGAAGCAGACCCCGCAGGGCGGGGGAGACGCAACACCGAAGGTGGCCCGAAGGGCGAGCCGAGCAGGAGCGAGCGAGTGCAATCCCCAGCCCATCCGGCCTTTCGCCTTTGCCGGTGTAGTAGCGGCTGTCCCAGCCGCCCGCTCCGCTCAATCGGTCTCCGCGCATCCTCCACGGATGCGTCCTCGATATGTTCGGGGCTTCCGCCCCCTTGCAGCCGCGCTTGCTAAGCGCGGATTCTCGTCGTGCGCCGCCTCTCCCGATTGTGGGAGCGGCCTCCCGGCCGCGACCGGTATGCCGTTTCCCCCCGGTTGTCATGCTGAGCTTGTCGAAGCATCTCTGCCGTTTCCGTCCGTCTCCCTCCCTTTCTCATCCGTCCCGGCAATTCCCCTTCTGTCTTCTGTCTCCTAAATTCTCCCCCCCTTCATCCTTCTTAATTCTTCCTTCTTCCTTGCGTGTTCTGCTACACTCCCCTCCACTGCGGGTGAGCCATGGCGCGAATTGGCCGGGAACGACCGCGAACTGCTGGAGGACTGCTCACCAATACCAGCCGACTTCGGGACCTTATAACTTTGTCAATGAGATGAGACGAAAGCCGCAGGTGCCACGTGTGGTGTTGTATCTGGGTGCGGGAGCGTCGCAGTTTGCTGGTTACAAGACATTCGTTGATTTCCCTTCATTGCTTTTCGACCACAACTTGAGAACGGCAGAGGGAATGCCTGACTTGTCACACAGTTCAGTGAGGATTCTCAACGCCATTAGAGAATCGCTGATCAAGAATAATACGCCGACGACACATGACAATTTCTTGTGGCGACTAGATGACTATAACAAGTTTCTCCTGCTGAACCAGTGCGACGATGCGTTGCAGGAATTTCTAAGGAACAACACCAGATTGTATGATTTGCACATCTGTACATACCAGGCAATTCAGCAGATCACCTCCACGACAATTCTTCACTATTCCAGAAACCGTGTCGAAAAGGCCAAGAATTCCAACGCGGCTCAGTATGAATCAATGCGCAGAGTATTCGGTCTCTTTTGCGCCTTGGCTGAGACAAACGGAAGCACGCCGTCCCTTCCTGTCTTTACTACGAACTATGACATGCTAGTCGAAGACCTCTTCGCTGAGTTTGGGAACTCTAAGGAGCCGCATCTGAGACTTATCAATGGGATTCCAAATCTGATCGAGGAGGAAGCGACTTGGCGTTCAGATGGCTATGAAACAACCGGCTTGTCGTCGCCGTGCATGCACCTGTATCGGCTGCACGGATGTGTTTGCCTATTCCACCACCAGGATGAGGGTGAGATCTACTTCCACCGAAGAAATGCAACCCAGCAAGAGACTGGTCGAATGCGTGCCATGTATCCCGGAAACAAGAGTGAGATTGGCACCCCTCCTTACGGCTACGCATTCAGGAATCTATACAGGCAACTCTTGAGCTGTGACCTCATCATCTTTGTCGGCTTCAGTTTTCGCGATGATGACGTGATGCATGTCCTGCTTAAGGCTCTTGACGAGCGAAATGGCGAGCTTGGCGTTTTGATTGTCGACCCGCTGTACAGAAGTCAGGACGTGAGGAAGAGGCTGGCAGATGCGGCCAAGAGAATGACATTACCGTACCGAATACCCAAGAGCGGGGAGATGGAGTCGATCACAATGCCGTTCGGCGAAACCAAAGATAAAGACCAAGAAGTGTTAACTATATGTCAGAGAATGCTTAACAGATAGGAGACCCACCATGAAGAAACATGCAAGTGTCGGGAGGGGGACAGCACGCGTCGCGACGGGAATGGATGAAAGCTATTTTCAAGCGCGCGATCAGGAACACAAGAAAGCGAAATTGGCAGTGGCGAGATGTATCGTGGAGACCTATTTGAATGAGGGCGACTCCATATTGTTGGACGCAGGGTCATCCCTATACCCAATTGCTGAGATCATTGCACAGAAAGCGCAGACAGAATCCGGTCGAAGCCATTTCACAATCATGACGCACAACTACAAGGCGTTCGAGGTGCTCGTCAAGGGCGTGCCGAGGGAAGCAAATCTTAACATCGTCCTGGCCGGTGGTCGGTACGACCAGGACTTAAACGCTTTGTTTGGTAATCAGACCGTAAATGCCTACGGCGATTTTTTTCCTCGCGTTGTGCTTCTCGGGATCAGTGGCTTTGTCGCGGAGATCGGCCTCTTCTGTCACGGAAACACCGAAGAGCTTGCTGTGAAGGAGGCCATCTTCGGCAAACGCGCTCGTGACCGGATCATTGTCGCCGATCACACCAAAATCGGACTCCTCGATGGATTCCGATTTGGGGAATCACAAGGCCTACTAGCTAAGGTCGATAGGTGCATAGTTGTGACCGATCAGCCGCCAGCGAGCACGCCGCTTGAGGCACGCGAGGTGTTTCTGAAGCAGACTCAGCTCTTGAAATCACAGGGAGTCGAGGTGAGGGAGGTCCCGGTTGCCGGTAGCTAGGGCGACGGTCACTTCTTCTGTAAAGGGGTCTAGAGGGCTCACTTCGTTTTTCGTAGAGTAACGCCCTCGGCTCACCTCTATTCATTATTCAACTGGAATTCAACTCCCAGCCCAGTCGCTTCCCAGCTTGTCGCGCCGCCGAGTCTGACGAACCGCGCCGAACCTCCCTGCGGAGTTCAGAGCACCCAACCACCCATCTCTGATACATCAGTAACTGATGTATCGCGGTGATTTGCGCTCCTTGTGCCTTTTCGTGTCTCCCCCCTCCTCTTCGTGGTGCTTCGTGTCTCCTTAGCGTTCTTCGTGATGAAAAGGTTGGAACCAACGACGCCAAGGAGTATCGTTTCCACTCAACATCTACTGGGAGCGATTATGACTATCAAGACACTGTCCGCAGTGGCGGTTCGCATCATCGGTTGGCTGGTCGTTCTGGAAGGTATTAAGTCGTGCTTGTCCACAATATTACTCGTGATTCTCCGGAACTTCATAGCGGCAGGCTCTGAGCCGTCGCGGCCAGTGACGACCATGATCCTCGCGCCACTCATGAGTGGCGCACTGATGGGTTTCATCGAGCTTTGCGTTGGGTTTGCCATCATCGGAAACAGCGAATTCTTCGGCCGCATCCTCTCCAAGGGCCTCGACGAACGCCTCTGATATCGCGTGAACGAGGTCAGACCGATAAACCGCACATTTCCGCTTCGCCCGCCCTGATACATCAGTAACTGATGTATCACGCTCCCGGCTCTTCGTGCCTTCGTGGTTAACCCTCTGCGCTCTCCCGCCTCGCCGTTGAACGTTGCGCGCTGAGCGTTGAGAGTTGAGCGTTGATGTTGTTCGCAGCATTGACTCTCTCCCCTCATCTTGCCACACTCCCCGACACCGGCCATGCCATCGCTTCGTTACGAAAAGAAAGCGTACAAAAACGGCGCGGAAATCATCGCCGGAATTGACGAAGCCGGCCGCGGACCTCTCGCCGGTCCAGTCGTCGCCGCCGCCGCCATCCTCCCGCCAAACTTCAAACACAAGACGCTCAACGATTCGAAGCAGCTCTCCGAGCAGCAACGCGAGGAAATCTACGCCGAGCTGACCGCCACCCCCGAGTTCTACTGGGGCGTCGGCGTCTCCGATGTCGACGTCATCGACCACTACAACATCCTCCGCGCCACCTGGCGCGCCATGCAGCTCGCGCTCGATAACCTCTACATCCATCCCGACCACGTCCTCGTCGACGGCCTTCGCGTCCCGCTCATCGGCGTGAACCAGACCGCTATCGTCAAAGGCGACGCCAAAAGTTTCTCCATCGCCGCCGCCAGCGTGATCGCCAAGGTCACCCGCGACCGCATGATGCTCACGATCCACGAACAGTTTCCCCAATACAACTTCGCCCGTCACAAAGGCTACGGCACGCCCGAACATCTCGCCGCTCTCGGCCAATACGGCCCGTCGCCCGTCCACCGCAAATCCTTCGCCCCCGTCCGCCAAGCCATCGAGCCCGTCCAAGCCGAGTTTATGGTGTAGGTCCGCATCCCTCCGCGCTGTCATCCTGAGCTTGTCGAAAGCCGAGTCCGACGAGACGCCGCTGTAGTCTGCGGCAAATCTCTGTCGTATCTGGATTCGCCTTATCACCCTGTTCGCGGTATTCTATTCGCTATGCTTTTCGGTTGGTTCAGACGCGAACCCGATCGCCGCACCCCGCGCCAGATCCTCGGCGCCCGCGGCGAGAAAGCCGCCGCCAAACACCTCCGCCGTCGCGGCTACAAGATTCTCACCAGGAATTTCCGCAGCGGCAAAGCCGAGGTCGATCTCATCGCCCGCGACAAGGACTGGCTCGTCTTCGTCGAGGTCAAGACCCGCAAGACCGAGGAATTCGGCGCGCCCAGCGAAGCCGTCCAACTCGAGAAACAACGCAACCTCAGCAAAGCCGCCCTCGATTACCTCCGCCAACTCGGCAATCCCCGCATTCACTTCCGCTTCGACGTCGTCGAAGTTGTCCAGCGCGCCGACTCCAAGAAGCCCGACACCATCCGACGTCATCCAAAACGCCTTCGACCTCTCCGAACCCTTCATCTACTAATTCGGGAATTGTAGGGCAACAGGCCCCGTTTTCATCGAAGACCACGTCTCGCGTAGCGTTCACGTAGGTCGAGAACTCATCGGGCCGTTTGACAGCCCTGACAAATGGCCGGACACTGTTACAGGCAGTGTAGAGACGGACATGTCCTCTGTCTTCGACATCCACAGTCGAAGCACCTCCTTGGGGTGTGACCGGATGCTACACTGCCCTAAAGGAACAACCCGCTCCTCATCTTGAGCGGTCGCTGCCGAGCGGGAACTGACGGCAGGCGGGTGCGACCGGGTGACGGAAGAGCTCGACTCGCCATGGCCGAAATGCTATTGCTCAACGCATGACCGACGACGCGGTCACCAATCAAAGGCCTGTCCCATCTCCAGAAAGATGTCGGACTCGGTATCTGGGACAAGCTCTCGATCTCTCGGATTGCCTCGTGAAAGATCCCAAGGGGTGCGAGTTTGCGGTACGTTTTGGCTCTAACGTCTATTGTTATCATACCGACCGGCGAAGTTTCGAGAAGGCACGTCCATCATGACCGACGCCACGACCAGCAAGCAAAGGCCTGTTCCAGATCGAGAAAAGTGTCGGACTAGAAATGTGGGGGGCTATCTTGCCTTCACATACTGCCTGCTGGAAACCCCCAACTGTTGCGAGCATGCGGCACGGTTCGGCGATGACATCCTTTGCCGCCATCCGGATCGTCAAAGCTTTGAGAAGACAGATCCGCCTGCCCTGATGCCTCTCCGGTAATCCGTACCATCCCGATTCGTCCGTCCTGTTGACCTCTCTGCTTCATCGGCGTCGTGATTGACAGGCGCCCGAGAAAGGGCGAGGAACTATTGGGCATGCTCAATGCTTTTTCTGGGACCATGACCAACAATACGGTCAGCAATCAAAAGCGTCGTCCGGATACGGAAATATGTCGGACAACATATGTGACGCAATCCGATCTTTTCCAATGCTTGGTGGAAGACCCCGACGCTTGCGAGTTTGCGATACGCTTCAGTTCCGGCGTCATTTGTCGCCATCCGGATCGACGTGACTTCGAGAAGCCCCGCATACCGGTCTGAGAAGTTCGGGGGCGGATTCGGTAAAACTGCGGTTGGAGATCGTGCAGATAAAGAAGTTGGAGAGTCGAGACTCGGCCCGAATGTTTAAGCTTTCCCCGTCCCATCGGAACCCAGCGAGTTTAAAACGGCGGCCTCAGTATTGTATACCCTACCGGCCAGAACCGGAATGCTTAGTAATCGACTTTTTCAACGCAAGGGTCGCGGCCCGCAAAACATATTCGACTTGTATGATAGCTTTGTTTATTAGTTAGCAATGCTTGCTAAGGTTCACTCCGCGGCGGTTCTTGGTATCGATTCTTATCCCATCGAAATCGAAGTTAATGCAGGGTGGGGACAGCCGGCGGTCATCATTGTAGGATTGCCCGACGCGGCAGTAAAGGAATCCCGCGACCGCGTCAAAACCGCCATCGAGAACAGTGGTTTCAAGTATGTCCTGGGTCGCACCACGATCAATCTCGCGCCCGCCGACGTGAAGAAGGAAGGACCAAGCTTCGACCTTCCCATCGCCATCGGGATTCTTGCTGTCAGCGAACAGATTGTGGCCAAAGACCTTGACGACTTCGCTATCGTCGGCGAACTCGCGCTCAGCGGCGAAGTCCGTAGCGTCAACGGCATCCTGCCCACCGCGATTTGCGCCCGCGAACAAAAGAAGCGCGGCCTGATCGTCCCCGCCGATAACGCTCCCGAAGCCGCCGTCGTTCAGGGCATCGATGTGTTTCCCGCGAAAAACTTGCGCGAGGTCGCCGAGTTTCTGGCGGGCAAACGCGACCTGCAACCCCTCCGCGAAGATCCGGGCGAAATGTTCCAGCAGCAGCGCAGTTACGACCTTGATTTCGTCGACGTAAAAGGTCAGGAACACGTGAAGCGCGCGCTGGAAGTCGCCGCGGCCGGCGGCCACAACATCCTCATGATCGGCCCACCGGGCAGCGGCAAGACGTTGCTGGCGAAACGCGTGCCGACCATCATGCCGCAAACCATGCTCGACGAAGCGCTTGAGACAACCAAGATCCACAGCATTCTCGGGTTGCTGCCGAAAGGGCAGGCGCTCGTCGCCACGCGTCCGTTCCGCGCCCCGCATCACACGACCAGCAACGCCGGGCTGCTCGGCGGCACGGCCAACCTCACCCCCGGCGAGATCAGCCTCGCCCACAACGGCGTGCTGTTCCTCGACGAATTGCCGGAATTCCATCGCGATGTGCTCGAGGCGTTGCGCGAACCTCTCGAGGAAGGCCGCGTGGTGATTTCCCGCGCCAGCGGGACGATGACGTTTCCCGCCAATTTCATGCTCGTCGCGGCGATGAACCCCTGTCCCTGCGGATTCTATGGCGACCCGAAACGCGAGTGCCGTTGTTCGCCAAACATGATCACGAAATATCGCAACAAGATTTCCGGGCCGTTGCTCGACCGCATTGACATCCACGTCGAGGTTCCGTCGGTGAAGTACAAGGAGATGGCGGGCGAGGGGACCGGTGAACACTCTGAGAAAATCCGCGCCCGCGTCGAATCCGCGCGGGCGATCCAGCGCGAACGGTTCGGCCACACCAATGCCCGCATCGCCCCCAAAGAGATCAAGAAGTTCTGCGCGCTCGACGACGAATGCCAGCAATTACTCAAGATGGCCATGACGGAACTCAACCTCAGTGCCCGTGCCTACGACCGCATCCTGAAAGTCTCTCGCACGATGGCCGATCTTGATTCTGCTGTGCTAATCCAATCCCAACACATCTCCGAAGCCATCCAGTACCGCACTCTCGACCGCCAGTTGTGGGTCTAGGCAGCCGGTACCCAACGGTGCAGCCAACAGCCAGTGGCCGCACTCAGTGGCGCAAGACCAGCAGAGTCAATGACCACCGGTGTTGATCATGAAGTCGATGACTTTTTCACTCACACCGCTTCCCTTCAGGTCGATGATCTCTGCGGTCGTCAAGTGATACACCGCCCGTGAGTTGCGGATGTGACTGAGGATGACCTCGTCACTGAGACCCGCTTTGGCCAACGCCTTTACATCCGCGACACTGGTCATTGGACCTTGGCCGGGACGCTGGAGCGACGGTGGACTTTGAGACCTTGGCGCCGGGGGAGGCGACGGCGTAGTTGAATCTCGATCCACGGCTGTCGGCGACAGCGGACGGTCAACTGCCGGCGGCTGCGGATTCTCCTCTACAGGCGAAGGCGATGGTGAAGTGTAGACTACGGTTGGCTGCGAACTGTACACCGTAGGGGGCGGATAGTACGCGGGGTCGTAATAGTAGCCATTGTAGTAGTAATATGGCGGAGGCGCGTAGGCGTAAGAGTAACCCCAAGGATACCACCCACCCCAGCCCCAGCCCAAGCCCCAACCCCAGTTCCGCCCATAGAACCCGCCGCCGTATCCCCCGTGGTATCCACCCCCGTATCCCCCGTGGAATCCCCCGCCACCGTGGAACTCCCTGCCACCTCCACCACCTCCGAAGTGACCCGATCCGTGGCCACCCTGTGCCAACGCTGGTAACGCCAAAAAGCTGATACTGATGGTGACCACTGCCACACCGAAAAGTTTGGTTACTTGTTTCATGGCACACTCCATTCTGCTGACACCTTTAGACTACTCCTAACGGAGAATAATTCAAACAACAGCTCAGATTATCTGTCGGCCTCTTTGACTCAACTGCGCAGTTTCCCAATGATTTAGCCACCAATGCCTGCTAGAATCAAATCGAGCCCGATGCAAAGGTTTCTGAATCCAAAACGCCTGCTCGCCGCGTCCCATATGCAAAGAGGAACAGACTGTTTATGAAAAACACCATCAAAAAGCTCATCGCCGCAATGGCGATTCTGGCCGCCCTATCGCCACTTCGGGCATTGGCGGCCGTCACCGTGTATGCCGAAGACATCCAGACCAATGACGCGGCCGCGACCAAGCCGGGCATGATGGTTCATCGTGGTGGGGAACCGGCCGTCGAAAAGTTGATGGTCGTCAAAGTTATTACCATCCTTGCTGTCTTTGGTATGCCCGTCGCGATTGTTGCGATTATTTTCTTTTTCCGTCATCGCCGCATCAAGATGGCGCACGAGACCCTACGGGTCATGATTGAAAAGGGGGCCACCGTCACGCCGGAACTGGTCGCGGAGCTTCGAGGCCGGGGTGCCTTGGAGCCCCCAACGGGCCGGGGAAATCGCGGTTTGCTGCCGGGTCTGGTTTTGGCGGGAATCGGCACCGCCCTGTTGATCTCGGGATCGAGGGGAGATCACAAGGGGGGCGCGATCGTATTGTTCATCGGTATCGCGTTTCTCATTGTCTGGTTTGTGGAACGCAAGAGTCAGAACAACGTGCAACCGCCCCGGTAACGCGTGTCCTTCACCGACACCGATCTTATTGCCCGTGTGCTGTCGCGCGAGGACCAGCACGCCTTTGCGGAGCTGGTCCGGCGCTATCAATCACCGGTGCGCGCGTTTCTAACGCGCATGGCGCGCGGCGATGCCCATTTGGGCGATGACTTGGCGCAGGAAACGTTTCTAAAAGCCTGGCGAAAACTGCACACGTATCGGGGCAGCGCGCCATTCTCAACGTGGCTGTTCGGGATCGCGTTCAACGAGTTTCGCACGGTGGCGCGGCAGCGGAAGGAATTGATCCTCGATGACATTGATGAGTTGCCGGTCGAAACGACGCAGCCGTCAGCCGATTCGCGTAACGGGTTGCGCATGGATTTGACGGAGGCATTAAAACGGTTACATTCCAATGAGCGGGCAGCGGTGTTGTTGTGCTGCCAGAACGGTTTGTCGCACGAAGAAGCGGCTGAAGCGTTGGATTGCCCGCTCGGCACGGTCAAAACCCATGTGCTGCGCGGGAAAGAGAAACTGAAGCGATGGTTATCCGGGTATCAGTATTATGAATCCACCTGAAGAAAAAGATCCGATCGACACGCAACTGCGCGAGCAGGAGATGTACGTCAACGACGATGGTTTCACGGCCCGCGTCGTTGCTGCGCTGCCGCCACGGCGCCGCACATGGCTGCGACCCGTGCTGTTGCTCGGAGCAACGGCCATCGGTTCGGCGCTGGCCGCCCGTTGGTTGCCGTGGGAGAATCTTTCCCCACCGGACTTGTCCGCTCTGCTGTCGCTCAATTCCCAAGCCCTCTTGCCGTGGTTGCTCGTGCTCTCGGTCACGGCTTCCCTTGTGTGGGCGGTGATAGCCGCCGTTCAATGGGAAGACTGATTTCCCAAACCGGCTGGCGCGGCTCCGGTGCATGCCCATGGGAATTTGATTGACGATACCCACCGTTTGTGGCAGAAAAACCCTACACGGGCAGTTGCAGAGGGCAACCAGATTATCAGTTTCTCGGGAGGGAACTATGAACAAAGCGCAATTAGTCGATGTCGTGCAGAAGGAAATGGGGAAAGAAGTGAGCAAGGCCGC
Source organism: uncultured Verrucomicrobiae bacterium (assembly GCA_963836315.1). Taxonomy (GTDB): domain Bacteria; phylum Verrucomicrobiota; class Verrucomicrobiia; order Palsa-1439; family Palsa-1439; genus Palsa-1439. The sequence continues at coordinate 152,452 of CAWIJG010000004.1, forward strand.
GGCGGAGCGGGCGTTGGATGCGGTGCTGCGATCGATTCGCAGAGGCGTGCAGACCGGCGGGCCGGTGCAGATCGTCGGCTTCGGCACGTTCCGCGTGAGCAAGCGCGCCGCTCGTTTGGGCCGCAACCCGAAGACGGGCGAACAAATTCAGATCAAGGCGTCCAAGACCGTCCGCTTCAGCGCGGGCCAGGGTCTCAAGGAAAGCCTCTAGGCGACCGCAGGCCGTTCACAATTCAGCAGGGCTCGGCTTGTCGCCGGGCCCTTCTTCTTTCCGCGCCTACAGTTCCACCGACTCGGTGAATTGTGGGACCCGCACGTTGGCTTTGGGGTGGATGGTGCGCAACGTTTCGGCAAACGTCACCGCGGGCTTTTCCTCGCCGTGGATTACAAAAATACCCCGTAACGATCCGGTGACCTGCTCGGCCCACGCCCGTAGTTCGCTCTTGTCGGCGTGGCCCGAAAATGCGTCGATTGTCTCCACCGTCGCCCGCACCTTGTACGGTTCGCCGAAGATGTTGACCTCCTTGTGGCCTGACGCGAGATGCGCGCCGAGCGTATGCGGGGCGCACCAGCCGACGATGAGGATCGTGTTGCGGTCGCTCCCGATGTTGTTTTTGAGGTGATGGCGGATGCGGCCCGCCTCGGCCATGCCGGAAGCGCTGATGATGACACACGGCTTCTTGAAATCGTTGATCGCCTTCGATTCATCGACGCTACCGACATAGTTGATGTTGGACATGCTGAACGGATTGTGCGCGTTCATCATCACGTCGTGGAACTTCTTATTGAAACATTCCGGGTGCCGCTTGAACACCTCCGTCGCCTGCAACGACAGCGGGCTGTCCACGTACACCGGCAACAACGGGATGCACCGGCTCTGCATCAGTTGGTAGGCCGTATAGATCAATTGCTGCGTGCGACCCACCGCAAAGGCGGGGATGATGATCTTGCCGTTCTTCTCCAACGTGCGCTGGATGATGGCGCACACGCGATCGTTGACATCGGCCAACGTCTCGTGCTCGCTGTCGCCGTACGTGCTTTCCGTGATCAGATAATCGGCGTCGCGCGGATGATCGGGATCGCGCAGGATGTCGTTGTGGCCGCGCCCGATGTCCCCGCTGAACGCCAGCCGCACCTTGCGCCCGTTTTCCTCGATGTCGATGACGATCATCGCCGAGCCGAGCAAGTGTCCCGCATCGAGCCACGTCGCCGTCACGCCATCCGTTACGGTCGTGGGATGGTTGTACGAGCCGACCGGCTGGAATTGACCGAGTACCGCCTGCGTATCGGCCCGCGTGTACAACGGCTCGACCGCGGGCAGACCCTTCCTCTCATTCCGCATCGTGATGAACGCCGCGTCCTGCTCCTGGATGTACGCGCTGTCCATCAACATCGCATGGCACAGATCCGCCGTGGCGTCCGTACACAGGATCTTCCCGCGGAATCCGCTCCGGCCGAGCACGGGAATCACGCCGCTATGGTCGATGTGCGCGTGGCTCAACAGCATCACGTCAATGGTCGCGCTTTCGAACGGCAGATGGCTGTTGCGCTCGATCCACTCCGTGCGATGACCCTGATACATCCCGCATTCGATCAATATATTCTTGCCGTTGGCCTGCAGCAGATACTTCGAACCCGTGACCGTGTGCGTCGCCCCGTAAAATGTCAGTTTCATAATGGATTTCCGATGCCTGTTACCTTGGAGGGCATGAGAAACAGGCGCAATAATGAATCGTTCTAGGGCAATCCCAGCGTCTTCTTGCCATCGGGCGTGACGCGGGCGAGGCTCCACGGAGGATCAAACACAACTTCGACATTGGCTTCGCCGACCCCGTGCAATTCGAGGAGTTTGCGCTGCACTTGCGCGGAGATTTGACCCGCCAGCGGACACGCTTGCGACGTAAGCGTCATCTTTACGTCAATCCGCGTGTCGCCGGTTCCCGCAACCGGTTCCAGGCGCACGTCGTACACGAGACCGAGATCGACGATGTTGCACGGCAGCTCGGGGTCGTAGCATTCCTTGAGCTTCGTGAGAACTTGTTGGTCGGTCATGCTCATGATGCCTGTGTCCATCAACCCTTCGCCAGCAACTCGCTCACGGTTTCCGCGCAGCGCAGGAACGCCTTCGCGGGTGCGCTCTTCGGTTCGGCGACCACGATCGGTAACCCTTTGTCGCCGCAGATGCGGATTTCCGTGAACAGCGGTATCTCGCCGAGAAACGGCACTTCCATCCGCGCCGCTTCCTGTTTGCCGCCGCCATGACTGAAAATATCGTCATGCTTGCCGCAATGCGGGCACACATAGTAACTCATGTTCTCGATGATGCCGAGTATCTTCACGTTGACCTTCTCGAACATCGCAATGCCGCGCCGCGCCACCTCCAGCGCCACGTCCTGCGGCGTCGTGACGATCACGCCGCCGTCGAGCGCGATGGTTTGGGCCAGCGACAACTGCGCATCGCCGGTGCCCGGCGGCAGGTCCACCACCAACATGTCCAGTTCGCCCCAGTTGACCGCCAGGCTGAATTGCTGGATGGCCTTCATGATCATCGGGCCGCGCCAGATAACGGGCGAATCGCCGTCCAACAGCAACGCCATGCTCATCATCTTCAGTCCGAAATTTTCGACCGGATTCAATTTGTCATCCGTGATCGTCGGCCGCTGTGCCGAACCCATCATCTTGGGGACACTCGGACCGTAAATGTCCGCGTCCATGACGCCGATTTTCTGGCCGAGGCTGGCGAGCGCGCAGGCGAGGTTCACCGCCACGGTCGATTTGCCAACCCCTCCCTTGCCGCTGCCGACCGCCACAATGTGTTTCACGCCCGCAATTTGCGGACGCACCGGCGCCGCGCCTCCGCCCGCCATCGGCATCTGCCCTTGTTGTGGCGGTTGTTGCGCCGTCATCTCGATGTTCACCCGCCCGATGCCGTCACATTGTTTAAGCGCGGCTTCCACGTCCCGCTGGATTTGCCGGGGAACTTCCTGGTCGCGCGTCATCACGTGAAGCGCGATGGTCACATCGTTCTTGCCGGTGATGCCGATGGATTTGACGATGCCAAAACTCACGATGTCGCGGCTGAACCCGGGAAACTTGACCTGCTTCAAAACTTCGCGTACCTGCTCGTCGCTCAGGGGATGCTCAACTCGCCCAGACATGATTCCTCAATTCGCCCCGGCCGCGGCCTTGGCTTGGTGGATGACCGATGCTTTGGGATGGAGCAGATCGCTGAGGGTCGTTCGCGCGAACACTTCGTTCACGCGGTTCTGCGCTTCGGTGAACACGGCGCACAATGTGCACGTGCTCATGCGGGTCGTCGACACCACGCACTCGGGGTCGTCCGTCACGCACTTCTGCAACGCGAACACCCCTTCCACACATTGGAGTACCTGCAGCAGCGTGATCTCCCCCGGCGGCTTGGCCAGGCTGAACCCGCCGCCCGCGCCGCGATTCGACCGCACCAAACCCGCCTTCGCCAGCGATTGAAAAATCTTCGCGAGAAAGCTCTTGGGCACGTCCTCGGCCTCGCTGATCTCGTCGATCATGACCATGCGCTCCGCCGGCTGTTTGGCGAGATACAACAGCCCGATAATCGCGTACTCGCCTGCTCGTGTGACTTGCATGATTTGAATCGGAGTAGGATTGTCCTGTTTCCGTCGCCAATATAGGTAGCCCCCCCAGAAAAGTCAACGGGCCGCGCTTCGGCGCTGGAATCGCGTCCGTTCGCTCAATGCCGCTCCCAAACGAACCCATTTTGCAGGAAACGAATCCATCTTAAGCCCAATTTGGGTTCGTTTTTTCATGTGAAACCCGACTCGTATTTTGTGTCATGACTTCATCACCAAATAGTTACGTATTTTCAACTTGGCTTCGTTTTGGAAAAAGCACCTTAGTAGAGGCGTCCCCCTCCCAACCGGCACCAAGCCTGTAGTAGCGGCCGTCTCGGCGTCGCCCTCGATCCAACTACGCTGCAATTCCTTCCTCCGCCCTACCTATGTCAAAGCCGAGTTGGACGAGACGCGACCATGTGTGCCGAGGTCGCAGAACTGCCAACTTACGAGCCACTTATGTCAAAGAACTGGTGTCATTATATTCGCCCCGGAACGCCGCGTCCAGCAAAAAATATCAATTTTCGATAGCTACGTCTGACGACACGCCGCACGCACCCCTCTCATTGGCCTTCGGGGCGGGGATTGTCCTTGCATCTGTTGTCCGTTCAGCAAATAGATAAGGTATCCTGCAGTCAGGCCCTGTAACCATGAGACGCATTCTGTATATTCTGGCGACAATCGGGTACATGGTTTCTTTCGTGGTAGCGATGTTACCAAACCTCTGCATGGGTAGACCCTTCCGGACGTGGGCGCTCATGGCCGGCTTCGCGTTGGTGGCTGCAGTGTGTGGCGAAGGCGCGCAACGCGGGTTTCCGATCCTTGCATTGGTTGTCGGGTTGGCAGGCAGCATCAACGCGTACCGTGTCAATAGTCGGGTGATTGAAGGGATGCGCAGGAATTGGCGCCAGCATGAGATGCTGCGTCGCGAGTCCATTCAGCAAGTGGAAACGAACGGATCAGCCGAGGTCCAAACCAATCACTTGAGTGAACACGAACCTAAACTCTCCCCGTTCAATTGTTGTCCCTGAGTGTTACAATCACAGTCGGTCAGTCGGACGCTTGTGAGATTCTTGAGGAAACAGGCGGAATCGTCTCCTGGATTCTCACAGGAGGTCGACAATGGCAATTCCGACTGCCAACACAACGGATCGCTATAGGAATCGACGCCAACCCGGCGTCTTTTTTCGCCCCATTATGGCGTCTAATTCATGTTAGGCGGCAGCGCGGACACGATATGCAAACTCTGATCTTTCCGTTCCTTTTCACGCTACCAGTGGTTGTGATTTTGCGCCTGCTAATAGGAGCGCGTGTTACGAGGCACATTTGGGCGGTTTGCCTGGGAGCAGTGGCTGGGCTTTTCATCGGCTTTATCGCATTGTGGAGCGGCGACTCCAGCCAGAGTCTGGCACATAAATTTGATTTGTTAGATACACCAGTCAACTGGCTGCTTTGGTTGTTGGAACACGTTGGAGTAGGCACTGAGAAAGCTATGAGGTTCTGGTTTCTCTTTCATTTCATTTACTGGGCGTTGTTGGGTGGCCTCGTGTTTTTCGGAGTTGCTGCTGCATGGGAAAAACTGAAGAGTGATGAGTGATATGATCCCGCTTAGCGCCGCGCTGGAGCCAACAGCCACCGCCCTTCCGCGTTGATTTCTCCCGCCATCCTCCCTCCATTCCCCTTCATCCTTGCGATGACCCCGTGATTCCGTTACCATGCTCGCCGCAAAGGTGATGCTCGGATGTGGACTCCGAATGCCAATGGGAATCGATGCCAGCGCGGCGACTTTTTTTGCGCCATTATGGCGTCTAATTCAAGTTAGACCACACCACGCACATGCAGCAGATTGCCACAAGACAGCGAGCCTTCGGATGGCGACTGGTTGCTGCAGCTTTGGTACCACTTGCTGCGGCATCGGCCTATCTCTTTTTTAGTCGCTGGCCATCATATCGGTTCACCACTTTCAGCGACTATGCTGGTTTAGCTGTTTCCATTCTTGTCGGGGCAGCATTCGTTGCGACGCTGCCGATTCCCGCGCGCCAGCGCATACTCTGGTTGTTGATTTACATTCCGGCGGTCGCTGCATTGCTGTTCTTCTTCACATTTTGGTTTATCGCCGCGATTTTTCACGAGGGTTTATGATGACGACGTGGCCTGACAAATCGCTGCAGGCAACGCGGGATGGCGGCTTCAGTTCTGCTATCGCGGACCACGTCATCAGCCCCGCGTGCCCGAACTCTGGACGTTAGGCGGCAGCACCCCATGAAATACATCGGCGCTATTCTTTTAGGATTGCTGGCAGGGTTCTTTGTCGGAGTTATTGCCTTTTTTTTCGTGCCGAATAGTTTCGAGAATAGACCTTTAAGCTGGCTATGTGACACATTGTGTCCAGGAGGTGGAATCGCAAGTTTGGAGATGGCGTATGTCCTACACTTCACATTTTGGATGCTGCTTGGAGGCTTTGTTTTCTGGGCAGCGTTTTTCTTGCGGTCGAAGCTTTCACGAGATGATTAACTTTGTGCCGCCTAACAAGTCGCCGGAGCCAACGCCGGTTGGCGCTGCAGCCTGCCCCGAATGCTTTCGGGGTTCCGCTGTCGCGGTTCGCGTCGCACGTCGGCGGTGGCTCAGCTTTCTACATCAGGTGCTACAAGAGTGAACCCCGACTTCCTCGGTGATTCGTACGACCTGGTGAAGAGGTTCTTCTGTCACGAGCTCACGGCTCTCGGCTATGTGGTCGACACCGACCCCATGTTCACCGGCACCTGGAACGAAAGAGAGCAAGAGGACTTCTATCGCCTGATTGGCGCTGTCCGTCGTGAACTCTCGCTTCATGTGCCCGATCAAAGCGCACTGTTCCTTGACCCCGACACCGGTATCAATACCAAAGGCGGAAGGCAGCACGTGTCCTTTGACGGTCTCGCACAAGCGGCTTCAGCCTTCGCCATCGTGTTCGCGTTTGATCAATCCTTTTCGCGGCAAACCCAGGCGGTTCAGGTTCAGGTCATGAAAAGGAAGCTCGCAGAGCTTGAGGGTCGTGACTGCCATGCCATGTACTACAATTCACATGCACGGTTTCTGTTCGCCTCAAAACAGAAACGTTGTCTACGTGAACTACGCGTCCACTTGCTTTCACTGGGGTTGCCGCCAGAGCGGTTGCTCGAAAGCGGCACCTAACCTCTCTATCGAGCGGACAGCCCACGGCAAGCCGTGGTCAGCCGATTATGTCGAACGTTCGGCATGATGGTGCAGTCACCTTTGACGGTCGGTTGTGATTTCTTGCGGAAATGCTCTGGAACATCTGCTGCATCCGTGAATATCTGTGTTAATCTGTGGCTCAATCATGCGCATTATCATCACGAAACACAGTCACATGCTCACGCTGCTTGACGGCGACGAGGAAGTGTTGCGCATTCCGGTCATCACCGGCAAGAACTCCGCCGACAAGCATCGCGAAGGGGACTTGGCGACACCCGAAGGCGAGTTCTTCATTTGCTTCAAGAATCCCGAGAGCCAATACCATCTTTTCCTCGGCTTGAGCTACCCCAACGTCGAAGATGCCAAACGCGGTCTGCGCGACAAGCTCATCACGCAAACCGAATACGACCAAATCCGCGACGCGATCGCGCAGAAACAATGTCCGCCATGGAAAACTGCCCTCGGAGGTGAAATCGGCCTGCACGGGCCGTGTCCCAACGTCACGTGGACGCACGGTTGTATCGCGATGAGCGTCGAGCAAATCGAGCGGCTTTACGACCTGCTGGAGGTCGGCGACGAGGTGACCATCTTGCCATAGCGATCCGATAAATTGTGGGAGCGCCTTTCCAGGCGCGATTCTCCCGGTCGCGCGCGGAAGCACGCTCCCACAATCCGGCGATTCACATGACCCAACGCTTTCTCATCTACCCGATTCTGTTCATCGTCCTGACCCAGCTTCTGCCGCTGTTGCGTCACGACCAGCGGTGGTACGCCGCCCAAATCGCGCAGTTTTCCGTGACCCTGCTGGCCTGTCTCGGTGGACTCTATTTCAGCGACGATTTCGTCTGGGTCGTGGTCGCTTGGACGCTCTTCGTGTGGTTCGTCATCGCGCCGGCCTTGCTGGCTTCGCTGTCAGTATCGCGGGAGCAACGCGGGCATTGGCGTAGCGCGGCGATATTCCGTCAGTTGGCCGCGCGGGTTGCCTGGGGACAAACCGGCAAGTTATATCGTCAGTATTCCTCCGCCCTCCGACTGGTTGCGAGCGGACATGCGGAACAAGCGTTGGCAATGCTGGACGGGATGGCGACACATCCGATGCCGCCGGTCATCAACGGCATCGTGCACGCGTGGAAATTGTCGTTGCTGGTAACGCTCCGCCAGTGGGAACGCGCCGTGGCGTTTTACGAAAGCATCTACGACTGGGGCGCGCTTGGTCAGGCGACTCACGCCCGATTGTTCGCCGCGCGCGCGCTGGCCGAGACCGGCCAAATCGACCGCGCGTTGCACAACCTGCAGTTTGCCGCGCTCTCGCCGCGAACGCTGGGCGCGCGGCAGACGCAACTGTGGGCCACGCGCGTTTGCGTTGCGGCCTTGGCCGGCGACACGGATTCGGTCGAGGAACTGCTCCGCCGACGGGAATACGCGCGCCGGTCGCGTCGGTTTGCAATGTTCGCGGCCTATTGGCGCGGCCGATGCCTGCTGGCGCGAGGAGAGTTCGCAGACGCGGCACGGATGCTCGCGCGCGCGTTCGAGTTGACGTCTCCGCGCAACCGTTTGTGGCGCGACGCGATCACGCAGCAGTTGCAACGCGTGGAGGAGGGGAAACCGCCGACGGGGTGGGCTGCGCAAGACCCGGCGTACTCCCACGGCCAGGAATTGCTGCGCCGCGCGGAACAAGACACCGCCCCGTGGCGCGGCCTGATGTCCATGGGACGACCTGAACTGGTAACCCTGGCGCTGCTGTTTGTCCTGGCAGTTGTGTATTTGGTGGGCGACGTGTTTCTGCCAGGCGACCTTCAGGACAAATTCCTGTTGTGGGCGGGGAACAGTCCCGACACGATCCAGTACCACGAATGGTGGCGCCTCTTCACCGCGCTGTTTCTGCACGCCAACCTGCTGCATCTCGCGATGAACAGCGCGGGATTGTGGATCTTCGGGTCGGCGGTGGAGAAGACGATGGGACACTGGCGGGTCCTGGCGATATTCCTCGTGGCGGGCGTGCTCGGCAATCTGGCCAGCGCGTTCCAGGCGCACTATGACGTCGCCATCGGCGCCAGCGGCGGAATTTTCGGCATCATCGGCGCCTTCGTCGTCAGCGTATGGCGGCTGCGTTCGCCGATGTACTTCGCCTTGCGCCGACGGTTGCTGCTCGTCCTCGCGCTCATGGTCGCGTGCGATTTCACGATCGGCGGCCTCGAACCGCAGGTGGACAATCTCGCCCATATCGGCGGCTTCGTCGCCGGCATCCTCATCGCCCTGTTGTTATACCCGCCCCGTCGCAAGAAGCGTTGCGGCGAAAGCTCAATTCCAGTATCTTGACGGGACTGTCGCGCGAGTGGCGGAATTGGCAGACGCGCAGGACTTAGGATCCTGTTTTACGCACTCTTGGCCTTCGTGTGCTTTTTCTAAGGAAATCCTTATATCGCTCATTTTATAAGGCATACAAGGCGATTATAACTTTTGCGCCAAGTGGCATCAAATGGCACGAAAAGGCAGTTAATTTGCCAATTTTTGCCAAGCGCAATCCGCCCAAAAATCCGCTGCGACAATCTCGGTAGAGGGAGGGATTGATTATCTGCAACGTGATCGTGGCTCTGACGGCCTATTGCGAAGCAATGCGGGGCCGTGTGGCGGCTCTGCTGATCGTGCCGGTGACCGGTGCAGCAGTGCGCGGGCGGTGGTGGTTGGCTACGGCGTCGCTGGCTCAGGCGCGATGCGTTGCATCCGGTGTTTGCGCGTTGGCGGCTCACTGCCGGTGGGCGGCACCGGCGCGGTGATCGTGCCGGTCTCGACTGACTGACGGCGCGGTTTCGGCTCGCCGATAGGCGCGACGCGGTAGCGGTCAATCGCCGTTTGAATGTCCGCAACGGAGAAAAGTATCGTGCGACCAACACGGCGAAAGCCGATGACGCGGGCGGACTGCCAGGCCGACAGGGTGCGCCTCGAAACGCCGATGGCGCGTGCGGCCTCATCGGGCCTGAGATAGAGGCGCGGCAACGGCGTTCCCGCCTCCCGTTCCCCGATTGTTGCCAGTCCATTCATGCCATTACACGTGCTCTTGCCTGTAGGATCACAGTTCTGTCTGAATCGCGTCCGTGAGATTAGCACGCATGAAATGGAAATCCCGGATGCCAAGAAACTCGGGCTTTGCAGGGAGTGTCCCCAAGTTTATATGATTGGCTATGGTTGCAGAAAAATCCTCATTTTGTGGTTGACAGGTTTTGGGGACGATTCTGGGCCAACCCGACGGCGAAATGCTCCAGCGTGAAGTGCTAAAAGCCAGGCCGCAGGCGGAGCGAGCACGCTCAAGGAGGAACGGAAGCCACGACCCGTAGCGATCCTTGACCGCGCGCAGCGAGCCGTACAATCGAAAGGCCACAGCACGCACAGTCGATAACTGATGGAGCGGAATCACGCGACCACGGATAACACAAAGGCGTCCCTCGACTGTGTTGGTGGTACACGAAAGCGATGTGGGCGCGCGTGATGTGCAAGCGGCGACATTGCCAGCGAATCAGATAGCCAATGTCAGAACAAAGTCTCGGAGCTTTGCGGGCGGCGGTACAGGGAAAGGGGGGAGCCGAAGCGGCAAAGTCCGAGTCTTTGAACGTCACGCTCAAGTGAGACTTTACGGATACTTGTCTTTGTTGTTCTCCCACCACCGCTGCCAAGCCCAAATCTTGTCCTGTGCAGAAAGGTTTGTAGTGGGCGGAGCATTCGTTACCATCTGACTCAGCGCATCAGCCGCCATTTCCGCGTAGGACATGGAGCGCACATCAGTTCGCTTCTGGGACGGGTGCGTCGTGTCAGTTAGAAACGAAGCGATCTTGCCAACGGTTGAGCGGTTGGCAATATAGGCCAATCTCGCGAAGGCGTTCGAGCGAACGGTCACCCCCAGTTCTTGTTCTGCCAAGTGATTCGTTTGTGCTGTGAACGCGGCGGACTCCTTCGGCGAGACCAATTCGGTCACGATCTCATCCAAAATACGGCGGTCACCGCTTTTCGCGGAGAGCAACCACACATCCTCGATACTTGCCTTGACATCATCGGGCAGGTTGAGTGTCTCAGGAGGCTTAGACCGATCAAGGATTAGGAATGACGGCGTGCTCCGGTTCGTTTCGTTCTGGCCATCAGCGAAAGCGCCTGCGGAGCGACTGAAAACCACCAGCGCGGCTCCCGCGCCAGCGAAGAGGGCTTGAAAATTGCAGCGTGTCGCTGTCATGGATATTTATCCTTGTTCTGCTCCCACCACTGCTGCCAGACTTTCACGTCGCTACTCGCGGGCGGATTATCCACGATTTGTGCCAGCGTTTTCATGGCCGCCTCTGAGGGGCGCTCGTAGATGACCATACAATACCAATAACCGTCTGACTCGCTATCGCTCTTAACGATATAGTCGTTAGGGTTTTCCTTGCCATACAAAAAAGCGGCGATCACCTTGACTGTCGAACGATTCTTGATATAGGCAAGCTTCTTAAATGCCTCTGTCTGAACAGAAAGCTTGGCGTAGTCAACGGACGGGTTCATTCCCCGTCCACTTGCCACCGCCGTGCTTGATGTATTGGTCAACTCGACGAGAATTCCATCCAGGTATTCCTTCACTCCCAGTTTAGCGAGAGCCTTCTTCCCCGCCTTGGAGTCGGAGAACCTCTCGATCACCGGGATCAGGTCCTTTCGATTTGCGTCCGCTGCTTCAATAATCGCAGCGGTATCCCCTTGCGTGATTCGTTGTTCCAGCGATTCCGGTTTCTGTGACACTTGGGTCGGCAGTGCGGAGGTCTGAGCCAAGGCACCAACGCAAGTGACAATGCAAACTCCGGCTCCGAGTGTCCAACAACTAACTTTTCTGATGGCTTTCATGTCATGTCTCCTCGGGCATCTTAAGGCGCAAGATAATTATTAACCGCCGTCCACTCATTCCGGCTCAGTCGGCATGGATTGCTGGCCTGCGACTTGTACCACATAAGGCGGTCAGGATTACCAGCCCTGAGCCGGACGGGATTCCTAGCAGCTACACCCGGCGGGGCAACATCATAGATGATTGCTGGTGAGTTGATCTGTGCTGAAGACGCCAAATGCAAAGTTTGTGCAGGTAGGACTCCACGTCAGGGTCACGCTATTTGTCGTGCGTACAATACTGCCAATGCTGAACGTTTGCGCTGGATTGGTAATGAGGCAAGTTTGCCCATGCGCTGCGGGCAGCAGTGTCGTGAGCGCAATCCCAAAAATACACCAAGTTCGCCTATTCATACGCCTCCCGCTCGGTGGGGTGAAACAGTAGCCACCGTAGCTCGTTTGCCTCGGCAGAGGCAAGCACAATCACCGCTCTTGGCTGTCGGTGGCGAGCAGCGCGCAGCCACGGACAGCAACGTGCCATCGGTACGCCCCGGCAACGCCGCAGACGCGGCGAAGCGGCGCGAAACGAGCGTCCGCCGCGCCGGATCTGCAAGCATTCGACCGGCGAGTGAGCGGACAAGAATGCAATGCGGCTGCGGTTGTCACTCCGTCAGCGGTGCGGCGTTTCTTCCGACATGACTCCGATAGCGTTCAGCGCGACCGGCGTATTTTGTTCAAGCAGCCCGGTGGATCGGCTCCGAGCAGTTTCGTCATCGCCGGGAGGAGGGGTAAGTATCCCCCCCCTGGCGCATTTTGGATTCTTCAAGCTTGATCCGGTAGCAGAACATGGGGTGTTCACCCCATAGATAAAGGGAGGCGACTGAGGCAAGTTGCTGATGTCATTTAAGCCCTAATGTTTGACACGTAACATTAATATCCATGAAACGAATCACTGTCTTGCTGGCGGATGATAACAGAGGCGTGCGTAAGGTGTTTAGAGAGATACTGGAACGCGAAGACGATCTTGAAGTAGTCGGCGAAGCAAAAAACGGCAACCAAGCGGTCGCCATGGTCAAAAAGCTTCGTCCCGCATTAGTTCTGATGGACATTGCCATGCCGCTGCTCAATGGTTTACAAGCCACTCGGCAGATTCTCGAAAACGCCCTCTCCCCCACAAAAGTGCTCATGCTCTCGGTGCATAGTGATGAAGCGTATGTCGTTGAGGCGGTGGATTGCGGAGCGATGGGCTATCTGATCAAACATGCCTGCGCTGACACTATTTGCCATGCGATTCGGGAAGTCCAAAAGGGGAACACATTTTTCAGTCCGTCGATTCCCAAACGTCTTCACAAACGGAATCGGAACAAGTAGAGGGATTGAACCGGATTTGTTGAGGGTTCGGGCAGCGGAGAACGAAAGGAGAGTCAAGGCTCAACTCTTCGCAATGGACCTTCCCGGTCGGCAGCGTGTCGGCCTGCTGCGTTCCATACGCGGACTGCGTTACACGCCCTGCCGTCCTTGCTTAATTCACCTGTCACACTGCGCGTATTGTCTGCGAACGGCTGCGTGACCACCGCGATGCTGTTGCGTTACACCTGTGGAACAAGCACGAACCATGACTGCACAACTCGCCTTCCAGTCATGCTAAAAGATGTGGAACACTGCTACGCGAAGAATCTGCCAGCGACTTAACACGCACTGCACGATGACTATTCTAGGGAGCTTCCATTGTTACACCAAAATTCTAAGCCCGGCTTAGGGGTCGTGCGTCTTTTGTAAAATGCGCTGAATTCGAGCGCCAAACCAGTGCGGGCCGATTGTCGGCAAAGCCACTTCCCTGTCAGCTATACTGAGTCGAGCAAGGTCGGCCCGATAGAAGTGCTGGGGCAGCGTGGTAATGCCAAGTGACAAAATGGCCAACGCACCCGCTCACGTCAGTCGATCACGCACAGAACACGCAGTGTCCACGCATCGGCCACCGTACCGGCAAGGCATTCGATTCTCCATTTCCGCGCAGTCGCTGTCCAATGCAGTGTGCACAGAAGAGCGCACCGGGATAGCCCATCCTATGCGGCTGGGTTACAGAGCGGACGCTTTACTCCTACGCCAAAGCGTAGGATTCTTGACGGCCATTTGGCCACCATTCGGCAGGGGTGTTGACAAGTGTTGACCCAGTCAACGCCGGTCAACGCGATTCAACTTGGCTGCGCTATACGCTGTCAATCCGACGAGGCGGCGTGCCTTGCGCCTCGATTGTATGGCTCGCTCGCGCCGTCAAGCTCGTGCGCCCCTTTGCCCTGCGCCTCCAGCATTGAGACCGCGCTCGCTCCGCCAAGGGAAGGCGCTTAAGAGTCACGCCGATGCTCACGTGCCTGGTCGGTGCAGCGAACTTTGATCCCATCTTGACGATGAGCGCCGCTGCGGGTACCGCACTGCCCAGGCCTTTCATCACCCCATCACCAGATGCCCGGCATAGGGCCTGAATGAGGCAGTTTTGACGGTTGGCAGCGAAGGGATGACGTAATCGACCCGCGCTATGTGCGGCTCGACATTCCACGCTCGGTTTGTTATACTGCTTTCGCATACACTGAAATTTCTTGTGAAGAGCATGCGGACAACAGAAAAAGATTCTGAACGGCTGGCTTCCATCGCTCGGCGCGTTTGCTGGTGGCGGTCGGCAGACGCAACACTTGAAAACACACCTCTCTTTCTCTGCCAGGTCATGGTGTTCGGAACATGGGCGGACATCTGTTTTGTCCTCGATCATCATGGTAAAGCCGCATTCCGCGAAGCGTTGCGATCCGCCCCGCCCGGCCTCTTTGACAACCGTTCGTGGCATTATTGGCACCACCGGTTGCATCTTCTCCCCGTTCCCCCACCACCCCAGCGCGCTATCCCCGCATGAGGCCGCGTCTGGACACTCTCCCTGCGGAGCAGCGACGCTTGTGGCCAGAACTTTCTCAAATCCCTGAGCATTTCGTTTTGTATGGGGGAACCGCCCTTGCCCTACGTTTGGGCGGGAGACAATCGGTCGATTTCGATTTCTTCACGAACCAGCTAGTTTCGGCGAACGTTTTGAGCCGGAGCCTGGCGTTCCTCGACGGCGCGGAGCTAATTCAATCTGAGACCCAACACCGCCACGTTCACCGTAGATCGGGGCGGACCTATCAAAGTCTCATTTTTCGGTGGGCTTACAATCGGCCGCGTTGGCCGACCTGACCGCTGTGACGACAACCACGTTTGCATCGCGTCGCTTCTCGATCTGGCGGCCCAGAAGATGAAAGTGATTTTGGTCCGCGCCGAAGCAAAAGATTACTACGACATTTACACGCTCCTTAAGGCCGGGGTCACCTTGCCTGAGGCGCTGGGAGCAACCAAAGCACTTTACCCTGAATTCAACTCCGTCCTCTCGCTCAAAGCGCTGTCCTACTACGGCGAGCCAACTCTTGCCACCCTGCCAACTGGCATTCGTGAATACTTGACTGAGGAAAGCGCCAAGGTCGAATCGGTCAAAATGATTCCGAAAATTGCATTGAGCATCAGCCCTCCCACGTCTATACGGAAAACGCGTACACAAGACCGCGGCAAAGGCATCGGAATCTAGTGCTGCAGCCTGACGGGAGATGCGCGTGCCGTGCCGTGCTTGGCCACACCGTTACTTACGCGGCCAAGCGGATCGTTTCACCGCCGCAGGTGTGCACGAAGACCTCGACAGTTATTTGGATTGCCTCATGTTTCCGTTTGCAGATCGTACCGTACTTCGGTTCATTGTGCAAACGCAATAACCTTACCCACGGGCCGCATGTGTTTCGGTTTCGCTGGCGTATGCAGCTTTGCTCTTATCTTCTCACGGAGATCGGCACTATCTTCGCACCGGAATCGGTTGCCGGTCGCAGGCTCCAAAACCGCTCCGCCTCGGCATTCCTTACCAATCCCTTGTAGGCGGCGTGAATTATCTGTGGCGAGTTGCCCATCTGCAGAGACAACTTGCCGATGTCGTTGAACGCGGCCAAGGAATAAGTCGCGTAGGTGTGCCTCATTACGTCGTGAGGCCAAGGCACGATACCGGCATCCTTACGGCAGGACTCCCATTGCGTTCTAAACTCTCGGTCACCTAAGTCTACAACCGGCCCGCGCCGTTTCGCATACGGCGTCAGGTAGGCAACCAGAGTGTCCCCGATCTCGATGACGCGTCGCTGCCGTGTCTTGGCGAGACTGGCATCAATTCGGACTGTGCGCTCAGAGATGGACACCTTCGACCAATCCAGTGCCCGCAATTCCCTTTCGGGTCGCAATCCAGCGAACACCCCCAAAGCGACATACGGAACAAGCTCGTACTTCTCCGCATGCAGCAGAAGTGAGACTACTTGCCCAACTGTCAGGAAATGCACGTCGCCACTTTCACGCGATGGCCGGTCCAGCAATTCGACCGGATTGCGGTCGCAGTAATCGTGCTTCACGCCGTAGTTGAACAGATTGCCGATGGCGACCAGGAAGTTAATGCGGCTGACTGGACCAAGCGAGCGACCACGATGCATCTGCTTGTCATTGAGCCACGCCCGAATTTCTTCGGGCGTGATCGTCGCGAGTCTGCGTTCTCCGAATGTCAGGGCGAATCGCTCGGTGCGGATGCGAAAACTTTCAATCGTGTGCCGTCGCCTGCCGTTGGTCTGCTTGACTTTCACGACCTCTGCAATCGCCGTGTTGACCGTGGGCTTGTCCCGGAAGGCCAGAACGTGCGCGACATAGTGGTCCACGGCCTCGGTCAAGCTGGCGTCAAAGGGTTTCAACTTCTCGATGCACTTGCTCGCCTCGACGCGGTGTTCCATCGGCACGGCAAGAGCGGCAGCACCCTCGTTCTCCACCATGGCGCGAATCTGAGCAGCTCGCGTCTCGGCTTCCTCTTTGGTTGGCAACGCTTCGCGAATGCGCTTGCCTTGAATCATGCAGGCGACTTGAAACGCGGTCTTGCCGCTGGCGTATTTCAGCCGTAGAATAGGTGGCCATGACGACTTGGCTTTTGACATTGGCTGTATTACCTTTGTGTGCCACAGACTGCCAATTATTGCCAATCATGTCAAGCCGATTTACGTAAGTTATTGGGCGCGAGTGGCGGAACTGGCAGACGCGCAGGACTTAGGATCCTGTGGGGAAACCCGTGGAGGTTCGACTCCTCTCTCGCGCACCAAATTTTTCGCTATTGCAGTTCGGTCGATTTTTGCTATTTTCAGAACGTCCCACGGATGCGAGCGTAGCTCAGTCTGGTAGAGCGTCACGTTGCCAACGTGAATGTCGAGGGTTCAAATCCCTTCGCTCGCTCCAATTTTTTTGTCCGCGAAGGCGGTGGCTGTCTCCCGAACCTTTCGCAAATCCAGTTTTCCCGTGCCGAGGTAGGGCAACGCATCGATATGGAAAAACTGCTCGGGGCGCGGCTTCCAAAGATTGGGCAGACCGGATGTTGCAAGCTTTTCGAGAATCGGCGCCAGCTTGACGGCATCGAGTGTATGTAACACGACCAGACGCTCGCCCTTCTTCTCGTCGGGCACGCCGGTGACGGCAAAGGTTTGTTCGGTCACACCGGCCAGTTCGTGAAGCTTTTCCTCGATCTTGATATGCGGCACCATTTCGCCGCCGATCTTGCTGAAGCGGGTGAGACGGTCGGTGATCGTAAGAAAACCGTCTCCGTCGAGCGCCGCGATGTCGCCCGTGACGTACCAACCATCCCGCAGGACCTCAGCGGTCTTTTCGGGTTTGCCAAGGTATCCCTTCATCACGTTTGGCCCGCGCACGAGCAACAGCCCCGCCTGCCCGACAGGCAACGGCTGGAACGTGTCGGGATCGACGACACGAACGCTGACGGCGGGCAGGGGGTGGCCGATCTTGCCGCGCTTGGCGCCGACCTGACGGAAACCCGCCGCGCGGAAGTCGCGCGTGTTCACCGTGACCGCGGGGGAACATTCGGTGAGCCCGTAGGCTTCGAGCGGACGGATGCCAAACCTGTCCTCGAACGCCTGCGCGACGCGGTCGGGAAGTTTTTCGGCCCCGGTCATGACGAATTGGAGACCGCCGAAATCCTCGGGCTCACAACCGCGAGTGTACATCTGCAGGAACGTCGGCGTGGCCAGCAAAAACGTCACGTGATACCGGCTCACCAGCGCCCCGATGACTTTCGCGTCGAGCGGGCTGACGTGATAGACCACGCCAAGACCGAGCACGGCCGGGACAATCAGCGTGCCGGTAAAGCCGAACGAGTGGAAGAACGGCAAAATACCCAAGAACGCGGTCGCGCCCGCTGAACGCAAAAGTCTGGCCCAACTGATCGGCGTTGGAAACGATATTGTAGTGCGTCAGCATCACCCCCTTCGGATCGCCCGTGCTGCCGCTGGAGAAAATGACCGTGGCCAGATCGTCAAGCGTGCCTTTCTTCTCGCGGCCGATCGCCCGCTCCAGCACGCCCGCCGGCAGAGTCCACGCCATCAACGCGGCCGCGATTCTTTCGCCAAGCCGGGGTTTCTTCGCGAGTTCTTCCAGCAGGATTGTCTTGCCGGGCACCGTGACGTGGATCTTGTCGAGGAACGCTTGGGACGTGACGACAGTCTGGATTCCGCACTGGCGGGCGCACGAGGTGATCACTTCGTCATTGGCCGTGTAGTTGAGATTCACGGGCACTTTGCCCATTAGCAACGCGGCGTAATTCACCAACGCGCCGGCGACCGACGGTGGCATCAGAATCCCAACCATGTCCTGCCCGGCCCAAACCGGGCGCAGTCGCCGGGCCAGAAAGAGGGTGCGCGTCAGCGCCGAACCGAAGCACAGCTTCGGGACGCGCCCATCGGCCATGAAGAACCGCCGCGGATGATGGCGCGCCTTCCGCACGAAGGATCGATGGATCGGTGTCATCAATCTCTTACGGTGCTTCCACGCCTCGGTGTTGAGTTCCTGTACCGTCTGGCGCACCTCGAACGGCGTCGCCGTCGGCGGCATCGGTTTGCCAAAGCTGACCGTCACGGGATACGGCATGTAGCGCGGCACTTTCCAGAGAAACCGGCCTTTCTCGTAGCTGAAGATGCTGCCCCACACATGGTCGAGACATACGGGAATGATTGGCGCGTTCACGTCCTTCATCACCCGCTCGAAGCCGCGTCGGAACGGGAGCAATTGGCCGATGCGCGTAATCTGTCCCTCCGCGAAGATACACACGACGTCGCCGTTCTTGATCGCCTCGCTGGCCGTGCGCAGCGATTTGATCATCTCGCGTGGCCGCAATTGCGACGAGATCGGGATCGCTTTCATCGCCTTGGCGAACGGCTTGACGAGCGGGTGATCGTAGATGCCCTGGAACATGATCGCGCGAATCATACGGTCGGTGGCGCCGATGATCAGCAGCGCGTCCACGAAGGACACATGATTGCACACGAACAACGCGCCGCCTTTCTCGGGAATGTTATCGCGGCCCTCGACCCGCAGCCGATAGACCGAATGAGTGAAGGCCCACACAAACAGCCGCAACAACGAGTCGGGCACGAGACTTACCACATAGATCGTCCCGGCCAGCGTGATGACCGAGCAGGTCAGGAAGATTTGCGATGGGTAGCGTGGCCAGCGAGTCTGCAGGAGGTAATACACGCCCGCGGCCAGAAACGCGCCGCCGCTGGACAACAGGTTCTGCGCCGCGAGGATCCCCGCCTTGTCCTCCTTGCGCGGGCGATGTTGCATCAGCGCGTTGATGGGCACCACGAAGAAGCCGGCAAAGAATCCCAGGAACCCCAAATCAACGGCCACGCTGTTGTAGCTCAGCCCGCGTCGCGCCAGCAACGCGCTCGCGGCCGTGATGCCCATCGAACCGAGCGGTATCAATCCGTATTCGATCTTGCCTCCCGACAGATAACCCGCGGCGTAACTGCCTACGCCGATTCCGATGGCGAGCGCGGCTTGCAGATAACCATTGTGGGCCTGGTCGACGCGGAGCACGTCGAGGCCATAGATGATGATGTTCTGACTGAGCAGGACCGCGAGGAACCAGAAATACGTGTTGCCAATCACGGCCATCTTCAGCACGTGATCCTGGCGGATTACCCGGATTTGCTCGCCGAGGTCGCCGAGGAAGTTCCAGCGGAACTCCTTCGTCGGATCAGCCGCCGGCACGCGTGTGATCCACAGGCTGGTCGCCAGTCCAAATGCGGCGAGCGCCACGAGCGTCACCCCGGCCCACATCGGTTGATGCGTGAACGTCTGCGAAAGCACTGCACCCCCGACCGTGCCGAGAATGATGGCGAGGAACGTACCCAATTCGAGAACGCCATTGCCCCAGGAAAGTTTCTGCTCCGGCAGCAACTCCGTGAGGGAACCATACTTGGACGGGCCGAAGATCGCGCTGTGCACGCCCATGAAAAATACGCAGCACAAGACCATCGTAAGATTGCCGACAGCCAACCCCGCCGTGGCCAGCAACATGACACCGACTTCAAAGATTTTGACGCCGATGGTAACGGCGCGCTTGCTGTAGTGATTGGCCAGCCAACCGCCCGTCATGGAGAAGAGGATGAAGGGTAGGGTCAGCAGTGCCGTTGCCAGGGAGACCAGTTGATCCCGCGCCGCCTGTGAAAGCCCGAGGCCGATACCGACAAAGATGGCGAGTTGCTTAAGCGCGTTGTCGGAGAATGCTCCCTGAAACTGCGTGACGATCAGGCTCCAGAACCCGCTCCGCCACCGTTGTTCGGAAGTGTTCGCGGTCACAAGCCGCGGAGTCTACAGACGGCCATCACGCGATTCAAGCCGCGACCGTGTGAAGGTTCGTTGATTCTGGAGATCTACTTGGGAAGCTGAATCGGCTGCAACTCGAAGTCGCCGAGATCGAGCGGTTCATCACTCCGCCCGTTGGGCAGTTCCGGCACGGCGAATTCACGCCTGAGGATATGCCGCAGGACGGAAGCACCATTGGTGAGCGAGTCGCTCAGGGCAATCTGCACATCGTACGTGCCTGAAGGTACATCCTCGACGCGGAAAGTGCCGTCCGCGCTGATTGCCATCGGGTAGGAGCGATTTTCCGTCAGGAACCATTGGTTCTTCTCATCCTGTGTCATGGACCCCCATTGAGCAGGGTATTTCGACTGCGGGATCAGACTGGTTATGCGCGGAGCCAACGCAACCCAGTCCATCTGGGTTTCAAACCCGGGGGGCGCGACAAGCCGCCCAATCACCGGTTGCCCCGTGCCGCCAATCCTCACGTGCGTGGTCTGGCCGGGTTCGGTTTGAAGGTGAACGCATTGACGGCGGACGAGTTCGGCAAACGCCGCATCTGAACGGTTCTTCGCGTAGGTCTGAAGTAATTCCCAATCACCCATGGCGTGCATCGTCCTTTACCAATTATATCTCCACCAACGGCAAAAGGGGACATCAGGCTGGTGCCATGGGCATGCGCTTCAACTTGTTTTGCACACTTGGCAACGGGTCGTCACGCGGTCGTAGCCTTGCTATGCGAAGCTTCTGTGCAAGGAGGAGGGGAAGGGGAACATGAATGACGCGAGACAAACGTCCGAGGTGGGCATGATGAGATTCACGGTGCGAGACGAAGGTGAGACGGATTTCCTGGGCCGGGCTGCCGAGCGAATCGGCCAACTGCCGAACGTGCTGCGCGTCCGCGCGAATCCGGCGCGGCAGGAGATCGAAATCGTGTTCAAGCAACCGGCGGAAGGATTGTTGCGGCAGGTGGACAACGCGCTGCAGTCGGTCGGCATGGAAATGACAGCATCGAAGGTGCGGTAGGGTAGGCCCGCACCTTCGACGTCACTTCAAGTCCGGGTTCTGCTTGATGAACTCACACAGTTTCTGCTTCAGCGCGGGTGGCATCGGTGTGTCGGCCAGGGCGTGATGGTGCGTCAGTTCGATGATGGTCCGGTAGCTCTTTACGTATTCGAGGCAGGTCGGGCAATCGGCGAGGTGTTTCTCCAGCTTGTGCTGGGTGTCCTGGTTCAATTCGCCCTCGACGTATTCGTACAGCAGCTTCTTTGTCCGTCCGCATTTGTGCGGATGGAACAGACACGCCAGGAACCCCATGATCTTGTCCATGCTCATGACTTCTGAATGTCCTGCCCTTTCAAGTATGGCAGCAGCGCTTCCCGTAGCGCCAACCGTGCCCGATGCAGCCGACTCTTGAGCGCCGGCTCGCTTAACCCCGTCGCTTCCATGACTTCGTTCATCGGCAGTTCCTCCACATCGCGCAACAGGACAACCACGCGATAGGGCTCGGGGAGTTGATCGATGGCGGCGCGCACCTGCTCGCCGAGTTCACCGGTCATCGCCGCCTTGTCCGGAAGCGGTCCCTTGTCGCTCAACCGCAGCGCCGGCACCGGCGCGTCATCCTCGTCGGACGCCGCCGTGTCGAGCGAGACGTCGTTCTCGCGCCGTTTCTTCTTGCGGAGGGCCATCAACCCCGCGTTGGCGGTCACGCGGTAGATCCAGGACGTAAATGCCGATTTGCCCTCGAACGAGCCGATCTTGTTCCAGATGGAAACGAGGGCATCCTGCATGACTTCACGCGCGTCGTGTTCGTTGCGCATGAACTGAAGCGCGACGCCGTACATCTTCGCGCCATGGATTTGGATAAGTTGCTCCAAGGCGGATTTGTCGCGCTGCTTGAGCCGCGCGACCAACTGTACGTCGCCGATTTGCGTGTCCGTTTTTGCCATGGGGCCAGGCACGATACCTCTGTAAGAACCCTTCATGCACTATCCCGTGCTCGGTTTCAAGCCTGCATGCGAACTTCTTGATGCGATTCACAGTAGTATGGATGCCATCGCGACGGCGGGGGATTCTCGTCGAGCAGGATTCTTGGTCTGCGTGTATACTCGGAGAGGTGACGCAACACGTACAGCGCGGATTTCTCGTCGCGATCATCACGGCTGTGGTATCTTGCGTCGTCATGGCTGGCGATTCCGAGACCCACAAACCGAACCGTCTCATCCACGAGAAAAGCCCCTACCTGTTGCAGCATGCATACAATCCCGTGGACTGGTTTCCCTGGGGCGAAGAGGCGTTCGCCAGGGCGCGCCAGGATAACAAACCGATCTTCCTGTCCATCGGCTACTCGACCTGCCATTGGTGCCACGTCATGGAGCGCGAGTCGTTCGAGAACAAGGAAATCGCCGCGGTGATGAACCAATATTTCGTCTGCATCAAGGTCGACCGTGAAGAGCGCCCGGACATCGACCGGATCTACATGACGGCCGTCCAAGCCACGACGGGCTCGGGCGGCTGGCCGATGAGTATCTGGCTCACCCCCGACCTGAAGCCATTCTTTTGCGGCACCTACTTCCCGCCGGACGCGCGCTATGGACGCCCCGGTTTTAAGGAACTCCTCCAACGCGTGCACGATGTCTGGGAGACGAACCACGACGCGGTGGTGGCGCAGGCCGGCAAGATCACGGAATCGATCGGGCAATACGCGACCATCGGTCGGGATGGGCCGGAGAGCCGTCCGCTGGATGATGCGCCACTGCGTCTCGGCTTCGAGCAGTTTCATTTGAATTACGACGAAGTGAATGGCGGATTTGGAGGGGCGCCGAAATTTCCGCGACCAGTCGCGTTGAATTTTTTGTTCCGCCACTTCGCGCGCACGAACGAGATCGCCGCGCGTGACATGGCATTGCACACGTTGCGGGCCATGGGTGAAGGCGGGATGTTCGACCAACTCGGTGGCGGCTTTCATCGTTACAGCGTTGACGAACACTGGCTGGTGTCGCACTTCGAAAAGATGCTCTACGATCAGGCGCAACTCGTCTCCAGCTACGTCGACGCGTATCAAGTCACGCGCGACCCGTTCTATGCGGAGATTGCGCGACGGACATGCGACTACGTGTTGCGCGACATGACCAGTCCCGATGGCGGGTTCTACTCGGCGGAGGATGCCGATAGCGAAGGCGTCGAGGGCAGGTTTTACGTCTGGACCCGCGACGAGATCGAAAAGGTCCTCGGTAATCGAGCCGACGCTTTCTGTCGAGCCTATGGAGTGACCGCTGACGGAAACTGGGAGCACGGCCTGAATGTGCTGCATGTTGCCTTGCCCGAGGCGGCGAAATTTGCGGCCGAGCGCTCAAAGCTTTTTGCCATTCGGGAAAAACGTGTGCGGCCACACCGGGACGAGAAGATCCTGACAGCTTGGAACGGTTTGATGATTTCCGCGCTGGCGCGCGCCGCGCAGGCGTTCGACGAACCGAACTATCGCGTGGCCGCCGAGCGCGCCGCGCATCTCCTCCTGGCTGACCGTTGGAAGAACGGCAAGCTTACCCGCACCGCAACGGTCCCGGCGATGGTCGAAGACTACGCGTTCTTCGGCAATGGCCTCGTCGATCTCTATGAAACGGATTTCGATCCGCAGTGGTTGCTCAAGGCCACCGAGCTCGAGGACACGATGCTGGCGCAATTCCACGACCCGAAAGACGGCGGGTTCTTCCAAACGGACGGGCGTGACGCCAGCGTCATCGTGCGCGCGAAAGAAGACTACGATGGCGCGGAGCCGAGCGGCAATTCGATGGCGGCGCTGCTGTTGTTGCGGCTGGCGCAGTTTACCGACCGCGCCAGGTATCGCGACGCAGCGGAAAAGACGCTGCAGCTTTTCAGCGGTCATCTCCACAAAGCACCGAGTACCGTTCCGCAGATGTTGTGCGTGCTGGATTTCTACCTAAGTAAACCGAGACAAATCGTCATTGCCGGGAAAGCCGATGCCGTCGACACGCGCACGATGTTGCGCACGATCCGCGAACGCTACCTGCCAAATGCCATCGTGATTCTCGCCGATGGGGGTGAGTCGCAGAAGACGCTGGCAAAACTCCTGCCATTCCTCGAAACCATCAAACCACTGGATGGCAAAGCCACAGCCTACGTCTGCGTCAACTACGCCTGCCAGCTGCCCACGGAGGATATCGATAAGATGATCGCGCTCCTCACGGCTGAGTGGAAGAATTGATCGCTACGATCAGGCAAGGCCGTGCATCCAGAGAACGAGCCAGACGATGGTGAATACCAAAGGCAACAACAATGGTGCGCAGTATCCGAACAGCCGTATCGATGGCTGAACCTGAATCGGCAGGTCGTCGTCCTTGCCGAAACGGGAGCGGTATGAGTTTCGCAACCGGCGCATTGCCGCCACTGCCGCCAGGATGCTCACGTAGATCAGAACGCTCGTCAGTGTCCCGACCACGGGAATCAACTGAAACAACCGGTGCAACTGGTTTATGAAATGGGTCGTGAACGTGGGCGGCTGCGTAGCCAGTCCGTTCGTCACGATGGCATACGCGGTGAACAGGAACGATTGCGAGGCGACCAGCCAGGACAACCGCTGGACAATCAGGTCATCTTCGTGCTCAATCCGCTCGCGCACCAGGCGGTAATATTCCAATGCCGATAACGGCGCAGGTCCTTCAAGTGCGGCACTCATGGTACGACCATTACACGGGTTTGCGGCCTTATGCCAGTCCTGAAAGTCTGCCATGTTCCACGTGGCTTTCGGGGCCAGCCCAAGCTTGCGGATAAGGCCGGTGGCGGTTAGGATGCGCGACATGTTTGGTGCGGAAGACCTCCTCGATTTGAAACAGTTCGCGTTTCCCGAGTTGTTCGACGGCGGCGAACACGTGTGGGATGCGCTGAAGAAACTATCGGCTTTCCTGAAGCGACGGCTCAAGCCGTCGCGATTGGGCACGACCCTCGGCACGCCGTATATTGCGGAGGATGTGTTTATCGGGAAGGGGACCATCATCGAGAACGGGGCTACGATCAAAGGCCCGGCGATCATCGGGGAGAACTGCCAGATCCGCTCCAGCGCCTACGTTCGCGGGGACGTCATCGTGGGCAACGATTGCGTGCTCGGCAACGCGTGCGAATTCAAGAACGCCATCCTCTTCAACGGAGCGCAAGTCCCGCACTTCAGTTATGTCGGCGATTCCATCCTCGGGTTCAAGGCGCATCTCGGCGCGGGTACGATCCTCTCGAATGTCAAATCGATCAAGGGCAACGTCACCGTTAAGTACGGCCATGACATCGACACGGGCCTGCGGAAGTTCGGCGCGGTCATCGGGGACGGATGCGATATCGGCTGCAACTGCGTGTTGAATCCCGGCTCGATCATCGGTCGCAACTCCGTCCTCTATCCCAATGTCCTCTGGCGCGGCGTTTGCCCCGCCGACAGCATCGTCAAACTCCGCCAGCAACATGAAATCATCGTGCGCCGGAAGTAATAGGGCATCGTGTAGGAACACTACGCCTTGCTTAAGCAGCCCGCGAAGGTTATCTTTCCTCAATTGGTCGCCGCCTCAGACGGAGGAAACTAGGATGAGAACTCTTTGTGTTAGTCTGCTGGTCTGTGTCTTCACTGCCACCCTGGCCTTGGCACAGGAAACCAACACCGCGATCACGATTGATGGCGTAACGTACGAAAATTACCACTGGGGTACCATCACGCCGACAACGGTTTCGATTGTCCACAAGACGGGTGTGGCGACGATCCCACTGCAGAGGCTTCCGACGGATCTTCAGCAGCGATTCGGCTACGACCCCAAGAAGCAGGCCGAACAACATAGAGCGACGGAACAGAAGGCAGCAGTTGCCGCCACCGGTAATCAAAAACATCCTGCGGAGATGGCAGGCATCAGCTCCGTTTCGCCCATCAGGATTACGGCTTGGATTGTCTTTGTGAACGAAAGTAAGGATTTGCGGAGGATCTATTGGCTGGACTACAAGGGAGGACGCCAACGGTATGGCGAATTGAAACCCGGCGAGAAGGCCGAACAACAAACTTATCTAGGTCACGCTTGGCTGGTGACGGACGCTCAGGATAACGCTCTGGGCGTGTATTATCCGGATGGCCAAAAGCGGGTCGTGGTGTTGGAATAGCGCGGTGGTTGGCCGCGCGGAAACGAATCCTGAGTTTAGCCGGCAAGAACTTTCGGAAGCGGCACGCCCAAGGTTGTGGCCCACGGAACCAGGGCCGGCATGATCGTCGGATAGAGTACGACACCGTTCGCGAGTTGTTCCTTGCGGCGCTGAAGGGCGGCTTGTCCCGGCAAGCGGACAGGCGGGTTGCCCGGAGGCACGGGAGTTTCCCGGCAGAACTGCGCGAAAAAACTCGTCTCCCGCAGAAAACTCGTTTTCCCGCCGAAACGTTCAGGGTCGACGATTTGCAGAAACACGGATGCGCCCCAGTGCGGCTCCTCATCGGCACGACCGTGACCCGCAAGCGCGTTCGTGAGCGCCTCCACAAAAAGCGCGAGACCGAATCCCTTGTACCCGAGATCCATGCCACCAAGCGGCAGAATGGCTCCTCCTTGTTCGGTGCCGAGAACCCGTGGATTGTCAGTTGCCTTTCCGTCACGGTCGATGAGCCACGGGCCCGGTAGGCGCTCGTCAGTTGCAGCCAATCGATTGCAGAGTCCGTTCGAGGTTGCTGACGTGCTGATATCGATCAGGATCGGTTCGCCATCGGTCGGGATACCGGCGGCAATCGGGTTCGGACTGAATCGCGGGGCAGTCCCGCCATGCGGCGCGACCGTGCGACACGCGGGATCGGAGCAGGTGAGCAACACCAGAAAGCCGGTGTCGGTAACGGGTCGAAGATACGCCTGCAAACAACCAATGTGATGGCTGCGGCGAATCGAGACGGTGACGACAGGATGTTCGGTGAGGCGTTCGCTGGCCGTAGCAATCGCCTGGCGCACCAGCCACGGGCCCGGCAGGTATCGTCCGTCCCACGTCAGGGCAGAACCGTGATCGGCGATGATGTCGGGTTCGCCATTCTTTTCCATCGTGCCTTCCTTGAGTTCCTTGAGGTAGGCGGGAAGCAGGGCGAAGCCGTGGGTGGTGTGCCCGAGCAGATCGCCTTCCAGCAGCACTTCGACGACATCCCGCGCGCGGTCTTCCACCAGACCGCAGACCGTCAACAGGGATTGGCCGAAGTGTTGCAGGGTCGCGGCATCGAACTTCTGCATGCGGGGGTTTGTTCGTGGCGGCATGTGCTCGGGTCTATCTCATCCGGGCTACATCGTGAGCTTCAACGCGGCATCGATGGTCTTGGCAAATCGAAACTGCATCTTCTTCCGAATCTCGGCCGGCACCTCGACCAAATCTTTGCGGTTCTGATCCGGCAGAACGACGGTTCTCACCCCCGAGCGCGCCGCCGCCAATACTTTCTCCTTGATGCCGCCGACGGGTAGGAGTTTTCCACGTAGCGTGATCTCACCGGTCATGGCCAACTCGGGCTTCACCGGTTTGTGCATAAGTAACGACGCCAAGGCGACAGCCATCGTCACACCCGCCGACGGACCGTCCTTGGGAATCGCTCCCGCCGGAACGTGAATGTGGATGTCCGATTTCTCGAAAAGCTTCGGGTCGATGCCCAATTGCGTTGCGCGCGACCGCAAGTAGCTGAGCGCGGCCTGGGCGCTCTCGCGCATCACATCGCCCAACGAACCCGTCAGAATCAAATTGCCCCGGCCCGGCATTTGAGTGGCCTCAATGAACAGAATATCGCCACCCGCAGCCGTCCACGCCAATCCGATCGCCACGCCGGGGTCAGTTGTCCGTTCCGCGGCATCGTGGAAAAACTCCGCAGGACCGAGAAAGTCTTTTAGGTTGCGCGGTATGATGGCCACCGATTTGGCCCTTCCTTCCACGATGCGGCGCGCCGTGCGGCGGCAAATCGTTGCGATCTGCCGCTCCAGATTGCGCACGCCCGCTTCGCGTGTGTGATTGCGAATGATGGCCGCCATGGCTTCCTTGGAAATGCTGAGTTGCGTCTTCTTCAGCCCGTGCTCGGCCAGCTGGCGCGGTACCAGGTACTTCGCGGCAATGTGGATTTTCTCCTCCTCGGTGTAGCCGGGCAACTGGATGATTTCCATGCGATCGCGCAGGGCGGGTGGAATTGGCTCGAGCAGGTTCGCCGTGGTGATAAACATGACGCGCGACAAGTCAAACGGCACCTCGAGATAGTGGTCGGAAAAGCTGTTGTTTTGTTGTGGGTCCAGCACTTCCAACAGCGCCGAGCTTGGGTCACCGCGAAAATCCGTGCCCACCTTGTCGATCTCGTCGAGCATGAAGACCGGGTTGTTGCTCTCCGCCCGGCGCAGTCCTTGAAGCACGCGGCCGGGCAAGGCGCCAATGTACGTACGGCGATGGCCGCGAATCTCCGCCTCGTCGCGCACACCGCCCAGTGACATGCGAATAAACTTGCGCCCCAATGCGCGCGCGATGCTCATGCCCAAGGACGTTTTGCCGACACCCGGCGGCCCGACGAAGCACAGGATCGGACCTTTTCCAACGGCCGCCCCATCCGAGCCGTTGCTCCTGAGTTTCAGCACGCTCAGGTATTCCAGAATGCGCTTTTTGACCTGTTCGAGATCATAGTGATCGCGGTCGAGGATGCGTTTGGCCTGAACGATGTCGAGTTTGTCGTCCGTAGATTTCGACCACGGCAACGCGATGAGCCAGTCGAGATAGGAGCGGCTGACCGTGTACTCGGCGGCGGCGGGAGTGATGGTCGCCAACCGGTCCGCCTCTTTGATCGCGACTTTCTTCACCTCGGGCGGCATCTGTGCCTTGTCAATCTTGTCCCGCAACTCGCTGACTTCCGAACCCTGTTCGCCATTGTCCCCGAGTTCCTTCTGGATCGCCTTGAGTTGTTCGCGCAGGAAATACTCGCGCTGGGTCTTGCTGATCGCCGAGGTGGCCTTGCTTTGGATTTCGCTGCCGAGATGCAGTACCTCTATCTCACGGTTGAGCAAGTTCGTAAGCAAAGTGAGCCGCAGCTTGACGCGGACGGCTTCGAGCAGTTGCTGCTTGTCCTGCAGAGGGACGTTCAGGTTTGCGGCGATCACGTCCGCCAGCTTGCTCGGGTCTTCGATGTTGACCAAAGCCACCTTCAGTTCGTCGGGAAGCGATGGCGAGAGGCTGATGATCTCTTGAAACTGGTTGGCCGCATTGCGTGCGAGGGCAGACGTTTCGAGACTGGCCTCCAGTTCGTCGTCGAGAGGTGTAAGGTGCGCCTGGAAGTACGAAGTTTCCGTATCGATGCGGTCGATGCGCATCCGCTTCAATCCCTGAATGAGTACCCGCACGCTGTCGTCGGGGAACTTCAACATTCGCACTACACGGGCGATGCAGCCGTACGAGTGCAATTGATCCGGCCGCGGGTGCTCCACATCCGGGTCCGTCTGGAGGGTGACCGCCAGCAAGCGGGTACCGGCGACCACGTCGTCGATCAGGCGGATCGATTGCGCGTTGGACACCAGCAGCGGCGCCACCATGTGCGGGAACACCACCACGTCGCTCAGCGGCAAAATGGGCAACCGCGTGGGCAGATCGTGCACAGGCGTCTCCATCCTGACCACATCCGGCAACTGGTTGTTTTCTGTAGGCTCAGCCATCCTGTCTGTTCGACGACTCCCATGTCTCGCGCGGTTCCGCGCGCGGTGACATCGTCCTCCTTGACCGCGGGAATCCGCGGTATCGGCGAGCATGCCGAAAACGTCGTCGCTGTGCTCTTAGCCGGCCTGTTCGATGATGACGGTGACTGTCGCGTGTTCGGATTTTTGAGACTTTGGCAGTTCGATATGCAAAAAACCATTATCGAACTGCGCCCGAACCCGGCTTCCATCAACCGAACGGGGGATGACGATACGCCGCTCAAAATGACCGTAATCAATTTCCATCTGGCGAAACGAGCACCGCCGTTGTCGGCACGGGTCCTTGCGGTGGCCACGTACCAGCAACACGCGGTCGTTCAATGTGATTTCGAGATCTTCCTTGTTGATGCCCGCAATTTCCATCTTCACGACCAGGCTCTCGTGGGTTTCGTAAACGTCTGTGTTGGGCGACCAAGCGCTTTGAGACGCCAGAGCGGGCAGGCTCAAGTAGGCAAGGCTTTCGTGCAAATGTTGATCGTACGTCTTGGCCATTGCGTAATCCAGAAGCAGAATAGCCGCCTTTGCGTCAAAAGGCAAGTTGCGCTGAAGCCTCCGTCAGCCGTTTTGCGGTTGCCGCTGCCAGTCCGAAGCCGTAGATTCCCTGCTTGGATGAAGATTGCGCTGGCTCAAATCAACGCCACCGTTGGCGATCTACGCGGGAACTCCGCCAGGATTCTTGATTTCTACCGCCGCGCAGTCACGGCCGGCGCCGACCTGGTCGTGACTCCTGAGATGGCCATCACGGGTTATCCTCCGCGCGATTTGCTCGCCAAACACCGCTTTGTTGACGACAACCTGCGGGTATTGAACGAATTGTCCGCGCAAATCGGCCCAACCGCGTTGCTCGTCGGTTACGTGGATTTCAACACCAAGCGCCCGGGCCGTGACTACGTGAACGCGGTCGCGCTCATCCAGAACGGGAAAGCGATCACCCGCCGCCAGAAGATGCTGTTGCCCACGTACGATGTATTCGACGAAGACCGCTATTTCCAGCCCGCTGACTCCAATACGGTGGTCGGCTTCGGCGGTCAACGCCTGGGCCTGACGATTTGCGAGGACATTTGGACGCAGGATTATCTGCCTGCACAACTCTACGAACGCAGCCCGATCCATGAGCTGATGCGAGGCGAGTTGCATGCGCAAGCGATTCTGAACATGTCCGCGTCTCCTTATCATCTGGGCAAGGAGCGCGACCGTCATGACATGCTCCAGGGTGTGGCGCGGGAACACCGCGTTCCCGTCGTGTACTGCAACCTCGTGGGCGGCAATGACGAATTGGTTTTCGACGGCAACAGCCTCGCGTTCGACGCGTCGGGCAATCTGCTCGGCCAAGGCGCCGCGTTTCAGGAAGAGCTTGTTATGGTCGATGTGGAAGGTCGAGCCAGCGCAAAACCGCAAACGTTCCACGTACAGGAACCAGCGATGGCACTATACGATGCGCTGGTACTGGGGCTTCGCGACTACACGCGCAAGTGCGGCTTCAAATCAGTCGTGCTCGGTCTCAGCGGCGGAATTGATTCTGCGGTCACCGCCTGCATCGCGGTCACGGCGCTTGGGCCGGAGAATGTCATGGGCGTTTCGATGCCGTCGCAGTTTTCATCGAAGGGCAGCATCGAGGACGCGCGCCAATTGGCGAAGAACCTCGGCATCCGCTGGGAGGTTGTCCCGATTCAGGAGACGTTTCAGACGCTGAAGGGCAGCTTCAAGGAATTGTTCAAGGGTTTGCCAGAAGACACGACCGAGGAAAACATGCAGGCGCGCATTCGCGGCACGACGTTGATGGCGCTTTCGAACAAGTTCGGCCATATGCTACTGACCACCGGCAACAAATCGGAGTTGGCCGTCGGCTATTGCACGCTCTATGGCGATATGAACGGCGGCCTCGGCGTCATCGCCGATGTGCCGAAGACGATGGTCTACGAACTTGCCCGCTATATCAACCGCGAGCGCCAGATCATCCCGGAAGCTTCACTGACGAAACCGCCATCGGCGGAACTTCGCCTCAATCAGACCGATCAAGACACGCTTCCGCCATATGACGTGCTGGACGCAATCGTCAAACGTTACGTCGAAGAAACGAAATCCGCTGCCGAGATCGTGAAGGAAACCGGCTACGACGAGAAACTTGTGCGCGACATCGTCCGCAAGATCGACCTCAACGAATACAAACGCAAGCAAGCCCCGCCATGCCTCCGTGTCACTACCAAGGCCTTCGGCATCGGCCGCCGCGTTCCCATCGCCCAGCGCTACGTGGAACGGTAGTGCGCCGATCCTCGACTTCCTATCGTGTCATCTGCCAAGCCAGTCGTGCGGACAAAAACCAGTCAATCATTGGTCTGCAGGGCGACTGAGAGGTTGTGCAGGCCCGAAAAATGCAGTAGTTTGACATCCTGTGACGCAGTATTGGACAAAAGTGACGATGGTTGCGCTCGTAGCGATGATTGCCGTATTGCTGGCGCGCGGCAATGAATGGCCGCTCACACGACGATCGAAAGGCGAAACCACCGCCAACGGCAGCAATCGGGTCGAGATTGTCTCCCAACCGTTCACGCTCGACAAGATCTACATGTCGATGACCGGTCCGAGTGGAAACCATCCCGTGACTTGTCTGTTGCCGCACGAACCGTCCCAACTTGTATGGCTCACGGGTTTGCAGACAGAGGTCTTGGACGCCGACAGCCGGCAGACCATTTCGCCGGAGTTTTGCTGCCACGCGAACCTGACGCTCGACCCCAAACGTATGTCGCCCGAGCGGCATAACGCCGAGTTTGACAATTCCACGCATATGGACTGGCGTTTTTTCACGCTCGTTCCGGGCCGGCTGCACATGTCGTTGCCACCGGGCTACGGGATGCCCGTGCTTTCGGACACGCCGCTGGATTTCTTCACGATGTCTCTCAATCTCAACGTCCGCGATCGTGAAGTCAAAGTCCGTTTCAAAACGACGATCGACTTCGTACGGAACGCGGACGTGACCACTCCCATGAAGCCGCTCTTCCGTCGCGCGCTCTACGTGGTCCAACCCTTGGCCGGCTCCGGGATGGAGCACGCGAAAATGTGTGTCTCCATGTCCCATCCGGGGGAGGGTTGCGTGGAGCCGATGGCGACAAACGTTGCTGGCGCGGTGGTCAGCACGAAAGACGGAGTCCAGGCGCAATTCGGCAACGACGTGACCTACCATTGGATGGTGCCGCCCGGCCGACATACCTACCGCGCCAAGGTCGTGGCGAACGAGTTGAACCTCCCCGCGCCGACCACGATACACTACGCGACGGCGCATCTTCATCCGTACGGCGAATCGCTGGAATTGTACGACTTGACGGCGCAGCAAAGCGTGCTGAAGATTCAGGCGGAGGACTTCCCTGACAAAGTCGGGGTCGCGCGCATGGGCGAATTCCAGTCCGAGTCGGGCATCGTCATTACCCCCGCTCATCAATACGAGTTGCGTGCCGAGTATAACAACACCACGTCTTCCGACTCGGATGCGATGGCGATCTTCTACCTGTATCTTCTCGAAAAGAATTTTCACTATCCGGGTAATAAAAACCTTCAGGCTCGTCAGGTCTCTCCCTTCGAGCGGCTGGAGCATTTCATACGGGCGGCGCTTCCTGGTTAAGGCGTGCGGGGAGAACTACTGCGTCCCGAGCTTGGCCAGGAGTCCTTTCTCGCGGGCGACGCCGAACATGTAGTTGAAGAACATTCCCGCGCCAATCAGATACAGCACATTCAGGCCAAACGCGCAGGCGAGGTGATGTGTCGGGAATCCTTCACCACGCAGCACTTGGCGCATTCCCTCGAAGACGTACGTCGCGGGAATCCCGCGCGCGATCACCTGCACCCAACCCGGCAACACGCTCAGCGGGTAGAACACGGCCGCGACAGGCTGGATGAGAAACGGGATGCCCCAGGCCAGTGCCTCGGCGGATTGTCCCCAACGCAAAATGAGCGCCGTGGTGATCATGCCGACCGCCCAACCCATCAGCAGCAGGTTGGCAAACAGGGGAACAAGCGGCAGCCCCATCGCAAACAGGTTCCAGTGATAAAACCACAGCGCCAGGCCCGCGAGAATTGCCACGGTGATCAGGATCTTCACGAAGCCGACGACATAGGTCGCGGCAATGAACTCGCTGACGCGAATCGGCGAGACGAAAATGTTGAGGAGGTTGCGCGCCCAGATGTCCTCGAGAAAGGAAATCGTCACGGCCTGTTGCGCGCGGTAGAGGATGTCCCAAAAGATCATTGAGCCGAGCAAAAAGGTGATCATCGCGGGCACTGCGTGCCCCAGTCGCTGCAGGTACACGGTGAGAAATCCCCACACCAGCAGGTCCATCACCGGCCAGAAGAACATCTCCGCCACGCGTGGCACGCTGCGCGTGTAGAGGAACGTGTAGCGCAACACCAGCGCGCGAACATGGCGCAAATTCATCGTGCCACCTCCTCGCCGGCGGCCATCACGTCGCCACCGCGAGCGACGTTGATGAACACGTCCTCGAGAGTTTTCTGATTGAATCGGTCCTTCACCTGCTGCGGTGTGCCCTCGGCAATGATGCGGCCTTTGTGCATGAACAAAACGCGGTCGCACACTTCTTCGACGTCGCGCATGTTGTGCGAGGTGTACACCATGGTGATCCGCCGCTCACTTTGGATGCGTCGCAACAGCTTGCGCACTTTATCCGCAATGTCAGGGTCGAGGCTGGCGGTCGGTTCATCCAGCATCAGCAGTTCGGGATCGTTCAACAGCGACTTGCACAGGTTGACGCGGGTTGATTCGCCGGACGACAGGTTTCCGGTAATCTTGTCGCGCAAATGGGAGATCTCAAACATCTGGAGCAGCTCATTCGTCTTCTCGCGGTGTCCCTTCACGCCGTAAATCATCGCGAAGATCAGCAGATTCTCCCACACCTTCAGGTTCGACGGCAGTCCCGTGTACGCGGACGAGAAATTCGAGCGCTGGAGAATCTCGATGCGGTGGCGTTCCAGGTCCTTGCCAAACACCGTGACGTTTCCGCTGGTGGGCTTGATCAGTCCGAGCAGGATTTGGATCGTCGTCGTCTTGCCGGCCCCGTTGGCGCCGAGAACCCCGACGATTTCCCCGCGCCGCACGGTGAACGACACGTCGGCCACAGCCACCGTGCCCGCGAATTCCTTGCGGAGATGTTGAACTTCAACAAGTGTCTCGGCCATGCGCGCGTGTTCCGGTCCGCTACGAGGCTGCCGGAGCGCCCGGACTCGGTTCGCCGCTTTCCACCGCAGTCTCGGCCGGCTCGGCGTCTGCGGCGGTTCAACCCCTGACTCAACCGGCGGCGTACTCGGTGTCTCCGTCGCAGTCCCGGCCGGCGCTTCGGTCGCCACTGGCGCCGCGGGAGCGGCGCGAGGAGGCGGTGGCGGTGGCTTGTCGGCCTGCGCCCACAAGCGACCGTTCGAAAACTCCACGACGTAGCCGTCCTGGATCAACCAGCGCAAATCGGCCAGCACACGGTCTTCCTCGGACACCGGCACCAGGGCCGGAACAGCCGGAGCGGCTGCCTCGGAAATGGGAACGGGCGTCTCCGAAGCGGGATCGGGCGTCGGCACCGGCACCGGCACCGGCGCAGGTGGCGCGGCAGCCGGTTTCGGCACGAAATGCGCCACCAAATGTTTCCGCGTGCACCCGAAGTGGTCCCGCAGGTACACGAGTATCTTCTGGATCTGTTCCGAGAGATGCGTGATGGACTCGAATCGCTGCGGCTTGATGCGGCTCAGATACGTGATGCCTTTCGGGTCCTTGAAAAAGTGAAACCCCTCGTGACGAAGACGACCGCGCATTTCGTTGGCGGTCTTCAACGGAAATCGGCGCTCCTGCTCCCACGCGACTCGCACCGCTTCCAGCAACGCGGGGTTCGGGAGCTGGCGGCTGGCGGCGCCGCTGATCCGCACTTCAGGCGCGGACGTGACAAATTGCGCGAGATGGCTCTCGATAAAATGCTGCTCCAGTTCATCGCGCGTCGGGAAGGCCCGGGGTTCGGGGTCGAGAATGCACTCATACTCGGGCTTGGCGCTCATCGACTCGATCCACGCCTTGACCGCCTCGGGGTCCCTGACTGTCTGGATGCGCGATTTGAACTCGTCGAACGGGATGTGCCGCAACCGTTGCTGGTGATGCCGCACCAACCGGCTTTGGTACTCGTGGTAGTTGGGCGGGCCGAGCCAGATTCCAGTGAATCCGCACCGATTCACAAACGTGAAATTGCCCTTCGGTGGGTCGATCGGCGTTTTCTTCTCCCGATAGATCGTCGCGGCATGTTGTCGTAGCGCGAACCGCACGGCTTCATCCTGCCGCAGGCAGATGTGCTCGCCTGGCGACACGAGAAACAACGGCTCGCGGGTTCCGTCCGCGGCGGGCGGGCGGGCGAACTTCACCAAATGTCGCTCGGGCTTGTTGAGAACGAGCTTGGCGATGTCGAACAGCGCGTAAGCCAACTGCGCTTGCTTCATCGCCTCAACCATCGCGGCGAATCCCTTGTCTTCCGGCTGGAACGTCACCTCCACCGGCGCGACAGGCGGCGCCGACGGCTTGTTGGGGCTCGGCCGGTTGTCACGTCGCTGTGGCGGGCCGGCCTGCCGTCGCTCCGGGCGTGGCCCGCGACGGTCTCCCGCTTCGGGCGGACGGGGCGGACGCGGGCGGCGATCACGGTCGCGCTCGGGAGCGCGGTCGCGGTTGGGAGGACGCCGACCCTCCCGCCTCGATTCACGGTCTCCGCCCGCATGATCGGCATAGGATTTGCCGGAGCCCTTGACCCACTGGGGTGTAAGCTCCAATTCCTCAAGCGGCAACGCCTGGTTTTCCTCGGGAATCGGGTTCGGTACGGGTGAATCGCTGTCTGTCATGGGAAATCTAAGGCTCCACATTATACCACACGTCAACGGAAGGGCTATCGAATTTAGCGGTGACTTGAAGCGGCAAATCGGCTAGCGTCCCGTTCCCGTGATGGTCATCCAAAAATATTTGTCGCAAAATCGCGGTCAGTTTGTCCAGCAACTCAAATCGCTGGTCCGTTTCCCCAGTGTCTCGATGCAGCCGGAGCGTCGTGGCGACGTGCTGGCTTGTGCCGACTGGCTTGCCCGGCATTTTCGCAGTTTGGGGCTGGATGTCAAACTGTACCCGACGAAGGGCAACCCGATTCTCGTGGCCCGCACGCCGCGCGCGTCCAACGCCCACGCCCCACGGGTACTGGTCTACGGGCATTACGACGTGCAGCCGCCCGATCCTCTCGAATTGTGGAAAACTCCCCCGTTCGAGCCGGTCGAACGCGGCGGCAAACTCTTCGGGCGCGGCACTTCCGACAACAAAGGGCAGTTCTTCGCGCACGTCAAGGCGGTCGAGGCCTACCGGAAGACCCGCACGCCGCTGCCCGTCAATCTCACGTTCCTCATTGAAGGCGAGGAGGAGGTCGGCAGCGTAAGCCTTGCCACGTTTGTCCGTCGGCACGCAAAGCAGTTGAGCGCGGATTACGTGATCGTGTCCGACACCAGCATGTTCTCCCCGGATCATCCGACGCTGACCTACGCCACACGCGGCATCGCGGGGTTGGAAGTGCGCGTCGAGGGGCCGTCGCGCGATCTCCACTCGGGTGTTTTTGGCGGCAGTGTCGCCAATCCGGCCATGGTGCTGTCGCAATTGCTGGCCGGTTGCGTGGACGCAACCGGGCATATCACCGTGCCCGGCTTCTACGCGGGCATGAAGCCGCTCGCCGCGTGGGAACGTCGCATGTGGCGACGGCTGCCGTTCGACGCCAGGGCCTACCGGGATTTCCTCGGCGTGCCGGCTCTGGCGGGGGAGAAGGGGTTCACGCCGTTGGAACAGCGCTGGGCGCGTCCGACGTTCGAAATCAACGGGCTCACCAGCGGCTATCAAGGTTCCGGCGGCAAGACGATCGTGCCGGCGTGGGCCTCCGCAAAAATCTCCTGTCGGATCGTGCCCGGTCAGGATTCCGGACGCGTGTTGCAGGCGGTGGAAGCGTCATCTCCGCCGGCAATGTCCAAAATCGGTGCGGTTGACGATCGTGGGAGGCCATACGCCGCCGTTTTTCACCGCCACCAACGGTCCCGGTGCGCAGGCGGCCTTGGCGGCGCTGGAGGCGGCGTTCGGACGCAAACCCGTGCTGTGCCGGGAAGGCGGTTCGCTGCCGATTCTTGATGTGTTCCGGCGACAGTTGCATGGCGAAATTATTCTGGTCGGGCTTGGGTTGCCCGACGACAATTGGCATTCACCCAACGAGAAGATGGACCTCGGTAATTTTCACCGCGGCATCGCCATGAGCGCCGAACTGCTCCGGCGGTTGGGCGCGGCGCGGTAACAAGTGACGACGCTTGCATGGCGGCGAAACGAGCGTAGTGTCGGTTTATGGGGAGACAACGACAATGAAAGCGTGTGAATTGGCGGCGAAGGACTGTGTCCCGTGCAAAGGCGGTGTGCCACCGCTGAAAGGCGCGCCGCTGCAGAACCTGCTCGCCGCGGTCAACAACGATTGGCGCGTCGTGGACGAACACCACCTTGAAAAGGAGTATAAGTTCAAGGATTTCCGCGAAGCGCTCACTTTTACCAATCGCGTGGGCGAGATGGCGGAACTCCAGGGCCATCATCCCGACATTCATCTCGCCTGGGGCAAGGTCAAAGTCACCGTGTGGACGCATAAGATCGACGGCCTGACCGAAAGCGATTTCATTTTTGCCGCCCGGACGGACCGGCTCCTGCCAAAACCATGAAGGCTGACCCACTTCCTCGCGTGCCAATTCCCGCCCAGCGGCCGTCGCTTCTGGAAATCGACGAATACATCGAGCGGCTGTTCGTGCCGCGTGACCTGGCGTTCGAGTTCGCTCTGCGCGATGCCCAGAAAGCCGGCCTGCCTCAAATTCACGTTTCACGGAATGAAGGGAAGTTGCTGTATTTGTTGGCGAAACTCTCGGGCGCGAAACGCGTGCTCGAAATCGGGTTGCTCGGCGGTTACAGCACGATGTGGCTGGCCCGCGCGATCGGGCCGGAGGGCCGGCTCGTGACGCTCGAGGTGGACGATCTCCATGTGCAAGTGGCTCGCAAAAATCTCGAGCGCGCCGGTCTCTTGCCGCGCGTGGACATTCGACACGGCGACGCGCGCGTGACGCTGAAGAAAATGGTGGAAGCGAAGCAGGAGCCGTTCGACCTGGTGTTTATCGACGCCGATAAACCGAGTTATCCGATCTATTTGGACTATACGATCCAGTTGACCCGGCCCGGCAGCGTGATTCTCGCCGACAACGTCATCCGCGACGGGAAAGTGGCGCACACCGGGGAAACCGATCCGATCATACGAGGCATTCAGGAGTTCAACAGGAAACTCGCGGCGCACCCGAAGCTCGAAGCAATCGTGGTGACCGTGATGCGCAGGAACCTCGATGGCCTCGCCATCGCCCGCGTAAAAGACTAACCTGCCGCACGGGGCAAATTGGCTTCGCTTTGGCTTCGGTTTGGTCAAAACCGCACGGTTTTCGACACAAACACCCCTCTGACCCCCTCAAAATGGGTTCGGTTTGGTCGATCGAACCCAACGCGTGTTTTTCCTAACACATTCATGTCGAGATGGTTCCGAATTTTTCAAATGGGTTCGTTTTGGAAAAACATACTTTTATAGAGACTTCCCCTCCCAACCGATCAGCAGTTTGCCCTGAACTCCCTTCAAAGAACTGTAGGTCGCGTGCCCCCTCCCAAACCGTCCTATGTCAAACAACTATCGCCCCTATACCACTCCCGCAACGCTGTGTCCAGCACAAATATCGCTTTTCGATAATCAGTCTTTCCTGATTTGTGGGGCGAGCGGCCCGCTTGCCGTCGTCGTCTGTGCTGTCCCCGAATTGTAGGACAACGGGCCCCGTTGTCGTCTTTCTTACGTCCCCCCGCAAACCGTGTACCCCTGTTCGCGCAATTCCCCAGCCAAATCTTTCTCCATCTGGCACGCCGCCTCGTACGGCATCGGGTTCAGATACTCGTACAGCTCGGGCAACAATCGCACGCCGTATTTCTGGACGTAATGCGATGCCTTGTAGCCGTCCTTGTGGTTCTGGAATCGTTCGATGGGCGGAATGCCCGTCATCCCGACATACACGCACGGCTTCTTCAGATCGCGTTTCGGATTCGCCGCTAAAACCTTGCGCTCCTTCAACACCGCATTGTCGAGCAACACGACGTAGACGTGATGGTGGAATTGTTCGGACATCTCAGCGGCAGTATAAGCCGATCCCGCGCGCCGACAAGACCGAGCGGGCAATATGGGAGAGAATTGTCTCCCCGCTTTGAACGATTTGCGAACCTTGAAGTTTGAACTATCGAGGGTTGGCCACGGAACGGCCCCGGGATCTCTTCCATGCAGCAATCGAAATCCAGCTTAATATGAAAAACTGCGTCGCGCCTGAAAGAAATACAAAAACACCGTTGACCCAAGTATCCGTGGGAATCAAACGGTCAGCAACCAAAAGACCTGGTAAGTGGAATGCCAGAATTGCTTCTGCGATAGCATTTATGCGCCACGGACCGGAGCCGCCAAAGAACCAGGACACCACATACGTCAATGATTCGGCAACCATCGCGGATATTAGGGCAAGTTTCGTAGTGCTCATCTAGCCTATTAAGCCCCTGAGAGAACAAAACCAAAAGCACAAACGGACTCCCCACGCAGGACTCGAACCTCTCAATCCAATCTACTTACTCAAACTTGGGACGCTCCCTAAGGCTATGCTAAGATCCCCCACACCATGAACGCGCGGAGTCTGCCCATTCAGGAATTGCGGGAACCGTTGTTGTCGGCGTTGGGCCGACAGCGGCGGTTGATCCTGACCGCGCCGACGGGCTCGGGCAAATCCACGCAGGTGCCGCAGATGTTGCTCGATGGTGGCCTGTTGGGGAATGGACAGGTAGTCATTTTGCAGCCGAGGCGGTTGCCGGCCAGAATGTTGGCCGCGTGGGTCGCGAAAGACCGCGGCGTGAAACTCGGCGACGAGGTCGGCTATCAAATCCGGTTCGACAATGTCACCTCGCAATCAACCCGCATTCGCTACGTCACCGAGGGCGTGTTGTTGCGCCAGATGCTTTCCGACAACCATCTTCGCGGCATCAGCGCGGTCATATTCGACGAGTTTCACGAGCGCCATCTCTACGGCGATATCACGCTGGCGCGGGCGCTGCAGATTCAGGAAACGTCGCGGCCCGATCTCATCATCATCGTGATGTCGGCCACGCTCGAAGTCGGTTCCCTGCGCAAATATCTGGAGCCGTGCGAACTGCTCTCGTCCCAGGGTCGCACGTTCCCGGTCGAGATCGAATACCTCTCCACACCCGTGGGCGACTGGCCGGTCTGGGAGGCTGCCGTGAAGGAGTTGGAGCGGCAGGTAAAACAACGGGATGGCGATGCACTGGTGTTCATGCCCGGCGCGTACGAAATCAGCCGCACGGTGCAGGCCGCGCAGGACGCGCTCGGCAATCAGTTCATCGTGTTGCCCCTGCATGGCGAGTTGCCGACCAATGACCAGGACGCCGCCGTGGCGCAGTACGACCGCCGCAAGATCGTCGTCTCCACCAACGTCGCGGAAACGTCGCTGACGATTGACGGCGTGCGCATCGTGATCGACAGCGGACTGGCCCGCATCCCGCGCTACGACCCGTATCGCGGCATCAATACCCTCCTCGTGGAAAAGATCAGCCGCGCGTCGGCGGACCAGCGCGCCGGGCGCGCCGGCCGCACCGCGCCCGGTGTTTGCATGCGATTGTGGACGCAACGCGAACACGACCAGCGGCCCCCGCAGGAATTGCCGGAGGTCAAACGGCTGGACCTCTCGGAAGTCGTATTGACGCTGAAAGCCAGCGGTGTGAACGACGTGTACGCGTTTCGCTGGCTGGAACTGCCGAACCGCGCCTCGCTCGAACACGCCGAGGTTCTGCTGAAGGATTTGGGATCGCTGGAAAACGCCAGCGGCGCCATCACCGACCTCGGGCAGCGAATGCTCGCGTTCCCGTTGCACCCGCGGTACTCGCGGATGCTGCTGGCAGCGCAGGAATACGGCTGCGTGAGACAGGTGGCGTTGATCGCCGCGCTCACGCAGGGACGTGACTTGTTGGTGCGGCGGCAGGGGCGGCAGGTCGAGGACGCGCGCGATGATTTGTTCGGCGGCGAAACGCAATCGGATTTCTTCGTGTGGATGCGCGCATGGCGATACGCCGACCGCAACGGCTTCAACCTGGATCGCTGTCGGCGGGTGGGCATCCACGCGCAGGCGGCGCGGCAGGTCGGGCCGTTGTTCGAGCAGTTCCTGGACATTGCGAAACGGGAAGGCCTCGATGTCAGCGAGAAACGCGTGGCCGGCGATGCGATTCAACGCTGTGTGCTGCTCGGGTTTTCCGATCATGTCGCGCACCGGCTCGACGCGGGTACGTTGCGGTGCGACCTGGTTCACGGGCGGCGCGGCGTGCTGGCCCGCGAAAGCGTGGTGCAGAACGCGCCGCTGCTGGTCACGACCGAGGTCCGCGAAGTCCAAAGCGGTACGGGCAAAGACAAGGAACTGAATGTGTTGTTGAGCTTGGCGACCGCGATTCAGGAGGAGTGGTTGCGGGAGCTGTTTCCGCGCGATTTCTCCGAGACGCAGGCCGTGGTGTACGATACGACACTTCGCCGCGTGTTTGTGGAGCGGCGTAAGCAATTTCGGGATTTGGTGCTGGAATCGGAACGGTCGGAAGACGCGCCACTGGACGACGCGGCGCGGATCCTCGCCGACGAAGTGCTGGCGGGACGCTGCGTCTTGAAGAATTGGGACGACGCGGTGGAACAATGGATCGTGCGGGTGAATCGGCTTCACGAATGGCTGCCGGAACTTGGCCTTCCGGCAATTACCGCTGACGACCGCCGCGCGTTGGTCGAGCAAATCTGCCACGGGGCGACGAGCTACAAGGAGATCAAGGACAAAGCCGTGCGACCCGCGGTGAAGGCATGGTTGTCGGCACAGCAACAGGCATGGATCGACGAGTACGCGCCTGAGCGGATCGAATTGCCGAGCGGACGAAAAGCGAAGGTCACGTATTCGACGGATGGCCCGCCGACCGTGGCGGCGCGCATCCAGGACCTTTACGGCGTGAAAGAGGGATTGTGGATCGCCCAGCGCCGCGTGCCCATGCGCATCGAAGTGCTCGCGCCCAATCAACGGCCGGTGCAAGTAACTGAAAACCTCGCCACGTTTTGGCGGGAGACGTACCCGAAGCTCAAATTGGAATTGCAGCGGAAGTATCCGAAACACGAATGGCGATAGCCGCCAGCCGCCCATTTTTTTGCTTGTTTCGGCAAAACTCAGAGCGCTAGATTATCTCCCAACGGCGGGAGGTCACCATGTTTGCGAAGGTTTCTTACACGTGGGCTCTGATGCGGGCATCCTGGGACGTGCTGAAGAAGGACAAGACGCTGCTTCTGTTTCCGCTGTTGTCCGGCATCTGCTGTCTGACGGTGCTGCTGTCGTTTGCGGTGCCGATGTTCATCACCGGCGCGTGGCATCCGCCGGCGCGCGGGGCAAGTCAGGTGGATGTCACGGTGTACTATGGCATCCTGTTTCTCTTCTACCTCGCCAACTTTTTCGTGATCACGTTCTTCAACACAGCCATCATCTCGTGCGCGATGCTGCGGATGGCAGGCGGAAATCCGACGGTAGGGGACGGCTTTCGCGAAGCCGCAGCCCGTCTGCCGCAGATCGCAGGCTGGGCGCTCTTGTCGGCGACAGTCGGCTTGATCTTGCGCATCATCGAGGACCGGTCGAGATGGGTCGGGCGGATCGTGGCAGGTCTGCTGGGCATGGCATGGACGGTGACCAGCTTCATGGTTGTGCCGATCATTGTCGCGGAGCGAAAAGGGCCATTCGGCGCTTTGAAGGGATCGACGCAGGTGCTCCGCAAGACGTGGGGAGAACAACTCGTCGGCAGTTTCAGTTTTGGCATGGTGTTCGGGATCCTCAGCCTTCCGTCGTTGGGGATGATCGTCACCGCGATCGTCCTCGGTAACACCTGGATGCTCATGCTGTCGATCGGAGTGGCGATCGGCTATCTGATTGTGCTGTCTCTGGTTCAATCCGCGCTCCAAAGCATTTTCCAGGCGGCGGTTTACCTGTACGCGTACAACAACGGCATGGCTCCCGAAGGTTTCGACCCCGACTTGCTGGCGGGTGCGATGCACGCGAAGTAACCTCCGCAACGGGAACGATTGACAGTAGCTTTCGCCTAGCATCGGCGGCAGAACCTGCTAAATTCTGCGCGGAGATGAACCCGTCCCGTGAGTATTCGGAAAAGCTCTGGCAGGAAGCCTTGCGCTATCTTCCCGGCGGCGTGAATTCGCCCGTGCGCGCCTTTCGTGGCGTGGGCGGCACGCCGTTTTTCACCAAGCGCGCCAAAGGTTCGCGGCTCTGGGACGTCGACGGCAACGAGTACATCGACTACGTCTGTTCGTGGGGGCCGATGATCTTGGGTCATGCGCATCCGAAGATCGTGCGGGCCGTACAGGAGGCAGCGCGTGACGGAACGAGTTTTGGCACCCCGAATCTGCGCGAAATCCGGCTCGCCCAACTGGTCACTGAGGCGTTTCCATCGATTCAGAAAGTCCGTTTCGTCAACTCGGGCACGGAAGCGACGATGTCGGCCATTCGCCTGGCGCGCGGATTCACGAAGCGCGACAAGATTGTGAAATTCGAGGGCTGCTACCACGGTCACGCCGATTCGTTGTTGATGAAAGCGGGTTCCGGCGGCGCGACGTTTGACGTGCCA
Source organism: uncultured Verrucomicrobiae bacterium (assembly GCA_963836315.1). GTDB lineage: Bacteria > Verrucomicrobiota > Verrucomicrobiia > Palsa-1439 > Palsa-1439 > Palsa-1439. The sequence goes on from CAWIJG010000004.1 coordinate 197,340, forward strand.
GATAGCGCGGGGGTGCCCGCGGATTTTGCGCGGAACACGCTCACGCGGCCACTAAACGATTTCGCGGCACTTGATACGGTGAATTGGCGCGAGATCGCCTGCGCGATCGTCGAGCCGATTCCCGCGAACATGGGATTGATTCCACTCCAGTCCGGGTTTCTCGAGAAACTGCGCCGCCTCACGAGTGACAACGGCGCGTTGCTGGTTCTCGACGAGGTCATCAGCGGGTTTCGCGTGGCGCGCGGCGGCGCGCAGGAGTTGTATGGAATTAAGGCGGACCTCACGACACTCGGGAAGATCATTGGCGGTGGACTGCCTGTCGGCGCGTTCGGTGGCCGCGCGGACGTGATGGATCTGTTGGCGCCCAATGGCCCCGTCTATCAAGCCGGCACGCTCTCGGGCAACCCGCTGGCGATGGCCGCGGGAATCGCGACGTTGGAGGAACTGTCGCAAGCGGGCACGTACGAGAAGTTGGAGAATCGGGCGGCTGCCCTGTGCCGCGAATGGAACAAGATTGTGAAAGGGCATCACGCGCGCATTGGTTCATTGTTCTGCACGTTCTTCACGGATCGCGAGGTTGTGGATTACGCGAGCGCCAAGACCAGCGATACCAAACGATACGGGCGTTTCTTCCATGCAATGCTCGACCGTGGGGTGTATCTGGCGCCCTCGCAATTCGAAGTCGGGTTCCTGTCGTTGGCGCACACCGAGCAGGACATCGAACAAACGTTGCGTGCCGCGGCGGAAGCGGTAAAGGCGTTATGAAAATCGTGGTGGCGATGACCGGGGCGAGTGGCGCGATCTACACCCAGCGTCTGCTGGACAATCTCGACCCGCACCAGCACGAGATCCATTTCATCTCGACCAGGCACGCCCGCGAGGTGGCGCAACTGGAATTGCCGAAAGGCGAAGTGACGATCGCGCCGTCTGTGATCCAGTACGACGAGAACGGCTCGATGTTCGTGCCGTTCGTAAGCGGGTCGGTTAAGCTTGATGCCATGGTCGTGATCCCGGCGTCAATGGGTACGATCGGGCGGGTGGCAAACGGCGTGTCCGATGGCACGATCGCGCGGGCGGCGGACGTTTTTTTGAAGGAGCGGCGAAAACTGATCTTCGTTCCACGCGAATCCCCCTACAACCTGATCCACCTGCGAAACATGGCCGCGCTCACTGAAGCCGGGGCGACGATCATTCCCGCCAGTCCCTCCTTTTACAGCAAGCCGAAGACGATTGCGGAAGTCGTGGACACAATCACCGCGCGGGTCCTGGATCATCTCGGGATCGAACACAAGCTCGTCAAGCGATGGCAGGGCAACGAATAGTCTTCGTCACCGTGAGTTCGTGAAGCTGCCGTGAGTTAGCCCTGTTTCGCGCTGTTTCGCGCGTCTAGGAACTTGATCTGCTGGTAGAGTTGCTCCAGCAGGGGCGACCTGGCTCCGGCTTCTTGCACGGCGCGCAATGGTTTGCCAAAGATGGCCTCGACTTCCAGCGGATGGTGTTCGTCGTAGTCGATTTTCATGCTGGTGCGATACGGAATCATCTTGTCAGTGTAAGCGAGCGATCTGGGCACGACCTCGTCGGCGACTGCCGCTCCGCACGCCCGCGCCCCGGCCAGCACTTCCCGCATGATGTTTCCCACAAGTTGACGCGTCTCCGGATTCACCATCAAATCCTCCGTCGTGGCGTTGAGGACGACGGAAAGCCCGTTGTAGGGAATGTTCCAGATCAGTTTCTCCCAGCGGGCAATGGCGAGGTCTTCGGCAAGTTGAACCCGGATGCCGGCCCGCTGGAAATCGTCGGCAATCACGCGCATGCGCTCGCTGGTCCCGCGCGTGGCGAATTCGCCAAGCCCAACATGCCCGTAGCCGAGGTGGCGGATGCGGCCCGGCCCGACTTTGTTCGAGCACAGAAAGCACAAGCCGCCCATCACGCGCTGCGGCCCGACAATGCCCGCGACCTGCTCTTCGATGCCCAGCCCGTTCTGCATCACGAGCACCACGCCGTCGTCCTTGACGATCGGCGGCAGTAGTTGCGGGAGCAAGTCGTTGTGAGTGGTCTTCAGGCACACGCAAACGACGTCGCATTTCGGCATGTCCTGCACGTCGGCATAGGCATTCACTTTCGGCAGGGTGAAATCGCCATCCTTGGATTCACAGACCAACCCGTGCTGGCGCACGTGTTCGTAGTCGCTGTGCAACAGGAAATGCAGTTCGCGTCCCGCGCGCTGCAGCCGCGCGCCGTAGAACCCGCCGAGCGCCCCCGTCCCGATGATCGCGTAGCTCCGTTGCGGCATGGGCCGAGATTATCACAACTTCTGAACATCTTCTATTGACGGAAGTGAATTAAAATGAAACTGTGCGCAGGAGCCTTCGGCCGTTGCCGGTATCCATGAATTTGCAAAGGACAACATCTTTTGAACTCGGTAGGCCTACGCGATGAAATATGTTATAAGACAGGCGAGGACGTTCATCGGGAGTGGCATGGGGTCGCTATGGCTTGTTTCGGTCCTGCTCCTGACAAACGCAGCCTCCACTCGGGCACAGGACGTTACCGCGGTCTTCGCTCCGCCGTCTGAGCCCCTTGCCGCCGGTAGTCGCGCCAGTCTTTGGCTCTACAGCTTCAACAATTCGTCCAATGATGTAAGTCGAACCTTCGAGCCGAGTCTTAGCTGTACCCTCCTCTCACAATCTGTCTCGCTCGAAACAGTCCTTCTGTTGAATACCAACAGCAGCCCGATAGCAGCTACGATTGCGCCCGGCAGCTTCGTCAAAGAAGAATACTTGCTGGACCTTCCGTTAACGAGCAGCGGCCAGGTCGCGCTGGATATCAGAAACTATAATCAGGTGGTGATCCTGGTGGAACCGGCCTCTTCCGGAATTCCGGGCGCGAAACATTCGCCGCCGCCGCCAACGCCTCCCGGTTCTGAGTTATGGGAATACTTCGCGAATCATGTTTCCTTCTACGAGCCGATCTATTTCATCCTCGGCAACTCGCCCGCCGCTGAATTTCAGCTCAGCTTGAAATACAAACTCCTCGATTTCAAGGACGACTGGGATCCGTTGACTCACCTCTATGTTGCCTATACCCAGACCTCTTTTTGGGATCTCCTCTCCAAGGATCCGTCCTTCTACGACACCAGCTACAAACCATCCATATTCTTCTATTATCCCGACGTGTTTCAGAAGGACTTCTTCCAACTCGATTTGCAAGGCGGCGCCGAGCACGAATCCAATGGTCGCGGCAGTACCGAGGAGCGCAGTTTCAATACGATTTATCTGCAACCCAAAGCCACCGTTGACCTGCCGTACAATTTGCAGTTCTTCCTCCAACCGCGCGCGTGGCTCTACGCCCGCGTGGGTGACAACAACGAGAATATCGCCAAATATCACGGGTACGCCGACCTGCTCGCCGCCCTGACGTGGCTCGATCCAAATTCCGGCGAGAGAATTCGAGCTGTCCACGAAATTCCTCGTCGGCGACGAAGGATCTCATGCCGGCCTGCTCTACGATTTGCGGTTTAACGTGGTGGGCGTGCCGTTCCTGCGTAAATTCAACCCGTCAATTCAAGTGCAATACTTCACCGGCTACGGCCAAACCCTGATCCAATACAACGAAAAGAGCCACGCCCTCCGCGCCGGCCTCTGCCTCTGGTATTGACCCTCTCTTCTTGTTGTCATGTGAACTTGCCTGCCCGCCGAAGCCTTGGCGAAGGCAGGTCGAGGCATCTCTTTTCTCCAGTCGCGCGCCAGTCTCCCGACTCCGCACCGATTCCGACCAAAGGTCTCACGCTCAATCCGTCTGACCGAGATTACGCGAGGTTGAGAGCAGTCGCCGGCCCTCCAAAACGATCGCAAGCCGATGGAATGCGGACGCGTCGCCCGGGTCGCCACCGGTGCGGCGACGGAGCTAACGGTCTTGCCTCAGCGCCCGCTTTCACCGCTTCCCCAACACGCCGTAAAACCCACCGAGCGGCCCCGCGCCGATGCTCACGTAACTCCGCTGCTGCATGGCGCACAGATTATCAACCGAGATGGCTCGATGTCAGCCCGATCAAGGAGAGGTGTTTATCAGTCGAATACGGATTCTGCGGTCGCTTCTGGCCGTGTCGTATGAGGTTCTGCCTTGTTTGCGGCGATTGAATGGTCGATACATTAGTCACTAATGTATCAATGAGTGCGTTGCCAAAGTTCAGGAAGGGCGTGACCGCGCTGGCCGTGTTGTTGGCGTTCGTCGCTGAGTCTGTTCGCTTCATCGTCTGGTTGGGCTCATTTGTTGGTGTTGGCTTTCTCGACTTCAAATGATAGCTGATCAGTCGAAATAAGTGTCAGGTCGGCGCTCTCCCACGTATAGCGTGGCACGGCGGTATGGAATCTGACGCGCTTGCCCGAAAGACTTGTGAAACGCGCACACTCTGCCTGCCAAGCTGCGTCCGTGGGAAACTCCTTACCGGTGCGATACCTCGCAATGACGGCGTGATCTACCGCAGAGACGACGTCCTGCGCACGGCCGGAGGAGGGTGGAGGCTCCGCCAATAGCAACTCACACGAACCGCTAACGACGAACACGGCCTTGCTGTTGCAAACAGACACCGAGTGCACCTCAAGTATCCCGGAAAAGCCCATCGTGGCAGCCGAGGAAGTTGACGCCGAAGCTACGAACAAAAACACGGCAAAAAGAATGGATGCGATTTTCATAAATGATGTCCTGACCGGCTGACATTCGTATTTGGCCATGCTCGCGAGCGGCTGGGTTTGGTGTGAAATGGCCGCGATCACGAGCTAAATGTAGGGGGGCAGCAAGTCCCCGTCAAACTCGAACCCAAGGACGTCGGCAGCGATTTCGGCTGATCGAGAACACTCCGCTGTTAGGTTCCCGCCCTGCGCCGGGACTGCAAAAGCTCGCTGAAAATTCTGGCGGCGCTCTGTCGCCGCGCCATCTCGGATTCTTGCGGCTTCCAACGTCCGCCGGCAGAGCGGCGTGGCTGCAACATCTGGTTTTGTTGGGCGCTTCTTGCCCTTCAAGCCGTCCACACCGGATACAGTCACGCCTCATGGATCGATCAACGCACTTCGCTTTGCCTCAAGCGGCCCGGGTTCCTGCGCCTGATACATTAATGACTAAGGTAACGTCCAGAGCTCAGGCACGCGGGACCACAACGCGTGAACTGCGACCGCGGAACGGACCGCGCCAACGGCGGTTGGCTCCGGCGACTTGTTAGGCGGCGTCTTCATCTGTCAAAGCTTAAACCTGAATCCAACAAAGCAAATAATAGCTCCGATAACAAAGGCATAAACAGCCCAGACTATGCAAACGCGCGCCGAAACACCTGCAAGACACTTAACATTTGGGCCTCGAAATTGTGGACAGGCTGCGCAAATCAAACTCCAGACGGAATAAAGTAAAAACAAAGCGCCAATAAAACACAAAAACGATCCCGTGAATCTGTAGATGCCGAAACACAGCAATCCAAGTATCACAAGTAAGATGTAAGCAAGTGGTCGCATAAAATGTGAGCCGCCTAACGATCCAAAGCTGAGCCACGGCCACCGGCGGCTGGCTCACGCCTGCAATCTGGACGCTCAAATTTCATAGCTCAACCGAAATCTCAAGGCGCAGTGGCCGCTGGCTCCAGCGCGGTGTTAGGCATCAAGGCGTTTCTCAAGTGGGTCTTTGATGATCCAGGCATACAGAAAGCAAGGCAGCAGCACAAATATGAGAGGACTCATCATCACACAATCTACAAAACGATTCGGTTTTTGAGCCGTAATGGGATAGGGATATATTTCCTTCAGACCTCTTTTATAGTCCCCAACCTCTGCGGGCGTCATCGTCCTTGCTAAACGAACGCGGTCAAAGTGGACAAAAATCGTTTTCACGACAAGAAACCCCCACCACACTGCCAGCAAGCAAAGTAATACTAGCGCGATGGTCTGCATGATGCCTAACATCCGTATTCGGCTATACTCGCGAGCGGCTGGGTCCGGTGTGAAATGGCCGCGATCACGGGCTGAGTGTAGGTGGTCAGGAGGGCCCCGTCAAACTCGAACCCAAGGACTTGGGCATTCCCGCCGCCAGACGGAGTTGCTTCGTGCCGATCTCGTAAACTCAGGGTGGCGTGGGCGTCCCTGCGTGTGCGGTCTGTTTCGGTAAGCACGGAGGGCGCGTCTCGCCATTGATGGAAGAAGTTGTCATCGAATTCTGCTCTTGCGTCCCCGAGGAATTGGCTGATACATCAGTATCTGATGTATCAATGAATCCGCTGGCACAACTCCGGAAGGGGACGACCGCCCTCGCGGTGCTATCCGCGCTGGAGCGAGGGGAAGTCTATGGGTACGGGATTCGACGGGAAACGCATCGCCGAACCAACGGACTGTTCGCGATCAATGAAGGCGCGCTGTATCCGTTGTTGCACGCCCTCGAGCGAAAGAAGCTCGTGCGCGCGCGTCTGGAAAAGGTGACGGGGCGCTGGCGGAGGTATTACCAGCCTGACCGAAAAAGGCCGCCGCGAACTGGAACGGTCACGGCGGGAATGGACACACCTGCTACAGTCCTTGAAGGCGTTGCTGCGCTGAAAGCCCGCTCGCTGCCAGAGCGCGTCGAAGGATGTCCCTGCTTCTGGGAGGCAACGGAGAAGCGGGAATAAGCCTGATACATTAGTATCTGATGTATCCATCGGCCCGCCGCGTTTACGGGCGGCGATTTCCAAAACGATCTCAAGCCGATGCAATGCGGCCGGGTTGCAGGGGTTGGCAGGCCATCGACAGACCCTTATAGACGCTCTCAGCAACTGGGCATTCTGCCTGCGCATTAGGTTCCACGTTGCGGTGCCTGTACGAAGTGAAGCGGTTCCCGCCGAGATGATTGAATCCTTGCGACAAGGACTGCTAGAGTAATCAACGTGAGCGGAATTCGTAAATACTTCGAGTTCGTCCGGTTTTCCCATACGGTCTTCGCGCTTCCGTTCGCGTTGCGTCGATGGTGGTGGCGGCGGGCGCGAATCGCGGATGGCCGGGATGGCGGACGTTTCTGCTGATCCTGGCGTCGATGGTGTGCGCGCGGACGGCCGCGATGGGGTTCAACCGGATTGTCGACCGGAAACTGGATGCGTTGAACCCACGCACTGCCCACCGCCATTTGCCGAAGAAACAGATTTCGCTGACGGGCGCGTGGACGCTGGTGGCGATAAGTGGCCTCGATCTTGTGGGTCTGGCCTGGCTTATCAATCCGCTCTGCGGATATCTTTCGCCGGTGGCCTTGTTGATCGTCTTCTTCTACTCGTTCACGAAACGGTTCACGGATTTCTCGCACTTCTTTCTGGGATTGGCGCTCGGGATTGCGCCGCTCGGGGCGTGGCTGGCCGTGCGGGGAAGATTCGATTGGCCACCGGTCGTGCTCGCGGCGGCGGTCGTGTTCTGGCTCGTGGGGTTCGACATCATTTACGCGACGGAGGATTATGAATTCGACAAAGCCCAAGGGCTGCGCTCGTTGCCCGTGCGGCTCGGGATCGACGGTAGCCTGCGTGTGGCCCGCGCGGCCCACGCCCTCATGGCGGCGTTGCTGCTGGCTTTCGGGTTGATTTCGAACCTTCGCGTGCCATACTACTTCGGGCTGGCGATCATCCTCGCGTGCCTCGTGGTACAACACATTCTGGCAAGAAAGCGGGACCCGGTCAGCCTGAACGCGGCATTCTTTCGGATGAACGCAGTCATCAGCGCCGTGTTTCTGGGGGCCGTGGTCGTCGACGTGGTTTCACGATGAACAAGTTGATCGAGCGTTCGCAGTTGCGGGACATCTACGAAAAGGTTGAGGCGGGCCAACGCATCAACGACGACGACGGCCTGCGCCTGTACGCCTCGCACGACCTGGCAACCATCGGCGCGATGGCCAACCTCGTGCGCGAACGCAAAAACGGCAACGTCGCGTACTACATTCTCAACCGCCACATCAATTACTCCAACATCTGCATCCTCGACTGCGATTTCTGCGCGTTCTATCGACGCCGCCGCGAGGCGGGCGCGTACGAGTACAATCTCCCGCAGATGATCGAGAAAGCCCGGGAAGCCCTCAAGCTCGGCATCACCGAGATTCACATCGTCGGCGGACTGCATCCGTCGTTCAAGTGGGATTACTATATCGAGATGCTGCGCTCGCTGAAGGCGCTGGATCCGAACCTGCACCTGAAAGCGTTCACGGCGATTGAAATCCTGCATTTGTCATGGGTGGGCAAACGGAGCGTGCCCAAAACGCTCGCCGCTTTGCGCGAGGCGGGACTCGGCTCGTTGACGGGTGGGGGCGCGGAGATTCTCGATCCGGAAGTCCGCAAAGTGATTTGTCACGCCAAGGAGTCCGCCGAGGAATGGCTCGATGTCCATCGCACGTGGCACAAGATGGGCGGGCGCTCGACGAGCACGATGCTCATCGGTCACGTGGAAAAGAGTCGCCATCGCGTGGATCACCTGCGGCGGCTGCGCGAGTTGCAGGACGAGACGGGCGGATTCACGGCGTTCGTCACGCTCGCGTTTCATCCCGAGAACACCAAGTTGCCGGATCTGCCGGGCCCGAGCGGTTACGATATGCTCAAGACGCTGGCCATCGCCCGCATCTATCTCGACAATTTCGACCACATCAAGGCGTATTGGGTTCTGATGGGCCTGAAGCTCGCGCAGGTGTCGTTGAGCCATGGCGTCGACGACATGGATGGCACCGTGATCGAGGAGAAGATTTACCACATGGCCGGCGCGAAGACACCGCAGGAACTGGCCTGCGCGGAATTGGTGAAGGCGATTCGCGAAACCGGCCGGGAACCGGTGCAACGGGACAGTCTGTACCGCCCGGTTAATCCCCAAGCGGTAGGGCGCGGTGGCCCCACCGCGCCGCCAGCGGGTGCATTAGGCGAACTGGAACCAGCCCGCCCTACCGAAGCATCGTACGCCGGGGCGAGCAACGAAGGGGGAGCAGCGTGAGCCCGACGCCGCGCATTGGGAGCATCACGTACCTGAATGTGCGGCCGCTGGTGTATGGAATCGAGAATCAGGTGGCGAATTGCGAGCCGTCACGGTTGGCGGATTTGATGTACCGAAAGCAGTTCGCGGTGGGGATCATCCCGATTGCCGAGGTGTTGCTGCACGATCAATATGATGTCCTTGATGGGATCGCCATTGCGGCGCGCGGGGAGGTCCGCAGCGTGTTTCTGACGCATCGCGTGCCCATCGACAAAATCCAGCGCGTGGCGGTGACGCCGGCCTCGCGGACCTCCGTGTGGCTGTTGCGCGTCCTGCTGAAGGTGGGATACCACATCGAGCCGGAGTTTTATCCGCGGCCGCCGGGCGCGAAGTTGAGCGATCATGAAGCGATGTTGCTGATCGGGGATGAAGCGATTTGGTACGCAACGCGAAACGGGAAGCAGCCGATCTGGGATCTGGGCGCGGCGTGGGTGGATCTGACGGGATTGCCCTTTGTCTTCGCAGCCTGGGCGTTTCAACGGGACGCGGAGAAGCAGGAATTGGCGGCGCTGTTGCGCCGGGCGAAAGCCGACGGATTGGCGCACATCGAGCAGATTGTGCGGGATGCCACGGAAGCCACTCCCGAGTTCCTCCGGGATTATTACTCGAAATGTGTCTGGTATGATTTGGGGGACGCCGAAAAGCAGGGGTTGCGGCGGTTTCAGCAGTATCTCAAGGAACTGGGGTTGGTGAACGGTTGTCATGATATACGATACGTCGCTTGACCTCATTCAAGGCCGGGTGTTCGACGGCGAGCGGATCACGCCCGACGAAGCGGTGCGCCTGTATCACGGGCTGACGCTGCCGGAGTTGGGCGCCCTCGCCGATGTCGTGCGCACGCGAAAACATCCGGGCCCCGTCGTCACCTACATCATCGACCGCAACATCAACTACACGAATGTCTGCAACGTGTATTGCACGTTCTGCGCGTTCATGCGCGAGGAGCGCGACGATGATTCGTACGTGCTCACGCCCGAACAGGTCGGCGAAAAACTCAAGGAGTTGGTGGCCATCGGCGGCGTGCAGGTCCTCATGCAGGGCGGTCATCATCCGAAACTGACAATCGACTACTATCTGGATCTCTTGCAGTACATGCGGCGCCACTTTCCGCAGGTGAACATCCACGGGTTCTCTCCGCCGGAGTTCAACCACTTTGCCGAGGTCTTCCAGATGCCCGTGGAAGAAGTGATCCGACGCTTCAAGGAGGCGGGTCTCGGCTCGATACCCGGCGGCGGCGGCGAAATCCTGGTCGACCGCGTGCGCCAGCGCATCGCGCCGCTCAAATGCACGACGGACGAATGGTTGCGCGTCATGGAGATTGCCCACGGCCTGGGCCTGAACTCGTCGGCGACGATGATGTTCGGCCACGTCGAAACCATCGAGGATCGCGTCGAGCACTTGCAGCGGTTACGCGACCTTCAGGACCGCACTCACGGGTTCACCGCGTTCATTTGCTGGACGTTCCAGAGTGAGAATACTCGCCTGAAAGTGCCGTCGGTCGGCGCCCATGAATATCTGCGGACGCAGGCCCTGGCGCGAATCTTTCTGGATAATTTCGAGAACGTGCAGTCGAGCTGGGTGACGCAGGGGCCGCACATCGGGCAGGTCGCGCTGAAGTTTGGCGCGAATGACTTCGGCAGCGTGATGATGGAAGAAAATGTCGTGTCACAGGCAGGAGCCACGTTTCGCATCAACGAAAAAACGATGCGGCGCTTGATAGTCGAACTCGGGTACGAGCCGCATCGGCGTAATAATTGGTATCAACTGTTGAATGGGAAGGAGACGTGCGATGGATAAGATTAAAACAATACTGCTGTTCGGCGCCCCCGGCAGCGGCAAGGGAACCCAGGGCAAAATGCTTGGCACGCTCTCCGGCTTCCACCATCTGGCCTGCGGCGACGTCTTTCGGTCGATCGACCTCAATAGCGAGGTTGGCAAGGTGTTCCTGAAATACTCGAGCAAGGGAGAGTTGGTCCCCGACGATTTTACCGTGCGCTTGTGGAAGGAGCACATCAACAAACTCATTCACACCGGCGCCTTCAAGCCCGAGGCCACGGTGCTGGTGCTGGACGGCATCCCGCGCAATGTTCATCAGGCGAAAATGCTCGATCAACACATCGACGTGGTGAAGCTGATTTGCCTGCGCGCGGTCCACAACCGTGCGGAAATGATTCGCCGTCTCAAGTCCCGCGCGCTCAAGGAGAACCGCCTCGATGACGCCAATGAAAAGACGATTCAGCATCGCCTGGAGGTTTACGACAACGAATCGCGACCGGTACTGGCCTGGTATCCATCGGAAAAGCGTGTCGATGTCGATGCGCTGCAGACGCCTATCGAAGTGGCGCACGATATCCTGAGTGCCATTCTCGGCCGTATCCAGGAGTTGCACGCCGTGACGCCGCCGCCTGCAGTCACGGCGAAGAACTAGGACGGACGGAACCCGCGTAGTGGTAAACTCGCAAGGGCCGCTGCATTTTTCGCGTTCTTTTGCTGGCGAATCGGATGGATATCGGCCATAGTCCCGGCGTATTCGGGGAAGGCGCGACAGCAACCTGTAACCACAGGCGGTGTTTAAGCGTCTTAGTGGGCAAGGGCCAGGATCGCCGGGTCTCGGCTGGCGACTGACCAGAAACAAATGCCGAGCAAGGAGCATAGAAGGATTCATGATGAAGACAAAACGATGGATTGCGATCGGGACCGTGGCCTCGGTGGCCGCAGTCTTGACAGCGCTGGCGATTCCAGCAGCCGAGCGTACATTTCGGACAACGGCGTCGGTGCCGGCAGTTTTGCAAATTCCGGATCCACTGGCGACGAATACGGCGCTGCTCGCCACCCTTCCGCTGGCCGGACACGACCTTGTAAGTTTTGCGCTGGGGACCACGAACGTGCTTACCAACCAGGTCATGGCGCTGCAAATCGATTGTGATTCAAGCCAGGCCAGCATCGTCGTCTACGACAAGACACTCCAGAGTAACATCCTCGTCATCGCCACCAGCACCCGCATCGATGCCCTGACATCGCAGGATGATCCCACGGCCGCAGGTCCCAACCGTGAACGGTTTGTCATGCAGATGGGGGTGAACACGAACGGCTTCTTGATCGGCGGTTACGTGACGGTGGCCGGACGAGTCTATCTGGATCCTGCGACCGGCTGTCCGCGCGCGCTGCTCGTCGATACGGACAAGCGCTTGGACAAGTCGTTCGGGGACATCGTCATCAAGGATCTCGACGACAAGACCGACAAGGACAAGCATATCGCGGGTGAGGCTCATCTCATTGGAATGGTGAAGTCCATTGTGGAAAATGGCTCAACCAATGTGTTCCTGTTGCCCTTCGGACACCTGACGATCAAACAGCAACTGCTTCCGTAGCCCGCAACATAGTTGTTCATCGATGAGCGAGGGGGGTTCCCCCTCGCTCATTTCTTTGGGGAGAGGCAGGACGCTTGTGTTCAATCACCGGCTCTGCTACTGCTGACGAAAGCAAACATGCGCATCGCGTTCATGGGAACCGCCGAACTGGCCGGCCCGTGCCTGGAAGCCGTCGCCAAAGTCCCGGGCCACGAGGTCGCTGTCGTCGTCACCCAACCCGACCGCCCCAAGGGCCGCGACCTGAAGCCCGCGCCGCCGCCGGTGAAAGTCGTCGCGGAACGTCTCGGGCTTTCCGTCCAGCAACCGCTGAAGATTCGGGAGCCCGCCGCTATCGACGCCTTGCGGGTCGCGCGGCCCGACCTTATCATCGTCGTCGCCTACGGCCAGATTCTCCCGAAGTCCGTGCTCGAAATCCCGCGCCTCGGTTGCGTCAACGCCCACACCTCGTTGCTCCCGCGCTGGCGCGGCGCCGCGCCGATCCAATACGCGATTCTTAACGGCGACCGCGAGACGGGCGTGACCACGATGTACATGGACGAGCAGATGGACACTGGCGACATCATTCTCCAGCGCGCCCAACTCATCCACGCCGACGACACCAGCGCCACGTTGCACGACCGCCTCGCCAAACTCGGCGCAGTCCTGCTAACCGAAACGATCACGCTCATCGCCGAAGACAAAGCCCCGGGCGCGAAACAGGACGAGACGCAGGCCACGTACGCGAAGAAGATTGCCAAGGAAAACGGGCGCATCAAATGGACGCAGTCCGCCATCGAGATTGAACGACAAGTCCGCGCTTTCAATCCGTGGCCCAGCGCCTACACGCACGCAGGCGATCTATTGCTGAAGATTTGGAAAGTGGAAATCGTCGAGGGTGTCACCGGCAACCCGGGTGAATTTCAGGACGGGTTCGTCGTCGCCACCGGTCAGGGTGGCCTCCGCATCCTCGAACTCCAGCCCGCCAATAGCAAACGCATGCTTGCCGACGCGTTCCTGCGCGGGCATTCGATCAAGCCGGGGACTGTTTTGAAGTGAGTGGGTTACTGCGACGACTCTTGCTGGTGGCGAGGTGTGTCTTGGGGTGCTGTGCCGGGCACGGGGATCAGGCACATGGCGGAGAGGGTGACGACGAGGAGGGCGTATTGCAGCAGGCCTTTGGGGTCGGGTTCGACCTTGGTTTTTTCGCTGAGGGCGCGCCAGGCGGCGACAATGACCAGCAGGATCAGCAGACCTTCCTTCGTAACCGCCCACATCCCCGCCATCGCGGCGACGACGATCCAGCGTTGGCCGCGTGAGAGCGAGTGGAAACCGCGTCCGCCGTCGAGCGGGGGAATGGGGAGCAGGTTGAAGAGGTTGATCCACGCGCCCACCTGGGCGATGGCCGCCCAGATGGGCGCGCCGGTGAGTTCGTAGATGCCGTATGCCGCCACCGCCGCGCCGAGTCCCCACAGCGGACCGGCCAAACCGACACGCGCGTCTTCGCGCGGCGAGGCGGGATGCTGCTTCATGCGGATCAGCGCGCCGAAGCCGGGGATGAACATCGGCATGGAGGCTTTGATCCCGAAACGCGACAGCGCCACGACGTGGCCCATTTCGTGGATGTAGATCGACAGGACCAGGCCCGCCGCGAACTTCCAACCCCAGATCGTCCAGTACACGCCGAAGGCCAGCACCATCGTCCAGAGCGTGCCGGCTTTCGTCAGGCCGAGAAGAAGCAGCTTGCCCTTGGTCAACAAGAGGCCGAGGGCCGCAACCGTCCACGCCCAGGCTTTGCCGAGACGGGTCTTCTTGGCCGCCGCCGCTTGCGACGGACTCGGTCGCGATTTTCCTGGCGACGATAATGTGCCGGTGTCAACCCGCGCACTCAACGCGGCAACCTTCTCGGAGATCGCTTGGTACTGCCGGGAATCGTGCGGGAGAAACTCCAGCGCTTCGCGCCATTGGGACAGCGCAAGGGTCAGGTCGCCGGCCTGTTCGCCGCCCTCGGCTCCGGCCGCCAGCCGTTTCAAGTCCTCGGCGTGGACCAGGCGATGGCATTTGGGGCAGACAAGTAACCTCGGGGCCAGCTCGGTGCCGCATTGGGGACATGACGACGGGGCGGCGGGCGCGGGTGGTTGTCGGTAATTCGGTTGCACGGGAGGGACAGGTTTGACTACGGCACGCTCGATGTTGGCGCGATCTTGTAGGGCCCGGTGATTTCCAGCGGCACGCGACGGTTGATCTTCCAGGCCTCATACAACGCGATGCCGATGATGATCCAACCCAGGAAGTTTTGTGCTCCTGCCAGGAACGGCACCGCACATGCGAAAACAATCACATAGATCACAAGAGGGAGCGTGATGGCATGTTCCTGCGCGCCCATTCCTTTCAGCAGCAGCGGCACGTAAGTAGCGACGATTGCGAGATAGGTCAGCACCATCGCCAGCGTCTGGTACTGCCAGCCACCCCATCCGCGTGAGCCTTTCCTCACAGCCATGCCCACCAAGAGCCCGACCGCGATAGCGATCAAACCGATTTCAAGACCGGTGATTTTAGTGACGGCATACCAGACGACTGAGCCTGCGATGGCGGCTCCCACACCGAAGAGCAGGGACTTGCCGAATCCGGTCATGGTGACGCGGCCCGCGCCCGAGGTTTCAATTTTCTCTTTGCAGGCGGCGCAGGCTACGAGACCGTTGATGTGGAAGTAGGCGTCGTGAACCGCCTGCTTGCACACCGAGCACGTGACCGCGCCTGATTTTGGTTGGGCGAACTCGGCGCGGTCGAATTGCAGGTCGCTTGACGTGGCGGTGGTTGACTCGGTCGCCCCGGGTTTCAGCTGGTTCTTCGACTCCGATAAGGTTGTTTCCGACAAGGGAGTCCAATGTGCGCTGCCTGCTTTCGCGACCAGCGTATCCTCCTTGATCTCGCCCGCGCGGAATTTGGCGCGCACCTCGTCCTCGGAAAACGGCCCGGTGGTCTGCTGGTTGAGGTGGATGAAATAGGCCACGCTGGCGGGCATCAGAACAAAGGGTCTGGCGGTTGACAAGGAGAATCCGTGGCGCCGATGCCGCAACTAGTCGGCTTGCGCATCGGGCATTGGCCGCTACAATGGCGGCCAATGCACACCGTTTCGGATCGTGCCCCGTCCGCGTGGCTTCGCCCGGAATTCGCCCGGCCCGTCGGGATCCTTTGGGTGGCCGGCTTGGCGCTCGTTTATCTCGTCCGATCTGGCGCATGGGTCTTGCCGATGCAACTGACGGACATGGTCGGCGCGTCATTGCCGGGGCTTCGTGTCGGCCCGCACTTCAGGGAATTCTGGACGGCACGGGCTTGTGATGTTGTCTGCGTTCTCGGTATCGTGGCGGCGGCGTTGGGTTTGGGCGCGACCGTGGGGAATCGGTTGATTGCGCGCTGTGACGCGCTCGGTGTCCTGTTCGCCGTGGCGGTCGGCCTGTGGTTCTTGGCGGTGCTAACGCTCCTGGTGGGGGCGGTGAGCATCGCGAAGGTTCCGTATGTGTTTCTTACGCTGGCCTGCTGGCTTTTGCCGGCGCCGCGGAAGTTCCTTCGCGATGTTTATGTCTCGACGGAACACATAGATGGGTGGGGAAAGTGGATGATCGCGTGTATCGCGCTCGCCGCGGCTCTCAACTTCGTGGGCGCATTGGCCCCGCCCTTTGAGTACGACGAATTGGAATACCATCTGGGCGCGCTGGCGGATTATCAACGCGCGGGCCACATTGTGTTCCTCCCCCACAATTTCTATTCGAACATGCCGCAAGTAACCGAGATGTTGTACCTGCTGGGGAAAACGACGACGTCGGACATCGCGGCGAAGCTGCTGCATTGGTTGTTCGGGATTCTGAGCGCGTTGGCCGTGTACGGCGTGGGCCAGCGCCTGTGGTCGAAAGCGGTGGGGCTGACTGCGGCAGCGCTCTTCTATTGTGTGCCATTCGTGCAGTACTTGGGCCAGACAGCGCGAATCGATTTGGCGACGACGTTCTTCGCGACGCTGGCGTTTGCGGCGATCGTGCTGTGGTCGGAAGAAGACAAGAGGGAATTCGTGTGGTTGTCCGCTCTCTGCGCCGGCGCGGCGGCGGCCACGAAGTGGCCGGCCGTTCCGGTCGTATTGTTGCCGGTGGCGTTGATGTTTGTGTCCCGTCGGAAGTATCCATTGCTGGGGGTCTTCTGCCTGTTGGCGGTCGCGATGGTGTTGCCATGGCTGGTAAAGAATTGGCGGCTCACCGGCAACCCGGTGTATCCACTGTTATCTGCGTGGTTCCCGCACCTCCACTGGAACGCGGACCAAGCCATTGTTCTCTCCGAGAAACATGCTCCGACGTTCGGGTGGGGGGCGCCGTGGCAATTCCTGGGACTGCTCTGGAAGTACTCGTTCACCGAGCCGGGAGCCGTGCCGCTGTTGCTGATGACAGCGCCGTTGGTCTTGCTGGTTCCGCGAGCGGAACCAGCGGCGAAACGCTTGGGATGGTTGTTCGTGGGCGCGTGCGTGAGCTGGTACTGTTTCACCTTTCGACCTTGGCGGTTCTTGTTCCCGGCATTTGGCGTGGCGGCGGTCACGGCGGCTTTCGCCATGGAAAAACTGGGCCGGGACAGGATGACGCGGTTTGCGGTGCGATGTTCGGTCGGAATCGTGATGGCGGCCAGTCTGGCGACGCTTGCCATGAATGATTTGCTGGATACGGAGAGTCCGCAAAGGGCGACCCCTCAAATGAATCTCGTGCGCTATGCGCTCGGACAGTTCACGCGGAACGAGTTCGTCGCGCGGGTGGGAAGGGGAATGTTGGAGCCGGTGATTTGGATGAACGAAAACCTGCCGAAGGACGCCAAGGTGCTCTACGTGGGAGAAGCCCGCGCGTACTATGCGGGGCAACCAGTATTGTGGAGTACGGCATTTGACCAGCATCCACTTACGGCGATGTCACGCGAGGCGAAGACCACGGACGAATTGCTGGCGGCCATGCGCGCCCGGGGCATCACGCATGTGTACGTGAATTTTCCGGAGTTGCAACGATTGCAGAAGGGATACAACTACATGTTGGACGCGAATTGGTACCTGATTCGAAATACCCTGCAGCAGCACGCAACGGAAATCCACGGTTCGGCACGGGCGATCGTGTATGAATTGGCGAAGTAAACGATGAGAATCTATCACGCCATCACGGGGTTGATTGTCGGCGGAGCGCGGGAGAATCGCGAGAGTGATCGGCAACCGATGCGTACTGAGTTCACGGATGCCGTAGCGTTCCGTTTCGCGCCTGGGTTGACGCAACTCCTGACGATCGGCTGGGTGGCGATCGTGGCCTTTGTTCTCCTGTTTCGATGTGATGGTTGGCTCATGACGGTGCAACTCGCGCGGTTGGTGGGCGCATCACTGTCTGTGCTCGCCGTCGGACCGCATTTCGTGGAGTTTTGGCGGGGGAGATTGATGGATGCGGGCTGTGTCGCCGCGATCTTGGCGACAGGGTTTGCGGTCGGCGCGGTGGTCCTCAAGCGATGGACGCCTGGGAAAGACCTCCTGACTGCGCTGTTTTGCCTGGCGGCCGGATTGTGGGTCGAGTCTGTGGCCATCTTGCTGATTGGGGCGGTTTCCATATCCGGGGTGCCGTGGGCGTTTCTACTGGCGGGATGTTGGGCCTTGCCCGCGCCGCGCCGGTTTTTTCATCAGATTGGATTCAGTTCGGAAAAACTGGATGGTTGGACGAGAGGGGTGTTGGCGAGTGTCATCGCCGTGGCGTTGGTGAATCTGGTTTGCGCCTCGTTGCCGCCGTTTGAGTACGACGAATTGGAGTATCACCTCGGCACATTGGCGGAGTACATAAAAGCCGGCCACATCATCGCGTTGCCGCACAACTTCTTTTCGAATGTAACGCAACTGACGGAAATGTTGTATTTGCTCGCGCTGGGGACATCCTCCGACGGCGCCGCCAAGCTGTTGCACTGGAGTTTTGGAGTCCTGACGGCGGTCGTGATTTACGGGATCGGCTCGCGGTTCTGGGGACGCCGGACGGGCGTGATGGCCGCGGCGCTGTTCTATTGTATTCCTTTTGTGCAGGATCTGGGCTCGACAGCGCGCATCGATCTGGCCACGACGTTCTTCGGTGCGCTGGCGTTCGGGGCCTTGCTGTTGTGGTCGGATCGCATGCGGATGGAGGACGGTCTGTTCGACCATTGGTTATGGCTATCAGCGCTGGCAACCGGCGCGGCGGTTGCGACTAAGTGGACGGCCGTTCCCGTCGTGCTGTTGCCGTCGATTGTTTTCGTGGTGGTCGTGACAAGGTCGCTTCAACCAGCAATCGCATACCTACTTTTATCTTCGGTGTGGATGGTTCCCTGGCTGGTGAAGAACTGGTTGTTGATGGGCAACCCGGTCTATCCAATGTTGAACAGCGTGTTTCACAATCCCCATTGGAGCGCCGCACAGGCGGCTCTTCTGTCGCGGCACGACTACGGGAGTTTCGGCTGGAATGATTGGAAAGAGTTTGTCGGCTTGGCGTGGCAGTATTCCTTTCCCCCGTCTCTCGACAGCGAAGGTCATACTGTCGGAGGCGCGATATCGGCCTTGCCGTTACTGCTCATGTCCGCGCCGTTGGTGCTCTTGTTGAAGAAGGTAACGCCATCCTCGCGCCGCGCCGGCTGGCTGTTCGTAGCTGCGTACACGGGATGGTTTTTGCTGACGAGTCGCCCATGGCGCTTCTTGTTCCCCGCATTTCCTCTGGCAGCGCTGGAGGGCGCGTATGCGATGCACACCATGGAGAAGGGACGGCTGGCGCGATGGGCCATGCGGCTGGCTGTGGGTTCGGTCTTGGCAATCAGTTTGGTGGAGGCAGCGACGGTGGCGCTGGTGGATCAGCAGGAATACCAGAAACTCCCTCCGCGGATGAACGCCGTGCAATACGCCCTGGGACAGGTTTCACGCAAGGAGTTTATCCAGCAAATGGGCGGTGGATTGTTCGAGGCGATTGTGTGGATGAATGACCATCTGCCGTTGTCAGCCAAAGTGCTCTACGTCGGCGAGGCGCGTGCGTATTATGCGCGTCACGAGGTGGTGTGGAATACCGCGTTTGACCAGCCCCCGTTGGAGGCCATGATGCGACAGTCAAAGGATGCCGGAGGGTTGTTCAATTTGATGCGCAGCCAGCATATCACGCACGTGTACGTGAACACCTCCGAGTACAACCGCTTGAGAACCAGCTTCGGATACATGTCTGGCGTAGACCCCGGGTTCCTTGAGGGTTTTCTGGAAAAGTATGCACGGCCCGTCCATGTGTCGGGACCGTGCGCCGTCTATGAACTGAAGAGTCCCAGGTGAGAATCTGTCACGTCATTACGCGGTTGATTGTCGGTGGAGCGCAGGAGAACACCGTGTCCAGTTCCATCGGTTTGCGAAAACTGGGCCACGACGTGGATCTGCTCAGCGGCCCACAAACGGGGCCAGAAGGTTCGCTCTCCGACCAAGCCGCGGCGGTGGGTGTGCCCATTATTATTGTGGACGAATTGCGCCGTGCGCCAAATCCGTGGCTCGACGCGGGGGCGGTCACGGCGTTGCGCCGGCTCTTCGTGAGCAGGCGATATAATGTCGTGCATACCCACAGTGGGAAGGCGGGGTTTGCCGGGCGCGTCGCGGCCCGCCTCGCGCGGGTGCCAATCGTGGTGCACACGATTCACGGCCCGTCGTTTTACCGCTACCAGAATCCGCTGGGCAACTGGGTGTTTCGGTGGGCGGAACAAGTGGCTGGTGCGTGCACAACGCAGTTTGTTTCGGTCGCCGACGCGATGACGGAACAGTATCTGGCGGCGGGTATCGGCACGCCGGATAAATATGTGACGATTCACAGCGGGATGAACATCGACGCGTTCCTCAACGCACCGCGCGACGATTCGTTTCGCGAATCCCTCGGGATTTCGAAAGAGGATCTGGTAGTGGGCAAGATGGCGCGGCTGTTTCGGTTAAAGGGGCACGAATTTCTCTTCGCGGCGGCGCCGCGCATCGTAGCGGCGGTGCCGAACGTAAAGTTTCTGCTGGTGGGCGATGGAATTTATCGCGAACGGTTTGAGCGGCTCGTGACGGAAATGGGATTGCGGAGTCGCTTTGTCTTTGCGGGGCTGGTGCCGCCGCCGGAGATCCCGCGTTTCGTGGCGGCGATGGATTTGCTGGTGCACTTGTCATTGCGTGAGGGATTGCCGCGGGCGATCCCGCAGGCGCTGGCATGCGGCAAGCCGGTCGTGGCCTTCGACGTGGATGGCGCGCGCGAAGTGTGCCTCGATGGGCAAACCGGCCTGCTCGTGCGTGCGGAAGACGGAACCGCATTGGCCGGTGCGGTGATTCGGTTGTTGCAGGATACGAGCCTGGCCCATACAATGGGCGCGCAGGGCAGGAAACTGGTCACGGAGCGTTTTTCGGAGGCGCGAATGGTGCAACAACTCGACGAGTTGTACCGGCGACTGTGGGCAGCGCGGCACTGACATGCACTGGCTGCTCGTTTACTTCTACGTGTTTGACGTTAGCTTCGTGCTGGCGCTGCTTCTCACGCCGGGATGCAAGAAACTTTCCTTCCAGTGGAGCTATGTCGACCAGCCCGACCGTGAGCGGAAGATCCATACGGAAACGATGCCGCTGTTGGGGGGACTGGCAATCTTCTGCGCCTTCGCCGCCAACGTGATGTTCAACTACCTCGTCGTCCTTCCGCTCGGAAGCCGGGTGGATCTGCCGTTCATTGATATGCCCGATGTGAAGATGTACCTGGACGGCGCGTTCTCGGTCTGGCCGAAGTTGCTGGTGATCTTGTTGGGGGGCGGTTTGATGGTGGCGCTCGGGATGTACGATGACCGGTACGAACTGAACGCCCGCACGAAATTGATCGTGCAAGTCGCTATCGCGTTATTCGTGGCGTTGGCGGGAATCCGCGCCACGGTATTCATCCCCATCAAGTTTGTGAACTACCTGTTGACGATCCTGTGGATTGTGACCATCACGAACGCAATGAACTTCCTCGATAACATGGACGGACTGTGCGCGGGGATCGGATTGGTCTGCGCGGGCCTGTTTGGGTTTATCGCCGGGATTCAACACCAGTATTTCGTCTGCCTCATCGCACTCGCGTTGGCGGGGGCCCTGCTGGGGTTTCTGCCGCACAACTTCAAACCGGCGACCATCTTCCTCGGCGATGCCGGCAGCCATTTTGTGGGTTATATGCTGGCGGTGCTGCCCATCTGCGTGACGTTTTATCGACGCGGGACACCGACGCTGCTACCCGTGCTGATTCCACTGTTGGTGCTGGCCGTGCCGTTATTCGATCTCGTGATGGTGATGTGGATTCGCATTCGCCACGGCCAGCCGGTGTATCTGGGGGACGTGAACCACATTTCGCATCGGCTGGTACGGCTCGGTCTGCCGCAAAGCTGGGCGGTCACACTGATCTACCTGATTACCCTCACCCTTGGTCTTGGAGCGATGGCGCTGTTGTGGTCGCAAATGACCGCCGCACTGATTGTCATCGTGCAGGCCATCTGCATTCTCGCCATCGTGACGATGCTGGAGCGGTTGGGCGGGAAGTGAGACGGTTGACTCGGTAAGGGCAACCTGCGAATATCCCGCGCCGATGAAATTTTACGTCACCACCGCCATTGACTACATTAACGCGCGTCCGCATCTCGGGCACGCGCTGGAGAAGATCGGTGCGGACGTTTGCGCGCGGTATCATCGATTGCGCGGCGACGAAGTGTTTTTCCTGACGGGCACGGACGAGCACAGCCTAAACGTGCAACGGCAGGCGGAGAAGGAGGGCATCACGCCGCGCGAATACTGCGACCGCATGATTTCCGCCTTCACCGACACGTGGGCCAAGCTCGGCATTTCCTACGATGGTTTCGTCCGGACGACGGATCCGCAGCACGAAGCCGCGGTGAAGCTCCTGTTCGAGCGGATCGCGAAGGCGGGTTATCTGTATGAAGGCGACTACGAGGGGCTGTATTGCCCGAGTTGCGAGAATTACTACACGGAAAAGGACGCGCCGGATTCACAGTGCCCGATTCATAAGCGTCCGCTGGAACGCGTCAAGGAGAAGAACCTGTTTTTCAAACTTAGCGCGTTTCAAGAACCGTTGCAGAAGTTGATCGAGACGGCGGAGTTTCGCATTGAACCGGTGATTCGGCGAAACGAGATCCTCGGGCTGTTGCGGGAGGGGCTTCAAGACGTCAGCTTCACACGCAGCAACGTCCGCTGGGGTATACCGAGTCCGATCAAACCAGAGCAGACCATCTGGATTTGGTTTGATGCGCTGTCGAACTACATCAGCGCGATCGGCTACGGCAGCGATGAAGCGAAGTTTCAGCGTTGGTGGCCGGCGGACGCGCACATCATCGGCAAGGACATCACGCGGTTTCACTGCACGATCTGGCCGTCGATGCTGCTGGCTGCCGGGGTTCCGCTCCCGAAGATGGTGTTCGCCCACGGTTTCCTCTCGGTCGAAGGCGAGAAGATGAGCAAGACGCGCGGGACGATGATCGAGCCGACGGAGGTCCTGGAGAAATACAACGCGGATGTATTGCGCTATTACTTGATGCGCGAAGTGCCGTTCAACGGCGATGGCGACTTCTCCTGGGCGCGCTTGGAGCAGCGGTACAACGCCGACTTGGCGAATGATTTCGGCAATCTGGTGAATCGATCTCTCTCGATGATCGGTCGTTACCGCCAGGGCACGGTGCCGAAGGCCGGTAACCCCGACGCGCTGGATGGCGATTTGCGCACGACCGCGGAAAAGGTGGCAGCATCCTACCAGCAACGCATGAACGAATTGGATACCGGCGGCGCACTCACGGATTTATGGCAGTTGGTCACGCGCGCGAATCGATATGTCGAAGAGAGCGCCCCGTGGAAACTGGCGAAGGATCCTGCGCAGGCGTCACGACTCGACAGCGTGTTGTACAACCTGGCGGAATCGGTCCGATTGATTTCGGTGCTGGCGACGCCGTTCCTGCCAACGACGGCGCGGCAGATGCGCGAGCAACTTGGTATTGCGGATAAACTGGACAGGCTCACCGAAGAAATCGGGTGGGGACGACTGACAGCGGGCACAACGATCGGGCAGGTGGCGCCGCTGTTCCCGAAACACACATGATTTGTTTTCCCGAGTCGTCACGATTTCATGTCATCGACGAGTCGAAGG
The DNA here is from genome assembly GCA_963836315.1 of uncultured Verrucomicrobiae bacterium. GTDB lineage: Bacteria > Verrucomicrobiota > Verrucomicrobiia > Palsa-1439 > Palsa-1439 > Palsa-1439. Next base: position 220,878 of record CAWIJG010000004.1, read on the forward strand.
TGCTCCCGCGATTTGGTCATCTCGCGCACCGGCCAATCTACGTGTACCTTCCCGAACTCGCCGAGCACGATCATCGGCGACGGTTCCCCGTGTTGTACTGCCACGACGGGCAGAACATCTGGGATGATCCCGATTGCTGTTTCGGTCACGGCGGCTGGTTCCTGAACCAAACAGCCGATCAGTTGGCGCGCAACGGAGAAATCGAACCCTTCATCCTTGTCGGCATTCCGAATACGCACGCGCGGTATCGTGAGTACACGCCGGGCAAGACCTACGACGACATTCTGGTGCATCCGTACGCGAACTACGTGGTCGATGTCGTGAAGCGGTACGTCGACCGGAGATTCCCAACGAAGAGGGACCGGAAACACACCGCGTTAATGGGATCTTCGCTGGGCGGGCTGGTCTCGCTGTGGATGGCGCACAAACTTCCCGAGACGTTCGGCAAGGCGGCGTGTCTCTCTGGCGCATTTCAGGTCCGTGATCGGCAGAAGAAATCATTTCTCGATTTTGTGAAGGCGCGCGAGCATCAGGATGTCCGGATCTACCTCGACTGCGGGACGATTCAGGACGGGGTTCGCCAATCGCGGCAGGTTTACGAAGCCTACTTGTCGCGCGGGTGGCGGGCGCGCGAGGACGTTCTGTACTTCGAAGACAAGGGCGGGGAGCACAACGAGCGGTGCTGGCGCGATCGCGCGTGGCGTGCATTGGTGTTCCTCTTCGGAAGTTCCAAAGACCCTGAGTGATCTACTGCAAAGAGCTTACGTAGACTCCCACCGTCGTCGTCGCGGAAATGTTTAGAATATCTGCGAAAAGTTATTGACACGTTTCCATCGTTGTGGCTGAATGTGGCGCGTTGTGGGGAATGGTGGTTTTCAAGGAGGAACCACGACTCCCATGGTAAAGGCACTGACAAGGACGGTATTCGTCGGCACGTTTCGTCACTCGGTGGACGAGAAGAAACGGGTGGCGATACCGGCAAAATGGCGGGCCGTAGCGAGAGGCTCGCAGGAGTTTTACGTGTTGCCCGATCCGAAGAATTGTTTGGTGGCGCTGACCGCATCCGCGATGGGGAAGATGCTGGATCGCGCCGACGACATTTCGATCGGCGAGTATGGGCGACGCGACGTGGTACGTCTGATTGCCTCTCGCGCGCATGACACCCTCTGCGACAAGCAGGGGCGCATCGGCTTGACCGACGAGCTTCTCCGGCACGCGGGTATCGAAGGGGAGGCCGTGCTGGTCGGGGTGCTGACGCGGTTTGAGATTTGGTCGCCGGCCCGGTGGGCGGAAGTGGACCGCAATGCGATGCAGAATTTTTCGGAAGCCGCCAAACAGGTTGGATTGTGAGGTTGTAGATGAGTGAAGATGGCATCATGAACTTTTTGAGTTTGAACCGCAGCCTGACCAATCTGGGCGGCGAAATGCGGCAGTTTCGGCTGCCGCGGATGAATCCGTTTCCGAAGCTGGACGGCCGAGTGGCCCGTTCCAGTGGCAACAACGGCGTACAGCGGCCTGCGTCGCGCCTTGTGGCGCGTGGCGCCGTCATCATTGAGGGGGGCTGCGGGCACTTGCCCGAGATGGCCACCGACGTGATCGATACCTCCGCGAGTTACACCGTGGGCAACGTGAAGCGCGAGCGTTCCAACGACAATCCCTGGTCGCGCAGGAGTTTCGGGAATTGGGTCGGACGAATGTTGGGCAGTCGTCGTGCCGCGCGCTTGTGAGGAGGGAACTCGCAAGGCCGTCGCGGTCACGTAAGGCGATGACAACGGGAGCACAGGCTCTCGCGAGAGGGCGGTGGGGTATGCCAGTGGAGGCTGGGATCGGCGATAGTTAGCCGTCGATTTCCTTCCGATCCGAGCTTTGGCATGGCTTACCACACACCGGTCCTACTCAAGGAGGTCGTAACCCAGTTGCAGCCGCACCGCGGCGGTCTGTACGTGGACTGCACCGTTGGCGGTGGCGGACATGCGCGGGAAATATTGCGCGCGTGCGGGCCGGAAGGGCAGTTGATCGGGCTGGATTGGGACGAAGAGGCCATCGCGGCGAGCCGCGAACGGCTGAGTGAATTTGGGGCGCGCGTTCAGTTGGCACGCGCCAATTACGTGGAGTTGGAGAGAGTGTTGATGAATCTGGGAGTGACAGTGGTGGATGGGGTCCTGTTCGACCTGGGCGTGAGTTCTCGGCAATTCGACGAACCGGCGCGGGGCTTCAGTCTTCAGCGGCAAGGACCGCTTGACATGCGGATGAGCCATCACGTTAAGGCCACGGCCAGAGACATTCTTCGCACTGCGAGCCTGGAGGAACTGTCCAAGATTTTCCGTGTATACGGCGAGGAAAAGCGCGCGCGAGCGATTGCCCGTGAGATTGTCGCGGAACGGGCGCGCGCGCCACTGGAAACCACGACGCAACTGGCCGAGTTGGTGGAACGCGTGCTCGGCGCGAAACGCGGCACAACGCATCCGGCCACGCGCGTCTTCCAGGCGTTGCGCATCGCGGTGAACGACGAGTTGGGCAATCTCAAGCGCGGCTTGGAGGTGGCGACGCAATTCCTCAAGTCGGGCTCCCGGATTGCCGTCATCTCATTTCATTCGCTTGAAGACCGCATTGTGAAGCAATTTTTTGTGGAGAAGAGCACCGGCTGCATTTGCCCAGTGGGGCTGCCAATCTGTGGGTGCGGGCGCAAGGAAGTGTTGCGGATCGCGACGAAGAAGCCCGTCACGGCCGGCGAGCCGGAAGTGGATGCAAACCCGCGGGCGCGTAGCGCGAAGTTGCGCGTGGCGGAGAAAGTGTAGCAGCAGGAGAATTTTTTTTGGGGGTGGGGAACCCCGCGGGGGGTCGGCACCAAGGAGGCCGACTCCCCGACTGGATTTGCATGATGAAGCGGAATCGTAAACGTGAACCGTTGAGGTTCGGCACCGTGACCAAGTCGCTGGTGGTGTGCGTCTGCGTTGCAACCAGCGGCTTGGGCTACGTCTGGCAGAAGAACGCGATCTATCGCCTGGGCGACGAGATCAAACGGCGTGAGGCGGCTTTGTCTTCGGCGCAGAAGCGTAACGCGATGCTGGCGGCACAACTGGCGCACTTGGAGTCGCCGGCCGAACTGGAGGCGAAGTGCCAACAATACAATCTCAGCCTGGTGTCGCCGAAGGAAAATCAGGTGGTGCGCCTGTACGAACCGGGGCAGGAGTGGGACCAGCAAATGGCCAACGCGCCCCTGCCGACGCAGGCTCCCGCTAAACAACTCGCACAATTGCATCTCGCGCAACCGAAGACCCTGGCGAAACGATGATCTTGGCACCGCAAAAAGGCAGGGCGTTGATCGTCGTCGGCGCGTTGGCGTCAGTGTTCACGGCGCTGAGCTTCCGGCTCTTCGATTTGCATATCCTGCAGCACAAGGACCTCAGCGCCTTGGCGCAGGCCAACCGCGAGCAGGTTGTCCACCGGCAAGGTCGCCGTGGCGCGATTCTGGATGCGAATGGCAATCTGCTCGCCAATAGTCTGTCCGTACGCATCGTCACGGCGGACGCCACGATCACCGCGCCGCAAGCCTCTGACATCGCGGAGAAACTGGCGCCGTTACTCAAGATGGACGCCGAATCGATCGCGCAGAAACTTAGCAGCCAATCGCGGTATGTCCGCCTGAATCCGCGCGTGAAGCTCGACGAAGACACCGTCCAGAAGATTCGCGCGATGAAACTGAAGGGCATCTTCTTCGAGGACCAGTTTGTCCGCTCCTATCCGAACGGCCCGCTGGGTAGTCATGTCATCGGTTTCGTCGATGCCGATCACAAGGGAGTGCAGGGCATAGAAGCGTCGATGGAGGACTACTTGGAAGGCCAAGCCGGTTACGAAGTAATCGAGCGAGACCGCAAGGGCCGTGAGATTCGGGCCTCGCGCGAGGAGAACACCGGTCCACGGGACGGGTTCAATGTCGTGCTCACGGTGGACCAGGTTGTCCAGCACATCGCGGAACAGGAACTTGAGAAGGCGATGGCAGAATTCAAGCCGCAGGCGGGAGTAATCATCGTCTCGCGTCCGAAGACGGGCGAGATTCTCGCTATGAGTTCACGTCCGACCTTCGATCCGACCAGCATGGACGCGAGTTCGGCGGACGCGCGCCGCAACCGTTGCATCAGCGACGTGGCGGAGCCGGGCTCGACGTTCAAGATTGTCGTCTGCTCGGGGGCGCTCAACGAAGGCATCGTCACGCTCAATGACCAATTTGACTGCGAGAACGGGGCCTTCATGTATGCGGGACGGATCCTGCACGACGCGCATCCGTTCGGCGTGCTGAATGTTGAGGAGATTTTGTTCCACTCCAGCAATATCGGCGCGGCCAAAGTGGGGCTGCGCATGGGCCCGGCGCGGCTGTCTGATTACATCCACCGCTACGGTTTTGGTCACAAGACCGACATTACCCTGCCGGGGGAGGTCTCGGGGATCGCGCATCCACTGGCCCGCTGGAACAACCTGTCGATCACCCGGATCCCGATGGGACACGAGATTGCGGTCACGCCGCTGCAGATGTTAATGGCGCTGAATACGATCGCCAACAACGGCGTGCGGATGAAGCCGATGATCGTGAAGAGCGTCGTGGATCAGGACGGGACGACGGTCTTCCAATACCAGCCGCAACCCGTCGGTCGTGTGATCTCGTCGCGCACGTGCGCTCTCATGACGACGGCCTTACGCAAGGTCGTTTCGCCGGAGGGTACGGCACCGAAGGCGGCGCTCGAAGGGTTCGATGTCGCGGGCAAGACAGGAACGGCCCAGAAGGTGGAGAACGGCCAGTATGTCCGCAAGTACTACTCGTCCTTTATCGGGTATTTCCCAGCGTCAGACCCGGAGATCTCGATTCTGGTGTCCCTGGATGATCCGGTGGGGGGCGCGTACTACGGCGGTTCGGTCGCCGGGCCGGTGTTCCGGGCGGTGGCGGAAAAGGTGGCCGAATACCTGGGTATGGAGCCCCAAACGCCACCGAAAGAGATGGCGAAACTATCATGAAGCTCGCTGAGATTGTCAAAACTGTGAAGCCGCTGGCCGTGGTCGGCACGTTGGATCAGGAAATCACCGGGATTACCTGCGATTCGCGCCGGGTCATGCCCGGCAACCTATTTGTGGCAGTGCGCGGGGGACGGACGGATGGCCATCGTTTCGTGGAGGCCGCCATCGACCGTGGCGCGTCCGCGGTCGTGCTGGAACGTGACGCCGCTTCCAATCCGCGCGCCACCCGCATCAAAGTTCGCGACGCCCGACGCTCCATGGCGCAGGCGTCGGCGCATTTTTACAACCACCCGTCCCAGGGTCTGAAGGTGGTCGGAATCACCGGCACCAACGGCAAGACCACGACGGCCTTCATGGTGCGGGCGATCATGGAGGCGGCGGGCATTCCCTGCGGTCTGCTCGGCACGGTGCAATACCAAATCGGACAACGAGTGATCCCTGCGTCCCGCACGACACCGGACTCCGTGGAGATCCAGGACATGATGAGCCAGATGTTGCGGGCGGGTTGCGGCAGCGTGTCGATGGAAGTGAGTTCGCACGCGTTGGATCAACAGCGCGTGGCCGAGGTGGATTTCGACGTCGCGGTTTTCACAAATCTTTCTCAGGACCATCTCGATTACCATGGAACGATGGAGGACTATTTTGAGTCGAAAACGAGGTTGTTCAGCGCGTTGGGCACTGTCCGAAAAGCGGGCTGTGCGGTAGTGAATGCGGATAACGCCTACGGTTGTGAATTGATCAAGCGCTTGGGTGGGGACCACGCCGTACTTAGTTACGGCGTTTCAAGCGCGGCAGTCATTCGCGCCGCAGACGTGTGCGTATCGGCGGAGGGAAGCAACTTCGTCGTCCACACGCCCCGAGGCAGCCTCCCGATATCACTACCATTACTTGGTCGCTATAACGTGTCCAACGCGCTGGCAGCCATCGGCGCCAGTCACGCGCTCGGCATCGACCTGCCCACGACGGAAACGGCGCTGGCGCAGTTCCGATCAGTGCCGGGACGTATCGAAGCGGTGGAAGTCCCGGAGAACTATCGGGTGTTTGTCGATTATGCCCACACTGCGGACGCGCTACGTAACGTGCTGGCCACGATCAGCGAATTCACGCGGGGGCGGCTGATTGTTGTCTTTGGTTGCGGGGGTGACCGTGACAAGGGCAAGCGCAAGCCGATGGGGCAGGTCGCGTGTGAACTGGCGGATTTTTCGATCCTTACGACCGACAACCCACGCCTGGAAGATCCGCGCGGGATTCTGAAGCAGATCGAGGAAGGTTTTGCGACGGCGGCGCGGGGTCGCTATCAGGTCATAGAAGATCGCCGCGAAGCCATCGAGCGGGCGCTCGACATTGCCCGGCCCGGCGACGCGGTGCTGATCGCAGGCAAAGGACATGAGACGTATCAGGAATTTGCGGACACGGTGGTGCCATTTCATGACCGACAAGTGGTCGAAGATTACTATCATTCGAGTGGAAACCGGTGGAACCCTTGCGTCTAGAACAACTGGCAGAACTTTGTGAGGCGCGGCTGATTCGCGGCGAGCCGGGGCGGCTCGTGGAGCGGATCAGCACCGACTCACGCGCGTTGCGGCGGGGCGACTGTTTTGTCGCGCTGCGCGGCCCGCATTTTGATGGACATGAATTCGTATCCGATGCGGCCCAGTTAGGGGCATCGGCGGCGGTAGTCTCGAATCCTACCCGTGCAATGAACTCGCCTAGTGCCTTGGCGCTTCTCCAAGTGCAAGACACCCTCACCGCATTGCACAAACTCGCAACGAACTACCGCCGACTGATGCCCCCAACGACCCGTCTCGTCGCCGTAACCGGCTCAAGCGGGAAGACCACCACGAAACAACTCATCGCTGCCGTGCTGGGCGAGCGGTTCAACGTAGTGGAATCTTCCGGGAATAACAACAACCACATTGGCGTGCCGCTCAATCTCCTGCGACTCGACGCCGCCCATGATTACGGCGTGTTCGAGTTGGGCACGAACCATCCAGGCGAAATTGCGACGCTGGCGGCGATGGTGAAACCGGACATCGGCGTAATCACCAACATCGGACTCGGGCACATTGAGTTCTTCGGGGACGAGGCCGGCGTGGCCAAAGAGAAAGGCTCGCTGCTGGAGGTGTTGCCGCGGAATGGGGACGGCTTGGCGGTGCTGAATGCCGACGACAAGTGGCGGCAGGAACTGCGGGCGCGCACGAACGCGACCGTGGTGACCGTCGGCATCGACAATTTCGCGGATATCCGCGCCAGTGAGATCAAGTTCAACGGCGACGTGAAATTCCGGCTGAACATCGCCAAGAAGCGGGAAGACGTGATTGTTCGGCTCAAGACGTTGGGCCGCCACCAGATTTACAATGCGCTGCAGGCGGCCGCAGTCGGCTACTTTGCGGGGATGGACTTGGATGAGATCCGGATTGGTTTGGAAAACGCGACCTTCCCGCGGATGCGTATGGAGCAAGTGACGATCGATGGCGTGCGGTTCGTGAATGATTGCTACAACGCGAACATGGTTTCGATGAAGGCGGCGCTGGAGATGATGCGCGAAACGCCGTGCGCGGGGCGAAAGATTGCCGTGTTGGGTGACATGTTGGAGCTTGGCGGGTGGACACGGCGCGCCCACTGCGACATCGGGGCGATGTCCGCCAATTGCGGGCTGGCATTGCTTGTGACCGTTGGCCAGTCGGCGCGGCTGATTGCGCAGGCGGCGGTTGAGGCGGGCATGGAGACGCACCGGGTGCTGCCGCTGACAACAGCTGCGGAAGCGACGCAGACGATCCAGGCGCTGGCTCACGAAGGAGATTTTGTATTGATCAAAGGTTCGAGGCGGTTGCGGTTGGAAACGATCGTGGAGGGATTCAGAAGTGATGTCGCGGCGCCGGTGTGAGGCGCCCCGGAGATTCTGCGTGGGGACTGCGATGTCAGGGTGCGGCAACACTGGTGTGAGGAAGTGAAGGACCGAGGAGGAGATGTTTTACTATCTGAGCGAGTATACGGATTGGTTCTCGCCGTTGCGGGTGTTCCAATACACCACGTTTCGTGCGGTGTGCGCTGCGCTCACGGCGCTGGTGATGTGCGTGGCGTTGGGGCCGTGGTTCATTCGCTGCCTGGCGGGGATGAATCTGCAGCAACCGATCCGTGGCGAAGACGATTTGCGGGAACTTGCGCAGGCCCACGGGAAGAAGTCCTGCCCGACGATGGGCGGCCTGCTGATCATCTGGGCGGTGGTGGACTCGATCTTGCTCTGGGCGCGTCCGACCAACCCGCTGGTATTGATTTGTCTGGTGACGCTGATCTGGCTTGGCGGCATCGGGTTTCTGGACGACTGGACGAAGGTGCAGGCGCACAAGTCCGACGGGATGCGGGCGAAAACGAAGTTCCTGTTCCAGATCGGGTTGGGATTAGTCGTGGGAACGCTGCTGCTTACGGACCCGATCTTCGGAGAGACGGCGAGAAAGTTGATGACGCCGTTCGTGAAAGGGCCGGTGATTGCCAACATGGGGTGGTGGACGCTGCTGGTCGTGGTGGTGGTCATCGTGGGGGCGTCGAACGCGGTGAATCTGACGGATGGGCTCGACGGACTGGCCACCGGCTGCACGCTGACGGTCGCCCTGACGTACGCGGTGATGTGTTACGTGGCGGGCAACGTCAAATTCTCCAGCTATTTGCAGGTGCCGTTCGTGTCGGGCGCGGGCGAATTGACCGTGGTGTGCGCGGCGCTGATCGGCGCGAGTCTGGGTTTTTTGTGGTTCAACTGCCATCCGGCAGAGGTGTTCATGGGAGACACGGGCTCGCTGGCCATCGGCGGCCTGGTCGGTGCGATTGCGGTGATGATCAAGCAGGAGGTGGTGTTGATCATCGTCGGCGGGGTGTTTGTGATGGAGGCGGTTTCGGTGATCCTGCAAGTGGCCAGCTTCAAGCTGCGCGGCAAACGGATTTTCGCGATGGCGCCATTGCATCATCACTTCGAACTGCGCGGTTGGTCGGAAACCAAAGTGACAACACGGTTCTGGGTGTTGTCTGTGATTTTTGCGTTGTTGGGATTGGCGACGTTGAAACTGAGGTAACGGGGAAATGCCGACGATGGAATTGAAAGGTAAGGACGTGGTGGTGCTGGGGCTGGGACGGAGCGGCATGGCGGCGGCTTCGTTGCTGCAACGGGACGGCGCGCGCGTGGTCGTGCGCGATGAATCGATGGACGACCAGTTGCAGGAACGGGCGATCCGGCTGCGTCGACTCGGGGTGCGTGTCGAGCTGGGCAACCAGTTTGATCATTCGACGCACTTTGATTTGGCGGTGCTTAGCCCGGGCATCGCGCCCGGGCGGCCGATTGTGCGCGAGGTGTTGACGCAGAACACCCCGCTGCTCGGCGAATTGGAATTGGCGTATCGGTTTTGCCTCTGCCCGATCATCGCGATCACCGGCACGAACGGCAAGACGACGACGACGGAACTGATCGCCGCGATGCTAGCGGGCTGCGGTCGGCGCACCACGGCGGCGGGCAACATCGGCCACGCGTTTTCGGACGCGGTGGAAGCGAGCGCCGGCTTGGATGCGGTCGTGCTTGAGGTCAGTTCGTTCCAACTGGAGAAGATCGAGCAGTTCCGCGCGAATGTTGCGGTGATGCTGAATATTACGCCTGACCACCTCGATCGATATGAGTCGATGGACGATTACATGCTAGCCAAGTCGCTTGTTTTCATGAACCAGCAGGCGGAAGACACGGCCGTGATCAGTGCGGAGACGTTCGAACACATGCAGCGACTGGGAATTGCGATCAAGGCCCGCTCCGTTGTCTTCAGCGCCTACAACCGCCCCGCTGATGTGTGGCTCGACTGGTTCGACCGGGAGACGATTTGGTGTCGGTTGCCGGAGTGCCGCGGCATTCTGCTGAAGATGAGCGAGACCAACCTGCGCGGCGTCCACAACGCGGAGAACGTGCTTGCGACGCTGGCGACCGGTTTGGCGATGGGCCTGCCTGTGTCGCGGATGCGCGAAGCGATTTGCGCGTACTGTCCGCAGCCGCACCGCTGTGAGTTTGTGGCGGAAGTCGGGGGAGTGACCTACATCAACGATTCCAAAGCGACGAATGTCGACGCGGTCGAGAAAGCATTGCGCTCCCTCCCGGGGCGTTCGGTGCTGATCGCCGGCGGACGCGACAAGAGTCTGGATTACGCGTCCTTGAAGGAGGTGGTGGCTGAAAAGGTCAAGCTGGCCGTGCTGATTGGCGAGGCGCAGGACAAGATGTGGCATGCCTGGTCCAAGGCGGTGCCGTGCGTGCGGGCGTTCTCGATGGAAGAAGCCGTGCGCGTCGCCGCAAGTCATGCCCGCCGAGGTGACACGGTGCTGCTGTCGCCCGCGTGCGCCAGCTTCGACATGTTTGAGAACTATGAACATCGCGGCGCGGAATTCAAGCGGCAGGTGTTCAATTTGCAGTGAAGAAACGCAACCCGGTTTGCACGATAGCAGGCAAATCAAAACAGGAATAACGAAAGGAACCAATGAAAGTCTCGAAAGTCGTACTAATCGTAGTAGCCTTACACGTCCTCGTGATCGGGGGTATCATCGTCTTTGAGGGATGTTCCCGGGCGAAGAGCAGCACGCCAACAGACATGGCGGCCAACGAAAACCTGCCCGGCCAACAACCGGACAACGTGACGACGGGGACCCCTGCCAATGCGGCGGCCTCCATACCAAATCCGCAAGGTCCGGGCGCGAACACCTCGATGGCGCCGGCCAACTCGGTCGCGGGAAATGAAGCCGTGGCTCCGGCCGCGACGGTTGCTGCGGTTACGCCAACAACCACAGCGCACACGTATGTCGTCAAGAAGGGGGATTCACTGTGGAAAATCGCGAAAGCTGAGAACCTCACCGTTGGCGAACTCAGTCGCGCGAACAACCTCACCAAGACGAGCGCGATCAAGATCGGCCAGAAACTGTCCATACCCGTAGTGGCGAAGGCGGAAAAGACCAACGTCGCCACAGCGTCGGTGGTTCCGACCTCGACGGATGGCACTGGAGCGTCGTCGACAGCGGCAGCTTCGTCCACGACCACGGCGGATGCTGGTAGTGCGACCTATACCGTTCAGTCCGGTGATTCGCTCTGGAAGATTGCACGGAAGCAAAGCGTCACCGTGGCAGCCCTCAAGCAAGCGAACAACCTGAGCGGGGATTCACTAAAGGTCGGACAGAAACTCCACATTCCGGTGGCCACGGCCAAGGCGGCGCCTGACGCGGCAGCCAATACGGTCAGCGGAGGCATTGCGTCCACATCGTCCGCGGCGTGGCAGTCGCCCGGGACGTATACGGAAAACGGGCAAACGATCCACGTCGTGGATTTCAACGAGTCGCCGTCGACGATTGCCAAGAAGTATGGCGTCAAGATGGATGACCTGCTTAAGGCGAACAACATCACGGATGCGAGGAAGGTCCAGTACGGCCAGCGCCTGGTGATTCCGATGCAGCAGCCGGCTGCGGTGGCTTCGACAGCGACCGCGCCGGTGACGACGCCCGCAGCTAACACGACGACTCCTGCGACGACACCTGCGTTGGCGGCACCGGTAGTATCCGCTTCGCATGCGACGGTCCAATAGCCGCGGACATTCTTTGCCATAAGGAAAGAGTCACAGACTTGTGAACAAAGCTGCCACCGCGCTGCTTATGATCATGCTGGTTTTGTTGACGGTTGGTGTCGTGATGTTATTCAGCACCAGCGCGCTCTACGCCAAAGACCGCTACGGCGACCAGCGTTATCTCCTGAAACGTCAACTGGCGTGGATGCTGGTGGGCGGGGTGGCGTGCATCACGGCGGCGAGAGGCTCGTACACGCGATTGCGGGCCGTGGGCACAGTGGCGCTGATTGCGGCGGCGGTCATGCTCGCGCTGGTACTCGTTCCGCACGTTGGCCTGAAGGTCGGCGGCGCCAGGCGCTGGCTGGGCGTTGGCCCGATGCGTTTTCAGCCGTCGGAGATTGGCAAGCTGGCGCTGGTAGTCTGGCTGGCGCACTGGTTGGCGAAGGAGAAGCGGCGTCTGAACAAGTTCGGGCGCGGTTTCGCGATACCGATGGGCGTGGTGGGCATCCTGCTGGTGTTGGTGCTTGCGGAACCTGATTTCGGTTCGACAGCCCTGATGGCGTCGGTGAGTTTCGCGATGATGTTTGTGGCAGGGGTGCGCCTGCGTTTTCTGGTGCCGACGCTACTGAGCGGCGTGGCGGGGTTCGCCACGCTGGTGATGCACAATCCGATTCGAGCCGCCCGGCTTATGGCGTTCCTGGATCTGGACAAATACAAGAAGGGCGCGGGCTACCAGGTGTGGCAGGCGATTCTCGCGTTTGGGTCCGGCGGATTCAACGGCGTCGGGCTGGGTAACAGTCGGCAGAAGATGTTCTATCTGCCGGAGGCGCACACGGATTTCATCTTTCCGATCATCGGTGAAGAGCTGGGATTGGTTGGGACGCTGGCAATACTGCTGGCGTTTGCGCTGTTGGTGGCGTGTGCAGTGATCATCAGCCTGCGGGCATCGGATTTGTTTGGGCAATACCTCGGCATGGGCATCGCGGTGCTGCTGGCGATGCAGGCGTTGATCAATATCGGAGTTGTGACCGCGTGGTTGCCGACCAAGGGACTGCCGCTGCCGTTCATCAGTTTCGGCGGATCGAACCTGGTGCTCAACATGGTGGCGGTGGGTTTGTTGTTGAGCATTTACCGTCACGGCACGGCGGAGACGGAGAGTGAGGAACAGGAATTTTTCGCGCGACGTTCAACGGTCTCGTAGGAGGCGGGACCGCCGCCGGGCAGGAGGCGGCGGACAGATTGCATGAATGAAAGTCATGATCGCATGCGGCGGGACGGGGGGACATTTGTTTCCGGGGTTGGCAGTCGCGGAGGCCTTGCAGGCCCGCCGGCACCAGGTCCGGCTGCTGGTTTCCGAGAAGGCCGTTGATCAGACGGCTTTGGCGGCGTTACCGGAGTCCTCCGACTCATCGGCGCGCATCACGGTGGAGGCGGTGCCCGCCGTGGGCTACGAGGGGCCCCGTCGGTTGATTCGGTTTTGCATCCGGTTGGCCAGGGCGACACGCGGGTGCGCCTCCGCCTGTGATGAATTTGAACCGGACGTAGTGCTCGGGATGGGAGGATTCACGTCGGCACCAGCGGTGTTCGGGGCGCGGTGGAACCGCAAGCGGCGGACGGCGACGTTGATCCACGAGTCCAACGCCGTGCCCGGCAAAGCGAACCGCTGGGCCGGCCGATTCGCGGATCATGTCGCGGTTGGCTTGGCGGATTGCGCCCGTTTTTTTGGAGACAAGCCCGTGACGGTGACGGGCACGCCGGTTCGTGCGGCGTTGTGTCACGGCAAAGTGGCCGGTGCGCGCGCGCGGCTCGGCTTGGAAACGAGTCGATTGACAGTGCTGGTCGTGGGCGGCAGCCAGGGGGCGCATGCCATCAACGAAGCCGTGGCGGGCGCATTGCCATGGTTGGATGGAAGAAAGAGTGCGCTCCAGTTCGTGCATTTGACGGGCGTGCGGGATGAGACGTTCATGCGGGAGTCGTATGAGAAAAATGGGTTTCAGGCAAAGGTGATGAGTTTCTGCAACGAAATGGAGTTGGCTTATAGCGCGACGGACGTGGTGGTCGCACGATCGGGAGCGTCCACGCTGACCGAGATCGCGGCGTTTGGTTTGCCCGCGATCCTGATTCCGTATCCGCACGCCGCGGGCAATCACCAGTGGCACAACGCCCGCGCGTTTGGCCGCGCCGGTGCGGCGCGGCTTTTCGACCAAACCTCATTCGGCGACCGGACCGCAGAACGGGGCGAACAACTGGCGGAGGTGATCACCGGATTGCTCGACGACGAAGCAGGCCGGGCGAAGATGGGCGAGGCCGCCCGCTCGTTGGCGGTGGAGGATGCGGCGGCCCGCATTGCAACGCTGTTGGAACGATATGGCGAGTAAACAACAACTGGTTGAGTTTCTCAGCGGTCGACCACGCCGCGTGCACCTGGTTGGCATCGGGGGCTGCGGCATGAGCGGACTGGCGCGTCTGTTATTGCAACAGGGGCACCACGTTACCGGTTCGGACTTGTCACCCAACGGCGACCTGAAGGACCTGGTAAAACTCGGCGCGAAGATCACCAGCGGCCACACGGGCCGGAACGTCAGCGAAGACACGGAGTTGGTCGTGTACTCGTCGGCGGTGGACGCCGAGAATGTCGAGCTGCGCACGGCGGACGAAATGAAGATCCTGCGGGTACGGCGGGGGCTGTTGCTGAGCGCGTTGATGAATCATCCCAATAACATTGCCGTGGCGGGGACGCACGGCAAGACGACGACGACGGCGATGATCGCGTACGTGTTGACTCGGAGCGACAGCGCCCCGAGTTACTGTGTCGGCGCCCACGTGCCGGCGTTGGGCACGAACGCGCAGGTTGGTGGCGGCAAATACTTTGTGGCGGAGACGGACGAGAGTGACGGCACCCTGGCCGGGTTCAGCCCGGAGTATGCCGTGTGCCTCAATATTGAGCCCGAGCATTTGGACCACTATGGTTCGATGGACAAACTGCGGGAGACGTTCGAGACGTTTTTCTCCAGCACCCACAAGACGGTGTTCCTGTGCGCGGATTGCCCGAACTGCCTGAGCCTCGCCCCGAAATGCCGTGCGGCGATTACCTTCGGACTTTCCCCGAAGGCGGATTACCGCGCGCTCGACATCGAACAAACGAAGTGCGGCTCGCGATTTCGCGTCGCCTGTCGGGATCAGCAGATCGGCGTGATTGAGCTGAGTATTCCGGGCCAACAGAACGTGACGAATGCGCTGGCGGCGATTGCCGTGGCTGACGAATTGAGCGTCCCGTTCGAGAAAATCGCGGACGCACTGAAACAATTCACCGGCGCGAAGAGACGGTTTGATCGCAAGTACGATGACGGCGGCATTCTCGTGGTGGACGATTATGCGCACCACCCGACGGAGACGCGCGCGACGATTGCCGCGACGCGCACGATGCTGGCGAAGGAAGACGGCACGGGGTACCGCCGGCTGCTCGTGGCCTTCCAGCCGCATCGGTACACACGGACGCGGGCATTGCGCGAGGAGTTTGGCTCGGCTTTTGTCGGGGCGGACAAGCTGTTCCTGACAGGCATCTACGCGGCGGGCGAAAAGCCCATCGAAGGCGTCAACGAGCGGACGTTGTACCAGGCGGTGGCGGCGTCGGGGCAGGGGGAGATCGTGTTGGAGACGGATTTTGAGATGTTGGTGGCGCGGTTGTTCGCGGAGGCACGACCGGGAGACATCATCCTGACCATGGGAGCGGGAGACATCTACAAGGTGGCCGAGGCGCTGGCCCAAAAGCTCCGGGCGCGTGGGCCGAACACCCCGACCCCGGAGAAGCGATCCACGGACATGCAGGCGGACCTGAAGGTGTTGATGTCGGACAAGGCGAAGATCCGGCGCAACGAGCCGATGGCGCGACACACGTCGATGCGCGTGGGCGGTCCGGCTGAGTTCTGGATCGAGCCGGCCAACGAGCGGGATCTGGCGCAACTGCTGCATTACTGCCACGTTCGGGAAATTCCGGTGACGGTGGTGGGTCGCGGCACGAACCTGCTGGTGCTGGACGGCGGCATCCAAGGGGTGGTCATCAGCCTGACGAACGACGAGTTCTCAAGAGTCGAAGTGGATGGCGAGCGAATCCTGGCGCGGGCCGGGGCACGGCTGAAGACGATTGTTACGGTCGCCGCCCGGCACGAACTGGGCGGGCTCGAATTCATGGAAGGCATTCCCGGCTCGCTGGGGGGCGCCTTGCGGATGAACGCCGGGGCGATGGGCAAGCAGACGTTCGACGTGGTCGAATGGATTCGCTACATCAGTTACGCGGGGGACATTTATGATGCCGAGGCGAAGAATCTGCCCGTGGCGTATCGCAGTTGCCCGGTGTTCCACAACCACGTGGCCTTGTCGGCCATCCTGCGGGGAGTGAGAACCGAGCGAAAGATGATCGACGGCCGGCTACGCGCGTTTGCGCAGCGACGATGGATCTCCCAACCGGCGAAGCCGAGCGCGGGCTGCATCTTCAAGAATCCCGGGACAATCGCGGCGGGCAAACTGATTGAGGAATTGGGGATGAAGGGGATGTCCATCGGTGGCGCGCGCATTTCCGAGGTGCATGGGAATTTCATCGTGAACGAAGGCAAGGCGACCGCCAGCGACGTGCTGGAGTTGATCGCGGCGGTCCGTGAGCGGGTCCGCCAAGAGCGGGGGATCGATCTCGAACCCGAAGTGATGATCCTGGGAACGAAGAAACCATAGAGAATGGCGGCCATGAAGATACTGAAGATCGCGGTGTTGATGGGGGGGCCTTCGGCCGAGCGCGAAGTGTCCCTGCGGTCGGGCACGGCGGTGGCCAACGCGCTGGCGGCGGGCGGCGCGAAAGTTGTGCCGATTGACATCAAGGACAGCTCGTTCACGATGCCGACGAACGTGGACGTGGCCTTTCTCGCGTTGCACGGGACGTTTGGCGAAGACGGCACGCTGCAGCGGATGCTCGAGAACGGCGGCATCACGTACACCGGCTCCGGCCCGGACGCGAGCGCGCGGGCGTTCGACAAGATCGCCGCCAAGAAGGCGTTTCTGGTCGCGGGGATTCCGACCCCGAGATACGAAGTGTTCGATCGCGAACACACCGACCTGTCGCGCCTGGCGCAACTCGGTTTTCCCCTGGTTGTGAAGCCGTCGCGGCAGGGATCGAGCGTGGGGATCAGCATCGTGCAAGCGGAAGGCGAGCTGGAAGAGGCCTGTCGGATTGCGTGGCACTATGACGATCACCTGGTGGTGGAACAATTCATCGCGGGGCGCGAATTGACGGTTGGCATCCTTGACGGGCGCGCGTTGCCGGTGATCGAGATCCGGCCGAAACACGATTTTTTCACCTATGAAGCGAAGTATACGAAGGGCCAGACCGATTACCTCGTGCCCGCGCCGTTGGACAAGAACCTCGAATCGCAGGTGAAGGCGCTGGCATTACGAGCACACGATTGCCTGGGTTGTCGCGACTTTTCGCGGGTGGACTTCATGTTGGCGGGGGATGGGGGGCCCCTGGTCCTTGAGGTGAACACGGTCCCGGGATTCACGGAGACCAGTTTGGTCCCGAAGGCGGCCCACGCGGCGGGGATTGAGTTTCCGGATTTGTGCGCCCGGCTGGTGCAGATGGCGATGGCGCGCAACGGCAAACACCGGGCGGGCGCGATGAAGAAGGAGACGGTCTCGATTTCATGATGAAGCTCGGCAACCGGAGAAAAAGGCGCCCGGAGTACCTGCTGGACGTGAAAGTGCAGACACGCGGACGGACCTTGCGACGGCTACGCGTGATGGCGGCAATCATTCTCGCGCTGGGCACATTATCGTTGACCGGGTTCGGGACGTATCGGCTGGCGAAGGGAATGGTCAATCGGTTTGTGTACAACAATCCCCAGTTCGCGATTCGCCAGGTGGTCGTGGACGACGACGGCGTGATGACCCCGGAGCGGATCGTGCAATTTGCGGGGGTGCAGGTCGGCCAGAACCTGCTGTCCGTTGACCTGGACCAGGTGCGCGGCAATCTGGAGATGTTGCCGTTGGTGCGGGCGGTGGAAGTGCGCCGCGTCTTGCCGGATCGGTTGTTTATCCGGGTGAACGAACGCGTTGCGGTAGCGCGGTTGCGGGTGCCGACCCGTGAGCTGGGTGACACGGTGTTCTACATCGATCGCGCGGGTTTCGTGATGAAGCCGATGAAGCTGGCGGACGGGACGCTGCTGCAGCCCGAGATGCCGCGGGCCGTGCCGATGTTGACGGGGGTGTCGCTGGCCGACGTGCGCGTCGGCAAACAGGTTGCGTCGGAGCAGATTTACCGGGCGCTGGCGTTGTTGGACAGGCTGGACCAGGCGGTGGCGGGTTCGATGTTGGAGGTCGAGCAGATTGATTTGTCCAAGCCGCGCCAATTGGTGATGACCACGAGCCAGCACACGACGGTGAAATTGGACGTGGAGGAATTTCCGCAACAGTTGCGGCGACTGGGAGTGATTTTGCGATGGGCGCAGCAGCGGCAAAAACAAGTGCAGATGGTGGACCTGACGGTCAGCCGCGGCGTGCCCGTGACGTTTGTTAATTAGAAAGGTTTGGCTACAGCCATGTTACCGAAGGAACGAATCATCGTAGGGCTGGAGGTGGGGACCTCCAAAGTCTGCGCCGTGGTCGGCGAGGTGCTCGACGACGGCAACATCATGGTCATCGGGGTGGGGCAGGCAAATTCCGAGGGAGTTCGCAAGGGCGAGATTATCAATATCGACGCCGCGGTGGAGTGCATCCATGCGGCGGTGTCCGATGCCGAGGAAAGCGCGGGCGTGGAGATTCACAATGTGTACGCGAGCGTGAGTGGCGGCCACATTCGCAGCTTCAACAACCGCGGCACGGTGGCGGTAACGACCGACGAGCGCGAGATTTCGGAAGAGGAAGTTCGGAACGTGTTGCTCAACGCGAAGGCCGTCAATATCCCGATGGACCACGTGGTGATCCACGCGATTCGGCAGCATTTTTTCGTGGACGGCCACGATGGCATCCAGAATCCCGTGGGCATGATCGGCGCGAAGCTGGAAGCGGACGTGCACGTCATCTATGGAGTGCGCACGCGATTGCAGAACACCATCAAGTGCATCAAGCACGTGCCGTTGGACGTGGCCAATATCGCGGTGAGCGGATTCGCCTCGGCGCTGGCGGTGCTCACGTCGGAGCATCAGCAGTTGGGGGCGGTGGTGATCGACATGGGCGGCGGCACGACCGATTACATCGTGTACAGCGAGGGGACGATCCAGCACAGCGGGGTGCTCGCGGTGGGCGGCGACCACATCACGAACGACGTGGCGATTGGCCTGCGGATCCCGATGAACCGGGCGGAGACCTTGAAAGTCGAGCACGGCTCGGTGACGGTCCCGGGGGAAGATGAAGTAATCACGCTCAAGCGGGAAGTCGGACTGCCGGATCGACAGGTATCGAGGCAGCAGCTTTGCCGCATCATGAATTTACGCGCGGAGGAAACGCTGACGCTGGTAAAGAAGGAACTGGAGAAACACAAGTTATTCGATTATCTCGGCGCGGGTGTATTCATCACGGGCGGCTGCGCGCGGCTGGACGGCATGGAACCACTGGCAGCGCAGGTATTCGGGTTGCCGGTGCACATCGGGCACAGCTTGACGGTGGGCGGGCCGACGTCGGCGATTGAAAGCCCGGAGTATTCGACCGCGATCGGATTGGTGCGTTACGCACTGGGGTCGCAACGCGACCAACATCAGGCGCCGTCGGCGTTGCGCAAGGTAGGCCAGTCGTTTCAATACCTGCTCCAGAAAGTGCGCGCGTACATGTAACCCGGAGAACGGTGATGACGATTCGACGCAAAGACAGTGCGAGTGCAGCCCCGCCATCAGCGGCACAACAGGAAACCAGCGAGACCATGGAAAAGAAATCGGCGCCCGGGCAAAGGATTCGACTGAAGATTTTCGGCGTGGGCGGCGCGGGGGGCCATACGATCAGCCAGATTGCCGAGGTGCGGTCGAAAGGCAATCCCACGCTGGAAGGCGTCGACCTGATCGCCATCAACACGGACGTGCAGGCGCTGAATGAAATCAGCGGCGCGGAGAAATTGCAGATCGGCGCCGCCGTGACGCACGGGCTGGGGGCGGGCGGTGAACCCGAGATTGGGGCGCGGGCCGCGCAGAACGACGCCGAGAGAATCGAAGCGCTGGCGCAGGGCGCGAACGTGGTGTTTCTCACGGCGGGCCTGGGCGGCGGCACGAGCACGGGCGCGAGCCCGATCATCGCGCGGATTGCGAAGGAGCAAGGGGCGCTGGTGCTGGCGTTTGTCGCGCTGCCGTTTTCGTTCGAGGGCGAACGCCGCAAACAACAGGCGTTGTCGGGCCTGGAACAACTCAAGGCGCAGGCGGACGCGGTCATTTGCATTCCCAACGACAAGATTTTTCGGATTGCGGGGGCGGACGCGAGCGTGGTGGACGCGTTCCGGCGGGCGGACGAGAATTTCATTCTCGGCGTGCAATCGGTGTGGCAACTCCTGTCGCGCAAGGGATTGATCAACCTCGATTTTGCCGACCTGCGCACGACGCTGGGGTCGAAGCACTGCGACGGCATATTCACGTACGGGCTGGCGGTAGGCGCGAACAAGGCGCGCGAGGCGGTCAAGGCGCTGCTGGAGAATCCGTTGCTGGACGGCGGCGACGTGCTGGCCAAGGCCGAGGGCGTGTTGGTAAGCGTCCTGGGCGGACCGGATTTGACGCTGGCGGACGTCCAGAAAGCGGTCGAGCCGATTTCGCGGCTGGCGAACCGCGCGCACATCATCATGGGAGCGGCCATCGACGAAGCGTACCGCGGAAAACTGGCGGTGACAGTGATCGCGGCGGCCAACATCATGCCGCGCCGGGTCGTACCGCAGCCGGCCGCGACAAAGCCACTGACATTCGCGCGTCCCGGCGATGCCGCGTTGTCGCGCAACCCGCGCACCGCAGCGGCGACTGTTCCAGCGAGTTCGACTGCGCCCGCGACGAAGCCTGTTGCGGACGAAGCGCCGGCAGCGGAACCCGTCATGGCGCGGAAGTCATCGTCGAAGGCGAAGCAGGAGACGTTGCCGCTGGAAGGCGTGAGCCGGGGCCGGTTCGACCGGAGCGAGCCGACGCTTCATAACGGCGAAGACCTCGACGTACCGACGTACATCCGTCGGGGCGTTAGCGTCAAGAAGTAGGATGTCCTTCTGGCGGGATGCACAAGATCAACACGAAGGATATAGCGGAGTACACCTGGGCTTCGCCCAAAGGGAAGTTTGTCGGGTCGGGCAAGGGGATATCCGAGGAATTGGGGCGCAAGCCGCAATCGACGGACCTGAAAGAGCGGCATCCGTTTGACGTGGAGATTCTGCGCGTGCCGGCGGGAAAAACGCCATACCCGTATCACTCACACAGCGCGCAATGGGAGTTCTACCATGTGATTTCGGGCAAGGGCGTTGTCCGACACAAGGACGGGACGACCCCCATCGAAGCGGGTGACGCGTTTATCTTCCAACCGGGCGAACCGCACCAGATGACGAACGACGGCACGGAAGATCTTCTGATCTACGTTGTCGCGGACAATCCGATTGGGCGAGTCGTGCCACTATCCTGACAGCCAGAAATGGATGGTGCGTTCACCCGAGGGCAGACTGATCCGCTCCGAGAAGTTGGATTACTACGACGGCGAGGAATAAGAGTGCAAAGCGGCGAGGTCGGAGTGCGTGCCTGGTAAGCGGGCGCAACGCTGGTACACGTACAGTTTGGTTCTGAGGGTACCGCAGCCTGGACTTTTGAAAAAAAGCTTCCAAAGCTTCCAAACGTTGCACTCGCTCGGTTGCCCTGCTGCGCATGGCGTTTGCCGGGGAGTACGGCGTGCGGCGTCTCGTCGGACTCGGCTCCGTCGGACTCGGCTCCGCCCTACCCTCGGGCTCAGCTTCGCACGCTATACCGCCCAACCCGGATGCGCTGGGGACAGCGCACCAGAGAGGATGAGTATCGATAATTGATATTTATGCTGGACAGGGCGTTGTGGGGGTGGTATAGGGGCGATAGTTGTTTGACATACGTTTTGCGAGGAAGGAGCGGAGCGGACGCCTCGCCCCGATCTCGGAATCGGGGCAGGGAGAGGCGGTTGGGAGGGGGGGGCTCTCTATAAAATTACTTTTTTGCCAAGCGAACCCATTTGAAATATGCGTATCTATCCATACATGAATAGGTTGTGGAAAATAGGGGTTGGGTTCGGTCGACCAAACCGAACCCATTTTAGGGGTGCTGGAGTGGTGTTCGGTGTCGAAAACGGGGCGGTTTTGACCAAACCGAACCCAAAGCGAAGCCAATTTGAGGCACGGCGGGGCGGTGGCCGGGTTTGAAATGAGAGTGTTCGAAATCGGAAGACGTCCGCCTTCGTCTGCGTCGGCGACCAGGGCTGACAAGACACCGCGGCACTGAGGGTTATCGCTCCGCGAGGGAAATCATGAAACTGTACCAGTGCCGCAACGCTGCAATGTTGGAAACGCATTCCCACAAGTGGTAGTGTGGGCTGTATCGGAGATGGTGTTCCATGCCGAAGTCAGATCCAGTTTTGACGCGAGGTCGCGAGGCGGGGGCGACCGGGGCGACGGACACGTTGGGCGAGGCGCTGTCGCGGCTCACGAGAGAAGGGGAGTTGTACGAGAAGCTGCCCGACCGGAAGGTGCGTTGCTACGCGTGCGGTCACCGGTGCCTGATTCTTGAGGGACACGACGGCATCTGCCGGGTGCGATTCAATCGCGGCGGGACGTTGCTGGTGCCGTGGAACTACTTCGGCGCGCTGCAATGCGATCCCATCGAGAAGAAACCATTTTTCCATGCGTTGCCGGGGACGCTGGCGATGAGTTTCGGAATGCTGGGGTGCGACCTGCATTGCGGTTATTGCCAGAATTGGTTTACTTCGCAGGCATTGCGCGACCCGCGGAGCACGGCGCCGCCGATCCCAATGACGGCAGAACAGTTCGTGAAGCTGGCGGTCAAGTATGGCGTCGATACGGTCACGAGCACGTACAACGAGCCGTTGATCACGAGCGAGTGGGGCGTGGAGGTGTTCAAGGAAGCGCGGCGGCAGGGGCTGCACACGTCGTACGTCTCGAACGGCAACGGCACGAAAGAGGTGGTGGAGTACCTCCGGCCGTGGGTCGATTTCTACAAGGTGGATTTGAAGAGTTTCGACGACAAGAGCTACCGCCAGCTCGGCGGCAAACTTGCGAGCGTGCTTCGGACCGTCGAGATGCTGCACGAAAAGGGATTCTGGCTGGAGATCGTCACGTTGTTCATTCCCGGGTTTAACGACAGCAAAGACGAGATGCGACAGATTGCGAAGTTTCTGGCGGGCATTTCGCGCGACATCCCGTGGCATTGCACGGCGTTTCATCCGGACTACAAGATGGGCGACCGCGACTCGACATCGATGCGGACGATTGTTCACGCCTGCGAAATCGGAAGGGAAGAGGGGCTGCGCTACTGCTACGCGGGCAATGTGCCGGGACACGTTGGCGACTGGGAGAACACGTACTGCCCGAACTGCCGTGAACTGCTTATCGAACGGTACGGGTTCGAGGTGCAGAGTTATCATCTTACCGCCGACGGCAAGTGCCCGAAGTGTTCCGCCGCGATTCCCGGTCGGTGGGATGCAGCGAAGACGCGGGCGGCATTGAAGCGGTTCGATTCGGCGGACCGGATTCCGCGGGCGGTCAGACCGGTATGAACACGGAACGGCATTTTTGCCCGGCACAAGCATGACAGAACTTATTTTGATGGCGCATGTTTTGTTTGGGGTGGTTTGCCTGATCGTGAGCGTGTGGATTTTCGTTGAGGTGTTACACGCCTCCGAGACGAATCAAGCCCGGATCAGAAAGATGAGCTGGGCCGCGGCGATTGCCATGTGGCTGGCGTTTTGTATCGCCGGCTACTGGTATGTCGTCTTCTACAAGGTGGATAAAGCCATCATCCTGAAAGGACCGTGGCCGTTCGCCCACAGTTTCTTCATGGAGACAAAGGAACACCTGGTCATCATGCTGCTGCTGCTGGTCACCTATCTACCAATCGCGGCCTCCAACGATCTGGCGGCAAATAGGGATGCGCGCCGGGTAATGCTTTGGGTGGCGGGCATGATCGCCCTGGTTGCCTTGATGATGGAAGGCGAGGGGGCCATCATTGCGATGGGTGTGAAAGTGGCGTTACTGGCAAAGTAGAGACAACGAAGAAGCGCAAACATGGAAAGCGTCAGCATCTCGAAATACACGATTTCCTTCGGGCTGTCCGCGGCGGTCGCCAGCGTGATCAATGCGCTGTTGGTGGTCGCGAAAGAGAAGAATCCAACCGTGATGGCGACGCTGCAAAGGCTCACCGGCCATCATTGGATTTCCCATAGTGCCATCATTCTCATTCTGTTTGGGTTCTTCGGGTGGCTGTTTGGGAGGGCCAACGGCGGTCAGGGACTGAAGATGAGCGTCAACCGTTTGATCGGGACGATCATGGCGGGAGTGGTGACGAGTGGGCTGATTATAATCGGGTTCTATTTGATCGGCGATTAACGACACTTGCATGATGAATCAAATTGGCGTCGGGCCAAGATTCCCCCTATACAGTAAGCAACGCACACTGACCATGCGAACCATGCGACGCGTATCCGTTGTAGCTCGACTGGCAATTCTCAGCGTGACTCTTGTCGGAAGCACTTACGGTGGCCCTCCGTTCTTCACCGACGACCCCGAACCGGTGGATTATCAACATTGGGAATTCTATATCGCTTCCCAAGACTCCAAAGTGCCTGGCGACTGGTCGGGCACCGGGCCACATTTCGAACTGAACTACGGCGTCATTTCCAATGTGCAGCTTCATGCGATTGCACCGCTGGCGTACGACGCGCCGTCCGTCGGCAGCGGCCATTACGGTTATGGTGACACGGAATTGGGCGTGAAATTCCGCTTCATCCAGGAGACGGAGTGGATGCCGCAAGTGGGTATCTTCCCGCTGCTGGAAGTGCCTACCGGCAGCTCCAAAGACAATCTCGGCAACGGCCGTACGCAAGCGTTTCTGCCGTTGTGGCTGCAAAAGAGTTGGGGTTCATGGACGGCCTATGGTGGCGGCGGCTACGGCATCAATTCCTTTAATGGCAACGGGAATTGGGGTTTTGTTGGTGGGGTGCTACAAAAGCAGGTCTTGACGAATGTTCTCATCGGCGCGGAGGTGTATCATCAAACGTCGCTGCAAGTGGACTTTCCCAACACCGGCACAGCGTTCAATATCGGCACGGTCGTTGACCTAAGTGAGCAGCATCACTTGCTTTTTTCCGTCGGCCGCTCGATAGACGGCCCGACGCAATTCCAGTTCTACATCGCCTATCAATTCACCTTCGACAACAGCTTATTTCGGAAATGAAACAGGCCTCGATTAATCTCAGCAAGTTACAGTGATACCCACGCAGATTGGAACCTCTTGTAAACACGGGGCAGGCCGCCAAAGCTGGGCTAAGTTTTCGGCGCGGTTACCCGCAGGACCCCTATGGGAATTGCTCTCGCGCGCGGGACGGTTGGGGAATACAATTCGGCGCATCGTGGATTTTCTTTCCGGCAATCTCAGCAGGAGGACAATGCTGCGGGTGGTGATACCTCTGATTGGGGTTTTCTATTTTGGAAGCCTGGCGGTGGCGGTGGCGCTCTTTCCGAAGGGGTACGATTGGCGGACGATGAGCATTTCCAAACTGCTGTATCCGCTGGTGAACCCGCAATACCATTTCATTCCCGCGGTGGGTGTTGGCGTGAGCGCGGTGCTGATGCTGCCGTTTGCGGGCTACATCCGGCGGGGACTGGGCGCTAACTCCCCGGTGGTTCGAGCCGGGGCCGCCTTCTTTTTCGCGGGAGCGAGCTTCCTGATCCTGGCCAGCGTGATCACCTCGCATCCGGCGCAGGGGCGGGCGACGGTTCCCCGATTGCACGAAATGCTGGCGCGGGTCGCCGGGATCGGCCTTGGCCTGGGAATGGCGCTGTTCGAATCGCATGCGCTGAGGAATCGACGTCGGGACGGCGGGGAAGGGGCCAATCGGCGGCTTGTTTTGTGGTGGGGCTGGCTGACGTGGCCGGGGATTGTGGTGATGGCATTCGTATTGGTCCTTCGTCTTCATTCGCCGGTGTTGATGCCGCTGGCGCGGGCGCTCAAGCACTCAGCGGCATGGAAGCTGGGGTTCTGGGAATGGATTGGGTCGGCGGCAGTGTTTGGGTTTCTGGTGGTGTCGGCGTGGCTGTTGCCGGGGACGGAGAAGGGGCGTGGATCGTCGTAGCGTCAGGGGCGTGACGGCGTTACCGTTCAACCTACAAGAAGGCAGAACACGGCCCCAACTTGCGTCTAAATATTTTGGCTAAACAAATTATTTGACTAATCAAACTATTAGGATAATATCAGGTGCATGACATTGCCCGATGAGATCGGCGCCTTCGTGCGCTTCTACCCGCAGGTTTACTTCGCCTGTCATCGCCGCCATGTGCGTGACGAAAGGGCGCGAAGGACGCTCAGTCTGAACCAGGCCGGCATCCTTGACCACCTGGATAGCGTCGAGCCGACGAGCTTGCATTCACTGGCCAGGCACATGGGGGTAACGGCCTCGACAATGTCACTCAATGTGGATCGCCTGGAACAGGCGGGATACCTGCGCCGCCAGCGCGATCGGCGCGATGCGCGGCGGATCGAGCTTCGGTTGACCGACGCTGGCACCCGGATGAAGCAACAACAGAAGCTGCTCGACCCGGAGTTGGTGGGAGTTCTGTTGAGACGACTACAGGGGCAGGCGAGGACGAAGGCGCTTTACGGCCTGAAACTTTTGGCCGAAGCGGCGATGGAAATGAGTGCGGATTGGCAGATGGTCAACCGTCGCGCGGCGTCACCGGGTGGAAAGCGGAAAAGGAGGGTTTTATGAAATGGTTACTGCTTGTTCCCGGCATTCTGATCATTCTAATCCTTGCCGCGCTTGTCTTGGGACTGCTTCAACCAATAAAGCACTCGGTCACGCGGTCCATTCATCTGAAACAGAAACCCGGAACCGTGTTTGCGGTTCTCGATAACGTTGAGGACTTGACGAAATGGTCAACGACGGTGCTGAAAGTCGAACGCCTTCCGGATCGTGATGGCAGACCGGTGTCGCGGGTCACGCTGAGATGGGGCCACATGCAGATGATTATGACTCAACTCGAACGGACACCACCGGTGCGGCTGGTCACCAGCATGGCAGAGGAAGGCGGCCCGGCCATGGGAACGTGGACGTACGAGTTGACTTCCGAAAACGAGGGGTGTCGGATCGCGCTCACCGAGGAGGGCGAAATGACGAATCCATTTTATCGGGCCATGGGACGGATTCGCGGTCTCGACACGAACATCACACAGAGTCTGCACGACCTAGCGAAGAAGTTCGGGGAAAGTGGCAATCTTCAAACGGACTGAGAGTGACTTCCGCGAGGCAGACGGGAACAACAGGCTCTTATCCTACCGCAAGAGTTTGAGGCAAAGGCAGGTGATGTTGGCGATGACGACGATGGCTGGGAGAATGGAGGCGCGGAAGGCGGAGCCGAAGCCGGCGGGTTGAATTACGCCGCGTTCGTCGATGCGCGGTGAGCCCGGCAGGCTGTCGACCATGACGGCGTAGGAAGGGGCGAGTGGATCGTAGACGACCTCGTGCTGCTGGCCGTCCTCGAGCAGTTCCGGCTGGTAGGTTCTGGTGATGGCCTGGCAAGCCTGGCCGGTGTCGGTGGTGAATTCAAAAACCAGTTTGTACACGGTTCTGTTGTTGACGCGGGTGTTGGTGGGTACTTTTGACTGGAAGGTGCCGAAGGCGACTTTTCCATTGGCGAGCAGGCGATTCGCCTTCCGTCCTTGCATCAGGCCGGGAATGAAGAAGCCCGCTCCGATCAGGGGGAAGATGAGGACAAGCAGCACAAATGGATGAACGGGCGCCCGGCGCATGCCATGGATTCTTGAAACGGATGGCTTGCCTTGCGGGTATTCGATGGGGACATGGGCACCGGGCTGCAGGCTGGATGCTGTCGAGTAGGAGACACCGTCATAACGGGTTCCATCAATCGTGAAGGTATACTCGTGTCGGTAAATGGGTGTTCCCGAATGGTGTTTTGAGCCACCTTCCGAGAAGTGCGTCTTTTGGCTGGCAGTGATTGTGCCGTTGGCCTGGACCAGTGGGCTGCGGAATAGATAGAACGAAGTTAAATCGGCGTTTGGCAGAAAGAGCCAGACGAAGAGCATGCCAAACCCGAAGAAGAACCATCCCAATTGGCTGAAAACTCCGCCAAACAGCACTCGCAACCGCACTGTTCCCGGCACCTCGCGGGGCGGCAGGCTAAAGGAAAAAGGCTGGGGCATAAGAACACGAAGAGGGTAGCATCTGTCCGTTGGCTGGGTCTAGTGTTAATGTCGGCGGCGGGTGGCCGGTGCTGGGCTGCCTTGATGGTCGTCATGCAGAGTTGAGGCTGGGGCTGGTGAGTGCTTGACAAGGTCGGGGAACGGGCAGAAGTATAAAGAGATTGGGATAGGAGACAGACAAGAATGAAACTCGCATTAGCGGTCGGTTTGGGCGTGTTCGTCATCGGATTTTCCACAGGGAACTCACAGGAGGTTGATCGCGCGCATCTGGTGAGTGCTCCAGTTCCGTATCCCACCAGCCTCGTGAAACCGGTTGGGAATGCACCGGAGTATGATCGTACGCATTTGGTGAGGACGCCAGTCACGGCTCCCGCCGGATTCGAGAAAGCCGTTGACCAGGAGGCGGTGGCGCATGATGAGGCATTGCGGGTGATAAGGCATGTCGAGGTGCCGCCGATGACTTCGGGGGAGTTGGCGCGGGCTGCGGCGGCCGTCCGGACTCCGCGTCGATGTGAAGCAAAGAACGAGCCGAGCGATACGAGCCGGGCCGTGTTGAACGCGGAAAATGCGGCGTTGGAGAGACCGATACCGACGACGAATGTTTTCGGTACGTGGTGAGGATCGATTCCGGGGAGTGGCGGCGCCCGATGCCGTGATGGTGGTGGATGGACGCCGGACGCAGGGCCGATGCCTGGGCGAATTGGTGCGGGCAACAATGCACGGTGCTGCATTTGATGGTTCCCAGCAGGCTTTTTTTGCGATTACCACAATGATTGTGCTCTCGCGCGGCGGGCGTGACAAATAGTGCGCGTGAACCACTGCGAGCCAAAGTTGTCGGTTTGTGCGGGCATTTGTTGGGGCGGGGATAATGGAAAAGATGGGGTGTGGGTGCTGCTCGGTTGGGGAGGAAAGATTCGGGTTGCAAAGCGGGGGGGGATTCAGTACAAGGAGCGTCGCTTTTGGGGTCACCAGTTGCGGGTGTGGCCTTGATTTTTGGGCGTAAACAACCGAAAACCGAAGGTCGTATGTCGTGGAGTCGTCAGTCCAGTTGAAGATTTTTTCTGGCAATGCAAACCGACCCCTCGCGCAGCGGATTGCCGATTTCATCGGGGTGCCGCTGGGTGATGCGACGGTGATGTCGTTTCCTGATCAGGAAACCTTCGTCAAGATTAACGAGAACGTGCGGGGGCGGGATGTATTCATCGTGCAGCCGACGAGTCCGCCTGCAAACGAGCATTTGATGGAGTTGTTGATCATGATCGATGCGTGCCGGCGGGCCAGCGCCAAACGCATCACGGCGGTTGTACCGTTCTTTGGATATGCGCGTCAGGATCGCAAGGACCAGCCACGCGTGCCGATCACGGCCAAGTTAGTGGCGAATCTCATCACCGCCGCAGGCGCGAACCGGGTGTTGACGATGGACTTGCACGCGCAGCAGATTATGGGGTTCTTCGACATCCCCGTCGATCATCTGTACGCGGCGCCGGTGATGTACCGGTATTTTAACGGGAAGAAGCTGAAGGATCTTGTGGTCGTATCACCCGACATCGGCGGCGTGAAGATGGTGCATGCGTACGCCAACCTGTTTCAGGCGCCGCTAGCCATCGTCGTCAAGAAGCGCAAATCCGCGTCGGACGTGGAGATGCTCAGTCTCGTCGGCGAGGTGGACGGCAAGAACGTGTTGCTGGTGGACGACCTGACGGAGACGGCGGGCACGGTGACGCGGGCGGCGGAGATCTTGAAAAAGCACGGCGCGAAGAAGGTGTACGCGTCCGTGAGCCACGCGGTGTTGAACCCCGCGGCGCTCGATCGCTTGAAGACGTCGGAGTTGGAGGAGTTGGTCACCACCGACACGGTCCCGCACTCCAAGGTCAGCGGGTTCAAGCTGACGGAGTTGACGGTCGCGCCGTTGCTGGGCGAGGCGATCAAGCGGATTCATAATGCCGAGTCGGTATCGTCGCTGTTCGACATCAACGGCAAGCGGCCGGAGAGTTGATGGCAGAATCGATTTTTTGAGGAGAAACTTGGTATGGCACAGAAGGTACAATTAAATGCGAAGACCCGGACCGAGACCGGCAAGGGCGCGGTGAAACGGATGCGGTCGCAGGGCGCGGTGCCTGCGGTCATTTACGGCGCGCATGCGAAGCCGGTCAACCTCGCGATCGCCGTCGAGGAATTGGAGAAGGCGTTGCACGACGCCACCAGCGAAAATGTGCTGGTGGATCTGATGGTGGACGAGGGCGGCAAGACGAACAAACGCCTCGCCCTGATCCAGGAAGTGCAGCATCATCCCTACGAAGACACGATTCTCCACATCGATTTTCATGAGGTGGTGGCAACCGAGAAGCTGCGCGCGAACGTCCCGGTCCGTCCCATCGGCGAACCCGCAGGCGTGAAGACGGGCGGCGGGATTCTCGAATACGTCATGCGCGAGTTGCGCGTGGAATGTCTGCCGCAGGATTTGCCCGAAGTCTTGGAAGTCAGCGTCGAGGTGCTGGAAATCGGCCAGAGCGTTCACGTCGGCGACATCGCGCCCCCGAAAGGCGTGACCCTGCTCGACGACAAAGGCCAGACGGTGTTCCTCGTTGCCGCGCCGATTACGGAAGAGGAATTGGCGGCGATGACCGAAGCCGCCGCCGCTCCGTCGGCCGAGCCCGAAGTCATTACGGCAAAGAAGGAAGAAGGCGAAGAGGGCGTGCCGGTCGAAGGCGAGGCCAAGCCAAAGGTCGAAGACGGCAAAACCGACGCGAAGGCCCCTGCCGCAGGCAAGGTGGAAGGCAAGGCCCCTGCTGCCGCAGGCAAGGCGGACGGCAAGGCTCCAGCGGCAGGCGCAGCGGGGAAAGCTCCTGCAGCGCCCGCAGGCGGCAAGCCTGGCGCCAAGCCGGCCAAAACCGAAGCGAAGAAGTAGCCCGAGCGAGGCGACACTCCAGTGTCGGCCAAGCCAAAACTGGTGGTGGGGCTGGGGAATCCCGGCAAGGAATACGACCGCACGCGCCACAACATTGGCTTCGCAGTGCTGGATCGGCTCGCGGAGAAGTCAGACTGTTCTTTTCGAAGAAAGTGGCGATTCTCGGCGGAGATTGCCGAGGTCGCGACGGGTGATGACGGAAAAGTCGTGCTGGCCAAACCGCGGACCTATATGAACCGCAGCGGCTCCGCGGTCAGTGCGTTGCTGAATTGGCTCAAAGTTGAGCCGGCTTGGTTGCTGGTGGTCGTGGATGACGCGGATTTGCCGCTCGGGCAGATTCGCCTGCGTGCGTCGGGAGGCAGCGGCGGCCACAACGGCCTGCGCTCAATCATCGAGACGCTCGGCGGCAACGAGGAATTCGCGCGGCTGCGCGTGGGCATCGGAAGAAGTGCTCCGGCGGGAGGGGACATTACGGGCCACGTATTGGGCAGGTTTGCGGCGCAGGAGCGTGAGATAGCGGAGCAGGCAGTCGCGACCGCCGTGGAGGCGATTGAGTGCTGCTTGCGGGACGGCCTCACGGAGGCCATGAATCAATTTAATCGGAAATAGTCCGCGTCGTAACGTGGACAGAAGGAGAGGGCGTTGAAGACATACGAAGGATTGTTTATTCTGGACACCGCTGGTAAGGAAGAGGTGTCGAAGGAACTCATGGACAAGCTTCAAAAGAGCATCGAGCACGCGGGCGGTCGCGTGGACAAGGTGCAGCGCATGGGCATACGGCCTTTCGCCCGCGATACCCGCAAGCGCACTTCGGGGTTCTACGTGAATTTCGTTTTCGATGCGCCCCCGACCGCGATTGCGGAGCTCGATGCGAAGTTGCATCTCGAGCCGGAAGTCTTCCGCTGGCTGTTGTCGGAGGCCCCGCCCGAACCGCCGCCCCGCAAACCCCGCAGGATTCCGACGACGGGCGTCGTTGAGAAATAGTCACCATGGCTTCGTACAATAAAGTCTTGTTAATGGGTAATCTCACGCGCGATCCAGAAGTCCGTTACACGCCCAAGGGCACCGCCATCGCCAATATTGGCCTTGCGGTGAACCGCCGCTGGACGACGGACGCTGGCGAGCAGAAAGAGGACGTCACTTTCGTGGATGTTGAAGTATGGGGACGGCAGGCGGAGACGGTCGGCCAGTATCTGTCCAAGGGCAAGCCGATCTTTGTCGAAGGACGCCTCAAGTTGGACAGCTGGGAGGACAAGGAATCTGGACAGAAGAAATCCAAGATGAAAGTTGTCTGTGAACACTTTCAGTTCCTTGGCGCAC
This sequence comes from uncultured Verrucomicrobiae bacterium, assembly GCA_963836315.1. Taxonomy (GTDB): domain Bacteria; phylum Verrucomicrobiota; class Verrucomicrobiia; order Palsa-1439; family Palsa-1439; genus Palsa-1439. The sequence continues at coordinate 253,088 of CAWIJG010000004.1, forward strand.
GCGGTGAAGTCAAGGACCAGGCGCCGTCGGATGAGGCGCCAGCACGACCGGCCGGTCGTGGCGGACGGGCTGCAGCACCGCCAGCCCGTGACGCGGGCGAACCGGAATCGACGCCGGCGGGTGAGGACGACAACATTCCGTTTTGAGTAACCCGCGGGAAAAACTTAATTGCTGAGGATGATTAACAGATGATGGAAAGAAACTTTGACAGCCGGGAAGGCCGGGAAGGCCGAAGATCGAAACGCGATATTATTATCAAGCGCGATTGCAAGTTGTGCGAGGACCAGATCGAAATTGATTACAAACAGTCGGACTTGCTCAAGAAGTTCATGACCGAGCGCGGCAAGATTCTGGCGCGGCGGATTTCGGGCAACTGTGCCCGGCATCAGCGCCAACTCGCCATCGCGATCAAGCGCGCGCGCACAATGTTGCTCGTGCGCTAGGACGGAGCTACCATTATTATGAGCACGCAGATTATTTTAACCGCTCCCGTTGATAACCTCGGAGCCGAGGGTGATACGGTCACGGTCGCCGACGGGTATGCGAGAAACTTTTTGTTCCCGAAAGGGCTCGCCATGCCGGCCACGGCCGGCAACCTGCGCCGCGTCGAATCGCTGCGCAAGAAACGCGAGGCCACCTTGGCCACGCAACTCGAAGACGCCAAGGCCGTCGCGGCAAAATTGGTGAAGCAGTCCTACACGATCACTGCCGCCGCGGGTGAAGACGGCAAACTGTACGGTTCGGTCACCGCTGCCGACATTTCCGAGGCGTTGAAGAAGGAAGACGTCGACGTGGATCGCCGCAAGATCGTGCTGGAACATCCCATCCGCGAATTGGGAGTGTATGACGTCGACGTAAAGCTTCACCCCGAAGTGGCGACCAAGGTGAAGATTTGGGTCGTCGGTCCCGATGGGGAAAAAGTTCCCGCGGCCAAGTCCGCGGCCTCAGACGAAAAACCTGGCAGGAAGACACCGAAAGCCGATAAGAAGAAATAGCCGGAAGGCTTCAGCGGGGACGGCTCCATGGCTTCGACCAACCCTCTCGCATCCGAAACTGCCGCCCAAACAGGAGGGACCGGCGCTTCCCAGGGCCGCCGGCCGGACACTGTCGCGTCCCTCGGGAAAACGAGGTCGGCTCCCGCGCTGATTCTCGACCGAGTCCTGCCGAACAGCTTGGATGCTGAAAGCGCGGTCCTCGGGGCGATGTTACTCAGCCCGGCGGAAGCGGGCTCTGAGGTTCGCGAGCGCCTGAGCGAGAATCATTTCTACTACGCGGCCCACCAGGTCATCTTCCGGGAGATTGCCGCACTGCAGGATGCGATGCAGGCGATCGACCTCATCACCATCACCCAGCGGCTGCAAGACAAGAACCAACTTGATGAAATCGGGGGCCCGGCCTACCTGAGCGACTTGATCACGCGTGTGCCCACCACCGCCAACGTCGAGCGCTACATTGACATCGTCTGGGAAAAACACCTGTTGCGCCAGCTCATTGGCGCCGCGCACGATGTCATCGCGCGATCCTTCGAGCAGCAGGATGATGTCAAGACGTGGATTGACGAGGTCGAACAGCAGATATTCAGTATTACCGCGGAGAAATCGAGCGAGCTGATTAAACCTGCCAAACCGTTGGTCATGGCTGCCATGGTCAGCATCGAGCGGACGTTCGAGAAGCGTGGCGAGGTCATGGGTCTGGCCACTGGCTTCCGCGACCTCGACCGGTTGACCTCCGGCCTGCACGACGGCAATCTTATTATCATCGCGGGCCGGCCCTCCATGGGCAAAACGGCAATTGCAATGAACATCGTGGAGAATCTGGCTGTCGGCCGGAATGTCCCTATTGGTGTGTTCAGTTTGGAGATGTCAGGGCAGGAATTGATGATTCGCATGATTTGCTCGCGGGCGAGAGTGAACCTGCGTCTGCTGCACGATGGCTTTCCGAAAGACGAGCATCATCACAAGTTGACCGCCGCCGCCAGCGATTTGATGAAAGCCCCGCTCTACATCGACGACTCGGCCGGTCTGACGGTCAATCAGGTGCGTGCCCGTGCTCGCCGCATGAAACAGCAATATAAAATCCAATTGCTGGTCGTTGACTACATGCAGTTGATGCGCGCCCCGTCACGGCGCGCGGAAAGCAGCCGACAGGCGGAAGTAGCTGATATCTCGGCAGGGGTGAAGGCGCTGGCGAAGGAATTGAACATCCCGATCATCGTCCTCAGCCAGCTGAATCGGCAGCCGGAATCAAGGGATGAAGGAAAACCGAGGTTGGCTGATCTTCGTGAGTCCGGGGCCATTGAACAGGATGCGGACGTGGTGGGTCTATTAGTCCGGCCGGAGGTTTACGAGGACGACGAGGAGAAGCGGAAGGAGTTGAAAGGCAAAGCGCACCTTGTCATTGCCAAGCAGCGAAACGGCCCGACGGGTGATATCGATTTGACTTTTATAGGTGATTACACTCGCTTCGAGGATCAGGCCAGGGTTGAGGAAGGAGACATTCCAAGGTTTGAGAGGGGCGAAGAATGAGGCGGCTGTGGTGGTCGCTGCTCCCGCTGCTTGCCGTGGTCGTTTCGAGTTCGTTTTCCTGGGCGCAAGAGCCCGAAGACATTGTCCGTGCAATTGAGGTCCGGTTTACCGGTCCTGAAACGGTGAACCGTTCGGTGGTGATGGCCAACATTCAGACCGCCGTCGGCAAACCACGCTCCCGCGATATGATCGAACAGGATGTCCGCAATCTTATCAACACCGGCTATTTCTTTGACGTGCGCGTGCTGGAAGAGCCCGTCGTCGATGGCGTGAGAATCGTTTTTCAGGTGCAGGGCAAGGCCACAATCAAGGAAATCATCATCGAGGGGGAAAAACGCTACAAGGAAGAGCGCCTGCGCCGCGAATGCAGCCAGAAGGTGGGCGACACCATGGACGAGCGCAAAGCCCACGACGACGCCCACAAGATGGAGGAGCTCTATCAGAAGGCTGCCTATCCGGACGTGAAAGTCACCTATGAAGTCAGTGCGGACAAGGATACCGGCAAGGCCATCCTTAAGTTCAAGATCCACGAAGGCGAACGGGTGTATATTAAGCAAATCAAGTTTACAGGCAACAAAGCCTACACGGACGATCGCCTGCGCAAGATTCTGAAGACGCGCCGGCATTGGTGGGGCTCCTGGCTCTCCAGCACGGGCGTGCTCAAGGAAGAGGACTTCAAGGAGGATATCGATAAGCTCCGGGATTATTATCATTCCAACGGGTACATCGATATGGACGTTCTCAACACGCGCATCGAACGCGTCGGCTCCAAATGGATGGTGATCTACATCGATGTCTTCGAAGGCGCGCAGTACAGGGTCGGCACGACCACTATCGAGGGCAATAAGCTCTTCCCGGCGACGGAATTGGAAGCCCGGCTCAAGATGACTTCGGGGAAAACGTTCACGCCCACCGGTATGACGGCGGACCAGAAGGCGCTGGAAGACTATTACGGCACGCGTGGCTATCTGGACACAACTGTGCGCCCGATTCGTGCGCCCAATGTTGAGACGGGTCGAATCGATCTAACCTACTCCATACACGAAGGGGAACTGACGTACGTCGAGAAGATCGAAATCCGCGGCAACACAAAGACGAAGGACAAGGTCATTCGTCGGGAGTTGGCGGTGTATCCCGGCGACATCTACGACACAGTGCGCGTGGATCGTAGCGTGGAACGCCTCAAGAACCTCGGCTACTTTACCCCGACGAAGATCGAGGCGACTCCTGAGCCTACCGACGTGCCGAACCGAAGGAATTTGGTGCTGGATCTGGAAGAGCAGCGCACAGGCTCGGTCAATTTCGGCGCGGGGTTCAGTTCGATCGACAGTCTCATCGGATTTGTGGAGATGACACAAGGCAACTTTGACCTCTTCAACTGGCCGTCCTTTACCGGCGGCGGCGAGAAGCTGCGCCTGCGGTTGCAGGTTGGTCTGAAACGACAGGACGAAGTCCTGTCGTTCGTCGAACCGTGGTTCCTTGACCAAAAGCTGGCGCTGAGTTTTGAAGCGTTTCATCATGATGCCAGCTACTTGAGCACCGAATATACCGAACAACACACGGGCGTCTCGCTGGGGCTTGAAAAGGCGTTGACCGAATTCGTTCGTGGTCGGATCGAATACGGCATCCAGGACATCTTTCTGGGTGTAAGCCATACGGCTTCGCAGCAGATACAGGTGGAAGAGGGCTCGCGCCTGCGTAGTTCAGTGGACGGATCAGTCACCTACGACACGCGGGACAGCGTGTTTCTGACGACGCGCGGGAATCGTACGGATCTAAAGGCGGAAGTGGCCGGGGGCCCGTTGGGAGGCAACGTTTCCTTGTACAAACTGACTGCTGAAAGCAAGTTGTTTTTCCCATTCTTCGATAAACAGGTGCTTCAATTGCAAGGCTCGGCGGGTGTGGTGGACTCCTTTGGCGCGACACGAGCCGAACAGACCAACGTGGTCGATACAATCCTCCGCAAGAATGGCCAGAACAGATCGGTGTTGCAGCCTGTCGATACCGTGCCAATTTTCGACCGGTTCTTCTTGGGCGGGGCAAATACAATGCGGGGTTTTGCCTACCGCAGGATCAGCCCGAAAGATGTTACTGACGAACCCATTGGCGGCAACACGTACGTCAATGGCACGGCGGAGTACAGCGTTCCGATCATCGAGAAGGTGCGCGGCGCAATCTTTTTCGATATTGGCAACGTGTATCAGGACGCGTATGATTTCGACTTCAGAGATTTGAAGTCGGACGCCGGCATCGGCGTGCGACTCAATTTGCCGATCGGTCCGTTGCGGTTGGATTACGGCTATCCGATCATGACCGACGGGGCGTCCGGCAGGACTGGAAAAATTCAGTTTAGCGTTGGCTATCAGTTTTGATATACTGGGGCTGGAGTCAAAAGGAACGAAAGAAAGGTAGTGGGAACCAAATGAAAAGCATAATGACTGCATTCATCGCTGCGGCGATACTGGGGTTGACGCACACTGCCACGGCTCAGACGCCGGTGGGGGGACGCATCGCCACAATAGACCTGAATAAGATCTTCAACGAGTACTACAAGACGCCCATCGCCTCCGCCAAGTTGAAAGAGACCGTCGAATCTTTCAACAAGGAGCAAGAGGAGATGGTGAGCAATTACAAGAAGGCGATTGACGAATTGAACAAGCTGCGGGACGAGCAGGACAAGCCGGAATACTCCGCCGAGATCCGCGAGCAGAAACACAAGGCCGTGGCTGACAAACTCTCCGACACGCAAAAACTCCAACGCGACATCGAGGAGTACCGCGCCAGCCACCGCAAGATCCTCGACGACCAGACCCAACGCATGCGCCAGACGATTCTCAAGGAGATTCAGGACGTCGTCAACAAAGATGCACGTGACGCCGGCTACCAACTTGTACTCGACAAATCCGGCAACACGCTCAATGGCGTTCCCATCGTGGTGTTCAGCCAGGATTCGCTCGAGATTACGGACGACATCATCAAGATCCTGAATAAGAATCAGCCGAAGACCACCGACACTCCCAAACCTGCCGACAAGAAAGACGACAAGAAGTAAGTGTGCAGCTGACGGCACGCAATATAGCGCAACTGGTTGGGGGAGAGCTGACGGGCGATCCCAACCAGGTGGTGACTGGCCTTGCAGGTGTGCGTGAGGCCGCACCCGGCGATCTTAGCTTTCTCTCCAACCCAAAATATCAGAGCGCAATCAAGTCGACGCGCGCCTCCGTCCTGATTGTTGCAAGAGACATGGACGCCACGTTTGGGGGCTCGCTTATCCGAGTCGATGATCCATCTGGGGCTTTTGCCAAGGTTGTCCGCAAGGTGGCGCCGCAGCCGGTGAGCTTCAATCCGGGGATCCATCCAACTGCAGTGATTGCGGTGACGGCGAAGCTCGGGAAGGATGTGTCGATCCAGCCATCCGTGGTAATTGAAGAGAATGTCGTCGTTGGCGACCGCTCCGTCATCGGAGCCGGTAGTTACGTCGGTTGCGAGTGCCGACTGGGTGCGGACTGCCTCGTTCACCCTCACGTCAGCCTTCGCGAGCGCACAATCCTCGGCGACCACGTGACTCTGCACTGCGGGGTTGTACTGGGCGCGGATGGGTTCGGTTACGAGACTGTCGACGGCAAGCACCAGAAGATTCCGCAGGTTGGCTTCGTTGAAATTGGCAACGACGTTGAGATTGGCGCGAATACGACGATCGACCGCGGTCGCTTTGGGCGGACACGCATCGGTGCCGGTACGAAGATCGACAACCTCGTGCAAATCGGCCACAACTGCGTTATTGGTGAGCATTGCATCATTTGCGCACTCGTGGGCATTGCCGGAAGCACCATCGTCGGCAACCACGTGACCATTGCGGGACAGGTCGGCGTCGCGGGTCATCTGACCATCGGAGACAAGTGCATCATCATGGCGCAAGCGGGTGTGACGAAGGATGTGCCCGCAGGTGCAGTCATGCTCGGATCTCCTGCGGTCCCGCACAAAGAATTCAAGCGTGCCAATGCGGCGTTCCAACGTCTTCCCGAAACGCTCGACAAATCCCACGAACTGGAGCGACAATTGGCCGAGATGCGGGCGCGTTTCGCCGCCGCCGCCGAGTGAGTCAGGTTGGCAGACGGACTGTGACACCGGATGCCGGGTGTGACAGTGTGCGCCAGTCCGCTGTCTGGAAAGCCACGCCGGCAATGCTTTTCGCACTATGGCATTTCAGGTGCTAAGTTGTTTGTCAACGGTATGATTCATTTCGATAAACTTACAATCAAGGCCCAGGAAGCGTTGCAGTCCGCGCAGGAGATTGCGCAGAAGCAGAACCATCAGGAGGTTGACTGCGAGCATATGCTGTCGGCGTTGATTGAGCAGCCGGATGGACTCATACGTCCACTCCTCGACAAACTCGGCGCGAACCCCGATGCCATCCTGCGCGCCCTTGACGACAACCTGAACCGCCGTCCGCAGGTTCATGGCATCGACTCGACGCAAGTCTATCTTAGCAAGGCGTTGCGCACAGCGCTCGACACCGCATTCGCGCAGGCGGACAAGCTTAAGGATCAGTTTGTCAGCACAGAGCACATGTTGCTTGGTGTTTCCGAGACGACGAATCTTCTCAAACCGCACGGGGTAACGCCTGCGGCAATTCTAAAAGCGCTGCGCGAAATCCGCGGCACGTCGCAGGTTACGGACCAGAATCCCGAGGATAAGTATCAAGCACTCGCGAAATACGGCCGTGACCTGACGGAGGAAGCACGCCGCGGCAAGCTGGATCCGGTCATCGGTCGCGACGCGGAGATTCGCCGTGTCATCCAGGTGCTTTCGCGACGGACGAAGAACAACCCAGTGCTCATCGGTGATCCGGGCGTCGGCAAGACGGCCATCGCCGAAGGTCTGGCACGGCGCATCGTCAGCGGTGATGTGCCGGAGGGACTCAAGGGTAAGCGGCTTATCTCGATGGACATCGTGGCGATGCTCGCCGGTGCGAAATACCGCGGCGAGTTTGAGGATCGGTTGAAAGCGTTTCTCAAGGAAGTCATCGCGAGTGAAGGCAAGATCATCCTCTTTATCGACGAATTGCACACGGTTGTAGGTGCGGGTAAAGCCGAGGGTGCGCCTGTCGACGCGGCCAACATGCTCAAGCCTTCGCTGGCACGGGGCGAACTGCACACAATCGGAGCGACCACGCTGGACGAATATCGCAAGTACGTCGAAAAGGATCCCGCTTTGGAGCGGCGATTCCAGCCGGTGCTCGTGGGAGAGCCGTCCGTTGAAGACACGATTGCGATCCTGCGCGGCTTAAAGGAGCGCTACGAGGTGCATCACGGCGTTCGCATCCAGGACAGCGCGCTCGTCAGTGCCGCCGTGCTTTCCCATCGGTATATTGCGGATCGGTTTTTGCCCGACAAGGCCATTGACCTGATGGACGAAGCCGCGTCGCGGTTGCGAATCGAACTGGATTCACTGCCTACTGAGATCGACGCGATCGAGCGGCGCGTCATGCAATTGGAGATCGAGCGAGCCGCGCTGAAGAAGGAAAGTGACAAGGCAAGCAAGGAACGGCTGCAGAAATTGGAGCGAGACCTCGCCGACCTGCAGGAACAGAGCCGGAAGTTGAAAACGCAGTGGCAGAATGAGAAAGGCGTGGTCGATGAGATTCGCAGTCTGAAGTCCGCGATGGAGATGTCGAAGGAGCAAATCGAGCAGGCGAAGCGGGAAGGGAATCTCAGCAAGGCCAGCGAAATCCAGTACGGGCGGCTGCCGGAATTGGAAAAGAAACTGCGAACGGCCGACCAGAAACTCTCGAAGCTCCAGGAGAACTCGAAGATGCTGACTGAAGAAGTCACGGAAAACGACATTGCCGAGGTCGTGGCAGCGTGGACGGGTATTCCCGTCTCGCGCTTGCTCGAGGGCGAGCGGGAGAAACTTGTGCACATGGAAGAGCGGTTGCGGCAGCGCGTAGTCGGCCAGGAGGACGCGGTCATCGCCGTATCAAACGCTGTGCGCCGCGCCCGAAGTGGATTGCAGGATCCAAACCGGCCCGTCGGCTCATTCATTTTCCTCGGACCGACCGGCGTGGGCAAAACGGAATTGGCCCGCGCGCTCGCGGAATTCCTGTTCGACGACGAAAACGCGATGGTGCGCATCGACATGAGTGAATACATGGAGAAGCACACGGTGGCGCGGCTGCTCGGCGCGCCTCCCGGCTACGTCGGCTACGAGGAGGGCGGCCAGTTGACCGAAGCCGTGCGGCGACACCCTTACTCGGTTGTGCTCTTTGACGAGATTGAGAAGGCACACCAGGACGTTTTCAACGTGCTGTTGCAGGTCCTCGATGACGGACGACTGACGGACGGACAGGGCCGTGCGGTGGACTTCAAAAACACGGTGCTCATCATGACCAGCAATATCGGCTCGCGCCATTTCGTGGAGGGGCCGGGCAATGACGAGACCGCACGGCAACAAGTGATGGACGATTTGCGAGCGCATTTTCGGCCTGAATTCTTGAACCGCGTGGACGAAGTCGTGCTGTTCCATGGGTTGACGCGCGAGAACATCAAACAGATCGCGGACATCCAGCTTGCGCGCGTCCAGAAGCGGCTGGCCGATCAGAACATCACTCTCACGGTGGCCGACACGGCGAAGGATTTGCTTGCGCGCGAGGGGTACGACCCCGTTTTTGGTGCGCGGCCCCTCAAACGTGTCATACAAAAGAAGATTCTCGACGCGCTTTCGCTGGAAATCCTGTCGGGCAGATTCAAGGAGGGTGACAGGATCAAGGCGGTTGTGGACAAGAAGCAAGCCGGCACGCTGGCCTTCGAGCGTGCCTGAGTGCACTGCGACCACATGCATCTCGGTCAGTTGGGCGGAAGACTTGTTCAGTGTTACACTACCGCTTGAAATCCGGCCCGTACAAGTGACAATGTGTCCAAGGGACATATGATGCCAAACCACTGGCTATTGAAAACAGAGCCGAGCACGTATTCATTCGCTGATTTGGAACGAGACGGCGGCGCGGTGTGGGACGGCGTCTCGAATGCTTTGGCGTTGAAACATCTGCGGTCAATGAAGCGGGGCGACCTTGCTTTCGTCTACCACACGGGCGATGAGAAGCAAATCGTTGGGATTGCCGGGGTGACACGCGATCCCTATCCCGATCCGAAGGAAAAAGACCCGAGGCTGGTGGTTGTTGACTTGGAACCGCGGGAGCGCTTGCCGCGTCCGGTCACATTGGCTGAGGTCAAAGCTGGTGTGGAGTTTCGGGACTTTGAACTCGTACGGATGGGACGACTCAGTGTGATGCCAGTCAGCCAATCGCGTTGGAAGAAACTGTTGCAGATGGGGACGCGCTCGTGATCGGGCGGCCCATACCACCCTTCCGGGTGGGACGAGAATCGTGCGTGGGGAACCAATTGACCGCAAGAGGTGTGTTAGAAAATGTGTCAGGCAATTCACAATTCTTATGATTATTCGCTCGTTTGCGAACAATGGCAACAAACAGGCAGTCAATGGCTTACGAAGCCTATGCAGCCATGCGACTCTTGTGTTTATATGAAAAAGCTGGAATGGAATCTGCTCGTAATTGCGCTGTAAATGATTTATGCCATATTGCTAGTTGAACAGTTGGACCAGATGCGCAATAGAGTACAGAGGTTGTGCCGAAAGCTCAAAACAAGGTCAGGTGCAACCGTGTTTGAGTATGCGCTGATTCTCTTCCTCGTTACTATTATTGCGATCGTTATCCTTCAAGGTATCGGTGGCAAGACCAACAATATGGTCACGACTGTCAACAACGCCTGGTAACAGTCGTTGCGCGGTGAATTGCTAGGCGGCCGGCTGCTGCTGGGTCAGGCAGTGGAACGAGCCTCGTCCCCAAATCAAATTCGTGCTGTCGATTCCCATCACGCGCCGATCCGGGAAAAGTTTTTGCAGCGTTTGTCCCGCAATCGTATCCGTGCTCTCGTGACGATAGGTCGGCAACAGGATCACACCGTTCGCTATGTAAAAATTCGCATAGCTCGCCGGCAATCGCTGTCCGTGGGACTCAACGACGACGGGCATTGGCAATTCGACAATGTGCAATGGTCGCCCGTCCTGATCGCGCATGGTTCGGAGCCGCTTCAAGTTTTCTTGCAACGGCGAGTAGTTATCATCCTGGGGATCCTGCTCGACGACTGCGACCACGGTGTTTGGGTTCACAAACCGCGCCAAATCATCCACGTGTCCGTCCGTGTCGTCGCCCACAATTCCGTCGGCGAGCCACAAGATGTTGGTGACGCCGAGATAATCGCGAAGACATTGCTCGATTTGTTCTCTGTCAAGATGGGGATTGCGATTTGGATTCAGAAGGCAGGCTTCGGTCGTGAGCAGCGTCCCATTACCGTTGACGTCGAGTGAGCCGCCCTCCATCACGATGCCGGGGCTGAAGACCGGCAACCCAAGCAACTTGGCGACACGTTGCGGCACCAGATCATCCTCGTCGTAGGGCGGGTACTTTCCACCCCAAGCATTGTAGCGCCAGTCCACGACGGCAAGGTCGTGGTTGTGCTTCACGAAGATTGGCCCGTGGTCGCGGCACCACGGCTCGTACGAGGGAATGCGATGGTAGAAAACGTTCAGGGTGTCGCCGATCGTGCATCGGGCGATGGCTTCTACTTCTTCGTTACGGACGTTGATGTTGACCCGCTCGTATGGGGCCAACGTCCGTACCAGTTCGCCCAGCGTTGGGAGCACTTCACGGTAGCGGTCGGGGAAACTGATGCCGTCCGGCCGCGGCCAACCCAACCATGTCGCCGCGTGCGGATGCCATTCGGCGGGCATACGATAGCCGAGTTCATGTGGAGTTTTTGCGGGCATCAATCGAGCAACCGCTGGGTGATGTCTCCGTAGGCGTCGATTCGGCGATCGCGGAGGAACGGCCAATGTTGACGTGTCTGCTCAACCTTGCGGAGGTCGCACTTCGCGATGAGGATTTCCTGCTTGTCGTGGCTCGCCTCAGCAAGAATCTCCCCGAACGGGTCGCAAATGAACGAGCCCCCCCAAAACTGCACGGTGCCTTCCAGCCCGACGCGATTGGCTGCGGCAACAAACACGCCGTTGGCGATGGCGTGAGAACGTTGGACGGTGACCCACGCGTCATGCTGTTTTGCTCCAAACTGCTTCATCTCGTCGAGGTGCCACCCGATGGCCGTGGGATAGAAGAGGATTTGCGCCCCTTTCAGCGCAGTGATGCGGGCGGCTTCCGGGTACCATTGGTCCCAACACACGAGCACGCCGATGTTCGCACGCTTGGTCGCAAACGACTGAAACCCAAGATCGCCGGGTGTAAAATAGAACTTTTCGTAGTACAGTGGGTCATCCGGAATGTGCATCTTGCGGTATTTCCCGACGAGCTTGCCGTTCGCATCGATGACGACCGCGGTGTTGTGGTAAACGCCGGCGGAGCGCTTCTCAAAAATCGAGCCGACGAGGGTGATGCGACATCGGCGCGCGGCTTGTGCGAGAGCCGCAGTGGTTGGCCCCGGGATCGATTCGGCAAGCGCAAAGTGGCGGCGGTCCTCGCTCTGGCAGAAGTAGAGCGAACAGAAGAGTTCCGGCAGGCAAACGATTTGCGCGCCGCGTTTCGCCGCCTTTTCAACAAGGGCCAGTGCCGTTTTCAGATTCGCCCGCGGTTGTGCTGTGCAACGCATCTGAACGAGAGCGACCGAGACGCTGTTGTTCCTCGAGGCCATGTGAGACAACACGGCGGAACCATGCTGAATTTCTTGCTTTGCTGCAAGAAATTTGTTTCCCTTCGCTGAGAAAGCGAGAAAGAATCGAATGCATTTTGTTCCGTCGAAGATATTTTTGACCAAAGGGGTCGGGACGCACAAGCACGAGTTGCGCAGCTTTGAGCTGGCGCTACGGGACGCAGGCATTGAGAAGTGCAATCTCGTGACTGTATCAAGCATTTTGCCGCCCCGCTGCAAGATCATCTCCCGAAAGCAAGGCGAACAATTGCTGCAGCCCGGGCAGATTACGTTCGCGGTAATTGCGCGCATCTCGACCAACGAACCGCATCGGCTTATTGCGGCCTCGATCGGCGTGGCGCAGCCTGCGGACGAGGATGCCTACGGTTATCTGAGCGAGTTGCACGCATATGGGATGAACGACACCACCGCCGGCAATTTCTCCGAGGACATGGCAGCGGCGATGCTGGGGACGACGCTGGGGGTGGATTTCAACGAGGATGCCGGCTGGGATGAAAAGGAGCAGGTTTTCCGGATGAGCGGCAAGATCGTGCGTACCAGCAACTGTACGCAGACGGCCGTCGGCCATCCCCAAGGGCAATACTCGACTGTTATCACGGCGGCGATTTGCCTTTTCTAAGGCCGGACGCCGTGGTTTGCCTTTCCGCACAAAGGCATTTATTATAATCCTGTGAAAAACGATGTTGTTGAGGTGGAGGTCAAAGGGGTGCTGCCGACGACCAACGGCTGCGCGGTCTTCGTCGGCAACGACGAGAAGACGTTTGTCATTTACGTCGATCACAGCGTGGGCGCAGCCATTACGATGTTCCTGCGCAGTACGCCGAAGGAGCGTCCACTGACCCACGACCTTATCGGCCACATTTTCACGGGATTGGGTGTGAAGGTGGAGCGCATCGTGATCAACGACTTGAAGAACAGCACCTACTATGCGCGGCTGGTGTTGCGGTCTGAAAACGAACTCGGCAAGAAGATCCTGGAAATTGACTCGCGTCCCAGCGACTGCATTGCGCTGGCCGTCCAGCAGAAGAGCCCCATTTACGTTGCCGCCAAGGTTTTCAGCGCGGTTGAAGACATGTCGGAAGTGCTCAAGCGCATGAAGCAGGAAGGCGGCGACGAGTTCACCGGCCAGGAAGGGGAAGGGCAAGCCGAGTAACACCCGCCGTGCGCCGTGGTCACTGCCACAACGGTCGATCGAGCCAATACACGTATATCGAGTACCCAATTACCGCCGTGGGTTTCGTGTCCAGCAGCGGCGAGTACAGGTTGCGTAGGGTGTCGGGAAAATAGAGGCCGCGCAGGTTGGTAGCGCTCACGGCGACGAATCCCGGCAAGCGCGGATTGCTCACAATCTTCTCGTCGAAAAACGGCCCGCCGGGCAGATTGGTGCAGTTAATCTTATAGTAGGCAGGGTCGGCAGTGCCGAAGTAGCTCAGGTTGATGTGTTGTACGTTGTACTCGTCCATCCAGCGCTTTAGCCCCTTCAAATCCTGTCCCCAATCGAGGTTCGAATCGATGAGGTACTTGTGTCCGTTACGGGGGCCGCCGGTGAATTGGTTGAAGAACGCAAGGTAGTGCGGGTAAATGGAGATAAACTCGCCGATGGCCAGGAGGCAGAGCGAGGCGAGCACCAGTCGAAATGGCTTGCGTGGCGCGCCGTAGAATCTGTTAACTGCGTAACCAGCCAGGAGCAGCACGAACGGGTAGATCGCCAGGATGTGTCGCGCGCCGATGTTCAATTTCGCAGTCATGGCGGCTGCTAGAAACACACCCGACGGTAGCAACAGGTAGACCGAGTCATCGAGAAAACGTCGCCATCGTATCAGGCATAGCACGACACCCATAGCGAACAGCAGCAGCACGGAGATGGGGGTCTTAATCAGGAAGGCGAAGGGGAAAAACCACCACCAGCCGTTGATGCGATAGCTGCCTGCCAAGAACCCGCTACGCTTTTGCGCCTTGGCTTGCCCGATGAGGAAGCCTTCGCTGTACGCATTTGGCAGCAACCGGTGTTCGTCCACCCACGCGACCGCTTTGGCAAGTGTGGGTGTGCGCTGGAGTGTGAGGGGATCCTTGTAGAACTCCATTCGCCACTGGGGCACCGCCGACGGCAGATAGCGAAAATCGTAGACCGCCCAGATAGCGGCCCACGCGACCACGACCAGCGCAAGGAAAAGAGCCAGCGCTGCCGCAAGCTTTGCCAGAAGAGTAGATAGTTGTGCCACTCGGCCGAAGCTGGTTTTCCATGGACTGCGCTGGCAGACCCGGACAATGAGCAGCAACGACACAATGGGGCCGAGCAAGACCGCCGAGAATTTGCTGATCTGCGCCAGCGTAAAAAACACGACCAACCCACCCAGATTGCCTGCGCTCAGGCGGCGCGTCGTCCGCCACAGGAAATACATCGTGCCAAACACGAAACACGTCACGCCGAAATCCGTCGTGACCAGCCGGGTATGCGCCAGGAGATTCGGCTCAATCGTGTACAGCCCGAGGACGATCGCCGCGGGCCAAAACCCGAACAACTCCTGCGCCCAGCAGAACACGAGCACTCCCAGCAACACGCCCAACAATACAATCATAAAGCGGGCGGCGTACAGCATGTGGTCGGCATCGTTGGCAATGTAGAGCATATCGTGACAGAAGTAGAACTGCCCTCCCAGCACCCACATGGCGGGAGCCATTGAGTCGATCCGCTGGAGGTCGAACTTGATATCATCCATCATCAACAACGGTAACGCGGCCCACATCCGAATAAATGGCGGATGCTCGGGATCAGTGCGGTAGTCATGAAAGTTGAGCGCGCTGTAGCCCGCAGCGAGGTGCTGCGGCTCGTCCCAAGTTGCTGATTCACGCACGTAACTGCTCACGGTCAGTGTAATGAAGATGGCGGCGAAGCCGAGCAAGCTGATTACGACGCGATGCCGTTGGAGAAGGTTCATCGGAGCGGATTGTACCACCAATTGGTTTCGACCCAATAGACGTGAATCGAGTAGCCGATGACGGCGGTTGGTTTCCGCCCGAGCAGGGGCGCGTAGACTGCGCGCATCGGTTCGTCCCATCGCAGGCCATGCAGGTTTTGCGCGCTTACGGCGACGTAGCCGGGCAGACGCGGCGCGGTGATGTGCGCCGCGTCGAACGAGGGTGCGCCGACCAAATCCGTGCAATGGATTCCGTAGTACGCGGGATCGGCCGTGCCGAAGTAGCTGAGGTTGATCTGTTCAACCTGGTGCGCGTCCATCCATTGTTTTAGCGGCTTTAGGTCCTGGCCCCAGTCGAGATTGGAATCGAGCAACACGAGATGACCGTTGGCTGGCCCGCCGACGAGCCGGTTGAAGAATGCAAGGCAATGAGGATATACCATCGCAAGTTCGATGGCGGCAAATGCGATGGGCACGAGCAGGGCAAGGGCATGCCACTTCGCCCGCATTTCGTCCAGTGTGACTCCTGCGATGAGAAGGACAAATGGGTAGATTGGCAGGACGTGGCGCAGGCCGATGTTGAGGTGCGCGGTCATGGCGACGCCGAGGAAGATGGCTGGCGGCAACACAAGAAACGCGGCGGCGCCTTTCCATCGCGCGCGTTGCTTCACCAAAAGACCCAAGCCGCAGAACAAGAGAAACAGGACCGTCAACGGCGTTTTGACCAGAAACGCGACAGGAAAATAATACCACCAACCCGTGCGGCTAAACTCGCCCGCGAGGTACGCGGATCGTCGCTGCACCTTGACCTGGCTGAGGATAAGCCCTTGGGCGTAGCTGTCCGGCAGCAACCGACGTTCGTCAAGCCAGTTCGCAACGGCGGCTACGTGGCGCGCGTGGTCGAGAAGTTGAGGATTGTTGCGCAATCGTGCGAGATCCGCACTTGGGGGCGTTGGCCCGTACCGAAAGCTGTAAGCGCTCCAGACCGCCGCATACGATGTCAGCGCAAGAAGCGAGACCAGCGCCAGTACTGCCAGTGTTTTCGACCACAATGAACGAAGTTCGTTTTCGTCACCGTGTTGGCAGCGCCATGTGCCGCCGCGAAGAACTCGCAGGACGAGGAGAACGAGTACGATGGGACCCAACAGCGACGCGGAGAATTTGGAGACTTGTGCGAGCGCAAAGAACACAGTTAATCCCGCGACGTTGCGGAAGGTGAGCACTCGGGTCGTACGCCAGAGGAAATAGACCGCGCCGAAGATGAAGCACGTCACACCGAGGTCCGTTGTCACCAGGCTCGAATGAGCCAGGATATTCGGTTCAACGCAGTATAACGCCAGGACCGTTGACGCAGTCCAGAATCCAAACAAATCCTGCGCCCAACAGAACACCAGCACACCCAGGATGACGCCGAGCACAACGGTCATGAATCGTGCGCGATAGAGCAGGTGATCGGCGTCGTTGAGCTCGTATAGAAAATGATGGCTGTATTCCCAGTCGTCGCCCGTGTGCCACGTGACGGAGTTGGTGTCGAGTTTGATGTCCGACATGGCGAGCAATGGTACCGCAGCCCACAGGCGGAGGAACGGCGGGTGCTCCGGGTCGATGCGATAGTCGTGCAGCCGTAGCGCGGTGTAGCCGGCGGTCAAGTGCTGCGGTTCGTCAACGGTCGCCGATTTTTGCATGTAGCTGCCAACCGTGAGCCCGATAAAGACAGCGGCGAACGCGCAAAGCACGACTGTTGTCCGAACCCCAGCGTGGTGCATGGCGGCGGATTGTAGCGGGTGATCGGTGCCGCGACCACAAAAACCGCACCAGTTACCACCACGGGTGATCAACCCAATAGATGTAAATGCTATGACCAAGGACAGTAACGGGTCGACGCTCCTGCAACGGCGCGTACAGGCGCTTGCCAAAATCGCTCAGGTACAGGCCGCGGAGGTTGGTGGCGCTGACTGCGATGTAGCCGGGTAATTCCGGCTTCCCGATTCGAGGATGGTCGAAGAACGGCGCACCGGGCAATGGGTTGTAATCGATTCCGTAATACGCCGGGTCCGCGGTGCCGAAATAACTGAGACTAATGCGGTGGACTTGATGCTCCGTCATCCACTGTTTGAGCAGTTTCAGGCCCTGGCCCCAATCCAGATTCGAATCGACGAGATACTCCGCGCCATGCCGCGCGCCGCCGACGCTCAGGTTGAAAAACGCGAGGCAGTCCGGGTAAATCGCCGCGAATTCGATGACTTGGGCCAGACACAGACCCGCCAGCGCAATACTCCGCCAGCGAACTCCCGTGCGGATCGCGGATGATGGAAGAAGAGCCTTGATCGTCCAGCCCGCCAGCAACAAGGCAAATGGGTAAACGGGTAGGATGTGACGAAGGCCGATGTTCAAATGACCGGCCACGGCAATCGCAAAATAAGCCACTGGTGGTCCCACGACGAACAAACTGTCGAACCAATCGTTTCTCCAATTGACGGCGCAGAGTATCAGCCCGACGAGCGCCGATAACAGCAACGCAATGGGCGTCTTGATCAAAAATGCCAGGGGGAAGTAGTACCACCACCCGTCTTGGCGGAACTCGCCCAACAAGTACGAGGGGTGCTGCTGCGCCTTGGCGGCCACGGAGATGAATCCCTGGGCGCACGCGTTGGGCAACAGGTGATGTTCATCGACCCATATCATGAACCTCGTGAGTTGCGGCAGACGATGCTGCGCCTCGTCAGTCATCGTGAACTGGGCCTGTTCGACTCTCGCCTCCGTGGGAGCGTAACGGAACGAATACACGGCCCACATGGCCACGTACGAGACAATCAGCAGCCAACCGACGCAGCCAGCGGCAAGCAAGGTCTTTCCCGAGCGCGATAGGAGAGACTTCGGGCGCCCGAAGTTGCCCGGCCAGGGCGACGCCAGCAACGCCCGCACCAGAAAAAGCGCGATAAGAATTGGCACGAGCAAGATCGCCGAGTACTTGCTCAACTGCGCCAGCGTGAAGAACGCGGTGAGTCCGACGACATTGCCGACGCTGAAGTTGCGCGCGATGCGCCAGCCGAAATAAACAGAGCCGAAGATAAAGCAGGTCGCGCCCAAATCGGTCGTTACCAAGGTGGAATGAGCCAGTAGGTTGGGTTCTGTGCAATACAGTCCCAGTACCACCACGGCAGGCCAGAAACCGACCAACTCCCTCGCCCACGCGAAGACCAAAACACCAAGCAGCACGCCAAGCAGCGTAATCATGAAGCGCGCACGGGACAGCAACCGATCCGCGTCATTGTCCTGAAAAAGGAATTGATGGCTGAAGTACCACTGATCATCCTGGATCCAATACGGGCTGTGGGTGTCCAGCTTGATGCCCGGCATCGCCAGAAGCGGTAGCGCGGCCCACAGGCGCAACAGGGGCGGGTGTTCCGGGTCGATGCGATAGTCGCGCAGCTTCCATGTTGTGTAGCCGTCCACGAGATGTTGAGGTTCGTCGAAGGTCGCTGAACATCTGCGGTAACTGTGAATCGCGAGAAACTCAAAAACACCCGCGAACAGAATCAGAACTACCAGGGTTCGAATCCAAATCGGCCGATTCACAGCCGCGGATTGTAACGGTTGACAGGAGTCGCGACCACAAGAACCGTGCTGGCCCGACACGCTGCGAGCGTCGAAGATCTTATTCCGATAAGAAGCGATTCATCTCCTGAGAGGTTAGGGAATGATCGAGGTAGCCGAATGTGCCACTTTGCTTCAACTCGCGCGCCGCATTGACCAGACCGGTCATCGCCGCGCGATGGAGCGAAGAGGCAAAACTGATGCGTTTGACCCCGGCTTCAGTCAGTTCGGCGACAGTAAACGACTTGCCTTTGATTCCCACCATGAAATTGACGGGTTTGGATACAGCGGCGCAAACGGCGCGTACCGCAGTGAGGTCAGGCAGTGCGGGAGCAAACAGCACGTCCGCACCCGCCTTTTCATACGCGACGAGCCGCTGGATCGTGTCGTCGAGGTTCGTGTTGCCGAAACGGAAGTTCTCGGCACGGGCGGTTAAGGTGAACGGGAAGGGAAGTGCGCGCGCTGCCTCCACGGCGGCAGCGATGCGTTCGGTCGCGTAACCGATATCGTAGAGCGGTTTGTCCTTGTCACCCGTCGAGTCCTCGATGGAAGCGCCGACCAGCCCTGCCCGGGACGCCAGGAGGATGATTTCCGCGACAGCGGAAGGTTCATGGCTGAAGCCGTTCTCCAGATCGGCTGAAACGGGCAGGTCGGTCGCGCTTACGATCGCGCGAGCGTGCGCGAGGGCTTCATCGCGGGTGATACTCCCGTCGTGCCGTCCCAGGGCGGCAGCCGAGGCGGCGCTGGAGGTCGCGAACGCCTCAAAGCCAAGTTGGGCAAGGATTCGTGCGGAACCGGTGTCCCATGGATTGGGGATCAGCAGCGGGGCTTTCTGCTGGTGCAACGACCGAAATCGATGCGCCTTGATTGCCTGTGTCGAAGACATGGCTTGGACGATCCAATCTCCCGTGGCCAGGCGCCGGCATCACCGGCTACAGCCCGAGATTGTTCCCGAGGTCGGCTTTGACGTCTTTTTCGATGATGATTTCCCTGACGGTCTGGCCCGACGGAATCATCGGCAGCACGTGCTCGGTGAAGGGGACAATGACATCGAGGACATACGGCTCCTTCGAATCCAACATCCGCTTCAATGCGGCGCGCAATTCACTCTTGCGCGTAACGCGTTCAGCGGGAACGTTGAAACCCTTGGCGATGGCGACGTAGTCGGGATAGATCTTGTGCGGGTATTGCGGGTCGCCGAGGTACGTGTGACCGCGGTTCGAATCGTAGAACCGGTCCTCCCACTGCACGACCATGCCGAGATGTTGGTTGTTGATCACCAGCGCCTTGGCCGCGATGCGCTCGATGTGCGCCGTGGCCAACTCCTGTACGTTCATCAGGAACGAGCCGTCGCCATCGATATCGACGACCTCTTTGTCGGGAAAGGCAACTTTCGCGCCGAGCGCGGCGGGATAGCCGTACCCCATCGCGCCGAGACCCGCCGAGGTCAGGAATGTGCGCGGGTGCTTGAACTTGTAGTACTGGCCCGCCCACATTTGGTGCTGGCCGACGCCCGTCGTGATGATCGCTTCGCCCTTGGTCAATTCATCGAGCAACTCGATGACGTGCTGGGGCATGATGATCTCGTTGACGTCGCCCTTGAGGAATTCGCGGACGTATTGCGATTTCAAAACTTCATCGGTGACGCGATAGCGGAAGGGGTATTGCTTCCTCCACTCGTCGATCTGCGCATGCCACGCCTTGAACGGCTTGCCTTTGACGACTTTGTTGAGCTGTTGAAGCGCGTACTTGATGTCGCTGACAACGGGCAGATGCGCAACCTTGTTCTTGTTGATCTCGCTGGGATCGACGTCGATATGGACAATCGTCCCGTGCTTGGCAAATTCGCTGACCTTGCCCGTGACGCGATCGTCGAAGCGGACGCCGAGCGCGAGAAGCAGGTCGGACTTATCGACGGCGTAGTTGGCGTACACCGTGCCGTGCATGCCGAGCCAGCGCAACGACAACGGATGCTCGGCGGGAATCGCCCCGATGCCCATCAACGTGGTCGCAACGGGAATGTTCGTCTTCTCGGCGAACTCGATGAGGTCCTTGCTCGCGTTGGCCGAGAGGATGCCGCCGCCGCAATAGATCATCGGGCGCTCGCTCTTGGCGATCAATCCCGCGATCTCGTTGACGGCGATGTCGCTGATGCGCTTGTCCGGGTTGTAGCCGCGCAGGTTGATCTTGTCCGGGAACACCGGTTTGCCGTTGCTCTGCTGGACGTCCTTCGGGATATCGATCCAGACCGGGCCGGGCCGGCCCGTGTTCGCAATGTAGAACGCCTCTTTGATGACGCGCGGGATATCCTCGACGTTCATCACGAGGTAGCTGTGCTTGACGATGGGCAGTGCCAGGCCAAAGACGTCGGTTTCTTGGAACGCGCCTTTGCCGATCATTGCCCTCGGGACCTGGCCCGTGATCAGGATGAGCGGGATCGAATCCATGAACGCATCGGCGACGCCCGTGACGAGGTTCGTCGCGCCGGGGCCGCTGGTGGCGATGGCAACACCGCATTTGCCGCAGGCGCGGGCGTAACCGTCGGCGGCAAACGCGCCGCCCTGTTCATGCCGTGGCAAAATGGTCCGAATGATCTTCGAGCGGGTCAGCGCTTGGTGCAATTCCATGCTCGCGCCGCCGGGATAGGCAAATACCGTGTCCACACCCTCGCGTTCGAGACATTTCACGACAATGTCGCATCCGCGCATCGGGACGTTCGGTTCGGCGCCGAGTTCGACAATCGGCGATTGAGTCTTCGCGCGGCTCTTGGCCGCAGCATTTGCCTGTTGTTTGCTCATCGGAGTTTCAATTCCTTCCAAGGACACTGCTACCTTGGCAAGATGGCACTGAATACACCAAAACGGGCCCTTCGGCAACGCCAAAAGGCGCCGAGAACAGGTTCGTTTTGGCTTCGTTTGTGCGTAAAACCACTCTCCCGATGCCCTATTTGGGTTCGTTTTTTGCCATTTTCGTCGAACAAACTCGACTCGCATTTTTCATAACACATTCATGCCTAAATAGATGTGTATTTCGCATTTGGCTTCGTTTTGGAAAAACGCCTATAGTTCGGAAAAACCCTCCCAACTGTTGTCTCGACTCTTCCGCGCATCGCCCTCTTACACCTTTCTCTCATACCCCGACCCTCTCACATTTCCAGAAAACCCGTTAGTGCACTTTGGAAGGTTTGGAAGGTTTGGAAGCTTTTCTTTTCGCAACACTGGTCCGCCTTCCGTCGTGTAGCGTGGGAAGCCGAGCCGCTGGGAGCAGCGGCGGAGCCGAAAGCGGTACTGGCCGTCTTGGCAAAGACGGACACTGCCTCCTGTTTACTTGATTCCCCTCATCTCTGCCGTTAGCCTACGCGTGTGGACCCCATTTATCAGGAACTGGCCGGGCTGTTGGAACGCAAGGAGCGGCTGGCGTTTGCAGTGTTGGTCGAGACCAAAGGCTCGACGCCGCAGAAGTGCGGGGCGAAAGCGATCTTTCTGCCCGATGGACGCATCATCGGGACGCTTGGGGGCGGGTGCCTCGAAGCGGAGACGAGGCAGAAGGCGTTGCGCGCGCTCGAAACAGGGGAGTCGTTCACGTTCAAGGCCGTGCTCGATGACGATTTTGGCTGGGACGATGGATTGATTTGCGGCGGGTCGGTGCAGACGTTTGTGCAACCGAATCCACAGAGCGACAAAATCTGGCAGGCGTTGCTGTCCGAGCCGGCGTTGCGTGAACGACGCGTGCTGGCCACGATCACGACCGGCGACCACACCGGCAAACGCGCTTTGTTTACGGCAGAGAAGCTCATCGCTGCCGACGATTTGCCGGGGGATTTGCTTTCGGAGCTTTCCCGCAGATCAACCGAATTGCTTTCAGAGCCGGAACCCGAGCCGTTATCCATCGTCCATCATCCATTATCCGTTTCCGTCTATTTCGAGCCGATCCTCCCGCATCCCATACTCGTCATTTGCGGCGGCGGCCATATCGGCTGCGCGGTCGGCAAACTGGCGGCGTGGTCGGGATTCGACGTGGTGGCCATCGACGACCGCGCGTCGTTTGCGAACAAAGAACGGTTTCCCGATGCGAAGCGGATTATCGTCGATGACCCCGCCAAGGTGATGAAGGAATTTCCGCTGGATGCGGACACCTACGTCTGCATCGTCACGCGCGGGCATCGTCACGACGCCGTGATTTTGAAGGAGGTCATTCATGGCAAGGCGGCCTACATCGGCATGATCGGCAGCAAACGCAAGGTGCGCACGATCATCGAAGGATTTGTGCAGGAAGGCGTTGCCACCGCGGAGGATTTTCGACGCATCCGCACCCCGATGGGACTGGCGATTCATTCGCTCACCGTGGAAGAGATCGCGGTCAGCGTCGTTTCGGAATTGATCGCCGTCCGGCGCGGCGCGCAGAACTTCGTCTCGCTGTCCGTGACCAATCAGCTCGCGGACAAGATGCTCGGCAAGCCTGCCGGCGAAGCGGAATGAACGTCGCGATCATCCTGGCGGCCGGGGAATCGCGGCGGATGGGGCTGCCCAAGCAGCTTCTGCCGTTCGGCGGCAAAACAATGCTGGAATGTGTGATCGACGCGTTTCAGACGCCGCGCGTGGATGAAATCCGGGTGGTGCTGGGATATAAAGCCGAGGAGATCGCGGCGAAGATTGCCCACACGTCCTGCAAGATGGTGAGGAATGAGCGCTACCAGCAAGGCATGTTCACCTCGATACAAGCCGGCTTACGCGATCTTCCGAAGAAGGCAACCCTCGTGATGATTGCGGTGTGCGACCAGCCGCGATTGCAGCGTAGCACGGTCGAGACGCTCATCGAGCACTTTGAAAAGGAACAGCACAAGATCCTGATCCCTTCCTACCATGGACGACAGGGCCACCCGCCGGTGTTGCGGGCCGAATACGCGAAGGAGATCCTGGCGATGGACGAATCGATGACCCTGAAGCATTTTTACGCGGAGCATGCCGACGATATCGCCCGGCTGGTGGTCAAAGACGAGGGGTCCCTGGTGGACATCGACGACCGTGAGACGTACGAACGCGAATTGAAGAAGCAACGATGACCGGCACGTTTGAAATTCTTGCGCGAGACCCGAACACTGCCGCCCGTCTCGGACGATTGCACACCGCCCATGGCGTCGTCGAGACGCCGATCTTCATGCCCGTGGGCACGCAGGCGACCGTGAAATGCATGACGCCGGACGAATTGGGTGAATTGAAGGCGCAAATCATCCTGAGCAATACGTACCATCTGGTCATTCGTCCCGGCACGGAACTGATCGCAAAAGCGGGCGGGTTGCACAAGTTCATGGGCTGGAACGGGCCGATTCTCACGGACAGTGGCGGCTATCAAGTCTTCTCACTGGCGAAGCTTCGCAAGATTTCGAAGGAGGGAGTCGAGTTTCAATCGCACGTGGACGGAGCGACATTGTTTCTGGGGCCTCGCGAGGCGATGGCGGCGCAAGTGGCTCTGGGCAGCGATGTTGCGATGGCATTCGACGAGTGCCCGCACTGGCCGTGCGACCGAGAATACGCTTGCAGTAGCCTGGAGCTGACATTACAGTGGGCGGCCCGCTGTCGGGAGCAGAAAATGTCCGACGGCCAATTGCTCTTTGGAATTGTGCAGGGAAGTGTGTACCCCGATTTACGGGAGCGCAGCGCGCGCGAACTGGTGGCGATGGGATTCGATGGGTATGCCATCGGGGGCGTCAGCGTCGGCGAACCGCCGGGGGAAATGGTGCGGCAGGTCGAGATGACGACGCCGTTTTTGCCGCAGGACAAGCCGCGCTATTTGATGGGCGTCGGCACGCCGCCGCAGATTTTGGAAATGATCGCGCGGGGGGTGGATATGTTTGATTGCGTGCTGCCGACGCGGGTGGCGCGCAACGGGACGATTTTTACGGCGCGGGGCACCTACGCGATCAAGAACGCGCAGTACCGCGAGGACTTCGGGCCGTTGGAGGAGGGGTGTGAGTGTTACGCGTGCCGCAAGTTCACCCGCGCGTATATACGCCACCTGTTTCGAACGAGTGAAATCCTCGGGTTGCGGCTGATGACGTGGCACAACCTGCACCTGTACCTGGGCACGTTGCGCCGCGCGCGGGAAGCGATCGCGGCGGGAACATTTGACGTTTTTCGACGGGAGTTTGCCGCGGAATACACGGAAGGAATCGGAGTCGATGAGAGTGTTTGAACTATTGGGCATGTTTTCACCACCGGCGGGACAGGAGCAGGACCCGCGGGCGGCGATGTTGCAGATGGTGGTAACGTTTGGGATCCTTGGCGTGATGTTCTACTTCCTGCTGATCCGCCCGCAGCAGAAGCAGCGCAAGGAGCAGGAGTTGCTGATCAAAAACGTCAAGACGGGCGACAAGATTCTTATGAGCAACGGGATTTACGGCATCGTCAGCAACGTCAAGGACAAGTCGCTGATGGTGAAGATCGCGGACAACGTCAAAGTGGAAGTGCTGAAGAGCGCGGTCGGGTCGGTTGTCCAGAAATCCGCGGAGGCGGAAGCCACCGCGTCAGCCCAGAAATGATCGCAGTCTTATGAACAAACCATTTACTTGGAAAGCAACACTGGTGGCCGCAGTGGTGGTCCTGTCGGTCTGGTCGGTCCTCCAGTACGGCATCAAACTCGGTCTCGACCTCAAAGGCGGCACGTCGTTCCTGCTGAAGATGGACCTCTCGGCGATCGACTCGGCGGGACGCGGCACGGCCGTGCAGCAGGCGATCGAAATCCTGCGCAAGCGCATCGACACGCTTGGCGTGTCTGAGCCGGTGCTTCAGCGCGTGGGTGAGGACCGCATTCTCGTGCAATTGCCGGGGTTGAAAGAGGAAGACCGCGAGGAAGCGCGGCGAAGAATTGAAAAAACCGCCTTCCTCGAGTTCCGATTGGTGCACCCCGACAATGCGACGCTGGTTTCAGAGTCGGTGAGCGATCCGCGGTTTTCCGTGCCGGTGGGATACCAAAAGATGACCATCCGGGAGAAGGAAGAGGGACGCGAACTGGCGAGCACGTATTTCGTCAAGGTCAGACCCGAGATGACGGGCAAGTATGTGAAGCGCGCCCGGGTCGATCCCGACCCGATAACAGGCGCCCTGCAGGTCCACATTGAATTTGATAGCGAGGGGGCCAAGATTTTTGGACGCGTCACCTCCGCGAACGTGGACCACTTCCTGGCCATTGTGCTGGATGGAGAACTGTACTCGGCCCCCCGCATCAACGAACCGATTACCGGCGGCCAGTGCCAGATCAGCCGGGGCGGCGGATTTCCCGCCGACGAAGCGTATCGGCTGGCCAGCGTTCTCGAAAACCCGCTTCAGGCGCCGGTCCATGTGATGGAAACGCGCAGCGTGGATCCATCGTTGGGCAAGGATTCCATCACGAGCGGCATTCACGCGGCGTTGATTGGCGCGGGCTCGGTGATCATCTTCATGGCGGCGTACTATTTGCTGGCGGGCATGGTCGCCAACGCCGCCCTGCTGCTGAACATCCTGATCACGGTCGGCGTGTTGGCGATGTTCAAGTTCACGCTGACATTGCCCGGCATCGCCGGCGTGGTGTTGACCATCGGCATGGCGGTGGACACCAATGTGCTGATTTACGAGCGCGTCCGGGAGGAACTGGCGGCGAACAAGGCGCTGCGGGCCGCGATTGCGGCGGCGTACTCGCGGGCGTTTCGCGTGATCTTCGACGCGCACTTCACGGCGATTCTTACCGCCATCATTCTGGTGTCAATGGGCAGCGGCCCGGTCAAGGGGTTCGGCGTCACGCTGATCATCGGTCTGCTGGCCAACCTGTTCTCCGGCGTGTTTGTGACGCGAATGGTCTTCGACTGGCTGGTGGCGAAGGGGTGGCTCAAGTCGTTCCAGATGCGCCATGTCTTCCGGCGCCTGCCCCACGTCAATTTCCTGGGAGTGTGGAAGATTGCGTTTGCGCTTTCCTGGGCGGTCATCTTCGCGGGCATGGCCATGTTCTTCCATCGCGGCGGCGGGAATATCGGCATCGGCGAAGTGTACGGAATTGATTTTCGAGGCGGCGATACGGCGACGCTGGGATTTGCCCAGCGGGTCGATGCGGATGAGATCCGCCATAGTTTGGAAGAGCGGCACTTTGAAGAGGCGTTTATCCAATACGAACACGATCTGTCGGGCGGCGGCGAGGCGCTCTCATTGCGGTTGCCCGAAGGCAAGACGGAGGAGGTCGTCAAGCTTCTGCAGGAAAAATATCCGCAGGCACAGTTCAAGGTGCTCAGCGCGGAACGGGTCGGCGCGGTGGTGGGCAAGGAATTGCTGCAGCAGGCGCTCTGGGCGGTGGTGTGGTCGCTGGTGGCGATCATGGTCTACATCGCGTTGCGTTTCGGTGAATTCTCGTACGGGTTGGGGGCGCTGATTTCGCTGATTCACGACGTGTTGATGACCGTCGGGCTGTTCTGTCTTTGGCCGTGGCCGCATCGGACGTTCTCAATGCCGGTGGTGGCGGCGGTGTTGACATTGATCGGCTATTCGATCAACGACACAATTGTCGTGTTCGACCGGATCCGCGAAAACAAGAAGCTCACGGGTGGCAAACTCAATTACTTCGACCTGATCAACCGTAGCGTGAATGAAACGCTCTCGCGGACGATCCTGACCGCCGGCACGGTGTTTCTGTGCGCTGTGGCGCTGTATGGTTTTGGCGGTCGCGTGCTCAACGACTTCGCGTTCTGCTTCGTGGTGGGTGTGTTGACGGGAACCTATTCGTCCATCTACATCGCGAGCCCGGTCGTGCTGTGGTTCCATCGCCGGGAGGCTGCCAACTCGAACCGGGCGGTCGCCAAGAAGCCGCAGCCCGCCACATAAGGCCCTTCCGTGACCAAGCGCTGGGTCATTGCGGAACCCGAGCCAGCGCTGACGCAAACGCTGGCCCGTGAGTTGCGCCTCGCGTGGCCGCTCGCACAGGCGCTTGCCAACCGCGGTTATCGGGATGCCGAGACGGCATCACGATTCCTCAACCCGCAACTACGCCAGCTTGGCGACCCCTTCGACTTGCCCGACATGACGTTGGCAGTCGAGCGCATTCTGGCCGCGATCAAGAAGAAGGAACGCATTGTCATTTATGGCGACTACGACGTGGACGGTGTTACCTCGAGCGCGTTGCTGCAACGGGTCCTGCAGGCAGCCGGGGCTGTGGTCGCGAATTTCCTGCCGCATCGCATGGACGAAGGCTACGGCCTGAGCCAGGATGGCATCGCGCGTTGTTTGAGGGAGCACAAACCGCAGTTGCTGGTGGCGGTCGACT
The DNA here is from genome assembly GCA_963836315.1 of uncultured Verrucomicrobiae bacterium. Classification (GTDB taxonomy): domain Bacteria; phylum Verrucomicrobiota; class Verrucomicrobiia; order Palsa-1439; family Palsa-1439; genus Palsa-1439. The sequence goes on from CAWIJG010000004.1 coordinate 281,147, forward strand.
GCGGCACCAGTTCCGTTCGCGAGATTGCGGATCTCCGGAAGCACCAGATCGACACGATTGTGCTCGATCATCACGAACCGCCGGAGCAGTTGCCGCAGTGTGTCGCGTTGGTGAATCCGAAGCGACTGGAGGGGTCGCCCCTGGGCGCGCTGGCCAGCGTCGGCGTCTCGTTCAAGCTGGCCCACGCGCTATTGAAACACGACCGGCAGTTATCCGAGCGAATCGATCTTCGCGAGCATCTCGATCTCGCGGCGGTTGGCACCGTGGCCGACATCGTGCCGCTCACGGGTGAGAACCGGATTCTGGTGAGGACGGGCTTGGAGCGTCTGCCACACACGCATAAGATCGGGCTCCGGGCGTTGATGGACGTGGCGAAGGTGCCGGACAAAGTAAGTCCGTATCACATCGGGTTTCGCATCGGCCCGCGCCTGAACGCGGCGGGGCGGCTTTCCGACGCGACGGCCGCGCTCGAGTTGTTGTTGACCGATGACGCGGCGCGCGCGCGGGAGTTGGCCGGGTTGCTCAATGACCATAATGCCGAGCGCCAGCGCATCGAAGGCCGCATTGTGGACGAGGCCCTTGCCATGGCGCGGGCGCACGAATCTGACCGGGTGCTCGTGCTGGCCAGGGATGGCTGGCACGTGGGCGTCATCGGCATTGTCGCCTCGCGCGTACTGCAGGAATTCCACAAGCCGACGGTGGTGATTGGAATCGAGGACGGAATGGGGAAGGGATCGTGCCGGAGCGTGGGAGGCTTCTCAATCGTCGGAGCGCTGCAGCATTGCGCCGCGTTGCTGGAGAGATTTGGCGGGCACGAGATGGCGGCGGGATTGAGCGTCCACGCCGGCAAAATCGACGAGTTGCGGCGAGCGCTGAATAAATTCGCCGCCGCTACGCTGAAGGATGACGATTTGCACCAACGCGTGCGGATCGACGCAGTTGTGAAGCTCGGCGACCTGGATGCGGAGTTTTTCGAGCAGCTGGAGAGATTGGAACCGTGCGGCCCGGACAATCCGACGCCCGTGTTCGCGGTGGAAGGCGTGCGGCTGCAGGGCACGCCGCGCGTGGTGGGCAAGAATCATCTTCGTTTCAACGTGACCGACGGGGACACAAGCGCACAGGCAATTTGGTGGGGCGTGGGTGAGTTCGAATTTCCCCAAGGCGGCTTCGACGTGGCCTTCGTGCCCGAACTCAACGAGTATCGCGGCGCCGAGAGCGTGCAGTTAAAGGTGAAGGACGTCCGCCCGTCGTCCTAGAAACGTAACGACAGGGGAATCAGGCGGCTTTCAGGACGCGACCGCTCTTGATGCAGTTGGCGCAGACCTTCATGCGGCGTCGGGCGCCGTTGACGACGGCGTGAACGACCTGCAGGTTCGGTCGGAAGATGCGCGGGGTGACGGCGGTCACGTGCTGGCCGATACCGCCCTTTTTCTTGGCCTGGCCGCGCCGCAGGATGTGGTTACCGCGGACCTGGCCCTTGTCACAAATTTCACAACGTCGAGACATGATAATTTACTCCATTCAGTTTGCGAGTCGCAGACCATAGCCAAAAAAAGGCGCCGCCGCAAGCGGATTTTTCCGGCTAAGGGACCGACAGGGAAGCCAGGGGCGTTCGGTTCGTCACCAGGCCGTGCGGGATGAATTTGATCACATAGTACGTGGCCGGCGTGTCCCCGACGTTGCGTAAGCTGTGGTATTCATTCGAGGCCTCGAAGATCACCCCGCCGGGTCCCACATGGTTCGTCACACCGTTTTGCACCGACTCGACTGCGCCTTCCTTCAGGATCACCAATTCTTCCTCAGGATGGCGGTGGCCCGGATGCGGTGCCTGGCCGGGGTTGAGGGTGGTGACGTGGCATTCGAGTTGGGCGAGGGTAGCCGTGCGACTGTCAAAGACTTGGCGGCGGGCGCCGCTTGGCTTCGATTCCACTTTCAACTTGTCCCACTCGAACACGGACGACTTCATCACGGGCGCAATGGCCGAATCCGCGAGGGCAACCACAGCGACGGTGGCGCACACCGCGACGGCGGCCACGACAAGGTCTCTTCGAGTAATCATCGGCGAGTTCTCCTTCCTGGCTTTCGGCAGGTCAACCGTATCATCCTCATCCGCGCAGCTTCTGCGAGATCAGTGGCACGAGGTCGGCGATCTTCACGCGGTCTTGCTTCATGGAGTCGCGGTCGCGGAGGGTGACGGTATCGGCAAGCTCGGGGCCTTTTTCGCCGAGGGTTTCGAAGTCGATCGTCACACACCACGGCGTGCCTTGCTCGTCCTGGTAGCGGTAGCGTTTGCCGATGTTGCCACGGTCATCCCATTCGGTCGTGAAGTGCGGCTGGAGAAGCTTGAAGACTTCCTTCGCCTTCTCGACGAGCGGCGGTTTGTTGCGCAGCAACGGGAACACGGCGACTTTCACGGGTGCGATCCGCGGCGCGAAACGCATGACGACGCGGGTTTCGGTCTGGCCTTTCTCGTCGGTCGTGGTTTCCTCGGCGTAGGCGGAGCAGAGGAGCGCGAGCGCGATGCGATCCACGCCGGCGGACGGTTCGACGACGTGCGGGACGTATTTCTCCTTCGCCTCGTCGTCGAAATACTCCATTGATTTGCCGGAAAACTTCTGGTGCTGGCTGAGGTCGAAGTCGCCGCGCGCAGCGATGCCTTCGAGTTCCTGCACGCCGAAGGGGAATTCGAACATCACGTCCACGCACGCGCTGGCGTAGTGGGCGAGTTCCTCCTTCTTGTAAACATACTGGCTCAGTTTCTCCTTCGGCAGGCCGATGGACTCGTACCATTTCAGGCGTTCCTCGACCCAGCGCTGGTGCCATTCGGCATCGGTGCCGGGCTTGATGAAGAACTCCAGCTCCATCTGCTCGAACTCGCGGCTGCGGAAAGTGAAGTTGCGCGGGTTGATCTCGTTGCGAAACGCCTTGCCGATCTGGGCGATGCCGAAGGGAATCTTCTGGCGCGAGACGCTGAGGACATTGTTGAACTGCGTGAAAATGACCTGCGCGGTTTCAGGCCGCAGATAAGCGACACTGCCCGTGTCTTCGACGGGGCCGACAAATGTCTTAAACATCAAATTGAACTTGCGCGCCTCCGTGTACTCATGCGGGCCGCCTTCGGGGCACTTCGTGTCGGGCAACTGATCGGCGCGCCAGCGGCCTTTGCATTTCTTGCAGTCGACCATCGGGTCGGTGAACGAATCGACGTGGCCACTCGCCTCCCAGACGCGCGGGTGGGTAATGATGGTGCCATCGATGCCGACGACGTCGGTGCGGCTGCGGACGACGTCGTTCCACCAGGCGTCCTTGATATTGCGTTTGAGTTCGGCGCCGGCGGGGCCGTAATCCCAGAAGCCGTTGATGCCGCCGTAGATCTCGCTGGATTGAAAGACGAAACCGCGGCGCTTGCAGAGCGCGACGATCTTTTCCATCAGTGGCGGCGAAGGGGTTGGTTTTTTGTCCGTCATGGCAAGCGCGGACTATGGCCAAAGCTGCGGTGCAAGTCAAGGCGGGCAGGCGGCGGTTAGCCTCACCTATCCATGAAGGCGATAAGCGGTGCATCTGCTTTGTACTGGCACACTTATTGCACTTTCTGGCGCCGGTGCTGTGTTTTTAGCGGTCTGAATGGACGCTGAGCGGGCAGCGAGATGCGAACAATCATGTCAAGTTTCGACCAGAAGGACAATCCGCCGTGACGCTTCGACGTCGAATTCTCCTCATCATCGGCGGAACCCTGGTGGCCCTCATCGTGGGGCTGTACGAGGTGTCATCGTCGATTCTACTGAAAGACTTCACCCGTCTCGAGAACCGCGACGTCGTCCACAAGGTCAAGCGGCTACGGAGTGCGGTGGCAAACGAATTGACCAGCCTCAGCGACGAGGCGGCCGAAGCAGCCGCATGGGACGATACCTACCAATTCATCCAGGACCACAATCGGAATTACATTCGTTCGAACCTGGGCGATGCTTCGTTGTCCGGCCAGCATTTGAATTTCGTTGTCTTTCTGAATCACGACGGGCAGGTCGTGCAAAGCAAGGGGTTCGACCTGCGCGCACAGAAGGCGGCGCCCGTTCCCGAAAGTTTCCTGCGCTTGCTCAAAGACAAGAGTCCGCTGTTGGAGCATCCCAATGTGGGAAGCGTTCGGGCGGGGATGTTGCTGTTGCCTGAGGGGGTCACGCTCGTGGTCTCGCGGCCCATTGTGACCAGCCAGCGAACGGGCCCGATCCGCGGCACGTTGATTTTCGGGCGGTTCCTGGATGCGGCGGCGGTGAAGCAACTGGCAGCCACGACGCATCTGACGCTGGGGGTGTGTCGCGTGGATGATCCGAAATTGCCCGCGGATTTTCGCGAGGCGCGCGCGCGGATCCCCGATGACCGGGCGGTGTACATGCATCCGCTGGAGGGCGGTTTGATTGGCGGCTACACGGTGTGGAATGACCTGCTCGGCAAGCCGGCACTGTTGCTGCGCGTCGTGGAGCCGCGGGAGATCCTGGCACAGGGGCAGGCGACCATCCGGTACCTCGTGACGTCGCTGTTGGTGATCGGGCTGTGCTTTGCGGCGGCGATGGCGGTGTTGATGGAACGGATGGTTTTGGCACGGTTGGGGCGGCTCATCGTCGACGTGGATCGGATCGGAGCGAGCAGTGATGTCACGGCGCGTGTGGCCGTCGGCGGGCGTGACGAGTTGGCTGGTTTGGCGAACGCGCTCAACAAGATGCTGGACACTCTGCAACACTCGCAGGGCGAGTTACAGGAGAGCCAAAGGCAATTGTTTACGTTGATGGCCAATCTGCCGGGCATGGTGTATCGCCGTCGAAACGATGAAAACTGGACCACCGAGTTCGCCAGTGAAGGCTGCGTTGAATTGACGGGCTACCGCCCGCAGGATTTGGTGAACGACAAGAACACTTCGTATAAGGGATTGATTCACCCGGACGACCGCGAGCGTGTTTACAGTGACGTCCGCAAGGCGGTCGAGGCAGGCCAGCCATTCCAATTGCAATACCGGATCACCCCGGCGTGCGGTGAAATCAAGCGGGTCTGGGAGCAGGGGCGGGGGATCGCTTCTGGAGACGGCAAGGTCGAGATTCTAGAGGGCTTTATTTCGGACGTCACGCAGCAGAAACTGGTGGCGGATCGCCTTCGCTTGCAGAGCCTGGCGCTGGAGTCAGCGGCCAATGCCGTCGTCGTTACCGATCATGACGGCGTCATTGAGTGGGTGAACCCCGCGTTTACGAAGCTGACGGGCTACACCTTCGTCGAGGCCTATGGGGAACGATTATCGATGCTGAAGTCCGACCGTCACGATCAGGCTTTCTACAAGGAACTCTGGCGGACGATTCTTTCCGGCGAGATATGGCACGGGGAGTTGATTAATCGTCGCAAGGACGGGGCGTTGTACACCGAGCGGATGACGATTGCGCCGGTTACGAACGATCATGGCGAAGTCGCGCATTTTATTGCGATCAAAGAGGACATTACGGAGCAGAAGTTGTTGCAGGAACAATTTCTGCAGGCGCAGAAGGTCGAGGCGGTGGGGCGGCTTGCCGGCGGGGTAGCGCACGATTTCAACAATATTCTCACGGCCATTAGCGGCTACACCGAGCTGATGTTGCGCAAGCTGGCCGCCACCGATCCGCTGTACCGTCTGGCAGATCAGGTTCGCCAGGCAGCGGAGCGGGCCGGCGCGCTGACGCGACAATTATTGGCGTTCAGCCGCAAGCAGTCGCTTCAGCCGCGCGTGCTCGACTTGAGCAATGTGGTCACTGATATCGAGAAGATGCTGCGGCGTTTGATCGGTGAAGACATCGAACTGCATACGATTCGTGGCGCGGCTGTCGGCAATGTGAAGGCCGATCCCGCGCAGGTCGAACAACTGATCATGAATCTTGCCGTGAACGCGCGCGATGCGATGCCGAAGGGGGGCAAGCTGACCATCGAGGTGACCCGCACCACGCTCAGTGAAGAATACGCACGGCTGCATGGCGGCGTACGACCGGGCGAGTATGTCATGCTGGTCGTCACGGACACGGGCACAGGCATGACGGAGGACGTGAAGGCGCACATCTTTGAGCCGTTCTTCACCACGAAGCCACAGGGCAAAGGGACCGGGCTCGGACTGGCAACCTGCTACGGTATTGTCAAACAGAGTGGCGGGCTCATCCACGTGTACTCCAACCTTGGTCGCGGCACGACGTTCAAGATTTACCTGCCGCGGGTCGATGCGGACGTTGAGTACCCCGTCGCGCAGCCAACCCTTCAGAAGCTTCCGACCGGCCACGAGACGATTCTGGTTGCGGAAGACGAACTGGACGTCCGGAATCTGACCGTCGATATCTTGCGGAATCTGGGCTACCACGTGCTCGAGGCGAGCAACGGCGAGGAAGGCATCCGCCTGGCGCAGGAAAACGCGAATGACAAGATCGATTTGCTCTTTACCGACATTGTGATGCCGCAAATGGACGGCAAGCAATTGGCGGATTGGTTCGGGACGGTGCGGCCCGGCACGCGGGTGCTTTTCACTTCGGGATACACGGCGGACGCAATCATCCACCGGGGGATTCTCGAGGAACGGATCGCCTTCCTGGAGAAGCCCTTCAGCCCGGCGGTACTGGCACGAAGAGTGCGTGAAGTATTGGATGGCGACGGGCTGAAGCCTGTCGCTCATGGGGTGAATTGAGTCATGGTTACCATGCTTAACTTGAGGTTAGCCGATGAGTCCATTCTTCTGTTCCCGCCGGAATGGATCAAGTCGGCGCTGGTGCTGGCCCTGATTACGGTGTGGATGGTCATCGGGTTGTTCACCTACATGAATTACTCGAGACGGCGACCCCATCTCAGCCTATGGACTGTCGCGTGGATGTTTTATTCGGTGTACCTAGCGGCATCGATTGGACTGGAAGAGTCACCCCATACGCCGTTTCTGGTGCTGATATCGCGCGCGTGCATTGGGATCAGCGCGTTGTTTATGTTTTGGGGCAGTTTCCAGCTCACCAAGTCGAAGCGCGACCAACGCGAACTCGGGCTGGCGACGGTGATGATTGTGATTTGGAGTTATTTCGCCGCCTATCGCGTACAAGGCGGCGGGCTCTGGCTCACGCTCCCGGTGTTTGTGCTCCTCGCGTGGGCCGGCGTGTACACGGGAGTCCTGTATATGCGCCAGCGTCGCGGGTCGCGCGGGAGCATGATTCTCGGAGTCGGATTCCTGCTGTGGGGTGTACACTTGATCGGGTTTCCGTTGGCGAGCGGCTCGCAGGTGTTAATGGCCGTGGCGTACTTTACTTCGGCTCTTTTGTCGTTGTTGATCGTTGTCGGCATGGTCATCGAGGACAACGTCCACCTTTCCGAGCACGATTACCACGCGCTGTTTGAATCTTCGGGGGACGCGATGTTTCTGCTGGACCCGAATACACTGCGGGTTATCGAGGCCAACCAGGCTGCACAGCGGCTGAGCGGGCGTAATGCGGATGAACTTGCCGGACAAGAGTTTCTGGAGCTGTGTCCCGGTTTGCGGCCGACATCCGCACCCGCGGACGCGTATCTTATCACCGTCGCCATGAATGCGCCGGGTCGCGAGGTCCGCTTTGTGCGGCCCGACGGCAGCGAGCTTACGTGCGAAGGGAGCGCGGACCTTGTTCATTGCCCGAGAGGTGACGTGCTGTTGGTCAGCACGCATGACGTCAGTGCGCGCAAGCAAACGGAGCAATCCCTCCGCGACAGCACACGGCAACTGGGCAGCACCGTGGCTGAGTTGCGTGAAACGCAGAAGCAGGTTGTTCAGCAGGAACGGTTGCGGGCCCTGGCGCAAATGGCCAGCGGAGTCGCCCACGATTTCAACAATGTCCTTGCCAAGATTCTGGGGTTTAACGAGCTGCTTCTCGCGTGGCCTGAAAACCTCAATGACAAGGAGAAGGTCAAACAATACCTCCAGATGACCAGTGCCGCGGCACAGGAAGCGGTCAGTATCGTCAACCGCCTCCGTGAATTCTACCGTCATCGGAAGGAATCAGAAGTGTACCAGGCGGTGGATATCAACGAGGCGGTTGCCCAGGCGATTGTGCTGTCACAGCCGAAGTGGAAGGAGCAAATGATGGCGAGCGGCGCCACCGTAATCGTTGAAACGGAACTGCGGGACATGCCTACTGTCCGTGGGAGCGACTCGGATTTGCGCGAGGTGGTGATCAACCTGCTGTTCAACGCGGTCGACGCGATGCCGCAGGGCGGTACGGTCACCGTCGCCACGGGGACCGAAGGCGATTCGGTCATCATCGAGGTCCGCGACACGGGGCGGGGCATGACCGAGGAAGTGCGGCAGCATTGTCTGGAACCGTTCTTCAGCACGAAAGGCGAGCGCGGTACGGGCCTGGGACTGGCGATTGTCTACGGTATCGTGCAGCGCCATGGCGGCTCGATCGACGTGCAAAGCGAAGTGGGCAAGGGAACCGTCGTGGTCATTCGGCTTCCCGTGACACAGGCGGAGAGTGGTGAACTGCTGCCCAACAGCACCGCGCCTCCGCGTCCGCTGCGGGTGCTGGTGGTCGAGGACGAACCGCAAGTGCGTGACATTGAGGCGGAGTATCTGCGGGGCGACGGACACGTTGTCGAAACTGCTGAGAACGGTCGCCAAGCGATGGAGCGATTCAAACACGGACACTTCGATGTCGTAGTTGCGGACCGGGCCATGCCCGAGATGAACGGTGATCGAATGACGGAGGCCATCAAGCAGATGTCTCCCGGGACTCCGGTTCTGATGGTGACAGGTTTTGCGGACATGGCAATGGATGGAGCCAAGGCGACGCACCCGCCAGACATGGTCCTGCGCAAACCAATCACACAGATGGTGTTACGACAAGCGATTGCCCGTGTCATGGCAGGAGCTGCAACGGCGGCCGAATCCAACCAGGCGGCGGCGAGCGCCTCGTGAGTGGAACGCAAGCTGCTCCTGAAAGGGATGTTTAACGAGGAATCAGGTATTTTATGAGCAAGACGAAAGTTCTAATCGTGGACGACGACATGGCTGCGAGCCGGCTGCTCGGTCTTGGGTTGGAAAAGACGGGGGCATTCCAAGTGAAGGTGGAAAATTCGGCGATGCAGGCGCTCAGCAGGGCGCGTGAATTTGGTCCTGACGTGATTTTGCTCGATGTGTGCATGCCGGGCGCGGACGGTGGAGACGTTGCTTTCCGTATTCACAGCGACGCAGCCCTGCGGTCAACGCCGATTATCTTTCTGACATCGCTCGTTTCGGGACAGGAATCGAGCAGCACAACCGTGCAGCGCGGGGGCTATGAGTTTCTTTCCAAGCCCGCGAGTATCGCGAAGGTTATGGAATGCATCGATCGGCACATTGGGCGACGAGACGAAGCCGCCAGCAAGCTGTCTCTGGCATAGCGCCGCGCGAGATCATTGGGCGGGATAGTCTCAGCGGCTGAAGGGGCATAGCGGCACCGGCATTATGTCGGGCCGTGGCGACCGGGGTTCAGGATTGTACGCAGACGTGGCGCCTTTTCCCCGGTCTCATTCGCAGATCCCATGGAATAAACCAGAAAAACTTTGAGCGTATATGGCATTTTGCGCGATTTTGGTGAGAAACAAGCGGCTGACGGCCAGATGGCATCGGTGTTGCTTAATTGAAAACAATGAACAGTCATTCGGACTGTGGTGGCGTGAGTGAGGCAAGCGCGGCACAGGCGCCGCGCGCGCGGGAGTTGAGCCGAAGCGGATTGGAGCAATGAGTTTAATCACCGACAGATCGATTCGGGGCAAGCTGATGTGGATCACCATGCTCACAAGCACGGGCGCGGTCATCCTGGCTTGCGTCGCTTTCGGGTTGTACGAGATGCTCAATTACCGCCATCAGATAAGCCGCGACCTTTCCGTGCTGGCGGAGATGATCAGTGAGCAGCAGGCTACCGGCAGGGAGATCTCCGACCCCGAAGTGATCAAAGAGGTCAATTTGTGGGCCAGCAAGCAGCGTCCCATCGTACTGGCATGTGTGTACGGCAAGGATGGGAAGCTGTTGATCAAGTACACCCGCGACCACAGCAAGCTGCAACGCGAAGCGCCCGAACTGCTGGGTGACGACATCGACCGCATCGAGAATGGCCACCTCGTGCTGTACCAGCCGATTCTTCTGCAGGGGAAAAAGGTGGGCACGGTGTTTATCCGGTCCGATCTGCGCTGGCTTTCCGAACGTTTTGTGGAGGAGCTGCGGATCGTCACCATCATTCTGCTGCTATCATGGCTGGTGTCGCTGTTGCTCTCCTCGCGTCTGCAACGGCTGATTTCGGGACCCATCCTTGATCTCGTCCAGTCCGCGCGCACGGTTTCGGAAACGCGCGACTACTCCGTGCGCGCCGTCAAGTGCTCGAACGACGAAGTCGGGTTGCTGGCGGAGGAGTTCAACGAGATGCTGGAGCGCATCCAGCAGCAAGACGACACCGTGCGCGCCGCGAAAGAAAAGGCCGAATCCGCCACCCGCTCCAAGAGTGAGTTTCTGGCGAACATGAGCCACGAAATCCGGACGCCGATGAACGGGATCATCGGGATGACCGATTTGGCGCTGGACACCGAGCTGGTTCCCGAGCAACGCGAATACCTTACCACCGTCAAACTTTCGGCGGAGACATTGCTTCAGTTGATCAACGATATCCTGGACTTTTCAAAGATCGAGGCGGGCAAACTCGATCTTGACCTGATCGACTTCAGTCTCCGTGACAATCTTGGCGACACCCTCAAGACGCTGGCGATTCGCGCGCACCAGAAGGGGCTCGAATTGGCGGCGCACGTTCTCCCCGATGTGCCCGATGAAGTGGTCGGCGACCCTGTCCGCTTGCGGCAGATCGTTGTCAATCTCATCGGCAACGCGATCAAGTTTACCGAGCGGGGCGAGGTGGTGGTTCAGGTCGCCCTCGATGGACCCAAGGGCGACGATATTTGCCTGCACTTTGCGGTGAGCGACACCGGGCATTGGCATTCCCGCGGACAAGCAGGGGTTAATCTTCGAGGCGTTTGCGCAAGCCGACGGATCGACCACGCGCAAATACGGCGGCACCGGTCTTGGGCTGGCGATTTCGTCGCAGTTGGTCAAGATGATGGGCGGGAAGATCTGGGTGGAAAGCGAAGTGGACAAGGGCAGCACGTTTCATTTCACGGCGCAGGTTCGCCCGTCGAAGAATCTCAGGCCACGAGAGCCCGTGCAACGGGCTGACATGAAAGGGCTCCGGGTGTTGGTGGTGGATGACAACGCCACCAACCGCCGCATTCTCGAAGAAGTGCTGCGGAGTTGGCAAATGAAGCCGGCAACAGCCAGTAGTGCGGCGGCCGCGTTTGCCGCGATGAAGAAGGCGTACGCTTGCGGCGACCCGTTCAGAGTCGCGTTGGTGGATTGGATGATGCCGCAGACGGACGGCTTTGGTTTGGCCAAACAAATCCTCGGCGACCCCGACCTGGCCTCGACCGCATTGGTCCTGCTTTCGTCGACAGGTCGCACCAAGGTTGCCGCGCAATGCCGGGAAATGGGTATGGCGGGCTACCTGACCAAACCGGTGAAGCAGTCCGAACTGTTTGACACGATTGCCTTGGCGATCGGGGGTAAACGCGAGAGCGAGGAACAGCCCGTGGCACCGGCGGAGTCACCCGCGTCGCGTCCGGCACGCAGTCTGCGAGTGCTTCTGGCGGAGGACAACGCCGTCAACCAGCGGTTGGTCGTGAAGCTAATGGAAAAGCAGGGCCATACGCTGGTGGTTGCCAACAACGGTCTGGAAGCCCTGGCGGCCCTGGAGCGCGAAAAATTCGATGTGGTGCTCATGGATGTGCAGATGCCCGAGATGGGGGGCTTCGAGGCGGCGGGACGTATCCGGGAGCGCGAGAAATCGACGGGTGAACACATTCCGATGATCGCAATGACGGCGCACGCGCTCAAGGGGGACCGCGAGCGCTGCCTGGAGGCGGGGATGGATGCGTACGTCTCGAAACCCATACAGTCGCGGCTGTTGTTCGAAGCGATTGAGAATGTGGTGCCATCGCCCGTTCTGGCGGCGGGTTTCGAAGAGAAGCTACCACCCGATGCGACGACGGTGGACACAAAGGCGTACGACCGCGAGGCGGCACTGGCGATGATTGATGGTGACACGGAGTTGTTTGGAGAGTTGGTGGAATTGTTTATGACGGAATCGGTTGAACTGCTCGGCCAGGTTCGCAAAGCCATTGCGCAACACGACGCAAAGGGTTTGGAACGGGCGGCGCATTCGATGAAGGGGTCGGCAGCCGCGTTCTGCGGTGAGTCGGCCCGCGCGGTAGCGCAAACGCTGGAGGACATGGGGGAACGCGGTGATTTTGGTCAAGTGGAAGCAGTGGCCGACGAGTTGGAGACGGAAGTCAGGCGGCTCACGCATGCGTTGGCGGAATATCGAAAGGAGAGTGTTCAGTGCGAGTCCTGATCGCCGAAGACGACGCCGTCTCCCGGCACCTGTTGGAAGCAACCCTTCACAAGTGGGGTTATGAGGTTATCGTCGCCGCCGATGGGCTGGAGGCACTGGAAGTTCTGCGCCAGCCGGATGCGCCGTCGCTGGCGATTCTGGATTGGATGATGCCGGGGATGGATGGCGCCGAGGTATGTCTCAAAGCGCGCGAACTATCGGCCGGCCGGCTGCTCTACATCATTTTGCTCACGGCCAAAGGCCGCAAAGAGGATGTCGTGGAAGGGCTCACGGCGGGCGCAGACGACTACATTATCAAACCTTTCGACCGCTCGGAAATGAAGGCGCGCATGAACACCGGCGAACGTATCCTCCGGCTGCAAGCCGAGTTGGCGGCGCGCGTGAAGGAACTCGAACTGGCCCTGGCCAATGTGAAGCTGCTGCAGGGCTTGCTGCCGATCTGCTGTTACTGCAAGAGGATTCGCAACGACCAAAACTACTGGCAGCAGGTGGACACGTATGTCGCCGACCACTCCGAGGCGCAGTTTACACACGGCATTTGCCCTGATTGCCGTGACAAGATCGTGAGGCCTGAACTGGAGCGGCTCAGCGCCGATGCACAAGCCATTTCGCGCGGAACGGGTTAACGACGGTTTCGCGCGAAGCTTGCGACCAACTCGTCCGGCGAGCAGGTCGCGGTGCCAACTTTGCCGACGACCACGCCCGCCGCGTGGTTCGAAACCTCCGCGGCTTCAACCGGATCGGCGCCCGCGGCCAGGGCCAGTACAAGCGTGGCGATGACCGTATCGCCGGCGCCCGACACATCGAAGACTTCCTGCGCGACAGTCGGGATGTGGTGCGGCTTCTTGCCGGGACGGAACAGGCACATCCCATGTTCACCAAGCGTAATCAGCAGGTTGCGTGGTCGCCAGGTCCGCAGCAGTGTTTGCCCCACGCGCAAGAGGGCTTCATCGCGCAGCACTTCGTCCACGGGCTCAACGTATGGCAGGCCAGCCGCGGCGAACGCCTCGGAGCGGTTCGGGGTGACTGCGGTGAGGCCCGAATAGCGAAGTAGACGGCGGGGATTCGGGTCGGCGGCAGTGATCTTCCGTGCTTTGAGAGCCAGCCGGTGCATGACGTTGAGCAGCCTTTGTGACAACAGTCCCTTGGCGTAGTCCTCGAAAACCACGGCGGAAACATCCTTCAGGCGCAATTCGAAATAATCCAGCGCCTTGCGCTCGATCGGCGGCGCCAGCGCCGCGCACTTCTCGCGGTCGAAACGAACCACCTGCTGGCCGTGGGCGACAATGCGTGTCTTCAGAGTGGTGGGACGGTTTGGGTCGACGATCAGGCCGTCGGTGTTAACGCCCTGCTGTTCGAGCAATTCACGCAATTCTTCGCCCGGGCCGTCGTCGCCAAGCACGCCGAGCACATTGACCGATGAGCCGAGGGCGCGGAGATTACGGCCGACATTCGCGGCGCCGCCGGGAAAGAATGATTCGCGGGTGATCTCAACGATGGGCACGGGGGCTTCGGGCGAGATGCGCGAGACTCTTCCCCACAAGAACTGGTCGAGCATCACGTCGCCGACGACGAGGATGCGTTGGCGCTGGAAACGGGAGAGAAGGGAGTGGAGGCGCGCGGTTGTGAGCATGGCACGTAGGTAGCTAGTAGCTTGTAGTTAGTAGCTGAGGGAGAGGCATGCCGTCAGCACCGCTCGATGGCGCCGATGAGGCCGTTAAGCAGCCGGCCGACATCGTTTGCCAACTGGGTTTCATTGGTCACGTCCCTCAGATAGCCGAGGTCCTTGGCAAGGACAAGATAATACTTCGATTCCTCCAATGAACCTTGCGCTGTGTTATAGAAGCGAATCTTGTCTGGTTTACCCCGCTTGACGAATCCTTCGGCGATATTCGCCGGTATGGATACCGCCGCACGTCGTATCTGTGAAACCAAGCCAAACTTTTCGTCCGCAGGGAACGTCTTGGTGGCGCGGTACATTGCCAGTGCGAATTGATGTGCTTTCTGCCACACCACCAAGTCCTGAAACTTTTCGATTTTCGCGATAGTCAATGCCGTCCCCAGCTACGAACTACAAACCGCGAGCTACTTGCTCGACGACAGCGGCGGCCCACAGGGGCACGAGCAATTCGTGGTGGCCGATGATGTAATAGCCGCGGCCGCCCTTGTGGGTGGGACGGCGGACGACGTTTTCGGTTGGGCGATACTGTCGAACCATGTCGAAGGTGACGGTGGTGACGTCTTCGACCTTGTGGCCGAGGTTGCGGGCAATCGTGAGCGCTTTGAGGAAGACTTCGGGCAGGATGACCGCGGAACCGATGTTGAACACGATGCCGCCTTCGAGTTTCGCCACCACGGCGGCGAACTTCTGAAAATCGAGATAGGTCGCTTCGCCGAGAACGCCGCCGTCCGTGGTCGGGTGCTGATGAATGATGTCGGTGCCGATGGCGATATGGACGGTGGCGGGAATGTTACTGAGCGCGCATTGGTGGAGGATGCTCAACTCGCGGTTGCGAAACTGGCCCGTGACGATGGCCTGGCCGATGGCCCGACCGGCGCCGATGCCCTGTTTCACGCCGGCGTCCAGCGCCTGATTCATGAGGCGGCCGGTTTCATCGATCATGCCGAAACTGCCGTCATCGAGGCCGCGTTGGACGTCTTCGCTGGTCTCGCCGATGCAAGCCAGCTCGAAATCGTGGATCGCGCCGGCGCCGTTGAGGGCGATGGCGGAGATGACGCCGCGTTTGATGAGGTCGATGAACACCGGGTTGAGGCCGCACTTGATGGTGTGGGCGCCCATCATCACGACGACGGGCCGCTGGTTGCGGACGGCGGCCACGGTGGCATCGACGATGGCGCGGAAATCATTGCCGACGAGGATGCGCGGCAACGAATCCATGAACTGCGCGAAACTGCCGCCGGCCTTCCAGACGCGAGCGAACTCGTCGAGATGAACCTTATTGGGCCGTTCGCGAATCGGGTAGGTGCGGATGCGGTCGAAATCGAGCGGGGGAAATTCCATGTCAGCGTTGGGACGCGAGGGGTTTGTCCGACGGCGTGAGCGCCGAGGAGTTGACGGCGCCAGCAGGCGTGCCCGTTGTATCGGACGACGTGTGGCCCGTCCCGATGCTGAACAGAACCAGCTTCGCGCTGCCGAGTCTGATTTCGGAGTTGACGAGCAGCGGCAGATGGCGGGCGTCATCGCTCATCCAGAACCACATGCGGCCCCTGTTGGCGGAGACGATGGTCAGGGTCGGCATGGGCTCGATGCGCAACGCCGGGGTGTCGCCGAGGGGACGGACCCAGACGGATTTGCGCTCGTCGGGACGAACCGTGACCATGTAGTTGGTGCTGGCGGCGTTGATCATGAACGACTGTTCGGAGTCGAGCAGGAGTTTCCGGGTGCGCACGACGTAGAGCGAGGAGATGACATCCTGCGTGGGCTGATCGAGGGGATAATGCTTCGCGTGGCCGTTGAGGCGGTTGGTGATGACGGTTTCCTTGCGCGCGTAATCGTAGTGGGCTTCGCCGGTTCGGTGATGCTTGCCTTCCGTGCGGTCCTCCGTGTACCTGCGTGCGAAGAGACCATCGCAGTCGAGCCAACTCTCGGCGAGGCTATCGACCGGGAACAACAGGTTGATCAACCCGCTGGTCTTGGCCGTCGCGACGAGATGATAGCAGTTGTGGCCGTCCACCGGTTCGATTCCCGCCACTTGCAAGGTTGCGCGTCCGACGACGAACGGCCCCCAGAAGATCTGGTAGGTCAGTTTTTCGCCAACGCTGAAGGGAACGGTGGTGTCGGTGTTTTTCGCGCGTGCCGTAGCCGAGACGGCGAGTAGGAGGACAAGAATTGCCGAAAGACGCTTCATGATGCCGAGTGGCACGAAGTATAGGAACGCAGAGTGCATGTTTCAACGAAAAAGGCCGTGGTCGAGGTTCGCGGATTGGACAGGAGGCGGGCAGGAGGATTCAAAAGGAAACCTTCGGTCGATTCTTCAGCGGGGTCAGGAGACCCTCGCCGAACAGAAGAAACGGCGGCAAGCGGAGCGCTTCTGCGCCCGCCCGACATCGCGCACGCGCAGGTCGATGTGATCAAAGAGGCGGGATTTCATGACCTATTTGATCTTCTCTCCTTCAGGCACCTGCCCGGGAGTGAGAAAAGTCTTAACCAAGCTCGCCTTCGCCACAGACCATCATGCCGGGAAATGATTTGTACCATTTGCCTGTGGGGACGTCAGGTTCTGTGTCGAGCCAGTCGGCGAGCAAGCCAAGTTGGTCGGCGGCGACGTTACGTTTGGCGATTCGGTCGAGTAGATGATTGAGGAGAGCAGGCGGAATGTTGCGGCGGCGAACTTTAGGCATTCCGTTCCCCGCCGTAAAAGCCGTGAACGATGGCTTCTCGCACGAGCGCTGCTTCTGTGGGGTCAGAGGTCTTGGTCATGCGTTTCGCCAACGCCGACAACTCCTTGCCGGTCAACTGCCGTTCCGCGTCGAGCCGGTAGGTGAACCGGATTACTTCCGCTTGCTGTTCGGGCGGCAAGTTCTTGATCTGTTCGATGATTTTAGCGGCGGTCACGACTGCACATTACTCTGGCTTTGCCGCGAATTCAAACCTTCTGTGAATCGGAAACGACGGCAACCCCGATAACGGAATCGGGGCAGGCCGGAGCGGTTGCCCTACAATTTGCGACGGACTGAAGGTGATGACTTCCTTCTTCCAACCCTTTCGGACAAAGGATGGTTTCGCTCGGCGTTGTGCGGGCGACGATTTGGCCGCGGCGGATGACGAGGAGGCGCGGGGCGATACGGCGGAGGGCGTCGAATTCGGTTTCTGCGTCGAGGAGCACGAGGTCGGCGGGATTGCCGACGGCGATGCCGTAATCTTTGTCGGTGGCACCGAAGGCTTTGGCGGGGTTGGTGGTGATCATGTCCCAGACCTGGGGGATTTCGGTGGCGCCGCTCATCTGGCCGTAGTGAATCCAGACGAAGGCGACCTGGAGTGGGTCGCCGACGCCGAGGGGATACCAAGGGTCCATGATCGAGTCGTGGCCGATGCCGACGTTGACGCCGGCGGCGAGGAGTTCTTTAACGCGGGTGTGGCCGCGGCGCTTGGGATAGGAGTCGAAGCGGCCCTGGAGGACGGAGTTGTCGCAGGGGTTGGTGACCATGTGGAGGCCGGCGCGTTTGATGAGGCGGATGAGTTTGAAGGCGTAGGCGTTGTCGACGCTGTGCATGGAGGTGGTGTGGCTGGCGGTGACGCGACCGCTGAGGCCGCGTTTGATCGTCTCGGCGGCGAGCACTTCGGTGAAGCGTGAGTTGGCGTCGTCGGTCTCGTCGATGTGGAGGTCGAGCGGTTTGTGAAACTGCTGGGCGAGGTCGCAGGCGAATTTCACGTCGGCAACGCCGTCGTCGCGGGTCATTTCGTGGTGGGGGATGCCGCCGACGATGTCGCAGCCGAGTTCCATCGCCTGTTCCATGAGGCGCTCGCCATTCGGGAACGCGTAGATGCCGTCTTGCGGAAAGGCGACGAGCTGGATGTCCACGAGCCCCGCGAATTCCTGTTTCACCTCAAGCAGGGCCTTGACGGCGGTGAGACCGGGATCGCAGACGTCGACGTGACTGCGGATGCGGGTGACGCCGTGAGCGAGTTCCCATTTGACGGCGAGCGAGGCGCGGTGTTTCACGTCGTCAAACGTCAAGGTTTTCTTGCGTTCGGCCCAAATTTCGATACCTTCGATGAGCGTGCCGGTTTGGTTGAAGCGCGGCTGGCCCACGGTGAGCACGGCGTCGAGGTGGACGTGAATGTCGGTGAATGGCGGTGAGATGTGTTTGCCGGCGCAATCGATGACCTGCCGCGCGCGCGCCGTGATTTTCGGGGCGATTTTGGCGATGAGGCCGTTGTTGACGGCGATGTCGACGTTCTTGTCGTGTCCGCGTATGCGAGTGTTGCGAAGAATCAGATCCATAAGGAAAGCGCCTTCGTTGGGGCATTGTAACCCGCGGATTGGGGAGCGGAAGTCAATTTTAAAAAGGCGTTGACGGTGGTGGAGGATGGTGTTATCACCAACTGGTAACGCAAGGAGGAAGGTGTTGATATTATGAAGAGTCTCACAAGGATTTTCCTATCGTTGGCCCTCGTTGGAGGTACCGCCGTGATCTTCAGTGGATGCGCGACCTCGCAGAAGCGGATGAAGCCCGTCAACGAGGAGCAGAAGAGCGAGTTCCTGAAGGGGATGGACGTGGTGGAAAAGCCGGAGCTGGAGCCTGAATGGGCGGATTTCGTAAAAGAGCATTATCCGAACTGGCGTCGGCACTACTGGGTGGATCGCGGTCAGTGGGGCAACCGCGGCTACATCGTCGGGCGTCCGTCAGCGGAGGCTGAACCGGTCGTCGAGACGCAGATCACGCCGTTGCCACCCGCGCAGTCGACGGCACCGACCATTGTCGAGTCCGAACCACCCAAGGTCGAGACCCCCGAGCGACCGACCAAGTACGTCGTGAAGAGGGGCGACTCTCTTTGGAAGATCGCCGGCAAGGTTTACGGCAATCCGTTGAAATGGCCGCGCATCTACCGCGCCAATAAGGACAAGATCAAGAACCCGAACAAGATCCACATCAACCAGGTTCTGGTCATTCCGCAGAATTAACGGGCGACTCGGGGCTTCGATTGCCAAGGGCGGGTACTTGCAGTATGGTTTCCTCGCGTGAGGGAACGACGTTCTAGCTGACACATGGCAAGCGAAACACTGCACTTCGACAATGCGCGTCAGGCGCAGTCGCTGTACGCCAACGAACCCAAGAACCTTCGCCTTGTCGAAGATCTGCTCAATCTGAAAGTCACGGCCCGTGACGGCTGGATCAATGTGGAAGGCGCGCCCGCCGACATCGAGCGGGCGAAGTCTCTCTTCCACGAACTACAACACGCCGTATCCCGAGGCACCGTCATTCGTCGGCAGGAATTCAGCCGCGCCGCCAGCGCCATCTCGCGCGGCGAGGAGTTGAAGATGCAGGAACTGCACGAGGGACGCGTGGACGTTTCCACGCGCAAGCGGCCGATTGTTCCCAAGACGCAAGGGCAGAACCGATACCTCGAAGCCATTCGCGAGAACGACATCGTCATCGGCATTGGGCCTGCGGGCACGGGCAAGACGTATCTGGCGATGGCGATGGCCGTCCACGCATTGCGCAGCGACCGGGTGGGTCGCATCATCCTGTGCCGGCCGGCTGTCGAAGCGGGTGAAGCGCTGGGATTCCTGCCCGGGACGCTCGAGGAGAAGGTGAGTCCGTACCTGCGCCCGTTGTACGACGCGCTCCATGACATGATGGATCCCGATGAAATCCAGCGCAACATCGAACGCGGCGTCATTGAAATCGCACCACTGGCCTACATGCGGGGGCGCACACTCAACAACGCATTTGTGATTCTGGACGAGGCGCAGAATTCGACGAGCGAGCAGATGTTGATGTTCCTCACGCGAATGGGCTTCGATTCCAAGGTCGTGATCACAGGTGACATCACGCAGGTGGATCTACCCGGCCACAAGATGTCGGGGTTGATTGAGGCGCAGGGCATTCTCAAGGAGATTCCCGGCTTGGAGATGGTGTACTTCAACGAGCACGACGTTGTCCGCCATGAACTTGTCCAGAAAATCATCGCCGCGTACTCCCGGTTCAAAGAGGAACGCGAACGCCGCCGCCAGGATGCGGCGAACGGCAAACCACACGCCACATGATTCGCAAGCCCAGGGGGGTGAAGGTCGCCGTCAGCAACTGTCAGCATCGGCTAAAGATCAACACCACTTTGCTGGTCAGGATTGCTGAACGGGCGCTTGAATTCCTCCACGATGATCGGGCCGAACTGGGCATCGCATTGGTGGACGACGAAGATATCGCGAAGCTCAACTCGCTGTATCACAACACGCAAGGTCCGACGGATATTTTGAGCTTCGATTACGGGGAGGGGCAGGGTGAGTTGATCGTTTCCGTGGATCACGCCATTGCGCAAGCCGGGCGCTTTCGCTCAACTCCGTCACGGGAACTCGTGCTGTATGTTGTGCATGGCATCCTCCATCTTCATGGCCACGACGACGTGGCTCTTCGTGACCGACGACGCATGCGTGCTGCGGAGCGGCGGCTGATGTCCCGTCTGGCGCGAGATTTCAAGTTCCAAACCCTGATATCCAAGCGAATTGCGGCACGTTAGATATCATCTCCGGAGCAACGTCTTCATTGACTTGGGGGAGTTATTTCGACTCTTCAGCGCAATTACAATGACGACCCATCCAAAGCCGACGCGCACTGCAATTCGGGAATGGCTCGTATCCGTCAGGGCAAACTGCCAGAGGCGATTGTCCACTCGAGCAGGCGATACGGATTCAGGGAAAGCTCCAGCTTGGAGTCGGTGCGCGTTGACAGCACTGCGGTGGGCGTCTACGATGACGCGCCCATGAGTGAGACGTGGAAAAATCTGCGAAATTCCTTCTTTGCCGGCCTGTTGGTGGTCGTGCCCGTCGCGGCGTCGCTGCTGATTCTCATCGGCGTGTTCACCTGGGTGACCGACTTCATGCTGCCGGAACTGCTTCGTCGACAGATGCTCACGCCGGTGTATCGGATCATCGCCTTGATTGTATTTGTCGCCTTCACGATGTGGGTGGGGTGGCTGACGCGCCTCGTGGCGGGCAAGCGGATGGTAGCCGCCGGGGAAGCGATCATCACCCGTGTGCCGCTGCTGAACAAGACGTACGGTTTCATGAAGGAAATCAGCCACACGCTGCTGTCGGGACGCAAAACAATGTTCCAGCGCGTGGTGTTGGTGGAGTTTCCTCGCCCGGGGGTGTATTCCATCGGGTTTGTCACGAGTGAGACCGAAGGCGAGGCACAAGTGAAAACGAAGGAGACGGTGATTAACGTCTTTGTGCCGACGACACCAAATCCGACAAGCGGTTTCTTGATTCTGGTGCCGCGCCAGCAGTTGATCGACTTGGGAATGACCGTGGCGGAAGGAATGAAACTGGTGATTTCGGGCGGTGCGGTCGTCCCGCCGTATCCGCCGGCGAAACCACCGACCACTGGGCCTGCGCCCAAGTAGCCTCTCATGGACACGGAGCGCGCCGAGGGGATCGTCTTGCGCCGCCAGTCGGTGACGGAATCCAGCCTGATCGTCACGTGGTACACGCGCGAGTTCGGCAAGCTGAAAACGCTGGCGAAGGGAGCGCGTCGTCCCAAGGGCCCGTTCCAGGGGAAAATCGATTTGTTCTACCGCGATGAGATCGTCTTCCTGCCCAGCAAGCGTAGTGACCTGCATCTGCTCCACGATTGTTTCCTGGAAGAGCCCCATGCGCGATTGCGCAAGACGGTCGAGTCGTTGACCGCGGCATCCTACGCCAGCGAACTCGTCGAATTGGCAACGGAGCGCGAAGACCCGAACGCCAGGATTTACGAGTTGTTGGTGATGATTCTTGACGCGCTGGAACGACGGTGCGATGCCGTGCTCCTGATCTGGTTCGAGATTCAGTTGTTGGCGGCGGCGGGTTGGAAACCGAAATGGGAGTCGGAAACCAGCGTGAACCGGGTGCTGCAATCGCTGGCGGAAAAGTCGTTGGAAGGGATCAAACGGGTGCGGCTGAGTGGCGAGCAGGTGACCGCAGGTCGACGGGCGGTGTGGCTGTTTTGGGAAGAGCACCTCGGACGGATCCCCCGCACTCGAAAGTTTCTGGAGGGAACAATCCATGGCTGAAACCGCTCAGGCCCGCGACGGCGGACAAATCCCGTTCGGCGAATCGCGCACGAACTCGATGAACTCGCGCGCCTCGGCGCTCTGGAACGCGCCTTCCTGCGATGCTTCCTTCAACGCCTGCGTGCCGTTCGTTCCCGAGAGGTAGAACAGGGTAAAAAGCTTCTTCAGTTCGGTGATCGCTTCCCGTGAAATCTTGGCGCGTCGCAGGCCCACCAGGTTCAATGAGCGAACCTCGTTGCGTTCCGCCTCCAGCGTGAACGGCGGCACGTCCTTCGACACGCGCGCGTTGCCCGAGATCATCGCCAGCCGCCCCACATGCGTAAACTGGTGAATCACGGCGCCACCCGAAATGATCGCGTAATCGCCGACGTGTACGTGACCCGCCAGCAGCACGCTATTGACGATGATCACATGGTCGCCGACCACGCAGTTGTGCCCGACGTGCGCCGCCGCCATCAGATAGCACTCGTTGCCGA
>CAWIJG010000005.1:0-142838 GCA_963836315.1 uncultured Verrucomicrobiae bacterium
TCAAATGGGGACGCAACGTCTGACCGCGGCCAACACCTGCTCGACAGTGACGAGTTTCATGCATTCCATGAGGACGGCGTTCGTGCAATGGCCTTTGAAGCACGGGGAACACGGGATGCCGGCGCGCAGGACCACGTGTTGCTTGCCGTACGGGCCGGTCAGCACGGGGTCGGTCGGACCAAAGATCCCGACGACGGGGGTGCCGACAGCGGCGGCAACGTGCATTGGGCCGCTATCGTTGGCAATGACGACAGCGCAGCGGCGATACAGTTCCGCCAGTTGGAAGAGGTCGGTTTGCCCGGCGAGATTGCGGTTGCCCTGGGCGATCGCTTCGACGGTGTCCCGTTCCGAACTGGAGCCGGTGAGCACAACGCGGTCGCGAGGCAGTCGGCGGACGAGTTCAGCAAACTTGTCGTTCCCCCACAGTTTCGTTTCCCAGCGGGCGGAAGGATTCACGGCAATGAGGCCTTCGGATTTGACCTGTGTGGAGACGCCGAGGGGGAATTCGATCGGAGCCGCTTCACAGCCGAGATGGCGCGCGGCGCAGAGGTAGCGGTCAACGGAGTGGGTGCGGGGGACGTCGACGATTTCATTGTAGAAGAATCGCGCGCCTTCGCGGGCATCCGACAAACCAATGCGGCGCGGAGCGCCCGTCACGCGGCTCAGGATGCCGCTGCGGAGCAATCCTTGCAGATCGACGACGATATCAAAGCGGCCGCGCCGCAACCGGCCCACGAGCGCCGGAAGTTTGGCGTACTGGTGGCGTGGAAACGGAATCACCTCATTGATAATGGGGCAGTGGCTGAGGAGCGAGGTGAGAGCGTCGTTGATGAGCCAGGCGATGTGGGCGTCGGGAAAGCGTCGGCGGATGAGGTTGACGGTCGGCAGGGCGTGGACGACGTCGCCGAGCGAACTGGGTTTGATGATGAGAATCCGCATGGCCGCGGATAATAAACCGCGGACCGGCGCGAAGAAACACGAATTATTTCAGCGGCCGTGGACGAGGCGTTCAGCGAGCGACTCGGGCAGGCCGGCGGCGCGGATCTTTTTTTGCGTCCTGGGAATGTCGTAATCGACGCGGCGCAGTTCGATCATATTGGTGAGGAGATCGAAGATGACGTAGGACGCTTTGGGATTGCGGTCGCGGGGCTGGCCGACGGAGCCGACGTTGACGAAGTACTTGCGACCGACTTCGATTTTTATTTTCGAGTAGAGGCCGCCTTGAAGCCCGGTCGGGCTGCGCACGAACGCGACGGGGACGTGGGTGTGACCGTTGAAGCAGACGGCAGTGTGCTGGTAGTTGAAGCTGGATTGCGCCGCGAGGCGGTCGAAGACGTAGGCCCAGCGTTCGGGCAAATCGAGGGTGGCGTGGACAATGGTGAAGGATTCGACGTGGCGGACGTACTTGAGTTCGCGGAGCCATTCCTTCTCTTCGGCGGTCAACTGCGTGCGGTCCAGCGGATGGCTTCGGCGGCCATGGCGTTGAAGCCGACGAGTTCCATTTCGGAAGCGCAATACTCATCGTGGTTGCCCATGATGACGGGGCACTCGAGGCCACGAATGGCGGCGAGGCATTCTTTCGGGTTCGGGCCGTAGCCCACGATGTCACCAAGACAGACGTAGTGGGTGCACTTCTGTTCCAGCGAGTCCTTCAAAACGACTTCGAGACCTTCGAGGTTCGCGTGAATATCGCTCAGGATTGCGTAACGGAGGTTAGTATTGGCTGTGGTCATGAGGTTGATCGGGGGAATACGCGCTGGGCGTTGGGTATCTGTAATTCGTCTTCCAGTCGACGAATCTCGCGCTCAATGATGTTCCAGGCTTGCTGCGTCTTGGAGTGATCCAGCGACCAGAGGTGCTTCCATTCTTCGTACGCGGCCCTCAAGTCGCCGCACTTCTCCAGTGCGCGGGCATACACGCGCGGCACATACTGCGGCGCCTCGTGAAAGGCGGCTGCCTTCCCGAAATACTCGCTGGCCCTGCACAAAGCATCCCGACACGGTGGTTCAGCGCAGTCCTTGCTTAGCTTTTCGTAATAGAGCCAGCCCATCGCGAAGTACAGGTCGTACTTGTTCGGGATATTATCGATCCCGCGTTCAAGGAACTCGCGCGCCTTCTGATGCCATTCGTGCTCGCGCTTGATCCCTTCCGCTTTGGTGCGGTTCTTCGGATCGGATAACGATCCGTAACCAATGTTCCAGGCAATATGCCACTGGCCGAGGTCCCAAAAGAGTACCGATTGCGGCTGGAGCGTAACGACAACCTCCATATCGCGGTATTGCCGCAACCATTCCTTTTGTTGCCAGAACATGTGAGCATTGAGCCACAAGAAGTCCGCAACCACACCACGCATCCCAGCCAATAGCGCAATCGCGAGGTTCTGACCGATCGCTTCGCGCAGCTCGAAGGTCACTCGCGCACCGCCGTACCTCATGCGCAACCGCTGGGCACGAACGGCGTTCTCCATCGGCAGCAGGATTAATCCTGTACCGAATAGAACAATTGCCACAAGCAGCTTTGTTCGCATGATCCTAAATCTCGCGCCGGGAGAATATCAAGTGTGCGGCCACAACTACGATCAATGTCCGCGCCAAGCCGTATACGATGATCTCGCCAACGTGCGTCCAAGGCACGACGTTGCCGAGGTTGATCTCATCGGCAATGCTGAATAACCCGAAATCGGGTACAACCGCCAGAACCGCCATCAGGAACTGGTGCCCACCCCACATTTCAACCGCAGTTCCGCGCAACATTCCCGCCACAAACACCATAAACGGAACCACCACGTTAAAGACCAGTGACGTCGAAAACGTAGACACCAGCAGGGTAATCGAGGCGACGAGCGTTGCCTTCGCGAGGTCTGCAGCGATCGCCTTTACCAGATCCACATCGACCGCCTCCGTCTCCAGTTGCTTAATCTGCTGGCGCGCGTCCGCCTTGTCGGCCGCCGACTGGCCGAGGTACGTCTGGCTCAGTTCGCGGATCATCCCCTGCTCCTTGATCCATAGCACCGCGCCAAACAGAATGCTCATGGCCATGATGCTCAACACCAACAGCAACAGGCTGCCGAAGAATTTCCCGAGCAAAAACTCGAAGCGCCGCACCGGTTTCGCCAGAATCGTGTAAATTGTCCGGTTTTCCACCTCGCTCGGCAACAGTTGCGCCGTGCCCACGATGGCAATCAGCGTGCTGATCACTGAAATGACCCCCAGACAGGTGTCCTTGATGAATTTCATCTGTTCGCCGAAAGTGAATTGCGCAAAGAAACTCGCCGACGCGATAAACACCAAACCAATGATCAGGAAAAAGTTGAACACCTTCTGCCGCACTGCTTCCGTGAGGGTATTCATTGCGATCACCCCCACGCGATTCAGGGAGAATCCTACATGCTTCTGGCCGGCAGACGGCAAGGCGACAGCGCTCTCAGTCATGTTGGCCGGCTCCTCGTGTATCTTTCCTCAGGGCATCGAGGAACAGTGACTCCAACGTTGTTTGCGGATGCCCGACCGATACCACCGATGCGCCTTCGGCCCGCACCGCTCCCTCGACCCGCCCCAGTGCGGCCTCCGGCAGATCCTGCACCGTGATGCTCAACCGCCGTTGATCACTGATCAGCGCTTGGACTTCGCCCTCCAAGATCAACTGACCGAGATTCAGTACGCCGATGCGGTCGCACACATCCTGCACCTGTGCCAGCAGGTGCGAACTCAGCAGCACCGTCTTGCCCATGCCCTTCAAGCGCAGAATCAGGTCGCGAATGTCCTTGCTGCCGATGGGATCCACGCCGGCAGTCGGTTCATCGAGCAACAACAGTTTTGGATCGTGGATGAGCGCCTGCGCCAGCCCGATTCGCTGCAACATGCCTTTCGAGTAACCCGAGAGTCGACGATCGCGCGCTTTGGCCAGCCCGACCAACTCCAAGAGTTCGTCGATCTGCTTCTTCAGCGCCACGCCACCCATGCCGCACAGCTTGCCGTAAAACTCCAGCGTCTCGACACCGGTCAGATAACGATAAAAATAAGGATTCTCTGGAAGAAAACCCACGTGCAACCGCGACACCACCTTGTCGCAGGGCACGTCGAAAATCCACGCGCTGCCTTCGGTTGGCGTAATCAGATCGAGCACCAGCTTCAGTGTCGTGCTCTTGCCGGACCCGTTTGGTCCGAGCAGGCCGTACACCTCGCCCTCCCGTACGTGAAGATTCAACTTGTCCAGCGCCAACAGGCGGCCTTTGCGCCAGCCGAGATCATACTTCTTTGTCAGATGTTCTGTTCGAATCGCGTCCATCAATCAATACCGTATGTCGAAGCCACGGAACTCTCCCGCAGCTTGCTCCCAATTCGCGTCTTCATTTCGGATGTGACTGCCGAGTTGGCTGGCGCGCACTGCCTCCAGAAATGCCTTAACCTCCTCCTCAATGCCTTCGGCCACCAACTCGACGCGTCCGTCATGCAGGTTGCGGATATAACCGGTCAACTCATATCCGCACGCAATCTCGCGCACGGTGTACCGAAATCCAACCCCCTGCACCCTCCCCACGTAAAAGACCGTCGCGCGCTTCCGCATAAACTGAAGGAATCAGACTATCGACAAATCGCAACCCAGTCAAGGGCATGGCGATGGCCGTTCGGGAGCTGGCCGGGGAAACCGTGGCGTTTCGCCAACGAATCGAATGAATGGGAATTCCGGGTATTCAACCACACCTCTGGAATACCTGGACAATATCGACGGGACATACTGAATCTGCTCGTTTACAGGTCGTTTCGTCAGACTGGCTCGCTGCGCGCCGCTTTCGGAGAGGAGGTTGCCAAGATACCGCCACCCGCCTTCCCGCTTCGACACTGCAGGCTTGCATTGCAGTAGATGGCGGTGGTAAAGTGTCCAAGTCACCCCGGCGGAAAGGAGTGCTATGGCACTATTCGGCGGAATGTTCGGCGGTGCGGAGAAGCATCCAAATTTTGACCGTCTTTCCCTCGCCGTCCACAACAGTCTTGGCGTGCAACTCAGTCCACCCGGAGAGGATGTGCTTCCCATAATCGATGCGTTGACGCCACACGATTTGATCGGCTTTGAGAATGCACACAGCGTCGAGGGGATGCAGGAATTATTCAGAGTGAAATCGCTGCGCGCGGCTGTAGATGCTCCATCTCAGAGTCTGACGCTTACTGTAGCGACGCGCGAGGAGATCGACAGCGAACTAAAGGCCGAGCACAGTGCCGTCAACGTGCTGCACGTCGGCGGTCATCATCATGGCACCTCCCGCATCATCAGGTCGTTCGGCCCTGCCCCCGAATCGATCAAGGAAGCGGGATCCGCACCTCCCTTGCTGGCCGCTAGCGTTCAGACGGAAAGCATTTCTGTACCACCTGCTTTCGAGCACCTCGAAGCAGTGGAGCGGCTGGGCCCGGTCATTGTCGATCTGTTCGTCAAGCACGGGCTGTTGGTTTCTGCCGACAAGGACGTGCTGAAGAAGATCAAACCGACCGATTTCACACTCGAAGGCCGCATGGGGGCGTTGGAACGGTGGAAAGCTGAGTTGATGCGCCGGGCCCGCGGCATCCACGTTCACCAAACCGGCGCGACATCCTTGCTCGCCGGGGCGGGGACCGCTGAGCAGGCTTCCGAAGAAGCTGTGCTGCGACGGTTTGACAACTTCTTACATTGGATAAGCAAGCTCCTCAAGGCGCTGGAGCATAAAGGCGTCAAGTTCCATGGCAAGCCGGTCTGGCTGCCGCATTAGAACCCGCGACCATGCCTGAGGCTCGGATATCCGTCGCAGTTTTTTGACCGGAGAGTAGTCAGGACAGAGGAATCGATGTTCCTCAAGGACCATCTTGAAAAAGATGGTCGGGACGGCGGGATTTGAACCCGCGACCTCTTGGTCCCGAACCAAGCGCGCTAGCCAAACTGCGCTACGTCCCGATCGCAAGCGACACGGTACTTAATCACACTTTCTTGCGGTGGCGCAAGTATTCAATCACCATCGGTAGCACCGAGATGATGATGATCGCCAGTTCCACGATGCCGAAATGCTGCTTCACGAATTCCAATTGCCCGAACCAGTATCCGCCGAACAACAAGATTCCCACCCACAACGCACCCCCTACAAAATTGTAGGCGCTGAACCTCAGGTATGTCATTTGCCCCACGCCCGCTACGAACGGCGCAAACGTCCGCACAATCGGCACGAATCGTGTGATGATGATCGTCTCGCCCCCGTACTTCTCGTAGAAGGCGTGCGTCTTGTCGAGGTACTCCTTCTTCACGATTCGTGGGAAGCGCATCGCCAGCTTGTCGCCGAATACCCGTCCGATTGAGTAGTTCGCCATGTTCCCACCGATGGCCGCAGCACAGAGCAACCCACACAACCACGCTACACTCAACGGGCTGCCCGGCGTCGCCGCGAGAGCTCCAGCCGCGAACAACAGTGAATCGCCCGGCAAGAACGGCGTCACGACAAATCCGGTCTCCGAGAAAATAATCGTGAACAAAAGCACATACGTCCAAGCTGTCCCATGCGCCTGCATCGCGTCATTTAGGTGCTTGTCCAAGTGCAGAAACAGGTCTATGAATTGATGAATCCAGTCCATAAGGGTTGCTACGTGTAGCACGCCTCTGGATACTTGTCAGCCCAGAAGAATTACCATCCCTTGGGACGCGGGCCAGATAAGCTACCAATATTTACCCACCAACCTAAAGAAGCGTACTGTGTCACGCCACGGGCGAATGTGGCTGGCGCGACCAGCTTCGTAGATGGTGCGGATGGGGACGTTGGCAATCTTGTGGCTGGCACGACCTGCCTGAATGAGCATCTCCGTCTCGGTCTCAAAGCGTGCGGTGGAGAACCTGAAGTCTTTCAGCACGGTCCGACGCACCAAGCGGTAACCACATTGGCTGTCAGCTATCTTCTGGCGCGCCAGCTTGCCCGTGACCCAGGACGTGAACTGATTTGTCCACCGTCGAACCCGTGGCATGTCCCGCGCGTCATTCATGCGCGTCCCTACAACCACGTCCGCGTTCTCACACTGGGCCATCTCCACGAAGTTCTTGATCTCCGCGGGGTCATGCTGGCCATCGGCATCCAGGAATATGGCGAACTCGGCGTCCGATCTCCCAAAGTAGTCCAGCGCAGTGGCGATGGCTCCACCTTTCCCGCGGTTCTGTTTGTGGCGAAGAACCCTTGCACCGGCTTTCTCGGCAACCACCGCCGTGTCGTCGCCCGAACCGTCGTCGATCACCACCACTTCGTCCACTTGCGGGCGTGTCTTAGCAACGACATCCCCGACCCGCGCCGCCTCGTTGTATGCGGGGATCAGCGCGATCAGCCGGTACTCATGGGTGGCGGCTCGGTTTGCGTCCGAGTCCGTGGTGTCTTTCACGGGCGAACCAAATGCGGTGGCTGTTGCCAAAGCGCGGTCCGACTCGATGTCCCAAAGGTTATGGAAGAGAAACCATTGCTCGCTGTGCTGGCGAATAACTCGCTCCAGCGCCATCGCGATCTGCCGCATCACGTCATCAACCGTGTGTCGTGCCTTGTCTGCCCAGATCGGCTCCTCCACGATATAGGCAAACGTATCGTCAGGCAATCGCACCATGAAAACGGGCAACAGGGGCGCGCCGGTCGCAAGCGCCAACTTCGCGGGGCCATCGGGCAACCGCGCCGGCCGACCGAAGAATTCGACCGTGTGATTCGACGCGGTGAAATCGCGATCACCGATGACCCCGACGATTTCGTTGCGTCGCAACGCCCCCAGACACTCGCGCGCGGCGCGGCCGAAGGGAATGGGATAGATACCACGCAACGCGCGGTATTGCTGGTACAGGTCGTTGAGCTTCTTGTCGGGCACCCGGAGCGCCACCACATTGAACTTGTAGCCCAGTGTGGCGAGCGCCGCGACGCCAAGTTCCCAGTTGCCGAGGTGGGCGCTGACGACGATGATCCCCTTTCCATGGGCGAGCAGACCGTCCAGCACTGCGGGCACATTGCCGAAGTGCACGATCCGCTCCATCCGCCTCCGGTCGAGGCGCAGGAATCTAAAAAAGTCGACGAGGTACTTGGCGAAATTCAGAAAGTTCTCGCGCGCCAGCGAATGCAACGCGCGCGGCGAGAGCGCGACACCGCTGCCGACTTGGATCTGCTTGAGATTGGAAATGACGCTTTCCCGACCGCGATGGTCGAATACAACATAGAGATCCGCCAGCCGACGAGCCAAGCCGTAGCTCATTCGGCGCGGGAACAGTCGGGATACCCGTTCCGCAAACTTAAGCCAATAATACTTCATGCAGCCACAGCAGATCGTGTGGTCAACCGTTTCAGGATCTCCCGGGCCGCATTCTCCGCGGAACGGGGACGACCCAGGGCGGCGGCGGCTTCGCGCATCGTCCAGAGCTTGCGCGGATTACGGAGGAACTCGTCCACAAACAGCATCACGTCGTTGGCGTCCTCGGCCTCGACCGCCACGTTCTGGGAAAGCAGATATTCTGTGTTCTTGGCTTCCTGCCCGGGAATGGGATTGATGATGATCATAGGCAGCTTCTTCACCAGCGCCTCGGCGGTGGTGATGCCGCCCGGCTTGGTGATGATCATTTCCGCAATTTCCATCAATTCATGCACGTTTTCGACGAAACCAAGAATTTTTGTGGTATGGCGCAATTGGGGGCCTTTCCGCACTAATCGCTCCTGAAGCTCCTCGTTCTTGCCCGTGACGACGATAATGTCGAACGGCTGCGGGAGTTTGTTGAGCTTGCGAATCACGGATTTCATCGGCCCAAGCCCCAAGCTGCCTCCCATCACAAGAATCTTGGGGAGATCGGGTTTCAACCCGAGACTCCTGATCACCGCCTCTTTGTCAACGGGTAGCTGGAACCGCTCGTTGGTGGGGATGCCGAACGCCGCCACGCGTTCCAGAGGCACCCCTTGCGAGATCAGGTTCCTTCGCGTTTCCTCGCTGGGGGCGATGTAGAGATCCACGTCGGGATCGGCCCAGTAGCGATGGGCCACAAAATCCGTCAGGACACCGACAAGCACGGGCGTTTTGCGTCCCGTCGCGCGCTTCCAAGATGCCATCACGCCGCAGGCAAATGCCTGCGTGCATACGATTGTGTCGGGATCGAACTCGTCCAGCACCCTCTGCAGCTTGCGTGAGTTGCCCCGATTGAGCAATTCGCGAATCTTCGCTGTGCGCTCTTTAAATTCGGCGTTGTCGTACATCCATTCCCAAATCTCGGGCGCCGTCTTGAGCGCGGCCAGATACGCCTTCAGCGTCACTTTCGAAAGCACGGGGTTGGCATGGCTGAACGAATCCAACAGCATTGACTCGACGTGCGCGTGGAGCCGGCGCATGGCCGTTTCGACCGCGATCGCGGCGGAATAGTGGCCGGAGTGCTTCGTCAGATACAGAAATAGGATTCGCCTCGTCATCAGGTTTGTTGGCTAGAGCATACAAAACGATGCTCCAAATGGTCAAACAATCTATTTTCCTTGCTCGCGTCGCCGGACGTGAGGTTAGAATGCCCGGCGAGTGACCCAGCCGGTGCACCAGATGAGAATTGACTTTCGCATTTCAGGCCAACTGCTGGCGCGCAACGCCCTGTGGAACCTGATCGGTCAGGGCGCGCCGTTGGTGGCAGCCATTATCGCCCTGCCGCTCTTGATCCAGGGACTCGGCATTCCCCGCTACGGAGTTCTCAGCCTGATCTGGATGCTCATTGGCTATTTCAGCTTTCTCGACCTCGGCTTGGGTCGGGCATTGACGAAGCTGATCGCCGAAAGGCTTGGGAACGTACCAGAAGAAAGACTGGCCATAGAAATCTGGACTGCATGGATGTTGCTGATGGGATTGGGCTTCGTGGCCGCGCTGATGGTCGTAGCGATCGCGCCATGGCTCATCCATGGCGTCTTAAAAATTCCGACAGAACTTCAGCCTGAGACTTTGCAAGCCATGTACCTGTTGGCGGGGACCATGCCTATCGTTCTTGGGACTGCGGCTTGACGGCGATCCTCGCGGCGCGTCAGCGATTCGGCCTTCTTAACGCGGTTGCCATTCCACAGGGAATTTGCAGCATAATCGGGCCGTTGTTAGTGCTGCCCTTCTCGCACAGCATCTTCGCCGTGGCCCTGGTTTTGGCGGTCATTCGCCTGGCTGCGTGGCTTGCTTATCTGGCACTTTCTTTTCGTGTGATGCCGGCGATTCGACGAACATTTGCTTTGGACCGCACGACAGTCATGCCGTTGATACGGTTTGGCAGTTGGATGACGATCAGCAACATTGTTGGACCACTGATGACATTCTCGGATCGATTCTTACTGGCCGCACTGGTGTCGACGACCGCAGTCGCCTATTACGCCACTCCGTATGATGTGGTGACGAAGCTATGGATCATTCCCGCCGCACTGGTCAGCGTGTTATTCCCTGCGTTCTCGAGCAGCCTGACCAACGACCCTGCCCGTGCCACAAGGTTGTTTTGGCGAGGTACGACCTACATAATGCTCGCGCTGTTTCCGTCGTGCCTGCTGATCGTAACATTCGCGCAACCCACTCTGACGCTGTGGCTCGGCGCGGCATTTGCCCGGCATAGCACCCATGTGCTCCAATGGCTGGCCGTCGGGGTGTTCATCAACAGCTTGGCGCAGATCCCGTTTGCGTTCGTTCAGGCGGCAGGGCGGCCTGATTTGACTGCAAAGCTCCACCTCGCAGAGTTGCCGTGCTATTTCGTGGCTATCTGGTTCCTCATCCGAACAGATGGCATCAACGGTGCCGCCATTGCTTGGGTCGGTCGGATTATTGTAGATACGGTCGCTCTCTTTCTCATGGCGAAACACATACTGCCGCAAAGCAGTGCGTCCCTGCGCGCCTTGGCCATTGGCATGGCGGTGACTCTGACCGTCCTCGCACTCGCGGCGCTTCCTGTTGGTCTTGGCGCGAAAGCATTGTTTCTGCTTGTCACCCTGTCGATCTTTGCAGTCATCGCATGGACGTCGGTGGTGGACGATGCCGACCGCACTGTTGCCCGAAGATGGCTGGGCTTAAGGAATTCGCCATGACGGCCTCTTCCCCTCTCAACGTCATCCATGCGCAACCCCGTCCCGCTTGCGATTTGTGCGGCGCGCCTGGTGAGGAGCTTTACAGCGCCTTGCATGATCGCCTCTATGGCGCGCCTGGAATATGGAACTGCCGAGCATGTCCTCGCGCTGATTGCGGTCTGTTGTGGCTCGATCCCATGCCGCTGGAGGATGATCTCGCGAAAGCCTATCGAGCTTACTTCACTCACCATCGTGGACCGCGTCGCGTCTGCATGCTGAAGCGTCTTGTCCGTTATCTTGGCGAAGGGTATCTAGCCGGCAAGTATGGGTATCAGCGCTTAGAGACCGGGCGTGCCAAGAAATGCGCGGGTCTGATCGTGTATGCGTCACCGTTGCGAAAACCGCGGTTGGACTTTCAATTAATGTACCTCCCGGTTCAGTCGGGCGCCCGTCTCCTTGAAATCGGCTGCGGGAATGGCGATATGCTCCAAATTCTCCAGGAGGCAGGCTGGCAGGCAGAGGGTGTGGACTTCGACCCCGCTGCCGTTGCAATCGCCCGCGACAAAGGACTGCGAGTGCATCTCGGCACAGTGGACTCGATGGGCTATGCCACCAACACGTTCGATGCCGTAACGAGCAGCCATACGATCGAACACCTTTCTGCCCCTGCACTCTTCCTAAACGAGTGCTACCGCATTCTGAAGCCACGGGGTCGTCTGGCGATGGTAACGCCCAATTCGCGCTCTTTGGGTCATCGATTCTTCAAACAATCATGGCTGCATCTGGATCCCCCGCGTCATCTGCACATCTTCAATGTCCCCTCGCTGCACCGCTTGGTGACAGAAGCGGGTTTCCGGAACATTCAAATCTGGACTACAATCAGGGATGCTGATCGGTTGTTTGCCGCCAGTGAGGCCATTTGTCGCACGGGCCAATATGCGTGGGGCGGCCGCCAGCCGATTCCGGTTCGCACCGTGGGAAAAGCATTTCAGTTCGTGGAATACGTCCTCGTCGCTTTGGGGTGTCAACTGGGCGAAGAAATCGCCGTCATGGCGGAAAAGTAGAATGGACAAACTTGGATTGTCGGTAGCCTTGTGCACGTTTAATGGGTCGCGCTTCCTGCGCGACCAGTTGGAAAGCATCGCGTCGCAGACGCGCCTCCCCGATGAATTGGTTGTTTGCGACGACGGGTCCACCGATCCGACGACCCAGATCATCGCTGAGTTCTCCCACAACGTTGCGTTCCCGGTTCGATTACACGTGCACGCCACGACGGCTGGTTCGACAAGAAGCTTCGAGAAGGCGATCTCCCTCTGCGAAGGCGATATCGTGGTGCTTTCCGATCAGGACGATGTTTGGCTTCCCGATCGATTACATGCGACCGAGATGGCATTTCAATCCAACCCAAAGGCCGGCGCCTTCTTTTCAGATGCGGAAATCGTGGACGCCGCATTGAACCCGCTCGGCTATCGATTATGGAATGTTGTCCGATTCAGTCCGCGCGAGCAGGCGTGTTTTGCTCACGGCAAAGCTGCGTCCCTGCTCCTTCGCCGAAACGTAGTCACCGGCGCAACCCTGGCGATCAAGACCGAATCTCGGAAACTGATCCTTCCCATTCCGGAGGGCTGGGTACATGATGGCTGGATCGCCCTTCTTATGGCGGCCACGGGCGAACTGGCTTTCATCCCACAACCATTGATCAAGTACCGTCAACATTCGAGCAACCAACTGGGTGCGCGCAAACGAGGATTCGGTGAGCAGATCGACATTGCCCGGAAACCGCGCGCTGAGATCCTTGCCGCCGCGGCCACCAACTACATCGCCGCCCGCGAACGCCTGCTCGCCGCTGCGGATAACGTCACGGCGGAATCGCAGATCATCTGTACGCTTAATTCAAAAATCGCGCACATGCAGGCGCGGGCTCATCTTCCGCCGTCGCGAATCCGTCGTCTGCCGGTGATCTTCTCCGAGCTTGCAGCCGGGCGTTATCACTGCTACTCAAATTCGTGGAAGAGTCTCGCGCGGGATCTCTGGTTTTGATGCAATGAACCCGTCTTGCACTATCGTCATTGTCAGCCACAACTGCCGTGACGCGATACGGCAGTGTTTGCGCAAGTTGACGGCACCCGGCAACTCGGTGCCGATCATCGTTGTCGACAATGCTTCCCCAGACGGTAGTGCCGAGATGGTCGTCAGCGACTTCCCAACAGTTGAACTCATCAAGAACGGCCAGAACAAGGGCTTTGCAGTGGCATGCAACCAAGGTATCCGCGCGTGTGCGACAGCTTTTATTCTCTTGTTGAACCCAGACACATTGTTGGAACATACGGAATTGCAGAAGCTCCTAAAGTTCATGAACTCCCAACCCGACGTCGGCGCGTGCGGGCCACGCCACGTCAACGTTGATGGCACGCTGCAACCATCCTGTCGCGCGTTCCCGACGCTCGGCGCCATGGTCTGCGACGAACTCGGACTGAGCCGACTGTTTCCCCACAGCCGCCGCCTCGGGAGCTATCGCCTCAGCGGATGGGAGCACGATGAAACGAGCGATGTCGACCAGTTGATGGGCTCGTGCCTGCTGCTGCGACGCACGGCGCTGGAGCACTTGGGACTTCTCGACGAACGATTCTTTCTTTACTTCGAAGAGGTCGACCTCTGCTGGCGGATGTGGCAGACCCGCTGGCGCGTGTTCTTCATCGCCGATGCCACAGTCACGCACCTTGGCGGCGAAAGCAGCAAGGCCGACCGTCGCAACGCGTTGGGGCACCGCTATCGCAGTCTGTTTGCGTTTTATCGCAAACACTATCCCCGGTGGCAATTACCCATCCTGAGGCTGGTTGTCCAAGCCGCCGCCCTCGCGCGGGCGGCTATCGGACAACGTGAGTACTGGCCTGTCGCCAAGTACGCGTGGAAACTGTGAAGGTCCTCTTCCTTACACAAACCGCCGAGCTTGGCCCCTCCAGCCGGTATCGCGTGTATCAGTTACTGCCGTGGCTGCAGAACCTCGGCATCGCTTGTGACGTCTCGGCTGCGACCGATGCTGCCCTGTATCGCAGCCTCTATCTCGATTCCGGACGGCGCGGCTCCCGACGCGCCGCGTTCCGAGCTGCTTGGCGGCGCCGTCGCGCCGACTTGCAGCGTGTGGGCGATTTCGATGCCCTGTTCGTGCAAAAGGGAGTTTTCCCCGGTTTGTATTCAGGATTCGAGAGAAGACTCGCTGCCCGCAAACCGCTCGTGTTCGACTTCGATGATGCAATCTGGTTGCCGCGCGTTGGCGGTTCGCGGCTGCTACGGTGGCTGCACCGCGAGGCGGCGGTGCAAGATATCCTGCGGTGCGCAGCAGGGGTCATCGCGGGCAACGACTTTCTCGCCGAATACGCCGCTCGCTTCAATCGCCGTGTCACGGTCGTGCCCAGTTCGATCTCTGTCGAGACGTACCCGAAGTCCGTCGGCTCGGACGTCATCGGCTGGATGGGCAGCCGCACCACGTTGCCGTACCTCAAACCATTGAAGTCAGTCTTCGAGACGTTGGGAACCAAGCCGCGAGTCATCGCCTCGGGTGACCCGGCCCCACTCGGTTTTGGAGTGGAGTTTCGCCCGTGGCGGTTGGAAACAGAAATGGAAGAGCTGTCGCAGATCGGGGTTGGTATCGCTCCGTTACCCGATACGCCATGGGAACAGGGCAAGTGTGGCGTGAAAATCCTTCAGTATATGGCCTGCGGCATCCCCGTGGTGGCGTCCCCCGTCGGAGCGAACAAGAGTATCATCACGCACGGGGTCAACGGTTTCTTGGCAACGCGCCCGGAAGAGTGGACGACTGCACTTCGCAGCCTGATTGCCGATCCCGGACTCCGCCAACGGTTCGGCACTGCGGGGCGCGAGACCGTCAAACAGCGCTTTCACGTTCGACGCGCCGCAGAAGCAGTCAATTCGGTCCTGCGCTCGGTGGCTTGAAACGCGGCACAGGCCAGGGCACACACCAAGGGCATCACGGGAAGATTAAACCGCATATCGGCGTAGCTAAGCGCATGAATCAGCATGACGTAGGCAACCAAGGTCACCATCAGGACGGTCTCAGGGCCCCAAGGCCACCGCCGCCTCAAGCCGATTCCCAGCACGGCCAGATAGGCAATCTGGATGAAGAACGACGCCGTTTGTTCGCGCCGCGCCGCGCTGAGGAACCAGAATCGTCCGCACTTGCGCACAAACATCCCGGCCGCCTTGGCGGGATCCCGACTCACCTGATCCAGGGCCGCCCCATAAAAAATGCGATCAAGCTCGACGGTCGACACCCCTGGATGTTGCGATGCGATCTCTGCCACGGCCAGCATCCACCTCGATTTCCCCGACCCCTCCCACAAACCGAGCGTCGGCTGGTAGTTCCCGATGAACGTGGTGACTCCACCGTTCTCGACCGCGACCGGGAGAAACGCACCGTTCGTGACGAGATAGTTGCGCCATGTCCACGGAGCTATCATCACCAGCACTGCGGCAACCATGGCCCCGATTCGCCACAGCGATACGCGATGCAGGAATGCCAGGGCGAACACCACCAGTGGCCACGCCAGAAACATGGGCTTGCACAGATTCACCAGGCCGAGCAGCCCGCCCGCCGCCAGCCAGTGCCAGAGCTTCCCGTTGCGCAGCGCCAGCAACTGCACATACACGTAGCTCGTCAATAGAAACGCCAACACCACCTCCTTGTTGATGAATGCGACCCGCCAAATCGCGAACGGATACACCGCCCACAAAGCCGCCGCCTTCCAATTCCGATTGGCGAGCAGAAACACCAACCCGACCGTGGCGGTGTCCAGGAGAGCCTGCAACACCTTCACTCCAAGCGCTGAACCGGCCAGCGCCACAAACACGGGATACACCGGCCCCCGCGTGACATCCGTGTACCGTCCCTCGCCGATCGATTGCGCGATCAATCCATAACCATCTCCATCCTCGTGCAGATTCCAACGCTGTTGCATGGTGGGGAATCCGATAAACACGAACGCCAGCCGCAACAGCAGCGCGGCAAAAAGGCAAATCCACAACGGTCGTGAGGCGAGCGTCTGCATCGAAAAATGGTGGGCGCGATAGGACTCGAACCTATGACCTCACGGGTGTGATCCGTGCGTTCTAGCCAACTGAACTACGCGCCCAATGTGTCCCTGTCTTGGACAAGGCACGCAGGCTACCTGCGGTCGCCACACTTTTCAAGCCTTGAAGAAGCACCGTTGGAAAATGTAGCTTTAGCCGACATGGCAGAAACACCTGCAGCCTCGCACGAACCTGCTTCCCGCCTCTCGGCACCTTGCTCCTGGTTGCTGGTTTTTATCTTCACCGCGGCAATTCTTGGAGCTTTTTGGGTGTTGTTGGGTTTTCGTTACAGTCCCGAGCACTATCGCGTCGAGCCGCAGCTTCCCGACCCGATCGAACTCATCTGGTTCGTGGCTGCCTGTCTGTCGGCCATCTTCTTGTTGGCGTGGGTGCGGGACAAACCGCATACATCTCGGCAGTTGGCATGGATTGGCATCCCAACCATGGCGGTTGGCTGCTTCCTTTTGGTCAAGAACGGGTTGGGCATGCGACCGACTTTCCTCGATCCGATTTTGTTTTGCACCGCAATCGGTTGGGCAGTCGCGTTGTGGCTGCAAAGAGTCCGGTCATCGGACCCCGCGGCGCATGGGTCCATGCTTCAAATCAGTGCGGCACTGTGGCTGCCGGTGATCGTCTGGGGTGTGGCCGTCGGCCTGATCGTATACTACATCTTCCAACAGATCGGGTACTGGAACGATCTCGCGCTGGGCTATCCCGACTGTGGCGAATACGCCCGCATGATCTTCAACACTCTCCACAACCCGCAGGAGCTGTTCCTGCGCGTCAACCCGGACAAACCGTTATTCTGCGATCACTTTGATCCCGGCATTCTCCCGTTCATCCCTGTGGGATTGCTTTGGCACGAAATGACGGCAACCATTGTCCTGCAAGCGCTCGCGGTCGTGGGGTGCGCGGTGCCGATCTACTGGCTGGGCCGCGAACAGTTTGGCGACAAGGTGGCGGCCCTCCTCCTCGCCACCGCCTGGCTTGTTTACCCATCTGCTTCCCAACTGGTTTACAATGCCTCATATGGATTCCACTGGGGATCACTTTGTCTGCCCCTCTGCGTGTTGGCCCTGGTTTGCTGGATTCGTAAACGATTGGGCTGGGCTGCTCTCTTCGCCCTGTGGGCGATCCTGATCAAGGAAGAAATCGCCATTCTCGTCGGTTCGTTTGGACTTTACGTGGCGGTGTTTGAAAGGCGGCGGCTTTGGGGAGCCGTCCTCGCGGCAAGCGCATTCGCCTATTTTTTCTTTGTCACGTCGGCTTTGATTCCCTCGTTCAGCCACCAGGCATACCCCGGCCAACAATACTTCGCCGATCTCGGCAAAACGAAGTGGGAGATTCTTATGTCTCCCTTGGCAAAGCCGGGCATCTTTTGGAGGGAACTCCTCTCCGCGTCGTCGTTCTATTTTGCTGTCTCGCTATTGGCGCCGCTCCTGTTTCTACCAGTGAAAAAAACCTCCGTCCTCTTGGTCGGTGCGGTGATATTCGTTTTCGACTGCTTGGCGCCCCCTTTGAAAAGCATTTGCTTCCAGTATCAGACCGCCCTGCTACCGGTTGTGTTCTGGGCTGCGGCGTCCGGGCTGCAAGCCACAACTACGACGCGCCGACGCGCGATCCTGCTCGGTACAATCACCTCCGGCATCCTCCTGTCGCTTTTCTTTGGAAAGACCTTCTGGAGTGCGGAGACATTTGTGACGCCGCGAACGCCGGGCCGGCTTTCACTGGTGCGCCGCATGGCCGCACCAATCACGCCCGACAAATCTCTGTTTGCCACCGCCCGCGTTGCCGCTCACTTCACCGCACAAAAATACCTGTATGTTGACTTGCCGGTATCACAAGGAATCGATTACGCCATATTGGATCTGCACGATTCGTGGCGGGAAAACGGCAGCCTCAGTTGGCTGCGGGATATTCTGGCGGCCCAACGCCAGATCGTAGCACTTCCCAACATGCGCCTCGTGGATGCTGAGGATGGACTTCTGTTCTACTCCCGCACGGGCATCAAGTTGGATGGCCGCGCCCTGGTGGAACGCGACGTCCTGCCTCCTCGGACCATCCATCAGGAAGTGCGCTTGATTGAAGGCGTCAGGCTGCTCGGCCTCACCGTCGACACCACACCGGATCAAACGGCAGGGGAAACTGACACCATCCGCGTCACGACCTACTGCACCGTTGACGTCCCCACCAATATCGACGTGGCAGTACGATGCGTTGTCCAATACAGTCCCGGGACTCTCGATTCCGAGGCATACGCCTCGAAAACCCAGCCCCTCGGAGAGGGAATCTGGCCCGTCGCCCGGTGGGAGCCCGGCAAATTCTATTCCGACACGTTCCTTATCTCCGTGCCAAAAGGAGCCGCGACCAGCCAACCAGCCATTTCATTCGCCGCGACACCCATCACCAACTGAATCGGGAGATGATATCCGAACAGCGACTTGCTCAACCCGCCGGAATACCTGGAGCCGGCATCAAGGGCATCCGTCCGCTCGAGTCTTCACGCCTTGCGCAGGACTGTGTCTCGCTTCCAGTTCACATTGTCGCGCTCGGGATAATCAAGCGTGTAGTGGAGGCCGCGTGATTCCTTGCGCTGGAGTGCACTCTCGATAATCAACTCCGCAACCATCACCAGATTCCGCAACTCAATCAGGTCGGGCACCACCTTGTAGTCCCAGTAAAACTGGCTGATCTCGCGTTGCAGGTTCTGGATGCGTGCCCGCGCGCGCAACAGCCGTTTATCAGTGCGCACGATGCCGACGTAGTCCCACATCAGACGACGGATTTCATCCCAATTGTGCGTTACCACAACAAGTTCGTCCGGATCGGCCGCGCTGCCGCTTTCCCACGGGGGGAGTGTCGTGTGGGGATCGTTAAGCGCGGCGCGCTGCGTGAGCGCCACACGCGCCGCCCGATGCGCAACGACCAGCGCCTCCAATAGGGAGTTGCTGGCCAGACGATTCGCGCCGTGCAAGCCCGTGCAAGCCACCTCGCCCGCCGCCAACAACCCCGCCACTTCGGTCTCGCCGTCCACGGTTGTGACCACTCCACCACACTGATAGTGCGCTGCGGGTACGACCGGGATCGGCGTGCGGGCCATGTCGTATCCGTATTCGAGACATCTGGCGTAGATGTTCGGAAATCGCTTTTTTACAAACTCAGGATCCTTGTGCGTGATGTCGAGGGACACAAAGTCCGCCCCGGTCTTCTTCATCTCGGCGTCGATGGCCCGGGCAACAATGTCCCGGGGCGCGAGGTCGGCCATCGCATGGTACCGTTTCATGAAAGGTTCGCCGTCCTTGCCGCGCAGAATCGCCCCTTCCCCACGCACCGCCTCACTGATGAGGAACGACTTCGCTTTCGGGTCGTAGAGGCACGTGGGATGAAATTGAATGAACTCCATGTCCGCGACGCTGGCCCCTGCCCGATACGCCATCGCCACGCCATCGCCGCTGGCGATGTCGGGATTTGTCGTGTAAAGGTAGACTTTGCCCGATCCGCCGGTCGCCAGCAGCGTAATCCTCGCTCCGAACACCTCGACGACGTTCTGCTTCTCATCGAACGCGTAGCATCCCAGACACCGGTTCGGCCCGCTCGCGCCCAGCTTTTGTGTGGTGATGAGGTCGATCGCCAGCGATTGCTCCAGCACGGTAATGTTCGCGTGCTTCGCCACTTGTGCCAGCAATGCGCGTTCGATTTCGCGTCCGGTGATGTCGGCGGCGTGCAACACGCGTCGTCGCGTGTGACCGCCTTCGCGTCCGAGATCGTACTGGCCGCGTTCGTTCTCCTTCTCGGTGAATTTCACCCCGAAATCGATCAACTCGCGCACCAGCGCCGGCCCTTCGCTGACAATCGTCCGCACGACGTCTTCCCGACACAGGCCCGCGCCCGCTTCGAGCGTGTCGTGCACGTGCAGTTCCAGGGAGTCGTCCTTGGCCATCACCGCCGCGATGCCGCCTTGCGCGTAGTTGGTGTTGCTCTCCGCACGTTGCTTCTTCGTGATAATCGCAACCGTGCCCGCACCGGCCACTTTCAGGGCATACGTCAATCCCGCGATGCCGCTGCCGATGACCAGAAAATCATAGTTCCGCTGTGAATTTGCCGCCATGACTTGCCAAAATGGAACCGATCGCCTGTTTGCTGCATCCTTAATACACAAAAAGTATTGGAGATACAAAATGAAACCTCGTTTTCAATTCGTCTTTGACGAAGCGCCGCCGGCTGTCCAGCGCCGTCCCGCGTCGAAAGCCGGATCGACTGACGATGATCTCCTGGACGCGTATTCGCGCGCGGTCGTTACCACGGCAGAGAAAGTCAGCCCTTCCGTCGTCAAGATCGACGTGCAGCAACGTGTCGATGGAGACCGATTTGCCCGCGCCGGCAGCGGCTCGGGATTCATCTTCACACCAGATGGTTTTATCCTCACGAACAGTCACGTCGTGCACGGCGCCGCCCGTCTGGAAGTCGCGCTCACCGATGGCCGCACCTACGACGCCCACCTCGTCGGCGATGATCCCGATACCGATTTGGCCGTGGTTCGGACCCACGCGCCCGATCTCGTGCCGGTGACGCTCGGCGAATCCGCGTCGCTACGCGTGGGCCAGATCGCCATCGCGGTGGGCAACCCGTATGGATTTCAGTGCACCGTCACCGCGGGAATCGTCAGTGCCCTCGGCCGGTCGTTTCGTTCGCAGTCGGGACGGCTCATCGACA
Organism: uncultured Verrucomicrobiae bacterium; assembly: GCA_963836315.1. GTDB lineage: Bacteria > Verrucomicrobiota > Verrucomicrobiia > Palsa-1439 > Palsa-1439 > Palsa-1439. The sequence goes on from CAWIJG010000005.1 coordinate 20,825, forward strand.
ACGTGATTCAGACCGACGCCGCGTTGAATCCCGGCAATTCAGGCGGGCCGCTGGTGAATTCTCGGGGTGACGTCATCGGGGTGAACACCGCGGTGATCCTGCCCGCCCAGGGCCTCTGCTTCGCGACCCCGGTGGACACCGCGCAATACGTCGCCGGCTACCTGATACGCGATGGAAAGATCCGTCGCGCCTACGTCGGCATCGCCGGCCAGAACATCGACCTGCCTCGTCGGCTCGTTCGCTTCCATCAGTTGACCAGGGGCAGCGGCGTGCTGGTCATTTCCGTCGAGGAAGGCAGCCCCGCCGCCACCGCCCGTCTTGAAGAGGGCGATGTGATCGTTGCGCTGGATGGACACGTGATCGCCACGATTGATGACTTGCACCGGAGGCTGACGGCCGACAAGATTGGGGTAACGAGCACATTGACAGTCCTGCGGCGTTCGCAAAAGCTGAACGTCACAATCGTCCCGGAGTACTTGGAGCGGAAAGGCTGAGAAACGATGAAAGCGATCACGGTTCATCAGTACGGCGGCCCCGAGGTGCTGCAGTGGGAGGAGGCGCCCGACCCGAAACCGGCGGCGGGTCAGGTTGTTGTCCGCGTTCGCGCAACGGGCGTGAACCCGGTCGATACGTACCGTCGCGCCGGGCAATGCCGTTCCGAAACAGCCGCTACCCTACACGCCTGGCTCGGACGCGAGTGGTACGATCGACTCCGTGGGTGCCGGGGTAACGGGCCTAAAGGCTGGCGATCGTGTGTACACGAGCGGAACCGCGAGTGGGTTTTATGACGGCGCGTATGCAGAACGAGTGCTATGCGACGCTTGGCAGGTTCATCCGCTCCCACCAGCTGTTTCATTTCCGCAGGGTGCGGCGATGAACGTTCCGTATGCGACAGCCTATCGCGCCCTCTTTGTCAAAGCCGACGCGCAGAAGGGTGAAACGGTTCTTGTTCACGGTGCAAGTGGCGGCGTCGGCATTGCCGCCCTGCAACTGGCCCGCGGGCACGGTCTGAATGTCATCGGTACCGCCGGCACGGACCGCGGCCTTGCACTCGCCCGGGAGCAAGGCGCAAATCACGTCCTCGATCATACGCAGCCCGATTGTCTCGAAAAGTTGATGGCGCTGACCAACGGCCGCGGTGTGGATGTGATTCTGGAAATGGCGGCGCACAGTAACCTCGGCAAGGACCTCTCGCTGTTGGTGAAAGGAGGCCGGGTCGTAATCATCGGCTCCCGCGGCCCCGTTCAGGTCAACCCGCGCGACGCGATGGCCCGCGATGCGGTCATCTTCGGCATGATGTTGTGGAACGGTCCTCGCGAAGAGATCATGAGCATCCACGCCGCGCTCGGGGCCGGTTTGGCCAACGGCTCCTTGAAACCCGTGATCAACCAGGAGCTTCCTCTCAAAGACGCGCCACGAGCACATGAGTTGGTCATGCAACCGGGTGCCTATGGCAAGATCGTGCTGATCCCGTAGAGCGTTCTCACAGGATCAGGTTGTCAATCAGGCGAATCTTCCCCACGTGGGCAGCGATCAGCACAACGCAGCCCCGCTGGACCTCGTGGACGGGCTCGAGCGTTTCGGCGTTGACGACTTGGGTGTAGTCGAGACGAGCCGACGGCGCGAGCGATACGGTGCGCTGCATCGCGGATTCGAGGCGGTGCGCGTTGTGCTCACCTTCGTTGAACAGATCGCCGGCCACCCGTAGTGCCTTCCACAGCACCGTGGCTTGAGCGCGTTCGCCTGCCGATAGAAGCTGGTTGCGGCTGCTCCTGGCCAGGCCGTCGGATTCGCGGACGGTTGGGACCGGAACGATCTCGATCGGGTAACGGAGGTCGCGCACCATTCGTTGCACAACCTTGAGTTGTTGAAAATCCTTCTGTCCAAAAATCGCCAGGTCCGGCTGCACGATATTGAAGAGCTTGGCCACGACGGTGCACACGCCGCGGAAATGCCCCGGGCGCCTCTCTCCTTCAAATCGATGTGCCAGCACGTTCTCTTCGACGAACGTGGAGTACTGCAAACCCAAAATCGCGCTTGGCACTGCCGCCTGACCCGGGTCAGACGCTTCGCCCTCCCAGATTCCACCAGGATACATATCGTCGTCCGAAGGGGCAAAGATCGCGTCCACTTGCTCGCGTTGACACACCCGGCCGTCGGCCTCCAAATCACGCGGGTATTGCTGGAAGTCTTCGTGCGGACCGAACTGCGTCGGATTCACATACACGCTGACCACCACGGCCGCGCCCTGATCGCGAGCCTTGCGCATCAACGCAACGTGACCCTCGTGCAGCGCGCCCATCGTCGGCACCAACGCCACACGCCGCCCGGAATGTTTCACGGCTGCGGAAGCCGCCTCCATTTCCCGGACCGTACGGATGGTTTTCATGCGTAACCAATAGCCTGCGGCGCGGGTTGCGTCACGGAGAAAATCGGCGACGCATTGACAAGAAGTGCCGTTTTGTGTCTATTCGACTCGCTTATGACTGAATCGTACATCCAGCAACTCTTCGCGGAACGCATCGGCGGCAAAACGTTCGGCAAGAGCACCGCCATTTATAAATTTGAGAAGATCAAACGCGCCAAACGCGACGCGCTCGCCGCCCATCCCCATGTTGAGTTGATCGATCTGGGTGTCGGCGAGCCCGACGAAATGGCCCTGCCGCTCAGCGTGCGCGCACTGTCCGAAGAGGCGCAAAAACCTGACAACCGTGGTTATGCCGACAACGGCGGGCCCGAGTACCGCCGGGCCGCCGCGCAATGGATGGAGCGTGTGTTCGGCGTAAAGGGACTCGATCCTGAAACCGAGATTCTCCACAGCATCGGCAGCAAAGCGGCGTTGTCCATCCTGCCCGCGACCCTGATCAACCCCGGCGACGTGGTGATCATGACCGTGCCGGGCTATCCGGTCTTCGGAACCCATGCGAAGTGGTATGGAGGCGAGGTCTACAACCTGAAACTGACCGAGGCGAATCATTTTCTCCCCGACCTCGACTCGATCCCGGGCGATGTGCTGAAACGCACGAAGGCTGTGGTGCTGAATTATCCAAACAACCCCACCGGCGCCAGCGCGACACTGGAGTTTTTCGCGCGCGCGGTGGAGTTCGCGCATAAGCACAGGCTGGCGGTCATTTCCGACGCCGCGTACAGCGCCCTCGTGTTTGACGGCAAACCGCTGTCGATCCTGTCGGTGCCCGGGGCCAAAGACGTGGCCATCGAACTGCATTCGATGAGCAAGGCGTTCAATATGACGGGCTGGCGGCTGGGCTTCGTATGCGGCAATCCCCGGCTCGTCTCCGCCTACGGCAACGCCAAGGACAATACCGACAGCGGCCAGTTTCTTGCCATCCAGAAGGCCTGCGCGGCGACCTTGGGCCATCCGGAAATCACCGCGAAGATTGCCGCGAAATACTCGCGACGCATGGATTTGCTCGTCGCGTGCCTGCGCAAATTCGGTTTCAATGCCACGAAACCGAAAGGCTCATTCTTTCTGTACGTGCCCGCGCCAAAAGCGGTCGCGGACGCCGACGGCAACCACGCCGGGTTCAAGTCCGCTGAAGACGTTTCGCAGTGGCTGATCACGGAGAAGCTGATTTCGACCGTGCCCTGGGATGACGCGGGGCCATACTTGCGGTTATCCGTGACCTTCGTCGCCAAAGGGGAGGCGGACGAGCGGCGTGTGATCGCCGAAATTGAGAAACGCTTCGCGGGACTCAAATTCGAGTTTTAGCGGTGTCGCGGTGCCTTGCCGTCAGTTCGGGCCCGCCACATCAAAACTATGCTCGGCGGCAGGGAATTTGCCCGATTCCACATCGCGCTTGTACGCGGCAAACGCCTTGCGCATCTCCTCCGCCAGATTCGCGTAGCGCTTCACGTGTTTGGGCGTGAACCATGTGAACAGCCCCAGCATGTCGTTGCTTACCAGAATCTGCCCATCGCAATGCGATCCCGCGCCGATCCCAATCGTTGGCACGGTCACCAATTTCGTCGCCTCCTCAGCCACGGTTGCTATCGTGCACTCAATCACAATCCCGAAAACACCCGCCTGCTCCAATGCCTTCGCATCGCGCAAGACTCTCTCCGCCGACTGTTGGGTCCGCCCCACAATCTTGTAGCCGCCGGTCTCCAGAATCGACTGCGGCAGCAATCCGATGTGACCCAGCACGGGGATTCCCGCGGCAACCAGTGCCCGCACCTGTTCGATAACGGATTCTCCGCCTTCCAGCTTCACGGCTTCCGCGCCCGCCTGAATCAGGCGACCAGCATTCTCCAGCGCCATCTGCACCGTGGAATAGCTCATAAACGGCAGGTCGGCGACCAGCAACGCTTGTGACTTGGCGCGCGCGACAGCCTTCGTGTGATGAACCATCTCGTCCATTTTAACCAGCAGGGTGTTCTCGTAGCCCAGCGCGGCCATACCGACGGAATCACCGACGAGAATGAGATGCACGCCAACCTCGTCCATGATTTTCGCCGTGAAGAAGTCGTACGCAGTCAGGGCCGCGATCTTTTCCCCGCGCTGCTTCATCGTCCGTAACGTATGGATGTTCACCTTGTGCTCGTTCATGATGGCTTCACCAATCCTGCTGGATAAACTTAACCTCTCCATCTCGTGCTGGCAACTCGCGTAATAGCATCCGCACCGTCTTGCCCGTACCCTTCACAATCAGATCGGGCCGAATCGTCGAAAGCGGAAGCAATACAAACCGTCGCCCCGCCATCCCCGGATGGGGCACGACAAAATCCTTTTCCAGTATTTCCTTCTCGCCGAAGTACAGAATATCGATGTCAATCTGGCGCGCCGCATTCTTCGGCAAGTCCCGGTCACGTCCGTGAGCCCGCTCGTAGGCCAGCACTTTCTTCAGTAGCGTTCTTGGCGCCCCTGAGAATTCGATTTCCAGCACGGCATTAAGAAACTTCGGTGAGTTCGGTGGACAGCCGACCGGCTCCGTCTCATACAGCGGCGAAGCGATGTGCCACGCTTCCGGCGACAAGCTCAACAAGTAGGCCTTCGCCTGCTGCAAATGCCGCAATCGTTCGCCCAGATTCGAACCGAGTCCAAGGCCAACTTTCATGGTTCGGCATCGAGTGCCACAGCGCGCGGCTTCACGACAATCACGCGGCCCATGACGGTCCATGAGAGGTTCGATTGGCGGCAAATCTCGTCCAACAATCTCTTCGACGTGATGTTTCTTCGACGGACGACCACTTGGGCCGTGTTCTGCGATGCAGCGGTAGGAACCACGCCGGGCAATCCGCCCGACTTTGTTGGTTGCGTGGAATAAGTCATCGGATACGAGATAGTGTAACGAAACTCGAAATGCAGCGGATGATAGTTCCGACTCGCTTGCGACCAAAGCTGGAGGGCTTCCTCGGGTTTCACGTTCTCCAAATCGACTTCCGGGATCACCGTTTGATTCAAGGCCTTCCGGATTTCTGGCGCGCGCGGACTGGAGGACGGCAATTCATTCCGCCCCAAATTAGAGCAGGACGAAAAGAGAGCAGCAACCAGGCAACTGACAAACACTTTCTGCTTCACATGCCCCCGCGCAGTCTTCGCAACGTGACTCTCACATTCCATTGGCTATCGGAGCCCCAACACGTCTTGCATGTCGTAGAGTCCGGGCTTCTGGTTCACCGCCCACTTGGCTGCCCGGAGCGCGCCGCGTGCAAACGTCTCGCGGCTGCTCGCGCGATGCGTCAACTCAATGCGTTCCCCCGGCGCGCCGAACGTGACCGTGTGATCGCCGACCACGTCGCCGATGCGCAGCGCGTGGGCGGGCGCATCCTTGCCTCGGGCCTGCTTGAGAATCTCCTGCAGCCTCTTCGCGGTGCCGCTGGGCGCGTCCTTCTTCGAAGTGTGATGCGTCTCGACCACCTCGACTTCCCAGTTGTTGCCGACAATGTCGGCCACTTTCTGTGTGACCCAAAACAACGCGTTCACACCCGTGCTGAAATTCGCCGACCAAACGACGGGAATTGCTTTCGTCTGTCCTCGGAGAGCTGCTTTTTCACTCTCGCTGTGCCCCGTTGTGCCAATAACGAGTGCTTTCTGATGGTCCGCGGCCAACTTAGCGATCGTCGCCGTCACCTCACGGACGGAAAAATCAACGATCGCATCGGCACGCGCAACGATCTTGGCCAAATCGTCGCCCTGATCAATCTCGCCGACCAACTGCAATTCCGGATCGCCCTGCGCACAACCGATCAGTGCCTGACCCATGCGGCCCTTCGCGCCGCATATGATGATTTTGACGGGTCTCACGCTTTCACCAAGCCAAGAGCCTGCAATGTTCTCTTCAGTTGTGCGCGATTGGCGTCGCTCATCGACACCAAGGGCAGTCGATACGCCTCTTCGATTAAACCCATCATGGCCATCGCCGCTTTCACGGGGATCGGGTTCGTCTCGATGAACAGATCCTTGAAGATCGGAAAGAGCTTTACATGGATGCGACCCGCCCGCTCGAAGTCGCCCTTCAACGCAGCATGGGTCATCTCCGTCAGTTCGCGCGGGATCAGGTTGGACGCCACACTGATCACGCCGACCGCGCCGACACTCATCATCGGTAGCGTCAACGAATCGTCGCCGGATAAGATGCAGAATTCACGGTCGACCAGCCCGCGCAACTGGCTGACGCGATCCACCACACCCGTCGCTTCTTTCAGCCCCACGATGTGCCGGGGCAGATCACGCCGCAGCCGCGCGATCGTGTCATTTGAAATATCCACCGCGCAACGTCCGGGGACATTGTAGAGAATGAGCGGCATGTCCGCCTGTTCCGCGATGGCGCGGAAATGGGCATACAACCCCGCCTGCGTCGGTTTGTTGTAATACGGCGCGACCTGCAACGACGCATCCGCGCCGGCCTTCTTGGCGTACTGCGTCATGAAGACGGCCTCGTCCGTCGAGTTCGACCCCGTTCCCGCAATGACTTTGCACCGCTTCGCGACGAACTTCACAACCAGTTCAATGACATGGTTGTGCTCTTCGTGGTTGAGTGTCGGTGACTCGCCCGTCGTTCCACACGGGGACAAACCGTCAACGCCCGCGGCGATCTGTTGCTCCACAAGCTGCCGCAGCCGCGGCTCGTCGACCTTCCCGTCCTTCGTGAAAGGCGTGACTAATGCCGTATAGGTGCCGGTGAACATAGAGAACTCATCATAGGACGAGATGGACGTTTTTCAAGCGTTAACCCGTCGCCGCGCCGCGTAGCTCATCCTGACGCAGTTTCAACGCGTTTTCACTGCGGCACATCGCCAGCGACCGCGCCATCACCCCATACACCTCGCCCCGCGAAATCTTCACGCGCCGCGCCGGGTCGAGCGGGTTCTCCGCCCGCAGCCGCGCGATGGTCATCAACCCGATCCAGATCGGCCAGATGCACGCCAACCGCAACCGCGTCTCCGACCGCGGGATTCCCATCGTGTATTGCCACCCCGCATCGAGATGCGCCACCGCCACATCCAGCCAGCGAACATACACCGCTCGCACCGCCTCAAAGTTTCGCGGATCGAGCAACGCCTGCGGCTCGTTCACGGGAAGATAACACCGCCCGATCCGCAGGTCCTTCGGGATATCCCGCAACACATTCACCAGTTGCAGCCCTTTCCCAAACCTCACCCCCAACCCGCACATCTCCTCCATGTTCCAATCCCGCACCGCCGCCACATGCGCCACGCACATCTTCGTCCAAAATTCGCCCACGCATCCCGCCACCATATACGTGTACCGATCCAGCTCCGCGCCATTGGTCAACGCCACCAGTTCCTGTTCCGTCTCGCCGGGAAACCGCTGCAGATCGAAAATCTGCCCGCCCACGATGATCTTCAACAACTCCTGGATGCGCCGACCGTCCGCTTCGTCAAACTGCCCGACCGCAATGACGCAGTCCTCCAATCGTTCGAGCAATCGTTTCTCCGCCGCCGAAGTCTGCCGGTCCGCGATCGTGCCCAACTCCGGCACATACGAGAGATTTTGGAGTTGTTGCAGCGCCAACACGCGTTTCGCCCGCGGCACCGCCTTCGTGTCCGCAATCGTGTCCGTCGCCCGCGCCAGCAAATACGCCAGCGAAATCTGCGGCCGAATCTCCCGCGGCAACACGCGCAGTGTCAGGTAAAACGACCGCGACACGTCGCGCAGCAACGAGCCGATCAGTTCTGTTTGTGAAGTCGTCATCCTCCGTGGCTGCCACGATAAGCCTGCCCGATTCGCGCTGCAAGACAACAAGCGCGCCGGTGTAGATACCGTCTTGAGTGTCAAGCGGTGCGTGCATAGTTTGGATCAAAGGGTTGGCCGTGTTTGAGCACGCCGAAGGCCTGATGGAGGAGTTTGCGCATCACGGCTCCGACCACCGCCATTTTGGGTTTGCCGCGTTCCAACAGTCGTTGAGCAAACTCCCGCAGAATGGGGTTGTAGCGCATCGCCACTACCGCCGGCAGGTACAGCGCCTTGCGTAACCGCGCGTTGCCGGTTTTGCTCAAGTGGGTTTTCCCGCGGACCGAGCTGCCCGATTGTCGGTGTCGGGGGCAGAGTCCGGCATACGCCGCGGCTTGACGAGCATTCCGACACTGGAGCGGCGACGGCAGTTCGGCCAACAGTTTGAGCGCGGTGCATTCGCCGATGCCGGGAATACTCCGCAGCAGAGCCTCGCGTTGCTGCAGCACCGGGTGGGCGCGCAGATGAACGCGCAGGCGTTGTTGGACCTGACGGATTTGGTCCTCGAGTTGCGTCAGGTGGGTCGTGATGAACTCCCGCAAGAGACTCGTGGCCTCTTCGAGATCGAGGCGGTTGCGTTCCTGCTGGCGCATCGCCTGAAGCGCCTCGAGTCGGCGCACCAACCCTTGGAGTTGACGTTGCTCGGGCGCAGGCGGCGTCCACAACGGCGGTTGCTGGGTGGCTACGAAGCGGGCAATGAGCGCCGCATCCGCTTTGTCGGTCTTGGTCCGCGCCAGTTCGCTTTTGGCAAACGCGTGGGTGCGGGCCGGATTGATCACGCTGACCGGCACGTGGTGTTGATGCAGAAATAGCGCCAAGGCCTCGCCATAACAGGAGGTCGCCTCCAAACCGGCATGGATCGGCGCGGTGGCCTGATCGCGCAGCTAGGCTTCGAGTTGCTGGAAACCTGCGGGGGTGTTGGCGAATTGGCGATGACGAGTACGTCCCTCCTGCAACAGAGCGGCGTCGAACGTGCGTTTAGCCATATCAAGGCCCAGTGAGACTCGGGTTGTCATCAAGGACTCCTTGTGGTTGAATGTGGTCGTGGAAAGAGCGTGGTGGCGGGGCCGAGCTTGTGCATACAGGTTCTTCCTCATCGAGGAGACCTTCGATACCGTCCGGCCTGGACCGCGCGCGGGGAAAGGGATCTGATCTACACAACAGGCTTGCAGGCCTGACCACGGCTACAGATTCACCTTTCCCCGATCTTTCCACGCGGTTTGTTTCCCCTACGGGGCCACAGTAGAGACCATAAAGGGAAAGATACAAGCCACGGCTCTGCGAGCCGTGCTAGGTTCACCCCATGCCCACCTCCCGGCATCCCCGGCGGCCACCGCGATTACCAACCGTCTTTGATGCCCATCGTCACGCCCCGGTTTATTTCGTCACGTTCTCCACCCATCAACGAAAACCCTGGCTGGCGCAGTCCGACCTCCACGCGGAGTTTCTCGCCTTGCTAATGTGAACGTGGACCCAACTCTTGGGGCGGTGACGGGGGATTTGGGGGCTCCCAATGTCCGCAACTCCATCATCTGGAGCAACGGACTTGACGGGATCGACCTGTATTTCGCCAACGCGGATTACTCGACGTTTGGCAGCAACGAGTTCGTCACGTCAGGCGTGCACAATCTGTCCGTCGACCCGATTTTGGTAAACATGCTCTTCGGCAACTACCGGTTGCAGATGATCTCTCCAGTCATTGGCGCGGGCGCAACGCTGCCGATTGAGCAGCGGGACTTCTATGGCAACCCGCGTCCCGTGACCGGCCGCTTTGACATTGGGGCGAATCAGTATAAAGATTCCTTGGGCGATGGCATTCAGGACGATTGGAAGATCAAGCACGGCCTCAGTTTGACTGTGAGCCAAGCGTCGCTGGATTTCGATGGGGATGGCTTGAACAATCTGCAAGAGTACAACAACAACACCGACCCGCACAATCCCGACACGGATCGGGATGGAATCAGCGACGGGCCAATCGCGCCCCCGGGAAGCGGGCTGCAACCCGGACCCGACCCCAACCCTACCACACCGGAGGTGATTTGGAACACCGAGTTCTGGGATTATTTCTTCGAGAGTCAGTTTGAAACGTACATTGATGGTGTTCCCAGCCCACAGTGGATCAACGAGCCGGTCACCCGGCCCCGAGCCGTGGTGCTCACTAACAAGCACATTGGCGACCATGTCAATCTTCAGTGGCAATACATTGGAGGGACAGGGTTCGAGCCCTTCTTGGTGTTTTACGTGCCGCAAACCACTGGCGGCTCCATCATCCCTGACTTGAATGCCGTTCCCCTAAACCAGATTCAAGTTGGCGACAACGGCTACGCTCCGCCCGCCGGCCCATGGGGATCAACGATCTCACGGGTTACCCTTACCAACGATCCCTGCGGGGGCTTCGACGACGAAACGCCAAAATATGTGAATTTCACTCATGACGCGCTTTCCGTCCCGCAGAATGGCACGAACACGGTGACCGCCGTAGTTTTCCCTACAAATGTTTTCAGTCAGATAAGCTTTGATAAATCCGATTCGTTCATAAGCGTATCTCCATCACAGGCAAGTAGCGTCACACAACTCGTGTCGGTCAGTGGATTCACCAGTGGCAATAGCATCACCAGTTCAACTTTCCGGGTGCTGGGGATTGGAGCGCAGAATTCATACACTACCGTGTGCGCGACGGCGGATATTGATGTGCTCCCGAGGGGAACGAACGTCACGGTCGCGATTTATGCTGTCACGGCCACTGGAGAACCGTACACAGCGCCGGCAAACGCCCCGACGCAAGCGGGGCTAAAGTCTTATCTGGACACCGTGTACGGGAAGCAGGCGAACGTCTTCATAACCGTATTGCCACTCGTGAATATTACGGCGAATTATGATTTGAATATGAATTCCAATATGGACTTGGCCACAGGTAATTTCCTCAGTGCCGAAATGAAGGCTGTTACCAATGCCGCCTACACGAGCGGGGCCATTAATGTTTACTATGTGAAGTCGATAGAGTGCCCATGTCCAACGGAGGTGCTTGGGATTACATTCCCTCCCCTTGGCGTGATTTTTATCCAGGATTCCCATCCCCAGTCGAATGTGAACCTTACAGCCCACGAACTCGGGCACGCGCTTGGCTTGACCCCGGACGACGTTCAAGAGAATACGTGGGGCTCTGACGAAAGACTGATGTTGGGTTATGGCAGCCCCAATAACCCATGCCGTCTGGTTCGGTTCGAGTGGCAAACAGTAAATAAGACCGCACGAGGAGCATCACAATGAGAATACCTCAAAGGCACACAGCTCATCTGAACGTGCTGGTAGCACTGGCCGCTTTGGTCTGCCAATGCGTCTGCAACGCGGAGGAGACTAATACGCTCGAACAGCAAGTCAGGCGCCAAGACGTTGCTGCGATGAAGGCGGCTGGCAGTCAAGGTCGTACAGACTTGATTCCGTCACTGGAGGCCGCCGCCAACATGTCGGCCGACCCGGATGAGCCGGTTCGCATCTGGGCCAAGGCGGCCCTCGCCAAACTCGGCGTTAGGAAGTATCTCGATGAAACGATTGCCGAACTGACGACGACAAACTCTGCGCTTTATCGAAGCTACAGAAAGAGCGACGCGTATTATGGATCGCCTCGCCAACAGGCCGACCGGGACGCGGAGTATGAGACGCAGCAGAGGGCCTTAGAGAAACTTGCCTACATTAAGGATCGTTCAACGGTCAAGGTGATCGTCCCGTTTCTCTATGCGAAGGAGAATCCTGAGGACTACATCCATCGCGGCGGGTTTGATATGGTAGTCTACCAATTGCCATCCGAGTTAGCGATGAACGCCTTGGCGAAGATTGTGGACAGCCCGCCGAAGATCGATCTGCCAGATACCGGCGAAACCCACGACGCCAGGGTCAAAGTCTGGCAGCAGTGGTGGGAGCAGAACAAGAACAAGTATCCGTAGCTGTTGATTCCTGATACAATTTCTTGTTGTCATTCGGAACGATCGGTCTTGTGAAAAGAATTCATGTGAATCGCGGACCGCGCGCTTTTGCAATTCTCTGTTGTCGCCTGGGGTGCATTGCTTTGAATGTGCGCACGACATCCCTGATTCCGGTTCTACCCGTTCTGGCGGTGCTGCTCAGAGCCATCGCGGCGTCAGCCGACTCAACCAACGCACCCGCCCTGTCACGCGATCCACGCTACCCCGCCCATTGGTGGACGCCGGTCCCGAAAGCAGGCGCGCCCGCCTGGGAAATCCTGCCGCAGGAAGCCGGCCCCGGCGAAGTCATCCTCTCCAAACGCAACGAACTCGGCTTGCTCTCGAATTTTGCCGACACACCATTTACCTTTCACGGAAAACGCTACGCGAGCCTCGAAGGTTTCTGGCAGATGATGAAGTACCCCGAGAACGCCGATGATCCGCGAGCCAAGTTTCCGGGTCTGGAATGGAAATTCACTCGCGATCACGTTGCCCAACTCACGGGCTTTGACGCCCGACACGCCGGCGATCAGGCCAATGCCAACATGAAAACGATGGGTATCGACTGGGTCACGTTCGAGGGCCGTCGCCTGGAATACAAACCCGCCACACCCGGCGAGCACTACAAACTCATCGTGGAAGCCACCCGCGAAAAAGTGCGGCAAGACCCGGAAGTCCGGAAAGTGCTGCTGTCCACAGGCAACCTCATACTAAAACCCGACCATCGTCAGGAACCCGACGCTCCCGCCGCGTGGCGCTACTACGACATCCTCACCGCCATCCGCACCGAGTTGCAACAGGCCGCCACCAACTCCCCCGCTCACTCCCGCTGATACGTGCCGATCAGTTCGGCTTGCGCGAGGATGTGACCTTTCATTGCCGACTCAAGTTGTTTGCGCGTGACGCGCGGGGCCAGGTTCAAATCCGTATCCAACGCGTAGAGTCGAAAATGATAATGATGCACGCCATGACCGCGCGGCGGACACGGCCCGCCATAGCCGACGTTTCCGAAATCGTTTATGCCCTGCCGCGCAGCGCCGACTGCGTCCGCGGATGTACTGTGTTTGTCCCAACGGATGGACTCAGTCTTGTAGACACTCTCCGGGAGTTCGTTGCCAGTCACGCTGACGTTATATATCACCCAATGCACCCATGAGCCACCCGGCGCATCTGGATCATCCACAATCAACGCGAAACTCTTCGTTCCCGCCGGTGCGCCTTCCCACTTCAACGCAGGCGACGCATCTTCGCCCTCACACGAATGTTTGGCAGGCATCGGTTGGTTATTACGAAAGCTCGGACTGCTCAACGTGAATTGTGCCACGGTTGCCTCCTTCTCCGCCGCGTGAACCGCCAACACGGTACCCATGATAATCGTGGTTATAATGATTCTTCTCATTGCCGTGTCGTTGGCCCGCCCGCGAAACCTAATCGGGGTAGGGCGCGGTGGCCCACCGCGCCGTTCGTTAATTTCTTTCCCAAAATCCTCCTCCTTGCACCAACCGCAAATCAAGTCGATATGCATCAAACTTACCGACGCTCGACACACGAGGCCATTGATGCCGATCGCGAACAGCTCACCTTTCCAGTCGAATGTCCCGTTCCGTAAGGAATCCTTGGAGTTGGTGAAATAACCGCTCGTATTTCTGGATACTTTCGGGATCGTTTCCGCCAGGAGGCGCCCAATGTAAGACGGTCCCTGAGGGAAACTGAGTGAGTTTCAACTCCAATTCTTGAAGCGAGGAAAGCCGGTACTGCGCCAACCACCATTCCTCCCGGTTTCCTAATGGGATCATCTGGATCTGAAATTCCTGACCCCAGCGCCGGACCCAGCCACGGAGTTGAGATTGCGAATTCGGCGTTAGACACAATGGCTCAATTTGTTGGAGCTTCGACCTATCCGTCATCCAATGCACGCCAGACGCGAGTGATTGCACCAGTGCCGATTCGAGCGCGGCCTCGCCCAAGTGGGGATTCTCGGCACCATCACGATAGCAAAGCTCATCCTTACGATCCTTCCAGTCGGCGTAGAACCGCTGGAGCCGCTGACGCAATGGTTCTTCCGCAGCCGGCGAGCCGTATCGGCACAGGAATTCGGCAGCATTCGCTGCAACTTCGGGATCGGGATCAGCCAAACGTCGAATCGCGATCGGCTCCAACCGTGGTGCGACGTCTGGAGTCGCCACAGCAGTTAGAAGACCATGCCGGCAGCCGGTGCTATCCACGTTCAACCCTTTGTCGACCACTTCGACCCCGTAGTCCGTCGCGACACGAAGGAAATATTGCACCAGCGGGAACTGTATATCGCACGCCCAAGCCTGACCGGGGCCACCGTACACTTCTTTCACACGGTCGAGTACGGCGGCAGACGCGTATCGCCCGACCAAGTGACTGCACAAGCACATCTGATCAAAACCTTCAGCCCGAGACTTCTCAAGGTTCTGGACCAGTACGTCATCGAGTTCAGGAAGCGTGGCGTCGGGTAACTCGCCGAGCACGGTCGCATCTGACGAGATTCGAGGATTTTGGATCTCCCGAAGGATGAGCTTTCGGCCTTCGTCGGGCGAGAGCTCGTTCAGTCTCCTCATTGCCACCGCATGCAATGCGCGCTTGTCGTATGGTCGACCCGGTTCAGCTTCCACCAACCGTCGCAAGGCCGGTAGCAATGCCGGGGTTCTCACCCACGCCCAACGGTACTCGAGAAGCATTGACTGTGTTTGCGAAGCCAAGAGGTCGAAGCATTGAGCCAAGGACGTCCGAAGTCTCTCAGACTCCTTCGTCCAGTCCGTCGGGCGAAGTTCAGCCGCGCAACCAGCGCCAACATTCAGCAGCGTAGCCAAGCTTGCAGCTCGCGCTGGTCCACGCTTGTGGCCAATCGCATGAAGCAATGATTCCCAAGACTTCATTTGCAGTCGCATTTGTTCGTTCTGCCGGGCTTGAAAGTCCGCGCGCCATTGCTCGGCTTCGGCCTGATTGCCGGTTGCGGGATAGGGCGGCAACGGATTGGACTTTGCCAACGAAAACTTCAGATGCGCGAGGTCCTGAAGAAACATCTCCGAGACGGAATACTCCGGTGCTGCCAGCGCGCGTTCCATCTCCTTGAGAACCAGATCACGATGCGTGGAACTGAAAAGACCGATGTGGTATTCGAATTGGCAATTCTCATCCGCTGCTCCGAGTCGCTTCACCAGTTCCCGGTCGGCTTCAGCGGTGTCGAGGAAACGCACGACCCGCGCCGCCCGATGGCGCTCTTCAGAGTTCGTTTGTTTATCGAGCGTCTCCAGAGCGCTACGGAGTTCTTTCGCTGCCCAAACCCTATCAGGCCGCAGAATTTCGAACTCGATAAGATTGGAGGCCACTGGCATTTCGCGATGCGGAGCACACGGATCACGTTCATCAATGATTCGGGTGGACACATCGTAGAGCCGATATTTACCCGGCCGGTTCAGCCGTAACCATTCATTCAACTCCAGAGTAATCACGTGTGGGGCCTCGGTCAGCGATGGCATGCCTCGCAACCCACCCCCCATAAAGGAGCCCTCACGGAAATACTCAGCCAAGGGATCCGTTGCGAGAATGCCCGGATCCAGCCGCCAAGTCTCGCTGGGTAGTCGTCCACTGCGATCGTACGTTGCGGCATCAAGGGTATACGTGTTGGTCAAGGTGCTGGAGAACGCCAACTCGACTGTGATCGCCTCGCCAGGGTGGAACTTCGCTTTCGAATTCTTCAAGCTCACACTAAAGACAACACCCGGTGGATTATCTTGCAGGGCCTGTTGGTGTTGCTTGTCGAAGGCATTCGTTTCCCCGAACGCACCGGCTGGGCCATAACATTGGTGCAGGACCAGTAAAGACAGCAGCAAAATGCGTTCGCCTCTAATCATTGCTACAATTGCTTCCTGTGGAGATTGGTATCACACCTTGCGCATTTTGCGAATCAAGTTCCGCTTGCAAAACGTCTCGCGACGTGTATACTTCCCCCAGCATCAGGAAAGCTCCGATGCTCGCAAGCGAGAATCGGAGCTGCCAACCGAGGCGGGAGCGCCTACGGTGGCTTGCTCAAGGCAGTCGGCCTTGGGCGATGTGCGAGCGGCAAACGGCCCTCGAACAAGAAAGCTCCGCGCAATTGACCGCGCTTCGCTGATGCGAATCGCGGTTTTTGTTTGTCCTGATGCGTTAACTAGAGGCCGTCCGAAGCATACGGCCCGAAAGGAATACGCATCATGTACGCTACAGCTACACAGCCGAAAATCGAATACGTCCGACACGAAGCCATCCCCCTCCGGGACCCGCAGCCGACCGTCCCGGAGCCAAAATCGACGCGCATCTCCGCCACATTCATGGAGCAGCACGGGGTCGGCCGGCTCGATGAATTGGCCGCAACACTGGATTTCCCGCTGGATTTCCAGATTTAACCAGAAACCAATGCAGCCCGGGCCGCCGCTTGTCTTGCGGCGGTCCGGCTGCTGAGTTTATCCGTTTCACGGCTCGCATGAACGAACGCGAAGACAGAACGAAGTTGCTGAAGACACTGTTGGACGAACGCATCCTCGTGCTCGACGGCGCGATGGGCACGATGATCCAGCAGCGCAACCTTACTGCCGACGACTTTGGCGGCCCGGCCCTCGAAGGCTGCAACGAGAACCTCGTGCTCACGCGGCCCGATGTCATACTCGACATTCACCAGAAGTATTTCGAGGCGGGCGCGGATATCGTCGAGACCGACACGTTCGGCAGCACGCCCTTGGTCCTCGCGGAATACGGACTCGATGACGAATGTTATGACATCAACGTCGCCGCCGCCAAACTCGCGCGCTTGGCCGCCGCGGAGTCTTCGACACCCAACAAACCCCGCTTCGTCGCCGCCTCGATTGGCCCGACGACGAAGGCCATCACGGTCACGGGCGGCGTCACGTTCGCTCAGTTGATCGAGCATTTCTACCAACAGGTCCGCGGTCTCGCCGAGGGCGGCGCGGACATTCTGCTGGTCGAGACGTGCCAGGACACCCGCAACATCAAGGCCGCGCTCATCGGCATCCAGAAAGCCTTCGACGAACTCGGCTACAAGCTGCCGATCATGGTCTCGGGCACGATCGAGCCTATGGGGACAATGCTCGCCGGCCAGGCAGCCGATGCCCTCGTCGCGTCGCTGCAACATGTCGATTTGCTCAGCATCGGGTTGAACTGTGCGACCGGTCCCGAATTCATGACCGATCACATCCGCACGATTCATAACCTGTCCAACACGCGCGTCTCGTGTTACCCGAACGCCGGGCTGCCGAACGAGGAAGGGCTTTATCTCGAAACGCCCACCTCGCTCGCGTCGGCCCTCGAGCGCTTCGTCAAAAACGGCTGGCTGAACATCGTTGGCGGCTGTTGCGGGACGACCCCGGCCCACATCAAAGCCATCGCCGAAATGGTCGATGGCAAACCGCCGCGCAAATTCCGAGCGGCCCGCAAATCATGGTACAGCGGCATCGAACTTGTCGAGGCGACGGACGATAATCGTCCGCTCATCGTCGGGGAACGCACCAACGAGGTCGGCTCGCGCGCGTTCAAGCGGCTCATTACGGAGGAAAAGTTCGAGGAAGCGACCGAGATCGCTCGCGCCCAAGTCAAGAGCGGCGCGCACATCATCGACATCAATCTCGAAAACACCGACCGCGATGAGTTGGCCGACATCGACCGCTTTTACGAGAAGGTGATTCACAAGGTCAAAGTGCCGTTCATGATCGATACGACGAACGCGAAAGCCATCGAGCGGGCGCTCACGTATTGCCTCGGCAAGAGCATCATCAACTCGATCAATTTCGAGGATGGCGAGGAGAAATTCCACAAGGTGTTGCCGCTGGTGAAGAAATTCGGCGCGGCAATCGTCATCGGTTCCATCGACGAGGACAAACAGCAGGCGCAGGCGATCACCCGCGAACGCAAACTCGCCATCGCGCAACGGGCGCGCGATTACTGTGTCGCGCACGGCATACCCGAAGAGGATTTGATTTTCGATGCGCTGGTGTTCCCGTGCGCCACGGGCGACGAGAATTACATCGGCAGCGCGGTCGAGACCATCGAAGGCGTGCGGCTGATCAAACAGGCGTTGCCGAAATGCAAGACCGTCCTCGGCGTGAGCAACGTCAGCTTCGGGTTGCCGCCCGCCGCGCGTGAGGTCATCAATTCCGTGTTCCTGTATCACGCGACGAAAGCGGGACTCGATCTGGCCATCGTCAACGCCGAGAAACTGGAGCGTTACGCCACGATTCCCGCCAAGGAAAAGAAGTTCGTCGAGGATTTGCTGTGGAATCATCCGCCTGCATCATCTGTGGCCGCACCTGGCGCTGTAGCCGCGGTTGCTAACCGCGGTCTCTTCAATGCGCCGGATGATTATCGTCGGCAGACGAAGGAACAGCGGGCCGCGATCAACCAGCATCATATCGCCGCGATCAACGATCATTTCCGCACTGCCGAGAGCCGCGTGAAGAAGAAGACCTCGGATCTGCCGCTCGATGGACGTCTCGCCAATTACATTCTCGAAGGCACGAAGGAAGGGCTGATTCCCGACCTCACACTCAAGCTGAAGGAAGCCGGGCCGCTGGACATCATCAATGGCCCGCTCATGGACGGGATGAAGGAAGTGGGCCGCCTGTTCAACGCCAACGAGCTGATCGTCGCCGAAGTATTGCAGTCCGCCGAGGCGATGAAGGCCGCCGTCGCGCATCTCGAACAATTCATGGAGAAGAAAGCCGATTCGACGAAGGGCAAGGTCCTGCTCGCCACCGTCAAGGGCGACGTGCATGACATCGGCAAGAACCTCGTCGAGATCATTCTGTCGAACAACGGGTTCACCATCATCAATCTCGGCATCAAGGTGCCGCCCGAAGACCTGATCAAGGCCTATCGCGAGCACAAACCCGACGCCATCGGGTTGTCGGGTTTGCTCGTGAAAAGCGCGCAGCAAATGGTCATCACGGCGGGCGACCTCAAACAGGCGGGCATTACGGTGCCGTTACTGGTCGGCGGCGCGGCGCTGAGCGACAAGTTCACCCGGAACCGCATCGCGCCGAGCTACGAACGCGTCGTCGTGTATTGCAAGGACGCGATGACCGGCCTGTCGATCATGAACCGGTTGATGGACCCCGCCGAGCGCGACAAAGTGACGACGGAACACAAGCCCGTCGCGGTCGCCGTCGTTGCGGAAAAGGAAGAAGAATTTCCCGAGACGACCGAGCGCAGCAGCCGGGTGCGCGTTCTGCATGCAGTGGGCGCGCCCTACCCCGACCGCAAAGTGCGCGACGTGCCGCAGCTACGCGAGATTTGGGAATACATCAATCCCCAGATGCTTTATGTCCGCCATCTCGGGTTCAAATCCAATTTCGAGAAGGCGCTGGCTGCCCGCGACCCGAAAGCGCTGGAATTGCATAACGTCGTCGAAGACGTCAAGGCCGAGGCCGCCAAGTTCATGAAGGTCAAGGCGGTCTGGCAATTCTTCGACGCCGAAGCGGAGGGGAATAGCATACGACTGTTTTCTCACCACGAAGGCACGAAGGGCACGAAGCCGGATCACGTCTTCAACTTCCATCGTCAGCGGAAGCCGGACGGCTTGTGCCTGTCGGACTACGTCAACCCTCCGCAACGCTTCGAATCCGGTTCCCCTCGCCCCGTGAGGGGAGAGGGTCAGGGTGAGGGGGCGCTCCTCCATGACTCCGTTTGCTTGTTTGTCGTCGGCGCGGGCGCGGGAATTCGTCAACGCGCCGAGGAATACAAAGCCAAAGGCGAATACCTGAAGTCGCACGCCTTGCAAGCGCTCGCCATCGAGACCGCCGAAGGCTGCGCCGAATGGTTGCACAGGCGTATCCGCGAGGACTGGGGTTTCCCCGATCCCGCCGACATGACCATGATCGACCGCTTCACCACCAAATATCAGGGCCGCCGCTACAGCTTCGGCTACCCCGCCTGCCCCGCTTTGGAGGACCAAGCCGGCATCTGGAAGCTTCTCAAGCCCGAAGAAATCGGCGTCCAACTCACCGAAGGATTCATGATGGACCCAGAGGCATCGGTAAGCGCGCTGGTGTTCCACCATCCGGATTGCGCATACTTCGGAGTTGGCGACGCAACCATGGAGTGATCACGCGCAATGCAATCGAAGAAGCTCTGGATGGTAACCGGTGTTGAAACCAACATCGGTTGGCCAAGTGTTGAAACTACTACTGAGTTTCGCGGCCACCAGATAATCCTGCGACCCCAGACTGACAAACTCGCACCGAGTGTAGCAATGGCCTACGAGCCTCCGGTGACCACCCATGATGCCCAAGGCATTCTCAACGAGTTTCTGAGTATTCTATCTTGGGTAGAACGTTCCGGCATCAAGGACACGGGTGTAATTGGCGGAAGCCATCCGTTCGGTATCGGGAAAGGCCCGATCGTATACCCTGTCAATCCGCGCTTCGCTGTGGACTACTTGCCAGACCCGCAGGACTTAAGGACACGATTAGCTCTCGCCCTCTACCGAGAAGCTTTGAATGTCAACAGCACGCCGTACACGTTCTTAGGGTTCTACAAAATCATCAACATCCTCCATCGTAATTCGAATGCACAAAAGAAATGGATAAATCGTACTGTCGAGCTCTTGGATGATTACTACGCAAAGGAGCGAGTCGCAGCACTCAAAAGTCTGGGGCGCGACATCGGAGCTTATCTCTACCAGTCAGGACGGAATGCTGTCGCACACGCCTTTTCTGAGCCGTCCATCGCGCCGGTGAACCCCGATGAACCGGATCACGTCACACGACTGTCTTCCGACCTGCCGGTAGTCAGGGCGCTTGCCGAGTATCTTATTGAGAAGGAATTCGGGGTGTTGAGTAAACACACCGTCTGGCGCCAACACCTCTACGAACTTGGTGGCTTCAGAGCTATACTCGGGGACGCTGTGATTGATCGTCTCAAAGGGAAGGAGCGTATTCCCTTGGAGAGCCTTCCTCGACTGCCGAACCTCAGCATACGACTCAAACACCACGAGCCATTTCCGGTGTTCGAGAATTTACAGCCGAATATCATCGAGGGCGATAGCGGAGGTCTGTTGGTTGCTTGTGCCTCATCCGACAACCGGGTCAGAGCAGGACTCTTCTTGAATTTCACCGATGAACGCCTGCAATTTGACCCGATTGACAGCGTCGCCCTCGCTGACGATGGGTCGCCAAATGCCGTGCGAAGGATGATTGATAGGTTAAAGTTTGTGAAGGCTCTCTATCTGAATGGTCAGCTCGAAGTGTGGGACGCAGCGCGCAATTCGATTCTTGGACGGTGCGATGCGTTCATCCCAAGGAATGTCGACATCCCAAGGATGGTGGAGGACATTGATACCAGACTTATAGCCTTTAACATTGAGGCAGAGGGCCGAGAGAAGACCCCCTGACGGCTATCAACGATAGCCACCACACTTGCAATCGGTTCTACCGGTCACTACACTTTGCCGATGACGATGAAGAATACAGCCATGATGATGAATCGGTTTGCCGGCAGACTTGCGCTCGTTCTCTCGCTTGTCCTCCCGCAGCAGTGAGTTTTTCAACTCCCCCCGCCAGCTTGCGTCTGATACATGGCACTACCATGTATCCCGCTTTCTCGACAGAACTTGAGAGATTCTTCGACAAGCTCAGAATGACAACCTTTTCGGCGAGGGGCATTCGAAAGACTCCGGTGCCCTCCGCGCACGATGGCTGATTGGGGAGTGTTGCCGAAGGAGGACGCGTGACTATTGCCGTGACTTCGGTATGATGACGACTCATGGCCGACTCGCTGAGAAGTCGTTATCCCCGACGGATTGAAGTGCCGGCCATGATCCTGTTGTCGATCGGGCTGCTGGTGATGGGGTTGTCGCTACCGCTGATGCGGGTCGAGAAGATGGTGTTTTGGAAGAACGACTACTCGGTCGTCAAAGGCGTGATTAGCCTGTGGGAGCAGAGTCAATATGCGTTGGCGGTGATCTTGTTTTTCTTTTCGGTCGTGTTCCCGTCCGTGAAACTGGGCGCGTTGGGGGTGCTCTGGAATGTGCCGCTCTCGGAGGGCAATCGGCAGACCGTGTTGCATTGGCTCGGAATCCTGGGAAAATGGTCGATGCTCGACGTATTTGTGGTGGCCATCCTGATTGTGCTGGTCAAGCTCGGGCCGTTGGCGAAGGTCGAGCCGCAATCGGGCGTGTACGTGTTCTGCGCGGCCATCGTAGTGTCGATGGTCACGAGTATGTACGTCGAGAGTCTGGCGAAGAAGTAATCGATCTGGCGCAGCCATCGCGAGCAATCCAGCCCCGTCTGCGACATTCGCCCGTACACTTGCAATCGGTTCTAGCTGTCACTACACTTTGCCGATGACGATGAAGAATACAGCCATGATGATGAATCGGTTTGCCGGCAGAATTGCACTCGTTCTCGCGCTGGGCGTGCTTGCGACGGGCTGCTCGAAGAATGATACGCCTCAACCAACGGCCGCTGCTGCGGCGCCGCAACCGGGAGCTACTGTGACCGAATTGAAAATTGAAGATACGAAAGTTGGTTTGGGCGCCGAAGCCGTTACCGGCAAAAGCGTGATGGTTCATTATACGGGCTGGCTGACCGACGGCACGAAGTTTGACTCGTCCAAGGACCGCAACGAGCCGTTCTCGTTCCAAGTGGGAGCCGGTCAGGTCATCGTGGGCTGGGACCAGGGCGTTGTGGGAATGAAGGTAGGCGGTATTCGCAAGCTGACCATTCCGTCGAGCCTCGGCTACGGCTCACGGGGCGCGGGCGGCGTGATTCCTCCCAATGCCACGCTCGTGTTTGAAGTGGAACTCCTGCGGGTGCAGTAAGCCAGGCATTCCAAAACGCAGAACGGCGCGTGGGCCACCGCGCCCTACCCTGTCACGCTACCGGGCTGATAGTTTGCGGACCTGGACGTCACGATAGCGGATAACCGTGTCATTGGAATCGTTGAATGCGCCCAACCCCAAGTGCATGGCGGTCGGCGGGATGGCGTTGGTTGTGACTGGCGTGGCATTCTTGAAGATCTCCTTGTTGTTCACGGTGGCGCTGACCAAGCCACGGTGAAAGCGAAAGGTGAACGAATTGGTTTCGCTGTTGAGCGTGACCGGGATGCTCAATTGTCTCGGCGACCAACGCTGGGCGAAACTAACGATATCCTTCTCATCACCGTTGCGTTTCATGCGGAACCCGTACCAGGAGTAGGATTCAAACTGCGGCATTCCCATGACCACCCCTGCCTGAAACGCGGTGGTGGAACTGTGCACCACCTCGAACGCGCCCCGCACTTCAAAATCCGCCCCCACGGGCGCGCGCGAGAAAACAATGTGGCCCCCTTCATCGGCCTGGACCTCGAGGGCCCCGTTCGCCATCGGCGTGAACTTCCCCCGCTCGACCGTCCAGCCCGGAAGGTTTTCTCCCGAGGGAAGAAAATCGGTCCATTCGCCTGATTGGAAATGTTGTTCCAACTTCAGCGTGGCCAATCGATCCCGGATAAAGGCCCGGGTTCGCTCGTCGGTATTCGTCGCCGCGCTCAAATTGGTGTACAGACGCAGGGCCGTCCCGTCGCTCCCCTTCTGGAAATGCTTTTCCGCGTCGTCAATCTGCTGGCCCACCGGGCTGGTGCGCGCGGCCACTTCCAGCGGCATCAGCGACAGGTCCCGGCCCCAGTTCACGAGATTCCTGGGCCACGGCTGCCACCCGAGGGCTTCCAACTGCGTCCGGGCCACGTCGTATTTCCCGGCGAGGAATGCGACGACCGAATACGAGGTGCGCCAACCATCCCTGAACTCGGCTTGCTTCGGCTCCGCGATGTACCCTTCATACATCTCCCGCAGGTGCGGCCAGACGTCCGCGCGGCCATAAATGTGTTCGCCCATGGGCAATTCCATGTCCGACTCCAAATCGTAAATCGAATCGAACAGGTTGCGCGGAACATCCGTATCATAGCGGCGGGTATTCGCGGCCATGACGCCGAAGGCGAGCATGGCGTCACGGCTGCCGTGCCATCTTGGACGAAGCCCCCACCGCATGCTCTTCCAGACGCCCGGATAATCCACCTGGGCGGCGACGGCGCGGTCAAACCATTTCCGCATCTCTGTGATGTCGGACGTGCCGAGGGCGACCGTCATCATGCGATTTGCCGCCAACGGAAGATCGGGCCGAAGTTCCCAGGCCTTCGTCAAATTTCGTCGGGCCTCGACCAGATGCTCGTGAAAGCCTTTCCAACCTTCCGGCGTCACGGAACTCGCCCACCCGTTTCCTCGCGCCTCCCAGGCCAGATTGATTTGACGTTCTCCTTCGAGCGTCAGCGCCAGCCATTGGTAGGGTTTCCCCGCGTCCTGGGCGATCTTGGGAATCGTCGCGGCATTCCGACGGAAGAACCCGTTTCCCCAACCCGCCAGCAAGACATCCGCAATTTCCGCCTGGTCCCCCGGGCGGATACTGCCGTCTGACAATGACTCTTTCAGCAACCGTTTCGACGACCAATCCAGTTCGCGGACCCGGTCCGATTTGCCATGCAAATCGGTCAACTGACCGGCCAACATGACTGTCGCATAAAACCTGGGGTACGCCTTGTAATGGGCATGTTCGTAGCCCTTCACGGCTCGATCAAACCGACGGACCGCTTCGTGCATCTCACCCTCATTGGCGCCGGTCACTGTCAACACCA
The DNA here is from genome assembly GCA_963836315.1 of uncultured Verrucomicrobiae bacterium. GTDB lineage: Bacteria > Verrucomicrobiota > Verrucomicrobiia > Palsa-1439 > Palsa-1439 > Palsa-1439. The sequence continues at coordinate 45,683 of CAWIJG010000005.1, forward strand.
GCGGATCATCGCACGCGGGATTGGTTGCGAGGCGGTTGCACATCTGGACGATGGCGGCGTTGTTTGTCCTCAGCTTCCCGCTGTAGTTGAAGTCAATCCAGGTTTGGATCAGTTGCAGGGCGTCCGCGTCATAAGCGGGATTGTGCGCGCTGTGCTGCTGGTAATTCTCCAAATACTGGCGGACGCGAAATTCTCTTCCCGTTTCCAACATCTGCGCCGCCGTCAGGGTGTTGCTGGACCATTGGATGGGCTGGCTGGCCAGCGTGAGGGCCGCTACCCGTGTCGATCCGCTGGCGGCTTGTTTCAAGATCGGTTGAATACGCCGGATAAACTTCACCACCACGATTCCAAAGACGGCCACACACACGGCGAGAACGACGGCCACGGTCATGAGGATGGGAACTACTTTTGACGGGGCCTTTCGAAGCAGAGGCGGAGCCGGGATAACGGGCGGCGTTTCTCGCTGCAGGACGGCATCCAGCGATTGCCACGCAGCCATGCCTTCGCACCAGACAAGCTCGGCGCCTGTCAACTCACCCGTTTGTCGGCGACGGCGCAATTCCTCCAACGGAAAGACGCCTAACGTCTGGCCCTGTTGATTCAGGTGATAGTCCATCGGCCTCAGCGCACTGGATGCTCGCAAAAGCGAGCCCCAATCGCAAGCCCATTACCGCGGAGGCAGAGATGGCATTTAGAGTTTCACGATGAGGCGGCAACATGTTCTAATCGTCGTTGGATGAAAGATGAGCCGTGGGAATTGTTGCCGAAGGATAGCGCCGTGCCCACGGATGAACCGCGGGCGACTGTCTCGCACAAGAAACGGATCGTTGCGGCATTTGTGGTGGCTGTCGTCTCCGATATTCTTTCCGCGTGGCTGGAATTCCTGCCGCCGGTCCAATGGACACTCGACATCCTGACGGCCGGATTCTTGTTTCTCCTGCTGGGCCGGCAATGGGCGATACTTCCCGCGCTCATCGCCGAAGCCATCCCCGGTCTCGCCGTGTTTCCCTTCTGGGTGCTCGTAGTCCTTTCCGTCGCCATCTGGGGAAAGATCAATCCGTTGGGGAAGAAATCCTCGCTTTCATGATCTTAGTTGCGAAAAGAAAAGCTTCCAAACCTTCCAAACCTTCCAAAGTACGCTAACGGGTTTTCACGAAATGTGAGAGAATCGGGAGCATGAGAGAGAAGTGCATAAGGGTGGTGGGTGGGGGCGACGACATGCTGTTTGGCATGGGGACTCTTTATAGAGAAGAGTGTTTCTGCCAAACGAACCCAACCGAAAAATGTGGAAGTATTGTGGAATGAATAGGTTAGGAAAAAAAACGAGTTGGGTTCGTTTTGCAAAAAGAGGCAAAAAACGGGAAATAAACGGGGAATAAATGCAGGAAAACAGCGCCGGAAGGATGGTTTAATGCACGAACAAAGGCGACACGAACCCAGTATAAGGCAACGGATGGGGCTAAAATGGGCCGGACGAGAGAGCACGTCAACCCCGTACACGGCACGCGGGCGGACTTGCCAAGTTTGTGCGAATCCGATATGAGGAAGGCGCGTGGTTAGGAAAAGCGCGAGCATCAGGAGCGGGCCGCGCGCGCCGAATCTGTTGATACTCGGGGCCTCCGGCAATGTGGCGCGGGCGTTCTTGCGACGGTTGGGCGGACGACGCACCCATTTTGGGACGCTGGTTTTGCTCGATAAGACGAATCGTGTCCGTCACGACCAGAATCTCGAACATCGGCGGCTCGATTACCGGTTCATTCGTCACCGCCTCCGATTTCCGCAGGACGCCGCGTACTACCGGCAATTATTGCGCCGCCAGCAGATCGACATCGTCGTCGATTTGACCGACGCCGATACGCTCCCGCTTCTCAAGGCGTCGGACGCGGCGGGCGTGTCCTACATCTGCACCTCGTTGAACGACACCAAACGCGACGTGGTCGCCCTGGCCGACGCGGTCGGCCCGGCCCACAGCCGACGATGCAAAGCCCCGCACATTCTATGTTCCGGCATGAACCCCGGCGTGGTCAACGCCTGGGTGCAACACGGGTTCCGTCGTTTCGGCGTCCCGCAAGAAATTGTGCATTTCGAGTACGACACGTCGATGGCGGCGGATCGCTGGCGTCCCGTGGTCACGTGGTCGCGCAAGGAATTTCTGACGGAAGCCGTATGGGAGCGCACGGGCGCGGTGGTGGACGGGGTGCCCTTGCTGAAACCCACGAATGCGTTGCACCACCGCGTGGATCTCGGGCCGATCATGAAGCCCGTGATGCCGCTGCCCTCGTATCCGCGCGGGTTCCTGGTGCTGCACGAGGAAAACCTCACGATCGGCCGGGCGTTGGGCACGTCTTCGAAATTCATCTACGCGCTGCACCCGAAAACCATGGCGTACCTCACGCGCCGCTGGCGCAGTCGGGGCCATGTGTCCATCGCGGATTTGGAGATTGGCGACAACACGTCGATCCCGTTGAAGGGGACCGACACCGTCGGGGTGTATTTGGAGTATCCGCGTCGGCGGGTCTATTACCTGCACACCATGGCCAACCGCAACGTGGTGGGCACGAGCGCCACGTGCTCCCAGGTCGCGGTGGGAATTTTCGCCGCGCTGTTCACCCTGCTGCACGAACGTCTATCACCCCGCGTCTATTTCGTTTGCGACCTCTACGACACGATCTACCCGCACGTTCTGTTTTGCAACATGCGCGTGGAACACTTCGTGTTCGCCAAGCGGAAGCGGTCGCTGGTCCTGCGCGAGCACGTGCCCGATCTGCGTTCCCTTTCGCGCAACGGCAAGGAGCAGGTTATTATTTGACCACGGGGGATCGGCCACAAATTCCTTTCAACCATGAGATTCTCGCCCATGCGCAGGTTCCGTCTGTTGTTCGCGATGACGGCCCTCGTCGTAGTCGGAACCGGACTGCGGGCGGGAGAACGTGTCGCCACTCGCGCGCCCGCACCCGTCGTGTGGAAGCTGGATAACCTTGCGTCGATTGGCGGGCACAAACCCGAAGTGCTCGGCGCGCCGCAGGTCATGGACGAGGCCCCGGGCGGGCGGGCGGTGCGATTCGGGGGGTCGAACGATGGCATCGTGCTTCCGGTCAATCCGTTGGCGGGTCGGGCAACCTTCACGATTGAAGTGCTGTTGATGCCCGAAGTCAACGGCCCACCCGCGCAGCGCTTCCTGCATATTGAAGATGAAACCGGCAGCCGGATCCTGATGGAAACCCGCGTTCGCGGCGGCAAGTCGTGGAGCTTGGACACGTATCTGCACAGCGACATCGGCAAGGACAATTGCCCGCTTCTCGATATCAGGAAGCTGCACCCAGCCGGGCGGTGGGCGTGGGTGGCGCTGGCCTACAACGGCAGGATGATGGCGCATTACGTCAACGGCGTGAAGGAACTGGAGGGAGAAGTCGTTTTCACACCGACGACCAGCGGGCAGATCTCGCTCGGTGTGCGGTTGACCCGCGCCTTTTGGTTTCGTGGGTGCATCCAGGAAGTGAGGTTTCATTCCGCAGCGATTGAGCCCGCAGCGATGCAACGAATGCCGGAGTAACATCGATGGAGCGAAATACCCCCCCGCGATCCCTACAACTTCACTACATTGTTGAGGCGGGTGATTTCTTCCATCTGGTGATCGGGGTCGATCTCCACCGTGCCGCCGGCGGCGGTAGCGCCGTCGGGCAACGTCAACGCCACCACAGCTGTCTGCGGATACAAATCGAGCGGCGCCGGCAACGGACCGAGCTTCTCCCGGGCGACGATTTCGCCGGCACGGTTGCGGAACACCACCGTGGTCGCGGGCGACGGTACGGAACCGAGACTGTGGATACGAACACGCACTTCACGTCCGTAAACTTGTACATCGTCGCGGTCCATCCCGAGGTCGGGACGCTGCCAATAGGGTGTGCCGGGGGTCTTAAGCTTGAGCGTCAGGATCGTGGTTGCTCGCGGTGCGAAGGTGAATTCAAGAGCGCCGGTGCGCTCGAAAACCGCCGTGGAGTTCGTGACGTCGAGATCCGCGTTGTCATTGCCGTTTGTGTCGATTCCCTGGGTGATCTCCCAAATGCCGGGGTCGATATTCCATCCCGTCATGGTAGCGAGAACGGGCGTGGGCTCGAGGTTGTAGGCGATGACTTTGAATCCTGTGGGTGTGGCGTTGGGCACGAGGATCGCGACGCTCTGGTCGTAGGCCGGCGGGGCGAATTGCCAACTGATGACGTGGCCCGGAAACTCGTGGTTGCGCACCAAGGCGACGCCGCCAAGGCGTGCCCGCTGCAATTCGGCGTAAGGCACGCCCACACGGTCGATCCACAGGCTGCCTTCGGTGTTGATGTATTCGAGGAGGGCGCATTTCTCGATCTGGCTCGCGTAGAGTGTTTCCAGGTACTGCTTGTCGCCGGTCAACTGCCATTGGAAATGAGCCACGTTCGAACTACGATACGCGTTGGCGCGCGCGCTGCCGCGACCGTCCTCCGAACGGGGTTCTGCCGCCCGACCCGACTCGCCGGAAAGTATGCGTGAACCCCAGTCCTTCCGGATATCGAGGAAGTCGAGTGCGTTGGCGTTGACCGACATCAGCGACGTGGTGCCGCCGTCAAAGATGGGGTCAAGATATTTGCGGTCGCCGGTCCACTTCCAGGAACTCCAGAACAGCGGCCACGGGAAAAAGCCGCGTGTCGCCCTGCCCTCCTTGTCATCTACGAAATGAATCGCGGTGGGCAGAACGTAGTGGCCGTTTTCGTCCTGATGACGGTGTGCGAGGAGACCGTCAGCGAGCTCCAAGAGGACTTTCTTCGCGGACGGGTTGCCGTTGTAGTCGACGAGCATCTGGCCGGGAGCCAACACGAGGTAGGAATAAGCCTTGGCGTAGCCCCACGGGTCGTCCGTCGCCATCTTCCTGCCATTGAAGTAGGAGGTGCGGAAGTGGCGGTGGCCGGCGGCGTTGATGCCGGTGAGGCTGGTCACGCCGCGCTGGGTAACCATGGCGCGCTCAAGCTGGCGCGGACTGCCATATTCGAGGATGAGGTTTGCATTGAGGCAACCGATCCCCTCCTCGTTGCTGTGCAATTCGTCAGCTTGAATCGTGGGGAGACCGTCGGTGAACATGCCATTGTTGAACGCCGCCTCGAGCAGCGCATGCAGGGATTCCCTGATCTTCTCCGGCTCGCAACCCATAAGCGCAACCCCCGGCCACATGTTCAAGAGATCGACGTCATCCGAGATGCCGCCGCCGAACTCGCCATTCTCAATCTGGCGATGGTCGATATACCACAGCACGAACTGCTTCACGCGACCGAGCAATTCAACCTGACGGAACGCCCACAGGGGCGTGTGGGGCGGCGGATCGTGCTGTTTGAATGGCGGGTGTGGTCCGCCCAGCGCCACGGCGGCGTAATTGCGGCCGGGAGAGTGGTCCGGGTTGACGCGCAGCAGGTCGTTGAGGTCGATTACAAACCGGTTCCACAGATTGAATTTCGCGGAGTGCGGATGTTCCTCGACAAGCATCGCGTAGCAGTCGCGCACCTGCGTGAAGCGGTCGATTTCGTGCTCGGCGCGCGCGGCCTTGCGGGACTTGAACACAAGACGCAGCGTCGCGCCCTTGAGCGACGCCGCGCCGAAATCGGCACCGGCACCGGCAATCGTAATATAGAAACCTTTGCCAGGCGGCAAAATGCGGTCACGGAGGTCGAGCCAGAGGGTGCGCGCCTCGCCGGGTTTCACGCTGAAAGTGAAATCAAGCATGTCACGCAACGGCCACAACGGATCTTTGACTTGAATGTTGAGCGGGAAGAGATTGCCATGCGTTGGCTTTACCTGCAGCGCGGGCAAATCGATAGCGATGCCGTCGAGTCCGCCGTCAACCTTGTCCCAGGTATCCGGTATGAGGATGTGAACGAGTGGCAGCGCCGCATCGCGAGTGCCCGGCATGGCCGTGGCCGCCGATGGAGCAGTATTCACGGGGAGCGCGACCAAGGTGGCGCGCTCATCCGAGGCATATCGTCCATTGATAAATGTCACGAGGTCGGTCACATCCGTACCGGTGGGCGGAATGGAGGCGAGACGAAACGCGAGGTTGGTGATGCCGGCGGGGTCGCGGCCGGCGCTGACATAGTAGGCGGACAGTTCGCCGATGGGCTGCTCCTGCTCGACGTTGTCGAAGCGAATCTCCTGGCCAACGAGGGGCGTCGCCAGCCGGTGATAGGTCTTTTCCTGCCCGAGGGGGCGTTCGAACAACACCGACTCGCTGCTGCCGGTGAGCAGGCTCATCTTGCCCCATGCGGCACCAGAAATCTCAAGATGGTTCCACGGTTCGTCCGGCAGCATGAACGTGATGGACTTGCCAGAGAGCGAATAGCAATCCCAGTCGGGCAACTGAAAATAATCGTTGCGGCCGGGCAGACGCGAGCGGTTGTAAACCCCGGGCCAGGTGGTTTCGCGGATGCCATCGCAGGCCTTCCACCACCAGCGTTTAAGATCGTAGGCGTCGTGGATCTCGACCTTGCGGACGGTGGTCGCGGCATCGGCGAGATACGGTGGGGGATCGCCGGCCCGGTTCCAACCGTAACGCAACCACCATTCGTCCCGCCAGCGGGTGTCGCCGAGGTCACGGGCGGGCAGCGGCCCGAGGTTCGTCGGCGCATCGCCCTTCGAGAGCGTGGCAATGGCCGCATCATCGAGCATGCGGTCGTAAATGCGGATTTCATCGACATCGCCGCCGCGTACGAAGTTGTAATCGCTCTGGACGTTGTACGGGCTGATGATGCGGGAGTGCGGGCCAAACTGGTCGAGCCCGGCGTTGTAGACGGCCCGGGTCTCGTTCGCCGCCGCGAGCTTGCCGTTCACGTAAAACCGGATGCCGCGTGTCTCGTCCCACGCCAGGGCGAGATGGGTCCACTCGTCCGGTTTGGGAAATGGCTGCACCGTGACGGATACGCGCGTGCGCGAGAGGCTGGCATCGGTCACAAACGCGTCGAATCCGTGGCCGTTGTAGTCCATGCGCAGAAACACCATGTCCCAACTCGAATGGTCGGCGTACCCCACACGGAAAACTGGAAACTCTGTTGGGCCGACGGGATACCGGGAACGCCAGAAAAACGATAACGTGCCACGTTGGGCGTAGATGTTGCCCGGTGCCCACCAAGAAAGCCGTTGGAGATCGCCGCACTGGAGCGCCGCGCCCTTGGCGCCGTCGGGGATGCGGGTCACTTCGAAATCGAAGTTAGGTTCGGGCGTGCCGCCGGCGGAGAAGTCGGCAGTCGTGCCTTTTTCACCCGAAACATAAAAGAGCAGGCCCTGATCATCGGCGGCATGAACTGAAACAGCTACAAACACCAAGGCGAGAAAAAGACAGCAGCGACAGACCGCCGAATGCATGGTTGCCGCCACTCTAGTGAACATGGACTGTTCCTCGCATGCCGAATGCCGTGTTTCATATCGCATCCCGCCGCCACCGGCAATCGCATTCGCACTGCGGTACTGGTGCAGTTTTACGACTTCCTTTGCGGCTCGATCTTCCGAACCGCACCCTCCAAAGCGGCGTGCGGCAACCGAACAGTACCCCGGCCCCGACTTCGAAACCGCCATTTCGACCCCATTTGCCGTCTTGTCCCCCTGACTTGTCCGTAGAAGCCTCGGCGAAGGCGGGTGCACCCCCAAGATGGCTTCGTTTCTGCATAAAACCACCCTTCCGACGCGTCTTACACCACGCTTTTGGGTTCGTTTTATGGAGAAAAGCCCAACCCCTATTTTACCTAACATTTTCATGCTGTGGTAGATCGGAATTTCTTACTTGGCTTCGTTTTGTAAAAAGCACCTTAGTAGGAAGAACTTCATCCCAATTCTCATCTCGACCCTCCCTCGCGCCATCCCTATTACGCCTATCTCTCATAGCCCAATTCTCTCACAACCCCGAAAAACCCGTTAGTGCACTTTGGAAGGTTTGGAAGGTTTGGAAGCTTTTTTTAAGGACCCCTGCCTCGGTATTCTCAAAATCGAACTGCACCAGTACCCGAGTTGCCCATTTATCTGTTTCCTCCGGTCTCGTCATCGGATATGAATGACCACAGCTATGCGAATCGAACATATGGCGTTCAATGTGCCTGACCCCGTCGCGATGACGCAATGGTACGAACAATATCTCGGCATGAAAACCGTGCGCAGTTCCGGCCCGCCGAATCACATGCGGTTTGTCGCCGATGCCAGCGGACAGACGTTGCTCGAGCTGTATCGGAATCCGAAAGCGGCGGTGCCCGACTATCGAACAATCGACCCACTGGTGATGCACCTGGCGTTTCAGGTGGATGATGTGGCGGGGACACGCGCGAGTTTGTTGAAAGCAGGCGCGACCGCCGAAGGCGAGATGAGCAAGTCCGACGGCGGCGACGACCTCGCCATGCTCCGCGATCCGTGGGGTTTTGCCATCCAATTGGTGAAACGCGCCGTGCCGATGCTTAGTAAGTAATCGATGGCAGGTAGGCGCCGGCGGGTTCGTTATACAGGCCCACGCTCATCAAGGTCATGGGTTGTGTAACACGCAGGCCGTTGGCCAAACACCAGCGGAACAGATCGGCGTTGCGGGTTGGTAACAGGAAGCCGGGACCCGCAAATGCGTTCGACGCGCCTATGAGCGATTTCAGATCGTTATTGGTCTCACCGACCGCGTGACCAAAGAAGCCAATGATAGTGGCGTAGCCGGTAATGTGTCCATCGTGTTCAACCACGGTGGCGGTGCCCTGCTGGACGGCGTCGCGGAGTTCGCCCCCACGGTCATGACCGTGGACGTTGCGGCAAATGCGATTACAGGCATCGAGGTCGGACTCGACGGCAAGGCGAACCGTGTAGCCAGGCAGCTTGGCGCTGAGCGCCGCGCCTTGAATGCAAGCGAGTGGCTCGCGGACATCAAACCCAAGCTTGGTGTAAAGAGACAGGGACCGGTTGTGAAACGCGGCTTGGACCAGTCGCACGCCGGGATACCCCTTTTGCGCTGCGCGCTCCATCACGTCTTCCATCAGACGGCGACCCACGGCCTTGTTCTGCACAGCGGGATTGACGGTGATCGGTCCGATGCCGGCGATGCTGTTGCGTTCGTCGAGAACATTGCTGCCGATGACTCGTCCGTCGAGTTCTGCCACGACGACGTAGAAACCGGGGTGCGACAGCATCCACGTCAACAGTCCGATGGCCACCTCGGGGGACGGAATGTCAGGTGGAAAATTGTGTGCTTGCGAAATAGTAGTGAACGCCTTGCAGCAGATCGTTCCGCAAGCATTCGCGTCCTCGGGCCTGCCCTGGCGCAAGGAGATATTCACATCAACATGGTAAGAAACTCAGGGATTCCACAACAAGCCTCAAATTGTTTTCCCCGCGCAAGGAACAGTCGCAGCGCAGGGGGTTTGCGGCTAGAATGGGCAACATGGCCAAGGTGAATGCCTGCGATAAGCTTCTTCAGCGAACGACCGAGAGCCTGCACGATGGCTCATTTGTGCGGCTGGTGCTCACAAGCGCCACCGACGCGCACAACGCACCGCAAAAGGTGCTCGGCCGGCTCGTCGAGTTGAGGACCGGGCCTCATTTGTCACTGACGTTTCGCTACCCCACTCGCGATACAACGAAGAACGTGCCGGTTGATGAGGCGGGCAGTTGGCTGGCTGGACAGATTGGAACTCATTTCCGCAGCGTGTTGCTCGGCACCACCAAACGCGACTGGCAGCTGTCCGTGAACCAGTCTGGCGACTTGAAGCTCGCCACCCACAAGCCCTCTACTATCGAAGCCCCTTCGCGCTTGCACGATGTGGCGGGACAGGCGATTCTCGATGGATCCGCGGGCGATTGGCTGCAAGGGCTGGGCGTGCTCAATGTAAACGGCCGGGTTCGTCCCGCGATGGCGGACAAGTACGCACAAATCAACCGGTACCTGGAAATCTTCAGCCATCTGGCGAAGGATTGCGGGTGGCTGGATCAATCTGTCGACCGCGAATTGGTTATCGCCGACATGGGATGCGGCAAGGGGTACCTGACGTTTGGACTGTGGCACTTGTTCGCACGGGTGTGGAAGCGGCCGGCACGGGTGATGGGCGTGGAGGTGCGGGAGGAGTTGGTGAACTCAACGACGGCGCTCGCACGCACGATTGGCGCAAACGGATTGACGTTCGTTGCCGGCACCATCGAGAACACCACGCTCCCCAGCGTCGATGCCCTCATCGCCTTGCACGCCTGCAACACCGGAACGGACGACGCCATTCGCCGCGGCATCGAGCTGGCCGCACCCTTGATTCTCGTCGCCCCGTGCTGTCACCAGGAATTACGACCACAACTGGGTCGTCCGGCTCCCTTCGAACCCGTGCTCGCACACGGCATTATGGCTGAGCGAATGGCGGAGTGGGCAACGGATGGCCTGCGCAGTCTGTTTCTGGAATGGGCGGGCTATCGCACGAAAATGATTGAATTCGTATCGACCGAACATACACCAAAGAACCTGATGATTGCGGCGGTGCGCGACGGCAAGCCATTCACGTCACCCACCGCCCGCGAACGAGTCGAACAGTTCAAGGATTTCTTCGGAATCAAGCATCACGCATTGGATTCACTGCTCACACATGGACTGGGAGAGAATTGACTGGAAAGCGCTGGAGCGGTTGCGCAGCGCATTTCTCGATGGCACCGCCGGGATGCAGGATTACTGGCGTAGCGAACGCGACCTTGAGAGTTACGATCAGACGTTCGGCCAACGCATTCGCTGGAAGTGGGACTACGTCCTGAAGGAACTCAAGGGTCGCGGCTGGTTGCCGCCGCGGGGGGACGTTGTGGACTGGGGATGCGGAAGCGGAATCGCTACCCGAGCCTTGCTGGAACACTTCACATTCGATTCGGCATGCAGATTCGTATTCTGGGATCGATCGCCGTTGGCTATGCACTATGCCGCCCGCACTGCGCGTGACGTGATACCTTCCATTGACTTGTGGCTGGATGAGCCGCCCGACCACCCATTTGGCACCTTGTTGCTCAGCCATGTGTTGACGGAGTTGTCAGCTAATCAAGTTGATGCCCTCGTTGACTTGGCAGCGCACGCAACGGCGGTGATCTGGATCGAACCGGGCACGTATGAGACAAGCCGCAGATTGATTGCCTTGCGCGAACGCTTGCGGGGCCCTTTTCAGGTCGTCTCGCCCTGCACGCATCAGGCCGCCTGTGGGATGCTGACGCCAGAGAACGAACGGCACTGGTGTCACCATTTCGCGCCGTCCCCGCCAGAGGTTTTTATGGACGGCAATTGGGCGCGGTTTGCCAAACTTGCCGGCGTGGATCTTCGCAGTCTGCCTCTGAGCTTTGTTATGCTGGACAAGCGTCCACAGGAGCCTCGGGTGAATGCAGTGCGCGTCATTGGGCGGCCCCGGGTTTACAAGGCCCATGCCCTCCTGCTCGGGTGCGATTCGTCCGGCGTTCGAGAATACCGAGTGACGAAGCGGGAGCAACCAGACGCGTTTCGTCGCCTGAAGAAGCGCGAGGTTGCGCCCGAATTCTTCAAGCTCGGCGAGACGTAGCCGGTGACGTCTCGCGAATGGAGAAAAGAAGAACCCCCGGCAACGTGCATTGCCGGGGGTCCATGGTTACGGGAATTTTGATTATTTCGCTACTACGTTCGACGCTTTCGGACCCTTGGGGGAGTCGATCAATTCAAACTCCACGGTTTGTCCTTCCTCCAGGTTCTTGAAGCCGTTGCCGGAAATGCTCGAGTAATGCACGAACACATCCGCGCCACCTTCCTGTTGAATGAACCCAAAACCCTTTTTCGTATCGAACCACTTCACTTTACCAGATGCCATATGCTTCTCCTCAATTCACCTTTCTTCGTTAAGTCCGGCATGGCAAAACGCCGTTCCGAGAGCTTCGGAGCGGGGGTTGCACTTCCAAAGACTTCTTGCGCAGTATAGAAAACGTCCGGTTCTTGTCAACGCCGGAGTTGAAGCGGAATCAGTCGCGTTCGAGCAGCGTTCCTTCAAACGCGTATTCGGCGGGCCCCGCAAGCGTTACCTCGCGCCACCGATCTCCGTCGCGTGAGAAATTGACTTCCAAAACGCGCCCACTTTGTACCGTCACGTTGATCGGCAGCGGCACGCCCCGCACTAGATGCGCCATGATGCCTGAGGCGACCACGCCCGTGCCGCAAGCGAGCGTCTCGGCTTCCACGCCCCGTTCGTAGGTGCGCACTCGAATTCCGTTGCCCCCGGTCAACTGCACCCAGTCGACGTTTGTCCCGCGCGGGGCGAAGTCTAGGTGGCCGCGCACCTCGGCACCGTCTACATGGACTATCTCCCGGTCGGCGTTGTCGGTGAAGAATACGGCGTGCGGGACACCGGTGTTGATGAAGTGATACTCCCGCGATCCGCCTTTGAGCTGGATCGTTTGGCGAAACCGCAAATCATGCGGTTCACTCATTCTCACACGCACTTGTTCACCGTTGACCGTGGCTTGGATAATCCCCGCCCCGGTCTCAAATCGGAGATCACGCTTTGCCGCGCCACACCGCTCGCTGTAGAACCGCGCGATACATCGTGCGCCGTTGCCGCACATCTCCGCCTCGCTGCCGTCAGCGTTGTAGTAGCGCATGAAGAAGTCAGCCGCTTTTGACGGTTCGACCAATAAAAGCCCGTCCGCACCCACCCCAAAGCGGCGGTCGCAAATGCGCGTCACGACCGCGGGTTCCGGTCGAAATTGGCCGCCGCGGTTGTCAGCCACGACAAAATCGTTCCCAGCCCCGCTCATTTTAACGAATTTAAGCTGCATAGCCCCTTATATGCTTCACTTGAACCAGTTCTGCAAGGCTCAGATGTGGTGGTTGGCATTTCAGTTGCTCTTTCACATGCAAACCTATGGATTTCAACCAACAACCCGACTTGGCCGTACGGCCCTCCGACGCCATCGAATTCAAGGCCCTGCTGCTCGTCGACGACGACAAGCAACTGGCCTCGGCCCTCCAATGGATTCTCGCCGACGAAAACTTCCTCGTCGACGTCGCTAACGATGGTGACGAAGCGCTCTTGAAAGTGAAAGCCAACGAGTACGACGCAGTCGTTTGCGACGTGATGATGCCCAAGCTGCGCGGCGACGAGTTCTACGTCCAAGCGCGCGAACTCCGCCCCGTCCTCGCCGACCGTTTCATCTTCATCACCGGCTTCGCGGCGGAACCGAAAATCAATCTCTTCCTGACTCAAACTGACTCAAAGTATCTCGTCAAACCCTTCCCCATCCAGCATCTCATCTCCTGCCTCAAAGAACTCCTCGAGTAACCCGCCCCGGCCTCACATCAACCACGCCGCCACCGTCTCCCCCGCCACCAGATCCTTCACCGTCTCCCGCCGCCGCACCACCTCGTACCGCCCCCCGCTCACCAACACCTCCGCCGGCCTCACCCGCGCATTATAATTCGACGCCATCGCCATCCCGTACGCCCCCGCGCTCATCACCGCCAACAACTCCCCCTCCTCCACCGCCGCCATCCGCCGCCCCTCCGCAAAAAAATCCCCCGACTCGCACACCGGCCCCACCACATCCGCCGTCATCCTCCGCCCCTTCCGCCGCCGCACCACCGGCGCGATCTCGTGCCAACTCCCGTACAACGCCGGCCGTATCAAATCATTCATCGCCGCATCCACGATCACAAACCGCTTCACCGGCGTCACCTTCACATGCGCCACCCGCGTCAACAACACGCCCCCGTTCCCCACGATAAATCTCCCGGGCTCAAACAAAATCCGCAACCCCAGCCCCCGCAACTCCGGCACCACCGCCCGCGCAAACTCCACCGCCGTCGGCGGCCGCTCGTTCCGATACCGAATCCCCAACCCGCCACCCACGTCGAAAAACTGCATCGACCCCGGCGCCAGCTCCCGCACCCGTTCCACCAACGGCCTGATCTTCCGGATCGCCAGCACAAACGGCCCCATCTTCGTGATCTGCGACCCGATATGCATCTGCACCCCGCGAATCTCGATCCCCGCCAACCCCGCCGCCTCCCGATACACCTCCAGCGCCCGCCGAATCGAAATCCCAAATTTGCTGCTGTGCTTCCCCGTTGAAATATAATGATGCGTATCCGGGTCCACCCCCGGATTCACCCGAATCGCTATCGGCGCCCGCCGCCCCATCCCACGCGCCACTTCCCCGATCCGCCGCAACTCCGCCTCGCTCTCCACATTGAATGAATAAATCCCCAGCTTCAACGCGTACTCGATCTCCTCCCGCGTCTTCCCCACCCCCGCAAACACACACCGCGTCGGATCACCCCCCGCCCGCACCACCCGATACAACTCGCCCCCGCTCACCACATCAAACCCCGCCCCCGCATTCGCCATCGCCCGCACCAACGCCAGATTCCCGTTCGCCTTCACCGCCCAACAAATCATGTGATCCAACCCCGCCAACGCCCGATCCAGACTCTCGTATTGCCCCACCACATGCCCCTGACTGTACACATACAACGGCGTCCCAAACGAGTTCGCCAACCGCCGCAACGCGACGCCTTCGCAATACATCTCACCCCGCCGATATGGAAATCCGTCCATGGTTTTCGCCGCCGCCCATCCTACCAACCCCCCTCGCCCCCCGCAACACTGTAGCCGCCGCGCTCTGTCGCCGCGCTTGCCGTTTCCCGTTGAACAGGCGTCCCGCCTGTTGACCCATACTTCTGACACCCCGACCTCACCCCTCCGCTTTCTGCATCGCGTCTTCGAAGTCGGTTCAGTCCGATCCTCGTTCCTCACGCCTTCTTCGTGTTCTTCGTGACTTCCTGGTGAATTCGAATCCCAAAAGCGAAGGAGAGGCCAACCCGGCCTCTCCCTCCATCAGGTCTTCCCAACCACCGAAGACCTGAATCCGTTCAATTGCCATCCACCGAATCAGTGGGTGGCGACACGTTCCGCTGTCTGCACCGGCAGACCAAACGCGTGTTCCACGTCGATCTGGAAATACTGGTTCTTCGCCGCCGTCGTCGTCAACGGGTCGAGGAATCGCTTCAGGTTCTCCATCGAATCCGCTTCCCACACACAATCCGCTTGGCGCCCGTCCGTCCGCGGCAGATACAACAGCGGCTTCACGCCCTTCGGCAACCTGCCCTGCTCGATCATCGGCCCGATCTGGTTCGTGGTCTCCTCCCACTTCTTGGAATCGGTGATGTTGTGATGAATCCCAACGATCATGGTACACACTCCTTCTGGTTTGGGTTTGCTGGCTCTCGCCATCGCGGCAGATCCCTGCCGCTTCACTGCGACCTGAAAAACCTAGCACACACTCCGGCAAATGCAAAAACATTGTCTGCAGAAATTCCCCCGGTAAGGGATTCCCCTGCCTCCTCCGGGTTTTACCACGTTTCACGTGGCGTCTTCGGAACTGTCTCCTGTCTACTTTTCGTTCTCCGCCCGTTTTACCACCTCGCGGAATTGGTTGAACGCCCCGAGGACTTCGGGCTTCTTCTTGAACTCCTCCGCAATCGCCTCCAGCCCCACATCGATGGCCTCTTGTTTGCGCAGCTTTAAGTTCTCGTTCTCCCGGGTCACCGTGTTCATCCGGGCCCACGCATGCGCAATGCGCGCAAGGTCGGCCGTGTTGTTCTCGTTCTTGCGCACTTTGGCGATCGCCTCGAACAACACCGACCGAATGAGCCGATTGGTCCCTTCGTTCGGATCGGTCGTTTCGGGGCCGCCCACCGCCGCGCCGAGTCGTTCGGCGCGCTCGACGAGCCCGAGGAACTCCTCGCGTTCGGCTTGTTCACGCTCCCAGCGCGGATACGAGTTCTGGTGCCAGTGCGACAAAGCCCGTTCGCACAACCGATGCGGGCTGATGGCTTGGTCGGATTCCCGACTCCAGAGCAAGGCGTAGGATTCACCCGCCTTGAGTTGGAGATCGGGAATATCGACCGGGGCCGTTTCGGACATCAGCCAGTCGGCAATGGTGGTCAACCGCCAGCCTTCCTGGATTTTCAGGTTGATTGAGGTGCGAATTGCTGACGGCATAGCAGAGATTTTACCGCGGGACTTCGGCATGGGGGCCTCCTCTGGGGGTAGGATCGGTAGGTTATGTTGTGGGGTGGGCTACTATTTCAATACTGTCTTCATACGGGCTAAGGTTAGCGCATTGTGAAAAAAGGCGTGAGTGTACTTTGGAAGGTTTGGAAGGTTTGGAAGCTTTTCTTTTTGTACAGTTTGGGAGCCGAATCGCACTTTGGAGCCGAACCCCAGGGCAGGGCTGAGCCGAAAGCGGCACTACTCCAACGCCCTTTCACGAAGAACCCTACCCCAAGGTAAGTAGGAGTCCTGTGCGGTTCACGCCCCGACTATTCCTTGACGTTTTCCCCCACAGTCCTCGACTCGATTTAAGTAACGCGCATTTCGTCCGATAAACTCATGGAAGAAAGCTTGATTATGCCATATCGGAATCGCCACATACTCAATCAGGAACACCAGCGCGACCAGGAGTTCCTTGCACGGTTGCGGCATCGACTCGAGAGCCTGCTAAGATTTTGTGGTTGCAGGCACAGAGGGGTACAGCACGCCGTTCTCGCCGCTGTATCCCGTCCCCAACAACTATCCCCCCGGAACGCTGCTGACGACGTCAACACCCCTTAGCCTCCCTCCGCTTGTTTACGTAGTTTGCCGGTGCAAATCCAAGGGGCCAGCGGGGCTCAGCTCTTCAGTCCTGCAAATACGTTCCGTGATAGGCGTCAATACTCACCGGCCAATTTGCAGTCGCGCGAGCGCGTTCCGGGCCTCGGCGAAATCAGGCTTGATTCGCAGCGCCTGCTCGTAATGTCCGATGGCCTCCTCAATCTTGCCCACTTGCTCCAGGGCCATCCCCAGGTCGCAGTGCGCCTCGGCATAATCGGGTTTGATCCGCAGGACCTGTTTGAAATGCCCCACCGCCTCTCCACCCCTGCCCAGCCGGATCAAATCAACCCCCATCTGGAACTGCGCCTCGACGAAATCCGGCTTGATCCGCACTGCCTGCTCGTAGTGCGCGACCGCTCCCTCAATCTTGCCCGCTCGCTCCAGGGCGTTCCCCAGATTGCAATGCGCTTCGGCGAAATCCGGCTTGATCCGTAGCGCCTGCTCCCACTGCGCCATCGCCTCTTGTGCCCTGCCTAGATGCATCAGGGCAACCCCGAGGTCGTAGTGTGCCTCGGCGAAATCAGGCCTGATCCGTAGCGCCTCCTCGTAATGTCCGATGGCTTGCTCTGTCCTGCCGGCTTCCTCGAACGCGGCGCCCAGGTTGTTGTGTGCCTCGGCATCATCAGGCTCGATCTGCAGAACCCGCTCCCAATGCCGCATCGCCTCCTCAAGTTGACCCGATTGCCTCAAGCTGTCCGCCATCCTCTTGTGCGCCTCAATGTAATCCGGCCTCAGCTGAACCGCTTGCTCCCACTGCCTCATCGCCTCCTGCTGCCTTCCCTCTCCAGCCAGGGTGATCCCCAAACTGTTGTGCGCCTCGGCGTAATACGCAACGCTCGCCAACACGTTGAACGCCACCGAGAACACCAGCAACAACCCCCAGCCCCACCGCACCGCCCGCCGCCACGTGGGTCGATCCGCCAGCCCGCGCTCTGCTCCGAGCATTCCCACCACCGCCAGCAACACCAGCGCCGGCAGGAAGTCCACCTCGTAACGGAAGCTCGCGCTCCAGAAAAGCCCGACAGTCAATGCACTGGTCCCAAATAGCAGGATCACCGCCGTCATAAACGAACGCAGCGCCGACGCAGCCTCAACCGGCCGATTCCGCCACGCCAGCGGCGCGGCCAGCGCCAGCCACACCAAGGGAACATTCGCCAGTACCCCGAAGGGATTCCTCACCTGCGCATAGCCCGACGGCACGGGCGGTACCGTGATTCCATGCACGAAGGGGGAACGAGCGCTCCAGTGCGCCAGTCCCAGAAAATATACCCGGAAATTGAACCAGAGATACCGCAGGCTGAATAGCTGCCGCCCAACTTGTCGCTCCCCACCCAACTGGTAGTGCCATCCGAATTCGAACGGACTCCCAAATCGCCGGGCGTTGTAGAGCATCAGCCCAAACCCAATCAGCAGGATCGGACCCATCGCCGCCATCAACACAGCCCCAATCTGCCGTCGCACATGCCACGCTTGGACTACCGGCACCAGCAGGATGACCGCGCCGAACAACAAGGAGGGTCTCGCCCCCACTGCCAGCCCGTATGCCACACTCGCCATCGCCAGCCACCGGCATCTCCCCTCCGGCCGGTGCACCGCGCACCAGATCGCCGCCAGCGCCAGCATGCTCAGCATATAGCCGCAACTGATCGGCACCTCGTAGACGTCGGACTGTGACAACAGCCCCGGTACGCCGGTCGTCAAGCCCAGCGCCAGCGCACCGGCCGCCACCACCGCAACGCTCACGCCGGCAAAGTACCGCCGCCACAGGGCCCCCAGCAGTCCCACGCTGGTCAGAAAGCCCATCACGCAAAAGATCGCCACCGCTTGTCGGTGAAACAGGTAATGGCCGGTCAGCGCGACGTACGGCCAGAACAACATCAATGCCGGGGTGATTCCAAAGTATAGGTAGAGCTTACCCTTGTAGTAGCTCAGGTCCAACATCTGGTACGGCGGATTGGCAACCGCATCGTACGGATCGGCAACGTGCGAGAACTCGGGCGGCGCCTCTTTCTTCAGGCTGAGCTGACCGGCACGAAAACCCTGCACCAATAAATTGTAATAAGTGTCTGCGGCATTCAGACTCGCCAGTTCCAGCACGCCCGATTCGGCCATGTACGCGTACACCCCGATAACCAGCACGCACACCGCAGCCAGCGATCCCCAAGCCTTCTTCATTGTGCCGGCCATTGTGTTATCACAATCCTTGCCTCCCTTGCGGAGTAACCGCTGCCAGCCTGTCAACCGTCAAGTCCAAAATGGGCCGGCGAGTCCGTCCCTGACCACAATTCTGTTTACGGGCGACTCCATCCCGGCCATCGGTGGGAATATCCCGGTGGGAAGAATAATGGCCGCCGATGGCACCGGCAAACTCGGGCGGAAATTCAATGGCACCGACGAATCCGCCGCCTATATGTTTGGGCCAGTCTTGAGAACAATGTCTGTCGCGGCAAAAGGGAAATAATCAGGCCAACTCCTCAGTGTGTGTTGACCCCAACCACGCCGATGCCTCGCCTGTCCTGTAAGACCACCAGCGCCAGCCGCAACCAGTTCCCTCGATCCTCAGCGCGCTTACGGGCTGCCTTCGGGTGGCAGAAGGCCGACGATTCGCCCGTCGGGGAGGCGGACGATGTCCGCTTGACTGTCGGCCATTGCCTCATCCCACGCCCGTCCACACTCAAGACGCATCGTCGATTGAGTGGCCGGACACTCCGGGGCCAGAGCCATTCCGCGTTGACCCGAGGCGCAGCCGCACAGCACGGCTGCCGCGCAAAGAATCGCTAATGTGCAACCTGTATTCATACGCCCACCTATGCCACAATCCCGGCGGTAATGCAAGCCTGGAAACTAGTGTTTATCTGGCTTTCAGGCGAATTGATGTCACCGGGCTCGGTTACCACCCCGCCTACAGCCACCGCGAAATCCGCTCCGCCACTTCCTTGTCGCACACCGGCCCGAGCACCGTAACGATCCGCTCCCGCGCTTCGTCCCGCGAATACTCCGCCTCATATTTCTCAACCCGCCACTCGTTGTCGTCCGCTGTGTCCAGAATCAGGTATTCGGGCCGACGCTTCGGATTCGTGGGGAAACCCGCCGACCCCGTCCCGATCCACCCGAGATCTTCCCGGCTTAACCGGATCGGGTGCGGATCGATTCCCGCGCCCTCATGCGTCTCCATCGGCACCAGCATCACCGGCCGATCCACCCGGCTCACTTCCGCCCGCATCGCATGCGTATGCCCGTAGAAACACACCCGCCCCTTGTTGTAATGCAGGCACGCCAACTCGCTCTTCGCGTGCTGCGGCCACCGATGATAACCCCCGCTGCTCGGGTTCGCCAGCGAGTCATGCGTCAACCAAACCAAATCGTTCACGCACGTCGTCAGGTACGCCGCCTCGATGAATTCCTTCGCCCACGGCTTGTCCTCCACCAGCTTCCGCGCCCACATCAGCGTCTGCGTCGCCTCGACGCTGTACCCGTCCATCTCCACGTCCCCGCGAAACGCCAACTCATGGTTCCCCGCCACCCACGCCAGGCTCCCGCATTCCGACAGCGGCATCAACCGCTCGATGCATTCCACCGGGCTCGGCCCGTAACCGACAATGTCTCCCACAAATAAATACGTCTCCGCGCCTCGCTCCTGACCGGCCTTCAAGACCGCGTCGAGCGCCAGCAGATTGCCGTGCACATCTCCAAAGACCAGATATCGCATAGGCCAACTTCTCGTACCTACCCTAACATAGCCGCACCGTTCACCGCACGGACTTTGCTACTAGCAACGCCGCACCGGTTACTACCACAGTCTCCCCCAATCCCGCAGGCACAATCCGGAAGTTATTTCTGAATGGTTCAAACACCAGCCGCGCCGCCGTCTCTCGCACCGGCCGCAAAAATCTCTCCCCCGCCTGCGCCACGCCGCCACCCACCACCACCACCTCCGGATTCAACAGCGTAATCGCGTTCGCCAACGCCGCCCCATAATATTTCGCCGACTCCTTCAGCGTTGTCTTCCCCCGCTCAATCGACAATCCCGACGACAATTCCTCCAAAATCCGCCACTGGCCGCGAACAAAAAATCGCGTGTGCCCGATCTCCATCGCCCCAAACCGCCCGCGATACACCGCGCCGTCCACCACCAACCCGCCGCCTATCCCCGTCCCCACATTCGAGTAGAATACCGTCCGATATCCCCGACCCGCTCCCACCAACGCCTCTGCCAACGCCGCTACATTCGTGTCGTTCTCCACCACCACCGCCAACTTAAACCGCTTCCGAAACCACCGCCCCAGATCAAAACCGTCCCACCCCTTGATGTGGAATGACCGCACCACCCGCCCCCGCGCCGAATCCACCGGCCCGCCGTACCCAACCCCGATCCCTTTCACCCGATACTCCGCCAGCAACGGCGGAATAACCTGTTCAAGTTGCCTGAGAATCCCTCGCGCCCCGTCCCCTCGCACCACCGCCACCCGCACTAATCGACGGATCCGCCCCCGAGAACTGCACACGCCCGCCTGTAACTTCGTCCCCCCGATCTCCACACCAAGATACATGCCGGCGATTATGACGGAACAAGCCCGCGATGACAATCATCGCCGCGCGCTCCCGTGGCAACCGCATAGTTAGAGCGAACCCGCCTCTTCAAGGTTGAAACCCTGCCTGCAGGGGACTACCATTTGTACGTTGTCTTAAAGGAGGCCGCCGCCGGGTTTCAGCGAGGCCAAATATGACGAGACCCTCTGCGAATATTCTGTTGGTCGCGACACTCACCTTGTGCGCGTTCCTGTGCGCCGCCGCCGCCGATCAGCCTCCTCCCATCGCCCCCGTGCGCAACGTGACCGATACGTATTTCGGCACGACCGTCAACGATCCGTACCGCTACATGGAGAACCTGGCCGATCCCGAGGTTGCCGCCTGGATGAAGGCCCAAAGCGACTATGCCCGCAGCCTTCTCGACCGCATTCCGGGCCGGAAGGAATACCTGGCCCGAATCCAAACGCTTGATAATGCCGTCCCCGCGCAAGTCTCGGATTTTCGACGCCTGTCGAACAACCGCTGTTTCTATTGCAAACGATTGCCGACCGATACCACGCCCAAACTCTACATGCGTGAGAATTTGACCGGCAAGGAGACCTTGTTGGTTGACCCGGACACCCTCACAGAGACAACGGGCGACCATTACACGATCAGTTTCTACGAACCATCCTGGGACGGAGAATACGTGGCGTACGGCGTTTTCCCGTCTGGCTCCGAAGACGCGGTCCTTCACGTGCTGGAAACCGCCACGGCGAAGGAAATCGACAAACCTATCGATCGCGTCCGCTTCAGCAATGTTAGTTGGCATCCAAACGGAAAATCCTTCTTCTACAATCGCCTCCAAAAGATCAATCCGGGAATGCCGGCGTCCGCCGACTACCAAAAGAGTCGTGTCTATCTTCACCACCTCGGCGCCGATCCCGAAAAAGAACCGCCTGCCTTCGGCTTCGGGGTTTCTCCTCTGGTGGAGATGGACGCGAACGATATCCCGAGGGTTGAGGCCACGCCGATTTCACGGTACGTCTTGGGCGTGATCGACCATGGGGCCGGACGACCGCGCACCGTGTACGCGGCTCCGCTTGCGTCCACGTCCATCCCGGACATCCCGTGGCGGAAAGTCTGCGATGTCGGCGATGAAACGACAAAACGGGCCGTCCGGGGCGATCAGGTTTTTCTGCTCACTCACAAGGACGCGCCCGGCTTCAAAATCGTCCGCACCTCCCTGGCCAACCCTGATCCGTCGCATGCGGAAACCGTGGTGCCGCCCGCCACCGCCGTCGTGACCGGTGTCGCGATGGCGAAAGACGGGGTGTATGTTCAGCTTCTCGACGGGGGAATCGGACGGCTCTTGCGACTCCCCAATCGCGGCCAAACGGAACGCGTAACGTTGCCCTTTGACGGCTCAGCGTCCATTGTCGCGAGCGATCCGCGACACGAGGGCGTGCTCCTGGAAATCAAATCTTGGACCAAAGCCACCCGGATTTATGCGTATGACCCCCGCACGAAAAAGATCACCAACACCGGCTTCCAACCCGTCGGACCGTTCGACTCGCCGCCGGATATCGATTCCGTCGAGGTCAATGCGAAAAGTTACGACGGAACGATGGTTCCCTTGTCGATCGTCTGCCAGCGCGGGATCAAACTCACGGGTTCGCATCCGACTATCCTGTACGGGTATGGAGCCTTTGGCATGTCACAGGAGCCTTCCTTCAATCCAATTACGCTCGCCTGGCTTGAGCAGGGCGGCGTGCTGGCCATCGCCCACGTCCGGGGCGGCGGCGAATACGGCGACGACTGGTACAAAGCCGGCTACAAACTCACCAAGCCAAACACGTGGAAAGACTTTATCGCTTGCGCCGAGTACTTGATTGAACACCACTACACCTCGCCGCAGCGCCTCGCCGCCTCCGGCGGCAGCGCCGGCGGCATCCTCGTCGGGCGCGCGATCACCGACCGGCCCGATTTGTTCGGGGCCGCCATCGTCACAGTCGGCTCCTTCGACATGCTGCGCTCCGAGACCACGGCCTTCGGCAAGTTGATCGTTTCCGAATTTGGCAGCACCCAGACCGCCGACGGATTCAGGGGACTCTACGAGATGAGCGCCTACCACCACGTCAAGGACGCCACGCCCTACCCCGCCGTCATGCTCATGGTCGGCTTCAACGACGCGCGCGTCCCCCCGTGGGCCTCGGCAAAAATGGCCGCCCGACTCCAGGCCGCTACCACCAGCGGCAAACCCGTCCTCCTGCGCATCGACTACCAGGCCGGCCACGGCACCGGCGCCCCGCGAACTCGCATGGAAGAAGACAGCGCCGACAGAGGGGCCTTCCTCCTCTGGCAATTCGGCCTCCCCGCCTTCCAACCGCCACCGTCCAACTAGGCTTTCGCCACTCCGCCCCTCAAGGTTGCGCGGGCTTCGGCGCTGGTTCCGTCGGCTTGACGGCCGGCTCTGCCGCCTTGGCCGCTTCCCGCTTCGCATTCCAATCCACCGACTGCGGTTCGCCGTTGCGGTCGAAACTGATCTTGCCCGTGATCGCATCCGCGCTGACTTTTCCGGTGAACGTCTGGACGAATTTTGTCCCGTTAAACTCGCGGGTAACTTTGAACGATATCTCTTCACCCGCGAACTTGGCTTCGTCAATGGCGATGTCGCCCTGCCGACCGGACACCGTGCCGATCAACTTTCCATCTACCAGTTTCAGTTTGGCGTTCGCCTGCCGCGGCGTTCCATCGCGCGTGGGGATGTTCCACACCCACGTGCCCGTCGGATCGACCTTCTTATCCTCCGCCCGCACTGCAACGACCAATGCAAAACAAAGACACACCACCGTCGGAACCATAAAACGTAACATGCGTTTCATCCTGACCTCCTTGAGTTGCCGGGTTGCACGTCCGCCTGCTCTCTTACAGGAAACCACCCGCCTTGACAAGCCGAAGCAGCTGGGGAGCTGCGGAGCCGAGCGTGACCGAGACTGAGTGCAACTGACTCAGTTTAGCCGCGCTCCGCCTTTCGCAATCTCAAACACGTCCTCGCCACCTCACGGCGCCAAAGTCGCCGTCCCGCTTCCGCCAGGTTTGACCGTCACGGCGATTCGCAAAGCCATCGAGTACGTTGAACGTGAGTTCGGAATCTTCGCCAGCCGCGCATTTGAACCCAGCCACCCGATCAACTAAAAATTGCGGAACGACCTACTCTTGATTCGTGCCTTGCCTTGATTCCTAAATCGGTGGGGGCATACTTCGCGAGGTAAGCGACGTAATGGAAAGCCTGCTTTGCCTTGATTTCTAAATCGTGTGTCCAGCGCTTCATCTTCGACGCGCGCGGAACGACCGTCACGTTGACGCTCGAAAAAGTGACGCCTGGCACGTGTCCAGCGCTTCATCTTCGACGCGCGCGGAACGACAGTTCGGGAAAGAGGTTGGCCCGGCCATTCTCGTTGCAGTGTCCAGCGCTTCATCTTCGACGCGCGCGGAACGACGCTTGCTCTCGCGCGCCGCATCCCGCTGGCCGGGAGGTGTCCAGCGCTTCATCTTCGACGCGCGCGGAACGACTCGAAAGCCCTTACTGGCAAATCTCCTCAGATTGGGGGTGTCCAGCGCTTCATCTTCGACGCGCGCGGAACGACCCAAAAGTTTCACCCCCGATGCCAACACCGTTCTGTATGTGTCCAGCGCTTCATCTTCGACGCGCGCGGAACGACTCGTTGAGCGACGGAGCCATCGTGAACGCTGCTATGTGTCCAGCGCTTCATCTTCGACGCGCGCGGAACGACTCTATGCTCTCGAAGCCGCCGCCCAACGCCAGGCGTTGTGTCCAGCGCTTCATCTTCGACGCGCGCGGAACGACTTCTGCAAGCTGCTTTGTCGGAGAGCGTTGGTATTGTGTCCAGCGCTTCATCTTCGACGCGCGCGGAACGACTCCGGATGCAGGAGGTTGGACGGGAGGCGAACGATCCAGTGTCCAGCGCTTCATCTTCGACGCGCGCGGAACGACCTGTCCCCAGCGCAATCCCAATCCGACCTCTTCGCCCAAGTGTCCAGCGCTTCATCTTCGACGCGCGCGGAACGACTCGACCAACTCGGCGGCCCCGTAAGCTGTTGGCCTAGTGTCCAGCGCTTCATCTTCGACGCGCGCGGAACGACTGGGAGCGTTGCCTTCTGAAGGGGCGCAACGGATCTGTGTCCAGCGCTTCATCTTCGACGCGCGCGGAACGACTCAATCCCACCCCGCCGACGTTGCTGCCGCCAAGAAGGTGTCCAGCGCTTCATCTTCGACGCGCGCGGAACGACAGCACCCCGAAGATGTGGCGGCTCAGTTGTTGGTCGTGTCCAGCGCTTCATCTTCGACGCGCGCGGAACGACATGACACAGGCCGAGTACCTGCGCTTCCTCGACCAGAGGTGTCCAGCGCTTCATCTTCGACGCGCGCGGAACGACGTGCCTGCCACAAGCCGATCGCTTCTAAGTGTCCAGCGCTTCATCTTCGACGCGCGCGGAACGACGCCATGCTCAGTGTCCAGCGCTTCATCTTCGACGCGCGCGGACGACGATCACGGTGTGTCCAGCGCTTCATCTTCGACGCGCGCGGAACGACCGGCTGCAGAGTGACTCGGCGAAGCCGTTCGTGTCCAGCGCTTCATCTTCGACGCGCGCGGAACGACCGTCGCCTTGTGCTCACCATCCGCCGAACGCTGGTTCGCTGTGTCCAGCGCTTCATCTTCGACGCGCGCGGAACGACAGATCGTGCACAATGTCATTGGCCATTGGCGACAAGTGTCCAGCGCTTCATCTTCGACGCGCGCGGAACGACTGCCGCTCCATAAATCACGCTCGCCCAAGCTCCGCGAACGCGAATTGCGAACACCACGTCGTTTGCAGTGATTTCCTTCACCCTTTTCCACGCTCGTTTGTCAAAGACCCGAAGCGCCAAACGCTTCCGTCTTCGAGCGTTCTTGCGCGCGGTTATCATCACTCCGACTCTCGCGGCGTGATGACAGCCGAAGATCAAGCTCTGTGCTGACGTAGCCACACGCCCCCGAACAAGCGGTGACGGTTTTTCAGGCGCGAACGCCCTTGGCCCATGTGGCGGCGACACTCTCTTTCAGCACTTCCGCCTCCGACCTATAGTCGGCACGGGGTACTTCTTTAGTCAAATAGTTCGCTTTCCAGTGTACGCATCGCCTCATGCGTTGGCAACTCAAAACACCTGCGCCTCTTCGTCGTCCACGGTGCGCGGCGTGCCGAGTGTTTCGATGCCGTTGAAGCAGCCGCCGCAAAGCGGGACGAAAATAACCTGATCAACAGCGGTGTCAATAAGTTCAGACAATCGTGCCTTCATGCGCAGGTAGTCCTTTTCTTCAAGCTTGCACTCGAAAACGGAGAATTGGCGATGGACGCCAAAATCAAGAAGTGCCTTAAAAACTTTGTCGCGGCGCTTATCATCCGTGATGTCGTAGCAGACGACGTAGAAGGTCATAAGAACAGCCTCACATTGTCAGCGGATGAGAAACGGCTGATATTGCTCAAACTCACCACGAAACACGCCGCCGAGATGACGCGCCTGCACTTCGAGCACGCGGCGGTAGCTGCAACGGTACTTGAACAGCGGATGCACCACCTCAGTCTTGCGCCGCTGTTCGTATCCTTGAAAGAACGCCTTGCGCCCCGATTCGCTTAGCAGGCAAGTGCCGCCGTAACTCACAAAGTCGCGCGGTGTCAGCATCTTCTTGTTCATCAGGGTCAACACAACCGAGTCGGCAATCACCGAGCGGAACTCCTCCATGAGATCAAGCGCCAACGAAGGTCGACCATGTTTGGCGCTGTGATAGAAGCCAATATAGGGATCAAGACCAACCGTGAGAATTGCGGTTGTCACGTCCTTCACCAGCATCGCGTATGCAAATGACAACAACGCATTTACAGGATCACGCGGCGGACGGCGATTGCGCGACGTGAAATCAAACTGTCGCGCTTCTCCTTCCCCACGAATCATGCGCGAGAAGTTCTCGAAATACATTTTGGCTGCCGTGCCTTCGTATCCAAGCAACTCTTCCAAATCGTCTGCCGTCCGGGCTTTGTCGGCATAGCACTTAAGTTGGTCGAAGATTGCTTCGTCCGTCTTCGTCGTGTAGTCGAGTCCCAACGGTTCTTGCACTCCTGGTAACGAATCCGGTGCAATTTCCGTCTCATCAGGCGCGGCGCTACGCAATGACCGCATCAGCAACGTGCGCGAGTTGAGAATCTTTGCCGCTACAATCTCGCGCGACATCGCCAACGCCCATTCAGGATTCGAGCGGTACCGGTATTGATTGAACCGCAGATTGCCGTTGCGCGCTGGCGAACCGCTGAGCGTGCCCTTGTATTGACCATAGATCGACAGAAACACAACCGGAATCTCCAGTTCCAACAACACCTCTAGCGCGCCTGTGGAGAACTGGACATGGCCGAAGACAACCACTTGACTGACATTCACCAATGGCACGCGCCGCTTCTCCCCGTCCTTTGGATGAAGCTCCAAATGCTCACCGTGCTTGTCCACGTATGCGCCCTGCTCTTGGAAATACAATACGGTTGGTTCTTCGATGGGTGCAAGCACATGCTTCGCGGGAGGATTGGCCGATGCCGTCTGCTCCCGCTCCCGCAGAAACCGCGTCTCTTGCGGCATACAAACCGCCAACAGCGAGCACTTCGGGCATTTCGGACTGTCTACCAACGGCGGCGGAATCTGTTTCGATAGCATGAGGACGCGCGCTTGCTCAACATACCCGAGCGTCTTCTGCCGCAATTCATCCGTCAACGGGACGGCGACACGATCTCGTGAGCCGATGTAGTACAGCACGCCCTCCTTGATCGCCTTCCCCATGTTCTCTTCAAGCAGCATCGCTTGTGCACATAACTGCACTGCATCGTTTTCCCAATAGTAGTCTCGGTCCTGCTCGTCCTTCGGCTTCGTCCCGCGCTTGAATTCCACAGGGCACACCTCGCCTTCGGTTTCCTCGACCACATCGAGCACGCCGATGATGCCCAGCTTCTCCGAGCCAAGCTGGACGCTACGCGTCTGAAACTCATCACCCGCCTTGCGCGTCTTCATCGCCTTCGACCGGTCATCCACGCGCGCGTGCTTAATTCTGCCATCTTGCACGGACGCGTTCACGGCAAACACGCTTTCGACTTGCTCTAAGTAAAAACGCCTTGGGCAATACACCAAGGCGTTCAACATCGACAGCGATACGAGTTCGTTTTCCATAATTCCCTCACATCATGGCGACCCTGCTTTCGGCCAGTCCATCGGTAACTGGTCCTCTTCCTTCCCGACAGCGAGCACTCCGCTGCGCTCATCAAGGTACCGTTGCACATATTTGCGTACACTTACCCAGTCGGCGACCTTCACAGGCTTGAATTTGTCATAGAAACTCTTTTGGAGATTCAGTGACGCGTTCACATCTGCATTCAGCATACGACTCTTGCGAGGGCAACGTGGATTCGTGCAGCAGAAAAAATCACCGCCGCGTTGGACGACGTACCGACGAGCCGCACCAAACTTCTTTTCGTAGAACTGCTGCCATTCCTCCTTCGTCGGCATCGTGCAGCGTTCTCCAACGAAACCGCAAGCCGAGCAGAATCGTGACGTGCCGAATGGATTGGCCTGGTACACCATGATGCCGTATGGCCGCGCCTCCAATTCCAAAAACTCTCCGATTCGCCGCACGGCCCATGTCATGCGATTGCGGTTCTCGCGCGTATCTCGCGCCAATAGCGGGCGATAGTTCTCCAGCCGCTCAATCACGATGACTTTTGCATCGTTGCGTAATGCCGTTTCCAGAATCACATGCGCGGCTTTCTTGTATCGATCCTCCTTCATGTGCGCGAGATGTTCACGTGCTTCGACGAATGTTTCTCGCCCTTTCTCTGCATGCCGAGACTTAGCCCTCCTTGATCCACCGCTGCGTAGTGAGTTGCGATCTCCAAAGGTTGCGCTCATCCCCGCGCTGATTTCATTCTCATGCACACGCAACTGCCGGAATGACAAACCGGGAATCTCGACTAACCATGCCTTCGTCGGCCTGCTCACCGCACGCCTGTCGAAATACGCTGGAACAAAGGGGATTTGCCGCGGCTCGCCACCTTCGTTGCGGCAAGCCGTGATTGCACCCAAGTATTTCTGACCGAAATCCACCGCAAGAGTAACCAATCCTTCGGGAAGAACCTTCTTCTTCCTCGGCTTCGCTTCTCCGTCACCCTCGACTGTCTGCCACAGTTTCAACCACGGCTCGTCAGCAATGTCGCAGCTAAACACGAGATACGGCTCACCGTCTCGAAACAGCAACTTAATGCCACGAATCTCGGCCCACCGTTCCCTTCCAAGCAACAGATCCGAATAGAGCATCGAAAACTTGCTCCGACGAATCGTCTCTACCCGGCCCGCAGATCGAAACTGACGCAGTCGACCGTCAGGAAGGAAAGCGTACCCCACACACCCTTTGGGTGAGCGGCCCTTTGGATCGTCAGACGTGATGACCTTCAAATCCACGGTGCCTTTGTCCAAATCAAGATGGAAATACGAGGCGTCCCGCTTGAAGGAATACCAAGCCGGATGCCTATCGGCTGATGGCAACGTGAACGTCGGACGCAATTTGAAACCGTCGGGATTCTTCTTGGTCACCCATGGACGGGCAAATTTGTCCTGATACTGACCGTGCAGCTTATCAAGTTCTTTCACCTCAGGATTCTTCCCCCAGAATTTTTCAAAATGCTCACCGGGCCGGCGCAGTCCTTTACGATCTTCGTCTGTCAGTGGGAATATCGTCTCAGCCCTTCCCCGCCACCGCGCCAGTTCTGGATGAGTCGTGAGGAAATCCAGATACCGGAGCCATCGCCCACGACTTCCCTTGACCGTCACATTCTCCGATTGCTCGAACTGATCAAAGACGGGCCGCGCCTTCATGTAATCAGCGTGTTCCGCTTCCCATTCAGCTCTATCTATCAGCCATTGCTTGTGCTCGGTCTTCCACAATTCGAGTAACTCGCCGTGGCCATGCATCAGTTGGATCGTCATTTCAAAGATCTTGCGCCGAAACTCGCTCGGCAGATGCGGTAGTTCCTTCTTTCGATCAAACAGCGCCTCACCGCGCTTGCGAATCCGCGCCGCAGCCTGTTGCCACAACTCACCCGACGCCTTTGAAGTCGTCTTGGGCTTCCACTTCTCGTCGGTGATCGGCTCAAGCTTGGCGAAAGAATTCTGCGCGCCGGTAATCGCGTCGTAAACAATCTTAAAATCTTCGCCCAACTCCCCGCGCTTCATCTTGAACACGTAGGGCAGGACAAAGCGCACGCCTTCGTTGAAAATGCGGTGGGTCGACCACAGATATTGCAGCTTCTCTGGCGTATCACAAACGACCTTCGCCTGAATCGCCTTGACGCTCATGGCCTATAACTCGCAGGTCTTGTATGTTACCCTCGCACAGCGATTCTGCAAAGCCTATTGTTAGGATGTAGAGGAAGCGCATAACTACCGGCACCGTACATCTGGAATGATATTAAACCATTGTTCAAGGGTTCACCGCCTGACTCTTAACAGTCCTTCGACCAAACCCCACACCATCCGCCACGCGGATACATCGGTTCAAAAGCGTTTCTAGTCTGGAAAGAGCGGGACTGCCATCCCGCTCTTTCTCCTTTAGGAATTATCGGCCTGACCTCTCCGCCTTCCGCTCTTTTTTCTCGATAACCCGCTCACTCCCGCGCTAGCTCGTCCCGCCAAGCCAGCCAAACGCTCCGCCACCTCACGGCGCCAACGTGGCCGTCCCCGAAACCCCGGTCTTGTCGGTGTAATTCAGCACGGGGGCGACCTCGGACGCTGCCACCGTATCCGACTGGAGCAACAGTATCACAGGAACCGTCACCGGGGCTGTTGGTCACAGCAACGCTCGTCAGTCCAAATGCCGCCCACGACCCCTGCAGATCTCCCTTCAACTTGCCCGCAAACGTCCAACTGCCGCTCTTCGCATTGAACGACACCTTGAGGCTTCCGTTCTTGTTCGCGCCCCTGCCCTTCTTCAACTGAAACGCGACCGCCGCGTCCCCCACGTCCAGCGTCGCCACCGCATTGGCCACCGAAGCCGTCGACGCCAGACTCGGCAGCGTCCCGCTGATCGCGCACGTATCCGCACCCACCCGGTTGAATTTCGCCTGCAACTTGAGGCTGCTGACATCCATCGGACACGCCGCGGCAACCGTCAGGCCCGCGCTCGCCGAACTCACCACATCCGTCACCGTCACCGATACCGCGTATGCGCCGCAGTTGGTGAACACATGCGTCGGCGCGCAGTCCGCGCTGCTGTCGCCATCCGCAAAGTCCCACAAACAACTCAGCGCATACCCGTTCGTGCTCATAGCGCCGACCGAAAACCCAATCGTATCCCCGGGTCTTACCACCGCGATGCCGCCAAACGTCCCCAGCGCGTTCGTGGCGACCGGCGGCGACGTGATCTGCACCTCGTTGCCCGCCGAGACATTGACGACGCCGCTGATCCAGGAAAGGTTCACCGAGACTCGGCTCGCATAGAACGACGTCGGGAACGCCACCGGATAGTTGGTGGGAATCAACTCCCAACTGTTTGTCGGGGTCAGGTAGTACAACCCTCGCGCATCCGTGAGGACCGCGTTGAATCGCGTGTCCGTGCTGAATAGCGTGTTCCCCTCGCCATCGTGGCTGAACGGCCCGTCCACGCTGTAGTTGACTCCCGCCAGCTTCCACGTCGTCCCGTCCTCGATAAACATCCCGCCGCTGGAATCGTTATACGACAGGCCGCATTCGTTGGGAACTCCCTTGCGATCAAAATCCGCGGCCAACATCGGTCCCACCCCACCGTTCGTGACCACCCGCGCGATCACGTTTTCCCCCCACCGCTCGATGTTGTTGGTGTTGCCCCACTCCCAGCCCCGGGTCGCCTTGTCGACGAGCACCGCCGGGCCACGGTCCGTACCGCGCCCGAATACTACGAACCGTTTCCCCACTTCGTCCGTGTTCGTGTAGAGCGGCGCGTAGCTGGGAAACGTCTCCGCCACCTGACAGATCCGCAGGTCCGTGCTCGGCTCATCGAAAAACGCCACCGTGTGGTACGTGACCCCGTTCCACACAAACGTCTGGCCGACACTGGCGCTCACGTGTTGCGCCGTCAGGAAAAATTTCGGCGCAATCGGCGTTGCAAGAACATTCACCCACTGGCCTTCGTACTGCCACCCGCTATCGGCCAGAGAACCCGTCGGGGCATTCGTGTTGAATGACGGATCGCCGGTGGACACGAATAAGATCCCGTGGCTGCGGGGCAAACATGCGAGCAGGAGCAAAAGCCCCAGCCACACCGCTCGGTTTCCCCGATTCCCCTTCATCATGCGCGATTGTTTTCTCTACACCCAATGCGCCATCAACACAAGCCCTCGCCGGGTAGTGTCCTAATTTGAAACGATTATCTTCCGCATCGGTGTTTGACTGCGAAACCAAGGGACGCTCCGATGGAAAGACTGAGGAGCACAATCAACGAATCACTTCTGATTATTGGCTTTCCCACAGCCAAATTATAAAGAACAATCGCGAAGAAAATTGCAGCAACCGCTATAGAAACCTCCTTTACAAATTGTTTCATCACTTCTCCTTTGCATCTGCCACAATCGACACCTGAACAGCCTTGCGGGGTGAATCTATGGGCGGCACGCCCAGTATGGTCACAACGCGAACCTCATTGCCAGTATCCCGCGCCGCATGGCCCCAAGCGTAGGCTCTCTGCGCCTTGGCGTGGCCTGTAAGCGAAGACCTCAACGGTGCCATCCCAGACCTTCTTGCCCCAATACGTCTCAGACACCGGGACGGATTCGATGTGCTGCGCTTCACAGCCAAACCCCTTGCGGATGGCCTGTTGCAACGTCTGGATATAATCTGCCATCTCAGGCATCGGTTTTCTCGACCAGATCGGCCACCGTCCAGAGGTTCGGGACGACCCCGGCGGCCGTTGCTGGCGTTGTGCGTAGGGTGTTGTGCAGCTTCACGAAATTGTAGTAGCCGAAATAAAGCCCGATTGCACCCTTAAAACTTTCCAACTTCTTACTGAAAGCATTCATGAGCCGGGACAATCTACGGCAGTGCATCCTGCCGAAGGGCACGAGTTCCTCAATGGGATATAGGGAGTTTTCTGGCAGGAATTGGCCTTATCTGAAGATCGAAATCAAGCCGTTCGACGTGTGGTGTGCGGAAAATCAAATCTCGCCTTAATTCAAATTAAGACACTACCCCTCGCCGCTACGGCGCCAGCCCCACACCATGGCTCGTAGCGCATTGGTCTGCCCACTTCCCTTTGGGGTGCGCATGACATTGCCGGGACGGGAGTTTTATAATTGACGAAACCAAAATTGAAAGTGCAGAATTACTTGGTGGTTGCATCTCTGTGTACGCCGCGATTATTCTCATCGGGTGTTTGTGACAGTCCTGAACGAGGGCAGACCAGAGGGCGCGTTTCGCCCAAGCCAAGTGCAAACTGTAAGCTTTTTCCGTAATGGCGGCATGAACAAGAGAACCACGATTGCGATTTGCGCGCTTGCCACCAGCGCGATTCTTTGGTGTCAGGCACTTCGAGCCAATCCCCAGGGTGGCACCGTCGCCGCCGGCTCAGCCACCATCGGCGCCACCGCGCCCAACACGCTCACCATCGACCAAACATCCGGCCGGGTCATCATCAATTGGCAGGATTTTTCCATCAACGCGGGCGAAGTTACGCGGTTTGTGCAGCCTTCCGCCACCGCCGCCGCGCTCAACCGGGTCGTCACGGCAAATCCGTCGTTGTTGTACGGAACATTACAGGCCAATGGCCGCATCTTCCTGATCAACCAGAACGGCATCCTCGTCGGCAAGGGAGGCCAAATCAACACCGCCGGCTTTACGGCGTCCACCCTCGGCTTATCAGATGCCGCTTTTCTGGCCGGCAAGACCTTGCACTTTGCTGGCGACTCCACGGCTTCCATTGACAATCTCGGCGCCATCAACGCCCTTGGCGGCGACGTCTTTCTCATCGCCCAGTCCGTCCAGAATTCAGGCACCATACGCGCCAATGCGGGAGAGGTCGGACTCGCCGCGGGTTCGGACGTCACCCTCGTGCAGTCGGGTAACGAACGCCTCTCCGTTTTGGCGGGCAACGCCAACTCCTCTCCCTCGGCGGTGGGCGTCAACAATGTGGGCGTGGTCGAAGCAACGGTTGCCGAGTTGAAGGCGGCTGGCGGCAATATCTATGCGCTGGCCATCAATAATGGCGGCGTCGTCAGAGCCACCGGAATCGCATCGCAAGACGGTCGAATCGTCTTGCGGGCGGACGGCGGAAACATTCAGAACAGCGGCACGCTCACGGCCAACAATGGCAATGGTGGCGGCGGCACCGTGATCATGGACGGCGGTCACAACGTCACCACCCCCTCGACAGTTATCAACTCCGGCGTCGTCCAGGCGCGGGGCGATGCCACGGGTGCCAGAGGCGGAACCGTCGAAGTGCTCGGCGACCATGTCGGCTTGTTCGACGGCGCGATCGTGGACGTCAGCGGTGACGCCGGCGGCGGCACGGCGTTGATTGGCGGCGGCCTTCACGGTCAGGACCCGGCTGTGGGGAATGCCGAGCGGACATACGTGGATCAAGGCGCGGTCATTACCGCCGATGCGCTATCCAGGGGCAACGGAGGCAACGTGGTCGTCTGGGCCGACGACGCCACGGCATTTTATGGAACCATCTCCGCCCGGGGCGGCGTGCGGCGCGGCAACGGCGGTTCCGTCGAGGTCTCCGGCAATGAGGCGCTCCTGTACGACGGGTTTGCCGATCTGCGCGCGCCGAACGGCTTAATGGGCAATCTGCTCTTGGATCCTCACAACATCACGATTGCCACCGGCGGGACGGATCCCATCTCTGGCAACGCGCTCTTCGCCGATAATTCCGCCGGCGATGTAACCATCGACCCGGCCACTGTGGTCGTGGCCTTGAACGGCGCCAACCTGACGCTGCAGGCCAATACGGATATCAATGTGAACAATACCATCGACGCCTCGGCCAATGCGGCTGCTGGCAATCTGACGCTCAACGCCGGACGCTCAATCAGCTTGGCCGGCAGCATGTCCGATCCTGCTGCGAGGATCCTTTACCGCGACGATCAACGACGGCGGCGCTGTGACGGCGGACCGCGACCCGGGTGCCGCAACGTTTTCGATGGGCGCGGGCTCTTCCATCACGGCTCCCGGAGGTATCGACATTGAAGCGGGAACGCTGGCCGCCGACAACACGGGCCCCACCAGCATCAGCGCCAACACGGGAGACATGACGTTGACCACACTGAGTACCACTCCCTCGAGCGCGGGGGCGGCGGGCGGCAAGATCGTGGTGATCAACAATCAGGCCGCCGCCGGCAGTATCACGATTTCAGGAAGCATCACCGCCAACGGCGCGAATAACAGCGCTGGCGCTGGAGTGGGTGGCAATGGCGGCTCAATCACGTTGAATGCCAGTGGAACGTTGACCTTGAACGTCGTTACCTCCAGTGGCGGGAATGGCGGGACTCAAACCGGCAGCGCCGGTGGCACCGCTGGAAATATCACGTTGACTGGCGGAAACGCGATCACGGTCGATGGAACGATCACCG
This sequence comes from uncultured Verrucomicrobiae bacterium, assembly GCA_963836315.1. Taxonomy (GTDB): domain Bacteria; phylum Verrucomicrobiota; class Verrucomicrobiia; order Palsa-1439; family Palsa-1439; genus Palsa-1439. Next base: position 81,541 of record CAWIJG010000005.1, read on the forward strand.
CCCAGGGCGGAAGCGGGTTGTCGGCAGGCGGCGCCGGTGCGGTCGCATTGACCGCTAACGGCCCCATTGCCTTTAATGACAGCGTGACGGCGGCCTCCATTGTTTCGCATTCCGGCGGGACCGGTTCGGGCGACACGACCTTTGGCGCGGGCGTGCAAATCAATGCGGACAGCCAATCGTATCGGGCCGGCAACGGGTCAGGCGCGGCGGTGGTGGATTTGATCGATAACGCCCCGGCATTTCGCAATACGGCAGGTTCGGCTGCGCCGGCTGCATTCACGTTCGAGCAGGATGCCGACATTGCCGACGCCAACATACCGGGTACATCACAATTCGGCGGCACGCCCCCCGCCAACTATACGATCCAGTCGGACAACGGAGCCCTGACGCTCAGCACGGGGACCAAGGTCGCGGGCAGCGCCCTGACGTTGTCGGCTGCCAAGGCGATCGCCATCGATGACACGTTGAACCTCGCATCGATGGTCAGTCACTCGGGGGTTTCCGGCTCCGGAGATACGACGTTTGGCGCTGGTGTGCAAATCAATGCGGACAGCCAATCGTATCGGGCCGGCAACGGGTCGGGCGCGGCGGTGGTGGATTTGATCGATAACGCCCCGGCATTTCGCAATACGGCGGGGTCGGCCGCGCCGGCTGCATTCACGTTCGAGCAGGATGCCGACATTGTCGATGCCAACATACCGGGCACATCGCAATTCGGCGGCACGCCCCCCACCAGCTATACGATCCAGTCGGACAACGGAGCCCTGACGCTCGGCACGGGCCTCAAGGTGGATGGCAGCGCCCTGACGTTGTCGGCTGCCAAGGCGATCGCCATCAACGACTCGTTGATCCTCGCGTCGCTGGTCAGTCACTCGGGGATTTCCGGTTCCGGAGATACGACCTTTGGCCCAAGTATTCACATCAATGCGAACAGCCAATCGTATCAAGCGGGCAACGGGACGGGCGCGGCGGTGGTGGACTTGATCGATAATGCCCCGGCCTTTCGCAATACGGGGGGTTCGGCCGCGCCGGCTGCATTCACGTTCGAGCAGGATGCCAACATTGCCGACGCCAACATACCGGGTACATCGCAATTCGGCGGCACTCCCCCCGCCAGCTATACGATCCAGTCGGACAACGGAGCCCTGACGCTCGGCACGGGCACCAAGGTGGCGGGTAGTGCCCTGACGTTGTCCGCATCGGGCACGCTCACAATCGGCGACGTGCTCAGTCTGGCGTCTCTGGACGCTAGCGGCAGTCCGATCCAGCTTAACAGTGGAACGATCACTACCACGGGCAACCAACTGTACAACGGACCCGTAGCTCTGGGCAACGATGCCACGCTCACGAGTGCGACCGTCACCTTCGCCAACACGCTCGACGGAGCGCAGGCGTTGACCGTCAACGGCAACGCGCAATTTGGCGACGTGGTGGGCGGCAGCATCCCGTTGGTCTCCGTACACGTCACCGGCACTGCGGGGCTTAATGGCGGGACCGTGACGACCACCGGTGACCAGAACTATGGTGGGGCGGTGACCCTCGGCGCGGACATGTTGCTGGCCGCCGGGACGGTGACCTTCGGCAGTTCGGTCGACGGAGCCCAGGCGTTGACCATCGACGGTAATGCGGTGTTTGGCAGTGACTTCGGCGACCATACTCCGCTGAGTTCGCTGGATGTGACGGGGACGACAACATTTAACACCCCCGTGGGGACCACCACCGGCAATCAGACCTATGGCGGCGCGGTGACGCTGACCTCGGGTGCCTCGGGCGGGACGCTCACGACATACGGGACGCTGACAAGTGACAACGGCAACATAACATTTAATTCAACATTGGACGGCCACCAATTCCTGACGCTTTCGGCAAGTTCGGGAACAATCACCGTCAATGGCGTCGTCGGGGGCACGACGCCCTTGTACACATTCTACGCTCAATCGGCCACCGACGTGGAACTGAACGGCGACGTCAGCGCCACGCAGTTTGGGCTCGGGGGACCCACCCACTTCACCGGCCCCCGCGTGATTAGCACGGATTACTTCCTCATCGTCAGCGGCGAGACGCTGACGGGAAGCGGACGGTTGACGCTGCAGTCGCTCACCGCCGGGTTCGATATCGATCTGGGAACCGCGAGCGACGGCACGCGTCTGGGATTGAGCGCCTCGGAGTTCTCACAGATCACGGCGGGCGTATTGCAGATTGGGAATGCCAACGCGGGCCCCATCACCATCAGCGCCCGGGTCACCTCGCCGTCCACGGTGTTGGACCTCGAAACCGGAGGCTCGGTCAGCGAAACCGGCGGGGCCGGAATCGTGGCGCCGCAACTGGCCATCCGGAGCGGTGGCCCCGTGTTGCTTTCCGTCCCCAGCCACGGCTCGACCGGTAACAAGATCGGGGCTCTCGCGGTCCACATTGATGCGCCGAGCGCAAACCAAAGTATTCTGGTTCTCAACGATTCCGTCAGCCCCTCGCTGAACACGACCATTGACGGCTTGGTCGGGCTAAACTCGGTAAGCCACCTTCAACTCAACTTTTCCGGGTTGGACGCGGATAGCTTGGCTGAGCAGACTGCCGGGCTCGGTTACTTTACGGTCTTGGTGCCGCCGCCTTCGATCTCCAACATGTCATCCGACCAGCAGGTTGACCACCAGATGATCGTGGACAATTGCGGCCCGGGTTGTATCTGGACCCCGGGCTGTCAAGTGCCGTTCTCGGAAGAAGGCGGTGGAGTACAAGCGCCCCTGAACGTTTTCCACTACAGGATCGAAATGCCATCAAAGTGGTTTCGCACCGCCCCCTCGACGTCACCCACCACGTCGGCTCCGGCGTCCGCCCCATGATGACCCCCCGATTCCACCGAAAGAGCATGTGACCCCGCACTATCCCCCACTCATCAGCCTGAAGCGCATCTCAACGCTCACCGTCTGGGCGTTCATCTGGCTCTTTGCCGTCTCCGCCCACGCCCAACAATCGCCAGCGGGTCAACCCCCCGAGCTCACGCCCAAGACCCCTCCGCTTACCACACCTCCCTCGCCTCTGTTCGAGCGACTGCTGCAAAAGCCGGCCGAAACGGACGCCGGCAAAACCACGATCACGCCAAAACTCCTTGGCGTTATCATTGTTGGCGCCAAGGACCAGATCCAACCCTCCGGCGTGCCTGCGGTCACGGGCTGCCAGGTCCGCGGCATCCCTCTTCTCAGTGGCCCCGATTTCCCGCCGGTCGTCCAGCCCTATCTCAACGAGCCGCTTACCATCCAGGGCGTCCGCGACCTCCAGCGCGACATTATCCTCTACTGCCGCTTTAAAAACCGCCCCCTCGTCGACGTCATCCTCCCGGAGCAAACCGTCGAGAACGGCGTCATCCAGCTCTGGTTCCTCGAAGGCAAAGCCGGCGCTGTTACCGTCCAAACCACCGGCCAAAAATGGTTCCGTGACCAGTTGATCCTCGACGAGGTGCGCCTCCGACCCGGCGACCCCATTGACTCTCAGCAACTCCTCGATGACCTCAATCGTGTCAACCACAACCCCTTCCGACAGGTCGACGCCCAATTCAAACAGGGCGCGCAGATCGGCCAATCCGACGTCATCCTCCAAGCCCAGGAGGCACTTCCCCTGCGCCTCTACACGGGCTACGAAAACAGCGGCACTAAATTGACCGGCGAAGATCGCGTCCTCGCCGGCTTCAATTGGGGCAACGCCTTCGGCCTCGATCATCAACTGAACTACCAATTCATGGCCGACCCCGATCTCGATTTCGTGAAAGCGCATTCCGCCAGCTATTTGATTCCGCTCCCGTGGCATCACGACCTGACATTCTTCGGCTCCTACGTCGATGCGCGCGCCGATCTCAGCGCCGCCTCCAATGCCTTCAACCAATTCGCCCAGCACGGCATGAGCTACCAGATGAGCACGCGCTACGATGTCCCCCTCCCGAGCCCGAATGAGTATTATCATCATGACTTCGCTCTCGGCTTCGATTTCAAAGTCAGCGACAACAACCTTCTCTTCGGCGGCGACACCGTCACGAAATCTTCGCCCGACGTCGCGCAGTTCGTCGCGACCTACAACGCCCTGCGCCGCGACCCCTACGGCCAGACCTCCCTCGGTGTCGAAGGCTATTACAGCCCCGGCGACATCGACCAGGACAACACGACTAAAATGCTGGATCGCTTGCGGCCGAGCGTCAACGCCGACTATTTCTACGCCCGCGTCAGCGCCGAGCGCGTCGCCCGATTGCCGCGCGACTTTTCATGGGACCTCAAGCTTACCGGACAGTTCGCCACGGACCGATTGCCCCCCAGCGAAATGTTCGGCGTCGGCGGTTACGACACCGTCCGCGGCTATGAGGAACGCACCGCCAACGGCGACGATGGATGGATCATGTCCAACGAATTGCGCACGCCGCCCACGAGTCTCCTGTGGTTTTTGCCCCGGCATCCGGCTGCGCCGCCGCCACCCGCTGCGGGGGAAACCCCGGCCACCGCCGCGCCCGGCGGGAAACCTCCCGCGTCCCAATACCCCGACCAATTGCAATTCCTCTGCTTCTGGGATTACGGCACGACGCACCTGCTGAAGCCCAAGGCCGGCGAGGACCCCAATGTCCAACTCTCGTCCGTCGGCGTTGGATTCCGCTACGTCATCAGTCCTTGGTTCACCGTTCGCTTCGATTACGGCTTGCAGTTGGACCCCGACCCCGTCACCGCCACCAGTTCGGAACACTCGCGCGCCGACATCGCCGTCCTGCTGAGCTACTGAAACCGTTACCCTCACCCCCGCCGCTACGGCACCAGCCGCACGCGGTAGTAGCGCGCCGGGAAGTTCGTCACCCCACCCGCATCGAGGTAATTCGTCGTCTCGCTGACGGTGTTGGTGACGATGAAAAGATCCGTGAACCCGTTCGTTTGGTAACTTCCGTCACCGGCACCGGAGGTGACTTGCAGCGCATTCGTCTTGCCAACGCCAGTCGTCCAAACAACACGAAGGTCATCCGCCTCCCGCGAGATCGAGGTAATCCCGAAAAATGACGCGCGATTCGTCGGGTCGGTGCCGGCGAGGCACTCCTGCAGGTTCGACATCCCATCCCCGTCGGCATCCTGCGCCGCGTCCGTCGGATTGAATTTGTCGAAGCCGTACCGCTCCTCGTACCCGTTCGGCATCCCGTCCCCGTCCGTGTCCCAACTCGGGTCGACTGTGATTGGCCCGTTGACGATCAGCGTCCCGCCCGTGTGAATGAACCGCGCACACGAGCTGGCGATAGTCAGTTCGTCTACGATCAACGTGCCGCCGCTCAGAGTGAACGTTCCGCCGCTGATCGTCAGCACCGCGTTGTGGGACGCATTGGTGACGGAAAGCGTCCCGCCAGTGACCAGCACCGTCGCCGTGTTCACGCAAGAGCTACTCCCCACTTGCAGCCTCGAATACACGGACATGTCCCCGCCTGCCACGGTTAATGCTCCTCGTTGACTGTCGGTTCCTCCCACACCTACGATGCCGGCCAACACCACGCCATTGGACACGGTCATTTGTCCCTCGCCTCGCTCCCCAATCGTCGTCGCGATGTTCGTCGCCACCAACGTCCCGCCAGAAACCCATATCGCGCCGCCCGCACCCGCATCGTAACCCACCACCCAAAAACCGCTCAGGGTCAACGTGCCGCCCGCCAGTGTCAGCGTGCTTTGCACCCCAGCCGACCGTCCCAGAAACAACGAGACCACTTGCATCGTCCCGTTCGACACCGTGACATTGCCAACGCCTCCGCCGGTGCCCCATTGGGAACCATTCCCACCATTGATCACCGTCTGCCCGCTGAGTTGCCAGACCGAGCCGGTCACCCCCGCAGATTCACCCACGAACATCCCGACTTGCGCGGTCATCGTCCCGCTCTCGATCAGCACCTTGCCGTTCCCCGACTTGCCCACCTCTATTCTGCCGGTCACGGAAAGCGTTGCCGCGCCATCCAATGTCACCGTGCCATCCACCACAAAACCGCCAACGCTCGGCGCGTTCGCCTGCAGTTGCGCATCAAAGAACCTGATGGCACCCCCCACGCCGACGGTCACGTCATTCAGCACTGTCAATGGTGTCGACGCCGCAATAAGCGCCAAGGTATTGGTCGATCCCCCGGGCGCGTTGATTGTAAGATTGCTGATGGATAGCGTGCCGGCGGAAGTGGAGGAACTGATCGTGACCTCTTTGGTCCCGGCATTGGTGATCAGGATCGCTGACTGCGTATTTGGTAGGCAGGACGCCGAGCGACCAGTCACTGGCTGTTTCCCAGGTTCCGAACCCGCCGCCGATCCAACTATTGGTCTGGGCCTGCGCCGTCACGGACGCCACAAGTAGAAAGCCGATCGCCGCCGCCTGGACTAAGACAATGGGTAGCTTTGACCTCACATTCTTCCCCTCACACCACGGAGTTGAATACCAGCCAAATTGCGAATCCCTGCCGTAAACGTAACCAAAATCAGCTTCGCCAGTCGAGCCAATTCGCCATCCAGAAGGACCGTTCAGAAGACGGGAAATCGGTAGCGGGCGGGCGTGAGTATCGTTCTACGGGCGCAAACAATCGGCTCGGCAGAAGCCGCGCCTTAATTCGTCCTTCGTACCCGCTTGGCTTTGCCGCCAAGACCGTCCTGAGAGAAAACCTGGCTCGTGGTCCGGGCACAGGCGGCAAGGATGACTTGATCGAGCGTTTGTCGGTGAGCGATTGCCCGATCAATAAACTCCCGGTAAATATCCTCTCCCAAAATGATCTTTTGCGTCGGGCCGGGCTTCTCCTCGGAACAAGCCAAATACACCGGTGCCTGCCGTTGCAGCACCCGGAAGACCTTGGTGGAAATCTCTATGACATATTCACGCATCTCCGTCCCCTTTCACCCTACGAACTACCGCAACTCTACACCGCATGACCGGTGCCAGCCCCGCGCAATTCCTCGATGCACTCGCGCAACATTCTCCGCTGTAGCCAGTTTCGAAACGCGTCAGGCCCTGTCTTCATCCTCTGCGAGTCTGACACTCTGACACTACTGTGCTTCCGAATAGACAATCTGTCCATCGGAATTCTCGTCACCCCCCGCGCTACGGCACCAGCCGCACTCGGTAGTAGCGCGCCGGGAAATTCGTCGCGCCACCGATATCAAGATAGTTGGTCGCGGTGCCGGTGGTGTTGGTGACAATGAATAAATCAGTAAACGCGTTCGTCTGGTAACTCCCGTCACCTGTGCCCGCTGTCCATTGCAGTGCGTTGGTCTTGCCTGCGCCCGTCATCCAATCGATGAGAAGATCGCTGCCCATCGTCACGATGCTGACAATTCGGAAGGCCGAAGCGCTGTTCGTCGGGTCGGTGCCCGACAGAAACTCATTGGTGTTGCTCACGCCGTCGCCATCGGGATCCGCGTTCCCTGCCGCTTGCGGACAAATCGCCAGGTTGGTGCAACCAAAGTACTGGAGTTGCCACGTCACAAACGGATCAACCGGTGGCGGCCCGGCGCTGCTGACAACCAGGTCGACCTGACCGGCCGTATTCGTCGCAATTGTGTAAGTGAAGCTTGGGTTGGGCGTCATACCGACCGTCACTCCGTTGTACGCCAGCGTCCCGCCGTAGGTAAACAGCGTGTACGTCCCGGTCGTAAAGCCACCGGCGTCCGCCACGTTCAACATGCCACCCAGCGCGAGGTTGCCGGTAACGACCGTTTTTGTGACGTTCGTACCCAGACCGAAATTCAGCGAAGACGAACTACCCACACTCATATTATTACTCACCGTGAGTGTGCTGGTGGCCAACGTCAGCAATGGATTCGCGCCGAGAACACTGGCGTTGCCCATACCGGCCTGCCCATTGAACAAGGACAACACGCTGTTGGACGGCGACCCCAAGCCGGTAATCGTCACCCAATTGGTGTTGGGCGCGCTGTTGGTGACGATGATTTGGGCGTTGTAGATGGTCAACGTGTTGGTGGTCGTGTTGGGCGCGGTGAGGTTGGAGTCGATGATCTGGATGCCTTGGGCGTTATAGATGCAAAAGGTTTTCGTCGGGGCCGTAATATTGACGTTTCGCAGCGTGACGTTGGAGACGAGCATCTCGCGACGCCCCCAGATGATGCCGTCGATGCTTTGTCCCGTAAGCGCCGTGGCCGTTACGTTGTTGATGGTAATGTTGCGCCAGATCGGCGTGAGGCTGTTGGTCGCGGACACAGGCTCCGCCGCGGCGGTCGCCGGGGTAACACTGTTGGGCGTGCCGATCTCGTTGTAATAGCTGTAGATCACAATTGGGTACTTCACATTGGTCATTGTGATGTCGGAATACGTGAGATTCTGCACCACACCGCCGCGGTCATTATCGGATTTCATGCGGATGCCGTAATCCGTGCCATTGAACGTGCAGTTGCTCACCATCAACTCGTGGACGCCGTTTTGAACCTGGCTGCCCATGGACACGCCGTGCCCGGTACCAAAGGTGCAATTGGAGATCACGACGTCCACCGCCAACCCGTTGCTGGTTTTGATCGAGATGTTGTCATCGCCGCCGCTGATGGAGCAGTTTCGGATGAGGCAATTGGTGGCCGACAAGTCGATCCCGTCCGTGTTCGGGGACGGCGAAACGGTGTTGATGTTGAGGTTTTGGGCCGTCACGCACCGGTTGGTGCCGTCCAGCACCAGATGGTATATGGGCGGGTTTTGCAGCGTGACCATCTGGAACAATAAATTGGTGGACGTGCTGATACTGATCATCACCGGTCGTACCAGCGAACTGTTGGAGTTGAAGGCCGCCCACCAGGCCGCACCCTGGCCATCGATGGTCCCCTGCCCGCTGATCGCCACATCGTGAAGCTTGAAACCACGAATGAGAGGCGTGCCTCCGTTGGGCCAACTGCTCATCGGCAGCATCTGCAGCTTTGTACCGGCATTAATCTGCAGGCAGACGTTATTGGACAGCGTGATCGGGCCGCTAAGGTAATTGGTCAGCACGCCCACCGCAGCCACGACGACCGTGCCACCGCCCGCCGCCCCGGCGGCATTGATGGCGCTCTGGATCGCCGTGGCATTGTTCGAAACGCCATTGCCGAACGCGCCAAAGCTCGTGATGTTGAAATTGGTCGCAGGAATGACCGGCAAGGGAGGCGTGCCGGCGCCCACTAACCCGCCCGATGCGAGCCAAAGCCACACGACCCACAATACAAGCAGCAACCCAGACCCCAGGCCGCTGAATCGCCCCTGGCCCCTACGAATCTCCAGCCTGTCCGCAAATCTAGTAATCCTCTGATTCTACTACATCCGGGTCAACGCTTCAATCCCCCTGCCTCTCACCAAGCGCCAGATTCGGCTCCCTTTCTCTATAAGCCGGCTATGGCACCAGCCGCACCCGGTAAAACCGTGTGGGAAAGTTCGTCGCTCCGCCGGTATCAAGGTAGGTGGCATTGGTGAGGTCGCCACCGCCCCCGATAATGATCGGGCTGATGTCGACGAAGTTGTTCGAGTAACTGCCCGCCGTCCCGGTCGTCGCTTGCACCACGTTCGTCCGCCCGCCTACGGTCGGCCACGTGACGCGAACATCATTCGTTTGCGTCGTGATACTGGTGATTCGGAACGTGCCCGGGTCCGGCACGGGGTTCACGTAATACGCGTTGGTCTGTACGCCGTCCTCACCGTAATGATCGCCGGTGAAGTAGACCTCACCGCCCAGGCCGATCAACAATCGCATTGGCCCGGGGAAGGAGATCGTGCCGTAGGCCGGGATCGACGGGTCGTACGTCATATTCGTGATGTTGATGCTGGGCCAGACTACGAATTCCATGTAGTAGTTGTTCCCCTTGCGCGGGATATTTGGCAGCTCACCCGCATTGTTGAAGTTGAAAAAACCGCCGTCATCCGTTTCCGTCGAGACCCAGCCCCCGTTCCGGATGCGAGCCAACGTCAGGAACACGTTGATCGGCCCCGTGTACGAGAGCACGCCGAAATTATAGACTTGGATGCTGTTCGTCTGCCCGATGGCATCGTACACCACACCCGCGTTCGTCGGCACATTGCTGATCGCCGCCGCGACCGAGGCATTACTGTGCGTCGAATTGTTGGGGAATACTCCAAAAGACGTCGGCGCGCCATTGGCCGACCAAGCCACGACAACCGCCGCCACCGTCGTCACCACACTCGTCCACAAGTGCCGACCACTGACTCGCCCAAACATAAGATATCTCCGGTCCTCCGGAGGGCCACCGAAAAGGAAACGCAATCGAGACGCCAGCCTCTCCGTCTTCTCCGAGACAACTGCGAATAGACCAAACCACCCCCCGCTTGTCCAGCAAATACAAACCTTCTACGCCTGAAGTTTCATGGCTGAGCGGGTCCCGACCTACTTCAACAGCTTCTTCCAGCGTGCGAGTTGGGCGAGCACATTCCTGGGCGAGGGCGAGCCGGTGGCTTTCCGCGCTTCCAACGCGCGGCGCACGTCGAAGACTTTGCCGGCCGCCGCGCCGAACTTCTTCGCCGCCAGCTTGGGCAATGCGACTCCCGTCTTTTCCGAGACCAACACGAGCGCGCCGACCGCGTGATGCGCGTCCCGGAACGGCGTGCCGCGTCTCACGAGAAAATCCACCAGGTCCGTCGCCAGCAGCATCGGATCACTTGCGGCCGCTTCGCACCGGGCACGGTTGACCTTCGTGTCCCGCAGCATGTCGGCAACGATCAGCAGCGTCGTCATCAACGTCTGCGAGCACATGAAAATCGGCAGCTTGTCCTCTTGCATGTCGCGGTTGTACGTCAGCGGCAACCCTTTCATCATCGTCAGCACCGACATCAGGTTGCCGTAGAGCCGGCCCACCTTGCCGCGGGCCAGTTCCGCAATGTCAGGGTTCTTCTTTTGCGGCATTAAGGACGAGCCCGTCGTATACGCGTCGCCAATTGTGACGAACCCGAACTCGGTGCTCGACCACAAAATCACATCCTCGGCGAGCCGCGATAGATGCATCCCGCAAATCGCTGCCGCCGCGAGAAACTCGATGAGGAAATCGCGGTCGCTTACGGCGTCCATTGAATTTTGCGTTACGCCATCGAACCCGAGCAGTTTCGCGACGTATTCCCGGTCGAGCGGGATCGTGCTGCCCGCAATCGCCCCCGCGCCGAGCGGACAAATGTTGACGCGGCGCCCGCAGTCCTCAAATCGCTCGGAATCGCGGCCCAGCATTTCCACGTACGCCAGCAAATGATGGGCGAAGAGCACCGGTTGCGCCCGCTGCAGGTGCGTGTAGCCGGGCACCACCACGTCCGCGTTGCGCCCGGCCAGCGATACCAGCGCGCGTTGCAGTTCGCTGATGCTCAACCGCGTTCGTTCGATGGTCGTCCGCAACCACAGGCGCAGATCCGTGGCCACCTGGTCGTTGCGGCTGCGGGCGGTGTGCAGTTTCTTGCCGACGGCCCCGATCTTGCGGACCAGCACCGTCTCGATATTCATGTGCACGTCTTCGCATGCGGGATCCCACTTGAATTTGTCCGCTTCGATTTCCCGCTCGATGGCGCGCAGACCGCGCTCGATTTTTGAGGCCTCGCCTTTGGTAAGAATGCCGATCCGGGCGAGACCTTTCGCATGCGCAATCGAACCCGCAATGTCGTACCGCGACAACATCCAGTCGAAGCTCACGCTTTCGGTGAATGTCTTGACGGCTTCCGCAGGCGCCGCGGAAAAGCGACCGCCCCACGTTCCTTGGACCGATTTCTTCATCAAGGCCGGATTTTCGCCGAAGCCCGCCGGGAATCAAGCTATTATGGGCCGTAGCTCCCGAGACCTTTGTTCAGTTCCTCCAGACTGTTATAGCGCTTATAGTCCGCAGGAGGCTCAAAGAGTCCAGGCGAAGGCTGTAGATGAATGTCCCTCAGAACCGCCGTGGAGGTGGATTCACCCGACTTGCGGACCAGCTTAATCGGCAGATTCTTCAAATCCGACGCTTGCCAGATTACCAGCTCGTTCGTGGCGCCGTTTTCGAAACTGACAATCACGTGATAGCTGACGCAGGCATGACCTTCCACGGTTTCGTGTCCCAGTTCGGTCCTGTGAATCCCCGAAAGCTTCCAACGCTGGAAGGGCGGACCGGATGCTGATGACAGGCCCTCTACACCATAAGATTTGCGACCGGGCAAAATGAAATAACCTTCGTCCAGATCGGGCCGCCAAATAGTGACCAGCCGATCGGCCCCGGCGTTTCTCGCGTTGGCGATCACTTCAGCATTTGTCTCACCCGCCACGAGATCGGCTTCCATTCGCAGCTTGCCCCCGGAAAGCGCGACGCCGATATCGTTCACGAAGGGCTTCTGGCCCGACGGACGGGTGATTGTTGTGTGAGCTGTCGCCGAAAAATTCGCGTTTGTCTCGCAGATGGCAGGAAGGAGTTGACTCAGCGAAGACTCTTTCGCAAACGCTCCCCCACCCCATGCGGCCAGAGCAGCAATCAAAGTTGCGGAAAAGCAGAACCGGTACCCTTGGACGCTGTACCGGCCAGGCTGTTTCCCGCAACTACCCTCCGCTTCTGCCAGCCCGCCGGAGAAGTGGCCGCCCCAAATCTGCGGATGTTGTTTGCTCATGACGCCGATTGTGGTGGAACATCGACGAGAAGCAAGACATTTGCCCAGCAGTGTTGGTGGACTTGTCGAGTTGTTATATGCGGCCCGTCTGCGTTAGAATCATCCCATGACGGAAGGCGAATCCGCGGAGAACTCTGCGTTGATGCAGGACGGGGCTGCGCTCGCGACAGGGAGGCCGGCGGGTTGGCGGCGTTGGATCGTGCCGGGCGCATTGCTCGCGGTGGTCTTTGCCATTAATTTCGCCGCCATGCCGGCGCTCTGGTTTCCCGGAGACCCGTATGTGTGGCGCGAGGAAGCGCGCAGCCTGCTGCGGGATGACGCGTTGCATGTGGACGCGTCGTTCGCCAAAGAATCGGGTGAGTACGGACAGTACTACGTGTTCAATCCCCAGACGAGCCAGTGGTACAGCAAGTACGGGGTGATGAACTCGTTGATGTCGCTGCCACCGACGATCGCGGAGTACCTGATCTACGGTCGTATCCCCCGCGTCGGAGACCAGCCAGACCTGCTCATCTTCAATCTGTACAATATCCTTCTCAGTTTACTCGTGTGCGCGTGCCTCTATCGGATTACCGGCTGGTACACGCAACGGTCTTGGGTGCGGGTCGTCTATGTGCTGTCCACCTTCTATGCGACCTTCTTCTGGTATTACCAGCGGGCCCAAACGGCGGAGGTCTATCAGGTTTTGTTCTTCACCGCCGCTTTCTACTTCCTGATGATCTACCTGCGCGGGCTGCGCCGTACGAGCGGGCAGCCGGACCTGGAGTCCGTGCTGCCGCTGCTGGCGACGTGGATCTGCGTGGCGGCGCTGTTGTTGACCCGCGTTCTTTTCGTTCTACTCATCCCGACGATCTGGCTCGCGGCGGCTTATGCGGCTTGGGGATTCGAGAAGAATCAGTACCAGCGGACGATTCGACAACAGGGTGCCGCCCTGTTTGCGCCGGTTGTGGTGATGATCGCGGCCTTGGCGTGCATCAACCAGGTCAAATTCGGAGCGCCGTGGCTGACAGGGTACCATCAATGGCGGCCCCGCCACCATTTGCCGACCGGGCGGTGGCAAGATGGAATCTGGGGAATGCTGTTCGACCCGCAGGCCAGTATGTTTCTCCATTTCCCAATTCTCATGTTCAGCCTCTTGGGACTGCGAACGTTTTACCACCGCTTCAAGTTCGACACGGTAGTCATCTTCCTGCTGCCGTCAGCGCTGTTCTTGGTATTGACGAAGACGCCGGCGTGGCGCGGCGAATGGAGCTATGGTCCACGGTTCGTGATCTTCATGTTGCCGGTCCTCGCGCTCCCCTTTCTGCTGTACTTGGAATGGCTCGCCGCCTCACCGCGTCACCCGGGCAAATGGGCCATGGTGGTAGTGACCATCGTGGCGCTGGGATACTCGACCTACTTGCAGTACCAGGTGAATCGACTGGAGTTCTTCACGATGTATCGTGCCGCCGAGCCGATCTCCGGGGCGTTGACCTTGGAGGCGGGACGCTACTTTCTCGAACATCAGATGGGCATGTTCAACAGCGATTTGATCCGCCATCGAGATGATCTGGACAGCTTGCCCTACGTTGCCGACCTCAAGGCGCGCAAGGTGAGCGATCAACGGGTGCAGCAGTATGAGAACGTGCTGCGGGCGCTCGCCGATGAGAACAACTTCTACTGGGAGCGCCCCCCCTCAACTCCGATTACGTCACCGAACCCGCGACAATAATCCTCCAGACCCCGGTCATTCGTTGCCGCCCTGCGGGGTCTTGCCGCCAGGCGCCATCATGTGCTGCATGTTGCTCATCATCAGTTCCTGAATCGTGTCATAGCGCTTGAAGTCGGCGGGCGGATCAAACAGTGACGCGTCCGGCTTGCTTTGATTGACGTTCTTGAAAAGTGTCGTCACGACTGTGCCGTCCTCGGAGGTCATTTCTGATTTGACGGGAAAATCCTTCAAATCCGTCGCCTGCCACTGGAGCGACTCGAACTTCTTGCCGTCATCTTGCGTGATCACCACCTTCGACTTCACGCAGGGATGGCCATCCACCGTTTCCTTGCCCAGTTCCGTCTTCTCGATCTTCGGCTCCTTGCCTTCCTTCTGGGCGGACGACTTGCTCGTGTCCATCTGGCAGTACGCTTTCATTCCAGGATAAATCATGTAGGCCACTTTCTTCTCGGGCAGGAAAATGTGCACGATGTGATCCATGCCCATCGACTTCATCTGCATGATGGCTTGCGGCGTCATCCCGGTGCCGTGGATCCTGGCCATGTCCATGTCAGTGCGCACTTTGCCGTCAAGCATCGCGTAGGAAAACTCCATCGCGGGCATTTCCTTGCCGCGGGGATCCGTGATGCTCACGCTTGCATCGGCCGAAAACGTCGTGTTCTTGCCGAAAAGTTTCGCCAGTTGCTCGCCCGGGTCGCGCGGCCCGCGCCCCATCATTCCCTGTCCCACCGCAGTGCTTGCCACCCCGACCACTATCGCCAATGCCACGCCCAGCAATTGCGTTGTTTTCATGGTGCGAAACTACCAAGTGCTCCGGCGACGGACAACTAAAAAGACGACAGCGCCGCGCCTCTCTGCTATAGAAATACTTCACGATGACTATCCGCGCCGTGCTTTTCGATCTCGATGGGACGCTTGCCGATTCGCTGGCCGACTTGGCAACAGCGACCAACGTAGCGCTCGCCCAACTCGGTTACCCCGCCCATCCCGTGGAAAGTTACCGCTATAAGGTTGGCGACGGCGCGAGGGAACTCTGCGCCCGCGCTTTGCCTGAGGGCAAGCAGGGACTGCAGGACGAAGTCTTGCGCCGGATGCGCGAGTATTACGACCATCATTGCTTCGACCTGACGAGGCTGTACGCCGGGATTCCCGAATTGGTCTTGGCGCTGGCGCAGCGCCGCCACCGGCTGGCTGTGCTCTCCAACAAACCCGATGATTTCACCAAGCGAATGATCGCGCATTACTTCCAGCCGTCGCCGTTCGCCGTCGTGCGCGGCCAACTGCCGGACGTGCCCCTGAAACCTGACCCCACCGCCGCGCTCCAGATCGCGCAGGAACTCGGCATCCCCTCCCCGCATTGGCTCTATCTCGGCGACACCAACACCGACATGCGCACCGCCCGCGCGGCTGGTATGCACGCCGTTGGCGTGTTGTGGGGTTTTCGCGACCGCGACGAATTGGTTGAGGGCGGTGCAGAGCACATTGTAGCCAAGCCCGAAGACGTGCTGGCCTTGTTGTAACGACGCATGCGGCGGTCGCGAACCGCCGCCCCAACAACGACTCATTGCCGAGCGGCTTACGGGCAGTTCTTCCCCCGCCTGAGCGGCCGGCCGCCGCCAAGAAAAAGGACGCCCTGGTTGTGCAGGACGTCCTTCGTTCGAATGCTGTATTGTGCGTATCGGATTAGCGACGACCGCGACCACCGCCGCCACCGAAGTCACGCTTGCCGCCACGTCCGCCGCCACCACCGCCGAATCCGCCGCCACCACCGCCGCCGCCGAAATCCCCACGGGGACGCTCTTCGCGCGGACGCGCTTCATTGACGGTGAGGGCGCGACCATCGATTTCCTTGCCGTTGAAATCGGTCACAGCCTTGTTGGCTTCTTCCTGCGTGCCCATCTGTACGAACGCGAAGCCGCGGGATTTGCCCGTGAACTTGTCCATGATGAGTTCGCAACTGACCACATTACCCGCCTGCTTGAACAGATCGAGAATCTGGCCTTCCGTCGTGTTGAATGACAGGTTACCCACGAATAGCTTGGTTGCCATAGGTGCTGTTGTTATTTCCTTCTGCTGCGGTAGGGAGGTCTCAGTGACTGTTCCCGCTCGTCGGGTTTCGGACTGCCACGAAGCAAACTAGGCTGTTGGCCATTCCACCAATCTCACTGCGAGCTTCTTCCATATTGCTAGCAGTAAAACGATACCCAAACCCTGCCAAATATCAACAAGATTCTAGCCCGCCACCAAAGCCAGTGAAATAAAGGCGTTCGGGGTTGTGGCGCCGTCGCAATCACCCCCCGCTGCTCAATTCCAGACCCGCGTCGTAGGGGGCCCTAACCCTGCACTTATCCCCGAAGATGGTTTGACCGCTAAGCAAATTCAGTAGCGATGCCGCCACGGCGGAAAGCGTCACGTGTTGATTCTGGGGTTACCGCGCCTTACAGCCCGACGGGTGGCGCGTCCTGCAGGTCGGCTTTCTCAACCTTGATCGTCTCGCCCGTTTCGATTCTTATCCACAGAGACGACTGACTACTCATCGTGATCTTGCCGACAATGATTCGTCCGTCTTTCAGCTTGAACTCGCTCGGCGGGTTCTTGAGCTTCGGATTCTTGAAGGCCGTCCACGATACGGGGACCACCTTCTTCCCGTCACAAATGTCGCACACGATAATGCCAGTTCCTTGGCACTTCGTGCACAGAACATGGCCCGTCCCCCCGCAAATCTTGCACTTGCCAATGTTCACAGGCGTGCCATTTTGCATCTCGATGACGTCACCGACGTGGCTTTGGTTCCAAGCCCCGTACGGCCGCCCATTGCTCGAGTAGAATTCCTGCCACAAGTCAGTCGGCGGGTGGCCCGCAACGGTCATATGCTGCCAGATCTCTCTGGACAGCTTGAGGCATGAACCCGGACAATCCATCTGGCCGTTCTTGCATACGGGACACTTGATTTGGCCCGTCCCATTGCACTTGAAGCAAGGCTTGGTCGATTCTACAGAAGTGCCAACCTGCCTTGCGCCCGCCGGTGACGCCGACGGTAAATTCGTCTGCGCTTGCGACAACAACAGTGAGCCCGTCAGCGAGAAAGAAACCGCTGCCAATGCCAAAACAAACCGCTTCGTCATGTCGCGACTATCAACGTAGACAGCTCGTGCGGCGAGCGAAATCGGGAGGGCCCCGGAAGTTCCGCCGCTATCGCTTGGACTTCTTCAGCACGCTCGCCCGTGTCCGCAATCGTAGGGCATTCAGCCGGATGAAAC
This sequence comes from uncultured Verrucomicrobiae bacterium, assembly GCA_963836315.1. Lineage (GTDB taxonomy): Bacteria > Verrucomicrobiota > Verrucomicrobiia > Palsa-1439 > Palsa-1439 > Palsa-1439. Next base: position 99,082 of record CAWIJG010000005.1, read on the forward strand.
CGGTGGCGTCGGTCTGGTTGTACGCGCCCTGGTCGGCTTCCATGGTGGCGACGTATGGATTGTAAAGCGAGACGGGCGACTTGCGGCCCGCCGTGATGACGTTACCCTTGTAGAGCTTCAGCCGCACCGTTCCTGTGACGTTCTTCTGGCTCTCGGTGACGAAGGCCTGCAGCGCTTCCCGCTCGGGGCTGAACCAGAATCCGTAATACACCAACTCCGCGTAGCGCGGGAGGAGCGAGTCGCGCAGGTGCATGACCTCCCGGTCCATCGTCAGCGTTTCCATCTGCCGATGCGCGAAATGCAGGATCGTGCCGCCGGGCGTTTCGTATACACCCCGCGATTTCATGCCGACGAACCGGTTCTCGACGAGATCGACACGGCCGATGCCGTGGGCACCGCCGAGTTTGTTGAGCGTGCGCAGGATGTTGGCGGGCGACAACTTCTTGCCTTCCACCGCCACGCAGTTGCCCGACTCGAAATCGAGTTCGACGTATTCCGATTTGTCAGGCGCGTCCTCGGGCGAGACGCTGAGCTTGAAGATGTCTTTCGGAGGCTCGGCCCACGGGTCTTCAAGGACGCCCGATTCAAACGAGATGTGCAGGAGATTGCGATCCATCGAGTACGGTTTCTTCGCGCTCGCCTCGACTTGAATCCCTTTCTCTTTGCAGTACGCCAGCATCTCGGCACGGCCTTTGAATCGGCTCTGGTACTCCGGCAATCGCCACGGCGCGATGATTTTCAAATCCGGTGCGAGCGCGGCATACGTTAATTCGAACCGGCACTGGTCGTTGCCCTTCCCCGTCGCGCCATGCGCCACGGTGTCGGCGTTCTCTTTGCGTGCGACGTCGACTTGCGCCTTCGCAATGAGCGGACGCGCGATGCTCGTGCCAAGGTAATACTGGTTTTCGTAGATCGCACTCGCCTGAATCATCGGGAAAATAAAATCGCGCGCGAATTCCTCCACGAGATCGAGCGCGTAATACTTGCTCGCGCCTGTGGCCTTGGCTTTTTTGTCGAGGCCCTTGAGTTCCTCTTCCTGGCCGATGTCGGCGCAGAACGCAACCACCTCGCACCGATAGGTCTCCTTCAACCAGTGTAAAATGACCGATGTGTCCAACCCGCCTGAGTATGCAACAACGATTTTCATTAGGCCGCACTTTGTAAGGCCGTTCCTTGCAAAAATCACGAAAAATCTCGACTCGCCCCCCGGCTTCGCCTACCAAGACACCATGATTCGTCGCCGCCTCCTGTGGGCCGCCGTCGCGCTGGTTCTCGGCATCACCTTGGGGTTGATGTGGGTGCCGATGCGCGACGATACCGCCACCATGGACGAAACCGCCTTCCTGGGCGCAGGCTACTCCTACTGGCAGGGCCGCCGCTACTATCTCAACTCCGAGCACCCACCGTTGATGCAACTCTGGAGCGCGTTGCCCCTGCTGTATCTCAACGTGAAATCGCCGACGGACGAGGTCGTCTACTTCCACGGAACATTCTTCTCGGATCTCGCCGTCACGTGGGCATACGCGCGAGATCCCGGCGAGAAACTCGCGCCCGCGCTTCTGCCCTTCTATCATTACCCCGCCAACGAAGCCCAACTCTTTGGCCGCGACCTGGTCTATGGCAGCCAAAACAATGCGGACGATCTGCTCTTCTGGGGTCGATTCATGCAGGCTCTGGTCACCCTGGCCACCGGTGTCCTTGTGTTCCTCTGGGCCAAATCCCTCAGCAACCTAGGCGGCGGATTGCTCGCGTTGATGGCCTGGTGCTTTAATCCTCTTGCCCTCGCCTATGGGCACTTGATCATCACCGACCCGGGCATCGCGTTAATGTTGCCGCTGACGGTGTGGATGTTCGCCCGCTTTCTGGGATCGCCCCGGCCACGAACGGCATTGTCGGCGGGGCTCGCTTTCGGCGGTGCGCTACTCACCAAGTACACCGCCATCATCCTTATCCCTATCTTTGCCCTGCTCGCGCTCGTCGCTTGGTGGCGGCTCCCGCGCTCAAACCATCCAGTTTCCGCGCGAAGAATTCTCGTCACTCTTTGCCTCTTTCTCGCCACCACCTGGATCACGGTCCTGTTGCTCTACTTTCCGCACTGGTCGCCGCCGCCGCCGATCCCGGTTACAGACGCGCATCACCTCCAGATTCCGGCATGGTTTACCGGCCTCAGACCCCTTCTGGTCCCACGCGACTTCTTCAAGGGATTCACGATCATGCTGATGCATGTGTTCGGCGGCCATGACTCGTACCTGCTAGGCCAATGGTCAAGGGCAGGTTGGTGGTACTACTATCCCGTCGCCATCCTTGTCAAAACACCGGTCGCGCTGTTGCTGCTACTCACTACCGCCATCGTGATGGCGCTACGACGCATTCGCCAGTGGAGCTTCGCCGAAGCCACCCCGTTGATTGCTGCCGCCGTCTATCTCGCTTGTGCCATCACCAGCAAAGCCGACATCGGCATCCGCCACGTTCTGCCCATCTACCCGTTGCTCGCTGTGACGGCGGGCATCGAATACCGCCACGCCAGGCCGCCGATCCAGATCGCTTGCTGGCTGTTCGCCGCCTTGCTGGCCGTGGCGGCTTATTCGGCCCGTAACGATTACCTGGCCTATTTCAATGAACTTGCGGGCGGCCCAGCCCATGGACAGGACTATCTTCTGGATTCCAATTTCGACTGGGGTCAGGGCGGCAAACGACTGAAGAAATGGATGGAGCAGAATCACGTGGCCCGCGTCTACCTCGATTACTTCGGCACTGGCATCGCAATCGAGCATCTGCAGATCCCGAACGAACGCGTCAAGGCGGAGCAAGTTTGCACACTTTCCGACGGCTATTTGGTGGTGTCGGCGACGCACCTGATGTCGCCCCAATACGATTGGTTCCGGGCAGCCCATTCACCGGTGGCGCGGATCGGTGCCACCTTATTCGTATATTCGTTGCCCGCTACCGGGCAAACAGACCCCGCGAAATAATCGTGGCGACCACCGCCACCATGTGGTGAGCGCGGATTTTCTTCCCCTCTTCGTACGTGCGTCCGTAGTAGCAGATGGGAACCTCGTAGTACACCTTGCTGCGTTTCACGGCCAGCGTGAGGATCTCAGCCTGCTGCTCCCACCCCGCCGTTTTCAATTCTTCGGGCTTTACCAACAAGCGCCGGAAAACCAAGGAACATGTGTAAATGTCCGTAAACGTCGTGTTGTTGATCACGTTAAACAACAGAGTGATAAGCCGGTTGCCGATCTTGTGCCAGAAATATGCCACACGCGTGCAGGGTGGCGCTGCGATCCGGCTGCCCATGACAATGTCGGCGGAAAATCGCGTCACCGGCATCAACAACTTTGCATAATCCGCCGGGTCGTACTCCAAGTCAGCGTCCTGAAACAGGATGTATTCGCCGGTCGCGACCGCCATCCCGGCTTTGACCGCAGCACCTTTGCCGCCGTTGGTCGGCATTTTGATGAGCTGCGTGTAAAGTTTTGGATTTTGCTCCAGAAGCTTGACCGTCCCGTCGTTCGAACCGTCGTCAACCACGACAACGTCGAAGGAAACTCCTGGCACCACCTGCTCGTTCACCCGTTGCAGAACTTGGATGATGGTTTCCCCTTCGTTGTAAGCGGGGACGAGGATCGTGACCTTGATCATGGCGTCGCGGCCCTAACTAGAAGGATTCTCCGGGGAATGCAAGCTTGGAAATAAATCGCGTTGACAGCGGCGAGCGCCTGAATGAAACTGCGCGGCGAAACGGCGGCGCCGGCAGGCCCGTCCATCCAAGGTCTCCCTATGTTGAAGAACAAGCTCAGTGGCAATCAACGGTTTCTGGACGACCCCATCGTCCCGATGACGAAGGAATTCGCCGACGCACGCGGCTCGATCCTGCCGTTGGCGGACGAGGAGATGAAAAGCGCTGTCCTCATCACCTCGAAGGCGGGCTCCATTCGCGCGAACCACTATCACAAGACCGATTGGCACTATTGCTACGTGCTCTCAGGGTCGATCGACTACTATTTACAAACCGCTGGGATCGGACCTCCTCGTTATTGCCGAGGAATTCGGCGATTGGGAAGACGCCAGGCGCCGGATAGACCTACTCGCGATCGACCGGGAAGGCCGCCTCGTGGTGATCGAGCTGAAGCGGACTGAAGAAGGTGGTCACATGGAGCTGCAGGCCATCCGCTATGCCGCCATGGTGTCGTCGATGACGTTTGACGAAGTGGCGGCCACGTACGAGGCCCACTGCAAAAAGCACCTCTCTGGAAACGACACTGACCCCCGAGCCACGCTCGTAGAGTTCCTAGGCACAGCTGCCGGGGATGAGCCCGTCATTTCAACCGAGGTAAGAGATCCTTTTAGTTTCAGCCGACTTCGGTCGCGAGATCACGACTACGGTCCTTTGGCTCAACGGGTTCGAGGGGATGGATATCCGCTGCATCCGTCTCATCCCGTACAAGGTCGACGGTCAAGGCCTGGTCGACATTCAGCAGGTGCTCCCCCTTCCCGAGGCGGCCGACTACCAGGTCAAGCTACGACGCAAAGACGCTGTCGCAGCCAAGGCGCGAGCCGAGGGCAAGGACTTCACGAGGTACAACATCATCGTCGATGGGAACGAACTTCCCTCCGAGAACAAGCGCCAAGCTATGAGGGTGATGGTTAGTGAACTGGTCAAACGAGGAGCGGCGCTTGCGCTCATACGGGAAGTCCTTCCTCAGCGCAAGATGAAGACCTTGCCCGGTCAGGTGAGCCCGGGGTCGCCGGTCGAAGAGGCACTTCTGATGACCTACCCAGGCGTCGACATGAAGAGATGGTTCGTCGATGATCCCTTTTACGATGCGACGGACCAGCAGACGTACGTCCTGTTCAACAACTGGGGCATCGACACTGAAGCCGCCCTCACTGCATTGGTGGCAAAGTTCCCCGATAAAAAGGTCGCCTTCAGGCGAGCGGACGGAAGCTGAGCGGGTGTCATCCCTCTCGTGTGGCGGATGGCCCGCCGTCCTACCTAGTAGTGACGCCAGTGCCGAGCTTCACGAACCCGCCGGTGCCTGCTCAATCGACGCGCCGTTCGCAGCGTGAATCGCCAATTAGACCATGGGGAAGGGATCGGTTCCGTCGGTCATCGGATGAGCCGTTTCGTAGGCGGCGCGGAGGTCAGGAGCAACCTCGTGTGGTCCTGTCCGTGGTGAACACTTGACCCGATCAGCGCATCGACGGAGCAACCGACCACGGCGGCTACTTCCCGTGACCATGGCACATACGATTCAGCCACCGATCCCGTGAGCCATGCAGTAGCCGACGAGGGCGTTGTCGAGAATCTTCGTGGACGAGGTTCGCCAACCGGCTCCAACGAGGCGGCCGGGGTGCACGTTCCTTGCGATCTCGGCCATCGTTGAGAAGGCTTCTGTCAGGATCGCCCTCTGGTGGTTCTGGGGGTCGAGCGGCCCCCACCCGAAAAAGGCGCCAGTCCAAGCCCGGTCCATCGGTGGCACAAGATTTGGGAGCAGGTGGTGGAGGGTCTTCGTTCCCGCGAACAATACGCGCTTGGTTGTCGACGACATCCAGATCAGTGATCAAACGGTTGAGTGTCGTACACACCACAGGGATATCTTCGTCGCCCAGCTCCTCGATCCGCAGCCGCTCCAGGCGGGTCAGGTCGTCGACGTGGCGTCTAAGCGCCGCCTGCAGTTGGCCGGCCGGGCGAAGCACCGACCTTCGACGGCCGATGCCCCAGGCTTGCAGGGTTTCGTACAACAGGATGATGAAGGCCTCATCGCCGATGGCGGCTGCCACGCTGCCGAGCCCGAGACGGCTATTGATTGTGGCTCGGTGATTCTCGTACTGACCCGCCCGGACGAAGGGCACCCGCTGGTCGAAGTACTCGACGTATAGATCGAACCCCGCCGTCAGGTCCTCGACTCGCTTGCGCAGTTCGGCTTCGCCAACCGACCGCGTTCGACGCCGACCCCCACCCCGGCTCGGGTGAGGGGACGGTGGCCGACCCGTGTCGATGACTGCCGGGGTGCTGACCAGCTCGTATAGCCCGCGGTCCACGTGTCGCAACGGTTTACCGCAAGCAGACGGCGGCCCCTTGCCCACATCGACCGTCATCCCCTGCACGATCGGATGGATGGTCGTTCGACCTCGGCTCGGGTCTCGGCTCTGGACTTCCTCAACCAATTCAACGAGACGGAACCGTGTACGACCGGCCGCCGTGAAGGCTTTGGCGGCGTCGAGCACGAGCCTCCAGGTCGGACGGGGGTCGATCATGCCCCCGTTGCGCTGAGTCTTGGCGACAGCCCGGACTTGGGATGCGAACTCGTGCAGGCCTTCGTCCGAGAGCAGCTCTCCCGACTCCCGCCATTCGATGCCTTCGGCCCTCACTCTCCCGATTACAAGGGAGATCAGCTCTGGGCTTCACCTCGACACCTTCCAGCACCGCGATAACGTCGTCGGGCGTTAGGTACCCGCGCTCTCGACCAACCATCAATAGAGCCATGAGATCGGGAGTCGCCTCGCCTGAGGCCGTAAACGGCGCTCTCACTAGTGGTCCCCGGGACGAGCGTGCTCCCGTGTTTGCTGAACGTTGCCGAAGGGGATGGCTATATGCACTCGGGAGCTCATGTTCAACGAGTTCCCGATGCCCCAACCAACACGCCTGCCCCGCCACACTCAGTATGGTCTTCGTGGTTGTGGTGTACCAGGTCATCTACCCGCCATTTACGGGCCTCAGGTTTTGGCTCGAAGTTCTCCCCGCACTTCAAGCACCGGGCGCGGTAACCGGTGACATGGAACGGCCTTGACACCCAGGAGAGGCCCCAGTGCCGCAGTTCCTGCGGGTCGTATTGTTGTTTCTCGCCGAGTGGGTTGGCTACCTCCACGACGTGCTGGTTGACGATGCGCGTGACCGTGACCAAGAAACTCCCCTCGCTCCCGAAGGAGGGTCGGTCACGGCGAGCGGGGCCTCGTCGACCCCCGCCAATATGGGTACCGTACTGCGCCCAGTACAGCTCACCAACAACGATCTCCCCCAACTTCTGGAGAGGCTCGTCCCGGTAGCTCTCAAGGATCTGGTCCACAACCTTTTGCTCGTCGTCGCTGAATGGTTCGTTCCGTCGCATGTGAACGATTAGCCGTTCGAGCATTGCGACCCGGTCTGGTGGCGTCTTTGCTGTCTTCCGATCGACCATGGCGTGCCCCCGGCGAGATTTGTCGTGTGCTCAACCATACGCGTAGTGCAGTCCCGGGCGCCGCAGTAACCCTTCTGCTTTCCTTATCGCCGACCGGTCGCAGGTCGAGCAAGGCTCCCGTCGGACCTGATCCTGTTGTACCCCGGTGCCCTTGCCCAGAGCTGGTGGCCCAGGGCCATGCCTCTTTCGAGACCAGGCCCGACCATCCACCTCCCGCTTCGTTGACTCTGACACGATGGATCGTGTCGGTTGGTCACGGAAGCTGAGCTGCGATGATACTCACGCGGTTGGAGGCTGAGAACTTCCTCTCGTTCGACTCGATCGACATTGCCTTGGAGCCTGAGATCAACGTGATTGTGGGTCCGAACGGCGCGGGCAAGACGAACGTTCTGCGGATAGCTTCAACGGCCTTCACGCTTCTTCTCGCTGCCGGCGTAGCCGAACCGGACCGGAGGTCTATGTTGACGACGGCCGCATGGGAGCGGGTCGTGCCGAGGATAGGTTCTGGCCGTTCCGACGGGTGGCTCGCCGCCTCCATCCGATTGGACGACGAGCAGATGGAGCGCTTGGCGATCTTCATTAGGGCCGTTGCCGAGGTCAAGGCTTACGAGGGCGTGAGCCGTAGGCAGAACGAGACTCTGCCCCCCGATTGGGTCGACGTCATTGCTGCCGCATTTCCGGTCAGCGCAGTGGAGCTGATGCGTAACGGCCGGATCGTGGTGACCTTCAACCGGTCGGCAAACCCCCAGTTCAACGTCTCGTACGAGTTCGGGGACACCTCTGAAAACGGGCATACCTACCACTGTGTCCTTGGAGGCCAAGCCATGCCCGGGACCCTCAGACCTGGTCCCGCGCTCTCGTCTTCAACGGTCGCCCCCTCGTTGGTCGACCCGCCGATCGTCGGCTTGGACCTTGCGACTAGCGAGGGACGGTCGCAGCTGGGGTTTCGGAGCCTCCTCCCTCAGTCGGGATCCACGTCATGGGCGCTTCACGGGACGAACGCCCAACAGCACCCGTTGACGGACGCTTGCCTCGAAGTCTTCCGGCCGGAGTTCCTGTCTGCCGGGTACATGTGGAGCCTCCCTTTCGGCAGCGCCCTGGCGGACGTCGTTCGACCCCGGCTCCGTCTGACCGAAGGGTCCCGACAACCACCCCGCTTCTACTACGAGCCATGGCCGGGATACGAGCCTCTTGACGGCGATGCCTCAGCCACCGTTCCGCTCCAGCTCTACCGCCTCATAGTGGGCACTGTCCCCGAACGCCGCGAGTTCGAGCGGATCTGCCACACTTTCACGAAGTTGACCGGCCTGCGCCTGTCCATCCAGGCCCAAGAGGAACTCCGGCCAAGCGGCTACAAGGAACAGTTACTCCCCTCAACCGACCTGGCCGGCCAGACTCAGCTGGTGTGGCAGCGCCTGCAGGACCCACCGGTTGGCGTCCTCCGTTGCGAGCCACGCGTTGCCATCGGCGATGACGATGTCCGCATAGACATGGCGGGGGCCGGCGCGCTGGAGGTCCTCACCAACGTCACCGTCGCTACGCCGGGGGCAGGGGGCATCGCACTGCTCGACGAGCCTGCTACCAACATGTTCCCTACGCGCCAGAGAGAGTTCTTGGCACATCTCACAGAAATGCGAGCTGCCCAGTTCCTCGTGGTGACCCATTCCAATTATCTCGTCCCGGTCGGATCCGAAAACGACCTACGGAGGATCACGCGGTTACACGGAGGCTCGGGAGGCCCAACGGTCGCGGCCCGTTTCCCGGCACCATCAAATGCCAAAGCGGGTGCAAAACGACTTCACCGTTCGCGAGCCTTTGCCCGCCTCGCCGCCGCGGACGACGTCCGTGCCGCATTATTCGCCTCCGCCGTGATAGTTGTCGAGGGTGAGTCAGAGCAAATCTTACTGCCTGCCTTCTTCAATAACCCAGCCATCGTTGGCGAGGACGCAACCCTCGACGCCTTGGGTTATCTTGTCCTCGATGCTCACGGCGACAGTCGCTTTGGGCCTTACCTCGACGTGCTCCTGGGGTTCGGAGTACCCTTTGTGCTCTTCGCAGATGGGCCCGCTCTCCGCCTCGGTAGTCGTTTGGACAATGATCTTCGCGAGCGGGGAATAGTTATTCCGAGTTCGCGTTCCAACGAGGCGTTTACAAAGCGCCAGTCCGCATGTAAAGCCGCGGGTTTGTTCACGCTCGCTTCATGCTTTGGACCCGCTCGCGGCAAGCCAGTCACATGCAGCGCGTGCAAACGGGCGCACGGTGACGCCAAACCTGGTGAGATCGAATGGTGGGTCCACAGGCACTTCCGTGGAGTCTTCCACCAAGCACACGCTTCGTGGTCCGGGATGGCCCGCACCCCAAGGCCAACGTCATCCGCCAAGTCTTTGAGTCCCAACCGCCACGGTCCGGCTCCTTGGCGGCCCACGAAATGGTCGAGCTGTACCAGAACATCCGCCTCACAATAAGCCAGGGCGGCATCCACCTATGAACGCATGCTCGCCCGTCTCTTATCATGACCCTCGAAGAACCAAGTAACCAGCAAGGAGTCCCATCTTCTTTCAGCCGTCTGATCGCGAAGCTTATCCCTCAGCGACTCCGTGCAAAGCCACCTCCGAGCCATGAACAGCCGAACCAGACGGGTACCGACGATACGCCTCAAACGTCCAATGAGCCGCAGGCCGCGCCTGAGACGGCGCCTTTTTTTGCGGCTTCCGCGACCCTTATGGTTCCAGAACCTCATCATTCGGCGGAAGATGTGGCGCGATGACGCGAGGGAGTCAGAACTTCACAAGCGACTCGTCGACAGAGAGAATGAAGTGGGAAAACTGCGAGACGGTGAGGACCTCCACTTAGCCGGCGTTTGGGTAACAGAGCTTTACCTTCCATCAAATGTCCAATCCCTAATTGATGGTATTGACCAGCTCGGGTGGCGGCAGGGACGCTTCGGTGGCGACGAAGATGTCGTCGAGTGGATAAAGTCGGCGCGATCACGCCCCGGCGGGTGGAGGAGCCTCGGCTTCGTTGTTACGCCAGAGCAAAGCCATTTTATGGCGACACACAAGTCGTCGCTGCCCACGGGAATGAGAGCGGCCTTCCCCCACGTCTTCTCAGTCAGCAATGGTCTCAGCGCCCTAGTGATACTCTTTGTTCCCGACGAGCCGACTTCAACAGCCCTCACTGGCCTCCTCAATCGGAGTTACGGTGAACGCACGGTACCTCTTCCCCTCGCATGCATACCGGTAAGCCAGTGACGCGGGTCCTCAAGCGGGTCGGTTGGAAGGTCCTGCCCAAGTGGGTGCTGGCGAGCGGTCAATCTATCGAATCTCCCTCGAACCTCCGCGCCAGCGCAACCCACGGTTTCATGGCCGAGCACCGGAGAGCCTGCTCCTCTTGGGTCAAGGAAAGGTTTCCTGGAGCATTTTGCTCGGCTTCGCATGGGAGCGAGCTTCCCTCGATCCAACTTATAACCACCGAAGTCGGGGTACCGCTCGATCCATCTACGGACAACTATCAAGCTTTTGGGATCGTCGGTTTTACCAACTCACGGCTCGCGTGGCGCTCCGACGAGTGGCCAGCGATCCGAATGGCCTATCCGAGTGCCTTCAGCGACGAGTCGGACCGTGCGCTCACCATCGGTTGCAGGCGCCATGATGCTATCGACCCGAGGTTCAGAGCCGGACGCCAGGAGCCGGAAAGCGACTGGTCAATAGCACAGTTTGCCGACGATTTTTTTCAGGGACTGGTCTTGCGCTGGGCGTTGACCAACCTCCTCGTTGAACATCGCCGCCGCATCGCCGACTTGCGTGACATGTTAGCGAAGAACGCCCGGCGTCGTACGACTGTGAGAACCCTCAAGCAAACTCGCCAGCTGGTCAAGACCGAGGCCTTCGACTCAGAGGTGGCCGCCTACGAGATACGACGGTTCCGCGGGCGACGACTGGTCGTATCGTCGGGAGGTCATGGAAATGGTCGAGGCGCACCCCGATCCTCCAGGCGGGCCGCCGCGCTCACCGACCAAGCTTGTCGAGGCCATGCGAGAGCACCAGAATCCAGCTTGCGGACCGACTTTCTGAAGAACTGACAATCCTCGTCACCTACCTTTCGACAGTCCAAAACATCACCGCGACAGTCTCGAACATCCGATTGCAGCGGGTGGTGGTCCTGTTCGCGGCTGTATCGCTTGCGGTAGCTGTGTGGGCGGCCGTCCGAACGGACAGCCAGCTAAATGCTTCACCCGGTGTTGTCCCGGTTTGTCGTGGGGATGAAATCGCAGTCGTCGTCGTCCACACGGAACTTGGCAAGAGTGAGGTCGGAGGTCGCGTGGCCCTCCGCAACATTTCTGAGCGAGCGTGCACGATCGCTGGCTATCCGACACTCCAGATGTTTGACGACAGGGGCCAAGCTATCCCCACGATCGTCACCGACGCTGCCTCGGCGATTGGTCCGTCAGGTGCTGAAGCAGAGATTGTCGTCCATCACGGTTCGTGGGCTACGTTCAATTACGACTTCGCCGAGCCGTCCCGGTTCGCAAAACGTCGCTGTCCAACGTCAGCAACTGTTCAGTTGTCCTTTCCGAGCATTGGACTGTCAACCGTTGTCACGTGGCAGTTAGAGGCGGCCGGATTGACGCCGTCGGGTCCGGAATGTGGCCTCATCACAGTGTCCCCCGTGTACCAAGGATCGGCAAAATAGTACACCGATAAGCCACCTGTTCCTGACGCATGGGCCACGGAAACCCCGGAGCGCCCGATCTTGCGCCAAAGGGCACGATTCAGGGACGTCAAAGCACGCGTCAGCTCTCCCGCGTCACCGCGCTGGTCCTGACCCTCCTCCTCAGGACCGAGACGGCTCCCCAGTGCTTCTGTGAGCTGCCTGTCAGTGATCCCGAAGTGGTCCAACACCGTCTGCCGCATGGGGGGACGGGGGCCATCGACGTCGAACCATCTGAACGGGTGCCGTACTTCCAGGATGAGCGGTAGGAGCCGATGCCCAATGCGGAGCGGGATCTCCCAATCGTCCCAGCGGGCCAGGCTGTCAAAGGCCTCCCCAACGTCCTCCCAATCGTCGTCGCCCAGGGGGACATCCTCGTCGTCGTCCAGGTCTTCGAGAACCTTGCGATCGAGAGATGGGCGTGCAGGGATGTCCTCGAACAGCTGTGGGCAGGTACCGGTAAAGCTCCTCAGCGCTTCGGAGGGCGGCTCCCATAAGCACCTCGTCAAAGATAGCAGCCGTCTCGGTCAAAGGGGAGGACCCCTTTTCGATCTCGTCGTCCACTGCCAGGCAGCGCTCCATCGCCTTGGCGGCGAAGGCGGCGTTGTCCGCGATGAGCATCGTGACCCTCAGGTCGAAGTAAGCGAACGGGCCCACTCGATGGAGCGGCCAACCCGAGCGCCCTTCAAGCCAGTCCTCAAGGTCGTTTTCTGCCCAGCTCGAAAGGGTGGCCGAGATGGCGCACGCCTGCCTGGGCGTCAGGATCCCGTCCTCCCAGGCCTCGGCGACCTTGGCCAATGAGCCTGGAGGGGCCTGCTCCGCTGTTTCCTGGCGGCCGTCGCCCTTCAGCTCTTCGAGCGCCCGCTTGCATTTCGCGGCCAACCTCGGGGTGACACTCGCGGCGTTCCTCTCCCATTTGCGCCAGGTAGGGAGACTTACCCCGGCACGTCGAGCTATCTCGGATTTTGATTGGCCCAGAGCATTTTCCTGCATGTCGGTCATACCTTCTCCTTTTACGATGGTTTGGTCGGGACGACGGCGCCGGGCGAACAGCTCGACGCCTTTCGGTCCCGGGCACGAGTTGGCGGGAGCCGAGGCCGACGCCTGGCAGGCTCCTGGCGACCGTCCTATGGCAACTTGATCGCCGGAGCCGCGTCGATCTCCGCAGAGAACCGCTCAATCTTTTCCTTCACGGCCCCCAGGTCCGGGTCGAGGTAAAAGAGCCCCGCCCGGTACGGGCGGAAACCGAAGCGCTCCGACAAGCGGCGGCTCCGTGCATCTGCCACATCCCGTTCGGGGGACAAAGGACTGACCTCAAAGTCGGAGGGCATACAGACAGCTAGACGCTCGGGTACCAGCTCACGAAGTACAGCGGCCGTAAGGAGTAATCCGAACCGGCGCCCCCGGAAAGGTCCCGGCACCCAGAGCTTGTCGACAATCACGAGGCCGCGGGGCAGCTGGTCCAAGTCGATGTCGTCGGCGAACGACCCCCCAGCGAAGAACTCTGCGAAGGCGGCCAATTCCGGGCCCTCGGCGTCGAGGACGTTCAACGCGTTGGCCCCTTCAAGGCCACAATTCTCAAGGTCGAGCACGGCAAACTTCCCCTGAGCCAGCGCGAGATCAGCGAAGAAGCCGTCGCGGTCGAGGTCGTAGCCTATTTCCGGACCGGGGTACACGAGCTGGGCACGCCAGTGGTCGACGCGGACTTCAGCTTCGACGGCCCGGATGCGGACATCGGCCTCCAAACGCAGGACGAGCGTCTCGGCTTCGGGGTGGACCTCCAGGCCGGCGACCCCATCCCCGTAACCCGGTACGGGGCGACCCACAGGGTACTGGTTGGACGGCATGGCTCGTCATCTCCTTTCAGGGGGCACCGCTGGGTGCCGGTTGTCCGTCGGGTCCCCAGGCGGTAGTCGACAGTCCTCAAAGGTCTCGGGACTCAGTAGCGCTCCGGTGCGAAAAACAGATCGGACGCTCGCCGCTTGCCACGGCCCGCCGCGCTTCGTCGATCGGCCTTCGGCGTCGAGAACGGCCGCGACCTTGCGGTAGCTCACACCAGCAGCCCGTAGTTGGCGGATCCTTGCGAGGCTGCTTTGTTCGGCGGGATTGGCCACAAGGCGCCCATTGACGACAGCCCAGCCAAACGGCGCGTGGTTCCACGGTCGGCCTTGGCGACGAAGTTCGCTAAGGGCCTCGGCCGTGCGCTCGGCGATCAGTGACCGCTCCACGAAGAACCCACTGGCCATGGACCTTGTTTGTCCGAGCCTGGCGGGCAGTCAGGCCACCGCGGTTCGCTGACCGCTGCACGTCCAGTTCTGCCGGTGGCCAACGCTCGGCAAATCGTCCCTCCCTCGGCGGACCGGCTCGTTATAGTTTGCTTCCAACTGATGATTGCAATTTGGATCCGACGTCGCGAGAACACCTTTTCGTGATGCCAACCTCGAAGCTCCTTCCGTGTGGGTACGTTATAAAGGTTACTGTGATGTTCTCTTTCAGTAGCGCCTCTCTGGGCCAAAAAGTCCCAGATTTGTTGGCGTCTTGGCATTTCACCACTTTGGGCTCATCCCCCAACGCCAGGAGCCCACATTTCGGGGAATTACCAAAGTTTGCACGTCCGGGCAAAAAGAACTGACCACGCGAGCCCAACTAATCCGACCACTCTGAGCTAACCGTGTGATTTGTGTCATATAAAGGCTGGGAGAACGGGAGAGGTTGGACGGGAAGGCGCGGGCGCTCTACAGGTCAGAGCGCTAGGGCCCGACTGACTAGCTGGGAGCTATGGGCGGCACAGCCATCGACGGCGTACCAGGGACCCTTGCCGTCCTGGCGCCAACCCTGAATGCAGTCGTCAAGGTGTTCACGCCCGCGGATCAAGGCGCGAGATGCGACGTGATGGCACGCCCGTCCTGACGACTGACGGCGCTGGTGCGTAGGCTCGATGACGGTGCATGCGGTCGCTGCCCTCGTCGTTGGTGTCGGCTCATTGATCGGTGTTGGCGCAGCTGCGATCAGCGCCATCGCATCGACTACCTCCAGCGCCGGGTCCTTCCCTAACACGTCAATTCCTGCGACCTACGCGCTTGCGTGTGCGGACGAGGGCCAAGCCACGTGCCCGTCGCCCCCACCAGGACCGATCCCGACGGGCGCTTCGTGAACCGGTTCGACTCAGGTCCCTTCGAGCGGGCGAGAGCTGTCCCGTGACGGCCGGGTATGTCACGCGTCACAACCCCTTGCTCGATGGGGCGACGTTCGGGCATGGGCCAGTAGCCGTCGTCATCGCTAACTCGGGCAACGTCCGCGACGGCGTCATCGACCTCGCCGCCTCGGACGTCAAGGGTTGGTCGGCTTTCAAGACCATCTGGTTCAGCTCTCCTGGGTACCAAGGGCCGTTCGACGTTCGGGCCGCTCGCCTCGACGCCTCTGGCCTCGTAGCGCTTCAGGACGGAGCAGGACTGTCACCCATCGTCGTTCCTGGAGGCCGCGCACTGAACCAGGAGGACGGCTGGCGGGCGGTACCCGATGGAACGTACGTCAAAGGTCCCGGTTGCTACGGGTTCGAGATCGACACCTTGCACTCAAGCGAGATCGTCATCATTCGAGCGGTGGCCGCCCGCTCGCAGTAGCCCTTGATGACTCGTTCGTGGTCCAAAACCCGCTGAAGATCGACCGGGCTGCCGCACTTGGCTGGACATGCGATCTTCCCTGGAACGAAGCTCTTGGCTTCTGCGTAAGCAAGATCGTGGAGAACGTTGCGCGTGGCTTGTACGGGGCACTGAAGAGGCTTATAGGCCTCCTAGTTGTCGTGATCGTTGTTGCCGCCGGCATGGAGTTTGCGGACGCGAGCCCAGCGTCGTCACCGCAGGGTGCAACAGCGATGCGGGTGGAGGTCGTTACAGACTTTAGGCACCTCGTCGGCCCACCTAAGCCGGTGCACCAACTGGCTCCCTACGTCGACGCTGTCAACCAGTCGCTTGCGGCTGCCGTCGCGGGCGCTGCAGTTCAGACGCGCTCCGATGACTCGGCCCTATTGCCCAACGGCACCAGCTCGGTCTCGACGGTCAAAGTTGTCGTGCCAGGAGTTGCGACGGTCCAATTCAGCATCTCCGACCAGGGGAGTGGTGGCTACCAGCAGCGCTTCGTTGGGAATGTCGTCCTTGCCGATGGCCGATGGAAGGTCTCGTGGGCGACTGTCTGCATGCTCGTAGAGGCCGAGAGCTATGTCTGCCCTAACCCCCCGAGGCCCTACCCGGAGCTGTACCGCTCCCGCGTTCGCTTTCCGGCGAAGTGGAGACGGCACACCAGGAGCCGGATCTCTTGCGGCCCCAGGCTCTTGCCATCGAACCGGACGGCGAGCTCCTCATCGTTGACCGCTACCGGGACCAGATCCTCCGCTGGCAGGGCGACGGCCACCTCTCGGTCTTCGCCGGGACCGGCCAGCCAGGCCTTGCAGGCGTGGGCGGCCCGGCCGTGGACGCCCGGCTCCCCGTCTACTTCGGCTCACAGCTCGCCGTGGCGAAGGACGGCACCGTTTACGTCACCGGCGGCAGCGCCTGCGGGCTGCTCGTCGTCACGCCAGTCGGGACGGCTCGAAAGGAGCCTCACCCCGCTCTGTGGCGTCTCAGGTGTCACCATCTCGGCGTCGGGTGCCCTTTATGTGGCCGACGGCGGGGACGTCTACCGGGTCTCGGCGTCGGGAGCGCTGGTCGAGCTTGCCAGCGGACGAGAACCCGACCCCCGAAGAGAGCAACTCACAGCGTGCCATCGGCGGTTGGCTTTTCGCCGTCGCTGCTCGCCTTCCAAGGCAACGGGGACCTCGACATCTACTCCGACGGGCCACGGGCGATCTGGCGGCTCACGCCGAGTGGGAAGCTAACCGATATCGGCATCGAGTACGCCGACGGCATGGCCGTTGCGCCAGACGGCTCGGTGCTCGTCGCTGGTCACGGCGGGAGCATCGACCGTGTCGCCACGAGCAAAATCGTTACTGAGGTCCACTTGCTCTCGGCCAAGATCGCCGGCTACGGCGTCCCCGGCATGCGGGGTGGCTTCCAACCAGACGGCATCGCCGTTGCCCCCAACGGGACCATCTACGTCGACACGTTCTGGGGCAACGGGTGGACGGACGCGACCTCGCTTGCGGAGATCCCACGAGGTGGGCTGGCGCACCAGATCGCGATCACCACTCCCGTGCTGGACACCCTTCCGAACGCCAACGCACCGGGCTTTCCGGCTTCGGTCTATCCGGCTCCCGTGGCAGCGCGTGGCAGTGACCTTGCGTCCTGCCCATCACCTGAGGGATTGCAGCCCTTCGGCCCAGCGGCTGTCGCCGCAGCGAAACGGGTCGCGTCGCAGTTCAACGCCTACACGTCGAGCTTCTGGGGCGACCTACACTCCTCCGACCGGTCATGGTGGCAGAGCGTTTTTGGCGAGTGGACCGGCGGCGCCTACGACAATGACACCCACACCGTCGAGTCCGAGGGCCCAGGGACCGCTGACACTTTCGCGCCGGTGGTCGCTAGCGCGTGCGGAGAGGCCCTGGTCCGCGACTCGGAGGTCGTCGTCGAGGGACCTTCCGCCTACTCGTTCCAGGTGACCCACCTCTTTATGCTCGATCGCGACGGTCATCCGCTCGTCTACTTTCAGGCGGCCTGAGCGGGCGAGCAGAGCGTTGATCGGAAATTGACGAGTTGACGTTTGCCGCATTCCGCTCCAGACGAAGCACTAATTGGCGCGGGGCGACGATACCGCGAAGTGTTCGACTCGTTAGCGGCGCCCGGCTAAATCCGACAAGCAGTGCGGTGGCGCACCGATCGTTCGATCAGGACGATAGGCGCGGCGCCCGGGACCGGTAGAGCCTCGGCACCGAGGGGTTTGTTCCGGGCGGCGACCAAGCGGCCCAACCTTTTGGAGTCCACGGCGCGTCTATATAAGGAAGAGGAGGGCATGTGGGCGAGCGCAGCAATGACGAGAGCTTTCGTAACTTCGTCATCGAGCGTGGCGATGCTCTTCTGCGCACCAGCTACTTGCTTTGTGGCGACCGTGGCTTGGCTGAGGACCTCCTGCAGACAGCGTTGTGGAACACCTGCAAGGCCTGGCCGCGTATCCGGGACCAAAGGCGCCTTGAACAGTACGTCAGGCGCTCCCTGCTCAACGGGTGGCTCGGGTGGCAGCGACGGTCGTCCAGCCGTGAGGTCACAGGCCACAACGTCACAGGTGAGATGCCCTCCCGCCCCGTGCCAGACCACGCCGAGGCCGTGGCCGAGCGTGAGCAGCTCGTGCGAGCACTGGCGGTCCTCCCCGTCCGCCAACGGGCGGTGGTGGTCCTGCGCTTCTATGAGGACATGACCGAGCGCCAGGTGGCGCGGGTGCTCCACTGCTCGGTTGGCACGGTAAAGCACCAGGCAGCGGATGCCTTGGCGGCCCTGGGGCGAAACCAAGCTCTTCGCGCTGGGGCAGACCCGTTGGAAACGGAGGTACAAAGGTGACCGAGACCGAAGACGAGCTGCGCCGTGCGCTCCATCATGCGGTGGCCGATGTCCACCTAACCGGTGACCTAGAGCGCTTCTTGCCGCCGGCTCATGCCGCGCCGACGCCCTAGGCGCTCGCTCCTCATGGTCATCCCGGTCGTCCTAGCCCTTCTCGGCACAGGCGCGGCAGCTGCCCTCCCACCGCTCCTTGCCAGACAGCCCGACGTGACCCGTCTGTTCATCCGCTCAACCAGTGATGGCGTCGACATCCGTGGCTATGCCACGTCAGGTGACCTCCAAGCTGGCCTCGAAGGCGAGCTGTCCACCGACCGGGCGGTCGGGCTCGTGTTCGGTCGGCAAGTCAAGGTCCCCCCTGATGCGGTCCAAGCCGAGGCCACGACGCTGTTCGGCACCGACGGACACGACGCGATCGCGGTGGCTGTTCGCGCCGGTGCGCAAGATCTCCGTGGTGCGGGCCACCTTCGCCGGTGGCGGGTCAGACGCCATGCGCCCGGTAGGGGGCTGGGCGGTGCTCGCTCACCTCGGCTCGCGGCCCGGCGGCCATGTGGCCGCCTACAACGCCCGTGGCCGCTTGGTCGACGTGGTCCCGGTCCCGAGACCGACAAACCCCGGCGGGCCCCCCGAGGTTTCCAACCCGACGTTCGTGCGCACTACCCACCAAAGGGTTCTCATCGTCGGCCACACCGTCGGCGGCTTCTTGTCGCCGGACGTGGCCGACGGCTCCTTCGTGATGGTGGGAGTAGAAGGCCTGGAGGTATGCCGCCCGGCAAACCCGCGTGGGCTCGCGCCAGGGGTAAGCATACTGAGCGGGGACGGCCGGCCGCCAGGCTCGATGGGGCCACCGATCACGCTCGTTGTGGTGCACTCCGGTACGGCCATCGCAACGGTGGAGGTCGTCTTCGCCAATCATGTATCGGACTCGATGGCCCCCGTGGACGGCCAAGCCGTCCTCGCCACCCTGGGCACGGTGGCCAACAACGCCCAGCTGGGGACGCTGGAGATGGCTACCGTTTACGGCTTTGACAGACAAGGCAGGCGCGTCACGTCGGTGCCGCTCAACCCGGAGAGCAACGGACGCTGCCTTCCGGCCGAGTAGTAAGCGTACCTGAACACGCATGGGCTCGTTCAGACGCCTACACGGGTTTGGTCTCGGGGCCCCCAATTGTGCTGTCGGGAGTTTATGGAGTGAGGCTTGAAGCGGTCTGTAGCCCGGTCCTTGGAACCTGGCGTGGAAAGGTCCGGTAATGGGTTGGCGGCATGCGAGAGGTGAGAGCGCTCTTGGCTTAGCCCTAACCGCCTGCTGGCAGCGTGCGGGTGCGGCCTCATCGGAGGCCAGCCGGTCCAGCTGGGTTCTTCTGCATTTTTGGCTAAAACGGGCCTGTCGCCGACGGAAATTGTCACACCACGGATCTATTGGACCGACGGTAAAACGGGCTCGTCGTCCGAACATGGCACGGTGGGCGAAGCGATCAGCTCGGGGACAGGCCTCGACCGGAGCCTCGTAACGGGCACGACCGGAGGCGCCGACGTGGCAGCCAATGGCCAGTACATCTATTGGGCGAACTACGGCAACGGTACGATCGGCCGGGCGGACCTTGACGGTTCGCATGTCGACCAACAGTTCATTGTGGCGTCCTTTGGGTGGGGAGCCTCCATCGGCGGCCTGACGGTCAATCGAAGCCATATCTACTGGGCAAACGTGACCTCGGACGAGATCGGTCGAGCCGACCTCGATGGCCACGGCGTCGAAGACGACTTCATCACCGGGGCGAACGCACCGGACGGGGTGGCTAACAGCGCCAAGTACCTGTACTGGTCGAACAGCGGCGACGACACCATCGGGCGCTCATTGCTCGATGGGTCGCCAAATCGACCAACACTGTGTGCTCCCTGACCATGTCCCCATCGGCAACGAGCCAGAGGGGATTGCCACCGATGGCCAGTACGTTTATTGGACCAACTACCCAGCAGATGCGATCGGACGCGCCGACCTCGATGGTACAGACGTCGTCTCTAAGTTCATCGCGGCCAACGGTGTCCCCGAGGGGGTCGCCGTAGCAGGGCTACAACAAAATTTGCCTGCAAGCGGCCGTAGCTGTACCGCCTCGTCGGCGCCCATCCTGCTTGGCTTCTGGTTCCCCAAGTTGGGCGTGTATGCGGTGGGTTGGGGCCAGGCCGCACCCCCAACTCTGTCGAACGGGGGAGCCTCAGCTAACGGGACTATCTCGGACATCACTTGGAGCAGTTGGGGCGGCGCGGTCGCACAGGGCCAGGGGTTGAACCCTATTTACAAGCCAGGAGGAGGGTACTATCCCAAGCCGGCAGTGATCCGACTACGCGTATCGTCCATCAGACGCTGTACTCCGCGCAGCCCGTTGTCGTACACGACGTTGATGACCCGAGAGCAGACGGTGCCGGGCGGACGGCTCGGTCCGTGGCCGACTGTCGGCGCTAACTTGTGCAAAGGAGAGGGCATCTGAGCAAACCGAGGATTCTGCCTGCTAACCCAGGCCTGCCTAGGTCACGTGCGCATCGCTGGCGCCCGCCAGCGGCGGTCGAACGAGCGCCAGTTGAGCCTCCCGGGAAATTGCAAGCGATTTTCGTTCCCGGACCTGCCTTTAGAACTCACAAAGTCGTGTTGGCCGTGCGTGTGCTTTGGGCATTCGGCCTATGCCTCTCAAACGACTGTTACACGGCCCGACACAGATGTTCCTATCGCCTACTGCTCCACCCGTTCTTTTCCAGGCGAGCGGCCATCGTTCGGTACCGACCGACTGGGACGAGGTGTACTCCGTCGAAGGCTCCACTGGCCTTGATCCCTCCATAAGGGAGCAGGCTGCGTCGATCACCTGCGTCTGGGTCGGTTTCGAGCCGGTCAAGGAGCGTCGCTGGCAGGTCGATCTGGTTGGTCGCTTCCGTCAGCGTCTTAGCCATGCCGACACTCGCAACCACGAGGACGCCAGCGAAGACATGGCCGTCGAAGCGCAGCGAGCCTCGCCATCGCAGCAGTGCGTCGAGGTCGAACGAGGCTCGGACGAAGAGGAAGTCTGCTTGCTGCTTCCAGGCAGGGACCGCCGCAGCCGGGTCGTCACGCCAACAGAGAAGGGGCCGTGGCCGGCGAATGTCTCCGAGCTTCCGAACGCCCGGATTTCTTCGAGCATCCGCGCCACGTTGAGGTCGGTGGAGCGGCTCCCCGAGACGGGCTCGTCGCCAAAAACGCACAGGAACTGGTCCACCCCGTAAGCGGCGGCGGTGAGGAGGTCGCGGCGGAACCCAAGCCGGTTGCGGTCCCGGCTGTTGAGGCAGGCGATCGCCTTCACGCCCATGCTGGCCACTTCGTGGGCGACGGCGATGCTAGATACGGTGGCCCGTCCAAGATGATTGTCAGGGATGAGGAACCCTGGGCGACCGGAGCCAGAACGCCCACCTGGTGGCGCACGTTGGTCAAATCTGGCCTCGTTGCCGGTTCGATCTCGGCGATGACCTCGAACCCCGAACCGACCATAACCAAAGCTACCTTCACAACAGGTACCGGCAGCAGCGGCGCGCTTTCGGGCATGATCGCCCCTATGGCCTCGACCTCGGGCAAAAGCGACCAGCCATTCGTGCCCACCCCGTCCGACGAGCACAAAGAAGACTTGCTCGGCGACCCACGCGAATGCCGCGGCCCGGTGACGAGCAGTCCCCAGTTGATTGTTTGAAAGGATGTACTGGTGCACTACGAAGGCCTCGCAGAAAGCCCCTACGAATACGCCGCCGTCGCGCCTGCGGGTGCCACGTTGTTCACTGCGGGGGCGTGCCCGCTTGACACAGAAGGAAAAATCGTCGCTCCAGGGGACCACCGCGCCCAAGCCGAAAAGGCGGTCGAGAACCTGCTAGCAGTCTTGGGTCACTTCCGCGCCAGCCCTGCCGATCTAGTGAAAACTACGGTCTACGTCGTCGGAGATCGCCCAGACCTTGTTGCGGTTTGGGATGTCGTGGCGGCGCGCCTGGGACCACATCGGCCCCCCAGCACCTTGCTCGGGGTTGCCGTCCTGGGGTATCAGGACCAACTCGTTGAGATCGAAGGCATTGCAGCTTTGTCGGGCTGAGCCAACCCAGGTACGGAGGTTGTCTCGCCTCCGCAGCGTCGGCGGACCACTTTGAGTACCTAGCCGATCGGAAGGCGGACGCCGTCGACGTATTAGCAACGAGCCAGGCGAGGACGCCGATTACCACAGACCAGCCCACAGCGAAGTACAGCGGGGTGAACTCGCCGATGACCGTGCACTGCAATGTATGCGAGAATCCACTCACGGACGACGATCGGCTCCTCGCCGAGCAGCAAGCGTACTACCGAGCTCGTGCGCCCGAGTACGACGAGTGGTGGCAGCGGCGCGGCCGCTACGACCGAGGTTCGGAGTTGGCTGAGGAATGGGACCGACAGGTCGCGCAGGTCGCAGCTGCGCTCGAGACCTTTGGCGCTACCGGTGACGTCTTGGAAATGGCAGGGGGCACCGGATGGTGGACGGCGCGTCTCGCCCGCACTGCTGGGCATCTGACCGTCATCGACTCTTCACCCGAGACCCTGGACCTCAACCGCGACCGAGTAGGGCGGCCCGATGTGGACTACCTCGTTGCCGACCTGTTCACATGGCAGCCGCAGAGGACCTATGACGTTGTGTTCTTCTCCTTCTGGCTCTCTCACGTGCCGCGGTCACGATTTTCGGACTTCTGGTCTTTGGTGCGGTCCTGCCTTGCGCCGGGGGGTCGGGTGTTCCTCATCGACAACCGCAACGACCCGCATCCAACTGGCGAGATCAAGGACCCCTACGTCGTCCCTTGCGGTCCGGATCTGGACCTGCGCCGCTTGCACGACGGGAGCAAGTACCAGGTCGTCGAGGTCTTCTACGAGCCCAAGGAGTTGCAGTCACTTCTTGGCCACCAAGGTTGGACGGCAAGGCTCGATGCAACGCGCTGGTTCATCTTCGGAGAAGCGTGCTTGGCTGAGGCCCAGCCTTTCTGAGCGTCCAGGATGAGTTTTGCTACAGAAACTCCAGCACCGCTCCTACCATGATCGCCAGCAGCTCTGGCGGTCCGTGGTAGCTGCCGGACAGGTCGACTTGCGGCCCAGGGAGGTCGATAGGCGGGCGAGCAGCCCGAACACTGCGCTGAACCGTGAGCGGCTGATGTCGAGGTGCACTATGGCCTCTTCGACGGTCCCGTGCAGTATGCCCCGCGAAAGGCCGGCGTCGATGGTGGCATAAATCTCGAACGACACGGACCCGTAGGTGCCCTCAACAGCCACAGTGCGGCTGTCGCCGAGCCCTCCCGAGGCCGCTAGCACCGTCGCCTCTAGGTGCACGGCCCCGATCCGGCCGACGACCGAACCGCGCTGGAACGCATAGTTCGGATCGAGGTGGAACACGCCGTGCAGCTCGGCATCGAGGTCGGCGAACGAGCCGCTGAGATCGGCAGGAATGTTGGGGAAGTCGGACACGTAGTCCGGTCGCGGAGTCCAGCCACCCGGCCGGGGAACGTAGTTGTCGCCCGTCGTCCACGACGCCTCCAGGCTGACAGCCCCAATGCGACCCGACACCCCGTCGGTGGCGAGCCAGGTGCCACTCCACCGGCTCGTCGCCCAGCGTCCCGACGAGACGGCCATCGCCGCGGTCGTAGTGCAGTTGAACCCGATGCTCTGCCTGCACTTCTGGGAAGGGACGCGCCGTCCGGGAACCACCGAGTCGGCGGCCTGGGACCTGAGTTCATTCCCTCGGCGGAAGTCCCCGAAGCGATCACCGTCTCCACGCGGTCATCCCCGCCGGCCTGCTCGATAAGGACCGCGACACGCTGGGCGAGCTGGTGGAGTTGGCGCTGCACTCCACGAAGCTCACCGGTCATGCCTGCCGGGCCGGTGCCCGCAAACCCAGCTACACCCGTCGCACGCCGATGGAGCCCCGCCAAATGGCGGTGACCCGGTCGGCGGTCCAACCCAGCTCGGCGGCCAGCTCCGAGACAGATGGGTGCCGGCCAAGACGTTCGATTAGGGTCTGCCGCGCCTCGACCACCGACGCCTATCGTCGCTGGGCGGCGACGCAGGCGTCTCGGCTCCGCTCGGCGTATTGACGAGCACCTCTTCGATGATGTCGTTGCATAGTTTGACGCACTCGTTGCAGATGTAGACGCCGCCCGGCCCGGCGATCAGCTTGCCCACCTCCTTCTGCGACTTTCCACAGAACGAGCACTTCGACACATCGCTGCTCTCCCCAAACTTCGTCACGAGACGGCCTCCCTCACTCGTTGCTACCATCTTGGTGGAACACCGACCTCGTCGGCTCACCATCATGCTGCGGGCAGGGGCACCCAGCGGTCAGCGCTCTAATCGGCATGCAGCATGAACTCCGCTAAACGACCTGCAGGCGCTTTCCCGACGGCTACGTGCTCGTGACAATGGGTCCGGATGGTTTACTCTCCGTGGCGAACTGGCCGTGGGCCGGCAGCGCTACTGGCCGTCTCCGGGCTAATCCTGCTGGCCGCCGACAGACCGGAAGTGGGACCGGACCCTTCATGTCTTCGTCGTGGCGACGGCCTCACGAATGGCGTCGAACAGCCGGAGCGCTAACGCCGTGCGCTCGTCGGATGGATCTGGACGCACATCCTCACGGATGAGCACGCCGTCGGCACCCACTGGGGTCAGGTAGATCATCTTTGGCTGCCGACCCCCTCCGGAAATCTTGAGCACGCCGATATTCTTGAGCCGTTGTACCAACCTGTTGAACTTTGGTAGCCCTACCCCAAGCTCGTTCGCTAGCTTCTCCTGGGTTATGGCGATAAGTCCTCGCGAGTTTGCTTTAGCTTTCAAGAACCTATAGCAGCTCTCCAACTCCCGCCTCATCTGCACCTGCGTTGTCATCTAGTCACCTTCCTCTTCGTCTCACTTGCCTTCGATCGTATGTGCCAGGGTCTCAAATCCCTCGTTAGCAACGGCCATATCGTCCGCCGTGGGCTCCCTAGACTCTCGTCCGTTCGGCCCGCCGGCTGCGCGCCCATGCTTCAACGAGACGCCATCTCGCTCCATACTGTTGAGATCGTCACAACAGTTCGTCTATTGAAATTTGGCCACTTTCTGGCCCCAACTATCAATGTCAACTAGGAAACGCTCCGGTGGCGCACGTGCCCATGGGGCGAGGCTGAGCGGGCGCCTTTTCGGTCCTGGACGAACCCCCCCCCCCACCCCAGACGCGAGCCCCCACTGGGGCGTTTCGGCGAATAGTGTAGGGGCGTTATCGGCGATTTTCTCCTTGGGCGATTTTCTGGCGCCGGGACGATATGTCTCGGATGAACCCGACCGCCTCAGTGATCTCGCTCATCGTCTATCGGCAGTGCCGGTACAGGTCCGCGAGGGCTGAGCGGAGCCGGCCCAGCCTTCCCTGCCGTTGACGAGCGCAGCCGTGGATAGCACAGCCCTGCAGCGTCGCCATTTCGCCCACCCGCAACCCCCAGCACTTACCCACGCCCGGCTTCGAACCACCCCTGCGCCGCAAGACCAACCCTCCAAATCAAAAAACGGTCATCTCCCACGGGTCGTGGCTGACGGCCACCACTACGGCGCCGAAAAGGAGCTTTGGTCTACGACCTGCCGGGCCGTGCTGATGCCCCTATTGACCCTTCGCACTGAGACTGGCAAGGGTTACGGCGTCGCCCGAGCTGTCCACGGCCACGCACAGTGACTTTGAAGGGCAAGAGATGCCGGTGAGATCCTTTCCCTGATCGACGACCACCGGCTCAGACCACTCACCGTTTTGGAAAGCGACAGCGCTACCCAAATTGTCAGCCGCAACACAGGAGGTCGTCGAAGAACACGAGATCGCCGTGAGGCTGTGCCCTTTGTCTATCGAGACGGGGGGTGACCACGTCGATCCACTAAATTCCACTGTGTCGCCTGCACTGTCAACCACTACACAGAAGCCGCTGGCTGGACAAGAAATCGGGTGTGCACCTCCGTTGGCGTCATCTGCCTCCTCGAACTTGGTCGGCCACGAAGAGCCATCCACGCGTAAGCGTTCCCGTCGCCGTCCAAAGCCATGCAGAAACTGCCGTTCGCGCAAGACACAAAGCCCATGTTCCAGGGTCCCCCTGTCGAGTCAACTTGGTCAAAGGAGCTCCAGTTTCCCTGCCAAGTTGCAACGCGCCCTCCCCCCGCGGCAACACAGAAATTGGGGTCGCTGCACGATACGGTCAGGACGTTGTCGCTTGAGCCACTGGACGCAGTGGCAGACCAGCGCTGCCCATTCCAGATGAAGGCGGCGCCGCTTGCATTGTCGATGGCCATACAAAAACTATCACTCGTGCAGGAGACCGAATCGAGCGAACCATTGGGGTCTATGTTGGATCGCGAACTCCAGACAGAGCCATTCCACGTTAGAGCCCCACCGCTGGCGTCAACTGCTGCACAGAAGTTAGGGGTGGAGCAGGAGACGCTTTTGAAACCGATTCGCCCGTCGATATGACTTGCGCTCGACGGAACAACCGAAGTGGTCGTTGTCGTCGAGGACGTCGAAAATGGGTTTCCATGGATTATAAAGGCACTCTCAACGGCATGACTGTACTCCACGAGGTTTATGAACTTGAGAACCGCTGCGCCAAGTTGGGCAGGTAATTGTGCCCGGGCTGCCACGTCCTCCGATCCCTTTGTGATGGTGTTCAAAAGGTTTGTCAGCAAGTCGACCGTCGCCTCCTGATAGGCGCATCCCACCAGGCTCGCCAGGAGGTTTGGCGTCACTTCCTCAAGTTCGCTGACCAGAGAGGTCTCAGGATCGTTGCTCGCTGCTGTCTTTGGCACTAATACCTCGGAGAGCGCTGTAACGGAGGCAGACAAGGTCTCGACCACGCACCGGTTATTCTCACTGAACTCGTCATCAAGGCTCACGAGCGGCCCGGCTGCATCAAGAGCGAAAAGCAGCACGTTCACGACTCGGGCCTCGTTGTAGTAGATCGGTCCATTCTGGACCTGTGACACGAGACAACTATCATCACCAAGTTGAGGGTAGAGGGTTGGGATCCACTGGCCTCCGCCGCTGAACGCTCTGGAGATGTAGACCCCAGAGGTGTTGGCTGGAAATGACGGCACCTGTGCCGGAATGCCGCTTGGTAACGTCCGGTCTATAATTGTGGTTATGGCGCTTCCCAACGGGTCCGAGAGCCAGTCGTATACTGAGCTGGGGGGAAACACAATATCGGCACCAATAGTCGACGATTCGTCAAACGTGCCGCAAAGACCGCTAGCACCGGCGGCCTCACTGACCGCCGGCAACGACGACAGCTTCGGGTCCCCCGCCGACGAGACCTCATCGACCCACACGGTTGTCTCGGTGTCTAGGCCGAAGCTTTCGCTCGCGATGCCGTCGGTCGACAAAGCTATCTCGCAGGTGCCTCCGGGTCCTGAGCGGACCGCCGCAGCTGTCTGGTCGTAGGTGGGAGCAATCACAACGATATTGGAGTAGCAGAATCCCGGTAGCAGCTCTGGCCGTGCGGCATAGGCGGCGTCCCGTCGCGGGTTGAGACCGCTCGGAACTGGGATCGTGGTGGTGCCGCCACCAAGGTGGGTCTCCGCCGACATTGCGGGAGTTTCGGGCGCTCGGCCGCCAGTGTTTGCATGACAGACCGAAGTGCCGCCTCATAGGTGGGAAGGATATTCGGCGCGGTCGTGCCGGAGGTCGTGGACGAAAGGTGGCCGATCAGCGCAGCCAGAAGGCGCGTATGAGGATCCTTGGCGATGATCTTTAGGATCGCCCCAGCCTCAACGGGGTTGGTAGTGCTGAGAAATGGGGCAAGGAAGACCATAGCGATAGCCGTCGTCTGAGCGTCAACAACGAGTGGTGTCTTGGACTCAGCTGCGGAACCGGCCAGCATTGCTAGCAAGTCGCGGCCATGTTTTCGGCTGAGAGCAAGCACGGCGGTGACGTGGCCCTGTGGGACGGAGATCTGGAAGTGCCCACCCTTGCCGACCGTGTAAGTCTTGTTGAGCAAAGCGAGCACGTAACTGGAAATCGGAGAGCCTGCCGGTGGAACTAGCGATCCCGCAACCGCGATTGGACCTGAGCCCCGGGCGCGAGTGATGGGAGGGTAAGGGGGCAATATTCTTGGTGTAGTAGAGAAGGCTGGCCAGTGCTTCCGGGGCCATGGCCTCGCTGGCCGAACTGCTGACCCCGAAGACGTTGGTCCAGCTGATCGTGGACGTGGTCGCCGTGTTCGCGACCTGGAAGGTCATGAGCGAACCCGTTGTGCTCACGCTCTGCACCCGTACCGCCCACCAGCTGGCGAGGTCGACGTTGCTTTGCAGAGGCACGCGGTCGGCCCGCAGATGCCGAGGTAGACGCTTTTGCTCTCGCTGAGGAGGCCCAGCAGGTACTTCTGGACAACCTCGCGTCGGCACGGCGGCCGGCACTGTTCTCGTGCAGGAACGTCGCCGAAGGGGCGATGGTCCAACTAATGAGGAGACCGTTCTGCACCTTGGTGGCTGCGGAGGCCTGCAGGGTGCAGACCGGCGTTCCCGATGACTTCACCACCGTGTACCTCGGAAGCTTGACAAGCATCTGGCGCTCGGCCACGCTGTAGGCGTCCTTGGCAATTGTGGCTGAGAAGCCATTCACGATCTCAGTCGGAGATGCCGCAGTGGCCGGGACAGGAAGCACGTTTAGAAGCAGGACCTGCCCATTACCGCCGCGCCCGCTGTTGGCGCTCCCAGCCCCGCCGCTCACATTGTAGGTGCCCGAGGTATAACCACCTTTGCCGTAAGCGATGAGTATGACACCTCCTCCACCGCCGCCACTGCTTCCCGAGCACCCGCTGGACTTGCCAGGTTCCCCGGCTCATCGATCGTGCCGGCGTCCACAGTGCTCGCCTCGATAACGATCCCGTAGGCGCCAATGGCCCGTGTCACCGGCACACTGTCGCTCTTGTCCGTTGCCGCCAGCAGCACCAGTGAGGTAGCGCTTCATGTCAGAGCGGTACCACTGAGTGACTCACGCCTGTCATCCTCGGAGCAGCAGGTGTCGAGCGGCCCCCCCGCCTGGGCCATAGTTGATGCCCGCGCTCCCCCCAGGTGCGATCGTCGAGTAGCCTGGGTACCCATTGCCCACGCCGGTCGGTGCGCCCCCACCTCCTGAGCCACCATAGGAGTTCGTGTAGTCCCGACCTACTATGGAGGCACCCGTGACAATAGTCCCTCGGTTATTTACGGTGCCCGTGCAGTAGATGTTGAAGCCCCTTGTGGTTAGGGTGACCCCTCGGTCAATTATGAGATCCGAGCAGAAGACATCTGACCTGAGCGTCGTGTCGGCTGTAACCGTCGTTACGGTTGTTGCTTGGGCGCCCGCGGAAGCTGGCAGTGGGAGTACAAGGAAGACGGCAATGGCTGCAATGACCGTCGTGAGAGATAAGACTCTTATGCGAGCATCCCTGCGCCGGTGCGGGGGTGCGACGACGATCCGGTGATTGCACCGCTGTAGTCTCGGTCGAGTTATGATGGATGCAACGCTCTCCTCCTCGTGAGTCAAAAGGCGGGACGCAGAGATGGCACCGAACGGGTAGGGCGGGCTAGAGGGTGCCAGAACCGCCCCCCATGGCCCGTTCGATGGTGAACATTGGCTCTTTGCTTCTCTGGCGGTCCAGTACCTCCAACAAATAACCTCAAGGTCGGGGCGACGGCAGTTCCTACTCCTTTGGTGGTCCGAGACAACCGGCCTCAATTCCGAGAAGGTTGGCGTGCACTAAAGGTCACGTGGAGATAATGGCAATATTCTTGGTGTAGTAGAGAAGGCCGGCCAGTGCTTCCGGGGCCATGGCCTCGCTGGCCGAACTGCTGACCCCGAAGACGTTGGTCCAGCTGATCGTGGACGTGGTCGCCGTGTTCGCGACCTGGAAGGTCATGAGCGAACCCGTTGTGCTCACGCTCTGCACCCGTACCGCCCACCAGCTGGCGAGGTCGACGTTGCTTTGCAGAGGCACACGGTCGGCCCGCAGAATGCCGAGGTAGACGCTTTTGCTCTCGCTGAGGAGGCCCAGCAGGTACTTCTGGACAACCTCCGCGTCGGCACGGCGGCCGGCACTGTTCTCGTGCAGGAACGTCGCCGAAGGGGCGATGGTCCAACTAATGAGGAGACCGTTCTGCACCTTGGTGGCTGCGGAGGCCTGCAGGGTGCAGACCGGCGTTCCCGATGACTTCACCACCGTGTACCTCGGAAGCTTGACAAGCATCTGGCGCTCGGCCACGCTGTAGGCGTCCTTGGCAATTGTGGCTGAGAAGCCATTCACTAACTCAGAGGGTGAGGGCCTAGGCGGCGGTTTCTGGGACTGGCTGGAGAGCGCGTCGCCAAGCACGTCGATTATCGAATAAACGTTTCCGCAGGTGAAGCTAATGTTTACGGTAAAGTACGTTTCCGGCAACATCGACTGAGACCGAAGCAACTCCGCTTTGTGGGACGAGCGAAGGACGAGACGGATTCGCCTCCCTCGGATGTGAACTGGAGCGGTGCACCGGCATTGCCGAGGAAGGCGAGGGTCGGCCCAGAGGCAGGAGTTGTTGTAGTTATAGCCCACCTCTGCGGTCGGTCATCCTAACATGGAATCTCCAGCTGTCAGCTGGCCCAGCTCTCATGACAGTTAGGTGGGGTTGTCATCTGAAAACCGCTGTGGTACTTGGTGTAACCGACCTGTAGCGTCGCCCCCGAGGCTGCCGCTGAGTACTCGCTACACTCTGCGCCTCCTTGGGCCGTCATCATAAGGCCCCGAGGGACTCTAAGCTCGGGTCTGAGCCAGTAGGGGGCGTCAGGCTTGGAGCGCCACTCTCGTCGAGCCGGAAGCTTTGGTCGGCACGGGACCTGGGGGTGCCACAATGGTCGTGACCTGTGCATTGGGGGCCGTAGCACGGAGCTTTTCCAGCTTTGCCTGGGCAGCGCTGATCGCCGTCCAGGCTGGTTTCATGGATGCGAGGTGCTGTGTCGCCAAGTCTGCCCCACTAGGTGTGCTCTGAGCGGAGAGAGCGCCGGAGTAACTTACTGAAGCGCCGACGACCAATAGCGAGACCGCCGCCGCGATTGCCACCTTGCGGTGCCTGGACAAAAGGCCAGCGTCCACGTCCACCTCCATACTTTGAGGCCGGGAACCCCAGCGGGTCCAATGGCCGTGCAGTCGCTTTTGGGAAAGAACTGTACCCCGCCGGGGAGCCGCGCTCGCCACGGTCACCTGCGAGGTGGCCATGGCCTGGGCGCGCCCAGCCGACGCGCGCCCGATCCCATTGCTGCCATGTCCCCGCATGAAGGCGAGCCCAGGCAGAGGCCCTGACGCCCGCCCAGTTGGAGCACGGCTTTCGCCCTCAGGCGCCGTGGAGCACACCTCCGCGGCGCTCGCCGGGTGTCCCCTAAACGAACACTGAGCATGAGAGGTATCCTTGGCCTGTGATGGCACCGGATTTTCGCTCGGTCCTGGACGCGAAGCTGGCGAGCGCACAGAGCCGGGGCCTCGCCTCACTCGTCGTCAAGTCGGGCGATCTCCACCGCGAGGTCGGCGGCTACCCCGGCCCGAACCACCGGATGCCCGTCTGCTGCGAGGTCATGCGACAACGCATGCAAGCCGGGGATCGGATCTTGGAGCAGCCGCCAAAAGGCAATGGGGCGACCCTAAAGATTCAGTACCAGCTTCCTCGGTGAGACCGGACGCCTGCGCCGAACACGCCGCCCAGCTCCGGCCGCCGAGCGCGTTGACACCAGGAACGACACGGTTGTAACCTGACCAACACGCCCCGGGTAAGGAACGAAGCACCGTGAGCACCATTGAAGAACGTCTGACCGATTGGGAGACGCAGAAGCGCCACTGCCGGGACGTCTACCCGGGCGGGTGCGGGATGTTCGTAGGGCCGCCGGACTGGGATCACCGCATTAGACGGCACGCCCAGCTAAAG
Organism: uncultured Verrucomicrobiae bacterium; assembly: GCA_963836315.1. GTDB lineage: Bacteria > Verrucomicrobiota > Verrucomicrobiia > Palsa-1439 > Palsa-1439 > Palsa-1439. The sequence goes on from CAWIJG010000005.1 coordinate 131,400, forward strand.
CACCCGACGACTGAGATGGCGTTAGCGGCTTGCGCAAAGCCTGACACCTCCGCCGAGGTGCTGACAAAGCTCGGCACCCGGGACGAGGTCGAACACGGGGACGTGCGGAGAGCGGCACGGTCCCACCCGAACTACCCGGCCTCCTAGGACCACAGGCTCGAGAACGTCTTCGAGGAGCCGAAGAGTTGCGGGACGTAAGCTGCTAACCGGCTGGGCGCTCCATCCTTGTCCTGGCACCTAGAGAATCCAGCGGGCGCCCGGCTCATTTCCCGGTAGCTGTTGCCGCCCCGGCGGGCCTCCACCGCCCCGGCAGACCTCCACCAGATCCCGGCCTGTCAGCGTTTGGCCGGAGTGCGCTTCGGGAACGGCAGCACTCCGCACACGCCCATCGGGTTGTAGTCGCTGGCTGGATAGAAGATGGCGGCTTTTTCCCCGCCAGTCAATAAGAACAACCGAGGCAGAGAGTTTTCGTTGGGCAGCTCGTACGATTGACCGCCGGTTGCTGCTTTCCCGCCCACCGGGGGACCATAGACAAGTTGGTCGGGATACCACAGCCCGTAGCCGCTCACGCCGAAGGGCAAGGCGCGGGTCCCGCCTGCAAACCCCTGAATGGCGAAGCTCGACGGCGAGCCGTTTCCGCTTATCTCAAAGTCGTCGTGTGCCGGCCCATTGTCCGGGTGGGCGGGCAGGCTTAGGTCCGCGATTTGATACCACCGACCGTTTCTTACGCACGTCGCCTCCTGCCAGGTTCCCGACAGGGTGCCGGCCGGGAAGTCAACGATGGTCAGCCTGACGATGTCGACGGCGTAGTAGCCTCCGTTGGGGGTGATAAAGCACCCGCCCCGGCAGCCAGGTTGCACCCCGACATACTCCCAACGACCGGCGAGGCCGGAGACGGCGCTAGCCGTAGCAGGGACAGCGGGGACCAGGACGCCGAGAGACAGGCAGGCGATGCCCGTCCCAACCGCCAGCTTCAGCCCCTTCATGCCTCCAAATTACGCCCTGGCGGCCGACGGGCCGAGCACTCCGTGAAGTCACGGCAGCGCAGCCAGCGGCATTGCAAGGTTCACACAAGCCGGGCTGTTGACGGGCGCACTACGCTAGCCGCGAGTTGAGGCAGCAGGAGGTAGGCAGCGGTGACGAATCCACCGGATCAACCGCTCTGGCCGATCGCTGGGCATTACCAACCGCCTCCGCCGCCACCCAGGCGCCGTCAACCGTTCCGCAGCTTCTTCAAAAGTTTGGTCAAAGTCGCCTTCGTCCTAACGACCGGCCTTGTCATCCTCGTCGTAGTAGTGAGCATCACCCACCACGGCAACAACGCGCCCGCCAGTTCCACCTCGGTACCCGCAAGAGCCGTTCCAGCTACGACGACGGCACCAGCAAAGACCGTTCCCGCGACGGCAAGAGCCGTTACAGCGACGACGGCCCCGCCACTAACAACGGTTCCCGCGACGACGTTGGCTCCTGCTACAACCGTCACAGCCGCAACGGTCCCAGCTGCTACGCCCATGAGCGCGCCGCCCGGTACGCCCAGGCAGGTGCCGAACGTGGCCGGCGAGGAACTCGATCAGGCCGAGGCAACGCTCCTGGCCGATGGACTCGGTTACAACGTGATCGGCGGGGGCCTCTTCGGCGTTGTCATCGCGTCGGACTGGACAGTTTGTTCGCAGGCGCCCGCTTCCGGGGCGACCGCTAGCTCGGTGCAACTCGTCGTCGCCAGGGCATGCTCATAGTGCGCCGCCGCGAGGCTACCAACGGAGTGCAGACATTCGGTTGTTTTATGGTGCTTCCTGGTCCCCAAGCCGGCTCTAGGTAAAGGTGATCCCGTGATCCGACACGACCCAAACACGCACTTCTACCGTGTAGGGATCATCTTCCGGCAGTACTTCGTTGGCCGCGACGGTAAGCCTGTCCAACCGGCCAATGAGCGCCGGCAGCGGTGGAACAAGTCCGGCATCCAAGCCATCAAGGCGAAGCAAAGAGTGGATCCGGTCGAAGTGCTGTTCAGTTCGCGAACGCCACTGGTGGACCTTCCAGGACGCGTTCTACTGGACAAGCGAATCGCTGACACCCCGTGACGTGCTAGCCCTGATACGCGACCGTGAACGGAAAGCCGAGCGAAAGCTGGAGCGTGCACACACGCTTCTCAACGCTGACAACAGCCCACAAACCCGTCGCCAACCCATAACACCGAGAGATGCGGCGAGTCGTATACCAGCGTGACGGGGGCAGATGTGTCGAGTGCGAGAGTACTTTCGACCTTCAATACGACCACATCATCCCGGTCGCCCTGGGCGGCGCGACCACCATCGGGAACTTGCAGCTGCTGTGCTCAAGGTGCAACCAGGAGAAGAGCGACTCCCTCTGAGCTCCTACTCGGGTGAACTTAAACGCGATCGGCCAGCCCAGGCAGCGGTCAGCATCGCTAGTGAAGTCCTCCGCTCGCTATCGCTCAGGCTCGTATCCTTGGCTCCCCTCCTCAAAAACGCCGGCGTTGTCTTCCACCGCTCCGACGATGAGAGCCAGTTCCCCGTCGGACAGCGGAAGGTCGGCAAGTGCACGATCGGTGGCCGGCACCGTGTCCCCGGGGAATTACCCCGCTTGGCATCAGCTGGGGCGTCCACTACTGTACGAGGCCAAGGGAGGTTCACTCATGAAGAAGCCCGTCCTCACGCTCGCCGTAGCCTGTGTTCTCGTCCTCGGCGGCTCTGCGGTCGCCGTCGCGGCCACATCCACCCCGACCGACGTCGCGAAACTCGCGACAGCCGAGTCAAACGTCGTTACTCTGCTCCACCAGTACAAGCCGACCGCCGCCTGGAAGGCGTCACTCAAGACGGCAGAGGCAACACAAGCCGCCGACATTGCCAAGGTCAACTCCGACCTGTCACCAGCGCCGGCACCTGTCTCGACTGGTCACACCTTGACGCAGCAGGAACAAAGCGCCGTGGCAGCGGCCAAACAGTACCTGAGCATCTCGGCCTTCTCACGGCAAGGCCTCATTGACCAGCTTGACTCGCCGGACGGAAGCGGATACCCAGTCAACGTCGCCACTGTCGCCGTCGACAGCCTTACAGTGAACTGGGACACCGAAGCCGTGGAGGCCGCCAAGGCGTACCTCGCTATTTCGCCGTTTTCATGTAGTGGCCTAATCCAACAGTTGGACTCGCCGGACGGCGGGCAGTTCACAGTCGCACAGGCCACGTACGGTGCGGACCATGCAGGGGACGGTTGCTAGTCCAGCCGTCTGCAGACGTGTACTGCCGTAGCGCTGATTCCCACATCTCGGCAGAATCATGGCTCAGTAGTTTCGAGAATCCCATTCCTCGAACAATGGTGTTATCTGGAGACACAAGGCGGACAGCTCGCCTCCGACGTCTTGTTCTGTGTACGAGGTCGGCGATGCTCGAAGACATCCACTGGTATGTCGTATAGGTTGATCCAGGCCACCAAAGCGTCCGCCCAACGTTCTTCGAGAAGAGCCTGCTTGACGAATTTTGCGTTGCCGGCAAACTGTCCAGCTGGGACCTGGGCTACTAGGTGCAGCGCCAAGTATCCGATGGAGCACGTCGAGGTCTTGAGCGACGTAAAGCACGGGAGGGTCATCGCGGACCATCGCGTAGGCGTAGGGAAGGGGTCGGCTCAGAGCTTAGAAACATCCTTTTCAGTCCAAAAACCACATTCAGGGCGCAAATGGTGGCCGCCCTCAGCATACGTCTTTAGCCGTACGCGCTGGCTATCGGAAAGCATCTCAATAGCATCGAACACTACGGTGGGCCCGACTGCGCGGAATGCCATATCGCCTTCGCTGCGGGGGCGGGGTAGGTGCGAAGTCAGGAAGACGATTGGTGTCTTGCTGTGATTGTAGAGAACATTGGCTCGGCCCAATGACTTCCAGACGGTGTCAGTACGCAGGAGCCCTCCGCGGGTCGTCGTGAAGGCGCCTGACACGTCGAAATACCAGGGTAGACCATCAGCGTCCACGGCGATGAAGTTTACCGTTACTCCCAGGCCCCGTAGCCGCGAGTTCTTGTGGGTTATGGCAAATCCAGCGTCCAAGAGAAGGTCTTGCGCTAAAGCCTGGGCCACCTTCCCTTCACGCGAAGCACGGACTTGGAAATCCTCTGGAGCGTCAGCGAGGGCCTCTTGGATGTATTCCTCGGGTGCACGGTGACGAGACGCCGGCGTTGTCCGCGGCCGAACTACCCGTAGCGGTGGCCGTAGTTCTGCCTCGACCCTCTGTTTTGCGACTTGTACATAGCTCGCATCCGTGTCGAATCCCAGATATCGCCTTCCCGATCGCATGGCCGCAATCAACGTCGTACCTGAGCCCATAAATGGGTCCAAAACCAGGTCGTCCCGATAGGTATAGAGGCCTATAAGGCGGCGCGGCAGAGCAACCGGGAACGGAGCAGGATGATTTACACGCCTAGCACTCTCCGGTGCGATCGTCCAGACATCAAGGGTGGCCTCCATGAACTCGTCAGGTGCTATCTCGTTCACATGCGGAAGAGAGGCCGCCCGCCGCTCGTCTATCGTCTTAGCACGGTCAAACCGGCCCTTGCTCACGATGATCACGCGTTCGGTTATATCGCGGAGCACGGGGTTCGCAGCGCTACGAAAGGACCCCCAGGCACATGACCCGCTCGCCCCTTCACCCTTTCGCCAGATGACCTCACCGCGAAGCAAGAGACGGAGATCGTCTTGAAGGATTCGCACAACGTCGGCTGACAGGCTCCGGTACGGTTTCCGACCAAGATTGGCTACATTGACCGCCATCCGTCCGCCGGGCTCAAGTACGCGCTTGCACTCGGCGAACACGTCTCTCAGCATCTCTAGGTACTTCACGTACGTCCCCGGTATGTGCCCTTGGCCAAGAGCTTGCTCATACTCCTTGCCCGAGTAGTACGGGGGGGACGTTACGACGAGCGCCACCGAGTTGTCAGGAAGAAGAGCGCCGCCGGGCAAACACAGGTTGCGAGCGTCACCCAAAACGCATGCGGTCGGTCCCTGACGCAGCTTCGCCAAGGGCTCGACCGTCTCATCGGTCGTCACCTCGGGAGCCTCGAAACGTTCATAGAAGCTGCTGGCGTCGTGGCTCTCACGACGTCCCACACCGAATGCGGAGGTGGCGGTCCTCCCTGAGCGCTGTCTCATCGCCAGACCATCGTCTCATCGACCTCCGCTTCGCCCAACAATAGACAACGTAGCACGTCGAGGCCGCGGACCAAACACATGTTCCCCTACCATTCCATCCAGCGGACAGGCTCGCACGGCCTTAGCTTCAAGCGACATACTTCGGCTGTTCACACACATACTGGAGGTCTGGCGGGGCATACTTCTTGACAGAGAGCGTATACGAGGCATAGTATGTCTGACCAACGACGGGTCTGAGGCATACTCAGCCGGACAGGAGGCATACAGCATGGGAACCACAGCCAATATGATGACCGTCCCCGATCGCGGGGCCGGATGGGTGACACCGCTTACTACACCGCCAACTTCCCGATGGGCATGGTTGTCAAGCTCTTCGAGTACGACCCTGACCGAATGGCGAACTTGCCAGTTGAATACCGCGAACCAGCGCGCTCTCAAGAAGACCCGGATCCCCGAGATAGCGGACTATATCGTGCAGAACGATGACTACGTCTTTTCATCAATAACGGTGTCCGTCGAGTCGGCAGACCTCATCTTCCATCCTTCAGAGGTTGACGAGAACGTAGGTCTTCTGGCAATCCCGATGGAGGCGGAATGGATCGTAAACGACGGCCAACATCGGGTCGCGGGCATCGCCGAAGCGATCCGACGCCACGACGAGCGTCGGTCCGACAACCTCAGTGTCGTAATCCTTCCGAACGGCGGCTTAGAGCGTAACCAGCAGGTCTTCAGCGACCTCAACAGAACGGTCCAGAAGACTTCACGCTCGCTTGACATCTTGTTCGACCACCGTGTTCCGCTCAACAGGATCACCAACACCTGCGTGGAACGTGTGGAACTCTTCAAGGGAAAAACCGACAAGGAACGGGTTTCACTTGCTCGCCGCTCTCCCGAGTTCGCTACTCTGTCCGGACTTCAGGCTGCGAACACTCAACTGTTGCCAACGATAGTGGGAAAAGCCGAGATCGACGCCGGTGAGTACCAGGAGTTCGAGAATCTGGCCCTTGCCTTTTGGGAGAGGGCAGCGGAGGTTGTTACTCCGTGGGCCCAGATCGCAAGCGGGCGCGTCCGGCCTCCGGACGCCCGGCTCACGTATGTCTCGTCCTACGCATTAGCGCTCTCTGCAGTCGCTTCGGCTGGACATACCGCCATCGCAGCTGGCGACGACTGGCCCGCAGTTCTCGGAGGCCTTGTGGATGTGGACTGGACCAAAACGAACCCGGAGTGGCAGGGCATCTGCATGCACGGTGATGAAGTGATCACGAGGAGCCCCACTAGAAGGGCGACCGCCGACCTGCTCCGGTGGAAGCTCGGGCTTGGCTCACAACCAGCAGCCCAGGTTATCTGAGTACCAGCTACCGCATCCATGCCCGGACAAGTTTCCCTGACCTCTACATTCCTATTTTTGCCAACCCTCACGAGACCTGAGAGGAGGTGATTGCCGATGTGGGACGACCCAACACAGCTTGGCCCGGTGAGCATCATACTCAGCTGGGTAGCGATCTTCGTCGCCATCGCTTGCCTAGCCGTCGCGTACAGACTCAACAACTTGAGCAAGTCCTAACTGATGCGGCAAGAGCGTTCGCCAGGTTTTCCGGTGAAGATCTCCCGCAGAAATAGCCGAGCAAGGCCTTGTCGGAGGCCCAGGTCGATGTGCGTTGTGGCCGGCACATGTTCGCTGAAAAGAAACCGTCTACGGCTCGTAAACAAGGCAGCTAATGCAAAGCTGCCAACTCAGGACTACCGAACCATCTCCGAAGGCTGCCATCAGTGGGGACCGGAGAAAGCGGAAAGCCCTTGTCAAAGCCAGCCTAGTGCGGACAGCACGGACACACTCCTAAACTCCCTTACGTACGCTCATATAGAGAGTTTCTCAATGACCGGTGCTATACACACTGTTAGCTTAGAATGCCACGTTGCGATCGACATTTTTGCGCAGTGCGGCTAGCCACTGAGCGGGTTTGCTGTTCTGTCACGTTATGGCTGCCGCACAAGACCAATGCCGTTCCACCAGCGGGCCCCGTTGCTTGGAACAGGCGGGCCCAGACCTATTCGGCGTAAGCGGCTCGCCAGTTTCTGGGGGGACGGGACCCCTATCCCCTCGGCTCTGCACCAGGTCGCAAGCGCGTCGTTTAGCGAGGAGGCCGTTGCCTTTTGCCCCTCGGCGAACTGGCATTCACTGGCGAGGAACTTGCCGAGCACGTCTTCTGCGGCCCTGTACTCCTCCGTTGCCCTAAGCATAGGGGTGGTTCCTTCAATCCCATCTCGTTGACCAGTCCGCTGCGCCACGAACAGCCCAGGCCAATATTCCCGGAAGCTCGGCTTCTAGCCGTTCGACTAGGTGCTTGTCTTGCTCGGCGGGCGGGATGGTCACACCGAAGCCGATGATGTCGATCCGTCGCCAAATGCCATCGTCGGTGCCGGCGATCCGTGGGTAGTAATTGCCGCGTACCCACAACTTGTGCGTGGGGTTGAAGCTGAACGGGTGGCCGTACTTATGACAAGCACTCAATCTCTCGTAGCTCGTGATCTGCTTGGCCGCGCTTCGTTGATCGTGCCATCCTGTGAGGTCTCATTGGCAAAGACGAGCCGCCGGCCATGAAGATCGGCCATGGCCCAGCCTGGAAGGTTGGCGGTGGTCAGGAAACTGTCCGCCACCGGCGTCGCGTAGTGGCCAAGGAGCTTCTCAAGGATCGACCCGACGACGCTCTTCCCGTTGGCGCCAGTTCCGAAGTTGAGGAAGACCTTCTCCTCGGTGACTCGGCCCGTCAAGGAGTAGCCGACCGCTCGCTGGAGGAACGCCCGGACTTCTGGGCTTGGCAGCACGCGTTCCAAAAATGACTCCCACTGAGGGCAGGTTGCGTCCGGGTCGTAGACGACGTCTGAACCCCGGGTTATGAGGTCGTTCCGGTCTGGAGGCCGCAGGGTACCCGTGCGCAGGTCGAGGGTGCCGTTCTTTACCGAAAGGAGGTCATGATGGCAGTCCAGGTCATCGACACTGACGGCCACGCGCCGGTCGGATTCGCGATCTTTACCATTGCGTCGAGCCCACTACGGGATTGCGAGTGGTTAGCGATGTTCTTAGCCCTTTGTCGTCGAACGCCTCGTCGTAAATGCTTTTGGCGACCTGTCGGGCGTAGGACTGAGGAGTATCGAGCTCATCTGCTTGCCAGCGTGATCCGTTCCAAACCAGCCATTTCTTCCAAGCCGGCACATACCGTAATCGTCGCCTAAACAGTCGATGAGTCTTTCCGCATTCCCAGGTCGGTGCAGGGTCGTTTCGGAGGGGGTGCGTCCGAACCTAATTGCAGACCCGCTGATACCGTGTTGCTGCCGGACGGAGTCTGCCTGATCCTGGGGTCCCCATAGCCCTGAGCGCGGCTAGGCGGCGCTGGCGGCGGAAAAGCGCCACCGCCGTGCTCGGTCACCATCATGCAGGCCTATAGGCGTCGTAGCCCCGATTCCGCTTCAATCCCCATGTCCTTTAGCCCTGATGTAAAGATGTAGACCTTGTCGGGGTTGTCCTCGTAAACGCTCGCGGACGTTCCGTCGTTGGGGTCTTTGCCGGGCCTGGTCTTGAATGGCTCCCGCCTCTTTTGTCGCCATGGTGAAAGGTGAAGCCAAGTGCGGCCAGCTCGTCACTTATTGAGTGGATGCGGTCCTAGGCATCTCCGGGCCGCTCTCCTTTATATATGCGTGGGGCGTGGTCCGTCACCGAACGTTGGGCGGCGGGGATGCCTCCAACAGGTAAGGCTTGAAGTCTGAGAGGTTGTAGGAGAGGCTCCAATCTGCCTCCAGCACCCGGGACATCTTGAAGTTCTTCCGGTTGACAGTGCCCGGGACCTGCATTACGCGGGCGATCTCCGCCGTATTGTCGATTGCCCAGTCGCGCCGCTCCGCGAGCTGGTCCCATGTGTCGCCCCACTGATCCAGGAAGGGCCATTTTCTGCCGCGTCACAGGTCCGGCCAGGCGCCACCACACCTGCATACCGCCGCCGCTATCAACTACACATGTCGGCAACACGGCCATGTCACCAACGAGCCTCATTGCTGCCTCGTAGGTGGAGGATAATGGTCTCCTTTGTGATTTGGCCCCAGGACGTCAACGTCGGCCCCAGGACTTGCACTTGGTGACATTCCGCCTTGGTCCCCCGCCTACCGCCCGGGAGGCGCTCGAAAATTGACGCGCACCCAAAGTAAATATTCCGTCCAAATGGGACGCGTCATCCGCCATCTGGCCAACGGATGCCTTGTCGTAACGCGCGTCTTGTTTTCGTGTCCCATCTCGAATAAAAGGAGTTCGCCGTCAAGACCTCCCACGATATTCTCCAAGAACTCCAGGCGCTGACCGTCCTCTGATTGGCCTGGAAGTGGTTCTATTTGGGTGTCTAATGTCATAGGAGCGCGCTCGCAGCGCTACTGGGTTCTCGTACTCTATGCCGACAACGTATAAAGGCTTCACTCGACAATCTTCCGTGAGGTCTGTCAAGGAACTCGGCTGCCTTTTGTCGTACCCTGGTCATCGCCTGACCGCCCTCCACCCGCCCTTTCACGCGCCGACGTCCAGGAGACCCCGGTATGCATAAACCAGCCCCGGGTGGTTCGGTTGGCTACGTTCTATATAGCGGTCCAAGTCGCCGAGGTCGATTAGCACCTTGCCTTTGTCAAGCTTGTGGAAAGGAATACGGCGCTCTGCGACTAGTCGTCGTAAAAACCGTTCGGTGGCCCAGGAGTAGCCGGCTTGGTTCTGGACCTCGATGAGCTTGACGATTCGGCGGGTCACCTCCTTGCCGTCCCGTGGAACTGGACCGTGACGTAGTCAACCGGGCATACGACGCCTTCGGCGGCGAACTCTGCGTTCTCATGGTCCGGCCGGCCTGCGATCTCGTTGTTGTGCCTCAGACATCGTGACAAGATCACGTCGCCGCACGGCTCGATGTAAGCCGTATAGCCACGAAGTTCCTCTCGATGCCCAATGCGGGAACGTAGGTGAAACTTGAAAGATTGCATGCAGACTCCCTGTTCTTGTTTGAACCAATTCTTCGCGCCAGATGATCAGTATCACCCGATCTAACCTTAAGTACCACACGCACAGGACTTAAACCGATGGGAATGCTCTTTCAAGGCTCGGCGTTATTTGATTCCATGGATGCTCGGTGAAAGCACAGCCTTTTACCTCCGCCAGCATTTTCCCTCCCTTTCTCCTTCGGAAGTTAAAGAAAGGGTTGAAAAAGCATTGGATATGGTTGGCCTGGCGGGAACTGAAGGAAACTGCCCTCAGAATTATCGGGAGGAATGAGAAGAGCGGTGGCTGGTCTATTGATTGTTTACCGTCCTGAAATTATCCTCTATGATGAGCCGACAACAGGTTCGACCCGATTACTTCCATGCAAATTAATGATCTCATCAACCAAACCAAAAAAAGAATTAAAAGCGACAAGCATTGTCGTCACGCATGATATCCGGTCAGCCCTAACCGTTGGAGACAGGCTCGCTTTTCATTATGATGGAAAAATCGAAAGAATTACTTCCAGAGATAAATTTTTGCAATCTGAGGATCCCCTCATCCGTGAATTTTTTGAGAATGCGAACATTGATATCAAATGGGCTCAGGAACCACAACCATACCGTAGTCTTAATGCCTGCTTCGATTAAAAATATTTTGATTGGAATTTTCGTTATTGCAGCTCTCGGCGTGATCATTTTTATCAGCGTCCTTTTCCTCCATCCGAGCGTGGGAGATAACGCCAAAACATTGCGCGTCCGCTTCACCGATGTCACAATGTAACGGTTGGAACACGTGTGACATTTGCCGGACGTCCGGTAGGGGAAGTGGTCTCTATCAGCTGAAATTCCGGAAATCCGGACGGACGGACAAGCGAGCAAGGCGATGTCTATGCTTACGAATTGGTCCTTAAGGTCGATTCGGGAGTCGATCTCTTCAACACAGATCAAATCGACCCTGCGCACATCAGGGCTCCTGGGAGAGCGGAATATTGAAATCAATCCCCTTCCTTTGCAGCCCGGGCAAAAGCTCCAAAACATCGAAAACGAAGTGTTGTAGACCCCACAAACCACTTCCGTCGAAGACACCATGAAACAGATTGGAGAACTCTCGAAAAAATTCGGACAAACCCTCGATGATCTTCGTGACATCATGGAAGAGATTAAAGAAGAGGAAATTGTAAAAAAAATCAGCACCAGCGCTCAAAACATGCTGGAGATTACAAATTCTTTGAATCAGCCTGAAAAATACCAACAGATCATTGACAATGTCCTGAA
>CAWIJG010000006.1:0-6719 GCA_963836315.1 uncultured Verrucomicrobiae bacterium
GCTTAAAAGGCCGTTGCTCTACCAACTGAGCTACCGGCTCACAGCCCTTATATTACAAGGTGTTGGTATACCACTGAGTGACCTGAAATTTTGTACTTGTCACCCGAAGTTGTAACCCTGTATATTTGAGGGCATGAAAACGACGCAAATCGTTCATCACACCCTGCATTACGCAGGCGAAAATCTTTACCGCAGCGATTCATCGGGGATTTACTATGCCCTGTTCAAACGTGATGGCAAGCAGATTCGCCGCAGTCTCAAGACGACGGACAAGGAATTGGCCCGTCGCAAGCTCGCCGAACTGCGCCGTCAGGTGAACCGAATCACCGGCGATGATGCCGGGCTGTTGCCCTTCGCCGAGTACAACAAGGGTAAGCAGAAGAGCAAGCTGATCGGCGGACTGGCCAAGCGCTGGCTGGATGTGGCTGCCGCGACACTCAAACCCCGTTCCCGCCAGCGCCGCGAAACCGCCATCAATCAGTTGGCCCCGTTCTTCCGGGGCGTCACAGTCCACAACATCCGACGACGGGAGGTGGAGAACTGGGTGAAGGCCCATCACGACTCCGACCGTTCGGCCCGCGACTTCAACATTACGCGGGACACGCTGCGCATGATCTTGGACTATGCCGTCGAGCACGGCTTGCTGTTGGACAATCCTGCCCGAACCTTGAAGAGGCGCAAGGAAGGCAAGAAAGCGCTGCTGATTCCCAACATGGACCAATTCCGCGCCCTGCTGGCGCAAATGCGCAGTGCGGACGGCAAACGCGACGGCCGGCGGTCCGCCGATTTGGTGGAGTTCCTGGCGCTGTCGGGTTGCCGTATCGGTGAGGCCACGGCCATGAAATGGGGTGATGTGAATTTCAAATTGAAGGCATTCACGGTCACCGGCGGTGAGGACGGCACCAAGAACCACGAGGCCCGTACGGTGCCGCTGTTCCCCAGTCTGGAGGCATTCCTGCTTCGCCTCCGCGACAGCCTGCCGGAACGCGCGGACCGTGACACTCCGTTGCTCACCATCAAGTCGGCCCGCAAGTGTTTGGATAACGCCTGCCGTGAGTTGGGGCTGCCGTCGTACTCGCACCACACGTTCCGTCATTTCTTCTGCTCCAACGCCATTGAGAAGAACCGGTGGACATTTCAAGACCGTGGCGGCATGGCTGGGGCACAAGGACGGTGGTGTCCTCGTGGCCCGCACCTACGGGCATCTTCGTGACGAGTTTTCGACGGCCTTGGCTCAGCGCATGGTCTTTGATGAGGCGCAACCCGACAACGTGATCAACCTGCGTCAGGCGGCGAATCGGTAGCGTAACGCTCCGGCTCATCGAAGTGACGATTTACTCCCTCGGTTGGTCGTGTGCCTCCGACCGATGGAGGCGCAGGCTTTTCGCAGCTTCTTCAACCACGTGACCTCTTCGTGAAGGTTTCCGTTTGCCTGAGTCTTGGGAAACAGGTCAAGCGGTGCGACGCCCAACACCTTTGCGATGAACAGCAACTGGAAGTCGTAAACGTGGACCATCTGGGCTTCGATGCGGGCCACTGCCACCCGGCTTTTGTTGAGGCCGGCGCTTTGCAGTTCTTTTGCCAGCCGGTTCTGTGTCCAGTGTTTTTCCATGCGGATTGTTCGAATCCGCTGCCCGACCAGGTTGAGGTTTTTCGCCGCCCCGTTGTGGGGGCTGGAATCTCGCGGTGGAAAGATCTTCCGTAGCAGGTTGCTGAAAAAGCCGTGTTTTGTAAGATCACTCTTTGTTTTCATTGGGGTCGTCGCCATGTTTTGATCTCCTAAAATGCGTTTTTCAGCCGCCTGTTTGAAATGGCTGAATCACGCTAATGCACCGTTGCTCTGTGACTGTGTTGTACCTGGTGTCGCACCGATCTCCCCACCTTCTCAGAAACGGCCTCCTCGGTGTCACTGGGCGAGCTTGCGTCGAGCTTGTTGGACGCCTGATTCCGGGTCAGGTCCAGTGCCTTCACGATCTCGTCCTGCCGCTCGGTCAGGCTTTTCAACTTGGCTTCGTGCTCAAATGGCTCGCCCACCTTCCCTTCCAATTCCGCCATTCGCTTCCTGGACTCCGCAACGTCTTTCTCGGTCTGAGCCAACTTCTGGTCGAGGGACTGCACGGCATGCTCCAGCGAACGCGTCGTGCCGTGGGCGCTGTCGGAAATGCTCGCCGAGTACAGATTCGCGCCCTTGAGGACGAGTTCGGTGTGCTCAAACGCGCTGGCACGAAGAACCACCGCGAACCCGGCCAGTTCACCGACCATGTACTCTTTCCCTGAACCCCGGAGTTGCTGAGCGCGGCGATTGATCAACTCCCCGGCGATTCCTCGATCTGTGTAGTCCGTTCCCTCGATACGGATTTTGAACGCGTCGCCCTGTGTCGGCTGTCGGGCCGCGATGTCCTTGTGGAGGTTCTCAATCCGGCCAGTGAGAATCTCAACCTCCTCGTGCGTTCGTCGGATCGTGTTCCGAATCCGGTACTGCGTCTCGTGGTGCTGGGCTCGCAATCGGCTGAGACGGCCCAACTCGGCGTCGATGTGGGCTTTCTCGATGACCAGCGGATTCCCCGACGCGATAGCCTTGACCTCGGCGTACGTGAGTGCCGCGCCGTCGATGTCCTCGATATGGCGCAGGTCACTGCGGCCGGTCATGACCTGGTGAATGAATTTGGCTTTCGTTTCGAGCGTCTGCCACATGTAGGCGTCGAAACTGCCTTCGGTGACATAGCGGTAGATTTGAACCTCGGCGTTGCGATTGCCCTGCCGGAGAATTCGTCCCTCACGCTGCTCCACGTCCGCCGGACGCCACGGCGCATCGAGGTGGTGCAACGCAACCAACCGCTCCTGCACATTTGTGCCGGACCCCATCTTCTGCGTGCTGCCCATCAAGATGCGGACTTTGCCGGCGCGAACATCCTTGAAAAGCGCGAGCTTCGCTGCGTCGCTATCGTAATCTTGGATAAACGCGATTTCGGCAGCGGGCACGCCGGCAATAACCAGTTTGCCTTTCACGTCGTCGTACACCGAGAACCCTGAGTCCTTCGGCGTGGACAAATCGCAGAAGACAAGCTGCGTCAGCCGGTCGGCCTTCGTCTCCTGCCAGATGCGATAGATTTCATGAACTGCGAGGTTGGCCTTGCTTTCGGGCTGATCGTGCGCACTCGAATCTACCAACCGCAGGTCCAGCGCGGCCTTCCGGCCCTCGGTGGTGATCTTGAGCATGTTGTCCACGCGTGGATCGACACGCCCTTTGCGCAACTTTTCCGCTCTCTCGGCCAGACCGGAAACGAGCGCCTTCAGTTCGGGCGTGGATGGCGCGCGGATGATCGTCGCTTTCCCGTTCCGCAGTGCGGGCGTGGGCAGCTTCAACATTTCCGCAGTGCGAATATCCGCAACCTGCCGGAACTGCTGCATCAGCTCCGGGACGTTCACGAACCGCGCGAACCTCGTGTTCAGCCGGTAGCCCGCGCCGTCCGGGGCCAACTCCATCGCCGTCACCGGCTCGCCAAACGTTGCCGCCCATGAATCGAAGTGCTGTACCCGCAATTTCGTCAGCGCGGCCATTTGCAGATACCGCTGCATGGTGAACATCTCCGCCATGCTGTTGGAGATAGGGGTACCGGTCGCGAACACCACGCCGCCTCCCCCGTTTACCTGCTGGATGTACCGGGTCTTGAGGAACAAATCGAAGGCCCGCTCCGAGGCTGTCTGCGGCAGGCCCGCGATTCGGGTCATCTTGCTGACGTAAAAGAGATTCTTGAAGTACTGGGCTTCATCAATGAACAGCCGATCCACGCCCAGTTCCTCGAAGGTCAGCGTGTTGTCCTTCTTCCCCTCGGCCAGCAGGAGCTTCAGCCGCGTTTCCAGTCGCTTCTTCGCACGCTCCAGGTCTTTGACAATCCGCCGATCGTTCTTGCCCGTGCGCTGTTCGCGGATGGCCATTTCCAAATCGTGGAGTTGCTCGCGGAAGAATGCCTTCTTGGTTTCATCCGATAGCGGGATTCTCTCGAAGCCCGAATGCGTGACAATGACCGCGTCCCAGTTCCCGGTGGCGATGCGGCTCATTAACTGCCGCCGTTTGCTCGCCTCGAAGTCCTCCTTACCGGCCACGAGAATGTTTGCGCCTGGATAAAGCATGAGCAGTTCGGAAGAGAACTGGCCGAGCATGTGATTCGGCACGACGAACAAGGGCTTGCGGGCCAACCCCAGCCGCTTCAACTCCATCCCGGCCGCAACCATCGTGTACGTCTTGCCGGCGCCCACCACGTGGCCCAAGAGCGTGTTGGGAGTTTGCAGGATTCGCCAGACGCCCGCTTTCTGGTGTGGGTGCAACACCACAACCTGGCTCGCGCCGGGCAACGTCAGATGATCACCGCTGAACGTCCGCAACCGAACATTGTTGAATTCGTCGTTGTATTTCCTGACCAGCCGCTCGCGGCGCTCGTCGTCCTGCCAAATCCATTCCTTGAACCGCTCCTTGATCTTCTGCTGCTTCTCCCGCGCACCTTCGGTCGCTTCAGGATTCACAACGAGTTTGTCCGACTTGGGTTCTTTGTCGTAGATCGTCGGCGTACGCAGATTCAGCGCGTCTTGAATCAGGTCGAGCGCGCCGGCGCGATCCGTCCCCCATTCGGTGGTGTTGGCAACGGTGCGTCTGGCGAAGTAGTCGCCACTGACAACCCAGGTGCCGATGGCGTGCGAATGGCTGACTTCAATGCCAGTCGGGCTGATCAATTCCTGACAGAACCTCTCGATGTCCTCGGCCGGAACCCACGATGCGCCCAAGCGCACGTCAATCTCGGTGGCCGACAGGTCCTCCGGCTGGACAGCCTTGAGCGCCTCGACGTTCTCTTTGAAGCGCGGGTCGGTGATGCTCGCGGCCTCGGCGATCTCCAGCTTCTCGCGGACGTTGCCGGACAGATATTGATCGTCGGTCTCCCAGTCGTTCGACTGCGGGTTAAGGAAAATTGTGCCTCTCAGGTCGGGCAAGAATTCGTCTTCGGAGCGACCGAGCAAGGCGCTCATGTGGTCGAGGTCAACGCAGCCCTTTTCGTTTAGCGAAACGATCAGGGCTTCCTTGGGCAGTTCGACCGACTCGATGGGTTTCTGATACTGAATCGTTCGCTCGCGGAAGATCGCCGTTTTCTTGGCTCGCTTCGTCTCCTCGTCGTAAACCTCCAGAGACAGGAGCAACGGCAGGTCGGGGTCACCATCAAACGCGCGGGTGTTCGCATGGTTTGAAATCGGACCGAACCGTGAGACGAAGGAATCGTAAGTCTGATTGAGCTTCTCCCGCGCCGCGACAATGGTTGCCTCGTCGCTGCCATCGAGTTGACTGCGGAGACATTCCCGCACCGCGTCACGAACCCGGATCAGCCGTCTGACTCGCACCTTGGTTTCCGCCGGCAGCCCCGGCAGCGTCTTCAATGAGTCGCCGATTCGGACGGCGACCTCGTCGTGGACCATCACGAAAGCGTTGGGCTTAACGTAATCGGGGGCGGGAAACGATTGATCGAGAGACGGGGGAGCCACGGCCCGTTTCTGCGCGCGATAGATGTCTTGCGGCAGGTTGCTGACCGCTTCCTCCAACGCCTCGGCCAAATCCCGGCCATCGCTGACCAGCGTGGGTTCGTTGTCGCGGTACATGCTGCCCGACAACTCCATCTTGCCGAGCATCATCTGCGGGCGCTGAACAAAGTATTCGTTGATGTAGATCGTCTCGCCCTTGGCGTTGACGTGCTCCGCTGTTTCCTTCCACGCCGGACCCGACGGGGTTTCGCCGGGATTCAGCTTGCGCAACATCACGATGTCGGTGGTGACCTCCGTGTTGGCGTTGCGCTTGAAGGCGTCGTTGGGGAGTCGGATTGCGCCAACGAGGTTGGCCCGTTGCGCCAGGTATTCGCGCAGCGTCGAGTCCTCCTTGTCGAGCGTGCCTTTGGATGTGATGAACAGAAGCAGCCCGCCCGGGCGCACCTTCTCCAAGGCGGCGGCGAAGAAGTAATCGTGGATCGGAAATTTGAAAACGTTGAACCGTGGGTCAAACGGCTGATAGTCCCCAAACGGAATGTTGGAAACTGCCGCGTCGTAGAACCCGTCGGCCAGCCGAGTCTCCTCGAATGGCTGGTGGCGAATGTCGGCATCTGGATAAAGCGCCTTCGCGATGCGGGCGGTCAGTTGGTCAATCTCGATGCCGGTGATAGTCGAGTGGGCGTGCATCTCTTCCGGCATCAGCCCGATGAAGTGGCCCAGCCCGCAGGCAGGCTCCAGAATGCGCCCATCCGTGAAACCGAAACGCGCGAGGGCAGCGTACATCCCGCGAACGATGACCGGCGACGTGTAGTGGGCGTTGAGTGTCGAGGCGCGGGCGGACGTGTGTTCCTCGTCCGTCAGAAGTTTGGATAGTTCAACCTGCTCCTTGAACCACTCGCGCGAGTTGACATCGAAGACCTGCGGCAACCCGCCCCAACCAACGTACCGCACGAGGACCGCCTTTTCGTCGTCAGAGGCAGGACGTTTGTCGGATTCGAGGCGGCGCAGGAGCTTGATCGCCTCGACGTTGGCGCGGAACTTCTGTTTGAGTGACCCCTCGCCGAGGCGGTTGAGGTCGGAGATGCGGTAGTTGGCTTGGTTGCGGGGCGGGCCTAATCGTTCTCGGCCGGCAGGAGGATGTACTTCTCCCTGACCATTTCCCAAGCCTGGTTGTGGGCCTGCTGTGGCGTCAG
>CAWIJG010000007.1:0-383815 GCA_963836315.1 uncultured Verrucomicrobiae bacterium
GGTGAGGTGGGTTCGATTCCCATCGCCCGCTCCAGCTTTTATCCATGGGAGAGGTACCGAAGTGGCCAAACGGGGCAGACTGTAAATCCAAAATCGGCCATTTTCGTAACTCGCTGAAAGCGGCTGGATTGCGAGAAACACTCGATAAAATATAGCGATTCTTCACTTTCCCGGTGTTTGTATGTTTTGCCCCGTTTGGCTACTTTTGCGACGATTTGTGACAACGAGTGTGACAACGGCTGGAGCGTGTTTGGTTTAAAATTCTGAACACTACAGGAAGGCCGCGAGCGACCTGGTGTGTCGTTGTCCGATTGGTCGTTAGCGTGACTTCTCTTCATAGGGTCCTTCCGTTAGAATGCGATTGGTGAACGTCGAGTCTTTGCACAAACTCTCGACCTACCAGGTCCATGGCGAGAGTGCGATTATCGGCGCGAACAATATTCTCGCGAAGCTGCGCCTTGTCGCTGGTAAAGATGTGGATGCCCTTCCGTCCGCGGGAGATCGTCACATACCATTGCTGTTGGTTCGTGGCCGCCCTGACAGCGGAGTCGGAAAACAGGACGTAATCCACCGTCTTGCCCTGTGACGCATACGAGGTGATAGCGAAGCCGCGAACAAAGCGCCGATAATCCTTTCCGAGCAGCCTGCCGTCTCGAAGTTTGATTCGTCCATCGGCCAGAACCTTGTTCACAGTGACCAGTTCACCATTCACCAAGCGTTCTCCATGCGTGGCCCTGCCATTGGCCTTCAATTGCAAGCGATCTCCCGATGCCAGAGCCATCTCGCAGGATTGGCAGACGGCCAAGCGAGACAGATGCTCGAATCGGATGACGCGAATCTTCTTCTCACCTTCGACCACAAGCCCCTTTGTTGTGATGCCCCTCAGATGGCCGGTCTCGCCCTTGCGAAACCCGGCAGTGTCTTGATTGAACACGAGAACGGTTTTGTCAGTGTGGAACCGTGGGTCACGTTTCTGTGCGTCTGTCAAATCGACAGATTCAAGCGCTGTGACTACGTGGTCCTCGTCGCCCACCTGATGACGGGACTTGAGTGCCGCCCGCACACGATCATTAACCTTGTGAATTTCCGACCAGGTTTGCGAGACGACCACAACCGAGTGTCCCGCGTCAGTGAGGTTGACATAACTCTCCGCGAGTTTGTCCTGCTGGTCGAACGGCGAACACACGATGATTGCCGCTTGCTTGTCCAGACGATCAAATGATTTGCCAAGGTTCCCCTCGGATGCCTCGCGAACGGCCTGCCGGTACTCTTCAATCTGCCGCCGCTCGCCCATGGTCTTGGCCCTCGCCGGGTCTTGACGGCGAATCTCGTTCAGGACAGCCGCGTTCAAGCCTGAGTACTTCTCGATGGCCCAAAGTGCGTCGGATGCTTGCACCGCTCCGTGTTGCCGCGTGTCGCCGCAGAGAATGAGACGACCACGACCGTTGCGGACGTAGCGAAGAAGCCGCTGCATCTGTTCGCCTCCGATTTGGCCGGCTTCATCCACGATGACAACGGCTCCCTCTGGCATTGGCTTTCTCACGAGGAATTCGCTCACGGTCTGAACTCGGCTGAATCCATCCTGTTCCAAACCCATGACCTGTTGTCGTTGCGGTGCGAGGACGTGAACGTGATGCCCGGCTCTTTGCAACCCATCGCCGACCTCTCTCAGGGCATAGCTTTTCCCAGTGCCGGCGCCGCCGCGAAACAGCGTGAGAAAGTTGCGGGAACTCAGGATGTGCTCGACAGCCGTGCGCTGTTCTGAATTGAGACTCGCGTTGCAGATCGACTGGGTATCGCCCAATGGTTGAAACCGTCTGATCCCAGACTTGGCCAGACATACGATGTCCCATTCTCGTTCCAAGGCTGCCTTGCTCGTAACGAGGTGTGGCCTGCGTTCATCGCGGATGTACCCTCTGCTTTGAGTGATGTTGCGCACTTGTTCTACGGTGATGTTCTCACCGCGTGCATGTTCCAACGCATGCCGCCAAAGCTCGTATTCCGGCACCACAGGGTGGCGATCAAATAAGTGTTCTTCTGCCCAAGCGACAGCGGCCAAGGTATTGCCGGCGACGCGGTCGCCGGGGTTGACTGATGCACCATGCTTCAACGATGCGACGGCCTCTTTCTCAGCAGGGGATATTTGGCGTGTCCAGAGATTCCGCAGCTCCGCCAGCCGGACCGATTTGATCTTACGCAACCGTTCGCTTTGGGCGATGCTGTTTCGGATTTCTGCCACGTTGCCGCTCGCGAGATGCGGTTTCTTGGCCAGCAGTTCGCGCGTCTTCTTGTCGATCTCCTGATGACGTTTCGAAAACCGTTGGCAGAGTTCCGGAGAAACTCCCTGTACTTCAAAGTCACCGCGAGCATTGTTTTTCAGATTGTATCCGAATGCCCTGAGTTCGCGGGCCAATTCGTGGTAATAGACATTCTCGACGTACTTCCTTGCGCGCACCATCTCCAGGGTCTCCAGCGCTTTCCAGCGACGTTCCACTGGGTCAAACGTCGCGTTAAACACGACGCAGTGGCTGTGTAGGTGCGGGTCCAAGGCTCGGGACGTCTCGTCCCGGAAGGTCGCCGCGACAATGTTACCGGTAGGCCGGTCCGACATGCCGCCCTTGGTACGCACGCGGGTCGCCGCCAACCGCTCCAATTCTTGGAGTGACACGCGCACGGCACGGTCATGGGCGTCCACGATACGGCTGTCATTGCCAATGAATGCCGTGATCGAAACCGATTTGGGTGGCGAGAACGTGAAATCGTAGAATACCCGACGGTTGGCCACGGTACGCTCCTCTCCGTCATCACTGACCTCGCTGCGGGTGGTTTTGAGCCGTTGCGTGAGGAGTTTGCCGGTGCGCGGGTCCAGATTGTCACAGAGATGCAGGAACTCGTCACCCTTGACAGTTTCCGAGAGATGGAGAGACTCCGCGGCCTTACCAAACCACTGCCCAGCAACGGCTACCCCTTCGCTGTAATAATCACCTGTGGACAGGTGTTCTTCGAAGTATGCCTTCGCATTGGTCAGGCTGTATTGCACTTTTCTAGATAACATTCCCGACATGTACCTAATCCGAGGGGATAAGCTGTTCCCAAACGGGAACAACTTGTTTCGGGGCTTGTGCTTTACTGACGCACATGAAAAGAGGACACGCAAGGCTCCTAGCATCCGCTAGGAACTTCTGTCCAAACTACATCCGAGGAATATCCGAATGAAAGGCGATCCCGCAACCGATGTAGTGGCAGCTCGATTGGCGCAAGCCATCCGAGACTATACGCCACGGCGTCCGACCAAGTTTCAGAAGCTTTTGCCGTTGAAAGACAGCATCGCGGAGCTGAGGAGCAAAGGGGTGTCTTACGCGGCCATCGCCGACATCCTACGCAACATTAGCGTGCCGGTCGCAAGCGACACTGTCTTTCGGTTCTGCCACGAAGTCTTAGGTGAACCAATGACCCGAAGACGCAAGAGGCGGAAGACTCTAGCCCGAGTCGCGACAGAACGAGCGCGGGAGAAATCACGCGAGCATCACGCAAGAGACACTGGCAATAAAACCCACAACCAGCCAGTCCCCGGTTGGGGAGGTTCGACTGGGCCGCGTATCGCTGATCCCAACACCATCTAGCCAAGAACCCCCCCTAGACGACGGAGGGGTGTCCGGGAAAGGCATTCTTCGCCACCGAATAGCAAATCCCTGTTTGATTGGTGTCACCCAACAATTGTATGATTGGCGCTGCGGTTGGGATCAGCAAATGTATCCGCCGAGTGCGTGCCGCACTCGACCGAGTTGCTCCACTCCTCGCTGGCAGCGAGAACCGCCGAAACCCAAACACTTAAAGGGTATACGAGTATTTACATGGTACAGGGTTCAAGTGCGATCATGACTTGCGAAAAAAACTTGGCGATCGAGCCGGATTTTCCTAGGATTACATCACCATGCCTAAGGAGACCAGCGTGGGTAGATTCACAATCTGTCTTGCTATCGCCGACCCCCTTCGGTCATCGAAGTTGGAAGCGATATTGGGAGAAGATGGGTACGACGTAATTCCATTTCGCACCGCCAAAGAGCTCTGGGACAACTTCGAGTGGCGGCGTCCACATTACATCATCACTGATCGAAAGTTCACTCGCGAGTTCTCAGGACTCGACTTGTGCCGGGAAGTACGCCGGCGTTACGTGCTTCCTTACGTGTACATTCATATCCTGAGCGCCAAAATCACCATCGCGGAGATCGAGGAGGCACTGGATGCCGGTGCCAATGATTACAGCATTATACCGGTGAGTCCATTCCAGGTGCGTGTCCGTGTCCGTGTCGGATTGCGCTGGCTTCAGTACATCAACTCGATTACCGGTGTGAAGACGCCGCCGGCGGGTGTGGCGTAGCTCGCGGCGAACTCTCGTGTCCATTCCCGGTCAATCGTGTCGGGCTCTTCGATCTCCAAAGCGAAGTGGACGCAAAAAGACATTGAGGAAAATGTTAGACTGCCAGAATGGTTCCCATGCGCACAACTGTTAGTCTTGTCCCATTCAGGAGGATGGCATTTGTTTCGTTACTGCTGGTGGCGTTTCAACCAGCGTCTCAAGCACAGCCTCCGAATGTTCCGGCAATCGAGCTGGTGCGCCAGATGGTGGCGCATGAACTGGCAGCGGCAAATGCGAGCGGCCACTATAGGTACCGGATTGACAAACAGACACCGCACGGCTCAGAGACCCGCGATATGGTCGAGACCCGCAATTGGTTGATCGGCCGTCTGGTTCTCAAGAACGGTAAACCGCTTGCTCCCGCACAGAGACAAGAAGAGGATGAACGCTTGCGCGACCTGTTGACGGATCCCGAACATCTGGAGAGGTTCCAAATCCAGGCACACAAGGATGAAGCACGCGTCCGCCGGATGATCAAGTCATTGCCAGAGGCATTCCTTTTTCAGTACGACGGCACGGAAAAGAACGGTTCCGGCCGCGACCTAATTCGGTTGAAATTCAGTCCCAATGCAAACTTGACCATGCGTTCATTGGAGCTGCGGGTATTGCGAGGGATGGAAGGTACGATGCTGATCGACCCTGTGGACAAGCGTCTGGTGCGGGTTGAAGCCGAATTGTTTCGAGATGTTGATTTTGGCTGGGGCATCTTCGGTCGTATCCATAGCGGAGGCAGTTTCTTGTTGGAGCAGCAAGGCGTTGGGAGTGATCGGTGGGCAATCACTACGTTGTCCATGCACTATACCAGCCGGATCGTTCTGTTTGTAAACACCCGCACTGACTCAGTGAGCAAGACGAGCAACTTCCACCGCATGTCGAACGATCTGACGCTACAGCAGGGGTTGGAACTGTTGCTGAACCCGCGTTAAGACAATGGGCCGGAGTTCCTCGCGCAAGCTGTCGCATCACGGCTGCTTCCTCGCTTTTCTTTGAGAAATCCGTGCGCATATGGTAAATCGAAAGTCGATGAAACGAATCACGGTTTTGCTGGCGGAAGACCATACGATTGTGCGCGAAGGGCTTCGCAAGATGCTGGAGTTGGAAGACGACTTCGAAGTCGTCGGCGAAGCGGAAAACGGCCGCCAGGCGGTCGCCTTGGTCAAAGAACTCCGTCCTGCAGTAGTCGTCATGGACATCGCAATGCCGTTGCTCAATGGGTTGGAAGCCACCCGCGAGATTCTCGAAGTCTTCCCCAGCACCAGAATACTCATTCTCACGGCGCACAACGATGGCATGTATATCAAATCCGCAACGGAGTCCGGTGCCGTGGGATTTCTGCTCAAACAAGCCTCCGCCGAGCTTCTGTTCGAGGGGATTCGGGAAGTCTATAAGGGGCATAGCTTTTTCGGCCCGTTCGTCGGGAAGCTTCTTCCCGAACGCGAGCGAAAGTCGTTGGATCCAGCTGGACGGCCGAAGCCGCGCGACAGCCGCCTGACTTCGCGCGAGATAGAGGTGCTCCAACTGCTTGCCGAAGGCAAGGCCAACAAGGAAGCGGCCACCGAACTGGGCATCAGCACCACGACCGTCAAAAAACATCGCGCGAAGATCATGAGCAAGCTCAACATCCACGACACCGCCGGTCTCACTCGCTACGCCATCAGCGCGGGTATCATCGACAGCGACGTCCAGTCGACCATCGTTTAGCGCCGGAAGCTTTTTGGGGTTCTCCACCTCGCTCCGACTTGTCCCGGTCGCGTCAGGTTTCGCTCACCCCCCCTTCCGATCTGCCGTGTCGGGGCTGCATTCATCAAGTCTGGCATGGGCCAAACACCCCATAGTGCCCATACGGTTACCCGGAGTATTTTCTCCTTCTGAACACAACAACCAACAACGAACCGAAAGGACAACCATGATCAAGAACAATAGCGTCGTGGCGATCTACAAATCGCACGCCGAAGCCGAAGCTGCCGTTAAGGAATTGCAGCAATCTGGTTTTGATATGAAGAAGCTGTCGATTGTCGGACGCGACTATCACACGGACGAACACGTGGTCGGCTATTACAATACCGGCGACCGCATGAAACGCTGGGGGAAACTGGGGGCTTTCTGGGGTGGGTTTTGGGGACTGTTGTTTGGTTCCGCGTTCTTTTGGGTTCCTGGTGTCGGGCAGGTTTTGGTGGCGGGACCCCTCGTTGCTTGGATTGTCGGGGCGCTGGAAGGCGCTGTCGTGGTGGGTGGCCTGACCGCGATTGGGGCCGGCTTGTACGGCGTGGGCATTCCCAAGGACAGCATCTTGCGATACGAGACGGCGCTCAAGACCGACAAATTTGTCCTGATCGCCCACGGCTCCCCGGAGGAAGCAGCACGGGCCCACGAGATCATCAAACGCACCAGCCCGGAACTGGCGGAACACCATCAGCTTGGACGCAGTCTCCCCAAAGAGAACGCTGTGGGAGCAACTGCAGGCCGATAAAACCACGTTGCAGGAGTTTCAGTGCGGGGCACCTTTCTGAAGGGGGTGACTCTACCACCATTGGCACAGACGTTCAAAGTCGCCAAAGGTGCCGCAGATGATTTTTTGCGCTGGTAGCCAACGCCGCCGCGGTTTCAGCCGAAGTGGAACACAGGCCGTTAGACCGCAGCGTAAGAAAAACCGAAAAACAAACAGATTAGAAGCGGACGCGCCAATGAACAACCAGACCGCAATTCAACCCATTCCCGAACAGATCGCTATGTGTGCGTACCTGATCTGGGAGAAGGAAGGCCGGCCACAGGGGCGGCACGAGTCCCATTGGTTACAGGCTGAATATCAACTCAAAACGGATCAGGCCGACGGTGCCGCGGTGCGGCGACGCCCGGAAACTACGGCAACAGCCGAACAGCCTCGGCCCAAGCGCGGTAACAATTCTAAACGTCTGGAGGTTGTGGCCTCATGACCGCGCGCCGCGAGGTCGAAATCCGGGTTCACATTCCCGCCGGCAAGGATGGGCCAGATGCGCTGGCGTTGTTGGCCGATCATCAACTCTCCATATTGACCCGCAGTTGTTGTGCTGACCGCGAGGGACTGCTGCTGTTGTTGACCACCAGTCGGCCAGAGGAGGCCCAGCAGGTACTCGAGGCGGCCGGCTACATCTGCCAGACGCATCCCGTCGTACTCCTCGGCCCGACGCCTTACCGGCCCGGCGTGGCCGCCCGGCTGCTTGCCGAGTTGGGTAGGCAGGGGGTGAACATTCGCTATTCGTATCTGTCCTCCAGCGCACCCGACTGGTGTTTTGTGGTCGTCGAGACCACAAACGATGAGCGGGCGTTGGAGGTGTTGACTGCCGCCGCTTGGACCGCCGCGTGATGACACATGACTGAGCCATCAAAATCTGTAACATCCACCGGCCGCATCGCCGCACTTCTCGCGGACCTCGGTAGCGATTCAGCCGCGACCCGCAACCGCGCGTATCAAGAGTTGGTCTCCCTACGAAAGGCAGCAGTCAAACCCCTGATCGGCGCGCTATGTACATCCACTGAATACGGTCGCGGGCTGGCGGCCAAAGCCCTGGGTGAGATCGGCGATTCGGCCGCGGCCCCGGCATTGGTCAAGGCGCTGGAAGACGACAAGTTCGACGTGCGCTGGTTGGTCTCTCGCGCCGTCGTGGCGCTGGGACGGACCGGCTTGGCAGCGCTGTTGCAGGCGTTGATTGAGTGTCCCGGCTCGACCCTGTTGCGGCAAAGCGCCCACCACGTGTTGCACGATGAAGCTCATGAAAAATGGAGCAAGCAACTGGCTCCGGTGATGCAAGCGTTGGAAGGCTCTGACCCCGAGACCGAGTTACCGATGGCGGCGACGAAGGCGCTGCAAGCAATCAGGAGCCGACCGACAAAGCTCCCGATGAAAGCTGCTGGAGAATCACGATGAAACACAAAATGGCCGGCATCAAGATAAATGAGAGGAACAAGTTATGCCCATCGAGTTAACAGAAACGAATTCCGGCAAGATGGTGGAAATTCATCTGACCGGTAAGCTTGGCAAAGAAGACTACGAGAACTTCGTCCCGGCGGTGGAGCGGTTGGTCCAGCAACGGGGCAAGATCAACCTGCTGGTGGACATGCACGATTTCCACGGCTGGACCGCCGGTGCGTTGTGGGCTGACACGAAGTTTGCCATGCACCACTTCCATGACATCGGACGTCTCGCGCTGGTTGGCGAGACGCAATGGGAGAAAGGCATGGCGACATTCTGCAAGCCATTCACCACCGCCGAGGTCCGCTACTTCGACCGCGCCAAGATTGATGAGGCGCGGACTTGGGTCGCGGCCCGGTAACTTTATGCGTGCGGCGCAAAGCATCATGGTCGCTGTCTAACCAAAGGGTGAACTTGGAAAACAAACGATGACCAGTAAGTCATGAAAATAAGCCCTCTTGCAGGAAAGCCGGCCGAAGCCATCGATGCTGGTCAACGTGCCCAGACTCGTCACGGCCTACTATACCGAGGTGCCTGACCCTTCGGTGCCGGAACAGCGGGTTGCCTTCGGCACCTCAGGACATCGTGGTTCCGCATTCGAAAAGGCTTTCAACGAATGGCATATCCTCGCCATCAGTCAGGCCATTTGCCTGTACCGGAAGCAGACAGAAGATCGATGGCCCGCTGTTTCTCGGCATGGACACGCATGCGCTTTCCGTGCCGGCTCTCGCCAGCGCGCTGGAGGTGCTGGCGGCCAACGGGGTGGAAGTCATGATCGCGGAGGGGGATGAATACACCCCGACCCCTGTCGTTTCCCACGCGATTCTCACGTACAACCGCGGGCGCAAGACAGGACTCGCCGACGGCATCGTCATCACGCCGTCGCACAATCCGCCCCATGACGGCGGGTTCAAATACAATCCCCCAAACGGCGGGCCGGCGGAATCCGCCGTCACCGACTGGATCGAGGCGAAGGCAAACGAGTTTCTCGAGAACTGGCCTTCGGGGTGTGAAGAGGATTCCTTTCGAGAAGGCTCTTCGCGCCTCCACGACGCACCGGCACGACTATCTCAATGCTTACATCGCCGATCTCGCCAATGTGATCGACATGGACGCCATTCGCGGCGCGAAGATCAGCATGGGGGTCGATCCGCTCGGCGGCGCCGGGGTCCACTACTGGGAGCCGATTGCCGAGCGCTACGGGTTGAACCTCACGGTCGTCAACGAGGCCGTCGATCCGACCTTCCGTTTCATGACGGTGGATTGGGACGGCCAGATCCGCATGGACCCATCCTCGCCCTATGCGATGCAGAGGTTGATCGGCCTGAAGGATCGCTTCGACATCGCCTTCGCCTGCGACACCGACCACGACCGGCACGGAATCGTCACCCGAAGCGCAGGATTGCTGCCGCCCAACCATTACCTTTCCGTCGCCATCTTCTACCTCTTCCAACACCGGCCGAAGTGGCGCAAGGAAGCGGCGGTCGGCAAAACGGTGGTGAGCAGCCAGATGATCGATCGCGTCACCGCGAAGCTTGGCCGGAAGCTCTACGAGGTGCCGGTTGGCTTCAAGTGGTTCGTGGATGGCTTGCTCGACGGCTCGCTTGGCTTCGGCGGCGAAGAGAGCGCGGGCGCGTCCTTTGCTCCGTCTGGATGGCAGCGTCTGGACGACGGACAAAGATGGAATCGTCCCGGCGTTGCTCGCGGCGGAGATCACGGCCCGGATGGGCCGCGATCCCGGCGAAATCTACCGCGACCTCACGCGCGAGTTCGGCGAGCCTGTCTACGACCGCGTCGAGGCGCCGGCCACTCCGGAGCAAAAGGAACTGCTGGCGAAACTCTCACCGCAGCAGGTCAAGCTCACCGACCTGGCGGGCGAAAAAATCCAGACCATCCTCACCCACGCGCCGGGCAACGGCGCTCCCATCGGCGGGTTGAAGGTGATGGCCGAGAGCGGATGGTTCGCGGCGCGTCCGTCAGGGACCGAGAATATCTACAAGATTTATGCGGAGAGCTTCCGGGGAGCGGATCATCTGCGCCGCATCCTGGAGGAAGCGCAGACGATCGTCAGCGATGCTCTGGCGGCGTCCCCACAGCAGCCAGGGATTCCTTCCGAGGCAAAACTGAAGGAGAAACCATGAGCAAACAAACACGTGTCAGCCACCCGATCTACAGCCTTCTACCCACGGACGTCGAGGGATTCGATTCCCTGGCGGAGCTGGCCCTGGATATGCGCTGGTCGTGGAATCATGCCACCGACGAAGTGTGGCGGCAGCTTGATCCCGCACTGTGGGAGCTCACGCAAAACCCCTGGGTTGTCCTGCAGACGGTCTCGCGGGACAAACTCCAGCACGTGCTGGCCGATCCCGCCTTTCGCAAGAACGTTGATGACCTGGTGCAAGCCAAGCGTCAGGCGGCGGAGGCGCCCGCGTGGTTTCAGCAGAATCATCCGCAGGCTCCCTTGACCTGCGTCGCGTATTTCAGCATGGAATTCATGTTGAGCGAAGCGCTGCCCATCTACTCGGGCGGGCTGGGCAACGTGGCCGGCGATCAGCTCAAAGCCGCCAGCGATCTGGGCGTGCCGGTGGTCGGCGTGGGGCTGCTCTACCAGCAAGGCTATTTTCGCCAGGTGATCGACAAGGACGGAGCGCAACAGGCCCTCTACCCGTACAACGACCCCGGACAGTTGCCGATCACGCCGTTGCGCCAAGCGAACGGCGAGTGGTTGCGGTTGGAGATCGCCTTGCCCGGTTACTCGGTCTGGCTGCGCGCCTGGCAGGTCCAGGTCGGCCGAGTGAAGCTTTACCTGCTGGACAGCAATGACGCGGCGAACTTTCCCGCTCATCGAGGGATCACCAGCGAGCTGTATGGCGGCGGGCCGGAGTTGCGCCTCAAGCAGGAACTGCTGCTCGGGATCGGCGGCTGGCGGCTGCTCGGCGCGCTGGGCATCCAGCCGGAAGTCTGTCACCTGAATGAAGGGCATGCGGCCTTCGCCGTGTTGGAACGCGCCCGCAGTTTCATGCAAGAGAACGGGCAGCCCTTCGAAGTCGCGCTGGCCGTCACGCGAGCGGGGAACCTCTTCACCACCCACACGGCAGTGGCCGCCGGCTTTGACCGTTTCGCTCCGGCCCTCATCGAGCAATACCTCGGTGGTTATGCCGAGCAGAAGCTCGGCATCACACTCCACGATTTGCTGGCCCTGGGCCGCCAGAACCCGAACGACTCGTCGGAGAGTTTCAACATGGCCTATCTGGCAATCCGCGGGAGCGGGGCGGTCAATGGCGTGAGCCGCTTGCATGGGAAAGTCAGCCGGCATCTCTTTGAGCCTCTCTTTCCGCACTGGCCGGAGGACGAAGTGCCCGTCGGACACGTGACCAACGGAGTTCACATGCCGACCTGGGACTCGGCGGCGGCCGACGATCTTTGGACGAAGGCCTGTGGAAAAGACCGCTGGCTGGGGACGACGGAAACCCTGGAGCAGGACATTCGCCGCGTCTCCGACGCCAGTCTCTGGCAATTTCGCACCGCCGCCAGCAAGTCTCTGGTTGAATACGCTCGCGAACGCTTGTCCCGGCACTACGCCGCCTCCGGCGCGTCGCCCGAGGCGGTTGAGGAGGCGAAGCATCTCTTTGATCCCAACGCGTTGACACTGGGCTTTGCGCGCCGCTTCGCGACCTACAAGACGACCGAACCTGCTGCTGCACGACCCGGAGCGACTGCTGCGCCTGTTAACCAATCCTCAGCGCCCGGTGCAACTCATCATCGCCGGCAAGGCCCATCCGGCAGACGAGGCGGGACAGGCCCTGATCCAGGAATGGATACAGTTCATTCGCCGGCCCGAGGTCCGTCCTCATGCGATCTTCCTCAGTGACTACGACATGCATTTGACCGAGCACCTGGTGCAGGGGGTGGATGTCTGGATCAACACGCCGCGGCGGCCCTGGGAGGCGTGTGGAACGAGCGGCATGAAGGTGCTGGTCAATGGCGGCATCAATCTCTCGGAATTGGATGGCTGGTGGGCGGAAGCCTATGACGCCGGAAGTGGGCTGGGCGCTGGGGGATGGCCAGGAGCATGGCGACGATCCGGCCTGGGACGCGGCCGAAGCCGAGGCGCTCTACGACCTGCTCGAACGCGAGGTGATCCCCGAGTTCTATACCCGCGACGAGAAGGGCATTCCCACCGCCTGGGTCGCGCGGATGCGGGAAAGCATGGCGCGGTTGACGCCGCGCTTCTCCGCCGACCGCGCGGTGCGCGAATACACCGAGCAACACTACCTCCCGGCTGCCGCCGCCTACCATTCGCGCGTTGCCAATAAAGGCGCAATCGGCAGGCAAATGGTCGATTGGCGGCACAGTCTGGAACAGAAATGGGCCGCGCTACGCTTCGGCGAAGTGAAGGTGGAGACGAAAGGCGAGCAGCACGTGTTTGAGGTTCAGGTCTATCTCAATGACCTCGACCCGAAGGCGGTGCGGGTCGAGCTTTATGCCGACGGCGTCAACGGCGGCAGCCCGGTGCGGCAGGAGATGAAGCGTGTTCGCCAATTGGCCGGCGCGTCGGGCGGCTACGTTTACAGCGCGGCTGTGTCTGCGGCCCGCCCGGCGGCGGACTATACGGCGCGAGTGATACCGCACTGCGACGGCGTTGCGATCCCACTGGAAGACGCGCGAATCCTATGGCAACGATGATGAAAATGCCCCAACGCGAGTTGCACGATTATATCTCGGAGATCTCCGAGCGCGCTGACGTTCGGGCGGGCTCTCCTCTGCCTTTGGGAACCCAGGAAAGGGGAGGAGGGGTTAATTTCGCCATTTTCAGCCGTAACGCCAGCCGCGTTCGACTGGAGTTGTTCGACCATCCCGAAGACGCAGCGCCCGCCCGGGCAATCGATCTGGATTCAGCGCGCAACCGCACCGGCGACGTATGGCACGTTTGGGTGGAAGGGATCGGTCCCGGTCAACTCTATGCTTACCGCGTGGATGGCCCTTACGAACCCAGCGAAGGACATCGTTTCAATTTCAACAGGCTTCTCCTCGATCCCTTCGCTACCGCGATTTCGCGGCTGCCGCCGTGGGATTTTGCATCGGCTCGTGGATACGACCCGTCGGCGCCGGAGCAAGACTTGGCTCTCTCGAAGCTGGACAATTCCAAGTCGATGCCGAAATGCGTATTTGTCAACGAGCCCTTCGAGTGGGATGGAGACCAGCCACCCCGGCATCCGTGGTCGAAGACGGTCATTTACGAAACGCATGTTCGCGGCTTTACCATTCATCCCAAGTCGGGCGTGGACCATCCGGGAACCTACCGAGGCCTGATGGAAAAGATTCCCTATCTCAAAACCCTGGGAGTGACCGCCGTGGAACTGATGCCCGTGCAGGAGTTCAATGAAACTTCGGTCACGCGCAGGAATCCGCAAACAGGTCAACCACTCAGAAATTACTGGGGATACGATCCCGTGGCCTTCTTTGCGCCCAAAGCTTCCTACAGCAGTTCGGGAGGTTTGGGCCAGCAGAAGCTGGAGTTCAAGGAAATGGTCCGGGCCTTTCACAAGGCCGGCATCGAAGTGATTCTGGACGTGGTGTTCAATCACACGGCGGAGGGAAACGAACTGGGGCCGACGCTCTGTTTCCGCGGGATGGATAACGCGATCTTCTACACGCTGGCGGACGACAAACGCTACTACAAGGACTACACGGGCACCGGCAATACCGTCAACGCCAACCATCCCGTGGTGCGGGACCACATCCTGGCCGCGCTTCGTTATTGGATGGTCGAGATGCATGTGGATGGATTCCGGTTTGACTTGGCGTCGGTTCTCGGCCGGGACGGCACCGGCAAGTTGCTGGCCAATGCCCCGCTTCTCGAACGGATCGCCGAGGACCCGATCTTGAGAGACGTGAAAATCATCGCCGAGGCGTGGGACGCCGCCGGTGCGTACGAGGTGGGTAGTTTTTCAGAGCGGCGCTGGGCGGAGTGGAACGGCCGATACCGGGATGATGTCCGGCGTTTCTGGCGCGGCGATGATGGGATGCTCGGTTTGTTTGCCAGCCGCATCTGCGGCAGTGCCGACATCTATACCAAGTCCGGCAAAGGCCCCGAGGGCAGCATCAATTTCGTCACCTGCCACGACGGCTTCACTCTGAACGACCTGGTGAGCTATCGCTACAAGCACAATGAAGCCAACGGAGAAAACAACCATGACGGGACCGACGCCAACTTCAGCGAGAACTACGGCGCTGAAGGCGAGACGAAGGATGCCGGGATCGAGACCTTGCGGAAACGCCAGATCAAGAACTTCCTGCTGACCCTGCTGATCTCGCGCGGCGTGCCGATGCTGCTCGGCGGCGACGAATTTCGCCGCACGCAAGGCGGCAACAACAACGCCTACTGCCAGGACAACGAAACGAGCTGGATTGACTGGACCCATCTTGAACAGCATCGAGAAATTTACCGGTTTGCCCAGGGCATGATCGCCTTTCGCCGTGCGCATCCGGTTTTGAGCAAGGAGCAATTCTATACGGATGCCGAGATCCATTGGTTTGGCCCGCATGGAGGATTACCCAACTGGGCTGACCCGAAAGAAAAGCAGTTTGCCTGTCTGATCCATGAAGATGAGCAGCGCGCACTTTGCCTGATGTTCAATGCCGGTGCCGATGCGGTCGATTTCGGTTTGCCTCCCGTACCGCCGGGGGCTCGGTGGCATCTGGCCGTTGACACCTCTCACGAAGCGCCACAAGATCTGTTTGCCGCGGGCGAGGAACCGCTTTGGGAAGATCCACAAACTTACCACCTGAACCCCCGATCCAGCGCCATACTTCTGGCTCGGTGGACGGAGGCCAAATGAAGAGTGCGCTCCCGATCACGACATTGTTTGTGGATATCGGCGGCGTCCTGCTCACCGACGGGTGGGATCATCATGCCCGCAAACGGGCGGCGACGCACTTCAAGCTGGAGTTGGCCGAGATGGAGGATCGGCATCACCTGACCTTCGACACCTACGAGGAGGGAAAACTCACGCTGGAAGAATATTTAGGTCGGGTGGTCTTCCACCAAAAGCGACGATTCACCCGGGCTCAGTTTCGGCGCTTCATGTTCGCGCAATCGAAACCTTACCCCGAGATGATCGAACTGGTCCGCAAGCTCAAGGCCCAGTACGGATTGAAGATCGTCGTGGTCAGCAACGAAGCGCGGGAACTGAATGCCTATCGGATTCGGAAGTTCAAGCTGGACGGCTTTGTGGATTCCTTTATTTCCTCGTGCTTCGTCCACCTCCGCAAGCCCGACGCGGACATCTTTCGGCTGGCGCTGGACATCGCCCAGACGCCAGCCGGGCAGGTCGTCTATATCGAAAACACCCCGATGTTCGTCCAGATCGCGGAAGGTTTGGGGATTCGAAGCATTCTTCACACGGATTACCGGTCTACGTGCGCGAAACTGGCTTCATTCGGATTGCAGAACGATGAAAGCGTTATCCATGAAACCCGCTAACTCACACATCCTGACGATCAACGGTGGCTCATCGAGCATCAAGTTCGCTCTTTATGAGGAGAGCAAACCATTGAGGCGAGGGCTTTATGGAAAGGTTGACCGCATCGGCCTGAGCGGGACGAATCTGACGTTTCACGATTCGGATGGAAAGCTTCAGGCCAGTCGCAGCCTCGCCGTCGCCGATCACAAATCGGCCGCGAATTCCCTGATTGATTGGCTCGAAGAGCAGAATGGTTTCGAATCGGTCCGGGCTGTGGGACACCGGGTGGTCCACGGCATGAAACACACCGCGCCCGAACTGGTCACCCAGGAATTGCTGGATGAACTGCATCGCCTTCGGCCATACGACCCGGATCATCTGCCGCGCGAGATTGAACTGATCGAGGTGTTCCGCCAGCGTCATCCGAAACTACCGCAGGTGGCCTGTTTCGACACGGCGTTTCACCGCACCATGCCACGTGTTGCCAAGCTGCTGCCGATTCCGCGACGCTTCGACGCAAAAGGAGTTCAGCGCTACGGTTTTCACGGACTGTCCTACGCCTATCTGATGGAAGAGCTTGCGCGCCTCGGCAACCCGGCGGCAACGAAGGGCCGCGTGATCCTCGCGCACCTCGGCAACGGCGCAAGTCTGGCCGCCGTGCGCGATGGTAAAAGCATCGACACCAGCATGGGCTTCACGCCGACGGCGGGATTGGTGATGAGCACCCGCTCTGGCGACTTGGATCCAGGCTTGGCGCCGTATCTGGCGCGAACCGAAGAGATAACCGCCAAACAGTTTTACGAAATGGTCAACCACAAGTCGGGGCTGCTCGGAGTTTCAGAGATCAGTTCCGACATGCGAGAGTTGCTCGCGCAGGAATCCCACAATGTGCGGGCGGCGGAAGCCGTGGCGCTGTTTTGTTATCAGGCGAAAAAGTGGATCGGCTCTTTCGCCGCCGCCCTCGGCGGATTGGACACGCTCGTCTTCGCCGGAGGCATCGGCGAAAACGCGCCACTCGTCCGCGCGCGCATTTGTGAGGGGCTGGGATTCCTTGGGATCGAACTCGAAGAAAAGCGAAACGCAGCGAATGAGGGCGTGATTTCCGCGGCGGCCAGCCGGGCTACGGTCCGCGTCATTCGCACAGACGAAGAACTGATGATCGCGCGTTCGGTGTGCCGCGAACTCGGACTCGGCATGGCCATTTCAAAAGGGGAATCCGACCATGCGGCGAAATGCATCCACTAATATGGCCATCGACCCCATCTGCGGCATGATGGTGAACGAAGCGTCCGCGCTTTGTGCGAAGCGTGATGGACGGACGTTCCATTTTTGTGGTGACCACTGCCGGCAGATGTTTGTGTCAACGCCCGCCGCCGCGAAGCACGTAGAGAAGCCGCAGGGTAAAGCCATTTACACATGCCCGATGCATCCCGAAGTGCAGCAGGACCATCCCGGCGACTGCCCCAAGTGCGGCATGCCGCTGGAACCGAAGACGGTGACAACGGGCACGGATGACGGGGAGAACGCCGAGCTGCGTGACATGACGAGGCGCTTCTGGATCGCCGCCGCGCTGGCGGTGCCGGTGTTTATTCTCGCGATGGCGCACTTGATCCCGGTGCTGGGCAGACAGCCTTGGGTGAATGGCGACGCCTCACGCTGGATACAATTTGCACTCACCATACCCGTAGTCTGCTGGGCGGGCTGGCCGTTCTTCAAGCGCGGCTGGCGCTCCGTCGTGACGCTTCACTTGAACATGTTCACACTGATCGCTATCGGCGTGGGCGCAGCCTTCGTCTTCAGCGCCGTGGCGATGCTGGCACCCGGCCTGTTCCCGCCCACAATGCAGCACGAGGGTAAGGTTGCCATCTACTTTGAGGCTGCCGCGATGGTCACGGTGTTGGTGCTCCTCGGTCAGGTGCTCGAACTCCGAGCCCGCAGCCGCACGGGCAGCGCCATCAAAGCGTTGCTCAACCTCGCACCGCCCACGGCGCGACAAGTTGCCCCGGGGGGCGATCATGAAGTCCCGCTTGACCAGGTGAAGGTCGGCGACTGGTTGCGCGTGGTTCCCGGTGACAAGGTGCCCGTTGATGGCGCAGTGGTCGAGGGCCACTCCAGCGTGGAAGAGTCCATGATTACCGGTGAGCCGCTACCGGTGGAAAAGACCGTCGGCGACAAAGTGACCGGCGGCACCGTCAATGGCCCCGGCAGTTTCGTCATGCGCGCCGAGCGGGTCGGCAGCGACACGTTGCTCGGACAAATCGTGAACATGGTTGCCGAAGCCCAACGCAGCCGCGCGCCCATTCAAGGTCTCGCCGACAAGGTCGCGGGCATCTTCGTACCGGCGGTGCTGGCAGTTTCGGTGCTCACCTTCGCCGTCTGGATGTGGCTTGGGCCGGAGCCAAAGCTCGCGCACGCCATCGTCAACGCCGTCGCGGTTCTCATCATCGCCTGCCCGTGCGCCCTCGGTCTGGCCACCCCCATGTCCATCATGGTAGGCGTCGGACGCGGCGCGCAGGAAGGCGTGCTCGTAAAGAACGCCGAGGCGCTCGAACGGTTGGAGAAAGTCACGACGCTCGTCGTGGACAAGACGGGCACTCTCACGGAGGGTAAGCCCAAACTCGTGGATGTCCTGCCCATCGGCGGTTTCGACGCGAAGGAGTTCCTGTGTCTCGCCGCCTCCCTGGAGCAGAACAGTGAACACCCGCTCGCCGCCGCGATTGTGCGGGGCGCGAAAGAGCAAGGCGTCGTTTTCGAAGCCGTGAAAGACTTTCGTTCGGTGACGGCAGGCGGTGTTGTCGGCAGCGTCGCCGGTCGCGCGGTAATGGTCGGCAAACCGGATTTCCTGCGGAACGAAAAGACCACCGGTCTGGAGCCGCTCGAAGCGTCGGCGGCGAAACTTCAAGAAGAAGGCAAGACCGCGATGTTTGTCGCTGTGGATGGAAAGGCGGCAGGAATCCTCGCTGTCGCCGACCCGATCAAAGCCACCACCACCGAGGCCATCAAAGAACTCCACGCGCTCGGGTTAAAGCTCGTCATGCTCACCGGCGACAACCGCCGCACCGCCGCCGCCGTGGCCAAGCAACTCGGCCTCGATGCGGTGGAAGCGGAGATTGAACCCGCCGGAAAAGTCGCTCACGTGAAGAAGCTGCGCGCGGAGGGTAAACATGTGGCGATGGCCGGCGACGGCATCAACGACGCGCCCGCACTCAGCGAAGCAGAAGTCGGCATCGCCATGGGCACCGGTACCGACGTGGCCATGCAAAGCGCGGGCATCACCCTCGTGAGAGGCGACCTGCGCGGCATCGCCAAGGCCATCCGCCTCAGTCGTGCCACGATGAGCAACATCCGGCAGAATCTTGTGTTTGCCTTTCTCTACAACGCGCTGGGTATTCCGGTGGCGGCGGGGGTGCTTTACCCGTTCTTCGGGTTGCTGCTCAGCCCGATCATTGCCGGTGCCGCGATGAGCCTGAGTTCCGTCTCGGTCATCAGCAATGCCCTGCGACTACGGAAAGTGAGACTGTGATTTATGCAAAATATGAAAACAAAAACAAAGACACTTATGCCAGACCTGCTCCAGAAGATGGACGCGTATTGGCGGGCTGCCAACTATCTGTCGGTCGGCCAGATTTATCTTTACGACAATCCGCTGCTGAAGCAGCCGCTAAAACTGTCGCACGTGAAGCCGTTGGTGGTCGGACACTGGGGCACGACGCCGGGCCAGAATTTTATCTACGTGCATTTGAACCGGGTCATCAAGAAGTATGACCTGGATATGTTCTACATCGCCGGTCCCGGGCATGGCGGCCCGGCGCTGGTGGGCAATACGTACCTCGAAGGCACCTACAGTGAGATTTATCCGAACATCACCCAGGACGAAGCCGGGCTGAAAAAACTGTTCAAGCAATTCTCGTTTCCCGGCGGGATTTCCAGCCATGTCGCGCCGACGACGCCGGGGTCGATTCACGAAGGCGGCGAGCTGGGGTACTCGCTCAGCCATGCCTTCGGGGCCGCGTTCGACAATCCCGATCTGATCGTCGCCTGCGTCGTCGGCGACGGCGAAGCGGAGACCGGCCCATTGGCCACGGCTTGGCAGTCCAACAAACTTCTCAACCCAATTACCGACGGAGCCGTGCTGCCGATCCTGCATCTCAACGGATACAAGATCAGCAACCCGACCGTCCTGGCCCGCATCGAGCATGAGGAATTGGAGCAATTTCTACGAGGCTGCGGCTGGACGCCTTACTTTGTGGAAGGTGATGAGCCGGACAGGATGCATGAACTCATGGCCACCAACTTGGAAACGGCCATCGAGGACATCCGGCAAATCCAAAAGAATGCGCGGAACGAAAAAGACACCACACGGCCGCGCTGGCCAATGATCATCCTCAAGTCACCCAAGGGCTGGACAGGACCGAAAGTCGTGGATGGTCTGCAAGTTGAGGGCACGTTCCGAGCGCACCAAGTGCCGCTCTTGGTGGATTCCGAGCATCCCGATCATGTTAAGCAGCTCGAAAGCTGGATGAAAAGCTACAAGGCCGAGGAACTGTTCGATAAAAATGGTCGTCTCATATCGGAATTGGCCGAGCTGGCACCTAAGGGTGACCGACGAATGGGCGCCAATCCGCACGCCAACGGCGGAATTCTACTGCGGGACCTACGCATGCCGGACTTCCACGCACACGCGGTGAAGGTGCCTTCGCCCGGTGCCGTTGACGGCCAGGATACGCTCGTGCTCGGTAAGTTCCTGCGTGACGTGGCCAAGCTGAATCAGGATCAGCGAAATTTCCGTATCTTCGGTCCCGATGAGACACTCTCGAATCTCTTGGGCGCGGTTTTTGAAGTCACCAACCGTCAGTGGGACGCCCGGGAAGTAAAAAACGATGAATTCCTCGCGCCCGCCGGTCGCGTGCTGGACTCGATGCTCAGCGAGCACCAGTGCGAAGGTTGGTTGGAAGGATACCTGCTCACCGGGCGACACGGGCTGTTCAACAGCTATGAGGCCTTCATTCGCATCGTCGATTCGATGTTCAGCCAGCACGCCAAGTGGCTGAAAGTGACGTTGGAACTACCCTGGCGACGGAAGATCGCGTCGCTGAACTATTTGCTCGCCTCCCACGTCTGGCAGCAGGATCACAACGGCTTCACGCACCAGGATCCCGGGTTCCTCGACCACGTCATCAACAAGAAGGCCGACATTGTGCGCGTGTATTTGCCGCCGGATGCGAACTGTCTGTTGTCCGTCTTTGATCACTGCCTGCGCAGCCGGCATTACGTCAACGTGGTGGTCGCCGGCAAACACGCTTTGCCCCAATGGCTGACCATGGACGCGGCGGTCGTGCATTGCACAGAAGGAATTGGCATCTGGCAATGGGCCAGCAACGATCAAGGCGCCGAACCGGACGTGGTAATGGCCTGTTGCGGAGACACGCCCACGTTGGAGATTCTGGCCGCCGTTTCCATTCTGCGCCAGCATCTGCCCGATCTGAAAATCCGGGTAATCAATGTCGTTGATCTGATGAAGCTGCAACCCAAAACCGAACACCCGCACGGGTTGAGCGAAACCGATTACGATTCGCTCTTCACCAAAGACAAGCACATCATCTTTGGCTTTCATGGATACCCCTGGCTGGTTCACCGGCTGACCTACCGCCGCACCAACCGCAACCTCCACGTCCGAGGCTACAAGGAAGAGGGCACGATCACGACGGCTTTTGACATGAGGGTGCAGAACGAGCTGGACCGGTTCCACTTGGTGCAAGACGTGGTGGATCGGCTACCGCAGTTTGACGCCAAGGGGGCCTACCTGAAGCAAATGGTGCAGGACAAGCTCATCGAGCACAAGCAGTACATCGACAAGCACGGTCAAGACTTGCCGGAGATTCGTAACTGGAAGTGGAAGGAACCGAAGGGCAACAACACCATCCCCAAATCATTGGAGATGGCATCGAAAGGGCAGGCAGCGAATGTCTAATACCGAGAACAATCACCAGGGTTATGGATCGGATCATAGTAGCTTTCACGAAAGCCATCGTCCCTACTGGAAACGTGCGCATCGTGATTGGCGTGTCTGGGTCGGGGTGTTTTTGATGATGATCGCCATGGCTGTCTTTGTAATGAGCGATTACTTTACGTTATGGCCACGCCGACAACCACAG
Source organism: uncultured Verrucomicrobiae bacterium (assembly GCA_963836315.1). Lineage (GTDB taxonomy): Bacteria > Verrucomicrobiota > Verrucomicrobiia > Palsa-1439 > Palsa-1439 > Palsa-1439. The sequence continues at coordinate 21,991 of CAWIJG010000007.1, forward strand.
TCGCAACTGACTCAGCACCCATGAAGACACCAGACCTTTTGGACACCGCAAAGGCGCTGGTCGCCGCTGACAAGGGTCTCTTGGCGATGGATGAAAGCAATCCAACCTGCGACAAACGATTTGCTAGGTTGAGAATTCCTCAGACCGAGGACGCGCGGCGCGCCTGGCGGGAATTGATTGTGACGACGCCCGATCTCGGTGAGTGCATTAGTGGTGCGATCCTCTACGACGAGACAATCCGCCAGCGGAAGAAAGATGGCACTTCCTTTGTCAAAGCCATTACTGATGCGGGAATCATTCCCGGTATCAAAGTTGACGCCGGTGCGAAGACCATGGCAGGCCATCCCGGAGAGAAAATCACCGAAGGTTTGGACGGCTTGCACGACCGCCTCAAGGAATATGTCCAAATGGGCGCCCGTTTTGCCAAGTGGCGTGCAGTGATTGCCATAGGCGATGACATTCCCAGCCGGGGTTGCATTGAGGCCAACGCGCAGGCGTTGGCTCGCTACGCCGCGTTGTGCCAGGAAGCCGGACTGGTCCCCGTCGTCGAGCCGGAAGTGCTCATGGACGGCGGGCATACCATGGAACGCTGCCGAGAGGTCACAGAGGAAGTCTTGCGGACGGTTTTCAACCAGCTTTACACACAACGGGTGACGCTGGAGGGTATTATCCTGAAGCCCAACATGGTGCTTCCGGGATTGGTCTGCCCCCACCAGGAAGATGTGGACGAAGTGGCTGGTACCACGGTGAGGTGCCTCTTGCGAGTCGTCCCAGCTGCAGTTCCGGGGATTGCGTTCTTATCGGGAGGCCAACACAGCGAACTGGCCTCGGCCCGTCTAAATGCGATGAATCTCCGGTTCGCCCACAGAATACCCTGGGCCCTGACCTTCTCATTTTCCCGCGCGATCCAGCAGCCGGCATTGGAAATCTGGTCGGGACAGGACGCCAACGTGGAAGCGGCTCAACGGGCCCTGCTTCATCGGGCCAGATGCAACCGGGCTGCGCGCCGTGGCGAATACACTGCCGCGATGGAAAGGACCTGAACATCGCAACAAGTATCCCGCGACTCACGAAACCTGCGGCGTAGCAGAGACAGAAGGGCCACCCATTATGAAACCCAATGCCGACCAGCCCAAGGCTCCCGAATCGGAACCGGGATCGAAGCCCGGTGCCAAGCCCGAGGCGAAAGACGATTTGAAATCATTGCCGCTGTCGGAAGTGGAAAAAAAACTGGATTCGTCGCCGGATGGCCTCACTCAAGCCGAGGCGCAGAAACGGCTGACCCAGTACGGGCCAAACGAGCTTGTAGAAAAGAAAACCAATCCGTTCCTGAAATTCCTCTCGTATTTTTGGGGTCCTATCCCGTGGATGATTGAGATTGCGGTGATTCTGTCGGGTGTGGTCGGACACTGGCCGGACTTTTTCATCATCCTCCTGTTACTGGTGGCCAATGCGGCGGTCGGATTCTGGGAAGAACGCGGGGCGAGTAACGCCATTGAAGCACTTAAAGCCAAATTGGCGATCAAGGCTCGGGTGAAACGGGATGGGAAGTGGATCAACCCGCCGGCGCGTGAATTGGTGCCGGGCGATGTCATCCGCATGCGGCTGGGCGACATTGTGCCGGCGGATGCGCGCCTGCTGGACGGCGACCCGGTGGAAGTGGATCAGTCCGCACTGACGGGCGAGTCGTTGCCCGCCGAGCGCAAATCCGGCGACGCAGTGTTTTCCGGTTCGATCATCCGCCAGGGTGAAATTGGCGCGATGGTCTATGCCACGGGCGAGAAAACCTACTTCGGCAAGACGGCGCAACTGGTGCAGGAGGCGCACACCGTCAGCCATTTTCAAAAGGCGGTTTTAAAGATTGGCAATTACCTGATTATCCTCGCCGTGGCACTGGTGGCAGTAATCATTGGTTTCGCAATCTACCGGGGTGACGCGATCCTTACCACGTTGCAGTTTGCCCTGGTGCTGACCGTGGCCGCGATTCCCGTGGCGATGCCGACGGTGTTGTCGGTGACGATGGCGGTCGGCGCGCGTCTGCTCTCCAGAAAACAGGCGATTGTGAGCCGGTTGGTCGCCATTGAGGAATTGGCGGGCGTGGACGTGCTATGCGCGGACAAGACCGGCACCCTAACCCAGAACAAGCTGACATTGGGCGATCCGGTTAGCGTGAACAATGTCCCTGCCGACCAAGTCATCCTCAACGGCGCGCTGGCATCGCGCGCGGACAATAACGACACCATTGATCTGGCCGTTCTGGGCGGACTGAAAGACAAAGAGGCCTTGAAGGCTTATCAGGTGGTCCATTTCCAACCGTTTGACCCGGTGCATAAACGCACCGAGGCCACCGTCAAAGGTAAAGATGGAAAGACGTTCAAGGTGTCCAAAGGCGCGCCGCAAGTGATTATGGCATTGTCGACCAATGCCGGGGCCGTGAAAACCGCCGTCGATAAGGTGGTCAACGAATTCGCGGCGCGCGGTTTTCGATCGTTGGGCGTGGCGCGGGCCGAGGGCGACGGGCAATGGCAGTTTCTTGGCGTGTTGCCGCTTTTCGATCCGCCACGGGATGACGCCAAGGCTACCATCGCCACCGCGCTGGCGATGGGTGTAAAGGTCAAGATGGTGACGGGCGATGCACTGGCCATCGCGGAGGAGACCGCCAAGAAGTTGGACATGGGCGCAAATATCCTCGATGCCGCCAGCTTGGGTGACACGAAAAAGCAAGAAACCGCGGAAGTGGCTGAGTCCATCGAGAAGGCCGACGGTTTCGCGCAGGTGTTCCCCGAACACAAGTTTCACATCGTGGATGTCCTGCAAAAACGTGGCCACATAGTCGGCATGACCGGCGACGGGGTGAATGACGCCCCCGCGCTGAAGAAAGCCGACTGCGGCATCGCCGTTTCAGGCGCGACCGACGCGGCGCGCGCGGCGGCGGCCATCGTGCTGATGACGCCTGGGCTGTCGGTGATTATTGACGCGATCAAGGAGAGCCGGAGGATTTTCCAGCGGATGAACAGCTACGCGATCTACCGCATCGCCGAGACGCTACGTGTGCTGTTTTTCATGACGCTGGCGATCCTGATCTTTAACTTTTATCCCTTGACGGCAGTGATGATCGTGATGCTGGCGTTGCTCAACGACGGCGCCATCCTGTCCATCGCTTATGACAACGTTCATTACAAGGATCAGCCCGAGGCTTGGAACATGCGCATGGTGCTGGGGATCTCCACGGTTTTGGGCGTCATCGGGGTCGTCTCCGCCTTTGGCCTGTTTTATCTCGGGGAGCGCGTCTTTCATCTCGACCGTGCGCACATCCAGACGTTGATGTATTTGAAGTTGTCCGTGGCCGGACATCTGACGATCTTCCTCACGCGCACGCGCGGCCCATTCTGGTCCATCCGACCGGCAAAGATTCTGTGGGGGGCCGTGCTCGGCACGCAAATCGTGGCGACCTTGATCGCGGTTTATGGGCTGTTTATGACACCCCTCGGCTGGGGCTGGGCACTATTTGTTTGGGGTTATGCACTGGTGTGGTTCCTCCTGAATGACCGTGTGAAACTGCTCGCGTATCGGGTTTTTGATCCCGCCAAAGCCAAGACGCCGTCCGACTTGAGCCCGCAGATCGCCAAGCGAGCCTATGAACTGTACGAACGGCAAGGCCACCGCGAAGGCCACGCGGTTCAGGACTGGCTCCAGGCGGAACAAAATATCCGGAAAGACGAGTCCCCAAAATGAACGGACGCGAACCGCACATCGGGCATTGCCGAAAGAATGAAGATGAAAATCAAGTCCACCAATTCTCACAAAAATCTCCGGAGGTAAGCTATGGCCAGTAAGCAACTACAACAACAGTATGCAATCGGCATGGTCGGTTTGGGCGTCATGGGGCGCAATCTTGTGCTGAACATGGCCGACCACGGCTTTTCGGTGGCGGGCTATGACAAGGACCTAAAGCAAGTCGAAGCCCTGCGTCAGGAATCAAAGGAACGCGAGGTTCGTAGCGCGGCGGATATCAAGGAGTTCATCGGCTTGCTCCGCCGACCGCGCGCGGTGATGCTGCTTGTGCCCGCCGGCGCTCCGGTGGATTCGGTCATCAAGGATTTGTTGCCGCACTTGGACAAGGGCGATCTCATCATTGACGCCGGTAACTCTTACTTCAAAGACACGGACCTGCGCGCCAGCCACCTGATGGCGAAAGGCATTCAGTTTCTCGGTGTAGGCGTGTCGGGTGGTGAAGAAGGCGCGCGTCACGGACCGAGCATCATGCCCGGGGGGCCGAAAGAGGCCTACGAGCGAGTCCGTCTCGTCTTTGAAGCAGCGGCGGCGAAGGTCAACGGCGATCCGTGTGTGACCTGGCTGGGACCGGGATCGGCCGGGCACTTTGTGAAGATGGTCCACAACGGCATCGAGTACGCAATCATGCAGCTTATTGCGGAGACCTATGACCTGATGAAACGAGGCCTTGGCATGAACGACGATGACGTGCACGAGATCTATGCCTTCTGGAACAAGGGCGAACTCAATGGCTATCTTGTGGAGATCACCAGCCATATTTTCTCCAAACAGGACGAGAAGACCGGCAAGCGGCTGATCGACGAGATCCTTGACGTAGCCAAACAAAACGGTACTGGTTTGTGGACCTCGCAAAGCGCGATGGAACTGCAAGTGCCGACCCCAACAATCGACTTGGCGGTTGCGATGCGAGACTTGACCATGTTCGCGAAGGAACGGGAGCAGGCCGGCGCGATTTACCCAAGACCCCTGCGGCGCTTCACCGGCGACCGCACCACGTTCATCACGCAACTCGGCCGCGCGCTTCTTGCCGGGATGATTATCATCTACGCACAAGGTATGGCCCTTTTGGCGGTGGCTTCGGACAAATACAAGTATCATCTTGATCTGGAAGCTGTGGCACGGATCTGGCGTGGTGGCTGTATCATCCGTGCGGCGTTGCTGGAAGACATCTGCGCGGCGTTTCGCACGAAGCGTAATCTGCCGAACTTGCTGCTCGATCCCACCTTGTCGCGCGAGGTGATGGAGCATCAGGAATGCTTGCGTCAGGTGGTAAGCCAAGCCAACGAGATGGGTGTGCCGTGCCCGGGGTTGATGGTTTCGCTGGGATATTTCGACGCCTACCGCAGTGTCTGGCTGCCAGCCAATCTCATCCAGGCCCAACGCGACTATTTCGGAGCCCACACCTATGAGCGGATCGATGCCAAGGGCACGTTTCACACAGAATGGGAGGCAGACTGAGCCTATATGGATATATTCCCGACCATTATCATGATTTTTGGCGGCGCGGGTGATTTAACCTGGCGCAAGTTAATACCGTCCTTGTTCGATCTGCACCGGGACGGACGAATGCCCCACAAATTTGCGATCATTGCCGTGGATCGCGTCTCTATGCGCGATACAGAGTTGCACAAGCACTTCCTCGACGGTGTCAAGCGGTTCTCACGAAAGGGGAAGGCGAAACGCACGGACTGGAACGACTTCGCCCGGCGCGTCACCTATCACCAGGGAGACTTCAAAGACCCGGCAACGTACTCGAATTTGGAGGAGAGGTGCGCGCAACTGGATCAGCAGTGGAAGGTGAAAGCCGGGCACATCTTTCACTTGGCCACTCCGCCGGTGATGATTGGGGTGATTCCCAAGATGGTGGCCGAGGCGGGGCTGAATCGGAATCGAGTCCATGACCGCATCGTGGTGGAAAAGCCAATCGGTCATGATTTGAAGTCGGCGCGGGAGCTGAATCGCACGCTCAGGGAAAGTTTCCACGAATCGCAGATTTTCCGCATCGACCATTATTTGGGCAAAGAGACGGTGCAGAACATTCTGGCGTTCCGCTTTGCCAACCCACTCTTCGAGCCGATTTGGAACCGGCGTTACGTGGACTACGTGACTATCACCGTGGCCGAAGAGGTGGGCGTAGGGCATCGCGGCGGCTATTACGACCACGCGGGAGCGCTGCGCGATATGGTGCAGAATCACCTGATGCAATTGCTCTGTCTCGTGGCCATGGAACCGATGGTCTCTTTTAAGGCCGATGAGATTCGCAACAAAAAAGTGGATGTGCTCCACGCGTTGCGGCCGATTCCCCGTGGCGCTGTTCAGCAGTTTGCCGTGCGCGGGCAGTATGGCCGAGGCAAGTTTCACGGCAAGAAAATGCGCGGGTACCGGCAGGAAGATGACGTATCCACGCATTCGCCAACGGAGACATTCGCGGCCTTGAAGTTGTTTGTGGATAACTGGCGCTGGCAGGGTGTGCCATTCTATCTCCGCACGGGCAAACGCCTGCTCCGCCAGTTTTCAGAAGTGGCCATCCAATTCCGCACCGTCCCGCATCGATCCTTCCCGCGCGAATCGAGCCACGATTGGCACCCGTCTCGTCTGGTTCTGTCGATCCAGCCCGAGGAAGGCATCGTGTTGGGTTTTCAGGCCAAGTACCCCGGGCCTAAAATGCTGTTGCGACCGGTGGAGATGCGGTTCGGTTATCAGGAGAGCTTTGCGGTTCCTTCGCCGGACGCATACGAGACTTTGCTCTGGGACGTGATGAACAACGACCCCACCTTGTTCATGCGCGCCGACCAGGTGGAGGCGGCTTGGCAGATACTGATGCCGGTACTGGAAGTCTGGGCAAACACTCGTCCTCGCCATTTTCCCAATTATGCCGCCGGCAGTTGGGGACCCAAGGCAGCCGACGAGTTACTCGCCCGTGATGGACACGAATGGCGGCCAATCGCATGAGAATCCTGGTCATCGATGTCGGCGGCACGCATGTGAAGGTGCTGGCCACCGGCCATAAGCAGCGCGTTGAATTTCCATCCGGTCCGAAAATGACGCCCGCGAAGATGGTCGCCGCGGTGCGAGCCGCCACAGCCGACTGGAAATATGATGCCGTTTCGATCGGCTATCCCGGGGCCGTGGTTCACGGTCATCCGATCATTGAACCCCGCCACCTTGGATCTGGTTGGGTGGGGTTTGACTTTAGAAAGGCGTTAGGCCGGCCGGTAAAGATTGTCAATGACGCGGCGATGCAAGCGCTGGGTAGTTATCAAGGTGGCCGGATGCTGTTTCTCGGTTTGGGCACAGGGCTTGGCTCAGCGCTGATCGTGGATAATGTGCTGGAGCCGATGGAACTGGCCCACTTGCCCTACAAGAAGGGGCGGACCTATGAAGATTACTTGGGACTGGCCGGCCTGGAGCGGCTGGGGAAAAAGAAATGGCGTCATCTGGTGAACGAGGTCGTCCAGCAACTCAAGAACGCGGTGCAGGCTGATTATGTTGTGCTCGGGGGAGGCAATGCCAGACTCCTCAAGAAACTTCCGCCCGGTACGCGCCTGGGAGACAATTCCAACGCGTTCCAAGGCGGATTTCGCCTTTGGACCGAGCGTTACAGCGGCTCAACTCATAAGCGGTTCGTCCATTAACTCACGAGAAAAAAACCTCCCAAACGTTCGGTTCCCGCCAAAATCATTTTCCTGTTGATAATCAGAACCGACGACCCTGAGATCACCGACCCACGGCATGAACATACTGGCGTCTTGGTCCTGCTGGCGGGTTGACCCGACGCCACCCGTGCGGGCCGCCAAAGACTTTGGTGTTTTTTCGCTCCGGTCCGCTTCGCTCTGCTCCGCTGCAAAACCCCAAAGACTGTGGCTGTGCCGTTGGCGATCAGACTGCGCTCCGATGTCGCCGCTTCGAACCGCAGGTTCTCGCGGCCACATCACTCTTGGCTATCGCGATTCCGACTGCGCATTCGTGCATGATTTCATTCAGTGTGCGTGAATCGCCTTTCGATTGTACGGCTCGCTGCGCGCCGTCAATCTATTGCTCGTGCCTGCGCTCCAGATTGACCGTGCTCGCTTCGCCAGGGGCAGGGGAGGGTTTCTAAGGCTTCACGCTGGAGTGACTTCACGACGGGGAACATCGTTACCACCTTGCCGATGGCAGAGTTGGCCTGACAGACAGGATGGCTCCAGCGCAAGAATACGTGATGGTTCCAGATGGACGAAAGACCTTACAACTGGAGCGCGAGCTGTAACTGCTAGGCGAAGTTTGAGCGAGTTGGTAGAGGGCAGCATTCTAAGGCGACTCACACGCACGCGGGCACGATCAGTTACGGACTTTCAGCTCAGCTTGTGAGCCGAAACGTGAGCCGCAGAGGTCAGTATCAGGCCGGGGGTAGTCGCTTCCGCCGAGATCGTTTGGCTTCCTGTGCAGTTGGCTTCAGGTCGATGACAGGGTGACGTTTGCCCAATTGCGCAGCAAGCACCCTCTCCAACAACGCGCGGAGTTCAGACATCTCAGTCGTGTCGACGTTTGACTTGAGGCCTGAGCTCGGCAACAAGGCCTGCGGCTGTGCGGCATCCGCATTGAAGCGAAGGTTCTGCAATCGCTTCTGGAGGTACGCCATCCGCAGATGCCCATAAACTTTCATGGCCAGCGCGCCGCCATCCGCGTGGCCGAGCATCTTGGCGACGGTCGGGATGTCGATTCCCATTTCAATGAGACGTGTGGCGAAGAAGTGCCGCAGATCATGATGGGTAAGCCTCTGGCAGCCAGCCTCTTTGCAGCAGCGGGCAAGTGTTTCGGGACACTCCATCACTGTCATGAGCCGGTCATCGGCCTTCATCTTGGGCCTCGCAGCGAAGATTTCCTCGATCAACTCGCGCGCTTCAGCCAGCAAGGGAACCCATCGCTCTTTGCCGCCTTTGCCGTACAGCCGAATTATGTTGCGCGTGAGGTCCACATCACGGTTGCGGACACCCGTGGCTTGTTGCGGGTCCGCGCCGCCATAATTCGCAAGGCGGCGTACTTCATGTTCACTATAGCCACGCGCTTCCTGGAGTCGCGCTCCAGTGTAGGCGAGGAAGCGAATGAGCCACCCTGCGCCGCGACCCCCATATCCCACGTTGCGACCGGCTTCGGCCAAAATGGCCTGCCATTGTTCATCGTTTGGCAGCGCCAACTGTTTCGGTGGGGGTGCCACACGCTCAACAAGCCGCTTGCCATCTCCGCCCATCATCGGGTCACGTGCGATGGCGCCGGCCTCGATGCCAACTATAATCACCCGGCGAAACATGCCGATGGTGTTGTTGTAGGAGGTGGCCGAATACTTTCCGTGAAGGCGCTTGGCCCAGTCCAGAATGCTGTCTGTGTTCAAATCGCGCAGGAGCGTTTCTTCAATGTCTGGCCACGTCGCTTTGATACGCCTGATATTGTCGAAGTTGTCGCGCCGCGCTCCCGGGCGTAGTTTTACGGCGTTCTTGATGCGCCTCTCCAGCACGTCGAGTGCGTCGCCAAACGTTTTGACATTGGTGAGCGCCGGGTTTGCCCGTTCAGTCTTTTTGCGCTCCTCGGCCTTAATGTCCGGTAACCGCAGTTTGGCGGTCGTTTTTGAGTCGGTATTTGTAGAGACGCGAACAATCTTGCCTCCCACGCGAAACCGTGCAAATATTTCGCCTCGCGGATATGCGTTTGTTGACCGATAGCGGAAGAGATACGGAGCGACCTTCGTCCACTTCGATTTCGATGAGGACGCCGGGTTCGTCTCTGTTTGTGTCGCTGTCTTCATCTGGCTTTAGCTCGCGTTACAACCAGACTGTGACACAAAACGTGACAACGGTCAATAAAAGAGTGATCCGCGCTTTGGAAATATCTATATTTCCTAAGCAATTTGCATGTTGGAGAGGTACCGAAGTGGCCAAACGGGGCAGACTGTAAATCTGCTGGCTTATGCCTTCGGTGGTTCGAATCCACCCCTCTCCACCAACCTGAAGGTTCCACGAGGGATGTAAGGAGGTGTGGGTACCGACCCCCAAAAATCATGCACCCCACCTGTTATCAACAAGCGGGGTGCAAGCAGCGGCTCGAGTTCTTGCGATTCGGTTATTTTTTTTGCGCCGCCCTGATTTTTGCCCAGCGAGCGCGTTGAGCGGCCGCTATCCTGGCGCGTGCCGCCGCCGAGAACTTCGGCTTTCTTCGAATCGCTCCCGTCAATGTGGTCCCTCTTCCATGAAGAGATGCGAGCGCCTTGATGGCGAGATCGAGCTTCTCGAGCTCCTGAGCCGCATGCTTGCGTTGAGCATGTAGCTGCTGAACGACCTGGTTCATGCCAGACATAATCCTCCCGGGTTGGTTATTGCTTACGTACTACTCACCGTACATCCTGTAGCCTAGCAGGAGTATGGCGGAAAGGCAACCGCTAGATTTGACGTTATTGAAAGCAACGATTGGAAAGCGGCGGTTTTACAATACATAGATTGGACATGCGAGAATCGGGAAGAAGGAGCCTATTAATAATGATGAATGGACGAATGGCAATTATCACCCTGGCAGCGGCGACAGTCATGGCCGTTGGTTGCGAAACCCCGCATCGACCACCGCCACCCCGGCGCGTCCAGTATCCCAGCCAACCCTTGAGCTTGGCGGATGTCAAGATGCTGGCCAAGTCGGGTGTCAGCGACGAGGTCATTCTCAGCCAGATTCGGAATTCACATACGGTGTATCACTTGAGTGCCGCGGAGATCCTCGACCTGAAGGATGCGGGCTTAAGTGATAGGGTCATCGATTTCATGATCAATACCCCGACGCTGTATCGCTCTCCGCGTCCGCCATCCTACTGAGAGGCGGCCGGGTTTCTCTGGTTGCGAAAGGCTTGTTGAAAAACTGTCTGGTTTGAGACAGACTTAAGCTATGCGCTTTGCTTCAGCGTTGACCGCGAAGACGGAATGGGCCGAAGCCGTGGAGGACTTGGGACGGCAGGTCGCCGCCCAACTCGGCGGGGCCAAGACCGAACTGGCGGTGCTCTTTGCGCACCCCAAATACGTGTCGCACATCGATAAGATCATCGAAGCGACGCAGCAGGCGGTGGGCGCGCGACACCTCATCGGCTGCACGGGGGCGGGAATCATCGGCACTGACCAGGAAGTTGAGGAGAAGCCGGCGCTTTCTCTATTGGTGGGCGAGTTGCCGGACGTGGGGGTGTTTCCATTCCATCTCACCGAGAAGGATTTGGAGGAATCGACGGGACCGGCTTTCTGGCACTTCCAACTTGAATTGGAACCCGGTGCCGCGCCGCAATTTGTGGTGCTGGTCGACCCATTCACCACGCAGGCGATGCAGTTGATCGACTCGTTGGCCGAAGCGTATCCACAGTCGCCGATGGTCGGTGGGTTGGCCAGTGGGGCGCAGCAGGCTGGCGAAACCCGCTTGTTTGTGGATCGGCAGATTTACGACGAGGGCGCGATCGGCGTCGGGCTGACCGGCAAGATTGTGTTGCGGACAGTGGTGTCGCAAGGGTGTCGCCCGATTGGCGAACCATTCACGGTGACGCGAGCGGACAAGAATATCGTGTTCGAGCTTGCGGGCCGCCCGCCCATGAAGATCTTGCAGGAAATGTTGCCGCAGTTGCCGACGCGGGACCGGGACCTGGCGCGCTCGGCTCTGTTTTTGGGAAGGGTGGTCAACGAATATCAGGAGGAATTCTCACGCGGTGATTTTTTAATTCGCAACCTCATTGGTAGTGACCCCCAGTCAGGAGCGCTGGCGGTGGGTGATTTGATGCGTACCGGTCAAACCGTGCAGTTCCAAGTGCGGGACGCCGAGACCGCCGACGAGGACTTGCACCACCTGCTGGCCAGGGAGCGGAGCGAATTGGGCCCGCAGCGGCCGCGTGGGGTGCTGCTCTTCAGTTGTTTGGGCCGCGGCGAACGGATGTACGGCACCGCGGACCACGATATTAAAGCAGTGCAGGAAAGCCTCGGTCCGGTGCCCACTGCCCGGGTTTTTTTGCAATGGCGAGATCGGTCCGGTCGGACAACGCACGTTCATCCACGGGTTCACCAGCGTCGTCGGGCTGTTCTTGGAGCCGACACGGTAGATACGGGTGAAACAAGGCCGCCCCGACGTCCGTCTGACTGGTCGGGGCGTTTCGTTTGTTCGGGCTGACCCGGATCAGACCGGTGGCGTCAGCGCATTCTCCACCGTCTTGACCAGCTTCTTGTGGTCGAACGGAGTCTGGAAATAGTCGACCGCCCCCTCGCTCAAGGCGCGCGCATATCCGTTCCAATCTCCGTCGCGGGTGACGACGAGCACGGGCAAGTCCTTGCGGCACGACCGCAGTTCGCGCAAGAGTTCCATCCCGCTGCGACCGTGCATGACTTCTTGGACGATGACAAAGTTGTATTGTTTCGCCCAGTCCTCAACCGTGCTCGACGCGCGGTCCGGGTCGCTGATGGTGGTGACGGAGTAACCCTTGGCACTCAACGTGTCGCACACGGCTTGTTGATCCTCGGGGCAATCCTCAATCAGAAGAACGCTGCATTGCTTCACAATACGCCTCCCCTCCGTTGGTAACCCGCCTGAACGACAGCATACGACGAGATGGGATGAAGTCAACTACAAGCCGCAGGAGCTTTGTCCGGGCGTCTACGCCGGTGGCGGGTACGGCTGACCGTCGCGATCGCTGAAGAGCAATTGGGCCACCTCGGATTGGTAGGGATGAAACGGATTGTTCATGATGAGCGGGTCCTTGCTCTCGACGGCGATGGAGTCCCAATTGATGATGTAGCTGCCGGTTTGATCGCGCAGGTGACGGACGGCGATGCCGCGGGCCTGGGCGCGGGTGTTGCTCGGGGGATTCTGCATGCAAAAAGCAATGCGTTCAGGAGTGACGACGGGTTGCGAACGGCCCTGCTCGACCAGCGCGAAGTGCAACCCGCGGCGCGGGTCGAGGTTGTGATACTCGAGGTCCAGCGACTGTACCCACGGGTCATCCCAACTGACCCGCTGTTGTTCGATGAACATCTGCAGCATCCACTTCTTGGCTACCCAATCGATCTTGTCCCCCTGCGACATCGGATCGCGCTCGAGCCCTGCCAGAACGTTCTCCCATTCACAGATGATCCAGTCGTTTTCGGGATCCATGCCGGCGAGATAGTGCTTGGCCAGGCCGAGGAACGAATGCTGGATCTCCAGCGCGGTGCGGGTCTGGCCGTTTTCGAGGCGCGCCACCCAGCGGTACTCCGGGTCGCGTGAAATATCGCGGGTGGCCTGCACGGGATCCATCAGCCCGACGCGCTTGGGGAGGATGCCTTCCTCCAGCAGGTCCAGGACGAGCGAGGTCGTGCCGACCTTGAGCGCGGTGGCGTACTGGCTCATGTTCGAATCCCCGATGAGCAGGTGGAGGCGGCGGTATTTGCGATAGTCCGCGAGGGGTTCGTCGCGTGCGTTGATGATCGCGCGATTGAACTGCACCCACTGATAAATATCGTTCACGATGTGATCGGCGCGTTGCGAGATCTGGAAGTACACGGGCGGGTCGTGCCGGCCATGATCGAATTCGAAGGCGAGAGGATTGGCCTGGCCCACGCGGCCCGCGCCCGAGAATATCTGGCGCGTGGCGAGGAACGACAGCAGCGCGGACAATACTTGCGGGGTGAATTGCGCGTTGCGCTTCATCAGGTAGTTCTCGTGGCACCCGAAGGTCGCGCCCGTGTGGTGGTCGATGTTGTTTTTCAGGAACGACACATGGTCGGAGATGCCCATGCTCTCCAACGCGCCTTGCAGGAGTTGATCGCCGGCATGATCGAAGGATACAACGTCGCGCAGACTGATGCACTCGGGCGTGGAATACTCGATATGCCCCATGTCGAGATAGAGGCGCCCGCCGTTGAGCAGAAAACCGCCATTGCCCGGCGGTTCCTCGTAATCGCGGTAATGCAGGTCGATCGCCCCCAGGCGGGCAACCTTGAAGAGATGGTTCTTGACGCGGATCGGATACGCGTCGGGTCCGCCTTGGCGGTCATCGTTGCTCACAAGACAGCCGTACTCGGTCTCCAACCCGACGATGCGATTCATAAATCCTTGAGCGCGCTGCGGATTTCCTTGTCGTCGAGGAGGCGGAATTTCATGGTCGCGGGCCGGCGGCGCTCCAGCACGGCCGCCTCGACATGGCGGGCTTTCAAGTATTCCTTGAGAACCTTCTCCGGTTCAATCTCGCGTTTTTCAGCTTCTTCGCCTTCCTTGGTCTGGCCGTGCTCGGCCATGTCCATACCGACCGCCCAGGTTTTTACCGCGAGTTTCAACGCATCGTCGAGTGCGCGGCGCGGGTTGCTGTCGTGTTCCACCAGATAATCGAGCATCGCCTTTTGGGCTTCGCCCGTGCCGGCCAGGACGTGGATCGGTTCCTTGCTCTCGATTTCGCTTTGCGCAAAGGAACCGTCGTAATCGAGCTTGACGACGGAATCCTGCTCCGGCTGGTCACCGAGTTCGGCCAGTAGTATCCTGACGATAAACGGGGCGCCAAACACCTGTTCGAACGCGGTCTTCAACGCGGGGCTCATCCCGAAGTTGACGAGCCGGCGCAACGAAACATCGGCCACAGCACGGTTGAATCCTTCGATATGGGCCAGATCGATGGCCACCAGCCGCATCCGCTCGATGTCGGCGGGATGGCCCAGCGCCGCGAACGCCACGCGGTCGTACACCTCGAAAACCTTGCGGGTCTCGCGGCTAACCGTTAGCAGCAACAAGCCGTCGGCGTAGTTCAGAGCAACCACCGGGCTGCCGAGCCGCAACTGGTCCTCGATGTACTCGCGGCGATTCGCGATCGCTTCAATCCAACGATAGGGCTCTTCAATCATGGCTGTGCGGCCTGGTTTTCCTGAAAACTAGACCTCGCTCCGGTACACGCGGGCCAGATCGGTGTCAGGGATTTCGCGGACACCTTCCGTCGTAATGACCCGGACGATGGGAAAGATATCGGATTTGGGATTGTAGCCGCTCGTGGCGGTGTCGCTGTCGGCCGCCGTATCGAGCACCCGCAACGCGGTCACGATGATTTCCGACTCGTTGTACTTCGCCAACGGTTTGCCGCCCCAGGTATTGAGGTAATGCAATACGCTGCGGACCGCGAGTGAGCCGGAGCCGCTGGCGGCGTAATCGACCCCTTCGAATTGAGCGCCGAGCGCATCGTAGAAGTACACTTTTCCCCCGCCGTCTTTGCCGTCAGGGGGCTCGTAGGTGGCGAATATCGGCACGACCATGCCCACGCCCTGTAACGTGAGCGGTAGGTTTTCCTTCAGAAGCTTTGACAGCGAGCGCACCTTGCCCGCGGTGCTCATCTCCTGGAGCTGGCTGCGTTGGTAGTATTTGAAGCTGTGTTCGAGCACACGGGCCATCTCGAAGGCGACGGCCGGCACGCCCGCGATGGCCAGGATGGATCGCTCGTCAATTGTGATGAGTTTCTCGGCGCGCTCATACATCACGAGGTTGCCCGCCGTGGCTCGGCGATCGCCCGCGACCAGCACGCCGTCCTTGTATTTGACGGCGAGAACCGTCGTGCCTTCGGTAGCGATGCTCCCGCTGCCCATCTCATGCTGGAATTTGGCCGCGGCTTCCATGAGACGGGGAGCGACTTCGTACCCATGCGCCTTCAATGCGCCCAGAAAATCGCCGTCATGCAGGAATTGCGGAATCGGTTGAGGATGGTCCATGGCGATTTCTGGCGGGCGGGCCGACTCACTCTCCGGTGCGTTGGCGGTAGCGTTTGGCTTGGTTGGGATCGACTCGCCGCATCTTCTTAAGGAGTTCCTTCGTGTCGGGCGCGTCGGCGTCCGGGCGCCGTGGACCCCCCTCGTCGGTTTCCTTCTTCTCCCACGGAGCGGGCGAGTTCGGACGGTGAACCCGCTCGGGAAATTGGGCGTTGGGATCGGCCATATCGGCTTAGCTTTCCGTTATTTCCAAGTTGCGCAGTAATGTCGCCACATCCGGCGCTTTGTCAATGGCCGCATTGTAACGGCGCACGTCCTCGTCGTCAAAAACATTCAAGAGACGGACCACCGATTCGCGCCCATTTTCGCCAAACGCGATCTCGTCCCACTGCACGGAGGTCATCTGCTTGGCGAATTTCTCGATGCAGTGTCCGCGGAAATAGGCCCGCGTGTCGTCGGGGGGCTGGCGGATCGCGTGACGGATATCGTCGTCGGTCACGAACCGCTGCACGTGGCTCTCGCGCATCAACTCCGCGTACAGTCCCTCTTCGCGGCACACGTTGTGGTATTCGAGATCGAGCGATTGCAGCCACGGATCATCCCAGGCGACTTTCTCGGCTTCCACAAACGCATCCAGCATCCACTTCTTGGCCACCCAGTCGAGCCGGTCCCGGCACAACATCGGGTCGCGCTCCAAATCGGCAAGCGCCTGCTCCCAGGTGATGAGCACCCAGTCTGTTTCCACGTCCCGTCCCCCCAGGTGTTTCTGGGCCGCCACCAAGTACTGCCGTTGGATGTCGATGGGCGTCATCGTATGTCCACCCGCGAGAAGCAGGGCGGTCTTGAGGCCGGGGTCACGCGAGACGGTTTTCAAGGCGGCGATCGGGTCGGCCAATTCAATGTGTACCGGACACAACCGCCGCTCCAGCAAGTCGAGCACGAGCGACGTGGTGCCGATCTTGAGCGCGCCGGAGATCTCGCTCATGTTGGCGTCGCCGATGATGACGTGCAGGCGCCGGTACTTGCCGCTGTCGGCGTGAGGTTCGTCGCGGGTGTTGATGATCGGGCGGCGGTTCATGGTGTCGATGGAAACGAGGACACTGAAGAAATCCGCGCGCTGGCTGATTTGATAGACGCCGACGGGCGCGCCGTCTTCGTTTTCGATACCGACTTTGCCCGCGCCCGCGACAATCTGACGCGTGACGAGGAAGGGGGTGAGGCCGCGAATCACGAGGTCGAACGGGATGTCGCGGTCCATCAAATAATTGTCGTGGCAGCCGTAGCTGTGGCCGATGAAATCGGTGTTGTTCTTGTAGACTTTCACGACGCCGCCGGCGGTGTGCCGGTTCCGGCGGCGGACGCATTCTTCGACGATGCGTTCGCCCGCTTTGTCCTGCGCGATGATGTCGCGGAGACGCTTGCACTCGGGGGTGGCGTATTCGGGATGGGCGTGGTCGTTGTAGTAGCGCGCGCCGTTGGAGAGGACGAGGTCGCTTTTGATTTCCTGGAAGCTGAGCTTGCGGTTCTGGTCCTGGACGAAGTACCTGGCTTCGTCGAAATCCTGCAGTAATTCATCGACGCGGAAGCCGCGCAAATCCTGATGCGGATCTTCGAGTTCGTAGTCCCACTTCAGCGCGGAATGCCGGGCAGGCGGCTCGATTTGTGTGTAGCTGCGCACGAGGGCGATCGACTCGGCCACGACGTCGACGCTCTCCTGTCCATCGACCGTGATCCCGTATTCGGTTTCGATGCCCAGGGTTCGTTGCATGGCTGGCTGATGGCGCACTGGTGCAAGCCGCCTTCCTGCCTGCGGCGTCAGACAACCGCGCTGACTCCTTTCGACCGCGCGCCGGAGACGGGTCGAATCGGAGAGACTTTCACCACGTTCTCGGCGTCGTAATCGAGGAGCATCAGCCAGTCTTCGGTGATGTCGGTGGGCGGGAAGATGTCGTTTTCGGCGTACTCGAGCTCCAGGGAACGCAGCAGGTCCGCCTCGCTGATGCCTTCATCCTTTTTCGAGACGATGCTCCGCTTGATGGCCATTTCCTTGGAGCGCTCAACGATACTGGCGATGATCGCGCCACTGATCAGGTCGCCGCGGTAGAGCACCGCATTGCGGCCGCTGCGCAACTGCACTTCGAGGAACCGGTTCTCATCGCGGTGCGCGAACAGCGTCTTGATGACCGAATCCACCAGCGCGGTGACCGCGGCCTTCGCGTCGCCGCCATGCGCCTTGAGGGTGGCGGGGTCGAGGGGCAGGTCTTCCGTCAGATAGATTGAAAAAATCTCATGCGCGCCTTCCTTGTCGGGACGGTCGACCTTGATTTTGCGGTCGATGCGGCCCGGCCGCAGGATGGCCGGGTCGATCAGGTCGGCCCGGTTTGACGCGAGGATGATGACGATATCGTTGAGCGACTCGATGCCGTCCATTTCGGAGCAGAACATCGGCACGAGCGTCGACAAAATGTTCGCATAACGTCCGGCCCGGCGGGTGCCGAGAATGGATTCCGCTTCGTCGATGAACAGAAACGGCATGTAGCCTTGTTTGCGCTTCTCGCGGGCGATGGCGAAGATTTCGCGCACGATGCGCTCCGATTCGCCGACCCACATATTGAGGATTTCGGGACCCTTCACATGCATGAAGCATTCCTTCATGTCATGGCCGGTTTTCTCGCGCAGTTTGCCGGTCAGGTTGAAGGCGGTGGCTTTGCCGATGAGCGTCTTGCCGCAGCCCGGCGGGCCGTGGAGCAGGAAGCCCTTCGGCTGGGCGTAGTGAAAGCGGTTGAAGAGATCCGGATGCAACAACGGCAGCTCGATGGCGTCTTTGATTGCTTGAATGGCGCCGGTCTGACCGCCGACACGCGACCACGGCAGTTCGGGAACGGCCTCGAGGTAGAATTCCTGTTTGTCCGAAGAGGCGAGCAATTCGACGGCCACCCGAAACGACGGATCGATGCGGATTTCGTCGCCAACCTTCAAGGTCGCGCCGAGCAGGTCGCTGGAGCGCTGGAGGATGACCGAATGCAACCCGTGCTCCTGGCCCACGCGAAGCCGGCCATCTTTCAAGACGTCGGCGACCTTGCCGACGGGGCCGGAGTTGTCGTACCCGAGGTCGCCGACGACGACATAGGCTTCGTTCACCAGCACGCGGGTGCCGATTTTCAAGGCTGGCGCATCGAGTCGTGGATCAACGTTGGAATAATAATCATGACCGCCGACGGCGACGTGGGCGACGTCCTTTTTCGGAAAGCCGAGCAACGTGCCAATCCGGTTGGCGGGCGAAGTCACCTTCTTGATGACCTCATCCATTTTTTCGAGGGCGGAACGGGCTTCCGAGAGTGTCAGCTCATGTTCCTGGACTTGCTGCCGCAGGCGGAGCAGATCGAAGCGAGCGGGATCGCCCTCGGGCAGGGTCGCCAAAAGCTTGTCGACCAGCCCGATGGGAGTGGAGTCATCCCGGGCGCCCCATTTGTCAGAAAAATCCAGCGGCCCTCCCGGAGGGGGCGGCTTCTTATAGCCTGAGTGGTCGCTCATCCTGTCATTCTCCGCTGCGTACCCGGTTTCTGGTTCCTAGTATAGCGCGGGTGAAGCATGACTGCAAACGAAAGGCGGTAATTCTGTGCGAAAGCAGCTGTAAAATTGCCATTGACAGCGGCGGAAGGGTTCGGCTACGTTACGCCGCCCCACGCATACAAATCAGGGGATTTATGAGCACGTTTTTCGCCAAGAAAGAAGAGCAGAAGCCGCACTGGTACGTCATCGACGCCAGCAATCAGGTGCTGGGCAAGGTGGCGGTGAAGGCCGCCAATGTCCTGCGGGGCAAGTTGAAGCCCACGTTTACTTCGCACATTGATACGGGCGATTTTGTCGTGGTAGTCAACGCGGAGAAGGTGGTACTCACCGGCAAGAAGGAAACCGCGAAGACCTACATGAGGTATTCTCAGTATCCCGGCAACGAGATACGGCGGACGGTCAAGCAGGTTCGCGCGAGTCATCCCGAGAAGCTTATCCAGCACGCGGTCAAGGGCATGATCCCGAGGAACCGGCTCGGTCGCCAGATGATCACGAAACTCAAGGTGTACGCCGGTGCGGCTCATCCGCACGCGGCGCAGCAGCCGGAACCCATCTCCATTTAGTTTTTCACTCTCATGGCTACAGCATACGTCAAACCAAGCGGATTCCTCGGGACCGGTCGCCGCAAGACGAGCGTGGCCCGTGTGCGGCTCGTGCCCGGCTCAGGCAAGGTTATCATCAATGACCGCACCGCCAACGAATACCTGACCGTTCCCAATCAGCGCACCATTGCGTTCCAGCCGCTCGCGGAGACGCAGAACGTGGATAAATTCGACGTGTTCATCAGTGTCGATGGCGGCGGCGTATCCGGGCAGGCCGGCGCGATCAGCCACGGCATCGCCCGCGCGTTGCTCAAGGCTTCGCCCGACCTCAAAGACGCATTGCGCAAGAAAGGGTTCCTGACACGCGACTCCAGAATGAAGGAGCGCAAGAAGTACGGTCAACCCGGCGCACGCAAGCGCTTCCAGTTCTCGAAACGCTAATCGACCAACAAATCTATACTTGCACGCGCGAGCCCCGGGTTTCATATTCGGGGCTCGTTGCTTTTGCGCGCAAATTCAGAGTGTCCGCACCATGAAAAAAACAAAAGCAGCCATCATCGGAGCCAGCGGTTATTCGGGTCAGGAACTGATTCGATTGCTGCTGCGGCACCCGCACGTCGAAATCACGCAGTTCACGTCCCGGCAATACGCCGGGAAAGCCGTAGCCGATATCTTCCCGCGGTTTCGGGGACAGATCGACGCGATGTTTGTCGAACCGGCCATCGATCGCATTGGCGCCGAGGTGGCGTTCCTGGCGTTGCCGCACGGCGTGGCCGCCGAGTTCGCGCCCGCCCTGTTGCGGAAGGGGACCAAGGTGCTCGATTTGTCCGCCGATTTCCGGTTGAAATCGGCGGCGGTGTACAAGGAGTTTTACGAGCACGACCATCCCGCGCCCGAACTGTTGGCGCAATCGGTGTATGGTTTGCCCGAACTTCATCGGGACCAGATTCGAGGGGCGAAGCTGGTGGCCTGCCCGGGCTGCTATCCCACGAGCGTCATCCTTGGCGCCGCGCCGGCGATCCGGAAGGGTCTGGGCAAAGCCGAGAGCATCATTGCCACGAGCCTGAGCGGGGTCAGCGGGGCCGGGCGCAAGGTGGCGGAGGAGTACTTGTTCACCGAGTGCAACGAAAGCGCGCGCGCGTATGGGATCCCGAAACATCGGCATCTCAGCGAAATCGAACAGGAGATATCGTTGCTGGCCGGTTCGAGCGTGACCATTTCCTTTACGCCGCACCTGATCCCGATCAATCGCGGCATCGTGAGCACCATTTATATGACGCTCGCCAAAAAACCAGAGGACGCGCTGGCGGTGTATCGCGACTTTTACAAGGACGAGCCGTTCGTGCGTGTTACCCAATCACTCCCCGACACCAAGAACGTCGCGAGCAGCAATTTCTGCGACATTTCCGTGCGAATCGATCCGCGCACGAATCGGCTGATTATCGTCAGTGCGCTCGATAACCTCACCAAGGGCGCCGCCGGTCAGGCGGTGCAGTGCCTGAATCTTATGTGTGGTTACGAAGAATCGTCGGGACTACTCCCATGAAAACGCTCCTCATCCGAATCAAGGGTTCGATCACAGCCCCCCGCGGTTTTCGCGCGGCGGGCGTCGCCGCCGGTCTCAAGGCCACCGGCAAGAAGGACATGGCGCTGATTGTGTCGAACGGGCCCGCGACCGTGGCGGCGACATTCACGACGAACCAGGTGAAGGCCGCGCCGGTGAAACTGAGCATGCGCCATGTGAAAGCGGGCAAGGCCTGCGCGATCGTCGCCAACAGCGGGAACGCGAACGCCTGCACGGGCATCTCCGGCATGGTTCACGCGCGGGCCATGGCCGTGGCGGTCGCGCGACGGCTGGGCTGCGCGGAAGAACACGTCCTGGTGTGTTCGACCGGCCGAATCGGCGTGAACCTGCCGATTGTCAAAGTCGAATCCGGCATCAAGCAGTTGCTGGGCGTCCTCTCGGCCCGCGGCGGGTCGGCGGCGGCACAGGCGATCATGACCACCGACACCTTCGCGAAAGAGGTCGCCGTGCAGTTCAAAGCCGGCGGAAAGACGATACGCATCGGGGGCATCGCCAAGGGCGCGGGGATGATCCAGCCGAACATGGCGACGATGTTGTCGTTTATCACGACCGACGCGGCCATCCCTCGTTCGGCGCTCCAGAAATCGCTTACGCACGCGGTCAACCAGTCCTTCAACCGGGTGACCGTCGACGGCGACACGAGCACCAATGACACAGTGATCCTGCTCGCCAACGGAGTGGCCGGCGCGCCGCCGCTGGCGAAGTTTCAGGAAGCGCTCGACTTCGTATGTCTCGAACTCGCCAAGATGATCGTGCGCGACGGCGAAGGCGTGACGAAATTTGTGACGGTGAACGTTCATGGCGCGGCGTCCGACCTCCACGCGGAGATTGCGGCACGGGCCGTGGCCAATTCCGTGCTGGTGAAAACGAGCTGGTGCGGCGGCGATCCGAATTGGGGCCGGATCCTGGATGCACTGGGTTACTCCCGGGCCCGGGTTGACGAGGAGCGGGTGGACATCGCCTACAACGGCGTGTCCGCCGTTCGGGGCGGCATGGCGACGCGCACGCCACTGGCCCGGCTCAAGAAGATCGTCGCCCAACCGACGTTCACGATTGATATCCATCTGCACCTCGGGCGCGGCCATTGCGCGATGCACACCTGCGATTTGACCGAGAAATACGTTGAATTGAACAAGGGGGAATGATGTCCCGCGTCCCGCTTTCCCTGTTTTTCGGGTTGTTGCTCGTGTGCACAGGCTCGGCTGTGTTCGCGTACAGCTTGCGCGTTGCCGAGTCGGTAACTCCCCTGACGGATACGTGGCTGAGTGAAGCGTGGATAATGGCATTTCCTGTTGCGGTGGCCGGGGCGGTGATTTCGGTGACCGCCTGGCGGAATCGTGAGCGATAGCGACCCAGATGCAAGACCTCATCAAAAAGGCGGACGTATTACTGGAGGCCCTGCCGTACATGCAGCGGTTTCGGAGTTCCACGTTCGTGGTGAAGTACGGCGGCAGCTTCATGGATTCGCCCGACACGAAAGTGCGCGAGGGGGTCGCGGCGGATGTTGTTTTCCTGGAAGTGGCGGGGATCAACCCGGTGGTCGTCCATGGCGGTGGCAAGGCGATAACGAAAGCCATGGAGAAGGCGGGCATCAACGCCCAGTTCATCCAGGGGATGCGGGTGACCGACGAGAAATCGATGGCGATCGTCGAGGACGTGCTGGCGAACGTGATTAACCGCGACATTGTCGAGACCATCCAGAAGCTTGGCGGCAAAGCGCGCGGCTTCTCGGGGAAAGACATCTTCAAATGCCACAAACTGTTGAGTGGCGGCGTGGATCTGGGTTATGTCGGGGAAGTCACGGAGGTGACGATCGACAAGATTCGGCGGAGCCTGTATTCGCAGGTGGTGCCGGTCATCAGCCCGATTGGCCTGGGTGAGGACGGCCACGCTTACAATATCAATGCCGACGTGGCCGCCGCGAAGCTGGCGGTGGCGGTCGGCGCGCGACGGCTGGTGTTCATGAGCGACGTGGCCGGGCTGATGCGGGACCCGAGCAATCCGGAGACGTTGATTTCGAGTCTGCACATCGGCGAAGCGCTCGGCCTCAAACGCGAGGGGATCATCGACAAGGGGATGATTCCCAAGGTGGACAGCGCCGTGGCGGCGGTGCAAGCGGGAGTGCACCGCGTGCATTTTGTCGATGGCCGCATACCGCACTCCATCCTGCTGGAGATCTTCACCGATAAGGGCATTGGGACTGAGATCGTGAAGTGAGCACTGTGTCCGCTGCACGACCGCCGCGGTTGCTGGCGTTGGATTGGCTGCGGGGCATCGCGGTGTTGGTGATGGTGGAGTGCCACGTCTTCAACGCCGTCCTCGCGCCGCAGTATCGCGAAGCGTCGTGGTTTGCGTTCCTGAACTGGCTCAATGGGTTTGTCGCGCCGGCATTCTTGTTGGTGAGCGGCGGCGTGATCGGCAACAACCTGCGGAATCGCTGGCAGGATGTCGCCAGTTTCGGCACGAGCTGGCGCAAACTCTGGCGGCGCATCGGGGAGATTTTCGTCGTGGCCTACCTGTTGCATCTGCCGACGCCGTTAGTCTGGCAGTTTTTCGGGGCGCGCGGTCCGCATCTCATCGCGTTGTGGACGAAGATGGACATCCTGCAGTGCGTCGTGGGATCGCTCGTGCTGATTGTGTTGCTCGTGCCGCTGACGCGGAAACCGCGGGTGCACCAACTGGTTTGCGTCGCGCTGGGGATCGCGGCACTGGGAAGCGTTAGCGTTATTGCCCGTTGGGGAAGGACTTCCGCATGGCCGCAGCCGTTGTTGAGCTACCTGTGGCCGACAGGGGTTGGATTGTTTCCGCTCGTGCCATGGGCGGCGTTTCCATTGCTCGGTGTATGGCTGGGGCCATCCATTTTCGCAGCGGCGAAAACGTGGGAGCAAAGCGCGCGGGCGGCGGCGGCGGGCGTTGTGTTTCTGGCGGCGGCGCGATTCGTTCCGTCGAGCGGTTGGTACGACGCGGTGTTTGTGTTCGAGCGGCTGGGGGGTGTGCTGTTTGGGTTGGCGGTGTGCTGTTGGTTCGGCGAAGCGGTACGCGGGACGCGGTGGCTGCTGGAATTCGGACAGCTTTCGCTGTGGTCGTACACCGTGCATCTCGTGATCGTGTACGGTTCGTGCGTAAGTTTCGGACTCGACGCCTTGCGCACGTACCAGATTCCGCCATTCAAGAACGGGTTTCCGCCGTGGGCGGCGCTGATCACGCTCGTCCTCGTGCTGTTTCTGACGGCGCTGGTGGTGCGCTGGCGCGTAAGAGCTTTGGAACGGAAACAAAGGTGACGAACAAACGGCGCATCGAAACGCCGGCCCTTGACATTTGGTAGCATTATGCTACCTTTTTGCCATGAGCCAACCTGTGAAGCTTTCAGATGCCCTGGTGTTGGACGCCCGATTGGCTGGGGAGACAGTCGAACGCTCCATCGCGGGACAAGTGGAATTCTGGGCAAAAATCGGCAAAGCGATCGAGCCATTGCTTCAAGGCACCCAGATGATCGCCTTGTGTCGCAATGCCGCGACGCGCCCGCTGTCCGCCTGCCTGAAATCCGTGGATTCGCCCGCAGGCCGCCGGCGCGTGACCGAGTTTCTTCAGGGCCAGCCCTGGCCGCACTACGAACCGCACCCGAATCGAGCCGGCGTGCTTATCCGCATTGAAGCCGATGGGAAACGCACGGTCGGGCGATTCGTCAACCGCCAGTTCCAGCCGGTCAAGGTGAAAGCCACAGGGCGATGAGCTCCGGCAGGAGTCGGGAGTCCAAGCCGGAGTTGCCGCTCGACCGCCGCCCGGTCATCGTCGCGCTCGCGGGGCCGAATGGCGCGGGCAAAACCACTTTTTACCACGCCCATCTCCGGCCCGCCGGGCTGCGGTTCGTCAACGCCGACGTACTGGCGGGGGAACTGAAACTCGATCCCTATGCAGCCGCCAGTGTAGCCGATGTGCTGCGGCGGCAACTGGTGGAACAGCGCGAAAGTTTTGTGTTTGAGACCGTGTTCTCGGATCCGGTCGGCGACAAGCTGACTTTCCTGAAAGAAGCGGCGGGAACGGGCTACAACGTCGTCTTGTGCTTCATTGGAATCTCCGGGCCGGAAGTTTCGGAAGAGCGCGTCGCGATGCGCGTCTCACAAGGCGGACATGATGTGCCGGCTGAGAAGCTGGTGGCGCGGTTGCCGCACACGACAGCGGCGTCTCGTCCGACTCGGCTTCCCCGCACTGCGCGGCTGGCGAATCTCAAGACCGCCATTCGCGAGCTTCCGCAGGTGTGGATTTTCGACAACGACAATCTGCAAACGCCGTTCCGTCAAGTGGCTGTTTTCGAAAACGGTCAGCGGGTGGCCGTGAATGAGCCGGTGCGCGAGTGGCTCGCGCCGTTGTTGGCATAGAATCACGAACTGCGTAGGATTGCGCCAGCGCCGCGATTCCTCATTCTATCACGAGTCGAGCCTCGACCCCAAGGACAAAGCAAGCTCGAAATGATGATTAGTGAGATGTGACCCCATTACTCGTCACTATCCGTTCCTCGTGCGGGAAGATATTCTGGCGGCGATTGAGTATGCCGCGTTACAGACCGACCATGTTGTGCTCCAATCCGCTTGAGATTGCCGGTGGACAACCAACTCACGACTTGCAGCTCTCAGGATCGCAACGAGCTTGCAAGGGCTAGGCCATATTCTGCATAATGAAGCTATGCAAGCTGCTCGATCAACCGAACAAGACTTTTTTAAGGAGCCTTCTGAAGTTCGCTTGGCCGAGTGTTTTGATCCCGCCGTTGATGCGGTGATCGCACCGGGTGACTGTCTGGAGTCGCTCCGCTCTTGTCCCAATGGATTCGCGAAGCTTGCCATCACGTCGCCGCCTTACAACATCGGCAAGGCCTATGAAAAGGCCGCGGCTTTGGATGCATATCTGGCTTCTTTGAATCCGATAATTGAAGAGCTTATGCGCGTGCTCTCACCTGACGGCTCCGTCTGCTGGCAGGTTGGCAACTATGTTGAGAGCGGTGAGATTGTTCCACTCGATATTCTTTACTACCCGTACTTCAAGCGTCACGGACTTAAGCTGCGCAACCGTATCGTTTGGCATTTCGATCACGGACTCCATGCCAGTCGGCGCTTTTCCGGCCGATATGAAGTGATGCTCTGGTTCACTCGCAGTAACAATTATACGTTCAACCTCGATCCTGTGCGGGTGCCGTCAAAGTATCCCGGCAAACGTCACTTCAAAGGTGAAAAGCGTGGAGAGCCGAGTTGCAACCCTCTTGGGAAGAATCCTTCTGACATCTGGAAGCTCATTCTGCACGAGTGGGAGATCGGTATGTGGAATATTCCAAATGTGAAGGCGAATCACCCGGAAAAGACAATCCATCCCTGCCAGTTTCCAATCGAGCTTGTAGAGCGTTGCGTATTGGCGCTTACAAACGTAGGTGATTGGGTTGTCGATCCATTTTCGGGCGCTGGTTCCTCTCTCTTGGCCGGATTGCGACACGGTCGAAAGGTGATGGGCTGCGAGAAGGAAGCGACTTACGTTGAGGCGGCGCGGCAGCGCATCGTTGACTTTGTGGAGGGCAGGTTGCCCTACCGGCCACTTGGCAAGCCCGTTCACCAACCGACGGGACGCGAGAAGGTCGCGCAGGTGCCGGAAGAATGGATTAAAGGTGCGCGCTCATGATTGTTGCCGCCAAATACTCATTTGCCGGAGGCGTCAAAGCCGTCGAGACCCACCACCCTAAGCTGTTGGGCGAAATCTACGAGGCGATTCGTTCGGTTGATGCTCGCCAACATAAGACAAAAGAGAGCAAAGAGAAGACCATGCCCGGGCAAATGCTTTACTCGCCGACCAAACTCAATGAGGCTTTCAAGAATTACTTGTATCCGCGCGGTTGGCAGTCAGTGCGAGTCGGCTGTGACTATGCGACGACCCATTACCTCAAGAATTATAAAATCCGCCGCCCGAACCGGGGAGCATTCCGGGAGATGGATTTTGTAAAAGGGAGGCTTGGAGTCGAGGTGCAATTCGGAAAATACTCGTTCATGGTTTATAACGTCGCGGCGAAAATGACTATTTTTCGCAATCTCAAATACATCCAGTGTGGTATTGAGATTGTACCCGTAAAAGCCTTTGCTGAGGACATGTCGAGTGGTGTTTCCTATTTCGAACAATTCGTCTGGGATTTGGAGACGCGCGGCGTTTCCAACATTGACATTCCGGTGATGATTCTCGGCATCGACGTAGATGATTCACGCGAACCACCTCCCTCCAAGGTTAGAGAGAAACCCGGAGAGGATTATTTGTTCACGCTGAGGCCCAAGGGACCGCAGGTATAGCGCGAAGGTGGGGTTCTCCCCGTAAGGGGGCGTTGCCCCAACGGGGCCTCACGGCCTGACCGTGCCGCTTTCATTTGCCACGACGCCGTGACCCACCCCTTTATCCCCTCCGGCGGAGGGGACCGAGTGGCGCTGGCGCGCAAAATCCTTGCAACGGAAAGCGGCACTCCGCATGATAACCACACAATGAACCGTTCCGAGATCGTTGGGTTATTCGATCGATATGTTGTGCCGAGCTACGCGCGGTATCCGCTGGTGTTTGTGCGCGGCAAGGGAGCGCGGGTGTGGGATGCTGACGGCAAGGAGTATCTGGATTTTGGCGGCGGCATCGCGGTGAATCTGCTGGGCCATTCGGCGATGGCGGAGATTCTGGCGAAACAGGCGAGCGTGCTGGTACACGCGTCGAACCTGTATTACACCGAGCCGCAGGGACGGCTGGCGAAACGGCTGGTTGAGTTGGTGGGCGTCGAGGGCAAATGTTTCTTCTGCAACAGCGGCGGCGAGGCGAATGAGGCGCTGTTCAAGCTGGCGCGGAAATATGGGAACGAACATGGAGGTCGGTACGAGATCCTGACGTTCCAGGACAGTTTCCACGGTCGGACGCTGGCGGGCATCAGCGCGACGGGGCAGGAAAAGGTGAAGCACGGGTTCGAGCCGCTCGTCGAGGGATTTCGGCACGTGCCGTTCAACGATCTCGACGCGGTGGCGAAGGCCATCACGCCGAAGACGGTGGCGGTCCTGCTCGAAGCGATCCAGGGCGAGAGCGGGATTCGGCCCGCGACGCCGGAGTTTTTGCGCGGGTTGCGGCGGCTGTGTGATGAGCGGCAACTGTTGCTGATGTTTGACGAAGTACAATGCGGCATGGGGCGGACGGGTGAGTTTCTTGGATTTCGCGCCATCGCACGCGACATTCAGGCCGATGCCATTTCGTGGGCCAAGGGACTGGGCGGCGGTTTCCCGATTGCCGCGATCTGGGTGCGCGGGCCGTACGCGGACGTGTTGGGGCCGGGCACCCACGGCACGACGTTTGGGGGCACGCCGCTGGCTTGTTCGGTGGCGCTGGCGGTGCTCGACGCGCTGGAACACGACGGTCTGCTGCGGAACGCGCGCGAGGTGGGCGAGTATTTTATTGGCAAGTTACGGGCATTAACGGCAAAATGCCCGGCTATTCGCGAGGTGCGCGGCGTCGGATTGATGATCGGCGTCGAAGTGGCGCTGGAGGCGCGCCCGGCGGTGCTACAACTGGCCGAGCACGGATTGATCGGCATCGCGGCGGGAAAGAATGTCGTGCGTTTTCTGCCGCCGTTGAATATCACGCGGGCGGACGTGGATGAGGCGGTCGAGAAACTGGGCCGGGCGTTGAATGACAAGCGTGGAAGCAAGTAACATGGACGGCAAAGTCGGCAAATGTGTGGAGACGGTGGACGTGGAGCGGGTGTTGCCATTACCCGTCGGGACATCCCAGGAGAAGCGGTTGCGCTTCGAGTGGGAACAGAAGCCGACCGAGCAGTTTTTGATGACGTGGAACCAGAATATGGAGCCGAACAGCTTGTTCGTGGAGGACGTCAGCGACGAAGGCATCACGGTGACCGTGCGGTGGGCGTTGATGAAGGAGACGCCCGAGCAAATCGCGGCGCGGCTCAACCGGTGGTTGGAGCAAGTGGAAGAGGGGAAGTACCGTCACAGCGGGATCAGCGGACGGCATTTGTGACAAAGTGATGCGGGGCAGCGAATCATGAAACATTTACTTACAATCGAGCAACTCGCCAGTCGCGAGATTGCGGAAATACTGAAGCTTGCCGGACAGTTCAAGAAGGGGCGGGGCAAGGCGAAACAGCCGCAGCCGCTTCGCGGGCAAACCTGGGCCCTGATCTTCAACAAGGCGAGCACGCGCACGCGAGTCAGCTTTGAGGTGGGCATCCGCGAACTCGGCGGCACGTCGCTGTATCTGTCGATCAACGATATCCAGATGGGGCGTGGCGAGACCGTGGCCGATACGTCGCGCACGTTGTCGCGATACGTTCATGGCGTGGTCATTCGAACGTATGCGCAGCACGACCTCGAACAATTCGCGGAGGCGGGGACGATTCCCATCATCAATGCGCTCACGGACGACGAGCATCCGTGCCAGATCCTCGCGGACCTGTTCACCGTGTGGGAGAAACTGGGCACGTTGAAGGGCAAGAAGGTGGTGTTCTTTGGCGACGGCGCGTGCAACGTGTGCAACTCATGGTTGTTTGGCGCCGCGAAGATGGAAATGGAGCTGTGGGTGGCGGCTCCAAAGGAGTTTCAGCCGCGCGTGAGCTGGGTGAAGCGCGCCGGCGGCAACATTCATGTGACCGAAGACGTCGGCGAAGCGGCGAAGAACGCGGACGTGCTGTATACGGACGTGTGGGTTTCGATGGGCAAGGAGGCTGAGGCCGCGGAGCGGTTAAAGACCCTCGCGCCGTACCAGGTGAATGCTTCGGTGCTCCAACAGGCCAAGCGGGGCGCGCTGGTGATGCATTGTCTCCCCGCGTATGTTGGCAAAGAGATTTCGGCGGATGTATTTGAAGCGCACCGGAAGACGATCTTCGATCAGGCAGAGAATCGATTGCACGCGCAGAAGGCGATCATGAAGCTGTTGGCGAAGAAGCCGTAGCCGAGAGCCCGGTTCGCGGCCCGGCTGCTGCGCGAAGACCGTTCGCGACTGCAAAGAAGCAAATTCACCAGTATGCATCATACCCGCCTTCAGCGTAGCGTTCGGGCGACCATCGTCGGTCTATCGGTGAACGTCGTGCTGGCGGTCGTCAAGCTGCTGGCCGGGATCTTCGGGAGATCCTACGCTCTGATCGCGGACGCGATTGAATCCATGGCGGACTCGGTTAGTTCGATCATCGTCTGGCGCGGTGTCGTGATTGCCGAGAAACCAGCGGATCGAGAACACCCGTACGGGCACGGGAAGGCCGAGACGATCGCCGCGGCGGCGGTGTCGACCATGCTGTTGGTGGCGGCGTTGATGATTTTCATGCGGTCTGTGAAAGAGATTTACACGCCGCATCATGCGCCGGCGCCCTACACGTTGTTGGTACTGCTCGGCGTGATTCTCATCAAGGAAGGGCTTTTTCGTTTCGTGGGTCGTGTTGGCGAAGAGGTCCAGAGCGGCGCGGTGAAAGCCGATGCGTGGCATCATCGCAGCGACGCCATCACGTCAGCCGCGGCCGCTCTGGGCATCAGCATCGCGCTGGTGGGTGGGGAGGCGTACAAATCGGCGGACGATTGGGCGGCCATGTTTGCGGCGGTCATCATCGCGTTCAACGGATTTCGGCTGTTGCGACCGGCGTTGGATGAATTGATGGACGCGGCGCCGACGGAAAACATCGTCGACATGGCGCGCGCGGTGGCGCAGCAGGTGAACGGCGTGAAGGGCGTGGAGAAATGTTTTGCCCGCAAGATGGGGCATGAGTACTGGCTCGATATGCACATCGAGGTGGACGGCGGGCTGACGGTGGCGGTGGCGCATGAATTGTCGCACACGGTGAAGGATGCGATTCGCACGAAACTGCCGCGCGTCCTGGACGTGACGATTCATATTGAACCATACACAGGGACTGGAGTATTGAAGTAGCCGGTTCGCAGGAGCTGGTGGCCGTGAGATTCTATCGACTCAATCTAGTCGTCGCGCCGTTGCTGGTGGCGGCATTTCTGCTGGTGCAGGCGGATTTGCCGATTTCACAAGCGACAGCCATTCGTCCCTCCATGGCGACGGGTGGATGCGGTGTTCGGTGCTGCTGTCCCCCGGAGAAACAGGCACGGGGCACCTGCTGCTGCTGTTCGTCCAAGGGAACGCACACACCGTCCGGGTATTCGCTCTGCAGATTTCGCTGCGGCGAAGATGGCCGGACGAGCGACGCGCCGGTCATCGTGAAATTTCACGTGGTACTACCTGTCCTGACGGTCGTGTCCGGGGATGACCTGGCACGCCAGCCGATACTCTTCCATCTCAACGATCTGCCGGTGCGCTTCACCGAGCCACCCGATCCGCCTCCTCGACTGCTCGTTTCTGCCTGACGCGGGATGTGGGACAGGCCTGTGGTCTGTCCAAACCAAATTCAGTAACGAGGAGAAACGGAATAACCTGAGAGCCGCATGATGCGGTATCTCGCCACTTTAGGATTCTTGAGATGACCAATACAAAAGAGGTAGTGGCCGCTACGTACGCGGCCCTTGGACGTACGCGCACGATAGTTTTTATCAGCAACACTTTGAACTGGCGTTTGGCCAAACGCTGGATGTATCTCCCACAGGCGCTTGGCTTGGCATCATTGTTGGCTGTAGTTCTGACGCCCGGCGTTGGCTGGGCTTGCGCTTGTGGATGCGGGGTTTTCGACGTGGGCACAAGCTCGATGTTTCCCGAAGGCCAGGGCGGCATGGTGTTTCTTGAATACGACTACCAGGACCAGAACCACAATTGGCACGGAACCTCATCGGCGTCCGATGCGAATAATGATGACAAGGAAATTCGAACGCACTTCGCCACGCTCGGGGTTCAGTATATGTTTGACCGCAGTTGGGGGATTCAGGCCGAAGTGCCGTATGACGAGCGATACTTCAAGACGACCGGCGGCGCGTCCGGCAATGACATCGTGGCGCAAAACTGGGCCACTCTCGGTGATATTCGAGTGAAAGGCATCTACACCGGGTTTTCGGAGGATCTCTCGAGCGGAGTGACCTTCGGTTTCAAGCTGCCGACTGGCAGCTACACTCACAATGATGCATTTGGTGATATCGATCGGGACTCCGAACTCGGGACGGGGAGCACGGATGTTCTTCTGGGCGGCTTTCATCGCCAGAATCTACGAAGTCTCGATGGCTTGACCTGGTTTACCCAGGCAGAGTTGGACTTGCCGGTGGCTACGCGAGAGGAATACCGTCCGGGGATCGAACTCGATGCGGCGGCCGGGATCTACTACCAAGGTTGGCACCTCGGCCGGACGAGCATCTCGCCGGTGGCGCAGGTAATCGGGTCTGAGCGGACGAGTGACGGTGGAGCCAACGCGAATACCCCCAACAGTGGCTACCAGCGGATTCTGCTTTCTCCGGGAATCGAGTTTGATATGCATCCGGTCAACGTGTACGCAGACGTTGAAGTGCCCGTGTTCCAAGACTTCCGGGGCAACCAGGTGGCAGCCCCGGTGCTTTTCAAAGTGATCATGAGCTATCATTTTTAGACAAGTGATATCCCGCACCAACGTTTTCGGGGCGAGAGCAATCTTGCGTCCGATTCGGACGATTGCCATAATCCGCGGCGATGAACTCCAGTCTGGACGAGTCATACGCGTTGTGCGAACGGATTGCGCGAAAGACGGGGAAGAATTTCTACTATTCGTTCCTGGTCATGCCGCGCGAGAAGCGGGCGGCGATGTGCGCGATCTACGCGTTCATGCGACGCAGCGACGACATCGCGGATGGCGCGGCCAATCCGGCGGTGGCGATGGATGGGTTGGGCCAGTGGCGAATGAAGGTGGATGCGGCGCTGAATGGCGGTGCCGCGAGGTGAGCCGACCTTCCCGCACTAGTGGACACGGTGCGCCGCTACCGTATCCCGGTTCGCCATTTTCACGAACTGCTCGACGGCACGGAGATGGACCAGACGACGACGCGGTATGCCACGTTTGACGAGCTGTACAAGTATTGTTATCGCGTGGCGTCGGCGGTCGGGTTGGTCGTGCTGCCGGTTTTCGGCTACAAAGACAAGGCCGCGCTGGCGCCCGCCGAAGCGTGCGGGATCGCGTTTCAACTTACCAATATCCTCCGCGACGTGAAGGAGGACGCGCAGATGGGGCGGATTTATCTGCCGCTTGAAGAGTTGCGGCGGTTCGGCGTGTCAGAGAATGACATTATGGACTCGCGCGCCACGGCGCAGTTTTTGGAGTTGATGAAGTTCGAGGCGGCGCGAGCCCGTGGTTTCTATGACAAGGCGCGTCCGCTGCTGGAAATGATCGATGCGGACAGTCGCGGCACGCTGGCGGTGATGATGGCCATCTATGGAGGCATCCTGCGCAAGATCGAGGAGAGCAACTTTGCCGTGTTCGATAGGCGGATTCGGCTTTCGACCGCAGAGAAACTGTGGATTGTTGGCAAGAACTGGTTGGGATGCGGAGGATGAGAACGACGGCGCAGGTATTGGCGGTGGTGTTGGGCCTGGCATCGGCAGCGCGAGCTGACGGTCCGCGGCCATTCCTGTTCCTGAAGACGGGCGAGAAGTTTGCCACACAGGAGGCGGCGGGGCCGACGGTAGCGGGGCTGACGGCGTATGTCGGCGAGAAAGTTGCGGGGACGACCAACGCATTCGAGCCGTATGTAATGAACGATCCCGTGAAGGCGGCGGAGTTCAGCGGCAGGAGCAAGCCCGCGCTGGGCATTGTCACGGCGGGGTTCTACCTGACGTACGCGAAAGCGCTCGGGTTGGAGCCGTTGCTGGAAACGAAGCGGATGGGGGTGAAGGTGGAGCGTTACGTGCTCGTCACGCGGAAGGACGCGAGTGACGACGTGGCGAAGCTCGAAGGCAAGGTACAT
Organism: uncultured Verrucomicrobiae bacterium; assembly: GCA_963836315.1. Lineage (GTDB taxonomy): Bacteria > Verrucomicrobiota > Verrucomicrobiia > Palsa-1439 > Palsa-1439 > Palsa-1439. The sequence goes on from CAWIJG010000007.1 coordinate 56,066, forward strand.
TGCGACGCCGTTGGCGACCGAGCAGCGATACGTCATTGGCGTGGTTTTGCAGGGAAAGCTCGGCGAAGAGATTCGGCTCAAGCCGACGATGGACGTGGAAGGCGCGGTGTTCGATCTGGCCGAGGGCAGCAAGAACGCGGCGGACGCGGTGCTGCTGGAGGCGGGCGCGTGGGACACGTTCAAGGACGACCCGGATTCGGGCGGGAAGCTCAAGGTGGTGTATCAATCGGACGAATTGCCACGCGATCTGGTGGTGCTGTTTGGTCCGAAGAATGGCGCGGTGAACGTCGACAAGGTGAAGCAGGCTTTGAAGGACATGGGCGGGAGCGAAGACGGGCAAAAGATTCTGCGGAGCATCCAGGTCGAGTCATTCACGGACATCGAACAAGCCAGGCTGGCGAACGCGGAGAAACTTTTCCATGGGAAGTAGGGGCGCGGTGGTGTTGGCGGGCGCGTTGGTCGTGGTGGCGTGCGGATGCCGATCGATTAAGAACGTGCGGGTCGATCCGAGGCAGCCACAGGAGTTGACGGCGGAGGATGCGCAGAAGCTGCGGGTAGAAGGACTCTTACAGTACAATCACCAGCCGCGAACGCTCGAGACTGTAACGGACGCGGCGCGTCAACTCGAACAGGCGGCGCACACGTTGCGCGACGATTACGACGCGCAGTGGCAGGCGGCGGAGGCGCTGGCGTTTCTGGCCGAGAATGAGACGCGGCCTGAATCCCGCCGCGAATCGGCCCAACACGGAATCATCTTCGCGCGGCGGGCGCGTGAGTTGAAACCCGATGGCGTCGAGGGTCACTACTGGTATGCGCTTTGTGTCGGATTTTTGGCTGACGTGGATCGTTCGTACGGGATGGATGCGGTCGGTGAGATGGCGGCGGCGTTGAAGCGGGCCATCGAACTGGATGAGCGCTATGATTGGGGAGGACCGTTGCGCGTGCAGGGAATCCTGCATCTGCGGACACCATTGCCGCCGGCGAGCATTGGCAGCCCGCGCAAGGGGCTGAAGCTGCTGCAGCGCGCGGTGGAACTGTTTCCCGATTACCCGGAAAACTATCTGTATCTGGCCGAAGCGCTTCGCGATAACGGCCGGGCGGACGAGGCAAAAGCGGCACTTCGCAAAGTCCTGGAGGCAGAGCCGTGGCCGGATCAGCAGTTCGAAAGCGAGCAGTGGAAGGCGCAGGCGTTGAAGTTGCGTGATGCTTTTAAATGATGAATAATCAGGGCGCGACCAGTGGACGGCTGCCGCGTTGAGTTGGACTTCCTGGAGCGATCGGTTATGGAGCCGTCGGAGTCTGGCCCAGGACTTTGCCTTTGAGCGTGGTCAGAACCATGTTCGTGCCGTGCGTGGCGAGCGAGAAGCTCGTTCCGAGGGCGTCACCTTGGCCGACCAATTTGAGTTTGGCAACTTCGCTCTTGGAGTTGTAGCTGCCGGTGATCAGGTAGGTGAGGCTGCGATCGTTGGACAGAGTTAACGTGCCGGTGCCGGACAGTTTGTTGCCGGTGGCGGTGATGTTGTTGGCGAGGCTCCAGTCTCCGGTCATACTCACCGGCAACGTGTAGGTAAAGCTCGACGGCGTGGTCTCGCACCTCTTGTCGACGCATTCCTTGATTGAGCCGGTGAGGAGCACTGTCAATGCGTCTGGATCAAGCGTCACGATGCCTTTTCCCGTGTAGGTTCCCGTGTAGTCGACGCCATCGTTGACACCCGTCATCGTTCCGCTTTCCTTCAGGCTGGCACCGACTACGCCAGACTTGACGAAGCCTTTGGCCGTGATCGGTCCGGTGGCAATGAAGTTATTGGCGCTACTGAGATAATACGTTTCAGTCAGGGTGCCGGAGATCAGCCCCTTGGCCGATTGTTGCTGGTCCACGATAACAACCGTATCGGCGAGAGAGTCGTTCGTGTAGCTGCCGGTGGTATCCCAGAGGGGTGTGTTCGTGAACACATAGCTGAACGTGCCGCTGGGCACCTGGGCAGTGGCTGAAACCGCACAGAATGCAAACAGAAGAGCCAAAGAACAATTCAAATACTTCATGATGGACACGCGATCCTTACAGCATTGACGTAACAAACGGGGTGGCAGCAAGAAAATAGGAGGCACACGCGCAACAGGCAAGGTTTTTCGGCCTTGTCGGTGGGGGTCTCACGGAACTGCGTCGTGCCGCTCCCAGCGGCTCTAGGACGGATGGGACGGAGGGGAATCAACGTCCAACGCGCACGGTTGGTCCATGGAGAGCGAGATCAGAACACGTCTCGCAGAGCTCCGTACACGACACGCGAGCAGGCCGTGGCTACACCGGACCCGCCATTGCCAGCCAACGACCGACAACGACAGGCGGACGGCAACGGCCAGATGGGCTGGGGATTGCACTCGCTCGCTCCCGCTCGGCTCGCCCTTCGGGCCACCTTCGGTGTTGCGTCTCGCGGCTCCCAGCGGCTTGGCTTCCCACGCTACACAAGACACGGCACTCCCTGCCAACGACCGACGTGAGAATACGACAGAGATGCTTCGACAAGCTCAGCATGACAGATTGGGGGGAAGCGACGGCAGCCCCGATTTCGGAATCGGCGGGCGGGCCAACGAGGGGCGGACGGCAACGGCCAGATGGGCTAGGGACAGCTCCGTAAACGGCACGCGAGCAGGCGCACGCTACCACGTGAAACGTGGCAAGCACCGGCAGGAATGGGTATCGGAAATTGATATTATTTGCTGGACGCGGGGGTGTGGTGGTGGTAGAGTGGCGATAGTTGTTTGACATAAGAAGAGCGGCGTACAGAGGCAAAAGGGAATTGCAGATCGGAGATTGAAGATCTCAGAGAGACGGCGAAGGAACGCCGGTTGGGAGGGGGAGGCTTCTACCAAGGTGCTTTTTCCAAAACGAAGCCAAGTTGAAAATGCGTAAGTATTTGGTCATGAAGTCATGACACAAAATGGAAGGTGGGTTTGAGCGAAGAAAACGAACCCATTTTGGGGTGTTTTAGGGCGAAAGATGGGTTCGTTTTGGCAGAAAGGAAGCCAAAACAAAGGGAGCGGGTTGTTGGCCGGAATGTGGCAGGAGGCGCGTGACTGAGCGCTTAGACGATCTCTGCCGGTGTCGTCGGCGCCGCGTCGAGCAGCTTTACCATACCCCGATCGGCATCCACTTCGAGCCATTGTCCGGTCTGGATGATTTGCGTCGCCGGCCCCACGTTGACGACGGCCGGTATCCCGTATTCGCGCGCCACGATGCTGCCGTGGCTGAGCAAGCCGCCCATGTCCATCACGATCCCGGCCGCCGCGACGAAATAAGGTGTCCAACCCGGATCGGTGAATGGAGCGACGAGGATTTCTCCCGGCAGCAGGCGTTCCTTGGCGTCTGACCGCAGGATCACGCGGGCGCGGCCGGTCGCGATGCCGGCGCTTACGCCGAGGCCATGAAACACCTTCGTCCCGCGATCCACCGTATCGGGCACGAAAGTACGCGGATCAAACCGGCCAACGATCACGGTTGGTGGAGCGATTTTCAGATTCTGCTCGTACAGCGCCCGGCGCCCGGCGACGAGCGCGCGCAAATCTGTCCCTGGGTCCCACAAAGAGGCGCTCTGCAGTTCATGGATTTCCAGAAAGAAGACATCCTTGGCATCCGCCAGACGCCCGCGCGCGGCCAGACGCGGGCCCAACTCCAACAGGCATCGGCGCAAAACGGCAAACTGGCGGACGGCCTCGCTCTTGATATTCTCCCGGAATCGGCCGCCGATCTGCGCCCGATGCAGGGCGAGACGGAAGACGGCTCGTTTCAAGGGATTTCCCAACTGCGCGAGGCACTGGTTCGTGATCGCAAGGCGCGCGCCGGCCAAGGTTTCCTGACGGGCGGGCGGACGGGGATGCGCTCCGTTGATGGCTTCCGCATAGTTGCGCACCATGTCCAGAACGAGATCAGGACATTCAGACCAGCGCGGGTTGAACACCTCGATTTCGCCGCGAGTATGGTGTCCATGCCGGTGCATAAACGCGTTCCAGCGGGCGAGAAAGGCCGGGCCGCCCCGGCAACTTCCCAGGCGCGAGGCAAATGCCGCAAAGGTGCGCTCGCTGAACAGAAGGCTGCTTACCTCGGGGTCCAAAGCTGCATGCTCGGCCAACAGCCACAGTTCGTAGCCCGCCGCGGCGGTATCCATCTCGCCGATTCCGGCCAGCAACCGATTGGCGGTGCTGTGGCCTTCCGGGCCGAACCATCGTTCGCACAGGACGAAGAGAGCCACAGTATAAAGAGCGCCAAACGCGAAGGCATTGAGCGCATCCCCATCCTTCAGCGCCTCCAGACGGGAGGATGTTTGTATCGCCTCCAGCAACTTGTCGTCGGAAAGCGGGCCCGGCTCGATGCGGACAAGGTCTTCGTTGAGGCGGCGGACCGAATTCATTCCCATTTCTCCGCGCCGGGTCGAGTAGAAGAGCAATTTCAGCACAAGAAGCGGGAGGCCGATCGCCGCCTGCAAACGATTTATGCTAATCCGAGGCAAATCGGCATCTGGAATATGGATCTGTTTCAGCGCCAACATGGTGTCCTGCCTTCCGCCGAAGAGATCCTCGCTGGTTTTGCTTTTCACCCACGGGATGAGGCGACCCAGCGCGAACAGCGTGTTGAAGTTGAAATACACGCGGCCTGCGATCAGGCCATACCATTGCTCCTCCCTGAATTCGATGCCTATCGTCCGCAGCGACCTACCGAACAAGTTGCGCGCGGCCGACCGCACCAGCGACCACGTCATGGGAGTGACCACGTCCGGGAACACCTCGCCGCCATTGGCGTTGGTCCACACCTGCCGGTCCTCGAAGCTGGATCCCCGTCCGTGATGTACTGCGGTCACCGCCCGCGCCTGCAAGAGCCAGATCTCACCGCCGCGCACGGCCCATTCGATGTCCAACGGACGGCCCAGCAACCGCTCGGCTTCGAGCCCGAGCCGCGCCAATCTTGCCGCCGTCTCGTCATCCAGCACGGGCGCGCGCGCCTTTTCCGCCGCAAGCGATTGTTCGCAGACGCCGTCTTTCGCGGCAACGATCTGCACTGGCTTCAAGCCCGTATCACGTCGGACCACCCGCAGCCTCGAACGCGACACTTCGACGCGGTCGGGCGCCACCTTGCCCTGAACCACGGTTTCGCCCAACCCGAACGCAGCTTCGATGAGAATGGAGTCGGAATCGGCGCGTGCCGGATCGGTGGTGAACATTACGCCGGCGGCTTCGGCGTCAATCAATTGCTGGACGATGACGGCCATCTGCGCACGGCCGGGCGCGACCCCTTTTCGCATGCGGTATGAAATGGCCCGCTCGGAGAACAACGAAAGCCAGCAACGTTTCACCGCGGCCAGAACCGCGTCGGGTCCGAGCACGTTGAGAAACGAATCGTGCTGGCCGGCGAACGACGCTTCCGGCAGGTCTTCGACCGTCGCGCTCGAACGCACGGCCCGGGCGGCGCCAGGTTTGGGCGCCATGGCAGCCGTGATGGCGTCGGCCACGTCGCCCGGCACGGCGATGGCGCTTAACTGCAGCCTCACCTCTTGCGCCGCGGCGCGCAGGGCTGCCGGATTTTGAGGATCGCACCTCTCCAGGATTTCCAACGAATGCGCAATCCGGGGATCGGACTGGATAAACCGCTTGCAGGCATCTGTGGTAACGACAAATCCGGGCGGGACGGGGAGTCCGGCGGCGATCAACTCCCCGAGATGAGCCGCCTTGCCGCCGATGCGGGGCAAATCTTTGAGACGAACCGCGTCCAGCGGCATCGTGAATACGCTCGGTTGGCTCGCTCGTTCGGGAGTCTTCATCACAGATTGTTTCGACAATGGCGGCGGCGAGTCGTCACGTCAAGCAGGAGCGGGGGAGAGAGCGGGTTGCAGGCGGGAATGCGGCTATGGGCAAGAAGCAGTGAAACTTATGACTTGTGACGTGACCCCGAAAACCGCTCTGTGGGCAACATGACAACGGCCCAAGTTATGCTCTACAAGGCTGACTGTGGAAGCGCAACTCGCTCAACCTCCTACGGAATTTGCACCAGCGGCGCGAGATGATGGTGAGGAACTCGAACGCGACATCGCGACGGCTTCCCGCATTCCGCATGTGAAAGAGTTGTATGACGCGGTTGCCGACATTGTGGTGATCCTGAACCGGCATCGGCAGATTGTTTACGCCAACCAAGCTTTGGAAGACGCGTTGCACCTCGAAGACCGGAAAGCTGTCTACGGACTGCGGCCCGGCGAGGCGTTGAATTGCCAGCATTGCGCCGAGACGCCCGGGGGGTGCGGAACGACACGGTTCTGCCATGAGTGCGGAGCGGTGGGGGCGATCCAGACCGGATTACGAGGGAAGAAGGCGATTGAAGAGTGCCGCATGCTGCGCAAGCCTGGAGGGGACGCGCTGGATCTACGCGTGGTTTCCACTCCGGTTGTGTTCGAGAACCAGCCGTTCGTGATTTTTATCGTCACGGATATCAGCCACGAAAAGAGGTTGCGGGTGCTGGAGCGGACGTTTCTTCATGACATTTTGAACACCCTGACGGTGCTGCGCGGCGTGGCGGATCTGGCGACGATGAGCGGCTCGCTCAAAGATGGCGCCCTGATCAAGGAACTCGATTTGGGCGTCCAGGTTATGATCGACCAAGTCAAGGGCCACAAAGAGTTACTGGCGGCCGAGAGCGGCGATTTGCCAATCCATCCAGCGTCGATGTCATCGCTTTCGGTTTTGTTGGAGGTCGTGGCCCTGTATCGGGGCCTGGAGATTGCGCGCCCCCGAACGATTGAGATCGCCCCGTCGTCGGCGGATGTGCAGTTCAGCACGGACAGGACGCAACTGATGCGGATACTGGGGAACATGGTCAAGAACGCATTGGAAGCGTCTGACCCCGGCGAGTGCGTCGTCGTGGGATGCGACCGCGAGCGCGACAGGCGAGTCAGCTTCTGGGTGCAGAACTCCCAGGTGATGCCTGCCGAGGTGCAACTTCAAGTATTCAATCGCTCGTTCTCGACCAAGGGCAATGGACGCGGCATTGGGACCTACAGCACCAAGTTGTTGTGCGAACGTTATCTAAAAGGGAAAGTTTCTTTCGTTAGCTCCCCCGGGCAGGGAACGATTTTCAAGGCGGCGCTGCCGCTTGCGCTGGCGTAAAGGGGAATCAACGTCCAACCACGTAGGACGTGGCAAGCGTTCAAGTGAGGCTGGGGCGGGGATTCGAATGCACCACGAAGGGCGCGTAGTAGACGCGAAGGGCACGAAGACACGAAGGACGCAAGGGACGTAAGGGACGTAAGGGACGCAAAGGCGCGATGCTTCAAAATGATGAATAGTTCGACGTGACCCTAGTGCCCCATTTGCTCACACATCATCGCGGTTGTGTCAATACTCAGGACTGACCCCTTTACAGCGCGGTGTTAGGGGACTTCTTTGCGGGCCATAGGCAGAACACAAGAGGGAGGACGCCCATCACCAATAAGCCTCCACAATCCATAATGCGCCACCACAGAGGCATCCCGATGATGACTTCCATCAAATAAAACACCGGCGCAGCAATCCAATGAAGCGCAATAATGGCAATCACTACGGGTTGGTATCGGACGATGTCCATCGCAACAACCCAAATCACGACGGCTATTCCCAAGACATAGAAAGCCGGCGCATCGCAGGACATAGATCATGGGTAGCGCCTGCGGCACCGGCTCGACACCAAACCGGGCGAGAAATGAATTGTCCCAACTATCAGGGAAGAAGCAGCAAACACCGCTGAGTATCCATAAAGCGGCGAGGACTCGCATGACATTGGCTATCGAACGGACACGAATGAATGTTTTCATAACAATGTGTGAAGTCACCTAACGTGGAAGGCCGAGCCACCGCCGACTCGCGACGTGAACTGCGACAGCGGAACTGCAGTGTCCACCGGCGGTTGGCTCCGGCGACTGGTTAGGCCAATGGCCCTTCATTCTTAGCGATTTGATCTGCCGACACATACCAAGGAGCATGCTCCGCCCAATAGATATTCGCCTGAGGCCTCATACCTGGGTCGGAATCCAATAATCCGCTCGGCACGACCCAGAACTGCCGATTGCGGCTCAACTTAGGCAGAGGTGAACCACAACTCCTGCAAAACCAACGCGGGAATCCCGGGTTCTCTGTCGTCTCCACAAAGCGTTCGATGAGGTCTTCTCCCCGCGTCCATCTGACAGAATCCTCTGGAAATGCCATGTTCGCGGCATGAACGGAGCCAGTTGATTTTTGACATGAACGGCAGTGACAATAGAGAAACCTAAACGGAATTCCGGTAACCTCGAAGGCCACCTTACCGCACAGACATGACCCTGTGATCAGCTTCATAGTATTTGGTCGAACGATCCCGAGCTGAGCCACCGCCGACTCGCGACGTGAACCGCGATAGCGGAACTGACAGCGCCAAGGGCGGTCGGCTCCGGCGAGTGGCTAGGCAGCATCGTCATAATCTGAAAGCAAACATCCTGATCCGCTCTGGCGTGAAACCTTGCTCTCGCGCCCAAGCTGTCGAACATAAAAATCGCTTTTGGCGCTTCTGCCAAATCGGTATGCAAACAATGTGAACCGTGATCAAAATCGAAGCAATGACGATAGCTACGAGGCCCCGATAAGTCAGGGCAAACGCCAGCGGCAAGGCAAACGTGGCACCGGCCCAAAGACCGTAGAAACCAGCGCGCTGCGAAACCTCGGCTCTCTCGGCATCGGTCATGTGCGCGCAAATCTCGCGGACTTCTGGCGACTGAAATGGCGACCAAGTCCTCCAATCTTTGCTTGTGGTGTTCATATGCTGCCTAGCGTCCCGAGCTCAGGCACGCGGGGCGGATGACGTTCTCCGCGATAGCGGAACTGGAGACGCCATCCCGCGTTGGCTGCAGCGATTTGTTAGGCGACACTTTCACAAACTCGCTCATCGAATGTTTTGCTAAACTGGACAGTCTCGACTGCACCATAAAAACCTGAGCCTGTCACTTGATAGCCATGCTTGCGGTGAAAGTCCAGCATCAACGGACGCCTTCGGGCCGTAAAGTTTGAAGGGGGTCATCTATGAGTCGGCGGGGCAAGAGGCGATGGGGAGAAGCGTCGAGCGCGGCGGCGATAAAGAAGTTATGGATAGCACTATCCATAAAAGGGAAAGACTGTGGACGGAGTGGACGAGGTGGACGGAGTGGAGAGTTGAGGGCGGCATCAATTGCAAAATGCAAAGATGTGAGGCCAATTCTCCGTCAAGCCAAATGAATAATGGATAGACCTGACCCCATTGTCATATGACCCTCCCTCAACGTTCAAGGGGGAAGCGGACGAGGGGCGGAAACGACAGGGCAAGCGGAGCGGCCTACGGCTATTTGCCGTAGTTCTTGTCGGGGGTTTCGCGAACGACTGCGGTGGTAGAGGCGAACCCTTCGAGAATGACTTGTTGCAGGGTGGCCTTGTCGCCGAATCGTTTCATGGCGTCGAGGACCTCGATGCCGGCCAGTTTGCCGTCGCTGTCATAGTCTGCGGCCATGCCTTCGGCGAGATGTTTGGTGGTGACTGTGGTTTCGCGAAAGGTGATGCTCAGGGCGTCTATTTCAGGGTCGTAGCTGATTTTCATGGTCGTGCTTCCTCAAAAATAGAACGGGTACACGGTAATCGCAACTATTTCGTCTGGTTCTTGTTTGATCAGCGGTGCGGGAACGGATTGCGTAGGCGGGGCGAGATTAAAAGGGGAGTTCGGTGGGGAGGTGGCAAGCAGTCGAAGATAGGACAGATCCGCCGTCGCCAAGGCTATGGCGGACAGATGGGACCGATCCGCCTTTGCTCTACGAGCTACGGCGCGACACGTAGGACGAATGGGACGGGAAGAGAAACAACGTCCAACATTCAACAGTCAACGCTCAACGTTCAAGGGGGGGAAGGCGGGAAGTGCGGCCGGACCGGCACGGACGAACACGGACTTTTACGGAGGGATGGGGTGATGGGGCAGGCCACGTAGAACGTGGTAAACGTGGCGTGAGGAGGCGCGGCGGGACGGCGTACGACAGAGACCCTTCGACAAGCTCAGGGTGACAGCATTGGGAAGACGGCGCGGACGGGGCGGTTACGCAGACGCACGGCAAAGACTGTTTGCGCTGGGGATTGCACTCGCTCGCTCCCGCTCGGCTCGGCCTTCGGCTTTCCGCTATGCGGAACTGGTTTGGCGCACACGACTGCGCCGTCTCGTCCGACTCGGCTTGCCGGTCCCAGCGGCTCGGCTTCGCACGCTACACACGGCACGGACCGGATGGGCTGAGACGGCGCACGCTACACCGACAAGGAATCGGGGTGGTTCAGAATTTTGTGCGGGGTTCGCGGCCTTCGTCGATGTCGAGGAGGTCGAAGAAGGCTTGGACGTCGTCGCGGTGGGCGATGCCGAATTCTTTTTTGCGGTCGGCGAGGCGTTGGGAGGCGTCGTCGCGCCAGCCGCGTTTGCGGAGGTAGCTATTCCAGATGCCGATTTCGTCGTCGGAGGGTTTGCGGCCATTGGCGAAGCACCATTCGAGGATGTCGGTGTCTTCGCCGCCGAGTTTGACGCGGGCGATGACGTCTTCGTATTTGACGCCGAGGAAGGCGCAGCAACGGCCGTCGAAGCCGCCGCCGAGAGCTGGGTGGTAGTCGGCGGGGAGTTTGGCGTCGGCGTGGAGGCGGATTTTGTCGAGCATGCGGCCGAAGTGGACGATGCCGCCGACGGTGTCGTGGGGGCTGCGGAGGCCGGGGATTTTCATGGGGAGAGTGTAGCGCGTGGGGGTGGAATGCGCAACTGGCGGCGGTCAGAGTTTGAGATTCCAGCTGTTGGTTGCGTATTTATCGCGTAAGAGATGTTGAATTCGCTTTTCGGGAAGCTCAGGGAGGGGGAGGGTGGCGTTCCAGATATGTTTCATGGCGTTTTTGACGGTGGCGGCGGGGAGGTGGAGGTTTGTGAGGAAATTTTGGTGGGGGCGGTCGCGACGGTAGGGTGGTTGCTTGGAAGGCATGCGTGAGAGTTTGTTCGACGAGGGCGAGATCGAGGTCGAGGAGGAACGAGCCGTGGAAGAGGAGGAAGAGGCGGCGGCGGCGCTGGGAGTTGCCGGAGAATTTGGTTCCTTGGAGGGTCAGGTCGGTGTGACCCTGGATGAGGACTTTGCCGCCGAGCAAGGGGTTGAGGGCGTTGCGGTTGCGGTTCATGATGAAGGCGTTGGCTTTGGTGATATTCGCGAGGGGGGAATCGCTCTGGATTTTCAGGAGGAGCGCGTAGTTGAGGCAGCCTGGTCCCTGCAAGACTGTGCCGCCGCCAGTGCAGCGGCGCAAGACCGGGATGCCGAGGCGCTGGCAGGAATCGAGGTTCACTTCGGAGCGGGCTTTGTTAGAATAGCCGAGTACTACGAAGTGTTGGCGAGGCTCCCAGAAGCGAAGGATTTCGTCGGGGAATCCCTCTTCGCAGCAGTCGAGGAGCGCCTCGTCGCAGGCGAGATTCTCGTGCGGAGTTTGCAGGGTTTGGTCCAGGTATTTCATGGCGCTTGGATTTAGTCGGAAAAGGATTATTATCCAAATAGTGACTCGGGCAACATTGTGAAAGCGGAACCAAAAGAACAACAACAAACTGTGCCTGCGGGAAGTCGGCTGGATAAGCCCCGGGCGTCGGCTGATGACCGGAATGGCGGCGAAGACCAGCGCTGGCTGGATTCGTTGGAGTTTATTCTCGAATACGTGTTGAAGAACCAGGGGACGGAGCAAGCGCCCCTGGTGTTGAGCAAACTGTCCAAGCGTTTGCGGGAGGCGGGAATCAAACTGCCGTCGACGATCAGCACGCCGTACGTCAACACCATTGCGCCCGAAGACGAGCCGCAATACCCGGGCAATCGTGAACTCGAACGCCGCATCAAGAGCCTGATCCGCTGGAACGCGATGGCGATGGTGGTGAACGCCCATCACGCCTACCCGGGTCTTGGCGGCCACATCTCCACCTACGCTTCGTGCGCGACTCTGTACGAAGTCGGCTTCAACCATTTCTTCCACGGGGGCGACGGGGACCGTCCAGCAGATTTGGTTTACTTTCAAGGGCACGCCTCGCCGGGCAATTACGCCCGGGCCTTCCTCGAACGGCGGTTTGACGAAGCTCACCTGCAGCATTTCCGCCAGGAACTGGCAGAAGGCGGCGGGCTTTCCTCGTACCCGCATCCGTACTTGATGCCGGATTTCTGGCAGTTCCCGACCGTGTCGATGGGCCTGGGCCCGATCATGTCGATTTACCAGGCGCGCTTCAATCGATACCTGCGCTCGCGCGGTTTCGTGCACGGCGAGGAGCCCAAGGTGTGGTGCTTTGTGGGTGACGGTGAAAGCGACGAACCAGAGACACTCGGGGCGCTCACGCTCGCGTCGCGCGAGGGGCTGGACAACCTGATTTGGGTCGTCAATTGCAACCTTCAGCGTCTCGACGGTCCCGTGCGCGGCAACGGCAAGATCATCCAGGAACTCGAAGCGGCGTTTCGCGGCGCCGGGTGGAACGCCATCAAGGTCATCTGGGGCTCGAATTGGGATCCGCTGCTGCAGGCGGACAAGACGGGGCTGCTCGTGAAGCGGATGGAGGAGGCGGTCGATGGCGACTACCAGAAGTATTCGGTGGAGCCGGGCAGTTACACGCGCAAGCACTTTTTCGGCAAGTATCCGGAACTGCTCGAATTGGTGAATCATCTTAGCGACGATCAGATCCACAAGTTGGTGCGTGGCGGTCACGACCCCCAGAAAGTGTACGCCGCATTCCAGGCGGCGGTGGAACACAAGGGTGCTCCGACCGTGATTCTGGCCAAGACCGTGAAGGGCTACGGACTCGGCGAAGCCGGCGAGGGCCGCAACATCAGCCACCAGCAGAAGAAGCTCAACGAAAAAGAGCTGCGCGAGTTCCGCGAGCGGTTTGAGATCCCGATCAGTGACGAGGACGTGGCCCAGACGCCGTTCTATCGTCCGCCACCGGGCAGCGCCGAGACGAAATACCTGCTGGAACGCCGCAAGGCGTTGGGCGGATTCCTTCCGGCCCGCAACGTGCGCGCGCCGAAGATCGAGATCCCGGCCCGCTCCGAGTTTGTCGAGTTTTTCAAGGGCTCCGGTGCGACCGAAGCTTCCACGACGATGGCGTTCGTGCGGCTGTTGAGCGCGCTCTTGCGGAACGCCCATATCGGCAAGCACATCGTGCCGATCATTCCCGACGAAGCCCGCACGTTCGGCATGGACGGGTTATTCCGCGAGATTGGCATCTACGCGCCGAAGGGGCAACTATACGAGCCCGTTGACCGCGAGGCGCTGCTGTATTACCACGAGACCAAGGACGGACAGATTTTGGAGGAAGGCATCACCGAGGCGGGATCGATGTCGTCGTTCATTGCGGCGGGCACGGCCTACGCGAATCATGCCGTGAACATGATTCCCTTTTACGTTTACTACTCGATGTTCGGGTTCCAACGCATCGGCGATTTGATGTGGCTGGCTGGCGACATCAAAGCGAAGGGTTTTCTGCTCGGAGCGACGGCGGGCCGAACTTCCCTGAACGGCGAAGGGCTCCAGCATCAGGACGGCCACAGCCAGTTGCTGGCGGCGACCATCCCCACGCTGATGACCTACGATCCGGCATTTGCGTACGAGATTGCGGTGATTGTCCAGGATGGCATGCGCCGCATGTATCAGGAGAGCGAGGACATTTTCTATTATGTTTCGCTCTACAATGAAAACTATCCGATGCCGCCGATGCCGGCGGGCGTCGAAGAAGGTATCTTGAAGGGGCTCTACAAATTCCGCAAAGGGGAGGATGGCAAGAAGCACAAGGCGCACATTTTCGGCAGCGGCACGATCATCCGGCAGGCGTTGCGCGCCCAGGAGATTCTGGCGGAGCGGTACGACGTATCCGCCGACGTGTGGAGCGCCACGAGCTACAAGCTACTGAAGACCGATCAGCAGCGCGTGAGCCGATGGAATATGTTCCATCCGACCGAGCCGCCGCGAAAATCGTACTTGCAGACGATTCTGGGAAGCGAGAAGGGCGTGTTTGTAGCCGTGTCGGACAATATCAAGCTGGTACCCGACCAAATTGCGCCGTGGGTGCCCGGCGGGTTGGATACGTTGGGCACAGATGGCTTTGGCCGCAGCGACACGCGCGAGCACCTGCGCCGCTTCTTCGAAATCGACGCCGAAAGCACCGTCATCGCCACGCTGTACTCGCTGGCCAAGAAAGGCGAGATTGAGATGAAGGTTGTCGCCCAGGCGATCAAGGACTTGAAAGTCGATCCCGAAAAGGCGCATCCGTTCACGGTCTAACGCCGAAGGGAAGTTTTGCGTCTTGGCGGGAGGGCTTCCCAACTCTTGCCGGTTCTGCCAGTGCCAATTTCCCATCGAAGGACTCAGGGCGGCGGGAAGCGACCTACAAGAGGACAGCGGCCTGCGGATTGGTTCGCGCAGATGGAAAGCAAGGTCGTTTCTGGCGCGACTGTCAGGAGGAGGAATTCATCCATGACGCGCAGGATTAGTTCCACCCGGTCGACGACGGCGAGTTTGCGGTGGATGCGGTCGAAGTGGGTGAGGACGGTGTGCGGCGAGATGCCGAGGTCGGCGGCGATGGCGGAGTCGGTGCGGTCGCTGAAGACGCCGCGCACGATTTCCAGTTCGCGCGCGGACAGATGGAGCGAGCGGGCGATTTCCCGCCATGCGCGGTCGGAGAAGATCGCCGCGCCCAAAGGACGGGGACGTGGCCGAATCAGACTGGAGGGGGGATTGCTCTTGGCGGCCGGACAAGCCGCAGGACTTCTGACGGCTGGCTTGCCTCCATGCGACGGCTGGCAGTTTGCGCTCATCGTTGCCTCCAAACGTTTGGAGGTCACCTGGAGGGCGTCGCCGGAAAGAACTCTCACGGCACCGCGTCCAGACAACCCGACGCGGTAGCAAACCTGCCGGCCTCACCGAACTTCGCGTATGTTACACCCAATGCTTGCGCGGCGTCAACGATTCGCCGGGCGACCTGGGCGATTCAGGCCAGAACAAAACGCTCTTGCGCAGGGCCGCAAGATGGCATATCAGGAGTGTGAACTTTGGGCGGTTTGAAAGGTCGGCAAACTCATGGACATCAGATTACCACGTCTGGGCGAAGGGGCTGAATCGGGGACGGTTGTCAGTGTCTTCGTCAAGCCCGGCGATCAGGTTACAGAGGGCCAGACGATTGTCGAACTGGAAAACGAGAAGGCGGTGGCTCCGATTCCGTCGAGCGCTGCGGGACGGGTCGCCAAGGTTTACGTCAAGGAAGGCGACAAGATTTCCGTCGGCCAGCCGATCCTGGCGTTGACGAACGACGGTGCGGCGGCGGCACCGGCGGCAGCGTCCAAGGGAGAGTCGCGTCCAGCACCCGCTCCGGCCCGGCGACCAGATCATCCGGTGGTGGAGGTCCCGAGCGTTGACTTCGTTGGTGAACCTGTGCAGAACGAATCGGTTGCGGCGTCACCCACGGTCCGCAAGCTGGCGCATGAGCTGGGCATCGACTTGACCCGGGTACGGGGAACTGAGAGCGGCGGACGCATCGGACTCGAAGACCTGCGCGGTTACGTCCGGCAGCTTCAGCAACGGGCGTTCGGTCCGGGAGTTGCACCGTCGGCCGGAGCCCCTGCGCCGAAACCGGCCGTGGAAAAGATCGATTTCGAGAAATGGGGGCCGGTGTCACGCAAGCCCGTGTCATCGCTGCGCAAGATCATCGCCCAGCGGCTGCATGAATCATGGGCGAGCGTCCCGCGCGTAACGCAATTCGATGAAGCGGACGTTACGGACGTCGTGGCGCTACGAAAGAAGTACGTGGCGAAGTATGAGAAGAAGGGCGGACACCTGACGCTGACGCCGTTCCTGATCCGGGCGGTCGTCGCGGCGCTGAAGAAGCATCCGATTTTCAACAGCAGCCTGGACGAAGCGACGGAAGAGATTGTTTTCAAGGGCTACTATCACATGGGCATCGCGGTGGACACGGAACAGGGATTGATTGTGCCGGTGATCCGCGACGTCGACAAGAAAAACCTGCTACAACTTTCGAAGGAGTTGTCCGAGATGGCCGAGAAAACGCGGCAACGGAAGGTGGCGGCGGATGATTTGAAGGGCGGCACGTTCACCATTTCGAATCAGGGCGGCATTGGCGGCAGCTTCTTCACGCCGATTGTCAACAAGCCCGAGGTCGCAATCCTGGGCGTCGGGCGCGGCGTATTGAAACCGGTTGTCCGCGGTGCGAAGATCGAGAAGCGCATGATGCTGCCGCTCGGCTTGTCGTATGATCACCGTGTGATTGACGGCGCGACAGCGGCGCGGTTCATTGTCGAGATCGTGCAGGCGCTCGAACAATTCAAAGAATCGGACGTCAAGGTGTGAAGGAACCCCATTCTTCCATGGAATCAATCAAAACTGAAGTGGTGGTGTTAGGCGCGGGCCCGGGTGGTTACGCGGCGGCGTTTTACGCGGCGGACAAGGGCAAGAAAGTGATGCTGGTCGAGATGGACAAGCGGCTGGGCGGCGTTTGTCTTAACCGTGGGTGCATTCCCTCGAAAGCGCTGCTGCACGCGACCAAACTCATCACTGAAGCGCGTGAGTCCGAGCATCGCGGCATTCTGTTCGGCGAACCCAAGCTTGATCTGGAAAAATTGCGCGCGTGGAAGAACTCGATTCTCGACAAGCTGGGGGGCGGTATCGCGGTTTTGGCCAAGCAGCGCGGAGTCGAGGTGCTGCAGGGACGCGGCTACTTTGAAGATTCCAAGACGTTGCGGGTCGAGACGGCGGAAGGCCAGAAATTCGTCACGTATGAGTCCGCGATCATCGCGGTCGGCTCGAAGTCGGCGAAGCCGAAGGCGTTTGACCTCGGCAACCCGCGGATCATGACCTCGCGGCAGGCGTTGGAAGTCCCGGACGTGCCCGGAACGCTGTTGATCGTGGGCGGCGGCTACATTGGCATGGAACTGGGAACGGTGTACGCGACGCTCGGCAGCAAAGTCGTGGTCGTCGAAGCGCTCGGGTCGATTTTGACCGGCGCGGATGCCGATCTCACCCGGCCGGTACAGCGTTACGCGGAGAAGGCGTTCCAGGAAGTCCGCGTGAAGACGAAAGTGGTTTCGATGGCGACGGTGGGCAAGCAGATCAAAGTGATCATGGAAGCCGATGGGAAGAAGACTGAGGAACTTTACGACCGGGTGCTCGTATCGGTGGGTCGCGTGCCAAATCATGCGGATATCGGTCTTGAGAACACGAAGATCACCAGGGATGAACGCGGGTTCATCAAGGTCAACGAGAAGCAGCAGACGAACGATCCCGCTTTGTACGCGATCGGCGACGTGTGCGGCGGTGTGTTGCTGGCCCACAAAGCGACGCGCGAAGGAAAGGTGGCAGTGGATGCCATCATCGGCGAATACGAATCGTTGGACAAGTACATCGTTCCAGCGGTGGTGTTCACCGATCCCGAGATTGCGTGGTGCGGCCTGACCGAAACGGAAGCGAAACAGAAGGGGATCACGGTAAAAGTCGCGCGATTCCCATGGAGCGCGTCGGGTCGCGCGTTGACTTACGACCGTCCTGAAGGCCTGACCAAATTGATTATTGATCCCGAGACCGAACGGGTATTGGGCGCGGGCATCACCGGCCAAGGCGCGGGCGAACTGATTAGCGAGTTGGTGTTCGCCATCGAGATGGGCGCGACCGCGTACGATCTCGCATCGTCGATTCATCCGCATCCGACGCTGTCAGAGACCATCATGGAATGCGCCGAAGTCTTTTACGGTCACGCCACGCATACGTTTACGCGACGGGCGCCTCCGCAGCGGGAGACGTGAGCGGCGAACGTCCTGAGTTCAGGCACGCGGCTTTATGATGTAGTCCGCGAAAGCGATGGAGACGCCATCTCGCACAGCCTGCAGGGATTTGTTGGGCTTCCCCTTCACTTGAGGTCTCTACGCATGGCAAGCTCGAACACGCGGTCGACCGCCTCAGCAACCCGTTTGATCGCGTCTGCAATGGGCAGTCCCGAATCCACCACACACTCAATGCTCGGATACCCATCCGGGGGAGCAGGCTTCAGCTCCACACGCAGCCCATCGCAGAGCTGGCGAGCAGCAGCCATGTCAAGACTCTGGACCGGGACATACGTCGAGTCACCGCCGTCATTTAGATACTGAAATGTCCTGTGGTGATCAGTCACCAGAACATCACCAGCCCCGTCGATGAGAACATACACTGTCTCGAGATTCTCGCATTCGCACCGTAAAGCAATCCCTCGCTGACCAACGCCACTGCCGAGGCGAGTCATCAACTCTCTGACCTCTTTAGCATTCATACTCAGGTTCCTACCCCTTCACGGCCCAACCAATGCGTACCCGGCCTTCTTGCCGTGTAATAAAGCTCATGCTGTAAGGGGATTGTCTTGTCTTTTCGCTGAAGATCAAGCATTTCCGCGAGAACGGTTAGCGTACTTAGAGAGGAAGATGTTGGAGGCGAGAAGGAATCTGAATTGGGCGGAAACGACAGAGATGCTTCGACAAGCTCAGCATGACAAACTTCGGGCTGAGGGCTGATAACCGACCACGGACAGAGAATCAGCGGGACTTGTACTTGCCGCGGCGTTCGCGAGCGACGGTGAGACGCGATGGCGTCTCCACGTATTTGAGACCGTGACGGCGAGCGAACTCCTTGCCTTGCCGGTTCGCCTCCGCCCAAAACTTCTCGCTGCCGACCCGTTTCTCCTCGGCGAGCATCGCTTGACGAATCCGATGCAGTTCCCGGATGGCGGCCGGCTCCTTTTCTTTTTTCATAGTCCAATCACCTCTTTTGGGGTGTGAATCCGCATCAGCGGCCAGCCATACCGTCGGTTCACTTCGTTGATGCGCGCCACTTTGTTTGGATTGGCCAAATGTTTCATGTTCCAACTTACGATCATATCCAAGTGATGACAAACGGCCACGGCCACATGGAGCAGGTCGTCCTGAAACCGTACCGGCACGATTCGCGCCGCCGCATAGTGGCGAGCCAGTGCTTCGGCTTCCGTCGTTACGCTCAGCATTGTTGGTCGCAACTCTCGCACAACGTTTTCCAGCGATTCTCGTCGTGGACTGCGCGTCCGGGTAAGTTCCTTGGTTAACACCGGCGACACGAATAGCTCGTGCTCCGACAACTGCAACCACTCGACGAACAACTCCGTGATCCGCTTCTTCTCTGGCGCGTCGTCATGCAGCAGCATGTTGGGAACGCTGGTCTCAATGTAAAGCTTCATAGAATCTCAAGTGCCAAGCGCTCATAGATGTCAGTTTAGCGAGCGCGAGACTCTTCGACAAGCCCGCCGTAGGTGGACAAGTGTTGGAGGCGAGAAGGAATCTGAAGCGGGCGGAAACGGCAGAGATTTGCCGCAGACTACAGCGGCGTTTGCTCTATCGGGCGTTCGCCCGATGTGGTGTTCCCGCCGTCATCTCTTCCGTAGATGTCTCGCGAATGTTTCAGGAACGGATGAAAGAGCGCTAGCAGTTTATCCTTTTGATGCGGTGTAAGTCCCCTAAAGCGTGCGGGTGCGGTGGCGGTGCGCGGTTCTTGAGTTGCGGCGCGGAACCGGAAAGCGACTATTTCGTGGTGTAGCTGTCGACGTGCCACTGGCCGTCGAGCCGATGGAAGGAGAACTGCCAGGTGACGTTCAGGCCGTAGGTTCCTTCGGCCTCCTGCATTTTGCAGACGACGGTGGCCGTGTTGCCGTTCTGGTCGATGCTCCGGACAGAGGCGATCTTCATCCCGTAGTTGTTGTTGTGGAGGTAATCGACAATAGCCGCCTCGAACGGCTGGGAGTCGACGGGGTTGGGCGCGGTCTTCTCGCGGCAGCCGGCGCAGCACAACGCGATGCCCACCGCGAGCGCCGTGAGGCTGGCGATAATTGAGCGGCCGGGGGAAGCCAGGCCGCCACGGCGGGGTAGCGACAGATGGGTCATGTCCGTCAGCCTAGCGACAGGGAGGTACTGAAGGCAAGACCGGGGTGATCGTGGGGAAGGACGCACGGCAACGTTCGGCGGGCAGCGCCACGTCCGAATGCGCTGGGGACAGCGCACGTAGAGGCGGATGGCGAAGCGATGGTGAAGGGGCCGCTTGCCCTACAATTCGGAGAGTCCGAGTATCGGGGATTGATATTTTTGCTGGACGCGGCGTTGTAAGGGTGGTAGAGTGGCAACAGTTGTTTGACATAAGAAGAGCGGTTCGGGTAGCGCGAACGGAGATGAAAGGCAGTTTAAGGACGCGCCAGACGGCGCACCGGGATGCGCTGGTACAGACAGCGAGCAGGCTACACTACAGATTCGGCGTCGGTTGGGAGGGGAAAGCTCTATAGAAGTACCTTTTTTGCGAAACGAACCCAACCGAAAAACGCACAACATACTCTCTATAAATATGTTAGGTAAAATGCGAGTTGGGTTCGGTCGACCGGAAAGAGGCAAACCGAAGCCATTTTTCGGGGCACAATTTGAAAGCACCCGGAAGGGGTGGTTAAGACCCAAACCGAACCCAAAGCGAACCCAAATTCTGGGGGGGAATGAGGTCGAATCTCGCGTTTGGAGGGTGACGGTTCTGGGCTTGCCCGGCAGTTTGGCGCGCTATAATGTGGTTGGTGTTATGTCGGACCTGAATATCAAGAAGATCGTCTCGGAACGGCTCGGGGAGAACTACGAGTTGCACGAGAAGTATATCAACCCAATCCTGGTGAAGGTGTTTCGCACCATCGGCTTCGACAGGGTGTACACGAAAGCCAAGGGCCAGTATCTGTGGGACAAGGACGGCAACCGTTACCTCGACATGCTGAGCGGGTTCGGCGTGTACTCGATTGGCCGCAACCATCCGCAGGTGGCGCAGGTCATCCGCGACGTGCTCGATTTGGATTTGCCCAACATGGTGCAGATGGACTGCGCGTTCATGGCGGGTTTATTGGCTGAAGCGCTCGTCAAACGTTGCCCGCCGCATCTCGACGCCGTGTTCTTCTGCAACTCCGGCACGGAGGCGGTCGAGGCATCGCTGAAATTCGCCCGCGCGGCGACGGGTCGGAGCAAGTTTGCCTATCTCGACCACGGTTGGCACGGTCTGTCGCTGGGTTCGCTGGCGATCATGGGCAACGAAGAATTCCGCGAGAACTTCGGCGAGATGTTACCCGGCGTGCAAGTGCCCTACGGCGATCTCGAAGCGCTCGAAAAGGCGCTCGCGAAAAAAGACATCGCCGCGCTGGCGGTCGAATGCGTCCAGGGCAAGGGCGTGCGGATCCCGGCGGATGATTACCTGCCGGCGGCGCAGGCGCTGTGCCGCAAGTACGGCACGTTGTTTTTCTGCGACGAAGTGCAAACCGGCTATGGCCGCACCGGCAAGTTGTTTTCGTTTCAGCATTGGAATCTGGAGCCCGACATTATTTCGACCAGCAAGGCGCTCAGCGGCGGGTATGTGCCGGTCGGCGCGATGATCACGCGGCGGGCGATTTACCAGAAGGTGTTCAACCGCATGGATCGTTGCTGGGTGCACTCGTCGAGTTTTGGCCGCAACAACCTCGGCATGGCCGTCGGCCTGGCGACGTTGCATATCCTGGACGAAGAGAAGCTGGTGGAGCGCAGCGCCACGCAGGGGCAAAAACTCCTCGACGCGATCAACGCGTTGAAGGCCAAGCACGAAGTTCTCATGGAGGCCCGCGGCAAGGGCTGCATGATCGGCATCGAATTCCACGAGCCGAAGAGCCTCAAAATGAAAATGGCGTGGAAGATGATCCACGCCGCGCACGATGGATTATTCGCGCAAATGGTGGTGATGCCGCTTCTGGAGAAGCATCACGTGCTGACGCAGGTCAGCGGCAACCATGGCGACATCATCCGGATCCTGCCGCCGTTCGTCATCACCGACGAAGACATTGCGTATTTCGTCCATGCGCTCGACGACGTGCTCAGTGATTGCTACAAGCTGCCCGGGCCGATGTGGGACCTGGGCGCGAACCTGGTGAAGGCGGCGCTCGCAAACAAAGGCGGTAAGAAGGCGGAACGGGAACCCGTCGGCGCGGAGCGCTGACCGGCCAAGCCATCGTTTCGCTTTCACCATGCAACCGCGCCCGTGACTCCCGATGCGAAAGCGGTTTCTTAACAGACTGGCCGACTATGTTTGCCGTTGGCCCTTGATCGTGGTGGTTGCGAGTATCGTGCTCGCGGGAGTTGCGTCCTTTTACGCCGCGCGTCACCTCGAATTCAAAACCAGCCGGAACGATCTGATCGGCCGCGACAGCGAATACTGGCGGCTCTACAGCGAATACGCCCATGAGTTCAGCGGGGAAGAGGATTACATCATCGTTGTCGAGAGCGACCAGCCCCTGCGCAACCGGGCGGTCATCGACACGCTCGTCACGGCTTTGGTGTCGCCCACAAACAATCCCGCCCCGGGCGACGCGCGGGGCGCCCAGTTGTTCACGCGCGACGATCTCTATTACCGGGTCAACTTCGATGCGCTCAAGAAATGGTTTTTGTACTACCTATCCGTCGACGACCTGAAGCAGATTCGCGATTCGATCAAGGATTTCAAGCAACTCCTCGCGATACTCCAGCACCGACCGAAGCTCGACACGTTTTTCGACACGATGAATCGGATGCTCCTGCAGATGGATGTTGCCCCCGTGGCGCAACGGCGGCAAATGGAGTCGTTCCTGCCAACGGTGAGCGCCATAGTCGGGCAGATGGGCCGTTTCAACGGGCAGGACGAGGAAGGCGGATTGCTGTCGCCGTGGGCGAGCGCGTTCTTCAGCCAGGAGATGGTGGGCGAGGCTGAGGAACAAATGCGTTGGCAGGGGTATCAGACCTTTCGCAAGGGGCAGATGTTCCTGTTGTTGGTTCATCCCCGGGTCAAGAACGGGAGCGCGGAGGCGCTGCATGCGGCGACGATCCCGAAGTTGCGGCGGATCATCACGGAGGCGCAGGCGAAGTTTCCCGATGTGAAAATCAACATCACGGGCGAGCCGGTCCTCGACTACGACGAGATGCGCCAGTCGCAAAGTGATGCGACGAAGGCGACGGTGCTCACCTTCATTCTTATCTGCATTCTGTTTACCGCAAGCTTTCGCCAAGTGCTGCGACCTTTGCTGGTAGTGGGGTGCATGATTGTGGTGCTGGCCATCTGCATGGGCTACACGACAGTAACAGTCGGCCATTTGAACATGATCACCATCACGTTTGCGGTGATGATCCTCGGGCTGGGCGTCGACCTCGGCATCCAGTTTATCGCGCGATACGAAGAGGAATTGAACAAGGGGGCGCGGCGCGCGGATGCGGTGCGGTTGGTGATGCAACACACCGGGCCAAGCATTCTCACGGCGGGCGTTACCAACGCGGCGGCGTTTTTTGCGATGGGGCTGGCCGGATTTCGCGGAGTAACGGAACTGGGCGTGATTGCGGGCGGGGGGATGTTGATTGCGACCGTCGGGACGATGACGGTGCTACCGGCGCTGCTCCTGCTCGTACACCGCAGGGAAGAGACCGCGCAGATTCCCGCCCAAGCGGTCGCGACGCGGGTCGAGCAACTTCTGCTGCGACGGCCTTACTTCATGTTGACGGTGTTCGGCATCATGACGGTGGGCGCGCTGTTGGTGGGGTGGACGGCACGATTTGACTACAATGTATTGAATCTGCAATCCAAAGGCCTGCCGTCGGTTGAGACTGAACTGCGATTGCTAAAGGCCGACGTGGAATCGACTCTGTTCGCCGCGATCGTGTGCGACGACTTGAGGCAAACGCGCGCGATGCACGAAGCCCTGGCCAAACTTCCGAGCGTGGCGGCGGTCCACAGCATCGCGGAGCTGATCCCCGACGAGCAGGACCAGAAGGTGGGGATCATTCGCGCCATCCAGCAGGAACTCGGCTCGGTTCAATTTGACATCCCGCCGTCGGACCCGGCTGACGCCGAACTGGTGTTACGTTCCCTAGCGTCGTTGCGGTTGCGCGCAAACCAGCTTCTGCGCGCGGCGACGGAACACAAGGATACAGCGAGCGAGGCGGCATTACAACCGCTGGTGGAAGCGACGACGCAGGCGCACGCGAAGTTGCAGGGCCTGGAGCCGACCGATTTGCAACAACGCCTGGCGAAATACGAGAAACGGTTCTACGGGGACTTGCAGGCACAACTGCAGCTCATGGGCGACCAGGTCGTGAACCGATCCATGGGGGTCGAGGATGTTCCGCAGGAGGTGCGGGAGATGCTGGTTGGCAAAACCGGCAAGTTTCTCATCCGGGTGTTTCCGAAGGAGAACATCTGGGAGCGGGAGCCGCTGGTGAGGTTTGTGCGGGAAGTGCAGTCCGTCGCGCCGAAAGCGACGGGTACGCCGCTGGGACTTTACGAGTTCGTGGAGATCCTGAAGACCGGATACTGCCGGGCGGCATTGTGGGCGCTGCTGGTGATTGTCATCCTGATCTTCATCGACTTTCGCGGCGGGTACGCCACGCTGTTGACGATTCTGCCACTGTTGGTGGGGACGACGTGGATGTTGGGGGCGATGGTGACGCTGCGACTCGATTTCAACCCGGCCAATATCATGGTGCTGCCGCTGATCGTGGGCATCGGTGTCGCGTACGGGATTTACGTCGTTCAACGCTATCGGGAAAGCCACGAAGCGACCTTCTACAGCAAGAGCACGGGGCGGGCCGTCATTCTTTCGGCGCTGACGACGACCATCGCCTTCGCCAGTCTGCTCATTGGCGCACACCGCGGCATCCGCAGTCTTGGTCTGGTGATGACGATCGGTGTGATAGCGTGTCTCGTTGCGGCGCTGGCCCTCCTGCCATCGCTGCTAGAGATTGCGCGCCGCAAGGGTTGGAAAGTGTAACTGGGCAGCGGCAGTTTCGAGGAAGTGGGCCAGTTTTTGGCCGGAGTGCTTGGCGCGATAGCCAAGTCGCGCCAAATCGGCCAGCACGCGGGGGTCACGCGCGCAACTGGAAAACACACGGTCCGGTCGCAACTGGCCGAGCACAAAGAAATCGTTGAACTCGGCAGGAAGGTTCTCATGGACATTGTCCGTGATACAACGGACAGCGAGGAAATCGGTTTTTCGGGCTCCGCAGACGGAGGCCACCGCGCTCGTTTCCATGTCGACCGTCAGGGCTCCGGTGGCCTTGCCGATGCGCGCTTTGTTCTCAGCCCGCAGCACCATCTCATCCGTTGTAATGATTTTTCCGTAGTGGACACGCAGTTCGCCCCCGTCATCTCCATGGATCCGGGAAGGATGAACGGGTTTGTGGGTCGTGTCCCAGGTGATTTGGTCGCCCTGATCCCGGCGCAACTCAAGGATCTCGGTGCCGACGACGATATTTCCATCTTCGACATCCGGCTGGAGTCCGCCTCCAAAACCCGCGCTGATAATAAGGTCGGGGCGGTAGCACCGAATAGTCATCTCGGCGGCGATCCGGGCACATTCCTTGCCGATGCCCAACGCGAGCAGCGCGACAGGTTGGCCGCCCAACGTGCCCTCGTGAAAATCGAGATGTTCCTGGCGGACGACGTGATCCGCGTCGGCCCGACGCAGGATGGGACGGAGCTCTTGGCGGACCGCGACAAGGATGGCGATCATGACTCTCGGTGCTTCACATGAGCGCCACTAGAGCCGTGCTAACTGCAACACCCGCTATTGTCATTTTCATGGGTGGTGGCAGCGACGGCGGCGGCGACCTCTCGGTTCGCGAGCGTTTGTTGGATGTTCGCCTGGACAGGATCGCGCTTGCCTGTGAGATGGCCCCGGCCGGTGGTGACGCCGTTATAGGCGTCCACGTGCGAAGCATCGGCGACCGGCTGCGGTTTCGCCCCGAAGTTGTAGCGAATGAGTTTCCATGTGTCGCCACGCTGCGTGTCGATGCCAAGCGAGGGAGTTGGCTCGTAACCGCAATGCGTCATGCAATTCTCACAGCGTGGGTCGCGGGCGACGCCGTCGAAGACGCCGTACTTGTCCCAATCGACCTTTTCGAGCATCTCTTGATAACGCTCGTAGTGGCCGTCGGTCATGAGATAGCAGGGAGCCTTCCAGCCCCGGACGTTGCGGGTTGGAATCGCCCACGCAGTGCAATGGAGGTCGCGTTTGCCAGCGAGGAACTCGAGATAAATGGGGGAGCCGAAAAATGTGTACTTTTGGCCCCATTCGACGACGTTCTTGAACTTCTCGCGTGTGACCTTGCGGGTGAGGAAGAAATCTTCGGGCTGCTTGTTCAGACGCTTGATCATGTCCTTCTTGGCGGCGTCGTATTCGTAGCCGGGCGTGATGGTGTGGCCGTCCACACCGAGATTCGAGAGGAAGTCGAACATCTTCTCGATCTCGTCCATGTCGGTTTCTTTGTAAATCGTGGCATTGGTGGCGACTTGATAGCCGAGGATCTTGGCCATTTTGATGGCTTCGATGCATTCCTTGAAAACGCCTTCACGCTCGACGATGAGGTCGTGGATGTATTCGAGCCCGTCCACGTGGACGTTCCAATACATCCATTTCGATGGCTTGATGCCCGGTCGGCCATCGTTCTTACCCTTGCGAATCTCGGCGGCTTCCTTCTCGGTGATGAGTTTCTGTGCGAGCAGCGCAACCAGCTTCGGTTCGACGATAGCGCTGTAGTTGCGCGCGAGGCACTCGCGCATCTTCTTACGCATGAACAGGCCGTTCGTGCAAACGTAGACGATCCGTCCCTGATCCAGCAGGCCATCGACCAATTCCTCGATCTTCGGGTAGATGAGCGGTTCGCCGCCGCAGATGGACACCATCGGCGCGTTGCATTCCGTGGCGGCGCCGAGGCAGTCCTCGAGGCTCATCATATCCTTGAGATTGGTGGAGTACTCACGGATCCGCCCGCAGCCCGTGCAGGTGAGGTTGCAGGTGTGCAGCGGCTCCAACTGCAGTACCAGGGCGAACTTCCCAGTCTTCTTGAGCTTGTTGGTGATGATGTGCCGGGCGATTTTAGCCGATAACGTGAAAGGAAACCTCATTGATGCTTCTCCAGTTTTCGAGTCTCAAACCTCTGTTAGATGTGCCAGAGCGCGAAGGCGTGCAACCTTTCGCAGGATGCGGGGTTGCTTGAAAAACAACTGGATCACGCGCGATTTCTCCTGCTCGCGCGGCACGGGCGAAAAACCCTGCAACACATGACGCGCATACATCCCGAGCGCCATCAGCGGGAAATAATGACGATAGTAGTGGTATCGCAGGTAGAAGACGCGTGGGAAGCCGGTGCCCGTGAACAACTCCTCGTCCCAAGTGCCATCCAATTCCTGGTGATTGGACAAATACCTGATCCCGCGCGCGACTTCGGGCGAGTTCACTTCACCGGCGGAAATCAAGCCCATGATGGCCCACGCCGTCTGCGAGGCGGTGCTCCTGCCGATGCCTTTGAACTGGGGATCATCATAGCTGCGCAGCGATTCTCCCCAACCGCCGTCAGCATTTTGCGACGACTTGAACCACGCCACGGCGCGGCGGATGTACGGCAGACGCATGTCTTCGCCGATCACTTGCAGGCCACGCAGTACCTGCCAGGTTCCATAAATGTAATTCGTGCCCCACCGGCCGAACCAGGAGCCGTCCGCGCTTTGATCCCGTTTGAGGAAGCGGATCGCTTTTTGGACGCACACATCCTCCAGCGTAAAACCGAAATGACCCAAAGACTCCAGCACACGGGCGGTAATGTCCGAGGTGCTCGGATCGATCATCGCGTTATGGTCGGCAAACGGCACCTGCGTGAACAGCCATTTGTCATTGTCCTTGTCGAAGCTTGCCCAGCCGCCATCTTTACCTTGCATGCCGAGTACCCAGCGGATGCCGCGACGAATGGCCGCCGACTTTTCGCGGTCAAACTCGGTACTGACACGATTCAGGGCCATCAGCACCATCACCGTGTCGTCGACATCAGGGTAGAATTCGTTGTCGTACTCGAAAAACCAAGCGCCCACGGGCTTGTTCGGTTCGGTGTACCGATGGCTCTCGGAGTGTTTCACTCGCCAGTCGCCGGGGCGGCGCACTTCCTTGTCCAGCAACCAGCGTGTCGCTGCCTGCAAAGCGGAATGGTCGGAGGGCAGGCCGGATTCGTGGAGGGCGTTAATACTGATGGCGGTGTCCCACACCGGAGAGAAACAGGGCTGCAACCGCAGCGTGTCGCCTTCCTCGATCTCGAGCTTCTCCATCTCCCGAATCCCGTGCGCCACGAGGTAGCTCTCGTTACTGTAGCCGAGGACATGGAGCGACATAATGTAGTTCGCCATGGCGGGGAAAATCGCGCCGAGCCCGCCGCGAGTTCGGCCATGCTCAATCACCCAGCGTTCGGCCTTGCGCATCGCGTACCGGCGCGCCAGTGGAGCCGGGTGATGGCGGTGAACGAATTTCAGAAGGCGATCAACGACGAGGAAGAAATTGTGCCACGTAAGCGTGCGTTGGTCCCGCTGCAGACGGATGTCGGCGTGTTCGCGTCCGCTGACCCACAGCTCGTCGATCTGCCACTCGCGTGGAAGAGCTTTCACCGGCTCGCGTGAGCGGATGATAGACAGCGGCACCAGCATTGCGCGCGACCATGAGGACATGTTGTAGATGCTGAAACTGAACCACTTCGGGAGAAGAATCAGTTCGGGCGGAATCGATGGGCAGCCGTCCCACGGGTACAGCCCGACCATCGCCAAGGAAATCTTTGTGAAGGTGTTGCAGCGCGTTAATCCGCCTGCGGCACGAATGGCTGCGCGGCTTTTGACCATGTGGGGTGCGTCAATCGGGTCGCCGGCCATCTTCAGTGCGACATAGGCCTTTACGGAGCCGCTCAACTCCATGGGGCCATCTGGATAGACGGACCAACCGCCTTCGTGAAGAACTTTGGAGCGGATGTAGTTGGCCGCTTTACGGATAATAACAGGGTCAAGCCGGTCAATGAAATGGAGGTAAATCAGGTACTCAGACTCGAGAATGGTGTCGCCTTCCAATTCGGCACACCAATGACCGTCTACGGCCTGTTGCCCCAAAAGCCAGTCTTGAGCTCCGGCAATGGCGCCTTCGAGGCGTTCAGTCAGCTGTAGGTACGGCACTTCTTTTGGTTGAATCATGCTCCTCGGCAAACTTCCCCCTTAAACTTCTGGCACTAAGAACCATACATAATCAATTCGGGGTTGTAAAGCGTATTTACCGCGTCTGAGTCTCGCGGACATCTCCCCAAAAAACTGACAATTCCGTCGCCAAATTGTAACCCGCCCGAGCATCGGCCATACTTTCAGACCAATCCGGGGGGAAAAGCGTTGAATACTGCGGCTGCGCAAATCTTTGGCATACAAGCACTGCCACCCCCCGATCGGTTTCACTGCGTATGAGCCGCCCGACCGACTGGATGACACGATTCATACCTGGATACAAGTAGGCAAATTCAAATCCTTTCCCGTAATGTTCCTCATAGTACTGACGCATTAGTTCTCGCTCGAAGCTCACTTGTGGCAAGGCAGGGCTTATAACGATCACTCCGGAAAGGGTTTCGCCCGGGTAATCAACACCTTCGGCAAACAATCCGCCTTGGACAGCGAGGATGAGCTTTGGAGGCTCCGGCTCCTTGAGCGATTCGAGGAGCAGTAATCGCTGCTGCTCGGTCATCTTTGGTTCTTGGACGATAATCTCCCACGGCCCCTCAGGCAATCGTTCCGCTACCCCGCGCATGAAGTCGTAACTAGGGAACATTGCCATGTAGTTGCCCAGACGCGCGGCTGCGGTGGTCGCGATGACGTTGGCGATCTTCCCGTAGTGGGCGGCACGGACGCGAAACGTGGTCGAAACGGTCGGTACAACGACAATTCGTCGATTCTCCTTGGGAAAAGGAGAGGGGAAATTTGCCTGGTCGGTCCATTCGGTGCCAAACCCGAGCATTTGCCGGTAGAACTGCATCGGCTCAAGCGTTGCGGACATAGCGATGACACTGTGAAAGCCTTCCACCCGCCGCGCCAGTTGTCGCGAAGGATCCTTACAGACGATTTTCAACGCCTCGCCTCCCGTGGCGTCGTACACGTACGAGAACTCTTCGCCTTCCATTGCCAGCACGACACAGAACTGGCCGAACGCCGCGAAGAACTCATCAACCGGGTCGTCCGGGATCGCGCGGCCACTCGTCGTCTTGTCCAGTAGGTAACGCACCGTCAGCTTGTTGAAGGTCGGTTTGAGTTCGTCGAAGAACCCGCGCGGTGACGGGATCAGGTATTTGTCCTGACTCACTTCGTTTTCGTCGAGCTGGGTGTACTCGTCGCCCTGGGGACGGGTCTGGCTGCGAAAGAAATCTTCAATCTCGCCCAGAAACATCCGCACTTCCTTCGCCAGCGACGGTTCCACGTGACGCAGGTTTCTCCCCAGATCGCGGAGTTGCTGTCTCGACAGGGATGGCGAGTAGTAGTCCATCGCCCGTTGCACAAGATTGTGTGCCTCGTCGATGATCAGAATCGCGTCCGAGTAGTCGACTTCAAGAAAGAACCGCCGGAAGTAAACCTGCGGGTCGAATATATAGTTATAGTCGCAAACGATCACATCCGTCTGCTCCGCTTCGAGCAATGCCAACTCGAACGGGCACAGACTGGTGCCGCGTCCCGCCTCCATCATCGCTTCGGGTGTAATCAGTCGTTGCGCCAGTAACCGGTTGGCGACGCCGGTCGCCTCCAGCTTCGCCGGAAAGTTCCGCAAATGCGGGCAAAACTCCTCGCGGCAGGCGTACACATCGTTGATGCACATGTTCTCGCGCGCTCGAAAGAAGACCGCGGTTGGATGGGCCGCGCCCGACAACCCCATGCGCCGCAGTGTTTCCATGACAATCTGTTGCTGGGTGTTCTTGGCAGTGACGAAGAACACGCGTTTATCGTGCGCGAGCGCATACTGCAGCACGGGATAGAGCGCGGCAGTCGTCTTCCCCACGCCGGCGGGGGCGGAGATGAGAAGATGGCGGCCTTCCTTCAGCGTGCGCTCGACTGTCGCAATCATCTCGTCTTGATGTGGGCGGAGCTTATCGTGTGGGAATCGGAGCGTCGCCGATTGCATTCGTCGGTGTTCCTGACGCCGCTGCTCTTCCTCGGCGTACCCGATCAACGCGCGCACGCGCTCTGCGATCAACCGCTCACAGTCGTCAAACGGACCACGGACCTCGATGTCCCGTGTCGTCCCGTCCGCCACGTTAACAAACACGAGGCGGCCGAGCGTGTGCTTCTGCTCCTGTTCGAGGAAGAAACAATAGAGCCGGAGTTGCTCGACATAGTGCGGGTATGATTTCTCGTCGAGCGCGGCAAACACCAACGGCGGCACGACCACCGACTTGATTTCCTCGATAACGTACGAACCGCCGTTGAGCGGCGGGTGGACGCCGTCGATCCGTCCCTGGATCGTCACGTTGAAATCATCTACGACGGTCTTATAGCGTACCGCGATCTCCTGGGCGTAGCCCTCGTACAAGCCAGCCTGCGCACGCTGGTGGTTCACATGCGCTTCCCGTCCGAGCGCCAAGCGTGTCCAGACACTGAATCCGCCGATGCGTCCCGTGCCCACGAGCGGTTCCGCAACCAGATCGCCGACCCCCAGCGAGATCGTCTTCTTTGCCAAATGGATTTTGACAGCCATCCAAACGACAGAATACAGTAGCCGGGATTCAGAATCCAGAATGAGACAACTCCTTCCAATCCTTGCCGCCCTCTTCCTGACTTGCTGGGTTTGGCTCCCGGGTACAGGGGCGGAGGGCTTGCCCACGTTTGACGACTTCCGTCGCGTTGACCGCGAACGGCGAATGTCGGGCCAGTTCCAGACCGCGGAACTGCTGAAGATCACACAAATCGATCCTGGCTTGATTCAGAAGACGGCGCAGCAGGCGACGAACGACTATCAGGTTGTATGGGGGACGGCGGAATTGTGTGGCAACTGGCAAATCAAACGCAACCTCTTCGAGTCGGCGTTGTCAGCCAGCAAGACCAACCTCGAAGTCGCGCTGCGGTACGCCTGCGCCGCCGCGGAGAATCACGATTCCGAGACCGCCTTGCGGCTGTTGCGCATCGTCGAAAAACAAGACTCCGCCAACATCGTGCCGTGGTTCGTCGAACTGCAGTTGCTGCAGGCGGAGAAGAAGGGGTTGGCAGACCTGAGGATGCCGCCGTCGTGGGCGATCCGTTACCGGGATTACGCCGCCAATGCGGCGCGGGCGCGGATTCGCGCACTCGAAGCCGCCGGTTACTCAGCCTATGCCGCGCGACGACTTGGGTTTACGCCCGACACGCCTGTGCTGATAATGGCCCGCGCGTATATCGAGAAGCCAATCGAGAAGGTGACCACGCCATTACTGTCGACAATGGCGCGTGCGATGCAGGATCGACCGGTGTACCTGGTGACAGAACTGGTCGGGCAGAGCTTGGAACGCGCGACGACCTCGGCGGACGCGGATGAGTCGACGAATGCCGTGGCATCGGTCCGGTCCGTCGAACTGGATCGACGCCGTGAAGAAATCCGGGGGCTGTTGTCCGCGATGGAACGCAACATCGTGGACGTCGCCACGGAATCCGAGATGGTCCAGTATTTCGACAATGTCCTCTCGCTGGGTGAGGACGTCGCCATGCACCGCCTTGCCCAAACGGTGCACGGAGGCCATCCGTTGCCGTGAGAACGTAGCTCATACCGGCGCCAACCCCGCCGAGATCGATGCGAGAAATCCGCCACCGGTTCGCGGCGTTCCAGTAGGTCGGGTTTGCTTGACACACTTCCCGATTGAACCTTTTCTCGCCCCCGGCATTCTACTGGGTGAAAATGCTGGTAGTGACCGAACGCGAACAACTGCCCGTAGCCGAAGCCCGGGCCGGCAACGTCGAAGCGTGGGAGTCGCTTTTCAGGCGCTACCGATTGCCATTGTATGTATATGTTTTCGAACTGGTGCGCGACGAACAAGCGAGCCTCGACCTCGTGCAGGAGACGTTCATCAACGCCTTCCGTTACCTCGCCACGCTACGCGACGACGAAAAATTCGGCGGCTGGCTGTTCGGCATCGCGCACCAAAAATGCATCCAGCAATGGCGTCGGCAGAATCGGGAAGCAGAACGGCAGGAGGAATTGGCGAACGCACCGGTCGCGGACGAGGCTAATCCGCTGGATCTGCTCATTCGCGAGGAGCAGGAGGCCGAATTCATGAAGGTGCTGAACAAACTTCCACTGCCGCAGCGTTCCGTGCTGCTGCTCCATTTCATCGAGGACTTTTCGTTGGATGAAATCGCCCGCATCACCGGCGCGCAGCTCGGCACCGTGAAATCCCGCCTGCATTACGCTAGGCAGGCGTTGAGGAAACTGCTGGAGACGCAATCATGATGAAAACGCCTCGTGAGACTCTCTTGAAACAACATCAGTCGGTCGAACCGAAGCTGGAACGGATGTGGGCCGAGAACCTTTCGCCGGAGGTGCGGTCGGAAGGAATGTCCGCTGGCGGGAACGTGGTTTTTGCAGTTGGCTGGACACTGTGGCGAGAATTGATCTGGCCGAGCCGGCGAATCTGGGCGGGCTTGGCATGTGCGTGGGTGGTGATTCTGGCGTTGAATGTCGTTTCTTCCGAGCCACCGACACGAGTCGCGAGCAAAGCCGAGCCGCGATCGAGCGATGAGATGCAAGCGCTCATCGAACAACGGCGCATGCTGGCGCAAATGATCGATCCGCTGTCCGAACCGTCCGGCAAACGAAAATCGAATTCGCCGGGCCCGCGTAGTGACCGTGTCGCCAGAATCTCAGCGGCGTGAACCGGAGGCAGAAATGACAACGCCATCGCCCGACCAAATCAGCCCGTCGCAACGATCCACCACGAGACGCTTCTTGAAATGGCTCGTCAGTTGGCGGACGGCACGGCGGCTGTTGATCGGCATCGCGGTCATCGTCACGCTGTACGCGTTGTACTGCACGGAGGAGAATATCCGCGGCAAGCACGCGTGGGACAAGTATCGACAAGAACTGGAAGCGCGCGGCGAGCAACTTGACTTCAAGGCGTTCATCCCCAAGCCCGTTCCCGACGATCAAAACTTCGCCGCAACGCCGGTCATACAGTCGTGGTTTCCCCGGCAGGACAACAGTCAGCGTTGGAAGGACAACTACTCGCGGGCCGAGAATATAGTGAAAACCGACAAAGATCATCGGGGCATCATGGACCTCGTGGCTTGGGGCAGGGCGTTTGAGAACAAGAACACAAACGGAACAGCGGAGTCAGGGCCACTCGATAGGGCCTCGCGTGCGAAGGCGGTGCCGAGGGTTCTTGAGGCGTTGAAAACGAATGAAGCGGTTTTTGCGGAACTCCGAGCCGTCAGCGAGCGGCCGGATTCGCGCTATCCCATCGATTACAGTCTGGAAGATCCTGCGGAAATCCGTTTGCCTCATCTTGGCTGTGTGAGGAACGTCTGCAAGAGGCTGCAACTCAAGGCCTGCGCCGAACTGGCGGTTGGCCGAAGCGCGGATGCTCTAGAAGATGTGAAACTGATTCTTCGTCTGGCCGATTCGGTGAAAGGGGAACCGATTCTGATTACTTATTTGGTACGTATTGCTTGCCTGCAACACGCAATTCAGCCGATTTGGGAAGGACTGGCAGAACACGCATGGTCGGAGGCGCAGCTTCAAGAGCTTCAGACACGTCTTCAATCCTATGATTTCGTGGCCGAGTTGAAGCGGTCGCTCGACGCGGAGCGGTCGTGGGGGATTCCGCTTATTGATTTCGTCAGGAAACGAGGGGTTGATATGCTGATCGAAATCGTGGGCCCGGGACAGCCAACCCCCTTGAACAAAGAAGTTGCCGACGTCCTTAATCGAGTTATTCCATCAGGCTGGTTCTACTTGGAGCAGATCAATTATTGCCGGCTCTTTGAATTGCAGGCGACGGGGACATACGATGTAGCGACAAAGCGGGTTTTCCCGAATCGAGTCCAAGCCAATGGTGGTGCAGTCGGACGGGTGTTTGCAGTTCGAAATCCCTTCAGTACAATTCTTCTCCATCATCGTCTCATGTCAACGATACTGCTGCCCGCGTTGGGGAAAGTTTCTACGAGATTCGCTGTCGCACAGATCGTAGCGGATCAGGCCGCGCTGGCCTGCGCTCTGGAGCGATACCGGCTGGCGAATGCCCAATTCCCTGAAACACTCGACGTGCTTGTGCCACAATTCACCTCCCAATTGCCAGACGACGTGATCACCGGCGAGCCCTACAAATACCGCCGCACCGAAGCCGGTCAATTCATGCTCTACTCCGTC
Organism: uncultured Verrucomicrobiae bacterium; assembly: GCA_963836315.1. Classification (GTDB taxonomy): domain Bacteria; phylum Verrucomicrobiota; class Verrucomicrobiia; order Palsa-1439; family Palsa-1439; genus Palsa-1439. The sequence goes on from CAWIJG010000007.1 coordinate 91,335, forward strand.
GGCTGGAATGAGAAGGACGACGGGGGCGTGCCCGGCAAGACGTTGTTCGACGAAAAAGAGGGCGACTGGGTGTGGCAGTATCCGGCCCCGCAGTGAAACCAGCAGCTATTGCCGCACAGCCAGTATAATCACTTGGCAGAGATGCTGACTTCAATGGGGGAAGCCAGGCCTCGGGAGAACTGGTCCACGTAGGTCTTCCAGGCATCGTAGCCGGGGAATTGCCCGCTCTTGTCCCAGAAGAACCCGGCCCAGTACGACACCGAGTTGTCCGCGCCAGCCTTCACCAGCAGCAGGTTGTTCTGCCGATCCTCGGCTTCCTTCGGTAGCATCTTGGGATCCACGCCGAGCGCCATGGTCTGCGGCAGCATCTTGGGATCCACGACGAGCGCCACAGCCTGCATCCCGAGGTCTTTCTCCATTGGCTCCCAACTCGAGAGCCAGCCGTGTTCCGCGTTAAAGTGCTTTTCCTCGTCCTTGACCTTCTTCAGTCCGATCGCAGAGGTGAGGGGTTGGTCGCCGCCTTGCGGTTTGTAAAAACTTTGGAAATGATCGAGGTTGCTTCCCGCGTCCAGCGTGATGCGCTTGACCTCGGCCACCTTGGTTCCATTCACGTCGAACGGTTCATAATCCAACTCGAACATGACGCGGATCGGGCCGTCCGCCAGCACGCGCGAGTTCACAAAATTCCTGGACACCCAGAGTTTGTCGGCGGCCCACAACCCGTTTCCGCCGCAGCCGCGCGTCGCGCCCGCGGAATAATCATCCAACCCCTCGCCGTGGTCGACGTGGTAGTTGCCCACCATGTACCAGCCGTCGATAACCATATACGACACGCGCTTCGACCAGACGTCCACGGAGCTGCTGGTCAACGGTTCTCCGGCCCATGTCTCCAGCGCCTTCCCGTACATCCGATGCGCAATCCGATCGTTCTCCCATGCGAAATCATCGAATCGCTCACGCACAAAACGTCCGTAAGCCTTGTACTGGTCCTTCGTGTAGACCTGCTTGGTGCCCGTCGATACCGTGAACGTCTTGGTTTCCTCCGGGCCGAAATCGGCCTGGAAGATCACGACGTCCGGCGTGTGATAGGCGTCAAAATCGGTGTCCACTGCCTGGCACAACACCTCCCGGCCCGCGTTGTCTTTGATGTGAATCTTGGTTAGGTCCTTTTCGCCAAGCGGCGCCAGTTGGCTGGTCGACAACTCGATGGTTTGATGGGGTCGCTCCACATGCAACTTGTTGGTCGCCTTAACAGCGAGTTGTCCCTCCGCCGCCAGGCAAAGACGGGGCAGCGCGGCAAGCAGAATGGTCGTCAGTATCTTTCCAGTTTTCGTCATGATCGTAGAGGGCTCCCTTCTCGGCTGAAGTCTCTTCACTCGTATTCTTTTGTTTGGGCCGCGTCAAGCATGCGTTGTCGCCATGGTTCACACTGGCCGACGCCATTTGACGCGTGTAAAACAAGCTTGACACATGACAAGGATGCTTTACACTGTCCTGCATGAATATTAAACCAAACCTTCCTGAGGAAATCATCCCCGGCAGGCATTATTCGGTTCGGGCGAACTTAACAGCGAACGCTTGGGCATTCGTGGCGATGCTCTTGTCATGGGCGGGCGACTTGGTGCTCTCGCTTCGTGAAGATTGGGACGTTTCAGAGCGGGCAATTATCGTAGGAGTGCCATTGCTCATTGGCCTGCTTTGGGTGCGAAGTTTTGCGCGATGGATACAGGGCATGGACGAAATGCACCGGCGGCTGTCGGTGGAAGCGTGTCTCTTTGCGACCAGCCTGACGCTCTTTGTGGTCTCGACGTGGCATATCCTGGACAAGGCGGGCGTTTTTCAAACCGGTTCCCAAATGTCCAAACTGCATCTTGACTCGCATTTCCACACCGCCAGCTTCCCGATTTCACTGGTGGTAGCTCTTTACTTTCTCGGCTACGCCATCTTCAACCGCCGCTACCAATGAAAAACAAACTACGCGAATTGCGCGCGGCCAAAGAATGGTCGCAATCCGATCTGGCCGACAAACTGGGCGTCTCGCGCCAGACCGTGAACGCCATTGAGACCGAGCGGTATGACCCCAGCTTGCCGCTGGCCTTCAAGATTGCCCAATTGTTCAAGATGCCGATCGAAGGGATTTTTGAGCAATAATCCATGGGCTCACCTTTCCTTGTCACCTTTTCGACTCGGGAAACCACGTATTGGGTGATATGATAACCACCAAGCCAATGTCCGCCCCGGCCCACACCGATACTGAACTGGTGGTGGAAACCCTCTCCGGCAACCGTGACGCCTTTGCCCAGATTGTCGAGCGGTATCAATCGCTCATCTGCGCGCTGACCTACAGTGCGCGTGGCAATCTTCAGGCCAGCGAAGACCTTGCGCAGGTGACCTTTATCACCGCTTGGTGCGAACTGCGCAAACTCAAAGAGCCAGCCAAGCTCAAGTCGTGGCTCTGCGGCATCGCCCGTAATGTGACCAATAATTCATTCCGCCAGGACACGCGCACGCCGACCGCCCACGCCGAAGCCTTGGATGAGGCGGTGAATATCCCGGAAGATGCCGCCACGCCGCAAGACCATGTTATCAGCAGGGAAGAGGAGGCGATCCTGTGGCGCTCGCTCAGTGAATTGCCGCTGACCTATCGGGAACCGCTGGTGCTGTTCTACCGCCAACACCAATCCGTCGCGGAGGTCGCCGACGCACTCGACGTGTCGGAGGACGTCGCACGGCAACGTTTGTCGCGGGGCCGTACCATGCTGACCGAGAAGGTCACCGCGTTTGTGGAAGGCGCTCTGCGGCAGACGACACCGGGCATGGCGTTCACGGTCGGCGTGCTGGCGGCCTTGCCGGGGTTCGCAATTTCAGCCAAGGCGGCGACTCTCGGCGCGTCGGCAGCCAAGGGCAGCGCGACGGCCACGGCATCCCTCCTGTTGGGTGCGGCCGGAACAATTCTTGGGCCGTTGATGGGCATCCTCGGCGCGTGGATTGGTGTTAAGACGAGGCTTCGAGGTGCTCAGTCCGAGCGCGAACAGCAGTACCTCATTCGATCTGCGCGGGTTGGCCTGACGCTGGTTACCGTGTTTTGTCTGGCGGTGATGACAACAGTTCTTCTTCCCGCAAGCTATTGGGCGTCGCAGCCGATGTTAATTACCGGGCTGCTCATCGTTCTGAGCGTGGGGTATGTCATTGGCCTGTTTATTCTAAGCGTCCGTCAGAGCCGGAGATTGCGCCAAATCCGCGCCGAAGAAGTCAGAGACGGCCGCGCACCGGCGAGTTCATGGCCGCCCACCCGACCCTGTGAGTATCGCAGTCGATGGTCATTCCTTGGTCTGCCCTTGCTTCACTTCCGTCAAGGACAGGCTGCCGACGGAAAGCCGACGATCACCAAGGGCTGGATTGCCTTGGGCGGGGACGTGGCCATCGGCGGGTTTGCGTGCGCGCCTGTTGCCGCCGGAGGCATTGCAATCGGCGGCGCAGCGTTTGGATTGGTGCCCATTGGCGGGGTGGGGCTGGGGCTGCTGACGTTCGCCGGCTTCAGCATCGGCTGGTGGGCCATTGGCGGACTGGCGGTCGGGTATTACGCCTTTGGCGGATCGGCGATTGCCTGGTTTGCGGCAAGCGGTGGAGCAGCTATCGCCCACCATTTCGCAGTCGGAGGAGCGGCCTTTGCGGAACATGCGAACGACGCAGTCGCGCGTGGCATCCTCCGAAACAACCCGTCCTACAACCTGCTGTTGGGGACGTTCATGAGGTGCGCGAGCCTGCTGCTACTCGTGCCTTTCATCCTGATCCTGTGGTGTGTGATCAGGGTGAACCGGAGCTTGCGGGCGGGGTCCGTCGGGCAGTCCTGAAGCGGCGACTCCAGCGGCACGCCGTGCAACTGTTCAGCCCCCGTAATCTTCATCGCCGTCTGGCCCTGCACGGAATCCATCTGAAAGAACAACGTTGGAGAAAGGAAGAAGAACATGAAGAAACTGACATGGGGATTGATTGGCATCGGATTGACGGCGACCGTCGTCATCGTCACGGCCAAATGGCAAGGCAATTCGCTGCGTCCTGCGGAGGCGGTTGTTCAGGCGGAGCGAAATCCTGCGCCGAACCTGGACCGTCCTCTAAACTCTTCGGTAGCGAGTGTGAACGCCCCGGAGCCGGCGGAGGAACATCACCCCGTCCCGGAATCGGCGGTGAAACCTGCGGAAGTCTCAAATGCCGCAGCGCCTCCCCCCATGGCGGCCTCGGCTGGACCGGCGGCCAAGCCCGCTGTCACCGCGACCTTCAGTCAGCCACTGCAAACGCTGGTTTCGCAACAAGCCAGCTACGCGCAGAAGCAGGCGGCATGGAAGCAACTGCAGGACACGCATCAATTGGATCAGGCAATCACGGAATTGACCCAAGCTGCGAAGGCGGATTCCGTCGTCCGCCGAATATCCCGCCGCGTTGGGCCAGGCTTATATCCAGAAACTGAGAACGACCGAGGACACTCGCGAGAAAGTCATGTTGGCCATGCAGGCCGATCAAAGTTTCGACCAAGCCTTGAACGTTGACCCATCCAACTGGGAAGCGCGCTTTTGGAAGGCCTCCTCTTTGTCCTATTGGCCGGCGGAAATGAATAAATCAGGCGAGGTCATAGATAACCTCGTCACCTTGGTTGAGCAGCAGGAGACACAATCGCCCCAGCCGCAGTTCGTGCAAACCTACGTGCTGCTGGGGGAGCAATACCAAAAGGCCGGTTACGCCGACGATGCCAGACAAGCCTGGCAGCGCGGCGCGAGGTTGTTTCCAGATAACAACACCCTGCGGGATAAACTCGCGGGCCTGCCGTGACCTCGGTTGACGCGCGCGACCGGAGGCAAAAACACGCGTAACCAGAACTTGACAAGAAAGTTCGCGGGGCCTAGTATTTAGGGAGTCATCTAATTAGATAGAGGACGTAATACCAATGGCCACGAACCAGGCGTTCAAGGCAATCGCGGATCCCACCCGACGGGAGATCCTGCGCTTGTTGCGCAAACGCGAAATGTCGGCCGGCGAACTGGCCGAGCGCTTCGATATGACCAAGCCCACCATGTCCCATCACTTCTCGGTGTTGAAGGAAGCGGACCTGATTGCCAGCCGGCGCGAGGCGCAGACCATCTGGTATTCGTTGAACACCACGGTACTCCAGGACGTGCTGGCTTGGGCCATCGACCTGACCGGCGGAAAGAAGAACGGAGGAAAGCCATGAAGACGCGGTATTTTGCCATTTGCGGGGCACTGGTGTTGGCAGCGCTGATTGCCACGGTGATTGCCTATCCGCATCTGCCTGAAAAAGTGCCGACGCATTGGAATGTCCATAGCCAGGTCGACCAGTATGGTTCCCGCACCTCGCTCTTCCTGTGGCCGGGAATCACAGCGGCGATGCTGCTTATGTTTGCCGCATTGCCGTGGCTTTCGCCCAGGCATTTCGAGATCGAGACGTTCCAGTCCACCTATCTCTACCTGATGCTCGTCACCGCCAGTGAACTCACTTACATCAATGCGTTGAACCTGTGGGCCGCGCTGTCGGGCCACATCAACATCATCGGCGCCATGATGGGAGGCGTCTCGTTGTTTTTCGCGCTGATGGGCAATGTGATGGGAAAAGTGCGCCGCAATTTCTACGTCGGTTTCCGCACACCGTGGACGCTGGCCAATGAGCGCGTGTGGAATGCGACCCACCGCTTTGGCGCCAAAGCCATGGTCGTGGCGGGAGTGGCGGGATTGATTGTGGCGCTGACAGGCGCGCAATTCTGGCTGTTTTTCGGCGTCATCTTGCTCGGTGCCATCATACCGGCTCTCTATTCGTTGGTTTACTATAAGCGGCTGGAGCGCTCAGGTCAGCTTGAGGCTTAGATCGGCCCGCTGAGGGGACGGGTGGTGAAGACATTACGTGGGAGAAAGTGCGCGCCTTTCTATAATGTTTCTGCGATTTTGCGTCTGGTGGAGGAGGGGAGACAAGCGCAGTTTTGGAAAAGAGGACGGTCGATCATGAAAAACAATCTGTGGATGGGGGTGTTGCTTGCCGCAGTCGTCGCGCTGGCCGCGACGGCGATGTGGCAGAACCGTCAAATCACGCAGTTGAAAGGGCAATTGGCGTCTGCAGCTGTGGAGAAGGCCAAGGCTCCGCCAGTTGCTGCGGCGGAGAAGCCGGTCCCGGCGCCCGCGCCGCCAGTCCACCCGGTCGAGCCCGTGTCTGTGCCTGCACCGGCACCGGAAGTTACGCCTCCGCCTGCCGCTCCGGCGAGTGCGGGTGCCACGTCCAACTATTTTGCCGGGCTGGCGGGAATGATGAAGAACCCGCAGATGAAGGAGATGGTCCGGGCCCAGCAGAAGGTGATGCTCGATCGAATGTATGGTTCGCTATCCAGCTATCTGAACCTGCCTGCCGACAAACTGGATGCGCTCAAGGAAATGCTTTCGGATCGCCAGATGGCGATGGTTGATTCAGGTCTGGCCATGATGGGCGGTTCTGAGTCGGACCGCAAACAGGCCATCGAGGAGACCAAGGCCATCAAGTCGCAGTACGACCAGAAGATTCAGGACCTGCTTGGGCCTCAGGATTACACGGTGTTCCAGCAGTACGAGCAGACGGCAAACGAGCGCATGTCGGTGCAGCTGTTCAAAGATGCGTTGCCGGCCGACGCGGCGCTGACCGATCAACAGGAGGAGAACTTGATTGCGGCGATGTATCAGGAGCGCAAAGCCCTGCCTACGTCGTCATTGATGAATAATCAAAACCCCGATCCATCGCAATTGACCGAAGACCGCGTTGCCGAATTGGAGAAGCAGATGGAGCAATTGCAGCAGCGGTACGCCGACCGGGCGGCAGCTATTCTCACGCCCACGCAGCTTGACCAATTCACGAAATTCCAGCGGCAAATGAGCTCCATGCAAGCCGCGGGCCTGAAGATGGCTGCGCAGATGTTCGGAAACAAAGGAGCTTCCCCATCGCCCCCCGCCAGCCAGAGTCCCACTCCCTAAGGCCGCGTCTGTGCTCCGGAAAATTGTTTACCATTGCCAGCCCTGCGCCCCATCGCTATATTGCAAGGGATCCGGTGCGCGGACGTGGCGAAACTGGCAGACGCGCAGCCCTCAGAAGGCTGTGACCGCAAGGTCATGGAGGTTCAACTCCTCTCGTCCGCACCAACATCGTACAGACGACATGAAGCACAAGCTCACACTCTTGATGGTCACACTCGCTGGGCTCTTGTCGCAGCCGGTGATCGCGTTGGTGGATCCCCTGAAGCCCCTCGACGTCAATAAGCAGGCGGAGGCGGGCGGCAAGAATGTCAATTTCGACGACGTGAGGTTTGATACGATCTCCCAAGGGACCCGTGAGTTGCCCAAATCGCCGCTTTCGAAGAGCGATCTGAAGCTTGAGAATGCCGATCTGAGAGACAAACACGCGGATTTCAAAATGCTGGAGATGTCCACGATTTCCAAACCCGTCCTGCCGAAGGCGAACTTCACAGCCAAGCGCGCCGTAGTTGACAAAGTGAACGACGAAGCTCAGAAGCAGGTGGATCAAACGAAACAGGTGGCGCCCATCACGAGTCGCCAGATCCGAGCGTTCACGCCGGCCGGAGAAGAAGAATTGAAGAACCAACTCAAAGATCCGCACTAGTTCCAGTTCACAGAACACACACCAGCATGGTATCCTGTGTCCACCGAACAATGACCGAGACTGGCAGACAAGTACCAGGAGTCTGGCTCTTGCGCCCCGCGGCTCTGGGGCTTCTCGTCTGTCTCGCTGTTTCCTGCGCGACGCTGGTTCGGCCGCCATCCGACTTCCTGCGAGCGGCTAATAACTCGACGGACCGGTGGCTGGATACCGTGGTGGATGTCGATATCGTCGAGGTGCGTATCATCCACCTGCCACTTACAGACGCTTTCGCAGGCATGAAGCTCGCGATCGCCAGGGCCGATGCGCCCGTCGAATCGCTGAGGGTTGCGCTGCACGCGCATCAAGTCACACGGCGCCAGGCGTTGTGGTTGCTCGCGGAGAAGTACGGACTGAACGTAACCGTCGAGCGCGTCCGCGGACAGCCTCCGTACATTGCCATCTCAAGGCGGTAGGCGGCGATCGTAAGGCTTCGGGATACTTGTTTCGGCGACGTGCCTCTGCTATCTCCTTTGCGCGATGCTGCCCGCACTACTCACAACAGTTCTCTGGTCGGTTTCCGTCGTTTGCGCCACGCGCTCGACGCGGTATCTGGGCAGTGCCGTCGCGAATCTCGCGCGACTGTGCGTGGCGACTATTCTACTCGCCGCGTGGGCTCATGGATTTGGGAAGGGGCTGGGTGGCGCGGGATTTCGGTGGTTCGTGTTGAGTGGGTTTGTGGGCTTCGGATTGGCCGACCTCGCCTTGTACGAAACTTTACCACGCCTGGGTTCCCGGCTCTCGCTTCTGCTGCAGCATTGTCTCGCGGCTCCAATCGGCGCGTTGGTCGAATGGCTTTGGTTCGGTACCACCCTGAGCGTCGCGCAGATCGTTGCGGGCATCGCCATTCTGACCGGCGTGGCGATGGCACTTGCGCCGAAGAACCACGTTCACCTCGATCGCGCGCATCTCTATCGTGGCTCGATCTTCGGCGTTTTGGCGGCAATCGGACAGGGCGGTGGCGCGGTGTTGAGCCGCAAGGCGTTTCTCGTGACCGCCCTCGCCGGCGAGCGCGTCGACGGAGGCACGGCGGCGTACCAACGCATCCTTGGCGGTGTCGGCGTGGCGGCGATCTACTTCGTGTTACTGCGGGTTCGTGACAGGCACACGCGCGACAAACATTGCAGGGAATGGCGAAAGTCGTGGCCGTGGGTCCTGATCAATGTGCTGGGGGGACCCGTCCTTGGAGTGAGTTGTTATCAATGGGCGCTGTCCACAACGCCGAGCGGCATCGTTCTTCCCATCGTGGCTACGACGCCGCTGGCGGTGATGCCGATTGCCTACCGGGTCGAGGGCGATCGCCCCGCCGGGCAGTCCATCATTGGCGGCATGATCGCCGTTGCTGGTGTGATCGCGCTGACGTTGGTTCGGTAAAACTTGGCCCTTGTATCTATGTTTTCTGGTAGTGTTTCCGTGTGGCTGAGGAATGAACTTCAGCCACAGGGCCGCTCGTGGGGGGCATGCCCCCCACGAGCGCAACGCCGACGTGATCGTTCCAGCCCTCGAACCGCCACGAGCGCGTTCGTTTGTAGCAGGGTCCGTCGGCAGACTTTGGTCCTGTACTCGAACAGTTGCCAGAGCGGTGCGGAGTTGCCTTCCGACCAGCTCGCATTGCAAGGAGGAGTCTAACCATGTTGCCGTCTGTCGTCTACGTTGGAATGGATATCGCCAAAGCCACGCTGGATCTGCATGCGCTGAGCACGCCGCCGCAGGCCCGTCAGTTTGCCAACAGCTCCGCCGGCCACCGGGCGCTGGTGCGGTGGCTCCAAGGTCTGGGCTTGGTCCACGTCGTGTGTGAAGCCAGCGGCGGGTATGAACGTCCGGTCGTCCTGGCCCTGCAGCGATCGGCCCTCGCCATCAGTGTCGTCAATCCGCGCCAAGCTCGTGACTTTGCCCGTGCGCAAGGTCGGTTGGCCAAGACCGATCGGCTGGATGCGCAAGTGCTGGCGGAGTTCGGTCAGCGCCTGCAGCCAGCGGCCACGCCCGCTCTCAGTGCCGCCCAGCGTCAGTTGGCCGAGTTGGTGTCGCGCCGTCAGCAAGTGCAGCAGTTGCGCATCGCCGAGCACAACCGTCTGGAGCACACCACGCATCCGGCTGTGCGTCGCCAGGTGCAGCGTCATGTGGCCGCCCTGGATCGGCAGCTGGAACAACTCGACGCTTGGATCACCGAATTGCTCCAAGCCGAGCCCGCGCTGGCGCACAAGGTGGCGCGACTGTGTGCGGTGGTGGGCGTGGGCCGAATTACGGCGGTGGTGCTGTTGGCCACGATGCCGGAGTTGGGGACACTCAACCGGCGGCAAGCCGCAGCACTGGTCGGAGTGGCACCCTTCAATCGTGATAGTGGCCCGCGCCGTGGTCATCGGCTGATCGGCGGAGGTCGGGCGGTCGCGCGGCGGGCGTTGTACATGGCGGCGCTGGTCGCGGCGTTTACCAACGCTCGGCTGAAGGTATTCTACCAGCGCCTGATCGCGGCCGGCAAAGCTCCCAAGGTGGCCCTCGTCGCCGTGATGCGCAAACTCATCATCCTGCTCAATCAACTGCTTAAAAACCCAGAATTCCAACCCACATGACAAGACAGTTGCTACAAATCCGACGCGCTTGTGCTACAATTCCGCGATCATGCAGGAGCCAATTGTCGAGATTCGTGACCTGACAAAGGTCTGCGGCCACAGCGGCATCGAGGTGGAGGCGCTGGATCGTGTCAACCTCGACTCCCTCACGACGGAGCTGACGGCGAAGGTGGATTTCCTCGCCGACTGATCGCCATGGCCGAAATACAACGACAGCCCGTCAATTCCAGCGACATCGCTTCCATCGGTTACGACGAGGTGACCGAAACGCTGGAGATCGAATTCAAAGCGACGGGGGTCTATCGGTATTTCTCCGTTCCCAAGAACGTGTGGGAAGAGCTCGCGCGCACGCCGTCACCCGGCAAACTTTTTCTCCAACACATCAAGGGCAAATACGCGTGGGAGAAGATCGGCCGTGATTGAAATGGCAAAGGCGACCGAACGAGTCGCCCTCGCCATTCCACACCTGCAGCCGGATGCCTACTTCGCCTTGTCGAATCTCGCGGCGACTTCGTCCCAGTTGACAACGTTCCACCACGCTTCGAGGTAGTTCTTGCGAAGGTTCTGGTACTTCAAGTAGTAGGCGTGCTCCCACACATCCACACCGAGGATCGGCGCGTCGCCTTCCATCAGCGGGCTGTTCTGGTTCCCGGTCGAATGCGCCTTGAGCTTCTTGTCCTTGGTGACGACCAGCCATGACCAGCCGCTGCCAAACTGCGTCATGCCGTTGTTCGTCATCGTCTCCTTGAACTTCGCGAATCCGCCGAACGTTCCCTTGATCGCATCCGCCAGCGCGCCGCCGGGCTCGCCGCCGCCGCCTTTCTTCATGATTGTCCAGAACAGGCTGTGATTGTGGTGGCCCCCGCCGTTGTTGCGCACCGCCGTGCGGATATCGTCAGGTACGCTGCCGATGCTGCGAAGCAGGTCTTCGAGACCTTTCTTGTGGAACTCGGGGTGCTTGTCGAGTGCGGCATTCAGGTTCGTGACGTAAGCGTTATGGTGTTTCGTGTAGTGAATTTCCATCGTGCGCGCGTCGATGTGTGGCTCCAGTGCGTCGTATGAATAGGGCAGTTTCGGTAGTTCGTGCGCCATGATAAGACTCCTTTCGTAAGTTTGATTCGATCCCCCTGACAAGGATTCTCGCCAGCCGACGACATGATAGCGTGAGCCGGCGGTCGTGTCAAACCGCCAGCCCGAATAACTGATCGGCGTCTCAATATAATTTTTGTCAAAGCCGTCCGTAGCGCTTAATGTGATGGTGTGAGTGGTCGCAGAATTCTGTTGGCGCGTGTGGAAGAACTCCCGCCGGGCGCGACGAAGAAGTTCACGTTCGAGGCGAACAGGGAGACGGTCGAGGCCTTCCTGGCCAATGTCCAGGGAGACATCGTGGCGTTCGTGAATCGATGCGTGCACCTGCCCATCACGCTGGACCTGGATGACAACGATTTTTTCACATGCGACGGAAATCTGTTCGTGTGCAAGACCCATGGCTCGGTCTACGAACCGCACGGCGGCAAATGTGTCGGGGGACCGGGGCAGGGCAAATCCCTCGAGCGGTTGCCGCTGGTGATTGAACAGGGAGCCATCTATCTGAACCTCACCACATGAAGTGGCTTCTCCATCATACGAAGCGGGTGCTGCGGATCACTGGCGGAGTCCTGCTGCTACTGGTGGGGTTGTTCTTCATGATTCCCGGCGTGCCGGGACCGGGATTTGTCCTTGTCCTCCTCGGGTTGAGCATTCTGGCCGTGGACTTCGTTTGGGCGCACCGGCTGAAAGACGCATCTGAAGGATCGGTCGGATAACCTGGTGGCAAAAATGAAGGGACGTTTCAAGAAAGACACGCCGGCCGGGAAAATTTAGCGTGCCGCCTTTCCATACCAATGTTCACAGTACTCCTTGTTGCGAATCTTCTTCTGCAAGCCGAAGGTAAATCCGATCAGCTTCGCAATCATCGTAACCAGCGGCGTCTGGTCGATCTTGCGCGTCGAGGTGATGATCCAGCCCTTCTGGATCAATTCGAATTTTTGGCCGCGCGGTTTGCCGATCTCCTTTAGATCGTAGGCGAGTTGCACGTCCTCGGCGGCATAGATCGTCTCGTCGAACCCCCCAAACGTCTCGAAGTCGGCCTTGCGGCAATGCATCATCCCGACGCCGACTCCGCTGCCGCGAACGTAAATGCCCCACAGAAAATAAAAAAAGCTGATCTTGAAGTTCCGACGTTCCGGCTCGATCCACGTCCCGCCACCCGCGATCGTCGGGTCTTCGAGATGATCGTGGATGAGCACCAGCAGATTTTCGGTGACCTGGTTATCGGCGTCGCAGAACGCGATGTACTTCCCCCGCGCGGCCTTCACGCCCGTGTTGCGCGCCTTGCCGATGTTGTTGACGGGCTCGAACACCACCCGCGCTCCGTGCTCGCGCGCCACCTCGCCGGTGCGGTCCTGGCTGTTGTTGTCCACGACGATGACTTCCGCCTCGCCGCCGCGTTCGCGCGCGTACACCTGCGCGGCGTGCCGGAGGGAGTCGATGGCCCGGCCAATGTATTTCTCCTCGTTCCACGCGGGAACGATGACCGAAAGAGTCGGTTCGCTCATTGGTTCTGGGATTTCTCAGCTTCGTCAATCAGCATCACCGGGATGCCGTCGCGAATCGGGTAACGCAAGCCGCACTGCGGATTCGTGCACAGGATGCTCTCGCCCTCGACTTTGACCCTCGTCTTGCATTTCGGGCAGGCCAACATCTCCAGCAGCTCCTTGTCGATCATGTGATTTCCCCCGCCGCGCGCGCCGCGTCGCCCTGCACTTCCTTCACGCTCACGTTGAACTTGGCCGCCGCCTGCCGGCACGACTCGAATTCCGGCGAGCGCGCCACGATCTTGCCGCCCAGCCGTCCCACTTTCACCTCGATCTCGCCGAATCTCGTTTTCACTTTCACGATTTCCCGCGCCAGCTTCCGTCGTTGCGCCTCGTGCACGCGCAGGCCGAAACTGGTTGTATGGGTGAGCAGCAATTCCGCCAACGCATCCACGTGGTTGCGCTCGCAGAGAACCGTCAGCAACGTCCCCGGCCGGTTCTTCTTCATTTGCACGGGCGTCAGGAAAACATCCAGCGCCCCCGCGGCCAGCAGCCGTTCCATCACGTCCCCGAACAACTGCGGGTTCATATCGTCGATGTTCGTTTCGATCACCGCGACGGCATCCGCTTCTTCCGAGGACGGGCAGGGGACAGCCGACGCGACACCGAGCACGGCGCGCAACACGTTGGGCGCTTTGTCGAGATCGCGCGACCCAGCGCCGTAGCCGATTTTCTCGATGCTCATCGCGGGCATCGCCTGGGAAAACTTCGTGCAAAACTCCGCCAGCAAAGCCGCGCCCGTCGGGGTAACCAACTCGACGGATTCATCGGATGACCGCACCGGAATACCCTTCAGCAACTCCAGCGTGGCCGGCGCCGGCACGGGAAACCGTCCGTGCGCGGTCTCCACGAACCCCGAGCCGAGTCGCGGCGGCGATGATTGGATCTCATCCACGCCCAATGCCTCGACTGCGATGCACGCGCCCACGATGTCCACAATCGAATCCACCGCGCCGACTTCGTGAAAATGGATCTGCTCCAGCGGGACCCCATGAATCTTCGCCTCCGCCTCGCCGAGTCGTTTGAACACGCTCAACGCCCGACGCTTCACGTTCTCCGATAGCCCGCTGCCGGTAATCATCCCGGCGATCTCCGTGTACCCCCGACTTGTCTGCCGAAGCCTTGGCGAAGGCAGATGGTCTTCAATTACATCAAACTTCGTCGCCGAAATGTTCTGTTTCACGACCCGCCGCGTCGAGATCGTATAGCCGGGCAGCTTGAGCTTCGCCAACTCGATGCGTAGCGTCTCCTCCGGCACGCCGAGATCGATCAGCGCCCCCAAGAACATGTCGCCGCTGATTCCCGCAAAACAATCGAGGTAGAGAAGTTTCATGTCACGCCTGCGCCTTGGTCATTTGGATGCTAGCAGAGTCGAATGTTTCGCAGCAACTCCGTTTGCAATTAGGTCGTTTTGTAGGGCGCGATGCCTGCCGTATAGGTATCGCGCCGTTTCGGCGCCGCACCGTCCCGCAATTTGGCTTCGCTTTGGGTTCGCTTTTGCATAAAACCCCCCTTCCGGCGCTTCTTTTTGCACTTTACCCCCCTCAAAATGGGTTCGGTTTGGTCGACCGAACCCAACCCTCATTTTGCCTAACACATTCATACCACAATAGTTACGCATTTTTTAGGTGGGTTCGTTTCGCAAAAAAGGTACTCTTTAATAGAGAGTCTCCCCGCCAACCATCATTTCCCGGGTTACCCGGAGAGCGTTTGGGGCCTCTACGCGCATGTCTTTATAATATAATCCATGCTCACCCCTCGATTCTCTCACAATCCCAGAAACACCGTTAGTGTACTTTGGAAGGTTTGGAAGGTTTGGAAGCTTTTCTTTTCGCAATGTTTTGTAGGACAGGCGGCCCCGTTGTCGTGTCGTTGGCCCGCCCGCGATTCCTAGTCGGGGCTCGCCAGCCGCCTTGCCGTTGCGGGGCTCGACCCGCGCCCGCACTCTCCGAGCTTCGCCACGCTCGGTTCCAGTGACCGCGAGAATGCGCTGTGAAACCTCCTAGGCTGTCATCTCTGAAAGCGCGCCGTTGTCAACCTCTCTCGCCGTTTGTTCTTCGGGTCGTTCCCAGTCATCTCTTCGCCCTCGTCGGGGCATGAATTTGTTCGAGAGGTGTGTCGCATTCACCCTGCGAGCCGCCGCACGGGCCGACTCATGACAACTGCGCGCTTACACCTCCCTTGGATCGTCCCGCACAGATTGTTGGCTCTCGATACGGTTCGTTGCGACTCAACACGTGATAGGTCGCCTCGGCCAGATGCCGCGCCACCGCCCCGATGGCCTTGGGGTGGCCCTTGCGTGTTTTGAGCCGTCGATATAGCTCACTGACGTGGCGCTGGGGACAACGGGTGTGATTGACCGCCACCGAATTGCCAGCTTCCACCAACGCCCACCGCAGGTAGCGGTTCACATCGGGCCGCAGTCGACCGTAGCGGACCATCCCGCCGCTGGCATGCACCCGGGGCGTTGTCCCGGCGTAGCTGGCCAGGCGTTCGGCGCTGGCAAAGCGCTCCACGGTACCGATCTCCAGCCACAACACTGCGGCCAGGATCATCCCCACACCGGGCAAGCTCATCAACAAGCGCATCTCCGGGGTGACTTCGATCAGTTGCTTCAGCCGCTGCTCCTGCTCGCGAATCTGGCCTTCGATGAAGTCCAGTTGGGCCAGCAGCGTGCGGGCGGCCCACTGGGTCTGGGGTGGCAATTGCCCCAGCAGGCCCATCAACTGCTGTCGCCCCTTCTGGCTGTACGGGTCGCTGGCGTCGGTGACCGCCAAGCCGTACTTCGCCAGCGTGGCACTGATGCGGTTCTTCAGCCGCGTGCGTTGCGCCGCCAACACCATGCGCACCCGGGTCAATTCGCGCTGGTCGCGAAGCCCGGCTGGCGGAATCCACACCGTCGGCAACGTGCCATTGCGTTGCAGGCGATTGAGCCCGTGCACGTCCAGTTGGTCGGTCTTGTTGATCAACCCCATCATCAGCTTGGCTTTGCGCGGGTGCACCAGCAACGGGCGCAGCCCCGCCTGCTCGATCTCACTGATGATCCAATACCAGTTGCTCGTGGCTTCGATGGCGACGGGCGTGCCGGCTTCGCAGTCGCGCAACGCTCCGCAAATCGCGCCCGGAGCGTGCTCGATGCGCCGTTGTCGCGCCACGCTGGTTTGTTGATTCTCCCGTTCCATAATCGTGTAGCGTTTGTGACTGTCAAATGCGATATACTCTCTCATGCGTGCCTCCGTTCTGGTTGTCCAACCAGTGCGATTATAAGCGCGAGGCGGACACCGTTCCGCCCGGAGGCGCGCTTTCATATATTCACCCTGAGCTTGTCGAAGGGTCTCTGTCGTTTTCTCCGGATTTGAAAGGCTGGGATTCTTCGCCAACCATAGCTTCACCCCGTTCCACGGGGCGCGCCCTTCCGTGTAGTAGCGGCCGTCACGGCCGCCCGTCTATGACTTTACCTCATTCTACGGGGCGTGTCTTTCCGTCGACGGCCCACGCGTAGGCCATAGCCTTGTCTTTCCGGCGACGGCCTAAGGAACCCATCGCCGCTGATTCCCACAAAGCAGTCGAGGTAGAGGAGTTTCATATTGATCGTATCTCCCCAAAGGCTAATGGACGTTCCACGGCTTATGCTCATCCAAAGCGTCCAGCAGAAGTTTGACGCAGAAGTCAGCTAGTTGAAGAGATGAAAACGACCGCCCGTCGTGAGTTGTGTCTGTCCAGCGGTAGGCACCGTCCGCGATTCTATCAAAAGAGAAGATGTGCTGATCCAATTCCTCCGGCGGCCCTTCATAATAGGATCTCCGACCCCGTATGAGGGTCACCTGAAAACCCGAACCTTTCAGAGTATTGCTCCACTGCGGACACCATGCCACGAGGACTGTGAATCCATAACTGCCCACCTCATGCGCAATCTGTACGCGAGCATTCTGCGGTCGCCCAGAATACAAGCCAATGCCTCCACCTGAATTTGAAATCTCTAGCGACAGGCGTTGAATTTCCGTGACCACCTGTATCGCCTCCTGCTTCGCCGCTTCGGCCCCTTCTCCTGAGTTCAAGAATCGTTCTCGCGCTTCACCGATCTCCTTGTCCCGCTTGAGCCGAGCGGCGCGCTCACTCGCAGTCTCTTCCTTGGGTTCTCCTCCTCGTTCCCGAACCCGATGTTCAATAATCCCGGCTACAACTTTCACGCCCGAGCGCTCCAAGTCCAACCAGATTCGAACTTCGGGAAACCACTCGGGTATCGGATGGGAATGGCTAAGCGGTATCACCAGCATGAATTCGTGGCCAGCTTTGAGTCGACGATCCTTGATGGCATTCTCCTCGATGCCCGTCCACGGCGTCTGACCCCAACCCTCCCGATACAGGATCACGACAATCCTCGCTTCCGTCTTAAACACGCGGCACAGAGCATCGACACCATCCTTGCCGCCTAACTCTGCTTGGCGCTCTGAAAAGACAAAGGTCGACAAGCGACCCTCGAATGAGTCACTCAGTTGGCGAGCTATCGGCTCGTCCCGGTCAAGGAAGGTGAACGCGACGTCGTACTTGTAGACCTGTTCGCTCATTGTCCTCTAGTCTTCACAGTGCGATGACGCTGCCATTCACACCATAGAGGAATTTCATGGTTTCTTTTGCCACCGCATGTGCTGTTTTACTGGAGTATTGAAGAGTGCGCTGAGGTCTTGCGAACCTCCACTCTCGTTGAGCACATCATCGATGTTTTCGTGAAGTAACTGGGGTGATTCAGGGAGCTTGTGCGGCTGAATGATGAAGTGAGGTTCAACAAGAATATTGTCCGCCGGCACATCGCCAAAACGAAAGAAGCGTACCTCGGCGCGTTCGACACCCGCAGCGAGGTTATAAACGAGCGCAACGACGAGCTGACTGAGCAATTTCCTCTCATGAAAGGAGGCGACAGTCTGATGAGTGAACCGAATATTCGTTGGCAGTTCGGGCGAGGAAAACGCCTTCAACTCGATGTAGTACTTGCCACTCTTGTACTGCAGGACTAGATCGCAGCCAAGCTTGCCTGCTGTGTTGCCCTTGTTCCGCGTATCCTCGATGTCGGATTCAGAGACGCCGAGGCGCTCGATTAGATGATGCCGTAGCGCCTTGAAGCCGTCTTCTTCGATCTGCTTCGTGTTACTCACGAAATTTCTGTACCCCTCCGACAATCATCGCCGCGCTAACTGATTTATCAAACTCGCGGCATATCCAGCCCCGAAACCGTTGTTGATGTTGACGACGGTCAACCCGCTGGCACACGAATTCAACATCGCCAGCAGCGCGGCGATGCCGCCGAACGACGCGCCGTAGCCAACTGACGTGGGAACAGCGATGACGGGTTTATCGACGAGGCCGCCGACAACGCTGGGCAACGCACCTTCCATCCCGGCGACAACGATGAGCACGTTCGCGTCGAGCAACTCTTCGTTCAGCGCCAGCAACCGATGGATGCCCGCCACGCCCACGTCGTAGTACGTCTTCACGCGATTGCCCATGATCTCTGCCGTTACGACCGCTTCCTCGGCGACGGGGATGTCGGTCGTGCCCGCGCATAGGACAGCGATGATGCCGCCGCGTCGGGGCAGGGGTTTCCGCACGACCGTTACCGCGCGCGCCGCTTCATGGTATTTCGCTTTCGGAAAAACACGCTTCAGGGCGCGATAAATCTCTTTCGGACACCGCGTCGCCAAAAGATTGTCGTTGTGGCCCAGAATTGATCTCGCGATCTTCACGACTTGCGTCGGCGTCTTGCCTTCGCAATAAATGACCTCGGGAAATCCTTTCCGCAGGGAGCGATGTCGGTCGACGCGCGCGAAGCTGAGATCGTGAATCGACAGCGATTTCAATCGTCGAAGCGCAACGTCCGCCGTCACGCGACCCGCTCGCACGTTCTGAAGCAACTCTTTGACCTTGGCTTCGTTCATGGTGCGGTGGAGTTTGCGCGAATCTTCTTCGCCCGGGCTTCGATGGGTTCCGCTTCCGCGTTTCGGTTGAGAACACGAAGGGCGATGGCGTAGTTGTCCAGAATCGGGAGCAACTGCGGGTCGTCGGGATCGAGCGCCGTTTCCTTGATGACGAATGCGCGTTTCAACACCGGCTCGGCATCGGCGTAACGGCCCTCCGAGAAGTACAGCGCGCCGAGATTGTTCAAATCGTTGGCGACGTCAGGGTGGTCGGGACCCAGAACCGTTTCGTCGATTAACAACGCGCGCCGATACAACGGCTCGGCGGTCGAGTATTTCCCAAGGGCCCGGTAAACCTCGGCGAGATTGTTGAGGGCGGAGGCGACGGTGACGTGTTCCTTGCCGTAGGCCACCTCGTCCAACGCGAGGGCGCGTTTGAGAAGCGGTTCAGCCGCTAGGTATTTCTGTTCCAGAAACAGCACGAGCCCGAGATTGCTCAGGTCCTTGGCCAGTTGTTTGTTGTTCTTGTCGTGGGCCTTTTCGTCGATGGCGACCGCCTGGCTGAAGGAGGCTTCCGCCTTCGGGTACTCGCGCAGCGATACCTGCACGGAGCCGAGTTGACGCAACGTCGCCACCAGGCTTGGATGGTCGGGACGCACATTCTTGCGCCAGATCTCCAGCGCCCGTGTTAGAAACTTTTCTGCCTCGGCGTTCTGGCCCTGGGTTGCGGTCAACGCGCCAAGATTATTGAGTGCCGTGGCAATGGGACGGGCGTATTGCCCGGGCGATTTGTCCCAGATCGCCAGCGCCCGCCGATATAACGGCGTCGCCTGGGTGAGTTTGCCCTGGGCGCGGTAGGCTTCGGCGAGATTGTTCAGGTCCGTCGCGACGTCGGGATGATCGGGGCCGAGTGTCTTCTGGTCGATTTCGAGCGCCCGGTCATAGATCGGTACTGCGTCCGAGTGGCGACCGGAACTGTCGTACAGCAGGGCGAGGTTGTTGAAATCGATGGCGATATCGGGGTGGTTGGTGCCCAGCAGTTTTTGATCGATGACCAGTGCCCGCTTCAACAAGCTTTCCGCCTCCGGATAATCGCCTCGGGCGCGCTGGTACTCCGCGAGATTGCTCAGCGCCGTGGCGACTTCTCGGTGGGCGGGACCGTACGTTTTTTCGGCGATTTTCAACGCGTCCTGCGCTACCCGAACGGCATCTACGTATTTCGCCTGCCGATAAAGATCGACGGCTTGCGCATTGAGCTTCTTGAGCGTGGCTTCCTGGGCGTGTACGGGAAGAACCGCGAGAAACAGGCTGAGCGCGGCGGCAAGCCGAATCTTCAGGGTCGTGGTGGACATGGCGGTTATGCTAACAGCCGGACCGAAACACCGCAACTTCGTTCACTTCGCCAGTAACGACAACGCCTTTGCCAGCGGCAGGTCCGTAGCCAGCACCTTGGCCTTGTCGTTCCTCCAATCAAATGTCCCGAAGCCAGCGCGGGCCAGCGTCCGTTCCACCTCGCGGGGCAACTCGACCATCACGTCGGGCGTCAGCCCCTTGCCTTGCAGCATCTGCTTCGAGGGGCGCACGTAATAGGCCGTGGGCGCCACCAGCACCGAGCCGTCGGAGAGGCGGGTCGAAGCGGCGAGCAATCCACGACCAAAACTCCGGCTGCCGACAACCCGGGCGCGCTTGTTGTCCTGCAGTGCGGCCGCAAAAACTTCCGCCTCGGCGGCGGTGCCGTTGTTGACAAGCAAAACGAGCGGCGCCGTTACGTTCAGGCTTTCAGCGCTGGCGAAGTCGGCCCGCAACCCCGGGTTCGCGTACTCCAGCGAGACGACCTCTGTGCCTTGGGGCAGGAAGAACGACGCGGCAATTTGCGCGGCCTCGAACGCACCGCCGGGATTGTTGCGCAAATCGAGAATGATGCCCGCCGGCCGCTCGTCTTTCGCGAGGGTCATCGCGGCCCGAAAGCTTTCGACCGTGGCCCGTGTGAATTGCGAGACGCGATAGTAGGCGACGCCGTTGTCGAGAAACCTCAGCGCGGCGGCGCGGGGGAAACCCTGCGTGACCCGGGGCAGGTGCAGGTCCCGAATGGCCCCGGTGTGTGGATCGGCCACGCGCAGGTTGACCGGGAAATTTGCCGGGCCGCGCAGAAGGCGGTCCACTTCCAGGCGCCGGGCGTGGGGCGTGGGAACCTCGCTGATGGCTATGATCTGTTCGCCAGCGAGCAGACCGGCGCTTTCCGCCGGACTGCCGTCGACGGGAGAGATGACCGTGGGATAATCGTCGCGGATAACGTAGCTGAGGCCGATGTCGGCCGCCGTGTTGGCGGACTCGTTGGTCGACGCGGCTTCCGCGGGTGTCAGCAAATCCGCTTCGGGGTCGATGGCCCGGACGAACCCGCGCAACGCCGCCGTGGTGTACCAATCCGTGTTGATGCGCGCGGGTTGGACGTAATGGTTTTGGAGCGCCTCCAGCAACGCGGTGAAGCGGGACAACGTTTCGAAGGAGGATGGAGTGGGTGTAAGGATGCGCGGCTCGTCAGCGGCGTGTCCGGCGACGGCGAGACACGTGATCCAGCAGAACGCAACGAATACACGTGAACGACGCCCGAGGATCATCGTTGGAGCGCATCGCATTCGTGCTTTCATCTTCCTGAATACCGGGCTAACCAATTACTGAACGGCTCGCAATCGCGCTAGCTTATTCTGCGCCTCAACGTAATCGGGCTTGATCTCCACCGCCTGCTGATAATGCCGGATGGCTTCCTCGATCTGCCCCGCCTGCTCATAGACGACTCCCAGATTGTAATGTGCCGCCGCCATGTCGGGCTTGAGCCGTAGCGCTTGCTCCCAATGCTCGACCGCCTCCGGCACCCGGCCCAGCCGCACCAAAACAACTCCCAGGTTGTAGTGCACCTCGGCCAGATCGGGCCTGATCTTCAGCGCCTGCTCATAATGTCCGATGGCGTCTTCAAGCTTGCCGGATTGTTCCAGGGCGACCCCCAGATTACAGTGCGCCTCGGCGTAATCGGGCTGGAGCCGCAACGCTTCCTCCCACTGCCCGATGGCTTCCGGCACCCGGCCCAATCGCACCAACGCAGCTCCCAGGTTGTAGTGCGCCTCGGCGTAATCGGGCTTGAACTTCAGCGCCTGTTCAAAATGTTCGATGGCGTCCTTGATCTTGCCGGATTGTTCCAGGGCAACCCCCAGATTACAGTGCGCCTCGGCGTAATCGGGCTTGATCCGCAGCGCTTCCTCCCAATGCCCAATAGCTTCTGGCACCCGGCCCTCTCGGAGCAGGGCGAGCGCAAGATTGTGCTGCGCATCGGCGAGGCCGGGCTTGAGACGCAACGCCAGATCGAACTCCTCGATGGCTGCTTGGAATTTGCCCGCCTGAGTCAGGGCAATCCCCAGGTTCCTGTGCGTTTCGGCGGACGGCGCAACCGCGACCGCGCGTTGCGCGTATTCCAGCGCCTCGTGGATCTGCCCCTGATTCAACAACGTCTGCGCGAGCATCTCGTTGGCCAGATCCGAATTCGGATACTGCGCCAGTACCCCCCGCCAAAGTGTTTCATCGTTACGCCAGACAACTATCTGGGCACGCGTGCGCGACCCGAAGTAGAAGAATTCGCATACAAGCAAACAGGCCAGCACGATCCGGGCAACCGATCCACAACGCCGCCACAGCCAAACTGCCGCTCCGCCAGCCAACAACAACAGCGGCAGCATCGCCATATAGGCGTACCGGTCTGCCACCGCCTGCCAACCCCTCTGCGCCAGTCCCGAGACGGGCAGAATGAACATCACGTACGCGCCCCATCCCGCAACCAGCGCCGGTATGCGTCGCCTGAGCCAGACGCTCAGTGCGGTGACGATCACTACGCACAGCACCGACGCAAAGACCAACGGTGGGCGCAATGAAAAGCCCAAGCCCAGCGGATAGTAGGATGACTGCCACGCCGGCCATACCAGCTTCCATGGGTAAAACGTCAGGCTCTGCGCCGCTAGGAACAGGCGTTGCGACGGCCAGAGCGCCTCCAACGGCGCCATCAGACCACCGGCTTGCGACTCGGTGAACATCGTCGCCACCGTCGCCGCCAACCCCAAGGCGATCAGGACTGCCTTCTCCCGAAGCAACGGTCCCCAACCACGCCGGTCATATCGCCGTAATGGAAAGTAATCCATCGCCAGCATCGCGAATAGCAGCGACACCGCCGTCGGTTTGCTCAGCAGCGCCGCCGCAAACGACGCCCACACCACCCACCGGCGCGCACCAGCGACGTACGCCCATACGCTGCCGATCCCGAAGGCCGTACACAGCAACTGTGATCGTGCCGATATCCACGCGACCGATTCGACCTGTAACGGATGAATCGCGAATACCACGGCGACACCTAGGGCCACCGTCAACCGCTCGTCGGCTCTCAACAATGACGTCGCCCCAAGCAGGGTCCAGAGGAAGCCGAACACGAGCGCGGCATTGACCGCGTGCAATACCACGCTGGTTGCGTGGTGCCCCATCGCGTTGGTTCCCCAAACCTGATAGTCCAGGAGATGCGAGAGGCGTGGCAACGGGTGATAGTACGGCTCGGTGGTGGTAAACGCCCATCGGGCCGCCTTCCACGTCAAGCCATTCAGGCGAACCGCTTGTCGCAGGTACTCATCGTCGTCCATTCCCTTGAGGAACCCGCCGTTGACACACGGCCAATGCAGCCAGAGTGCGCCGGCGAAAATCGCAAGCGCGAATCCAATGAGCGTTGTGCGGGCGACGTTCACCTTGACGTAAGGCTTCGGCCGCGATCAACCACCGGAGTTTTTCCTGTTCTTACGCGAGTTCCTGGCCGCTGATGCTGTCGGCAATCTTGAACTGTTCGAAGTGGAGGGCTGGATCCGCCCGGAAGCTGAGCTTGCCGCTAAGATTCTTCTCCAGTTCGATCAGCACGGCTTCGTCCTCGGTGCGCAGACGGTTGAGCACCTCGGGATGAACGTAGATCCGGAGTTGCGGTTGCTCGTGCCGGCCCTGCTCGCGCAGTTTGCGAAGAAGTTCGGCAATCTTGCGCTGGATTTCGACGGACATCGACAGCGCGCTCTTGACCATGCCCTTGCCCTTGCAGTACGGGCAGTCCTCGTACACGGCGCTGGCCATGCTTTCACTGTGGCGCTGGCGAGTCATTTCCATGAGACCGAGTTGCGAGATGTTCAAGATGCGGGTCTTGGCCTTGTCGCGCCTGACGCCCTCACGCACTTTCTGCGTGACTTTCTGCTGGTCGTTGCGGTGACGCATGTCGATGAAATCAATGACGATGAGCCCGCCGATGTTGCGCAGGCGAAGTTGGCGGCAGATTTCTTCGGCGGCTTCCAGGTTCGTCTGCAGGATCGTTGTGTCGAGGTCCTTCTGTGACTTGTGACGGCCCGTGTTGACATCGATGGCCACGAGCGCCTCGGTCTCGTCGATGCAGATATACCCGCCTGACTTCAACCAGACCTGACGACGGAAGGCATTCTCGATCTGTTTCTCGACATTGAACTTGCTGAAGATGGGTGTGGGTTCGTTGTAAAGCCGCACCTTGCCGCGTGAGCGACGGCTGATCTGGCCGATCATGTCCCGAATGCGGTCGTACGCATGCTCGTTGTCCACGTCAATGCGGTCCACTTCTTCCGTCAGGAAGTCGCGCACGGTGCGCTCGACGAGGTCGGGTTCTTGGAACACGCAACACGGCGCCGGCTGCTCCTTGATCTTGTCCTCAACCTGCTTCCACGTTTGCAGCAACAATTCAAGGTCACGAATGAAGTACCGCTTCTTTTGGTTTTCACCGACGGTGCGGATGATGACGCCCATCCCGTCGGGAATGCGCAGACGCTGCAGGACCTTCTTCAACCGCTGGCGCTCGCGGTCATCCTCGATCTTGCGCGAGATGCCCCGCTGTGGATTGAACGGCATAAGCACCAGGTAGCGGCCGGGAATGCTGATGTTGGTGGTGATGCGCGGGCCTTTCGTGCCAATGGGGCCTTTGACGACCTGCACGATGACTTCCGAACCGGGGGGGTAAAGCTGCGGGATGTCCTTTTGGGAGATCTTGGGCTTCAGCCTGGCGTGTTCGGTCTCCGGCGTTTCGAGCAGATCGACGCGTTGGTCGAGTTGCTCGGGGATAATGTCCCAGTAGTGCAGGAACGCGTTCTTCTCGAACCCGATATCGACAAACGCCGCCTTCAGTCCGGGCTCGAGGTTTTTGATGCGGCCTTTGAACACACTGGCAACAATCCGTTTCTCGGTCGTGCGCTCGATGCTGAATTCTTCGAGTTGGCCGTCTTCCAGCACGGCCACGCGGTTTTCCAGCGGCTCGGCGTTGACGACGATGTTCTTGAAGATTCGTTTCTTGCGACGGCCCGTGAATAGTTCTTCGCCTCTTTTCAGTATTTGTTTGATCGCGTCCACAGTCAGTAGATCCTCCTATGAATCCAAACGTTTTGCAGCAGTCCGAGGGCGGTCATGCTGGCCAGCACGAACGATCCTCCGTAGCTGAGTAATGGCAGGGGCAGACCCGTGACCGGCATCAGACCGATCGTCATGCCCACGTTAATGAAAATATGGAAAAACAGCATGACCACGACTCCCGTGGCCAGAAGCATTCCCAAACGGTCGCGCGCGTTCGCCGCGATCCGTAGCCCGGAAAATAACAGCACGGCATACAATCCAATCACACCCAGACTGCCGACGAAGCCTTCTTCTTCGGCTATCACGCTGAACAGGAAATCGTTCGGGGTCACCGAGCGCGGCAGATAGCCGAGCAGATTCTGAGTGCCTTGCAGATAACCCTTGCCCGTCATCCCCCCCGACCCGACGGCGATGAGGGATTGGTTGAGGTTCCAACCGGCGCCGAGCGGGTCGTAGTCGTGGTGCACATACACCGTCAGCCGCTCCTTTTGGTAGTTTTTTCGGCCCGTTTTGGTTTCCTTCATTCTCCACATCACCGGCAGCCCGATGGCCGCGAGACTACACCCCAACACCGTGGCCAGCACCAGATGCTTTACTCGTACGCCCGCCGCAAACATCAACCCAAAACAAATCGGCAGCAACACCAACGCCGAACCCAGGTCCGGCTCCAACATGATCAATACGAGCGGCGCGCCCGTTATCGCCAGCACTACCCACACAGTACTCAATTCCCGCCGCGACTCCAGCGTGTGGTGAAACAGGTAGTACGAGATCGCCACCAACGTCGCGAGTTTCGCGATTTCGGCGGGCTGGATGCCGAAACTGCCCAACCCCAGCCACCGTCGCGCGCCGTACACTTTCACGCCTGACACCAAGACCAGAACGAGCAACCCCACCGCAATCACATACCATATGGTTGCCCACTGGCAGATGAGACGGTAGTCCACCAGTGCCGCCGCCAAATATACCAGTAACCCGACGCCGAACCACACCATCTGCATTTTATACAAGGATCGCATGGGCAGGCCCGGCCCGGAATACGACGCGCTATAAATAAAGAAGACACTGGCAACCGCGAGCGCCAGCATCGCGCCAAACAGCAGCCAATCCATGCGCTTGATCAGCTTGAGATATCGCTTAATCAGCATACGCCGCACTTTCTGCTCCGGGCGTTTCCGCCGCACTCTTCCCAAACATCTTCGAGAAGACCTTCTGCGCAACCGGCCCCGCCGTGTGCCCGCCGCCGACTCCGTCCTCGATCAGCACCGCCAGGGCGACCTGCGGTTGTTCGTACGGCGCAAAGCCCATGAACCACGCGCGCTTGAGCCGTTGAGTCTTGCCGTCCACGGTCACATCATACTCCGCCGTGCCCGACTTACCCGCCACGCTCAAACCCGCTACTGCCGCCGGGTGCGCCGTGCCGCGAATATCTTGTACCGCGCCGAGCATCGCGCGCCGCACGAATTCAATTTGCTGGGGCTTGGCGCTCAGGTGGACGCGTATATCTGGTTGGCCCTCATGTACAACCTGGCCCTCAGCGGCCTCGATCCGCTTCACGACATAGGGATGCAAGCCCGTGCCGCCATTGGCAAATGTTGCCGCGATGCACGCCATCTGCAGCGGTGTGACCAACAGGTAACTCTGGCCGATAGCCAACTGCGCAGTGTCACCCTCCCACCACTTCTCTCCATAAGTTGTCCGCTTCCATGCGGGACTGGGGACGAAACCCTTGTTCTCTTTGCCGATGTCGAATCCGGTAGCTTGCCCGAGTCCAAACTCAGCCGCAACCTTGGTGATCGCATCGACGCCCGTTTTCATGCCTTCTTCGTAAAACCACACGTCGCACGACTCGGTAATGGCCTTGTAAGCGTCGACGCTGCCATGCCCGTGCTCGTTCCAACACTTGAACGGGCGCTTCCAGTTGCCGATCTGAAGGAAACCCGAGCACGCCACCGTGTCTTGCGGCAGAATCGCACCGGACTCCAGCCCGGCCAGCAGCGTGATCGTCTTGAATGTCGAGCCAGGCGGGTAGCGTGCCCCGATGGCCCGGTTGAGCATCGGGCTCGCGGGATCGTTAAAGACGGCTTGGATTGTCGGCACCGGCGTCCCGGGATTGAAAATGTTTGGATCAAAGCTTGGCACGGATGCCATAGCCAGCACTTCGCCGGTACGCACGTCGAGCAACACCGCCGCGCCGCGCAGGACTTTGCCGGCGGGAAGTTTCACACCGTCGAGCGCCTCTTCCACGATTCGCTGCAGGCGCACATCAATGGTCAGAGTCACGCGGCCGCCGCGCTCGGCTTGTTTGTCTCCGAGATCGTTGGCGAGGGTGCCGGCCGGGGTTACGCGGATCGTGCGCCCGCCGGGCGATCCGCGCAAATACTCGTCGCAGGCCTTCTCGACACCTTGGCGACCGATGCTGTCCGGCTGGTAATAGTAAAACTTCTCAATTTCTTCCTCGTCGTTCTCGTCGGCTTTGGCAACGTAGCCGAGCAAATGCGCCGCGAGCGAGCCCAGCGGGTATTGGCGCACGGGCATGACGATCAAATCCGCGCCGGGAAGATTGCTGGCGCGTTCGGCGAAGGCCGCAACCAATTCTGGGGAAAGATCCTGCAACACGCGCAGGGGAAGAGGCCGTCGTTTTTCGTACTGGGTTCGAATGACGCCATCTGCCAACTCGATCTTCCGGCCGAGCGCCACGCCTAATGCTCCCACATTGGCTTGCGCGACGCGCACGACATCGGTTCTCTTTGAAACGCGACCAAGTTGATCGAGGTAGATGGCGACGTCGTAACTGGGGCGGTTATTGGCGAGCACGACCCCGTTCCGATCCACGATTTCGCCGCGCGCCGCAGGAATGCGGATCCGTCGCAACGATTGCGCTTCCTGTTTGCTGTCGTAATGCTCGCCGCGCATCACCTGCACGCGCCAGAGGGCGACCAGAAGGATGAGAAACCCCGCGGCGATGATTGTTCCGATGGCGCGCAGACGCGGGTTGTGCTCTCGAGATGGCGCGCTGATGATCATGCGTCCCCCCAGGCCATCCGCGTGTAATCGAGCACGAAGAACAGCATCACCGCGATTATTCCGCTGACGAACGCAACCACGACCATCTTACAAACAGCGCCGAACGAGATGCCGATGACAAGGAAGGCGACGACGGCCGCGGCCACCGACGTGAGCGCTCCAGCGCCCAGTTGCACCCACGGCAAATCACGATCCAGGGCGTCGCGCAGGCCCGTCATCAGCAGCGCCGAAACGCCGTACGCGAGCGCTGACACACCGAATGGTGCCGCGGACAACGCGTCCTGTATCATGCCGGCCATGAGGGCAAGGACCACGGCGCGGCGGCGGGGCATCGTGAGCGATGTATACGCCACGAGCGCCGGCAGGAACTCCATGCGCACGCCACCCAGCCACCAAAGCGTCGGCATCCGCGCTTGCAGCGCGGCGGCAATCAGAATCCCGGCGATGGCGATGAGGGTGTTCATTCCTGTCCCAGGATTACGATCACTTCCTCAAGGCGGCGGAAATCCACGGCCGGTTTGATCTCGACGTCCTGATACATGCCGGTTTGCTTGTTGAGTTGCGTATGGGTGACAGCGCCGATGAGAATCCCTTTGGGGAAAACGCCACCCAAACCCGAGGTAATCACGTTTTCGTCCGGCCTGACCTTCGCGCCAAGATTCACGTAGGTCATCAGGCACCGAGGGGAGAACGTGAAAGCGGCTTCGACACCCGACGCCACGCCGGGCTCACGCGTGTCTTGCAGGAGGGCGCTGACTTTGCAATTCGGGTCGGTGAGCAGGAGAACGCGCGCTTCACCCTTGGTGACGGAGATAATTTTGCCAATGAGACCTTCGGCGTTGAGCACGGCCATGTTTTGGCGAAGGCCGTCGTTGCTGCCCCGGTCGATTTGGATGCTCTTCCACCAGTTGGATGTGTCGCGACCGATGACGCGGGCGGTGAGGGTGTGGAAGCCCGAGTGTTCTTTCAACTCGAGAAGCCGGTGGAGCCGCAGATTTTCATCGCCCGTTTCGCTAAGGGCGCGGACTTGCTGGCGCAACTGGTCGTTGTCCTGACGCAACTGCTCGTTCTGTTTCGCGAGCAGGCGGCGCGACTGGACGAACGGGAAATGATCGCCCAGATTCACGAACGGCGTGCAAAGTTGTACGAAAATCATGCGCAGTCTAGTCGAAAACGTGGTCGGTTGGCCCAGAAAAACGATCCAGCCCACGACCAGCAACCCGATAATGACCCAATTTCTTCGATTCAAACAAAACCTGTTCTTAGTTGCAGTTGCAGAGTTCAATCTGCGCGCAGGCCAACGCCTGCGGCCACAACAAACCCATTGTTCGGCGGGCGGAGCGGGGAGACTGACCCTGAATTTCTTCGGGGCGCGCTTACGATGAATTCTTGGCGAGCTTCTCGAGGTAGCCGAGTTCCTGGAGAACGACGCCCGTGCCCATCGCCACCGCGCTGAGCGGGTCGTCGGCGATGTGTACGGGCAGCCCCGTTTCCTCGGCGAGAAGCTTGTCGATGCCCCGAATGAGCGCCCCGCCGCCCGCGAGCATGATGCCGCGGTCGACAAGGTCGGCTGCAAGTTCGGGAGGGCAGCGCTCGAGCGTGACACGTACGTTCTCGACAATCGTCGAGACCGGCTCCTGCAACGCTTCGCGCACTTCCTCGGAGGTGATTGTCAAGGTCTTCGGCAGACCGGCCACCAGATCGCGTCCTTTGACTTCGATGGTGAGTTCCTGTTCGAGCGGATAAGCTGAGCCGATCTTGATCTTGATATCCTCCGCCATGCGTTCGCCAATCATTAAATTGTAAGCACGTTTCATGTACTGGATGATAGCTTCATCCAGTTCATCTCCTGCTACACGCACGCTGCGGCTCAGCACGATTCCCGCCAGGCTGATCAGGGCCACCTCCGTCGTGCCGCCGCCAATGTCCACAATCATGTTTCCCGCCGGTTCCTGCACGGGCAACCCTACGCCGATGGCGGCCGCCATCGGTTCTTCAATCAGATAAACGTCCCGCGCCCCCGCATGGGTGGCGCTGTCTTTGACGGCGCGCTTTTCAACCTCG
The DNA here is from genome assembly GCA_963836315.1 of uncultured Verrucomicrobiae bacterium. GTDB lineage: Bacteria > Verrucomicrobiota > Verrucomicrobiia > Palsa-1439 > Palsa-1439 > Palsa-1439. The sequence continues at coordinate 121,660 of CAWIJG010000007.1, forward strand.
GTGATGCCGCTCGGGACCGCGACGATGACCCGCGGTTTGATGCCGTAACGGCGGTTGTGCACCTTGCTGATGAAATAGCGCAACATCGCCTCGGTCACTTCGAAATCCGCGATGACGCCGTCCTTCATGGGGCGAATGGCCTGGATGTTACCTGGTGTGCGACCCAACATCCGTTTCGCCTCTTCACCTACCGCCAAGACATGGCTCGTCCCCGTCTGGATCGCCACCACGCTGGGCTCTCGCAAAACAATTCCGCGATCACGCACATACACCAGCGTGTTCGCGGTTCCCAAATCGATACCAATATCGGTCGAGAAATAGTTTAGAAATTTACCAAACATCCAAATCGCTTATCTCCCCCCGCGTCCTCCCTACGCCCTCCACCACCAGAACACCTCAGCCGACTCAAACTGACCCCAACTGACTCAAAAAAATCGCACCCCTCCGCCTCCAAGTCATTCCATTCGTGCCACTTTTACAGTCACCCGCCCCCAGCGTCAACACCGAAGTGTCACGCCACCTCTCCGTCCGTAGTGGACAAACCCAACTCTCTGCGTCACAATACATCCCATCGGATCGGCACAGACCCGGCCTAGGACGATACGGCCCGGTCCCCGTGTTCTCCGCAGACGCTGGCGATCTGGGAGTGAGGGAAACGTGCAAAGAGCGAGCGTGAATTCATCCACGACTACGGGCGAAACGCACCGGGGCGGAGCTGTTCCCGTTTCGTCGCGCCATTTTCTCCGCGCCCTCCAGGTTCTATCCCTGCTTCTGCTGTCAGCGACGCCCATGTCCGCCCCAGCCGTGAATGTCCTCACCCAGCACAACGACAACTCCCGCACCGGCGCCAACCTCAGCGAGTTCATCCTCAATGTCTCCAACGTCAACACCGGCCAGTTCGGCAAACTCTTCTCCCGCGCCGTCGACGGCCAGATCTACGCCCAGCCCCTCTACGTCAACAGCCTCGTCATTTCCAATAAACTCCACAACGTCGTCTACGTCGCAACCGAGCACAACAGCGTCTACGCCTTCGATGCCGATGATCCGTCCGCCTCGAACGCGCTCTGGCACGTGAACCTCGGCCCCACAACTCCATCTTCTGAACTCATCTGCAATGATATTACCCCGGAAATCGGCATCACCAGCACTCCCGTCATCGACCTCACCACCACCACGATGTACGTCTGCGCCAAGACCAAGGAAATCGCGGGCACGGTCACGAACTACTTCTACAGGTTGCATGCTTTGGACACTCTGACCGGCCAGGAAAAGTTCGGTGGGCCTGTCGTGGTCCAAGGTTCTGTTCCCGGCACAGGCATAGGCAGTGACGGAACGAATGTGTCCTTCAATACCTTCCTCCAGTGGAACCGTTCGGGAATTCTACTGCTGAGTAATGTGGTCCACGTAGCTTTCGGGGAGGCCTGTAATACCCAGTTATATCACGGCTGGTTGTTCAGTTACAACGCCACGAATCTCCAACGTCTGGCGATCTTTTGCACCACACCCAACGGGGTGGCGGGCGGCATCTGGGCCAGTGGCATGGGGCCGTCTGTGGATGCCGACGGGTACATCTACGTCGCGACCGCCAACGGCACCTTCGACAAGGACACCGGCGGTCTCGACATCGGTGATACCGTCATTAAGTTTGGCGTCTCCAACGGCATACCGCAAGTCGCCGACTGGTTTACGCCCCATGACCAGGGTGTTTTGTTCACGAATGACCTGGATCTCGGCGCTGGTGGGCCCGTGGTGGTTCCGAGCACCAACTTACTGGTGGAGATGGGCAAAGTCGGGGAGGTGTACCTGCTCAATCGCCAGCATCTCGGCGGCTATGTTACTTACTCCACCGACACCAACATTGTGCAAGAGTTCCTCGCGTATAACCAACCCTACTTTATCGGTGAATCACCCGTGTACTGGAAGGGGCCCACGAATGAGTTTATTTATTTCTGGAGCTTTGGCATCCCGTTGACGGCGTACAAGTTCACCGGGACGATGATCGTGACCAATCCAGTTGCCGTAGGCACCGTGCAGACCGTGCCACGCGTAGGTGGCATTTCACTCTCGGCCAACGGGAATGCGGCGGGGTCGGGAATCCTCTGGGGTACCGAAGCCAGCAGCAACGGCGTTCTCCACGCCTACAAAGCCGAGAACGTCGCGCACGAGCTTTGGAACAGCCAGCAAATTGCAGCGCGCGATGCGCTCGGCAACTACGTTAAGTTCTGCGCGCCGACCATCGTCAATGGCAAGGTCTACGTTCCCACAACCTCCAACGCGCTTGTCGTCTATGGGTTGCTCGCGCCCTGGCAAAGCGTTTCGCCCACGAACTACGATTTCGGCACGGTGGCGACCGGCACGACCACCCAAACCACTTTCGTCGTCACCGACCTCGGCGGCGGTCCGCTGACGGGCACGGTCGCCACGGCCGGGCCGTTCGCCATCGTCAGCGGCGGCTCCTACACCGTGGTCAGCGGTGGCTCGACCAACGTAGTCGTCAGCTTCACGCCGACAAGCCCGGGCAGTTTCACCAACAACGTCATCTTCACCAGCAACGGTGGGAACACCACGAACACCGTCATCGGCGCGGGTGCGGTTGCGCCTACGGCCGGTTTCACCGCCCACCCGATCGCCGGTACGGAACCGCTCGGAGTGACGTTCTCGGACACCTCGACCGGCACGCCGCCGCTCACTCTCTATTGGAATCTGGGCGACAGCGTCCTCGTGACCAACTCGGGCGGCGCCAATTTCAACCACACCTACGACGCGGGCATCTACACGGTGTCGTTGACGGCCAGTAACGCGTTCGGCACGAGTACGCTGGTATCGAACAACCTGATCGCCGTGGTCACTGCCTTGCAGGCGTGGCAACTGCACTACTTCGGCTGCACCAATTGTCCGCAGGCGCAACCCAACGCGGATCTGTTCGGCACCGGCATGAGCAACACCAACAAATTCCTCGCGGGCTTCAATCCCACCAACCCCGTGGCTTACCTGCGCGTCATCAGCGTCGCCACCACGAACACCTCGGACATTACCGTGATGTATCTCGGGGCCAATGGCGACAACACGTGGTCGCCGGGGATTGCGTCGCGTACGAACGTCCTCGAGTTCACGGCGGGCACGGCCGGTGGGGGCTACTCCAATGATTTCGTGAGCGCCAATGTAACCAACATTCTCAGCGGCGGCACCGGCACCGGCCTCGTGACCAACATGGTCGATGCCGGCGGAGCCACCAACACCCCCTCGCGCTACTACCGCATCCGCGTCCTCGTCCCGTAGCGGCGGTGGTGTAGCGTCCGCTGTCCCCAGCGGATTGCACGCCGTCCGCCATCGTTGTGCGCCGGTCTCCCGACCGCGCGCGCTGGCTGTCTACCAGGGTTTCCCTGATTTTGTTGTAAGGGAAAAACGTACAAACCGGAGGTCGGCTTTTATTGGCTTGGCGGCCCGTAGCGGTGCTTTTGGCGGACGTAAACAGCACTTTTTCGTACTGATGAGAGATCTCGAACGATGCCTTACATCACCCCGCCGGTCCAGTTGTCCTTTTCGGCCGGTGCGTGACAGGCCATATTGGGGTTGGCCATCAGTGGCAACATCGCTTAGTCTTTTGGCTTGGTGAAAGTTCAGAAGTTCATTCCGTTGTTGGTGGTTGCTGCGGGGCTGATGGCCTATCACAACAGCTTCACGGGTGGGTTCGTCAGTGATGATGTGCCATCAATCCTCCAGAATCCGACGATCCGTCATCTCTGGCCGATCTGGCAACCACTGTCGCCGCCATGTCGGGATTGGCTTTCGGTGGAGGGCCGGCCGCTCATCAATCTGTCCTTGGCCATCAGCTATGCTCTCAGTGGCTACAACGTATGGGGATACCACGCCCTGAACCTGACCGTTCATATCCTCGCGGGTCTGACCCTGCTGGGCATTGTGCGCCGGACACTGCTGCAGCCGGCTCTGCGCGAACGGTTCGGTGCCGCAGCGAATGAATTGGCCGTGATCACGGCGGTCCTTTGGACTGTTCACCCGCTGCAGACCGAGTCGGTGACGTACATGATTCAACGGGCCGAATCGATCATGGGACTGTTTTACCTTCTCACGCTGTACTGCTTCATTCGTGGAGTCGGGTCGTTGCGGTCCCCCCTGTGGCACAGCCTGTCAGTGACCGCTTGTGCGCTGGGGATGGCCAGCAAGGAGGTGATGGTTTTCGCGCCGTTGATGGTGCTGCTTTACGACCGGGCGTTTGTTTCCGGCTCGTTCCGCGAAGCGTGCCGGCGCCGCTGGCCGCTGTACCTCGGGCTGTCAACCACTTGGATCCTGCAGGGTGTTGTGATGGTCTCGGCAGACGTCTTCACCAACGCATCGATGAGACTACAGCACGCGGGCATCACTTGGTGGGAGTACTTGAGGACCCAGCCGGGAGTGATTCTCTATTACCTGCGGTTGTCCGCATGGCCGTCCCCGCTGTGTCTGGATCACGGGTGGCCAATCGCCACGACGTGGGTGAGCATTCTGCCGTCGGCCTTGGTGATCTCGCTCCTGCTGGGAGCGACCATTTGGGCATGGAGAACAAACCCAGCCTGGGGATTTGTGGGCGCATGGTTTTTCCTCATCCTGGCGCCGAGTTCGAGCTTTGTCCCGACACTGGATATAATTCACGAACACCGCATGTACTTGCCGTTGGCGGCAGTAATCAGTCTTGTGGTGATGGGATTGTATTCGTTGGCGGGCCGGCGAAGTTTTGCCGTGTTCATGGCGGTGGCGATCGTATTCGGATTTCTCACATGGCGGCGCAATCAGGATTACCAGAGCGAACTTGCCATCCGTGTTGACGCGGCGGCCAAGTTTCCCAATGACTCTGGGGTACACTTCAATTTGGGAAATGCATTGGCGCGACTGGGCCGGATGACGGAGGCCGTCGAACAGTACGAGCAGGCGGTGCGGATCAGGCCCAACTTCGCCGACGCGCAAAACAACCTGGGGATGGTTTTGGAACAGGCGGGCAGGGTGCCGGAAGCGATCATACAATTCAAGCAGACATTACAGACCAGGCCCGATTACGCCGAGGCGCACAACAACCTGGGGATGGCTTTGGACCAAGTGGGCAGGGTGCCGGAGGCGATTATACAATTCGAGCAGGCACTGCAGATCAGGCCCGATTACTTCGAGGCACACAATAACTTGGGGATGGCTTTCGCGCAAACGGGCCGGATGCCGGAGGCCATCGGACAGTTCGAGCAGGCGGTGCAGATCAAGCCCAGCCTCGCCGAGGCGCACAACAACCTCGGTCTTGCCTTGGAGCAAATGGGCAAGCTGCGGGAAGCCATCGGCCACTACGAGCAGGCACTGCGGATCGAGCCGGATTATGCTGAGGCGCACGACAACCTGGGGATGGCCTTCACGCGACTGGGCCGGATGACGGAGGCCGTCGAACAGTACGAGCAGGCGGTGCGGATCAAGCCCAACTTCGCCGAGGCGCACATCAACCTGGGGAACGCCTTGGAACAAACGGGCAAGCCGCGGGAATCCATCCGCCACTACGAGCAGGCGATACGGATCAAACCTGATGATTCGGGTGTTAAGAACAAACTGGCGCGGCTACTCGCGACGCTCGCGCCGACGGAGGGCGGCGACCCGGTTCGGGCGGTGGTTTTCGCTGAGTGGGCTTGCGAACTCACCAACAATCGAGTGGCCGCGTATCTCGACACCTTGGCCGCCGCCTACGCGGCGACCGGACGATTCAACGACGCCATCACCACCGCCCGGCAAGCCGTCGAGTTGGCCCGTTCCGCCGGGCAAACACCACTCGCCAGCGAGATCGAATCCCGTCTGGAACTCTACCGGGCAGGGCACGCTTACCATCCGCCTGCGAGTGTGACGAGTCCCCACGCCCCATGACCCGGGCCACCGCCCTGGAATCCTGGAGCCAAAGGCCTTCAGCAGGGGGTCGTAGCCGAACCCGAACTTCGTTCCACGGCTTTCTCTTGCAAACCCAAGACCTGAACTTTGTTGGCCGTCAGGCGCGTGACAGGCTATAATCGACGCGATGAAAGACCCGTGGAGATCGCCCATTGCAGGCGCGGCGCTCATCGTTGTGCTGACCATCGTGACGTACCTGCCGGCGCTTCACTGCGGGTTTATCTGGGATGACGACGACCATCTTACGAACAATTCCGCAACGGTTTCCGTTGATGGGTTGATACAGATCTGGTCGTCGCCGAGAGTGTCCCGGTACTACCCCTTGACGCTGACGTCCTTCTGGGTGCAACGCCACTTATGGGGATTGAATCCGCTGCCTTACCACGCGGTCAACATCGCCCTGCAGGCGGTCAACGCGCTGTTGGTGTGGGTGCTGCTGCGGCGGCTGCTCGTGCCCGGGGCGTGGCTGGCTGCAGCGCTATGGGCGGTGCATCCGGTCAATGCGGAGTCGGTGGCTTGGGTCACGGAGCTAAAGAACACGCAATCGGGTTTGTTCTTTCTACTGGCGCTGCTGGCGTTTCTACGGTTTGAGGAGGGAATGCGCGGACGTGATTACGCGTTGGCGCTGGTGTGCGGAGCGGCGGCAATGTTGAGCAAGCCGTCCACGGTGGTGTTGCCGGCGGTGGCGCTCCTGTGCGTCTGGTGGCGCCGGGGGCGCTGGACCGGCCGGGATCTTCTGCGGGCAGCGCCATTGGCGGCGTTCGGGCTCGGCATGTCATTGCTCACGATCCTGGAGCAACGCTGGCATGTGACCGGCGAAGGCGTATCCGAGTGGACGCTGAGTAACGCGCAACGGTCGATGCTGGCCGGACGCGCGGTGTGGTTTTACGCCGGCAAGTTGGTCTGGCCGTGGAAGGTATGCTTCATCTATCCGCGCTGGGAATTGCCGGTGCATTCGGTTGCGGCCTGGCTGCCCTTGGCCGGTCTGCTACTCGGGGCGGGCATGCTCTGGCGTTTCCGGCGTGCGGCTTGGGCACGCGCCGCGACCTTCGGGCTCGGTTATTTCCTTGTCGCATTGCTGCCAGTGCTCGGGCTTTTCGATATCTATTTCTTCCGGTACTCGTTCGTTGCCGACCATTTTCAGTACTTGGCCGGCATCGGGTTGATTGCCTTGATAGTCGGCGTCGGCGTGACGATGTGCCGGCGAATTGACGAGCCGGGCCGACGCATCGCCATCGCGGCCAGCGTCGCGTTGTTGGTGGTGCTGGCATCGATTACCTGGCGACAGGTACACGTTTACCGGAATCTGGAAACACTGTGGCGAGACACCTTGGCCAAAAATCCCGGTTGTTGGCTGGCTCACCAGAACTTGGGCACCGTTTTGCTCCGGGCTGGCAAGACTAAGGAGGCCATCGGTCAGTATGAACAGGCGCTACGCTTCAAACCAGATCCGACCACGGAGCAAGACTACAACCTGGGAAGTGCTCTGCTGGAGACAGGCAGGATCAACGACGCGATCCGGCATTTCCAGCGCACGCTGCAACTCAACCCCAATCACGCCGAGGCGCACAACAATCTGGGGGACGCCTTGCTTCAAGCCGGCCAGGTCGAGGGTGCAATCGGGCATCTCCAGGAGGCACTGCGACTCCAGCCGAATATCGCCGAGGCGCACTACAACCTGGGAAACGCCTTTCTGCGTGTAGGCAGGCTCGACGACGCGACCGCACAGTACGAGCAGGCGCTGCAGATTAGGCCGGATTACCCTGAGGCTCACTACAATCTGGGTCTCGCCCGGGAGCGAGCGGGCAAGCCCGCGGAGGCAATCCAACACTACGAGCAGGCGTTGCAACTGAAGCCCGACTTCACTGAGGCGCGAAACGCGCTCGCGCGTCTGCAACGTCTTCCGTCGGTACAATAATGAAGAACGCATGGAAATATCTGGCCGCAGTAAGTGCGAGGGTTCACTTCACTGGCCTCTGGATTTAACCCCGTCGGCCTTCTGCCTGCTGCGCTTCCGGCCTTGGAACGAAGTCACGCCCTCGCCCCCTCGGGTATGGACAAACCCGGAACCTTGGTTCAAAATAAACGTCGTCGGATTAACACAAACCCGGTTCCAAACAAATCGTCCAATCAACCACGGACCAGCATTCACACGAAAGTGAACGACAACGCGACCATCCCTGGTTCGTCATCCGGACACCGCAAGCTATTCAATACGCTCGGCGTCCTCATCTTCGTGCTGGGCACCGGCAGCGCCGGCCTCATCTATTGGAATGCCCACCAGTCACATGCTCGGGGAAGTTCGGCGGTCGATGGCAGTTGGCAGGATGGCACGCTCGCGCCTCTGGATTCAAAAAGCTCTTCCCGAGACATCGAGTTGTATAACGGTAAAGTTGGAGTGCTGGCCGTCCGATTGCGCGACTGGTTCGAGCAACCCGGATCCGGTGCCATCATCCTCGCCACCAGTTCCACGCTCGCCGCGCTCGCCTGTTTCCTCCTTGCCGACTGGTGAGCGGCATCCAGCGCAGTGGCTCGTCACCAGTTCGCCCCTCGCACAATTCACGAGTCAGGGTCATTGGCCCATTTTTATGTTGACGATTGGCGGGCCGGTAGGGGTTATTCCCCCAAGGGAGGCAAGGATTCTGACGAGGAGACCGCTGCCATAATGAAGAGCGCGCGGAAATTACTGGCTGCAGTGTGCGTGCTGGTCATCGGGGTGTACGCCTACATGGCCCAGTCGGGTTTGTTGGAACTGCTGAGCCCGAGTGCGGCTGACACGTATTACAATCTCTTGGTGCGGGGTCTTCGCGCCGGCCAACTCAGCCTGAAAAAAGAGGTTCCCCCCGGGCTGGCGCAACTCGCCGACCCCTACGATGCGACCGCCAATGCCCCGTATCGGCTTATGCCCAACCGGCTCCATGACCTGAGCTACTACCGTGGCCGGCTCTACCTCTACCACGGTGTCACACCGGCCTTGTTATTGTTCTGGCCGTTCGTCGCGCTGACCGGCCACTACCTGCTTCACCGTCAAGCCGTGGCGATCTTTTGCGCCATCGGCTTTCTGGCCAGTGTGGGCCTGCTGTACGCGTTGTGGCGTCGGTACTTCGCCAAAGTCAGCGTCGGGGTGGTCGCGGCCTGTGCGCTGGCGCTCGGGTTGGCGACCGGCGCGCCGGTGCTGTTGTCGCAGGCCGATGTTTACCAGGTGCCACTCTGTTGCGGATATATGTTGATGATGCTGGCGCTGGGAGCGATTTGGCGCGCCTTGCACGAACCGGAGCGGCGGTGTCGATGGCTGGCGGCGGCGAGCGTGGCGTGCGGGCTCGCCATCGGCGCCCGACCCTCGTTGCTGTTCGCCGCGGTAATCCTGCTGGTGCCGGTGGCGTCGGCGTGGCGTGACCGGCGGCGGGTTTGGACTGCGCTGCTGGCGGCGACAGTTCCGATGATCCTTATCGGCTTGGGGCTGATGCTCTACAACTTCCTGCGATTTGGCAGTCCATTCGAATTCGGCGTGCGCTACCTGTTGGCCGGGGACACTCACCCGTCCTCGGTGCAGGGCTTCAGTCTGCGTTATCTCTGGTTCAACCTTCACCTCTATTTCCTGAAATCGGTAGGCTGGAGCGCTCAGCTTCCTTTCGTGCGGAAGATGGCGGTGCCGCCCCCGCCGCCGGGCCACGGCAATGTGGAAGCGCCCTTCGGCATTCTCATGAACGTTCCCGTGACATGGCTGGCGCTGGCCGTGCCGCTGGCATGGCGGAATCGGTCGGGGCCGGCGGCCTCAAGCTTGCGGTGGTTTGTGACGGCGGTGGTCCTGCTCTTCTGCGTCGATACCCTGACGATTGGCCTCTACTACTATACTTCCGTCCGGTATGAGGTGGAGTTCCTGCCGGCGCTGCTGCTGCTGGCCGTGATTGGCATTCTCGGATTGGAAGATGCGCTGGCGGACCGGCCGGCTTGGAGGCATGCGGGCCGTTGGATCTGGGGCTCGCTGCTGGGCTTCTCGGTGGTGTTCAACCTGCTCGCGAGTGTTGGGTATCACGCCGAGGCCCACGACGTCCTGGGCGTTAAACTGTTTCAAGCAGGCAAAGTTCCCGAGGCGATCGAACAGTACCAGCAGGCGCTGCGTCTCTACCCCGGCTACGCCAAGGCGCACCTCAATTTGGGGATCGCCTTGGGACAAACGGGCCGGGTACAGGAGGAGATCGAACAGTACCAGCAGGCGCTGCGCCTCTATCCCGACTACGCCAAGGCCCACCGCAACCTGGGGATCGCCTTGGAGCAAAGGGGCCGGGTACAGGAAGCCATCGAACAGTATCAGCAGGCGCTGCGGCTCAACCCCAACGATGCCGAGATGCACAACAACTTGGGGACCACCTTGGCGCGGACGGGCAGGGCAACGGAGGCGATCGAGCACTTCGAAGAGGCGGTGCGAATCAATCCCGACTATGTCGAGGCGCACTTCAACCTGGGGGCCGCCTTGGAACAAACGGGCAAGGTGCGCGAAGCCATCACGCACTACGAGCAAGCGTTGCGATTGAAGCCCGACTTCACCGAGGCCCGCGGCGCGCTCGCGCGTCTGCAAACGCGTGGGAGCAATCTGCATTGAAAATAGGTGCCGTCATGGGTATGTTGCCAACGGTCCGGGATCGTCGCTAACACCGCAGGAGGAATCATGAAGAAACTGTACGAGATGCACGTCAGCTTGATTTCGAAACTGCAGTCGCCGTTCTTGCTCATCATCCGTCTGTATTGGGGCTGGCAGTTTTTTGTGACGGGAAAAGGCAAGCTCATGAATCTGGATCGCACCGCCGGCTTCTTCGCCACCCTCCATATCCCGCTGCCCAGGCTGAATGCGCTGCTGGCAGGGAGCACGGAATGTTTCGGCGGACTGTTGCTCCTGCTGGGGTTGGGGTCGCGGATCATCACCGTGCCGTTGATCTTCACCATGATTGTCGCCTACGTGACCGCGGATTTCGGCAAGGTCCAAAACCTCTTTGTCAAACCCGATGATTTCGTGTCCGCACCCGAGTTTCAATTCCTGCTGACCGCCCTCATCGTGCTGATCTTCGGGCCCGGCGTGTTCTCGCTGGACGCGATCATCGCCAAACTGCGGGGGCAGAAAAAGTCGTAGCACCCGCGGCTCGTTTCCGTTTGCTTTTGGCGGGGAGTGTGGTTAATTCTGGCGGTGGTGACGATGCGGTGGCTGGTAATCTACACGCGGGCATTCTGCCATCGCGAAAAATCCAAATCGGCTGTTACACCGTATTCTTGGAGATGAGTGAGTTTGGCGAGATTTTATGGAACTAACCAACTCGGCACGCATCAGATGAATATGGCACGCACTACGTCGCCAATCATTTTCACGAGCGTCAACAAGCTCCGTTCCGGCATGGCGTGACGGGACGGTTGCCCAAAACCAAACCAAACACCCAACCACAGGAGACGTAATGAAGAGATCGACGAAAGCATTGGTCGCAGGCGCCGCCTTGGCCGGTTTGATGACCGGCGCGGTCGCGCGCACGTATGCCAGACAGTCCACTACCACGAGCCCGACAGGCACGAGCCTGTCGAGTTGGGGCCAGATGGACGACACCGGCGACAAAGGCAAGCACGATTGCAAAGGCAAGAACAGCTGTAAGGGGCAGGGCGGTTGCCAGGGTGGCGACAACGGCTGCAAGGGCAAGAACTCCTGCAAAGGCCAGGGCGGCTGCAATACCAACAAGGGAAGCTAGGCCGGCCAACTCTGTGTTGAATCGTGGTGGGGGCGGCCGTGCGCCGCCCCCACAAACACCATGCCCGCCAATCGCTTCAACGGCTTTACGGATTACGGAATCGGCATCGGCTTGCGCCTGCCGCATTACCAGCACATCCTCACGCAAAAACCGGTCGTCGATTGGTTCGAGATCATCTCGGAAAATTTCATGGTCGACGCGGGTCGACCGCTGCAAGTGCTCGACCAGATCCTCGAACAATACCGCGTCGTCCAGCACGGCGTCTCGATGTATTTCGGTTCCGCCGACAAGCTGAATCGCGAACATCTCAAAAGGCTCAAGGCGTTGGTGAAGCGCACCAAGACCCCGTGGTTGTCCGATCACCTGTGCTGGGGCAGCGTCGATGGGCGGTACACGCACGATCTGTTGCCGATGCCGTACACGTTTGCGGCGGCGAAAGTCACCGCCCAAAAGGTGCGCGAGGCGCGCGATTTCCTCGAGGTGCCCATCGCCGTTGAGAACGTCAGCAGCTACGCGGAGTTTCACGCTTCGGAGATGACCGAGTGGGAGTTTCTCACCGAAGTCGTCGAACAGGCTGACTGCGGGATCCTGCTTGATGTAAACAACATTTACGTCTCCTCGAAGAACCACTCGTTCAATCCGTACGATTACGTCAACAACGTTCCGCACCACCGCGTCGCGCAAATCCATATCGCCGGCCATTCGAAATTCAAGAAGTACATCCTCGACACCCACGATCATCCGGTCCTCGACCCCGTGTGGCAGCTCTATTCCCGCGCCACCGAGTTGGTCGGCAAGACGGCGACGCTGCTGGAGTGGGATGACCGGATCCCGTCGTTCGACGAAGTCCACCATGAAGCGCTCAAAGCCAATCAATTCATCCACCAACTCGACCGCCACGCGACACCCGCGTAGCGTCGCGTCCGCCAGGGAACTCGGGGAACTGCAGGCGCTCATGGCCGGCGCGATCATGCGCCCGCTGACCGCGCGCAACCAGATGCAGCCGCGCGCTGTCGATGGCCGGTCGATGACGCGCGTCGCCGAGTCGTTCATTAAACCCAACGATCGGCTCACGTCCTTTGAGCGGCTGGAGATTTACAACCGCCAGTATTGGTGGCGCATTCTCGATTGCTTCTACGATGATTACCCCGGCTTGCGGGCTGTGATTGGCAACCGGAAATTCGACCGACTGGCCCATGCGTACCTCGCGCGCCACCCATCGGAATCATTCACGCTACGCAATCTCGGCCGCCGTCTTGAGGAGTTTTTGCGCGCCGAACCCAAATGGATCGCGCCCCATCAACGCCTCGCGCGGGACATGGTGCGTTTGGAATGGGCCAACATTGTCGCCTTCGACGAGGCGGCCAGGCCGGCGATCCACGTGGACGATCTGCTGGGCCGCGCGCCGTCGAAAGTCCGGCTCGCCTTGCAGCCCTACATCACGCTCCTGGAAGTCCGCTATCCCGTGGACGACTTGCTGATCGCCGCCAAGAAAGGCGACGATCGATTGCGCGGCGAGGCCAGCAACGCCGTCGAGTTGCACCACCGTCGCGCCGTCCGCGTCAACTTCCGTCGCCTGAAACCCCAGCGGCTCTTCATCGCGGCGCATCGGATGAATTGTTCCGTGTACTACAAATCACTCACCCGCGACCAATTCGAAGTCTTGCGCGCCTTGGAGCGGGGCAAGACGCTGGAGAAGGCTTGCGCCGTACTGGTGAAGCGCCGTGGCGCCGCCAAAGACTCGGCAACCCAGGTGCAGCGATGGTTCCAGGAATGGGCGTCCTTCGGCTGGTTTTGCCAACCGTGAAAACCCTTAGGCGGGGTCTCACGAAGCTGACCGGCGACGCTGCGTCACGAGGCACTCGAACGCACAACTTTCTCCTCTTTGGTTATTGCCCAAACAATGATTCGGGCGTATAGTGTGTCAGTCGCAGATACCCCTCGTTCCGGCTTGGGCAGGTGATTTGCGCAAGGAGGAAAGGCGGAGCCAATGATCGAGCAACCAGTATTTACGGACAGCGTGCGTCAAGCGGAGACGACACCTTGGAAGGACGTCGTGGCGAAGTATCAGGTGCCAACCATCTGGCGTAGTACCTGGCAGATTGTCAACTCCATCGTTCCGTACGCGGTGCTGTGGTATCTGATGTACCGCAGCTTGGCGATTTCGTATTGGCTGACGGTGCCGCTGGTGATCCTGGCGGCCGGCTTCCTGGTGCGCATCTTCATTATTTTTCATGATTGCGGGCATGGGTCGTTTTTCAAATCGCGCAAAGCCAATGACGTGTGGGGGATGATCACGGGAGTCTTGACGCTCACGCCGTATTACCTGTGGCGGTGGGAACACGCGGTGCATCATGCGAGCTCGGGGGATTTGGATCGGCGCGGCAAGGGCGATGTCTGGACGTTGACAGTACAGGAGTACCTGGAATCATCGCGGTGGAAGCGGTTCGCCTATCGGCTGGCCCGTAATCCGATCGTGCTGTTCGTGATTGCGCCCTTGGCCCTGTTCACGGTCCGGCATCGGTTTCCGACGCCCGGCGCCAGCAAGCGGGAGCGGCTCTCGGTGTACTGGACGAATCTGGCGTTGTTGGGAGTGGCCGCAGTCATGAGCACGATTTTCGGGTGGGGAGCGTATCTGGTGATTCAGGTGTCGATCGTGGCGATTGCCGGTTCCGCGGGCGTGTGGCTGTTTTACGTGCAGCATCAATTCGAGGGCGTGTACTGGGAACGGCGCGAGGACTGGGATTACACGTTGGCGGCCCTGCAGGGCAGTTCGTTCTACAAGCTGCCGAAGGTGCTGCAATGGTTCTCGGGCAACATCGGGTTTCACCACATCCATCACTTGAGTCCGCGGATTCCCAATTACAATCTGGAGAAATGCCACAAGGCGGAGCCGCTGTTTCAAACCGTGCCGCCTGTCACGCTGATCTCCAGCTTCAAATCATTCACCTTCCGCCTGTGGGACGAACAGCGCCGCAAACTCGTTGGCTACAGTCATCTCCGGGCCCTCCGCCGGCAGCAACGACAAGCGGTCCGATAACGTTAACGGAACGGTGTATCCATTTCGGGCGCGGCCAAGTGGCAGTATTTTGGATTGTGCGCCTGTTGCTTTCAGTTTTGCCCTTTGCCAGCGGTTCAACCGTGTTTCACTTCCCGCCGTCGGAACCGGCCCCATGAACGGCCAACAATCCATGCCGCCGGCCAAGTCACTAACGCCATTACCACCGGTCAACGCGCCATCGACTTGGCCCAATCCAGTGGACAGACCAACTGATCGAGATGCTGAATCGCCACCTGGAGCTGTTTCCCGACGGTAACATTTACCGGGAACCGACGTACTAGGTCACGGCAGATTCCCATGCTGGTTGGCGCGACGGAAGACGATGGCGTTGGTGGCAACGAGGCCGCCCTCCTGGTCGACGCTCAGGGTGATCAGGACTTCGTTGCTGGCGACGACGTAGGCGTTGATGATGGGGATGCCGATGCTGTACGGCTGAGGGCTTCCGCTCGGGTCAGCAAATGTGACCGTGACGCATGCGTCGAGATTGGAGATTAGCGATGAGTAGACGATGCCGGTGTCCTGCACCGAGTTGGCGACGCCGAAGTTGACAAAGATGTTCGTGGCCTGCGTCATGGGGTAGAACACGGAATTGCTGAGAGAGCCGTTTACCCACGTCTCGATGAAATCGCCGTTGGTGCGGGTCTGCGTGATGCCGGTGCCGCCGCAACTGCTTGGCGAATAGGCCAAGGGGAACCAATTCGATCCGCCGTCAATGCTCGCGAGGTAGTTGGTTGGAGCTGTCCATGAGCCCGTGATGTTCAGCACGTCGCCACCGGGCGTCGTGTTGTGGAAGATGGTGCTGGCTCCCTTAACCTTGCTGCGGTCATATTTGCAGTTGTACTCGTAGACGATGCAGTTGGCATCGTTCGAGATTGAAACAGAATCCGCGTTGTTAGAAAAGGTAAGCGTGCAGTTGATTAGCGTGATCGTGTTGGTCACCCCGGCGCTATTTGTCAGGGCTCTATCCGCTGTGTAGACAGCGGCGTTATACTGATTGCCGCCAGCGTCTAGAAGACAGTTCTTTAGAATCGCCGGACCGTTGATGCGGACGCCATTACCGCGCGCGCCCGCTCCGAGAGCGTAACCATCTTGTGGCCCGGCGCTATGCAACTCAGTGTCGGTTATGTTCAACACGCCAAATCCTGAAGGGCTTGCCCCAAAGCAATCTCCCTTGCTGCGAAAGTAGCAGTGATCAATGGTGATGTTGCCGCCGCCACCAATCGGCCCGTCTTCGGGTGAATCCGATTTCATCCATTCCAATGTGCAGTCGTAGCCAATGCTTATAGCCTGCGCGCCCGGTGCTGGTTCGGTAATGGCAAAATGGGAAAGTACATTCGTGGCCGTCAACGTGAGGGCGATTGCGCTCCCCGTATTTGTAATGATTGTGGAATTCATCCCCGCGCCGATGAGGTTCACTTGGGGCGGGAGAGTCAAGGCGGGTTCGAGGAAGGTGCCGGGACCGACGAAGATCTGGGCGGGGCCGAGGTTGGAAACGGTGACGGCAGTGTTGGAGGAGGAGGTCAAGTAGCTGGTTATGTCGGTGCCGACGGTATAGGTGACGCCGGTGTTGGCGGTGATGGTGAATGAAGGCGTGGTGGAAACGGCCAGGGTGGCACCGGGCAGGGAGATGTTGTTGCTCACGGAGATCAAGAGGTTGGTGAGGTTGGAACGGATTTTTTGCTGAGTGGTACCGGTGGAGGTGATGAGGATCTGGTTGGCGGCGTTTGTGGTGCCGAGCCAGATGAGGGTGGCGCCGTTGAGGGTGAACGTCTTGTTGGTCAGATTGGCGGTGTTGAGGCTGCCGAAGGAATAGGTAGTGATCGGGTTGACGTTGGAGGTGGTGCGGCTAACGGCGTTGGAGAGGGTCAGGAACGGATCGGTTTGTGTACCTCCGGTGTTGGCATCGCTGCCGCCCTTGCGGACATAGAACGTCAGTCCGACAAAGTTGGTGGCGTAGGCGGAAGCGGGGACGCCGCCGAGGCTGCCGGAATTGGATGCGAAGGTAGCGGTTCCGGCATTGGTGGCGTAGTTGCCCGTGGTGGCGAAGCTGGCGGTGCCGCCGCTGATTACGCCGGTGGTGAGATTGGTGGCCACGAGCATGACGCCGCCGCCGGGGAGATTACTTACCGTCATGCCGGGCGGAACGACGAGGGTGTCGACGTAGCCGGTGGTGGTGCCGCTGATGACGGTGATGGGATAGCGCACCGCCGCATGAGCGGCGGGTGCGAAGTAAGAAGTCAGAAGGCAGAAGGCAGAAAGAGCGGCGAGGAGGCGGCCAGGGACGGCCGCTACTACACAGGATCGGAATTTCATGATGGGTCCTTTCATGGAGTGGTTGCGAGAATATTGAGGGTGGCGTCGGAGGTGGCGGAGGCGGTGATCACCTTCGCTTGCAGTGAGGTGTTGGCGGCGACGAGGAGGCCGGAGCCGGCGCCGCCGTTGCCGTCGCCAGTGACGGCGACGTAGGCGTAGGAGCCGGCGGCACTGACGGTGTATTGCTGGGACTTCAAAACGCCACCGACAAGGAACTGGATGACGAGCGCCGAGCCGGACGGCGGGTTGCCGTCGATGGTGATTTCGATGGCGTAGACGGTGCGGCCGTAGGGGCGCTGATGGATGCCCCAGAGGCCGGAGTCGGTGAGCAGGCCGCGCAGGACGATCGGGGTTTCGGTGTATTGCGCGGAGGTGACGGCGACCCAGGTGCCGGGCGTGCCGGCGACAGTGCAGCGCCAGACTTTGAAATTCACGTCGCGCCACCAGGCGTTGAGGTCGAACGTGCCGGCCGTGGGCGGTCCGGCGGACGCGGAGTCGGGGGTCAGGTGATCGTAGGACGCGTCATCGATCTCGGCGTTTTGTTCGACGTCGACCTCGGGGTTGGTGGAACCCTCGATCATGCGGCGACCGCGATAGTTTGGAAGGCTCATAATTTGTTCACCGTGAAGTCTTGCTCGCGGGCGGAGAGGTAGCCGGAGCGGTTGGACCAGATTCTTGCCTGAAACTGTGCCGGTTCGGACCCGAAGTCGGAGACGAGTTGGGCGTTGGTGTAGGTGGCGGACTCGACGCCGTTGCCGAGGGTGATCTTGCGGACGGGTTTGGTTGGGGAGCCGGTGGTGGGCCAGATTTCGATGTAGGTTTTGACCTGGTTGTCGGGGTACGGGTTGCCCCACATGGTGAACCAATCGCCGTAGAGCGGGCGGTCCCATGAAGAGAGACGCCAGGCGAAGTTGATGTCGTCGCCGGAATTGAAAACGGGGATTGTAGCTGGGAAGCCGGGGCCGGTGGTGACGGTCGAGCCGGCGATCAGGACGTTGAGCGGCGGCAGCGGGCGTTTGGAGCGGGCCGTGATGGTGTAGGGCGAGAGCGGGACGAGGGTGGAGAAATCGACGGGCACGCCGGCGACGGACGGCTGGAACTCGAAGGAGTGGGTCGAGCCGTTGGAGAAGTAGCCTTTGCGCAGGAAGATAAGCGCGGAGGTCGAGATGATGAAGACGCTGGCGCCGGCGCTGTGCGTGGCGCGGACCGTGTCTTCGCGTCCGCGGACCAGGCTGGTGAGCTGGTAGCGGAGCGCGGTGATCGGGGTGACCGAGCAGAGTGACATGATCTCGCCGTCGACGAAGACGAGCGTGTCCTCGATGATGGCGTCAGCTTCGGCGACAGCGGCGAGCTGGTCGACGCTATAGGGGTCCATGTCCACGAGCATGGTGACGAAGTCGTCGATGACGAGCGTGTTGGCCGGGTAGGTGTCGGCGAGGACGCCGTACATGCAAAAATTCGGGTCGGTGCCGATCTGTTTGTAATTGCCGCCGCCGGTGGGCGAGCGCCAGATGTTGTAGCCATCGGACACGAGATCGGCGGGGGCGGCCAACGGGCTGAGGGTGATCGTGTAGCCGTCGATGAGATTGCGAGGGAGTTCGAGCATCAGCTCCTGGTTGCCGGGGATCGCCTCGGATTCGAGATCCTGTTCCTGGGCCCAGACTTCGTCAGGCGAGACGTAGAGGACTGACATCGCGTTGCTGCGGTCTTCGGCGAAGCTGAGATCGACGACGGCGGACTCGGCCGCGCCGAGATTCTTTTCGGAGAGGCGGATGATCATGGCGGTGACGTAGTCGGCATAGGAGAGCCTGGCGAGGTCGCCCGGAAGCAGAGATTGAACGGCTGCTCGAAGGGCTTTCAAATCGCCGTTGACGGTGGGGATTCCCGCGACCTGTCCGGCGGCGGCGGCGGCGAGGCGGGCGACGTAGGCGACGGTGATCCAGGTGCGGGCCAGAGTTTGTTCGATCGGCGCGCCGGTGATCTGGAGGTTGGCGTTGTCGATCCAGCTTACGCAGGATTCCTTCCAGTAGCGGAGCCGGTTCGAGTAGGTGACGTTGGTGCGATTGAACGTCTGGAGCCAGCCGTCTGGTTTCAGGGACGGCTCTTCGGTCAGGACGGATTCGTCGAGGACCGGCAGCGACGACGGATCGGACGGCGGCGAATCGACGCCGAGTTGGAGGACGCCGGCGTTCGTGCGGAGCCAGCCGTTGAAGTATTGGAGCAGCTCGGTGAACATCTGCCTCGCTGGTTGCTGGCGATCGACAAACGGGGAGAGGCCGAAGCCGGCGTTGGTGATGAGCGTGGCGACGGCGTTGAGCGCGTCGAGGTCGAGGAGATCGGTGGAGAGGCCGAGTCCGAAGCGGGGATGCGTCCACCATTCGAGGAAGGTGGCCATCGCGTTGATGTCATTCGAGATCAGCGGGGTCGCTGTGAGGCCGGCGGGTTGGGGCCAGCGGCCGACCGTGACTTCGATCTGCGGGGCGGCGGGACGGCCGGTGCCGAGGGCGGCTTGTTCGATCACGCCGTAGCAGAGGCCGCGGTAGGGCGGATGATTGAACACGCTGCGGGCGCTGGAACCGATGTTCGGCGGGGCCGCGCCGAGGAGGGCGTCGACGGGCTGGGTCTCGGTGCCCCAGTAGAGGCGCATTTGCTGGGCAGTCGTGCCGCGTTTGTTGATGGTGATGGTGATGAAATCCTCGGTGCCGCGGGTGACGGGCCCGGACCAGACGAGATAATTGTCCATCCAGAGTTCGTCGAAACGGTCGACAGGCCCTTCGCAGATTCCGAAGACGAGGTCGGCGAACCATTTGGAGCTACCCGAGACGCTGCCGCCGAGCGCGCCGAGTCCGTAGAATGGGATGGCGATCGAGGCTTTGCCTTTGCCGCCGCCGCCGGATTTCCTGATGCGGATGTTGAGGGCGTCGGCGAGCCAGGTGACACCCATGCGGCGGTTGCCGGCGAGATAGGGAACGGGGCGGGCTTCCTGGTGGGTGGACGTCTCGGAATTGTCCATGCCGAACAGCTTCGTGTTCGGCCTGCCCAAGCTGTTTGTCGATCCGCCCAAGAAACTCACGGGTTCACCTTCCCCTCGGATGCGCTGGGGACAGCGCACGCTACACCGGCCCGGCGTCGGCCGGGGCGCTTGTGCTGGAGCAACTGTTCTTCGAGTTGCATCTTCTGGGTGAGAAGTTCGCGGGCGAGTTTTTCGGCGAGATCGAGGGCGGCTTTCAGCTCGACGCATTCTTGCGAGGCGGCGGCAAGCTCTTCGGTGAGGCGCGCGACCTCGGCGACCCATTTCTCGTCGCGGATGACGTAGGTCGAGATCGTGGCCTGGGCATCGTGAATCTCTTCCTTGAGTTCGGCGTTGCAGCGGGCAAGCTCGGCGATTCTGCGCTGCAGAACGAGCCGGCGCGCCGGCCTCGATGCAGAGGGCGGCGACGATGGCGAAGGCGAGGAGGAAGAGCGCGAGCGGCCAAGTGGGATCGGGCACGTCTCGCAGAGACGTGGCTACACCAGAGAGGAAGGAATTCATGATCGGGCCTCCGCATGTGCTCGGGCGGAGCCGTCGCCTTGGGTACTGCCAGAGGCATAGCGGTCGTAGCGTTCGAGGGGTTCCATGCAGCGCCAGACGGAGACCATCACGCGGCGGTAAGTCGGGTCGGTGATCATGGACTGGATGACGCCGTAGTTTTGGATGGCGTGGACGAAGTGGGGCGCGCCGAGCAGAATGCCGCAGTGGTGGACGGATTTGCCGAGATGGAAGCCGAGGAGGTCGCCGTGCATGAGCGGCGGGAGGAACGTGCTGCCGTCGCGGTGCCAGACCTCGGCGAACATGCCGGAGTCGATGATGACCTTTTCAAGTTTCGACTGCGCGCTATGAGAACCTTCATCGAGCGCGTAGGCCGGGAACTGGATCGGCTGGATTGCGCCCACCGCGACATAGACGCCATGCGCGAAGCCGACGCAGTCCGCGCCGATGCCTTTCATGGCGCAGTGATCGCGGAACGGTGTGCGCAGCCAGGAACGCGCCTCGTGGATCAGCGCGAGCTTGCGCTCAATCGTCTTGAAGAACGGACGGTAGATGGTGCGGGTGCCGGTCATTTCTTCCCGCTCCGGCGGGGTTGACGTTGGCGACTTTGGCGATTTGGTTGTTGGTGGGCATGTAGGGATGTCCGCCGAAATTGATGTAGTTGTTGAACTTCGTCTGGCACGTGGTGTTGCGATGGTCGCAGCCGGGCAGCGCGACGAGCGATGCACCGACCGTGTTGAGGAAGAGCGGCCGGGTGAGCGTGAGTTGCTGGGTCGAGTCATCGATCTGGGTCGAGTCTTTGACGGCGCGGAGTTCCTCGGTCGTGCCGGTGCCGACGTCGATCGTGCCTTCGGCAAACCAGTGATTGACGAGCGATGAGTTGGCCGCGCCGAGCGTGACGGTGATGACGGTCGGGTCGGTGGAGCTGATGGTGGCGATGGTGGCGGCGATCTTGAACGCGGTCGGGTCGAGTTTGCAGGTGGACGGTTCAAATAGGGCGTAGTTGCATCGGGTCTGGAAGACGTGGCGCGGCAACTTGCGCTCGAAGGCATCGATCAGGCTGACGCAATTGGCGGTGAGCCGTTTCCCCTTGGCGTCGACCGACTGGATTGTTCCCCCGAACAGCGTGGACGGCGTGGCGAGCGCCGGGCAGAGTGGTTTCCAGGACCTCGACCTGTAGCGGGAATGGCAGCGTGAACGGCACAAACTGCGCGAGCGGGTTGCCGCTGAAGAGAACGGAATCGATCTGCAGGGATTCGGTGTCGGCTTTCAGGCCGGTCTTGAGTTCGCCGTGGGTGATCGGCTGCGGCGTGTACGCCTGGCCACCCACGGTCAACGATTCGGCGAAGCTGGTGTAGTACCAGTGGTCGGTCGTGGTGGGGAACTTGACGTAGAAGTGGTAGAGGAACACCGGCCGCTCGCCCGTTTCCCACGAGATGTATTCGAGCGGCAGTTCCACGACGCGGATCGTGCGGCGCGCGAACTGTTCGGCGATAAACTCGGCTTGTTCCTCGTCGCCTGCGAGCCGGACGTAGAGGAGCCGAGACGTTTTGCAGGTGGTATCGATCTCGACAGGCGCATCGATGGTCACGCGTTCGGTCGTAGAGTCGATGGTGGCCACCGCTGTGATCTTCGCGGCCTGGGGCGCGACGCCGAGTTTGGTGAACCAGAGCCAGATTGCCGGCTGCAGCGGCCAGGTATCGACCAGGTCCTGCGCGACGATGTCGAAATGCGTGGAATCGACCACGTCTTTGATCGTCATTTCCTGCTGATCGGTTGGCAGCCAGAAGCCGGTGAGCGGTCCGTAGAGTTGATTGAAGAAATCTTCCAGCCAGGCGACGTCGCCCATGCAGGTGGCCAGCACGCCGAACTCGAATCCGCGGGTCACGTTCAGTTGCTTCGGCGCATACACTTCCGGGCCGAACCCGATCTGCATTTCGCGGAGATCGAAGCTGAACGATTTCTGGAGCGCCTCGGCCCAGTTGAACGGGTAGGTGAAGACGGGGCGGGAAAGGTAGGTCATCGAGGACCTCCACAACGTTCAACGCCCAACTTCCAACGTCCAACTTTCAACCAATGGCAGAAATTCCGCCACAAGCGCGCGAGGAGCGGCCCGCGGGTGCGAATTCTCACGATCCTCTCGATGCTCTCCTTGACGCCGTCCATTTCGAGGTATCGCCGCATCTCCTCTTTGGACTGAAGGAGGATCACGTGCCTCCAGTGCGGCTGGCCCGGCGGCGGCGTTTCCTGCCCGCAAGTGGGGCAGCGCCCGGGGGTGAGATGGTCGGGCAGCTTGTTCATGCCAGCCTCACGCGGTTGAGGGCATCGCGGCGTTTGGCGCAACCGGAATCGGGTTTCAGGTTGTGGCGTTCGTCGAGGCAATCGGACTTGAGGGCGACGGCGATGGGTTTGACAGCGCGCTCGATGAGGTCGCCCAAGCCCGGTTCGCGCCCGGAAGGGCGCTCCCACAATCGGAACGGTGACGGTGCTTGCGGGATCAGGCTTGCACCAGCCGCAGATGGCGCAGTTGAGGACGTGGGCGCGTTGGCCGAAGAATTTCTGCGCCTCGACGTTCGTGCAGAGGACCACGAACGGGCCGAGGGGTTTCGAGGCATGAGCGCAGTGTTTCACGAGATTGTCACCGTAATTGCTCCGCCAGTGTGCGGAATGGTAACGGAACCGCTCAGGGTCCCGCAGTCGCAGGTGATTCCGGGGGCGGCCACAAGCCCGGTGATGTCGCCCTCGGGCGAAGACACGTCAACATAGAACGCCCCGTCGTACTCGACGGTTACGACCCATGCATAGGTGCCATTGCTGAGAACCATGATCCAATCGCACGGACTGCCGGGGCTGAAACTGTCGAAGGCGTAGCTGCCGTTGCCGGAAATTCCGATCGTGGGCGCGCCCGAAACGTACGGTTGGCTGACAAGCGCCGCACGAGCCGGGCGGGATACCGGAGACTCGAAGCTTGGCGTATTGGCGGCGGCATCAGCAGGGAATGAAATCAGGCTGATGTGGACCGTGCGGGATAGCGGCGTGCCGACGCAACCATTGGCATCGGTGGCCGTGACAGTGAACGTGTAATCGCCACAGGTCGTAGGAGTGCCCGCCAGCGTGCCGTTGGTGGCCAGCGTGAGGCCCGGAGGGAGCGTTCCCGATGTTTGCCCGTAGGTGTACGGGGAAGCGCCGCCAGAGGCCGTCACGGCGTTAGACGAATATGGCGTGCCGACCGCGCCGCCGGGATACGTGCCGCTGAGAGTGATCGTGGGACAGGCGGTGGCCATCGTGCAGCACGGCGACGCTTCGCCTTCGCAATAGCCCGATGACGGCGTTGCCGTCACGCGCCAGTAGTAGGTCGTGTTGAAATCGAGGACGCCACCCGGCACGGTGTAATTCGGATCTGTCTGCGTTGGGCTCGTGTGGATCAGCGTCCCGCCGCACGAGCCCGAGAAAATTTCCACGAGGTAACCCGCCGCGCCGGTCGGGGCCGTCCAGGAAAGTGTCGGCGTGAGGCAGTTTACCGTGATCGGCGACGAGGAGCAGGCGGTGCTGTTGACTTCGAGCGCGGTCGGCGGCAACAGCGGCGTGCAGACGTATTGCAATCCGATCGGTTCGAGCGCCGGGTTGCAGTGTCCGCACCAGTCGCCGGCCTCGGGAACGGACGCAGGCGACGGCAACGCGTTGAGCAGCGTGAGTTTGATGTCGGCTTTGTCGGATGTGAACGGCGCCAGCGGATCGGTCTTGAGTTTGCCGAAGACAATCGGCCAGCAGAGTCCGCAGGCTTTGTACGTCTGCGAGACGGCGGCGTGCAGCGTGAGCGTGTTGCCGGCAACGCTGTCCACGAGAATCGCGTCGAAGGCATGGGTGACCGGGTCGACGAACAGGATGTAATCGCCCGCAGCCCACGGCCACGAGCCGGGATAAAGTTCGGCGCTGGTGCTGGTGACGTCCACCGAAATCTCGCAGGCGCGACCCCAGTAACCCGTGCAGGCCAAACCTGATTTCAATGCCGCTTGAATCCACGTTTCAACCGTGGCCGTTTCTTCTGCCGAAAGCGTGGTGAGCAGCCAGGTCAACGCGACGCGGGGGATTCGGCGCAGCGCGCGGCGGTCTTCCTGACCCTGCAACGCGGCGGCGATCTCGGTCTGCCACGATCGTTTCCAAGTGACCGACTCGCGCCAGTTCGGCCGGGTCGGGAACAGCACGGAGCCGTTGACGAGGGTTATGCTCATCTTGTGACCCCGACGTCGGTGCCGCGGCGGCGGACAATTTTCACCACATGGTCGCGGCCGACGCTGGTGTGCGATGATAGCGTTTGGCTTCCTGGCCGTCGTTCACGAAGACCACGTGGACGGCGGGCGCGCCGACGTTGACATTGGCAGGAGCGTTGACGCCGGGTCGGGCGAACGTGCCGGAGGTGGAAGCGACGGACGGCGACGTGGCGCTGGCGCGCATGGCTTCGAGAAGCTGGTGCTGGTAACTCGGATGATCGGGACGCGGGAGAACGCGTTCGCCGGCCTGGGTGCGCATAAGGAGGTTGTCGTGTCCGTAGGGTCCGGTGACGAGACCGCCCTCGGCGAACCCGGCCGCGGATGCGGCGTTTGCGCCGACGCTGAGTGCAGTGCCGGCTGCGAGGGCGGAGGCGAGGCCCGCAACGCCCACGGCATCGGCCACGCCGAGCGTGAAGATTGAGGCGAGTGTGGCGGGCGTGGCGTAGGCGGCGGAGAGCGAGGCGGCGGTGGTCGTGCCCTGGGCAATCGCCTCCGTGTGAAAGACGGTGGAAAGCGCGCGCATGATCGTGTTGGCGATGACTTCCTGAACGACGATCTGCACGATGCCCTCGACGACCGAGAGCGCAAACTGGCGGAAGACATCCCGGGCGTTGCCCGTGTGCGTGATGAAACCGACGATGGCCCTGGTAGTGGCGGTGCTGAAATTCTGGATCGTTCTGACGGAGAGATCGGAGATTTGCCTGTTGAGATTTTCCCAGTCGGACCGGAGGGCCATGATGCGTTGGTGCATGACGCCGGCAAAGTCGTCCTGCCCGGCGCGCCCGAGTTCATCGATGGACGTTTTCAGCGATTCGATTCGCTTGTCGAGTGAGCCGGTGTCCTGGCCGGCGGCGCGCAACGCGGCCGACCATTGTTCGAGGACCGGCATAGCGGTTTGCATCGAAGGCAGGGCGTCATTGGCGGCCTGGCGGATTCGTTCATTTGCTTCCGCCTGGTCGATGGCGCCGGCCTGGAGCAGATCACGGACGTGGCGGACGCGCTCTTCGTATAACGCGAGCGCCTCGGATGCTTTCTGGTAGGCCGCATGGTATTCGGCGGTGACCCCGGCGATTTCCGTGAGGCACGTGCGCTGAGCGGTCGCGGCGGAAAGCATCTGGGCAGCGACCTGGGCGGCGGTCTGGCCGACCTGCGCCAGTTGGCCGGCCACGGCGCGGGCGTTTTGCGAGCCCTCGGTGGAAACCTTGATAATGATTTCGGCGACGTTGTTAGTGGCCATGGGGTTATTCCGTTATTGGGACCGGGAACGGCCCGCCCGGGATTTAGTTGGCGGGCACGCCCTGTTTGATGAAGCCGGAGAGGAGACGTTCGGCGACATCGGCCCGGCGGGAGGTTCGCCCGCCATCCTCGATGGCGTCGTGCAGGTCGTCACAGTATTTTTTCCAGTCACGCGGTTTCGCCACCGAGGGAAGGCCCGTGTAGAACGCGGCTTCGACCAAGCTGTGCTGCCAGTTCTTGAAGGCGCCTTCAAAGGCATCCTGAATTTCATAGTCGGTCAACGTTTCGGGGTTGTGTCCGCGGGCGCGGAGGAAGTCGAGGGCATCGCTGACAACCACGACCGCAGATTGGCCGCGACGGCGGCCATCATTTTTTTTTGAGCGGGCGAATGATTGAGGGCGAGAGCCTTCTCGACGACCTCGAACGCGCCATCCTGCGTGAGCGAATCGAACCACGCCTGGTCGGCACGTTCCCGGGGATCGGCACGTTCGATGGAACGGAAGACGAGGAAGGCCTTGTCGAGGCCGGTGTCGATCCATTTGATCATGTCGGTGTTGGAGAGTCGCTTAAGGATGAGAGATTCACGACGCTGATCGTCGTAAATGACTTCGAGCGACTCCCTCAGCTTTGGTTTCGCCAGATTGTTCATGGCAGTTTCCGCCTATTTGATTTGTCGCAGGTAGCCGAAGGGGTAGGTGACATCGCCGCTGGGGAGGGGCGTGATCTTGAACGTCTGCTCGGCGGGTTTGTCGGGCGAGAAATCGAAGTTGCCCGTGGCTTCGAGACGGGACCTGGCCATGTGACGGAGCCAGACCTGCTCGCTCGTCCGGGCTTCGTTGGGCGGGAGCACCATGTAGAGGTAGAACTCGCCGACGACGAAACCGAGATGCGTCTGCAGTTTGTTCTCAACCTTGTTGATGGCGGCGATGTCGTAGGAGAGCGCCATCGTGTCGGACACGGTGAACATGCCACCCGTGATCGGTTTCACGGCGCCGAGTTCCGTGTCGAGATCGTAGTCGACACCGAAGGTGGCGGTCGTGCTGCTTTTCTTCACGACGACGTTGGCGATGTTGAAGGCACCGATTTTGTGCCACATGTCGAGCGCGACGACGGTGATGTTCTGCGTGGAACCGGACGCGGAGGCCTGCGTGTAGGCGACCTGGCCGTCGCCGAACAGGGCGAGGTCGAGCGCTTTGGGGTCGGGCGCGTTGACCTTGAGGGTGATGGGCAACTCGAGGCGCTTGATCGGGCGGGCTTCGGTGATCAGTGTGCCCGTGGTGCGGGCGGTGCGGAAGTCGGTGGCTTCCAATTCCTGATCGAAGGTGGAATCGATCACATTGCCCAAGTCGAGGAGGACGCCGGCGTAGTCGCGGTCGAACAAGGCGACGGCGCCGCCCTGCCAGACGTTGCCGACGGTGAGGCGGTTGCGGATTGCGAGGTTACTCATGGTTTGGTTCTCCTTTGATTTTCGGCGGTCATCACGTGGAACGTGACAGGTGGGCCGCCGCTACAGTTGTTGGATTCACAGTTGCACTCGGGTTCGGAACTGGGATTCGTAGACGGTCTCGGTGGTGGTCTGGCCGAGCAGTTCCAGACCGACAAAGATGAAGGGTTCGGCGTTGGCGATGGGCGACCAGCCGCGCAACTGACCAGCCGTTGCGGGGGGCGAACCGGACGGGCCGACGACGAGGTTGATCATGTCGTAAGCGCCGATGACACCGGGGCCGCCGTGGGAAAGCTCTTTTGTGGCCCGGAGCGAGCGCGCGCAAAGAAACAAGGACCAGACACAACTGATCTCGCTACGCAATGTTCCCTCCGTAACGGGCTGGCCGAAGCGGCGGGCGGCCCGGAATTCCTCCGGCTTGTTGAGGATGCGGTCGAGGCGCAACCAGGCCGAGGGCGCGGTTTCGCGCGCGACGGCGAGAAACACCTCGGCTTTTTCGCCGCGAAACACGTCCACGCGATTGAACAAACTGCGGGTGTTGTCATCGGGCCGTCGGGCCGCATTAA
Organism: uncultured Verrucomicrobiae bacterium; assembly: GCA_963836315.1. Classification (GTDB taxonomy): domain Bacteria; phylum Verrucomicrobiota; class Verrucomicrobiia; order Palsa-1439; family Palsa-1439; genus Palsa-1439. The sequence goes on from CAWIJG010000007.1 coordinate 149,719, forward strand.
CTTTCGCGATGGTGGAATCTTCAATGTCGATGAGGTAATTGCTCATTGGCGCAACTCCGCGAGGTAATCGTTGATGTCGGATTGGGCGAGCGCCGCGGCGTCGGGGGAGAGTTGTTGCGTGTCCCAATCAAACGGGGCGGTGGGGCGACGGGGGATGCGGATTTGTTTTTTGCGGGCCCAACCATGGTCGGCGAATGCGCCGAGCGGGTAACGGAACGTCAGCCACGGCGCGGTTTGGGCTTTCACGTCCGCGCCGAATTCGTGAATGGAGAGGAGGTTCCAGCCGTTGCCGACCGTGAGGTCGCTGCCGACGCTGATCTCGAAGGGGCCGGTCTGGCGACCGACGATGGAGGCTTTCATCAGGCCACGGTCGACGAGGGTGATACCGCCGAGCGCGCGGGCGCGATAAGACGGGCCGGCTTCCCAGCGTTCGGTGGGGCCGGCGTCGATGTTGTCCTGCCACAGATGAGCGAGATCGGTGGCGAGCCGGCCGAGGAGTGAATCAGGATGATCGAGGCCATCGGTGATGCGCTGCAGGCGGAGGTCCTGCTCGTCGAATCCACATTGATCCAGGGAGAAGGGCACGAGGCGTTCACCAACCTTTCATTCGTGGGCGCACGAAGGTGCCTTGGTGGTGGATGGTTTGGACGGCGGCGTTGCGGACCTCGGCGCCGGGGAGGACCTGGCTGGTGCCGATGGTGGCTTTGCCGTCGCGGACGGATTCGAGCCAGGCGATGGCGCGGGAGTAACCATCCTGTACACCAGTAAAGGCTGCGAGGATGTGCGGTTTGTCCTTCATCGCGTAGTACTCGAACATGTCGAGCGCGAAGCCGGCGAGGGTGGCCTGGATGTTGTCGGCATCGGAATCGTCCACGTCGATGGGGAAGCGAAGTTTGTTGGCGGTGAGGCTGGTGGCCTCGCCGTTGACGCGGGCGATGATGCGGTCGCGGAGAGTGGTGTTGAGCGCGCCCGTGGGATTAACCGGATCATCGAGCAACTCGATGAGTTGCGACGGGCTGAAACTGTCGGCGACGTCGTCGGCGGTCAGGAAGGCAGTGATGGTGGTGCTCATATGTGGTGGGCTCCCTCACCCTGACCCTCTCCCACGAGCGGGAGAGGGGATCAGAGTTGAGGTGGTTCTGTCTAGACGTCGTTTTGGACGCAGTTGGCGAGCAGGTAGCAGGAGTCCGGGTTGACCATGAGGACCTTGCGGGTGTGCCCGATGATGTCGGCGATGGCGCCGTAGAGGCCGCCGTTTTCGTCGCCGGGCTGGATGGTGCGGGAGGCGACGAACACGGGACCGGCATTCATGATGTTGCCGTAGGCGGTCAACGCGGAGCCGGGATACGGGGATACCGTGGAGGCCGGCGCGTCCTCGATGCGGATGGCAGCGAGGTGCTTGCCCCAGATGCGCGAGTAGCTGGCGGTCTGGCCCGGATTGGCGTTGTTGGTGCGCTGGCGGCCGACGAGGACCTGTTTCAGGCCGAAGAGGGCGGCGACTTCGTCCTGATTGACCTGACCGCTGACGGCGGCGCGGCTGCCGAGGACGGCCTTGATGGCGCTGACCATCTGCGGGTGGCGTTGCAGCGGACGCCACACGGCGAGACCCATGACGAGGGCATTGGGCGGAATGAGGGGCGTGTCGAGGATATCCTGGATGACCTTGATGGGTTCATTGTCCGCGTCGTCCAGCATATCGGTCGACGCGGCGGCGCGGGTATTGCCGGCCTGATAGTTCGCGGTGGTGAAGACGAGGTCGCGGACTTCGAACTCATGCGAGAACCAGAACGTCTCGGTGAGCGCCTTGAGTTTGGCCATGCGGACGTTGACGGGCACTTGCAGGATCTGCGGCGGGCGGTCCTCGCTGATCAGGCTGATGTCGTTGGGGTTGACGATTTGCTGGCCGTGATCGGCGAGCACATCGGTGTCGGTGGTGAAGCTGAAGTCCGTCACGGGAATGGTGCCGCGGCGGTTGACCTTGGTGTCCTGCTTGCGCAGGTACTCGGCCGGGTCAAACTTCCACCAGTTGAACTTCACGTCGCTGATCAATTGCGCGGGCGACGGCGGCGCAATGATGCGCCCGAGCAGGTCGGGCGGTTGCACGCCCGCGACGAACGTGGTGAGCTGGGCGTTGAGGCTGAGGAGTTGGGGTTCAGATGCCATGGTATTGGGTTCCTCGGATGATGGGTTGGGGTTTTTCGGTGAGGGGGTGATTACGGCAACTTGAGTTGCGCGGGGCGGGCTTTGATCACGTCGCCGGCGACGCCGCTTTGCAGAAACTGCACGCCCACGAAATTGCCCGTGGTGGCGTGAATCCATTTCCCGTTCGGGTCCGACATCCCGAAATCGAATTCCGTGACGGTGGCGCCAAGGACGACGTAGATTTCGCGGGCATCGGTATCGGTGACGATGGCGACCGTGCTGCCCGCGTCGACGGCGGTGCCCACGTCGGGACGCTCGCTGAAAACGGGGAATGTCGGCTTGGTGCCGTCGACGGCCGGTACGACGTTGCCATCGGCGCTGCCGCGGCAAACGGCGTAGCCGAGTTGGACTGCGGTTTCGACTGTTCTACTCCACATGGTTTGGTTCTCCTTGCTTGGTTGGTTGCGGTTTTATTGTTTCAACAACGCGGGCTCCTCTTTCGCGATGCGTTCGAGGGCGATGGATTTCGCGCGCGCGGGATCCTTGGCGGCGATGGGCGCGATCAACGGGTCCTTCGCGCAGAGTTCGTCCACCCGATGTTCCCATTTCGCCTTGGGCCGGGCGCCGGCGGCGGCGCCGGTGACGGATGGATCCCGGACGATCCGCCCGAGCAACACGCTCGGCGCTTTCGCGAGCAACTCCTTGGTCCAACCGCGCCGGTCTTTCGCCAGACGGCGTTCCCATTCGGCCCGCTCGGCCGGCGCGAGAATCCCGCAGCCGACCGCGAAGCCGGCCAGTTCGTTACCGATGTCTTCGTCGGACGGTTGTCGAAGCGTGGCGGCTTTCGCGGTCAGCTCTTCGGGCCGGGGCGTGGCGGATTTCTCGAACCCGAGCGCGACGATGGCGTGCTCGGCGAGCTTAGCGCGCGCGGTGAGGGAAGCGGTGGCGGCCTGCTCGCGCTCGAACGCGGCCAGCAACTCCGGCTCGGTGACGGTCGCCGGATCCAGCAGGTAACGCCCGCAGAGCCGGGCGATGAGTTGCGGGAACACAGGAGCGTTCGCTCCCGGTTCGGGATCCGGCGCGGCGTTTACTCCGATGTGATCCATCACATCGGAGTTGATGAGTTCAACGGCCTTCGGGTCGGCGGCGACGAGTTCCTGCGGCAAGTGCGCGGCAGCGGAGAGCGCCGTCGCGTCGCCAAAAAGCGGGCGATTCACAAACCCGCCGCAGTTCATATAAATCCCCACGGCCTCGCCCGTTTCGGGATCGATGGGCACGTGCGGCGAGAACGCCTGGAACTCGGGCGGATCGCCCGCGGTGCGTTCGACCGCCTGCAACGTCCGTCGCGTCAGCCCGATCACGCCGAGATCGTCGTGCCACGCGAATTTCAGCGGACGCCCGCTGGCTTCCTTGTCGTCGTGGTTGTAATCGATATATGGCTGGTTCGCGTTGGGCTTGGCGGCGACCACGCGGCGCGCGGCTTCCATGCGTTTGGCCGACAACGCCGACGGATTCACGCGCAACTTCGCGGGCGTTCCGTCCTCCGCGGCCTGATCGACCGCGCGATCGCCCTTCGGCAGGTAAACGATCCACAAATCCGCCCCTGTAGCGTGCGCTGTCCCCAGCGCATTCCCCGTCAACTCCGTCGCCAGGCCGGTCAGCGCGACAGGTTGCGTTTCGGAGCCGACCGCGAGTTTCTCCTGCGCAATCTTGCCGCAGATCTTGGTCGCGGATTCCTTGTCGTGGCCTTCGCATTCCATCATGTGCAGGACGCAACCGTTGAAACGCGAGCCGTCGACTTCCTTGAACGTGCCGTCGGCATTCATGTGATCGCAGTGTTTGTGTTCAGGCATGGTGACCTCCTATAAGCATGGTTGGGTAGATTCGATAGAAAGCGGCTTGATCGGCGTGACGAGCGGGAATAAAATGCGACAGCGTGAGGCCGGAAACGACAGTGCTGGTGAACACGCTGATCGCGCTTGTGAGCATGTGGTGGGTGATGGTCAGCAACGTGATCGGACTGTGGAAAGCGCGGCAGATGAAGTGCCACGTCCAGCATCCGACGAATTCGTCCGCGGTCGATGACGGACCACAGATGAATGCGATCCGGGAATCCATCCGTCGCCGCGCCACCCGGGGACTGATTATCATTGCCGCAACAAGCTTGCTGAACATTCTCTTGCTGGCTTGGTTCGTCCCCTCGAACCACGAGGGGTCGGGCGGGCAGGAATACCTGAGATTTTTGGATCTGTGCATATGGGTCCCGCAGTGGCTCGTCATGGTCTGGCTGGTGGTGGTGCGGTATCGGTACCGGCGTCTGCGGCAGCCCCCGGTGGTCGTGGCAGACCCGACCGCGTAACCAGGTCGCCGAGGAGGTACAGCTGTGCCGTTACTTCAGGCATGATGACCTTTCAATGGGTGGGGCGCTTTCGGGGAGCGCGGCGTTATGGCCGGTAAGTTGTGGGCGGGGGCGTTTTCCCCGCATCTCGTTAGAATCGGCTTGCGGGTTCAAATCCCCAGCGTTATATTCAGCGGCGTGGAGACCGAGTCGCTGCAACCTCATTTTGACTTCAACCTTTCGCCGCCGGACTGGGTGGCTGTGCGGATGCTGGTCGCTGAAATCGAGCAGGAGATCTCCGAACGGCGCGGGAATCTGCTCTATCGTCTCTCCCTCTGGTTGTGCGCGGTGAAGATGTTTCGCCGCACGGAAGAGAAGAAGCTCATCCTTGTGGATCCCCAGCCCCGCGACGTTCAATTCCATCGCGTGCTCCTGACCAGCCTGCTCGGCTTCGGCGAATCGCTGCTGCTCGATGTGCTCGACCATACCGAGGTCGATCCCAAACACCTCGGCCTGCAGGTCGAAGACTTGCGGGCCATGGTCGAGACGTTGCGGATGAACTACACCGAATGGTACAGCGACATGACTCCCGCGCGCCGTGAAGCGGCTTTGCGTGAGATCGTCGGGTGAACCATCTCGCCCGGTTATCGGCGATTTGGCTTGGAAATCCGTGACAAAAGTTGCCCAAAATTTCCCCCGTTTTGTGTTGTATCGGCGCGGGCCTCCGGCGTAAAAGCTCGGCCATGAAATCGAAGAAAGTTTGGTGGACTGTGGGCGCGGTCGCGGCGGGCCTGCTGGCCGGTTTCCTCTTCGCCATCGCGGGCCCCTGTTTCCCAAAGGCAGCACCACTCGCCCGATTATCGGCGAATTTGCTCGAAAAATCTGAATCTGGGGGCCGTTGCAGACGACCACTGGGCTTGCATGGTTAACGTGTCCGCGAATGGGTAATGAAAGACCTCCAAGCCATTCTCCGCGCGAAATACGAGTTGGAAACCGCCGAACCTGATCAGATGGTCGTTTGCAAACAGCGGTACGACCGTCTTGTCGCCGAGGCGATTCAAGGAACTTCGGTGTCCCCGCATGAGTTCGCCCATCTGATCCATGGTCGCTACATCCAGTTTCGGCGTGACATCCAGCGGAAAGAAGACACAGGCCCGCCGCGACAACTCCCCAAGTCTTGAGCACGCTCATCGCTTGACCTCCGGTCGTTGTTCCACACCCAACTGCGTAACCAGGTCAGCGAGAAAGAACATCTCGCGTTCGACGCCGCGTAGTTCTTCGGGATTTATCTGAGTCGAAACCCTCTGCCATTCCGCCCGCGCTTGCTCCGGTTCGTTTCCCGCAACTAGTTTTTCAATCGGTGCGGCGAGTTGATCGAAGGCGCGCAGGTCGCGGCATTCGCCGATGGCGCGGAGACGGAGGGCGTCGAGAACCCGACGGGCCTGCGACGCGGTGATCGGATTGCCATGCGTGTCGGTGCGGAGTTGATCGGCAGAGCCGTTGCGGTTCGGCGTAAGGATGCGCTCGCGATTGGCCGTCGGTCATGCCGGGCGGCTGCGGGATGTCGAATTGCGCGTGGGCCCAGGCTTCGGGCACGCGGACGCCGAGGTTGACGAGGATATTAATGACGTTGGCCAGCGCGGTGATGTCGCGGCGGTTGGCGGTGGGCAATTCCATCACGGGATTGTCGCCGGGCTCGGTGAAATTGAACTCCATGAGCCAGCGCAACGCGGTGCCGGTGATCGTTCCCGCGAACAGCAGGCACGTCCAATCGATCAGCTCCTCGGTTTCGTCTTGTTGCACGAGACCGAGACTGCGCGCGCCTTTTTCGCCGGCCTGGGTCGCCAGTGTCGAGCCGAGCAGACATTCGAGCGCCTTCTCGGAACAGAATTTCGCGATGGTTTCCTGCGGGAACGCGCTGCCGCCGGACGCGCGTTGGAGATTGATCTGCGTTCCTTCATCGAACACGCCGGCGCGCGCGGCCAGCCGGGAGAGATGGAGGAGAATGACGTTGCGCTGTTCCTGGGTGGCGTCCTTGTTGCAAAACGCGTGGGCGACATCGACCCCGAACGTCTCGGCGAGCGTGCTCCAGTCTTTCACCGCGTAGAGATAGATGAGGAACAGCCACGCCAGCGGGCGCAGCATGGCCGCGCGCGCGGGATGGCCGCTCTTCGAGAGATGATGGAAGACGACGAATTTGCGGTCGGGCACGTCGAGGTGCAACGCGCGGTTGCGCAAATCGGGGAACAACTGCAATTCGGGTTTGTCCCACCACCACGACAGGTGCCGGAAGTTGACCCACGGCATTTCGGCGATGACCACCGCCTCGCGGCCCTGCATCGGCCCGATGCGCCAGTCGATCTCGGCGGCGCTGATGCCTTTGCCGACCGCGTCGAGGAGGTTGAACGCGGTGCGATGCCAGTGGCCCATCGCGGCGAACACGTGATTGGCGAAGTCAGCCTTCTTGCGGGCGAGCGCGGGATTTTGCGGATGATCGGGCGGGACGATGCGCGGGGTCCGGCGCGCGGCCTTGATCTTGTGTTTGAGAAGCGCCACGCGTAGCTCGGGCCATTTCTCTTCCATCTCCTCGAACAGCGCGAACTGGTTGACCGCGTCGCCGCTGATCGCCGCGGTCAAATAATCGTCCACGGTTTCCGGCGTGAGTCCGCGCGAGACCTGGTTGATCCAGCGCTCGGCCACCTGCGCTTTGATGATGGTGCCGGGAGCGGGCGGTGTAGTAGCGGCCGTCCCGGCCGCCTCCGTCCCCGGCCGCCCCGGTTCATCGACCAGATTGCTCTCGCCGAATTGGAACAAGCCGCCCGGGTCGCGCCGAAATAATCCGGCTCCCGTCGCTTTCAGGGCGCGCCATGCTGTGCGAACGCGATTGGCCATGGGGTTTCTCGTTTCGTGGCGGACGGTTACAAACCCTGCCGTGTGCCTTCGATGACGGTGACGGTGGACGTGAGGGCGGCGGTGGGGCTGTCAAGAATCAGGGACACGGGACCTTTGTAGAGCGCGGGACGTTGCGTGACCCACGTGGCGCCGGTGGCGCCGGCGAGGTAATCCTGCTGGCCGTTGGTGACGGTCAGGCTGTAGCCGACGTCGATGGCGTTGGTGCCGCGCTGGACGATTTTGCAGAACACGCGGTCGGCGTTGTCGGTCGCCACCAGCGTCGAACTCGTGCCGGCGATGTTGAACTTGCCGGTGGTGATCGTCGCCGCCACGTCGGCGCCGAGCGGGTAACCTTGGGCGTTAACCTCGGTAGTCGACAGCCAGTAGCTGGCAGTGAGGGCGCTCGCAGCAAGCATCACGAATAGGACGAACTGTTTCATGTTTCTTTCCTCCGTTGTTACCGCGAGCTTGCTCGCGGCGGGTTGTTGGTTGGACGTTTAGCGTTGAAAGTTGAACGTTGGATGTTGACGCCGTGCGTGTTCACCAGGTTCTCCTGGCTCCGAAGGTTCGAGAACCTTCGGAGCTGGCCAAAATGTTTCCGAGGCGTCCGGGGGATCGCCACGTCAGCGCGACGTCGGGATTCATCGCGCCGGTGGAGTGGATGTCGGCGCGTTCGCACACGGACTCGGCGAGCGCGGCGTAGGCCGCCCCGAGCAGAAAATGGTTCTCGCAGCCGTCGACGAAATGCTCGGCCCGGCCGTTCGCGTCGCGTTCGCGGCGGCTGCCGGCGATGATATGGGCGTCGAACGTCTCGAGGATCTTCGGCGATCCCGCCGTGCGCGCGGGCAGGCGCAGCGACGGCGTCGTGCGCAGTTTGCCGTCGATCACTTCGATGACGTTTTCGCCGGCGGTGAGCAGTTCGTTGACGACCCGTTCGATGGTCTCGTCGCGATTGCAGGCGATGACGGGATAAAACAATCCGTCCTGCGTGATGCCGAGTTTGTGATTGACCCCTTTGCCTTCCTTGAGCGTGAACTCGACGGCCGCGCATCGCAGCCCGCGCCAGCGCTGGTTCGGACCGTCCCACGTGAGACCGCCGGGGAAACGGATCACCGCGCGGTCAGGATCGGCGAGGGGGGACGGCCGGAAGTTCAGCAGGCCGTTCAACAGGAAACACAGGTCGCGCGCGAGGTCGCGGAGCGGACCGGCGTCCACGAACAGCGCGGTGACGCCCAAGAGCGCGAAGATTTGCGGGACGCGGTCGCGCACGCGTTCGGCGCTGAGTTGTTCGAGCCAGGTGACGCGCTTGACGGTTTTCGATTCGACCTCGCGCACCGTCAACCAGCATCGGTCTCCCGTGTCGAGGCCGGCGAAACGCGTCGTGGCCGGGCGTGGCGTCAGCGAGAGATTGAACGTTTCCAGCGCGCGGGCGCGGTCGAGGATCTTCTGGTCGAGTTGCTGGCTGGCGGACCGCGGCAGGCCGAGGCGATCGACCGAGAACGTCTTCATCGCGTCGGGGTCTTTGACGGCGTTGTGGCACCAATCGGCGACGATTTGCTTGAGCGCGATGGCGGCGCAGAGAAGTTGCGAGATGCGGACGGACCAGTGATGCAATGCTTCGCGCTCGGGATGCTGCGGGATGAATTGGGGCGCGTGGCGGTCCAGTTCCGCGCCGCACCGGACGCAGCCGAGATAAAAATGCGCGTCCGGCGAGAAGTCGAAAACGAACCCCTCACCCGGTGCCCTCTCCCCATGAATGGGGAGAGGGGATCGGCCTTGCGGTGTTGGTGGTGGTTCCTCTTGGAGAGAAGACTTGGCGGTCGGTTTCCCTCGCCCCTCAGTTGCGGGGAGAGGGTCAGGGTGAGGGGTGGCACGGCGGAAATTCCCCTCCATCTGCAACTTCGGATCATCCGTTCGCGGCGTTCCATCGACCGCGAGGCGGCAGATTTGCGGCCAGTTCTCTTCCGGGTTCTGCTTGTGGCCGCAACTCGGGCAGGTGAAATGGCCGATGTGCATCGTGCCGGCTTCAAATTCCTTGTTCTGGCCCGCGCCGGCGTAGCGTTGCGTGCCGATGGACAACCGAAACCGCAGATCGCTGGCGGTCATGCGCGCCGTGAGATAACGCGAGGTCGTCGGCGGGATGTCGTCTTTCTCGTCCTCGATGACGATATCGAAGCTGAACGTGGTCGGGATTTTCTGCATCCCGTGGATCATGCCGTGCGACTTTTTCCGGCCATCGGTGCAGGTGAACAGGCCTTTGCGGTTGACCGTTTTGCCCGACGCGTTTTCCGCTTTGCCGAGGGTGATGAGCGAGTTGAGCCACGGCTGCTGGTCAAGAACGTCAGGCCGCAGTTTGCTGTCGACGATGCCCTCGACGAGGTCTTCGTCGGGCAGGAACAAACCGACCGAGCGGAATTGCAGACCCGCCGCGAACGCGAGGAAGTTGAGTTCGAGAATCGTCTTGCCCCATTGCGCCGATCCAGTGGCCGTCAATCGTGCGTCGCTGATCGGTTGGCCCGTGGACGATCCCAACACGCGGTCGATGATATCGACGACGAACGACAGCGCTTCGCGTCCCGCGAATGTGTACGCCGCATAACTTCCGTCCGGAGTTTTCACGCGGGCGTGCTTTTCGAGGAATTCGCGGAACGAGCCGACCACGGGCACCACGACCTTCGATTCGGTGTCATGGACGGCCATCTGTCCGACCTTGTCCGAGGGAGATGTCATGAGGTTTGTTTCACCGACTGTTTCACGATCTCGTGAAACTTGTGGAACTGTTTCATCGCTTCAGGATTGCCTTTGGCCTCGTCGTAGAGCGCTTGCAGTCCGGCGTCGATGCCTTCCTGTTTGCGCAGCTTGAGAGCCTCAACACCGGTCGCGGTTTGGCTCATGCGCGCCCAGGCGTTGGCGAGGCGCGCAAGGTCGGCGGGGTCTTTGTGCTTGTTGCGAATCTGTTGGATGGCGTCGAAGAGCATGGAGCGAATCAGTAAATTGCCGCCCAGGTTGGAATCCGGTTGGCCCTTCTCATTGGCCGTCGTGCTGAGTCGCTCAACGTGTTCGAGAAGCCGGATCGCTTCTTCCCGATCCGCCAGGTCGTTGAGCCACTTCTGGTAGCCGGTTTTGAACCATCGGGAGAGCGATTGCTGGCAGGCGTTGCGCGCGATGCTCTCGTTCTTGCAGTCGCGCATCCAAAACAGCGAGCAGGAATCACCGGGCTTGAGCTGAAGATGCTCGGCGTCAGTTCCGACACGCGTTTCGAAAAGCCAGTGGGAAATCTGGTCGTATCGCCATCCGTTGCGAAGCTTGAGGTTGATCTCCTCGCGGATGGCATTCGGGAGCATGCTGACCTTGGTTCGGTCGTTACCCATGGGCTACCTCCGGGTGGGGTGGGGTTACAGGAAATGATCGACGGCAGCTCGCGAGGCCCCGAAACCTTCGGGGCAAGTCCGCGCATGATCCAAGGAGGCGCAGGCGGACAGCGAGTGGGCGCAACGCGGCGAGAACCAGCGGCATCATGATGGTGAGTGGCCAAGGGGCCGGGGGATGTTGACAGGGGATGCTGGTTGCGCGAGGTAAGCGCGAGGCTGCCGTCGAAAGTGGGATGGTAGGCCGATACGCTTCATGGGGTGAGCACATTCCGCCTACGGAAGGAACCCTCACCCTGACCCGCTCCCTTAAGAAGGGCGAGGGGAATGAATTCCGGTCTCCTCGCCCCGCGAGCGGGGAGAGGATCAAGGTGAGGGGGCTGGCCCGCCCAATGAGCGATGACATGGTGCTAGACAAGGTGTTTCTTCTCGCAGTGGGCCATGCCTTCGGCGGTGATGAACCAATACGGGTCGAGGCCGGGCGCAATCTCGTCGGCCTTGATATCGTAGACGAAGTTTTTGCCCTGAAGGAACACGAGTTGGGCGGCAACGTCGGTTTCCTGGCAGGGGACTTCCTGCTGGACGAGCCGGTGCAACACGACGGCGCGGCGGCCGAGGGGTTGGACGCGGTAGAGTTCGAGCAGGATGGCGATACGGAGGTCGCGGAGGTGTTCAGGTTTCATCGGATAGTTCCCTTTCATCTTCGGGTTGGCGCAGGTGCGCGGTGCGTTGGAGGAGGATGTCGAGTTTCTTGTTCATGAGGCGGCGGTCGCGTTCGGAGATGTCGGTATAGCGGCGAAAATCATCGACGGGCATCGCGTCGCGCTCGAGTTCGCGCACGCGGAGTTCGTGGTCCTCGACGCTTTTCTGCAGGTGGGCGAAATTGAGGCCGTTGATCTGGTGTTCGAGGTGGTCGATTTTTTTGCCCGTGCCGCGGAGCGGGCTGATGAACTGGTAGATCAGCACGCTGCGGAGGAATTCCAGGGCGGCGATGATGGCGAGGACAGCGCCCCAATTGATTTGATGTTCGTTCATTCGTTGACGCTTTCGGCGGTTAGAATTTGCGGGTGATGGAGACGCCGAACCGGTTCCCGCGCCAATCGACGTGGCGGAAGAGCTGGTAGTAATCCTCGACCGGCAGGCCCCAATTGATCGTCATATCGATGTCGTCGGCGTTGAACAGCGCGAACCGGAGCAGCTTCGGCGCGTGGTACCAGTAGACGCTGTACGACCAGCCGAGCTGCTCCTCGTTGGCCGACGGCAGGAAGAACGTCGCGTGCGACGGGCCGGTCGACCACGCGGAGTTCGTGCCCGTCTGGCCGAACAGGCTGAGTTCCTGCGAGAGCAACGGCGCGAATTTCCCGTGCAGATTGACCCCCACGCCGCTGCTGAACTTGGTGGAGGCCCCCACGTCTTTGACCAGTTGGGCAAACAGGTCGGAGGCGGAAGACGCATTTGTGGTAAGCGCGGCGGCAATGTTTGGCGGCGCAGTGTTCGTCTGCGCGCTGACGGGATTTGCGCTGGTGACAGCGCACGCTACACCGGCCAGCAGGATAATGACGGCCTTGACCACCGGCGCGATGCCCGCCTTCGCCGAGGCTTCGGCGGGCAGGCCGGCGAGAGAGCGCGCGTTCTGGAGGGCGGTGTTGATCTGGACGTCGTGTTTGCTGATGGCGTGGCGGACCCAGATGATGCACAGGCCCGCGAGAATCAAGAGCGCGTGAGTGACGAGTTGTTCAAATGTTTCCGAGCCGCGCAACACGTTATCGGCGGCGTGGGCGATCGAGCCGGCGATCAACATGGCCGCGCCACGGACCGGATACGTATCGAGCGTGTTGGCGACAGCGAGCGCGTCATCGGGTAACTCCGGATTGGTTTGGGCAAAGTCCTCGAACTTTTTTCGTCCTACCAGGAGGGCCAACTTGGACATCCAATTCATCTTTCTTCTCCTTTGGCGGTGGCGGGGTTTTGTGCCAACCGCTCTAACAACGCGAGCAAGGTTACAGGAAGTTATAAAATGGCGTTAGTGTACTTTGGAAGGTTTGGAAGGTTTGGAAGCTTTTCTTTTTGGGCTGTAACATCATGGTTATAGGCAAGTTACAATGGATTTTGGGGTAAAAATGGCATTTTTGTCGTTTTTTTGTGTTTGCGCGTGTTGAAATTCAGCCCGTCTCGCGCAGCGCATTTCTCCGGAGTTCTGCGAGCGATTCGGAGTATCGCGTTGGGCCGTTTTCGTTCTGCGGTGCGCGGTGCTCGGACAGTGTGAAAAGCTCCGGGTATTTCCCAAGAGGCCGGCAATGTCGGCGCGCGCAGGCAGGACATTGAAACGCAAATGCGATTCTGCTAGACTCACACGTGCGATGGCAAAAAGGCCCTCAATTCTGGCAGAACTGCGGAAGCACGTTCCGGATGCAGTTAAGTTTTATTGGCAGACGCGATCCGATCAGCTGCAAAAACAGCAAAAGGCGGGCGGCTCGGATCAGGGTCTGCGTTCGGCGGTAACAGGCGGCGCGCAAATGGACGGGTTTATCGATCTGCTGACCAGACTGGTGGTCGAAGCGGGGATCGACCGGGCGGATATTTATTATGAAGATTCGCTCGAATTGCCGGGCTACTTCCGGCCGAACAAGAAATGGGATTTCATTGTGGTCGTGAAAGGCCAGTTGATAGCGGCACTTGAGGCCAAGTCGCAGGTGGGGCCGTCGTTCGGCAATAATTTCAACAATCGCACCGAAGAAGCGATGGGGAGCGCGTTGGATCTTTGGACAGCCTTTCGCGAGAAGGCATTCGGGTCAACCGTTCGGCCATGGATTGGCTACATGTTCCTTTTGGAGGACTGCGCACCCTCGACGCGTGCCGTGGGTGTCAAAGAGCCACATTTCAAAGTATTCCCTGAGTTCCGGAACTCGTCGTACGCGAAGCGTTACGAATTATTCTGTCGCCGCCTCGTGTTAGAGCGTCACTACGATGCCGCTTCATTCATGATGTCGAATGCGGGAAAGGGAGCGAACGGTGAGTACTCCGAGCCCGCCGCCGACCTCACATTCCAGACGTTCGCCAATTCGTTGGTCGGGCATGTGGCGGCATTTTCAGGACGAATCAAAGAGCTATGAAGTACGTGGCATCCAGTCCTCAGACGATTGACGAAATCCCCACGGTGCATCGTCTGGTGCAGGGAGACGCGCGCGACCTCGCGTTCATTCCCGAGGAATCGGTTCATCTCATTGTCACGTCTCCGCCGTATTGGAACCTGAAGAGATACAACGATTCGGAAGGACAACTCGGCCACGTCGCAGTTTATGAAACATTCCTGTCTGAGTTGAACCGCGTCTGGCGTGAGGCCTTCCGCATTCTCGTGCCGGGAGGCCGTCTGGTGTGCGTCGTAGGAGATGTTTGTCTCTCGCGCAGAGAAAACAACGGACGCCATACGGTTGTGCCATTGCACGGAGACATCTGCGTGGCGTGCCGCAAGATCGGGTTCGACAACCTGAACCCGATCATCTGGCACAAGATTTCGAACGCCAGTTATGAAGTGAGCAACGGTTCGAAGTTTCTGGGCAAGCCGTACGAGCCAAACGCCATCATAAAGAATGACATTGAGTTCATACTCATGCAGCGAAAGCCGGGCGGCTACCGCAAACCCACCGAGGAGCAACGCCGGTTGAGCATGATCCCGAAGGACAAATTCAATAAATGGTTTCAACAGTTTTGGAATCTGACCGGTGCGTCGACGAAAGAGCATCCCGCGCCATTTCCGCTCGAACTTGCGTCCCGGTTGGTCCAGATGTTCTCGTTTGTCGGCGACACGGTTGTCGATCCGTTCTGCGGCACGGCCACAACGATGGTCGCCGCGCTGAAGTGCGGACGAAACAGCATCGGAGTGGAACTCGACACAGCGTACTGCAAAATGGCTGCTTCGCGACTGATGAGCGAGAACACGTCCATGTTCGGGAATTCGAAGTTACAAATTGAGTTCAAACCCCAAGGCGCAATCGCGGATGCGGTTGCGATTGTCGGCGAGACTCCGCGGGAGTACCACCCGCGCAAACGCGGGAAAACGAACCGGACACCCGTGTAAGGGCTCTCAGTAATCGATGGACATTTCCTTTACGTGCGACAAGTGCGGGAAGAAGCTTGTTGTCGACGAAGCGGGAGCGGGGATCACGATTGATTGTCCGGGGTGCGGGAAGCCGATCTATGTGCCGAGCAGTTCGCCACCCAGCCGACAGGACACGCCGGAGCGAGTTGAAGTAAAGTCAGCCAAGCCGAAAAGCCCGTTTATCCCAGCACCTGTGACGTCCAAGTATCCTTTGGTCCCGCCATCCTCAGCTCGCGAGAAATCCACTATTCACCCCTCGATTGAGGCGGGTGTTCATTGCCTGCTGATTCTGATTGGAATTCAGTTTGTGGCATTCTTGGCGATGCGGGAGAGTTTTGTTTGGGCGATTAGCCTCGAGGCGGCGAGCTTGCCCTTCGCCTGCGCGGCTCTGTTGTGTCCTATTTACGGGATGTGCATCGGCCATGTCAGGCAAGGGCTTTTGATCCTTGCTGGCTTGGGATTGTTTTTTGGTCTTTCTTACTGGGTAATGTACTCGTCCGTGATGCCGCCCAGTTTTGGTCAACGCAAAGCGGAAGAGATGCAGCGGCAAACGCAGGAGCAGATCCAGCAGATGTTCAAGCAATTTCAGAAGTAGGGGAGGCACGTTCTGGATGGGACGTGCCGAGAAACGCCCGGGCAGTGGGATACGTCAGGGGTACGGTGAGGGGTCGGTGCGGTCGTCAGGGACTTTGTCGAGGTCGATGTCGGGGCTGCCTTTGGTGAGAGTGAACTGACCACTGGAAAACGGGACTTGCGTCATGTCATACCATACCCAGTTTTGGCCCGAGGAGCTGTATCGGAGCGGCGGTTTGAAGGAGCGGGTCCAGAAGGAGATGCCGAGTCGGTCGCCGGGGTGTTTGGAAATCTCGCCGAGGGGGATGAGATAGGAATCGACGCGAGCGCGTCTTCCGTAGAGGGCTTCGACATAGCGGATCGCGCCGACGCCCCGGGTAGGGTCTTGAGTGTAGGCGCCGGTGGCGCCGCTCTTTCTGGGGATGTAGTAACGCAGACCGCGCGCGTAAGGAGCGGGCCCGATCTGGTACTGTCGATCGACGTCGGGGGTCAGCACGCCGTCGTTGTTCAAATCGAGCGAGAGCTGGGATGAAACGCAATCGATGAAGCCGTTTGCATTCGTGACGCTGAAGACGTTGTCGTTCCATATGACGGCCTGAGCGAAGAGATAGCGATTGTCGTTGTAGACCGAAAGGCGGAAGACGGGGCTCTCGTAGAGCACGATGGCCTGTTTCTGTGGAAAACCGAATGCGCCGGACTGACGGAGATCGGGGCAGGCAGTGATCGGCGGGGACGCGGGCGGGGAGAAGGGCCGTTGAGCGACCTGAGGCGCGGCGGTCTGCGGTTGGGGAGCGGGCTGGGTGGCGGCGGCTTTGCGGCTGGCTTCGGCGGCTTCGGCGTCGGCTTTCCGTTGGGCCTCGGCGGCTTTCTGTTGGAGCACCCGCCAGACGGCGGCTTTTTGCGGGTCGAAGTCGAATTGCTTTTGAAGTTCCGCCGACAATTTTTCCAGGGGGATGGTGGCGACGCCCGTGGAATGGAAGACCACGACCGAGCCGGGTGTCACTCGTCCGAACCGGACGCCGGTGTAGGTGACGCCGTCAACGGTGAGAGTGAGATTGGTTTCGACGGCGAAAGCCATCGACGCCGCGAGCAGACAAATCGAGAGAAGGATCTTCATGGTCGCTTCGATTCGGCGCAGCTTGATCCGTTGCGGCGCAGTGTAGGCAGTTGAATTCCCCGGTGCAACGCCGGAATGGTCGGGCCGTCAATGCGAGAACCTGCAGCAACAGTTTCGTCACGGCAGCGAAATGTGGACGCGGTAGAACTCCTGCGGCGGGATCGGGTTCGTGTCGGTGATCGTGACCTGGTTGCCGTTCGTCAACGGACCCGTGTATGTCGTAAGTGGCAGCCAGACACCGCTCACCAAATCGGTACTGAATTGAGGGGTGTAGGTGCGGCCTCCAACTACCGGGTTGAAGAGCAAATTCTGCCACGGTGGCTGGTTGGGTACGGTGGCGATGTTGAGCAGGAAAACCGATGCGGGATTGGTCGGGTCGAGACCGGCGACGTACTTGAACAGGTTATTCTGGCCGGTGCCATCGGCGTCGCACGTCGCGCAGGAAAGATTGTTGGTGGTCGCGCCACTGCCGCCAAAGTAACTCTGCCGCCAGATATCCAAGATGCCGTCGCCAACGGAATCGACCAACGTGAAGTTGGCCACGAGGTTCTCATCGTCAGCCGCCGTGAACGTGTAGCAAGGCAAGGTGCTGACCGTGTTGCTGTTGACCGTCCAATTCAAGAAGCCGTAGTACGGGTTGGCAGTCGCACAGACCGTCACGTTCGAGCCGGGCGCCACGACACCGTCGCCGGTGGTTGAGCCGCCAGCGGGGGGCGAACTGCTGGTGGTGATCGTGCGCGAGACGGCCAACTCGAACACGGAGCCATTGGCGCTGGGTCCCGATCCCGATCCGTAGGTTGTGCCATAGAGGTTGCCGTCACCGCTCGATATGAGCGCCGCTGTTGGAGTCGCGCCATCGGCGCAATTGGTGAACGACCAGAGATTCGTCAAGGTGCCAGTGCGACTGATCCTGAACGCGGCGCCGATGCCGCTGGCCCCGCCTCCAGAAGTCGTGCCGTAGAAATACCCGTCGCTGGCCTGAACAAGAGCGGCGGCTGGCCAGGCTCCGTCGTTGCCGCCGGTGAACGACCAAAGGGTCGTCAGGCTGCCGTCGGGCGTGATCTGGAACACGGTGCCGGCGGCGTTCGCTCCGCCGTCGTAGGTCGTGCCGTAGAAATTGCCGTCGCCGCCCGGCACCAGCCCGGCCAATGGATAGCCTCCATCGTTGCCGCCGGTGAACGACCAAAGAGTCGTCAGGCTGCCGCTCGAACTGATTTTGAACACGGCGCCGTTGCCGCTCGCCCCTCCTTCGGAAGTCGTGCCGTAGAAATTGCTGTCGCTGCCCTGCACGAGGCTGCCGTATGAGTTCGCCCCATCACTGCCGCCGGTGAACGACCAAAGGGTGGTCAGACTGCCGCCGGATGTGATCTGGAACACGGTGCCGGCGCCGTTCGCTCCGGCGTCATAGGTGGTGCCGTAGAAGTTGCCGTCGTTGCCTTGCACGAGCGCCGTCGCAGGTGAGTCTCCATCGTTGCCGCCGGTGAACGACCAAAGGGTGGTCAGGGCGCCGCTGGGAGTGATCTGAAACACGGTACCGCTACCGTTGGCTCCGCCTGTCACGGTCGTGCCGTAGAAGTTGCCGTCGCTGCCCTGCACCAGGCCGGCGTATGGATAGTTCCCATCGCTGCCGCCGGTGAACGACCAAAGAGTCGTCAGGCTGCCGCTCGGGGTGATTTGGAACACGGTGCCGTAGCTGTAGGCCCCGCCGGAGTAGGTCGTGCCGTAGAAGTTGCCGTCGCCGCCCCGCACCAGGCCGGCGTCTGGATAATTTCCATCGCTGCCGCCGGTGAACGACCAAAGGGGCGTCAGGTTGCCGGCGAGGGTGGTCAGGGCGAAGTTGGCGACCACGGTCTGGTTGGTGGTGGTCGCAAAGGTGTAGCAGGCCGAAGTGCTGACCATGTTGCCGTCCACGGTCCAATTCGCGAAGCTGAAGCACGAGTTGGCGGTGGCACAAAGCGTCACGTTCGAGCCAAAGGGATACGCGCCGGCACCGGTGACCGTGCCACCGATGGAGGGCGAGGAATTGGTGCTGACCGTGAAGATGATCGGGGTGAAATTGGCGACCAAGACCTGATCACCCGCCGGCGTGAAGCTATAACAGGCCGAGGTGCTGACCGTGTTGCTATTCTGGTCGGTCCAATTCGCGAAGTTGTAGCAGCACGAGTTGGCGGTCGCGCAGACCGTCACATTCGAGCCGCAAGGGACCGTGCCAGCGCCGCTGATTATCCCGCCAGCAGAAGGCGAGGAGTTGGCGGTGATCGTATAGAAGGTCGGCGCGAAGTTGGCGACCAGCGTACGGTTTGAGATGAGAACGAAACTATACGCGGCTGATGTGCTGACCACGGTTCCGCCGTCCGTCCAGTTCACAAAACTGTAGCAGGGATTGGGGGTCGCAGACACCGTGACCGGGGCGCCGTTGGTATAGGTGCCGGCCCCGCTGGTCGAGCCGTCGGCCGAAGGGGAGGAACTGGTGTTGATCGTATTGGGTGGTGGATTGAGGGGAACCGAGAGTTTGAAAAGGGCGCCACGGCCGCTCGCCCCGCCATAGGCGGTCGTACCGTAGAAACTGCCGTCACTGCCCTGCACCAGCCCAGCCCAAGGATTGCCGCCATCAACGCCGTTTGTGAACCACCAAAGACTCGTCAGGCTACCACTCGGGCTGATCTGGAACACGGAGCCGTAGCCGCTCGGCCCCGACCCCGAGCCATAGGTCGTGCCGTAGAAATTGCCGTCGCTGCCCTGCACCAGCGCACCCTCTGGATAAGCCCCATCGCTGCATCCGGTGAACGACCAAAGATTCGTCAGGCTGCCCGTGGGACTGATCTTGAACACAGTGCCGGGGCCATTCGCCCCGCCTAAGTACGTCGTGCCGTAGAAATTACCGTCGCTGCCCTGCACCAGCCCGGCCAGTGGATAAGCCCCATCGCTGTAGCCGAAGGAGTGAAGAGTCGTCAGGCTGCCGCTCGGACTGATCCGGAACACGGTACCATAGTAGTAGTTCGCCCCGCCCTCTTCAGTCGTGCCGTAGAAATTACCGTCGCTGCCTTGCACCAGCCCGGCGTATGGACTGCCCCCATCGCTGCCGCCGGTGAACGACCAAAGAGTCGTCAGACTACCGCTTGAACTGATCTTGAACACGCTGCCGTTGCCGCTCGCCCCGCCTGAGTAGGTCGTGCCGTAGAAATTGCCGTCGCTGCCCTGGACAAGCCTGGCTTCTGGGTGGGTCCCGTCGCTGCCGGAAAACGACCAAAGAGTCGTCAGGCTGCCGCTCAGACTCATCCGGAACACGGCACCGGTGCGGCTCGAACCGCCCCAGTAGGTGGTGCCGTAGAGATAGCCGTCGTTTCCCTGCACCATCCCGGCGTACGGATAGTCCCCCTCACTGGGGGAGAAGGAGTGGACAAGCGTGAGGGTTCCGCTCGGAGTGATCCGGAAGGCGGCACCGTTGCCGTACGCCCCGCCGGAGTAGGTCGTGCCATAGAAGTTGCCGTCGCTGGCCTGCACCAGCCCGGCGACGGGATAGGTCCCGTCGCTGGCGCCAACGAATGAGTGAAGAGTTTTCAGCGTGCCAAGTGTCGGGCGGCCATTCGCCGCGAAGTTGGCCACCAAGGTTTGATTACCCGTTGCTATGAAGCTGTAACAGGCCGAGGTGCTGACCACGTTGCCTCCCACCGTCCAATTCACGAAACCGTAGCAGGAGTTCGCCGCCGCGCAGACCGTCACGTTCGAGCCACAAGCCACCGTCCCGCCGCCGCTGGTTGTGCCACCACCAGAAGGCGAGGAGCTGGTGTTGATCGTGTAAGAACAGACCGATGCGGGGATGGGGATGGTGTAATCGACCACAACGGGCAGGTGATCACTGGCGGTGGTGAGGTTTGTATAACACTGCGCGGGGCTGATATACGCATTCGACGGGATCCCACTCAGCGCAGTATTGGAAGGGTCAACCACGGTATCCCCATAGGGGAGCGAACCATTGTTGCCAAACGCGTGGTAGGTTCTGGGAACGTACTGCAAGCCCTCCGCTACGTCGTAATAGACGTTGCTCGTCATCACCTGAAGATCGTCGCGGTAACGGAGTTCGTAGTCTTCTTCGGTTAACATGAACAGGATATTTGTATCGGTCGTGCTGGCTTCCCAATTGATGGTGGTGGACCCCGACGGATTGAGAGGGTCGACTCCCTGACCCTGCTGCATGCCGTCGGGCGCGCTGTTGGAAAGGATTGTCTGGTACCCGGGTTCGCCGCTGCCGTCGTCGACGTTGTAGTCGCCCAAGTAGATCACCCGGGAATTCGGGGGTAAATTGGTCGATTCGTCATTGCGGATGATTGTGGCTTCGCCCAAGCGGTCGGCATCGTAGATCGAGCCTGAGTCGGCCTTGTAGTGGCTCACATAGATGTAAAACTCATTGTTCGTCGCGGGCGTCACACCGGCCGGCGCGAACTCGTATCGCATCACCTCCCGATATTCACCACTGGCGGACCCCAGTTGGCTCGTGCCGCCCGGAGGGTCCACCGGGACGGAGGCCAAGAGTTGCACTGTGTACGTGTTGTACACGATGGCATTGGGGCCGTTGCCACTGGTGGGGCTTCCGCCGCTTTCCGTCGCTTGGTAGGGGCTCATCGCATACCCGGCGGATGGACCATGGACCGAATAGAAAGTGTTCAACCCGTCCACGATCGGCTGGACGGTGGTCGTGTTGCTGGTCGTCTCCTCCAACGCGAGAATGTCGATCGGCTGTGCCGGATCGCCATTCACAACCTCTTCTCCAATCCCTTCGAGCACGCCGCCGTTCGTCACACTTCCCCCGCTGGAGGGAGTAATCAACCCCGGTTGCGGAAGGGTATACTGAGCACCGTTTTGGCCCTGGTCGGCATCGATGTTGTAGCACACGATGCGGATCGTGCGGTTTGTTGTAGCTTGGGCGGAAGCGACCGTCGTAATGCCGCAGGCCACGAAGAAAGCCATGCACCCCACGACTTGGCAGGACAGTGCACTTCTCATATCAACTCCTCCCCTGGTACATCCGACGGTTCCCTGTGCGCATCGGGGCGCTTGTTCCCTGCCCTCACTTACTCAAATGCAACATCGTGCGGGAAACCAAGCGTGCTCTGTCAACCGCATACTCAAAATCCGTCTCGCGGTCCGGGACGGTCTACCGTTGACAGGGCGTATAACTCACAACTTCTAACTTTGTGAAAAATATCACCAAGTCAATCCTCCTGTCCAGCAGATTCAAGGCTTCCAAGGTCGGTTCAAGATATGAAGATCTCGCAAACCGTGGTCGTGACGTCACGGTTTTACAAGAGAAGCGACGACAACGCCGACCTTGGTCTACGTGCTCCGTCAGCCGGATACGTTCCGGAGGCGTTGACGCCTGCGGCGGGAAAGCCTACGATGGGGCTTATGCAGAAGGTGTTGATCATGGTGGGCGTGGGGGCGGTGGTGTTTGGGATTCTGTTTGTATTCCTGTGGAGGATCACGGGGTCGGTGTTTGGTGCGATGCCGGAGATGAACGGGTTGCTGCTGGTGATCACGGTGGGGATCCCGCTCGTGTTGGCGGCCGGGGTGATGAGGCTGGTGTGGGCGATTTGTTCCGGGACACGCTGGTGGAGACGACGATGAAATCACGCATGAATTTTTCTCTGACAATTGTTGGCGCGGCGTTGGTGCTGGCGCTGGGCGGCGGGTGCGGCAAGGGGGGCAAGGGGAATGAGCCGGAGGAGAGAACTTTCCCGGGGGGCGCGAAGTATGTGGGCGAGATGAAGGAGGGCGAGCCGGACGGCTGGGGAACTTGCACGTGGCCCGACGGAAAGCAATACGTAGGGGAGTTCAAAGCCGGGCAATCCGAATGGCCAGGGAACCCTGACGCTGGCAGACGGGCAGCGTTACGTGGGGGCGGTTCAGGATGGCAAGGCCAGCGGTCAAGGAACGTTGACGATGCCAGACGGGTCGAAGTACGTGGGCGAGTTTCGGGACGGCGGGTCCAATGGGCAGGGGACGTTGATCGGTACCAATGGGATAGTGTATGTGGGGGAGTTCAAGGATAGTAAACGCAGTGGTCAGGGAACCATGGCGTTGCCGAACGGTGAAAAATACGTGGGCGAGTTCAAGAATGACAAACGCGAAGGCCAGGGGACACTGACGTTCGCAGACGGATCACAGTACGTGGGTGAGTTCAAAGGCGGCAAGCTGGAGGGTCACGGAACGCTGACGTTGCCCGGCGGCGCCCGGTATGTGGGTGAGTTCAAGGATGGCGAGATGAATGGGCAGGGAGTTTTCACGTCGCCGGATGGGACCTACCAGGTAGGTGAATTCAGGAAGGGCACAGCCTACAAGGCGAGTGGAACGTGGGTTGCGCCCGACGGCAGCTTTGAAGTTGGGACCTGGAACCGCGACGGAACCAGGAGCGGCGGAACGATCACGTGGAAAGACGGGCGCCGCTACAAGGGAGACTGGAAACTCGTGGAGAATGCCGCCGAATTGCCCGAAGGTCCGGGGGAGATGCGGTGGCCCGATGGTCGCAAATATGCGGGTCGGTTCCGTGACGGGATCATGGAGGGGATGGGCACCATGACCTATCCGAATGGGAAGATTGAGAATGGCTTTTGGATGCACGACAGGTTTCTGGGAGGTGCGCAGTAGGTGTCGGTTTCAGCCGCAGTCGCATGCCTTCCGGACAGGATTGACTGCCGCAGCGCCAGTTGTGGCGGGACACCGGGAGTTACGACTTCTTGGTTTGGTGATGTAGCGCTGGATGGAATCGACGAGAATGAGTTTCTTGCCGCCAGAACCTTGGTGATCGAGCCAGCGCCATTCAAGGGTGCCTTCTTCGCAGAGGTTGTGCACCTTTTGGACCGAGCAGGCCATCAGTTCCGTGGCATCGGCGACGCTGACCCAAGGGGACGGACGCCGCATGCGCAAGCGGACTTCGCCATTGACCGGCGAGGGGAGCATCTGGAAGAACCACGACTGCTGAAATACCGATTCGGCGGGCTTCGCAGGCTTCCGGTTCCTTGCCTTCTTGAGGGTGCGGCTCATGAATCGTCAGGACGCGTCCCGGGCGTTGCCGACTGGAATCTCCGGGGCGCGTTTCTTTTTCGTTTTCGACTTGAGTTTGCGGCGGGACTATGGTTGGGTTGGCATAGCACCAATGCAAATACCCTATACGTCCCCATGGCGCACCCCAATATCGGAAAGCGATAACCATGTCAACATCTAATTCTGATACCCGCCGAGTGTTCACCGCCAACTTCCGTATGCTGCTCGCGGCGGCGCAGTGGACGCAGGTCGAGACCGCGGAGCAACTCGGCATCAGCCAGGGCTCCGTCAGCGATTTCACTTCGGGCAAACGCATCCCGTCCACGAAGGGCATCGAGTCGATCGCCTATCGCCTGGGGATTCACGCCGAAGCGTTTACCGCCAAACCCATCACGCTCGACCAGATGCACAAGCTGCTGTCGGGCAACCGAACCTTGAAGGTTTCCGAACCGCGCGCCGCCTATCGCGCCGGCAAACCCTACGACTCGTGGCTGCGCTCGCTCCAACTCCGGTGGAAGCGCAACCCTGAATCCCGCGACGAAATCCGCATCGCGGTCAAGGTGCTCTTCGGAGACAAGAAGGCGGCCATGATCCGGTGGCTGGCAGGGAAGTAACCGCGTTACCGCGGATGTCAATCATCCAGAACCCTGTGACCGCACTTGCGGCACTTGCCGGTGGTCATGACCACCTGAAACTTCTCCTCGCCGAAGACGTCGCGGCATTTGGGGCAAACCAACCCGAGCTTCGCCCGCTGCCGCAGCAGCCGCAGCAGGTCGGCCGCGACCGCCGCGAAGAGGAACACCGCGCCGACCTCAACGACGACGATCCGGCTTCGAAACGCCTTCACGAACACCAGCGCGAAACACGAAAAAATCAAGCCGGCCCACACCACCATGATGGCAAACCGCCGTTGGGCCTTCTGCACCGTGTCAAGATTGTCCAATAATTGCTGACGTGTCATCGAACACTTTCTTGTGGCGGCTCGCTCCGCAACCAGTATAATGCCGCACCCTGCGGCCCGGCAACCAAGTTTCAACGTCGATGCGCAAAAAACACCGAAAGGAAGCCTTGTGCCCGCGCTGCAACCCGCCTCAGCCCCTACGGGTTCAACGAGCCTTCCTTTTATGTATCATCAGCGTGTTGCCGTCGGGATCCGAAACCACGGCGATGTGGCATACGGGCGTCTCGTGCGGTTCGCCGAGGAACCTGCACCCGCCCTGCCGGAGGCGGTTGATCGCCGCGTCGAAGTCGTCATATTCAATCGCCGCGCAACCCCCGCCCGCCGACGGCGTGAATTGCGGCGCGCCCGCGCCGATTGCCAGCGTGCCGGGGCCGATGTCATACTCGATCATGCCCTTGCTGTCATCGCCGAAGCGATGCGACACCACCAAACCCAACACACCCTCATAAAACTGACGCGCCCGCTTCAAGTCCGTCACCGGATATACTGTAAATGCAATCTCAATGGCTTTCATGGCCAACCGGCTCCTGATTCAACGATCACAGTGTGCTCCGCAGTCGCACTCTTCCAGATATCGTTTCAGCGGCTGCCAATAGTGCGTTCGCCAGCCGGCGTTCTTTCTCGCGTAATCGCCCGCAGGAACGCCCACTTGAGTGAAGCGAAGCCGGGTCTTACCCCCGGCCATCTTCGAAAGCGCGAACGTGACGATCGAATACGTACCCTTCGGCCAATCGCGCGAACGCCAGGCCTGGACGATGCGTTTGCCGGGTTCAATCTCCAGATTGATCCCCGTAATGTAGCTGCCGTAACAGCGCAACGCGCCGCCCACCCGGCGGCTGACGGCCGCCCGCTCGCCCGTGAACGCCGCGTGCTTCCTCGAGTCCATCAGCGCTTCGAACACCCGCGCCGGCGGGGCGCAGATCATCACCTGATGCTTGATCTCTTTGGACATGACGAATTCCCTCCGCGCCCCCTATCTGGCCTACGCCGGCTTGCAGCACTTACACTTCCTGCCGCAAACCTTCTGTACGCCGATGAGTATCAGCAGGATCGGCCACGTGATCTCGACGACTCTCGCGCTCAACACGTTAAACGCACCCAGCAGAAACGTCAGTCCAATCAACGCGATGAGTATGCCCGTCATACAGTGGCACGGACAACCGCATTTGCTTTCCGGTGTCTGCGATGGTTCCATGATCGACTCCTCTCCTTGGGATGATTGTTCAGCCATTCTGCGCCCGTCACTTTCTCTACGCTACCGCGACATATCCCACCTCGCAAGGTGAATTGTCGCGTGGAGAGCCGATGCGTTCACTTCGCGCCCTCAAGGCCGTTCACGGAAAGCTCCTTGATGAGGTCCGTCCCAAGATGATCGAGCATCCGCTCGATTAATTCGGGGCCGGCGTCGCCACCAAGATCGTCAAGGCCACCGGTGCCAGTGTCTGTCTGCCGGTCGATAAAGCACGCCAACTCCTTGTTCGTTGCGGAATCGACCAGCCTCCCTTCCACTCGCACCGCAGCGCGTCCCACGCCGAGCCCACCCACCAAGGCGCGCCCGGTGGAGCTTCCCGTCGTATAAGAGGTGACCGCCATCTCCAATCTGCTTGTCGATTCCTGAGCTCGGTCAACGGTGTTCCAACCACTGTTCTGATGCACGGCCAGGGCGACCCCCGTCGCCAACCAATCGGCGATGTCCGCTACGCTTACCCCCCGTTGATCCGTGATGCGGGAAGTATCGATGGGCTCGATGTAAATCTTCGAACATGCCTGGCTGGTCATTTCAGGGGCGGACCAGTAGTTCTGAAGAAATCGACCCGCATGCAATCGACTGGTGTCCGACAGAAAGCTGGATTGCTTCGCAGTCGTGGCGCATCCCGACCCGATCAATGCCACGATTGCGAGGCATCCCCGCACGAGTAAATTCCGCATCATCGATTCCTCCAGTTGATTGCGTGGTTCGCCGTAGGAGTTGCGTGAAACGCGGCTACCACGGTATGGGAACGAGCTGACCCCTTGCTGTCCGAATCCTGAAGTCCGCCAGCATCTCCTTTACGTCAGCCCGGTCCGAAGCTTTTATGAGTAGCCGCGGGCCGCACTCGTAGTCGCCGGGCTGGGAAACGTAGAACACCTCGGCGGCTTGCAGCAACGACTCCACAACCACGCATTCTCCGGGGCCAAGTTCCGGAATGCCCACCAGCGAATCGTTTTCTTCACCCATGGCCGTCTTCTCCGCCAGCATGCAGGGCTAACCTTCGCTCGCCCTTCATCGTTCGACGCTACCGCCATACTCCCCAAGCCTCAAGCCGAAAGCCGACATGACACGTGAATTGCTCCCGGCGATCAACCACATCTGGATTCCTGGGCCGCGACATGTTCCCCCCAGAGCTTTCGCACGTTGCTTGCGGCCCGCCACAAAACCAAGCCGCCGAATCCGAGGTAGAACAACAGGCCGAGGTACACGGAGCCAACCAGATGTCCGCCCGTCACGGTGTTGGTTCCATCCTTTGGGTTCTGCGTAAGAAAAAACATGATCGCCGATTCACCGAGATAGGGCGCATGGCCACCGCTGGATTCCGACAGCGCGCGCGGTAGAAGCTGCATCCCATTCGGCAGCGGCCAACAAGCCGTCAAGACTTGCGCTGACAATGTGTAAGCGTGGTCGAAGCGCCCATTGATCCGTGCTGCGGCGACGCCGAAGGCATTCCCCGAGATGCTGAAGCCGTCGATGATCGGGCCCGCGTCCACATCGTACCAACTATAGTCGGTCACATCCTTGGGATACTCGCGAAAGCCAGCGGCCCACCAACGTTCCTGCCAAAAATGTTTCTCATACAGGTCGTACCACGTTTTCGCCTGTTTCGGCCACAACTCCGGCGCGGAAATCAACACGTGCGAATTGCCGATGCCGCGCGACGGTTCGTCCTGCGTCCCTCTCAGGTAATCGACGGAGTAGGGGACGAGCCCGCGCGGGTCGAGCATCGACCCCGCAAACCCGCGCCGCGACCGCTCATAAAACGCCGAGCGGTCGATGCCGAGCAACTCGTCGGCGCGCTTGATCCACGCAATGGCCGCCAGCACGTCGATCGGGTAACATTCGCCCGGATAATCCTCCAGCACGCCGAGCTTCGATCGGTCCAGCGCGACCGAGAGCGTATCCGCCTGGTCGCGCAGCAGGGGGCGCAGCTTGCCATCGCCGATGAGTTTCTCGTAGCTGGTGATGCCCGAGATTACAAGCGAACGAAAGAAGACGTTCTGCGTATGCCAGTAATCATCGCCCCAATGCTGTCGCACCCACGTATGATGGACGGGATCGAGAATCAGGTCCTTGGCGGCCTCGACCGCGCCGCGCGCATACGTCAGCGGGGCGTGGCGTGCCAACCGATGGTCTTTCTCCCACGCCTCCTGCAGCGCCTCCGTTGCCCGCAGGTAGAACACGCACGTGAACATCGGCCATTCCGTGCCCGGCACGTCGTAGAGATTCAGGTGGCCGGCCTTCTTCGACGCGACGCGTTCTCGGGCCCAGCGTTCGATGCGCGGCGTCAGATACCGGTGCATCCGCCACGCCTTGCTCGGAATCCCCGGCCGCCTCATCCCCGGATCCGCGATGTCCCGCACCACCGTCAGCCCCGGCAAAAACAGAAACACCAGCGCCACCACTGCCGCGAGTACGTTGCCCACCAGCTTGTACCCAAAGCTTTTTCGGAATCGCAGTATCGACGCCATCCGTATCCCGCTTTTGGTCACGGACTCAGCACGACCTCTTTGCCATCCTTATCCTTGAGCGCGGCTGGCAATCTACTCTGCCACGCAACATGGCCGTCAATGAAACCAACGTTCCCACCCTTATCTCCATGATTCCCGTCGCTTGGCCACGCACTGCCTTTCGTTGTCGAGTAGATCCGATCCAGGATCAGCGGAGAATCTGGTTTGTCCTGCCACTTCAGATTCGGCACATACGAATAGCTGATGTTTAGGGTCGTCAGTGTTTCGTAGTCCCGTGCCGCCGTTGCGCCCGGACGATGATCCTCGGGGCAATGAAACACTTTGACCGACATAAGCACGTTGCTTAACAATCGCATGCTTCCTACAAGGGTTGGATTGGCCGAATCCATGGGGCATCGGCCTTGGTTCTGATCTGCATACATTGCGACGGCCAGCCCAAGTTGCTTGAGATTACTCAGACATCTTTCACGAGGAGAACCACCCTCCGGTTGCAGGCGCGGACTCGTGAAGGGCAACGCAGTTGCTACGACCACGCATACCGCCGCAACAACCACTAGCGACGTCAGTAGCCTGATTAACCAAACAGGTCCTTCTTCTTTCGGCTCCGAGGGCATCGTCTTCTCCGCTCAGTCCGGGATCACGAGCGAGCCGTCGGCGGCAAACTGGAACATCGGCGCCCACGCCACTTCCCAGTAGTAGCCGTCGAGATCGGTGAAGTAACCGCTGTGTCCGCCCCAGAAAGTGTCTTGAGCCGGTTTGACGATCGTGCCGCCGGCGGCCTTCGCGCGGTCGAGGAGCGCGGTAACCCCTTCGCGAGCCGGCACGTTCTGGGCGAGAGTGAAACCATGAAAGCCGGGTTTCGGCACCGCGATGGAGGGGCCGATGTCCTCGGCAAGTTTGTCGATTGGATAGAGCCCCAGCCAGGTGCCGGGCAACGCGAAGAACGAGATCTCTTCGGAAGAGTGTGAACTGCGTTCGACCCCGAAAACCGCATGGTAGAACGCGGTGGCTTTCTTCAGATCGCGGACTCCGAGGGTAACGACGCTGATGCGAGATTTCATCTTTTCCATTCCGTGACGTCAACCAGCTTGTTTCCGGTCCATCCATTTTTCGATCACCGTTGGCGTGAACGACAGCAGACGATCCAGCGCTTCCGCCGGTTCGCGGGCAACGATCAACTGTGCCAACTGTTCGGCCCGCAGAAACCGCGCGTCGGTCATCCGCGTGAGGAATGAGACCAGCGGATCGTAATAGCCGTTGATATTCAGAAGCGCGCACGGCTTCGTGTGCAGGCCGAGTTGCGTCCACACGAATACTTCCGCGATCTCCTCCAACGTGCCGATCCCGCCGGGCAGGGCCAAAAAACCATTCGCCAACGACGCCATCAACGCCTTGCGTTGGTGCATCGTCGAAACGACATGGAGTTTGGTCAGTCCCTGGTGTTCGAGTTTCTGGCGAACGAAGTTGTCCGGGATCACTCCCACCACTTGTCCGCCGGCGGCGAGCACCGCGTCGGCGACCGCTCCCATCAATCCGACGTTTCCGCCGCCATACACCAGCGAGTGACCGCGTTGGGCAATGAGCGCGCCCACTTCGCGCGCCGACTGCAGAAATGCCGGGTCAGTGCCGGGACTCGAACCGCAATACACACAGATCGTGGACATGCATCGCAGGCTAACAACCAATCCCGATCACCGCAAGCCGCGACCGGCGCAACTTCGAACGCAGGCGGCAAATCGCTACGCCGCGCGGGCTCCGAGGGGCAGCACGTGGGTGTGGGGATGTTGGTTGGGGGCCCCCTCGAAACAGACCAGGGCCTCTTGATAGCGTTCGAGGCGATTGAGAACGTTACCCTTGCCGATATAGGCGTCCGCATGCGAGGGGTCGAGGGTGAGGGCCTGTTCGTAACTGGCCAGCGCCTCGTCGAGCCGGCCGAGACGTTCCAGCGCCGCGCCCCGTTTGATGAACATACTCGCCGTGGGCGCCCCGGCCGCGATGGCCTGTTCAAAGCACGCGAGCGCGTCTACCGGATGTTTCAGTTCGAGCAAGGCTTGCCCGCGCGCGAGAAGTTCCGCGGCATGCGTAGCGTTGATCTGCGCGTGCGGCAGGGCCGGAAGCGGGCACTTGAGCATCACGGGCAATTGTCCCCGGCGGCGCAGCTCACGCAGCCACAAGCGAACATAGAACACCACGCCCAGCACGACGAGCGCGGCGCCCGCACACAACGCGAACAGCAGGTGGCGCAACGATTCGGCTTGTTGGCGCACGGCCTCGACGGCCTGCAGTGTGGCGCGCTCTTGCGTTTGAATCTGCTGGACCGCCTGGAGCGCTATTGTCAACGCGGCGTTCTTGTCCTCCCGGGCGCGGGCGGCGGCGTTGGTCGATGGATTCGTCTCGGCGAAAAGCGCGGGAGCAAAAAACCAACTGAGCGTACAGACGAGTACGCCTGAGCAGAAGACCCCACGACTGCTTCGGTGCGGCATTACGACGGGTTCCCCAAATCACGAGATTAAAGGGGAATCCGTGGGATATCAACATAAAACTGGCATATTTTGGCAGTGTTGACTTGCCGTCCTGGTTGTGGTAACGGCTCGGGCATGGCTGAGTCAACAAACGTTCTCAAGCCCCTGCCAGACCCGAAGCTATGTCGTACGAAACGTTTGGGTATGTCAGATCTGTGGGATTGTCTCCTGTCGTCACCGTTGAAGTGCAAGTATGCCGTATCGTTTGGCCGCAGTTTCTTCTGCAACCATCCCGAGCGGCATTGCTTTGAGAAGTGCTCAGGGCCTGATTCGAACTAGGACACGATCCACAAGGCGGTTCATCCTGAATCTCTGACTCGGGATCATGGAGGACAAGTGTGTTAACGGGCAATCCCGAGATCGCAGTGAAGGAATTCTTCCGGCTATTCAACACGGGCGACGTCGACGCCGTGCTGGCGATGTATGAACCGCGGGCGATTCTCGTGGCGCCATCGGGATCGGTGGCACAAGGAGCCGCCGGTTTACGCGAGGCCCTGAACAAGTTTCTGTCACTGAAGCCGACCTTGACGATCAACCACTCCCGGGTAGTGGTCGCCGGCGACCTCGCGCTCTCCGTGGTTCGATGGACGCTGACGGGAACCGGCCCCGAGGGCCACCCCGTTTACATGGAAGGAACGACCTCGGATGTCCTGCGCCGCCAGGGCGACGGCACGTGGCTCTTCGTGATCGACAACCCGTGGGGCGCGGGAATTCTCGGATAAATACGCTCGATTGGCGGTTCCGAAACCCTGAGACATGTCTGGTGTTGTACCTTTCATGAACTCGAAAATGCGGATCCCCCTGGCAGTTATCGTGGCCGGCGCGCTGGTCGTCTGCGGCCGCGTAAACGCACAGTCTCCTCCTTCCGGCGTGGCAGACATCAAGATGCTGGCGAAGGGAGGCATGAGTGACGAAGTCATCCTGAGTCAAATCCGGAATACCCATGCCGTCTACCGTTTGAGCACGGCGGACATCCTGGACTTGAAAGAGAGCGGCGTCAGCGAAAAGGTCATTGACGCCATGATCAATACGGCAAGCGGCGCCCCGATGCCGCCACCTCCGGCGCGCGTTGCGCCGCCAATCGCGAGTCCGCCGCCTCCACCGCCACCGCCTGCGGCAGTCCAGGTAGTCGTCGAGGGTTCCGAGCCTCCAGCCCCCATCGTCGAAGAAGTCGGGCCGGCACCGGGACCTGACTATGTGTGGGTCACGGGCGCGTGGGTCTGGCGACATCACCACTGGGAATGGATCAGGGGCCATTGGGTTTTCCCGCCGCGACGGGGAGCGGTATGGATTGAAGGCCGCTGGGACCACCGTGGGGGGCGTGTTGTCTGGGTGGACGGCTTCTGGAGGTAGACGGTCACGGAGTATCGCGGCGCAACGCGGCATCGAGTTGGGCCTGCGAAACATTCGTGACCCGCACCACCTTGTTGCGGTTGGTGGCGCCACTCACGATCTCCACTTGCCGGCGTTTCACGCCGAGCCACCCGGCGATGGTTTCCACCACCGCGTCGTTCGCGCGACCGTCCTCCGGCGGAGCGGTGACGTAGACTTTGAGGCCTCCGCCCGCGGCGGGTTGGACGGCATTCCGCTTGGCGCGCGGTTGCACGCGCACGTTCAGCGTGATGGTCTGGAATTGAGGCTCCGTCATGTCGTTGGCGCCCCATCCTACCAAATGCTAAGATGCGCGCCATGCAAACCGTCTTCCTCGTCGGCCCGACCGGCGTCGGCAAAAGCGCTATCGCGCTGGAACTGGCGCGGCTCATCGACGCGGAGATCGTGTCCGCCGACTCGATGCAGGTCTATCGCGGCATGGATATCGGCACCGCCAAGCCGACCGCCGAGGAACGCGCCCTTGTGCCGCATCATCTCATTGATGTCTGTGAAGTCGGCGAAGTGTTCGACGCCAAACGCTTCCGGGAACTGGCCTCGCAAGCCGTCGCCGAGATTCACTCACGGAACAAGACAGCGCTCGTCGTCGGGGGCACGGGACTGTACGTGCGCGCGTTGCGACACGGACTTTTCGAAGGTCCGTCCCGAAACGCGGAATTGCGCGTCCGACTGGAGAAAATGAGCGCCCCGCAGTTATTCGAGGAACTGCAACGCGTTGATCCCCTGACCGCCCGGCGGATCGACCGCCACAATCCGCGCCGGCTCGTGCGCGCGCTGGAGGTTTTCCATGAAACAGGAAAGTCGATCAGCCAATTGCAGACGCAATGGGCGAAGACCGAACCGAAGAACGAAGCGCCGCCGATATTCTGCCTGAGCCGGGACCGCGAGGACCTGCGGGCGCGCATGGAAAAACGGATCGATGGACAGATCGCCGCCGGTTGGGTGGAGGAAGTGCGACGATTGTTGGCACGCGGACTGGAGAAAAACCCGACGGCGATGCAGGCGGCAGGCTATCGCGAGTTGGTGGCGCAGGCGCAGGGCAATCTCCCGCTCAAAGAGGCGATCACACTGATCCGCACCCGCACGTGGCAACTGGCAAAGCGACAATTGACTTGGTTTCGCCGTGAGCCCCAGGTAAACTGGATCGAGATCGGGCGCGAGGAAAAGTCGCTGGACACCGCCCGGCGCATCCTCCAAGGCATCCAACATGAACCGGAGAGACATTCAGTAAGTTGAAGATGCACGACACGCAGGAGCCGCTCCGCGAGCGCGCGCTCCTCATTGGACTGGAAAGACCCGGCCACGACAAGTGGGCCGTGAAGGATTCCCTCGAAGAACTTCGCGAGCTGGCGGTATCCGCCGGTGCGGAAGTCCTCGACCTCATCAGCCAGAAGCGCGACACGCCGGCCGCCGCGACGTTCATCGGGACCGGCAAGGCCGGGGAACTGGCCGCCCGTTGCCGGGACTCGGGCGCGAACATCGTGATCTTCGACGACGATCTTTCCCCCGCGCAGGGCCGCAACCTGAGCGAGATCCTTGGCGAAACGGTGAAGGTGATCGACCGCACCGAACTCATTCTCGACATCTTCGCGCAACGGGCGCGGACGCGCGAAGGCAAGATCCAGGTCGAGCTGGCCCAGCTTCAATACATGCTCCCGCGGTTGGCGGGATTGTGGACCCACTTGTCGCGCCAGCGCGGGGGGGTCGGCGCGCGCGGTCCCGGCGAACAACAACTTGAAGTTGACCGCCGCCGTGTGCAGGAAAAAATCCACCGCCTCGAACACGCGCTGGGAGACGTGCGGAAGAACCGGCGCATCGAGCGCGGCGGCCGGGAACGGCTGCACTGGCCGCTGGTGTCGATCATCGGGTACACCAACTCGGGCAAGACCACGCTGATGAACGCGCTGACAGGCGCGAAGCTGCTGGCCGAGGACAAATTGTTCGCGACGCTCGATCCGACCACGCGCAAGTTGCGCCTGCCCAACAACCAGAACATCCTGGTCTCCGACACGGTCGGGTTTCTCCGTAAACTGCCGCATCATCTCGTCGAATCGTTCAAGGCGACCCTCGAGGAGGTCGTGGAAGCGGACTTGCTGCTGCACGTCGTGGACGTGAGCCATCCGCAGGCTCGGGAACAGATCAAGGCGGTCGAGATTGTGTTGAAGGAAATCGAGGCGTGGGGTAAATCCACCGTGGTCGTGCTCAACAAAATGGACAAACTGGAAGATGGCGCCATGCTGATGGAGAAGTTCCAGCGCGAATTCGATCACACGGTGCTGATCTCCGCGAAGAACCGGGAGAACCTGGACAATTTGCTCGACGAAATCGCCAACCGATTGACGGACCGCCGCGTTGACGTGACGCTGTCGATCCCGCACGAACGGGCGAAGACCATCGCCCTGGTTTATCGTAGCGGCTACGTCACCGCGCGCGAGATGGAAAACGGCAACGTGGTGCTGCGCGCGCAAATCCCGAAAGTGTTGGCCGGTGAATTGAAACCATACGTCGTGGGCGAAGAATGAATCTTCAAGACACCCAATCGCCGCGATGGCTCCTGCCGTTGTGCGTTTGTGTCCTGGTGATGCTTCTGCCCGGCGCGCGGCGAAGTCGCGCCCATTCGCGACTGGGAATGGATCATCATCCACCACAGCGCGACGCGGGTGGGTTCGGCGGAAATCTTCGACGCGGCGCATCGCGCGCGCGGCATGATCAACGGACTGGCCTACCACTTCGTCATCGACAACGGGACCGAGGGCAAGGCCGACGGCCTCATCGAGACCGGGCCCCGCTGGATCACACAAATGCACGGCGGCCACTGTCGCCAGCCCTATATCAACGAGCACGGCATCGGCATCTGCCTGGTCGGGAATTTTTCGGTGGACCAGCCGACGTCGAAACAACTCGACTCCCTCGTATTGCTCATTCGCGGGCTGCAGGATCAGTTTCACATTCCCGACGATCACGTTCTGGGCCACGGCGAGGTGATCGGCGAATTCAGCGAGTGCCCCGGCTCGCAGTTTCCCTGGGATGAATTCCACAAACGGATGCGCGAAGCTGGTACTGCGGCTTCGTCGACAATTACCAACACCCCTGCCAGCGATGCTCAGGCGCAGACACACCACCGGCCCTAAATCATGACCACGTATCTCATCCGTGAGATGCCCGAAGGGGACCGCCCGCGCGAGCGCCTCAAGGAACGCGGCGCCGCCGCGCTCACCGACGCCGAATTGGTTGCCATTCTCCTGCGAACGGGAATGAAAGGTCAGTCGGCGGTCCAGCTTGCGCAGCAGTTGCTCAAGAAATTCCGCACGCTCGATGAACTTGCGCGGACACCCATGGGAACCATTCTTAAGGAAGTCAAAGGTGTCGGCGAAACGAAAGTGATTCAACTCAAAGCAGCCTTCGAGTTAGCACGAAGGCTCAGCGATTCGAAGCGGGATCGGCCAGAGCCTATCAGTTCTCCCGAGGACGCCGCCAAGCTCATGCGCGAAGACATGCGGACGCTTGACCGTGAGGAATTCTGGGTGTTGTTGCTCAACACGAAAAACGGCCTGATCAAGAAGTGCCCCACGTCACGCGGTTCGCTCAACGCCAGCATCGTCGAGCCCCGCGAAGTGTTCAAGGACGCCATCGCCGCCTCGGCCGCGTCGATGATACTCGTGCACAATCACCCCAGCGGCGATCCCACACCCAGCGCGGAGGACGTCACGGTCACCAAACGGCTCGTCAAAGCCGGCGAACTCCTCAACATCTCCGTCCTCGACCACGTGATCCTCGGCCACCGCACCGCCGGTCGCGACCGCGACTTCGCCAGCTTGAAGGAATTGGGATTGATGTAGCTAACGAAAGCAAGAAGTGGAGACGTTGTGAATACAAGTCTGTTCCGAACCAAGCTCGGGAAAAGTATGAAACACTTAAAGATCGGGGCTTGTCTTCTTATGGTTTTAGGACAATGGGCCTGTCGCCAGGACGCGAGAAATGGCCCACCTAAGAAGCTTCTAGCTGAGATTCAGAGATATGAAGCCGTTGCTGCGAACAACCCGACAAATTACAGCGCGAACTCTGCTTTGTCGCAGCTATATACAGCCTACCATCTGTGGCTGGCCACCAACTCCATGGCTGATGCAGAGAGCTACAGGAAGAAAGCTCTTGCTAGCACCGAGAGTGCGCTCTCAGTGGCCCCGAATATTTATTCGCGTGTATTCTTGGCGATGACTTTCGAGCAACTTGGAGAACCGGATCACGCGCTGCCAATCTATAAGGATTTTCTGGTCCAGGCTGAGACGAACAAGGGTGAGATTCTCGGAAACGCTGTGGTTGATGCCAAGGTCCGTACCAAAGTGCAGGAAGAGTCAGCGACTCTTGTTTCTGACGTGAAGCGACGCGTGCATGCGATAGAGAGTCGGTAGAATAAGCCATCAGGCTGCCCACTCGCGAATCCGCTTGCACTCGTCCAGCGCGGACTCGTCAATATGTACGTCGTTCCTTTGTCCGCAAGTGTTTGACATCTCAGCCGTCCGTTCT
Organism: uncultured Verrucomicrobiae bacterium; assembly: GCA_963836315.1. Taxonomy (GTDB): domain Bacteria; phylum Verrucomicrobiota; class Verrucomicrobiia; order Palsa-1439; family Palsa-1439; genus Palsa-1439. Next base: position 186,408 of record CAWIJG010000007.1, read on the forward strand.
TACTGTACCACCATGAGTGGAGTGCAATTCCTTGTGGATGACCGGGGGCAGAAGACCGCCGTGGTCATTGACTTGAAAAAGCATGCCGCCGTATGGGAGGACTTTTACGATGTCCTGCTGGCGCGTCGCCGCGCTCATGAACCGCGCGAGTCGTTGGCCGCTGTAAAGCGTCGTCTGATTCGTTCGGGAAAACTCCGTGGCTGAGTACGCCGTCAACTTCAGCCGTTCCGCCCGCAAAGAACTCGAGAAGCTACCGCCGCAGTTAGTGGAACGGCTTTTCCCAAAGGTCGAATCTTTGGCTGTCCAACCCAGGCCCGCGGGGTGCAAGAAACTCAAGGGCGGGCAGAATCTGTGGCGCATTCGAATCGGTGATTACCGCGTGATTTATTCGCTGGACGACACACACCAGATCGTTGACATCATAGCTGTGCGTCATCGGAGCGAAGCTTATCGCGACTGACGCGACTTGACCGCGTACAGACCTTTGCTAATTGACCTGTGCACGCCGAACGTCGCCATGGCGGAGATGCCGAAGCAGGGCGAGTATTGACGACGGAGACCCTTCGGCAAGCTCGGGGTGGCGCCGTTTGGAACTGTGCACTGGCCCCTGCTATTTGGCCACCGCACCACCGGCCGCGACCACGACTTTGCGAGTTTGAAGGAATTGGGATTGATGTGACGGGCGATGGTTGTACCATGGGTGCCGAGTGAATTGAAATATAGGTTTATCCCGTTCATGACAGAACAACATGGACCGCAATAAGCGCTCACTTCTGAACAGCTTTGTCTGTCCACAATGCGGAAAGCGTTTTCCTATTTACCCGCGTTATTCCCAGAGAATCAAGAGAGGCGTCATCTCACTGTTTCCCGATCTGCGTTGTTCCAATTGCGAGGCGATTTGTCGCGCGGTTGTGGACGCGAAGAGTGCAGTCTGGGCGTGGCCGGTCACCCTTCTAATACTTGGACTTTGGTTGATAGCACTCGCGGTACCGTCATTTGGTGTGGAACTTCGACATACTCATCCACTTTGGTACGGAATCGTGGCGGGTACAGGTCTGGGACTTATTGGGCCACTTGGATTCAGAAGAGGTTTCAAGCTTGTTTTGCGGCGACCCGACCTTGGTCCCGATTAGGACAACGGCAGAGACCTGCCACGTGAAACGTGGTGAACTTCGACCCGTCGACTGCGCTCAGGGCAGGCAAGCTTGGGGTGACAGAACCGGAGCGCTCGCCGGGCGGCGATATGCCGCATCCGGGGGAAGACAATTCCCGCCGCTGTTTGGTCGTTTGACGCGCCGATTCTACGGCGTCCGGCTGTCGGTGATGTCGGTCACGACATTGGTGAAGGTGCCGGTCGGCGCGCCTGTAACCTTAAGCCCGCAGCCTTTGTCTTTGATCTTGCTGTTATACGGGTCCGCGCCGAGCGCGTTGTGCGGGCAGGTATCATCGGCGGGACGGGAGTCCGCCAGCCCGTCAATCGCATCGTGGTGAACGGTGACGAGGTACGAGTAGTCGTCGTGATTTGCGGTCTTGCTCGTCGCCAGAGGGTCGGTGGCGCAGGTGAAGTTCACCGTGTAGGCCAACTTGAGGCTCTTGCCCGAGGCGAGCGTGATCGGGAACGTTGTCTTCGGCGGCACGAGTTGCGGCACCGGCGTTGCACAACCATTCGTGCCGATCGGCGTCAACGCCACGGTGACGAGGTTGCTGAGCGCCGCGAGGCTGGGAACGACCTCGGCGTGCAGGCTGCGGTTCTGGATGGTGACGGACAGTTTGCCAACCACGTTGGGTTTCTTCGTGCTCAGCGCGACTTTCTTCGGCGCCGTGAACGCGGTCACGGCCAGATTGTCGATCACGACCGGCAGGCAGGCGGTCACCGAGTTGTTCGCCGTCACGGGGTCGACCAACGTGTTGGTGACCGTCGCGGTGGTGCAGGCGCTGGAGACGGCGGGGTCGGTGGGGGTAACGACAACGCTGACGGTCGCGGTTGCGCCGTTGGCCAGCGTGCCGAAATTGCACGTGATCACGCCGCCGACGTTGGTGCAAGTGCCGACGCTGCTGGTGGCGGAGTCGAACGCCACGCCGCTCGGCAACGTATCGACCAACTGCGCTCCGGGGGCAGTCCTCCGGTCCCTTGTTCGTCACGGTCAGCGTGAAACCGAATGCGTTGTTCAACGAAGCCGTCGTCACGGCGCTCATCGCGGTCACGGCGAGGTCGGCCTGCGGTGGTGTTTCCGCGATAATGACGTTGAATGCGCATGAGTTCGTGTTACCGGAGCCGTCCGTGGCGGTGACAGTCACTGAGTTCGTGCCCAGCGCGAAAGTCGAGCCGGAGGGCGGAGCGAAGTTGGTGGACGTGCCGGAACAGTTGTCGCTGATCGTCGGCGCCGGATAGTTCACGACGGCGGTGGTCTGGCCGAAGGGAATATTGGTGACGATGTTGGCGGGGCACGTGATGGTGGGCGGCGTACTGTCAACGACAACAATTGTCGCCGAACACGAGTTCGTGCCACCGCGATTATCCGTGACCGTCAGCGTGACCGAGTTGGTTCCGAACGCATACGGTGCCGGATGGCGTGAGCGCGCGGCTGACGATACTACCATCGGGATCGTACGAACCGTTATCCACCTGGGCGGCGCTGACGCTGGCCTGGCAACCGGTGCCGGCGGGGACGGTGATGCTCTGGCAGACGGCGACCGGCGGGATGTTGGCTGCGAGCCAGACTTCTGTCGCGGTACCGGTGAATGACAAGCTGCTGACGGAGCCTGCGGCTTGGATTGTGTCCGTGCCCGTCAAGCTGCTGGTGTAGCCAAAGCTGGTTTGGCCGTCAGAATCGGTCACGAGGTTGGTCGTGATGGAATTCACACCGGTCACAACGAAGTTGACTGTGACGCCTGCAGCCGCCACGGAGTTGGTGGTGACGGTCGCGGTGACGGTATGGACAGTGCCGACGTCGTTGGTGGCGAGGGCGGGGGTTAACGCACAGGACGCGCCTGGAGGCGGCAAAGTCACCAGCGGGAACGCGGTCCCCATAAAGTATGCCGTCATGCCTTTTGCGCCGGTAACGCTGTTGGTATCCACAGCCACCGATCTGGCAAATACCAACTGTCCCGTATACGTGCTCGACGCCTGCAACGTGCCGGCGGTAATCACCAACGACGTGACCGCTCCGTTTAACGCATTGGTCTCGCTGAAGTCCGGCGTAGAAAGCACGGTGTTGCCGAACTCATCGTCCAATTCAAGCATTACCCAATCGCCGGCACCGCCGCCGGAGGTGTTCCATTGGAGGGTGAAATCTTGGCTGGCATTGATCGCTTGGCCGGCATTGTAGTTGGCGATCTGCGGTGTGTTCGGGTACGAGTTGCCGGATAGGTTCAGCGACGACTCCTGCAACCCCTGGTTCGCGCCGAGGATGCTTAAGCGGTACACGGCATTGCTGTAGGCCGCGTCCAAGGCGGCCTGCGATGTGAAGCCGTCATCAAAACTCCAGTAACTGGTGTCGTAGGAATCGTCCACCATATTGGTCTTCCCTCCGCCCGGCAAAATGCTCAGTGGCCGCCCACACCGAGGCGGTCGTTATCGCCTGCACCTCGGAATGGAACACCCAGCCGGTCGTCATCATGCTGGGGGTACTCGCGCTTGTCTGCTCGAATTCCTGTCCCTTGGCTGCGACGATGAAATCACGGACATCCTGATTCGTGTTCGGCAGGACGATTTGCACGTCATCCACGGCGAACTTGTTGCCGGACGATGACGCCAATATCTCGACCGCGCCAAAATCCACCTCCATGAAAATGTTCGTGAAGAACGGCGTGATTACCATGTTGTTGGTGAGCACCACGCCATTTAGCGAAACGGAGAACGTCCTCGCCGGGTAGTTCAGCACCAAATGGTTGGTCATGACCGTGTTCTTATCGGCACTCCAATCGCTGATTTGCACGATGGGCAACTGGCCGATGCCGTTGTTGGGGTCGTTGGTAAAGGCATAAACCTTCCCACTGTCGGCATAGAACACCAGCGGTTGGCTCCTGAACGGGATACTGCAATTGTCGCACCCGGTGTTCATGTTAGTACTGGTGATGGACACGGCTAAACCGCCGGTATGTGAGATCGAACTGGTGTTTGCAATCCATGATAGCCACCGCACGTCAACCACGCCATTGGTCACGAACGCGGTCAGATTGCTGCCGTTATCACTGGAAAACTCAGCCGCGTAGCCGGCGTTGTCCCCACCGGGATCGGCTTTCGCATCGAAAAACAGCCGAATGCTGCCCAACAGATTCGACGCCATCATACTGCCGAAACCGGGCGTGTTCGTGAAAATGTTCGCCGATGTCCCCGGCAACGACCAGGGTCCCGGCGTGTAGTTGGTCTCCGTCAACGTCGTCCCGTTCGGGAATTCACCGAAGTCGTCGAAGTAGATTAACTGCGCGGAAGCGACGGAAATGGAAAATAGAAAAAGAAAACACACGCTTGCTGCCAGATCGAGTTTCTTCATGCCACGCTCCTTGTGCCACACTGCCAGGATGAAACAACGGGTATGCTGCGTCGCTCTTCTCCATTCGTCAATTAGAAAGTTGTCGCTGCGGTGGCGCGCGGGAGCGTTCTGACGAGAGGCACCAAGTGTTTGACCTGCGCCCGCCGTGCGGTGATAATGGTGCGAGGGTATCGTGTTCAAGATCACACAACTTCCCAGCGGGGTGCGGGTCGCGACGGCCGAGATGGCCCACATGGATAGCGTCACCGTCGGCGTCTGGGTCGGCGTCGGCGGCCGGTACGAACCCGCGCGCCTGAGCGGCGCGTCGCATTTTATCGAGCATTTGCTGTTCAAGGGCACGCCGCGCCGCAGCGCGAAACAGATCAGCCAGACCGTCGAAGGCGTTGGCGGTTACCTCAACGCGTTTACCAGCGAAGAGACGACCTGCTACTACGCCAAGGCCAGCCATCAACATCTCGATACGCTGCTCGACGTGCTGACGGACATGTATCTGCATCCACGGTTAGCCGCCGCCGACATCGACAAGGAACGCGGGGTGATCAAGGAAGAGTTGCTCATGTACCGCGACCAGCCCGACCACTACGTGCATGAGTTGCTCACGGAAACACTCTGGCCGGAACACCCGCTCGGCCGTTCGTTGGCGGGCACGCCCAAGACACTGGACATGATGGATCGCCGCGCACTCCTCGATTTCAAGCACCGCAAGTACGTGGCCGGCAATACGGTCGTGGCCGTGGCGGGCCACTGCCGGCATGACAACATCGTCCGGCGCGTCGAAAAAATGCTGTCGATGTCGCGGGATGGTCGCCCGCCCGGCTACCAGCCGGCCCGCGGCCAGCAGCGCGCGCCGCGGCTCCGATTCTTCACCAAGGACTGCGAACAATCCCATCTCGCCATCGGGATTCGCGGCTACTCGCGCCACGATTCACGCCGCTATGCCCTGAAAACGTTGAGCGTCATCCTCGGGGAGAACATGAGTTCGCGCCTTTTCCAGGTCATCCGCGAACGTCACGGCCTCGCCTATTCCATCCAGTCATCGACGAGCTATTTTTCCGACACCGGCGCGCTCCTGGTTTCGGCGGGGCTGGACACGAAACGATTGCACCGCGCGCTGAGGCTGATTCTCGCCGAGATGCGCAAGATGTCACGGCAGCCGCCGTCGGCCATTGAATTGCAGCGCGCGAAGGATTATGCGATCGGCCAGATGCGGCTCGGTCTGGAGAGCACAGCCAACCGCATGATGTGGCTTGGGGAACACCTGCTCGCGTACGGCACGATCCACACACCGGCCGAAGTGGAACGCCAGATTACCGGGGTCACGGCCGTCGACGTGCGACATGCCGCCGCCGACTTGTTTCGCGAGAACCGGCTCAACGTCGCCGTCATCACGCCCAGCAAGGACGAACGCGCCGTTAGCGCGCTACTATCGTTCTGAAAATCTCCCAAACCAGCGCCGGCAACGCCCACGCCCACGGCGCGCGGAAATCACGAAGCTCGTCCAGCGTCTTTGTCACCGCGTACAAATGACGCATGCGTTCAGGGCGGTCGTGGTAGTAGGTGACGAAATCGTAGAGCCACACGCCCCAGAGAGCCCACGCCAGCGAAAAGAGTTGCGCCGCGATGACAAAAGTGACGAGCGCGCCGTAGATTGCGAATTCAATCTTCTGGCGCGTCGGCAATTCGCGCAACACGAGCCGGCGTTCCGCCGCCGCCATCTTGAACCGCAGTTCGAAGATCTTCACGGCCAACCCGAGCGGAGCGGCGGCGATGGTCAACAACACCACGCCCAGCCAATCCCATCCGTGCGCGCCGATCCAATGAAATTGCACGACGGTTGTGGCCAGGATCACCACGAACGCCGCGTTCATCCAGCGCCGCCGCGTGCGGTCGTGCGCGGCCTCGCTCGGATCGTGCATGCGGGTCGCGCCGCGCATGCCGCCGGGCGCCGCGTCAGACGGGCGAGGGGACGGATTCATGGTTGGCGGGCATGATAGCGGCGGATAAGATGCGGGCAAGTAAGAACCCGGGGTCAACGCGCTGATGCAAGTTTCCGTTGTCGAACAACCTGATTGGACTGAGCCGCGCGAACGTTTCCCCGCCTTCGCTGCCCGGCCGCACTGCGTGTGGCTGGATACGGCAGACGGCGCCACAGGTTGGTCGCTGCTTGCCGCCGCGCCGTCGACCATCCTCCGGTCGAAGGGCCGCCGCATTGAAATCATTTCCGGCGAAGACACGAGATGCATCGAAGGCGATCCGTTTCTTATCCTGAATGAACAACTCGCTCTCCACCGCCAAAGCGCCACGGCTGATTTTCCCATCGGCGCGGCCATCGGTTATTTCGGGTACGGTCTCAGGAATTTCGTTGAGAAACTTCCCACCAAGGCTCCCGACGACCTGGGCCTGCCCGACTGCTGGTTTGGTTTCTACGACAACCTGCTCGTGTTTGATCACGGAAAGAGAAAGGTCTGGGAAATCGGTGGGGTGCAAGATTCCCGGCGAAACGCGGCCCAGACTGAGTCGCAGGCTTCGCGTTCCGACCTTCACTCCAATTTCACGCGCGACTCCTACTGCGCGGCCATTCTCCGTGCGCAACAATACATCTCGGCGGGCGACATCTATCAGGTCAATCTCTCCCAGCGGTTCCAGTGCGGCGTGGAGGCGTCTCCGACCGGGTTGTACCTGGCGTTGCGTGAGTCGAATCCCGCGCCGTACGGCGCGTATCTCGACATCGGTGACGCGCAGATTCTCTCCACCTCGCCCGAGTGTTTCTTGAACATTCGCGACCGCCACGTGGTCACGCGCCCGATCAAAGGAACGCGTCCGCGCGGCGCCACCGTCGCGGAAGACGCGCGCATCGCCGCCGAGTTGCTCGCGTCGCCCAAGGACAACGCCGAGTTGCTGATGATCACCGATTTGGAGCGCAACGATCTCGGACGCGTGTGCGAATTCGGCAGCGTGCGCGTGAGCGAACTGGTGCGCATCGAAACCTACGCCACCGTGCACCATCTCGTCTCGACCGTCGAGGGCATGCTGCGAAGCGGCGTCAGTCACGTTGACTGCGTGCGCGCCTGTTTTCCCGGCGGCTCCATCACCGGCGCGCCGAAAATCCGCGCGATGCAGATCATCGACGAACTGGAACCGCACGCACGCGGCGTGTACACGGGCGCGATTGGTTTTCTCGGCTACAACGCGCGCGCACATCTCAACATCGCCATCCGCACGGTCGTGTATCAGTCCGGGCGATTGACATTCCACGCCGGCGGAGGCATCGTGGCCGACAGCGAGCCGGACGCGGAATACGACGAGACGCTTGCGAAGGCTAAGGGAATCTTCCATGCCATTGACCAACTACGCCTACGTTAACGGCCGCTTCGTGCCCGAAGCCGAAGCCACCGTCTCCATCTTCGACCGCGGCTTCCTCTACGGCGACGGCGTGTTCGAGACGATGCGGGTGTACGGTCGAAAGGTCTTTCGCCTCTTGGAACACGTCAATCGATTGGTTACGGGTGTTGATTTGCTCGGTATCGACTTGGAGGAGACGTCGCAACACCTGCAAGGAGTGTGCGAGGAGATCGTAACGCGCAACAAGGTCGTCAATGGGATGACACGGCTGTGCGTAACTCGTGGGTTGAGCAATATTGGTCTCTCCGGCCGGAGCATAGCGCGCCCGACAATTGTGGCGGTTGCTCAAGAGAGGACGTTCTCCGCTGATGCGGCACCCTTGGGAGTTGTCATTGCCGATACGCGCGTCGACGCGCGTTCTCGTCTGGCGCGGGTGAAGTCTGCGAATCGATTGCCATACGTGCTGGCGAAGTTGGAAGCTGAACGGCGTGGTGCTGACGATGCGATTCTTTTGAACGCCGCCGAACATGCCGTCGAGTTGACTGCCAGCAACTTGTTCGTTTATCAGGAAGGCAAGCTTGTCACACCGCCACTGACCGACGGAGCGTTGCCGGGCATCACCCGATCCCTGGTCCTGATGTTGGCCGCCCAGACAGGGATCGATGCGGAGGAAGCCAGTCTTACCTTGGAAATGACACGCCGGGCTGAAGAAGCATTTGCCACGAATAGTCTCTTTGAGATCTCGCCGATCGCGGCGATTGAGAACCAGCGTTTGACGCGGCGGCGAATCACCGGCCGCTTGCAGGACGCCTTCCGAGAGTACGTGCATGACGAGTTGCTATTACCCTAATACGCCCTTGCCACCAACACGCGCTGGCTGGACGGCGCGCCAGTGAGAATGCACTTGCCTTCGCCCTTCGCCTCGTCGGGAATCTGGTCGGCGAACGGGATGCAGCGGATCGTGGTCTCGAACTTGCCCGCCATCTCTTCTTCCTTCTGGTGATCGCCGGCCCAATGCACCCACGCAAATCCGCCGAAAGCATCCTTGTCAAAGAACTGTTGAAACTCCTCCATCGTATTGATGACCCGCGTGTGTTTCGCGCGGAAAGCACGCGCGCGCTCCAGCAATTCGCGCTGCATCGCATCGAGTGTCGGCTTGATTGACGCCAATGCTTCGGCGCGCGGCACGAACGTCTTGCGGCGTTTGCGGATTTCCTGCTCCGTTTCGCCTTCCTTCTCCAACACGAACCGGCGCACGAGGCAGAGGCTGCCCTTCTCGAGATCTTTCGGGCCGATCTCGATGCGAATCGGCACGCCTTTGGCCTCCCACTCGTAATACTTCGCCCCGGGCATGATGCCGTCGCGGTCGTCGAGCTTGACGGCCAGCCCTTGCGACTTGAGTTCGGCGGCGACTTTGGCGGCTTCGGCGAGCACGAGCGCTTTCTCCGCATCGTTTTTGAAAATGGGAATCACCACGACATGAATCGGCGCCAGCTTCGGCGGCAACACGAGGCCGTTGTCGTCGGAATGGGTCATGATGAGCGCGCCGACGAGGCGCGTGGACGCGCCCCAACTCGTGGCGAACACGTATTCGCGTTTCCCGTCCTTGTTGAGGAACGTCACATCGGAACTCTTCGCAAAATTCTGCCCCAGATAATGGCTCGTGCCCATCTGGAGCGCCTTGCCGTCCTGCATCATGCCTTCGATGCAGAGCGTCTCCAGCGCGCCCGCAAACCGCTCGCCAGGCGTCTTCTTCCCTTTGATGACCGGGACGGCGGCGACGTTCTCCGCGAAGTCGGCATACACATCGAGCATGCGGTACGTCTCCTCCAACGCCTCGGCTTCCGTGGCGTGCGCCGTGTGGCCTTCCTGCCAGAGAAACTCCGCCGTGCGCAGAAACAACCGCGTGCGCAGTTCCCAGCGGACGACGTTGGCCCATTGGTTGATGAGAATCGGCAGGTCGCGGTAACTCTGGATCCAGTTCTTGTATTGCGCCCAGATGATGGTCTCGCTCGTGGGCCGGACAACGAGCGGTTCCTCCAGTTTGGATTCGGGATCCACGACCACCTCGCCGTTGATGGACTTGAGCCGGTGATGGGTGACCACGGCGCATTCCTTGGCGAAACCGGCGGCGTGCTGTTCTTCCTTCGTGAGATACGACAGCGGGATGAACAGCGGGAAATAGGCGTTGACGTGTCCCGTGGCCTTGAAACGGTCGTCCAGCTCGCGCTGCATCTTCTCCCAAATGGCGTAGCCGTGGGGTTTGATGACCATGCAACCGCGCACGGGCGAGTTTTCCGCGAGGTCGGCGCGCTTGATCACGTCGAGGTACCACTGCGGATAGTTCGTCGCGCGTGGCGTCACGCTCGCGGTATCGGTTTTCGCCGTCTTGGGTCCGTTCTGTTGGCTCATGTGCCGTTGTCTCTAACGCAGTCCTACCAGGAATTCGAGATGAAAAGCGCTTGCCGCCATCCGTTTTGTAGGGCGGGCGCTCCGCCTGCCGTCGTTTCCCCGGTAGGGCGCGGTGGCCCACCGCGCCGCCCCCTCTGAGATTTCCAATCTCCAATCCAGTGTTCCCTCCTGCCGTTGTTGGTGTTGACTCCATTAATTGGCTTCGCTTTGGGTTCGCTTTTGCATAAAACCCCCCATCCGGCGTTTCTTTTTGCACTTTACCCCCCTCAAAATGGGTTCGCTTCGTCGAACGAACCCAACCCTCATTTTGCCCAACGCATTCATAATTAAATACATCCGCATTTTTCAAATGGGTTCGTTCTTGAAAAACATACTTTTATAGAGGGAGCCCCCCTGCCAACGCCTCTTTCGGTAGGGCGCGGTGGCCCACCGCGCCGCCAGCTTGATTGTGGGAGCGCCCTTCCGGGCGCGACCGGGCTACCCTTCGCCACCTTCCTCCCAACTCCTTTTTCAAACAACCATCGCTCCTATACCACCACCGCCCCGCCCCGTCCAGCAATAATATCGCTTTCCGATACTCATTCCTGCCGGTGTAGCGTGCGCTGTCACTAGCGCATCTGGCCGTTGCCGTCCGCTCCACGCCGTTCCTTCCTAATTGCAGGGCTGGACGCTTCTCGTGTAGTAGCGGCCGTCCCTGGCCGCCTCCGCTCCGTCGACCTTGCCCTTGTAGCCACGCCGCTCTGCCGCTGTCCGATGTGTTGGTAGGGCGGCGTGGCCCTACGCCGCCGTGTGTCACGTCCCATCCGAATTGGGCCGAATGTGTTGGTACCGCCCTGCACCCCGCCGCGATTCTTCACCACGTTTACCCCGAATTGCTTTCCGGGTTTCACATGGCCTAATCAGGGTAGGGCGCGACCGCCGGGCGCGCCGCCCATCTGCCGCCCGCCCAATTTGTCATGCTGAGCTTGCGTGCCCGCCGAAGCCTTGGCGAAGGCTGGTCGAAGCATCTCTGCCCTATCCTCACGCTGAACCGTCCGCGCCAACGCCCTCACGCTACGCTGCGACGCTCTCCCGCGCCTTCCTTTCCCCAACTCTCCAACTCTCCTTCACTTCATCCTGAATCGCCTCATTTTCAGTCGAGGAGTGACAACTAAGACCGACAACTCTACAAACGAAAAAATCGACGCCGTCAGTGAAAAATGGTAACGTGGCAGCCCTGAGTCAGGAACTATTTGCATGGCTGACACAGACATAATTGGCAAGCTTCTTCAACTATTGCATGGCTTTGATCTCGTATGGGCACTAATTGTAATAGCCCTTGCAACGGCTGCTTGGTGGCTGGTTGGCGAAAAATTCTTCCAGCAGGAACGGAGAGTCAAGTCGCGGCTGTGGATTGGAATTCTCGCAGTTATTTTGATCGGCGGCGAGATTTTGGTCCACCATTTCCTGCTGGCTTCGTCCCACGTTTTTCCTAACAACGTCGCAGGGATTCTCGTTCTTCGTATTGACGGAGACGACGAGCGCAACTCATTACAAGACCGTCTCGTCAGTAGCCTTAACGCCGAACTGGCCAAAGAGACTGCGGTTCATGCAATCGAGGTGCGAGGATTAGACAAGGACATTGACGAGAAAGTCCTCGGAGTAAATGCTGGGCATCAAAAGGCACGTAAGCTGGGGAAAGCATGCGGTGCACAGCTCGTGTTGTGGGGAACAACCGCAGGCGATAACAGGTTCTTCCCGCGCCTGACTAAGCGCTCACCGCCTCACACTTTCCAAACGCCCGCGCGGTCACTCTTCTCCGATCTGCGCTCCTTCTTCCGCCTCCTGCGTGTCGCGCCGTAGCCCGGGGAAGGCGGATCTGCGTCCCCTTCGTGCCCTTCGTGGTGAAAAATCGGCAGCAGCAACGGAGTGGCTGAGACTATTGGGGAAATCCAAAGAAAGGTTTTGACGGGGTGGGTGGCATTGTGCCAGTATGAATTGCCCTGAAGACCTTCGGGGCACAAGGAGGGTTGGGGATGAATGTCGTACTCGCAGCCGGGGGCATCTTGTACATCTTTGGGCAAGCTGACTGGCCCGGCAAAGTTATCGTCGTGATCTTGTGTCTTGGCTCGGCCTTTACCTGGTCGGTCATGCTCACCAAGTGGCAACAACTCCGCCGCGCCCGTGGCTCGGGGGAATCATTTCTGGCGCAGTTTCGTCGCGAACCCGACCCGCTGCATCTCTTCATCAACAATTTCGAAGTCGCCGAGTGTCCGCTCTACAACATCTATCGCATGGGCGCCGAAGAGGTGTCCACGCAGTTCGGCAACGGGGCCGACCCCCGCAAAGTCGCCGGCGGTTACAAATCCTTCGGCAGCAGCGGCCCGGCGATGCTCACGGCGGTCGATGCCGATGTAAGCGTCGCCGACCGGATCGTCGTGAACCTGGATACGTTGCGCGGCACGCTGGGCCGGGCCATCGACGTCGAGGTGATGAAACTTGAATCGCAGGTCAGCGTTCTCTCGACCGCCGTGACCGGCGGCCCCTTTCTCGGGTTGCTGGGCAGTTCGTGGGGCGTGATGAGCGTGTTTGCCGCGATGGGCGAATACGGGACCGTGCGGCTGGGCGCGGTGGCCCCGGGCATCTCGGCCGCATTGCTGGCCACCGTCGTCGGCCTGCTCGTGGCCGTGCCTTCGTTGTTCGCGTACAACTGGCTCGCGCAGCGGATCCGGCACGCGACGATGGAGATGGAAAGTTTCGCCGAGGAATTCGTGAACGCGGTCGAGCACAACTACGCGACGAATTGACATGAGACGCCCCTCGCATCGCGGCAAACGCTACGGGCATCTGCCCGAGTTGGGCGAGATCAACGTCATGCCGCTCGTGGACCTGTTCATGCAGCTCTTCATTGCCGTCATCATCTTCTTTCCCGTGGTCGAATACGGCATGAACGTCAATCTGCCGAAGGGCACCACCGACCAGATCAAGCGCGAGCAAACGCGCACGCTTTCCGTGGACCGACGCGGGAAGATCTACCTCAGCGACATCGCCGTCACGCCGGCACAGTTGCGCGGCGAATTGGCGAAACTGGCGAAGGCCGACCCGCCCATCACGATCCTCATCAAGGCCGACGAGGCGAACAACTACGGCGCGGTCATGGAGGTGCTCAAGGAACTTCACGACGCGAGGATCACCCGCATCGCGCTGATGACCCAGGAAGACGCACCGCCCAAACTCGCGCGAAAATGAGCGCCGGAGATGAGCGCACTTGAGAAAAGGTTTCGCCGAAATTTCGTGCTGGCGTGTGTCGTGCACGCCGTGCTCATCGGCGGGATCATTCTCTTCGAAGGCGTCATCAACAGCGCCCGATCGAACGCGCCGACCCCGGTGGAGTTGATTACGCCAGCCGATATTCTCGGCGATTTGCCCAAGGGCGAGGGACAAGGACGGGGCAACTACGCGCCGCCGCCGCCCGAGACGAGCGAGCGAGCCCGCCACGGCATCGGCCGCTCCGGCCGCGCCGCCAGTCGCTCCGGAAGAACCCGTCGCACCGAAAGTGAAAGCGCCGCCACCAGAGGTCAAAAGCCCGGATGAAGTCGCGATTCCAAAGAAGTCGACGACCAAGGAAGTGAAGAAAACAGCGGACGCGCCGGTGAAGAAGACGGTTGCAAGCGCGAAATCGACGACGAACACCGTGAAGGCGGTGGCCAGTACCAAGTCAACGGCCAAGAGTGGCGCCTCCGGCACGGCGGAAAGCGCCGGCTCGATTCGGCAGCGGTTTGCGAGCGCGCTGGCGTCCGCGGAAGGCGGCACTCCGGGCGGCGACAACCGCCCAGCCGGCGGCGGCACCGGTGAATCAAAGTACGGGCGATTGGGTTCGCCCGACGGATCGCCAGATGGTATTGCGGGGGGCATCGGCAAAGGTTCGCCCTTCTGGTCATACTACCTGCAAATCCATGATCGGATGTATGAAGCCTGGGAGCAGCCGGGGCAGGCGGTCGGCTTCGACAAGAAGCTGGTCGCGACGGTTCTGTTGCGCATCGCGCGCGATGGGCGGATTGAGGGCGTTCGCTTGCAGCATTCGTCGGGCAATAAGTTGATGGACGATTCGGCGGTGACAGCGGCACACAGTGTGCCGCGCCTCGATCCGCTGCCGGAAGGGTTGGGCGGCGACTTCGCCGAAATTTCTGTGAATTTCCGATTGGAGGGTTAGCGGCATGTATCAAGAGCATTCTACTAGACTGGCACGCGCGACCGCAGGCGCGTTGCGAATATTAACTGCCGGCATGCTGGTTTGGTGTGGCCTCCAGAACGCGAATGCGCAAGTAGATGTGGCGAAAGGGCGGCGTTCATTCGGGGTATCGGGTTTCGGTGGCGATGCGGCGATCGCAGGGCAGGTGACGGACGTCTTGAAGAACGATCTGCGGTTATCGGGTTATTTTCTTTTGGCGCCAGCCAGCAGCGCGGAGTTCGTGCAATCGGGCACGGTGCGCGGCGACCGCAGCAGCGTGGTCATCGAGTGCGTGGTGATGCAGCAGGCAACCAAGATGGTGGTGCTGTCGAAATCCTACCAGGGCAGTGGACAGGATTTGCGACGCGTGGTGCACAAACTTTCCGACGACATTGTCCAGACGATTGCCAAAGAACAAGGGATCGCGCAAACGAAGATCGCTTTTGTCTGGGCGCACAATGGCACCAAGGAATTGGCCGTGATGGATTACGACGGCTACAATGTGAAGCAGCTTACGTATGACCGGTCGATCAGTGTGCGCCCGCGCTGGTCGCCCGACGGGCGGAAGATTGTCTACACCAGCTACAAGAACCTCTTTCCCGACGTGCTCGAAGTGGATCTGTACACTGGCCAGCGGGTGCGTCTGGCATCGTATCCAGGGCTAAACACCGGCGCGGCGTTTTCGCCGGATGGCTTGAGCATCGCGCTCACCTTGAGCAAGACTGGAAACCCAGAGTTGTACACGATGGATGCGCAGGGAGGAAACCTGCGCCAGTTGACCCACACCCGCGGCGGGGAATCCTCGCCGACCTGGTCGCCGGATGGCCGGATGATTACCTACGTGAGTGACGACAGCGGTGCCCCGCAAATCTGGACGATGAGCAAGGACGGCGGCGTGGCTTCACGATTGACCATTTCGCCGAGTTACAACACGGAGCCGGATTGGTCGCGTCCATCCGCCAATTCCGACATGAAGCCGATGTTGGCGGTGACTTCGCGCGTGGGCGGCAAGTTCCAAATCGGCGTGTACGAGAGCAGTTCGGGCGCGGTGCGGCCGGTGGTGGCCGACGGGTCGGATAACGCGGATCCGTCGTGGGCGCCCGACGGACGGCACCTCGTGTTTACGAAAACGCAGCACTGGCGCGCCCAATTGTATCTGCTTGACGTTGTCACCGGCGAGCAAGTACAGTTGCCGGGCATTGAAGGGGGCGCGTCCGAACCCGCGTGGGGACCGTAAGTTGCGGATGCGAAGAAACCAATCGTTACCAGGAGGAAGGAACCTCATATGAGGAAGCAGTATCTAGTACAAATCATTTTAGTTGGTCTTGTCGCCGCTGTTGGATTGACCGGCTGTCATCACGGAACCGGAGGCAGTTCATCGAGCACAACGGCAGGCAATGGCGAATCTGGCGTCCCGCCGCTCGGCTCAGGCGATGGTACTGGTGGTGTGGGCTCGCGCCCGATCGGCCTGTCGGGAGACAGTCTTACGCACGGCCAGTTTGCGCCGGTGTTGTTCG
Source organism: uncultured Verrucomicrobiae bacterium (assembly GCA_963836315.1). Taxonomy (GTDB): domain Bacteria; phylum Verrucomicrobiota; class Verrucomicrobiia; order Palsa-1439; family Palsa-1439; genus Palsa-1439. Next base: position 202,385 of record CAWIJG010000007.1, read on the forward strand.
AATATGACAGCGCCCGCATTCGCCCGAGCGAAGAATCGAAGCTCCAGACCGTGGCGGCCTACGTGAAGTCGAATCCCGGCAAGTTGGTCGTCGAAGGACATTGCGACGAGCGAGGCACGGCGGAATATAACCGCGCGCTCGGCGAACGCCGCGCGTTGGCGGCCCGCGATGAATTGGTGAAGCTTGGCGTTGACACCAGCCGGATATCGACTGTCAGCTATGGCAGCGAGCGGCCCGCCGACCCGGGACATGACGAGGGGGCGTGGTCGAAGAACCGCCGCTGTGAGTTTGTGGTCGTCAATCAATAGGGGTCAGTCGGCTGCGTTGACAAGGCCGGTGCCACCGTGTAGTGTCAGGTAGATAGGAGACACGCCACAATGTCACTACCGTTAGCCATGTTGAGCGACTGGCACATCATCGTGCTGGCCTTCCTCGTTGTCCTTATCTTTGGTGGCAAGAAGTTGCCGGAAGTCGCGCGAGGGCTTGGGGAAGCGATGCGTGAATTCAAGAAGGCATCGCGTGACTTGCACGAGGATCCGCCGCCGCCGGCCCAGCCGACAACGCCGCCCGCCGCCCAACCAACCGCTGCGGCGCCGCAGCACCCCTCCGAACCCAAGCAAGGCTAAGGCCTTCTCCAGTGCGTCCGTGGTTTTCGAAGAAGAATCCGTCGGACGAGGTTCAGGTGATTGAGGACGGCGGGGCCGTCAAAACGTTTTGGGAACACCTGGATGACCTGCGCGGCATGGTGTGGAAAAGCCTCCTGGCGCTGGCGATCACTTTTCATCTGGCGCTGGCGTTTGCCAACCGGATTATCGAGTTTCTCACCTGGCCGTTGCGGCGGGTGACGGATCACCCGGAAAACTTTCTGCTAAGCCTGAATGTCACGGATTCCTTCGTGCTCTCCGTAAAGCTGGCATTTTACGTTGGCTTGGTGCTGGCAGCGCCGGCGATTCTCTATTTCGTCGGTCAATTCGTGTTGCCGGCACTCAAACCAAAGGAGAAAGGGCTGCTGTGGCCGGGTTTTGCGGCCGGCACCATCCTGTTCATTGTCGGCGCGGTGAGTTGTTTTCTCTTCATCGTGCCGCAGACGTTGCGGGCGTTCATCCAGATGAGCCACTGGCTGAAGATCGAGCCACGGTGGACGATCGACAGCTATATCGGCTTCGTTACCCAGTTCACGTTGATGAGCGGCCTGACGTTCGAAGTCCCGCTGGTGATGTTGGTCCTGGTGCGGCTTGGCGTCCTGAGTTATGCGACGGTTCGCAGGGGACGGAAGATACTCATCCTCTCCGCGTTCGTGATCACGGCATTTCTGGCGCCGCCGGACCCGCTCTCGATGGTGTTGATGGCGTTGCCGCTGATCGTGTTGTTTGAGATCACGATCTGGTTGTCGTGGTTCACCGAACGACGGCGGAAAACGCCATCCTACGAGTCGCAACCCTGACAGGGCTCGCCCCCCCCGAGTGAGATCAGGTGGCGGGTGCGTCCGGTTTGGCGGGCTCGGGAGAAGGCGGCGGCGTTTGAGGCGCCTTGGATTCCTCGACGAACATCAACTGTAAATCGGTCAGCGTTGCCTGGAGGACTTTTGTCTCATCGGAGTTGAGGTTGCCGCGCGTCTTGTGTTCGAGCATTTCCAGGGTATCGATGAAGAGACGGGCCGCCGCCATGTTCTTTTCGGCTTTTCCCGTGGCCGGGTTGGCGAGTTTGCCGAGAGAGATCATGGCCTGCGTGCCGAACAAGCCGACCATATCGAGGAAACGAAGCGTGTCCTCCGTCGAACCAATCGTGTTTGTCTGAACTTCTGCCATGGCTATTCCTTCTCCCCGGATGGCGTGACCACGACCACCGCGTGCGGTTTGTTGTTGAAGTACTGATTGGCGATCCGCCGAATGTCATCCGGCGTCACCGCGCGAGATTTCTCATCCATCGTCTTGAAGAAATCGTACCCGAGGCCGTACAATTCGTCCAGCCCAACCATCAGGCTCAGGTCGGAGTTGTTTTGCAGGGCCACGCGCCGTTTGCCGATGACGCCGCTTTTGGCGCGCGCCAACTCCTCATCGTTCAGGCCGTTCACCTTCAGTTTGTCCAGTTCCGCAAGAATCTCCTTTTCGCAAGTGATCACGTTTTGCGGGGTGGTGCCGACATAGAATGCGAAATAACCGGGATCGAGACCGGCGAATTGAAACGCGCCGACGTAATAGCACAGGCCGAGTTCATCCCGGAGGCGCTGGAAGACACGGGAGCCGAGGCCGGAGTAGGCTTCCTGGAGCAATTCCAGGGTGAAGCGGTCTTTGTTGAACATATCCGTGCCGCTGTAGCCAATGAGCAAGACCGCTTGCTCCTTGGGGACGTTCTCGACCTTGCGGGCATCAGCTTTCAGCGTCTCCGCGCCGGTCCGCGAGAAATCCAGCTTCACCGATTTCATCCCCCCGAACTTCGCCTCGACCTTTCGTCGCACCTCGTCCGCATTGACGTCGCCAAAAACGGTGATCACCATGTTGTTTGGCGCGGCAAAACGGCGATGGAAATCAGCCAGATTGGCGCGGGTGAGTTTCGCCAACGCCTCGGGTTTCCCAAGGACATTCAGCCGATAAGGATGCTGCGGATACAGAGCTTCGCGCAAGGCCTGCTGGCCCTTGCGCAGGATCTGGTCCTGCTCGCGTTTGAACTCCGAGATCTGCACTGCGCGCTCGCGCTCCAGCATCGCGTCGGGGAATGTCGGGTTCTGCAGCACGTCGGCCAGCAGATCCAGCGTGCGGTCGAAGTCCTCGCTCAACGACTGCGCGACCACGCCGAATCCGTTGTTGCCGGGAAAGTAGCTGATCGCGCCGCCGACGGATTCCATCGTGTCGGCAATCTGTTCGGCGGTTCGCGTTTTCGTGCCTTTCAACAACATCCGTGCCGTCAGCAGGGTGATGCCGTTGTCGGCGTCGGTCTCAGCCATGACGCCGCCCTTCAGCAGTGCGTGGAAATCAACCAGGGGCAGTTTCGGGTCTTCCCGCACGAGCAGACGCAGCCCGTTCGGAAACTCGAACTTCTTGATTTCGATTTCCGTTTTGTCAGACGTCACGGTCTGCGGCTTGGCGAGCGTCCCCGTCGGATTCAGTGACGTGATCGCAAGGTTGTTGTCCGTGAAATACTTCCGGACCACCCGTTGCAGATCGTCGCAGGTGACCTTGCGCAGGTTTGCCAGATACACGTCCGAGAAGTTCGGGTCGCCGACCAGGAATTCGTTATGCGCGATATCGGAGGCCTGGCCCTGCATCGTCTTGAGCCGATCGAGAAAACCGGTGGTGCTGATCTTGATGGCCTTGCGGAGTTCCTCCTCGCTGACGGGTTGTTCGGTGAGTTGCCGGACCTGCTCGCGGATCGCCACAATGGCGGCTTCGCGTTTGTCCGGATCGACGCTGGCATGGATGACGAAGACGCCGGGATGGCCGGGGGTGTAGCTGCCGGCTTCGATTCCATGGACCAAGCCGCGTTTCTGGCGAAGCTCGCGATACAGCCGGGAGCTCTTGCCCTGGCCGAGAACGATCGCCAGCACGTCGAGCGGATACACGTCGGGATCCGTGAGCGCGGGAACGTGCCACGCGAGGTTGATCTGCGAAATCTGCATCGGCATCTCTTCATGTCGCTCGCGCAAGCTGAGCTGGGGCGGCTCGGGCGGGACGAAGACCGGGGCGACCGCTCCCATCTTGAACTCCTGTGTCTGGTCGCGGAGTTCCTGCTCGACTTTGGCGGCATCCACGTCGCCGACGACCACGAAGACGATATTGTTTGGGACGTAGTGCTGCTGGTAATACGCCACCACGTCGTCGCGGGTGACGCGGTTGTAAATGTCCGGATAGCCGATGACGGGGAGGCGGTAGGGGTGTGATGTGAAGGCCGTGGCCCACAGGATGCGGTCGGCGCGTCGGTTGGGGTCGTCGTTGTTCATCGCCATCTCCCGGAAGATCACCTGTTTCTCCTTGAGCAATTCATCCGGGGGAATGGTCGCGTGCTGCATGCAGTCGGCGAGAATATCGACGGCAGTCTGCCAGTTTTCGGCCGGGATATTGATGTGGAACACGGTTTGCTCGAATGAGGTGTACGCGTTGATGTAACCTCCCTTGGCCTCGATCTCGTGCGCGATCTGCGACACGCCGCGGGTCGTCGTGCCCTTGAACAGCATATGCTCGAGCACGTGTGAGAGTCCGGCGCCCATCCAGGGCCCTTCCGTGATGCTGCCCGCGCGCACCCACGCTTGCGCGCTGACCACGGGGGCACTGTGGTCAGTGCGCACGAGCAACGTGAGGCCGTTGTCGAAAACGACCTTGTGCACCAGCGGGCTGCGACGAGTCTGGGTGTGTATCATGAGGGATCCCGTAATGGATAATAGCGGCGCCATCACGCAGCGCCGCAGGCAGTCGAATCACATGCCGTTTCCGACACTTAATTCGTGCCGCCACTCAATTTCTTCGCGTCAGAGGCACGGCTGGGTGCGTTGTGGTAGCGCCCCGTGTCGGCGCTCTCTTCCTTGGCGCGGCGGCGGCTGCGGGTGCCCGGCGGCGGCTGGTAGGGTTTGACGAAGGCTTCGTCGAAATCGTAGCCGCTCTTGAAATCTTCGGGGGTGTCCTCTTCGGTTTTGCCGAGGATGCCCTTGTCCACCATGCGAAAGACGATCTCGCCGAAATCCTCACAGCGTTTGATCCCCCAATAGGCGAACACCGTCTTGGCCATCGGGCCGAACTGATCGAGCGCATACCGCCGCAGACCGTCGAGCAGTTCCTGGCCGCTCACGTGCCGCGCCGTGCCGCGCGATTCCCCCTTCTTCAGCATCTTGATCGTGAAATCCAGCCCCTCGCGCACGAAGTAGTACGCGTCACGATCATATCGCCCATCCACTCGCACGATTTCATCGACGGCGTCGGGCAAATTCAGCTTCTGCATTAGTGGCCCCTCATCTCCGATGTTGCGGCGACCGCGGCGTTCGGGTGCCGCGTATGCCATTCCCTTGCTACCATACCCAAAAGGAGCGCGAACGCCAAGAACCCCACGATCCATTGCTCCTGCCTCGTTAACTTAAACATTGGTTACCCAATGCACCCTATGGGCGACAATATAACCGAGTTTCGGTGCGCCTCAACCAGAATTTTCGGTGCCGGCCCAACTTCGTTACGTCGGCGATTTTGACCAGCCGCCCTGCGACAGTTTCTTGTCCGTGGCCTTCGCCAGCGCGGATAGGTGCGAAGCCAGTTGTTCCTGTCCTTTGGCTGAAGCGACGACGAACAGGGTGTCACCGGCCTGCAACCGCACGTTCGTATGCGGCGGCAGTGTGTGGCCTTCGCGGAAAACAGCGATCAACTCCAAATCCTCGTCCCGGCCGGCGGGAAAACAAATCGCCATGTGTTTGCCCACGTACGAACTCTCTGGATCGAGCATCCCCATCATCAGGCGCTTGCCATCCGGCAAATCCACGGGAATACCGGCGGCGAGCAGCTTTCGCAGATCGAGGTGCGTCACGGTGGGCGGCATAAGCATTTCGCGATCGCGAAGCAGCAACAGAGCCGCTTCCACATGGTCCATCAGGTGGGCGGGGGAATCCACCAGCGACGGCACTTGGGCCTCGTACAAGCTCTTGTATTTGAGGCGGCGCGCCAACGCCCCTTGGATCAGGAAGCTCAGGACGACGGCCAGCGCCGCTGGGACCAGGAGATGATAACCTCCGGTCATCTCCGTCACCATCAACAGCGTGGCAATCGGCACCCGCGCGGCTCCGCCGAACACCGAGGCCATGCCCACAACAACAAATGCCGCGGTCGGTTCGTGAAACAATTTGGCGAGGAATCCGCCGAGCATCGCGCCGACGTACAAACTGGGCGCAAACACGCCGCCCGAACCGCCCGAGGAGATCGTCAATGCGAACGCAAGTATCTGGACGAACATCAGGATCAGCATCAACTCCCCGGTGAGATTCCCGTTGATCGCCTGTTGAATCCAACCGTAGCCACCCGCCAGCACCTGTGGCAGCTTCAAGGCGATCAACCCAACCCCCAGGCCGCCAATGGCCGGTTTGAAGTGCGGCGGAATGGGCAGGCGGTGAAAGGCGTCGCGAATACCGTAAAATACCATCGGCACGATGGCGGCCACCACGCCGGCCGCCATGCCGAGCACGATGTACCAGCCGTACTCAAAAAAGGTTGGCGGCGGCAGATCGGCCGGTACCTGAAAGAGCGGTGACCAACCAGAAAACAAGCCATTGACCGCATAGGCGACCACCGAGGCGAGCAGGGTGTAGAGAAGGGCCCGGGTTTCGAATTCCATTCCACCGTAGAGGACCTCGATGGCGAACAGCGCCGTGCCGATCGGCGACCGGAAAATCGCCGACAGCCCGGCGGCCATGCCAATCAACACCAACTGCCGGCGCTCCGCTTCGTCGCGATGGGTCCATGTGGCGTAGATCGAACCGAACCCGGCGCTGATCAAGGCGGTCGGCCCCTCGCGACCACCGGCCCCGCCCGAGCCGATGGTGATGGCGGAGGCGATCATCTTCAGCGGCGGCACCCGTTTGCGGATGAATCCGCCCTGCCAGTGAAACGCCCTCACCGCCGTGTCGGTGCCGTGGCCTTCGGCTTCCGGCGCGAACGTGTACACCAATATCCCGGCGATCAGACCGCCCAACGTCGTCGCCACAGGGATCAGCCACAAACCATGTGGCCCGACCGCTTGCGCCAGAGTGCCGCCTTCAGTGGGCAGTCCTGGTGGAGAGTAACCGGCCAGCCAATGGAGGAAGAAGGCTTGCGACCAGTGAAGCAACTGTAGAAAAAGCTGTGCCGCCAGCGCCCCCACAATTCCGAGCAGGATTGTGTCCAGCAACAGCCTGCGTTGGCCTTTCACAGATTCCGTCTCCGCGCTCCCATCTCACGTTCCGGCAGCCGCGACGTTCCCTTCAAGGTAGCCGAACCATCGGGCGACGCAAGCCGCCTCATACGATACGGTCATGATAGGTCACGATGATGTTGCGACGGCTGAGTACGCCCACGACCAATTGTGATCCGGTCTTTTCGACCACGGGAAGCTCTTCGAGCCGCGTCGTTCGAAACTTGCGCAACGCGGAAGCGAGATCCTCGTCGAGGCTCACGACGGCAAACGTCGGCGCCAACAGGTCTTGTGCCACGACGGCTTGATCCGGTACGCCGTGTTCCGAAAAAAAGATACGGATATCATGGAAATCGATTACTCCGTAGAGCGTCTGGTCGTCGCACAATACCGGGAACACCTGCTGTTTGGTGTTGGACAACGCGTTGAGGATCTCGTGCAGCGGCGTGTTCCGGTAAAACACGGTCATCTTGGCGTCTTTGGGCAGCGCCTCTTTGACCAAGATGTGCTCCAATGCGGCGTTGACAAACTCTCCCTCGTGGGCCGGCGAGTCCACGCGCGCATCCACCTGGCTTACGTACATGGAAATCCGCTGCGGACTGAACACATAAGCAGCCGCTGCCGTTAGCATCAACGGCACCAGCAACCCGTAACCCAAGGTCATTTCGGAAACCATGATAATCGCTGAGAGGGGGGTTTTCGCCACGCCGGCCAGAAACCCGGCCATACCCACCAACGCGAACGCCTGCAGATTCGGCGTGAAATGGGGCAACAACATGTGCATCACCATACCGGTGGCGGTCCCCAGAAGTGCGCCGATCATGATCGCCGGGGCAAACGTGCCGCCACTTCCGCCCGAACCGATTGTCAATCCGGTGGCAAGAATCTTCGCGAACGCCACCACGACAATCATCCAGAGCGCGAGTTGGCCGTCCATTGCGAGTTGGACCCAACCGTATCCCTGTCCCAAAATCTGGGGCAGGAAATAGGCAATCATGCCTACGAGCAGTCCACCGATGGCAGGCCGCGTGTAACTTGGTACCCGCAGCTTGTGGAATACGTGCTCTTCCAGTCCATACAACGTTTTCGTGTAGAGGATGCCGACCACTGCGCAGATCAACCCCAATGCCACGTAAAACGGCAATTCGACAACATGGTTGAACTTTACTTGCGGTACGACGAACACGGCGCCCCACTTGTTGGTCACTGCGCAATAGATCGAGTACGACACGATGGACGCGACAAATGACGGCACGAGAGCGTTCGCCTCAAAATCCATGTCCCGATACAACATTTCAGACGTGAAGAGCGCCGCGCCCAAGGGCGAACGAAAAATCGCGCCCAGCCCTGCGCCGGAACCGGCGAGCACCAACAAGCGTCGTTCGCGGTCCGGTGACTTAAACAACCCGGCGACGATCGAACCGAAACCCGCGCCGACCTGCGTGATTGGACCTTCACGACCCGCCGATCCGCCGGTGCCCAACGTGAACGCCGAGGCGACGGTTTTCACGAGCGGAATGCGCGTCCGAATTCGTCCCCCAAGGCGGTGATACGCATTGATGACTGCGTCTGTTCCGTGTCCCGCCGCGTCCGGCGCAAACAGCTTCATGCACAGGCCCGCCAGCAAACCGCCGATGGCCGGCATCGCCACCAACAACCACGGATGCGTCGCCGGGGCCGGCAGCATCGCTTGCGCTTCGCCACTGGGTGTGGGCAAGTGATAGCCCACCAGATGTCCCATGAAGAAATCGACTGCCGAGTTCAGGATGAAGTTGAACGCCAACGCGCCCAGACCCGCCGCCACGCCGACCAGGATGCTGAGCAGCAACAGCCGTGTCAGATAATGCTTGCGGAGCGACTTCAGAAAATTCGCGAAATACGCAATCATGTTCGTTTGTGCAGCAATCAGCCGGCGACGACGTTCACAAGTTTCCCCGGGACCACGATGACCTTGCGAACCTGCTTGCCAGCGAGGAGAGCCTTCACTCGATCATTCGCCAGGGCGATTTTCTCCAGTTCGGCCTGCGGTGCGCCTGCAACCACGTCGACACGGTCCCGCAGCTTGCCGTTGACCTGTAAGATGACGGTGACCGTGCTCTCAACCAGCAATGTCGCATTGTACTTTGGCCATGGCTCGTGCGCGAGCGATTGTTTGTGGCCCAACTTCTCCCAAAGCTCCTCGGCCAGGTGCGGCGCGTAGGGCGCGAGCACAAGCACGAACGGCTCGAGCAGCTTGCGGGGACGGTTCTCCTGGGCGGTCACTTCGTTGACGAAGATCATCATTTGGGAAATCGCGGTATTGAACGCCAGCGCTTCCGTGTCCTCACCGACCTTCTTGATGGTGTGATGCAGGACTTTGAGAAGTGCTCCCGCCGGGGCACAGTCGTCGAGGATCAGCTTGCCTTCCTCATCGCAAAACAAGCGCCAGACGCGGCCGAGGAATCGATACACGCCTTCCAGTCCCTGCGTGTTCCACGGTTTGACCATCTCCAGCGGCCCCATGAACATCTCGTACATGCGAAACGCGTCCGCGCCGTATTCGCGCACCACGTCGTCGGGATTGATCACGTTACCGCGCGACTTGCTCATTTTCTGGCCGTCTTCACCGAGGATCATGCCCTGGTTGACGAGCTTCATAAACGGCTCGGGCGTGGACACATGGCCGAGGTCGAACAGCACCTTGTGCCAAAATCGCGAATAGAGCAGGTGGAGAACCGCGTGTTCCGCGCCGCCGACATAGAGATCGACGGGCATCCAGCCTTTCTCCTTGTCCTTCGCGACGAACGAGCGGCTGTTCTTCGGGTCGAGGTAGCGCAAATAATACCAGCACGACCCGGCCCATTGCGGCATCGTGTTCGTCTCGCGTTTCGCTGGTCCGCCGCACTCCGGACACTTCGTATTGACCCAGTCCGTTGCTTTCGCCAAAGGCGGTTCCGCGTTGCCTGTTGGCGAGTAATCCTTCATCTCCGGCAATTCCAGGGGCAATTCGTTTTCCGGCACGGCCACCGCGCCGTGCTTCTCGCAATGCACGATCGGAATCGGCTCGCCCCAATAACGCTGCCGTGAGAACAACCAGTCGCGCAGTTTGTATTGCACCGTCGCCTTGCCGAGCTTCTTTTCTTCGAGCCACGCGGTGATCTTCTTCTTCGCTTCGGGCGTGGGAAGGCCAGTGATGAGGCCGGAGTTGACAGAGAGGCCATCGCCAGTAAAGCCATGTGGGTCGATGTCTTCGGGAGGTTGGACAACTGTGCGAATCTCCAGCCCAAACTTCTTCGCAAACTCGAAGTCGCGCGTGTCATGTGCCGGCACGGCCATGATTGCGCCGGTGCCGTAACCCATCATCACGTAGTCGGCGACCCAAATCGGAATCTTTTCGTCGTTGACCGGGTTGATCGCGAAGCCGCCGGTGAACACACCGGTCTTTTCCTTTTCCAGTTGGGTGCGTTCCAGTTCGCTCTTTTTTGCCGCTTGCGTGCGGTAGGCATCGACTGTGGCGCGTTGTTCCTTGGTCGTGACTTTGTCGACGAGCGAATGTTCGGGGGCGAGCACCATGTAGGTCGCGCCGAAGAGTGTGTCCGGGCGCGTCGTGAAGATGCGGAGGGTTTCGCCGGTTTCGGTTGTGAAATCGACATCCGCACCTTCACTGCGACCGATCCAGTTGCGTTGCTGTTCCTTGATCGATTCCGGCCAGTTGACGAGCTTCAAATCATCCAGCAAACGCTCGGCGTATTTCGTGATCCGGAGAATCCATTGTCGGAGCGGGCGACGGTAGACTTCCTTGTGTCCTTTGCGATCACAGGTCCCGTCGGCGTTGACCTCTTCGTTGGCAAGGACGGCTTTGCAGCCCTCGCACCACCACACAGGAATCTCGGCTTCGTAAGCGAGTCGCATTTTGGGGATAAGACGTTCGCGCACCAGATGGCGTGCCATCGCCTCCGATTTCCCAAAGAATCCTTTTCGCGTGCCGGCCAGGAACGCGTTGTCCTGCCATTCGGTCTGACGCTGGGGATTCTCGGAGAGAGCGTCCACCAGCAGCGCAATGGGCCTTGCCTTTTCCAGTTCAGGATCGAAATAGCTGCCATAAAGCTGCAGGAAGATCCATTGCGTCCATTTGAAGTACTGCGGGTCGGTGGTATCGACTTCGCGGTCCCAATCGTACGAGAAGCCGAGCATTTGGATTTGGCGGCGGAAGGTGTCGATGTTCTTTGTGGTCGTGACGGCGGGATGCGTGCCGGTGTCGATGGCGTATTGCTCGGCGGGAAGGCCGAACGCGTCCCAGCCCATCGGGTGCAGCACATTGAACCCGCGCATTCGCTGGAAGCGGCAGAAGATGTCGGTCGCGGTGTAGCCTTCGGGGTGGCCGACGTGCAATCCCGCGCCGCTGGGGTAGGGGAACATATCGAGCACGTAGAGTTTCTTCTTCGCCGGGTTTTCGGACGCGGCGAACGTCTGGTGTTCGAGCCAGTAGCGCTGCCACTTCGGCTCGATCCTGTCGAACGGATATTTTTTGCGCAGTTCAGGCATGGAATCGAGGGGACTATACCGGGGATACGGGCAGCGTCGCAAGCCTTACGCGAATTGCGCTCCATTGCATTACAGGGTGGTGACTTGCTTCTTCCGTAGCGCGTGCTGGTAGACGCTGATGTATCGCTGGGCCGATGTGGCCCAATCGAAGTTTCGCGCCATCGCCTGCTGGCGCAGCGTAATGATGTGCTGCGGGCGGTCGAACCACGTGGATACTGCCCAGCCGATGCAGTAGTAGAGCGCGCGCCCCGATGGTTCCCAGAATTTAAAGCCGGTGCCGGTGCCGGTGGCTTCCTGGTAGTTCTGGACGGTGTCGTCGAGTCCGCCGGTGGCACGAACGACCGGCAGCGTGCCGTACCTGAGCGAGTAAATCTGGTTGAGCCCGCACGGCTCGTACAGCGAAGGCATCAGGAAGAAGTCGCTGCCCGCCTCGATAAGATGGCTCAACTCGACGGAGAAACCGATGTGCGCGTTGGCGCGTCCCGGATACGCCACGCCCAGAGAGCGGAAGAAATCTTCCGTGTCGGCATCGCCGCTGCCGAGCGCGACGCATTGCATGGCCATGTTGTTGAGGGCGGACGGCAACGCTTCGCGCAACAAGCTGAAGCCCTTCTGGTGCGCGAAACGGCTCACGATGCCGAACAGGGGCACGTCGGCGCGTTCTTCCAGGTGAAACCGCCGCTGGAGCGCGGCTTTGCAAGCGGCCTTGCCGGCCATGTCTTTCGCGGAGAAGCGGGCGGGAATCTGTTTGTCGGTGGCGGGGTCCCACTGTGAATAATCGGCCCCGTTCAGGATGCCGAAGAGATCAGGGCGGCGATTATTCAAGAACATCGCGAGACCGTGGCCGCCGATGGGTTCGAGGATTTCTTTCGCGTGCGCCGGCGAGACAGTCGTCAGCGCATCGGTAAATGAAATCCCCGCCTTGAGCAGGTTCGCCTTGCCGTGGTCTTCAAACTTGTCGGGCGTGAAATGTTCCATGCCGAGGCCGAGGTAGGGCATGATGTTCGCATCGTACACGCCCTGGTAGCCGATATTGTGAATCGTGAGCACGCTGGCCGTACTCGACAACGGCGAGAGAATGTGGTCCCACGTCTTGAGGAACACGGGCACGGTCGCGGTCGGCCAATCGTGCGCGTGCATGACGTGTGGGATAAAGCGGAAGTCCTTGCAGATCTGCAGGGCCGCCTTCGACAGGAAGGCGAAGCGAAACGCATTGTCCATATAATGGCCCATCGGCCCGTCGTAGATGCCCGGCCGGCCGAAGTGCGCGTCGTATTCGAGAAACCAGACCGGCACCTCGTCGTCGAGCAGGGTTTCATGCAACCCGACCCAATGCTCAACCCCCGCGCCCATATGCACGCACGCGGTTCCCACGGGCCGGATGCCGAATTTCGCACGGTCGATCAGGGAGTACAAAGGGAGCAACACCCGCGCGTCGTGGCCGAGCCGCCGCAGCGCCTTTGGCAAGCCACCGACCACGTCCGCAAGGCCGCCCACCTTGGCAAACGGGGCGCATTCGGATGCGACGAAGAGAATCCGCAGGCCGCCCTCATCGGGCGTCGGATTTCGACCGTTTCCCATGCGGCGCGAAACCGGCCTTTTCGATTTGATTGCTGGGGGCATGGAAGGACAGAAGTCTAGCAGCGCACCGACAGGCCCGCAAGCGTGAGGCGGCAGGAAACGCGTGGGGGGGATTTCGGGGATGTAAAATGCCGATGGTGAAAAACTATGGGCGCGCCGCGTCGCTGTGGTATCATGCACGGGGATCATGTACCGCTTAGTGTTTCAGAATTATTCCGCACGGAAGGGGCCGCTGATCGTCGAACGGCCGTCGCTGGTCATCGGTCGCCATGCCGATTGCCACGTCCGGATTGACGAACCGGGCGTATGCGACCGTCACGCGACCATCGAACGTCAGGCGGATGGCTACCACGTTCGCAATCTCGATAGTGGCGCGATCATTTGCGTCAACGGCGACGTCGTCAGGAATCGGCGCCTGACATCCGGCGACGAATTGGAAATCGGCCCGGTGCGCATCCATTTTGAAGTCCTTCACGGTGTCAGCGCCACGCGACGACGTCGTCCCATCGATCCGCTTGAGGTCCTGGCCGTGGCGGTTGTGGTGGCGGTGATCGCCGGGGAAATCGCGTTGCTCGCTTCAATGTTTTCCGAGTACCGGCCGAAGAGAGTGAAGCTGGAGGCAGCCCGCAGCCAGCAGGCGGCAGAGGCCGCAGCCGCCACGTCTTCATCGTCGGCGCGCTCAGCGGCGGATGCGGCGCATTTGCCCCGGGAGACGGCGGCGGCAGTACAACCCCCGGCAGAGCCGACGGTGTTGAATCGCATGATTCGCATCACGCGCGTGGATCGCAGCGAAAGCGGCGGGGCCATCAGCATCACCATCCAGGCGAAGGCGCAAGTTGGCGCGCGCGAGCTCGATACGTCGGCGGTCGGCATCTGCGTGGAGTTTGCGGCGCAGGGCGGCGGGGGGCCGGTGTCGACTGGCGCAAGCCGATCTGGGTCTCGATTCCGCAGTGGGAGAATTTCGCGAGCAAGGCGTTCACCGTCCGTTTTCCCGGCGCGCCGCGGGAATTTACCGGCTTCGTGGTGCGCACGTACTACGGCAAACAACTGCAGGACGTCGTCGCGTCGCCGCCGTCGCTACGGCCGCTGGCCCCGAATCCATTGGCCGGAGGCGCTTCATGACCGGATCCTCGCCGGCGCAAGACCCGCTTGTCGGCCGGACGCTTCGGGGCTACGGGATCCAGGAGCCGATCGGCGTCAGCCGCTGGGGCCGGGTGTACCGCGCGTTTCAGAAGACGACGAGCCGCGTTGTCGCCATTCGTATTCTCTCACCCGAGATTGCGGCCCTGCCCGGCAAGTCGGACCAATTTCTGGAGGAGTCCCGTGCCGAGGCGTCGCTCGTGCACCCGCACCTTGTCACGGTCTATGAAGGCGGGCAGTCGAAAGGAATCTACTTCTGCGCGATGGAGTACATGGATGGACCGCCGCTCCCGCAATTCCTGCGAAAAGAGGGTGGCGTGGACGAACATCATCTGCTGCAGACGGTTGCCGGGGTGGCGCGCGCGCTCGACTTCCTGTGGCAGCGCGGGGTTTCGCACCAGCCGCCGCTCGACAAGAACGTGCTCACGACAACCGATGGCACGGTCAAGCTCATTAATGTCGCCCCCAATGAAATGCCGGCGAGTCAGTCGCCGCGAGAGGATCTGTTGACCCTTGCGGTGATGGTTGCCACGCTTACCAACAACATCGCCCCTGTCAGCAAACCCGTCAGCGAGTTCGTGGAAGGAATGCTCGGCACAGAAGGTCGCAAAGAGTTTACAGCCCTGACCGACGTGGCGAGTGGGGCCGAAGAACTGGATCGCAACCTGTTCCCGGCTGCGCCCGTTGCCAGACCAGCGATTGCTCCGACCAAACCGAAACAGGTCGGGCAGCGGACCGCTGCCGCCCTGGGAATGGTCGCAGTCGCGTTGGCGGCCATCGCCGGGTGGTTCTGGTGGCGGTCGCTATCAGCACCGGCGCCGGCGCCGCGACGGCCTGTCGACCTTGGGGCGATGGTGCGAATACCGGCGGGCGAGTTCCTCTACCAGTACGGTCGGAAGAAACAGTTGCCCGAGTTCTACATCGACAAGTACGAAGTCACCTTTGGCCAGTACAAGCAGTTTCTCGATGCAATTGCCGCAGGCACGGCCAAGTTCGCGGTGGATCCGGCCGGCCCGCCTGGCAAGGAGTATCGGCCGAAGCAGTGGGATGAAATCGTGACAGCCATCACGCATGCGTCCACGTTCGGCGACAAACCCCTGACGTGGGATTCGCCGGTGTTCGGTATCGATTGGTATGACGCCTGCGCTTACGCCTCGTGGCGCGGCAAGCGCCTGCCCACCGAGGAGGAATGGGAGGAGGCCGCACGCGGCACGGATGGCCGGTTATTTCCGTGGGGCAACAGCTTCGACGTGATGAAATGCGGCAGTGCGCAGTATCCCCAACCGATCAAACGGACGGAAGTCTTTGCGTATCCCGAAGACATCAGCCCCTTCGGTGTCGTCGACACGGCGGGCAATGTCAGCGAATGGACCGCCACGATAGCGACCGACAACGTGGCGGTCATACGTGGTGGCTCGTGGAGTGAGGGCGAAGAGCAAGTTACCTACCGCGTCACCGACCGCGGATGCGACTACCGCAGCAACAACCTCGGCTTCCGCTGCGCCGCCGACAAAGACGTGAAGCCCTGAGTGTGGGGGGAGGGGATCCCCACTCCCTTAATCAGTTTCCCGCCCTTTCCTTTTTCCCGGGAGCCCATTGGCGGACAAGGTCGGGGAACTGACATTGGCGGCAGGCGGATTTGTCGTTCACACAGAAGTCGTGGAAGATCTGCATCAAGCCCTGTTGCCGGCGCGCCGTCTTGATGAAACGGCGGGCGGCGGATGGCTGCTCGAACAACTGGCCACTTGCGAGGCGGATGATGCTATTCGAGGGCGCGGCCGGCAGGCGCGCGTACTGCGCCTTCGCGGCCTCGGAAAGTTTCGAGTCCCCGTTGTTCTCCGCGCAGGCGGCGACAAACGGCAGCACGACGTTGGCGACGATTTCCTGCGCGCGGCTGGCGCCGATCAATTCACTGACGCGCGCCTGGGTCCGGCTGCCCAGCGTGAAGTGATGGCTCCAGTACTCGTCGCGGGTTTCGGAGAACAACTTCGCCGGATCGCCGCCGCTCTCGACGGCACCGATGACCTTCTCCATGAGTTTCGGATGTTTTTTCAGCAGCGCGACGGCGGCACCGAGGCGGCGGTGCGGATGGTTCGCGGGCCGCGCGCCGGTGAACCGCCACACATCGGGTGAAAAGATGCGGTCTTCGAAATCGGGGCGGAGCTTCCACCAGGCATTCCAGAGCCGCCTCACATAACGCGCCGCCGCGGTGTCGCGGGCCTGGGGCGCACCGGTGGGCAGGAAGTTGGCGAGGCCGAAGAGAATCGGCGCGAGTTGCGAACGTTGGTTGTCCAACCCGGACAGGGGCGCTCGTTGCGCGAGGGCGCGAAACGCCGCTTTGTTCGACTTGTAGCCGAGCGCTTCCATCCAGCCTTCATAGAAAGCCTGCTCGGGGCCGGCCCGATGGATCCAGCGCAAGGACCGCCGCACTCTCGCCGCGAAGCGTTCATCACCGGCGGCATCGAGCAACGCGCTGAGCGAGTCGGCGGGCAGCGCGCGCAAGACCTGGGCGCACTGTCCATGATGGTTGCCGACGTTGTGAGGATAAGCGTCGAGATCGATTTCGTCGTACAGTTGTTCGATCAGCGTATCGAGCTGGTGTTGAATCACGATCTGCGGAATGATCTGACCGGCCCGCGTGCGCGGAATATGGCGGCTGCCGGCTTCCCACAAGACCACGTGCAGGATGACATCGTTGAACTCCGGGTCACGCTCGTGGCCATGATGGCTCCAATCCTCGGCGCGCAGATGCACCTCGACGTGGCCCGTGTGCTCGGGGTCGTCGCCGATCTGCACGGTCGCATGCCGAAAGTCGGGACCGGCTTCGAGGTTCCACCACCCGGGGAAGACGACGCGGACCCGTCGGCCATCGATCGTCTGCAGCGAGTCCAGCTTCATCCGTTGGTCGTACCAAATGCACTGCACGAGGCGTTCACTGATGGGAATGGGGACGTAATTGCTGTCGGCATCGCGGAGGACGGCCGGCGCGTAGATATTCGGAAAGCTATGCCGCATCAGTTGGTTGCGCAGTTCGCCGTAGCGGGTCGATGCCATCGCTTGCCTCTTGGAATGCGTGTGGAATATACTGCAGTCCGATGAGAATGCGAACTCGATTTTCTGCGCTGCTGGGCGTATTTGTCCTCTCGACGGCGGTGCGCGCCGCCACGCCCGCCGAGGAGCCTACTCCGGACGCCGCGCGGGACCCGGTCGTTCTCGCGGTCCAGAAGGTTTTGCCGTCGGTGGTCAACATCAGCACGGAACGAATCGTCGAACGGCAGTTCAACGACCCGTTCGACGAACTTTTCCGCCAGTTCTTTGGCCAGCCCCAGCGTTCGCAGAGACAAGGCGTGCAAAGCCTTGGTTCCGGTGTGATCGTGGACGAAGACGGCTGGATCGTGACGAACTGGCACGTCGTGCGCCGCGCGACCAAAATCACGGTCGTTCTCGCCGACGGAACGAAATTCGACGCGCAGTACGTCAGCGGGGACGAGAACAACGATCTGGCGCTGCTGAAGATCGAACCGAAGAAACCGACGCCGTATGTCGAGATTGCCGATGACAGCCAACCGCTTCTGGGGGAAACGGTCATGGCCATCGGCGATCCGTTCGGGCTCGAACACACCGTCACGCGCGGTGTCATCAGCGCGAACAACCGATCCTACAACACCGGCGATGCGCGCTTCGACGACATCCTGCAGACCGATGCCTCGATCAATCCCGGCAATTCCGGCGGTCCGCTCATCGACACGCGCGGGCGACTGGTTGGCATCAACATGGCGATTCTCACCCAGGCGCAGGGCATCGGCTTCGCGATTCCCGCCAAGCGCGTGGCCAATCTTCTCGCGGTGTGGTTCACGCCCGAAAAACGCGCCCGGCTCTGGCTCGGACTGCGATTCGAGCGGACGGAAGGAGCCATTGCGGTTACCGACGTGCAAGCGGACAGTCCGGCGGCGAAAGCGGGCGCGCGGAAGGACGACCGGATTATCTCGGTGGATGGACAGAGAATGAGTGACGTGTTGCGCCTGGAGCGCTGGCTGATTCACCGAAATGCCGGTGACATCGTGCGATTCGACGTCGAGCGGGGCGGCGCCACCAACTCCATTTCCGTAAAGCTCGCGGCGTTGCCGAAGTTGTCCGCGTCGGACTTGATGCTCAAGAAGTTTGGACTACAGGTGCAACCGCTCACCCGCGACCTGGCGGCGGCGCTGGACATTTCGTTCGTCCCCGGCCTGGTCGTGTCGGACGTGCAAAAGGACAGCCCGGCGGCCCGGGCCGATTTTCACCCGAAGATTGTCATCACGCAGGTTGGCGGCGAGGAGGTCAAATCGATGGATCGCCTGGCCGAACAACTCGCCGACGTGAAGAAGGACGACATGGTGAGCATGTCGGTGATCGTGAGCGAAAACCGCGGCAATGTCCGGTTGCAGCAGATGGCAAATGTTTCGCTGAAGGCACGGTAGGCAAGGGCCAGCGCGAGATTTCGGCGGAGTGCAGCGCTGAGCGACTTTGCCGTATCCGGCGAAGGAAGCACGGATCAAAAGCAATCAGGCCGGTCCTTAACGTCTGTCTGGGAGCAGGGACTCCGTAGTCTCGTTCTCTGAGAGCGGCAATCACTTGCTATTGCCGAAACCAAACTGCACCCCATAATGTTTCACAGATTATGAAAAGGAAGCTCAAATACACACTCGTCATGGCAGCCAGCGGCCTTCTGTTGACTGCGCTCGCCCTGGAGCAGACAACATTGGCCCAAGCGCCAGCAGGTCCCGCCGACACCCGGTTGGGAAGCAAGGTAAAGTATACGAGCGAGCAAGCCAGCGTGCAGGACATTGTTCAGAGTCTGGCGGAGCAGGTGGGCCTGGGATATGACCGGCAGAAATCCTTTGCCCAAACCGACCCGCTTTGCCGCCAGTGGGTGCAGAACGTGACCATCGAGGGCAAGACCTGCAATGAGGCTTTGGAGCAGGTTCTTAAACCCTTCGGCCTCCGTTACCAGTTGGAGGCGGGGGTGCTCGTCTTGTCGCGCCAGGACGAAGGCACGCAGCCGCCCAAATCAGGAGCCCCCTCCAACAGCGTGCCAACAGGCAAGGGCTATGTCACCACCGGGCCAGCGCCGACCGGGCTTGTACCTGCAAAGGTGCTTTCAGCCAAAGAACAGCGTGAGAACTTCAACTTCCTGTGCCAGGCCATTGATGAGACCTATGCCGACTTCGAGCTGAAGTCCATTGACTGGGGCGAGGTTTGCCGGCGCTACCAGAAGCGGCTCGACCCTGCCGCCAGCGCCGAACAGTTTTACCGCTTGCTGTTTCAGTTGGTCAATGAGCTGAAAGATACCCATTCCTCGCTGGAGAACTACCACCCTGCCTTTCCCACCAGCGGGCCGGGACTGACGGTGGCCCTGTTTGAGGGCAAGCCGTTCATAGTGGCCGTGAACGCCGACTCTGAAGCCGCTGGGCTTGGCGCCAAGCCGGGTTCGGAGGTGCTTGAGGTGGATGGCTTATCGGTGGAAGACAAGCTCAAGCAATTGCGGCTCGGGCTTCGCGCCTGCTCCTCGGAGCGGGCTTTCCGGCGTGAGGCCTGCCGCTACCTGCTGGTCGGCGAAAGGGGTACCACGGTGGACCTGAAGCTGCGCTTGCCGGATGGCCACGCACAAACCTTCCGGCTCCAGCGCACTGTTGGCCCGGGCCGTCCGCCCCGCCAGCCTTGCTCCTTCGACTTGAAAGAGCAGCGGTTTGTCCAGTTTGGCCGCCATCCCTCGGGTTTGGGGTACATCCGGATGACGTCGTTTGATGGACACGAGGAGGTCGCCCAAGAGTTTGATCAGGCACTGGAAGCCTTGCGCACGGCACCGGGCCTCATTCTCGACATCCGTGATAATCCTGGCGGCTACGGCCAGCAACGTATCGTGGGCCGGCTACTCCAACAGCCGACGCTCTGCGCCATCAGTTTCATTAAGAGCGGACCGGGTCACGGGGCACTGAAACGCCAGGAGGACATTCTGGAACCGACTGGGCCCTGGCAATATAGCGGCCCCATCGCGCTGCTGGTCAATGATTTAACCGGGAGCGCTGCCGACCTGTTCGCCTGTCATCTCCGGAGCGCAAAAAGGGTGGTGACTGTCGGTTCGACGACCCATGGCAATTTATCCGGGGTGATGGCCTCTGCGGTGTTGCCCTGTGGTCTCGTCGTGAGAATATCCAACGGCTACGTCTGCGATGCCGGCGGAAAACCCATCGAAGGCAATGGCAACGTGCCGGATGTGATCGTTGCCCCGACGATCTCCGATTTCCTGGCCGGCAGAGACCCAGTGCTCGAAAAGGCCGTGGCGCTGGTCCGCCAAAAGAGCCAACGCAACTAGAGCGATTTCTGAATGCTCTCTTGACTCGGTCCGGAATCCATGGCCGGAGGGTGAGTTGCCCAAATGTGATTTCACCCTGTTGCAGCGGTCGCACGCCCAACCAGAGCACCGACACACGGGATCTGCCGCCTCTTTTTCAAGAGATGGGCGTGACCATTGCGCCAGTAAGCGGTCTGCCGTCGATCAGCGAGAATCGCGGCGGCGTCATGGTGCAGCAGATGGCGAATGTCTCGTTGAAGGCGCGGTAGAATCATTACGTTATTTGGCACATCCACTGCTCTTATTATTGTGGATGAGCAATCGTCTCTGGAAATTCGTGTGCCTGTGGGCTGTTTTCTTCGCCTTCGGATGCTCGCAGCATAAGGTCGAGGAACCCGCACAGACTGTCGAACTCACGGTCCAATCGGAAAACGCGCCGGTGGCCGGTGTCCCCGTCAAAGTTGTCGATGAGACGTCCGCCGCCAACGCGATTGTTCTGCTGGCGTCGCGCGAAGACTTTAGCAACGGCATTCCGGAAGGACTCTACGGCGATTTCTTCCAAGCCCTCGAACCGACCGGCGGGACGAGCGTGCTCACAACCGATCACGACGGGAAGGTGGTCCTCAAGCAACTCCGGGTTTCCCGCATCATTGTCGCTTACGAGAAACAGCACCTCTGGGTTGCGGACCCGAGCGAGGCGCGAGGTCGGACGCTGCAGCTTGGGACTGGCAATCTGGGCGGACAGCACGGGCTCGACCTGATCGTGGCGCGGCCGGCCGTGCTGCGCGCGTTGACGACGGCGGCCCTGGAGTCGGTCCGCCACGGGAAGCTGGATCAAGCGCGGGCCATCGCGCGTTCGGCGCGATCGAAGGCGTTGCTGACGGAGATCGATTGGGAAGAGACGGCGGCTTTGTTGTCCGAGGCCGAGCACGCCATTCAACAGAAGAACTATGATGCGGCGCACACGCTGGCCGCGCGCGCCAACGTCCTGATCCCGAACCAGTCGCGAACGAAGAAGTTGCTCGAACGAATTTTGGTCGAGGGCGGCGGCGAATTGCGCACGCTCACGGGACACAAGGGCGCGGTGACCAGTGTGGCCTACAGTTTAGATGGCAAATACGTGATCAGCGGCGGTGAGGATCGCACGGTGAAGTTGTGGGATGCGGCGAGCGGCAAGGAAGTGCGGACGTTCACGGGCCATCGCGGGGCGGTCACGAGCGTGGCGTTCAGTCCGGACGGGAACACGGCGGTGAGTGGCAGCAGCGACAGCACGTTGCGGTTGTGGGATGTCGCGACGGGTCGGGAGTTGCGCGCGACAGAGAGTTTGGGATGGAAGATTACGTGCGTGGCGTTCAGCCCGGATGGAAGATTTGTGGCGAGCGCCGCCGACGACAATCAGGTCAGGCTATGGCAATTGCCGAAGATGGAGGCGGCGCGCACGTTGGCGGGCCATGGGTGGCGGGTGACGAGCGTGGCGTTCAGTCCGGATGGGAAATTTTCGTTGAGCGGCAGTGAGGATGATTCCATGAAGCTGTGGGACATGGCGAAGGGGCAGGAAGTGCGCACGCTCCATAACGGATTGGCGAAGGTGATGTGCGTGGCGATCAGTCCCGATGGGCGATTAGGGTTGAGCGGCGGCCGGGACAACGCCGTGAAGCTCTGGAATCTCGCGAACGGGCGCGAGGTCCAGCAGTTTGACGGCTACGGCCAGCCGGTGCGGGGAGTGGCGTTCACGCGCGACGGGCGCTTTGCGGTCAGTGCGAGTGAAGACGAAACGGTCAAGGTCTGGGAGCTGAATACCGGGAAGGAAATTCGCACGTTTACCGGGCATGAGGCGGCGGTGACGGGCGTCGCGGTGAGTCCCGACGGGCACAACGCCGCCAGCGCCGGCGCGGACGGCAGCGTAAGGATTTGGCAATTGCCGCGACAGGTGTGGCCGCCGGTCGAAGAGGGCAAGAAGTAGCTGGCGCAGCAGGAGACAGCCCCGAAAAGGGATTCGGGGCAAGGAGACAGCTCCGTAAACGCCACGTATAACGTGGTAAACCACGCGAGCGGGGAGACAGGGGGTGGAGGGAATCAACGCTCAACTCTCAACGGGGGATGGGGCGGAAGATAGTAGCCAGTAACCGAGTAGCCGAGTAGTCAAGGGGGTGGAAGTGAGCCGCAAAGAGGCGCAAGGGAGGCAAAGAGGGGGCGAACGGATTCAACGTTCAACATCCAACGCTCAACAGCCAACGTTGAATTGAGCCGCAAAAAGGCGCGGAGAGATACGATGGCGGGGTCGGTGTGTTGGCGGGAACGATGGCGGGCGTGGTCACGACGGACCCCCTAGCTCAGACTGAGTGTGGCCTCGAATCCAAGACTTGCGCCGCCGGTTTGCTTCTCTTTTGCCATAGGAAGACCTCGCCACGTGAAGCGTGGTAAACCTCTCTCTAGATCGTGAGACTAGCAAATGGTTGGGGGATGGGGAAGAGCGAAAGGATGAGCGCGGCAGAGGGGTTTTTCAGGCAAGAGCGGTGTTTGGGGGAAAGGATAGAACAGAATCAACGCTCAACATCCAACATCCGACGCACAATTGCGCCGGCGGCAAGTACTCGGCGCGTCGCGTGCAGCTAGTGCTGCACTTGGCTTTCAAGGGGGGCGGAGGGGAAATCACCCACCCCTGCCCCTCCGTGGGAGGGGAGCGGGACGCCACGTAAAACCACGTAGAACGTGGTAAACGTGGCAAGTGTGGGACTCGTAGGACGGGTCGGACGTGTAGGACGGGGGGGGCGGTGACAGAATCAACGTCCAACGTCCAACGTTCAACGCACAACGTTCAATGTTCAAGGGGGGCGGGTGGGTGGGGTGGGAGGCGAGGCGGCAATTGTAAGGGACGAGAAGGACTAAAGGGACGAGGGGGATCGCGGAGAGAATTCAGGAGACAGGAGACAGGGGGCGGCAGAAGATGCAGGAGTAAGAGCAGGAGAGGCGGGGCAACGGACGGACGGGCTAGAGATTGCACTCGCTCGCTCCCGCTCGGCTCGCCCTACCGCTCTCCGCTACGCGGATCTGCGTCTCGCCCTACCCTCGGGCTCGGCTTCACTCGCTCGCTCCCGCTCGGCTCGCCCTTTGGGCCACCTTAGGTGTTGCGTCGTGCCGCTCCCAGCGGCTTGGCTTCGCACGCTACACACGACACGGGAGGGGTGCGGCGGCGCGTTTGGCCTTGCGTAGTTCCACCTGCCTGTGAATATCGGGGGCAACGCCGGTCGGGATGCCTGCCGGTTGCTCCAACTGCATTGGGTTCTGGTCTGCCTGCGGTCCCTCGAAATGTTGTGCTATCTCGCTTTGGATTTCGGCGGCGGCCTGACGCCTTGCGGGGGCGGTGGTCGGGTGTGACGGAGTTGCGGTGTAAACGCGGTGAAACTGGGTGAAGTGCAGTTACGCAGGTGACGGGTCAGCCTCAGGGGGAGCTGTAGAATTTGCCGGGCGAAATTCGGAGGAGGCGTTGCGCAATTCACCTGCTTGTGAATGTGGGGGGCGATGCCGGTAGGGATGGCCGCCGGTTCACTGGGCGCAGCCTGGCAGGGGGATCACGTGTGGGCAAGCCTTCGGCGCGATGGCGGTTTTGAACATTCCGCCTCTTGCCAATGTCCATTCGGATGTGCTACAAGTTTAAGCGCTTTCCTGATCGTTTGGATAGAGGAGGAAGTCGCAGGAGTTTCGGGGCATTCTGGCGGTATTATGCAACCGATGATCAAAGTGGAGAACCTGACGAAGCGTTACGCGGGGGTGACTGCGCTCAACGGCGTTTCGTTCGAAGTCCAGCGTGGCGAAATCGTCGGCTTTCTCGGCCCCAACGGCGCGGGCAAGAGCACGACGATGCGGATTCTGACGGGGTTCATTCCGGCTTCGTCGGGACGCGTCGAAGTGGCGGGGCTGGATGTGTTCGAGAACTCCCTGGAGGTGCGCGAACGCGTCGGCTACATGCCCGAGAACAACCCGCTGTACACGGACATGCGCGTGAGCGAGTATCTAAAGTTCCGCGCGAAGTTAAAGGGTCTTCCCCGGCCTGAGCGCACGGAGCGCATCCCCGAGGCCATGGAGTTGTGCGGCATCAAGGACGTGTCCCACCGCATCATCGGACATCTCTCGAAAGGGTATCGCCAGCGCGTCGGTCTCGCAGACGCGCTGCTGGCCGAGCCTGACCTTCTGATATTGGATGAGCCAACCATCGGCCTCGATCCGGTACAAATCCGTCAAGTGCGGCAACTCATCAAGGATCTCGGCAAGCGGCACACCATCCTCTTGTCGACGCACATCCTGCCCGGAGGTCGAGATTACGTGTAACCGCGTGATCATCATTCACCACGGGCGCATCCTCGCTTCGGACACGCCCGAGAATTTGATGAGAACGTTGAACGCGGGCGGGCTGATTCAGGTGGAAGTGCGCGGATCCGGCTCCGAGGTGCAGGCGAAACTGCGGGCCGTCGAGGGCGTGGAATCGATGACCGCGAAGGTGCTGGAGGACGGGTACCTGCGAGTGATGCTGACGCCGAAATCAGGGACCGACCCACGCGAGAAGGTTTATCAAACCGTGGCGGACAACGGCTGGACGCTGCGCGAGTTGACGCGGGCGCGGACGACGCTGGAGGACATCTTCGTGCAAATCACCCGCGAGGAGGACGAAGCCGAAGAGGAACGGCGCGACCAACGAAGGAGCGCGCTCCGATGACCAACGTGCCCACGTTACTGCGACGGGAGCTGAACGCGTATTTCGCGTCCATCCTGGGATATGTGGTGCTGATGTTTTTTCTGGTGGTAATGGGCGTGACATTCGGCGTGGTTGTCCGCTACCTCAACAGCGGGCCGACGCAGTTTACGGCCATGAAGATCCTGTTCAGCATGTTCTGGCTGCCGTCCCTGGTGGTGGTGCCCATGATCACCATGCGATTGCTGGCGGAGGAAAAGCGCGCCGGGACGCTGGAGATGCTGATGACGGCACCCGTGACGGATTTCGAGGTCGTGTTCGCCAAATATCTGGGAGCGGTTGTGCTCTATGCCATGATGTGGGCGTTGACGGGGTTTTACGTGCTGATTTTGCGGCATTTTTCAGGCAGCGCGACAGCCCTCGATCTCGGCCCGATCTTCAGCGGCTATCTCGGAGTGGTTGTCATCGGACAATTCTTCATTGCGATCGGTGTTTTGGCGTCGTCGACGACCAAGAACCAGATTGCCGCCGCGCTGATGACCTTCGCGATCGTGTTCCTGCTGTTGATTGTGTTGAACTGGCTGACGTTCCTGTTTCCCAGCGGTCCGTTGGGCAAGGTGTTCCATGCCGTGTCCGCATTCGATCACATGGAGGATTTTCAACGTGGCATCGTGGATGTGCGCCCCTTGGTGCTCTACGTGAGCGGCACGGCGCTGGCCCTGTTTATTACGACCCGGGTGGTTGAATCGAGGAAGTGGAGGTAGCGACGGTGCCAAGCGAGTCCCAACCAGAGAATAAAGCTCCGACATTGCGGCAACGGCGACTGGTCATTGGAGCGAACGTCTTCGTGCAGATCGTGGCGGTGCTGGCGCTCGTGGTCATGGCCAACTGGTTGGCGTCGCGGCATTACCTGCGCTTCGATTGGACGAAGTCCGGCTACTATCAACTGGCCGACAAGACCAGGCAGATGCTTGCCGGCTTGAAACAGCCTCTGGACGTGGTCGTATTTCTGCCGCCGTCCGGCAACCGGGACTATATCGAAAAGGTCCTTGAGGATGTTCGCAATCTATTAAAGGAGTTTCAATTCTACGGCAAAGACAAACTGCGGATTGAGTATGTTGATCCACAGCGCGATCTGGCGCGCGCGCAGCAACTCGTCACGCAGTACAATCTGGATTCGCCCGATGTGGTCATCTTTGCAAGCGGTGGCCATCACAAGTACGTGCGCCTGGATGAAATGGTCGATCTGGAACGTGACCCTATGAGCGAGGGTGGCGAAAGTACCGTGAAGGCTTTCAAAGGCGAGGGCTTGTTTTTGTCCGCGATTGAGACGGTGATGGAGGAGGAATCGCCGCGAGTCTGCTTCCTGACGGGCCACGGCGAACATGACCCGGAAGATTTTGATCAGCGAACCGGGTACTCGGAGATCAGTCGCTACATCAAGCGCGACAACATCACGGTAGAAAAGTGGAATCTGCTCGAACGGCAGGCGCTGCCGACCAATGCCAACGCAATGGTCGTCGCTGGCCCCCGCAAGCCGTTTACGCCAGCCGAGATCAATGCGTTGGAGCAGTACTTGAAGAACAAGGGTCGCCTGCTCATCCTGCTTGACCCACGAACGCATAGCGGTTTGGAGTCGCTTCTCAGACGTTGGGGTGTGCAAGTGGACGACGACCTGGTCATGCGCAAAGCCGGTGTGCTTTTGGGCACGGAATTACTCGATGTCAACGCTGTCGCCGTCGATTACTCGCCTCATCCAATAACCGCCAAGCTCGCGGACACCAACATGCAATTCCCCTACGCCCGCTCCATTCGCCGCGTGCAACAGGCGGAGGGCGGCATGGCGGATCAGTTGCGGGTCACCGAGTTGGTGAGGGCCGGGGCTGAATATTGGGGAGAGACCGACATTGACAACGAGCACGCGACGTTTGATCCCGCGACGGACCTTTCGGGGCCGCTGTCACTGGCGGTGGCGGTCGAGACCAGCAAACCGCAGGGAGTGGACGTCGACATCGGCGTCACCCGCATGGTGGTCATCGGCACCTCGCGCTTTGTGGACAACAGCAGCTTGGCCGGTGGCAACCTGGACTTCTTCATGAACTCGCTGAACTGGCTGCTCCAGCGTGAACAGTTGGTCGCTGTCAGCCCGAAGACACCCGAAGAGTTTCGTCTCGATATGTCGCCGAACCAGCAAATGGCTGTTTACCTTCTCGTGATGGGCGTCATGCCGCTGGCGGTGGGGATCATAGGCATCATCGTCTGGCTGGGCCGCCGCAAATGATGGCCTGCGGAAGCAATTGACATGAAATCGCGCACGACACTGGTTTTGGTTCTTGTCGTCCTGTTGCTCGGCGGACTAGTCGCCCTCGATCACTATCAGGGCACTTCCACCGATGAGGCCCTGAAAAGGAATAAACGCATCCTCAACTTCGACCCGAAAGAGATCACCGGTTTGAAGATCGATTTGACCAACCAGGTGTACACGCTTGAGAAAGCCGGCGAACTTTGGCAGATCAAGCAACCGCTCCGCGTCCGGGCCAACTACAGCACGATCAGTTCCATTCTCGATGAGTTGGAGTTCGTCGACCGCACTCGTACGATCCCCGAGAAAGAACTCAAGGGGATGAATCTCGCGGCTTTCGGGCTGCAGAATCCACGGATCCGCCTCACCCTGCAGGGCAAGCAGGAGCCCATCGTACTGCTTGTCGGGAACGAAACGCCGACGAAAGACGCCGTCTACGTTCAATTGCAGGGCAAGAAAAACGTGCTCGTTGCGCCCCAGTCCATCTACGAGCGACTCAATCGCACGCTTGATGATTTGCGCGACCGTGCGGTCATTGACTTTCAGCCGGCGTTGGCCACGCGTATCGAGATCAAGAGTGCCGACCGCGTAATCGAACTGGCAAAGTCGGGCGCCAGCACCAACGCCGAACCGCGCTGGGCGCTGACGCGTCCGCTTGCGGCCCGTGCGGATCAGCGCAAAGTCAGCGAATTGCTTGCAGACTTGGGCGGATTACAGGTGTTGGATTTTGTCAGCGAGGACCCGAAGGACCTGCACATGTACCAACTCGACGAGCCGGAGCGTGAAGTCACCGTGTGGACCGGAGAATCAGGCAAGACGTTGATGTTGGGGCGGTCGCCGACGAATGACGCAGGCAAAGTGTTCGCGAAGCTTAAAAGTGCCGATTCGATCTACACCGTACCCTCCGGTATCGCGCAGAAACTCGCAGTACAGGCCAACGATCTGCGCGACTCGCAAGTGCTTGCGTTTTCAGAAGACAACGTCCGCGGGATCGATCTACTCCACGGCACGGACCGGATTTCTCTCGTGCAAACCGACTCGACTTGGAAGATTACGACACCCTTTGCGGTGTCGGCGGATGAGGCGACCGTGCAGCAGTTGCTGGGTCGTCTCCGTGGGTTAAGCGTCCGTCAGTTCGCCGCCGATGTCGCAACTGATCTCGACAAGTACGGGCTGGCCGCGCCGATGGCGACCGTGACTCTTCGGGGTCCAGGGAGCAATACGGTGGCACAGTTATTGGTCGGTTCGCTGGATGCATCGAACACTGTCCGATTCGTGAAGTGCGCTGACGAGCCTTTTGTTTACGGTGTCGAGACGAACATCGTCTCCTGGCTGCCTGCGAGCTATCTTGCGTTGCGGGCGCGCCTCGTCGCTGACGTGAAGGTGGATGAGATCACGAAACTGGTGATTGAAAAGAAAACGGGGAGGGTGGTTCTGCAACGCGGGATGGACAAGAAATGGAAACTCGTCGAGCCGGCCCAGGGCGTGCTCGACAATGACGCGCTGCAGTACGCACTCGGGGAATTCGCCGCCCTGCGCGCGGAGGACTTCATTCAGGAAGGGCGCGACAATCTTGCGGAGTACGGGCTTGAGGAACCCGAGGTGACATTCATCGCCACCGCCGGCGACAAGACCCACACCCTCGCACTCGGGAAGCTGCAGGATCCAGAACGGCAGTACGCACTGTGGAGCGATCCGGCATTGGTTTTCACCGTCTCGACGAGCGCCGCGAATACGCTGACGAAGGAAGTGGTCACGCCGCCCCGCCCGCCATTGTCGTCAGTTTCGACCGACAACCAGCCGCCAATCGTGATGCCTGTGCCCACAAACGCCCCCGCCAAACAGTGACGACCGCGAAAGTCACGTGAATCTAGCGGGCTTCCTTGGCGTCTATGGCTGTGGACACCGCGAATTTCAGGGAAAACACGTTGACGCGTCAGGACGGTGAGTTTAAGAATCCGCATGGTGAAAGTTTTGTACCGTTTGTTCGTACGCCTGATGATCACGGTGGTAGTTCTGGCACTGTTGTCGCTCGGCTACCTGCACCTCGCTGGATTTCCAGTCTTTCTGAAGGACTTTCTGATCGGCAAACTCCGCCAGGCGGGTTACGCGGCCCAATTCGACTCCATTCGCCTCGACTTGTTTCGTGGGGTTGTGGCCACGGACGCGACTTTTGCGGATGCGAGGGCCCCCGACCAGCCGCTCGCCCAAATCGATGAGCTGGAGTTGCGGTTCAATCTGAGCCGCCTGATCAACAAGCAGAATCCCATCCGGGCCATTCATATCGCCAACGCCATCGTGGCGATACCAACGCCTCCCGATGAAGAGGGGCCCGCCAAATTCACGGCGACCGATGCCTACGCCACGTTTGAATTTGGCGACGACGGCACGATCCGGGTGGACCGGCTCACCGGGGTTTATCTCGGGATTCGTTTGAATGTATCTGGTCTCATCAAACCGGGCGCACCGTCCCCCGCGCCTGCCCAAGCCGCGCCGAAACCGCCCGCGAACAAAGGCCAGTTTCTCTTCCTCACAAAAGCGGTGCGTGAGTTGAACCGCGTTCAAGTGACCCTCCCTCCGCAATTGGATTTGGATTTTGACATCGACTTGACGCAACCACTCGCCAGCCATGTGGTCGCCAAGTTCCGCGGCAGTCATCTTCAATACCGGGACCTTCTGCTGGATTCTGCCGGCATCGACGTTGAGATGCACGATGGGGCAATCATGCTGCGCCGTTGCGAAGCGTCGCTGTATGGTGGCGATGTGGCGATTCAGGGTCGCTACGATGTCGCGATGGGGCAGTTCGATGTGAGCTTTTCCAGCACCACCGACCCAGCCGCGATCATTCCGTTGGTCATGAAAAACACGGGTCGAATGCTCCGCGATCTTCAGGTCACGGAAAATCCGACCATCACGGCCCGCTACCGCCTCAGTCCCGAAACCGGCAGCATGCCCGAGTTGACAGGCACGGTTCAAACCCAGGGGCTCACGTTTCGCGGCGTCGAGTTTCGCTCCATCAAGTTCGCCTTCGAGGACCGTGGCCCCCAGATCAAGCTGACCAATGTCGAAGTCGTGACACCCGAGGGCCGACTCATTGGACACGGCGATTATCACATGCAAAGCACCGACTTTGCCTACGAGTTGGATAGCACACTCGATCCGACAAAGCTTCTTCCGCTCATGACCGGCATCGTGCGACAGATCGTCGAGCCGGGCATGGTTCGAGACCTCGCCGCACATTATCGCGAAAGTCAGCGGCGATTTCAGTCGGGATCCCGACGCGCTCGCGTACGTCGCGCAAGTTTATGCGGACCGCTGTAGCTACCGCGGCGTCGGACTCGAAGGAGCGTCCGCGAATCTTCGCCTCCAGCGAAGCAAGCTCGACGTGCAACATCTGGTGTTGAGGCGCCGGGAGGGGGACTTGCGCGGAACCATCCTTGCGGACTTCAACGCTCACCGCGTCCGCTTCGACTTGGCGACCAAGGCCAACCCGTCGGAAATGGCCGGCCTGCTCGGGGAGAAAGCGGCAAGGATCATGGCACCGTACCGATTCGGTCCGCGCATGGAGTCAAACCTTCGCGGGTTGATCGACTTCGAGAACCCGTTCGGCACGGCGTGGACCGCTGAGGTTGTGAACGAGGGCTTTTCGTACTGGAAGTTCACCGCCACCCGCGCGCAAGCCGCGCTCGTGTTTACCAACAACGCGCTACAGATTAACGATTTCGACGCGGATTTCTACGGCGGAAAGCTTCGTGGCAACGCGGCCTTTGCGTTTTCAGGACCCGAACCGACTTACAGCTTTGACTTCTCGGTCGAAAATGCAGACGTGCACGCGATTCTGGTGGCGATCAAGGACCGCGAGAGCGGTGTGACCGGGGCACTTACGGGACAGGCAGCCATCAACGGACGCGGGGTGGACTTTGGAGCGTTGAAAGGGAAGGGCGGGCTTTCCGTGGCGGACGGCGTTCTCTGGCAGGCGCCTGTTTTTGGCATTTTCTCGCAGGTTCTTGGCAACACGAAGGCGACCCGCGCTGTCGCCACGTTCAGCATTTCCAACCAGGTGGTGCGGACCGAGGACATGGCGGTTGCCGCAGGCGCGTTCACCGCCAAGAGTCGTGGTCAGCTTGGGTTTGACGGGAAGATGGATTTCCGCGTGGAGGCCGTATTCCTTCGCGCGTGGCCGGGCATTGGCTGGATTTCGCCCATCATCGGAAAGCTGCTCGAGTACAAAGTCGGCGGCACCGTAGGCGACCCCAACTATCGTCCCGTGAACCTCCCGAAGGAACTGCTGCCGAACAAATGACGGGCGCTGCGTCGTTTGACTTTGCGCAACCGCTTGGCTAGGCTCGCCTGCGTGAGGGCGGAACTGATCAACACCGGCAGCGAGCTGATGCTCGGGTTTACTCTCAACTCGCACCTCACCTACATTGCCCGCCAACTCGCCGGCATCGGGTTGCGCCTTGACCGGCAAGTGACCGTCGCCGACGACCGCGCGGAAATGCGTGCCGCCGTGGAGGAATCGTTGCGTCGAAGTGACGTCTTGATCATCACCGGCGGGCTCGGCCCCACGTCGGACGACTTCACGCGCGATGTCGTGGCTGAATTGCTGGGGCGCAAGCTTATCCGCGACGAAACAGTCGCGGCGCACATCGCGGAGCGCCTGCGCAAGCGTCGGATTCGCCTGCCGGACTCCGTCTATGTGCAGGCGCTGGCACCCGTCGGCGCGCAGGTGTTGCCGAATCGCAACGGGACAGCTCCCGGTTTGGCGCTGGATCACGATGGCACACTCGTCCTGCTGCTGCCCGGCCCGCCGCGTGAGCTGAAGCCGATGTTTGAAGAATATGTCCTGCCCGTGTTGCAGACGCACTTTGGTGCGCAGGCGTGGTTCGATTGCCGCACGTTCAAGGTCGTCGGGTTGGCGGAGTCGATTGTCGAGGAAAAGGTCGCTCCCGTCCTGGCCGACCTGAAAGACATCGAACTCGGTTACAGCGCCAAGATGGGCGAGGTCGAAGTTCGCATCATCACCCGTCTCACCGCGACTGCCGAGGAAGGGGAGAAGCGGATTCGTACCGCCCTTGCGGACCATATCTATGGGACGGGCGATGATCGCCTCGAGGAGATTGTCGTCAAGACGCTGGCCGCCGCGCGCCGGACGATCGCGACTGCCGAATCCTGCACGGGTGGGACGATTGCCAACCGCATCACCAACGTCAGTGGTTCCAGCGAAGTCTTCATCAATGGTTGCGTCACATACTCCAACGAGTCGAAGGTGCGTCTGCTCGGCGTGCGCGAAGCGACACTGAAAGCGCACGGCGCGGTCAGTGAAGAGGTCGCGCGCGAAATGGCGGATGGCATCCGTAACCGTAGCGGGACGGATTTCGGCGTCAGTACCACGGGCATCGCGGGTCCGACGGGCGGCACAGAGGAGAAACCCGTGGGGCTTGTCTATGTCGGCGTCGCCACGCCCGTACGCACCGATGTCCAGCAGCACGTCCTGACCTTCGATCGCGAGACCTTCAAGTTCTTCGTCTCGCAGTACGCGCTCGATGCCGTCCGGCGGGAACTTTTCAAGAAATGATCCGCACCTTCATAGCGATCGACCTTCCGGATGACGTCCGTGTCGCTATCGACGACGCGCAGGCGCGGCTCAAGCAGGTGCACGTTGAGGTGAAGATTTCATGGACGAAGGTCGAAAACCTCCACCTCACACTGCAGTTTCTCGGGGAAGTTGAAGAAGCCGTCATCGAGAGAATCAAGACCGCATTACAATCAGTCGCGGCGCAACACCCACCGTTCGAGGTGCTGGTGTGCGGCACGGGAGCGTTTCCGGATGAAAACTGTCCGCGAATCCTCTGGGTGGGGTGCGACGATCCGGAGGGCCGGTTGAAGGCGTTGGCGGGCGCCGTGCAGGCGGCGATGCGGCCGCTTGGATTCGAGCCGGAGCGCCGCGAGTTTTCGGCGCATTTGACGCTGGGACGGATCAGGACTCCGCGTCCGGACGTTGCGTTGACAAGAGCCCTCGATTCCCTTAAAGATACGGCGTTCGGGGCGTTGCGAGCGCAGGCCGTTCATCTCTTCAAGAGCGAGCTTCATCCCGAAGGTTCGAGATACACCAAGCTTTCGTCACACGTTCTGGGAGCCCGGAACTAAAAGGAGATTTACCATGTCCGCAAAAGTTGAGGTTAAGGAAAAGGACGCCGCCAAGGCGAGCGCGCTGAAAGACAAGAATCTGCAAGCGGCCGTGGCCGCCATCGAAAAGCAATACGGCGCCGGTTCCATCATGCGACTCGGCGACGAGACGGCGCGGGTGGATATTCCTGTGATTCCCACGGGCGCGTTGTCGCTTGACTTGGCGCTAGGCGTGGGCGGTATCCCGCGTGGTCGTATTACGGAAGTGTTCGGGCCGGAAAGCAGCGGCAAGACGACACTCATGCTCAGCGTGATCGCCAGCGCGCAGCGGGCCGGCGGCCTCGCGGCGTTTGTGGATGCCGAGCACGCGGTCGATCCCTCGTATGCGAAACGCATCGGCGTGAACCTTGACGACTTGCTGATTAGCCAGCCCGACAGCGGCGAGGAAGCGCTGACGATTACCGAAACGCTCATCCGCAGCAATGCGGTGGACGTGGTGGTGGTGGATTCGGTGGCGGCGCTCGTGCCGCGCGCGGAGTTGGAAGGCCAGATGGGTGACGCGACGGTTGGAGCGCAGGCGCGATTGATGAGCCAGGCGATGCGCAAGCTGACCTCCTGCATTCACAAAGCCAAGACCGCGTGCATCTTCACCAACCAGATTCGCGAGAAGATCGGTGTGATGTTCGGCAGTCCGGAAACCACGCCTGGGGGGCGCGCGCTGAAGTTTTATTCCAGCGTGCGCATCGACATGCGCCGCATCAATATCATCAAGGACGCGACCGGCAAGGTTGTGGGCAGCCACGTGCGCGCCAAGGTTGTAAAAAACAAGGTCGCGCCGCCGTTTTGCGAGTCCGAGTTCGACATCATGTACGATGTTGGCATCGCCAAGGAAGGCTCCGTCATCGACGTGGCCACCGACATTGGCGTGCTGGAGAAGAAGGGCTCGTGGTTGGCGTTTAACGGTGAGATGATCGGCCAGGGCCGGGAGTCCGCCAAGGATTTTCTGCGTGCCAACCCGAAGGTGCTCGACCAGGTGATCGCCGCCGTGCGGCAAAAGATTGTCGAGGGCGTCAGCTTGGGCAAGCGCATCGGCGGCACCGAGTAACGTCTCGCCCCACGGCGAGCTGTGGAATTTATGACCTCCGCCGAAATCCGCCAGAGTTTTCTCGATTTCTTTCGCGGGAAACGGCACACCGTCGTGCCGTCCAGTTCGTTGCTGCCCGACGCGCCGAACCTGTTGTTCACCAACGCGGGGATGAACCAGTTCGTGCCGATCTTTCTCGGCCAGAACAAACCGCGCTGGAACCCGCCGCGCACCGTCGACACACAGAAGTGCATCCGGGCCGGCGGCAAGCACAACGACC
Source organism: uncultured Verrucomicrobiae bacterium (assembly GCA_963836315.1). Taxonomy (GTDB): domain Bacteria; phylum Verrucomicrobiota; class Verrucomicrobiia; order Palsa-1439; family Palsa-1439; genus Palsa-1439. Next base: position 237,307 of record CAWIJG010000007.1, read on the forward strand.
TCGAAGACGTCGGGCTCGATACCTATCACCACACCTTCTTCGAGATGTTGGGGAATTGGAGTTTCGGGGACTACTTCAAGGAGGAAGCCATCGATTGGGCGTGGGAACTTCTCGTCGACTACTGGCATTTCCCGAAGGAACGGCTTTACGCGACGTATTTCGGCGGTGACGACAAGACGCCGGCCGATGACGAGGCTCGTAAACTGTGGCTCCGGTATCTGCCCGCCGATCACGTCGTGGCGGGCAATCGCAAAGACAATTTCTGGATGATGGGCGACACCGGCCCGTGTGGCCCATGCAGCGAAATCCACATTGATCTCACGCCGCAAGGCGACGGCGGCGCGAAGCTCGTCAACGCGGGCACGCCACAGTGCATCGAAATCTGGAACCTCGTGTTCATCCAATTCAACGCCAATTTCGACGGTTCGCTCGCGCCCTTGTCGGCAAAACACGTGGATACCGGCATGGGCTTCGAGCGCGTGTGCTCGATTATCCAGTGCACAAAGAACCTGAAGGATTTCTCAGGAAGAATCTCCAATTATGAAACCGACGTTTTTAGCCCGATCTTTCGCGAGTTGGAGAAGCTGAGCGGCAAGAAGCGCACCAGCACCCTGCCGTCTGATAATGCGGGCGAACAGGGCAAAATGGACGTCGCCTTCCGCGTCATCGCCGACCACATCCGTTGTCTCAGCTTTGCGATTGCCGATGGCATTGCGCCATCCAACGAAGGTCGCGGCTACGTCTTGCGTCGTATCCTTCGCCGGGCGATTCGATATGGGCGCGATCTCGGATTTCACGAACCATTCTTCTACAAGCTCGTGGACGTGGTAGCTGGCAACTTCGGCAGGGTATTTTCCGAGTTGCGCGAACGGAAGGAAGCCATCATCACAACGCTGCGAGCTGAGGAAGAGAACTTCAACAAGACACTCGACCGCGGCATTACGCTCTTTGAGAATGAAGTCACGGCAAACACAATCCAGACCGCAGCTCTCAAATCGGGTTTTAACTCCCAAGGAGTCTCTGATGGTGTGTTCATGGGAGCATCACCGAAGGAGTGGGGTGAAGAGCGGTTCACGAGAATTCATTTGTTTAAAGATGGGAAAGAAACTGTGTTGCCGATGGACGAAGTGCGGTCGGGCGCGTGGAAGAGGTATTTGACCGTTGTGCCAGAAATCCTAGCCGAGGATGCATTCCTTTTGTACGACACTTACGGTTTTCCGCTCGACCTCACCGAATTGATGGCTCGGGAGAGAGGATGGACGGTTGATGTCGAGGGCTTCGAGAAACTCATGGATCTGCAGCGCCGGCGCGCGCGCGAGGACCACGAAAAGAAGAAGGCGACGATTACCGTGGTTGGTGAAGGGATGCGCGTTGAACCGACGAAGTTTCTGGGTTACGACAATTTAGAGGCAGAAGCGGTGATTGAAGGAGTCACGCCGACCGAGCCGCAAATGTTCGAACTCATTTTCGATCAGACTCCATTTTACGCCGAGATGGGCGGACAGGTGGGCGACACGGGGCTGGTGCACGTGCCCGGGCACGATCGCACGGAGATCGGAAAGTTGCAGGTGCTCGATACGCAACGCCAGGGTGAAGTGCATGTCCATCGCGCCAAGCTGGCGGATGGCCGCGCGCCGGAAATCGGCGAAGCGGTTGGCGTGGCGGTGGACGCCGCCCGCCGGGCAAATATCCAACGGCACCACACGGTAACGCACTTGTTTCATTGGGCATTGCATCAAGTGGTCAGCCGGGACGCAAGGCAGCGGGGTTCACTGGTCGCGCCCGACCGGTTGCGTTTTGATTTCAACCACCCGGAACGGCTGTCCGACCAGCAAATTGCCGACGTCGAGCGGCTGGTGAACGCGCGGATCAAGGAAAACGCGACGGTGAGTTGGTTCGAACTGCCGTACAACGAGGTGAAGGGGAATCCGCGCGTCATGCAGTTTTTCGGCGACAAGTACGGCGATATGGTCCGCGTGGTGCAAATTGGGGGCCATCCATACCAGTTGGATGGTTATTCCATGGAATTGTGCGGCGGGACGCACACGAGGACGACGGGCGAGATTGGTTTGTTCAAAATCATGCGCGAATCGGCCATCGCGGCGGGCATTCGGCGAGTCGAGGCGGTGTGCGGACAATTCGCCCGAGAGTTCATCGAGAAGCAGCAGGGACAAGAACAGGCCGACGTGGAAAAAGCAAAGGCGCGCGAGACGGAGAAGGAATTGGCCAAGCAGCGCCAGGCGGCGATGCAATCCCAAGCGCCCGTTATCGCGGAGAAGCTTCTCCCGAAATTGGAGGGCAACCTGCTCGTCAGCAACGTTGGTGACGCCGGTGCCGAGTTGTTGCGGACGGTGGTGGATGCATTGAAGCCCAAGCTCACCAGCGCCGTCGTGGTGTTGGGCGGCATCGCCGAAGGCAAAGTCTCGCTCATTTGTTACGTCAGCCCTGACTTGGTCAAACAAGGCAAACAGGCCGGCAAGATTGTCGGCGAACTTGCGAAGATTTGCGGCGGCGGCGGTGGTGGTCGCCCCGATCTGGCGCAAGCCGGCGGCAAACAACCTGAAAAACTGGCCGAAGCGCTGGCGGCGGTCCCGCGAATCGTAGGTTTCTGACGCGCTTGCTCTGGCGCGCGCCACGCCGTATCATCCGCTCCCATGCTCGACATCAAACTCATTCGCGAAAAACCTGATTTCGTACGCCAACGCCTGGCAACGCGCGGACGCGGCGACGAGGCGCACATTGCGGAAATCGCCGCATTGGACGAGCAGCGACGTAAACTGGTCGTGGAAAGCGACAACCTCAAGGCCGAGCGCAACAAGGTGAGCAAGGAGATTGGCGCGCTGAAGTCGAAGGGGCAGGATGCGGGCGCGCAAATGTCCGCGATGAAACAGGTCGGCGACCGGATCGCGTCACTCGACGCCGAGGTGGCGGGTTTCGATGAAAAACTGCAGCAGATCCTGCTCATGATCCCGAACCTCCCGCACGAAAGCGTGGTGGTTGGGAAAGATGGCACCGACAACCCTGAAATCCGTCGTTGGGGTGAAACGCCTAAGTTTGCGTTTCCAGCAAAACCGCATTGGGACATCGGGGAGAAGCTTGGTATTCTGGATTTTGCGCGCGCGACGAAGATTTCCGGCAGCGGATTCATTCTTTACAAGGGCGCGGGGGCGCAACTGGAGCGGGCGTTGATCAATTGGTTGCTCGATTTGCACACACGCGAACACGGGTACGCGGAAGTTTCCCCGCCGTTCCTGATCAACCGCGCGGCGATGATCGGCACGGGACAGTTGCCAAAATTCGAGGAAGACATGTACCGGTTGCGCGATGAGGACATGTATCTTGCGCCGACCGCCGAGGTGCCGGTCGCCAACATTCATCGCGAAGAGGTCCTCCGCGAAACGGAGTTGCCGATTCAGTACTGCGCCTACACGCCGTGTTTTCGCCGTGAAGCAGGCGCGGCGGGCAAGCAGACACGCGGCATGATTCGCGTCCATCAATTCGATAAGGTCGAGCTGATCAAGTTCGTGAAACCCGAGAGTAGCTACGATGAACTCGAGAAGCTGGTCGCAAACGCCGAGCGTGTGCTGCAGTTGCTGGGGTTGCACTACCGCGTCGTCCTGCTGTGCACAGGAGACATGGGATTCGCCAGCGCCAAGACGTACGACATCGAAGTGTGGGCGCCGGGCCAGAACGCGTATCTCGAAGTATCGAGCTGCTCGAACTGCGAGGATTTCCAGGCGCGCCGCGCCAACATTCGGTTCAAGGGCGCCGACGGCAAGAACCGGTTCGTGCACATTCTCAACGGCAGCGGCACGGCTCTCGCGCGGCTGTACGTGGCGTTGCTGGAAACCCACCAGCAAGCCGACGGCAGCGTGAAAATCCCCGAGATTCTGTCACCTTACATGGGCGGACTGCGGGAAATCCGTGCCGCCTAGGTCATGCTCTCAAAAGCTCAGACTGCTCTGGCGAAGATGCTCGAGCCGGGCGAGCCACTCCTCGCCGGCGTGTTGGGCGGGCCGGATTCCGTCGCGCTGCTCGACGCCCTCGCCAAATCCGGTTGGCATCCACACATCGTTCACCTCAACCACCAGCTTCGCGGGGCGGAGAGCGATGCCGACGCCGAATTTGTGCGTCAGCTTGCGACGCGGTACGACCTGTCGTGCACGATCGAGTCGCGCAAGGTCGCCGGTGATGAGGATAGCGCCCGCCGGGCGCGGCATGAGTTTTTCGCGCAGGTGGCCGAGCGGACGGGCATCAAAAAGATCGCGCTCGCGCACACGGCCGACGATCAAGTCGAGACATTCCTACTGCGGTTGCTGCGCGGCGCGGGCGTGCCGGGTTTGGTGGGCATTTGGCCCGAACGCCAACTGGGCCCGTTGCGCGTGATTCGACCCCTCTTGAAAGTGCAGCGAGTCGAAATCTTGGAATACCTGACGGTTGAGAAGCTGGCGTATCGTGAGGACAAGTCCAATGCCGACGCGCGGTTTGCACGCAATCGCATCCGGCACGAGTTGCTACCCTTATTGGAGCGCGACTACAACCCGGCCATCCGCGACGTCCTGCTGAACACGGCGGAGATCCTGCGCGACGAGGATTTTTACCTGTTGCACCACGTTGCCCAACGGTTCTACATGGCGGTGTGCCAAAAGGACGTTGTGAACGTGAAGGCGTTGGCGAATTGTCCGACCGCCATACAGCGCCGGGTGTTACGGTTTTGGCTCGCAGGCGACTCCGAGCTGGGACCGTGTTTCACTTTTGAGCAAATCGAAGCGATTCGGCGCGCGGCGCAGAACGAATCGCCAAGCGCGGAAATTGATTTGCCGGGCGGTCTGGTCGTGTACCGCGAATATGAGTGGTTGCAGAAGGCGCCGCGGAAGGACATTGAACCCGTCCGCGGTCGTTGGGGGCTCAGCCTGACCGGGGAGACAATCATCGGCGAACTGGGAGTGAGATTCGTCGTGGGCGAAGAAGGGGAGCGGTTGGACGCGGATGCGCTCGGTGACAGTCTGTTTGTTCGCACGTGGGAGGCTGGCGATCGGTTTCAGCCGCTGGGAATGAGCGAGACGAAGAAGCTGCAGGACTTCTTCGTAGATGAGAAAATACCGCGTCGTCGGCGTAGTCGCGTGCCGCTTTTATGCACCACGGATGGGCGCATCGCGTGGGTGGTTGGCCACCGGATTGCGGAGCCATTCAAGGTAACGGAGCGGACACTGCGCATAGTACGACTTAAGGCGGAATCGATTCAAGGTTGACAAGGCTCGGTGCGGCGGGTTGTAATCCAGCAACTCCATGGATTCCAGGACTACAGGTGCTCTCCAGCGCGTCCGTGTCGACTTGGGAGAGCGCAGCTATGACATCGTAATCGGCAAGGGCCTGCTGTCGCAAACGGCGGAGTATTTGCGTCCGCTGAAGCTGGGCAAGCGCGGCGTAATCATCACCGACACGAACGTGGAGTCGCGCTATGCGGGGGCATTGTGCAAGGCGCTCGACAAGGATGGGATCACCGCCGAGGTGTTGACCGTGCCGGCGGGCGAGGCGTCGAAATCGTTGCGGCAGGCCAATCGGCTTTTCGAGAAGATGCCGTCGGTTGGGCTGGATCGTCATTCCTTCCTGATAGCGCTGGGCGGCGGCGTGGTCGGCGACGTGGCCGGCTATGTGGCCGCCTGTTATCTGCGTGGCATCGCGTTGGTGCAGATTCCGACGACCCTGCTCGCGCAAGTGGACAGCTCGGTCGGCGGGAAAGTGGGCGTGAATCTGCCGCAGGGCAAGAACCTTGTCGGCGCGTTCTATCAACCGCGGCTGGTGCTCGCGGACACGGACACACTCCAGACGTTGCCCGCGCGCGAACTGCGCGCCGGCTTTGCGGAAGTGATCAAATACGGCGCCATCCGGGACGAAAAGCTCTTTGAGTGGCTGGAGCGCGAGCACCCGCAGGCGCTGGCGCTCGATGCCGCGGCAGTCTCCCACATGGTGCGGCGGTGCTGCGAGATCAAGGCAGAGGTTGTCAGCGCGGATGAACGCGAGTCGGGGCTGCGCGCGATCCTGAATTTCGGGCACACACTCGGACACGCGATGGAAGCGCTTTCGGAGTACGTCGGCTTGCTGCACGGGGAAGCGATTGCGATGGGCATGTGCTGCGGCGCGCGGTTGTCGGTCAAGCGCGCCGGATTGAGCGAAGCGGATGCGAAACGATTGCCGGACCTGATTGCCGCCGCCGGTTTGCCGACGAAGCTGGGCAAGACCTTCAAATTGAGAGAGTTGTTGGAAGCGGCGCGACTCGATAAGAAGGCGCGTAACGGCAAACTGCGGTTTGTGCTGTTAAAGCGACTTGGCGAATCCATCATCTCAGACGCGGTTACGGACACGGACCTTGAGGAGGCTGTGAATGTCTGCCGTTGACGAGGGGATCGTCCGCGAATATTTCGAGCTGCACGGATTCCTAGTGTGCCAGCGGCGCAAGTACATCGTGCAGGCGCGGCAGAAGACCGGTGATGAGGAAGTGGATTTGATCGTATTGAATCCCGCCGTGCCAGCCGGGGTTGCGCCGGCGGAATTTGAAATCACGTCGAAAATGCTGTCGCAGGTGTCGCGGGCAATCGTCGCGGTGAAGGGCTGGCACACGGAGATCTTCGCGCCGGGCGTGCTGGCGCACCAGCCGAAGATTTTTCGATTCGTGGAAAAACGTGCCGTCGAGGAGGCGCAACGGCTGGTGGGCGGCGAAGGATTAGTGAAGATCCTCGTGGTGCCCGGACTACCGCGCGACACGAAGACGCGGCAGCGCAGCATCGAGTTGTTGCGGTCGAAGGGTGTCGATGGCGTGATTTCGTTCCGCTCGATTTTACAGGAGTTGATCGCTAGCGTGGCGACGAACCGGAACTATCAGAAGTCGGATTTGCTGCAGACGCTGCGCTTGCTGAAGAACTACGGGTTGCTGAAAGAGCCACAGATGGAATTCGGGTGGAAGCGGCGGGCAAAGAAAGCCGCCGCGTAGACGAGCCACAGTTTCACCGGGATGGAAACGCGCATGACTTCGCGCGAAGCGTACATCGCACTCAACATGATCGACGGCGTGGGGCCGATTCGCGTCCGCGCGCTGCTGGACCGGTTTGGCGAGCCCCAGGCGATTCTGGCGGCGTCGAAGGGTGAGTTGATGCAGGTGGAAGGCGTGGGCGACGAGGTGGCGCGAAGCGTCACGGGCTGGCCCGATCGGGTTGATCTGGATGCGGAATTGCAGCGAATCGAGAAGTCGGGGGTGCGGGTTGTGGCCCGCGATGAGGCGGAGTACCCGAAGAATTTGCGGGAAGTTTACGACCCGCCGGTCGTCCTATATGTAAAGGGAACACTTTCGGAGCGAGACGCACTGGCGATCGCGATCGTCGGTTCGCGGCGGACGACGTTGTATGGGAAGGAAATGGCGCGGAAACTGGCGTTCCAGTTGGCGCGGGTGGGCGTGCCGGTGGTGAGCGGGATGGCGCGCGGGATCGACACGGCGGCGCATCACGGCGCGTTGCAGGCGAAAGGCCGGACAGTGGCGGTGATTGGTTGTGGAATCGATACGGTGTATCCCGCCGAGAACGAGAAGCTGGCGGACGAAATCGTGGAGAAGGGCGGGGCGGTGGTGACGGAGTTTCCGTTCGGCGTGAAGCCCGACCGCCAGAACTTTCCGATGCGAAACCGCATCATCAGTGGTTGGTCGCTGGGCACGGTGGTGGTCGAGGCGAACCTGAAGAGCGGGGCGCTAATCACGGCCAACCAGGCGGCGGAGCAGGGGCGGCAGGTATTTGCGGTGCCGGGCCGGGCGGATTCAATTTTGTCAAAGGGAACGCACAAATTGATCAAGGACGGTGCAAAATTGACCGAGGATGCGGAGGACATCCTCAGTGAATTTGAGTATCTGTTGCCCAAAAAGGCCACGGGGCAGGCGGAAGACGGCTCGGGGGACGGGGGAACCAAACCTGCTTTGAAGCTGAACGAGATCGAGCAAAAAGTGATGGCACAGCTTGGCCAGGAGGAAGCGGCCATTGACGACATTATTCGGGCCAGCGGTTTGACAACGGCGTGTGTTTCCGCAACCTTGTTAGCGCTGGAGATGAAACGGCTGGTGCGGCAATTGCCGGGCAAGCAGTACGTACGCAATAGGGCATTTGGGCAATAAACGAAGGAACATGGCGAAAAAACTGGTCATCGTCGAGTCACCCGCGAAAGCGAAGACGATTAACAAGTATTTGGGATCGGGCTTCAGCGTGAAGGCCTCGATGGGCCATGTCCGGGACCTGCCTGAGCGCAAGTTTGGCGTCGAGATCGAAAAGGGTTTCAAACCCACCTACCAGATCTCCACGAAACGGAAGACGCTTGTTGCGGAACTGCAGAAGACCGCCGAGGGCGCCGAGCAGGTGTACCTGGCGACCGACCCTGATCGCGAAGGCGAGGCGATCGCGTGGCATTTGTGGGAGATCCTGAAGAGCAAGAAGAATGGCCCTGAGTTTTTCCGCGTGCAGTTCAATGAAATCACGAAGAACGCCGTGCGGGCGGCGTTCGATCACCCCGGCCACGTGGACATGAAGCTGGTTGATTCCCAACAGGCGCGACGAATCCTCGACCGCATCGTGGGCTACAAGATTTCGCCGCTGCTCAACAAGCGCGTCGCGCGCGGGTTGAGCGCCGGGCGGGTGCAATCCGTCGCGGTGCGGCTCGTGGTCGAACGCGAGCGCGAGATTCGGGCGTTCGCGGCGCAGGAGTATTGGTCGGTCGAGGCGGAACTGCGCAAGATGGTGGACCCAAGAGATCATTTTCTCGCGCGACTTGTCCAGGTGGGAGAGAAGAAGGTCCGGTCGCCCAATGGCGAAGCCAGGGCCGATGTCATGATCATCGGGAGCAAGGACGAGGCGGACGGGATCCTGTCTGATCTGCAGCAATGTGAGTACAAGGTCGACAAGATCGACATCAAGCCGAAGAAGCGCAGTGCGCCGCCGCCATTCACGACGAGCACGCTTCAGCAATCCGCGTCGAAGGCACTGGGAATGGGCACGTCGAAGACGATGATGGTGGCGCAACAATTGTACGAAGGCATGGAGGTTGGCGAAGATGGCTCGGTGGGTTTGATCACCTACATGCGTACCGACTCGTTCAACATCTCCAAGGAAGCACAGGCCGAGGCCCTGGCGTTCATCCGCGATACCATCGGCCCCGATTATGCCCCGGAGACGCCGAACGCCTACCGATCGAAGAAGGACTCCCAAGGCGCCCACGAAGCCGTCCGCCCGTCGTCCGTGCGGCGGACGCCCGAGAGCCTGCGGGCGTACCTTGATCACGACCAGTTCCGTCTGTATAAACTGATTTGGGAGCGGTTTGTTGCCAGCCAGATGACGCCCGCGGAGATGAAGGTGACGAGCGTCGACATCGACGCGCGCCGCGGTCCGAAGTTCTTCCTGTTTCGCGCGACGGCGACGGAGGTTGTGTTTGCGGGATGGCTGAAGATTTACGGTGTTGAGGAAGAAGCGGAGAAGAAGGCGGAACCCGAGAAACCATCGGAAGAGGAGGAGAACAAGAAGCTGCCGCCCCTGAGCGAGAGCGAGCGGCTGCATCTGGTCAAGCTCCATCCCGAACAGCACTTCACGGAGCCGCCGCCGCGGTATAGCGAAGCGACGCTGGTGAAGGCGCTGGAGGAACTCGGCATCGGCCGGCCGAGCACGTACGCGCCGACGATTGCCACGATCCAGAAGCGACACTACGTCACCAAGGAAAAAGGCCGGCTCTCGCCGACGCAACTGGGCGAAGTCACGACCGACGTTCTGGTGAAACATTTCTCGAAGTTGCTTGACGTGCAATTCACTGCGCGGATGGAGGAGTTGCTCGACGAGATCGAAGAGGGCAAGGTTGAGTGGCAAGAGATGCTCGGCGAGTTTTACAGGGACTTCGAGCCGACGCTGAAGGCGGCGACCGAGAACATGGAGGATGTCCGGCCGAAGCCGATCCCGACGGACCTCAAATGCGAACTGTGCGGCGAGTTGATGGTCATTCGCCCGGGCAAGAACGGCGAATTTCTCGCGTGTTCCGCCTATCCAAAATGCAAGAACACCAAGAACTTCAAGCGCATCGAAAACGGGGGGATTCAAGCCGTGGAGAAGGAAGAGACGGGCATCAAGTGCGAGAAGTGCAATTCGTCCATGGTGATCAAGGCCAGCAAACGGGGTGAATTCCTCGCCTGTTCGGGCTATCCGAAATGCAAGAACACGAAATCATTCTCGCGTGACGCCGCAGGCAAGATCACGATCGTCGAGAAGCCGCAGCCGGTGGCGACGGACATCAAATGTGAGAAGTGCGGTTCGGCGATGTTGATTCGCAATAGTCGCCGCGGGCCGTTCCTGGCGTGCTCAGGTTATCCAAAATGCCGCAATGCGAAGCCGCTGCCGGAAGAATTGAAGGATAAAGCGCCCCCGGCCCCGCCCAAGGAAGAGCCCGTGCTGACCGATGAGAAGTGCGAGAAGTGCGGTTCGCCCATGGTCAAGCGGCGCGGACGTTTCGGTGAATTCCTCGGCTGCTCGGCGTATCCGAAGTGCAAGAACATCAGAAAACTGGCAGCCGCAGCCGCGTAGCGGACAAGCTGACCGCGGAGTTTCTCAATGGCCTGCGGGTCGAGCGCGACGCTTCCCCGCTGACTGTCCGGAACTATTCCGCCGACATCGCGGCCTTTGCCGATTGGTTCGAGCAGAAGTTCGGGCAGAAATGCGGTTGGCTGCATGTCGATCCGTTCCATCTGCGGGCCTATCTGGTACACCTTACCGAGCGGCAGTTTGACCGCGCGACGATTCATCTGAAGATGTCGGCATTGCGCAGTTTATTCAAATGGCTGGTGCGCACGGAACGGATGAAGCAGAGTCCGCTGGTGGGCCTGACGCTTCCGAAAAAAGGGCGCCGGCTCCCGAAGTTTCTCACCATCCAGCAGATGGAAGCACTGCTCGAAGCTCCGTTGAAGGAAGACGGAAAGAACAGGCCGGCGGCGTGGCGTGACAAAGCGATTTTGGAGACGTTTTACAGCGCCGGGCTGCGCATTCACGAGTTGGTCCAACTCAATGATGATGACGTGGACGTGCTCGGTGAGGTTGTGCGCGTTCGCGGCAAAGGCAAGAAGGAGCGACTGGCGGCGCTGGGCGGACCAGCCATCGAGACGCTGCAGAAGTATCTCGAACTACGGGCGCGCAACGCGAGTGGCCCGCTATTCGTCAACCGGTTTGGCGGACGCCTGACCGCGCGCAGCGTCCAGCGGATGTTGAAGAAATACCTGATTGCCGCGGGACTCGATCCGTCGCTTACGCCGCACAAGCTGCGGCACAGTTTTGCCACGCACCTGCTCGATGCCGGCGCCGACCTTCGCAGCGTGCAGGAACTTCTCGGTCACGCGAGCCTCTCCTCGACGCAAATCTACACCCACATCACGCCGGAGCGACTTAAGAAGGTCTACGAGAAGGCCCACCCAAGGGCGTAAATAAGAGAAGCGGAACTCTTGCGAGTTCCGCTCCGACTTGGAGTTGTGGAGGTTTGATGGGCAGGCAGATCAGATCCCGCCATCCACGTACCAACGACCGGTCTTGCCGTTCTTCTTCAGCGCCAGATTAAACTTTTTGACGTACCCATTCTTGAGTTTGATCTCATACGGCACGAAAAGCGGGCCACCGATCGCCGTGAGGGCGGAACTGAACGAATTGCCAATGTTGACGACCTCAACGCCGCCCAGAAACTCCTTGAGACCGCTGGTCATGGTGCAGAATTTCGCCGCCTCGGTCCAGTCCTCCCGGCCGCACGCCTCGAAGAATGCGCGCGCGGCCTGCTCCGGGGTCATGGCGGCATACTTTTCATTGTTCGGCAGGACCTGCATTTCGTGCTCCCAGACCACGTTAGCCGGCAGTTGAAGCTGAAATACGCTGGCATCAATCGGCTGGTTGTAGTCAATTTGATCCAACTCGAAGATCAGCTTCTCGCCTGAGTTGGCCTGGAGATAGGCTTTCACCGACTCCAAGAGTTGGCTCTGGTCATCAAACACGTACACGCGGCGCGTATCCGCCATGCCGAAGAACTTGTTTTTCAGGTAATCACCAGCCAGCAATCCTGATTTGGCCTCGATGGTGACGACGGACTTTGGTTTCCCGTCGCTGCCTTGCTCCCTCGCGAGCGTCACGGGCCAGCCGTGGGCTTTACTGGCGCTCAGTTCGTTATTGAGCGTCCCACTCACATCGGTCATTTCGTGCAACCATTGCGTGTCGAACGCGCTTGATGCCCGACCCACCTTCGTCGCGAAATCGGGCTTGATGAAGAGCACGGTGGACTCGCCGTCCATGACGGCCGTGCGTCCGGGTTTATCGACGCGCCATTTCAGTTCGGGCTCCAACTGTTTCCATATCTCCACGGTGACAAAGTCCAGATCGGGATTGATATAGCTGAAGTTGTCTTGCGGGGCAGTCCGCAAACGGCCCCGAATGTGAATGGTGCTGAGGTTCGCCACCGCTTCGGCGCCACGGGTCATGACCACGGCGGCGGCAGCTTGTACCTTTGGTGTGCTGACTAGCGCGATCAGAATAACTGCCACCGCGCCCGCAGTAGCGCCCAAACCCAATCCCCAACGATGTTTCAATATGATGCTCATGATGCTGTTCCTTTCCGGTTCCACATGCACGGCGCGAACCCGGCGCATGACCGGTTCGACAATGGACACGTCGGCGGCAGCCTGGCCGCGCTGGACCAACTGCTGTTGCAGATGGGCGATGGCGGCGTGTTCGGCGCGACAATCCGCGCAGGCTTCCAGGTGTGTCCGGCACTGAAGAGTCTCCTCGGGATCGAGTAAGCCCTCGATGCAGGCGACCAGATTGTCCCGGCATTCAGCGCAGTTCATGGGTGCTCCGTATGGTTAGTAGTTTGATCCGCACCTTTGCGGGCCTGGAGGTCCTGACGAAGCAGGGCGTACGCACGCGAAAGTGTTTTGGTGACCGTGCCGAGTGGCATATCGAGTCGCTGAGCCACCTCGTGGCAGGACAGCTCTTCGTAGTAGCGCAGCAGAATCACCTGGCGATAGGTTTCGGGCAGGACAGCAATGGCTTCATCCAATGGATACTCGACGTGGTTGTCGGCGGGCTCAGCCAGCATGGTTTCCGTGATTTCACGATCCTGCTGGCGACGCTTCAGGGAGCGGAACTGTTCTTTGGCGACTCGTCCGGCGATGCCCAGAAGCCAGGAATAGAACGATTCGGGCTTCCGGAGCTTCTTCAAGAACTGGAACGCTCTCACGAACGATTCCTGCGCCGCCTCCTCCGCCTGTGACCGATTTCCCAGTCGGCCCATCAGGTACGAGAACAGCGGCCCCTGATACCGGTGTACCAGCAGACGGAAGTCGTCTGAGTGACCGTCGCGGCAGCGCTGCACGTATTCCTTGTCGGTTAGATCCATGCCGTATCCTTCTTCGGCCAATTTATACCGCCATCTTATAGTGACGTTCGACAGGGTTTTGCGACAAAACAGTCAGATTGTTCACGCCGGAGCGGCTGAAGAAGGTCTACGAGAAGGAGCGCGCAAGGACGTAAGGCAAGCCGAACCTTCAAAACATCGTGTTCGAATTGAAAGATTGTTCGGGCACGGGTTGGACGACGTCCCAGTGTTCGGCAATCTTGCCGTTCTCGATGCGGAAGATATCCACGACGGCGGAGCCGAGGTCGGTTTCGTCGCGGCTCCAGTGCGCATGAACGGCGACCAAATCGCCGTCAGCCAAGACGCGTCTGATCTGCACGTGAGCAGTGGGATGGGTCTGGAAAAAGCTCTCGAAGAAGGTCACGAAAACCTGCGCGCCGTCCGGCGCACCCGGGTTGTGTTGGATGTATCGGGGGGCAATAAACTTTGCCGCCGCATCGGCTGGTTGGTGGCGGTTAAAGGCAAGGTCGTAGAACTCAGTCACGAGCAGCTTGTTCGCATTGACATCGGCCGGGACCGATGGTCGCGCGGAAGGGGCCGGGGATGGGTTTGCCTTGACGATGTTCGTTTTGACCGTCGTACAGGCGGACAGGGTGGCCGCAACCATCATCACGAACGGTAGAATTGCTTTCATTTTGCAATCTCCCTTCGGAGCCGGCTATGCGCGAGACTACGCCCGGTTGAGGTACTTGCCGGTGCGGGTGTCGACGCGGATGGTGTCGCCGGGGTTGATAAAGATGGGGACGGCGACTTCGATGCCGGTTTCGACTTTGGCGGGTTTGGTGACGTTGGTCGCGGTGTCACCGCGGATCCCGGGAGGCGCTTCGAGCACTTTGAGGTCGACGGCGGGCGGCAGTTCGAGTTCGGCCACCTTGCCTTCGACTTCGGTCAACGTGCAGCGAAGGTTTTCGGTGAGATAGTTCTTGGCATTGCCGATGAACTCATCGTTGAGCGTGATCGTTTCGTACGTTTCCGGGTCCATGAAATGGAAGCCGCCCTGGTCCTTGAAACTGAAGTCCACGGGCTTGGTGGTTTTCGAAACGACCTCGATCGATTCGGTCGAGGCGAAGCGGACGTTGGAAGACTTGCCGGTCTTCAGGCTGCGCAAGGTGGCCTGAACGAACGCGCGGAGGTTACCGGGCGTGCGGTGCTGCATGTCCAGCACGACGCACACGTCGTTGTTGTATTTGACGGCCATTCCTTTTCGGAGATCGTTGGCGGACGGCATGGTGGTTATCCTCTCGATTACATGATTTTAAATTTAGGCAGGTCTTGCGAGTCCACAATGCCCACCGGGCGCTTCTTCTCATCGACGACGATCAAGTCGTCAATTTGCCGTTGCTGGAAAATCTTGAGGGCTTCCACGGCGAGTGCGTCCTGACGAATGGTGATCGGGTTGGGTGTCATCACGGTGCGAATTGGAGCCTGAAGGACTTCGGGACCGCGGGCGATGTGGCGGCGAAAATCGCCGTCGGTGAACACGCCGGCGACGCGTCCGTGTTTGTCCACGACGCTGATCGTGCCGGACTTTGCCTTGGTCATGGCCAGAAGCGCGTCCTTCACGCTACGGTAGTCCACGATCACGGCGTTGCGATTGCCTGTGCGCATGATGTCCTTGATCTGAAGCAGCATGGTGCGGCCGATGACACCGGCGGGATGCAACCGCGCATAGTCGGATTTCTTGAAACCGCGGGCGTCGAGCACGCACATGGCAAGAGCATCGCCGAGCGCCAGCATGGCGGTCGTGCTCGACGTGGGCACGAGGTTGAACGGGCAAGCTTCCTTCTTCACGTGGACGCGCAGGACGATGTCGCTATGACGGGCGAGACTGGATTTGGCATGGGACGTCATGGCAATGATCGTGACGTCGAAGCGCTTGATGGCGGGCAGAATGCGGCTGAGTTCCTCCGTTTCGCCCGAATAGCTGAGGGCGAGCACGCAGTCGCCATCGTTGATGATGCCGAGGTCGCCATGCAGCGCGTCCACCGAGTCGAGGACCACGCTGGTGGTGCCCGTGCTGGTGAGCGTGGCGGCGATTTTGTGGCCGATCTTGCCGGACTTGCCGACGCCGGTGACGACGACCTTGCCGCGATTGCCGAGGCATTTCACAATGGTCTCGACCGCTTTGGAGAAGCTCTCGCCGAGGCAGGCGCGCGTGTGGCGCAAGCCGTCAATTTCGATGTCGAAAACCGTTTTTGCCAGTGTGACGTAACTCATGGGAGCACGGGAGCAGTAAGGATAGTGGAAACGGCGGCATTTGGCAAGGGTGGGGCGGTGCGGCTCAAACCAGGAAGGTTTGGCCGTCGCGGGCGATCGGCAGCCTGACTTTTCGACGATTCCGGAGCAGTTCCTCGCCGACGTGCACCAGCACGATACGCCTGGCGTGGAGTTCGGCCCGCCTGTTGGCCAGCGTCCGGTAGTCGAGGTGGCTGCCGGCGGCGGGATGGAACCCGGTGCATTCGGTCAGGAAGAGGTCCGCACCCTCGGCGAGCCGGGGGATTGAATCGCACCAAGCTGTGTCGCCGGTGAAAGCGACGAGTTTGTTGCCGAGCCGGATGCGATAGCCGAGGCAGGGGGCACTCCGGGCGTGGGCCATCGGCAGCGCGGTGACCGTCGCCGCTCGCAGACGGCGCTGTTGACCGGCCCGCATCAGTTGATAGTCAAGGCGGAAGCGGAGGTTGCGGCGGGAGAGTTCACGATAGCAAGTGGTCGTCAGGCGTTCCAGCCGGGTGGCCAGAGGTCTCGGGCCGGCAATGATCAACGGGCGAGTTCGTCGCGAGGCGAACTGATAGTCCAACAACAGGAACGGCACGCCGGCGATGTGGTCTCCATGAAGGTGCGTAAGGAGCACGACGTCGATTGTGGCGATGTCGAAACCGAAACGTTTGATCGCGGCCAGAATGGCGGGACCGGGATCGATGAGAATGGTGCTTCCATGACCCTGCACGAGGATGCCGCTATGCCCGCGGCCGCCGCTGGCGAAGGCATCCCCGGTCCCCAACGTTGTGACTCTGATTGGGTTCATCGGCATCTGGTGCGCGATTCTCGTGGATTACGGCATGGCTCTCAATAGAAAACTGGTGAACTCACCCATCGCGCGATATCGCTCTAAAAATAGGGAGCTTGTTGTTATGAAGTTTTCCGTCAGTGGAAAACAGTTTTCCGCCGGCGTTGTAGGCACTAACACTGATGCAATCCTGCGAGAAAACTATTTGAAATATATTGCGGCGGTCCCAATGCGAAACGCGATCCACCGGCGTGATCTTTTGAAATGTGTATCGCCCCACATGCCAAGTAATTACAGCCATTGCGGTCGATGCAATGCGAGCTGAATTTTTCTCAATCATTGGGATAGCGCGATTCATGGCGTCGTAGTTCCGCGAAACGGTTCGGTCGAATCACGCTCTGGCATACCGCCTGCACCTCTCTGTTCCCTGTCAGGGAATTAGTCAGGGAATCAGTCAGGGAATTCGTAATGCAGGTTCTGGAAGTTCATCTCTTAGAGTTGTTGAAAGTTGACGTAGCTTCAACAGTCACGAAGTCGTTTCTGCGAGGCTGTTTTCATCGATGCGGATTACTTTCAGTTCTGATCGTTTTTCTTGGCGGATTTGTGTCTGTTACAGTCCGCGCGGACACGGTTACCAATGCGGCCGACGTCGTCGAAGGCCAACTATGCCCCCTCCTGGACAGTCTGACGCAGGCAGCGGTGAGCGCGGCGCAATCGGATCGGGCGACAGCCTCGACGCAACTGGGACTTACCCTGAGTCTGGCGAATGGACTGATGTTGACGATTCAGGCGCCCGACACGGCTGCGGCGCTGGGGAAGAAGGGTGCGGCACTGCGAAAGGGGATAGCCCGGTTTCAAGGTCAACTCGCGAAGGTAAAGTCTTCGGTGGAGAACTCCGCCACTTCAGACACTGTGGCCTTGAAGGCGATGTTGAAGGCGGTGTCCAGCGGTCAGCAGTTGAAGAAGTTTCTGCTGACGATCCCATCATCCAACACGGTCGTGGTCCTCAGCGAAGCCAGGTCGAGCGCGGTCGGGCTGCATTATTCGGGCGACACGGTCTGCTTCCACACCAGTATTGTAAGCGGCTCCGGCGATCCTTCCTGTGGCACGGTGAATGTGTTGCTGCAGGAGGTGGGAGGCAATCCGACGACGGACGTTCTGGTTGTTGGGGCGGCGTCGATGTCGGGCCCGACGGATTTTTGCCTGACGATGGGGCCGGATGCCGGGACACTCCGCGTCACCGTGAGCACCTGCAGCCAAAGCAACAGTGTGCTTCTTTATGACTACGGCGTACCGAAGAAGATTGGCCCGCCGCTGCCGTCGCCCCAGAATCTGAACGCGCCGACGAACACCTTTAACTCAATTCAATTGGTTTGGTCCAACGCCGCGGCAAACGCCGTGGGTTTCAAGGTTGAACGGAGTGTGACGTCCACGGGGCCGTGGATGGCCGTCGGCGTCACCAACCTGGTCACGAGTTACGCCGACACCGGACTAAGCGCGTCCACGACGTATTACTATCGGCTGCGCGCGTACAATACAAAGGGCTATTCGGGATACTCCAACAGCACGCATCGCAAGACAAGTGTCAAGACGGATACGATTCCGCCTTCCGTGCCGAGTGCTTTCGGAGCGACGGTCATCTCTGCGAATCAGGTCAATCTTTCCTGGAACGCATCGACGGACACCGGCGGTTCCGGCATGGGGGGGTATGTCATCTATCGCAATGGAGCCCAAATCGCCGCCAGTGCGAACACCAGTTATTCCGTGACGAATCTTCTGGCCAGCACGCAGTACTGCTTCACGGTCGCGTCCTACGACAAATCGAGCAACGTGTCCGGCCAGAGCAGCCAGGCCTGTGTGACGACGATGGCGGCGCCGCCTGCCGCTCCATCGTCCCTCCAAGCGGTGACGGTGTCAGACGCGCAAATCAATCTTGCATGGACCGATAACTCGGTTAACGAGAGTGGGTTCACGATCGAGAGTGCGCCAACCGCCAGTGGTTCATGGGCGCAAATCGGGAGTGTCGGGGCGGGCGTGACCAATTACCCGGTGACGGGTCTGACTGCATTAACTCCGTACTATTTCCGTGTACGCGCTTACAATAGCGTCGGCACGTCGGCCTATTCGGTTATCGCCAGCAGCACCACGTTGTATATGCCCGATGTTACCGCGCCCACGGTGCCTTCGGTATTGACGGCGACCGCAGCATCCAGCAGTCAAATCAACCTGGTTTGGAATGCAGCAACTGACACCGGTGGTTCCGGAATGGCGGGTTATAAGGTCTATGAGAACGGCACGCAGATCGCGACCGTGACGGCGACAAGCTATCTGGTGACAGGACTCTCCGCCACTACCCAGTATTGTTTCACCGTTGCGGCGTACGATAACGCGGGCAACACCTCGGTGCAAAGCAGTCAGGCATGTGCGAGCACTCCGGATACAACCCCGACAGCGCCATCGAACCCGTCGGCCTCCGCGGTTTCGTCGAACCAGATCAACGTCTTCTGGCAGGACAACTCGAACAATGAGAGCGGGTTTATGGTTGAGAAGGCCAGCGCGGCAACCGGGCCGTGGACGCAAATCGGGACTGTGGGCGCCAATGCTACCACGTACGCGAATACAGGTCTTACCGCCTCGACGACGTACTATTATCGAATCCGCGCCTACAACGCGGCAGGCGATTCCGGCTATAGCACCGTGGCCAGCGCCGCCACGCAGTCGGCCCCGGACACAACCCCTCCATCAGTTCCAGGCGGTGTGAGCACCACGGCCAATTCGACATCCCAGATCACCGTGAAGTGGAGCGCCTCGACCGACACCGGCGGCTCCGGCATGGCTGGCTATGGGGTCTACCGCAACGGCACTCTCGTGACGACGACGACCGCGACGAGCTATGCCGACACCGGTTTGTCATCGAGCGCGCAATACTGCTATAGCATCGTCGCCTACGACAATGCGGGCAATTACTCGGCCGCCAGTT
This sequence comes from uncultured Verrucomicrobiae bacterium, assembly GCA_963836315.1. Taxonomy (GTDB): domain Bacteria; phylum Verrucomicrobiota; class Verrucomicrobiia; order Palsa-1439; family Palsa-1439; genus Palsa-1439. Next base: position 256,749 of record CAWIJG010000007.1, read on the forward strand.
CCCAGTCCTGCGCGACAACGCCAGCACCACCGGATACCACTGCTCCTACAGTCCCGAGCGGCGTCACGGCGACGGCGAGTTTGGCGACACAAGTCACAGTGACCTGGAGTGCTTCCTCCGACACCGGAGGGTCCGGGATTGCCGGATACAAAGTGTACCGCAACGGCACACTGGTGGGAACGACTGCGTCGACCAGCTATGTGGATGCCGGGTTGGTACCGAACACACAGTACTGCTACACCATCGCGGCTTCTGATAACGCCGGCAACATCTCCTCCTCCAGCGTCCAAGGCTGCGCTACCACACCATCGGCTCCCGTTTCCAGCCTGCCGGCGGATGAATTCAACGGGCCGTTCAGCAGTTGGGCTGACTTGAAGGCCAACTACGGCGCCAAAGGTGACGGCACGACCGACGATACCAGTGCCTTGCAATCGGCCCTTAACGACCTCGGCAAGAGCGGTCACGCGGCGGTGCTGTATATCCCGGCCGGAACGTATCGCATCACCAGTACCGTGACCCTGCAATCGCAGCAGTATGTCAGCATCATCGGTGCTGACCCCAGTACAACCACGCTCAAGTGGGGTGGTGCGACGGGTGGGGTACTGCTGCACATTGACGGCGTGGCGTACAGCCGGTTCGACCGCCTGACGTTCAACGGCTCAAGCGCGGCCGGGGTACTAATCGACCAATCGTTGAGCGCGGGCACCTACTTCGACACCGGCAACGAGTATGCCGATGACGTCTTCCAGGATGCCGGGATTGGCATTCGTGGTGGTAACAATGGACAGGGCGCGGCGGAAAGCTCGGTGTTGCGGTGCCAGTTCCTGCGCCAGAGCGTCGCGGGCATCATCCTGAAGAATTTCAACGCGCTGGATTGGTTCATCTGGTACTGCACGTTTAATGACAATTACGACGGAGTCTCGAACACACCCGGTGCGGGCAACTTCCACGTCTTCGGTTCGTTGTTCCAGCGCTCGACGAATTCCGATATCGACATTGGTAACACGGGCCTGTTCTCGTTCCGCTACAACACGTCCATCGGTTCCAAGCAGTTCTTTACACTACCGAGCACCGGGTCCAACGGCGCGGAACTGATGTTCCAGGGCAACACGATTGCCGACACGACTTCGGACACCGCGATTTCCATCGGCACCATGGGCCCGGTCTTCCTGGTTGATAACGTTATCGCCAGCCGCAGCGGGGCGACCGGCGCAGCCGTCGTGCAAAACGCCTACGATGTGCCGGACATGGTGGCGGTGGGCAACACATTCACCGTGACCAACTCGATGACGGTCACGGGCGGCTCGGGCACGCCGCGGTTTATCAATGTTGATAACCAGACGGTGGCACGCAGTTCGTTGACGGTCACGGCGCCGACCTTGCCTGGCGTGCTACCGAACAATAACCGCACGGTCTTCGAGGTCGCGGCCGGTTCCAGTGGCAGCGCGATCCAGACAGCGATCAACCAGGCTGCGGCCTTGAGCGGCCAACGGCCGGTGGTGCATCTGGCCCAGGGCAACTATACGATCATGACCACGCTGACCGTGCCGGCCAATGCCGACGTGCAAATTATCGGCGATGGTTGTACGACCCAAATGCAGTGGGGTGGGGCGCAGGGAACCAGTCCTGTCATCGACCTGGGCGGGCCCTCGCGCGCCATTCTGCGCGACTTCATGATCCAGACCTATGGCAAGAGCGCCGGCATCCAGGTGGACAACGCCGACCAAGCCGGGGGCCGCATCTTCATGGAACAGGCGACACTGACCCGCGGAATCACCGCCGGACTGTTGGTCGATCGACTGGACAATGCCGTCGTGGAACTGCACGATTTTTATCCCTCGCAGACTTCGGTTTCCCCGGCCGTGACCGGAACCGGGTTGCGGGTTGTCGGCGGTGCGAATGCGGCGGCCGGCAATCCGCAAGGGGGCAAGACTTCAGTGTTTGCGGGCGCCACGTCCAATGACTACCTAACCTTCGAGGTCGTCAGCGGTGGCAGCCTGTTGGTCAATGATCTCTGGTATGAAGGCCCCAACGCCTCGACGTTTGCCCATGTCGCCGACAACAGCATATTCACCGTGGACAATTGCCGGATGGCGCTACCGCAAACCGGCTACTCTGTCCAGATCAACAACCTCAGTGGCAAGGCGTCGGTATTGAGCTGCCAGCCCGACGCGCCGGTAGCCGTCCTCGGCACGGGCAGCGGCACCGCGTGGGTCGCCGGCAATGAAAGCCATGGGCCGAGTAGTTACTTCACCGACACGGCGGTCTCGACAACCGGGGTATTCAGCGACAATCGCTGGTATGATACCAGTTACGGCTCACGCTCGGTGGCCGATCAAGGCACGGCGTCCGCCAACCTGGTGCGCAGCATGTTGGCGCACATGCGCTCGGAGACGCCGCTGTCCCAACCCGATGTGCTGCCCAGTGGAGTGACCGATCTGCGGTTGTACCGGGTGTTCGTCGACAGCGCCGTCACCGACATCCATCTCTTGCCGTAGGCCGTCACCTCTTGTTGTTAATCTCCAAGCGATGCCGGTTGCGTGTTCCCTAACCGGATACACTTGTGGAAGGTGCCGCGTGAAATCGACAATTGACCGGCTCGCTTCGACCTGCGAACCTTCCATCCCATGAATCGCTGGATTTGGCGCGGGCTGCTCGATACGCAACTCCTCGTATTGGCGATGGCTTGGCTGTGTGTCATGCCTGTTTGGGCAGGACAGACCGAAGACCGGTGGTGGCCGATGCAGACACTGCCCAAAGCATTGGTTCGAACGACAGACCAGCAAGAGTTCCCAGAACCCCGCACCGCGCTCCAGATGATGGTGCAATCCGTGGCGGGGTTGGCCGCCAAGGCGGTTAATGAAGGCCGAGGCAGTGAACTGGTGTGGGTCAACAACGGAGGTGGGGACCTGGAAAAGTGGTATGCACGCCTGCTTGCCGGGCACCCGGATCTGGAGAAGGCGGGCGTTTACGCGCCTTGGGATCTGGTGGACCGCTACGCGAGACAGGGCATCATCAAGGGCTATATCCTGTACCGCCGCGACACATCCGAAGGCGAAATCAACACGTACCGGTCACGCATCAACTGCTCCGTCAACGTCGCGACGAGTTTGGCCGGGCTGCTGGACGGCATACTTGTGGACGAGGAGTTGGAGAAAGAAGCGAAAGCACACGGACTGAAACTGCTGTTGGATGTCCGCGAGAAGACGCAGGCGTGGTGTTTTCAAACCTACCAGAACCAGTTCAACCGCCGGATGCTTTGTTTACAAGATCCGCGGAAACCGCACGTCCGCGACTTGGCCATCGCGCGGAAGGTGTTTACCGCTTATGGCAACAATGAGCCGACTCGGCTGGCGATGGCATGGCTGGAACCGCTCTCGCCGATTCTCGGCTGGAACTACGGCGACGAGTTCGTCAACACGGATTTATCCACCGGCTACGGCGATATCCAGACCGCCACTGACTGGTGCCTGAATCTGCCCGTGTTGATGGCCGGAACCGAGAAGCTCAAGCTGCCCAAGGTAAAGAGCTTCGACCCGGGGACGATTGATTGGAACGATTCACGCAGCGCGGTTGCTTTCATTGAGACTGACGGCGACAACGTGCAGTGGCTTGAGGGGAACTTCTTCGGCAACGGCGGTTATTGGGGCAATCCCGAACGCGGGAAGATACCCTTTGGCTGGTCCTGCTGTTTCGATCAATTGGCGCAGTTATGTCCGCAGGCGATCGAGTATGCGCAGGCCACGCGGTCGACCAACGACTGGTTCATCGAATGGGGCGGGGGATATTACTACCCGGATCACTTTGGCCGCGACCGCACGAACCGCTGGGAATTGCTCGCTCGGCACGCCCGGCGCACGTGGGAGCTGATGCAAAAAACCAACACACGCATCATCGGCTTCAATTTCGTGCAATGCGATTCCCCTGAGACCCGCAAGGCCTGTGAAGTCTTCGCCGGTCAGACCGACGGGCTGCTGGCGATTCTGGCTTTTCAATACTCGGCCTATGAAGCGGGTGCGGGCAAGACGTTCTGGGTGAAGGACCGCAATGGGATCGAAGTGCCGGTGATCACCGCTCGCTATTCGATCTGGGAGCACGCGAACAGGCGCGAGCGCGCCGGCACGCCGGCCAAGGTCGCCCGCGAGATCCGCGAGACGGTGGAGAAAGTGCCGCCGGGGCAACTTCCGCGCTACGATTGGGTGATCGCGCATGCATGGTCGTGGTTCAAGAGGGCGCCCGGGACCGACGAAGACGCCGAAGACATGCCGCAAGAAGAAGCGTCGGCCAAAGGTGGCGCCTGCGGTTATTCCCCGGTCACGTGGTGCGCGGAACGTTTGCCCGCTGGCATCCGCGTTGTCAGCCCGGAGGAATTGGTCTGGCGCATCCGCATGAAACACGATCCGCTCCAGACCAAGAAGCTGATGGGCCAATTCCACGGATAGAACACGGCGCCGAGACTGGTTCGCGTTGCAGGAATTGAGCGGGTCAATTTGGCAGGAGGGGAGGTCTGATCCGATGCGCGGAACGTATCGGGCGGCGAAAAGTCTCGACTTGCCATGGCCGGAGTGCTAATCCGACGCCCACGTTGGCGAGAGTCGATCGGGTTCTGATCGTGGTGAAGTAACGGCTGAGAGAGGAGCTTCGAGGATGATCGACGACGCGTTCAGCAGTCAATGGCCTCTTCCAGATACGGAAAGATGTCTCACCAAACATCTGGAGCACTCTTTCGATTTCTCGTTGTGCCTGGTGAAGAACCCCCACGGTTGCGTGCATGCGAGACGGTTTGCTTCCAGCGTTTTCTGTCAACATCCTGATCGGCGCAGCTTCGAGACGACCGATACGCCTTAATGCCTCTCCAGTAGTCATTGCCCACCGAAACCCCGCGGATATCTGATCGGTTTCCCCCAAGGCGACATGGGGTGAACACCCTATTGTGCGCCGACGACGAGATGCGTAGTTTTTCCGCTTTGGGAAAAATCATAGCGGGAAACAGGGATCAGTTATCGAAGAGGAGGGGTATGCCACTTGCACAAAAAGTCAGCGACGAAATGGGGATTCACACCGTCCCTCATTCCGAGTTTGACCGGGTGTTGCCGCATCATCCCGTCTTGGAGCGCTTCATGGCGGAACAGGTTGCATGGTTTTCCAATCGGTCGGGAAACTTGCTGGGTACGATTGCCGGAGGCAGGGGCGTGACGGGCTGGAATTACGCCATCATGAAACGGGATACGGCGGGCGATTTCCACGTCCGCAAGATGATGACGAATTTTTCCAGTTTGGCCGCCGCCAGAGTTTGTTTGTTGCTCTCGATGGCGCGGATCGAGAAGTTGAATGATACCATTCTAATGGCAGTGTAGTGACGGACATGCCTTCAATTCGACATCCCCTGTCGAAGTTCCAGCCTTGGGGATGGCCATGGGCGACGCTGCCGTTACAGGACATCCCCGAGGTTTCTGGCGGCGGTCGGTGTCAGCGGAATGCGCCATAAATCGCATCACAGTCACAACGCCAAAAGCACTCTGGCCGAGAAAAGCCGCTGGCCTTCAACTCGGCGAAGTGCCACTCCAACGGTAAGCCTTCCTCAACCCCGCCATCCCACCCGCCAATCACGCGCTCGGTAATTCGCCGCTGCCCAGAAAGCCCAAGTGCCCGTGCATACGCTTCCCAAAAACCCTCCCAGTCGTCACCGTCATGCTTTGCCTGCACGTGGCGCATCTTATCCCGGTTTTGCTCCCAAAACTTCTGCACATGCGGCTGCTGACTGGCAACGTGGTCGGCGTTGACGAAGAAACCACCAGACCGCAACAAAGGCGAAAGCTGGCGATACAAACGCGCCAATTGAACTTCCGTGAGCCAATGTAGCGCCGTCGCAGAAATCACTGCATCCACCGAAGCGGGCAACTGCGCACGCCAATCCTCCGAGCGCAAATCCGCAAGGATGAGCCGTCCGCGCGCTCCGTATGGACGCAACCGCTGTTGCGCCAGTGGCAAAAGCACCGGGTCAAAATCGACCCCGTACAACTCGGCTTCGGGAAAAGTGTCCAAGAACATGTGCATCAAACTGCCGGTGCCGCAGCCCAAATCGAGAACCCGCTGGACCGGACTGACCGTCTCACGAACCAAACCAACGAGCAACTGAATGCGCTCCACTCGTCGAACGAGGTATCGCTCCTGCATACGGTCCCAACGCTCAACCCAATGCTGCCACTGGATGTTGTTTGGAAGCTGCAATGGTTTGGTTGTGCTCATGTTCCCTTTACAACCGGTTACGCGAATAAAGGCGATTAGACCCCTGATAAAACCGGGAGGAAAGCACAAAAAGGCATCGCGATGATTGCAGTAAGCAGCATGTCGGGAATCGGCTGGGGACTCCATACACGACACGAGGGCAGGAAGCTCCGTAAACGCCACGTGAGACGTGGTCAATCACGCGAGCAGGCCGACGATACCACGTAAAACGTGGCAAGCAACCGGGGACGGACTCGGCTGGCGTGAGGTTTGCCAGTGTGCGCGAACTTGATATAGTCGCTGGCCAAAGGAGCGCGAATGTTATGGCAAAGATGACGATACCGGATGCGTTGAAGCAGGATGTGCCGCAAACCATGTGGGGCCGGATTCTCACCGCCACGCCGATCATCATGACCGTGATCGCGACGGCATTGGCGGGGTTGGCGTCGAGCGAGATGACACGGGCCCAGTACGGCCGGTCGCTCGCCGCGCAGCAACAGTCCAAGGCCGGCGACCAATGGAGTTTCTTCCAGGCGAAACGGTTGCGGGCCGCGATGCAACGCAGCACGCTCGACATCCTGCAGAACACGACCGATGTGCGTCCGCTGGACGTGGCTGCGCTTGAGAAGCTCGGTGCCGACTCGAAGGCGCTGGCGGTGTTGCAGCAAGGTCAGTTGCCGGACATCGCTCCCCCGCCGGCCGTGGATCCGTCCTTGGTGGCATCGCTTCAGGCCATCGAAAACTCCGAGGACGTTCCGAAAGGGTTTGTTTGGGTGGACGACAAGACGCTGGACGGGGCGATTCGTGCCGCCAAAAACAGAGCACAAGCTTTCGACGAGGCCGTTAGCCCGGTCAATCAGACCGTTGACCAATTGGAAAGAAAACTGGCCGGTGGGGACAAGTCACTCAGCCGCGATTTTACCGCCGCGCGACTGCGTTACACAGCCGCTCGGTATGACGCCGAGGCGCGGTTGAATCAGGCGATCGGGAACCTGTACGAGTTGCAGGTGCGCAAGGGCAACCTCGACGCCGAGCGGCATCACAAACGCAGCCAGCAGTTCTTCTACGGCATGCTCGCGGCGCAAGCGGCGGTGATTATCTCGACGTTCTCGCTCGCAGCCCAGAAGCGTAGTCTGCTGTGGTCGCTGGCGGCAGCGGCGGGCGCGGCGGCCGTTTCTTTCGCCGTCTACGTTTACCTTTTCGTGTAAGCGCCGGGATGGCGCCCTTGGCGGGTCAGGAAGCGGCATGGGGCAGAGGGGACCAATGGGACGGATGAGGCGGCGGGTGGATGGCGACAGAATGAACGGCCCGCGCTCAACGGGCGCGACTACAAACTGAGCGTCAAAGAAAAGCTTCTAAACCTTCCAAACCTTCCAAAGTGCACTAACGGGTTTTGGCCGAATGTGCCAGGATTCAAGCATGAGAAAAGAATCTCATGTGACAGTGGGGAGACCGGGCCAAAGGCGGGTTGGCAGGGGGGCTCTCTATAGAGAAGAGTGTTTTTACCAAACGAAGCCAACTAAAAAACGTGGAAGTATCTCGGAATGAATTGGTTGGGGAAAAATACGAGTTGGGTTCGTTTTGCAAAAGGAGGCAAAAAACAGGGAATAAATGGTGGAAAAGGGGCCGGAAAGGGCGGTTTTTGGGCAGGAACGAAGCTAATTCGTCGGCCAGATTGGCGGTGGATGAGAAGGAGCCCGGATGGGAATTGAGGCAAGAATGCCGGAGTTGAGCGGAACGGGGAAGAGGGCAGAGATTGCGCGGGATCTAGCGGGGGTTGTAGATCGGCAAATCCTGGGACGAGCCAGGGATTTCCTCGAGCGAGACGCGGAACTGGCGCGCGGTGACGTCGTGGAGGCGGCACAATTCCTTGATTTGTTCGAGCCGTTGAGGGGGGAGTTTGGACGTGGCGATGATCAGTTCTTCGATGCCGCCTTCGCGGAGGACTTCGGGAAGAACCATGAAGGATCCAAGGACCGGGTATCCGTGCAGAATTTTGCGACTTTTTCCCTGGGACTCGTCAATGAAACCGACCGGCGCGAGAGAATGATGCTGGTTGGCAAGAAGCTCGCAAATCAACAGGCTGGCGCTGGGTCCGGTCCCGTAGATGAGGACCCGTTTCTTGTGGGCGGGATTGGATTGCGCGTAGTAATGGATCAAGCGCGCGGAGAATCGGGAGCCGAGGAGGAACGAACTCATGACATAAAAGTCGATGATCAGAGTCGCCACGCTAATCCGGCCAACAGCCATATACGCCAGCACGACGGCGGCCGCAACGCTGCCCAGAACCATCGAACGAACGCCGCGCATCATTTCAGGGACGCCGGCCTGCCCCCAGCGAATGCGATACAGACCCGTCAGATGAAACACGACGACCTTAGTCAGCAGCGTTGCCGGCAGCGTGGCAATGAAGATGGTTTTCGCTTCACCTTCGAATACGCCCTCGTAGCGCAGCCAGTACGTCACGTAATACGCCAACGACACCATCACCAGGTCGATGGGGATCTGAAAGGATTCGTATCCCAGCACGGGGAAGCGGGAGAGCGGAACCAGCGACCCGTTACGGAGGAATTGCAGCTCTTCATAGCGCAATTTGCGGATGCCGATGACAACCGCGACACCGATCGCGGCCAGAACGACCCCCGTATTGACGTTTTGATAGGACGCCGCAAACAAGGCCGCAACGCTCATCGCCGCGCAAATGGCGTACAGGAACATGACGGCGTTGCGGTGGTAAATCCCCAGACGCATGAGCCGGTGGTGGATGTGATCGCGGTCAGCCTCGAACATGGCTTTTCCATGCAGGAAGAACACGCGGTAGGTTCCCTGGCCTGTCGTTTCCCACACGTGCATCGCGCGCAGGAAACGCCGAATCATCGCCAGAAGTGCGTCCATGATTGGCAGCCCGAAGGCCATCATCGGGATCAAAACCGACACGGCGACGGTGCTCTTTTGTGAGGTCGTGATGCTAAGAACCGCCAACGTGAAACCCAAAAACAAACTGCCCGAGTCACCGAGGAAGATCGAGGCTGGATGGAAGTTGTAAGGCAGAAATCCGAGCAGGCAACCTGCCAACGCCGAGCACATGAGGGCCAGTTCAACATTCTGGCTGAGCAACGCGATGCCCATCAACGTCAGAGAGGAAATAAGCGCGACCCCGTTGGCCAAGCCGTCCAGCCCGTCGATGAGATTGAACGCGTTCGTCAGCCCGACAATCCAGACGAGGGTGACTGGTATACCCCAGAGGCCGAGGTGGACGGACCCAACCCAGGGAATGTCCAGATGGTCGATGACGTATCCAAAATACATGGCGCAGCAAGCAGCCAGCGCCTGTGTCAGGAATTTCACCCGGGCGCCGAGCGGCCGCAAGTCGTCGAACACCCCCAGCGCGACAATGATACACGCGGCGGAAAGGTAGCCCGTCCACCAGTGTTTCCCGACGGTAAGGAAAGGGTTCGTAACCAGCGCAAAGGGAGAGAACGCGAGGAAAACCATCAAGGTGAAGGCCACGAAGATGGCCACGCCGCCGAGCCGGGGGATGGGGCGATCATGGACCTTCCGTTCGTTCGGAATATCCATGGCATTCACTCGGATCGCCAGCCACCGGACCACCGGCGTCAGGGCAAACGAAACGGCGAAGCCGCCCAAAAACAATAACAAATACTTACCCATGCACCCCCAATACTCTGCGTGAACTTACTGCCCTCAAAGCCTAACAGAAACAGGGTTCCAAGGCAATCAAACTTTTTTCAGATGATCCTCGTACCACTGGATCGTGGCGCGAAGACCGTCCTCAAAGTTCGTGTTGGCGCGGAACCCAAACTCCCTGACGGCTCTCTGAACATCAAGACAGCGACGAGGCTGGCCGTCGGGCTTGCTCACGTCCCATCGGATCTCTCCCGAGAACCGTGTCAGCGTGGCAACCAGGTTGACGAGGTCGCGAATGGATATCTCGCGTCCGCTTCCAAGGTTGACGGGGTCGGCCTTGTTGTAGCGTTCGGCGGCGAGCAGGATGCCTTCTGCAGCATCCTCGACGTAGAGGAACTCACGGGTGGGATTGCCAGTGCCCCAACATTCGATGAATTTGTCACCGCGTTCACGGGCATCGACGCACTTCTTGATCAGCGCGGGGATCACGTGCGAGGATTGCGGGTCGAAATTATCGCGCGGCCCGTAGAGATTGACGGGCAACAGAAACGCGGCGTTCAGGCCATACTCCTGCCGGTACGCCTGGCATTGCACGAGCAGCGCCTTCTTGGCGATGCCGTAGGGGGCGTTGGTTTCTTCGGGATAGCCAATCCACAGGTCCTCTTCAGTAAACGGCACGGGAGTAAACTTGGGATACGCGCAAATGGTCCCCACGACCACCAGCTTGGGGATTTGAAATTGACGGCACTGCTCAATCAATTCGATGCCCATGATGGCGTTTTCGTAGAAAAACTTCCCGGGGTGATCGCGGTTGGCGCCAATGCCGCCGACCACGGCTGCGAGGTGCAGAACCATCGTTGGCCGCGCGTCCTTGAACAGACGACTGATGGCGCTGCGATCCCGCAAATCACAGTCGCGACTCCGCGGCACGAAAAGGTTATGGCAACCCCGCGTCTTGAGGCCCTCCACCACGAACGAGCCGAGGAACCCTCCGCCGCCGGTGATGACTACGCGTTGCTCTTGCCAGAAATTCATAGCCGTTGCCGCGTTCTCCCCGTCCGGGGTTCAGTGTTGTCCGACATCCACTCTGGCAACCCTGCCGGAGAGTTGGTCCTCCAGCATCTTTATGTCCGCGTCCACCATCAGCCTCACCAGGTCTTTGAATCGCGTCTTCGGCTCCCATCCCAGAAGTTTCTTGGCCTTCGAAGCGTCACCGATCAGTACATCCACTTCGGCGGGGCGACAGTACAACTTATCGATTTCCACGTACTTGCGCCAGTCCAGTCCCACGTGGGCGAACGCCTCTTCACAGAACTCTTTCACGGAGTGGGTTTCCCCGGTGGCGATCACGTAATCATCCGGCCGCTCCTGTTGCATGAGCAACCACATGGCTTCGACATACTCGGGGGCATATCCCCAATCACGTTTGGCATCGAGATTGCCGAGATAAACCTTTTCTTGCAGACCGAGTTTGATGTGAGCGACGGCACGCGTGATCTTGCGCGTGACAAACGTCTCCCCTCGGCGAGGCGACTCATGATTGAACAGTATCCCATTGCAGGCAAACATGTTATAGCTCTCGCGGTAATTGATTGTAGCCCAATAAGAGAACACCTTCGAAACCGCGTACGGGCTGCGCGGGTGAAACGGGGTGGTTTCGCGTTGCGGAATCTCGGCCACCTTGCCGAACATCTCGCTCGAAGAAGCTTGATAGAAACGCGGGCCACTGCCGGCCTCGCGGATCGCCTCCAAAATACGAATTGTTCCCACTGCGGTGATGTTCGCGGTGTACTCAGGGATGTCAAAGCTGACGCGCACATGGCTCTGTGCGCCGAGATGATAAATCTCGTCGGGCTTCAGCTCATACAACAGTTTCACCAGACTTACCGAATCACTCAAATCCCCGTAATGCAGAAACAATTTGACGCCACGGGTGTGACGATCCTGGTAAAGATGATCGATGCGACTGCTGTTGAAGCTGCTGGCACGGCGGATAATGCCGTGAACTTCGTAATCTTTCTTCAACAGCAGTTCCGCCAAGTACGACCCATCCTGTCCGGTAATACCGGTAACAAGTGCACGTTTCATGTAGTCCCTTTAGTATGCTATTTGGTTCGCGGCGTCACGCTGATTCTCGGCGACGACTTCGCGGCCCTGTGGCTGCAAGGCATCAATCATCGAGCGGAATTTGCCCACCGAGATCGGCCGGTCAAAATGCTTCACGACGGCCGTGCGGCCTCGTTGGCCCATTTCTCGCAACTCATCGGGGTGATTGAGGGCCCAGTCGATGGCTTGTTTGAGTTCCACGGGAGAGTCCGGCGCGACGCGCAACCCGCACCGATGCTCACGGATAATCTGTGCCGGGTGACTTTCTTCCTCAATGGCCGACAGAAATGGACGGCCCACGGCCATAATCCCGTAGACTTTGCTTGGCACGATCAAGCCAGCCACCCCCCGCTGGAGCGGGACCAGATGAATATCCGCCGCGCTCAGCGACATGGAAAGGGATTCCTTCGGTTGATAAGGCAGGAACAGCGTGTTAACGAGATGACGGGCCCGCGCCTGTTCCATCAGGTCCGCTTTCGCCGCTCCTTCGCCAACGAACACAAAGCGTACCCGGTCGTCGACCGCAAAGTCGGATGCCACTTCGATCATGCGCTCCAAGCTTTGCGACAGACCCAGATTGCCAGAGAACATGACTACGAAGTGGCCGTCCAACTGGTGTTGTTGGCGGAACAGATTTACGCCGACTGGCGGTCGAATCTGCGTTGTATCCACCCAATTCGGAATGACGTGAATCCGCTCGGGATGTCGATACCCTTTCGCCATCACGCGGTTCCGCATGTCATCCCCCAGCACCACCACACGGTCGGCGCCATTCAATATTCGTTGCGTGCATGCTTCCAACACGCGAATCAGCAACGGATTCTTGAGTTTGCCGAGCGCGATGCCGATATCCGGATACAGGTCTTGGAGGTAGAAAACAAATTTTGCGTGGTACCAGCGCGCGAAGAACAGGCCCACCAGACCGAGCACCGGCGGATCCGTTTCAACAATCACGACCTCCGGCCGTTTTGCAAAAAAACCCGCCAGAAAACTGAAACAGAAGTAAGACAGCAGGTTCAACACGCGCCCCGCAAACACGCGCTTATTCAAGCGGGGATTGTAGGCCCGCAGAATCGCGACGCGGTCCCGCCATTCACATTTGACGGGCAGCCATGAGCCAAACCGCTTCATGTTGTAGGGTCGGCCGGCCGCGACCGTTACTTCATGGTCGTTACTCAAATCCTGGCACAACTCGGTTAACAACTGTCCCGTTGCCTCGACGTCAGGGTAATAGGAGCGGTTGAAAAACAAGAGTCTCATGCTCGACGGCGCTCCAGAATTCGCATCTTCTCCACGATCATCGCTTCGTAGCTCGCGAGCAACCGGCAGTAGACCAGGCCCGGCCGCCCATCGAGGAAGCCGAGCCGCAGGACATACATATAGAAAAAGCGCAGGGTGGGGCGGCAAGGGAGTCGCATCGAGAGTTGCTTCAGCGCGCGGCGGCGTGCGACAGGATCCCCACTCCCCAGGTCACGCCAATGAATAGGTTGGTTCTGGCGTTGCACGCCTTCCACGGCTTCCCTGGCCGAATAACGGTCGTGCTTCTCCCGCCAATCATCGAGCCCTTTGGAGAAATTGTGATGCAGGTACGGCTCGCGCAACGTGCCGACACCGCGCTTCGCATCCGCCTCGCGCTGACCATGGCCTTTTTGGACAAACCGAATCTCGCCCAGCTTCATCAGCCGCATCTGGTACACGGGATACATTCCCGACCACCGCAGCCATTTGTCCATGAAGATCAGTTTGCTCGCCGTGAGAAACCCGCTGCGGCGGTCCTCCGCGATTGCCTGCTCGCACTCGCGCCGCAGCGGCTCGGTGAACCGCTCGTCCGCATCGAGATGAAAGACCCAGGGATACTTGAACGGAACCTGATCCAGCGCGTAATTGCGCTGCGAGGCGAAATCGTCAAACTGCCGTTGGTACAAGCGGACGCCGGCAGCCTTCGCCAGTTCGACGGTTCGGTCGGTGCTGAGCGAATCAAGCACGACAACGTCGTCGCACCACTTCACCGACGCGATGCACTCGGGAAGGTTTTGTTCTTCGTTCAGCGTGAGGATCAGGATGGAAAACATCGATCATCCCTTCGTGATGACGTATCGACCGAGACAGAGCGCGTCCATATCCGTCCGACGGAAGCAATCGACGGCTTGCTCGGGTGTATCGACAATGGGTTCGTTCTCGTTGAAACTCGTGTTGAGAACCGTCCCAATGCCTGTGCGTTTGCGGAACGCATCGATCAAGTCGTAGTACAGCGGATTGTGCGATCGATCGATGCTCTGCAATCGACCCGTGCCATCGACGTGCGTGATCGCCGGCAGTTTGGGGCGCCATTCGGGGCGGATCTTTACGACGTGCATCATGAACGGGCTGAGAACGTCCTGTTCGAAGTACGTGCTGACGTATTCCTTCAACACCGTCGGCGCAAACGGGCGGAACGATTCGCGCCGTTTGATCTTCGCGTTGATGATGTCCCTCATGTTCGGAATCGACGGATTCGCCAGGATCGAGCGATTGCCAAGCGCTCGCGGACCCCATTCGCTGCGGCCCTGATACCAACCCAATACTTTGCCTTGCACGATCAGGTCGGCCACCGCTTCGACGAGTTGCGCGTCGTCAGTATAATGTCGCATCGAATGGCCGCAGGATTCCGCAGCGTGCTTCAGGCGCGACTCGGGATACTCAGGGCCCCAATAGGCGTGGTTCATATAGAACCGTTTCTGCTGCCCCAGGACCTCATGCCAGCAATAATACGCGGCTCCCAGGCACGTGCCGTCGTCCGACGCGGCGCATTGATTATAGTGCTTTCGGAATTGTGTCTCGCGCAGGATGCGAGCGTTGGCGACTCCATTGAGCGCACAGCCGCCGGCCATCACCAATTGGTCGGTGCCGGGCACGAGCGCTTCCAGCTTATGCAGGCAATGCATGGCCGCTTCCTCAAACCGCACCTGCACGGAACGGGCGATGTCCTTTTCGCGTTGGCTGAGGGCTTCGCTGCGTTGCCGCGGCGGGCCGAGACGCTTCACGATCTCGTCGGTGTAGAGCCGGCCCATGATAATGTGGTTGCGCTCATCCACCGCGCCGCTCTCGCCCCCTTGGTGCATGCCGAAATACCCGGGCTTGAGTCGGAACCAGTTTTTGCCATTCAACGACACGAGTTCGCGCATCAGATCCGCGTACTTGTCTTCGCCATACGGCGCCAGGCCCATCACCTTGTATTCTTCACCGAATTCGTCGAACCCGATGTACTGGCACAGCGCCGTGTAAAAGAAGCCGAGGCTGTGCGGCAGAAACACCCGGTCGAGCACCTGGATATGCGTACCCTCGCAACGCGCCGCCATGGCGCTGACGAAGTCACCCGACGCGTCATAAGAGAAGCCCGCGGTCACGCTTTCGAACGGAGAGAGATAGTACGCGCTGGCGATGTGCGCAAGATGGTGTTCGACCCATACGGTTTTAAACGCGACCTGCGAGGCGTCTTCACCACAGATCCCAGACAATCGATCCAGCATGCTTTCCGTGCGCTTGTTGCGGCGAAAATGCTCGACGACCGCACCCGCCGCCTTCACCGGTCGCTTCGCGACATAGGCCATCTTCGCGGCGTAGTTGGCCTTCGGGTCGCGCGCGATGGCCACGTGGGTCACGTCTTTCAAGCGGATCCCCGACTCTTCCAATGCGCGACGAATCGCATTCTCCGGAAAGCGCGGACAATGCTTCTCGCGATCACCGAGCCGTTCCTCCGCGACTGCGAACTTCAATGCACCGTCGATGACCAAGCACGCCGCGGAATCGGCGTGAAATGCGTTGATTCCCAATATGACTGCCATGTTAATCCCTCACGTTGTTGTTGCTCGCTCCCGTGAATTTGGAAGCGATGGTTGTCCTAAAAAGTTTTCGTCCAGCCAATGGCCGAGCACCACGAACTGCCACACCCGCGACCAGTGCAGCCGTCCGCGTTCAAAATCGTCCAACAGCCGGGCGGTTTTGACCTTCGGCAACGCTTCCAGACGGTCAATGACAGCAAGTCCTTCGCCAACGAACCCCTTCAAAGGCCCGCGCATCCATTCGGCCATGGGAAGGATGAATCCTTGTTTCGGGCGATCGGCAATTCCGCGCGGCAGCAAATCGCCCGCCGTCTTCAGCAGCCACGATTTGTTCAGGGCCGAGCCGTCCTGATCGGCCAGATTATACTTGAGGCATGTCTCGACGAGTTCATGATCGAGGAACGGCACACGCAATTCCAATCCATGCGCCATACTCAACACGTCGCTGTCCCGCAGCAGCACGCTGCGCATGTAGCCACTCAACTCGAGCACACTCACGCGCGACGCCAGCGGCGCATCATCATTCACCGCGTCGCCCCAACCCGGCGCGTCGGCCAACCCCATTCCCTTGAGATCGCGTTGCGACCAGAGCGCGCGCAGGCTGGCATATCGGGCCAAGAGAGGCGCGTTGCGGTCGAGCAGTTCTGCGGCACGACGTCCTTTGTTCCCGCCACCCACCGCCAAGGCACGTACCGAGCCTGGCAACAAGCCCAGCAACGGCGCCCAGCGTTCGGCCCACGCGGCTCGCGTGAAGCTCGGGTAACCCCCAAAGAGTTCATCACCGCCCAGCCCGGAGAGCACGACTTTGAAGCCGCGATCCGCCACGGCCTTCGAGATGATGAACGTGTTGGCCCCGTCCATTGTCGGCAAGTCCATCGCACCGACGGCCACCGGAACCTGCGCCGCCACTTCATCGTAAGAAAGTCGCACCAAGTGGTGCGTTGTCCCGTGCTTTCGCGCGACCGCCTCCGCGTACGCGGATTCATCCGATGCGGTTTCATGGAACCCGAGCGTGAAGGTCTGTAATCGCTTACCGAGTTGCTTCGCGGCCAGGCCGGTGATCACGGATGAATCGATGCCGCCACTGAGGAAACACGCCACCGGCACATCCGAGATCAAGTGCTCGCGCACGGCGCGTTCCAGTTCTCTGCGGGTCTCTCCCACGACCGATTCGCGCGCAACCGGGGTGTGTGGCAGTTCGGGTCTCCAATACGCCTCAATCTTCTCGATGCGGCCCGCGTGGACGGTCATCCAATGGCCGGCGGGCAGGGACTGAACGCCTTGAAGCAGCGTGTACGGCTCCGGGACTGCGCCGAAACGGATGTAACCGGCCAGGCCAATGTGGTCCAGTTCCGCTCGCAGCCAGCCGCTGGCCAGAAGCGAACGGACTTCGGAGGCAAAGAGCAGCGCATCGGGCTGCATGCAGTAGTAAAAGGGCTTGATGCCGAGACGGTCGCGTGCGCACCAGAGTTTTCCGCCCGCCGCGTCCCAGATTGCGAACGCGAACATCCCGCGCAACCTCTGGACGCAATCCCGGCCCCACAGGCGATACGCCTGCAGAATCGTCTCGGTGTCGCTCGTCGACTGCCACTGTCCAACGCGCCCACCGATCTCCGCGCGAATCTCGAGGTGGTTGTAGATCTCGCCGTTGAACACGATCCAGTTGCCCGTCCCCGAGTCGAACATCGGTTGGTGGCCTGCCGGACTCAGGTCGAGGATTGCCAGGCGCGTATTGGCAATTGCCGTGAGACCGTCGTCAGTGCGCGGGGTGGAAAGAATCTGGAAACCATCGTCATCAGGCCCGCGATGCTTGATGCCCGCAACCATGCGTTGCATGGCCGCCTCGATCTCGGAAGGCGACCGCCTCGCATGACAGCAAATTCCTGCGATGCCGCACATGGCTACCGTGCCTCCATGGGTGCCTGCAAGTCGAGCGCGGCGAGCAGTCGCTGCTCGAAATGCGCCTGGGTGAAGTGCGCCAGGTAGCGCTCGCGTCCGGCGTGTCCCATCCGTTCGCAAAGCTCAGGATCGCGAAACAGTCGGGTAATGGCCGCAAGCAATGCCGTGCGGTCATGCGAGGGAACGACCATCCCGGTGGCGCCATGCTCGACGACCTCCTCCGCGGCGCCTTTACCTGCAATGCAGGCGCGGCTCGCGCGCATGGCTTCGAGGAACACCAACCCAAAGCCTTCCTCGCTGCTGGGCATTACAAAGAAATCGCAATCGCGGTACAATGACTCCAGTTTCTCGCCCGTTACCTTGCCGAGGAAACTGACTGCGTTCGCCACCTCCAATTCCCTTGCCCGATTCTCCAACCGTGCGCGATCATCGCCATCACCGACGATGACCAAGCGGCCCGCCGGGCATACCTTCGTCGCCTCGCGCCAGAGTTGCAGTAACGTATCGTGTCCCTTGTAACGTTCCTGCGACGACAATCGACCGACGATCAGCGCGAACGGCTTGCCAGCGGGCGGATGAGTGGCTTCGAACGCGCTCTCGGGCACGCCCAGCGGGCAGATGCGGATCGCCGTATCCGTAAACCCTGGATTGGCTTTCTTGAATCGCTGGATCGTATGGAGTGAGTTGGCCAGCACAAGCACGGAATGTTCCAGCGCGCGCGTTCGCAATCCGCCCAGCGGCACCCACGCTTCGATTCCGTGCAGGAACACAGCGAGGTGTGCGCCTCGCTTGACGAGCGGCACTGCGAGGGGCGCCAGGTGCAGGTGCATCACGACGACAAGCGTGTGCCGCGCGTCGCCCAATCCAGCCTTCAGTCCCCACAGGGTCGCCCTGGCTTTGCGTCCATGCGCGTAGCGCACCTGCCAATTCGGGGCTTGCGGAATCGAATCGTCCGGCGCTGGGTTGCCGAACGACCATACTTCACCGTGACAACCTGTCGCGGCGCTGTACGATTGCAGTGCGCGCAGGCCCAACCGGGAAACCATTCCGATGCCGCCCACCTCGTGCAAGTCCGGACAGACCAGGATCATCCGGCGCACCTGTCCCGGGGTTAGGGGAGCCGACCGCCCTTGCGCAGAATCAGCATTCGTTATCGGCGCGCTCATAGGGAACAACAGGCTTCTCTCTCCGATGAAAGCCTTTCGTAAATGGCCATCCATTCGCCAGCAATCTGCGGCCACGTGAACCTCTCGCGAACCAACTCGCGGGCTGCGTCGCCGCGGGCCGCCAGTTCCGTTGGATTGTCAGTCGCGTCAACCAAGCCGTCGCGCAGCCCATCTCCATCGAGATTGACGAGCCAGCCGGCTCCTGCGTTGCGCACCACCGAGGCCAAGCCGACTTGATGGCTTAACAGTACTGGCGTGCCGCAAGCCATTGATTCCACTGCACCGATACCAAAGTTTTCCTGGAAAGAACTCAGCACGAAGAGGTCGGCTTCAGCCAGCGCTTCAAACTTCGCCGCATCTTCAAGCCAACCGACCCAATGGACAGCGGATTCGGCGGCAGTTCCGCGCGCGATCCGGCGTAGTCTCTCGACATAGTCAGCCTCGCCGTCGCCCGCGACGACGAGGTGCCACTCGGCCAGCTTGTTCTGCGCCTTCAAGTCGACAAATGCGTTCAGCAACAGGTCGATTCCTTTTTTGGGGTGCAGGCGCGACAGCGTCAGCACGAACGGCGCGCCGGCAGGGATGCCGTATCGGCTGCGAACCTTGCCGCTCACCTGGACTTCCAGCAATCCTTCGTCAACGCCGTTCGGGACCACAATACCGCCACTCAGTTTCAGTGACCGCTCGGTCAATTGGCGCTCCTGTTCGGTCGTGTAATGAACTGCTCTGGCCTCAAGAAGGACGCGACGAAAAAAGAAATGCCACGCAATCAGCTTGCGCGGACGTTTCTGCTGCATGCTCCAAGGTTCCAGCGAGCCCAGTGGACGCACAATGTACGGCACGCGGTGACGCCGGCACGCCTGCGCCGCCGCGTGGGTTGCGTGCGAGAATACGGCATGAATGTGAACGATATCGTACCCCGCGATGTTCTCGTCAAGCCAATGATCCATCGAACGCGAAAGCTTAAACGCTTCACTCCGGTCGCGGCGGAAAAAATGTGTGCGCACGCCGCGATAAAGTGTCGGCTTGCCGAGTTCGACGTCGAGGCGACCATTGCCATCAGCATCGGTGGCGCACAACTCCACGTCAACGCCGGCGCGCTGCAGGGCGAGGCACATCTCGGTGACGGCCTGGCTCGGGCCGCCGTACCGAGGGGCGACCGCGGGGATGACATGCAGGACTCTCATGTGTTCCACGAATTGACGGGGTGCTCGTCCATCGACTCCGGCAGATCCGGGCCGGGACGTGATCGCAAGTAATGGTTCACGATGGAAACCAGAATCAGCGCGGCGGCGAGACTGGCCGTAGTCTCGGCGAAGGAGCCAATCGCATTTTGCAGGATGATGCCGACAAGGAACCATTTGCCAAACGTCAATGGATCGTCGAAGCGCAACGCCGTACCCGCTTTGCGGTCGGCGACTCCGATGATGATCCCGAGCAGTAGCATCCCGAGAAAGACACCGAGATATCCGAAATTGATCTCTAACTCGAAGATCGGCCCCATGCCGACGCTCGTACCTTGTTGGAAGTTGATCCCCGTGTACTGGCTCACCAAATCCATGCTGCCTGCGTATTCCGGTTTGTCAGCCCAAATCGCGCGCGGGATAACCGCGAAGAGCGCCATCCACAACGTTTCGCCATGGGCGTACCCGGCCGTATTCTGCAGGCGCAACGCGGCGGCGCCCACGAGCCGGTTTTGATTGAGTCGCACGTCGATGCGCCCAAGATGCCGGATGTCGAACGGATCGAAGATTTCCATGGTGGTGCACATGCGCCAGATCGCGTCGACGCGCGACTCGTAGGCCTGCCCGCCCCAGACCGTCTCGCGAATCTCATTGCGGTCACGCATGTAGGTTACGTAGAACGACAATCCGAGGAACACCAGCGGTAGCGCCACCAAGAGCAGCTTCACCCGGTGGCGGCTGAGCAGCAGATAGAAGGAAAACACCAGGATCAAATAGCCGATGCCGTAGCCGAGAAAACCCTGCGTCACCATCGTGAAGAACGGCAATGCGAAAGCCGCAGCCAAGAGGAGGTGTTGGCGGGTATGCTCGCCGCGAAGCTGCGCATACCACATCGCGAGACACACGGCGACAAGTACAAAGTTGAATCCAGCCGAGAGCACTGCGGTCAGCGACGGCACCCGGCTCGCCCCCAGGGCCATCGCCGCATAGGAACCGATGCCAACAAGCACGTAGATGCGCAGTACGCGCGGGTGCCAAGGCCAGATGTTGATGGGTTCGTCCGCGCCGTCATCATGGTCGGGCGACACGAACGGCGCGACCACGAAACAGCCGACCGCAAATCCAATAATCCCAAGCGTGCTCAATTCGAAACCGATCGCAACAAAATCGGCACCGGAAGGGAGATACCAGGGCAGGAGGCACACGACCGCACCGAACCAGTGGTTCATGGCCATATTTAGAATGAAGGTCAGAGTCAAGCCGACGCCGTAACGCGACGGGTCGCGGGTCTTCAATGCGGCAGCAAGGCCGATCAGCACCCACACAACCAGACACAGCAGGTATGCGTCGTCAGTCACAACGACAAGCTTCCTCAGTCTCGGCAGAATGCGAGCATTTCATGGCCTGTTCGTAATCCTGGGCCACCAGATCCCACGTTCGTGGTCCAAATTGGCCGTAGATTCGTGCCACCATCTCCGCCAGTTCCTTGCGGTGCTCGTCAGCCCATTTCAGGCGTTCCATGAAGGCTTTGGGTGTGCGGATGGGCAGTATCCACCCGGTTTTGCCAATCCGTACAAAATCCGAAGCACCACAATTCGTCGTCGCCAAGATGGGGAGCCCGCTGGCGTTTGCTTGCGCGAGCACCACCGGGAATCCGTCTTCGACGGTGGGAAAAATGAATAGATCGCCCCAAGCGTACACGGCGGGTAGTTCTGACTGGGGAACGCTGGGCAGCACCTCCACGTTGGCGCTCAATTTGTTCAGTAGATCATGCGCCTGAGCTTCTGCTGGACCAACGAATCTAAATTGAAATCGTCCAGCCATCTCCAAGGCGATTCTCTGCAAATCAATCAGGCCTTTCCGGAAGGATTTTGTCCCTACATAGAGCACTCGAAGCTTGCCCTCGCCAGAAATTCTCCGGATGCGCCCTTGGATTATGCCCGGGGATGGACGAAAATCACCCGCATCAACCCCGAGCGGAATTGACACCACTTTCTCCGAAACTTCGGTTTCTCGGAAGGTTTCCTCGGCGAAACTGGATACGGTGAGGATGACATCGGCCAGAGAGTATTCCCGTTCTTCCCGCGCGATCATCCACTCGCTGGGTCTGTCAATTTTCACCCCGGCACGACGCTCTTCTTCCTCGAGGATCTGGGCCTGTACGCGGACGTGACTGGAGGCGCGGATCAGCCAACGCTCACACGGCCAACCGTCCAGTGCCGTGAACAATTCCTCCGCCACGCCACTGAAACAATAAACGATATCCCATGGTTCTCGGGTAACCATCCGCGCCGCCCATCGTCCGAAACTCTCATGCAACCATGGTTCGGGAAACGGCACGTGCAGCTTGCCGCTGATTGAGCTAAGAACGCGCGAGTGGACACCGTGAATCCGGTAACTCCTGACCCGCTCGGCCGGAAAACCAAACCGTGCGACCGCCCATTTTGGATAGTTGGTAAAGAGATACACGTCATGATTGCGCGCCAACAGCGCGCGCGCCAGATCGAATGCATAGAACCGCCCATGAACCACGATGGCAATCTTCTGTCTCATTCGGAGGCCTGATGGAGCATGGATTGCAGGCGGTCGCCGTAGGTATTGTGGCCTGTGGTAACCACCCGGTGCGCGGCGCTCTTCAAACGAGTTCGCACATCGTCGTGGGCCAGGAGCCAATGAAATTTTTCGATCATTTCCTCGCGGGTGCGGAAGAAGGCCACGACTTCGCCGTCATCGCCAAAAATCTCGCGGTGCTCCTCCGTGTCTTCCGTCAACATGCACGCGCCCATGGCTGGCAGCTCGAAACTCCGCATCACATTGCCGTCGCGGTTGGCGCGCCGCACAAGGCACAGAGAAATCTTTGCAGCACTGACTGCCTTGCGGAGCGTCTGCGGATCGGCGTGGCCGCGCGTGAACCCGGCGGTCTGCGGGTACCGTTCCCAGTAACCACCGTACAGCGCCACGTTGATATCCGCTTGGATCAAGGCCGCCAGATACGGCACACGATCACGGTCGGCCCCGCCCGCAAATAGAATATCGGATGCAAACTGCTTTCGCTCCAATTCATTTGCGGGCGATTCAGGGAAGTGCAACTTGGGGGCGTAGGCAAATGGCAGATAGCAGGCGCTGGGGCACCCCAACCCCCGCAACTGGCCCAAGGTCGCCCGCCGCGCCGAGAAGACATAGTCGTACTGCGGCAGGGCCCGCAGAAACCAAGGAGCGCGATGGACGGGATTCCACGGATCATCAGTAAGGTAGTTCAGACGGCGCACGTGCAATTGCCCGATCTCTCTGAGCGCTGCCTCTTCAAGCGGTGCGATGCCCGTTGCCAACAGCCATTTCGGGCGAACGTCGCGACAAGTCTCCAGCACCTTTGCGCTGAATGCTTCCAAGCGTGTAGGGCGACGTCCGCGCAGCCACCAATTGACGCGGTTCTGCCAGAATGTCCCGTCGTACGCCTCGGCCACGTCGCACAGGACCACGTCAATGCCCAGATCCTCTGCGGCCTGGTTCAAATGCGCCCCGATATGAGTCGGGTCAGGGTTGCCGGCGAGCAGCAGCGTTTCTCTCATAGGCGACAATGGGGTTGCCCACTGTGGACGATATCACGGAATGCACGCGCGATGCCTTCCGCCGCCCTTGACACAGTGTAACTGGCGACTTTTTCACGACATTTGATGCGGGTCTCAGCGAGATCAGTAAGGGGCAGGACTTCGCTAATGGTCCGGGCCAAGCTTTCTTCCGACCCGTTCTCGAACACCGCGCCCGTCACGCCATTTTCAATCAAGTCAGGCGCGCAGCCAACCGCGTCGGATACAATGCACGGTAGGCCGTGGTGCAGCGCGTCGTTCACGACCAAGCCCCACGTTTCCGAGAAAAGGCTGGGCAGTACCAGCATGTCCGCCGCGTGGTAGTATTGACTCAACTGCGTTTGATTCTGAAACCCCAGAAAGTGGGCGGTTGTCGCGGGGGTCTTCCGCGCCAGCGTCTGTAGTCCGTCTTGCAGCCCGCCGCTGCCAAGGAACAGCACTTCTATTTGACTCTGCGAATCCGGGGGGAGCCTCTTGATAGCCCGCAACAACAAATCAGGACCCTTGCGCACACTCAGTTTTCCCGAAAAGACGATCACCTTCTTGTCCGCCCGAATCCCGAATGTCGAGCGCGCCGCGCCACGAAATCGATCCCGCGCGGCGTCATCGCAGCGGAATGACGTGGTGTCCACACAATAGGGCGAAAACACGAGCTTGTCCGCGGGACAATCGAGCTGGCGATAGTGATTGAGCGAGCGCTGGCCGACATATAGCAGTCGTCCACAACGCTGATACAGCCAGCGCAACGTGCGTTCACGTGCCCATGTCTTTATCACACCACGTTGGTTGGCATGGTCCGTCGTCTCGCCACGGAACAGAATGGGATACCCGGCCCGCCATGAGGTCAGGAATGCCTGGCTGTGAAAACGCGGGCTGTAGCCAACTATCATCACCGCGTCCGGCGCAACTTTGTTCAGTGCGCCGCGCAATCCGCGTGTGGTGACCTTGTCATCGGAGCCGGCCCCACCGTCGGCGGTGCGCGCGAGAAACGTGGAGGAATAGCCCGAGAGCAAATCCGTATCCCATGCGAACGTTGCGCCGAACTCGAGATCGTGGTACCCCTCCACGCTGAAATCCGAACCGTAGATCGCCGTGATGGCGATTCCAAAATCGCGCTGTAGGGCGCGGTATACTGGTGCGTGGTACTGAATCGGATGCGTCTCGATGACGGCGAGGCGGCTCATGTCGCTTTCCTGTTGAACAATTCGAACACCGGACGGAACTGCTTCTCGTAATTCCACTCCGCCAAGATGCGTTGTCGTCCGCGTTCACCCATGGTACGCAATTCGTCCGGGCGCTCCAACAGCCACCGGAGCGCGGTCGCGATGCTGGCGGCATCTTCAGGATTGACGGGCAATGCAAGGTTGTTTCCCACGTATAACGCCCGCCAGTCGGGCAGATCGGACACTAGTAGCGCCAAACCGCACGCGAGATAGTCGAAAGGTTTGTTTGACGCGCCCGTCATGGCCTGCTCGTTGATGTCGTGGCTCGTCCTGGGCATGAAAGCTAAGCCGATGTCCGCCTCGCGGCATCGCGCAAGCAACTCGTTGCGGGTGGGGACCGTGCCAATGAACTCCACGCGGTGAGAAATGCCGAGCGTTCCCGCGAGCGCGCGCAGCTCTTCCACGTAGCCCCGGTGACCCACGGTCTCATACCCGATGGCGCGCAGTTTCACCCGTTCGGGCAACATTCCCAAGGCATGGAGTACGGTCGTCGGCAATCGCGCCGGCACCAGTGAACCGTGATAGAGGATCCAGAGGTTACCCCCGCTGAGCGAAGGGCGCGACGGCCCCACTTCGCATTTCGTCGGGCAGTTCCACACGCAAACGACCTTTACTCCGCGTCCCATATCCTTGGTGAACTGCTCGGCGCGCCGCTCGTTTGGTAGCACGCACACGGCTGTGCGGTGGGCGAGCTTCCGCCGCGTCCACAAAACGATCCGCATGAAGAGTGAGGTGTTGCCGTGGCTCCCCAGAGTGGCGGGTGTGGGCGAATCGTGCTCATGATAGACGACGTGAATCCACGGCACGAGGCTTAACAGCAAACCCGTAGGGCAGGCGAGGGGATCGGATGCGTAGACCCAGGAGCAGCCGGAAACAATCGTCCGTCCTGAAGCCCAGATCGTGAACCATGTATAGTGCAATTTTTGTCGCCAGCCACGGCGGCATGCGGAAAGTTGACGAACGGTAATATTGGCGTGCGGCGGAAAGCGTAGCGATTCGACGCCGTGGGTATCCGCGCCGAGGAATAACACCTTCCAGTTCTTCTCGGCGAGCATTCGCGAACTGTGTTCCAGCGACGGATAAGCTGCTGGATTGGTGTACTGGATGTAGGCAGCGCGTGACATGAGCGTTTACGGAGCTTCACGAGTGGTGACTGGTTCTGCCGGCAGCGTCGGGACCGATTTCAGGAGTGACTGGTAGAGCGCCAACATTTCATGCGCGACCGCCACGCTGGCGCGGGGTGGTCGGACCCCGTCCTTGAGTCGCGCGCGTAACCCGGCGTCGTTGGCCACTCGTTGGAGGGTTTCCCCCCAGCGTCCGAAAGCATTTGGCTCAATGAGCAGACCATTGACGTCATGCCTTACGAGTTCGGTGAGGCCGCCAAGATTCCAACCGATGACGGGAATCCCTGCAGCGAAAGCTTCCAGGGCCACCAGGGGACCGGTCTCCATCCATTGCGAAGGGATCGCGAGAAAGTCGTATTGACGCAATCGCGAGACGACCTCGCCAGACGGAATGGGATCGCAGAACGAAATGCGCGGATCGTTGCCGGCCAGAGATTTCATTTCCTTCTGATACGCTGCGTTGGCGGGACTTTGCACAATGCCGTAGACATCGAGTCGCGCGTTCATCGTGGGCGCCGCGTGGAACGTCGCGATCAAGACATGCAGCCCTTTCGTGTGGTCGAATCGACCGATGAACGCAACCCGCATTGGGTGCCCCACGTTGGGGGTCAACGCCGGCGCGACCGGCGGTGATTGGTCTGGTTCCCATTTGATGCCATGGCGTGACAGCGAAACCTTGGCGGGAGGAATGTTGTTCGATACGATTATTTCCTGGACCCAGTTGCAGACCGCCACTATGTGGTCTACTTCTGCCATCATCTTGTGGAAGACTGCCTGGCGTACCCGGGTTAGTTCACTCATACGCAACGCGGTCCAGATCCCACCCTGAAAGCCGCGGTCCCCCAGCCAGCGTCCCACGGCCGGCGGCAGCCTGCCGACCTTATCCGCGAGCGGGCCGTGCATCCCGAGGCCGTGGAGTGTGCAGCCCGCGCAACGCGCGACTTCCAGTCGTCCATCGCAGAAATCCTCTCCCCACAACATCAACGTGCCGCGCTGGCAACTCACCGTCGGCGTGTGATACGTGAACACCACAGGAATATGGCGCTGTTTGGCGGCTTGGACCATCCGCAATGACACCCCGCGAGTCAACGCGTGCAAATGCACAATGTCAGGCGTCTCTTCATCGAGAATCTTTGCGAACTCGCTGGCAGCCAGCGGGTCGCCAGCGCCATAGAGTTGAATCAGATCGATCACTTTGCCAGTGACGGCGTAGCGCCGGACGCGCAGACCGTCGACCGTGTAGGCGCGAGTCGTCTCGTCTGACGCGGCGACCATGGCCTCGATGCCTAACGATTGGAGGTCACGCGCCAGATTCCCGACGTACACCTCTGTTCCGCCCATCGGGTCAGGCGCGAAACAGAATGGAACCTGAATGACTTTCATTTCATCACCGTCGCCGTTTCTGTTCCGGCCAATCCGAGCGAAGCGGCCGCGCTGAAGCGCACACGCCCGCGCGCCCCGTAGAGCGCCTGCACCAACTCGCAATACTCACGATTCGGCAGCGCCATGAATGCTTCCGCAGCTCCGTCCCGCCGGGGATGCAGCGCGGCGTGGTGGGCACGTACGCGCGCCAATGCCGACGCGTAGCTGGCATAATCCACCGTTCGCAACTGACTCTCATAATTTCCGATCAGGACGAGTTTGTCCGGGAGATGGTTCGAAATGTCGAAGACCGCGTTTGGCTCCATCATAGACCAGATCTCATAGCCCAGGACGGTTGCTTCCAAGTCGGCACACGCCCACGCATAGAGCACGTTGGCGCGCCGATGATCGACGTGGTTGTCCAGTAGCCACGGCAACAAGACCACGTCCGGCCGGATTTCGCGCACGATGGAGCCCATTTTCTCGATGGCCTCGATTGAACAAGGGATATTACCGTCGGGAAAATCGAGATGCCGGACCGACGCGGCCTGCAGTGCCTCCGCAGTTTTCTTGAATTCGGCCTTCCGCGCTTCGATCAGCTTGTGCTTCGTGGCTTCAGGATTCGCATCCGCATTCGCCACACTCCCACCTCCTTCGCCCGTGCACAGGCAAACGAGATGAATCTCGGCAGAATTGCGATGGGCATGGAGTAGGCCGCCCGCGCCAATACTTTCGTCGTCGGGATGCGGGCAGAGCGCGAGAAGCCGCTTGCCGACGGGTACAGTCAGGGTACGAGGTTCCCAGGCTCGGGCCAGCAGCTGGCGGCGAACCCGGAATTCGACCTCCGTCGCATTTATCAATTGCGGCTTCACGTAGCCAAGGTAGCGCGGGTAGGAGACGAACCCGGCGAGCCAGCGGCGCGGATGAACGCCGTTGCGTTGGCACAGGGCCTTGATTGTGGAAGTGAAACCCATAAGGTTGTCCGGAGGGCGGGACTGCTTGATCAGCGATCGTGTTTAGGTCCGGCGGAAGCTTTGAGCAGTGCCTTGCCTTTGCGATATGTGACGGCAAGCGCCTCGGCGCGGCGATAGCCGACAATTTTCGAGGCCAGGGCGAGATGCTTCGGATGCGACGGCATGTAACCTCCGGGACTAAGTCGCTCAAGAGCCTCGTAGGCGGCCTCAAACGTGTCGGGGGTATTCTCGTACGTGGCCCGCGCGACCTGCTCAAAAACTTTGATGAGCGCGGCCCGCCGCTTGGCGGTAATGCCGCCGTGTTTCAGGAACCACTCTTCGACTTCCCTCGCGCTCTGGAAGCAGTCGCTAATGAACGCGTCAGGATCGCGCCGCGAGACAGAATGTGGCGAGTGGATGCGATAGTAGGCCATGGTACCGCGGCAATAGGTGAACATCGCGCCGTGCAGTGCGCAGTCCAGCGCGAATCGCGCATCTTGAATGACGGGCAGCCGCTCGTTCCAGCCACCAACCCGCTCGACAATCTCGCGATGAAAAAGATAAGCGGCCGGCGGACACCAGAAATCAACCAGCAACGCAATTTCAGGCTCATCCTCCATTTTACGCTGCATCACGTCGCCATGCTTGAAGGTATCGTCACTTTGTAGCACCAAACCCTGCCAGTCGCCGTAGGCGACGTCGGCGCCTGTATTCTCCATCGCCTGAACCTGACGTTGGAGCTTGTCGCGCACGAGCAGGTCGTCCGCGTCGAGGTACTGCAGCAGCTTGCCGCGGGCGGCCTTGGTGCCGGCGTTGCGGGCGCGGCTCGGGCCTCCGTTCCGCGTGCGAATCAGCTGCGAGGCCGGGAACTGGCGCGCGACAATGTCGGCACTGCCGTCGGTCGATCCGTCATCGACCACAATGATCTCAATGAGATTGTGAGGGTACGTTTGCGCTTCCACACTGGCGAGGGTCTCGGCGATCCAGCGCTCGGCGTTGAACATGGGGACAATGACACTAATGAGTTGATTCATAGCTTACTTCCTTTTCGGCTTTGGTCGGGATGGTGGACAGCAGCACCTGCCGCATGGCCCCCAGCGTGAAACGAGTCAGGCGGGTGTGCGGATCGCGGCAGGCGGCGCCGACGAGCTGGAGCACACGCTGCAGGCGTGAGTGTTGGCGATCCGTGCGAATCTTGTTCACGATGTCCCACCACTCGAGTTCGCGGATCCGCTGCAAACAGGCAGTGCGCACCAAGGGTTGAGTCGAAGACTCGCCCAGTTTTTGCAGAATGCGGTACCGCTCCTGCATAAAACGCTCCCACGACGACGTGGTTTTCGAATCTGGATGCAGACGGAAGTGAACAAGTACATCCCGGATGTAATTCACCTGAGGGAATAAGCTCAGGTAGCGGATCGTCAAGTCCCAGTCAAACGAGTAATGATACGATTCGTCGATGCCTCCGCACGCCGCCACGCCTTGGCGACGGAACCACACGCCAGGCTGATGCCATCGGGTGGAAGGATCGGAGCAAATGAGTCTCTGGGCGTCCAGGGAACCAGGCACGAGATACTCCTGACCGCCCGTCTCATTGAAATTAAGCACGGCGCCCGCCACCGCGTCCGCTCCCGGGAACGTGGTTGCGATATTGCGCAACGCTCCCGCCAGAAGGTAATCGTCAGAGTTGATCCAGTTGAAAATCTCACCCATACAGCGCGCGATCCCCTTGTTGATGGCGTGCGCCTGACCGCGGTCGCGCTCGCTGACCCAATGCGTGAACCAACGCTCGTATTTCTTGATGATGGCGACGCTGCCATCGGTGGAGCCGCCGTCGATAAGGATATGCTCGAGATTGGGGTAACCCTGCAGCAGGATCGAACGGATTGCCTCTTCGAGGTACGCGCCTTGATTGAACGAAGGCGTGACGATGGAAATCAGCGGCCATGGTTGGCCGCCGGGCGCGGTCGGGGGCAGGGGAGGCGTTTCCTCCGTCCACGGCCATCCCACATGGCCGGTGGGCGGCGGCGGTAATTCATAGAGACGAGGGCATTGCATGGTGTCGTGGGTGCCGATTGACGGCAGTTAGCGTCTTGCAGCGGGAACAAGCACTTGAACTTCGGCTCGCTCATCCGTGAACGCCACATCGAGGGTTTTCCCAATCTGGTTCCGGATAAGACCCCAAAGGTCGGGCTCGAATTCGCGGAGCCTGCGATCAGCATAAATGGCCTCGACGTCGTTGCGGGCCATCCAATCTGCGAGATTCTGCGCGGACTTCACGGAGCGGAGATCGCCCGACATCGGGACATGGGACATGTTGGCGAGCCAGACGTTGCCGGGTGCCCACGCCCCAACCCGGGCGTCGGGCTTGAAATGTTCTCTCATGTAGATGGCGGCCTGCTCGTCCGGGCCGGTTCCGAGCATGCGCGTCTTAGAATAGGGGAACCCGTACCCTACGAGTAGTGCGACCGACAACAAGAGAAGGTACGCAACCGCCCTCGTGTTATCCTCGCCGCGATGCCGGTCCGCGACGAGCCAGATGATCCACAAGCCCAGCAGCACGACCAGTGTTGCCGCAAGCAGGTTCGGTGTCGTGCATTTCACTGCCGCAATGACGGCAAGGGCCAAAAGGCCAGCCGACCACAGATACCGCTCCCTCCGGTTGTCCGAGTTAATCGACAAAGCAGAGGCGCCGACTGAGGCCAGCGCAAACACCGTCAGGAATGGCAAAAGCAGGTGTGTAGGTTGGTAGCACAGCAGCACGTAAAGAACGGCATATCCCGACCACAGCAGTAACGTCGCCAAAATCATGAATGACCTCCTGCTGATCAGGTCGACAAGGCCGCGCCCCGCAAATGCGAAGCAAAGCAGCCCGAAGTACTGTCCGTACATGTAGGACGCGTCTCCGAGTGCGCGCCTGGCGAGATGGAAGGTCCGGCGTATGTACGCCGCCGGATTGCGGCCGATGGCGGCGAAAACCGAATGATGATTCTCTTCCGCTGTCCCGAAAAGCTTTTGCGCATCGAACTGGCCTTCCACGTAATAAGCCTTGGTCCCGTATGACTCCGCGAACGCCATCCCCTGTCCCTGTTCAAACGCCAAGTAGGCCCGTTCCGAATTTCCCAACTTAAAATGACCTGTCCACAAGCCATACAGAAGGGCATAGCCCCCCACCAGCGCCGTAAACGGCACCATGCATGCTACCAGCCCCCTTCCCGCGACTCCCTTGCTGACACATACGGCCAAAGCGAGGCCCAGACAGATCAAGAAAAGCACAGGGCCCTCATTTCTGGACAGTGCCGCCAAGCCCAGACAGACCGAGCAGAGCCATAAATGTTTGAAGGTTCCGGTGCGCAGGAACGAGAGGAACTGCCACAAAGCGAAACCCGACATCGCGGCGAACAGTGCGTTGCTGCCGTTATCAACAATCCGCACCAGCGCCGGCGAGATCACCAGCATCGCGACCATGATGAAGGGGCTGGCCATCTCAGCCAATTGGCCTGCCACCAAATAGCCGGCCAGCCACAACAGGCCAAAAAAGACAACCCGCCCCATGGAGCAACTGTGAATCAACCAATACGGTGACGCATGGACGGGCAGATAGGTTAGCGCATACAGAGCGGCTACCAGTGGATTCATCGTGAACAGCGGGAGTTTCCCGTGCGTTAATTCCCTGCCCTCGTTAATGTACACGGATTCGTCCCATGCATTGATGCTGCTCATGGACGGAAAGAAGACTGGCGATACCAGCACCACGTGCAGAAGGAAAATGACAAACACGATCAGATGGATTCTGCTTAACGCGCCCCGTGGCCGGGTATCTGCCGGCCTTGACAGGCCCTCATGGATGCTATCGCACATGAAATCTTAACCCTGCTTCAACTGGCCACCCGGGGCCCTGTCACTCGGCCGGTGGGCGGCGGCGGCAACTCATAGAGACGAGGACACTGCATGAAACGGCTACACCCTCCCAGTGGACTCGGATGGGACGCTTGTCCCGATGATTGCTTCCAAGATTCGCATCGCTCGAGTTTGGGTGGCGGTCGGTTGCGATTCAAAACCCGGTGGTGGACGAACGGGCTACTCCAGTTTCAGCAACTTGACCAATCCGAAGACCCAGCGTCGCTTTTGGGAATGCGCCGCGCGGAGTGTCCCGACAACCTCGCCGAGGAACGGGGCAAGTTCAACGGCCAAGTATCTGAATTGAAATCTTGACATGTTTCGCAAGGTGATTCGCAACAGTCTTCCCAGAATATGCAAGTTGGACGGAATCCTGTTCGAAATAGTTGCCTTTTCGGACGAAAAAGACTCGACGAGTGCAGGCAAATAGCTGGCGGCACAGCCAAAAGCCACTCTCTTTACGTAAGACAGGTTCGCCCGTCGCTGGGGAATCAAATGCGTAACTTGAAGGCCGGGATGCACCCCCGCCGCGAAGCCCATCTTGACCGCTTCCCAAACCAATTGGACGTCTCCCCCGCTGGCGAGGTTATTGCCCTTTCGGTCCGTCGAGCTTAACCTGCCGCCTTCCACGGCTTCGAGGTATCTTTCCGCTACTTCTCTCCGGATAATCTGTCCCATGCCGATCGGATAAAAGCGCGCCCAGGACGCCGGGACGCATCCGAACTCGGGATACGGCTGATCCTTTTCATTGAAGGCCTCGCCAAAGCGTCGCCGAAACCATTCTGGAACCGGGTTCAAGAATGCGAGCGATATTCTGCCAGGCCCCCACACTCCCACACACGGCCAGGTATCCAAGCAGAATCGGGCCATTTTGAGGTAATCCGCAGCTGGCTCATTGTCGTCATCAAACACAATGATGACGGGGGCGGTCGTCGCCTTGATGCCAGCCATTCGGGAAAAGGTAAGGCCTTGCCGTGGTTCTCGAATGACTCTCGCCCAATGGCATCGATCCAGGAAGCTTCTAACGATCGCCAATTCATGGACCGGCTGCTGGCTGTTATTGTCCACAATAACGCATTCGACGCTAGACCCAGTATTTGTTTCCAAGGATTCGATTGCGGCCAGGACTCTCGCAAGGATCGGTTCTTCGGGATTGTAGACGGGGATGATGATCGACATCTCTGCTGGGCTGGTGGCTCTCATCTTCGGCGCGCTTACACATTCATTTCTGGCCATCGGGCGGGCGTTGGATCCAACATAGATTCTCAACATGCCCCGCCATGACCCACCGACCGCTGGACAAGGCCTCACCAACAACGCGTGAGACTCCTGAGAACCACCAGCAGTCGTGGAAGGCGATAATTCCGTGCGCCGAGATTCGACCGGCCAATTGGTCAAAATCCTGCCGCACGGCCTTGTAGTCGTGGTCCCCATCAATGAAGGCGAAATCCAAACCAGTGGGGATGTCGGACCCCGAAAGCTCATCACTTCTCTTGCGCACCACCGTGATGAGGTTGATGACAGGCGCAAGATTGTTCTGGAACTTACCGAATGTGTCCTGCGTGCCTTCCGGCATCGTCTCGTTGTGCCAGGTGTCGACACAAAACAAGTGACCTCCGTGTTCCGCAAGTCCCGCAACGATGTAACAAGTCGACGCACCCAAATAGGATCCGATCTCCACCGCCCGAGCGTTGGCCGGTGCTTGGCAAGACAGATCGTATAGTGTGCACAATTCGCGTGCTGTCATGTGCGTTGAAATGCCCGAGGCATGGCGCAAACCATACCTTCGCAGCCGTCGCTGGATGAACCGGTGCTTGAGGCCGGTTGATTGACTGGCCAACAAGGTGGAACCCTTTCGCCATATCACATCGTACCAGGGCAACGCCATTTGTCCGGACGGGGTTTGCATTCAACTCATGCAGAACGTTGTGGCACAGTGGGGGACTCCAGCCGGGAGCGCGGGACGATACACCCATGATCCCGATGGTGCGGGAATGCACGATTCGGCGTCGGTGACTGATGGATCTCAAATGAGGCACACCCGACCACCTGATCCAATGTCTCCGTATTGTGCGGACCGGTCCATAACGTCACCGAATACACGCCTGGAACAAGCGGTGGAAGTTCCACTTTGGCGATTACTTCGTGGTCGACTTCTTGGGCGTTCAGGAAACCCTCCAATGTCGGGATAGCTTGCATGATCGCCCCTCCGGCCGCGTCCAGGATGTCAATCGCCAGGAATGACGGCTTATGCGCGCCGTGGCTTCGTAAGCGCGTGTGAACGATCAAGGTCACGTCTGGTTGCTCCCCCTCCAGACTGACGACCACCGACTCAAAGGCCAAACTATCGCGTCGTCCGGTTGCGGGTCGCTCCCACGTGGAAGAGAGCGAGCCGTTCATCTGGGTTTCGTACAAGCCAATCGCTTCGCTGCAAGTCCCGTCGCATACCACGCCGCCTCGGTCCAACAGTATCCCGCGACGGCAAAGTGTCCGAACGGCAGCCATGTTATGGCTGACGAACAACACCGTGCGGCCCGAACGCGCCACTTGGTCCATCGTGCCCAGGCACTTCTTCTGGAACGCCGCGTCGCCGACGGCCAACACCTCGTCCACCAGCACAATCTCCGTTTCGAGGTGTGCGGCCACCGCGAAGGCCAGACGTACGTACATGCCGCTCGAGTACCGCTTCACGGGTGTGTCGATGAACTTCTCCACTCCCGCGAAATCCACGATCGCGTCGAACTTGCGGGCGATCTCCACGCGTCGCATTCCAATGATCGCACCGTTCAAGTAGATATTCTCGCGCCCGGTCAGTTCGGGGTGAAACCCCGTGCCAACTTCCAGCAACGAGCCGACCCGCCCGTGGATCCACGCTTGACCGGTTGTCGGCGGCGTGATGCGAGACAGAATCTTTAGCAGCGTGCTCTTGCCGGCCCCATTGCGACCGATGATGCCGGCGACTTCGCCACGCTTGATCTCGAAGGAGACGTCTTCCAGCGCCTGGAACGGACGTGACTTGGGGGGGGCACCCTTCCGTCGCACCAGAGACTTCACTCCATCGGCGAGACGGTCGCGCAGCGTATTGTGGCGGGTCTGCTGCACGCCGATTTCGTACTGCTTGGACAGGTTCTCCACGCGGATGGCAGTCAGATTCATCAGATAATGTCCGCAAAAACCCGCTCGGTGCGCTTGAAGTAGACAAGTCCGCCCCCCAGCAGGATGACGACGACGATGGTACTCATGGCCATCACCGCGAAATCAGGTTGCTCTTTCCCCAACAGCGCCCACCGGAAGCCTTCGATCACGCCGACCATCGGGTTCAGGCTGTACAGAAGCCGCCATTTCTCGGGAATGATGCTTACGGAATAGACCACCGGCGATGCGTACATCCAGAATTGCACGAGAAACGGAATGGCGTGGCCGACGTCACGATACTTCACGTTCAACGCAGCCAGATACAGGCTCACGGCCACTGCGGTCACCACCGCCAGCAAGGTAAACAGCGGCAGCGCCAGTATGCCCCACGTTGGCGCAATCCCGTACCACGCCATCATGCCGAGCAGGATGACGAACGAAATCACGAAATCGACGAGGGGAGCGATCGCCCCTGAAATGGGGATGACGAGTCGAGGAAAATACACCTTGCTGACCAAGTTGGCGTTGCTCACGAGGCTCGTGCCGCTACGCGCGATGGCTTGCGCAAAGTAATTCCAGGGCAGTAGTGCGGTGAATGCGAAGATTGGGTACGGCAGGTTGTCGGAGGGCATTTTCGCAAATCGCCCAAAGATTACGGTGAAGACCACCATAGTGAGCAGCGGTTGCAAGACGGCCCACGCCACACCGACGGCGGCCTGTTTGTAGCGCACGATCACGTCACGCCAAGTCAGGAAATACAGCAGCTCCCGATAACGGTAGAGTGCCACCAGGTCGAATCTCAGCAAGCCGTTGCGTGGCTGGATCAGTACCACCGGCACCTCGTCCATTGTCCGTGACGGGGTGGCTATCGTGTTATCCACGCTCATGATTCAGCAGCGGTCAGGCATTTGTCTTCTTCGGGAGTGTCCTTCAGGAGGTATGGCTCCCAAAACGCGCGGTCGTAGCGCGCCCACGCGTGGCAACCGAACGGGAGCTGACGGTGATTGCGCTCGAAAGAAACCCGCGGCGACACTTCAAACGCGAACCGCAGGCCGGTTGGCACGTCCGCGATCTTGAACCCGGGATCGTACCGACGCGCCTCGTCCGACCAAAAGATGTCCGCGGCGCTGCTGCCCTGCAACCAGCGATGCACGTGCCACCGGGATGAATTGAACATTGGCAACTGCTTCAGAAACTTCTTGGGCAGGTTCAAGTACTGAATGTGCCTGGGTTTCGAGCCGTAATGCTCCCGCCAGTATTGATCGGGATCGACGGATGGCTTCGTCGAGTGGAGCACCTTGAGGAAGCTTCGCCCCTTTATCAACGTAAAACCGAAGTTACCGACGCGCTCTTCCTTGACCCACGGTGAGTCGGGGCAGTGAATCCAGGGCGCACCAATGTAATCGAGATCCGTCTGGCACCACTGTTCGAGTTGGTCCGACAATACAAGGCTGTCGAGGTGATACAGCAGAATGTACTTGTAGTCGGCAAACGCCTCGTAGAACGACGGCGCTGTCAACAGCCGCGCATGAGCCGCCACGCTGCCAAAAAACTTTCTGGGAAACAATCTTGTCTGGAAAGCGGAGGGTTCGAAGGCCGGTTGTTGCGGCGCGACCAGATATTTATCGTATCGATGGAGATAATGGAGCGCATGCCGCAAGGAGATCTGTTCGTCCATCGTCAGTGTCGGCCGCGACGAAAGCGGAACCACGATCGCGACAAGCTTCGTCGGCTCCGGGAGAGTGGGCGGTATGACACGCCGGATCATCAGGCCACTCTTTGAAGCCGGGCGACCGACGGTTGGTTTGAGAGGGTCATGAAAGCGTACGCAGGTTCCGTAGAAACATTCGGGCGGACTTGGGAACGGCGGTCGTATAGACCTTTCGCACCTCTTTCAGCGCGCGGTGAAGGACGGTTTCCGGCTGTGGCAGATGGGTGCGAACGACCTCCTGCACGATGAAATCATCGGCCTCCTTATGGCGCACAATGTTCGGGGGATGTTGCAGTGGAAAGGACATCTCGGCTTGCGGAATGTTTGCCCATCGGCTCTCGGCCCACTTCGTGTGGGTGGCATCTTCGCCGAAGCCGATATTCGAGATCAGGTTTACATTCGGTACGATCGACAGGCCGTTGTGTACCAACGCGGCGAAGTTCCACTGATAGTCCCAGGTCCACCAGTGTTCTTTCGATTGGTAGGCTCTTTCGAATTGCTCGCGCCAATACTGGGCAGCCCGTGGGTCTCCGAGGATCTCCAGCAACCAGGATGTATCGCGAAACTGGGGCCACTGTTTGACTCCAAGGTCGAAGGTCTGCCAGGCCCTCCGCCACGACGCCCAGCCCCAAACGTTGGTAAGGCGAGAAAAATAGTAACTGGACGGACTGCGCTTGTGGCCCAACTGCAGGTTGGTGCCGGAGATGTGCATTACCCGCTCGTCGTCGTGGTAACGTTCCAGCAATTCCTCACAAAAGCGGAAGAACGTTGGATGGGGCAGGCAGTCATCTTCCAGGAAAACGGCACGGTCCACTTGCTGGAACACCCAGTCTGACGCCCGTGGCGACTCGAAGTCCGCAACCCAGATTCACGTCGGAATAATTCTTCACCACTTCGCAGTCCCAATCCACCTGTTCGGCGACCGCGCGCGTGGCGGCGCATTTCTGCGCTTCTCCCGGCTGCTCTGACCGTGGCCCGTCGGCGATGATGAACAGCCTCGGCGGCCGGGCCTTCGCGATTTCGCGAAACACCTGCTCGGTAACATCCGGCCGATTAAAGATTATGAAGGCGACGGGAGCTTGCATGAGACGCTGCTTCAGTTGCGGGCGGCGACCTCTCGTAACAATGCGTGTTCAACCAATATGTCCGCGGCTTTGCGGATGACCGTGAACTCGATGCCCGATCGCTGGGCAATGTCGAGCAGCGAGTGCGCGGCATCAGAGAGATTCAGAGCCCAGAGCATCGCCAACTCGAAGTTGCGGGCGTCAGTCTGGCCGCCAATGGTCTGATACAGGCCGCGCACTCCAAGCTGCGGCTCGCATTTCGGGTTGAGATTCAAATACTTCCGGTTGCCTTCAATCACTGTGACCACGGCGAGGCATTTCGCCAACGAATCAGCAAGGCTATCGGGCTTCACAAAGTCGAGATTGTCCGCGGACGTGTGGTACTCCGGGTAGTGGCCGTTGGGGGTGCGCATGAAACAGCCGACGGGCAGGTTGAAGCCCGGCGAGCAATATTGGCGTTCATCATAGCCGTACGGACTGAACTCGATGATTTCGTGGTCCCGGCCCGAATGTTCCAGGACATGCGCGACCGCGCGATCGATGTCCGCGTCGCCTTGGCGGCTCTTCTTGTAAGTCAATTTGCCCGCGTCACCAACGCCCGTGATGACAAGTCCGTGTTTGATGTTCGCGGTCTGTGTCTCGTTGCGGGAAAGCCATGTGATCGAGCCGATGGTGCCGGGAATGAACAGGAACCGATAGGAGTATCGCCGGCGTAGGTCGCTCAGGTGTTCCGCCAGAAAGGTTGTCAGCGCAATTCCCGAGAGATTGTCATTGGCCAGCGATGGATGGCAGGCGTGGCATGAGAAAAGGACTTCTTCCGAACTTTGCCCACGCAAGAGAAGTTCGCCGTACGTGAGGTGGCCGTCGGCCAGCGTCGAATCGATGCAGACTTCGTACCGATCATCCGCCAACGCCAGAAGCTGGCGCTGGCTCACACAGAAACCCCAGCGTTCGGCATAGTAGGAGGTGCGATAAGGAATCCAATCCGGGTGTTGCGGGAGTGAGAACAGGTGTGGCTTCAACTCGGGGAGCGACATTTCCGCCTTGATGGGCGTGCTGTAGTTAAGGACATGGAGATTTGACTTCTGGAAGTCGATGATGCGTTCTCCCCGGCTGTTCTTCACGTAGGCGTCGCGGATATTCCATTCCTTGGGCACGGTCCAGTCAAACACCTTTGTGCCCGTGGGGACTTCGTGGATTTCAAGCGGGATGTGGCGGCGGATCACCTGCAGTGTCTCCCGAAAGCCGTTGCCCGTAATGCTCCGGCAAATCGGATACAACTCGGCAATGAGCTGGTGCATCTGGTGTCCGATGTTATCGGTCATCATGATTGGAAATCGGGATAATCGCGGTCGCGGTCGGCGATCATGGTGACGTCGCCCGGCCAGTGAATGCGGAATGCGGGGTCGTTCCAGCGGACACCCGCCCCGTGCGTCGGCGCGTAGGAGGCTGACATTTGGTAGAAGACCTCCGTGTTGTCCGTGAGTGTCAAGTACCCGTGGGCGCAGCCTGGCGGAATGACGAGCATCTCGCGGTTCTCGGCGGTCAGAGGCGCGCCGACCCATTGTTTGAAGGTGGATGAGTCGTGCCGCAGGTCCAGAGCCACGTCGAAGATGGCCCCCATCGTGCACCGCACGATCTTGGTTTCTTCGTGGGGTGCGCGCTGATAATGCATTCCGCGCATTGTGCCCTTGTGCGGGTTGAAAGAAAGATTGCATTGCTCGATCCGCGGGTCGATCCCGTGCTCGGTGAATTCCGCCCGGCACCACATGCGGGCGAAGAAGCCGCGTTCGTCGGTGAGCCGTTCCGGTTCCAGGAGATGCACACCGGGGATTCTGGTTTTCTTGAAGATCATGGTGGTATGGGAAGTGTGATTGTCGGTCTATTTCAGAGTAGCAGCATCTTTTGGCAGTAGAAAGCTTCCGCGTACTTGCTGGGAGAGTTGGACTCGATACCGCGGAGCCGCAACAGGGCCAGAAACGTATCTTCGGTGAACCATTGTTTGGATCGCTGGGTCTTGAACTGGTCGCAGATGTGGCGCGCCTTGCGTTCGGCTGCGTTCTTGCCCAGATGCACGTAGGCGTTCGGGGCACCCATGTCGCCATCGTACTTCGGGATTTCGTACTCGAGGATCAGGTGATCGCGAAACGCATTCCACGTCAACTCCGCGAGCAAACGATGGTCCTGGTGCAAATCCTTGCGGCGGTGGGTGAAGATCAGGTCCGGCGAAACCTCGCGACTCAACTGTTGCACGAAGTTCTTGATGCGTTTGCCCATGAACGGGAAGTAACTATCGCGAAAGTTCTTGATGATCACCTTCTTCGCCTGGGCGCCCCGGAGGAAGACCTGCGCGCTGCGCCTGGCCTCGCGGACCCGCGGCGGTGTGGCACTGAAGACAACCCAGTGGACCGTAACCTCGCGGTTTTGTTCGATGAGCTTCAGGAGCGTGCCGCCGCAACCGATCTCGATATCGTCAGCATGCGCGCCCAGACACAGGACGGTGAGCGGACCGCGCGCGCGGCCGTTGAGATTAAGCGTAATCATAAATGAAGACGATGCATGGGAGCGTCACGCAGGCGAGGCCGATGGGGAGGTTTTCCAGACTTCCCACGGAGCCGGGCCGCGCGCGTGCAACTCCTCCAATTGTTGTTTATCTTTGAACGTGTCCATCGCGGCCCAGAAGCCGTCGTAGCGGAAGGCGCTGAGTTGATGGTCCCTGGCAAGTCGCTGGAGCGGGCCGGGGACAAGTTCTTCGCCTTCCTTGACGTAGTCGAAAATCCCCGGACGGAAGACAAAGAACCCGCCATTGATGCGGATATGCGAGCCATTGACGTCACTGATATCGGTCACCAACCCGTCACCGTTCAGGGAGACAAAGTGATAGGCGAGGTTCGGCCTGACGCAGAGGAACGTGGCGATGGTGTTTTGTTTTTGCGCGAAGCTGACAAGTTCGGGCAGCGGTACGCTGGTCAGGCCGTCGCTGTAATTGGCCAGAAACATTTCTTCGCCTTCGAGATGGCGACGGACGGACCTCAGCCGCTGTCCGATGGAGCTGTGCGTACCCGTGTCGACGAACGTGATCTTCCAGTCTTTGATGTCGTTGTTCAGCAACTCGACGTTTCGGCCGCCATTCGTGAGGACGAAATCATTGAGGATGAGTTCGTTATTGTTGAGAAAATGTTGCTTGATCACGTCGGCCTTGTAGCCGAGGCACAGGATGAAGTCCTTATGACCGAAGTGGGCATAGTACCTCATCAGGTGCCACAGAATCGGCGTATTGCCAATCTTGACGAGAGGCTTGGGGAGGCTTTCCTCATTCTCCCGCAGACGCATGCCGAGACCGCCGCAGAATAACACGACCTTCATGGTTTCAATCCTTTCGTACGGTATTGCTCTCGAGGGGCGACCTTACAAGCCGCCGGGTGCGGAATACACCTTCACCTCTGGTATCGGCACCACAAACAAGCCGCCCCACTCGCGGATAAACGCCATCTGCTCCATGATTTCGCCCTTGATGTTCCAAGGCAATATGAGGACGTAATCCGGTTTTGTCTCGCGGATCTTGTCGGGATGATGAATCGGAATGCGCGTGCCGGGCAAGAACAAGTTTTGCTTGTGCGGGCTGCGATCCACCGTGTAATCGATAAAATCGGTTCGTACGCCGCAATAGTTCAACAAAGTATTGCCTTTGGCCGGGGCGCCATAACCGACGATCGTCTTGCCATTGCGTTTGGCCGCTATCAAGAATTCCAGCAGCTTTCGCTTCGTCTCCTTTACGCGCTCGGTGAATGAAATGTAGGTGTTCAGGTGATCGTACCCGGCGTTCCGTTCGCGCTGACGCAACTCCTCAACCCGGAGGGCCCGCGGCTTCGACTCATCGTGAGCGTGCCGCGCATAGATGCGCAAGGAACCACCGTGCGTGGGAATTTCCTCGACGTCAAAGACTGTCAGCCCATGTTTTCCGAAGATCGTTTCAACCACCATCAGCGACAAATACTGGTAGTGCTCGTGGTACATCGTGTCGAATTGGTTCTGGGACATCAACTGCATCAAGTGCGGAAACTCCATCGTCAGCACACCCGTTGGCTTGAGCAGGATCCGGAGCCCTTCCACAAAATCGTTGATGTCGGGCACGTGTGCGAGCACGTTGTTGCCGATCAGCAGGTCAGCTTGTCTGGCGCCCCGCGCCAGGTCCCGCGCGGTCTCTTCGCCCAGGAATTTCACAATGGTCGGAATGCCCTTCTTCGTCGCCGCCGCAGCGGTATTGGCTGTCGGCTCGATCCCCAACACGGGAATCCCCCTGGCAACGAAGTATTGCAGCAAATAACCGTCGTTGCAGGCGACCTCGACGACGTGATGCTCCTTGCCGAGCGCAAGCCGCGCGGTGATCATATCAACGTATGCTTTGGCGTGTGCCAGCCAGCTATCCGAGAACGAAGAGAAATACGCATAATTGTCGCTGAAAATATGACGAGCGCTGATGCAATCGGCAACCTGTACCAGGAAGCAGTCGCGGCAGACCTTCACGTGGAGCGGGTAGAATGGCTCCATCTGGCTGAGTTGCGAGGTATTCAGGTAGTCGTTGGCGATCGGCGAGGCGCCCAAGTCCAGGAACGTATGCTGTAAATTCGCGCCGCAGAATCGGCATTGGCCGGGTTTGGTCATAATGGTTTCCAATAGAAACTCGCGTCAATTTGTGCTGTGCCCAGCAGGTGCTCGAGTTGCTTCAGCCGCGTGAACGCACGGAACTCGAACGTCTCGCGCGTCATCTGGATTCTTTCAAAC
The DNA here is from genome assembly GCA_963836315.1 of uncultured Verrucomicrobiae bacterium. Taxonomy (GTDB): domain Bacteria; phylum Verrucomicrobiota; class Verrucomicrobiia; order Palsa-1439; family Palsa-1439; genus Palsa-1439. The sequence continues at coordinate 299,642 of CAWIJG010000007.1, forward strand.
ACACTCCGCAATTCCCTGGCACCCGCGCGGGCGTCGCGTTGGCAGTGGAAGCCGGGCAGTTGCGAGTTGATTTTGTCGAAGTTCACGCGGTAGCTGCGGTTATCAGCGGGGTTGGCGCCGAAGCTCAGGCGGCAGCCCGGGAACGCCTCCGCGACAATCTCCGCGATTTCGCGTACGCGGTAGTTCTGTCCGTTGTCGCCGACGTTAAAAACCTGATTGTGCACGACCTCGCGCGGCGCATCGAGCGCGCAGGCGACGGCGTCGCAAATGTCGAGCACGTGGACGAGAGGACGCCACGGGGTGCCGTCGCTGATCATTTTGATTTCCTTCGTAGTCCATGCGAGCCCCGCCAGATTGTTGAGCACGATGTCAAAGCGCATCCGCGGCGACGCGCCGAACGCGGTGGCGTTGCGCAGGAACGTGGGAGAGAAGTCATCATCGGCGAGAGCCGAGACGTCGCGCTCGACGAGCACCTTGCAATTTGCATAAGCGGTTTGTGGGTTGGTGGGAGATGTTTCCACGACGTTTTTGCTGGACGCCACTCCGTACACGCTGCAAGAGGATGTGTACACGAAGCGGGTGATGCCGACTTCCCTGCACTTCGTAGCGAGCGCCACACTGCCAGCGTGGTTGATTTGAAAGGTAAGTTCAGGATTGTGCTGGCCAAGTGGGTCGTTGGAAAGTTCAGCGAGGTGCACAACCGCATCGTACCCGCGCAAATCATCGGGGGAGATGGCGCGAATATCCTTTCGGACGTGCCGCGCCGGCGGTTGTACGCCGTCGTAAAGCAAGCCGTCGCGGTAGAAGCCGGTATCGAGTCCGGTGACGTGGTGTCCACGCTTGGTGAGCACCTCCGCGAGCAGGACTCCGATGTAGCCGTCAGTTCCTGTGACCAGTAGTTTCATATTCTCTTGAGATGTGACTCGGCGCACCATTTTTGGAGTTATCGCGGATTTGCAGGTACCACCGCTCGATTTGGGCGGCGGCACGCTCTCGGACAGCCGCGGTGAGCGCGGGTTGGTATCGCTCGAAGTAGCCGACGATGCTGTCGGTGGCGTGTTCGGGGTTTGGATCCTGCAAGGAGATGATCGGCACGTTCTGACCGCCGGTATAGCGATCGAAGTCGAAGTATTTGTAATCGTAATACTTCTCCGAGGTCACGGGCACGGCCGGGCATCCACCGACCATGGCAAGCACGCAGCCATGAAACGACATGGAAACAGCGCCGTACGCGCGGGCGGCCAGTTCGATGAAGTCGCGCTCCCGCTCGAGCGGCGGCAGAATCTCCACGGGTATACTGCCGAACCCATTGCGATCGAGGAACGATTTCAGCCGCTCGTCGTCGCAGAACGACGCACCGCTCATTTGGAACAGCGTAAAGGGGAGATGGAGCCGCTCGTGCAGCGCATGGAGGATTTCAGCGAACGCCCGGAACTCCGCGTCGGTGGCGTCACGGATGAAATTACTGCCGCGCATGTTAATCAGGACAAACGAGCGGGGCCGCGTGTGTTCCGGGCACAGTGGATAGCGCACGATGCAGCTGAACACCTCGTCGTAGAACAGCTTGGATTCCGGCAAAGCCAGCATCCGCACGCAGTTGTCGTTGCGGGCACGGATGTCGGTGACGAACAGCCTGATGATGGTTTTGAGACACTGTCGCTGCCAGGCCTTCTCCGGGCCATACTGCTGGGGCCCCCAATAGACGGGTTTCCCGAAGATCCGACACAACGCGAGCATAAAGAACAACGGTGGAATGTTTATGGCGAACCATGGTTCCGAGAGTTGCGTCCCGCCATAAAAATAGAGACACGAGCAGGCTCTAATCTCCCGCAGGATATCGGCCAGCGCCGAGCGGTTCTCTCGGGTCGTCACCAGCGAGAACGGAAACGTCATGAACGCGACCAGCATCTGGAATGAAAAGGGGGCGCGCAGATGGCGCAGGCGGTTGAACCAACTGGAAAAGAGTTGCGAAATTTTCAGGTTGAACTCGGCGTCAGGAACAATCCGCATTGCCTCCTCGCGGTTTTCCTGAATATCGATCACGGTGCGGACATCCGGGCCGAACGCCTCACGAAGTTGCGCGACCACGCAACGCAGGAGACACTTGTCCCCGAACGAATCCTGCCCCGCGTAGGAACCCATGATCAGGATCGTCTTCACGTTTCTGCTCTCAGGCGTGCGCCGTTCCCTGTGGCGGCGCAGGAAGGAAGCCTTTCAACAGCCTTTTAACCGGTGTTGGCACGAGCGGGCGAATGAGCGCTTGCACCTTCTTCTTGCGCTCGATCTGTTTGGCCTCGCGAATGAGATTCGAAAGAAACCCGCACAGGTCCTGCTTTCCGCACGCACGGGCCTTCGCCAGAATTCCGGTGTAGGTATCGCGAGAGTACCCTTCGGTCCACACGTGGCTTGCAATCTCCGCATGCATCCGGGCGAAGTTTCCCAGCATGCGGCCTTCATCGAATTCGACAATGTCCAGCCGGGCGTCGTACAATTTGAAGAGGATGTAATAGCGCAGGCATTTCTCGCAGGCGAGACACCAGCGTTCATGGTCGTTGTTGAAGCATGAGTATTGAAACTTCAAGAATTGGGAATGTTTCGTGAATAGTTTCTCGAAGACATCAACCTTGAGCAGTTCCCCCAGGATCCGGCGGTAGGCAAGTTTTGGCGAAAAGCACCACGCCAGCTTGTCCGTGAAGGGCGTTGTGAAGCAATGGAAATTGGGATCATTCTCGGGCAGCTTCTCGTGGCCGAGATACAGCGCGCCAAGATTGTAGATGCTGGTCATGGGGGCGGATAGAGACACCTGCGCGGCCGTGAACGGGACCCGATTGGCAAAGTACGCGTCGACGATCATCCGCCCCGAGAGCTCGTTTTGCATCTGCGCAAACACGCTGTAGATGTTGCTGTTGACGTGGCACAACGGCAGCCCCAGTTCTCGTGCGGTCCGATGGTCCTGCAATACTTTGTTCTTATTTTTCGCGGGGTCACTCCCGATCCAACCGGGTCCGAGATAGCTGATAAGATGCGGCTTGATGTTTTGTTCGGTCAACTCGGCCAAGGCAAGCAGACTCTCCGTGCCGCCGCCAAAGAAGAGGGCCGTTTCGATCCCCAGAAGCGGAGGCTGGGTCGGAACTCCGCCAACAGCGTCGCGCCCGACGATTTGCCCATTGATGGTGGCTTCGGCATGGATTCTTTTGCCGAAATTCTCTGCCGCCTCCGACTCGACAATGTCCAACCAATTCCCCAGTACTTGCTGAAACGCCAGGTTTTGGTCGTTCACAACCGATTGATCAGGCTCCGGCGATACGAGGTGGAATCGGGTGTCGGCAAAGCCGAGCGCGAGAAACAGCGGGAGGGCGGGGTAAAGCACGTCGTAACCCTTGATCCGCGCGACATCGAATGGGTATTCGACCCACAGCGTGTTGGGAGCGTCCGGAAATGGATTCGGCGTCCACGTGTACATCGAGTCGATGATCGGAAACTTGTCGAGCGCTAATGACGTACTCGTTGATCATGACAGATACTCGTTGGCCCACAGCAACAAACCGAGCAACGTTTTTTTTCCGGAGGCATCGCTCAGGCCATTTTCCAAGTTCAGCGGAGTACCGGGCGGCGGCAGCAGTTCCGAGAACACATCCATATTGAAAAGCGACGCGACCCGTTCGCGATATGGCTCAGCTTGGCGTCGGATAGCGACCCAGCCCGGGTTGTTGAAATCATAAACTCGGTAGTAATAGCGGTGCTCGCCTCGATGGAGGCGCTGGCGCAGTCCATGGACGGGGCGACGGAACAAGTACCACGCCAGCAACCAACGGAATCTCGGTCGCATTGGGAAGGTGTCGGTAAGATTGCGGTCCAACGGGAGCGCGGCCAATTCAGGGAAGCGTGTCGCCAGCAAGTCTTCCTGCAGTCGCCGGCCCGATATACTCGCCACAGGAATTCCGAGCATGGATTCCATCAAATGGCGATCGACGTACGGCAGTACCGGCCACGCGCCGAAAGACAAGGCCCAAGCATTGATGCCGATGTGGAAGCGGGCCCGGTTGCAGAACTCGAAGCGCAGTGCCCGAAAGGAGTCGCGCTCACCGTGACTTTCGTAGTCCGCACGTATGCGGCGGATCGTCTCCTCCACGAGATCCCCAAAGACTTCGGGACGCAACAGCTTCCGCAAGACGTCGGGCGCCAGTCCCCAAGCGTTTGCGGTTGCGAACGTTGCCTCGAATGTGTAACGCATTTCGGCGGGCGAATATGACCGCGAAAGATTGGTACCGCCAAGGACCGGGTTGCCGTTGTGCCCGGTAATGATGCGCGGGGCAATGCGGCGCAGGGCCCGGTGGTCGGCCCATTGCATGACGTGGTTGAAACCGTTGATGCCGTGTTCCCATTTCGCGTGAATACTGGCAAAAGACGGGTATTCATCAAACCTCGGGTCGGCCATCTGGTGCTCGTAACCCAGTGTGCGCGCGACCGGAATCGCACATCTCATTTCGACGTCGGATGGCTGCCCGAGCGACAGCAGCGGGATGTCTTTGTGGCCCTTTCTTTTTAGGAAGCCGCCCAGCATTCGCGAATCCAGTCCGCCAGAGAGTAGTAACGCGTGCCGTGAACCGTCGAGGACATGTCGCGTCAGCGCTTGATCGAGGGCGTGCTCGGCGATTTCCAAATGGGCTGACAGCGGCAGGTCGAAGTATCGATCGGAGCAGGGGAGGTCGTACTGTTTGAGTTCCCGGGTTGCGTTCCCGTCGCGCCAGTAAAGCAAGTGACCTCCCGCAAGCCGTTGGACGCGGCGCAGCATGGTCTTGCCGCCGACCGAATGCATCAGCAGTAGGATGCCGACGAGTCCTTCGGGATCCAGCTCGGCGCGGAACAGTGGATGCATTCGGAACAGTTCCGGGCTCGATCCAACCAAGAGAACATCTGCGGCGGCGAAGTACTGAATGGGGAACATGCCAGTGAAATCGGCGCCGACCACCAAGTGCCCCGGTCGATAGGCAACTCCCGCGTGATAGCCGTCCATGGCTTCGGGCATATGCACCGTTGGATCGCGCCACAGTTTGCGGAGTTGCCGCGCATCGATTCTGCCGAACCCCTTTCCGGGAATGGCGTCGCCCCAAATTACCGCCGCGCCTTCGCCATCGGCGATATGGCTGATCGGCGCGGACTCGTGCGCGGCCCACACGGCATGGAAATCGCCGCTCGCACAGGAAGACGTGTTCAGGCCGTCGACGGGCGCCAAGAGCGGCGTAATCACTTCGATGAAGCGCGCGCGCCGCCCGGCATTCGGATCAACAATGATGACGAAATTAGCCATGACGGTCGGGTAGCGGCTTCCCGTGTTCCTCGGTATGCCCGTTGCGACTCACCAGCTTCCAGTCATGTTCCACCAATATCGTAGAGTATTCGATCGACGGCGTATAGGCGTTGGGGAAGAAGTCGCTCGTGTCCACGTCAAACACGCAGGCCGTGGGTACCCAATCGAGTTGGTGGATGTGATCCTGGGCGAGGACGGCGAGCTTGTACTGCCCGAGCGGCAACGGCAGTTTGGGAATCCGGCAGATGATTGTTCCTTTACCTTGTGCGATGCGAAATCGTTGGCCCATCGCGTCTACGTGGCAATGGGTGGCGGCAATGCCCACATGGTTGAAGATTGTGAACATGAATTGGACGTTCGAGAGGTCCTCGCGGCTGTCGAACTCCAGCACGACGTCGAGTGGATGGCCCGCGACCGGAAGTTCCGTGCGTTTGCCAGATTCGTCCTGCAGGTAGCAGGACACGAAGCGCAACCGCCCATCGCCGGCGCGGTGTGGCGCGCGCTCCAGGTTCGGGCTGTTGTTCTCGAACAAGCTGGACAAATACTGTTGGACGATTTCCTTGGACGGCCCTTGCGAGACGAGTTGGCCTTGTTGCAGCGCAAACGACTTTGGGCAGAGTTGCATGATGGCGCCCATATTGTGGCTGACGAACAACACCGTACGACCGTGTTTGGCCACATCGCCCATCTTGCCGAGGCATTTTTTCTGGAACGCTGCGTCGCCGACCGCCAACACTTCATCGACAAGCAGAATCTCCGTTTCGAGGTGTGCCGCGACAGCGAACGCCAGCCGCATATACATCCCGCTCGAATAATGCTTCACGGCGGTATCGAGGAACTTTTCCAGTTCGGCGAACGCGACGATCTCGTCGAATTTGGCGTCAATCTCCATGTGGCGCATGCCGAGCATCGCGCCGTTCAGATAAACGTTCTCTCGTCCCGTCAATTCCGGATGAAAGCCGGTGCCGACCTCCAGCAGGCTGCCAACGCGGCCCTTGAGGCAGACGCGCCCGAGGGTCGGTTCAGTGATGCGCGAGAGGATCTTGAGCAGCGTGCTCTTGCCTGCGCCGTTGCGGCCGATAACGCCCACCACCTCGCCTTGGCGGATTTCGAGCGATACGTCCCGGAGCGCCCAGATTTCCTCGTCGGCCGATCCGGCTGCCTGGCCACGAATCACTGAGGCCGCGCGTCGAAAGGGCATAACGAACGCGTGACTCATCGTGTCGCGCAGGGTCCGGTACCTCTCATGGATTCCGATGCGGAACTTCTTGCTCAATCCCTCAATTCGTATGGCCACGCCACTCATGACAGCGGTTTCACAGCGCGCACGGTAATCACCAATTCATATTGTGGGTCAATGTGGTTCAGTTCGCGCGTCCTCAAATCTTCGACGGCAAGCCCGTGCAGGAATGCGGTCGCAGCCAGAACGTTTCCGTGCGTCGAGATATTTACTGCGGCGTGCGGGAATGTCTCTTCCATCAGCTTGCGGACCGAATGCGTGGTGAAATTCCAATACGAGGGGTTTTCCCACTGGTCGTGGCCGCGATGGCTGAGCCCGGTGACTGTCGCCAACAGCACCCCGCCGGGCTTCAGAATCCGGAACACAGTACGTAGCGCGGCGGCCGTGTCGTAAATGAATGGCAGCATTTGCACGAGGAGGATGCACTGAAAGCTGTTGTCGGGAATCTGACCGACGTGCGCGAGGTCGGCTACGATGGTGGCTTTGGGATTGCCGTCCGAGGCATGGAGCACGTCGCTTTTCGTCACGGCGCTATTGCCGTACCGGTGCGTGTAGGTGTCGTCGCCGATCTCCAAAACGTTTCCACGGATGTCCGTCTTGTGCGCGGCGAGGAATTGTTCGACATAGAAGCGATCGATGGATTGGCCGCGGTCGATGCCGAAACTGCGGCCGATGGGGGTCAGGCGCCGCAGACCGCCGAGGTGTGCCCGGCCGACGCGCGGCGATGAGTCCCCGCCGCGTAGTCTGGCACGTACCCAATCGTAAGCGGAGATTGGCAGGATTGACTCCGCTATGAGCCCAAGTTTCGTTCTCGTGGCGCGACAGCCGTTGCCTATCTTTCTCTTCATCCAATGAAGTGACGGGTGCTGGAGCGGCCAGCGTTGCTCCTGCAATGTCGTTTTGACTTCCATTATCGCCCAGACATCGTCTTTCCTAGCGCCAGACTGCTCCAGATAATCCGCGAGCCAGTTGAGGTAGGATAATCGGACGGCCTCACGCTTCGCCGCGTTGTCGGCGGCGTGGCGGCAACTGTCCGGGTGTTGACGGTACTTGTCATAACATTGCGCAATGGCAAACACGGGATGGCTCAGGCATAGTTTGCTCAAGAACACATGGTCGTTGTACAGCCCGCGGAATTTCGCCTCGAATCCATTGATTGCGGTCACCGCGTGACGGCGTAGCAACACACTGCACAGGTGCGGAGAACAAGCTTCGCTGCGTAGCATAACGCCCACAAGTTTTGTCGGCGCAAGCAGGGTATTCGTTGGCACGCCGAGGTCCTGCAGGCGATCCAGGTCGCAATCTCTACGGTTGCCCGTCCAGCTGTGCCACTCAAAGGACGGCCCATAGACCATGGCGGCTTGCGGTTGCGAGTTAAGCGCGGCGACTTGCTGCCGGAGCTTTTGCGGCAGCCACACATCATCGGCGTCGAGGAACGCAACGAAGTCGCCGCGGGCATGAAGTAGTCCCAGGTTGCGCGAGGCACTGATGCCGCGGTTCTCGCGGCCGTGGTGTGTCAGGTAACGAATCTTTTCAGGGAGCCGAGTCGCATACCGTTGGGCAATCGGTGTGCTGCCGTCCTTCGAGCCATCGTCGACGAGCAGCAGTTCCCAATTCGTGCACGTTTGCGCGAGCACACTCTCAATGGCTTCCTCAATGAACCTCTTTGCGTCGAGGAAGACCATTATCACGGAGACGAGGGGCGTTGTGTCCATGGGATCGTTTTTAGGACCGGTCACTTGCGGAGGCGAACCATTGCGTGGTTTATGGGGCTAGATGGTGTCAGCGAAAATTCGTTCCATGCGTCGGAAGTAGAATGCGCCACTGATCAGCACGACTAGGGATGCCAGCGTGGAGACCCAGATGATGGCACCGGGGGCCGGTGTGCCAAGCAGCGCCCAGCGAAAACCTTCGACAACGCCCGCCATCGGGTTGAGGCCGTAGACGGAACGCCACGGCTCGGGCAGCAGGCTGCTTGGATAGGCGATGGGTGTGCAGAACAGCCAGGCTTGCACGAGAAAGCTCACTGTATGGCGCACGTCACGGAACTGAACGTTCATGGCTGACAACCAGAAGCCGACCCCCAGCGAAGCGATGAATGCGAGGAGGAAGAATGCGGGCAGGAGGACAATGTGGATCGTCGGCCAAACATGATAGTAAGCCATCATTCCCAACAAGACAACGAACGATAGCACGAGGTCGACAGTGCCTGACAATACGGCGGAAATGGGAACGACAAGGCGCGGAAAATAGACCTTCTGGATGAGGTTCGCATTGCCGACGAGGCTGTTGGACGCAGCGACCAAGCCGTTGGAGAAAAAGCCCCAGGGCACAAGGGCAGCAAATGAGAAGATCGGGTACGGGAGGCCGTCCGACGGCACCTTCGCGAGTCGTCCGAAGAATAGGCTGAATACGACCATGGTAAACAGCGGCTGCAGAATCGCCCACGCCGCGCCAAGGATCGTCTGCTTGTATCGGACCTTGATATCGCGCCAGATCAGGAAGTACAGCAACTCCCGGAATTCCCAGAGATGGCGGAGTTGGAGCGACACCCAGCCTCGCGATGGTTCGATGACAAGGTCGAAGCCGGAGTCGGCCTTCTGTGTGTGAGACACTTCCATGGCGTTGGCTTGTGGTAGAGGCGAAAACTGTTCCGTAGAGATGCTGCCAGCCGAACAAGCCCAACGGGGCTTGTGAACCAAGTGCTGGCCTGTGCCCTCGGGGACGTCCCGGTGCCGCTAGGACGCGTCCACGAGTTGCGAGCGACTTACAATCAACCGGGCTTGACAGCCCAAGGTTGACAGCAAGACGGCAACGCGGTCGCGATCACTCATCTCCTGCAGAACGACCGCCTGTAATCCTCTCAGGGGGCCGTCGGCAATTTCGACGAGATCCCCGGGCTGGAATCCTGGGCGTACGGTGACGACGTCGACCGCCTCGCCCGCCCACTGCTTGAGGTGATCGATGATCGCGTCATCGACGAGAGAGGGGCGACCACCAAAGCTAACGACTCCGACAACTCGCGGTGCGTATTGCACGGCCCGGAAATTCTGGGCCAAATTCAGGCGGCAGAAAAAATAGCGGGGGAATAACGGGCCGACGACCCAGTGTTTGACGCGACGGAGGGTCTTGAGACGCTTGAGTTTCGGATAATACGTGTCCAAGCCGAGAGCCTCGCGACAGTATTGTTCCGCGGCTGACTCGCGACGTGGGCGGGTGTGCACACAGAGCCAGCGGGTGACGCTGGGCAGGGGATCGCTCTGGGATGCAATGTCCCGAGGCCTGGCAGCGTCGTTCGCACTGTGAATCATCATTCAAACCACATCGTTTGTACATTCCGGGCAAGCTGCCGCCATTCCGGTGCATTCCCATCTTTCCGACAGGAACACCGGCTGACTTCCTCCGCCCGTTTGTTGACCGCCATGCATCACTGCACAGCTTCATTGCTCCACGGGAGGAGCCCTACCCGGCGCCGTTGCCCTTCCGCTTGTGGTAGTAGGAATACTTCTGTGGGTAGTAGTAATACCCGTGAAGTTCGTGATCGATGTTATTCATGACAACACCGACCAGCGGGGCGCCGCACTCGCGCAGCTTCTGCATTGTGCGCAAGACTATTTCACGACGAATCTTGTCAAATCCAATGACGTAGATCACACCCTGCACGTGGGGCAGGAGCACAAGTGGATCGCTGACGGCCGTAACCGGGGGGCTGTCGATGATGACGCGATCGTACTGCTTGCAGGCGTCAGCGATCAATTCACGGACGCGATCCGATGCGAGCAATTCCGGCGCATTCGGTGGCACGCTGCCGACGTGGAGCACGTCGAGGTTGGGAATGTCCGTTGGCTGAACGACATCCTGCAAACTCGCGTTGCTCGTCAAGTAGAGGGAAAGACCCTTGTCGGGGTTGGCCGGGAAGACCCGGTGTTGTGCCGGATGATGCAAATCGCAATCGATCAGCAGTGTGCGCTGTTTATTGGAGGCGAAGGCGATGGCGAGGTTGGCTGAAACGACAGACTTGCCTTCGCCAGGCGCGGTGCTGGTGACGAGCAATGGGTTGGCGGCATTGACTTCGGGTTTCAGGCTGATGCTGGCGCGCAGGTTGCGGAACGCCTCGGCGCATATGGAGTGCGGGTCGGCCTGCAACACCCGGCCGTTCTGCGAAGCGTCTTTCAAATTGATGCGGGGCACGCCCGTGAGGAGCGGCAAACCAAGCGCGTCGATGTCCTCATAGGTTTTAATTTTGTCGTCGGACGCACTCATCACATAGCAGACCGTGAAGGCGGCGCCAATGCCGAGGAGAAAACCCACCGCGAGGTCGCGGCCCTTGCGTGGCTTGAAGGGGGAGCTGGGCACCTGAACGGGGTCGACCAACCGGATATTATTCGACTCGAGCTTGCCGGTGACGCTGGCCTCCTTCATGCGCGTGAGGATGGAATCGTAGATCTGGCGGTCAGCCTCGGCATTGCGTTTGAGCAGATTGTAGTCTGGCTGTATGGCGTCCACCTCCAAGGCCTCCATCTCCTGTTGCTTGAGGGCGTCTTCCAAGCTGTCTTCCTTGGACTTGGCCAACAAGAAGTTGGACTCAAGGGCTCTGATGGCATCCTTGCAGGCGTCGTTGAGGTTGCTGGAGATTTCGCTCAATTCAGTCTGGATGGCGATCATGGACGGATGTTGCTCGCGGTAGCGTTCACGCAAAACGGCCAAGGCGACCTGTTTGTCGTTCAGCTGTTGACGCAACGCGCTGACCTTGGGATTGCTCAGAATCGCCGGTATATCGGTCGGGTTGCTTCCCTGATCGAGCAGGCTCTTGACCGCCTTCCACTCGGACTCGGCAACCACGCGGGCCTGCTTGGCCTGGGTAACGTCGGCACTGATTGCCTTCAACTGGTCGACAACGACGTTCTGGCGCTCATCGAGTGAAAACGCCTTGGTGCGTTGTCGGTATTGGGCAAGCACTTCCTCGGATTTTTCGACCTTCACCTTGTATTCGTCAGCCTGCTCGCGCAGCCAGCGGACGGCATCCATCGAAGCCGCCATTCTCTTGTCGAGGTTCTGCTTGATATATTGTTTGGCCATTCCATTGGCCAGATCTGCGGCAATTTGCGGGTCGGGATGGTCCGCGTGAATATCCAAGATGCTGGTGCCTCGTTCAGGCTGGACGCTCAAACACTGTTGCAGTGCACCGGCGAGGTCCCCTTGTGCACCCGCGTAGGCAAGGAAGGTGGGGTTCCTGTCGAGCCGCAGGTTTTGAACGACCTGATCGCACAGGGTGCGGCTCTGCAAAATCTTCACTTGTGTGTTGATATACTGCTCGTCGCGCGTATCCGTGCTCAATACATCCTGAATGTTCAGCACTTTCATTGTATCCGCGTCCACCTGAACCGTTGCGGTGGCGCGGTACAGGGGGGTTTGGTGATACGTCCACACGATCGTCAACCCCATGACGGTCAGAAACGTGGCGAGGGCGACCCATTTATGTTCAACCAAGACCAACAGATAGTGCCGCCAGTGCAGAGCACGGGTCTGGCGGCGTGGGGTCTGGAATCGTTGAGCGTTCGGGTCGTATGGAACAAGAGCGTGCATAGAAGGCTAAAAAATGGTTTCGGGCACGGAAAGAACGTCGTCCGGCTTCAACGGATAATCTTTGCTTTGGCCTTTCATGATTGCCGCGACATTGACGATGACCTTTTGCTGCGTGCCGTCTGGGGCGATGCGGAGGATATTGACGCGGTCAGTGGCAGCGATGTCTGTGAACCCACCTGCGCGCGCGATGGCCTGCACCACCGTAAGCCCTTCGTCTGCTAGGATATCGATCGCGCCGGGCGCCCTGACCTGACCGAGAACGAAAACGCGGCGGGCGTTGGCTCGATCGATGAGCACGTTGACCTGTGGATTGACGAGGTAGCTGCGTCCCAGTTGTTCCTTGAGCTTGGTTTCCGTTTCGCTGACGGTCAGGCCGCCGACTTGGACGGGCCCGAGAAGCGGGTAGTTGATTTTGCCTTGCGCCGAAACTCGCACCTTCACAGAGAGGTCGGGTTCGTTGAAAACAGTGATCTGAATGCTGTCCAGCGGCTGGATCCGGTAGTCGGTATCAGTTTCCGATGAAGCGTTCTTGGCAGGCGTTGCGTTGGAGGGAGTGTTGCCAGCTTTCTGGGGCGCTTGGGTCTGGAAAGGGACGGTGCGGACTTGCACAGTTTCCGAACTGCAGGAGCCAAGCGCGAGGCAAAAACAGATCAAGCCGATCGTAAAGGCTGCTCGGGCGAAAAGACGCCTTTCCGCAGTCGGAACATCACGTCTCACCTTTGCTAAGTATCCCTCCAGCAGTCTTTTCACGAAAAACATTTTCCGATTCCTTGCGTGTGCCTTGATAGGCCGACTGCGAACTGGTCAAGTTGCATGTCTGCCGAAGTCAAACGGTCAGACTGACCATCGCCAACGGCCGGCCACGGGAGAGGCTGTCGTCTGTTTCGACAGCCGTCCGGGCCATGTCCAAGGACTGCCGTTCCCCTCGCCTGATTGTTGCCGATTATCACCGTTTTCAAAACGCGTCAACCGAAATTAAACTGTGCGACGCGCCTGCGCACCAAACCGTGCGCTTATCTCACGCATTACACTACTTGTATCATAGCGCGCGGCGTGCCAAGAGCGGCTATTCCCTTGAGGGGAATATTTCCTCGAAGGGCATGAAATATGTAAGTAGGTTCAGGAGTGGTGGTTAACAGTCTGAATTCACGCAAATGCGCTTGGAACCCGCGTATTGCTAGACAGTTGTACAAGTAGACAAATGTCCATATTATGGCCAGCATGTTCACTCAACGACACATCTTTTGAATGCTCCGAAGGGGGAACGCAAGTTCAGAATGCTGGAATGGCGGGGCCGCGCGCTGGCATGCTCAGAAGTGCATTGAGCCGTCAACGCTGACAACGTTCTGACCGAACGAAAATGTGTCTACGGTCGACTGGTTGCGCTGATAGCGATAGGAGACTCCCAAATCCAGCCATTTCGTCACAACGTACCTTGCGCCGACGAGTCCTTGCCAGATGTCGTCGATACGATCCACCCCTGGTGTATAGTCATCGCGTTCGTAAGAGCCGCCGACCCGTACCAAAAACTTCTCCCGGTAAATCTTCTGGTTGAGCGTGAACTCGACATGGGTGGCGGTATAGGAATTGTTTGAAGACGTGACGGAGGGAGTGATTTGGCGCGAGACCATGAGATCAGCGGAGGTATGCGGCGTAAAATCTCCGTGCAGTGAGACCGTGGCGAACGTTGTCTCAACACTCGGACTCGAACCAGAATAGTCGCTGTTTTCATAGCCCACACCGATGCGGCCCGTAATCTTGCTCGTTAATTTGCCGCGTACGCCGAGGCTGGATTTCCAGAATGTCTGGTCCTCTCCCGACTGTTCATCAACCCACCCATAGTCGAATTCGCCGTAGATATCCGTCTTCGGCAGGGCGTGGTAATACAGTGCCCCGCCGGGTTGGTAAAGACGGTAATCGATTTGCCCCGGCGTCTCGAAATGGTGCAATTCCTGATGGTACAACAGGCCAAGAGAGAAATACTTGTTCATGAGGTATTCGGCGCTGGTGTCAGTGAGGTTTTTCTGTTCCTCAACGCGTGTGCCCACCTGAACGTTTGGTGACGTTTCGATTTGGAACTGGTTATCCACGGCCAGCTTGAAGCGATTGAACTCGAAAGCACCCTTGAGCGTACCATAGTGATTATTGGCATCCTGAGACCCGTGCTGAAGGAAGCGTTGGATTCCTGCCGTATAATCGAGCGAGAGGTAATTGTGGCCGACGTCGCCGTGAACCAACTCCAAGCCCGGGCTTATCATGAAGTAGAAGTCAGCGAGTTCGTGGTTATGGGCGATGAAGATGTTGTCGTCATACGTGGCGGCAAGGTCAAGATGCGGATGGAATTTGATGGGCCAATCTTCCATGGAAGCCGCCAGGCTGCGTTGCGCGGGAAACAGGGCGGCGGCAAACAGCGCGATCGTCCCTACCATCGGGAGCACAAAGAACCGGGGCCACGTGGATGTATTCATGTACCTAGCCTTTCGCGGTTTGGAGCAAATATCGGCGCAGTGTACGGTCATCACTTGGGGTCTACAAGCGCGAAGTGCGGGAGCCCGCCCGCCCTATGCGGAGGCTGTGGCACGCAACCGGCATTTGTGTCCGACGCATTCGTTGTGGCGTGAATTAACAGATTGTCTCATGGTCAGCAAGCGCAGTGCCGGCAAGGGCGGGAGGATTAAGCGACATCGATGATGGCTGCGGAACGGGAACATCATCGGCGGTCGCTCCGACTCGTATATATCGACTGCACGTGAACCTGCCGCCGTAGACCGTTCGGCATCCGCCTACGTTTTCGGGGAATACTTTTTCAGCAGCAACGCCAGTTTCTTGCGCGTGGTGGGCCGCATCACCTTCAGCGGCGTCATGATGGCGCTGGCTAGGGCGTGACGGCAGGAGCAATCCGCCTCAGGATCAAGCGCCGCCACTGCGAAGCGCAGAATCTCCTGGGCCGTCGCGGAGTTCTTCGTCAAGTTCGCGACAACCATCTTCGCGGTCACGGCCTCGTGCCCCTCATGCCAGCAGTCGTAGTCGGTCACCATTGCGAGTGTCGCGTAGCAAATCTCTGCTTCGCGGGCGCAACGCGCCTCGCCGTAGTTCGTCATGCCCACCACATCCCAGCCCATGGTTCGGTGGAAGTGCGACTCGGCTCGCGTCGAGAACGCCGGGCCTTCCATGTTTACGTACGTGCCGCCCACGTGCACCGTGGCGCCCGCGCGTTTGGCGGAGTCCGCCAGCGTCTGTTGCAGGCGACGGCAGATTGGGTCGGCAAACGCCACGTGGGCCACGACGCCTTCCCCAAAGAAGGTGAAATCCAGGCTCCGTTTCGTGCGGTCGATAAACTGGTCGATTACCACTACATCCGTCGGCTGGTACTCTTCCTTCAGCGAGCCGACAGCGCTGATGCTAATGACATGGCTGACGCCGAGTGTTTTCATGCCGTATAGGTTGGCGCGGTGATTCAGTTCGCTGGGAAGAATCTTGTGGCCGCGGCCGTGACGGGGAAGGAACACAACGTCCCGGCCGCCGATGCGGCCGGTGAGATACTGGTCGGACGGTTTGCCGAAGGGAGTCGTCACGCTGATCCAGCGCTTCTGCTGGATGGTTTCCATCTCATAGAGCCCGCTGCCGCCGATGACGCCGATTTTCATGATTGTCTCAATTCCTACGCGGGGTTGTGTGCGCCGCGCATTGCATCCCGAATACGTAATTTGGGTGGGAAGGGCAAGACGATTCAGTTCAAGGAGAATTCATCGGGCAGGCGAGCGAAGAGAGCGTTGGTGGTGTCGGTTCGTGAGACGGGCGCGCAGAGGTTGCGGCAAGCCTGCAAGGGCAGCTACGTTGCGACGCGACGGCTCTGACGTTTCCTTCGCGTCGCAGCGTGCTACGACGACTATCACTCACAGGGCGTGTTTAGTACGCGCCCCAGTCGATCCCGACGCCGTCCAAGGCGCTCTTAGTATTTACGTCGATTTGGATCTGGGTAGAACCGACCACGGTAACGTTGTAGGGATTGTTCAGGATGTCGGTGGTGATCCACGGCACCTTCAGGTAGGTTTGCGCAGCGACAGTATCGATGTTATCACCATCCTGCATCCCGCTGTTCAGCGCCCATTGCTCGATGGCCGCGTCCATCTGGCGGGCATCGTTCAGGATGCGGCGTCCCTGCGATTGCTTGCGCGCCTTTACGAACCCTGGAATTGCCAGGGCGGCCAGTAGTCCAATAATTGCGACTACTATCATGATTTCAACCAAGGTAAAACCTTGATTATCCCGTTTGAGAATAGTGCACCTCATATAACCTGTTGCTCCCATTATGATTTGGTTAATTATTGCTGCACTCACGGGAATTTTTTTGAAGCACTGCAGGTGCCAAAACTGAGGGTCTGGATGGACAAAATTGTTTGACGCCTGTCGGCCTGCTATACCGATTCGGCTTTCGGCGGCCCGATAATCTCAGCGGCAATCACGATGTTGCGGATGTTGTTCCGGTCGCGTAACGCTTCCATCCACTGCGAGGTCCGTGAGGTGGGCGCAGGCGCGGTTGCCGCCGGGACCGACTGCGCGGCCACGGGCGCAGTCATGGCGGGCTCTGGCATTGGGGGCGGTGGCGGCTCGGCTTTCCGAACAGGGGTACGAGCAACGGGAGGCGGTGGTGGCGGCGGTTGAGCTATGCCGCTCAACTGTTCGACAAATTGCCGAATCTCGTCTGAACTGACTCTCCGTTCGCCAGATGATATCGACGTCGCACCGGTTCGAAGCGTTGTACGTGGTACCGTTCGCTGTTGAGGAGGAACGCCGTGAGCGCGAGGTATTGGTGCTGAAGCGGGACGCGTTGGCAGTCGTGGCGGAGGGGGGCGCTGCGGTTTGGGGCGAGCCACCGGCGACGTGTCCGTCTTGGATGAATCGTCGTCAACGGGTCGCTGCAGTTTGCTCCAGCCCTTGGCCAGTGAAATCATCACGAAGATGATCACCCAAATCACCGCGCCGATGTCCGCGAATTTCATCGCATTAACTGGTAGGGCTGGATTTACCGACGTCCTCCCCCGCGATGGACTGGCGCATGTGTGTATCGGATTGGATGTTCTGCATGCGGTAATAATCCATCACGCCGAGGTGACCGCTGCGGAATGCATCGGCCATGGCCATGGGAATCTGGGCTTCTGCTTCGACGACCTTGGCGCGCATTTCCTGCGTCCGGGCTTTCATTTCCTGTTCGCTGGCGACCGCGAGGGTGCGGCGTGTTTCGGCGGCAGCCTGTGCGATCTGCTTGTTGGCATCAGCCTGCTCGGTTTGGAGGCGCGCGCCGATGTTGTCGCCGACGTCGACGTCTGCAATGTCAATGGACATGATGCCGAACGCCGTGCTGGCATCCAGACCTTTCGCAAGGACGGTCTTGGAGATCGTGTCGGGGTTTTCGAGCACATCTTTGTAGGACAGCGCGGAGCCGATCGCGGTGACGATGCCTTCGCCGACGCGGGCGATAATGGTTTCCTCCGTCGCGCCGCCAACGAACCGGTCTAGATGCGTGCGCACGGTGACGCGCGCCTTGACTCGCAGTTCGATGCCGTCCTTGGCGACGCCGGTGATGAGTTGCTTGCCGCTGGCCGGATTGGGGCAGTCGATGACTTTGGGATTTACCGAGGTCATAACGGCTTCAAACACGCTCTTGCCGCTCTGGTGCGTGGCGAGGTCGATGGCCGCCGCCTGGTTGAAGCCGAGATTGAGGTTGGCTTTTTCGGCGGCAATCAGGGCGCGCACGACCTGGTTGACGTCGCCGCCGGCTGAGGTAATGCGCTTCGAGTTGATCGGTGGTGAGCGGGATGCCTGCTTTCACGGCGGTAATGCGGCTCTGGACGACGAGACCGATCGGCACGCGCCGCAATCTCATGCTCAGCAACGTCAGGAACGATACCGGCGCGCCGGTCATGCGGGCTTGAATCCAGATGTTGATGAACGAGATCACCACGAAGAAAATGATCAAAAAGACAATCAGGCCAACCACACACAGCGCGATCAAAATAAGTGAGCCAATGCTAGCATCCATGATTCCGTCTCCTTTACGTGAGTTTCTTTACCACAAGTCGATTGTCGTGCACCGCCACAATTTTGATGAGACTGCCGCTTTCAACCATGCCCGATTCAGCCACCACGTCGAGCCGTTGGCCGTCGATCAAGGCCGCACCCGCAGGCCGCAACGGTGTTTGGGCCACGCCTTCGCGTCCAATCCAATCACCGGGTTGCTTCGGCTGTGCGCCGACGCCTGTATGCGCTACCGCCAAGATCATTTTCTTCCCCGTCGCCGTCTTCGGGAAATACTTGATGGAGGCGTATCCCGCACCGATTCCCAACGCCAATTCCACGCAAAACAGGATGATGGTTTCGTTCAGGCTCTCCGTGCCACTATAGCACACCCCTGTTGCTATCAGCATCAACACCGCGCCAATGCTGCCGAGCACGAACCCGGGTATATAGAAATCGACCGCGATCAGCACCATCCCCGTGACTGTCAAAATGATGATCGCCATCAAGTTCATAACCGTCCTTACGTCACACGCTTCACCACCACGCGGCTGCCCTGCACCTCCACAATCGTGATCGGCTTGCCTCGTTCAACCATATCGCCCTCCGTCACGACATCCACCAGCCTATCGCCAAAACGTCCCTTGCCCGATGGCCGCAAATTCGTCTCCGCGACGCCCGTCGTACCGAGCAACGCCTTCGCTTCGCCCAAGCTGGTGGTGTAACCATCCGCCGTATTCGTCGCCGCCGCCAATTCCATCTTCCTGAACAACGTGCTCTTCGGCAGGTAACGGGCGAGCAACGCCGCCGCCAGCATTGCGCCGAGTGCGCCGCCGACAACCTTCAGCAGTGGGACCTGCAATTGCTGCCACGTCGGCATTACCGGCTCGCTTGGCAACCGCCCCGTCATCGCCAGCACGAGCGCCGCCAGCACAGCAATCGTGCCCAGCGCCGCCGACAGAAAATGTCCTGGAAACAGAAAAAATTCCACCGCCAGCAGCACCAGCCCCAACACAAACAGCCCCACTTCCTCCCAGCCTGCCAGCCCCGCGACAAAATAGCCGAGAAAATAAACGGCGAAACAAATCACGGCCGCAAACGCCGGCAGAGCCATGCCGGGATGCGACATCTCGACGTACAACCCCAGGAACCCTACTAGAATCAGCAGCGGCGAAATCATCGTGATCCACCGCGCCAGTTGTTCAAACCCGTACGGTGCCACCTCAAACGTATTGGCCCCCTTCAAGCCCGTTTTTCCCAGCAACTCCTCCAGCGAATTCACCGTGCCCGCCGACAACAACGCCTTCGCCGGTTTCCCGTACTCGTGGGCCGCCTCGTCACTCGTCAACGTCAGCAGCTTGCCTTTCGCCGTGATCTCCTTGCCGTCAATTGTCAGCCCGCGGTCGGCGTCCACCATCGCCTCGAACACATCCGGGTTGTGTCCTTTCTCCTGCGCCGTCGCCCGGATCCGCGCCCGCATGGCCGACGAGAGTTTTTCCTCGTAACTCTTCGGCAACGCCTGCACGCCCGAGTCCGGCCCCATCATCACCGGCGTCGCCGCGCCAATCACACTGCCCGGTGCCATGAAAATCTTGTCCGTGGCCGCCGCGATATACGCCCCCGCCGAGTACGCCTTGTCGTTCACGAACGTGTACGTCTTCATTGGCACGCGTTCCAGTAGCCGGATGATCTCCTCGGTAACATCCACGCGGCCGCCGTTGGTTCGCATGTCCAGCACCACCGCTGCCGCTTTTTTCTCCTCCGCCTCGCGTAACCCCCGCCGCACCAGATACAACGTATTATGCGTGATCTCCTCGTGAATCGTCAGCACACACACCGTCTCGGGCGCAGCCTCCTCGGCCCGCGCCACCGTGCGCCCCGCCCAAAGAAAAGTCATCGCCGATGCGGTAAGCAATAATGCACCGCTGCGTAATGGGGTAGGCAGTGCTGTCCTCAGCGCGCCGACGATTTCTTGCCTCAATGACATCGCCTCATCTCCCTCATCCCCATCGTGCCGTAACCGGCCTCGCAGTGCCACTATAAAAGCGCAACCCATTTGTAACCCGCCAAACCTCCGCCGCCGCTTCTCCTTGCCGTGACGGAATCTCCTTGCCCCTCACACTGCCCGGGACTAGCATCTCCTCGAGTCGTGGAAAGGAGCGCGGCGCGTTATGGATGTTCACTTTAGCTGCCCGACGTGCGACCACCACATGTCGATCGACGAAGGGGGAATCGGCTTGGTCATTAAATGCCTCAAGTGCGGCCAGCACGTCATCGTTCCCAAACCCCTTCCCTCGGAGCCCGAGCCCGATCCGAAACCGACCGCCGCATCCGGGGTGAAAGACGAGAAGACCGTCGCCCTCAAATGGACCCCGCCCACCGTCACCCCCCGCATCGATCCCAAAAAATAACCCGCCGGATTTTTGTCGGGCCAAACCTCACTGCGTTCGTCGCGCCTGACCGAGTTTCACCGCGTTTCACTTGGTTTACCTCGTCTTGCGTGGCCGTTTGGGTTCACGCTGTTTCACGTCGGGTCACTTCATTGCCGCATCGCCAATCTTGCAGGCCTTTCCCTTGCAGAAGAATCAGGAAATCGCCACGGGAACTGTCCTGACAGCCTCAGCCCGCAGGCCCACAAGCCGATTACTAACCTGCCTGCGCGAGGCCGGGCGTTCGCGGCAAAGCGGAATGCGTGGCGCCGCGCAATGGAGAAGCTCGACTCCTCGAAATGGCTTACCACGTCGGTGCGTTTTCATTCATTGCGATCACGGATGGCGCCCGTGGCGGGGGCGAGGGAACAGTCAGCTACACGGTCGCCCCCAACAACGGCACTGCGGCGCGGTTCGGCTCCATCACTATCGGCGGTACGTTGTTAACGATCACACAGGCCGGGACCCGGTAGGATCGGCAACCCTCGCCGGCATCTGCCACCCCCCTCGTGAGCGTGAACAGTTTCATGCGGTAGATCGGCAGCGGGGGAATCGCAAAAGAATTGGAGAATCGAGACTCAGGCCCGAACGTTCAAGCCTTCCACTTCCCATTGCAAATTAGCGTATACCTCGCCTAAAAAGCCCCTGAGAAACCCTCGCTCGACTCTCCGGCCTCCTTATACGCCGGGTCGTGAGAATAGCAAGGGGTATCTGGACGTGTATGGGGGCGGGATCACGCGGCGTGACCACCGGGCTCAAAAAAAGAGGAGAGTCGAGGCTCAACTCTCGGTGTTCGACCCCCCGAGCCGCTCCCAAGGGGTGGGCTTTTAACCCTTCGTTTTACCTTACTTGACGAGAGGGTTGCTCGACTCTCACCGACAACATACGCCCCGATCCGCAAAATGCAAGTGCCCCGCCCGCCCGAACACCTGCCCGGGCCAAAGCCAACGCCTCGCGATCACAACACAGCGGCTGGCGTGCTCATAGACGTGCCACGCAAATTACTTCCGCCCCCACCGCCAACATAAATCGCACGCACACTCTGTCGAGTGCTTGCCTTGCGCCGAGTGCATTCCTGCGATAGGCTGCAATTGATGTGAATATCGAGGCGTCATTATCAGGTGGCGCGGAGGATAAGGCTAAGAAACGACCTGTATTTCAGTTTGTGAGCCGATGCCCTCTTCGGAAATAGGGCGGATCAGGGATGCCTCGGGAGACAGAAGTCCGATTGCCCGAGATGAACTCGCCGCAAAAGAAGTTACGGGAATTGTTGACTACCTTGGTGCGTGGAAACCTTCAGATCAGTTCGGTGGCCCTTCGGCAGAGGGGCTTGCAGTCACGCTTGGATCGTTGGTGGCGAACGATCCGGATCGATTCGCCGCATCTGCCCATAAGTTTGAAGGTGCTAATCCAGTTTACGTCGAGGCGTTGATTGACGGCTTGAGACACGCAATTGAGAACGGCAAACTGTTTCCATGGAGATGAGTACAAGTACGCTGTCGAAAGAGTCGGAGCTAAGCGCAAGGTCAAGCCGCAAGGGATGAGGTCTGAATATGAGCTGGCCGATCATTTGATGACATTATACTGGTGGGGAAAAATTGGATTAGAGGAAGACAGCCTCCTTGCTAAGTTCTACGCGAAAGCCGATGATAAACTTTGCGCCTGCGCATCCCAGTGGCTCGGTCGTAATCTTTGGCGGCTGAATACTCCGGTCCCCGAGGACATGCTTCTGCGATTGATGGCGTTGTGGGCCCATCGGATAGCCGAAGCACGCTGTTCAGAGTCTTCTCATCGCGAGGAGCTTTCTCAATTTGGGTGGAGGTTCGCTTCCGGGAAATTCGACGATTCATGGGCTATCGAACAACTCATTGCAGTTCTCCACATTAACGGGAAGATTGTTTCCGAGCACCTAGTTGCTGAGCGGCTGGTTTCATTGTGCCCCCGAATGCCGTATCAAGTCGTACTCTGTTTTGACACCCTCGTTGTTTGCGATCGTGAAGGATGGACAGCTAGACGATGTCGCGACGGAATCGCTCTAGTGCTCAAGCAGACCGTAGGCACTGACGATCCCAAATTGAAGAAGGCACGGAATAACTTGCTTAATCGAATGGCGGCTCTCGGGTGTCAACTGCAGTAGAGCACGGCACCAAGTCTTGGGTGTCACCGCTCACTTCTCCTTACCCGCCCCTCACTCCCAACTTCCCGCACTCGCACGTTCCGGAAATCCATCAATTTGTTTTCGGCCTGGATGCCGATGTAGCCATGGTCGGCGTCGAGCTTGTCAAATCGCCTGTAATCCCCAGATGTTGGTTGCGTGAAGCAGTATGGTCGGCCACATGCTCTGGGTCCGGTGCAGGATGTAACCCCAGAGCAGTCCGAGCGGGACCATCTCCGCTACCCCTTGCAACGCCGACCCCCAGGATTTGTCTTGGAAACCCGGAACATGCAGTGCGCTCCAGACCCATGCGGTGAGGAACCACGCCGCTGCCGGATTCTTCAAGACGGCCCCCAGCCGGGTCTGCCAGCTCATTCGCAGGAACTCTTCCGGCAACGCTGCGACCAGAAAAACGTAGAGCAGCCCCAACCACAAAGAGCCTCCTCCATAATCGACGGGAACGCTCAGGCACCGCGCCCACCAGCGCCCCAGACTGTGCACGTGAAAACCGCAAACAGAAATAGCGGCGAGCCCGGCGACGCAAACGAGTACCGGCAGGACGCAACCCAGGCCCCGAAGCCGATAGCCCAGGTCGCTCGGACAGTATTTCAGGACGATCAAATCGAACAGGACCAGCCCCACATTTCCAACAAACAGCACCACCAGCAAGAGCCGCAACAGGCCGGCAGGGAAGGGCGGGGGATTCGTATGTCTCGTCAGAATGACCCAGGTGAGCGTCGCCGCGCTGAGCAGGGTGCAGCCTGCGGTTACCCCCAATTCAAATCCCGGACGCCGTACCGGCAGTACCGAACGCGAAGCGCCATCGCGCACCGAGAGCAGATCGGTGACTGCGACGCCCAGGGCCATTGCGCCGATATACGCCGCGCGTTTGGGTAGTTTGCCGAAGTACACAGACTCGCCCACGACAAACATCATCAGGAGCGCAACCAGACACGCCACCACCGGGTGCCGCCGGATCATGCCCGCGTATCCCCGCAAAACAGCGGTCAGTTCGATTTTCATAATAAGTCGATGGTGCGCCCTGTGCCTTGCAGCACCGCGAGGTCTCGACACCTCACAACTCAAATGCTCTTGCCCCGCCCCCACGGCTCCCAAGTTCCTACACTCGCGCGTTCCGGAAATCCATCCATTTGCTCTCGGCTTCTCGACATCCGGGTTTCGCTGACAACAGATCGCCCCATCTGGCGGGTCTTTCCCTTGCAGTAGAATCGGGGAATCGCCACATTACCTGAAGTGTCTTGACAGCCTATGCGCGCAGGCGTACAAGCCGATTATTAACCCGTCTGCGCGAGGCTGGGAGTTCGCGGCAAAGCGGAATGCGAGACAACGCGCAAGGGAGAAACTCAAACTCTTCGAAATGTCTTGATGCGCCCGTTAGTCTTGTGCGTTTGATGATGATACGGGGGTGACATTCAGTATCTGGGGGAATCCGATGAAAAAAACATTTTTGACTGAATCAATCGCGATCCGTGGTTTTGGGTGCTGTCTGGCCTTCTGGATGGCTTGCGGCATTCCGGCGGTCGCTTCCGCCCAAACCCAGACGATCCGCATCGTTACCTACAACATTGATGCCGATCAGGGTGAAGACGGTGCTCAGTATACCCTTCCGCAGCCCGGTTTGATTGCTCCCGCCAGCGGCGGAACGGTGACGAACGGTGGCGTGCTCGAAGGCATTGGAGAAGAGATTGTGAATGGCGATCCGGCACAGCCGATCGACATTCTCGCGTTGGAGGAGACGACCAGCAACTCGACCACGGTCCAGCCAATCGTGGACGGCTTGAACGCTTTCTATTCGGTCCATGGTCCGGTCGCCGGGTACGCGATGAGCCCCCATCAGGCAATGGAAAGCAACGGCGACCCCACCTTCGGAAATGGCCCCAACGCCCTCGTCTACAACACGAACACCGTGCAACTCCTCGCCTCCGTCCCGGTGGATCCGACCGGCGGCGCCTCCAATCTGGGGTCCATGAGTGGCGAGTATCGCGAGGTGATGCGCTACGAGTTCGCGCCGGCCGCTGCGACGC
The DNA here is from genome assembly GCA_963836315.1 of uncultured Verrucomicrobiae bacterium. Classification (GTDB taxonomy): domain Bacteria; phylum Verrucomicrobiota; class Verrucomicrobiia; order Palsa-1439; family Palsa-1439; genus Palsa-1439. Next base: position 324,426 of record CAWIJG010000007.1, read on the forward strand.
CCACGACGAACACGGAGTTTTACATCTATGTGAGTCATTACAAAGCGAGTTCGGGCAGCGTGAACGAGGCCTACCGCTTGGGCGAAGCCACTATCATCCGCAATGACGAATCAACCAATCTGCCTCCGAACTCCCGGGTGATTTACTTGGGCGACTATAACCCCGACAACAACAGCGGCGAACCCGGGTACCAGACCATCCTCTCCAACAGCGCGCCCAACGGCGTGCCGCAGGGCCAGGGTATCGACCCTCTCAATCTCTCGGGGGCGACCAACATCGATTGGAGCGACACCACAACCGATACCAATATCTTGTTCATGTTGACCGAAGAAGGCTACGACCTTCGTTACCGGGACGATCTTCAAGTGATGACAAGCAACGTGTATTACGACGTGGCAGGGGGCTTGCAATACGTTCCCGGAACCTACCACGCGTTCGGCAACAACGCGACGATCCCTTGGGGAAGCGCCGTGACCAATGCTTCCAACACCGCCCTGAGTGGGATTTCGTCGAACGCGGTGATCAGTGCCGCGCAGTGTTACACCAACCTCATCAGCGCCACCGATCACCTCCCGGTGGTGGCCGATTACTCCATCTTCGTGCCCCCGCCGCCGCCAGTCGCCAGCTTCACCGCGAGTCCAACCAGCGGAGTGGTGCCGTTGAATGTGAGCTTTACCGACACCTCTTCCGGCTCGGTCACGGGCTGGGCCTGGGCGTTTGGTGATGGCAACACATCACCAGTCCAGAACCCGACAAACGTTTACCTTAATACAGGCACTTATACCGTGCAGGAGATCGTGAGCGGCCCGAGCGGTGTCAGCACCAACGTGAAGCCCAACTACATTGTGGTTAACTGCCCGACGATCACGCTCTCTCCCAATGAAGCCAATCCGACGGCGCTGACCGGCGGGACGGTGGGCACGGCGTACAGCCGGACGATCACGGCCAGCGGCGGAATTGGGACCTACACCTACGCCAAAACGTCAGGCACGTTGCCACCGGGCCTGACTGTTTCATCCGCCGGAGTGCTCTCGGGCACGCCGGTTGTGGCGGGCATCTACACGTTCACGGTGACGGCGACGGACACCAAGGGTTGCACCGGGAGTCGGGCCTACCGCGTGACGATGGTCTGCCCGACGCTCACGCTGACCACGACGAGTGTCACACTGACAGCCAGGGGCGGATCGAGCCACGTTCGCGTGAAAGTCAACGGCGCCGCTTGCGCATGGACTGCCGTGAGCAATGATCCGTTCATCACGATCATTTCCGGCGGCGGCTCGCGCAATGGGGCGGTCCATTACATCGTCCTCGCCAACCCGAACCCCAGCGAGCGTTTCGGCACGATGACGATCGCGGGCCGGATATTTACCGTCAACCAGGCGGCGGGCGGCTGCACGTTCTCGCTCAGCCCGAAGGATGGGAAATTCAAGGCGGGAGGCGGTTCTGCTACCGTGAAGGTAAAGCCCAACTTCAGCAATTGCCCGTGGACGGCGGTTAAGAACGGTGCGTTTTCGTTTGTCACGATCACGGACGGTGCCAGCGGGGTGGGCGAGGGAACAGTCAGTTACACGGTCGCTCCCAACAGCGACACCGCGCCGCAGTTCGGTTCCATCACCATCGGCGACAAGGTGTTCATGATCACACAGGACGGCGCGAAGTAGGATCGACAAGGCCGGGCGGTGCCTTTGGAGTGCGGCGACGCGTCGCTGCTTTGCCTTTCCGCCTCTTTTGCTTGAACAAATCGTGGGCTCTATTGTCCAAACTGAGATAGAATCCCCGCAGCAATGAGGAGGTTGATCCAGCGCCCGTTGTCCCTGCCAAAGCGTCGAGTTATGGCTTTGGCCTTGGCGTTGCTCGCGTTCATTGGATGGGTGGATTACGTCACGGGATGGGAAGTTCACGTCACCGCATTCTATTTGTTGCCGATTGGTTGGGTATGCTGGACAGCGGGACGTAAGGCGGGCTTGTTTATGGCGGCGGTCGCCACGGCCGTCTGGCTGATTGCCTATCGGGTGAGCGACTACATCCCCAGGCATCCGGCGATTCCGTATTGGAACAGCCTGATGCTGTTCGCATTCTTCGTCGTTGTCGTGTACCTGATGTCGGCGTTCCAAACCGCCCATGATTACCTGGAGGAAACCGTCCAGCAACGGACTGCGGCGCTTCAAGCAGAAATCGCGCAGCGCAAGCGCGCCGAAGCGGCCAAACTCCAAGCTGAGCGCCTCGCCACGGCGGGCACGATGGCCGCAGAGGTCGCGCATGAGATCCGCAACCCGCTGGGATCGATCACGTTGAATCTCGACCTGATTCGCAAGGAGATCGACAGACTGTCTGAGTCCAGCCGCCATCCACCGGAGGAAGGCCGTGTACTGGTCAACGAAATGCGCGAAGAGGTTCATCGCATCCAACACGTGATCGAAGATTATCTGCAGTTCGCGCGACCTCCGAAGGCGCAACGAAAACCCCTGGCGTTAAATGAGTTTCTCGACCAAAAACTCGCCTTCATGCAAGCCGCGTTCGACGCTGCCAAAGTGGCGCGACGCATGGAGTTCGACGCTTCACTGGGCACGGTCAACGTCGATACCGACCAGTTGTGGCAAGCTGTGCTCAACCTGATTCGCAACAGCTTGGAAGCAATGCCGAATGGCGGCATGATGACCGTCAGCACCCAGCGGGATGGGGATCAGGTGCTCTTGCGGGTCACAGACACCGGCCCGGGAATGAGCGAGGAACAGGTGCGGCAGGTCTTCAAGCCGTTTTACAGCACCAAAACCAAAGGAACAGGTTTGGGGTTGACGCTCGTCCAGCAGATCGTCACCGAACACAGCGGCCACATCGAATGCGTCAGCGCCCCGGGCAAGGGGAGCACGTTCACGATCTGCCTTCCGCTGGAGGGCAAGTCGAGGTGGCGCCGAACGATGGATACGATTCTCCCGCAAACGATTGTACCTTCGATTCAAGAATGTGGCACTGGCGGTGCTAAAGGCAGATGACTGATGGGAAAGATTGGCAATAAGTCCGTCCTGATCATTGATGATGATGTTGCAATGTTGCGGGCGCTCAACAAGGTGTTGAGTGGCGAAGGCTGTATGGTGGCCAGCGCGTCAAGCTCCGCGGCGGCGGTGGAGTTCTTGAACAAGGGGCAACAGCACTTCGACTTGATCATCACCGACTTGCGGATGCCGTTCATCAACGGGATGGATGTCCTGCGTGCCGTCAAGACGGCCTATCCAAAAGTGCCGGTGATCATCGTCACGGCCTTTGCGAGTCCCGAGGCGAAGGCCGAGTCGTATCAACTCGGCGCGACCGCATTCTTGGAGAAACCAGTGGACACCGTGCAACTGCTCGCCGTCATCGAGCATGCGCTTGCGCCCCCCGTGTGAGTCGCGATCTGATCCTCGTAACAATTACTTCTTCTTGCTCGTTTCATCGCCCCCAAGCTCCCGCACTCTCACGTTCCGGAAATCCATCAGTTTGTTCTCGGCTTGGATGCCGATGTAGCCATGGTCAGTGTCGAGCTTGTCAAATTCCCACGCCCGTACGCCGTTGACGTCGAGCGTCAGTTTCTTGCCGCGCGCTTCCATCCGGAACGTGACCCATTCATTGACGGGAAACTTCGGCGTCCTGGAGGGCAGGGCCTCGGTCTTCCCCCGCAACAGTTGTCCGAGCGCGGTTTCCTTGAGGTTCACTTGGAAAGCGTTCGTCGGATACGGAGTGCCCACGAGCACGCCGCGGATATAGAACCCGCTGTTGTAATTCGTCTCCAGCCCGCGCCACTCGGCCTCCACGACGAAATCGCCGTACTCCTTCTCCGTCCGCAGCCAGCCCGTGCTCCGGTCAACATGGATTACGCCGTTCGTGACCGTGAACTTCGCGTCATTCATAATCACCCAGCCGCTCAAATCCTTGCCGTTGAACAGCGACACCCATTTCCCGCCGTCGGCACCCTGAGCGCCGGGCGCCATCCGGGCAAACGCGAGCGACGAGAACACGACGGCAGTGAGAAGACACAATCGGGAAACTTTTGTGGTAGGCATGCCCACGAACCTAGCCACCCGCCTCCCGCCGGTCAATTTCATTCCGTAACGCGGCCCGCTTGCCATTCCGTCCCGCGTCGCTATAGTGGCCCACAAATGAACCAAGCCGAACTGCTGGCGCTGGCGCAACGCGTGTTGACCCTGCCGACCGAACCCCGGCAATTGAAGAAGATTCATTCCGAATCCCGAAGTTGACGACGACTATGATTGTCAGTAAAGTCGCGCCGCTCTCGTTCTTCGCGCGGCTCACGCGCCCGTAACGAGCCGGTAGCTCAGTTGGTAGAGCAACGGCCTTTTAAGCCGTGGGTCGAGGGTTCGAATCCCTCCCGGCTCACCACCCGCGCCTCCCAAACGAAAGAGGTTGCGCGGTTTCAAAGAACTCGCCGAAAGGCCGCAAACTGCCAGCCGCAAACCGATCGTTGCAGTAGTGCCCGCAATCGAATCACTCCCTCGCTCCGTACGACTCGAGGAGGTTGGCGATATCCTTGTGCCCTTTGTCCAGCGCCCACATCAACGCCGTTGCCCCGATGTCGTCCTTGGCGTTCACGTTGGCCTTGTGGTCCAGCAGCAATCGCGTCATTTCCTTCTGATCCTTTGCCGCCGCCCAGTGCAACGGCGTCCAGCCGTTCCGGGCCTTGGCGTTGATCCTCGCGTTGTGGGCCAGCAGCATTTCGCCCATCGCCGTGTCGCCATTCTCCGCCGCCCGATGCAACGCCGTCAGGCCATCCTCGTCCTTCGCATTGACGTCGGCCTTGTTCGCCAATAGCAATTCGGCCACGTCCTTATGTCCAAGAGCCGCCGCCACAAGCAACGCCGTCTTGCCGTTCTTATCCTTCGCATCGACGTTCGCCTTGTTCGCCAGCAGCAATTCCGCCACGTCCTTGTAACCGCCCCGCGCCGCCTCGTGCAACGGCGTCCACCCGTTGTCGTTCGCCGCATTGACTTCCGCCTTGTTCGCCAATAGCAATTCCACCACGTCCTTGTGGCCCTTGTCCGCCGCCACCTGCAACGGCGTCCAACCGCCTTTGACCGTGGCGTTGACGCTCGCCCCGCTCGCCAGGAGTAATTCGGCCACTTTCTCATGACCGGCCTGCGCCGCCACGAGCAGCGGGGTCCAGCCCATTGGATTGTCCCGACTGTTCACCCACTCGGGACGCTCTTGGAGCACCGCCTTGACCTTCTCCACGTCGCCCGCTTCCGCCGCGTCATGAATCTCGCCGCCGAAAGCCGTGACGCCAACACTCAACGCCATCACCACCACCGTCAGGGACAATGCCGTAATTTTCATCAGACGAATACTGCCCTTCTTCCGCGCCGGTGACAAGTCGGTTGCTCGGCTCCGTCCAGCCCCGCCTCCTCTGAGATCTCCAATCTCCAATCCTGTTTTCCCTCCTGCCTCTTGCCTTTCATTCCCTGACTTCTGTCTCCTGTCTCCTGTTCTTGGGCTTCGTTCCTGCCCAAAAAACGCCCTTCCGGCCCTGTTTTCCACCATTTATTCCCTGTTTTTTGCCACTTTTTGCAAAACGAACCCAACTCGGTTTTTCTCTCAACCAATTCATTTATAGATACTTCCGCATTTTTCGGTTGGGTTCGTTTGGCAGAAACACTATTTTTATATAGCGGGCCCCCGCCAACCGACGCCAGATCTGTAGTAGCGGCCGTCTCGACCGCCTCCGGGGAGCTGTCTCCAGCCCATCCGGACAGGCGTTGTAGCGTGCGCTGTCACCAGCGCATCCGGGGTGGACCGCCGGCGCAAAACCGCCACCTTTTTCAAACAACCGTCGCCACTCTACCACCCCCGCCCCGCCCCGTCCAGTAATAATATCGATTTACGATAGCCGAGTCCTCGCCACGCTTGCCACGTTCTACGTGGTTCCACGTGGTGACGCCACGCCGTGCTCCCGCGGCAATCGTCGCCGTTTTCCGCCTCTCGCGTAGTAGCGGCCGTCCCTGGCCGCTCAGGCCCCGTCGCCCTCGCCGTTTCCGGCGTAGCGTGCACCTGCTCGTGTGCCGTTTACGGAGATGTCCCCAGCCCATCTGGCCGCTGCCGTCCGCCTGTCGTTGGTAGAGCCGAGTCGGACGAGACGCGGTTCTCCGCAAACGCCTCTCCGAGGCGTCCGCTCCGCGCTGTTTCTGAATTGTAGGCCAACCGGCCCGGTAGGCACTGTTCCTTCCCCGGTAGGGCGCGCTGGCCCAGCGCGCCGTCCTTGGTCGGTGTAGCCACTGCGCTCTGTAGCCGTGTCAGGTTCGGTCTCCCGCCCATCACGCCGCCCCACTCCCCGCTCCAGCACTTCAACCCTCCAGTACTCCAACTCTCCAACCCTCCCCCCACTTTCCCTTTCGATTTGCGGGCACTGCAAAAGTGTTCTATCCTTCTGCAGGTATGCTGGATTCCTGGGATCAGCCGAAAGTGCGCCGGCCGTTTCGCCGGTTCTCGAACCCGTTTCGCGATCTCGTGACGCGGTTCGGGTCGGTCGTGCAGTTGCTCATCGCGATCAACGTCGTCGTCTTTTTCATCCAGCTCGTTTGCACGGCGTTCAACTTCCCGTATTTCGAGCACTTCCTCGCCCTGAGCGCCGAGGGAATCCGTCGCGGCTTCGTCTGGCAACTCGTGACCTACATGTTTCTCCACGACGGCATCTGGCACATCCTCATCAATCTCTTCATCCTCTGGTTCTTTGGCCGCGAGGTCGAATTTTACATCGGCCAGAAATACTTCACCCGGCTCTATTTCATGGCGGGAATCGCCGGCGCGGCCCTGTGGCTGGCGTTCAATTCCACCCCGTTCAATATCGCCGGCCAGTTCGTCTATCCGACCTGTCTGGGCGCGTCGGCGGCCGTGCTCGGATGCGTGATCGCCTTCGCCACGCTGTTCCCGGAACGCGAGATCACGCTCCTGGTGTTCTTCATCCTGCCCGTCCGGATGAAGGCCAAATATATGGCGCTCATCGCCGTCGCGTTCGACGTCGTCCCGCTGCTTCAGAACACGGGCGGCGGCATCGCCCACCTCGCGCACATTGGCGGCGCGGCGTTCGGCTACCTCTACATCAAACAACTCGGCTACGGCACCACGCCGCGCTGGCTGCTCTGGCTGCAGGACATCACCGGCCGGCTGAAACCTCGCCCGCGTCCGACCCCGCGCAACATGACGTCGGAAGACTTCATCCGCCAGGAAATCGATCCGATCCTCGACAAGATCGCCCGGGAAGGCATGCAGAGCCTGACCCGCGCCGAGCGGAAGATTCTTGAATCCGCGAAGGATTTGATGCAGAAGCGGCAGCGGTGAAGCCGTCCCCGCCCATGCCGCGCGCGCGCCAGACCAGACCCCGCACCGGGGCCGCATCCCCCCGGCGATCGACGGCGATCCGGACTTCCCTTCTTCCCAAACTGATCGGGAAACGCCCCGCCTCGAAACAGGCCGCGCAAAAACTCCTGCGCGAACGCGGATTCCGTGATCCCGCGCGCGTGCTGGCCTCCATCGGACGATTGTACGAGGACGAACTGCAGCGGCGCAATCTCGCGAAGATTTTCGGCCCGCTGATCCGCGCCTGCGAAATGTCGGCCGATCCCGACCGCGCGCTCGTCAGCTTCGAGCGCCTCGTCGCCGCGTTGCCGAACCCGAACATTTTCTACCATTACCTCCATGAATCACCGGACCGGCTCGGCCTGCTCATCAGGATCTTCGCGCATTCGCAGGCGTTGGCCGACACGCTCACCCGCAACGCCGAGCACCTCCATTTCCTCATCGCCCCGCAGACCCTCGAGAAACCCCGCGAGAAACCGTGGCTCGTGGCCGAGTTGACCCGGCTGCTGTTGTCGATCCGCGTGCCCGCCCGAAAGTACGACGCCATCCGCCGATTCCGCCGCCGCGAGACGTTGCGCATCGGCGCCCGCGATCTCATCGGCAACGCGACGGTCGAGGAAACGACGCTGGAGTTGTCCCACCTGGCGGACGTCTGTCTGCAGTCGGTGTTCGACATCGCGCTGGAGTCGCTCCGCGCGCAATACAAGCTGACAGGCGACGCCGTGGCCGCTTCGGGCCGGTTCGCCATCATCGGCCTGGGTAAACTCGGCGGCCAGGAACTCAATTACTCGAGCGACGTCGATGTGATCTTTGTCTATCGCGAGGAGGGAAACCTCACGCCGAGCCTGACGAACCATCAGTTCTTCACGAAGCTGGCCGAGGAAATCATCCGCGCGGTCGGCGCCGCGAGCGCCGAGGGCAATATCTTTCGCATCGATTTGCGCCTGCGGCCCGAGGGAAAGTCCGGGCCGCTCGTCCGCTCCCTCGATAGTTGCGAGAACTACTACGCCGAGTTCGGCGAAACGTGGGAACGCATGGCGTTGATCAAGGCGCGGACCGTCGCGGGCGACGAACACGTCGGCGCGGAGTTCATCGAGATGGTGCAACCGTTCGTGTACGCGCGGCACGCGGGCGAAAACGTCATCCAGCAAATGGCCGTGCTGAAGCGGCGCATCGAGGAGGAAGTGGTCCGGGAAGGGCGTCTCACGCGGCACGTCAAACTCGGCATCGGCGGCATCCGTGAAATCGAGTTCATCGTGCAATCGTTCCAGATATTGCGCGGCTCGCGGCTCCTGCAATTGCGCGACCGCAGCACGCTGCGTTCGCTCGGGGCGCTGGTGAAGACGAAAACACTCACCGAGGACGAGGCGACCAGGCTGGCCGACGCCTACCGCTTCCTGCGCAACGTCGAGCACCGTCTGCAAATGGAGATGGAACTGCAAACCCACACGATTCCCGACGAGCAACACGCCCTGTATCGGCTCGCGCGCAGCCTCGACTTTGACACCGTGGAAGGATTCCTTCTCGCGCAGGAGACGCGCACGTCGTCGGTGCGGAAAATCTATGAATCCGTGCTCGCCAAGGCGGGCGGCGGCGTGGCGCTGACCGCCGAACGGTTGCTCGCCATCGACAAATTGCCGAAAGCATTGGCGGGGGCCGGGTTCGCGGACGTCCCGGCGGCGACGAAAGTGGTCGAGAACCTGTGGCACGGGCCGGGATTCGGTCACGTCTCGCAACGGACGAAAGAGCTCTTCGTCCAGTTGTTCCCGACCGTGCTCGGCTGGGCGGCGCAGGCGGCCGACCCGGATGCGGCGCTGGCGCGGTTCGACAAGTTCGTGACCGCCTATGGGTCGCGAGGCCTGTTGTACGAGATGTTTGCGGGCGCCCCAAAGTTGGTCGAGATGCTGATGCGGCTGGGCGATGCGAGCCGGTTTTTGAGCGACGCGCTGGCGCGGCAACCGGAGTTGTTCGACGGGATCGTCGGCGGGGTGACTTTGAGCGACCCGAAGAACCTGGACATCATGCATGAGGAGTTGCGCGCGGCGCAGCAAGCGGGAGCCGAGCCGATGGAAACGGCGCGCCGCTGGAAGCGTGCGGAGATGGTGCGGATCGGGATCGAGGACGTGATGGGGTTGGTGGATATCGAGCAGACCCATGCCGAGATGACCTCGCTCGCGGAGGCGTGTCTGCGGTTCGCGGTCGAGCGGGTCCACCCAGAGGGACCCAAACGAAAACTGTTCCCGTTTATCGTGGTCGGCATGGGCAAGTTCGGCGGGATGGAATTGGGTTACGGAGCCGACCTCGACGTGTTGTTCGTCGGCGGAACGGGTGCGAGCGACCAGGCGGAGGCGGGCAAGCTCGCATCAAGCGTGATAGACTTCATGAGCCGACAGACCAGCGCGGGCAGCTTGTTTCCCTTGGACCCTAGGCTGCGGCCCGACGGGGAAAAGGGCACGCTTGCCAGTTCGCTGGACGGGTACCGCGATTACTACGCGAAACGGGCGCAGCTTTGGGAACGGCAGGCGCTCATCAAGGCGCGATTCGTCGCGGGCGATGCCGAACTCGGCAAGGAGTTCGTGCGGATGGCGCACGAGATTGTTTATGGGTGCGCGGTTACAGCGGAGGAGTTGGCGCAAATCAGGCAGATGCGCCATCGCATCGAGACCGAACGCGGCGACCAGCAGCATCTCGAACTGGAATTCAAGACGGGACCCGGCGGCCTCGTGGACGTGGAGTTTCTCACCCAGGCGCTGCAACTCCGTCACGGCCACGAGCACGCGCAACTGCGTACGGCCCACACGCTGGCCGTCCTCAATCGGCTCACCGCGCTCGGCATTGTCGATGAGGAACAAAGCGCGCTGCTGCGAAGAAACTACTTCTTCCTCCGCCGGATCGAATCCGTGCTGCGCCGCGCCGAGAACACCAACGTCTCCAGAATCCCCGTGGACGACCGCGAGCAACTGCGCCTCGCGAAGCGCCTCGGCTTCGCCAACGCCGCCGATTTCCTCAGGAACTACCGCCACGTCACCCGCAAAACCCGCGAACTCTACACCGAACTCTTGCCGTCGAGTTGACGCGCCCGCTCACGGCAGCACGAGAGCATGGTAGAACCGTTTGGAGAGAGAGGCGGCGCCGGGGTCGGTGATGGAAATGAGGCCGCCGGTCCCGGTGATTTGGTCGGCCAGCAACGTCCACGTGGCAAGGGTGATGTCGTCCTTCATTTCGACGCGGTAAATCTTACCCAGGACACTCGGAAAACTCACCACCACGTCGGCTCCTGACGGTTGGATGGCGGTGATGCGGACCACACTCGAAGAGTTTGTCGGGTTGGTGCCGGCATGAAACTCCTGCAGGTTGGTGAGACCATCGCCGTCGGGATCGCACGTCGCGCATGAATGGCTGTTCGTTGTGTTCCCGGGACCGCCAAAGAACGCGGCGCGCCACGCGTCCGGGATGCCGTCGCCGACACTATCGGTGGTCGTGACCGCAGAAGCGGTGGAGAACGGCGACGTGTTTCCCGCGGGATCGGTCGCGGTGGAGGTGATGAGTTGGCCTGCGGGAACAGTGCTGGCAAGTCCGGCGCTGAAGCTTGCGGTGCCGCCCGCCCCGGTGGTGACGTTGATTGCGCCGAGAAAAATCTCCCCTTGCACTGTGCCCGGCGGATTGGCGAAGAATTCCACGCGAAACGTTGCGTTGGAACTGCTGGTCAACATCCCGCTGACAGTCAGGTTGGTGCCCAGAACGACGGAGGACAGCGCGGGCGCGGGACGCGACTTGTTGGCGTTGTCGTAAAGGCCGATCCCGAAGCCCGCATTCCCGTAGATCGAGTTGCCACGGATCGAGTTGTTGGTCGAGCCTGTGTCGAAGATTTGCACGCCGTCACTGGCATTGCTGGCGATGAGGTTGGCGGAACCGAGCGTTGTGCCGCCGATTTGGTTGGAGAGCGCCGCGTCGAATATAATCACGCCGGCGAACTGGTTCGCCATCGCCTTGGTGCCGGTGACATCGAGGCCGATGGTGTTGCCTTGGACAGTATTGGCGTCCGTGTTCGTGTTCGCAATCAGCACGCCGTAGTTCGTGTTCCCGGAAATGATGTTGCGCGCGCCAACGCCGCCTCCAATCGTGTTGGACTGGCAGCCGCCGGAGATCTGTACGCCGGAAAAACCATTGGGGATCGCTGAGGTGCCAGTCAGGTCTACGCCGATGAAATTTCCCTGCACCAGTGTGGCCGACGTGCCGGGATCAGTAATGACAACCCCCTGATCCAGGTTGCCTGAAATAACATTCCGCACGCCGGGCACGCAGCCGCCAATCTGTGTAAAGTGAGCGTCGCCGTACACCACCACGCCGGCGAAAGTATTGTGCATCGGCGACGTGCCGGCGGGATTGACGCCAATGAGGTTGCCCTGAACCACCGTGCTGTCCGTGTTCGTGCCGCCGATATCCAGACCGTCGCTCGAATTGCCCGAGATGACGTTGCCCGCACCGGGCGTAACCCCACCCACAACGTTCGACCTGGCTCCACTGCTGACTTGAATGCCCGAGAAGGCATTGGGGATGGCGAAACTGCCGCCCGCGCTGGGGCCGATGTAATTTCCCTGGACCACATTCGCATCGGTGCCAGGGCTGAAGATGGCGACTCCGTAATTGTTGTTGCCGGAGATCACGTTGCGGGCTCCAGCGACCGTGCCGCCGACAGTGTTCGACTTGGGGCCCCCACTGATCTGAATGCCAGAGAAAAAGTTGGCCATGGCTGCCGAGCCGGACGCATCAGTGCCGATAAAATTGCCCTGGATCAAAGTCTTGTCCGTGCCCGAATCGAAAACGCCGATGCCTGTGCTGCCGTTGCCGGAAATGACGTTGCCCGCGCCCGGTGCCGTGCCGCCGATGACGGTATTCTTCGCGCCGCTGTGGAGTTGGACACCTTCCTGCGCATTGGCAACCACCGACGTGCCCGCCGCGTTCAGTCCAATGTAGTTCCCTTGGATGATATTGCCGTCGGTGCCCACACCCAGCACGGCGACCCCCTGACCTCCGTTGCCGCCAATGACGTTGCCCGCACCTGCGGCAGCGCCACCGATCGTGTTGGACGCTGCGCCGGTATCGATGAGTATGCCGGCCGGCACATTCGGCAACGCAGCGGTCCCGGCCGCATTGAGGCCGATGTAATTGCCAAGCACGACGTTGCCGGTCGTGCCGGCGCCGCGGATGGCCACGCCGCGATTCGCGTTCCCCGAGAGAATATTGCGCGCGCCGGCCGTGGTGCCGCCGACGGTATTGAAGTTTGCCGCCGCGTCGATCAGCACGCCAAACACGCCATTGCTGACCGCTGTCGCTCCGGCCGGGTCGGCGCCGATGTAACAGCCGGCCACGACGTTGCCGGTGGCGTTCGAGCCTTCGATGGCGATGCCGTTGTTGTTGAATCCGTTGATGACCAGCGAACGCACTGCGCTATTTGTCCCGGCCATGCGCAGGCCGTTGACGAAGACATCGGGTAACGTCGCGAGCGCGCCGTTCAACACGATCTCCGGGCCGTTGGGATTGGTATTGGTCGGTTCCGTGCTGCCGTCGATGACCATTCCGTTGACCATGCTGAGGTAACTGTCCGTGGGCTGGATCGTGAATACACTATTGCTGAAACCGGGATCAGAAATCGGGATAGTAAACGTGATCGTCGTGCCGGGATGATCGAATGCGTAGTACATGGCCCCCCGCAGGCTGCCGGCTCCGCTGTCCTGTGTGTTGACGACAATGTTCGTCACCGGGGTTGCGGGTGCGCCGTACACTGATGCCATGCCCGCCCGGTCCGACGCACTGAGCACAGGATCGAATTGCTGGCCCATGATGTTGATGTACTGGGTAAACCCGTTCGTGGGTTCAATCGTATCCAGGTTGGTGCTGATCGAGAGCGCGTTCCGCGAGTAATGCATGACCGACAGAAAATCGTACGACGTCTTATTCAGGGAATTCGTGAGCTTTACAAAGTTGGCTTCGAGCCCCGGGATGATGTTGTTGGTCAGAATCGTCACGAATGAATCCCGGTCGGAACGTTGATGCTCATGGATCAAGCCGAGGGTGTGGCCAAACTCGTGGCAAATCGTTGGACGGTTCCACGAAGTGCTGCCAATGTGGATGATCTGCTGGCCGCCGATCATGCCCACGGCGGAGTCCCCGCCTTCCTGTGACATGCCGCCATCCACGATGGTCACATAGTTGGACTGGGTGGTGCGCGCGGTGTAATGAAGATTGGCGAACATCGCCCATTCGTTCATTCCGTCGAGAAACATTTTCTGGTGCGCGGTCGAGACGTTGTTGGAAAACGTGTAATAAACGTTCCCGCCTGTCCACGTCTGGATTGAGCCGTCGAAGACGAGGAGGGGTTGCGGGCCGCCCGCCAACTGGTTGCGCCACGCTTGAAGGTAGGACACCTTCATGAACATGTCGCCGACCTGCGCGACTGTCTGCCCGGGCTGAACGTTGGCAAGAATCCGATCGAGGATGGCAACGTCCCACGCATTCGACTGCGCATGGGTCGAGAACGGAAGCAGAGACAATGCGAACAAGGCGATAATAACGAATCGACCTCGCCCCTTCCGATGATTCCACCAGATGCCCATGACGATCTCCCTTGTGACGCGAGCGTCTTGACGACCTGCGACCCGACCAATGGTTTTATGTAGCGCTTTTCGCCTGCAGATTAAAGCAAAAACACCTGCGGAATTGATTCATGGCGATGAAGCAAGTTCCAATTCGCGAAGTTTCGGCCCTACGAGATGACCGATATATCCGCCCGTCCAGAACACGACAAAGATAAAGCCGCCGACAACGATAAGCAGGACGGCAAAGGCGCGGAAGTGGCGTTTTTCGAGACGCTCCAGCGACGGCGCATACGCAATGAGCCCAATCACCGCTGCGACCACGATGACCGCATCGACGCTGGCCCGTTGCCAATAACTGCCGCCGAGGTGCAGCCACATCCCAAACTCATCGAACGTTAGTCCCATGGCCAATCCGTATGCCAGCGCCGTGATTTCGGCGGCGCGTCCGTCAGGCCGCCAGAACAACGCATACGCGCCCACAATCGCAAGCAGGAAAATGCCGTAATTGAGATGATGAACGTGCGTGCCTTGCAGGAAGAAATACATGTTCGGGATTTGGCCCGACATGATCAGGAACACCGACGCCCGCGAAATAATGAACGTCACGATGAACCCAAACAACGCCCGCCGCGCCAGCCGATCAAACGTTTCTTTCGGGTGTGTGGATTGGGGGAGCATGGGCTATGGCCAACCCGCATTAGCGCTTTGCCAAGAGCAGTTGTTTGATCTCATCATTCTTGCTCAACTCTGCGAGCCTGAATGCATCTCCAAAAGAGCACACCCGTCTTGGGTCGGCACCACGGGAAATCAGAAGGCTCACCATTTCGACGTGTTCTTGGCTTATCGCCTCATGTAGAGGCGTAAAATCGTCCTCTCCTGCGACATTGACGTCTGCGCCTGCGTCCAGTAATACGCGTGCGGCATCGACATCTCCCCATTGCGCTATGGTGTGAAGTGGAGTTTCTCCGGTTAGCGGGCTTCTCACATTCGGTCCGTCAAGCTTGACACGTTGAAACTGAACCAAATCGGCATCTCGGACCTGGCGAGAACGCTAGCGAGATCAAGTTTCATGTGATCCCATTGCGGTTGAGTCTACCATGGCGTACGAAAACAGGCAAAGTAAGAATGTACGTCCGTTGATCGCCCAGCGCGAGGTTGACGGGGGTGGGGGATTCGTGTTAATCGCAGGCCCCATGCTGATCAAGAACGCAACTCTCCTTTCCCTTGCAGGTTCGACCGTCGAACGCGCTGATTTGCGCATCGAACGAGGCGTCATCACCGCGAAAGCGAGGAAACTCAAAGCCGCACCCGGCGAAAAGTCGCTCGATCTCTCGGGCAAATTCGTGATGCCGGGCATGGTGTGCGGTCATACGCATCTCTACTCGGCGCTCGCGCGCGGTATGCCCGCGCCGAAAAAGATCCCGCGCAACTTCTACGAAATCCTCAAGTACGTTTGGTGGACGCTCGACCGCGCGCTCGACGACGAGGCGGTCTATTACAGCACGCTGGTCGGGCTGCTCGATGCCGCGCGTTGCGGGACGACCACCCTCATCGATCATCACGCCTCCCCGAGTTTCATTCGCGGTTCGCTCGGCGTGATGGGCGAGGCGTTTGAGAAAGTTGGCTTGCGCGGCGTGTTGTGCTACGAGGTCACCGACCGCAACGGAATGCGCGGCAGAACGCTCGGGTTGGAGGAAAACGAGGCGTGGGTCGCGAAAAACCGCGGGCCGATGTTCGGCGGCCTGATCGGCGCGCACGCGTCGTTCACGCTCTCGGATCAATCGCTGTCCGCCTGCGCCGATTTGGCGGAAAGCCTCGAGACGGGCGTTCACATTCACGTGGCCGAGGATCCCTGCGATCAGGCGGATTGCACGACGAAGTATCAGATGCGGTTGATGCAGCGGCTGGCCAACGCCGGCGTGTTGGGGCCGAAGACGATTCTCGGGCACGGCACGCATCTGGACAAGGCATCGCTCGAAGCGGCGCAGGAAGCCGGCTGCTGGTTCGCGCATAACACGCGCTCGAACATGAACAACGCCGTCGGCTACGCTCCCGTGCATCTCATGGGCCAACAGGTCGCGCTCGGCACCGACGGCATCGGCGCGGACATGTTCGAGGAAGTGAAGTTCGCGTGGTTCAAGGCGCGCGATGCCCGAAACGGCTTGGGCATCGGCGACGTGGTCGGGTTCCTGACGGGCGCGCAAAATCTGGCGTCCGCTCAGTTGAATACCCGGCTCGGAAGTCTGGAAGCCGGCAGCGCGGCGGACGTGGTGGTGCTGGATTATCCGACACCCACGCTGGTCACGCCGCAGAATCTTTACGGACATCTTATTTTCGGTATGTCGTCGCAATTCGTCACCGATGTGATGGTGAACGGTCGTTGGGTTGTCAAAAATCGTCGCGTGGTCGGCGTGGACGAGGAAAAGATCCGCGCTGAAGCCCAGCGCGTGGCGAAAAAGGTGTGGCGCAGATTCCAGAAGTTGCCCGCGATAGGTTGATCATGTGTGGGCCGCGATTTTTTCGTCGATCTCGCGAATCATCGCGGTGTTTTCGCCAATGACTTTGTATTCCACCCGGAACGCGTAGAGGTTGTACGCGATGGTAAACAAGGCAAATCCCATGTGCCAGTGGTGCGCGGCCGGATTGAGTTTGTGCGTGTCCATCCAGCCGCCGAGCCAGACGGTAATGATGACGCACACGCAGCACAGCGTCGCGTGCCCGGAGGTCTGGCCTTTGAACCGGCGCGTCCGTCGGACGTAGCCGGTCTGCGGATCATTGGGCAGGGCGTACGTCTCCACCGCTTCCTTGATTCCCTTGCCCGAGCCCATGAAATGCATCATCACGACGCAATGCGTGAAGCAGGTGTAGACTCCCGTCAGCACGCCCATCGCCTGATGCTGCCAATGCGCCGACTGATGGGTGACGCCCAGCCAGATCGTCACCCCGAACAGGACAATGTTCCAGAGCACGAGACCGATGAATATTTTGCTCATTTGCAGCATGGCGCGAGAGGGTCAGTGTGCGGGTTGCATTAGCACGTGATCGATGGCGGCGAGTTCTTCGTGTGTGAGCGGTGACAAAAGGCCGGCGGCGACGTTCTGCTCAAGCTGCTCGCGGTTCCTCGCGCCGGGAATCGTCGTGGAGACAACGGGGTTGGTGACGACAAACTTCATGGCGAGTTCCGCCACCGTGAGATCGTATTTCTCGGCAATGGGCTTCACGCGATCCACGGCGTCGAGGTCGCGCTCAAACTTCTCGCGCTCGCCGTATTCCAGCCATTTGCTGCGGATGTCATCCGTGCCGAACTTGTGGTTCTTGGTCATCCTCCCTGAGAGCCGGCCTTGCGCGAGCGGGGTGCGCGCGATGAACGCGATCCCCCGCGCGCGGCAATACGGAATCATCTCCCGCTCGGCCTTGCGGCTGAGCAGGCTGTATCGCGATTGCACGGCGGAGAGTTTTTCCCGCTCATTAAAGCGCTCCACGATATCGAAATCGTTGGTCGAAACGCCGTAGTAACCGATCTTGCCCTGCTGCTGCAATGTTTCGAAGGCATCGAGAAATTCCGTCCAGCGCTCGGTCCGCCAGAGGTGGCATTGGTAGAGATCGATGTGGTCGACCTGCAATCGACGCAGGCTCGCGTCGCACGCGCGCAGGATGTAGTCCTTCGATTCGTTGAACGTCCGTCGGCCCTGGTCGTCATGCCAGAACCCGACCTTCGTGGCAATGTGCAGTCGGTCGGGATGACCGATCTTCTTCAGCGTCCGGCCCAACACTTCCTCGCTCCGGCCCCAACCGTACATGTCGGACGTGTCGAAGAAATTGACGCCGAGTTCCACGGCCCGTTGGATCGTCGTGGCGGATTCCTCGTCGCTCACGTCCGGCCAACCATCGGGTTTGCCGTCGACCGTGATCGCGCCGCCAAACTGCCAGCAGCCCACGCCGACCTGGCTGACCCGCCATCCTGTCTTTCCAAACACACGGTAAACCATTGCGTTTCTCGATTACCCGATTTGCCCCCGCTTGGCAAGAACGTGCAGCGAGGCCGCAGTCCGTTTTGTAGGGCGCAATGCTCCGTATTGTAGGGCGGGATGCCTGTCGTTCAGGTATCCCGCCGTTTCTTCGCCCGATTTTGACCCCATCCGCCTTCTGTCTTCAGACTCCCCGCTCCGAATCCTTTTCGGGGCTGTCCCTTGGTTTTGGGTTCGCTTCTGCCAAAACGAACCCATTTTCCGCCCCAAAACGCCCCAATTTGGGTTCGTTTTCTTCGCTCAAACCCACCTTGCAGTTTGTGTAATGACTTCATCACAAAATACTTACGTATTTTCAACTTGGCTTCGTTTTGGAAAAAGCACCTTAGTAGAACCTTCCCCCTCCCAACTGCGGGCCGATTCCGGTGTAGTAGCGGCCGTCTCGGCCGCCTCCGGGAGCAGACTTTCAAACCGTTCTTCTTATGTCAAACAACCATCACCCCTATACCACCCCCGGCCCGCCGCGTCCAGCAATATTATCGATTCCCGATAGCGGAGTCTGACGACACGCCGCCCCGCACTTATTAGTTGTTTTCACCAGCGTAAGTTAGTATCTTCCATCGCGCTGGCTGGGAACAGGCGGATCGGTCTCGGGCCGCAACGAGAACTGAGTAGAGGATATGACGAACCAGCTTCGACGCTGGACGACATGCGGCCTTTGTCTTTGGCTTGTCGCCTTCCAGTTTGCTGCCCGCGCGGTCATTAGCATCCTTGTCGGAGTCTTGGGCCTGTGCCTTGCGCCAGAGGCTTGGTCGCAGTGCCCGCAATCCAACATCGTAGTCATTACAACCCAGCCGGTTTCCCAGTCCATCTGTGCGAGCGGCACTGTCATGTTTTCAGTCGGCGCGACGGGGAATCCTGTCGCGTATCAGTGGCGATGGAATGGCACCAACCTGGTAGATGGGCCGGGCGTGTCGGGATCGACGACACCCACGTTAACGCTGAGCATTCCGATGGGGGCCTGCTTGGAGGTCCCCGCCGCTGGAAGCGTTACAGGTGTGGTGTGGGGTAATGTTGGCGCGGGCTTGGTGTACAACTATCAAGCGTCCGGCTGCGTCGGAGTGAACCAGAATGGGAACGTCGTTGATCCAGACGGACGGAAGTATGTCGGGCAATGCAGCGGGTCGTCGACCACAGGAGCCACATCGTCGGCATTCTGCTGCCCCGGACAGAAGGCGTGGTCGTTGGTGGGCAAGGTGAATGGGACGTGCGTCCAACTGGGAAGTGGTGGTTCCTTTGTCGCTCCTGCAGATGGGCTTCTGACGCTCTACATGAACGACGATAACTACGCCGACAACTCCGGTTCGTGGAACGCATGCATTTCGAATGGCCTTGGCGACTACGATGTCATTGTTTACGGCGCCTGCGGATCGCAGACGTCTTCGGTGGCTGTGGTGACCATTGAGCAGCCAGCCGTAGCGCCCGCCGGGTTCTGCGCCAGCGTCAGTTCATCGGATCGGGTGGACCTGGTGTGGACGAACAACGGTTATGTGGACGGGATCAAAATCGAACGCGCTCCTGATGCCGGCGGCAGCCCCGGCACTTGGGCACAGATTGGGACAGTGGGCGCTGGCGTCGCCTCATATGGCGATACGGGGGTGGTGATGGGGGTGACCTATTGGTATCGAACGCGCACCTATAATGTGTGCGGCGACTCGGCGTACAGCGCCGCGGTTACGGTTGACGTTGGGCTACCACTCGCGCCATCGGGAGTGACCGGGATCGCCGTGGCGACAAACCAGATCAACCTCTCGTGGGCGGACAACTCGAACAATGAGACCGGATTTAAGATCGAGCGGGCGCCCGATGTCGGGGGCAATCCGGGAACGTGGACACAGATTGACGCGGTGGGGATCAACGTAACCGGGTACAGCGACACAAATGTGCCGCCCTATACAGCGTACTGGTATCGCGTACGCGCGTACGACGGGGTGGGAGATTCGCCCTACAGCGACCCGTCGTATGTCAGTATTGTCCCAGCTGCGCCGTCGAATCTGACGGCAAGCCCCTATCTCACTTGGGAGATCACCATCACGTGGGCGACCAATTCCGCGGACCAGGACGGCTTCGCCATCGAACGGGCACCGGATGCTGGCGGCGCCCCTGGGACATGGGTGCAGATTGCGACCCAAGGCCGCGATTTCGTTGCCTATTCCGACGTAGGACTAACGGCGGGCACGACTTACTGGTACCGCATCCGCGCCTTCAACAGCGTCGGTTATTCTCCCTACAGCAACGTAGCCAGTGCCACGACGTTGTCCATACCAACCGCGCCATCAAACCTGATTGCCACTTCCGTTTCCGGCTCCCCTCAGATCAGTTTGGGATGGGTGTTGAATTCGACAAACGCGTCCGGTTTTGAGATTGAACGGGCGCTGGATAATAGCGGTGCCCCTGGCACATGGGGACAGATCGCTATTGCATTTGGCAGCCACACCACGAACTACAACGATTCCTCCGCGGCATCGGGTACAATCTACTGGTATCGTGTGCGGGCGTACAACATCATCGGGAATTCACCTTACAGCAACTTTGCCAGCGCGGGGACCACAGGGACCCCGCCTGCGCCGGCGAATCTGGTCGCGATGGTGGTGGCCAGCAATCGAGTCGACCTGGGGTGGAGCAGCAATTCCGGCAATGTGACCGGCTTCGCCATCGAGCGAGCGGTGGGCAATGGGAGTTTCACTCAGATCGGGACCGTCAATTCCAATATCACCACGTATAGCGATTATGGAGTGATGACGAACAAGACGTATCACTACCAGATGCGGTCGTACAATTCATATGGGTACTCGACCTACACGCCTCAAGTCAGCGTGACCATTCCCGGGCTGCCGTTGGGACCGTCGAGTCTGACGGCGACGGTGGTGTCGTCGAACCAGATCAATTTGGTTTGGAAGGACAACGCCACCAACGAGGTTGGATACAAAGTCGAGCGGTCGCTGGACAATCTCGGCTCGCCGGGGACTTGGGGGCAGATCGGGACGGTCAGCACGAACGTGACGAGCTACAGCGATACGGGGTTGGCGGCGACGACCCGGTATTGGTATCGCGTGCGGGCCACGAATGTGAGCGGTGACTCGCCGTACAGTAATTTGGCCAACGCGTCGACGGCGCAGGGTCAGAATGTCTGGATCAATCCATTGAGCGACAAGTGGGAGATCGGGCCCAACTGGTCGCAGGGGGCGCCGTCGAGTTGGCAGGCGGGGTTATTGATCAGCAATGCCAACCCCACGACGGTGACGGTCGATGCGGCGACGGTCGCCAGCAACGCGGTGAATAGCTGCATGTCGGTTGGTGCAGTGACGATTTTCTCGCCGACCGGCAACGCTGATGTCCTAAGTCTGAGCAATGCTGGTACGGCGACCCCATTGCATGTGCTGAATGCGCTGACGATCACGAATGGTGGCGGGATCAGCATCACGAATGCGGCGCTGGTAGTGGATGGCACGTTTGGAATCGACGGCAACGTGGCGCTGCAACCCGATGCGCAAGTTACGGCGACGAACGGGCTCACATGTGTTGGCTTGGTAGCCACCGGTCAGGTTACAATGACAGGCGGCGCAGCCGCCTTGCGTACACTGGTCGTCGCCTCGAATGCGTTCTCGGTCGGCACATTCACGATGTCGGGTGGGAGCATGGTCGCGTCAAATGTCTTCATCGGTGCGGGAACGAACAGCATGGCCTCCATGTTGCTCAAGGGCGGACAATTCATAGCGACCAATGGGACCTTTGGTATGGAATTGGGTAGGTTCGGCAACGGACAGGTCACGGTGTCGACGGGGGCAACGCTGCGTACACGGTTCATGTTCGTTGGAGGCGGCGATGGCACAGTGGGGAACATCGACTGGCACGATTACAGTGGACGGTGGGAACGCGGCTTGATTGATAACGTGACCGTCGGATTCAATAGTTTTGCCAGTAGCAGTCCTTCCACGGGCACGGCGTGGGTATTGGGGGGCCAGTTGATTAGCTACGAACTCGGGAATTGAGAATTGCCGGGCCAAATGCAGTTGGTCAGATGACGATCTCCAATGGCACGGTGTCGGTCGGCAACCCATCTGGCAGCGCTTCCCTCATCGTTGGTGGGGGCAATTACTCCACCGGTACGCTGACGATGTATGGGGGAACGCTTTCGTCCGTGACGTCCAATAGCATTTGGTACGTTGGCGGAAGTTCTGGCTCGACGGGCTCCGTGTGGATGAGCGGTGGCATGGTCACCGTTACCAATGGTAGCAGCTCTTTGTGGCTGGGTATGTCAGGCGCGGCTCAGTGGACGCTGTCCAATGGTTTGGTAACCGTGGGCAACATTTACCAAGGGTCTTACAATGGGCCGGGTGTGCTCGCCATCGACGGGGGAACCTTCTCAATTGCCAGCAACGCCATATTCGGCGTCGGCAGTTTGTGTACGGGCGCGGTGTCTGTGACCGGGGGTCAACTGCTTGCACCCAATGGCCCCTTTGTGCTCGGCAACTACAGCCCCGCCTCGATGACAGTTTCCGGCGGGTCAGCGGTTGTGCGATCGATGATTATCGCGTCCAATAATTATGCCAACGGGAGCGCGTTGAATATTGCCGGCGGACAGGTCACGGTGTTCGACAGTTTGGTTGTCGGCGATTGCACCAGCAACGCAATCGGGCAAATCACAGTCAACGGTGGCACCCTGTACGTCACCAACGCCACGCACACCGGCTACCTCGATCTCCGCGACGGCACACTCACAATCAGCAGCGGCACCATTGTGGTCGACACTCTGGTGATGACGAATGCCTGCGGTCTGTTCGTGCGCAATGGGGGGACTGTGTTGGTCGGTTCGCTGATGCTTGCCCCGAACCTGAGCGCCATCGGCGATGGTATCCCCAACGGATGGAAACAACAGTACGGCCTCGACCCCCTTGATCCAAACGTCGCCAATGAGGATCCCGACGGCGATGGCATGTCCAACCTGCGCGAGTATCTCGCTGGCACCGACCCGACCAACAGCGCATCAGGTTTCCGCATCACGAGCGTTGTTCCAACCGGCAGCGACGTGCTTGTCAGTTGGATGACCGGGGATTGGCCGGACCAACGCCCTGCAGGTGACAGGGGGGGATGCGACCGGCAGCTATTCCAACAATTTCACCGACATCTTCACGGTCACCAATACCGTCGGTTCGGTGACGAACTACCTCGACGCAGGCGCGGTCACCAATTTCCCGTCTCGCTTCTACCGCGTGCGGTTGGTGCCGTAAGATGCGGTTGAATGCGGCTTAGGGCGACATGTTGGTTGCCCGACTCGCGCGCGTCGGCACCTTGACGGCTCCATGCGTCCACACCCTGCCAATGCGATCGACTAGGCAGCGACTGGGGAGGGGGATGTTCTCTTGCCGCCGCCGGTGGGGGGCCGCGTCGACGGGGGCGTGTCGCTGGTTCGATAACTCTTCCACAGGCGCAGTGGTAGCAAGCCGAGGAATATGAAGAACACCTGGCTGGCGTCGAACAGCATGAGCCATTTGAACGCCGCGTCCATGAATCCGTAGCTGTGCAACCCGATGCCGAGCATGTTCACGCCGAAGAACGAGAACGCGGTAACGACGTTGCCAAAGATGACAAGATTCATCAGGCCGCGATCACGCACCAGACGGCCCCAGCGCGCATGCAGGATGAGCGCGTTCCAAATCACGATCATCAGCGCCCCGTTTTCCTTGGGATCCCATCCCCAGAATCGTCCCCAGGATTGATCCGCCCAGATCCCCCCGAGCACCGTGCCCACGAAGCTGAATAGCATGGCAAAACATACGATGGCATAGCCCATTTTCGCCAGGGCCTTGCCCAGTGTGAGGTCGTCGGACTCTTTGTCGGCGGAAGTCGCCCCCACCTTCGTCGAGAGCAGCGGCGTGAAGACTCCGAGAACGACGTAGGCGATACCCAACGCGCCGGCTACGAACGTGGAAGCGTACCCAAGGTTCACCACGACGACGTGCGTCGCGAGCCAGACGTTGGTGTCGAGGACGGCGCGGAGCATTTCCATCGTGTCGCCGCCCAGTGCGAGGTTGTGCGCAATGAGCAGCGTCACAAAGCCGGCCAGTCCCGCCACGGCGCTGCCCAGTCCGAGCTTGTAAACCCGTTCCAGTACCACCCCCAGTACACACGCACCCCAACCGACGAACACGGCAGCCGAATATAGGTTCGTGACCGGCGGGCGACCCTCGAGCGCCATGCGGAAGATCAGGCCGAACGTGTGGATGCCAAGAGCCAGAACGATGAGATAGTAGGCCGAGCGTCGCAACGATTCAGAAAGGTTCGGCGCGTAGCCGTACGTCAGCAATGCGCCGCCGGCGAGCACGAAGGCCACAAGGTAGATGATGGTTGCGTGGAGAAATACTTTGATCTGGTTGAAGTAATACTCCGCCCGGCCTTTGGCCGCTGCGTGCGCGAAATGGGGCTCCAGCCAGGTCTTGTACCCGGCCACGGCGCTATTGAACTCTGCTGCATCGCCCTGCCCGTAAGCCGTCGCCATCCGCGCAAAATACCCCACCGCCGGTTGAATCTCCCCGTCACGAACGGAGCCGAGCAAACTCGCGCCGATGGTGACCCACGCGTCTTTGTCGGTTGGATCGGACGGTGGCACCGTTAACGGAGAGGCAGCGTTGGCCAGCGCGTCAAACTGTTGGGCCATCGCGGCGAATTTTCTGAGCGCTGCTTCATCGAACTTCTCGCCAGCCCGTTGCGCGCGCGCGGCCGCCAGCCCCGCCGGCATTGACACCTTGTAGTCCGCAATCAGTTCGGCAAAGTTCTGCGTGTCTTCGGGCTGGATACTGTTCTTGAGCCGTTGGTAGATCGTAATCGCGTTGGAGAGTTTCAGCACCTGCCTCTGATACGGTGTGCGGAGCGCGTCCTCGACGGCATCGGCCTGGCGACCCTGCGCTTCAATCTCATTGAGCACCGGCCCCAATTCCTCAAACGAATAGTAACGCAGGCTGTGATTCTCGACGCCTTTGCCGGCCAGCTTGAGTTCACTGATCAGGTCGGGATGGTGAATCAGAAAGATCGGGCGCGTGTCGGCCACTTCGGGCTTGAAAAAGACCTCCAGTAACCAGTCGCTGGACTTCAGTTTCCGCGGATGGTGCCAGAATTTCCAGGACGGAACATTTTCAAGGGGCACATCACCCGTGCTGCGAATCTGCAGCAGTGAATTGCGCGCGACTGAATCGAAAGGCTGGATGCGGCCGTTGAGCAGAACCGGCAGGCGGCCAAACTCCGCGACATGGACTACGCCATCCGGTTTCGGCAACAGCACGGCGACGATTTCCGTGGCGAACAATGCGACAAATAACCACGGCAGTAGCTTGTAGAAGGGTTTCATGATGCCTTGCGGTTCCTGGCGAAGTCGACGAGATGAGTGGTGAATTGGATGATCAGGCCAAATCCCACCAGCACACACGAGAAATACGGCGTGAGCCAGCTTGGATTGTGAACGACCTGCAGGATCGTGCCTTGATCGTCCGTGTCGAAGCTCGCCTGATAATACGTTTCACCTGCGTATCGCAACGGGTTGTTCATATGGATCAACACCTCGCGGTCCTCACCGGTGTCCGCCCGGTGCAGGCGCACGCGGCTGGAAAAGTTCTTGGGAATGTCCGTCCCCGGATACTTGTCATGCTTGAATTCGATGAGATGCACGGAAAACGGCTTGTAGAATCGCGCAGGGCGGAGTGCCAACTCGTACGGATGACCGTTGTAAGTCAACACCTGCGGGCCGGTGAGATAGGCAGAGATCAAGTACGTGCCGAGTGACCCCTGCGGCGTGAGAAGTTCCACGATGCCCGACGGCATGTCGCGCTTGTCCGTATCCGTTTCGTGTGGCAACTCGCGCCACCAGATGCCAGAACCGACTCCGGCTGTGGTCGCAACCTGTACATAGCCCGCCGTTGGCTTATCCACGAGCGACGAGTTGGCGAAATAGGTTATAACGCGAAGGATAAAGGGCATTTCCGGACGGCCGATGTCGTTGTGCTGAAGCAGCCGGCTGCCGGGAATCGCGACGACCTTGTCCGTCTGGGCGTCCGTCGTGTCGATCACCGCGAGTTCAAATTGGCGCGGCGCTTCCGAGTAATTCTTCGTGTCGCCGCTGCGCAGGTGCATCAAGCTCTCGTTCGAGAGCACATCCGTGAGCAATTGCCCGAAGAGCAGCAGCACGACACCGAGATGAATCATTACGATGCCGTATTTCTTCTGGCCGGGCCGATAGTAGCGCAGGTGAGCGGCGAACAGGTTGATCAGTAACAGCCAGCCGATACAATAGCCGCCGGGAAATATCGGGATCCGCACGCTTGCCCATGATGGCGTCCAATAAATGAAAAAGCTGCGAAAGAAATCGTTCTGCGCCTTGTAGAGTCCCAGATGCACTTGGGCCAGCGTACCCCAGAACACCACCACCAGGCCCAGCGCGAGCAACGCCACCGTGAGTTCGAGTGACGTGAAAAACTTGTAAATCCGGTCCCCCACGTCAGTATTTCACCTCTTGCACGAACCTTGTAAATGCGTCCTTCTGGCCAGCAACGACCTGCGCGTCTCCCATCAACTTGTAAAACCACGCCTGCCCCGGCTGCATGACCATGACCCCGACGAGTGACGCGGGCTGACTGCTGCGCGCGTCCCGGCCATTCATCTCAATCAGCGTCGCCCGTCCGCTGGTCGTCTCAATTGTCTTCACCGACTTCGCGAGGTCGTTGCCGGAAAGCTCACTCAATCCCAGTTGTTTCCGCCACCGGTTTACATTCGCGGCGATCCCTCCGCCATCGCCCATCGACGAACTGATATTCACCGCCGCCTGCCCGCCGCCTTCGCCGGAAATCATAAACTTCGCCACAAGAAATTGTCCGCCGGGAACCTCCTTCCAGCCGGGCGGCGCTTCCCACTGCGGCGTGCCCGGATGCGACGCCGCTTCGGGGACCGGGCCTGCCGGTACCGCGGAAATGTCCGGATGTCCTGGCGGTAAACTCCCGTCCGTCATAGGCGGGGGCGCGGCTGCCGCTCCGTCAGTTGGCAATTGCACCGACTTGAGAAACTCCACGAATACCGGCTTCTCCTGCGCCACGAACTGATCGTCGCCGGTCATCTTGAAGAACCACGCCGTGCCGCTGCGATGCTGTATCACGGCGAGTATGCGGGTCGGTTCACCGGCTGGGTTTGCGCCGTTCTGCTCGTAAAGTGTCGCCGGTTCGCCCGCCACCTCGACGGCCTGCCCCAGCGTTTTCAATTCTTCCTCCGACACCGGTGGTTGGCGAACCTGGCCGCGCCATCGATTCACGTTGCTGAAATCGCCGCCTGCGGCGCCCGGCAATGGGATCACGCTCACGTCCGCCTGCTTCCCGTCCCGGCCCGTGACCTTGAACGAACCCACGCGAAACTCACCGGCCGGCAATTCCTTCCAGCCATCGGGTGTTGTCCACTTCAACTGTGACGCCGCCGCAGCCGTGCCGACGTCCGGATGATCGGCGGGAGGGTTTTCCGGTGTGGTCTGCGCCGGTTGCTCTTTGGGCACGTTATACGCCTTGACGCCATCCTGCCCGCAGCCGCTGCTGAGCCATGCGGCCAGGAACAGAATTAGCCCATGCCGGTACGAAAGATTCCACGAGTTAGCCAGCGACCCATTCACAATTGCAGTTTACTTTCTTTGGCGGCGTGGAGCAAGGCATCGTTTCTCCGAGGCTGCGCAAATGCCATTGTGGCGATTACCCGGCCTGAATTTCAAGGCGGCAACGCTTCGCCAGTTGCGCTTCTCGCAACCTAACGCTAACATTCGCGGGTTCTGGGCTGTCTGGTGACTTGTGAATTCACTCTGGCTGATCATCGGTTCGTTGGCCGCGTTTGCGGTGGCATACCGTCTCTATGCGACGTTTCTGGCAACAAAAGTCACCGTGCTCGACAATCGGCGATCCACGCCCGTGCATTGACTGAACGATGGCATGGATTATCATCCGACCAGCCGCTTGGTGCTGTTGGGGGTTCACTTTGCGGCGATTGCCGGGCCGGGACCGTTGGTCGGACCGGTGCTGGCAGCACAATGGGGCTACGCGACCGGGTTCATCTGGATCGTGATCGGCGCGTGCCTCGCGGGTGCGGTGTATGATTTCGCGATTCTGCTGGCATCCGTGCGGTAGGATGGATTGTCTCTCGCCAAAATCGCGCGCAGCAATATCAGCCCGCTGTTGGGAATCACGACATCGATTGCGACGTTGTTCATCATCGTCGCCATTCTGGCGAGCGTGGCGATTGTGGTTGTCAACGCCTTGAGCGAAAGTGCGTGGGGCATGTTCACGATCATCGTGACGATTCCCGCGGCTCTGGTGACTGGTTTCTGGATGTACAAGCTGCGCCCGGGCAGGATCACCGAGGCGTCGGTGATCGGGGTGACGATCGTGATGCTCGGCGTGTTTCTGGGAAAACCATTCGCTGATTCCGCCCTTTCGCATTGGCTCTTGTTCGACAAATCGACCCTGTCATTGATGCTGCCCATCTATGCGTTCGTTGCCTCCATTCTGCCCGTGTGGGTGTTGATGTGTCCCCGGGACTATCTCAGCAGTTGCATGAAGATCGGGGTGATGGTCGTGTTCGCGGTCGGCATTTCAATACACTCTGGCGCATGCTGGGCATCGCCAATCAGTTGCTGGCCGCGATTGCTCTCGCCGTGGGAACGACGTATCTGCGGAATCACGCGCCGAAGCGGAGTTATGCGCTCTGCACGGGCGTCCCGTTCGTGTTCGTGGTCATCACCGGGTTGACGGCGGGCGTACAGAGTGTGTTGGGCTGGTGGCGAAGAATTCCGTCGGAGACAACGTCGGAGCAGATTTCGTTGAAACTCATCTGCTGACTGAGTTTGATCATGTTGGTGCTCACCTGCGTGATCGTGTTCGATGTAATCCGGAAATGGAAGAGCATATTGGCCACCCCAGCTGCATCCGCCGGGCCATCGGCGGTCATTGAAACAGTCTGACGCCGCGCTTCTTGAAGATCGGAGCCAACAATATCCCCGCGACGAACCCGCCAATGTGCGCCCAGAAGGCCACCCCGCCGTTGACGTCGACGTGGAGGACGGCCAGCCCGCTCAGCAATTGCATGCCAAACCAGAGGACCAGCATCAGCATCGCCGGCACGTAGAACACCCGCCAGAAGATCCAGATCGGGAACAACACGAGCACACGCGCGCGGGGAAATAGCACCAGGTACGCACCCAGCACCCCTGAGATCGCGCCGCTCGCACCGATCATCGGAACGGTCGAGTCGGGAGAGATGGCCACCTGGGCGGCGGCGGCGGCGACGCCACAGAGCAGATAGAAGACGATGAATCTAATGTGACCAACAGAGTCTTCGACGTTCTTTCCAAAAATCCAGAGATACAGCATATTGCCGAGGATGTGGAGCCAGCCGCCGTGCAGGAACATCGAGGTGAAGATGGTGAGATACGGGTCGGCCGAGGGCGCGTGCGTGAGAAAGGCGGGCGTGAGCGCGAAGGTCGCAAAAAACGACTCTACGCGCCGGGGATTACCGAGCGAAAGTTCGTGCCAGAAGACGAGCGCGTTGAGAATGATGATCGCCACCGTAACGAACGCAAACGTACGGGTCGGCCTGTCGTCTCGCAACGGGATCATTTCGACGGATTGGTCGTATCGCGGGAGGGGGCTGTGGGCACAAGGGTCGCAGGCGGCGTCGCGTGTTGTGTGAATGCGGCCTTCAGCCAGTTCACAACAATTTGTGGGAGGTTCTTGACGCCGGGCAGCATGTTGGATCCGTGCAGGTTTCCCGTGCAAATCGTCAGTTCGTTGGTGGCGGTGTCGATACCCGCCTCTTTTTGAATCTCGACCAGCCGTTTGGACGACTCGAACGCGAAGGCGTCAAACTGTGAGACGAAAATGTGCAGGGGTCTGCGCCCGAGCTGCAGGATTATATCGTCCGTTCGCACGTCACGATAGTTGATGCCCGGGCTGAAAGCGACGATGGCGGCAATGTCCTCGTTGATGGTCGCGTAACGCAACACGAGGTTGGCGCCGAGGCTTTCGCCGACCAACGCGATGCGTTTTCGGTCGATTTCCGGTTGAGCCTGCAGCCAGTCGACCGCAGCCTCGATGTCGAGCAGCATGTCCTGGTAATCGCCGCCCACAAAGTTGTGAAAGTCGATGGTCAGGGAACCATCAGTTGTCAATTTCCCCGTGCTTTCGCCGTGGCCGCGAAGGTCGATCTCCAGCGCCGCGATGTCGCTTCGCTGGAGAAACTTGGCGAAGTCGTCCCACGTTGTGCGATTTCTCGCCACGGAATGGATTAACAGAACCGCCGGCGCGGGGTCCGCTTCACGGGATAATACGTGCCGGTAATGGTGACGTTGTCCGTCGTGCGAAAATGCACGGTTCGTTGCGTTTCCGCAAACGCCGCCGACCGGGCCACGACGACCATCAAGAGAATTGCCAGGGATTTGTGCAACACGGGCCGACTCTAGCAGAACGTCAGTTCAGTTCAACGGTTTTCAAGAGCTGCTCGCGTAGAATCTCGTCGGCGCGGCGCCGTCGATCGGCGGCGGCGAGACCGGCGGGATTCCAAAGGCAAAACGGTCCGCCAAAGGTAATACTCATGGTTTCACGTTGCAGCCGGCCCCGATGGATCGGGAGCCAATTGCGGCCGACGTACGGCTTTCGCGTGTCGCGCACGATGACGGGCAGAATCGCCGCCTCACCGAGCAGCGCGATGGAACCGGCGCCGGGCTTGAACACGGGGTCGCCGCCAAGCACGGACTGTTCCGTAAGGCGGATACCGGCTTCGGGAAAGATAACCACGCAGCGGCCCGCCCGCAAACGACGAATGGCCTCGCGCACCGCGCCGTGATCGACACGGGAACGATCCACAGGAAAACAGCCACTGGTGCGCAGCAGCCGCGCCAGCCATGGTTTGCGAAACATCTCCGCCATGGTCATGAACTCGACGGGGCGGGGCATCATCGTTCCCAATACGGGCGGGTCGGCGAAGCTGATGTGATTGCAGACAACGAGAAGACCGTCCTCACGCGGGACCCGCTCGCGCCCCACCGCACGCGTTCGAAAAATGACGCGAAAGATAATCGTGAACAGGGATTTGCCGACGCCGTAATAGAGGAGGTAGAAGCCCAGCCGCATTCACGGTCTTGTACACAAAAACAAGGAGCGCTGCAACCTTGCGAGCTCGAATGTTGAAACGGCTGACTTCGTTCTCGGAGGCAAATCACCCTGCGGCGGAGGTGTATTCTTCGTCCGTGATGATGTGGCGGCCCATGAGGACGTAGTCGTGAGAAATGGCCTGCATGTCCTTGACGTAGTCCTCCAACACGAGCAACTCGTTGAAACCGTGCTCTTGGAATACACGGCGGGCGGCCTGTTGTTCGCCAAGGAATTCAGCTTCGAGTTTTTCCAGGCCAACATCGCGCGCGATGTGGACAAGTTCGTCGACCAGAATCTTCGCCAGACCCCGGCCACGGTAGCTGGGATGAACCACAACACTGAGCCGCCCGATATGGCGTTTCCAACCGCCGAGAGTCTGGTGCAGGGAAGCGTCGGCAACTACCTTGTCCCCGTCCAGCGCCAGCAACGGCAAAATCTTCCCGTAATCGATGCGTTTGCACCAATCGCGGATGACTTCCGCGTCGGTCACGCGATGTTTGAAGAGAATCCGTTCGGTGTCCGGTACCGCGACAAAAAAGGCATGGAATTGCTTTTCGTCGGTCGCCTCGAGGGGGCGTATCATCACCGACGTGCCATTCTTGAGCTTCACCGCTTTGGGATATCGTTCGAGAATGTCGTTCAGTTGCATAAGGTCACCTTGCTGCGGCAGGATAACGACAACACGCGCTGATTGCAAGGGCTGAGATGGGGTGGCCCTTATCGTCGCGCGGACGGGGATGGATACTCCATCGTTGCTGCGAGCAATGCGGCGAGTTGCTCGGCAGCCGGTGACCGCCGCATGGCATCGCCGGTCTTTTTCGTGCGACCGTCCGCGATCATGGTGCTGATCGCAGCGGCCAACGCCTTGGGGTCGGAACAATCCACCACCGTTCCTTCGGCGCCATAATGGTGGTGCGAGATTACGCGGCACCCCGCCGCCAACGCCTCGGCAATCGTCAGCCCGTAGCTCTCGTGCTTCGACGGAGAAACGAAAATATCGGCGCGTCGCAGCAGCACGGCCTTCTTGCCGCCAATGACGTGGCCGGTAAATTCCACCTCAGCGGTCGTGACCTTGGCCGCGAGCCGGCGGAGTTTCTGTTCGTAGGCGCGCCCCTTCATATACGCCGGCCCGCCGCAGACAAACAGCCGTAGCTTCCGCGCATGGGCGTTCACGTGGGGAAGGGCCGCCAGCAATCGTTCAATCGCTTTCTCAGGCGACAACCGGCTAAGCGTCATGATGACAATCTCGTCGTCGGCAACATCTACTTCGTAGCGCCTGGCGGTCACGCGCGCCGAATCGTATTCCGCAACGTCTCCCCACGGCAACACGACGATATTGTCTGCCGGACACCACGGATAGCACCGCAAAATCACTTCCCGCATCGGGGCCGACGGCACGATGATGCGCGCACTGTGACGCACGCATTCGTATTGCTTCTCGAATACCAGCCGCAGCACGTCGGGCATCCTGTGAAACCACCGGATGCGAGCCGCGGTTTCCGGGCGGATGAGGCCGTGCAGGTAGAACCGCGTGAAGTATTCCACCACATCCACATGGAAGATCGTCACAATCTTGTAGCCCCGCAGGCCGAGGACACCAAAGTCCGGCCCCTCGCTGATGTCGTTGCTCAACACCACGCAGCGCTTTGGGTCACGCCTCAGGATCTTGTCCGTCACAGCGCTTTCGAATTGCCGGCAAAAACGCGCGTATTGGCGTTCGCTCAACTCGGCCAATGGTTTGGGCAACTCCAGACATTCCAATGAGCGTGGACTCAGGACGGTGAACTGGAACGGCTCGCTCTTGCGCCACTCGCGAATCAAATAGTCGGCGACGGCTTTCCCGCCGCCGAGCGGTTCCGAATCGGGAAATTCCGCGTGGGCTGCGGAGTAGAGAACCTCGAAGTTCATCGTCTGCTCACGGAGTTCTGGCTTGCGAAGCTCCAGGCTCCTCGCTAGCGTGCTCGCCATGCAGGGAGTGGTAGCAAATGCGGACTCCCAACGCCAGCCGAAATGAATGGCAACGTCGCGTCCCTTTTACAATATCATGCTCAGGTAGATCATGACCTCGAGTGGAAAGTTGTTCGGGAGTCTCAGACTGCGAGTAAACTAACAATTCGGCCGACCTAGCGAGCGCCCAGCGGGGCTCTTGCGTCAAACATCAGGGCTGTGGGAATTTCTTGTTAAAAAAGCGGCCATTCTTCTGGATGAGATTGCCGTCCACGTATAGCTCGCCGCCTTTGTGAAGATCGCAAACCATGTCCCAGTGCAGGCCGCTGCGGTTCTTGTTGCCCGTCTCACTGTACCCCGCGCCGAGTGCCAAATGGATCGTGCCGCCGATCTTCTCGTCGAACAACGTGTTCTTCGTGTAGCGTTTCACATTGTAGTTGGTGCCGATGGCGGCCTCGCCGAGGTAGCACGAGCCGCTGTCCATGTCGATCATCGCCCGCAGGAAATCCTGTCCCTTTTCCGCTTCGGCCTTCGCCACTTTCCCGCGCTCGAACGTCAGGCGCGCGCCGTGCACTTCACGTCCGCCATGGACCGCCGGGAAACTGAACTTCACGTGTCCCTCGACGCTGTTCTCGACGGGCCCGGTGAACACCTCGCCGTCGGGAAAATTGTAATGTCCGTCACAGTTGATCCATTTACGGCCTTCGCACGAGTAACGAATATCCGTATCTTCGGCTACGATACGCACCTCGCGCGCCTTATTGAGGAAATTGGTGAGCGACTGCTGGTCTTTGGAGATGCATTTCCACGCAGCAATGGGATCGCGGTCATCGAGATGACCCGCACCGAAGACGAACTCTTCGTACTCCGTCAGCGACATCTCCGCGTCCTGCGCGCTGGCGTTGCACGGCCACTGTGTGCCGACCCACCGCAACGCGCCGCTGGCGCTGCGGTCCATGAAGATTTTGTTGATCGGCTTGCGCGCAGAGGACGCCGCGGCCATCAACTTCGGATCCACGTTGGTCAACGCCTTGGTGTTCTCCTCAGCCCAAAAGCTGATGAGCGCATCCACCTTGCTGAGCTTGAACTTGGCGAACGGCGACACCCACTGGAGCTGTTCCTTATTCGCTTCGGCGTAGAACACCTCCGCGAGGCTGTCGATGCGCACGTCGGTGATCACAAACGCGCCGCGCCGCAACGCGGCCCGATAACATTCGCGGATCAGTGGCGTGGCGGAAGCATCGCCCTGGATGGCAACAATGTCGCGCGGTTTCAGGGCGACGGAGTATTCGGCCAACAATCGGGCGAGCTTTTCGTGGCGCGGGTCTTTCATGGGGTGTGCGGGCTCACTTGGTTGGTGTGGTCATGTGTCGTTTAAGGACATAGATGTGATTGGTGGGAAATGCGTCTGTGTTGTTCGCATACTTTGTCAGGAACTTCTCCCAATCGGCTGGCTTGGCGGTGAACAGTGGCCAGACGTCGCCGGGCTGTGTCAGATACGGCAGTGAGACCTTACCAGTGGCGATGCTATTGGTGAGCCAGTCGAGGTCGAGCGGTCTAAATGTGAGCAGGTCCGCATTCGTTTCGACTTTCGTAACGGTGTGAACGCCACGTGTATGCCACGCCCAGTACCACGGAGTGGTTTCAGTTGTGTCGGCAGCAATCGAGTCGCAGAACAATTGTTTCCCGACGGTGAAGAACGTCACGTGAATCCTGGAACGCAGAGCGTTGGGATCGTATGCCCAAATCTGGTCGCCGGTGAATTGCCAGGGAGGAATATTGGTCGCTTCCTGTTTCTCCCCAAATGCAACCACCGCGTCCCATTCACCCTGCAATTGAGGCATGGTGACTTTCGATCTGTCCGTATAGAATGGATAGAAGGACTGCACGATGCAGCCAGCTAAAAGGATGAAAAGAACCGGAAAAGCGCGCTTCATAATCGTTCAACCTCCTTCACAAATTCGTCTGCAGCTTAGGGAGACGGTATCGTCATCGCAACACAAAAGGAGCGCTGCCTCCGGGGATTGTGCGTCTTCCGTTCCAAGCCACCTGCATTTGTAGTGCAAACCTCGCGCCGCGTCCGTTATATTTCCTCCGCAATGAAACTGTTCCACTGGGGTTTGCTGCTGCGCTACATGGTGTACGCCGTGTTACCGCTGGTTGTGGGCTTCATTGTGCTGGAGCGACAAGTCGGGGAAGGTGCTGCGGGGATATTCTTTGTCGTCCTGGCGTTGGTGCTGCCATTCGTCGCCATCGGCTGGCTCGGCTGGCAGCACGTTCGGCATCGAAAGCAAAAGTAAGACGCTGAATGACAGGTTTCGCCGTTACGACCGGGCCAAATGCCGGGCTTGCCTCGGGGGCGCGCCGGGCACCGAGGAACCGCGTGTCCGTTCCGTGTCGCACTCAAGGGCGCGATGGACTTCCGCGCGAGTCAAACCCGCTTCTTCCGTGAGATATTGCGCGACCAGTTCGCGCAGCCGCGACAGCGCAATGCCGTGCGTCTGCTTCGTCTGTCCGTAAAGCCAGTCCGCAAAACGCATGAACCCGTGGAATGACGAACCGTCACGCCAGAGCAGGGGCGTCGTCTCCACAAAGCTGCCGCTGTTGGCCATCAAATCCCAGTACCGCGAGAAACGGCGCAGCCGTTGCATCGTGAAGAAATCAATGAGCTTCGTCTGCAGGAGTTCATAAGGCGGCTGCGGACTGTAGACCATGCCCCATTCGCGGTCATGGCGTACAATCGGCGTTCCGCGCAGCCGCTTCAGCAAACCCACTTGTATTTCCTGTGGCCGCAGCGAGACCAGTCGGTCGAATCCCGCTGCAAAACTGTCCACATCTTCGCCGGGCAAACCGACAATCAGGTCCGCGTGCACATGCACGCCCGTCTCTTCGCGGAGCCAGCGCAGGTTCGCCTCGGCTTTTGCATTGTCCTGCCGGCGGCTGATCAGTTTGGCGACCCCCTCGTTGAACGTCTGGATGCCGACCTCGAATTGCAGCGCCCCGCGCGGGAATTGCGCGATCAATGTTCGCAGCGCGTCCGGCAGCCGATCGGGGATCATCTCGAAGTGCGCGAACAATCCCGGCCGATAGCGTTCGAGAAAAAACCGCAGGATGGCCGAACTGGTTTTTAAGTTCAGGTTAAACGTTCGGTCGACGAATTTGAACTGGCGCACCCCGCGGTCGAGCAAGCGTTGCATCGCCGCCAGAAACGCATCGAGCGGCACGTTGCGCACGGGAATGTCGAGCGACGACAGGCAGAACTCACATTCGAACGGGCAGCCGCGCGACGCCTCCACGTAAATGACGCGGTGCGCAATGTCCGTGTCAGTGTAGAGTTCGTACGGCAGGGTCAGCCGATCGAAGTCGGGCAGGGGAGCGGGGACGATTTTCGAGTCGAGACGCTTCCGCGACAGGATTTGGCCACAGATGTTCGCAAAAGCGAGGTCCCCTTCGCCGGTGATCACACAGTCAGCGAGCCGCACAATCTCCTGCTGGTCGCACTCGTTACTGACTTCCGGCCCGCCGATGATGACGGTCAACTCCGGCCGCAGCCGTTTTAGGTCAGCGACCAGTTGCAGGGATTGGGTCGCATTCCAGACGTACACGCCGATGCCGACGATCTTCGGTTCGTGCAGCAGAATCGCCTCGACAACATCGATCGGGCGCTGGTTGATGTCGAACTCAAGAATCCGCGCCTGCGCCCGCAACCCGCCCAGATTGGCCATCAAGTAACGCAATCCGAACGCGCAATGCGCGTACTTCGCGTTCAGCGCGGTGAGGATGATGTCCGCCATTTCGAAGACGAATTATCGCACACCGCACGCTCCGGGCAATGCCCGAGTTGCGCCAAAAAAAAACAGACGGGTCCTTGCAACGGTGCTCCCGCTGCAACGGCCCGTCCGTCAGATTCGCAGGTCGCGCCCCGCTCCGCTATTTCTTGTCGAGCGGCGTGAACTTGAATTTCTGTCCGCCCACGCTGGCTTCGAACATGAGACCGCCCTTGGCGATGGTAAACACCAACACGCCGTTCTTATACTTGGCATCGGCCGACGCGCTCTCAGCGGCCGCGACGGCACTGACCCCCGCGCTCATCGCCCATTCACTGGATCGAAAGGCTTCCAGCGCTTCCTTGGTCTCAAAGAAGATCACCTCGGAAAAGGTTTGTCCGCCCAACTGTGCGCCAATGGTGATCTGCGTCATCCTCGCCGTGCCGATCAGTGTGCCCTTTTCGAACACCTGGCCGTCACCGGCGGCGCCGCCAATACCCACGGCGCCCTTGCCAATGCCCGGAAACACCACATAACCATGCGCGGACTCGAACAACTTTACGATCTTCGAGTCGTCACTTTTGAAAAGCTGGATGGCTTCCTTGACTTGATCCCCCAGCGGCTTCTCTTCGGTCCCCAGCGCCGTGTAAGCACCTGCCAGCGCCAGAACCGTTACCAGACCGGTCAACTTCAACGTTCTCATGGCTCCCTCCTTGTTTTGTTGCTGCCATAGAAAGCAACCTCTGAATACTACCACGGGTGCCATTTAAAAAGCAAAGATTCGCTTTCTGGCCAGACATCGTGGCAGTTCACGGCTAACCCGTTCAACCAAGGTTCTTCAGCTGTGCCCTACGCGATATCCAGATCTGTGCTTGCGCATGTTGGCGCTTCTGCGTAATACTACGTCTATTCCCTGATACTGAATGCTTTTGGCCCAAACTCACCATACGGAGGATAGACTAATGAAAGTCAAGAAATTGAAGTGCATCGCATCCGCTTTGCTACTGGTTGTCGTTGCCACGCTCAATGCCCGCGCATGGGACGACAGCGGTCATATGCTCGTCGCGCAGATCGCCTATGACCGCCTCAACGAGAAGGCCCGCGCGCGCGTGGACGAAGTGGCTGCCAAACTTCACAAGGGTGACGTGCCGTACAACGGCATTACCATCGCCTGCTGGCCTGACGACATCAAAGGGATTGCGTCAGACCCGCAGTTCCGCGGCCTGTACAAACCGTGGCACTACATCGATATTGGCTGCGCCACCAACGACCCGGACGTGCTGGCAAACCCTCCCACGTTGACCGTGACCAACGGCAATGTGATCGTAGCGCTGAATCATTGCGTCGATCTCGTGAAGAGCAAGCAGACGGATGCGCTCGTGCCGAATGAATCGGTGGCACTGGCCATGATCATGCATTTCGTCGGGGACCTTCATCAGCCGTTGCACACCACGGCGCGGTATAATCCCGACCTAAAACCCGGCGACAAGTACAAGGACGATGCCGGCGGCAACGGCGTGAGTCTGGCCAACCTTGCCGATACCCCGTGGCCAAACCTGCACACATTCTGGGACGGGGCCTATCGGCGGTACTACGAGAATGGTGAAGTCAAGGCCTTGGACCCACTGAACCGTACCGATGCACCGGACAGCCCTGAATTGAAAGACTGGCTCAAGAAACTGGATCTCAATGTGTCACCGAAGTTGGATACGCGCTTCGATGTCAAGAAGTGGGTGTTGGAATCGCACGAAATCGCTTGTACACAAGTTTATGGAACGCTCGGCGCGCCGTACGGGGCGAAGGACGTCAAGCTCACGGAAGAATACGTCAAGCAAGCGACAAACACCGCCCGCCATCAACTCGTTGTCGCCGGCTACCGCCTCGCCGCGCTGCTCAATGACCTGTACGGGAAATAAAGAATTCCTGAGTCGTCCGGCAAGTCTCCGGGCGCAATAAGAAGATGAGACGAGGCGCTTCGCGGTGAACGAAGCGCCTCGTGATTCGGATGGCAATAAATTGGCGTCTACCTTCCGTTGTGTTCCATCGGCTCTTCGTGTCTCTCCTCACGGAGAGGAACGGGAGCGTGAGCGGGGTATTTGGCGCGGATCTCCGCGTGGTGCTCATACGGGACTCGTGAGTTTATCCGCACGGGTATGCGCGATTCATCGTGGACCACAATTGTTCGCGGCAGGTGCCGACCCCGATGCCATTCGCCCCCTCCGAACCAGAAGTACACACCCGTTTCCGGG
Organism: uncultured Verrucomicrobiae bacterium; assembly: GCA_963836315.1. Lineage (GTDB taxonomy): Bacteria > Verrucomicrobiota > Verrucomicrobiia > Palsa-1439 > Palsa-1439 > Palsa-1439. The sequence continues at coordinate 363,523 of CAWIJG010000007.1, forward strand.
TAAAAATACACTTCCTCGTCGGGGTAATAATAATAGTCGTATCCTTCCACGTACGCAGGTGGCGGAGGCGGATACGGACGCTCTTCGTAACAGCCCGTCGCCACCAGCAGGCTTGCTCCAGCCACTAGCGTCATCAACGATGCTCTGATTCTAACCGGACGATCCATGAGACCCTCCTCTCGTTTCGTCATTCGCCGCTAGGAAACGTAGCCCCCATCGTGAAATCGGTCAAGGGAGCGGACGGGAGCGTTTCGACGAGAGGCACGACTGAATCTGAGATCGTTCCCAGATATGCGCGTGGAACCCCACGTGCTTCCGTCGCGCCACCGAACAAGCCGGCCACGCCGAAGAAGTGTTCGAGCCGGTAAGGCAGCAATTACGACGCGCTGCCGGACTCTTCTTTGCGATAGCTGGAGACGACCCACTCGCTGAGGAATTTGTCGGGGTCGGCGAGGGCGGATTTGGGAATGACGAATTCGGTCTGGCCGGCGTTGGTCTTGATGAGGTTCAGGCCGAACTGGTAGTCCTTGAACAACTCACGGCAAAGGTCAGTGACGGATTTGCCCGCGTGCTGGGCACGTTCGACGATCTCTTCGATCGCGTCGGGTTCCAGGCGCATCCGCAGGTTGTGTTTCTCCTCGAACCGTCGCTCGAAGTCGTGCACCAGCTGGCGAATCAGCTCGCGCTGCTCGTAGGCCGGCTCGTTCAGGATCCGTTGCAGTTCGGCTTCGGGATTCTCCACGAGCGGTCGGGTGACGACAAATTGGCGCACCTTGGAGGACGGCAACTCGAATTTGAATTCCCGAAGCCCGCGTTCGCAGACGGTGAGCAACCCGCGCGCGCCGGTGTTTTCGAGCGCCGCCTTCTCGGAGATCGCCCGCAATCCCTCGTCCGAAAAAATCACGTCAATGCCGAACGCGCGGAAGCTGGACTCATATTGTTTGACGACCGAACCCTCGCTTTGCTTGAGAATGTTGTAGAGATCTTCGACGGTCAGTTTGTCGAGAACCACGCGCACGGGCAGTCGACCGATGAACTCCGGCTCGAAACCGAACTTCACGAAGTCCTCCGTCTGGCCGCTCCGATGCAGCTCCGCCTCGCTTACGGTTTCCGCGAGGTGGCCGCCGAATCCGATATGCGACTGGCGGATGCGTCGGCGGATGATCTCGAGCATCTGATCGAAAGCACCACTGACGATGAACAGGATGTGCTTGGTGTTGATCGTCTCGCGTTTGACCTTGCCCCGGCGCTGATACTCGAACGCGGCCTGTAATTGCGCCTGAATATCGGTGGGCGAGCGCAGCGGAACTTCGGTTTCCTCCATCAGCTTGAGCAAATTCGTCTGGACGCCGCGGCCGCTCACATCGCGCCCGAGAATGTTGGCGGGCGTGGCGATCTTATCGACTTCGTCCAGGTACACGATGCCGTATTTCGCGAGGTCTACATCACCATCGGCGCGGTGGACGAGTTCCCGCACGAGATCTTCCACGTCGCCGCCGACATAGCCCGTCTCGCTGAACTTCGTGGCGTCGGCCTTCACAAACGGCACGCCGATCAGGTCGGCAATCGTCTTGATGAGGTACGTCTTGCCGACGCCCGTCGGGCCGATGAGCAGGACGTTCTGCTTCACGTAGTCGCGTAGTTCCTCGCCTTGCTCAGCAGCTTTGACGTGGTTGTAGTGGTCGCACACGGCAATGGCGAGCGCCTTCTTCGCGTCCTCCTGCCGGATGACGAAGCGGTCGAGGTGCGCTTTCACGTCCTTGGGTTTAAGATGGAAGTCGAACTCGATGGCTTTGCGCTTCGAATCATCCACGGGCGAGGACGTCTCCGACCGCTCGGTTTGCGGCGAAGCAAAAACAACACGGTCGCCAAACTCCTTCTTCATGAACTCCGAGAGTTTGCTCTGAATCTCTTCCGGCGATGGCAATGGCTGGTCCACACTCATGTCACGGATAGCTTAACTCACTTCGGCTCATTTTCAACGCCGGTGACCAAGGTGGCCATGAATTGAGCGAGGCCGTGGTATCGACCGATCACGACCAGATCGTCACCGGCGGCCAGGCGCGTGGTCGGTCCGGGCATTTCCGTGATGCTGCGGCCGGTGACGGGGTCGCGGTGCTTGATGACGAGGATGTGGACGCCGTAGCTGGAGCGCGGTGCGAGATCGGAGAGAGTGCGTCCGTCGAGATGCGCCGGTAATTCGAAGGTGCGGACTTCAAACCCTTCCGGCAATTCGACGAACACGTCGTGTCTTTCATCGCCTTCATTGACCACGAAGCGGGCGAGCCGTTGTCGTTTGCGCAAAACTTCCTGGCTGTATACACCGAGCAGATCGCGTTTGGAAATCCAACCAATCAGCTTGCGATCGGTGGAATTGTCGATGACGGGGAGGCGTTCGGCATTTTCTCGCCAGAAAATGTCCATCACGTCGGCAAGGTTCTGGCGCGGGGTGACGAATTGGAAGGAGGCGTCGACCAGATCATCGGCAATGACGGATGACAGCGATTCAGCCTGGTGCAGCATGTCCTTCAGGGAGTGGAGACGGATCGCGCCAAGAAATCTTCCGGCGCTGTTCACGACGTAGAGATTATTGTAAGGCTCCTTGAGAAACTGCTCGACGACCATGGGGAAGGAAACCGAATGGCTGATGGCGGACACGTCGTCGTGCATGATGTCCTCCACGCGCACAGACTGCATCACACTGGCCTCCAAGCCGGTCGGCAACGCGATGCCTCGCCGCCGCAGCGATTCTTCCTCCCATGATCGACCCTTGAACAAGCGCGTGGTGAAATGGCTGATGATGCAGACGAACATCAACGGGAGCACGATCTGGTAGTTGTTGGTCTGCTCGAAGATCATCATGATGGCCGTCAACGGCGCGTGCGTCATGCCCGCCAGAACGCCGCCCATGCCCACCAACGCGTACGCTCCATGCTCGGCGGTAATATGGGGAAACAGCAGGTGCACCCCGTAGCCGAAGGAGCCGCCGAGCAGCGCGCCGACCATCAGCGACGGTGTGAACAGTCCGCCGGCGCCGCCCGAGCCAAAGGTTAGCGACGAAGCGATCATTTTTATGGGAATCAATGCGAGGAGCATCATGATCGGGATCTGTTCGCGCAGCGTCAGGTTGACCGTTTCAAAACCGTTGCCGAAAACGTGGGGCCACCCGATGCCGATAGCCCCCACCAGCAGCATCCCGAGGGCGGGTTTCAGCCGGTTGGGGAGCGGAAGTTTCTCGAACAAGTCTTGCGATCCGAACAGCGCGCGCACAAACAGCAGGGAGGTCAGGCCGGCCAGGAGCCCCAGCACAAGATAGGGAAACAATTCCCACGCGGACACCAGCTGGTAGTGGGGAACTTCAAAGCGAGGCAGGCTGCCCGTGCAACTACGAAACACCAGCGTGGAAATGACCGACACCACGACGACCGGTCCGAGCACTTCAAGCGCGAAATTGCCCATGAGAATCTCCATCGCGAAGAGCGACCCGCCAATGGGGGCGTTATATACGGCCGCCAGCGCCGCCGCCGCGGAGGCGCAGACCAGCACGCGAAGTTGCTGGGACGAAAGCCGAAAGCGGCGTCCTGTCCAGGAACCAATGGCGCTGGCCAACAGCGCCATCGCGCCTTCGCGTCCGAGCGAACCGCCGGTGGAAATCGTGACAATCGCTGCCCAATCGCGTGGCACCGTTTGCCGCAAAGAGAGGTATCCGCCCTTGAGCGAAACCGCTTGCATGATGGTCGTCACGCCACCCCCGCGGGTCTGAACGCGGAAAAACCAACCCATCACGCCGACGAGCAGCCCTCCGACCAATGGAATTGCGAGCCGCAAGAACCAAGGATAGCCCCGGGCGGCATCGAGCAAATTATGGCCGCTGCCCCAGAATAGATTCTGCAGGAAAGAAATCACATGGGCGGTTGCTACGCTTGTAAAACCGACCGCCACGCCGACGATGGGCAGGAGCACGATAAAAGCGCCTTCACCCGGCGAACGCTTGCCCAGTTGCGCCGAGAGCAATACTTGGAACTTGTTGCCGATTACCCGTACCCGTTGCAACCATGCTTGCATCGTTAGCATCCTAGTAACAAATTGCGCCGGTCTGGTCAAACTGTGCCCGCATAAAACCTTGCAATTGGAAAATAATGAGCGAGAATAGCAAACGGCGTGTCTGACTTAACAAGGAGGTCTGGCGTGCCGATGACGACCGAAGATTATTTCGGTTGCAACGCTCAGCATGAAGAGAGAGAGGAGGATACAGGCAGGATGACGCAACAAGGTCTAACGTCGGAACAAATCGCCGCTCGCGCCTACCAGCTCTATCTCGAACGGGGCCGCACCAATGGGTACGATCTCGATGATTGGTTGCAGGCGGAGTACGAATTGATGCAATTGCCCGTGCGGAAGATCGCCGAATTGGAACCGCCCCCCGCACCTCGAGGAAAGAGCAGGTCAAAATCCCTCGTCGAACTTGTCCGCACAGCGATGTATTGATCAGGCCAGGCCTGATAATTCGGCGATGGATATGAGGGGGAAAAGGGCAGACAAATTGATAGCAACGCGGTTTGGCCGCTACCCGGTGAGCCGCGCGTGGGTTCTCATAAATTGGGCAACCCGTCTTGCATCCACTGGCTTTGACCATACGCCCTCCACTTTGAAGTGTGACCCGATGATGAATCCATCGGCTACCGCACAGTACTTCGCGAGATTTTGAGCCGTCACACCTGAGCCGAGATAAATCGACAGCCGACAGTGTTCCCTCGCCGCGCGGATATCGGCCAGCGTCGGCGGATCGCCCGTCACCGAACCCGTGATGATCACCGCGTCGCCGCGCATGAACTCCACCGCCGCCGCCGTTTCGCCGATGCCGACATCGGCCGTGATCGCGTGCGAACTATGTTTCTTCTTCACATCGGCCCAGACCTGGACGCGGTCCGCCCCGATTTGCCTTCGGTAGCGGAGCAGGGGAGCGGCGGACGATTGGATGAACCCTTCATCCGCCACGTGGGCAAAGGCGAATCCTTCGACGCGAATAAAATCCAGCCGAGCCGCGTGCGCGACGGCCATGGCTTCGGTATTGGCGCCCGCCAGGACTTGCACGCCACACGGCAGCCGGCTCGCATCCTTCACGGCCCGCGCCACGACGGCCATGACCGAAACAATTTCGGGGCCGACCTCGCCGCGCAAGTACGGCGTGTCATGCATGTTCTCGATCATGATGCCGTGGACGCCCGCCTCGCGGTACATCGTTGCTTCGCGCACAGCCACGGCTTCGATCTCGCGCACGCTTTGCCGGCTGGCGGGCGTGCCGGGCAGCGCTTCGAGATGAATCATGGCGATGACGGGTTTGGGGGACGAAAAGAGCAGGTTCTTCACAGGCATAGTGGATGAATTATAGCGGGCCGACGCCCCAAGCCAAGCGCGTTGATGGAGCGAGTTCTCTCTTGTGAGCGCCGTCGCAACGTGGTTTGCTTTTCGAGATGTCCGCGCGCGCAACCATACAGGCCAGCACCGAGTCCGATTGGACGGTGATCCGTCGCCTGTTGGCGTTGAGTTGGCGCTATCGCAGGGAATGTATCAAGGTGTTTGTCTACCAGTTGATTCTGGTGGTGATGGGATTGGGCGGCTTGGGATTGACGGGTTTGGGTATCGATTACATTCGCTTCCAGGTCCAACCAGGCGTGAGCCCGCCCCGCTGGCCGTTGCAGCTCGCGCCGCCCGCAACCTGGACGCCGATGAACATCCTCATGGCGATTGCCCTTGTGATGCTGGCCTTGGCGATGCTGCGGGCGCTGCTCACGTATGCCAGCAGTGTCGCGGTCGCCGTGCTCATGGAACGGTACATCGTGGTCGAGATGCGCGCGAGTGTCTACGAAAAGCTCCAGCGGCTCAGTTTCCGTTTCTACGACGCGAATGAAACGGGTTCGATCATCAATCGGGTCACAGGCGACTCGCGCGCGGTCGCGAATTTCGTCAACAACGTGCTGATCCAGGGGGTCATCATGGTGTTGTTGCTGGTCACGTACATTTCGTTCATGTTGGTGGTGCACGCGAAGCTGGCGCTGGCGTGCCTGGCGACGGTCCCGTTGCTGTGGGTAATTGCGGCCGCGTTCTCGCGCGCGGTGCAGCCCGGGTACTCCCGCAACCGCGAGTTGGTGGACCGCATGATCCTCCACGTGGCGGAGACGGCGGAGGGGATCCAGACGATCAAGGGGTTCGCCCGCGAGCGGGAGCAGTTTCAGATCTTTGAAGCCAGCAACGAAGCCGTGCGGGTGCAGCAGCAGGACATTTTCTGGCGCGTGAGCCTGTTCGTGCCCGGCACGGGAATGCTCACGCTGATTAATATCACCGTGCTCCTGGCATACGGGGGGCATCTGGTCATCACGGGCGAGTTGGCCCTCGGCACGGGAATGGTCGTGTTCGCCGCGCTGCTCCAGCAATTCTCCGCCCAAGTCTTGAACATCACGCAGATTGCCAACACCATCCAGCAAAGCCTCGTGGGCGCGCGGCGCGTGTTCGAAGTGCTCGACGCGCCGGTCGAGATTCTCAGTCCGTTGGACGCAGCCCCGCTGCCCCGCGCCCGCGGCGCCATCCGCTTCGAAAACGTCAGCTTTGGATATGGCGGCACGGAGAATCCCGAACTGCAGGACGTCACCTTCGAGGCGAGTCCCGGCGAATGCATCGCCATCCTCGGCCCGACAGGCTCGGGGAAGACCACGCTCCTGAGCCTGATCCCGCGTTTCTACGACCCGCAACGCGGGCGCGTGCTCGTCGATGGAGCGGACGTGCGGCACATCGACCTCGATGACCTCCGGCGAAATGTCGGCCTGGTGTTTCAAGAGAGCTTTCTCTTCAGCAACACCGTCGCCGCCAACATCGCGTTCGGGCATCCAAACGCCACCCGTGAAGAAATCGAGCGGGCGGCAACCATCGCCGCGGCGCACGAGTTCATCATCAACCTGCCCAAAGGATACGACACCCTACTCGGGGAGGGTGGGAAGGATTTGTCGGGGGGGCAACGCCAGCGCCTCGCCATCGCGCGCGCGCTGTTGCTCGACCCGGCCATTCTGTTGCTCGATGACCCGACCGCGGCGGTCGATCCCGAGACGGAAAAGGAAATCCTCGAGGCGATTGAGAACGCGATGCGCGGTCGCACCACGTTCATTGTCGCCAACCGCATGAGCACGTTGCGGCGCGCCCATCGCATCCTCGTGCTGGAAGACGGCCGGATCGTGCAGGTCGGCACGCACGACGAGTTGATCAGCCGGGACGGGGCGTACCGTCGCACGGCGGAACTGCAGTTTGCCATCCCATGAAAACGGCGCTGACACAGGTTCGCCGCGAAGACCTCGATGAGGTGATGAACCAGCGGCCGCTGGAGTTGGCGCTGATCTGGCGGATGTTTCGCTACACCAAGCCGCACGCGCGCCGACGCAATTGCCTGCTGGCGTTGGTGGTCACGCGGTCGATCCAATTGCCGCTGTTGGCATGGATCATCGGCGCGGTCATCAACGGACCGATCACGCATCACGACACGCGCGGCCTCATGTGGGGCGCGGCGGGCTATCTGGCGCTGGCTGCCGTGACGCAATTTTGTTTTCACTTCCGTCAACGGCTGGCGCTCGAGTTGGGCGAATCGGTCATCCAGGATTTGCGCCGCGACATCTTCCTGCATCTGCTGCGAATGCCGATGAGCTTCTACAACCGCACGAAGATCGGGCGCATCATCAGCCGCTACACCTCCGACGCGGAAGCGATGCGCGTCGGGTGGCAGGACGTGTTTTTCATCAGCGCCGTGCAGGGCGGGCAGATGGTCGTCTGCGCGCTGTTGATGTTGTGGTACGACTGGGTATTGTTCCTCGTCGTGCTGGCCATGGCGCCGATACTCGGCGCGTTGAATTACCGCTTCCGCCGCACCCTGAGCCGCGCGAACCGCGAAGTGCAGGAAAGCTGGGGCCGCGTCACCGCGACCCTGGCCGAATCCGTCACGGGCATCCGCGTGACCCAGGGGTTCGCCCGGCAAGAGGTGAACGCCGGCCTGTTCAGCGATCTCATTCTGGATCACTCGGCCTACAACCTCGGTGTGGCCCGGGCCTCGGGCGTGTTTCTGCCGATGCTGGAACTGAACGGCCAGGCCTTCATGGCGGCGTTGATGGTGATCGGCGGCTGGCGCGTGTTGCAGCCGGCCATCCACATGGATGTCGGCAATCTCATCCAGTTCTTCTTTCTCGCAACCATGTTCTTCAGTTCCGTCCAGCCCATCGGCCTGCAATACACCCAGGCCCTCACCGCGATGGCGGGCGCCGAACGCGTGTTCCGCCTGCTCGATTCCCAGCCGGATTGGGAGGAACCGCCCACCGCGCGCGAATTGCCGCGCATCCACGGTCGCGTCGAGTTTCGCAACGTGATCTTCCGCTACGCGCCCGACCGTCCTCCGGCGCTCAACGACATGAGTTTTGTCGCCGACCCCGGCCAGACCGTCGCGCTCGTCGGCCACACGGGCAGTGGCAAGAGTTCCATGATCAATCTCATCTCGAAATTCTATCTCCCCCAACAAGGCGAGGTGCTCATCGACGGCTTCGACACCCGCGACATCCGTGGCGACTCCCTGCATCGCCAGATGGGCATCGTCAGCCAGCAGAATTTCCTGTTCACCGGCACGGTCATGGAAAACATCCGCTTCGCGCGACCGACGGCGACCGACGACGAGGTCGTCGACGCCGTCCGCAAACTCGATTTTCTCGACGTGATCGGTTCGCTCGCGGCGGGGTTTGCGACGCCGGTGGGGGAACACGGCGCGAATCTCTCGCTCGGCCAGCGTCAGCTCGTCTGCTTCGCGCGCGCCCTGCTGGCCGACCCGCGCATCTTGATTCTGGACGAAGCGACGAGTTCCGTGGACGCGATGACCGAAGCGCGCATCCAGCGCGCTCTCACCGCGTTGTTGCAGGGCCGGACCAGTTTCGTTGTCGCCCACCGTCTCAGCACCATCCGCCACGCCAACCTCGTGCTCGTGCTCGACCATGGAAAGATCGTGGAGCGGGGGACGCACGACCAACTCCTTGCTGCCGACGGCGCCTATGCTGAGATGTATCGCCAGTTCGTTCGAAGAAGTTGATGCAGGCGGCCTCCAAGACCTTCCGGTGCCTCAAATTGGCTCCCTTTCCCCCCCAAAAAACACCCTTTTCTGCCCTCTTTTTACCATTTATTCCCTGTTTTTTGCCTCTTTTTGCAAAACGAACCCAACTCGCTTTTTCCCACAACCCATTCATTCCGCGATACTTCCACGTTTTTCAGTTGGGTTCGTTTGGCAGAAACACTCTTTTCTATAAGGTGTTCGCCTCCCAACGCCCTTTAGGTAGGGCGATCTGGCTCAGGGCGCCTCTGGGTGCCGTCTTTCAAACCGCTCCGTTCCGTCGCCGTTTGCGGTGCGTAGACCCGAACCGATCTTCTTATTTCAAAGAACTGTCGCCATTATACGCGGCCCGCCCCGCCCCGTCCAGCAATAATATCGGGTTCCGATAACCGAGTCCTCGCCACGCTTGCCACGTTCTACGTGGTTCCACGTGGTGACAACATGCCGCCCGTCGTATCCCTGCGGCAAAGGCCGACATGCTCCAACTCTCTTCGCGCCGGTGCCTCGAATTGCCTCGACTTGTGCTGGCCGTGCGCTTTACGCTGTTTGACAGCACCCCGGAAGTGGAGTCGAGATGGAGAAGCGGAGTCGTCTTGTTCTCTCCCTGATATTCGCGGCGGGGCTTTGGACATTCGGAACGGCGCACGCCCAAGACACAATCACGAACGCGGCTCAATTCACCGCAGTCTTTGACCAATCCGGCCTTTCCTACCCGTTGATTTCGCCGTTCGACGGGAACTTTCAGCCGATCGACACGTGGTTCGTCGATTTCTCGGCGATCACGAACGCCTTCGCCGCGATCGCCAACTACGATTGGGAAATCCACCGCGGTGTCACCGTCTGGCCTCTGCGGTTGATCCAGAACGCCGCTACGGGCGAGGTGGTGGTGAAGCCCGGCACCAATGATGTCGAATTGCTCCGGCTCGACGCGCCGCCCGATTTCGTGCCTTATGCAACGTATGGCGAGACGTTGCGGTTCTGGGCGCTGTTCTTTGGGAACGGCGATACATCCTATGATGCCCTGATTGCCGACGGAGACACGTTTTTGGACCCGCCTCGGGTCGTGATGGATGTCTGGGTTGTATCGGCAACCGACGAGGATAGCTACCTCTCGTATTCAGAGCCGCAAGGAACCGTGCAGTTCATGCTGATGTCGGCAGATGACGACTCATTTGGCGACGTCGATCCTTGCAACATCACAAATATCTTTCAACCGTTCTCCTTCACCAGCATCCAGATTGACTCCAACCGCAACACGATTTTGGCGTGGCAGGCATGCACCAATTTTATATACGGAGTGCTCTCCACCGATGTACTGACCACCAACACGTTTTGGACATGGCGAAGTTACCTCTTTGGCCAGCCCAATAGCCTGAGCTGGACCGACACGACGACGACAGCCACCAATATCGTCAACCGATTCTACAAGATCGCCCGCAAGTTGCCCGTCGCGATTTCTGCCGGTGGGCTCCATCATAGCGTGGCACTGAGGCCGGACGGAACCGTTTGGGCTTGGGGCAGCGATGAGGATGGACAATTAGGCGATCAAACGTACGGGGATCCATATCCATTTTATTATCCACCGCACGGCGGTGACCGTCCTTTCCCCGTGGAGGTGGCGGATCCAACCTCCTGTTTTGGACAAACCATCAGCAATGCAGTGGCGCTGGCAGCCGGCGGGCAGGATTTCACTGTGGTGGTAGATGCCGAGGGCCGAGTGTGGACCTGGGGCGAGTCGTACAGCGATATTTACGTTGGAGTTTTGGGAGATGGGGGATCACGTGCAAGTCTTCTTGACGCGGAGGGCAATCTGCTTGCGCCGTCCCGGATCACCGGCGTCAGCAATGTGGTCAGCGTGGCCACCGGCCATGAGCACACGCTGGCCTTGCGCGCCGATGGGGCGGTATTTGCGTGGGGAAGCGACGAATGGGGACAATTGGGCGTAGGAGGTCCTACCACGAGTTGCCAGTGCACGAACTCTCCTATCCAGTCATTGATACCGCCGCAGGTCGTGGCCATCGCCGCCGGCGACGTTCACAGCGTGGCACTGGACTTGAACGCAAGGGTATGGGTATGGGGAGAAGGGAGTTCAGGCCAGTTGGGCATCGGTGGGACTGCCCGCACCAATACCCCAACGATGGTGACAAACATCGCGAACGTCGTCGCCATTTCCGCCGGCGGTTTCCACACAGTCGCCTTGACGTCCGACCAAACTGTGTGGACTTGGGGCGACAGCGGGGGGCCGGCCTTGGGACGCGGCGGTGATTACACGGTGCCGGGGCCGGTCAGCGGACTGAGCAACGTGGTAGGAATCGCGGGTGGCAATGGTTTCACCTTGGCGGTGACCGGTAATGGCCGCGTCTACGCGTGGGGGAATAACAGTAATGGGCAACTGGGTACCAACGGAATAAGCTTAACGAACGCGCCCATGCTGGTGGCGGGCATCAGCAACGCCGTCCTGGTCAGCGCTCACTCCCCGGATGATGATGATAGTGGCCATCTCTTTGGTGGTTGGCACAGCTTGCGCGGTGACTCTGGACCAAGGGAGCTATCACTATTGGGGATGGGGTCGCAATGACGAGGGACAAGTCGGCAACGGGACAAACGGGAACAACATCAGTCAATATGTGCCGGTACCGGTGCAGTTCTGCACCCGCTGCCAGCGGGCCGTCCAATTGGGAACCAACGGGAGCTTTACGGCTCAATGCTCGGGCACCTTGGTCCTCTACTTCAACGATGAGCAGGGACATTTCGATGATAATTCAGGGTCGTACACAGTGTCGTTTGACGGCCTTCCGACCAACGTTTTCGTCGTGGCAAACGATCCCACCGGGTACAGCGCGGGGGTCGCCATCGGCGCGGTCACCAATGGCGGTGTGTACACCTGCAGCGCAAGTGGGACATGCTCTTGGAATAATGATTGCAGCACTTGCCAAGCTGATCCGAATGGCAACGGGACGAACGTGGACTGCTCTTCTATCAATATCACGAATGCTATCTGTCCTGCCCTCAAGTGCTTTTCACTTGTAGGCAAGATCCAATGAACACAATGAGGTCGGCGTGTCTGAAAGGGACTGCAGGGCAGCTGGCCCGACTGCCACGGCTGACCCGAATTACCTCGACTTGCGGCCCTTTCGTGTTACGATGTTGGTGGAAAGGCGACATACCATGAAGCCGCGATTGTTTCTCCCTCCCCTCGCGTTCTTCGCCCTGCTCAGTTACTCCATGATCTCGATGTGTTGGGGCGATGTCCTCACATTTGATGATCTCTCCGAAACCGCTTCCGGTTCGTTCATTGCGAATGGGTACGGTGGACTTGTCTGGAGTAATTTTGCAGCGAAGAATGCAATTCTTTACACCACCCTTCACGGCGTGAGCGGCTATTACTACGGAATGGTATCGGCCTCCAACGTGGCTTATGGTGCTTTCAGCGGCGGCGCTGAGATTGATTCGCCTGGCACGAATTTCAATTTCCAGAGCGCCTATTTCACCGGCGCGTGGAATAGCAACTTGAACATCCAAGTTCAAGGATTCAGCGGCGCAACCATGCTATTCAATACGACGGTGGTAGCTAGCGCGACAAGCCCGACTCTGTTTGCCTTGAATTACCTGAACATTGACCGTCTCACATTTAACCCTTCCGGCGGTGAGGACGCCGGCTTTTTCCAAGCGGGAGGGGTGAATTTTGCCATGGACAATTTCACCTTCGAGTTTGTTCCTGAGCCATCCGCATTTCTGCTTGCCGCTTTCGGCGCACTGACGCTCTGGCCGTTCCTCAAACGCAAGCGCGCGTAACGTAAGGGGCTGGCGCGCCGAGTCGTAGCTCGGAGTGTGTGATCGCGCGCGCTCTTGTCCGCCTTCGCTTGCGCTACGGCGAGACAGTCTTCGCTCGGCGCGGCGCCCCAAGCGAAGACTGGCGGAGGGGGCGAGATTCGAACTCGCGAGAGCCTTTCGACTCCACACGCTTTCCAGGCGTGCGCATTAGACCACTCTGCCACCCCTCCGGGCGCTGAGAGCGGAGCGACTTTACTCCGCCGGTGGTGGCGGCGTCAATTGCTGCAGCAGCCACTCCTCTTCGAGCGGGCTGAGGTCGAATTGGACGGCGGTTTTCTCGACGGCTTCGAGGCGGCTCATGCCGGGATGTTCCTTCCGCAATCGATTCAACCAATCCAGCGCCTTGGCGCGTTTTTCGGCTTCCGCCCTGTTCATGTCGGGTCGCCCTTTCCCGCGGCGCGCAGCAACCGGTCGCGCACGGCCAACCCGAGTCCCTGCGGCGGCGGCAGGACACACAGTATCACGTCCACGTTTTGCGCGTCCAACTCGCGCAACTGGGCGAAAAGCGTGTGAGCCAGGCGGTCAATGTCATCGGTAATGGTCAACAAGCCAACTTGTTTGCCTTCGGCCTCCAACGCGTCAGCACGTTCCCGAAGTTGCGCCGCATCGTCGAACAACTCGACGGCCGCGTGCGGGGCGTAATGCTTGAGCGACATGCCGGGACTGGCCAGACCCTGTCGCGCGACGTGGTCCGACACGGCCTTGCCCAGTTGCACCTGGCCGAGCACCCGTTCCAGTTCCTCGCGGCTGACCCCACCCGCCCGCAAAATCGCGGGTGGCGACTGCGTCAGGTCGAGCACGGTTGATTCCACGCCGATTGGCGTCGGCCCCGCATCCAGAATCAAGTCCACCCGGTCGCCCAGATCTGCGACGACATGCTCGGCTTGCGTGGGGCTGGGCCGGCCAAAGCGGTTGGCGCTCGGCGCGGCAATGGGCAGGTTTGCCGCATCCAGCAGCGCCGCCGCCACGGGATGCCACGGCATGCGGAGGGCGATGGTCGGCCGCCGTGCCGTCACCTCGTCGGGAACCTGGGACGCTTTTTCGACCACCAGCGTGAGCGGACCGGGCCAGAATCGACTGGCGAGCAATTCGAATTGGGACACCAATCGCTTCATCAACGGTCGCGCCATGGCGAGGTCGCGCACGTGAACAATGAGCGGATCCCAGTCAGGGCGTTCCTTGACGGCGAAGATTTTGCGGACGGCTGACGGGTCAAGGGCGTGTGCGCCAAGTCCGTAGACAGTCTCCGTCGGGAAGGCGACGAGCCCGCCCGCCCGGAGGATTTCCGCGGCACGTTTGATGGCCCGGGGTTGCGGCGAATGCGGATCGACCTTGACGACGTTATTCATCCGTCGCCGCCGGTCCAAGACCCGATTGGCCCGATCCGCTTCACCATCGCGAGTGTGGCACAGGGTCCGAAGAGTGAGAAGTATGATTTTTGTGGGGGCAATGGTCTGGCCGGCCATTTGTTGGACGACAGGCGAAGGCGGATTCCCGCCAAAAAGCTGGGAACTCACAGTAGATTAGGGCGTTACCACACTGCGGAGGGAAGGGGATGTCCAGCCGGCGTTGCTAGGTTCGAAATTGAACGCGCGCGATTAGACGTTCCACTGGCACTTGGAGTGCTCTAATCCGGCCTGCTATGAGATCCAAAACCGCTCGCAAACGAAGTAAAATCCTGTTGGTTGCCGAAGATGATGAGGCAATCAGCGAGGTGGTTTGCGAAGCGCTCAAGGAGGCCGGCTTCAGGACTCACCGCGTCAAGGACGGGATCGAGGCGCTCAACTACGTCCTCGAATCACGTCCCGACGGCATCATTTTGGATTTGATTCTGCCGCGTCTCAATGGCTTTGAAGTCTGCGGCATGGTACGCAAGAGCCGGTCGGTGCAATGGACCCCCATCATCATCATGTCGGGTCGCATCGAGCACGACGACAAGATGCAGGCATTCGAACTCGGCGCTGACGATTACGTCAGCAAGCCATTTCGTGTAGAGGAATTGATCGCCCGCGTCGAAGCGGTGCTTTTTCGCAACGGCGACCGAATCAACCCGGCCCCGCTCGCCACGTCCTACAACGACTAGCGTTCCGGGAAACTCCCGGCGGTTTTCCAACCCGCGCCTGCACTCGCCCAAAGATCAACGGGTTGCATGGCAAGAGCTTGGTACACCAAAGGCGAACACGTTAAAACCCTAGACGGCATTATCGACTGGCTGCGCGAACTCTGGAAGCTGCGCGAAGTGTTCGCGGCAGACCCAGCGACGGCAAAGTTGTTGGCTGCATAGGCCCACGAGAGAAAACCCTGCGTAAGCTCGCCATGAGCACCGGAACATGAGCATGACCGCCGCTGAAGCACTGAAGCGCGACAATCCGAAGCGACCCTTCCGCAGCTCATTCCAGAAGGGCGTGGACCGCGCGCAGATCGAGCGGTGGAAGGTCGAGGGCCACACAGAACGCGAGATCGTTGAGTTGCTGGCCGCTCAGCGGAACTATCGCCTGTCGCGGGCGCAGATCCACATGGACGTTGCTTTTGTCGAGGACGAATGGCGAAGGCGGGCTGCAGAAGACATAGCATCGGCGAAGGGCAAGGAACTGGCCGGACTTCGGTTGCAAGAGGCTGAGCTTTGGTCGGCATGGGAAAAATCCAAGCTGGACGCCGAGACGATCCGTCAGAAGGTGACGGCGCAAGGAGCCGACAAGCTCACGCCGGCCGAGATCACCAAGACCAAGGAAGGCCAGTGCGGGAACCCGGCGTACATGCGGTTGCTCCTTGAGGTGCGCCAGCGGCGGTCGAAACTGCTCGGGCTGGACAAGCCCGACAAGGTGGACGCAACGACGGGGGGAGAGGCCATCAAATTCGTGGTCAAGCTGCGGCCCGACGAACTGCCGTGAGAGCGGAGACTCATATCGGCACGCGTCGGCCATCCTGAGCGCACCCGTGGCCGATTGTGAAATACTTGCCTCTGCTGGGGCGGCGGAATACACTCGCCCGCATAGCGGAGGACACGAGAAACTGATCGAGAAAGACACCTGAACAATAATTTTGCGTAGCTACGGCTACGGTCTCACGAGAAAACCGCGAATTTTCATTGTGCAGAGACCGACCGAGTACGCGCCCCGCAAGGGCGCGGCTTGGCGTATCTCTCTGCACAGGCGCTTCGCGGTGCCTCTCGTGGGGGGTGCGTTGAGTTCGCGCCCCTTTTTGTTCCGTCGCCTTCGGCTGCGCTGAAGCGCGCCGATGCCAAAGAACACCACAACAGCTAGGCCAAGCAGTTGGCTCGCCGAACCAAGTCGTGGAACGAGCGACATCGCTTTCCAGTGCGTCTGGTGCCAAGGCCAACTTCTTGTTGACGAAGGCGGCGCGGGATTGCAGGTGCCTTGTCCCCGGTGCGGGAAGGAAATCACCATTCCTCCGAAGCCGGCCTGGTTGCCCGCGATCAATGAGGCGGTACGTGCACACGCGCAAATGATTGTCGAAGGCCGTGGCAATGAAGGCGAAGCGCGACTGGCGATTCAGAAGGTATTGCGCGAAACAGGCTACCAACCGGAACTCGATGCCGGAGACACACCAGCGGATTTTTGTTCATTTGAGCGCCAGAACCTCGTGATCGAAACGAATGTGGACATGGCGAGGGGCTACGCACAGGCTGTCTCAGAGAACGACCCGGCTACACTCGATGCGATGGCCGGCAAAAGAACTGCAGCGGTTCGGCCAAAGACTATATCCACGCGGCGACCCACACTATAAAGAGGGAACAGACGGCGCTATCGGCTGGGATGAACGATGGGCGGCGGCAGCGAATGATTCGGGGGATGAAGACGCGGCGGCGGCGTTCGAGGCCACAGGGCGCATGGTCGCGTTGAAGTCATCGCCGATATGGGACTCGCTCGGAAAACTTTGGGACGACTCGCTGGGCAACCCGTACCCCCCATTCGCTTGGGACAGCGGAATGAATACGATTGAAGTCGAACGGGAAGATGCAGAGGAATTGGGACTGCTCACGCCCGATGATGACCCGAAGCCGAAACGTGGACTCACGCCTCCGCGATTCATCCCAATGGAAGACCCACGCATAACGGAGTGGCTTCGGAATCAGCCGGAAAAGTGTGGTCATTGCGGAGAGGCGGTGCACCGCACGGTGTTGACGGTTTGCGATGATTGCGGAGAAACCATTTGCCCAGACTGCAAGGCGAAAGGATGCACTGGCCCGTTCCAACCGGAACCTCGCAATGCCTTCGACTGCTTCAACCAAGCGAGTGGCGAAATGACAGGAGAGACGGGCGAGACGGAGGGGGAGCCGTTTCCACTTAGAAAAGAAGTGGCGGAGCGCGTCTTATCCTTGTGCAATCGCGCCTTTGAGTTTGGATTCGCTGCGAAATACCACTACGCAATCTCGCGGACACACCGGATGCGAGGGGAGGCGTTGGAGTCACTTGGCCAAAAGGAACAGGCTTTGCGCGAATTCGAGTTGGCCGTGGAGCAAGACCCGAAAGTGGGACTAAAAAAACGAATTGCGTCTTTGCGAAAAGAGTGCGGGAAAGAGTAGAGGCCGGCACCGTCACCGAAAGGAGAAACCGCAATGAATCGCCTGCGTATCTGTAGTCTATTTTTCGCATTCGCTGTTATCGCTGCTCGTGCAGAAGAAACCAACACGCCCAGCACTGCCAGTGCAACCAGCAACACCGCGCCCAGCGGCGTCACGAGCAATGCAGCCCCTAGTAGCATCAAAATTGACGGGACAACCTATGAAGAAGTCCGCTGGGGCAGAGTGACG
The DNA here is from genome assembly GCA_963836315.1 of uncultured Verrucomicrobiae bacterium. Classification (GTDB taxonomy): domain Bacteria; phylum Verrucomicrobiota; class Verrucomicrobiia; order Palsa-1439; family Palsa-1439; genus Palsa-1439. The sequence continues at coordinate 381,258 of CAWIJG010000007.1, forward strand.
CTTTCGACTGTCACCATTTTCCACAAGACAGGCGTTGCAACGATCCCACTGGAGAAGTTGCCGCCCGAACTCCAGAAGCGATTCGGATACGACCCGCAAAGAGCCGCCGATTGGCAGAAGGCTGAACAGCAACGGGCCACCGCTCGGCAACAGGCGCAACAGCAGGAGAAGGATCGCCTTCAGTTGAGAAAGAAAAGATTCAAGAGTTGGAAGGGGAAGTGAGTGATGTGATCGAGGGCAAAGGCGTGATTCTGAACAACCACCTCGCCGCAGAAGCCAACGCACGATTTGCGGCAACCATGGCAGGAGTCGCAGACGCTTGGGCACGACCGGAGCCCCTAACCCGAACCCGTCGGTTCCCCTTGACACGCGAGTCAGATACTACTTCTTGGCCTGCGACACGAAGCAGTTGGCCAACGGTTCCTACGTAAAATGCCGCGCTTATCAGGACGGCTTTTACACCTACACGACGGTCATGGGGGGAAGTCAAAAAATTGCTCGTTGGGTCTATTATGACGAGCACACGGAACTGCCCAAACCTTGAAAGTGGCAGCGGACGACGGCCCACGAAGGGAGAGAGGCTATGGACATTACATTCAACTGTGACGCCTGCGAACAAAGCATTTCAATTGACGAGGCCGGGGCAGGCTCAATCGTCGATTGTCCAAAATGCAGAGCCCGTGTGTTAGTGCCGAACAAATCGACTCCAACGGCAAGCCTAAGGAAGGCAGTACCACAAAGCGTGATCGTGGAGAAGATTCAAGGACTACCTCTGACAGTCAAGACGGGCTACGAACCATTGCAGGTCAAGATTGTCGGAGTGCGGGTGTCGTGGGATGAAGCGTACGACGTGACCGTCAAAGTGTTCTGCTGCCTGTCGGCGTTCACCCTACTCTTGGCGCTCTTACTGGCTATCTTTGCTTGGATTCTAAAATCTTTGGGAGTGCTTGCGGGATTCCATGTCACTGAATAGATTCAACGCTAACGTGATGCCTACGATGTGAAATACTGACAACGTGAGCGGCAGCGGGCGACGGCCCGCGTGGGCTGGGCGGGCCTATTCCCGCCCGGTCCACCGCTTCGCTGGAATAGGACGGCGAAAAATGCCAAAGAAAATCGGCACTGCATACCGGCAGGAGCGAAAACTACGAGCCACCAGCAACCTCTGGGAGCGGATGCTGCTCTGCACCTACGGCAGACTGTTTCCCGCCGATGCTGTTCTCCTAGTAGCTCTGGTGTCGGGCAGCGACGATATAGAGAAACAAGTCCGGCTCTACGATCAAGAGGGTGGCGGGACGACAGCATGGGAACGCATCACTGCGGACTGTGCAAAGCCCTCCCTTGAAGGCGAGAACATCAAAACCTTCCGCCGCTACGCCAAAGAGTCACGCAAAAACATGGAGCAGGAAGTTGTCGAGAAAGTTAGCGAAGCCATTCGGCAGGGCAACTCCACACTGTTCGAGCAACTCGCAGAAATTGTGGAGGCTCGGCGCGTCAATTTTGCGGAAAGTCCTTTGACCCGCTGGGCGCTGCGTTGATGTTCCTGCTGTGCGATAAACTTGGCTCAAAGTACCGAGCTGATTCTGCAGACAAGGGCGACAGCGCGGCTACCGATGACAGAGATTGAGGTTGTAGAGTTTCTGTTGGCCCGTTTCCCCCGATTCTGAGGGAAAAGGGAGACTTCCCGCGTGAGATCCGGCGCAAAGCCCGCGAGCTTGGCATCACCTTCGCGGGTGCCAAGCGCGGACGCCCCAAAGGGAGCAGCAACCAACAAGAGCAGAAATAGGGACAGTAAAGTTCCCTCACCGTCCAAGTCAGATGTCCGCCTGTATCCCATGATGCGGGCATGAATCACAGGGAACAACTGACAACACCGCCGCAAGCCCCCACACGGGCAACGGCGGTTTTTTCGTGCCATGAACCCGGAGCTTTCAAACACAGAATCGGAAGCGTCTGAGTTTTACACGGCTGCCGACGTGGGCGCTGAGGTGGGCAAATCGGCGACGGCCATCAAACAACTCACGCTCGAAATGCGCCTGCCGATTCTCAGGACGAGATCGGGCATTTGGATTTTCACACATGCGATGGTCGAAAAAATCGCCACTGAGGTCGAGCGGCGACGACGAGAGCAGTGGAGATGAAAACGCTGAAGTTTTCGTCGCGGCATGGGCTGATTGAAGTCGAGTTGTCGCCACTGTGGGCTGTGCTGGAAGCTCAGGCCGTCGCCGATGCGAACGGGCGATTGTCCGCACTGGTCGAGACGTGGCCGACGCTAGACGCCCTACAACAGGCCGGTGAGCTTAGGTTGGCGATTTGGGACTTGGTGACGTCACCCTCGGTGATGAATCGCAAGGGGCACTGTGGACAAACACGCTGGCGAAACGGTGTGGCCTACGGAAAGCTCAACTGCGTGAGATCGTGCAGTATCGAGCGGACTTCGCAAGAAACTGCGCGCTCCTCTGCGCGGACAACTACAAAGAAACAATAACGGAACTATGCAACCAAATCCTGCAATAGCGCGAAGCTGGCGGCCCTCAAGCGCGTTGGACGGCAGCGCA
>CAWIJG010000008.1:0-11220 GCA_963836315.1 uncultured Verrucomicrobiae bacterium
AGGCGCTAATGCCGGCATCGTTGTCAATAGTCAACGTGCGCGTCTTGATGATGATATCGCCTCCAGCGGACGAACCGGAGAAAAAAGTGGAAGACGATATATCGGCGGTGTTTCTCATATCAATGGAATCCGCGATGATGGAGACAGTACCCGCCTTGCCTCCTGCAATTGTCTTGGCATTAATACCCGCAAACATTCTCGTTCCCATCCAGTTCCAGAGACGAGACCGTGATTTGGATATTCCCGCCGTCGCCTTGGCCACTGGATGAGACGGATATTTGCGCGTTGTCGGCAATCTCTCTTGACATCCCTGGCTGCAATAACTATGTCGCCCGCGTGACCCAGGCCACCGGTGTCGGTAGTGACAACGGTTCCGTTGCCCCTCCCATTCAAGAGCACCGTGGGAGCCGTGAGTTCGATATTCCCGCCGGGGCCAGCATCCAACGCGAGAGCGTTGACCGAACTCTCATCGATCGCAACGGCCTTCGCCCAGAATACCAACCCCCAAGCCATCAACCGCGCCCGTTGTGCTGGCTTCGATGCCGCTGAAGCCATCCATGATGACGTCGTTTGCAGCGATAGTGACTCGACCGCCCTGAGGACCTGACACGCTAATGGAAGCGCCATTTGAAATGCGCACTGTTCCGAGTTGCCCAAACCCCGAGGTGTCAGGATTGAAAAGCAGGTCATCGGCGGGCAACTGAAGCTCACCTGCCGACGCCGTGCTAATCAATGTCAGTCTCCCTCCCGCTACAGTGAGTGTGCCTCCGGAGATGCTGATGTCGCCGCCTATCAGGCTAAACACTTGCCCTTGGGACATGGACATCGTCCCTTGGTTCATGGAGATCGATGTCCCACTGATAGAGATTGGCGCGACGGTCGGTCCAAGAAAGCCAAAGCTCTCGGGAGCCCCCGCGGTCAGCAGATCGTTGGCCGGGTTGCGGGCGTCGAAGCGTCCGCCGCCCGCGAGGCCGACATGGTCGGCGGTGGTGGCGACGAACGAACCACCCACATTGACCTGCGCGTTCGGTCCGAACATGATCCCGAATGGATTGATCAGAAAGAAATTCGCGCCCGGTATGGTACACAGGATATTCCCGTCGATGGACGACGGCTGGCCGCCGGTGACACGCGCCAGGACATTATGAATGAGAATATTGGCCGGGCCGGAAAACGTGGCGACCTCGCCCGAGGCGAGATTGAACTGGCTGAAACTGTGAAACAGGTTGTTGCCGACGATTTTTCCGGAACTGGCGGGAATGCTGTAATTGGGCCCGGCAATCGCCCCACTGGCGCCCAGCGACCCGTCGAGGACAACCTGACCTTGAGCAAAGGCGGCAGACCACGCCAGCCCAATGGCTGCCACCTTTCTCAATTGTCTGGCTATCCTCTTCATCAAACGGGTTGGTCACCTGCTAGTGGGTGATGTTGATGGTCGTCGTGCTGTTTGTGTTATTGGACCAGTTGGGATCTGTGATCCCATACCCGCAAATGACGATGACGTGGTACTCACCCACTGTGGCAGTTGTCGGAATGATAAACGTCAGGTTCGTCTCTTGGAAGGACGCTTGGCTTCCAAGAAGAGGAACCGCCTGGGTGTTGCGAAGGCCGGTCGCGTACGCAAAGCTGTTGGTGCAGAGATAGAACTTGCTTGTTGACGAGGGGCACGTATTCCTCGAGAGATTCATCGTCACGTGAACCACTTTGATCGTGGAGCCGAGCGAAGCGCTGGATGGAGCCGAGACACTCGTAACGGTCAGGTCAGACGCGGCAATGGCGGGCTTTACGGCAACGGAACCAATGACAAACATCAACGACGCAATTCCTGTGACCGTCCACAAGGAACACCTCTGGGTGGCATGCATGAACTTTCTCCTTCGGTACTCCGCCGCTTCCCGGACGGCGTCGAACCTATTGGATTTGTTGTTCTCTCGGCACCAGCGCGGCAAAGTCACTGCCTGCCTTCAGCAACCGACACCCCCGCACTGTGCCCCTTTTGCTTCGTGTTTATCGTTAAACCACAGTTGGCAAGCGAACTCAAGCGCATTGTATTGTGTGGAGATCGGTGGGTTGTCACAAATAGAAGTGTTACGCGCATTGCGTAACGTTCTGCAGTTCCAAAAATGGAGCCAGCGGACGGATTCGAACCGACGACCTGCGGTTTACAAAACCGCTGCTCTACCAACTGAGCTACGCTGGCAACCGGATGGCGTTGAATATGCCACCGGCCCCGCGGTTAGTCCAGCCTGTACCGCGGCGCGGTGCTGTACCTCCGATGGTTCGGGCGCGACGCGGTCCAGATGGCAGAGGGGCCCAAAAGATCAAGGCGATGACCTCCTCCGGATACAGTTTCGTACGGATATCGCACGCCATTTCGTGCGGGGTTGCCAGCCATCATCCAACCGTGCGGAGAGCCGCACTCAGACGTTGGATTAGATCCGTCGTCAGCATGGCGTGCTCGCCGAGGTCCTCGCAAGCGAGGTCACCGGCCAAGCCGTGAAGAAATACGCCCGAGCGCGCGGCGTCGAGCGGCGTCATGCCCCGGGCGATGAATGCGCCGATGATGCCCGTGAGCGCGTCGCCCATGCCGCCTTTGGCCATGCCCGGATTGCCCGTCGAGTTGACCCACAACGGGCCGGACCCGTCGGTGATCACCGTGCCCGCGCCCTTCAACACCGTAACCACGCCGCAGTCCCGGGCGAAACCGCGGGCAATGTCCCAACGGTCAGCTTGCACTTCCCTGGCGGTCTTGCCGATGAGCCGCGCCATTTCGCCGGGATGCGGCGTGAGCGCCAGCGGCTTCCCGAGTTTCTTCAACACCGTCACCCCTTGCGCCAGCGCGTTCAAGGCATCGGCATCCACGACCATCGGCAGCGGGCAACCGCTTACGACCTTCCAGACCATTTTTTGCGTCTCGGCTTGCTGGCCGAGCCCGGGGCCAATCGCGACGGCGTCGAACCCGCCGAAGAAGGCCGGGCCAAGCTGCTCGAAATCAACCGGGCGCGGCATCACCTCCGGCGGACAATTTGCCGCGACGATGGGATAAATATTCCGCGGTACGGCCACGGTGACCAATCCGGCTCCCGCGCGCGCGGCCGCGTGCGCCGCCAGTACGGGCGCTCCCGTGTACCCTTCCGAACCCGCGATGATCAGCACATGACCGAACTCGCCCTTGTGCGCGGAGCGATGGCGCGGCGGCAACAACAGCGCGATGTCTTGCGCCGTCAGCATTTCCACGTTTGTTTGAAGTTCATCGACCAACTGACGGGGGAACCCGATATCGACCACCTCGATCGTCCCGACCAGGTCGGTGGCGACCGGTTCCAGCAGACCGAGTTTCGGCAGGCCCATCGTGACGGTGGTGTTCGCGCGAACGCAAACCCCGTGAGCATGGCCCGTATCGCCGTCCAGCCCCGACGGAACATCAATGGCGACGACGGGCAGATGGAGGCCGTTGATGACCTTGATGGCCGTCACGTACGGCTCGCGTACTTCGTCCTTCAGCCCCGTGCCCAACAGGCCGTCGACGACCACGGCCGGTTCGCTTTCCGCCACGATCTCGGAGAGTTCATCGAGTGCAGGCAATTCGAAGATAGGAATCCCACTGACGAGTTTCCGGAAATGCAACAGTGGATCGCCCTGCAAGTCCTGCCGTCGGCAGAGCAACACCAGCGTGGGCTGACAACCCGCCGCCGCCAAATGGCGCGCCGCCACAATCGCGTCGCCGCCGTTGTTCCCCTTCCCGGCGAACAGCAGCACCGAGCGTGAATCGTGTCGCTTGAGAAACCCGACGGTGGCGCGCGCGACGGCGTAGCCGGCGCGTTCCATCAGTTCTTCCCCGGGAGTGCCTGCCGCGATGGTGAGTTGGTCGAGTTGGCGGATTTGCCCGGTCGTGACCGCTTTCATCGCGGCCAGTGTAGTGGACGGTGTCGCCAAAAGCAACGCCTTGGGGCAAATGCGTTTGACAACTTCGCGCCCGTTCGCCTAGGTTTCGCGCTGATGCCGACCGTTGCGACAACGCCGATTTCGCCCGCCACGACCCAGCTCGGCTGGATTGGCACGGGCGTCATGGGCTCATCGATGTGCGGACATCTCCTCGGTCAACATTACCGTGTCACAGTCCATAATCGCACAAAAACCAAGGCACAACCGTTACTCGACAAAGGCGCCCAGTGGGCTGATTCGCCGAAAGCCGTGTCCGCCCAATCGCAGATCCTCTTCACCATGGTCGGTTACCCGCGCGACGTGCGTGACGCGTACTTCGGCGACGACGGCGTACTCGCCGGGGTGAAGCCCGGGAGCGTTGCCATTGACATGTCCACAACCGAGCCGAGCCTGTCGAAGGAAATCTACGCGGCGGCAAGAGCGAAAGGTGTCGACGCCATCGACGCGCCGGTTTCCGGCGGTGACGTCGGCGCGCGCAACGCCACGCTTTCCATCATGGTCGGCGGCGACGCCGGTGTCATCGAGCGCGTGCGGCCATTGTTCCAAGTGCTCGGCAAGACGATCGTCCACCAAGGCGGCGCGGGCGCGGGCCAGCATACCAAGATGTGCAACCAGATTGTCATCACCGGTACCATGATCGGCGTCTGTGAAAGTCTGTTGTATGGTCACCGAGCCGGGCTGAATCTCGACACCATGCTGCAGTCGATCCGCGGCGGGTCGGCGGGTTGCTGGACGCTTGAGAACCTCGCGCCGCGCATTCTCCAGCGCAACTTCGCGCCGGGATTCATGGTGGACCACTTCGTCAAGGACATGGAGATCGCCCTTGCCGAAGCAGAGCGCATGAACCTCACCTTACCGGGACTGAAACTCGCGCACGACCTCTACCGCGCCGTTCAGGAGCAGGGTCACGGCAGGAGCGGGACCCACGCGTTGTACCTCGCCCTGGAAGCCATGTCGAAGAAACGCCCCTGATCCCTGGGAGCGATCCGCGCAGGACCGCAGACGATCGTTACGCTGCCGCCTCGAATTGACTGCGTAACGCCCAGAGGCCGAGGGCGGGATTGCTGACGTAGAAAATCTCCTCGCCGTCGGGCATGCGGTTGAAACCGTCCTTCAGCGTTTCCGGCTGGTAACGCTTGATGACCGCGTCGAGGTTGCCCGCTTCAAATCCGACCGAGCGAATCACATCGGCGCTGATGCCGGAGCCGGGACAATAGGTAATCTTGAACCGGCCTTCGCTGGAGCCGTGGATAAAGTGCGCCGCGGCGCTGAGGTTGTTTTGCAATTCGGCGTTGGCTTTGACCGCCGCCAACGTGGCCGGTGTGCCCCGGTACCCGTACTTGCGAATGAGCCGGTCGATTTCGGCGTCTTCGCCAAACTCTTTCAGGCCCGGCGCGAGAATGATCAGATCACCGCCGTCGGCCATGGCCATGCGGGTGCGATAAATCGCCTTGTTACCGAGCCAGGTGCTTTTGAATTCATGCGGGTCGAGATAGACCAGCACCTTTTTCAACGGTTTGTCGAGCAGGTCGAGATTCACCTTCTGCGAGAGCTTCGCGCCGAGCGTAAAGGTTTCCACATCGTCGCCGACATAGAGTCCGCGCATGATCATATCGCTGCCGGCCTTTTCCTTCTGCATGACCGTAAGCACATAAACGATGGGCAGATCGTGCAGGAACTTTTCGGCGCCGTAGTTGAACAGTCGGCGCACGGGCGTGTCGATGCGCCCCATCATGCGTTCCATGCCGTAGGCTGCGCCGAGAAAATGCGATTTGTTGATCGTGTCCGCACCGCCGGCGCCCGTGAGGAGGTTCTTGGTGTAATTGGCGATACCGACCACCTCGTGCGGGACGAGTTGTCCGACCGAAAGAATGAGGTCGTACCCGGCGAACAACAGGTTGCTGACCTCGACGTGCACGTCGTAGTCGACAAGCCCTCCCGACCACTCCCGTATCAGTTTGCCGGGAATATCGCCAACGCGCCGGATGCCCTTGCGCCAGTCGTGCACCTTGAACCGGTCCAGCGGAATCTTGTCGCCGAACATCATGCGGAGCTTTTCCGGCGACATCGGCGTATGCGTGCCGAGCGTCGGCATGATGTCCACCTCGACCTTCGGCGCCAGCATCTCGTAAAGCAGGTGGGTCAATTCTCCGGCATTGGAATTAAGACGCGTGTGATCGGGCGGAAGTATCAACACTTTGCGCAGCGGTCGACCGAGAACTTTCAGCGCTTGCGACAAAGCGTCCCGTTTCTCCGCCGTGCTGATTTTGTCATTTACCCCGCCGCGTGCAAAGTAGGTAGCCATCGTTCATTCCTCAGCGATTTATCTTCCGCCAGCCAACGTAAATTACACGCCGGACGTGCCGATTACAAGCCTACCGAATCGCATGAACGGGCACGGACGCATAATGCTACCTGTTGCGGAGCCATCACTTTCAGAGGATTTGAATCAGGCCATACGGCCGCGCAATCTAGAGTGTCATGGTGGCGTCGGCGACGGGGGTGACGTGACCCCCGACGTCGATCCCGTCCCGACCACGGTCTCCGAGAATGTGAACGTGCAAAATGCTCCGACGCTTCATCCTGGTTCCCTGTTCGCTGATAAACTGCGTGCCGGCAGCGCTCGATATGAGACCGTGTCGCATCATGAACATGGCCAAGGGACCCGTCGAGCTTCCGGTGGCCGGATCCTCGGCAATTCCGTACTCGGGAGCGAACATGCGCGAATAGGCTCCGTCGGGCGTCGGCGTAAAGACAAACACGCACAGCGGCTCCGGATGACCTCCCTTGAGAACGGCGCAGCCGTGAGCATCAAGCCCGGCGCGATCAACCGCATCCTTGTCCTTCAACGCGATGAAGACGGTCGGATTACCGGCGCTCAGGAGTTGCGGGGTTACATCGAGAAGATCGCTCGCGTCGAGTCCGAGAGCCGGTGCGCAAACCGCCCGGTCGAACGTCCTTCCCTCGTTGATTGCGGGAGTGCGCAGCCAAATCAATGGACGCGCGCCTGTGTCCACGCGAATCGGGACGAGACCGACTTTCTCCTCCAACACGAACCGCTCGCTGTTCGCCGGTACGATTCTCTCGTCCATCAGCACGAAACTGGCGCCGATGGTGGGATGGCCGGCGAATGCCATCTCCCGCATCGGTGTGAACATGCGGACATTCGCAGCGCACTCCGGCCGGGTTGACGAAACGACGAAGGCGGTTTCCGACAGGTTCAGTTCCCTGGCGATCTTCTGCATCGTCGCGCCGTCGATTCCGGAAGCGTCGGGGAACACCGCCAGAGGATTCCCTTCCAAGGGCCGATCCGTGAATACATCGACGACTCGATAACGGTATGTGCGAACGCGTTTCCCCTTACCGCTGGACGCGGGCGTTGCCCTTCCAGATGCTCCAAATCTGATCTTCATCCGCGGGCTGCGCATAGTCGGTCAGAAGCGTTGTCGCCAGCGCCCCGCTGGCCCATCCGAACTGGACCCACTTCTCGGGTTCCCATCCCTTGAGGATCGCGTAGAGCATGCCGCCGACAAACCCGTCGCCACCGCCGATGCGGTCCAGAACCGTGATGTCGCGCGGCTCGACGATGTGCCAGTCCTTGCCCGCCGCCATGATCGCGCCCCACAGGTGGTGGTTCGTATCGACGACTTCGCGAAGCGTCGTAGCGAACGTCGAAGCGTTCGGATACGCCTTCTTCACGCGCTGGATCATCCCCTTGAAGCCGTCAATCTTTGACGTGAGGCCCTTGCCGCCCGCTTCGGGACCTTCGATCCCGAGGCAAAGCTGGAAGTCTTCCTCGTTGCCGACCAGGATGTCCGACACGCTCGCGATCTCGGCGAAGATGGCGGCGAGTTCCTTCTCGCGGCCTTTCCAGAACGTAGCGCGGTAATTCAGGTCAAACCCAATCCGGGTTCCGTGTTTCTTCGCCGCCCGCGCGAGTTCCAGGCAGAATTTCCCCGTTTCCGGGGACAGCGCGCCGATCAGGCCCGACAGGTGGACGATTTGGACGCCTTCCTTGCCGAAGATCCGGTCCAGATCGAAATCTTTCACGTTCAGCGTCCGGCCGACTTCGCCCGCGCGATCGTTCCACACGCGGGGTCCGCGCGACCCGTAACCGCTGTCGGCAATATTGAACTGATGCCGATAACCCCACGGGCCGCCCTGCGGAACCTCGACGCCTTCGTAGTCCATGTGGCGACTCTTGAGGTTGTCCTTGATGAACTGCGCGATCGGACTGCCCTTGACGAACGTCGTCGGGCCTTGACCGGCAGACCCAGAAACGACGCCACACTGGCCACGTTCGTCTCCGCGCTGGTGGCCTGCATGATCATCGTCCCGGCGCAATGCACCGGCTGACCGGTGGGGGGCGTGATCCGGATGCCCATGCTCGTGGGCACGACCAAGGCATACTTACAATTCTTCTTCAGTTCAATCTTCATGGGAGGGTCCCTTCGTCGTTACGCCGTGTACGTCTGCGAAGTAGTCGTGCCGCCGTGGCCGGTCCAGTTGGTGTGGAACGCCTGGCCGCGCGGTTTGTCGACGCGTTCGTAGGTGTGTGCGCCGAAGTAGTCGCGCAACCCCTGCAACAGGTTGGCCGGCAATCGGTCGCTCCGGTAGCCATCGAAGTACGCGAGGGCCGAACTCAGGCACGGCGTCGGGATGCCCATTTGGGCCGATTTGACGATGACGCGGCGCCAACCTGGCTGTCGGCTGGTGACGGCCTTCTTGAAGAATTTGTCGAGCAACAGGTTTACGAGGTCAGGTTTGCGCACAAACGCCTTCTTGATGTCGCCGAGGAACACCGAGCGGATGATGCAACCGCCCCGCCACACCAGGGCGATGCCGCCGTAGTTGAGGTTCCACTTGTACGTCCTGGCAGCAGCGCGCATGAGCTGGTAGCCCTGGGCGTAACTGACGATCTTCGACGCGTACAACGCGGCCTGAAGATCTTTAAGGAACCGCGCTTTATCACCGGAGAACGCCTTGACTTTGGGTTTGATCTCCTGGGAAGCCGCGACGCGTTCCTCTTTCACCGCGGACAGACAGCGGGCGAACACCGCCTCGCCGATCAATGTGAGCGGCATTCCGTCATCGAGCGCGGCGACGACCGTCCACTTCCCGGTGCCCTTCTGGCCGGCGGCATCGAGAATCAAGTCCACCACCGCTTTGCCTTCCTCGTCCTTGTACCCGAGGACGTCCCGGGTAATTTCGATCAGATAACTGTCGAGCTCGGTCTTGTTCCAGTCCGCGAAGACCTGGTGCATTTCCTCGTTGGTCATGCCGAGGCCGCGTTTCATCAGGTCGTAGGTCTCGCAAATCATCTGCATGTCGCCGTATTCGATCCCGTTGTGGACCATCTTGACGAAATGGCCGGCGCCATTCTCGCCGATCCAATCGCAGCACGGTTCGCCTTCGGGCGTCCTGGCGCAGATCGCCTGGAAAATCGGTTTGACGTGAGGCCACGCGGCCGGGCTGCCGCCGGGCATCATTGACGGCCCCTTCAACGCGCCTTCCTCGCCGCCTGACACGCCGGTGCCGATGTAGAGCAGGCCTTTGCTCTCGACGTACTGGGTGCGGCGAATCGTGTCCGGGAAATGGCTGTTGCCGCCATCGATCAGGATGTCGCCTTTTTCGAGCAGCGGCAGCAATTGTTCGATCAGTTCGTCCACGGCCTTGCCGGCTTTGACGAGCATGAATATTTTGCGGGGTTTCTTCAGCGAGGCGACGAATTCCTCCAGCGTGTGAGCGCCGAAGAACTTCTTCCCCTTGGCGCGACCGCTCATAAAAGCGTCCACCTTCGAGGTCGTGCGGTTGAACACGGAGATGGGGAACCCCCGGCTTTCGATGTTGAGGGCGACATTCTCCCCCATAACGGCCAAGCCGATCAGGCCGATATCTGATTGTGGTTGGATCATGATGTTGTTTCCTTGATTAGCTGTTACCATTTACGCTGCGGACCGACACGTATGGCCACGATTTCGTTGAGGTGCATTCGTGCGGATTCGCAGTTCAATTCGAACCTCTACACCCCACTGAAGGCGCTGAAGCCGCCATCGATGGCGATGACCTGGCCGGTGACGAAGCCCGAGCCCTCGTCACTCAGCAGCCACAGCAACGTGCCGATGAGGTCCTGGGGTGTGCCCATGCGATTTTGGGGTGTGTGGGCGAGAATTGTATTACCGCGCGGCGTCCACGAACCGTCGGCTAGAGTCAGCAGCCCGCGATTCTGGTCGGTCAGAAAGAAGCCGGGGGCCATGGCGTTGACGCGCACGCCGACCTTCGAGAAGTGGACGGCGAGCCATTGAGTGAAGTTGCTGACGGCGGCCTTGGCGGCGCTGTAGGCCGGGATCTTCGTGAGCGGCTTGAACGAATTCATCGAGGAGATATTGATGATGTTGCCGTGCTTCTTCAGCACCATGTCTTTGCTGAACACCTGCGTGGGCAGAAACGTGCCGAGGAAATTCAGGTTGAACACGAACTGGATGCCGTCCACAGTGAGATCGTAGAACGTCGTCACCCCTTCCTTCTTCTGCGTGAGGTCTTCGACGGTGATGTGTTCCTTCGAGGTTGTGCCCTTCGGGTGATTGCCGCCGGCGCCGTTGATGAGGATGTCCACCGGCCCAAATGCCGCTTTGATTTGTTCATGGGCCACCTCGATGCTGGCTTTCTCCAGCACGTTGCAGGCGAATCCCTTCGCCACTCCGCCCGCTTTCGTAATCTCATCGGCGCACTTCTGCGCCATTTCGGGCTTCAAGTCGAGGATGGCCACCTTCGCGCCGCACTCGGCCATCGCCTTGGCCATCACGCTGCAGAGGATACCGCCGCCGCCGGTGATGACTGCGACTTGGTTTTTCAAATTCACGTGAAGTGGTACTGACATAGCTTATCGTCCTTTCAATCTGTGGAAACTCGCAGACGCAACTCTTACGGAATCACCCTGTGAAATGCAACAGCAATTCCCTTCGTTCGCCATCGCGAGCTTCAGGCAAGAGGCATTGCTTGATAGCCTGATCAATCCCTTCAAGTTCCTGCTCGGTTTCCCGTGTCGCGCGCAGTACGTCCACCGAGGAAGTGGACGGGGTGAAGGTCGCCGCGCCAGCCAAGCCGACGCTGTCTGTTGCAGCTACATGCAGCTACATGCAGCTACAGTCATTCAGGCGAACCAATCCGCTGTTCGGCTTTTTCGTTGCCGAGCGTGCGCGGTATGCCTATAGTCTCGTGCGCATTTCTTTGGCGGGTGCGCCCATAGCTCAATTGGATAGAGCGTTGGTCTAC
>CAWIJG010000009.1:0-84698 GCA_963836315.1 uncultured Verrucomicrobiae bacterium
CCGGTCATCGTGCAGGATACCGGCCTCCGTGAAGTTCTGCCCTGCGGCGAAGGCCTGTTTGCATTCCATACGGCCGACGACGTGGTGGATGCGATAGAGGAAATTGGGAGGGATTATCAGCGTCATTACCGGGCGGCGCGGCGAATCGCCGAGGAGTATTTCGATTCCCACAAGGTGCTCACCGCCATGCTAACGGCCTGCGACGTCCCGGTGCCGCGCTAGGCGGACGCCACGAACTTTCTGGGCGCGCTGAGCTTGATCAACTTCAACTCCCTGGCGCACAGATCCAACAGGGCGGTCGCCAATCGCAAACTGCGGCGGGTACGCAGATAAAGATAGCTCGCCCAGAGACAAATCAGCATCAACGGTAATACCGTCAGGCACCACAACATCCACAATGGCACTTGCGCGGACAGCAACGCGAGTGTCCACCACAGGCGCGCCGCCAGGCACATCCCCGCCGCTGCAAAGGGGATGTTCCCAAGCAGGGTCCAAACCCCTTCCAGCCGGGCCCGCAGCAGCCGCTTCTCCCCCCGTGGTTTTCCGCGACGGTTTTCACGAGCACTTTGGTGAAACGGTCGCCGTAAATCGTCACGTCAAACTCATCCCAACCACTGTCGGCCCGCGACTGCCACTGGTCGCGGTCGAGCAGGTCAAGCAGCGCCTCCAGGAAAGTGAATCGCTCAATGCTTTTTTCATTCCAATAGTTCAGCGTATGCACGGACCCCAACCCTTCATATTGCGCCGCCAACGCCCGCACGGTCTCGCGTGCAGCCTGCGGCGTCTCGGAACGGCGCAACCGCCGCGCGTACTTCGGCCACCCTCGCACACCGGTTGGAGCAAATACAAAACCGCCACCAGCGGACGCGACCACCAACGTATCTGCCACGGCGGCAACTCGACGCACACGGCAGCGACCGTTGCCTGCTCAAGCTCGCCAGGAGCGTCAGCACGGGCAACGGCCACAAGGCCGGCCAGAGCATCGCCAGCAGCACTGCCCCCGCCGTCAATACTACATGCCATTCCAGGCTCGTCAAGACCGCCAGCAATCCACTCGGCTCGGGCGTATACAGCGTTTGGAAAAGCGCGCTGCCGAACATGCCATGGTAAATGACGAACTTTCCGAAAAACCCGGCGATCTTCGACGGACTGTAGATGCGACCACGCCAACGCATTCCGCCGAGGCTGTTGAAGTACTCGGGATGCTTGCGCCGCAACAACGACTCGGCGACGCCGTAACCGCGTTGCTGCTTCAGGTACGCCGGGATCGTGCTGCGCCGGTAATGCCAGACGAACCCCGAATGGGAGAACGCAATCCTGCGCCCGCGCTGCAACAACCGCCAGCAAACATCCACGTCGTCACCTGCCGCGCGAAATTGCGGGTCAAACCCGTGGATCTCATCGAGCGCCCACTTCCAAAACGCCATGTTGCAGCCGGGAATGTGCTCGGCGTTGTGGTCGTCGAGCATCACGTGCGCCGGCCCCCCCGGCGAAACGGCCACGCAACCCGCCACCGGACTGTCTTCGGGCGGCGGAAAATTATGGCCACCGATTGCGCTCGCATCGGTCTTGAGCAGGTCCCCCACGACATAGTACAGCCAGTCTTCGTCCGCCCGACAATCGCTGTCGGTAAACGCGACGATTTCGCCAGTCGCCGCTTGAATGCCCGTGTTGCGCGCGGCGCTCAACCCGAGATTCTGTTGATGGATCGCGCGCACCGTCGGATAATGCGCCACCACCCGCGCCGTATCGTCCGTCGAACCGTCGTCCACCAGGATGATCTCGTAGTTTGGATAGTTGAGATGCGTCAGCGAATCGAGGCATGCGGGCAACGTGCGCCCGCCGTTGTAGCTGGCCACGACGACGCTCACCTTCGGGTATTGCGGCAGCGGAAAGTAGGGCGCGCGCCGGTATTGTTCGGCGACCGCGTAAAACGCCGCGCGCGGTTTGCGATCGCGCGTGGTCAGCCCGAAGAACCAGTTCTCAATCTGATGCCCGCCGGTATGCCAGTCGTCCGTGAACGAAAAAATAAACGTGCCCGCCAGCCCCTCGCGAAACGCCAGTTCGATATGGCCGCTCAGGATCTGCGCCTTCGCGTCCTCACCTTCGCGCATTGAGTCGATGCCGAACTCCGCGAGCACCAGCGGCTTGTCGCCCGCGATGTTCTGCAGGCGGTCGAGGTAGTTGGCAAACGGACGCGGTTCATGCAAATACACGTTGAAGCTGACAAAATCGAGGCTGGCAGGCTGCAGGAACTCAGTGGTCGGAAAATTGACAAATGTCACGAGCCGTTGCGGATCGACCTCCTTCACAATCGCGGCCAACTCGTCGATGAAATGGGCGATGCGTTTGGCGCCGTACCAGCGGGCTATGTCCGGCGGGATTTCATTGGCCAGAGTGAGGGCAAACACCGCCGGATGACCCGCCAGCGCCTCGGCAGCCTGCCGCGTCGCTCGGCGCGCGAACTGGGTGGTTTCGATATCTTCGAGAAAGCACGTATGCTTGGGCCAATAGTAGTCCACGAGCACTTTCAAGCCGTGGTGCTGCGCCAAGTCGAGAAACCAGCGCGGCGGCACGTGATACACGCGCAGACAGTTCGCGTGGAGCTGTTTCATCAACTCGAAATCGCGCTCGACCTGCTCGGGCTTCGGGAACGTGCCTCCGTCCTCATCGGGCTTGAATGGCCCGTAGGTCACACCGCGCGGGTGAAACTTTTGCGAGCCGACGCGAAAGAATCTGCCTTCGGTCACCACCCGCTCCGCCGGCGTGGCCACCTGCGTAGACTTGGCAGGCTCCGCCTCAAGCGTTTTCGCCTGTTCGATTTGCTTGGGCAGCAGCGTGTCGATTAGTTGGGGAATTGGCACGAATTCCTCACGGCCGAGGATACTTCCCCGACTCGGGCGGTCATAGATACTAGTAACAAATAATCGTCGCATCGTCAATCCGACCCCGGCCTGCTGGGATTGACGGTTTTCCTGCCTGATTATTCAGCTTGCACACCAGATGTCCTCGTGAACCCAGCTGCCGGCTAGGTCTTCTTGGCGGCAGCCTGGGCTTCGGTGACGACCTTCTGGGTGATATGTTGGGGGACTTGCTCGTAGTGAGAGAATTCCATCTCGAACGAGGCCCGACCGCCTGTCATGGAACGCAGTTCGCTGGCATACTTAAACAACTCCGCTTGCGGCACCTGCGCCTTGATGGCTTGCATCCCGTCCGCCGACTCGACGCTCAGGATGCGGCCGCGGCGGTGGTTAGATCGCCGGTGATGTCGCCCATGTACTGGTCGGGAACGTAGACGCTCACGTTCATGATCGGCTCGAGCAACGCGGGACGGGCTTTCTGCATCGCCTCCTTGAAGGCGTGCAGACCCGCAATCTTGAAGCTGATTTCGTTGGAATCGACATCGTGGTACGAGCCGTCGTAGACGATCGCGCGCACGTCCACGACGGGAAAACCCGCCACAACACCCGCCTGCATTCCCTCGACGCAACCCTTCTCGACCGCCGGGATAAAGTTGCGGGGAATGGCGCCACCGACCACTTCACTGGCGAACTCAAACCCTTGGCCGCGCTCCCGGGGCTCGATCTTGACGTAGGCCTCGCCATATTGGCCGTGGCCACCCGACTGCTTCTTGTGTTTGTAGTGGGCGTCGCCGTGAGATGTGATCGTTTCCTTGTAATCGACCTTCGGCGTGCTGAGGTCGACATTGACACCCAGCCGTTTCTTCAGGTTGTCCACCACGACGGCGAGGTGTTCATCGCCCATGCCCGAAATGATCAACTCCTTCGTGTTCGGGTTGCGTACCATGTGGAACGTGGGATCCTCTTCCACCGGTGCAACGCGACGCTGATCTTCTCTTCGTCCTTCGTGGTGTGCGGGTGCACGGCGTAACTCATCACCGGTTTCGGAAACTCGATGGGCGGGAACTTCACTGGTTTGGCGGGATCGCACAGCGTGTTGTTGATATGCGTGTCCTTGAGCTTGGCGAGCGCCACGATTTCCCCAGGGCCAGCCTCGGCGACGATGGCTTGCGCCTTGCCCTGCATGCTCAATAATTGCGGAATACGCTCCTTGCCGCCCCGCGTCGTGTTCAGCACGTCCAGATCAGCCTTCAACCTGCCCGAAATCACGCGGACATACGCCAGGTGTCCAGCGTACGGGTCAACGGTCGCCTTGAACACGAAACCGCTGAACGGCGCGCTCGCCTTCTGTCGACACCCCCCCCATCCTCGGTCATGGCGGGGCCGAGATCATCAGGAGACGGCAGCAAGGCCGTGACTCCTTCGAGCAGATTGCGCACGCCCACTTCCTTTTCCGCGCAGCCGCAGTAAATCGGCACGGTCGTGCCGCAGGCGACGCCGACATGCGTGCCTTTCGTGATCTCTTCCAAGGTGAGCGCCTGACCGCCAAGGAATTCCTCTAGCAGTTTGTCGTCCTGTTCCGCCGCGGCCTCCTCAAGGGCCTCGTGCGCCTTGTGAAATTGGTCCCGCAATTCGGCGGGCACTTCGGCTTCAGGCGTCGTGCGCAAATTCAGCACCTTGGAAAAACCCGATTCCTTGCCGATCGGCAATTCAAACGGGACGCAGTTCTTCCCAAACGCGTTTTGAATCTGGTCGACACAGCGGAAGAAATCGCTGTTCTCCCGGTCCAGCTTGTTCACGAACACCAGCCGCGGCTTCTTCATTGCATCCAGCATCCTCCAGATGCGACGCGTGCCGACTTCGATACCGCCCACGCCGTCCACGACGACAATGGCCGCGTCGGTCGCGCGGATGGCAGCCAGCGTATCGCCGAAGAAATCGGCGAACCCGGGCGTATCCAGCAGGGTGATTCGATGTCCCTTCCACTGGCAGTGAAACGTCTTGGTGTGGATGGTGATCTTGCGTTCAAGTTCGTCGGGCAGACAGTCGGCGGCGCTGGTCCCGTTGGTGACGCGACCATGGGCGGTCACAGTCTTGGAGATGAACAGCACGGCGTCGATCAGCGACGTCTTGCCACTGGAGGCGTGACCGACAACGGCCACCGTGCGAATCTTCGAGGTATCGACTGGCATTTGGAGAATCTCCGTGAAAATTGGTTTACGTTGTGAGACTCCGCCTCACTCGCTGGCTGCAAGGCTCGCTGAGATTGTACCCGAACGCCCAGTGAATCAAGCAAAAAGCCTTGACGGACTGGATGTT
Organism: uncultured Verrucomicrobiae bacterium; assembly: GCA_963836315.1. Classification (GTDB taxonomy): domain Bacteria; phylum Verrucomicrobiota; class Verrucomicrobiia; order Palsa-1439; family Palsa-1439; genus Palsa-1439. The sequence continues at coordinate 5,181 of CAWIJG010000009.1, forward strand.
TTGCTCTAAACACCGGTACAAGGCTTCGAGGGGTTGTACGACCCTCATAACACAATACAGGAGGAAATTCATGAGCCAACATCTACTGCGTGTAGCAACGGTAATCGGTATTGCCGCGCTCGCGCTTTCGTTCACGGGCCCGGTTCGGGCTCAAAGCACAAACGCACCCGCGCCCAAGCCTGAGAAAGCCAAGAGACAGGCGTTCACGGGGTTGATTGAATCCATCGACGCCAAGGCGGGTACCGTCATCGTCAAGAAGGGGACGGAAAGCAAGACGTTCAAGGTGAGCGAGAAGGCCAAGTTCAGCACCGCCGACAAGAAGGACGCAACGCTCGCCGATATCAAGGTGGGTGACAAGGTCAAAGTCGCATACACCGACGAAAGCGGCGTCTTAACGGCCCACAGAATCGGGCCCCCCGATGTTCCCAAGAAGACGGACTAGGCAGAGAAGCAAGGACTGGCTGCACTTCCTTTAATCTCAATATCGCAGCAGGGAATCCACCTCGGATTCCCTGCTGTTTTTTTCCTCACACCGCGGGCTTGAGATATCGCGCCACGCCTTCCTCAAATTCCTCCTGCTGCAGGAAGAAGTCCCGTTCCGCCGGCTTCGGATCGCCAACACTGTCCTCTTGCAGCATGAGAAGCTGGTCGCGGGTGAACGGCGGGTTCGTCAGAATCTTTTCAAAGAACGCAGCTTGCACCCGCGCAACCGGTAGTGGCAGGTGCAGCTTTCGCTTTCGTGTGCCAAGAATTGTCTGCAACTTGTCGTACAATTCATTCCACGTGAATGCATCCGGACCGCAAAGATCGTAGGTCTTGCCTATGCTGGCGTCGTTGTGGACCGCCGTCACAAACGCCTTCGCCACGTTTTCGACCGATAGCGGCTGGATCTTCGTCTGGCCGTTGCCCAGCACCGGAACGAACGGCAGCCGCCGCACCAGTTGCGCCAGCGTGTTGATCGCCTTGTCGTGCGGACCGTAGATGAATAGGGCCGGAATATCGTCCAAGCCAGCCCGCTCTTGCGCACGTACTCTTCGGCGGCCCATTTCGTCTGGTGATACCGGCTGCGCGCGTTCGCGCGCGTGCCGAGCGCGCTCATGTGCACGTAGCGCTTCACCTTCGACTTCTTCGTCTCATCCACCACGTACTGGGTCGCCCGCGTGTGCGCCCGCTCAAACGTGTTCTCGTTCTGCTCGTGAATGATCCCGACCAGATGAATGACGCACTTCGCCCCTTCCATCGCCCCTTCGATGGAAGGCGCGTACAACACGTTGCCGTGAAACAGCTCGACCCCGTATCGCTCCGCCAGCCATTGCGCCCGTCGCGGATCGCGCACAATCGCCCGAATCGGATGACCCGCCGCGTGCGCCTGCCGGACGACTTCCTCGCCCACAAATCCCGTCGCTCCGGTAATGACGATCATCGAACCATCCCCTGCGTCTTCGCGCTCACTCGATCTTGGCCTCGTATTCCACGCGTCCACCAACCAATGTCTTCGACACTTCGAATTTGCCCGAGAAAATCACCAGGTCCGCGTCCTTGCCCGCCTCCACACTGCCCTTCCGACCGCCCATTCCCAGCGCGCGCGCCGGGTTCAGGCTGGCCATGCGCACCGCGTCGGCCAGCGGCACGCCCGCGAGTTCGACCATGTTCCTGACCATCCGGATCATCGTCGATACGCTCCCCGCCAATGAAGAACCGTCGGCGGTCATCCCCACCCCGTCGCCCACCATCGCCTGCGTCTCTCCCACCAGAAACTTCGCGCCCTCTTCCAAACCCGCCCCCGCCGTCGCATCGGTAATCAAACACACCTTGTCGACGCCTTTCGCCCGCACGGCCAGCCGCATCAACTCCGATGCACGTGCTTGCCGTCGGCGATCAATTCCACCATCACCCGTTCGTCAGCCAAAAATGTTTCCAGCGCCCCCGGCACCCGAAACGGACCGACCTTCACCATGCTCGACATGCAATTGAACAAGTGCGTCGCATGACACAACCCCCGGTCCACGCTCCTCCGCGCTTCCTCCCCGCTCGCCGCCGTGTGCCCGCCGCTCGGCAGGATTTCACGTTCCAACAGCGCATCAATCAGTTCCAGCGCGCCCGGCATTTCCGGCGCGAGCGTCATTTGCGTCACCAATCCCTCCCGATCCAACCACGACAGGTACTCCGCCGGGTTCGGCTCGCGGATGAACTGCACCGGTTGCGCGCCGCTGCGCGCCGCCGAAATGTACGGCCCCTCCACGTGCGCGCCGACGATTTGCGCCCCGCCAAAATCGTGTCCAACCGCATCGGCAATCGCTTGCAGCGCCGCGTCAATCTTCCCGGGCGAATGCGTCGTCGTGGTCGGCGTCATCGCCGTCGTGCCGCCGGCAACGTGAAACTTCGCGATCTTCGCCAACGCCTCGACCGTGCCATCCATCGCGTCGTGCCCCATCGCCCCGTGCACGTGCATATCGACAAACCCCGCCGCCACGAACTCGTCGTGCGCGTCGATCACCTCCGCGTCTTCGGACCATAGCACCTGTGCGGTCGGCGCGACCTGCTTGATCTTGCCGCCATCGATCACCACGCAATGTTGCTCCAACACCCCGCGTGGTCCCACCACCCGCCCATTCTTGATCACCATCATAATCCGCGCAGTATGGCGAGGGCGTATTGACCAGACAAGTCAGAATGATTTACGCCGCAGGTGGGGTTCATTTGGGTTCGTTTTTGCATAAAACCGCCTTTCGGGTGCCTCAATTGGGTTCGTTTTGTGTCATTTTCGGCAACCAAATCCATCCTCCATTTTGCGTAAAATCTTCATGGCACGCTGGATACGCATTTCGCACTTGGCTTCGTTTTGGAAAAACGCCTATAGTTGGCGAAAATCCTGCCAACCGTCATCTCGACTCTTCCGCTCATCACCCTCTTACACCTTTCTTTCACGCCCCAATTCTCTCACAATTCCGAAAATAGCGTTAGTGTACTTTGGAAGGTTTGGAAGCTTTGGAAGCTTTTCTTTTGCAGTCCTAATCCATCCTTGTTGCGCACTTTGGGAGACGCCGCCACTTTCGACGCAACGTTTGGAACCCTTTTCAAAAATCCAGGCTGCGGTATCCTCAGAACCAAACTGTACCAGTACTGAGAAACCGGTGGCTTGCAAAATGCCCGCTCGCCCTGCATAATTATAGGTGCGAGGTCCGGTATGAAGACACGGGAGAGCGAGCAATCCGCGCCAGAAGTCGTCGTCACTCTTGGCGACATCTTGTTTGAATGTCCCCATTGCGACAAGAGCATGGTCATCGACGAGTCCGCCACGGGAATGATTGTGGAATGTCCGCAGTGCCACACAAACGTGATCGTCCCACCCAGACCATTCGCGTCTGCCGATGAGGACCTCCGGGAAACCCCCAACGAATTACTGCTTCTCGCAGCGCAACAAGGCGACTTGGCTGCGATCAACAACGCGCTCGCGCAGGGCGCTGACGCCAATGCGGCGAATTCCGACGGCATGACGGCGTTGATGTTCGCCGTGCAGCAGGGAAGCGGGCACTGCGTCCAGACGTTGATCTCGCGCGGTGCGAATCTCGAAGCCAGGCGCGAGGACGGCCAAACGGCCGCGACGCTTGCCCAAAACGCCGGCCACCTTCAGATCGTTCGCCTTATCTGGAAGGCAAAAGGCAAGTAGCGCTCCTGTCCTGACTACTTCTTGGTGTCCTCTGCCACCTCCGCCGCCGCTTCCTGCTGTTCGCTGATGACGCGGGCGATGGCGACGAGTTTGTCGCCTTCGTTGAGATCGATAAGTTTGACGCCCTGGGTGTTGCGGCCGGCGACGCGGATATCCTTGCAGTTCGTGCGGACGGTCTGGCCCTTGGGAGGTGGTGAGCATGATTTCGTCGGTGTCAGTGACGCTGAGGGCGCCGACAACGCTGCCGACTTTGTCGGTCGTTTTCATGGTGATGATGCCCTTGCCGCCGCGGGACTGGACGCGGTATTCGTCGAAGGGGGTGCGCTTGCCGATGCCGTGTTCGCCGGCAACGAGCAATGTGGCGTTGATGTCGACGATTTCCACGCCGATCACGTAGTCGCCTTTGGACGGGCGGATGCCCCAGTTGCCGACAGAGGCCCGGCCCATGTCGCGCGCCTGTTCTTCGTGGAACCGGATGCTCATGCCGTCCTTGGTGACGAGCACGATTTCGTTGTTGCCGTTCGTGAGTTTTACGCCGATGAGGCGGTCGCCCTGCTCGATCTTGATGCCGATGACGCCGCCTTTGCGCGGGTTGGCGTATTCGCCGAGGTTGGTTTTCTTCACGATGCCGACCTTGGTCGCCATGAAGAGATACTGTTTGTCGGTGAACTCTTTGACGCGGATCAGCGCCGAAACTTTTTCCTCGGGACGAAGTTGGAGAAAGTTCGCGAGGCTCTTGCCCTTCGCGGCGCGGCCCATCTCGGGAAGTTCATACACTTTCTCGACGTACACCCGGCCTTGTTCGGTGAAGAACATGATGTAATCGTGGGTGGAACAGGTGAAGAGATGCTCGATGAAGTCCTCTTCGCGCTGTTCCATGCCGATAACGCCCTTGCCGCCGCGGCGTTGCGAGCGGTAGGCGCTGACCGCCGTGCGCTTGATGTAGCCCTGGTGCGAGATGGTGACGATGCAGGCTTCGTTGGCGATGAGGTCTTCGATGTTGATCTCGCCTTCGTCGGCCACGATGTCGGTGCGGCGCGTGTCGCCGTACTTCTCTTTCACTTCGAGAAGTTCGGTCTTTACGACGCCCATGAGCTTTTTCTCGCTGGCGAGCAGGCCCTTGAGGTATTCGATGCGCTTGATGAGTTCGAGGTATTCCTCCTCGATCTTGTCGCGTTCGAGACCGGTCAACTGGTAGAGCCGCATCTCGAGGATGGCGTTGCATTGCAGTTCCGACAGCTTGAACCGGGCCATCAACTTCTTCTTCGCATCCTCGCGGTCATCGGCGGCCTTGATGATCTTGACGATGGCATCGATGTTGTCGAGCGCGATGCGGAACCCCTCGAGGATGTGGGCGCGTTCCTCGGCCTTTTGCAGTTCAAACTTCGTGCGCCGCGTGATGACTTCCTTGCGATGCGCGATGTAGCACTCGATCATCTGCTTGATGTTCATCTCGCGCGGGCGACCGTGGTCGATCGCCAGCATGATCACGCCAAACGTGTCTTCGAGCTGCGTGTGCTTGAAGAGGTTGTTGATAACCACCTTGGCGATGGCATCGCGCTTCAACTCGATGACGACGCGGATGCCGTCCTTGTTCGATTCGTCGCGGATATCGCTGATGTCGTCGAGTTTCTTGTCGTTGACAAGCTGCGCCATGCGCTCGATGAGGGACGCCTTGTTGACGTTGTACGGGACCTCGGAGATGATGAGTCGTTCCTTGCCGCCCTTGACTTCCTCGACGCCGATGCGGCCGCGAATCTTGAGGCTGCCGCGGCCGGTAAGCAGGTAATCCTTGATGCCCTGCCTGCCGCAGATCAGGCCGCCCGTCGGGAAATCGGCGCCCTTGATCATTTTGGCGACTTTCTCCAGTTCGAGTTCGGGCTCATCGATCAACGCGCAGCACGCGTCCACGATCTCCGTAAGGTTGTGCGGCGGTATGTTGGTGGCCATGCCCACCGCGATGCCCGTGCTGCCGTTGACAAGCAGATTGGGGACGCGTGAGGGAAGAACGACAGGCTCGCGTTCCTTCTCGTCGAAATTCGGCTGGAAATCGACCGTGTCCTTGTCGAGGTCGGCGAGCAACTCTTCGGCGATTTCTTCAAGGCGGCACTCCGTGTAGCGATAGGCCGCCGCCGGGTCGCCGTCGATCGAGCCAAAGTTGCCCTGGCCGTCGATGAGCGGATAGCGCATTGCGAAATCCTGCGCCATGCGTACGAGCGTGTCGTAGACGCTGGCGTCGCCGTGCGGATGGTATTTGCCGAGCACTTCGCCGACGACCTTGGCGCACTTGGAGTAGGAGCGGTTGTGGAGCAGGCCGAGTTCGCGCATGGCATAGAGCACGCGGCGGTTCGACGGCTTCAGGCCGTCACGGGCGTCGGGCAATGCGCGCCCGACGATGACCGACATCGAGTAATCGATGTAAGCCTGCTCCATCTGCTCGCTGATCTTGACCAGCGTCACCGGGTACTTGTCTTGCATAGTCTGTCAGGCTCCTGTCGGCACAATCATTGACGATACGTCCACGGCTATCGTTTCCCCAAGAACAGCTTCGTCGTCGCTAAAAAGCTCTCGGCATCGGCCAGCAATTCTTTCAGCCGGTCGCAATCAGGCGGCGCGTGCGAACCGAGATCGGCATCCTGATGCAACTGCGTCGCCTGCTTGAACCGTTCACCAAACTCTCCCGGAATCATGCCCGTCTTGACAAATTCGCGGTAGAACTTCGTGGCCACATTGCCATCGCGGGACGGGCCGAATTCCTTCGTCGCCAGCATCGCGCACGCACAATAGAACATCGTGAAATACACGCGATCCATCGCGCCCCGGCACATCTTTCGCTCGATCAACACCCGCGCCTCCCCCAGGCTTTCGTTGGCCTGGGTGAGCCGCAGATCGATCAAGGCCTGGGTCTCGGACGTCACAGCACGAATCAGATGTCGAGGTTGCGGACGTTCAGCGCATGCTCCTCAATGAACTGGCGACGCGGCGCGACTTCGTCGCCCATCAAAACCGAAAAGGTGTCGTCTATCCTCGACTTGTCTGCCTCGTTGAAATCGACCTGCAGCATCTTGCGGCGCTCGGGATCCATCGTCGTTTCCCAAAGCTGCTGGGGATTCATTTCACCCAGGCCCTTGTAACGCTGGATTGTGAGGCCGCGTTTCCCGGTCTCTTTGATCTGTTCCAGAATCTGCGGGATCGAGTGGATGTCCGAGCGCCGTTCCTCGACTTTCACTTTCGGCTTCTTCGCATCGGCCTTGGCGCCTGCTTTCGTGGAAGCGGTGGCAGGTGAGGCCTTGACTTGCGGTTCGGGGGGCGCCTCGCCTTCCGTGGCGCCAGTGAAAGTATTGCCCTCGACCAATTCAAAGAGCGGTTTCTCCTGCTCGGAATAGTGGTCGAGATTGAAGCCCTTCTTCTCGAGGGTCTCGATGGCGGACTGGATGCTGTTGGACTCGAGAAGCTCGAGGGATTTTGCGAGCACGACCTTGGGACTGTCCCCATTCTTCGGCTCAGCCACGACTTCTTCGTCAGGGGTAATGTCGTATTTGTCGCACAGCTTGGCCCACTCCCTGTCGGTACGCGCGAATTCAAATCGGACGACGCCGTTTTCCTTGATGCGCATCGCGTACGACGGGAACTCGCCGGACTTTTCGTCGCGGGCGGCAAGGTAGTCCTCGAACTTGATGCCACGCCGCTCGATGGTATCGACAAGTTTTTCCAATTCCTGCAGCGATTCGAGAACGGAGACCAGCTGTTGGCCTGAAAACTCCTTCTGGTCCTTGAGTCGAAGCAGGCGCGAGTCCTCCGAACCAAGTTCGATCAGGATGCGGCTCATCTGATCGTCGTTCTCGATGTACTCCTCGCGCTTCTTGCGTTTGATTTTGTAGAGCGGCGGCTGGGCGATGTAGACGTACCCGCCTTTGATGAGTTCCGGCATCTTGCGGTAAAAGAACGTCAGCAGCAACGTGCGGATGTGCGAGCCATCCACGTCGGCGTCGGTCATGATGACGATCCGGTGGTAACGGAGCCGATTGATGTCGAATGCGCCTTCGCCCTCGCCCGTGCCGAAGCCGGTGCCGATGGCCGTGATCATGGTGCGGATCTCGGTGTTGTTGAGGATCTGGTCGAGGCGCGCCTTTTCCACGTTGAGCAGCTTGCCGCGGATGGGCAGGACGGCTTGGAATTGACGGTTGCGGCCCTGTTTGGCGGAGCCGCCGGCGGAATCGCCTTCGACGATGTACAACTCGCACAATTCGGGACTGCGTTCGGAACAGTCGGCCAATTTACCGGGCAACCCTCCGCCGGTGAGCGCGCCTTTGCGCACGGCTTCGCGAGCTTTGCGGGCCGCTTCGCGGGCGCGGGCCGCCGTGAGCGACTTGTCCACGATGCGGCGGGCGATGGGCGGGTTTTGCTCCATGAAGGTCATCAAACCTTCGTACACGATGGAGGAGACGATGCCCTCGACCTCGCCGTTGCCGAGCTTGGTCTTGGTCTGGCCTTCGAACTGCGGATTCGGGATCTTCACGCTGATGACCGCGGTGAGGCCTTCACGCAAGTCGTCGCCCGTCAGTGACGGGTCCTTCTCCTTCAGCAGGTTGTTGGATCTGGAATACTGGTTGATGGCCTTCGTCAACGCCGAGCGGAACCCGCTGAGGTGCGTGCCGCCTTCGATGGTGTTGATGTTGTTGGCGTAAGCGTACACGGACTCGTTGTAACCCTCGTTGTATTGCAGGGCCACTTCTGCGGCGATGCCATCTTTTTCCTTCGAGACATAGATGACCTTTGGATGGAGCGGTTCTTTGGCGCGGTTGATGTGCTTGATGAATTCTTCGATGCCACCGTTGAACTTGAACAGCTCCTGCTTGTTGTTGCGTTCGTCCTTGAGCGTGATCTCAATGCCGCGATTCAGGAATGCCAGCTCGCGCAATCGGTTGGCCAGGATGTCATACTTGTATTCGATAAGCGGAAAGATTTCAGCGTCGGCTTTGAAGGTGATCTTCGTGCCGGTGCCTTTCGCCTTGCCGATGACTTCGAGCTTGGACGCGGTCTTGCCGCGCTTGAAGCGCATGTGATGGACCTTGCCGTCGCGCTTCACTTCGACTTCGAGCCACTCGCTCAACGCGTTCACACAGGTCACGCCGACACCGTGCAGGCCGCCCGAGACCGTATACGACTTCTTGTCGAACTTGCCGCCCGCGTGGAGAATGGTCAGCACGACTTCGACGGCGGGCTTCTTCTCCGTCTTGTGCATGTCGACGGGGATGCCGCGGCCATCGTCGGTGACGGTGATCGAGTTGTCGACGTGGATATCGACCTCGATGTGCTTGCAGAAACCCACGAGCGCCTCGTCAATCGAGTTGTCGACAACTTCGTAAACCAGATGATGCAGGCCGCGCTCACCCGTATCGCCAATATACATCGCGGGGCGCTTGCGGACCGCCTCAACACCCTCAAGTTTTTGGATTTTATCGGCGGTATAATCGCCGGCACCGAGGGCTCCGACTACGCGTTCCTGCTGTTTTATAGACGACTTTCCCACAATTCGTGTTTTTTCCAGAAGCTTGCTGGCCATCAACAGCTCCTCCTCCTTTGATGCAAAAATTATACATGAAGTTCACCCTGATCTGCAACCAGAATTCTTTAGTTTTTTCTCGTGCATAAGTAGCGATGGATGAGAAAGTTCTACTGGAATGGTACGACGCTGAAATGGGGGATTGACAGGTCACATTTTCGTGCTAATATAAAGCAAGTTTGGTAAGATACTAATGTTTAAATGAAAGCATCCGTAAAGAGTGATTACGCCTGTCGTGCGGTGGAAGCTTTGGCGCTACACCATCCCAATACGCGACCGTTGCGTATAGAGGAAATTGCGACAAGAGAGGCGATTCCAGCGAATTACCTCGTGCAGATCTTGATCGCGCTGAAGAGCAATGGTCTCATCCAGAGTTGGCGCGGCAAGGCCGGTGGGTATGCCCTCGCCAAAACTCCGCGAGAGATCACGGTTGGCGATGTTCTGAGGGCGGTCCAGGGAGACGTGCTGGAGATGCCGTTGCTTCTGGAGTCACGATGTCCCGAGGAGATTAAGCGCGCTTGGCGGCGGATCAAGGAGGCCGCCGAACAGGCGGCGGACGGCGTCACCTTCGAGGAGATTTGCGCGGAAGCAAAGAGTCGGCCGGAGATGTATTACATCTAGGGCGTTGACAGGTGTTTGTTCTTTGATATATTCCCTCGCGCTGCTCCGCGATAGGCGGAGCGGCAAACTCATCAAGAGCGGTCGAGGGACTGGCCCGTAGAAACCGCGGCAACCGTTCAGCCACGCAGTTAGTGGTTGGAGTCAAGGTGCCAATTCCAGCTCCGAGGCCCGGCGCAAGTCGGGAGCGGGGGAAGATGAGGGAGAGCAAACAAGTCGTTTGTTTGCCTCTTCATCGTTGACCCTGCGAATCGGGGTGCGCTGAAGAGGCTATTTTTTTGCCTCGGGGTGCGGGGGCCACATCTTGGTGAAGAAAGTGAGAGGGGATGAAGGCAAAACATGGATTCTTCACCAGTTTGAAGTGTCGCGAGTGCGGGCGCCATTACCCGAAGGAAGCGTTGCATGTCTGTGAATTCTGCTTCGGGCCGCTGGAAGTCGATTACGATTACGACTTGATCAAGACCGTGCTCACGCGCGACAAGATTGAGTCGCGGCCCACGACGATGTGGCGGTATCGCGAGCTGTTACCGGTGGAAGGAGAACCGACCATTGGCTTTCAGGTCGGTTTCACACCATTGGTCAGGGCGGATCGCCTGGCAAAGCGTCTGGGCCTTCGCGAAGTCTGGGTCAAGAACGACACGGTCAACTACCCGACGTTGTCCTTCAAGGACCGCGTGGTCAGCGTGGGGTTATCGCGGGCGCGCGAGTTGGGTTTTGAGGTTGTCGCGTGCGCATCGACCGGCAACCTTGCGAATTCCGTGGCGGCCAACGCGGCGAGCGGAGGGCTGAAGAGTTACGTGTTCATCCCGGCGGATTTGGAGACGGGGAAGGTGCTCGGGTCGCTGGTGTACGGGACAAACGTCATCGGCATTCGTGGCACCTATGACCAAGTGAATCGTCTTTGCAGCGAAATTGCGGGCAAGTTCGGTTGGGCGTTCGTGAATGTGAATATTCGACCGTACTACGCGGAAGGCTCGAAGGCGATGGGCTACGAGATTGCCGAGCAACTGGGCTGGCGGTTGCCCGACCATGTGGTGGTCCCCATGGCCGGGGGCTCGCTGATCACGAAAATCCACAAGTCGTTCAGGGAATTTGTTACGCTGGGATTGGTGGAGGAGCATAACTATCATATCCACGGCGCGCAGGCGGAAGGTTGCGCACCCATTGTGAATGCGATGAAGGCCGGCACCGACATCATCAAGCCGGTGAACAGGCCGCAGACGATTGTGAAATCGCTGGCCATCGGCAATCCGGCCGACGGGTATTATTCGATCCAGACGATGAAGCAAACGAGTGGTTGGGCCGAGAATCCGAACGACGACGAAGTGGTTGCAGGCATCCGGTTGCTGGCTGAGACCGAAGGGATTTTCGCCGAGACCGCGGGCGGGGTGACCGTCGCGGCGGCCAGGCGCCTTGCGGAAGGCGGGCGGATCAAGCCGCAGGAATCGCTGGTGCTGTGCATTACGGGCCACGGGCTGAAAACACAGGAGGCGGTGAGTGGCAAGTGCGGCGAACCCCGTATCATCGGGCCGCATCTGCATGAGTTTTTAGCGCTGTTGGGCTGAAAGAATTGAAAGAAGAAGGAGAAACGACCATGCCGGTAAACGTGCGTATTCCGACACCATTGCGGAAGTTGACGAAGGACAAGGACACCGTACAGGCCACGGGCGCGACGATCCAAGACATCATCGACAGCTTGGAGACCCAGTACCCGGGCCTGAAAGAGCGGCTGTGTGACGAGCGGGGCGAATTGCGACGGTTCGTCAACGTGTACCTGAACGACGAGGACATTCGATTTGCGCAGGGCAAGGGCACCCTCGTCAAGGACGGGGATGAGATTTCAGTGATTCCAGCGATCGCAGGTGGCTAAACCCAGGTCGCAATCAAGGACAACATGGCAAAGACAACGAAGGCAGCGAAAGAAACCAAACGCCTCTGGCTGACCTATCCGAAAAAGGCCATCCAACGGCCGGCGATTTATGAGTTGGGTCACAAGTTCAAGGTGGTGACCAACATTCGGCAGGCGAGTGTGACCGAAGATGTCGGCATTGTCTCCCTCGAATTGGAAGGGGGACGGGACGAGATCAAGAAGGCCATCAAATGGCTGGAAGGCCTTGGCATCAAGGTCGAGCCAGTCGAGATCAACGTCATCGAAGGCTGACCACGGCAAGGCGACGACGAGAAACAGGCGAACGTGAAGTTCACGGCGGACGAGATACGGAATTTGGCGTCGGAGTTTGAAAGCGGGACTCCCCGCGACATTCTTCAGTGGGCGGCGGACCATTTCAGTCCGCGCGTGGCCATTTCTTCCGCGTTTGGCCCCGAGGGCCTGGTGGTGATCGACATTGCGATGCGCAAGATCACGCCGCGCCTTCCCATCTTCACCATCGACACGGGGTTTTTTTTCAAGGAGACGGTCGAACTGATTCGCAAGGTCGAACAAGAATACGATGTCACCGTCGAACGGCTTCACCCCGAGTTGACGCCGGAGCAACAGGCCGAAACGCATGGGCCCGAGTTGTATCGTCGCGAGCCGGACAAGTGCTGTTACATGCGCAAGGTGCTTCCCTTGCAGAAGAAGCTCCCGGAACTCGATGCGCTGGTCACCGGCCTGCGTCGCAGCCAGGGGGAGAGCCGTCAGGGCGCGAAAATCCTGCAATTGCAGGAAACGCCCGAAGGTCATCGTTATCTCAAGATCAATCCCCTGGCGGTATGGAGCAAGGAAGAGGTCTGGTGGTACATCATCAGCCATCAGCTTCATTACAATCCGCTTCACGATCAGGGGTACCCGAGCATCGGCTGCTGGCCCGACTGCTGCACGCGCCCCGTCCAGGACGGCGAAGGAGAGCGCGCGGGTCGTTGGGCGGGCTCCGAGAAGAAGGAATGCGGCCTCCACACGTTCGCCGCGAATATTTGACGGCACCACGCCGGGTTTTTGAATATGGATCATCTCGATAAATTGGAGAACCAAAGCCTTTTCATCATTCGCGAGGCGTTCAACAAGATCGAACGGCTGGCCATGTTGTGGAGCGTGGGCAAGGATTCGCAGACGATCCTGTGGCTCACGCGCAAGGCGTTTTTCGGCCACGTGCCGTTTCCCTGTGTGTTCATGGAAACGACTTTCGACATGCCGGAGTTGGTGGAGTTGCGCGATCGACTGACGAAGGAATGGAAACTGAATCTCGTCATTGCCCGCAACGACGAAGCGTTGGCCCAAGGCATGAACCACACGCGCGGTCGCGTCAATTGCTGCTCGGCCCTGCTGAAGGAGAATCTCAAGAAGATTGTCGATCGCGAAAAGTACGGCGGCCTTATCGTGGGCGTGCGCCGCGATGAAGACCCGACCCGCGCGAAAGAGCGGTATTTTTCCCCGCGCGACAAGAACATGGAATGGAACGTGGAAGACCAGCCGCCGGAACTGTGGGACCAGTTCAACACGGATCTGGCGGGCGGCACGCACCTGCGGGTCCATCCGCTCCTGCACTGGACGGAGATGAACATTTGGGAATACGCCGAGCGCGAGAAGATTCCGAACGTGCCGCTGTATTTCGCGAAGAACGGGAAACGCTACCGCAGTCTGGGGTGCGTCCCGTGCACGTTTGCCATCGAGTCGAACGCCGACACCTACGAGAAGATTCGCGAGGAATTGCGCACGACCAAGCGGAGCGAACGCAGCGTTCGCGCCCAGGACCAGGAAAGCGAAGACGCCTTCGAAAAACTCCGGCGCGACGGCTACATGTGATGTGAGTGAGAATCGATGCAACAGACTGAACAACTCAAGATCGTGATCGTCGGGCACGTCGACCACGGCAAGTCCACGCTGGTGGGCCGTTTATTTTACGACACGGGGTCGCTGCCGGAAGGCAAGTACGAGAAGATCAAGGCCGCGTGCGATCATCGCGGGATGCCGTTCGAATGGGCGTTTTTGATGGACGGCCTGCAGGCCGAACGCGACCAGAACATCACCATCGACACGGCGCAGATTTGGTTTCGCACGCCGAAGCGGCAGTATGTGATCATCGACGCGCCCGGTCACAAGGAGTTTCTCAAGAACATGGTCACGGGCGCGGCGAGCGCCGAGGCCGCGTTGTTGTTGATCGACGCGAGCGAAGGGGTGCAGGAGCAATCGCGTCGCCACGGGTTCCTGCTCTCGCTGCTGGGGATTCGCCAGATCGCGGTGCTGGTGAACAAGATGGATTTGAAGAATTACAGCGACAAGGTATTCAAGTCAATTGAGGATGAATATCGCGCGTTTCTCAGTCAGGTCGGGGTCGAACCGAAACTTTTCATCCCGATGGCGGCCGCCAAAGGCGACAATGTTGCCACCAAGTCACCGCACATGCCGTGGTACAGCGGGCCGACGGTGTTGGAGGCGCTCGACCGGTTCCAGGTTGCCGAATCGCAGCAGAAACTGCCGTTGCGCTTTCCGGTTCAGGACGTTTATCGGTTTGACCGGCGGCGCATTCTCGCGGGCCGCGTCGAGTCCGGCACGTTGCGGGTGGGCGACAAGATTCTTTTCTCGCCGCGCAACAAGATGAGCACCATCAAATCGATTGAGGGCTGGCCGCAGGGTTCACGCGAAGTCGCGAGCGCGGGCGAATCGATCGGGATCACGTTGACGGAGCAGATCTACGTCGAGCGCGGGCAGATCGGGTCGATGGAACACGATGCGCCCATGGAAGGAGACGTGTTCAACGCGAAGCTGTTCTGGCTCGGACGCCAGAACCTCGAAGTGGGCCGCAAAATCAAGCTGAAGCTGACCACCGAGGAAGTCGAGTGCCAGATTCAATCCATCGAGAAAGTGATCGATGCCTCGACGCTGGCGGAGGTCGACGTGACGTCGCGTCCGTACATCGCGCGCAACGACGTGGCGGAGATCACCGTGCGCACCAAGACGCCGATTGCGTTCGACAACGCGGATCGGATCGTCAACACCGGTCGCTTCGTATTGATCGATCGCCTGCAGGTGTGCGGGGGGGGCGTCATATCGAAGGGGGAGTATCCCGACCGCCGCGAAGTATTGTCGGGCGTGAAGAGCCAGAACATTTTCTGGTCCGCCGGCAAGGTCACGCGCGAGGCGCGCGAGCGACGGAATCGGCACAAGGGCGCGATCCTCTGGCTCACCGGGCTGTCCGGGGCGGGCAAATCGACGGTGGCCACGGAATTGGAACGCGAGTTGTTCGCGATGGGGTTACACACGTATATTTTGGATGGCGACAATATCCGGCACGGGCTGAGCGCCAACCTCGGGTTCTCGCCCGAAGACCGCACGGAGAACATTCGGCGGGTGGCGGAGGTTTCGAGGCTGCTGATGGATGCGGGCGTGCTGGTGATCACCGCGTTCATCTCGCCGTACCGAGACGATCGGCGGTTGGCGCGCTCGCTGGTGGACGAGGGTGAATTCATTGAAGTGTACGTCAACGCGCCGTTGGACGTGTGCGAACAACGTGATCCGAAGGGTCTTTACAAGAAGGCGCGGGCGGGCCAGATTGCGAACTTCACCGGCGTTTCCGCGCCGTACGAGGCGCCCGACCAGCCTGAAATCGTCGTGCATACAGACAAGCAGACGCCTGCGGAATGCGTGGCGCATATCATTGATTTTCTGAAGATGAAGTATATTGAGACGGACTGGAGCATTTGAGCGACAAAGATTTTCTTTGGGCCGACCGTCAATTGCGCTAGGATTGGACGCGCGAAAGGATCGCATGGCGAAGTCGGAATCGAAGACGCACACGTCACAGCACCCGCCGCTGGTTCGGCAGTTCTCCGTGTTTCTCGAAAACAAGGTCGGAGCGCTGCTCGATCTGACGCGCACGTTGAGCGAGTCCAGCGTCCATGTCTGCGGCATCTCGGTGGTGGACACGGCGGATGCTTCGGTGGTGCGCATCGTGGTTGATGATCCCGAGCGCTGTCACGACGCGTTGGCGAAAGCGGGAATTCCGGCGAACGAATCCAACATCGTGGTGGTCGAGATGCCGCGCGGCCCCGAAAAGCTCGACACGGTGCTTCGCTGTCTGGTCGCCGCCGAGGTCAACATCCAGTACACATATTCCCTGATGGTGCGGCCCCACGACAAGGCGCTGCTGGCATTGAACTGTGAAGACCCCGAGTTTGCCCGCGACGTGCTGTTGAAAGCGGACTTTGGTGTTTTGGGCCAGAAGGACATTTCACGCTGATGACTGACAAGCCGTCTCCCGTCGGCATCGCCATCGTGATTTGCGACCAGATCATCGAGGACAAGCTAACCGGGAAGAAATCGCTGATCGGGATCTTCAACCAGATTGCGACACAAAACTTCCCGTGTCGTCATCCGCAAATATGCGTGTTTGTCTCGCTCACCGAGGGCCGGGGACAATGCGCGGCGCGGTTGCGGATCGTGCATGACGAGAGCGACCACGTAGTGGCCGAGGTCAAGGGCAACATCCAGTTCCCCGACGTTCACACGGTCGTCGAGTTGAACTTCAGCATGGTCGGCCTCGTCTTCCCGGAACCCGGCGTGTATTCCATCGAGTTCTACTGCGACGAAGCGATTATTCTGGAGCGCCGCTTCACCGTCAGCCACATCAAACCGGCCCAAGGCCCGCCTGCGGCAGAGATGTAGCACAGGGCGTAGCGCCTCCCGCCGTGGAATAAGGCCTGACCGCGCGAATTGACAAGAGGGCGCGGATTTGGTATAGGTTAGGGACTGCTATGGAAAGCGCAACGCACAGCACATTGAGTAATGTTTCCCGCGCGACGCTGGTAAGCGTCGTGGTGGTCGTGCTGGTGCGTGCCGTCGCGCCGTAGCGGGAACGAATCGAGAATTTCAACCCCCGTCGGCGCGAGCCGGCGGGGGTTGCGCTTTTCCAGGCCCACCCACTCACGCCGGTCCGTCGCGGGGACAACCGCGAAGGGACAGACGACCATGATCAGAATGACCGGTGCACAAATCATCATCCACTTGCTGGAGCGCCAGGGCATCCGCATTATCAGCGGGATCCCCGGGGGCGCGAACCTGCCGTTGTACGACGCGCTATCGCGGAGCCGCGCGATTCGGCACGTCCTGGCGCGTCACGAACAAGGGGCGGGGTTCATCGCGCAGGGCATGGCGCGGGTCACCGGTACGCCGCAGGTGTGTTTTGCGACATCGGGCCCGGGCGCGACGAACGTGCTCACGGCGCTGGCCGATGCCAAACTCGATTCCATTCCGCTGATCTGTATCACCGGGCAGGTCCCGAGCGGGTTGATCGGGACCGACGCGTTCCAGGAAGTCGATACGTACGGCATGAGCATGCCGATTACGAAGCACAACTATTTGGCGCGCTCGGCGGAAGAATTGCTGGAGGTGATTCCCGACGCGTTCCGCGTCGCCGCGTCGGGGAGGCCGGGACCCGTGCTTATCGACGTCACCAAGGACGCGCAGACCGGGATGGTCGAGTTCGCGTCGTGGCCTGAGCCGGGTACTCCCGATCGAGGTCCGCAAATTGAGCGGGCGGACATCGAGCAAGCGGCGGCGATGATCAACCGCGCGCGGCGGCCGGTGTTGTACCTTGGCGGCGGCATCATCCACGCGGACGCGTCGGCATCGGCCGTGCGTCTGGCCGAGAGAGCGAGCATACCCACGACGATGACCCTGATGGCGTTGGGCGCGATGCCGGCGGGTCACCCGTTGGCGCTGGGCATGTTGGGGATGCACGCGGCGCGGTACACGAACATGGTTCTGGAGCGGTGCGATTTGCTGATTGCGGCGGGAGCGCGGTTTGACGACCGGGCGACCGGCAAGGTTGCGGAGTTTTGTCCGCACGCGAAAGTCATTCACATCGATATTGACGCGAGCGAACTCGGCAAGATCAGGGCGGCGCATATTGGCATCCACGGCGACGTGGGGCAGGCGGTTCGGGCCCTGCTGCCGCTGGTTGAGCCGGCACCGAGGCGTGAATGGCTGGAGGAAGTGGCGGAATTGCGAACGAGGTTTCCACTACGAACTCCGGGCCTCGGGAATCTCGGGACGCCGTACGGGTTGATCGCTCACGTGGCCGGGTTGGCGGGTGACGACGCCGTCATCACGACCGACGTGGGACAACACCAAATGTGGACGGCACAGGTCTATCCGTTTTGTCGTCCGCGCCAGTGGCTTACCTCGGGCGGCCTGGGCACGATGGGGTTTGGCGTTCCAGCGGCGATTGGCGCGGCGTTGGCGTGTCCCGACCGGACAGTCGTTTGTTTCAGTGGCGACGGCAGTTTGTTGATGAACTGCCAGGAATTGGCGACCGCCGCCGAAGAGAACGTCAATGTGAAGATCGTGCTGTTGAACAACAACTCGCTGGGGTTGGTGCATCAACAGCAGCACCTGTTTTACGGACGGAGATTGTTCGCGTCGGATTACCGGGCGCGGGTCGATTTCGTCGGCTTGGCGAGGAGCCTCGGGGTGAAGGCCTATGATCTGGCGGATGACGACCAGCCGGCGGCGACGCTGGCGCGGGCGCTTCATGAACCGGGACCGTGCCTGATTCATGCGTTGATCGGCACGGAAGAGAAAGTGTACCCGATGGTGCCGCCGGGGGCCGCCAATCGGGACATGATCGGGCATGAAAACCAGGACGTGGCGGTGGCCTTGGCGCGCTCATGAGAGCGGTGCGACCGATGCGGCTACAACGTCGTCAACAACTCCTCCAACTCCTCGCGGGGGCCGTCGTGATGCTGGGCGATGGCAAGTTGGAGGGCGCGTTCGAGGATCGGTTTGGCTTCGGCGGAACGACCGAGGGCGATGAGTGATTTGCCGAGTTGGATATGCACGACCATCCAGTCGGGTTTCTTTTGGCAGAGGGCGCGCAGGTGTTCGAGGGCCCCGGCGTAGTCATTGGCGTCGACGTACGCCTGGGCGAGATTGAAGCGGGACAGGTCGTTGTCAGGAAACCTGTTCCACAACGCCAGCGCCTGGGCGATTCGACCACTTGGTTTTGGATCGTCCATCTTGTCACCATCGGGAAAGAGATTCTTCGCTTCGCTCAGAATGACAGGCCGGCGGCAGCGCCTGGGCGATTCGGTCGTGACTCATGGCGTTCTTCTACGCTAGGCTCTCGCGGCGTGGAAAGTAAATTCTACCAAGCCGACGAGCATCGGGCGGAGAAGGTGCGGGAGTTATTCGCCACGATTGCGCGCCGTTACGACCTGCTCAATGACCTCATGAGCGCAGGCCAGCACCGGCGCTGGAAACGGCGGCTGGTGGAGTTGGCGGGCGAACCGGGCGACGTGCTTGACCTGTGTTGCGGCACGGGAGACATCGCCTTGATGTTCGCGCGGCGTGGCGCAGCGGTGACGGGAGCAGATTTCACGGAAGAGATGCTGCGGGTGGCGGCGACGCGTTGCGGTCGCGAAAAGGTTTCACGGCTGCAATGGATTCAGGCGGATGCGTTACGGCTGCCGTTCAGCGAGAACTCGTTCGATGTCGTGAGCGTGGGGTACGGCTTGCGGAACCTGGCGGACATCGATGGGGGGTTGCGCGAGATCCTGCGGGTGCTGCGGCCGGGAGGGAAGCTTCTGTCGCTCGACTTCGGGAAGCCGGAATCGAAGTTGTTTCGGGCGGTGTATTTCGGCTATTTGCGGGTGGTCCTGCCGATTTTGGGGCGCATGTTTTGCGGCGATCCGGATACGCACGGCTACATTTTGGCGTCGCTGCAGAATTACCCGGCGCAGCGCGGGACGAAGGAGTTGATGGAATCGTGCGGCTATTGTGAATGCGGGTTCGAGGAGTTTCATCTGGGATCGATGGCGATCAACTACGGGTCGAAGCCACAGTAACGACATCAAAGACCGGGCAGGACGGTGACACCGTCGACCATTTTGCAGACGTGGACGGCATATTTGTCCGCCAAACTCGGGTAACGGCGGGGATACTCCATGTCCACGGCGGCCTTGAGAGCGTCGATACTCTCCGCACGCACCAGCGCGCCCGCCGCGCCTTTGTCGCCCCCGCCGAGCATGCGTTCGCCGAGCACACCGGGGACCGTACGGGCGATGTCGCACATCGCCTCCAGTTCGGGACCGGAGATTTTGTAGTCATCCCGCAAGCTGATACCGTCCTGACGGAAGATCGCGCCGACGGTCTCGATATCGCCCGATTTCCAGGCATCGAGCATACGGTGGAACCGTTGCTGGGCGTGGAAGAGGTACTTGAGACGGTCACAGAGATGGGAGTGCGACTTGCCATAGGTGGCGATTACGCGGTCATAGAGGGTTTTGTCCCGGATTTCGGCGAGGCAGGAGAAGCCGAAATCTTTTCCCGCAAGGGTGACGAGTTCCTCACACTCGGCGCGGCGGATACTGTAGGTGGACTTCTCCAAACCGGGCCGGACGGTACCGGTGTCGAGGCTGACGACCCGGAAATCGATGGCGTACTGGCCGAGCGGCACGTAACGAATCGAACGGGTCCTGGGATCGTAGTGGGTGCCCAAGCCCGCGCGGGCGAAGTAGATCATGATTTGGTCGAGCGTTCCGCAGGGAGAGCCGATGTAATCGTTCTCAACGGCTTGTGCCAGGTCGACGATCTTCATGCCGTCTGGCGGCGCGATATCGTTCACTTCGAGGAAGGTGAGGATCAGGTTGATACAGAGGGAAGCAGAACGGGACATACCGCCGCCGGGAATATTGCCATGGAGCACGGCGTCAAAGCCGCGGGTTAGGTTAAATCCCTGCTGTTGCAGGATATGGTTCACGCCGAAGGGGAAGCGCACCCAGGAGTCGGCTACGGCCGGCGATTTCGGGGCGGGCACGTCACCGAGCTTGAAGTCGATGATGCCGTCGTTGGGAAAGTTGCCGCTGTAGAGGCGGACGCGGTCGGAGTTGTTGGGCTGGCAGGCCAACCAGATAAATCGATTCGTGCCGACGCCGAACAGTTCGGTGCCGTTGTAATCGCCGTGCTCGACGCCCAGACAGAAGCGGGAAGACGTGCGACGAATGGCGCCGCTGTGAACCCGGAGCCTGGTTACTTCGGCCAGACGCGCGAGAATCTGCCGCGCTTCACGATCAGAGCCTGAATCCATCATCGGTTGCCTGTCGGATGCGCAGGCTAACACACGCGATGCGGCATGGTCTAGTGACACGATTTACGAGTTGTGGATTTGGCTGATTTTGAACCCGTAGCGGCAGTGAGGCGCAGTGAGGCGGTGATAAACGAAGCTGTTTTTGCTTGATGTATCGGCTTGGGCGGATAAAGATTCAATTGACAGTATTCCCCATGGGAAGGAAGCGCCATGAAAAGAACTCTCTGCGACAGCGGTTTTTGTTTGAACGGGATGAGGCTTGTTCGGAGCATTGGATTGATAATGCTCAGTGCCTTGATTGCGGGTTGTCCCGCCAGCAAGGAAGAAGCCCCCGAAGTCACTCGACCGGCAGGTAGCGCCGGGAAGATTATCATCAGAGGTTCAAACACGATTGGGGAAGAATTGGCTCCGCGCCTCATCGCTGAATACAAGAAGGACCATCCCAAGGCCCAGTTTGATCTGGAGACCAAGGGCACGGCGTATGGAATGGGGGCGTTGATGGGCTCGCAATGCGATATTGCCGGAGCTTCCCGGTTGCCGAGCAAAGAGGAAATGGAGTTGGGCAGGATGCGTAGCGTGGACTTGAACGATTATGTGATTGGCGCCTACAGCGTGGCGGTGGTGGTCAATGACAAGAATCCCCTGGCGAACCTGACGCAAAACCAAGTGGAAGATATTTTCACCGGGGCCATCCAGAACTGGAAGGATGTAGGTGGGACGGAAGGTCCCATTCACTTGTACGTCCGCGATCCGATTTCAGGGACGTATCTGGGGTTCCGGGAATTGGCGATGGACAACAAGTCATATGCCGCCGACCCGAATTTATTCACAAATTACGAGGGTATCGTAAGAGCAGTAGCCAAGGATCCGAACGGAATTGGTTACTCCAGCACCGAGGCGGCGAAGAGCGACGGGGCGAAGATGCTATCCATTTCCGGAGTGGAACCAACCGTGGCTTCAGTGAACAAGGGCGAGTATCGGTACGCGCGCGTTCTCCATCTGTACACGAACAAGGAGAAGGAGACGCCAGCGACCCACGATTTCATTCAGTTCGTCCTGTCGGCGCGCGGACAGCAGGTTCTCAGTCAAATGGGCTTCGTGCCCGCACCTTGACCAGCCCTGGACGAGATATCCGGCCGTTCTTCTTGTCGCGACATGCGATACACTACTCGTTTGGCGCGGGGCGTTTTTTCACGGAATCCAGCACGGTGGCAATCAGTATCTGGGTAACCGCGTCCAGGAAATGATAATCGAGTGTGTCGGGTGTGTCGGTTACCCGGTGGTAATGGTGGTTGCGAAACTCCGACGTATCGGTCCACATGACGGTTGGGATTCGGGCTCTCCAAAACGGCAGGTGATCGCTTCGTCCAAGGACCGGGACGAGTTTTTCAATTCCGGCAGAAACCTTCAGGCTCAACACCGGAAAGTCCGGGCGGTACGTCCTGGCCGTTCGTAAGATGGCGCTGGCGATAGCGGTCGAATCCTGATTTGCGAGGATGCCGAGGAAATCACCACGGTCCGGAATCTGGATCGGCAGGCCGGGCGGAAGGCACTGGGAAGCGGGGTGAGGATCGCTGTAGCCGACCATCTCCAGAATGTGAGCTTGTTGAACCGCGATCGATTTGTCTGCGACGATTCGTTCCACGAAGTCGGCACTTCCCAAGAGGCCGTCTTCCTCGCGGTTGAAGGAGACGAAACAGACGGGAGTACCCGGGGCGTGTTCGGCAAGCGCCTTGGCGCAGGCCAGCATCGCGGCGACCGCGCTCGCATTGTCGTCGGCACCGGGGCAGCCGGGGACGCTGTCGTAGTGCGCGCCGACGAGGATTTGCGGCTTGTAGGTAGCTTCTGCGGGGGAACCGGGCGCGAGGGCAACGACGTTTGCGTACTCGCCGTGGAAATGGGTCTGGTAGCCGTAGGAGTGAAGTTGCCGAGCGATCCAGTGAGCGATGAGGCGGTTGTTTTCCGGTTCCAGTTCGTAATGACGCGGAATGGCTACGACGTCGACAATTTCGCGGAGGAGGGATTGGGACACGGCATTCGTGGCGCGCTTGATGGCGGCATGGGGGGCATCAGCCCTGGCATCGGCGGAGTGTTCTACCAGCATGGTTCGTGAGCGAATCGTAAGGGAGATGGGCCGGGAGTCCAAGATCTTCTTCGGGACTGCGCGCACACCTTGACCGCGCTCCATCGGCGGACTAGTATTGGCCTGCAAGTTCCCTACGAAAGACGACGGAGAGGTGGCAGAGTGGTCGAATGCGGCGGTCTTGAAAACCGTTAGGCGCGTAAGCGTCTCGGGGGTTCGAATCCCTCCCTCTCCGCCAAAAGTAGACAAGCCCATTGTGTTCGAATCCGCGCCGAGCGGACATGTCCCGTCCTCTGCGGCTTAGGCGGGCGGGTCCGTCGGTTAGCGGGCCTGCTAGAAAAGCTTTGACAGTGCGGGCAAAGGTTTGGTAGAGGAGCGCCGAGGCTAGGACATGGTGGACTGTCTTTGCGAGTGGTCCATGAGAGAATTTGGAGGAATGCGGTTGTATGTGTAAATGACTGTGTTTGCCCGAGAAGGGTGGGCGCGGTCGTTCTGTTTTTTCCCGCCAAAAGAAATTTCCCATCGAGCAATATTATCGTTAATCCCTAAGCAATACCCCCGAGGAGGTGAGCAAGACATGGCACGCGGAACAGTGAAGTGGTTCAATGAGAAGAAGGGTTTCGGGTTCATCCAGCAAGAGGGTGGGCCGGACGTATTTGTCCACTTTTCGTCGATCCAGGGTGACGGATTCAAGACGTTGGCCGAAGGTCAAGCGGTCGAATTCGAGGTCATTCAGGACGCGAAGGGCGCAAAGGCTCAGAACGTGACCCGGGTCTAGGCGGCTTCGGTTGGGGGAAAATGGGCGGTTTGCTGTGAATTGCAGCACGGGAGCATCGACGCGTGTTGCGTACTGGACGGCATTGTTTAAGCTTTATTTTGGCTATGGGAAGCCCTAGCGACAGGGGTTGGAGGGCAGGGAATCTGGGCTAAGGCGGGCATCTGAAAGAAAGTTCTTGCATCGGCATGGCCGGCTCTGTACTTTGGCGACCCTTTCGCGGGAGTCAGGCAGCGGAGCGGTTGGAGGGATTTGTTTGCCGGGGCTTGACAGGCGATGCGAGAGCGGGTAGATAGATAGTGCTTGCGGGGGAAGTACGGACGGTTCTTTAGTAGTCTGACAAGCCTGAATCCCGAAAACGGGACTTTTGTCGCCAGAGAACGGCGGCGATCAGCGGGTAGACATCAGCGTTCAGCTGGAAGGCTGAGGGTTGATTATCTGAAAGTTGATTGCGTACCTTGGTGAGAATCGGGGTGCGTCGTGTTCTTTGAAAATTGAAATGTGCGATACGTGAGAGCCCACGTTTGTCTCGGCGCGAGCCGGGGCAAACTTTGAGTGAAGTAACAAAAATCAGTCGGGGAGCCCTGACTGGTTGCTCAACGTGGAATCGGTCGGATCAGCGATGGCCCCGAAAGGGATCATGGCAAACCTCGAAGCAATTCGGGGCAGGTCTGGTTGATTTTATTACGGAGAGTTTGATTCTGGCTCAGAACGAACGCTGGCGGCGTGGATAAGACATGCAAGTCGAACGGGAGTTTGTTTATAGCAATATGAGTAAACTCTAGTGGCGAAAGGGTGCGTAACACGTAGCTTACCTACCTCAATGTGGGGGATAGCTCGGCGAAAGCCGGATTAATACCGCATGTGACTGTAAGGTCAAAGCTGGGGATCGTAAGACCTGGCGCAATGAGATGGGGCTGCGGCCTATCAGCTAGTTGGCGGGGTAATGGCCCACCAAGGCTTGGACGGGTAGCTGGTCTGAGAGGACGACCAGCCACACTGGAACTGAGACACGGTCCAGACACCTACGGGTGGCAGCAGTCGAGGATTTTTCTCAATGGGGGAAACCCTGAAGGAGCGACGCCGCGTGAGGGATGAAGGTCTTCGGATTGTAAACCTCTGTCATCTGGGAACAATGTGATCCACCTAACACGTGGATTATTGATAGTACCGGAAGAGGAAGCCGTGGCTAACTCTGTGCCAGCAGCCGCGGTAATACAGAGACGGCAAGCGTTGTTCGGATTCATTGGGCGTAAAGGGTGCGCAGGCGGTCCGTTAAGTCGGGTGTGAAATCTCACAGCCTAACTGTGATAGGTCATTCGAAACTAGCGGGCTCGAGGACTGGAGAGGAGACTGGAATGGTCGGTGTAGCGGTGAAATGCGTAGAGATCGACCAGAACACCGGTGGCGAAGGCGGGTCTCTGGACAGTTCCTGACGCTCAGGCACGAAAGCCAGGGGAGCAAACGGGATTAGATACCCCGGTAGTCCTGGCCCTAAACGGTGTTCACTTGGTGTGCGGGGAGTCGACCCCCTGCGTGCCGTAGCTAACGCGATAAGTGAACCGCCTGGGAAGTACGACCGCAAGGTTAAAACTCAAAGAAATTGACGGGGGCCCGCACAAGCGGTGGAGCATGTGGCTTAATTCGATGCAACGCGAAGAACCTTACCTGGCCTTGACATGCTGGTAGTAGGAGCCAGAAACGGCGACGATCCCGAGCAATCGGGAAGCCAGCACAGGTGCTGCATGGTTGTCGTCAGCTCGTGTCGTGAGATGTTGGCTTAAGTGCCGCAACGAGCGCAACCCCTGTGTTTAGTTGCCTGCGCAAGCGGGATCTCTAAACAGACTGCCTCGCTTTAAACGAGGAGGAAGGTGGGGATGACGTCAAATCAGTATGGCCCTTACGGCCAGGGCTGCACACGTGCTACAATGCATGGTACAGAGGGACGCAAGACCGCGAGGTGGAGCAAATCCCATAAAACCATGCCCAGTTCGGATTGAAGGCTGCAACTCGCCTTCATGAAGCCGGAATCGCTAGTAATGGCGCATCAGCTACGGCGCCGTGAATACGTTCCCGGGCCTTGTACACACCGCCCGTCACATCATGGAAGCTGTCTGCACCCGAAGTCGCTGTGTTAACCGCAAGGAGACAGGCGCCGAAGGTATGGATAGTGACTGGGATGAAGTCGTAACAAGGTAGCCGTAGGGGAACCTGCGGCTGGATCACCTCCTTTCTAAGGAGACCTTGATCGGAGACTTCGGTCTTCGGTCGGATCCTAGGTCGAATCCTGGAGAAATTCGGGAAGCTTGATCGTATCGCACAATTCAGTTTTCGAGGAGCGCGTGTTCTTTTCAAACGTGAAGCACTGGAGAGAGAACCTTCTGGGGCAGAATGCGAGCCCAGGCGAAGCCCTGTCGGGGCCGTAGCTCAGCTGGGAGAGCGCCTGCTTTGCAAGCAGGAGGTCACGAGTTCGATCCTCGTCGGCTCCACCAGTTTCGGCGCGATGCGCCGCGTGGGCGCGTAGCTCAGCTGGTAGAGCATGCGCTTGATAAGCGCAGGGTCATAGGTTCAAATCCTATCGCGCCCACCAGTTTTTACGGAAAACGATTTCCGTTCCGCGAAGGCGGGGCGGGTGTTCTTTGACAATTGCATACAGTGTAGTGGGTAACAACTACAACAATGCTGAGAATATTCGGTCTGGAACTCTTGTAGAAGAGAACCGGACGGATAGTTTGTGATCAAGCTACTAAGAGCGCAGGGTGAATGCCTTGGCGACGATAGGCGATGAAGGACGTAGTAAGTTGCGATAAGCCACGGGGAGCGGCAAGCACGCGTCGATCCGTGGATGTCCGAATGGGGGAACCCAAACCGATTAATATCGGTTTACAGTGGTCTGAATTCAATAGGACCACATGAGCCAGACCCGGTGAAGTGAAACATCTCAGTAACCGGAGGAAAAGAAAGAGCACATCGATTCCCTGAGTAGTGGCGAGCGAAACGGGAACAGCCTAAACCGAGGTACTTGTATCTCGGGGTTGCGGGACCTTAACGTGGTATGCGGAGAGTTAGCAGAAGTCCGTGGAAACGGACCCCAAAGAGTGTGACAGGCACGTAAGCGAAAACTCGAAGCGACCTAGAGGTATCCCAAGTAAGACGGCACACGTGAAACGTTGTCTGAATCCGCGCCGACCACGGCGCAAGGCTAAATACTCATCGTCGACCGATAGTGAACTAGTACCGTGAGGGAAAGGTGAAAAGAACCCCTTTGAGGGGAGTAAAAAGAACCTGAAACCCTGTGCTTACAAAGTGTCATAGCCGAGTCGTAAGACTTGGTGATGGCCTGCCTTTTGCATAATGAGTCTGCGAGTTATTGTCAGTGGCAAGGCTAACCCCGGTACGACGGGGGCAGCCGCAGCGAAAGCGAGTCTGAACAGGGCGACCAGTTGCTGGCAATAGACCCGAAGCGGAGGTGATCTACGCATGGTCAGGGTGAAGTCTGGGTAACACCAGATGAAGGCCCGAACGCGTGAATGTTGAAAAATTCTGCGATGAACTGTGCGTAGGAGCGAAAGACTAAACAAACCCCGTCATAGCTGGTTCTCCCCGAAATATATTGAGGTATAGCGTCCGGCCACTAGCGCGCGGAGGTAGAGCACTGGATGGGATAGGAGCCTTACCGGGCTACCGAATCCAACCAAACTCCGAATGCCGCGTTGCACTACCCGGGCAGTCAGACAGTGGGGGATAAGCTTCATTGTCGAGAGTGAAACATAAACAGACTATCAGCTAAGGTGCCTAAATGACGTTTAGTGGAAAGGATGTGAGGTTGCTAAGACAGTGAGGATGTTGGCTTAGAGGCAGCCATCATTTAAACAGTGCGTAACAGCTGACTCATCGAGCGATCTCGCGCCGAAAATGATTGGCGATCAAACGTCATACCGAAGCTATGGATTCGCCAGGTCCTCGGACTTGGTGAGTGGTAGGGGAGCGTTCCAAGCGCATCGAAGGTGGAAGGTGACTGAAACTGGAGTGCTTGGAAGTGAGAATGCAGACACGAGTAGCGATAAAGTCCGTTAAATTCGGACTCGCCGTAAACCCAAGGTTTCCTGGGGAAGGTTCGTCCTCCCAGGGTTAGTCGGGACCTAAGTCGAGGCCGTAAGGCGTAGATGATGGACAGTTGGTTAATATTCCAACACCACCTTGGTTTAAGCTGTAAGGAACCCAGAAGGGAATGCGAGCCACCGGTTGAAAGTGGTGGTCAATGCCGTGGGAACACGGTGTTGGACGCGGCGACTACGGTCAAAGCGGATTCGTTAATACCACGCTGGCGAGAAAAGCCTTGCAGTGTTCACCATGGGTGCCCGTACCGTAAACCGACACAGGTGGGTGAGATGAGTATTCTCAGGCGCGCGAGTGAAATCTCTCTAAGGAACTCGGCACATTAGCCCCGTAACTTCGGAAGAAGGGGCGCCCCGACGGGTCAGATTATATCAAAGCCTGTTGGGGCCGCAGTGAAAGGCGCTCTGCGACTGTTTAACAAAAACACAGCTCTGTGCGAACTCGCAAGAGACGGTATACAGAGTGACAAGTGACCAATGCGGAAAGATTAAGGCAAGGGGTCAAGGCGTAAGCCCGAAGCTCTGAACTTAAGTCCCCGTGAATGTCGGCCGTAACTATAACGGTCCTAAGGTAGCGAAATTCCTTGTCGGGTAAGTTCCGACCTGCACGAATCTTGTAACGAAAGAGCGACTGTCTCGGAGAGAGGCTCGGCGAAACTGTAGTTGCGGTGAAGATGCCGCATACCCGCAGTAGGACGGAAAGACCCCGTGCACCTTTACTGTAAGCTGATATTGGACTTTGGTGTGTGATACGTAGCGTAGGTGGGACCCTTTGATGCCGAGCTTTCGGGTTCGGCGGAGGGGACAATGAAACACCACTTTTCGCTCATTAAGGTTCTAACCACGCGCCGTTAACCGGCCGCGGGACCGTGTCAGCGGGTCAGTTTGACTGGGGCGGTTTCCTCCCAAAGAGTAACGGAGGAGTACGAAGCTTGGCTCAACCTGGTTGGCAATCAGGTGTTGAGGATATGGCTATAAGCCAGGCTCACTGTGAGACATACAAGTCGAGCAGATACGAAAGTAGGTCCAAGTGATCCGGTGGTTGAATGTGGAATCGCCATCGCTCATCGGACAAAAGGTACGCCGGGGATAACAGGCTTATCGGTTCCAAGAGTTCACATCGACGAACCGGTTTGGCACCTCGATGTCGGCTCATCGCATCCTGGGGCTGGAGAAGGTCCCAAGGGTCCGGCTGTTCGCCGGTTAAAGCGGTACGCGAGCTGGGTTCAGAACGTCGTGAGACAGTTCGGTCCTTATCCACTGTGGGCGCAGCAGACGTGAGGGATTTGTTCCTTAGTACGAGAGGACCGGGAACAACGCACCTCCAGTATGCCCGGTTATCCTGTCAAGGGTAGCGCCGGGTAGCTGTGTGCGGAAACGATAAGCGCTGAAAGCATCTAAGCGCCAAGCGCCTCCCAAGATTACGTCTGACGGTCGCAAGACCCTAAAGGCTCGGGGAAGACTACCCCGTTGATAGGCCAGGTGTGTAAACGCAGCAATGCGTGAGCTGACTGGTACTAATCAGCCGTGCGGCTTGATCACTTAAATTTCCCAGGCTCATCGCCCCGGGAAGTCGCTCGCAAGAGCGGCCTCCCGGACGCGAGCGGGTCGAGGAAACAGTGATTTACAAACCAGCACGTTGCAGTCGTGCCTGCTCCTGTATGCAATTATCAGAGAACTTGTTCTTTACATAGAAGTTGTCAGCGATGCAGTGGTCATGCCTGGCTTCGGTCGGGGCACGACAGTCCGTCGCTGACGCTTCGAAGATTTCCCGGTGGTTTTGCCGCGGTGGTCCCACCCGTTCCCATTCCGAACACGGACGTGAAACGCCGCAGGGCCGATGGTAGTGCCTGTATAGCTTGCGCGAGAGTAGGTCGCTGCCGGGGTAATTTAACGAAGCCCGCATTCAGCGATGAATGCGGGCTTTCTGTTGTCTTGAGAGGTTGCTGTGGCAGCATCACTGTGAATGCGACCGCAGATATTGGAGGTTCTCGCATTCGAGCAGTGGCTAGCGTAAAGCCTGCGGCAGTCTGCTATACTGTGCGGCCATGATCGTGGGCATGTACATGACGCGAGATGTCGAAGTGATTTCGCCGGACGATTCTATCGGCGACGCCGTGCGCAAGATGTCGCGCCGGCGGATCCGTCGGCTAGTCGTGATGCAACAGGGGGTCATTGTCGGCATGGTGTCCCGCCGCGATCTGACGAATGCCTTTCCCGACCACCTCAATCCGTTTTCCCCGATTGCCGTCGCGAGCGCGGTATCTGGTAACCCGGTGCGGGGAATCATGAAGCACCCCGTGTTTGCGATCGAGCACGACCAACCGATCGAGCAAGCAGCTCGGGTCATGACCGAACACCACATCGGCAGCCTGCCGGTGACCAGCGGCGGAAAGCTCTCAGGAATCATCACGGAGTCGGACATCTTCCGCGCCTTGACGGAGGTCCTGTCCGAACGCGGTGATTCGGTGAGAATCACATTTGACCTGACCGAAGGGGAAGATGTCGTGTCGTTTCTGGTCGAGACCGCCCGAAAGAATGGTTTGTCGCTCCGGAGTTTTATCGCGTTTCACGACGGCGACCGCCGCATGGCAGTTGCGAGCGTGCACGGCAAACGGGTGGATGACCTGGTTGGTGAGTTGTGGAAATCAGGCCATCGGGTTGAGAGCATTCTTCGCTCTGCTGAAATGAGTTAAGAACGGCGCGATCACACACGGCGAGTCTTACAACGCCGAGACGTAAAGCACCGTAGTTACGGCACCGCGTCTTTGGTGAGCTTCACGAGCGTCTTCCACATCTCTTCGGGTTTCTCGCAGGCGAGCAGTTCCTTGCGCGCGTCGGCGGACTCGAAGGTGCGGACGAGACCGGCAAGCAACCGCAGAAAGAACGCCGTGGCAGGCGTGGGGATCACGATGAAGAAGAAGATCTTGCTCAGGTGATCTTCGGTCGCGCCGAAGTCGATGCCTTTGTTCTTCAATCCCACCGCAAACGTCAACCCGCCCCCCTCGACGTCGCGGACATGTGGGAACGCGAGCCCGTGCTCCACCGCCGTGCTCACGATTGCTTCGCGCCGTAGCGCCAATTCCGCCAGCGTCGCCGCATCCTCAACGAACCCTCCGTCGCCGAGCGCCTTCGACAATTCGCCAATGACCTCCTCGCGTGTCGTCGCTGCGAGACTCGGGATCATCAAGGTAGCCGCCGAAAAGCGCGCGATACCGACTTCCACGGGACGATTCCCCGCATGTTTCTTCTTTGGCTGACGCGCTACGGTGTCGGGGTAGAACAGGAAACGTCCGCAATGCGGACAGGTCTGCATTTCCTCGCCCGCTTTTGCGGCATTGATCACGGCGGTCGGCACGGCCAGTGCGCAACGCGAACAACTCCCGTTCGAGAGCGGTACCACGGCCAATGGGTAGCGCTTCTGCAAACGATCATACCGATCCGCAATCCCCTCGGGCAACTGGGCGCGGATTTTCGCGATGGATTTCTCCAACTGCGCAAGTGGCATCTTCGAATTCGACGCTTTCTGTTCTTCCTTGGCAAAGTTCAATTCCTGCAACTGGATCAATTGATTGAGAATATTATTCATGAGAGAGGTAACGGTTGGACTGACACGGAATAATTCTAACAATTTTGCGGCGGCAACTAAAGGAAAAACTTGATTGGGGCACGGCTTGGCAACGCGGGGTTTGCCGCCCTGATTCCTCAGGCTCACCTGCTGTCGCGTGCGACCGCAAAAGACGGCACCTGATCATGCCGACGGCGTGGGAAGAATCGCTTTCCCACGGCACCCGAACGGGTTACCATGACAGTTATGACACACGCACCCATCCACTTTGGCAACATCATGCTTGGAACTGTCCCCCGGGTTGTGGGCACGGTTTCGCAGGCGGCCACGTTGGCGCAACTGGCCACCGGCACGGCGCGCGATTGCGACATCGTCGAAATCCGCCTCGACCTCATTGGTCCCAACACACCCCGCTGGATCGAGCAGGCGAAAGCCATCGAAGGGCGGGGCCTGCCTGTCATCGTCACCATTCGCCTCATGGAAGAAGGCGGCCAATGGAAACAGACCGATGCGCTGCGACTTCCGTTGTTCGAGAGCGCCTTGCGACAACTCACCGCGGCGGACATCGAATTGCGCAGTCCGCTTGTCGAGAAGGTGTCCGCTCTGGCTTACCAGCGCCGGCGTCCGCTGATTGTCTCGTACCACGATTTCAAGAAGACGCCGCCCCGGGACGAACTCAGGAAGATCATCATGGGGGCGGCGAACTACGGCAGCGTGGTCAAGATCGCCACGTTCACCAGGACGGAGGAAGATCTGGCCGCATTGCGGACGTTGTTCCAGGGAAACTGTTCGGCGTCGATCTGCGTCCTGGGCATGGGACCGCTCGGCCCGCAAACGCGCACCGAATTCCCCAAACTTGGCTCCTGTCTCACCTACGGGTATCTGGACGCGCCCGTCGCGCCCGGGCAGGTTTCCGCGCGCGAACTGATGCAGGAGTTGGGCCAGCAGCATGCGGGATGATGATCGTGACGGATCAGCCGCTTGGTGAAACAGGCTGTTCGGCTAGACGCCGAGTCGCAATCTGGCAGTACTTTTTCGAGACGTCGACGTGGATGAAGTGCCGCCCCGTTTTCTTCGCGACCACGGCCACGGTTCCCGTCCCGCCGAACGGGTCGAGCACGACATTGCCGCGGTAGCTGTAGAACTTGATCAGGCGTTCTATGAGTTGCTCGGGAAAGGGCGCGGGATGACCTCCGGCTTTCAATCGAGGTGAGTTTCGTCCATGCCGTGGGGGATAGAGACTCTTCAGAAACGGCTGACGTTGTCGCGTCTCCGGCGCGATTTGCCAGAAACCGTCGGAGAACTTGATGAACTCTTCGCCCGAAATGTCGGCATCCTTCTTATTTCCGTCGAGGGTCCACGAGCCTTTGGAGAAGATCAGCACGTACTCCCAACTCGGGATGATATGTGGATTGCGCGGGCTTTTCCACGAACCCCACGCGGTGCGGCGGCGCATGGTCTGTTTGTACCACAGGATTTCCGTGCGCATGATGAATCCCAGTCCCCGCAACTGCGCAGCCATATCGTAATGAATGGGCTTGAAGTCCTTGATGCTGGTCGGCGCAATGTTCAGCGCGAAGCGGCCGCCGTCCACGAGGACTCGGTGAAGGTCACGCCACACCGGCAGCAGCCACGCCAGGTACTCGTCGTACGACATGCGGTCGTTATGGCCATCATAGTCGAGCCCCACGTTGTATGGCGGCGAGGTGATCGCCAGATGCACGCATCCCTCCGGCATCTGGCGCAGGAAGGCGCGGCAGTCATCGCAAACGATGCGATCTTTCCAGCCGGCATTTTTCACGCACCTCTTATAGCGCAATGCCTTGCCCGCCGGAAGCGGAATCTGCTATAGTGCGTCACGATGAAAAATTTGGTGCTGGTGGGATTCATGGGCAGTGGCAAGACAAGCGCGGGGAAACTTGCCGCCCAGCGGCTGGGGATGAAGTTCGTGGACATGGACGAGGTCATCGAGCAGCGCCATGGGCAGACGATTTCGAAGATTTTCGAGACGAAAGGCGAGGCGTTCTTCCGCCAGCGGGAGCGGGCACTGGTTCGCGAACTGGCTTCCGCCCAAGATCGGGTCATTGCCACCGGCGGCGGCATCGTGCTTGACGGGAACAACCTTCGCGATTTCAGCCGGACAGGGATTGTCATTTGCTGTTGGGTGGATGCCAAGGTGGCCTACGAGCGCACGAAGGATGCGAAACACCGTCCGCTATTGGGGACCAACGGGGACAGCCTCGCGCGAATCGAGACGCTCCTGCGTGAACGCGAGCCGCTGTACAAGGCCGTTCCGGACCGCATCGACACGTCGGCGATGAGCGTGGAGCAGCAGGCCGATGAAATCGTCCGCATGTACAAGCAGCACGCGGGGTTGTAAGCCAGCGGGTTCGGCTGGCGCACCCGTGTCGACCCCGGACGCTCTCGGAGTTGCCCGGCAAATCAAGGAGACGGCCCGGGCCATCGGTTTTGATCTTGTCGGCATCGCCGCGCCCCGGGTTTCCCCACACGCGCAAGAATTCCAGGAGTGGCTCGCTTCGGGTTTCCACGGGGAGATGGGCTACATGGCGAAGAACGCGGAGAAACGCGTCAATCCCTCGGAGATTTCGGCCGGTGCGCGATCGATGGTGGTGGCCGGGTTGAACTACTATACGGGCGATCATGACGGAGCGGGGCGCGTGGCCCGGTACGCGTGGGGAGCGCGCGACTATCACGACGTGCTGTCCGAGAAGCTCCGGCAACTTTCGGCGGTCATCGATGAACTTGGGGGAGCCGACACACGGTCCCGTTGGCATGTGGATACGGGCCCGATCCTCGAACGCGATTTTGCCCAGCGCGCGGGCATCGGGTTCATCGGCAAACACACCAATCTCATCAACCGCCAACTCAGCAATTGGATTATTCTCGGCGAAGTGCTCACCAGTCTCGAATTGCCGCCCGACCAACCCGAGCGGGAGCATTGCGGCACCTGCCATCGCTGCATCGACGCGTGTCCCACGCGGGCCATCGTCGGGCCGTACCGACTCGACGCGCGCTTGTGCATCAGCTATCTCACCATCGAGTTGAAGGGCTCGATTCCCGTGGAGTTACGTCCGCTCATTGGCGACCACGTTTTCGGGTGCGACGACTGCCTCGAAGCGTGTCCGTGGAACCGGTTTGCCAAACTCTCGCCCGCGCGTGAGTTTCAGCGTCGCGAGATGCCGTCCCTGACCGAATTTCTGTCGTGGGACGAACAGAGGTTCCGCGACTACTTTCGTGGCACGCCGATTTTCCGCATCAAACGCCGCGGCTTTCTCCGCAACGTATGTGTCGTGCTCGGCAACATCGGTGACGCATCGGTTCTGCCCGCGTTGGAGCGGGCCGGCAACGACGTTGAGCCACTGGTGCGGGAGCACGCCGGGTGGGCCGTGGGGCAAATCAGGGCCCGCGCTGAAACCCCCGATAGACTTTGACACAACGGACGGTTGCGACTAACGTTTGTGCATGTCTTTCATCGGCCGCCTCTCACGTGGCATCCACTATGCCGCAGTCATGTTTTGTTTGGGAATCGGCATGATCATCAGCGGCACGGCGCTGGCGGACACGAATCTGGTGAACAAACAGTCGTGGGTGATTGACGGCAGCGACGACACCGGGGCCAATCCGACCAACATCGCGGTATCGGTCCAGGGTCAGGCGATGGGTTCGTTTTCAGAACTTGTGGTTTCCTATGATGTCGGCGGCACGGGCGTGGTGACAGTATGCAAGATCACCGGTGCCGGCGAGATACGTCTCGCGCCGCCTCCCCCGGGTGAATTCGGAGCTTCATTTTTCACGACGGGCTACTGGGATTGCGACGATGGGTTCATCCCGACCATGATGCTCACCAAGGTGGATATTCGGGTGAAGGGGGGGAAGAACGGCTCCATGGAGTTGAAGGGAAACCTGTCCAACGGCACGTCGATGGCGGCGAAGGATTTTCAATTGAAGCTGTACGCCCCGCAACCCGATGTCGTGCGCGCGGACGTGCGTTACAGTCTTACGGCCACACGCGACTTTTGTATCGATCAGGTCGTCCACACCAACGCGGAAAACTTTCCGGCCATACGGATGACGGGGAACTACCTATCGGCCACCACCCAGAGTGTCGACAAGGTGCGCTACTTCAAGGTCGTAAGCAGGACCTGTGTGCTGGGCCATTGCGTCACCGTGAAAAACACGTATTGCGACGACCTGGTGAACCAGGATGGATTTATTTTCGATGGCGGAACCCGGATCGGCGATCCGACAATCTTCCTGGCGCACAGCCAGGCGTTGCCGCAAGACACCCCCACGCTGGAAGCGCGGATACTCAAACCCATCCACGCGCAAATCAGGATACAGGGCTCGGTTGTCGCATCGGCCGATCCGACTGCGCAGAATGTCAATTTTTGGGGAAACTGGACGGAAGCGCGCCCCCAATATCGGAACGGACAGAAAGTTGGAAGGTTCCAATATCGGCTGCAAGCCGAGCCGGCGCGCGCGATTACCTGCGACCACGAGCAGTAAGACGGGGTGTGTTACCCCGTCGCCGGTCAGCGGTTTCCACCATGGCGCAGCTTGTCGGCCAGATCCCCGCTCATGAACTGGCGGCGGAACAATTCGCGGCGGGTGTGTTTGGAAATACGGCGCACCAGCAGCATGTCCCAGAGCGCGACGAGGATCGCCGCGCACGTCAGCAGCAAGCACCCTATCCAGTAGAGGATGAAAGCCGGTCCGCGCAGGTGTTCGGCCAGAACGGTTGTCCCGAGCACGGCCATCAAGGCGCAGGCGATCAGCAAGCCGCCTCCGACGACGCGCAGTGCGATCTGCCCCCGGGAGAGCGGCAGTTTTTCCGGCGGTGGGGTGGAAGACGCCATGAGCGCCTCGGGCTAGGCGATGAGTTGCTCGGAGTGAGAATCGAAGAAATGGCACTTACGCATGTCGAACGCCATATCGAGTTTCTGCCCGACTTCAGCTTTCTCATGCGGGTTGACCCGCGCCACGAAACTGTGGTGGCCCGAGTTCAGGTACAGATAGATTTCCGCGCCCATCGGCTCGACGACTTCGACGGTGGCGGAGGCGGTTTGGTCGGGGTTGGCGAACGACGCGTGCCGTTTGTCGTTGATGTCTTCGGGACGCGAACCGAACACAACGGCGTGGCCGACGTG
Organism: uncultured Verrucomicrobiae bacterium; assembly: GCA_963836315.1. GTDB lineage: Bacteria > Verrucomicrobiota > Verrucomicrobiia > Palsa-1439 > Palsa-1439 > Palsa-1439. The sequence goes on from CAWIJG010000009.1 coordinate 41,768, forward strand.
GCCCGCGAGTTTTTTTGCCATGTCATCGTTGACGCGGGATGAGAACCCCCTGGCTCCGTGATTCTTCGCGGGTTGCTCGACGAACCACAATCCGTCCGGCCGCCGCTCGATCGCGCCCTTGAAGAAGTTCATCGGCGGCGAGCCGATAAAGCCCGCCACGAAAATATTTTTCGGGTTATCGTAGAGCGCGAGGGGTTCATCCACCTGCAGGATGACGCCGTCGTTCATCACGACGATGCGGTCGCCCATGGTCATGGCTTCGACCTGGTCGTGGGTGACGTAGATCATGGTGGACTTGAGGCGGTCATGAAGCTTGGAGATTTCGGCGCGCATCTGCACGCGCATTTTCGCGTCGAGATTCGAGAGCGGCTCGTCGAACAGGAAGACCTTGGGTTTGCGGACGATGGCGCGGCCGACAGCGACGCGTTGGCGCTGGCCGCCGGAGAGCGCTTTCGGTTTGCGCTGGAGTTGTTCGTCGGTGATGCCGAGGATCAGCGCGGCGTCCCGGACGCGTTGATCGATCTCGGGTTTGGGATACTTGCGCAGCATCAGGCCGAACGCCATGTTCTTGTAGACCGTCATGTGCGGGTAGAGGGCGTAATTCTGGAACACCATGGCGATGTCGCGATCTTTCGGCGGGACATCGTTGACGAGCTTGCCGTCGATGAAGATGTTGCCGCTGGAGATTTCCTCGAGACCCGCCACCATGCGCAGGGTCGTGGACTTGCCGCAGCCCGACGGGCCGACGAGGACGACGAATTCCTGGTCGCCGATTTCGAGATTGGCGTTATCGACGGCCTTCACCCCGCCGGGATAATTCTTGCAGACGTTTTCGAGGAGGACTTTGGCCACGGTGAAAGCGTTGTAACAGAGCCTTTGCGGCCCGTCAAACCTCAACATTGCTCGTGATTTCTCGCGCCGGACATATTTCGCCGCGTGAAGGGATGCGGCCTGCAACGGGAAGGGCAGGCGGATGGCGCAGCGACCCCGTAAACGGATACGCGGGCGGGCGAGGTTAGTTGGTTGGAGTCACGGTACCCTTAACGAGGTCGTGGAATTTGTGGAAGGCAGCCATGGCTTCGGGATTGTTTTTAGCTTCTTCGTATAGCGCGCTCAATCCGACGTCGATGGCTTGTTGGGATTGGAGTTTGAATTTTTCGAGTTCGAGGCCGGAGTGATTCATCCGGGCCCAAGCGTTGGCGAGGCGGGCGAGTTGGGCGGGATCGTGTTTCTTCTTGTGGATGATATCGATGGCGTCCATGAGCAGGGAGCGGATGAGGAGGTTGCCGCCGGTGGCGGAACCTTCGCGGGCTTTTTCGCCGGCGGCAGTGGAAAGCTGTTCCACGCGATCGACGAGGCCGGTGATTTCTTTGCGATCAGCCTGCTCGTCGCGCCACCGGGGATAATGAGTGTGAAACCAACTGGACATGGCGACGCCGAAATTCCGGATGAGGAGTTTTTCATCGGGAGTGGTGCGGGTCCAGACGAGGGAATAGGAGTCTCCGGTTTTGAGGTCGAGAGCGGGGATATCGCGGTCGGCGGTTTGGGCGAAGAGCCATTCACGGATGCGTTCGTAGGGCCAACCGTCATCGAGTTTGCGGTTGATTTCGTTGCGAATGGGTTGGGGGAACAGAGCGAAACGGCTGCGGGATTTGCGCATAGGGCCTCCGGGGAGAAGACAGAAGACCGCCCCGAAAAGCGACGTGAAGCGTGGTGAAGATTCGGGGCAGGGAGACAGAAGTCTCGGTTGGGGGTTGGGAGTTTACTGAATACTACTGTTTTCATCGTGGCGAAGGATACACAAACCCTCCAAAGTGCGTGAGTGTACTTTGGAAGGTTTGGAAGGTTTGGAAGCTTTTCTTTTGGGGGGGGTGGAGGGTGTGTGGCGTCTCGCCTTCGGCTCGGTTGCACTCGCTCGCTCCCGCTCGGCTCGCCCTTCGGGCCACCTTCGGTGTTGCGTCTCGCCCTACCCTCGGGCTCGGCTTGGAAGGTTTGGAAGCTTTTGTTTGGGCGAAGCAAGTAACCAGCAGCCAAAGTGTTGGAGACAAGAAACGGCGGATTTGCCACAAAAGGCGCAAAGGACGCAAGGGACACAAGGGACACAAAGGGTGCGAAGGCGGTGCGGGGTGAGGTGCTTGGTTTATGAGCACTATTTGCCGTGAAGACCGCATCACGGCGTCGCGCGCAGCCAGTGCTGCGCTTGGTTGCACTCGCTCGCTCCCGCTCGGCTCGGCCTCTGGCTTTCCTCTTCGCGGAACTGCGTCTCTCCGCTCCCAGCGGCTCGGCTATGAACGGTGGACGGAATGGACGAGGTGGATGGAGTGGGAAGAGAGAACTATGCGATTGTGCGGGACTGAGCCCTTTACCCGGACTGATGGGCAATTCAGGATCGAATCATGACCAACATCATCTTGAACCGACACGCCGCCTTCAACGCGTGGGGTTTGTTGGCGGGCATAATGATGATTTCTCCGGCACGGACCTGATGCGCTTTGCCTGAGATCGTAATCTCGGCCTCGCCATCGAGGACGTGTATTACCGCATCAAACGGGGCGGTGTGCTCGCTCAAGCCTTGACCTGCATCGAACGCAAATACAGTCACCGTGCCGGTTTTTGCTTTCAGGATTTCACGGCTGACGACGGCATCCGCCTGGTAATCGATCAGGTCGACGATTTGGTGCGGGATTGCCCCGAGTTTGCCAACGGTTTTGGGTTTCCGATCGCTTTCCATATCATCGCTCCGGGTTGATTGGGTCGATTATAGACGGGTTGTCAACCGCTGGCGAGACGACCTCACGCTACACCGTCCAATGCAAGTGTCAGTGGTAGCGCCAAGATGCCCATCGCCCATAATCGGTTCAACTATTTGCCATTCCATCGCGGTTGGGGCGTCCGCCTTCGTTGACACTACGGCGCGAGAGCGTGCTATACTGGCGGGCGGATGGGGAATCAGCGCGACAATTGGTCGTTGTACAAACGGCTGTTCGCATATGTGAGGCCGTACCGGAACCGTTTGATTGGGGGGATCGTTTTCGGTGTGCTCTACGGACCGGCGAACGCGGCGGTGGCGGCGGTTGTGCGAAGGGCGTGGGCGTGGGCGTTCGAGAGCAATTGGTCCCACTCGTGGTGGCAGATATTCGGGGTTGCCCTGCTGTTGCCGGCGGTCATGATGGCGCGCGGGACCTTCGACTTTCTGGGCACGTACCTTTTGAATTGGGTGGGTTTGCAGGTGGTGACGGACTTGCGGATTCGGATTTTCGAGCACCTCGAAGGTTTGTCGCTGGACTTCTTTACCGAGGCGCAGACGGGGGAATTGATGTCCCGCGTGACCAACGACGTGACGTTGGTGCAGCAGTCCATTTCCACCGTCGTGGAAGATATCGTGAAGCAACCCGTAACGCTGGTGTCGGTGCTTATCTGGTTGTTGTGGACCGATTGGCAGTTGACGCTGGCGGCGTTGGTGCTGTTCCCGATCTGCCTGGTGCCGATCACCGTGTTTGGGCGCAAGACACGGATTGCCAGCCGCGCGTCGCAGGAACATCAGGCGTCGCTGTTGACCGTGTTGCACGAAGCGATTGTCGGATTGCGCGTCATCAAAGCCTTCAGCATGGAGCGACGCGAGGCGGCGGATTTTAGCCGGGTGTGCCGGGACGTGTTCAGCCAGCGAATGCGCGTGATTCGCGCGCGGGCGTTGTCGACGCCCATCATCGAACTGGTCTCGGGGTTCGGGGCCGCCGCGGCGTTCCTGTATGCGTACCACGCCCATGTGAAGGGCAGCGAGTTGATCGGCATGGCAGTGGGCCTGTTCATGATGTACGAGCCGGTCAAGAAGCTGAGCCGCGTCCACCTGCAGATCGAGGAAAGCATGAGCGGCACGGAACGGATTTTCCAACTGCTGGATCGCAAGTCGACCGTTGTCGAGTCGCCGACCGCGCAGGCGCTGCAGCCGTTGCAGCGGTCCATTCGCTACGAGAACGTGAGTTTTCGATACGGGACGAACGATTTGGTGCTGGACCAGATCGATTTGGAAGTGCCGGCTGGATCGGTGGTGGCATTGGTCGGGGCGAGCGGTTCTGGGAAGACGACCTTGTTCAATTTGTTGCCACGGTTTTACGATCCGACGGGCGGCGTGGTGCGGATTGATGGGCAGGACTTGCGCGAGACGACGTTCCAGTCGTTGAGGGGTCAGATGGGGTTGGTGACGCAGGAGACGTTTCTGTTCAACGACACGGTGGCCAACAACATTGCGTACGGGAAACCCGGGGCGTCGCACGCGGAAGTTGTGGAGGCGGCGAAGCGGGCGCACGCGCATGAATTCATTTCGCAGATGCCCCAGCAATACGACACGATGATTGGGGAAGTTGGCATGAAGTTGTCGGGTGGACAACGGCAGCGGCTGGCGATTGCGCGTGCGGTTTTGAGAAACCCGCCAGTGTTGCTGCTCGACGAAGCCACCAGCGCTCTCGATACCGAGAGCGAACGGGTGGTGCAGGCGGCGCTGGATGAGTTGATGTGGGGCGATAAGAAGCACCACACGATGGTGGTGATTGCGCACCGGCTTTCGACCGTGCAACACGCCGATCAGATCGTCGTGCTCGATAAGGGCCGGATCGTCGAGCGGGGCACGCACGAGCAGTTGATCCAGCGGGGCGGGGCGTACAAGCGGCTATACGAAATGCAGTTTAGCGTATGAATTTTCCCTGCCCTTGCCCCGATTTGGTGGACACTTGGTGTGGATAAGTGTGTGAGTTAAAAGGACACACCATGAACCAAGAAACCACCATCCCACGGAAGCGATACGACGAAGCGTTCAAGCGTTCGGCGGTCCAGCATTGGCAGACGAGCGGCAAATCGGCAGCGCTCGTGGCCCACGAACTGGGTCTGAACGCCGGCACGCTGGCGCAGTGGAAGAAACGCTGGGGCATGGAGCCGCCCGCGACCGGGCTGCGCACGGTCGCCGAACTCGAAGCCGAGAACCGACGGCTGCGTCGTGAGCTGCACCAGGTGGTGCAGCAGCGCGACATTCTAAAAAAAACCTTGGGCATCCTCTCGGCACCGCCCGAGAGCGCTGGGAACGGATCCGAGCCATGAGCGCGGATCACCCCATCGCTACGCTGTGCGGGGCGCTGCACGTTTCGCGCAGCGGTTATTACGCCTGGGGCCAACGTCGGCCGGGAGCGCGGGCGCAAGCCAACACGACGTTGCTGACACTGATCACGCAAGCGGACCAGGAAAGTCGCCACACCTACGGCAGTCCGCGCGTGACGCGCTGGCTGCAGTTGCGTGGTCACCGGTGCGGTCGCCATCGCATTGCGCGACTCATGCGCGGGGCCGGTCTGCGCAGCCGACCGCGCCGACGCTTTCGCGTCTGCCTGACCGACAGCGATCACGATCTACCCATCGCCGCCAATCGGTTGTTGGGTCGCCACCAGCCGCCTCGTCCCGATGCGGTCTGGGTGGCCGACATCACCTACGTGCCCACGGCCGAAGGCTGGCTCTACGTGGCCGGTGTATTGGATCGCTGCAGCCGCCGCTGTGTGGGTTGGGCGATGAGCGATACGCTGGCCACCAGCTTGCCGTTGGCCGCCCTGGACATGGCCTTGACGCAACGCCAGCCGCCCCACGGGCTGGTCCACCATTCCGATCGCGGTCGGCAATACGCCAGCGAAGCGTATCGGCAGCGGCTCGCCGCTGCCGGCATCCAGCCCAGCATGAGCCGCAGGGGCAACTGCTACGACAACGCCGTGATCGAGAGCTTCTGGAGCAGCTTGAAGCGCGAGTTGGTGCATCGCTGCGAGTTTGCCACTCGCGCCCAAGCCCAGGCGGCGATCTTCGAGTGGCTGGAAGTCTTCTACAACCGCGAGCGGCTCCACAGCGCTCTCGGCTATCAAACCCCTGTGGACTTCGAAACCAACCTCAACTAAACTCATGACTCATGCACCCACTTCGCTGTCCACCAAATCGGGGCAAGGGCAATTGTCACAATTGGGCCGATAACACCGTAAGTAATTGCAAACAGCAATCCAGGAAGTAGAATTCCAGCAAGGTGAAGCGATTCCTGCTTATTTCAGCGGTGTTTCTGGCGGTGAGTGGAGTGCTTTCTCTCGTGCGGTTTGTCGTAATGCACCGAAGGTACAATGTTTTCAGGACCGTTCTCATTGCACAACCGGTTGTAACAGGTGCGGAGTGCATCCTTAACGTTCGTCAATGCTATGCATGTGGCTTTGTGCTTGGCGTTCCGATAAATAACCACGTGCCGAGAATCAGCATTCGCCTATCCCTCCAAAGCGAGCACGCCACAGTGTTGGATGTTGAGTTGCCTGCGGAATTAGCAAAGAAATCCAATTGGCTAGCAGGTCGGCATCTCGACGGATACATACTGAGAATGTCGAAGTCGCAACCCGATATCGATTTCGCAGACGTTCTGCAACCCGGTCGGTATCGAGTCAAGATCAAGGTCGAAGGAGACCGAAGTGACAACTGCTCTTTGTGGATGGGCTATGCTGGAAATATCACCCTTAATGAAGAGAATTCAGAGATGGGTTCGAAGTAAATGTGTCAACCAATAGCAGGCGAAGTGCCAATAGTGTTCGGCATGGGAATTGAGGTTGCGTATGGAAAACAGGGTCACATCTCATTATTCATCAATGTGAACTTGGCTTGCTCAAGGAACCGCCCGAGTTTCTTGTCCTGCTTTGCGCGCCGGGCCAAGCGCTGCACCGTGTTGCTGACGCTGCCGTAGTCCATCCCCCCGACCGCGTCCGCCAGTGGCCGCAGTTTCATTCCGCAGCAATGCCGGGCCAGGTACAACGTTACGTCTCGCCCAGAATCCCCATACCGATCTCGAAACTGTTCCCACTTCTCCCCTTTCAGTTTCTCCACTACCCGCACCGCCTCTTCCCAGCCGGGCCGCTCTCGCAACTGTTTCAACGCCGGCTGCTCGCGCTCATCGCCCCGCGCCAGCCGCCGCAGCCGTTTCACAAACGCGGCGGTTCCCAACAACAGCTGCGCCTCCACGCGCTCCCAAGGGCTCTCGACCAGTCCTTGGCGCACCGCTTCCTCCACGTACTGCCGATATGCCCTCTGCCGCTCTCCCCGAGAGCCACCCCCCGTCATCCCCAGCACCACGTGGGTGGTCAACCACCGGGCCGCCTCCGCCGCTCCCACATACGCCCGATACGAACTCCACCGATACTGGCGCAACCGCTTCAAGCGTTGCTCCACCGGCCCGCGCTCCGGCGCGCCGCTCAGCCCCTGGCGTAAAGCTTGTTGCGCACGCTTGTTCAACCCCAACGCTTGCACCCGTACCGGATTCAAGTGGACATAACGGCTCACTTCGCACGCCGCCGACTCTGCCTCGACCACCAGCGCGTTGTAGCGCCCTTGAAACAAATGCCCCGCCCGTCGGTGCCGCCGATTGAACCAGACCGTGTAACTGACCCCCAACCACTGCATCGCCGCGCTCAAGTTGGCCAGCGGCGTTTCGACCAGCAGATGGTAGTGATTGTCCAGCAACACGTACGCATGCACGCACAGGCCGAATCGCCCCACTGCTTCGTCCAGCAATTCCAGAAAATGCAGCCGATCCTGATCGTCGCGAAATATCGCCCGGCGCTCATTACCCCGCGCCGTCACGTGATACCAGGCGCCCACCGCATGAATTCTTGTCGGACGTGCCATGTCCGCATCCTGCCACCGCCCAAGGACAAAGCAAGCTCGAAATGATGATTAGTGAGATGTGACCCCATTACTTCCGCGACCCATTACGAACCGAGCGACATCACGTAGGCTCGAAATGATGATTAGTCGAGATGTGACCCCATTACTTCCCTTTCTTCAACTTGTTGCCCAAGGAAAGCAAGCTCGAAATGATGATTAGTGAGAAGTGACCCCATTACTTTGTGAGCAGGCCGCTACTACACCGCCGAAGGTGGATGACGGAAGAGCGCCGCATAAGGGCACGCGGTCTACAACGGAGACGGCAGAGATCGTTCGACAAGCTCACGATGACAACAGGGGAAAGGGGACGGTGGCGGGCAGCGTCGGCTTGACGCGGATATTGGGTCGGTTACATACTCTCCCGGTCTGGTGAAGGGGATGGATATGTTTTTTTGTGGTTCCGGCGCTTCTCACAATCTGTTTTTCTGGGACGACTGTTTCGCATGACAGGCTGGGTGTTGCGCATACTCGTGTCGGCGATCGGCAGCACGTTGCGCTGGCGGATCGAGGATCCATCGGGGTTACTCGCGCGGACGCCGGAGCGCTCGTGTATCTTTGCCTTTTGGCACAACCGGATTTTTCTGATGCCGTATTTGTTCCGCAAACATTGGCATTCGCGGCAACGGGACCGGGTGGCGGTGTTGGTGAGCGCCAGCAAGGACGGCGAGAAACTGGCGCGGGTGTTGAGCAAGTTTGACTTGATTTGCGTGCGCGGCTCGAGCAGCCGGCGGGGCAAGCAAGCGTTGCGCGAGATGACGAACCTGGTCAACGATGGCTACGATGCGGGGATCACGCCAGATGGTCCGCGTGGGCCGAAGTACCATTGCCAGGACGGCGTGATTGCTCTGTCGCAGATCACGCAGGCGCCGATCATTCCGGTTTCGTACGATGTGTCGCGCAAGATCACGTTGAACAGTTGGGACAATTTCATGGTGCCGCTGCCGTTTGCGCGGGCGACGTTGCGGATCGGCGCGCCGATGACCGTAGCCGCGGACGCGAGCGATGAGCAGCACGAGCAAAAAAGGCTTGAACTGGAAAACGTTTTGAAGTCTTTGTCTGGGTGAGCGGGGCGGTGGGTTCATTGGATGAAAGGAACGGATGAGCAAGTCGGATAAGGCGTTGGTGGGGATTCTCATGGGGAGCGATTCGGATTGGCCGACCATGAAACTGGCGGCGGAGGCGTGCGGGGAATTTGGCGTCGGCACCGAGGCGCATGTGATGTCGGCGCATCGGACGCCGGATGATGTTGCGGAATACGCGCGCGGGGCGCACACGCGAGGGCTGCGCGTGCTCATCGCCGGCGCGGGCGGCGCGGCGCATCTGGCGGGAGTGGTGGCGGCGCACACGCCGTTGCCGGTGATTGGCGTGCCGATCGAGTCGAAGTCGTTGAAGGGGATGGACTCGCTGTTGTCCATCGTGCAGATGCCGTCGGGGGTGCCGGTGGCGTGCGTGGCGATTGGCGCGGCGCGCAATGCAGGATTGTTGGCCGTCCAGATCCTGGCGACGGGCGATGGGGAACTTCAGGCGAAGTATCGGGAGTTCAAGACGCGGCTGGCGGAAGAATCGCGGGCCAAGAACGCCAAACTGCGGGGGTGAATGATTTTTTTCTGGCTGGGGCGCCAGACATTTGCTGGCTTCCAGAAGGAAAGCGTTTTTTGAACGAAACAAGCGGGCACCTTGTCGAATCTTAACAGAAGGTCATGGGTGCCCGTGAACGCACCACAATGGTCGCTGCGCTTCTCCTAGCCTCACCTGGCCTCACCCAGGACAGCACCATTAGTTTGCGGGCACCCGCCAATTTTCAGAGGTGGCCGCGCGCCTTGTAGAACTGGTAGTTTTCCATCACGTCCGTCACGTAATCGCGCACCGTCGGGAACGTAATCGCCTCCACAAACTCGTCGGCGGTGGTTTGCTGCCCATGCGGGAGCCAGTGTAAGACGTTGCCGAAGCCCGCGTTGTATTCCGCCAGCGCAAACGGAATCCGTTCCTCGGTCTCCTTATCCGGCCAACGATTCAACGCCCGGGCCAGGTACCACGACCCCGCTTCGATGTTTGCCCGCTCATTCCACAACAGGTCTCGACCGTAGTCGCGACGCCCCACCGCCTGCGCCCACTGCCTCCCCGCTCCGTCAGTCACCTGCATCAATCCAATCTCGCCGTGGCGGCCGGAGACAAACGGGTCGAACTTGCTCTCACGGCGAATCACCGCTTTCACCAGAAACTCGTCCACTCCGTACTTGGGCGCGATTTCCTCGATCAACCTGTTGAACCGTTGCTCCCGGTACTGCCAGCGCCAATATACGAACGTCGCCGACCCGATCGCCCCCAGCACCAGCACCAAGGCCAGCCAGTTCCCGATCCGCTCCAGTGTTTTCGCTTTCCGTCGCCGTGACATTCCGGCGCAGTATAGCGCAGAAGAGGGCAACACAGGAATGTGGTTTTAGGGAAATGCCTGCGCGACACTGACAGTTGTCCCTCTCTTGTAGTATGCTTCCACCGTGTCGAGTTCCATAGCCAAAGTGGTAGTTGATCTCGCGTTGGACCGGGAGTTTGACTATCGCATTCCGCCGGCGTTGGCGGAGGCGGTGCAACTCGGCTCGCGCGTGGCGGTGCCGTTTGGAAAGAGGACGGCGCAAGGGTACGTCGTCGGCTTGGCAGACAGCTCGACCTATCCAAATTTGAAAGAGATCGGGGAGGTCATCGGCAAGAAGCCGTTGCTCGGCGACAAGATTCTCGAACTTACCCGCTGGATGGGCAAATACTACTGCTGCCCCGTCGAGTTGGCGGTGAAATGCGCGCTGCCCGAGGTCGTGCGCAAGGCGAAGATCAGTTGGAAGGAGCGCCAGTACGTCAAACCGGGAAGGATTTCGCCCGAAGACCTCGCCAAGCTCAGAAAGCGCGCGCCGAAACAGGCGCGAGCACTAGAGATTCTGCAGAAGTCGGAAGGCATGTTCGTGTTCAAGCTGTTACAACTCGCGAACACGGACGGGGCCGCAGTCAAGAAGCTCGCCGAAAAAGGTTATGTTAACGTCAGCGATCAGGTGGACGACCGCGACCCGTTCGGTGGCGAGGTGTTTCTCCCCTCGACGCCGCTGACGCTTACGCCCGACCAGCAGAAGGCGTTGGAACTGTGCAAGGCCGCCATCGACACCCCTGAAAAACCCGTCCTCATCCACGGTGTGACAGGCAGCGGCAAGACGGAAGTCTATCTCCAGGCCATCGAATACGCGTTGCACCACGGCAAGGATTCGATCGTGCTGGTGCCGGAGATTTCGCTGACGCCGCAAACGGTCGAACGGTTCCGGGCGCGGTTCCAGAACCAGCAGATCACGGTGTTGCACAGCAATCTCAGCGCGGGCGAGCGGCACGACCAATGGCACAAGATCCGCGACGGCCAGTCGCACATCGTCATCGGCGCGCGCTCGGCGGTATTCGCGCCCGTGCAGGCGCTCGGGTTGATCGTAATCGACGAGGAACACGAGACCAGTTACAAGCAGGAGGAAGCGCCACGGTACAACGCCCGCGACGTGGCGATCATGCGCGCCAAGATCGAGCACGCGGCGGTCGTGCTCGGCTCAGCCACGCCGGCGCTCGAATCCTTCTACAACGCGCGCCGCGACCGCTACGTACTGGCGTCGCTGCCGGAACGCGTGGACAACCAGAAGATGCCGATCATGCGCATCATCGACATGCGCCAGGAAGTGATCCAGCAAAAGGGTTGGCATGTGCTCTCGCGCAAACTGGTCGCCGCAATCCAAGCCCGTCTCGACAAGCACGAACAAGTCATCCTCTTCCTCAATCGGCGCGGCTACTCGACGCATCTGTTTTGCCCGAAATGCGGCTACGTTGCGAACTGCCCGAATTGCAGCGTATCGCTCACGTATCATCGCAAGGCCATGCAACTGCTCTGTCACCTGTGCGGACACGTCGGCACCGTGCCGAAGAATTGTCCCGAGTGTCGCGATCCGTCGTTCCGGTTCGCCGGCATGGGGACGGAAAAAGTCGAGTCCTCGATCCAAAAGGCGTTTCCCAAGGCGCGGGTGCACCGCATGGATTCGGACATGATGACGCGCAAGACGCTCTACCGCGAAATCCTCGGCGCGTTCCGCGTGGGCAAGATCGATATCCTCGTCGGCACGCAGATGATCGCGAAAGGACTGCATTTCCCGAACGTCACGCTTGTGGGCATCATCCATGCCGACATGGCGCTGCATCTGCCCGATTTCCGCGCCGGCGAACGGACGTTTCAACTGCTCGTGCAGGTCGCGGGCCGAGCGGGCCGCGGCGACGTCGAAGGCGAGGTCGTCGTGCAAACGTTCACGCCGCACAAGGAAGCGATCCAATACGCGCGCCAGCATGATTTTATCGGATTCTACGAACAGGAGATTGAGTTCCGCGAAGAACTGAAATATCCGCCCCTATCGCGGCTCATTTGCATCACCACGCGCAGTCGCAGCGATACGAAGGCGCTCTTTTACGCGGAAGCATTGAAGCGGGAACTGGAGAAGCGTATCCCGCGCGCGCAGGCCATTGTGGCCGGGCCAACGCCTGCGCCGCTGGCCAAAATACAGAGCCAGTTTCGCTTCCAGATCATGCTGCGTTCGCAACACATCATGCAAGTCATTGAATCACTCACCCAGGTACTCTCGTCGCTCAAGGCGTCGCCGGACGTCAGCATCGCCGTGGACGTCGATCCGGTCTCATTGCTATGACCACGAACCTTTTTATCACCGGGACGGACACGGGCGTGGGGAAGACGTACGTCACCGCCCTGATTCTTTCGGAATTGCGGCGGCGCGGCGTGCAGGCGGCGGCGTTCAAACCGATTGCGTGTGGCACAGGCGGACGACGCGACGCGGAAATCTATGCCGCCATCATGAACCACGAGCAACCGCTCGACGCGATCAATCCGGTGTACCTGCGTCATCCACTCGCTCCGAGCGTGGCGGCGAAACTCGAACGAAAACGCATCGATCTCGGCCCGATTCTGCGCGCATATCGGCAACTGGCAGCGGAGTACGCGGTGGTACTTGTTGAGGGAGCAGGCGGGTTGTTGGTTCCGATCCGAGACAACTATTTCGTGGCGGATTTGGCCCGAAGGCTGAAGCTACCGCTGCTGGTGGTGGCGCGTCTCGGCTTGGGGACGATCAATCACAGTTTGCTGACGGTCCGCCAGGCGCGGTCGATGGGACTGGACGTGTGCGGCATCGTCTTGAATGACACAGTCGGCGGCAGGCGCGGTTTGGCCGCGAAAACGAACATCAAGAGTGTGCCGAAATTGTGCGCCACGCCGTTGCTGGGCGTTGTGCCGCATGGGAAGAACGGTCTTCAGGCCGCGCGTCGGATTTGCGACCGACTATTTCGCTAAGGATTGCCGCAGGAAAGGAGTTGCGGCGTCTCGTCCAACTCGGCTTCGCCGGACCCGGTCCCTCCGAAAATTCGCGAAATTGTCGTCGTCGGCTCCCCAAAGTTTCACAATAGAAGGAACTTCCACACAGAAAAGAAAAGCTTCCAAACCTTCCAAACCTTCCAAAGTACACATACGGTATTTCCAGGATTGTGAGAGAATCGGGGTATGAGAGAAAGGTGTAATGGGACGGTGAGAGGAAGTGGTCGAGATGATGGTGGGCGCGGTTCTTTATAGAAAAGAGTGTTTCTGCCAAACGAACCCAACTGAAAAATGCGTAAGCATCCTGGCATGAAATTGTTAGGGAAAAAATGGAGTTGGGTTCGTTTTGCAAAAACAGCCTAAAAATTGGAAAAAAAGCACGAAAATACCGCTCCGGGAGGGTGGTTTTACGCAGAAACGAACTCAAATTGGCGCGTCTTTTGGCGACGGATGGCATCGAAACGGTCGTGTCGGGTGGGTGTTTCGTCGCTTGGCAGGGCACAGCATAGCTGGTAGTCTGGCGGCGGCTTCACGAACGAGGAGTGTGTCCCTGCAATGAGCGACGAGCAAGAACTGCAGCAACTCCGCGAAGAAGTTCAACAACTCCGCCAGAAGCTCAATGAAATTGGGCGCAGGCTGGAGCGGATGTCGTATCGGACGCCGCCGCCGATTCCACCGACGATGGCCTCGCCGCCGGTTGTGTCCGCGCCGGTGCCTGCGATTCCTGAGCCTCCCATTGCTGCGGACACGGAAGCGCCGCCGGTGCTCGAGGCGCCTCCAGTCTTTGAATTGCCGCCCCCGATACCGTCGGTCCCGGCGGAATCGTTTGAAGTGCGACTGGGAACCTATTGGTTGCCGCGCATCGGGATTGCCGCGCTGTTGACGGGCATGGTGTTCTTTGCGGCGTACATCACCCCGCGATTGAGCGTTCCGGAAAAGGTCGGACTCAGCTATCTCGCGTGCGCGGTGCTGGGCGCGGTGGGACTGTGGCTGGAAAGGCGGACGCCGCAATTGGCGCGGGTGTTGCAGGCGGGCTCGTTGGCGCTCGTGTACTTCGTGACGTACGCGGCGCATTTTGCCAAAGAGTTCCGCGTCATCGAGAGTCCGACGCTGGCGATCGCGCTGCTTTCGATTGTTGTCATATTCATCGTGGGCGCGGCCCAGGCGCGGCAATCCGCCACTCTCGGCGGCATGGCGCTGTTCTTCGGCTATTACACGTCGGTGGTCAGCGGTGTGGCGACGTTCACGCTCGCGTCGAACGCCGTGCTGGCGCTGGCCGCATTGTATTTTCTGGCGCGCAACCGCTGGGTGACGATTTCCTACGGCGCGGTGCTGGCGACGTATCTGACCTACATGATCTGGGTGTGGAAACTCAACCGCTGGGGCGAACTGGACCGGCTGGTCTTCGAATCGGGATACCTCAGCGCCCAGGACTTTCATCTGCGGGCCGGCTTCCTCGCACTATACTGGCTGCTGTTCACGATTGGCGGGCTGCTGGTGACCCGTGATGCGATGGTGGTTGCCGAGCGCAACGGTTTCGTGACGCTGAACAACACGTTCTTCTTTGTGCTGTTCTCGCTGCTGATGCACCACACGTATCCGCAGTCGCAATGGCAGTTCCAATTCCCGTTCGCGGCGGCGCTGTTGATCGGCTCCGCCATCGCTTACCAGCGCTACCGACCCGAACGGAGCGTGCGGGACACGATGTTCCTGCAAGGACTGGCGGTGGCGACGCTCGGGGTGATCAGCTATTTCAAGGGCGTGCAACTCGTGGCGGTGCTGGCGTTGGAGAGCGCATTCCTGCTCATGCTTTCGCGCTGGATGGGGTCGCGCTGGATTGCGTGGATCGCCCGGGCGGCATTTACCGTGGCGGCGGTGTACGCGTGGAGCCGGTATGACCATTGGGACAATGCGATGCTTTGGGGCATCCTGTTTGCGTCGGCGGTCGGTTACGTCTGCGCGCGAATGGAACGCAAGGCGCTGGAGGACAAGCTGGCGGGCTCGATCAATTTCGCGGCGTTGTACTACGCGGTGTGGGCGACGCTTCTGGCGATGAGCGTGGCCAACGACCATTTCGAGACGCATACGCTGCCGTGGGTGTGGACCCTCGGCGCGGTCGTCGTGGCGCTGATCGCGGGTGTCCTGCGCGTGCGGGAAATCGGCTGGGCGGCGCATCTTCCGTTGGCATTCGCGCAGGCGACGTTCTATGTGGCGAAGTTCGAGGACCGGGCATGGGAACTGGCTCCCGCATTGGCGCTGATTGCCGTAACACTCGGGTTTGGGGTTTTCCTGTGGAGCCGGGCGCGAGCAGGAGAGGACAGGACTGCGGCTACTTCGGTGCTCTGGCCGTACGCATTTCTGGCGGTGGCCGTCGCGTTGGTGGCAACGTGGGACCATTGCCCCGAACGATGGCAACTCATCGCGTTTGCCGCCGAGACACTGGCACTCGTGTTGGCCGGGACATTGGCCGACGAAGATGTGTTTGTCTGGCTGTCAATTCTGCCGATGGCGGTCGGCGCGGCCGGTTATGTCTTCAGCGACAGGGAAGTGTTCTCCGCGCAGAGCGCGGCTTGGGCGAACCTCCTCATCGGATTGGCGTTATTCGTTTTCGCCGAACGAGTACTGGGGAAGGGGAGAGTTTTTCAGGAGTTGTGCGTCGCCATCGTGGTTATCGTGACCGGGCTGGCGCTGTTCGCGCTGGATAAACTCGTGTCGGGCGCGTTGCTGACATTCGGCTGGGCGTTGCTCGGCTTCGTGCTGTTGGCCATCGGCTTTGCGATCAAACAACGGCCGTATCGCATGGCGGGTCTGGTGGCGTTGGCCTTCAGTCTGGCCCGGGCGGTGTTCCACGACATGGCGCGCGTGGAAACCATTTATCGTATCCTATCGTTCATCGGTCTTGGCGTCATCCTGCTTATCTTGGCTTTTCTCTACGCCAAGAACCGCGAAAAACTCGCGAAGTGGCTGTGAAAACTCATGGATGTATGCTTGAACCGAACCTGCAGCAGCGGTGCAAGCGCCAATGAGACGCAGCCTGAACCGGAGGCGATAAGGATGGTATGTGGAAGGACGGCAAGTTTGTGGGAGCTTCAACTTCGCGGCCGTAGTTGCCATCCATTGGTCGAACCCGTTCTTTGAAATAACTGCGTCGAGATGTCGATGAAATGTGGCCGTAGGCGGGGTCAGAGCGCTGAGACGACGTTGAGTTCGACGTAGTCGTCGTTGACGGTGGTGCAGGGACAGAGTTCGAGGCGGTAGCGGATTTCGTCGCGGAGGGCGTCGAGGGCGTTGGTGGGGCTGAGGCCCGTGGCATTGCACTGCGGGTTGTCGCAACTGGCCTCAAAGCCGGTGCCACTGGACTCCACTGTTACGTCGAATCGCATCGCTCTTCCTTCGGCAAGCGGGCCGCTTGCCCTCACGCCGCAGGAACTTACGCCTCGGCGTCGACGCGGTCAACTATGCCAATGATAATGGAGCGGAGCGGGGCATCCTTGCTTTTCACGACCTGGCGGGCGGAATTGCCTTCATCGATGACCAGCACGCGTTCGCCGACGCCGGCACCGACGCCGCCATCGATGGCGATGACGTAGCCGCCGGGTTTGCCGGCGAAATCCTCCTTCTCGACGATGAGCAGTTTCTTGCCGTCGTAGAACGGATGGTTGATCGTCGAGACGATGTTACCCCTGACGGTGCCGAGGATCATGATTCGGTATGCAGTTGGTCGACGATGCCGACGATGGCGTGATCGACGGGGACGAACCACGGTTCGAGCAGCAGCGCGGCTTCGCGTCCACCTTCGTAATACACCAACTCGTCGGGCCCGGCCATGCGCGTGCCATCGCACGCGACGAGAGGTTCGCCCTTGGCGTTGCCCTGTTTGTCGAGCGGCTGAATCCAGAGCATCGGGACGCCTTCGAGTCCCTTGTACACGACGCACGGTGTCAACGTTCCCATGACGCGGCCAAGGAGCATTACGACGCCTCCTCGCCTTCGAGTTCGTACAGTTTCGCGACGGTATAGCTCGTGGTCTGGTCGAGTTGCCGGGTGAGGACTTCGTGGGGACGCGCGATGATGCGGTGATGGGTGAACGCCTGGCGGCCGCGCAGAAAATCATTGGCGAGATTCATGGCTGCCTGGACCTCGTGCAAGTCACCGACGTAAACGCTGATGGCTTTGCCGGACATTTCATACTCGGCCAGCCGCAGTTCGACGAGGTTTACTTCCGTGCCTTTGATGGCGACTTCGGCGGCGCGGACGTTGGCGGCAATCGTATCGGTCTCGAGAATGGCCAGCGTGTTTTGCCCGCACTCCGTCCGCTTGCCGAGCACGGCATCGTGAACTTTCGGATGCACATCGGGCAGAAACGCATGATCGAGCACGCTGCCCGCGCCGATGGTCAGGGCTTCGGTGAGCGATTCGCTGACGCTGCCCGTGGTGCCGCCGAAGATCGTAAGGTAGCGCCCGTGGCTGACCGTGCCGCCTTTGATCATGGCAATGGAGGCCTTCTTCAGAATCGCGTCGGCGGTGTAGATGCCGTCGGCGATGCTGTTGAACTCGATGACCGCGATGGCGGGGTATTTCTTCACACGATTCGAAAAGCGCCAACCAGCGTGCAACGGCGCCAGCGCGAGAAACTTCTCGGCGTCGTCATGCCTTCGCCGGTGGGGCTGGCAATGGTGAACGACGCGGGCCCTTCGCCCTTGAAGCCGAGACCCGCCTGGGATGGGCCGTTCTTGACGAAGATGCTGGCGTTGCATTCGCGCGCCATGCGGCTGAGGTTTGAAAGGTTGTCCGAGTGCATGACGAACGTATGCCGGCGCGGATGCTCCAACTGGATCGCAAAATCGATGCCTTCGTCGGCGTCGCGCACTCGCGTGACCGGGAAAATCGGCATCATCTGCTCAGTCCACAGCAGCGGGTGATCGTGGTCCACTTCGCAGATGCCGAGGCGAATGCTGTCGTCGCAGCGGATGCCCGCCTTTTGCAGAATCACGCTGGCGTTCTTGCCGATCAGGGAGCGGTCGATCTCGGCTTCCTGCCGCGGGCCATGGGTCTTCGTGAATACGACTTTCTCGACGGCGGCCAACTGTTCCTTGGTGATGAGGTGCGCGCCGTTGTACGTCATCGCCTTGATGAGTTTGTCGGCCACGCTGGAAACGACGAGACATTCCTTCTCATCGGCGCAGATGATGTTGTTGTCGAACGACGCGCCAAAAACGATGTCGCGCGCCGCCTTGTCGATGTCGGCGGTTTCATCCACGACGACGGGCGGATTGCCCGGGCCGGCGCAGATGGCGCGTTTGCCGCTGGCCATGGCGGCGTGAACCACGCCGCCGCCGCCCGTGACGACGACAAGACGAACGCCGGAATGCTTCATCAATGCCTGGGCGCTTTCGACTGTCGGGTTGATGACGCAGGTGATGAGGTTGCGTGGGCCGCCGGCGGCGACAATGGCCTTGTTGATGAGCGCAACGTTGTGGCAGGAAACGCGCTTCGCGTTCGGGTGAACATTAAACACGACCGCATTGCCCGCGGAGAGCATGGCAATAGTGTTGTTGATGATCGTCGAGGTCGGGTTGGTGGTCGGCGTGATCGCGCCGATGACGCCGAACGGCGCGGGCTCGGTGAGGGTCAGGCCGTCGTCACCGGTGACCGAATGTGAAAGCAGATCTTCAGTGCCGGGTGTCTTCTCGGTGACGAGCTGGTTCTTGAGAATCTTGTCCTCATAACGACCGAGGCCGGTTTCTTCGTGGGCCATGCGCGCCAGCGAGTTGCCGTGTTCGCGCATCGATTGGCGTATAGAGGCGATGACGTCATTGCGCTTTTTCAGCCCCATCTGGTTATACTGGCAGAATGCGACGTTGGCCGCCTTGACGGCTTCGTCGATGGTGTCGAAAATCCCGATGTCACGCAACGGAGCGGGGGCGGAAGCCGACGAGGATGAGGACGGCGCGGACGAACCGCCGCGGCCCGTGAGGTCGGTAACGATGCGCTGCGCGATAAGCTCGATTTCCTGATCGCTGAGGGCCATGGCGCTATTCCTTTCGATACTTCTCGGTACCGCCGATCTCCCACGTATCCACAATCGCCATGATGACGGCGTCGCAGGGGCGATCCTTGGTCGCGAGGGTCTGGCGCGCCGAACTGCCCGTGGCGACCAGTACCAACTCGCCGGGGCCGACGCCGACCGCGTCGACGGCTACGACCTGGCCGCCGGTTTCCTTGCCCTCGGGATCCACGTGTTTAACGAGCATGAACTTTAGGCCGTCCATGCTGGACTCCTTGCGCGTGGCGACGACGGTGCCGACAACTTTGCCAAGATTCATAAATGCAAGCTCCCGTCAGGGGCGGAGCTGAAGCCCCGCCCCCGCGGCTGATTGTCCGATTTATTTCTTGGCAGCTTTGTTACCGCGTCCCAGCGGAATGACGTCGTCGACGTTCGCATGCGGACGCGCGATGACGTGGACCGCCACGACTTCGCCCACGCGACTGGCGGCGGTACGACCCGCGTCGGTGGCGGCTTTCACCGCCGCGACATCTCCTCGAATGACCGCGGTGACGTAGCCGCCACCGGTCTTTTCGTAACTGACGAGGTCAACCTTGGCCGCCTTGACCATTGCGTCGGCACCTTCCACCATCGCGGCGAAGGAACGAGCTTCGAGTAATCCTAATGCATCTGCCATGTCCATTTCTCCTTTACGTTATATTTCTGATCGTCTCAAAATTGGTCTAACCGCCGCTGCCCTTCATCTCGCGGCCGGTAACGCTGTTGATCGCCTGCTCGGCGGCCTTGGCAGCGACATCGATATCTTTCTCGTCCCCGCCAAGGTAGATGCGGCCGAAACTGCCGAACGCGCGAATTTCAAGGATGTTGATTTCGGCGGCTTTCTCGGCCTCGTTGGCGGCGAACGCGGCGTACGCGGCGGGGGCCACTTCCATGGTGAACAGCGTATGACCGGGCAGGATCATGTTGCCATGGCGCGTGCGGTTGATGAGCATTGTATGATGATCATCAATGCGCCGGATGACGCTGCTGCTGAAAATCTGCGGTTTGTAGCGGCCTTCTTCCTTCAAGCCGAGCGCTTCAAGAATCGCGGCACCTGCCTGGCGCACGTCCGCCTGCGATTCGGAATGGATTTCGAGCATCCCATACAGGCGCTCAATAATCTGCATGCCGGGCGTGACCTTCGTGGATTTCAACGCCACATCGGTGACGCGGTTGATCTCCATACCGGGCGAAATCTCGACGAAAAGCGATGCCTGTCCCGCAATCGGCAGAAACCCCTGCGACACGGTCGCAAAGAACGACGCCACCTGCGGTTGCAAGCTATCGAGAAAAATGTACGAGCGTAGGTCTGCCATGTTCCATTCCTTTCATGTCCACTTAATACTTTGCGCCTTCCGATGAAATGACTTCGCCGGCGGCCTCCTTCAAAATCTTCAGGCCGCTCGACGTCCCGATGCGCGTCGCGCCTGCGGCCACCATTTTAATCAAGTCCGCCAGCGACCGCACCCCGCCCGAGGCTTTCACGCCCAGTCCCTTGTCGCGAACGATGCGGCTCATCAGGGAGACGTCTTCGACGGTGGCCCCGCCCGAGCTGAAGCCCGTGGAGGTTTTTACGAAGTCGGCGTGCGCCTTGACGGCAAGCTCGCAGGCGCGGGATTTCTCTTCGTTGGTCAGCAGCGAGGTTTCCAAAATCACTTTGCATTTTGCGCTGCCGTCGCGGCACGCCTCGACGACACCGCGAATGTCTCGCAATACCAGTTCGTCATCGCCGCTCTTGAGGGCGCCGACGTTGATGACCATATCGATTTCCTTCGCGCCCTGACGGATGGCCGCGCGCGCTTCCATGGCCTTGGTCTCGGGCGGCTGTGCGCCGAGCGGAAAACCGACAACGCAGCAGACTTTCACATTCGTGCCTTCGAGGGACTGCCGCGCAAACGACACCCACGTGGGGTTCACGCACACCGAGTAAAACTTGCATTGGCGCGCTTCGCGACAAAGTTGCTCGATGTCCGAGCGCGTGGTATCGGGCCGCAACACCGTGTGGTCGATGAATTGGGCGGCTTGCTGCGGGGAGAGCCTCGATTTGGGAGTAGTCGCCGCGAGGGGCGGGTTGCCCTGGGAGGCGAGGAGTTCTTGGACGCGCTTGGCGATGCGCTCGAGGTCGGATTGCGAGGCGCTCACGCGCGGGTCTCCGATCGCAGCCAACAACGTCGCTTGATGTGGTCCCACTTCAATTGGGCCGTCCTGAATCGCATTGATGAGTTGTACACGTTTTCGATGCCGTTCTTCAACACATTCGCCTGCCAGGAACGTATCGACAATCTGCTTCGCCGCCTCGAAATCGGTCTGGCCGGCGCCAAGCGTGAGCACGTTCGCGTCATTATGCTCGCGCGAATTCTTCGCGAGGGCCACACTGTAGCATGCCGCGGCGCGCACGCCACGGACTTTGTTGGCGGCCATGGCCGAGCCGATTCCCGCGCCATCCACCACGATGCCTAAGTCGCAAGAGCCGCCGCCCACCAACCGCGCGACCGTATAGGCAATGCGGGGATAATCGACTGCGTCCTTACTGTGGGTGCCACAGTCCTGCACGAAATAGCCACGGCTTTGCAAATAAGCCAGAAGCTGATTCTTCAGATCAAGCCCGCCATGATCCGAACCGACGGCGATTTTAAGGTTTCGACCCATCGAGGTGTCAATGTTTTTTCATAAACGACGGATAAAAGCAAGAGACGATTGCGGAAGCAGGCGCGCGGATCAGATACTAAGACTCTGGCTCGACGAGTTGTTTTGACGGGTCGGCTGAGGCGCGGATGCAGATGTTTGTTTTTGCTCAGGTTGGTTAACAAGCCACTCCGCAGAACGGTTCTTTACAAACTCTTAACAGGTTGAACCTATTCTTTAATAGCCACTTGTGACTTTGGGCTTTCAGGTTGGCACAACCGTTGCAAGACAAGAAAGGCGCGAGGGCAAAGCCTCTCAGTGAGACAGGGGTAAGACCTCTCAGGCGAAGGCGGGTGCACAAGGTGCCCGCAGTGATTCGCTGGGGAATAAACAAACAAGAACAGGAGCGAGGTATGGCTGAAAACGTGAAACAATCAGCGGCGGGCAGTAAGCCGGCGACGACAGGCACGCTCGGGCTGACGGGCTTGACGTCCAATGCGATGGCGCTTATCGCACCGGGCGCGTTCCTTTGGTTGACGTACCAGATTCAAGCCCTATACGGGGCGCCGATGGCGGGCGAGGCGATGTGGGCTGGCATCGTGGCGGCGTTGCTGTTGTGTTTCGCGACGGCGATCAGCTACGCCGAATTGTCAAAGCTGTATCCGGGTGCCGGCTCGTCGTATCTCTACGCGGAACAGGCGTTCCTGTCCAAGACGCACGCGTACAAGTTTGCCCGGCTCGCCAAATTCATTACGGGATGGGCCAGTCACCTGTATTATTGGGTTTATCCCGGATGCATGGTGGGTGTGACGGCGATTCTGGGGGGGTATTTGCTAAATCAGTTTTGGCCGGATACTTTCAGCGGGACGTATAACAGCCCGCTGTTCATGATTCTGTTCTGCTTCGTATTCGCGTTCGGCGTGGCCTACATCGCCTATCGTGGTGTCGTCGGCTCCACGGGCGTCGGCATGGCGATTAATGTCATTCAGATCACCGCCTTGTTGGTGTTCAGTGTGATTGCCATCAGCTATCGCCTTCAGCACGCGCAAGGTTCGCAGGGCTACCACTTGTCCAACGGCGTTGCGGTGAATTATCAGGTCGCTCAGGAAGTCGTCAAGGACGACAAGGGCAATCCCACGCCGGTGATGGATGCCAACAACAAACCCACGGTGGATGCCAAAGGCCAGCCCGTTTATCAGATGCAGGATTCGCAGGACAAGGATGGTAATCCCGTTCCGGCCGACAAGGACGGTAAGGCCGTGACTGATTTAAAACAGGCGGCGCCGTTCACCGTTGACTATTCGGCGGACGGAGCGGTCACAAAGGATGACAAAGGGAATCCAACGTTCAACTACCACACGGACGCCAAGTCGGTCGTCGCCCCGCACGGATTCAACCTGGTGTTCATCCAAGCGTGCGTTGCGATTCTCATCCTGGTCGGATTTGAGTCTGTCACGTCGATGGGCGAGGAGGCGAAGGATCCCAAGAGGCACATCCCGTGGGCGGTACTCCTGTCCCTGGCGATTCAGGGCGGGTTCTGCTACCTTTTCGAATACTTCGCGGCGAATTATTTCCTCCACAACGGCTACACCTTGCCGAACGCGGGTGCGTCGGGCGCGCCGCTGGGCGATATGATGGTCATCGTTGGCAGTTGGATGTTCGGCAGCTACGCGGCGGGCCGGGCGTTCATGCTCGTGCAAGCGTTCACCGTATTCCTCGCGTTGATTGGCACGACGTTGTCCTGCCTTAACACAGGCGCGCGTGTGACCTACGCCATGGGTCGCGACGAAGAAGTGCCTTCGCACTTCGGCATGTTGCATGGCAAAACCCTCTCGCCGTATCGCGCGATCTGGACGCTGGCCGTGCTGTCGGCTTTCATTGGCATCATCACCGTGGCCGTGTACCTCGGCGGGACGACTCCGGCAGTGCTGGATGCGAAGTATCACAACATCTGGTACAGCTTCGGAATCTTCAAACCCGAGACCTACGCCAAGATGCCGAACACACTGGTCATCATCACGTTGATTAGCAACTTCGGTACGTTCCTGCTCTACATGATCACCTGCATCATCGCGATAGTGGCGTTCAAAGAGCACCATATGTTCAACGGGTTCAAGCACCTGTTGGTACCGTTATTCGGATTGGTCGCGAATCTGGCCTGCATGCTGTTCTACCTGATCGGCCCGTTCACGGTCAGCGGCATGAGCGTGAAGGAACCGTACATCGCGCTCGGCGTGTGCGGCCTCTGGGGAATCTACGGGGCGTTCTACTTCGCCAGATCCAGCAAGGTCAAAGGTCGGGAGACGATCCTTTCGAGCAAACCCGCCGTCACAGCGATGGCGCTATAGGTCGGCTAAGGCTGGCGCGATTCGGGACGGTCGCCTCTCACACGGGAGGCGACCGTTTCCGCTCTCATCCGGCTTGCAACAACCGGCGCGCGCGGGTAGCGTGAACGCCTCGACGGCATGGAACTAACGTACGGAGAACTTTCTTCGGCGGGCACGGTCCGCCCGCACAATGAGGACTACATCGGTTTTTGGCAACCCGATACGCTGGAAGAAAAGCGCGCCCGCGGGGCCATCGCCGTCTTGGCCGACGGCGTCGGCGGCCAGGGTCATGGAGAAGTCGCCAGCCGTCTGGCGGTGGAGGAGGTGCTGAAGACGTTTCGCGTAGCCAAGGGGGAAGCCACGGCGGCGCAGTTGCTGACGCAGGTCTTCAACGCGGCCAATCTCGCAGTCTACGACAAGAGCATGGAGGACCACGGGGGCTCGCGCATGGCCACCACGCTGGCCATCGCTGTTTTTCGAAACGACCATGTTACTGTCGGCAACGTCGGCGACTCCCGCGTCTATCTGGTGCGCCGCAGCGAGATCAAACAGATATCCACCGATCATTCCTACGTCGCGATGCAGCGCAAATTCGGACTGATCAGCGAGGAAGAAGCCCGGCGGAGCGACAACCGCAACATCCTCACCCGCAGTGTCGGCCAGGAACCAATGATTCGAATGGACGTCGAGGAAGTCGCCGTCCAGAAGGGCGACCGCATCGTCCTGTGCTCGGACGGACTGCATTCGTGCGTCGCCGATGGGGAAATCTGCGATCTTGTCGGACGCTACGCACCTGGGCCAGCCTGCCGTCAGCTCGTCGCGCTGGCGGAGCAACGCGGCACCGAAGACAATGTTTCCGTACAGGTCATTCAAATCGAAGAGGTCGAGGAGGTCGGTTACTACCGGGGCGTGCCGATGTACCACAAGTCCGCCGAACGGCCCGTCAGCGGCGAGGTTGATGCAGGCCAACTCCTCGACGACCGTTTCTTCATCCACGAAATCATCAGCCGTAGCGGTATGGCCACCATCTACAAGGCAACCGACCGCGTAACGAAACAAATGGTCGCGGTGAAAGTGCCATTCATGCAGTTCGAGAGCGACCCCGGCTTCTTCTCGCGGTTCCAACGCGAGGAAGAAATCGGCCTCAAACTCGACCATCGCTATCTCTTGAAGTTCATCCCTGTTGAAAAGAAGTCGCGTCCGTACATTGTGACCGAGTACCTGCGCGGCTACACGCTCGCCCACCTGCTTACCAGTGTCCGCCCCATGCCCGTGGCCGACGCGTTGAAGCTCGCGAGCCGGATCTGCGAGGCGCTCATCTATCTGCACGGGCTTGGGATCACTCATCGCGACCTCAAGCCGCCGAACATCATGATGTGCTATGATGGCACAATCCGGCTTATGGACTTCGGTATTGCCCGGGGCGGGGAGGGTCGCCGGATCACCTACACGGGCTTCACGCCGGCGCTGGGCACGCCCGATTACATGGCGCCTGAACAGGTCAAGGGCAAACGTGGCGACGCCCGGACCGACATCTACTCGCTGGGCGCGATTCTCTACGAAATGGTCACGGGTCATCAGCCATTCGAGGGGGAGAGCCCGCTGGTCGTGATGAATGCCCGCCTCATTGGCGATCCCGTCGCGCCGCGCAAACTCAATGCGGAGCTTTCGCCACAAGTGGAGGAAATCGTTCTGCACGCCATGGAGCGGGAGCCGTCGATGCGCTACAGTTCCGCCGCCGAGATGAAGGCGGAATTGGACGCGCCGGGCGAAGTGGTTGTGACCGGTCGCGTCGAGCGGCTGCAAGCGGCGTCGGCTTGGACCGGCAAATTGCGGCAATACCGGATAATCGTGCTGGCCATCATCCTGCCGTTGATTGTCGTGATCGCGTTCGCGCTGCTCGCGATGCTGGGGCACCGTCCCCACTAACACCCGTGAGGTCTTATGACAAATATCGGTACTGAAGTCATGGTCTTGGAGGCGTTCCTGGCGCTGTTGATGCCGGCGGGCTTCGCGCTGCTCGCCACCGGTTTGTGCCGCGACAAGAATGCGGCTCATACCATGTTCATGACGTTCTTTGGCCCGGTCATCGCCGTGACTGGATTTTGGATTTGCGGCCTGGCCTTCACAAATCCAGCGTTCGGCCTGTCGCATTTGTTTCTGCACAACCGTCCGTATGTGGCTGGCCTTTACGCGGAATTCGTATCCCTGCTGCCGGCGGTGATCGTGGCCACCTGTATTCCCATCGGCGCGCTGGCCGAGCGCTGGCGGTTGAAAAGTTTTTACGTGTACGCTCTGTTCATGTCCATGGTTCTGTTCCCGGTATTCGCGCGCTGGACGTGGGGCGGCGGGTGGTTGGCGACGTTGGGCCGCGGGTTCATCGACGTGGCCGGCTCGGGCGTCGTACACGCGCTGGCGGGATTGTGCGCGCTGGCTGGCGTGCTGGTGATCGGCCCGCGCCGCAGTCGTTACGGCAGGAGCGGCTTGCCCAATCCCATGCCAGCGCACAGCGTTCCGCTGGCGTTGCTCGGGAGTTTCCTGCTGTCGGTCGGCTGGCTTGGATTCAACACCATCCGGTCGTTCGATGCCAGTGGCGGAGAATCCCGCATTGACCTGATCGCAACGTCGACGGTGCTGGCCGGGGCCGGCGGCGCGATCGCCGCAGCGATCTATATGACGCTGACCACTCGAAGACCGGACCCGACACTCGTCGCCAATGGACTGCTGGCGGGGTTGGTCGCCAGCAGCGCGTCCGCGGGATTGATCGGGCCGAATGTGGGGTTCCTCATCGGTGTCGCCAGCGGCCTGTTGGTCTGCGTGGCGGTGAACTGGCTGGATAAGTTGCACGTGGATGATCCGGTCGGTGCGATTGCGGTTCATGGTTTCGGCGGTTTATGGGGCGTCCTCGCCGCCGGCCTGTTCGCCCACGGGAGTCTTGGCGCGGCCGGGAATGTTCGCCAGGTTGTTCGGGGCGATGTGGGGCAGGTGTTCATCCAACTGGTCGGTTGCGTGGCGTTGTTGGCATGGGGATTTGGAGTATCGTGGGTGTTCTTCAAAATTCTCGACAGGATGATTCCGTTGCGGGTCGAGCCCGAGGTGGAGATGGGCGGGTTGGACACGGCCGAAACGGGCGTGCTCGGCTATCCCGGCGTCGACCGCTTTGGCGACTAGCAAGATCCATTAATCGCCGATGGCCTTGTTGAACTTGATGGCGTACTGGAGAAGTTCGTTTGCCGTCGCAATGCCGAGTTTTTCCTTGATGCGGGCGATGTAGCCCTCGACGGTCTTGACGCTCAGGTGCAAGTCTTCGGCGATCTGATTTGTCGGGCGGCCCTGTCCGATCAGGCGGAGAATCTCAAGCTGCCGTTCACTCAGGCTATCGATGGGCAGGGGCGGCGCGTTGGGCGGACGCGTGGCGATGGCGCGGATCATTTTGCTGGCGAGCGCCTCACTGATATACACCTGCCCGCCTAGGACGGAGCGGATCGCCTCCTTGATTTTGTGGCCTGCCTCCTGTTTGGTGATGTAACCCCTGGCACCGGCGCGAATCGCGCGCTCGGCGTACAATGACTCGTCGTGCATGGACAACACCAGCACGGGCAGTTCCTTGAATCGCATCCCGATCTCTCGGATCAATTCCGTGCCGTGGCTGTCCTTCATCGTCAGGTCCACAATGGCCATGTCCGGCTTCAAGGTCGCGATCGCGTCCAGCGCGTGGGCCGCGTCGTCGGCTTCGCCACAGACGGTCAGATCGGTCTCGCGCTGGATCATTTGAGCGAGCCAATCCCGCACCATCGGATGGTCATCGACAATCAGGATTCGCGTCTTACTCATTCTCGGGTTCATGCCCTTCCTTGGCCGCGCGCGCAGCCAGGTTTCTCGGCAGCGTGCAGGTGACGACGGTCCCTCCCCCGGGATCCCGCCGTACATCCAGCACCGCGCCGATTACCCGGGCGCGATAGTTCATTGTTTGCAATCCCATGCCGTCGTGTTGGCGGCCCGCCAACCGCACCCCCACGCCGTCGTCCTTGATGGTCAGGGTAATCTTCTCGCCGGAATTATCCAGACCGATTTGAATGCGCCTCGGCTGCGCGTGTTTGACCGCGTTATTCACGGCTTCCTGCGCGATCCGATAAAGATGAATCGCCGCGGCATCGTTGTCGATCAGCACGGGCGTTTCGGACCGGAAAACGCAGTCCACCCGTTGCATGGTTCGCACGGTGGCGGCCAACTCTTCCAGCGCGGACATCAGCCCGTTGGCGGCGAGCTTGACCGGTTCCAACCCCCGGGCTACGTCGCGAGCCTGCGTGATGGCGCGGTTGATGAATTCGGCGATTTGCCCGGCTTGTGCGGCCTGCGGAAGGGATTTTCCAGCCAGTTCTTCCTCGAGGATCTTGCTGGCGAACAGCGTCGCACTGAGGTGCTGGCACAATCCATCATGCAGGTCGCGCCCAATCCGCCGTTGTTCCTGATCGCTGACTTCGAGCACTTTCTTTTCCAGCCGCTTCCGGTGGGTGACGTCTTCCGCGATCCCCGCGAGGCGGTAGATCTTGCCCGTTTTGTCGAAGATGGGAAACGCGCGGTCGTGCACCCAGCGGATCGCACCGTCCGGCCTCACGACACGATACTCTTGATCGTATCCTTCTATGGACCGGTTCTGCCCGGTGGCCAGCACGACACGCTCGCGGTCCTCGGGATGAATCGCCTCCAGCCGTGAACGGGGCGCTTCGTACCAACTTGCGCAGGTGCGCCCCCACACCACCTCGTAGGCGGGGCTGACATAGATCACTTGACCGTTTTCAATGTCGGTCATCCAGAAGACCTCATTGATGCCCTCCGCCAACTGTCGAAATCGTTCCTCGCTGGCGCGCAATCGAGCTTCCGTTTGCTGATGTTCTGTGATGGAGGCCTTCAACTCTTCCGTCCGCTGCTCGACCTTACCTTCCAATCCTTCGTTGAGTGACTTGACCGCAGAGAGCAGGAACACAATTGCGAGGAACACCACCAGCGCACTCAACGCATTCCAGTAGGGGATGAAAGGCTTCCACCCAGGCGTTGCCTGCAGGAGGTTGACCACCAACCAAATGGTGGCGCTCACCACCGCGAGGAAAATGCCGGCATTTCTGCCCGCAAACCACGTGACCAACAGGATGATCACGAGATAGAAATTCACAAAGAGCATCTCGGCCGGCGTCAGACGATCCACCGCCCCGATGACGGCGACCGCAACCAGCCCCGATACCGTCAGTGAGGTTTTCGACCTGCGATTGAACCAGTTAACAATGCCAGCCAACATGATTAGCGATTCCAGCCTGCTCGCGATCCGACCTCTCGCGTTCGCGCTGAAGTTTGACGATTTTAATATGCACAGCGACCCGTGTCGAGAACGGGTGCCGGTACTGCTTCACGACTTCTCTTCCGGCGTGAATACGCCCGTCTCGGCCCAACCCACCGCCTAACTTGGTCGACATTTTGGCTTCGTTTCTGCATAAGACCACCCTCCCGGAGCCCTATTTGGGTTCGTTTTGTACCATTTTCGTCGAAAGAGCCGAACTCGCATTTTTCATAACACATTCATGTCTAAACAGATGTGCGTTTTTCATTTGGCTTCGTTTGGTAAAAACGCCTATAGTTCGGAAAAGCTCTCCCAACCGTCGTCTCGAATCTTCCGCCCATCGCCCTCTTATACCTTTCTCTCATACCCCGATCCTACCTCCATGCCTCCAAACCTCAAAGCGCACTTTGGAAGGTTTGGAAGTTGAGGTTTGGAAGCTTTTCTTTTCGCAAGCTTTGGGGAGCCGAACCCCGTGGAGCCGAGTGCAGCACTCGCTGCACGGAGCTGAATCCGATGAGACGTCGCACGCCGTACTCCCGCAGCAATGCCGTCTTTGCGGCAACCTTCCCAAATTGTTACACATCTTTTCCCCTCTCGCTGAACGAGAGGGCATAGCCTCTCTCCGTTTTTTTGGGGACTGTATCGATATAGTCGCGGTGGCGGAATTATCTCTGTCTGATCGAACCTTTTGATCGCTGCTGCTTCTGTAAAAGTCTGCATCGTAGCTTCTTGCCGAATCGAATGAATTCCATGGCACAAAGCGTGCAAGTAGTCAGCCAACAGGCGAGTTGGGCAATTCACTGAGAGGGACTGTACGGCTTCGGTCAGGTTGGGTCGGAGCTGCGCACGGTGGAGAACCTAGAACCTTGGAGAATAGGAGAAACTACGAATGAAGGTACGAGCGAACGTATTGAAGTGGCTGTGCGCTGTCGCCGTAGCGGGCATGATGGCTTTTGGGTTGGTCGGGCTGACGCTGGCGGATGACGCACCCAAGCCGGATCCGGCAGGGACGGCTACAGGGGATAGAACCACAGTAGTCGATGCCGGAGGGACCGCGCTTGTGGTATCGGAACCGGCCAAACTCAGTGTCGAAGACGCGAAAGACCCGGCCAAGAAGAAAGCCTACGACGACGCCGAAAAGGCCTACCTGGACTTCAAGGCGAAGTCGGACAAGGAACCGATGGCGATGCAGTTGGCCGACGCGGTTGGGCACAACCGTGTGGCAATCAACTTCACTTGGACGCTGGTGACGGGCTTCCTCGTCATGTTTATGCAGGCGGGCTTCGCGTTGGTGGAGACGGGCCTCTGCCGCGCCAAGAACTCGGGCCACACGATGGCGATGAACTTCATGATCTATCCCATGGGCATGCTCGGCTTTTACCTGTGCGGGTTCGCCTTCATGTTTGGCGGGATGGGTGCGATTGGAACCATGGGCGGCTATGCCGGGTTGAATCATGAGATTACCGTTCACTTGTTCGGCTACGACTGGGGCCTGCTTGGCTGGAAAGGGTTTCTGCTGCAAGGCGCCGGCTACGACACGGCCGTGTTCACGCTGTTCCTGTTCCAGATGGTGTTCATGGACACGACGGCGACGATCCCGACCGGCGCGTGCGCGGAACGCTGGAAGTTCTCCTCGTTCATGCTTTACGGCTGCGCGATCGGGACGATCATGTATCCGTTCTTCGGCAACTGGGTCTGGGGCGGCGGTTGGTTGTCACAGCTCGGCGCCAACTTCGGCATCGGCCACGGTCACGTGGACTTCGCAGGCTCGTCAGTGGTACATATGCAAGGCGGCGTAATTGCCTTGGTCGCATCGTGGATCGTCGGCGCGCGGTACGGCAAATTCAACAAGGACGGCAGCACGAACTTTATGCCGCCGCACAGCATTCCGATGGCCATGCTTGGCACCTTCATCTTGGCGTTCGGCTGGTTTGGGTTCAACCCCGGCTCCAGCCTGGCCGCCACCGACCTGCGTATCGGCGTGGTCGCCACCAACACCATGCTGGCGTCCGCTACAGGCGCGCTCGCCGCAACCTTGTGGATGTGGTGGGTTCGCACCAAGAAACCCGACCCGTCCATGATGTGCAACGGCATGCTCGCCGGCCTCGTGGCAATCACCTGTCCCTGTGCCTTTGTCAGCGCGGGCGGGGCCTCGATTCTCGGCGCGGTTTCGGGCATCCTCGTGGTCGAATCAGTGTTCTTCTTCGACAGGATCGGCATTGACGATCCGGTCGGCGCGATCAGCGTGCACGGCGTCAACGGCGCGTGGGGCTGTCTGTCGCTCGGCCTGTTCGCGGACGGCACGTACGGCCAGGGCTGGAATGGCGCGCACTGGTTCAAGTTGGCCGACGGCACCTACAAGTTCTTCTCCGACCCGTCCACAGTCCCGACCGGCTCGACCGAAATGGGCGTGCTGGGGTTGTTCTACGGCGGCGGCATGTCGCAGTTCTGGGCCGAGTTGATCGGCGTGACGACCTGCTTCATCACACTGGCGGTCATCACGTTCGTCGTGTTCAAGGTCATCGGCGTAATCCTCGACGGCCATCGTCCAACATTGGACGTTGAGATTGGCGGCTTGGATATCCCCGAAATGGGCTGCTTGGGTTACAATGGCGTGGTGATGGACAAAGAAGTCGAGACACCGCATCCGAAGGGGTATTCGAACCCGGCAACGTCAGTCCCGCCGGCCTCAAGAGTGGCCTCAAAATCACCCGTGTCGACTCACTAGCGAATACGATTGGTTCCCCGGTCCCGCCGTAGCGGGGCCGGGGCGCCGAAAAAACTTGGAGAACAAGATGAATAAAATTGAAGCCATCATCAAGCCGTTCAAGCTCGACGAGGTCAAGGAAGCGCTGGCAGAGGTCGGCATCCAGGGAATGACCGTCAGTGAAGTCAAAGGGTTCGGTCGCCAGAAGGGTCAAACCGAAGTCTATCGCGGGAGCGAGTATGCGGTGGACTTCGTCCCAAAAATCAAACTGGAAATTGTGGTTGCTGACGATGCCGTCGATCGCGTCATCAAAGCGATCCAGGAAACCGCCAAGACCGGCAAAATCGGCGACGGCAAGATCTTCGTGTGGGCGATTGACAGGGCCATGCGAATTCGCACGGCGGAAATGAACGAAGCGGCAGTTTAGGAGAGTCAGTCACTTCGGGGACGCGCGGCGGACGACTGCCACCCCGCGCGATCCTCGACTTGCTTTCATTCGAAAAGAGAGGAACAGTGAATATAGCCATGTATCTCGGAATCATCCTTGGCGTGATCATTGGCGGAGCGTTCGCCTGGCTGCAGTTGCTGGCGTTGCGGCGCAATGAACTGTTGGAGAAGCGAGAGCAACTGCCGACGCTCCTGCGGCAAATTCCCGGTTCGGGGGGCCGCATCGCGTTCCTGCTGATTGCGCTGGTGTTGGCGCAGGTGTTGTTCCGGAGCGCCAGCGTCGTCTGGATGGCGGCAGGCGTGGCGGTCGCCTACGCGATTCCGTTTGTCATGCGGCTGAAAGTAAAGTATCAGCAACGGTGATGCGCAAACTGGTCGCCACCGTGGCGTTCCTTGCGGCGACGCTCGGTGTTGTCAGTGCGGGCACCGGGGCGGACGGTATCGTGTCGCGCGAGCCGCCGGTGTGGATGGTCGTGCCGTTCGTGCTGTTGCTGCTCTCGATCGCGCTGCTGCCGTTCATCAACAAACATTTCTGGGAACATCACTATCCCAGGATCGCCATCGGGCTGGGCCTAATCTCGGTCGCTTACTATGTCTTCGTCCTGCACAACGCGCCGCGGATGTTGACCAGCCTGATCGAATACGTCGGGTTCATGGCGCTGATCGGGTCGCTGTTTGTCATCGCCGGCGGCATCCACATTAATATGACGGGTCGCTCGACCCCGGCGGTCAACACGGGCCTGTTGGCGGTCGGGGCGCTTCTCGCCAATCTCATCGGGACGACCGGCGCGTCGATGCTGCTCATTCGCCCGTTTCTGCGGATCAATAAATATCGGGCCGCTCCGTTTCACGTTGTTTTCTTCATCTTCATCGTCAGCAACATCGGCGGGGCGCTCACGCCCATCGGCGATCCGCCGCTGTTTCTCGGCTACCTGAAAGGCGTGCCGTTTTTCTGGCTCCTGAAGGTGCCGCAAGTCGTCCTCGCCTGGCTGTTCTGCGTGGCGGCGCTGCTCGTGCTGTTCTTCTTGATCGACCTGGGAAATTTTCAGAAGCACAAGAACGAGGTCCGACGCCGCGCGGAAGACCGGGTGGAACTGGAGGGGACGCACAACTTCATCTGGTTGTTCGTCATCATCGGCTTGGTGCTGATGCAGAAGGCGGAATGGCTCAAGGGGCTTGGGGATTGGCCGGTGTTCGGCACGATCGGCCAGGCCCTGGGTTGGGACGGGCCGAAAACGGCGGAGAGCTTTGTGACCGTGGCCATCGCCGCGTCGATGATCGCCATGGCGTGGCTCTCGCACAAGTTTGCCAACCGGGACGCGCTTCGCGAAAACGAATTCAGCTTCGGCCCGGTGCGCGAGGTCGGCTTCCTGTTTGTCGGAATCTTTGCCACGATGGTGCCCGCGCTCGACCTGCTCGAGAAACACGCGGCCGACATCGGCATCACCACCGTCCGCCAATTCTTCTGGGGCTCGGGAGCGTTGTCGAGCGTGCTGGACAACGCGCCGACCTATTTGAATTTTCTGACAGCGGCATTCGGGCTGCAACACCTGTCGCTGGAAAACCCGGTCCACGTCCAGGCGCTGCTGCATCCCAACCTCATCGCGCAGTACACGCCGCAACAGTTGGTGGAGTTGGGACTGCACCGGCTCGACCCGAAAGCGTGGGAATACGTCGTCGCCGTCTCGCTCGGGTCGGTGTTCTTCGGCGCGAATACCTACATCGGCAACGGCCCGAACTTCATGGTCAAGAGCATCGCCGAATCGAGCGGCGTGAAGTGCCCGAGCTTTTTCGGCTACGTGGGAAAGTACGCGCTGCCCATTCTCATCCCGCTGTTCGCGATCGTCTCGTGGCTGATCCTGCGCTGACGCCAGAGCGTCACCGGCTCTGTTGTTCCGGCGGCTTGCGGTGCGTGATGTCTTCCACGATCCCCGCCAGCCGATACACTTTACCCGCCTTATCCCGAACCGGAAACGCGCGGTCGCGAACCCAGCGCACCGCCCCGTCGGGCCGCACGATGCGATACTCCTCGTCATATCCGTCCCGGGCCTGTTTGCCGGCCGCGAATTGCAGCACCCGTCCGCGGTCGTCGGGATGGACCGCTTCCAGGCGCGAGCGCGGGGATTCGTGCCAACTCGCGCACGACCGCCCCCACACGGTCTCGTAGGCAGGGCTGACGTAGATCACCTGCGCGCTTTCGATGTCGGTCATCCAAAACACGTCGCCGATTCCTTCCGCCAACTGCCGAAATCGCTCCTCGCTCGTCCGCAACCGCGCGTCCGTCTCCTCCAGTTCCCCAATCGAGACCTCCAATTCTCCCGTTC
The DNA here is from genome assembly GCA_963836315.1 of uncultured Verrucomicrobiae bacterium. Lineage (GTDB taxonomy): Bacteria > Verrucomicrobiota > Verrucomicrobiia > Palsa-1439 > Palsa-1439 > Palsa-1439. The sequence goes on from CAWIJG010000009.1 coordinate 76,687, forward strand.
GCTGCGCAACCTTGCTTTCCAAACCCTGGTTCAAGGCCTTCACCGCCGAGAGCAGGAACACCACGGCCAGAAACACAAACAAGCCGCTCGTCGCATTCCAGTAGGTGAACGATTCCGACCCCGGAGTCGCCTGCGCCAGGTTGACCACCAGCCACATGATCGCGCTGGCAATCGAGACGCAGACGCCCGCGCGCCTGCCGGCCCGCCACGTGACGAACATGATCGGCAATAGATAAAAAATCGCGAAACTCATCTCGGCCGGGCTGTAGTAGTCAATCGCGCCGATAACGATGACCGTTGCGAAACTCGCCGCCGCCAGCGCGAGATTTCGTCCGCGTTTGGGCCCGTTACCGGTGTTGTGTGGCATGTTCAAGACGCGCGATTTTATATATGCCTCCGCCGCCTCTGTCGAGCATGCGTGCCCTGCAAAGCGCCCGGCGGCATCCCAACCGTGGATTCGGACACGCTGTTTCGACTCCCAACCGCCAGCTTGTCGCGCCGTAGCTTCAGCGTAGGCGGACGCGGTAAAGCCACGGCAAATTGGGTTCGTTTCTGCGTAAAACCACCCTTCCGGTGCCCTATTTGGGTTCGTTTTGTGCCATTTTCGGCGAACAAAACCAACTCGCATTTTTCATAACACATTCATAACTAAACAGATGCGCGTTTTGCATTTGGCTTCGTTTTGGAAAAACGCCTATAGTTGGGAAAAACCCTGCCAACGGTCATTTCCCGCCTTCCTCCCATCACCCTCTTACACCTTTCTCTCATGCTTGGATTTTGGCACATCCGGTCAAAACCCGTTAGTGTACTTTGGAAGGTTTGGAAGGTTTGGAAGCTTTTCTTTGTTGTAAGGTTTGGAGCCGGGTCCGCCGGAGCCGAACGGTGGCGGAGACGAGAAAACGTCGGCACGACGCGGTTTCAATGCCTCAACGAATTGTCGAAAGCTTGGCGGGTCGATTGTCGATCTGGTTTCACCCGCGTCAAGGAACGGGGGCTCTGAACGACAGCATATAGCCTTTCCTGTCCCAAACCTCTTCGTAGATGGGATCGCTGACTCCAGGCGGGACCCAGTCTCTCGGACTGAAATCCAACGGGGCGTCTTTGAAGTACGATCGCGTCAGCGGACTCCGCTGATAATTCTTCTTCACAACAATCTTCGTTTCATCCGCGATCAGGATAAACGCCCCGGCTTTGGCGACGCGCACCATTTCCTTCACGGCTACCGCGGGCTGGTCAAAGAAGTTGATTCCGCCCAGATGAAGAACGACATCAAACGAATGGTCGGCCAGGGGCAGCCGCTCGGCGTTGGCTTGCACCAACAACGAGGTCTCTTCATAGGGGCGGATTCTCGCCCGGCACCGTCGGAGCATCCCCATCGATAGATCCAACCCCACCAGTTCGATCTTCTCCAGGGATACCTGTTCGGCGAAGTAAGGCAGGTCCACCCCGGTCCCGATCGACGTGTATAGAAACCGGTCCCCGGGTTTGAGGGACAGCTTGGAGGCGAGTTGCCGTCGTAGCCGGGTGATCTTCCCCCGGAAGCACAGGTCGCCCACCTTCTGGGCGAGATCATACCCATGCGACATCCAGTCATACATCTTCTGGAACTTGAGATTCTGTGGACCGAGATCCGCCGGATCGAGCAGCACGGGAATCGACTCGACAATCGGATACCGTCTCTGGCTCGACTTGTTGACGAGGTGATCGCCGTCGAGTTCCAACGGCTCCAACCCCACCGGGTCGCGTAAGAGCGAAAGCAATCTCGTCGGAATACCCATCAGCACCGAAGCCTACCAGATTTGATCGAGAACACAAAGGCGCCAGCCCGTGGTGGCTTCGGGCTGGGAGGTCAGAACGTCTGGCAGCGCGTGCCGCAGCGGGTCAGTAATTGCCCCAGTCAATGCCGACACCGACTAGCGCATTCTTTGTGTCCACATTGATTGATATCTGGGACGTGCCAACATTGCCAAGGGTATAGGCGTTGTTCAGTAGATCCGTCGTGCTCCAAACGGTCTTCAGATAGGTCTGTGCGCCCGTGCTATTGACGGTGGCGCCGTCCGTCTGGCCCGTTTCAAGGGCCCACTGGTCAATGGCGGCGTCCATCTGACGGCAGTCATTCATAATGCGGCGGCCCTGGGACTGTTTGCGGGCTTTCACGAAACCCGGAATCGCCAGAGCGGCCAGCAGCCCTATGATGGCAACCACAATCATGATTTCTACGAGGGTGAATGCTGCCCTGTTACTACGATTTCTATGCATGCTGACTTTCTCCTTTCTCAATGCAATAGTTACCTGTTACCGGACGTGAAGCATAGCTTGTGCCTGACGTCGTTTTTCAACAGCCCACTCTCCATAACTTCAACAAACAGAGGGGTCAGTGGTGAGAGCGCGCACGCTTTGGCTGAAGAGAGGCTGGGGAATTCTTGCCGATAGGGTAGGGCTATTAAGGTCTTAAGGCGCTGTCGGCGTAAGGTCCATCATTTATCAACGGTGGACCAATGTTCTGAATATTACCTGCCTATCCTGAACCCGGACGGGTTGTGCATAAATGACGATATCATACGATAACAAGGGGATCGAAAACCCGATTGTGCTTGAGTTGGCTGTGCTTGCTTGGCCGGGTATCCAAGGCAACACGATCCAGTAATCAGGTGAGGCTCACCACTTCGATTCCGAGGCGAACGAACCGAGTGGGTTCAGTGCAAGGGTGTGGTTGTGTGCGCGCGAAGAAGTAAATGACGGCCTTAAATGTCGCCAGAGGGTCGGCCTGCACAAGAGGGATTTGTAAGGCCGACGAGTCGGGCAAATCAAGGGCCGAATGAGCGACGAAGTTCTACATTATTGGATTCGCGGGCTGGAATTTGGATTGCCCCATCCGCCGTAGAAAATCTCGCGGTCGTCAGAGTTCATGGAGCTCATGCCCGCACACCCTGTCAACAGGAGCACGAAACACAGGAGCAAAAAAAGGCTGCACGTTCGTACAGCGAACACGGCTGCGCGTTTTGTCACAACGTTCTTTTCAGGTAACAATTGAACCATGCTGGCATCCTCTACCGTTCAACAAACACCGAGGGTCGCCCTGGTTTCATCAGATCGCCCCGGAACTTGAATGCACCCCAGCGATCGCCTCCGATTATTTTACCATACGCATGGCAGACCGAACATCAAATGCTCTGGTCGGAATGCGGCAAGCGGCCCTCTTCCCGAAAGGGTGTTGACCTGAATGGGTCTCGGAACTATGGTGCCCGTCGCAGTAAAACGAAGGGGAGTCATCAACAAATGGAGGAGTAACATGAGGAGATTTTTGGCAATCGCAGTAGTGGCAGCGGTAGGGGTCACAACGAGTTGGGCGGACTCGACGAACGTCCTGTCCAGGCAGGACATCACCATCAAAGCCAAACTCAGTCCAAGCGGCACAGCGGTGACGGGTGAGAGTCTGTCCGGAAACACGAACGTGGTCTCGGTTCTTGACCTGGACATCATCAGCGGGACGGATACGAATGAAGAACAATGGATGGGACAGGTCGTCGGATCCAACTTCAACCTCTTCCTGCAAATAAAGGCGAACGCGGATTTGACGCCGGATTCGACCAAGGGCGACAAGTTCCTGGCTGTGTTTGCGTCGAATCAGCAGGTGGGCACATCCAGTAATGCCGTCCTCTTGATCAACGGATCGTCGAAAGTGACTGTGAAGAGCGGAGTAACCAACGAGACCGTCAGCGGGAAGATCACCGGCATCTGGGTGGATGGCAGCGAAAACGGCGGCGGGCAAGCGATTTCCGGCTCATTTGCCACTATCAAGTAGTTGCCGTTTCCATTTGGTGTAACGCCGCTCGTCAATTAACGATAACGGGGAAGGTTCTCGGACCTTCCCCGTTTTTTGTCCCGAAAACGACAGGAAAGGTCGCGCCTAATTGTCGGGTTGGAGAAACGCAATGCGGCTACCCCGAATGCTTTCGACGGCGATTGGAGACCCACCAACAGATACCACTGGTTTCCCTATGCGGGCGCACCGACTTGATGCCCGACTGCCACGTCAGGGAAAAGTCGAGTTGTGGAAGATGAGAAATGGCGCGCCCAGCAGGAGTTGAACCTGCAACCTTTGGTTCCGTAGACCAACGCTCTATCCAATTGAGCTATGGGCGCACCCGCCAAAGAAATGCGCACGAGACTATAGGCATACCGCGCACGCTCGGCAACGAAAAAGCTGAACAGCGGATTGGTTCGCCTGAATGACTGTAGCTGCATGTAGCTGCAACAGACAGCGTCGGCTTGGCTGGCGCGGCGACCTTCACCCCGTCCACTTCCTCGGTGGACGTACTGCGCGCGACACGGGAAACCGAGCAGGAACTTGAAGGGATTGATCAGGCTATCAAGCAATGCCTCTTGCCTGAAGCTCGCGATGGCGAACGAAGGGAATTGCTGTTGCATTTCACAGGGTGATTCCGTAAGAGTTGCGTCTGCGAGTTTCCACAGATTGAAAGGACGATAAGCTATGTCAGTACCACTTCACGTGAATTTGAAAAACCAAGTCGCAGTCATCACCGGCGGCGGCGGTATCCTCTGCAGCGTGATGGCCAAGGCGATGGCCGAGTGCGGCGCGAAGGTGGCCATCCTCGACTTGAAGCCCGAAATGGCGCAGAAGTGCGCCGATGAGATTACGAAAGCGGGCGGAGTGGCGAAGGGATTCGCCTGCAACGTGCTGGAGAAAGCCAGCATCGAGGTGGCCCATGAACAAATCAAAGCGGCATTTGGGCCGGTGGACATCCTCATCAACGGCGCCGGCGGCAATCACCCGAAGGGCACAACCTCGAAGGAACACATCACCGTCGAAGACCTCACGCAGAAGAAGGAAGGGGTGACGACGTTCTACGATCTCACTGTGGACGGCATCCAGTTCGTGTTCAACCTGAATTTCCTCGGCACGTTTCTGCCCACGCAGGTGTTCAGCAAAGACATGGTGCTGAAGAAGCACGGCAACATCATCAATATCTCCTCGATGAATTCGTTCAAGCCGCTCACGAAGATCCCGGCCTACAGCGCCGCCAAGGCCGCCGTCAGCAACTTCACTCAATGGCTCGCCGTCCACTTCTCGAAGGTCGGCGTGCGCGTCAACGCCATGGCCCCCGGCTTCTTTCTGACCGACCAGAATCGCGGGCTGCTGACTCTAGCCGACGGTTCGTGGACGCCGCGCGGTAATACAATTCTCGCCCACACACCCCAAAATCGCATGGGCACACCCCAGGACCTCATCGGCACGTTGCTGTGGCTGCTGAGTGACGAGGGCTCGGGCTTCGTCACCGGCCAGGTCATCGCCATCGATGGCGGCTTCAGCGCCTTCAGTGGGGTGTAGAGGTTCGAATTGAACTGCGAATCCGCACGAATGCACCTCAACGAAATCGTGGCCATACGTGTCGGTCCGCAGCGTAAATGGTAACAGCTAATCAAGGAAACAACATCATGATCCAACCACAATCAGATATCGGCCTGATCGGCTTGGCCGTTATGGGGGAGAATGTCGCCCTCAACATCGAAAGCCGGGGGTTCCCCATCTCCGTGTTCAACCGCACGACCTCGAAGGTGGACGCTTTTATGAGCGGTCGCGCCAAGGGGAAGAAGTTCTTCGGCGCTCACACGCTGGAGGAATTCGTCGCCTCGCTGAAGAAACCCCGCAAAATATTCATGCTCGTCAAAGCCGGCAAGGCCGTGGACGAACTGATCGAACAATTGCTGCCGCTGCTCGAAAAAGGCGACATCCTGATCGATGGCGGCAACAGCCATTTCCCGGACACGATTCGCCGCACCCAGTACGTCGAGAGCAAAGGCCTGCTCTACATCGGCACCGGCGTGTCAGGCGGCGAGGAAGGCGCGTTGAAGGGGCCGTCAATGATGCCCGGCGGCAGCCCGGCCGCGTGGCCTCACGTCAAACCGATTTTCCAGGCGATCTGCGCCAGGACGCCCGAAGGCGAACCGTGCTGCGATTGGATCGGCGAGAATGGCGCCGGCCATTTCGTCAAGATGGTCCACAACGGGATCGAATACGGCGACATGCAGATGATTTGCGAGACCTACGACCTGATGAAACGCGGCCTCGGCATGACCAACGAGGAAATGCACCAGGTCTTCGCGGACTGGAACAAGACCGAGCTCGACAGTTATCTGATCGAAATTACCCGGGACGTCCTCGGGTACAAGGACGAGGAAGGCAAAGCGGTGGTGGACTTGATTCTCGATGCCGCCGGCCAGAAGGGCACCGGCAAGTGGACGGTCGTCGCCGCGCTCGATGACGGAATGCCGCTCACATTGATCGGCGAGGCGGTGTTCGCCCGCTGTCTGTCCGCGGTGAAAGAGGAACGCGTCGCGGCTTCCCAGGAGATCAAACCCAAAGTCAAGGCGTTCTCCGGTGATAAAGCGCGGTTCCTTAAAGATCTTCAGGCCGCGTTGTACGCGTCGAAGATCGTCAGTTACGCCCAGGGCTACCAGCTCATGCGCGCTGCTGCCAGGACGTACAAGTGGAACCTCAACTACGGCGGCATCGCCCTGGTGTGGCGGGGCGGTTGCATCATCCGCTCGGTGTTCCTCGGCGACATCAAGAAGGCGTTTGTGCGCAAACCTGACCTCGTAAACCTGTTGCTCGACAAATTCTTCAAGAAGGCCGTCACCAGCCGACAGCCAGGTTGGCGCCGCGTCATCGTCAAATCGGCCCAAATGGGCATCCCGACGCCGTGCCTGAGTTCGGCCCTCGCGTACTTCGATGGCTACCGGAGCGACCGATTCCCGGCCAACCTGTTGCAGGGGTTGCGCGACTACTTCGGCGCACACACCTACGAACGCGTCGACAAACCGCGCGGCCAGGCGTTCCACACCAACTGGACCGGCCACGGCGGCACGACTACTTCGCAGACGTACACGGCGTAACGACGAAGGGACCCTCCCATGAAGATTGAACTGAAGAAGAATTGTAAGTATGCCTTGGTCGTGCCCACGAGCATGGGCATCCGGATTACGCCCCACCGGTCAGCCGGTGCATTGCGCCGGCACGATGATCATGCAGGCCACCAGCGCGGAGACGAACGTGGCCAGTGTGGCGTCGTTTCTGGGTCTGCCGGTCAAGGTCCTGACGACGTTCGTCAAGGGCAGTCCGATCGCGCAGTTCATCAAGGACAACCTCAAGAGTCGCCACATGGACTACGAAGGCGTCGAGGTTCCGCAGGGCGGCCCGTGGGGTTATCGGCATCAGTTCAATATTGCCGACAGCGGTTACGGGTCGCGCGGACCCCGCGTGTGGAACGATCGCGCGGGCGAAGTCGGCCGGACGCTGAACGTGAAAGATTTCGATCTGGACCGGATCTTCGGCAAGGAAGGCGTCCAAATCGTCCAACTGTCGGGCCTGATCCGCGCGCTGTCCCCGGGGAACGGGGACATTCTTGCCTGGAACTCGCGCGGGCGGCGAAGAAACACGGAACCCGGATTGGGTTTGACCTGAATTACCGCGCTACGTTCTGGAAAGGCCGCGAGAAGGAACTCGCCGCCATCTTCGCCGATATCGCGAGCGTGTCGGACATCCTGGTCGGCAACGAGGAAGACTTCCAGCTTTGCCTCGGGATCGAAGGTCCCGAAGCGGGCGGCAAGGGCCTCACGTCAAAGATTGACGGCTTCAAGGGGATGATCCAGCGCGTGAAGAAGGCGTATCCGAACGCTTCGACGTTCGCTACGACGCTTCGCGAAGTCGTCGATACGAACCACCACCTGTGGGGCGCGATCATGGCGGCGGGCAAGGACTGGCACATCGTCGAGCCGCGCGACATCACGGTTCTGGACCGCATCGGCGGTGGCGACGGGTTTGTCGGCGGCATGCTCTACGCGATCCTCAAGGGATGGGAACCCAAGAAGCGGGTCCAGTTCGGATGGGCCAGCGGGGCGCTGGCGACAACGCTTCTGACCGACTATGCGCAGCCCGCGGATGAAGATCAGATTTGGGAGCATCTGGAAGGGCAACGCCCGCGTCCAGC
>CAWIJG010000010.1:0-430142 GCA_963836315.1 uncultured Verrucomicrobiae bacterium
GAGGTCGAGTACCGGGGCAGCTTCACGGAATGGATTCTCCAGTTGGTCGCCGCCAAACAACTCCATCCCGACAAGGAATATGTCGAGGGAATCCAATGGGGTCTCGAGTGGTTGACCCGCTCCGGAACGACAACTGTCGTAAACATCGAATCGTTTCCGGCGTTGATTGATCAGGTTGTGCCGACGAAACTGCGCGTGTGGTGGTGTCTCGGGTTGCACGGAGTTCAACCGTTCGGAAGAAGCCAAGGCGTTGGCGACAGGAGCGTTGGAATTCATTGCCGCGCACGCCGTTGAGCGCGGAGGGTTCGGGTTTTCGCCGCATGCGCGGCAGACTGCCAGCGGAGAGTTATACCGGTTGTGCGCGCAGTATGCGCACGGGCGAAACATCCCGATTACAACGCATCTCGGCGAGTCGGAAGAGGAAGACGACATGATTCGTCGCGGGACCGGGCATATGCATGATTATTTTGTGCGCGCGGGCCGCGATATGTCTGACTGCAAACGGGCGGGGCCAACCCAACTGGTGTCCGAGTACGGCGTGCTCGGGCCAAACTGCCTCGCGGCGCATGCGAATTGCCTTACTCCGCTGGAGGTGGCGCTGCTCAAGCAGACCGGCACGCACGTGGTGCATTGCCCGAAGTCTCATCGGTTTTTCAATCGAGGCATGCCACCGCTGAACACATGGAAGGCGCAGGGAATTAATGTGTGCCTCGGTACCGACAGCATGGCCAGCAATGACGGCTTGAGCATGCTTGACGAGATGCAGGCGTTTGGCCAGATGTTTCCGCGGATGTCGGCGCAGGAGCTGTTGGAATATGCGACTGTGAACGCCGCGAAGGCGTTGAACCAGACCGAGAAGCTCGGGAGGATTGGCGCAGGGGCCTGGGCCGACCTGATAGCCGTGCCGTTGGACGCCACGGGAGGCGACCCGTATGAGTCGGTCGTTTATGCGGACAAGAAGGTAAGCTTTTCCATGGTCGGAGGCGAGGTGATCGTCGATGAAGCCAGGTAAGTCGAAGGAATCCAGTCCTCCGCATGCCCAATCTCAATGACCAACTCAGCGGCGAACTCGATCACTCTCGCGGGGAGGGCTTGTACCGCACCCTGCGGACGGTCGCTTCGGCGCAGGGTGTGCGAATTCGGATTGATGGCCGGGAGTTCCTGAATTTCTCCAGCAATGATTATCTTGGGCTCGCCAACGATCCGTTGCTGAAACGCGCCGCGTCGGATGCGATTGAGAAATATGGGGTCGGCGCCGGGGCCTCACGACTCGTGTGCGGGAACCTGGAGCCGTACGACGCGTTGGAACGCAAACTTGCCGCGTTCAAGGCGAAGGAAGCGGCGATTGTGTTCGGAAGCGGTTACGCCGCCAACGTGGGCGCGATTACGGCGCTGGTGGGCGAGGGCGACACAGTCATTCTCGACAAGCTCGATCACGCCAGCATCATCGACGGGGCGCGGCAAAGCGGCGCGACCATTCGCGTGTATCCGCACCAGAACCTCAAGAAACTCGACGCCATTCTCGGTCAATGCGATTCGTCACGGCGTACCCTGATCATCACCGAGACGGTGTTTTCGATGGACGGCGATCTGGCGCCACTGGCGGAGATCGTCGCGCTGAAAGAGCGGCACGGCGCGTGGTTGATGATCGACGAGGCGCACGCGACCGGGTTGTATGCCAAAAACCGTCGCGGTCTCGCTGAGGCGGCGGGTGTGGAGGACAAGTCCGACATCACCCTCGGCACACTCAGCAAGGCGCTCGGGTGCGCGGGCGGCTTCATCGTTGGGTCGCAGACGCTGATTGACTTCCTGCGCAATCGCGCCCGCAGCCTGATTTACTCGACGGCGTTGCCGCCGGCCGTGTGCGCGGCGGCGGTGGCGGCAGTCGACTTCGTGATGAGCGCGGAGGGCCACCAGCGTCGCGACCAACTCTGGCGCAATGTCAGCGAATTGAAGAACGGTTTGTCGGCGCTCGGGGTCCAGAACGAATCGCGCAGTCCGATCATTCCGATCATCATTGGTGATGAAGCGGCCGCGGTCGAAACATCGCGCCGGTTGTACGAGCGGGGCATTTTTGTTCCTGCCATCCGCTTCCCGACCGTGCCGAAGGGAAAAGCGCGCTTGCGCGTGACGGTCACCGCGCTGCATGAGTCACGGGACATTGCGCGCTTCTTGCAGGAGTTCAGTGGATCCGCTTGCTGACAAAGACCATCGCTACGTCTGGCATCCGTTCACGCAGATGAAGGACTGGATGGCGGACGAGCCCGTTGTCATCGAGTCGGGGAAGGGCGCGATTCTTCGAGACACGAACGGGCGGGAGTATCTTGATGCGAACTCCTCGATCTGGACAAACCTGCACGGTCATCGACATCCGAAAATCACACACGCCATCAAGGAGCAACTCGATCGGATCGCGCATTCCTCCTTTCTTGGACTCTCCAATGAACCGGCCATTCGGCTGGCTGAGAGGCTGGTGGAAATCGCCCCGCGCGGGCTGACCCGGGTGTTTTATTCCGATGACGGTTCGACGGCGATGGAAGTGGCCATCAAGATGGCGTTGCAATACTGGCGGCATCGCCAGCAACCGGAACGGACGAAGTTCGTGGCCTTCGCGGACGCGTATCACGGCGACACGCTTGGGGCGGTCAGCGTCGGGGGAATCGATTTGTTTCACGCGGCGTTCAAGCCGCTGCTGTTCGATGTCATTCGGGTGAGTGAGTTGGAGTCGTTGACGAAGATCATGAAGGAGACAGGCGAAACCATCGCCGCCGTGGTCATCGAGCCGCTGGTGCAGGGCGCAGCGGGAATGAAACTCTGGCCGCATGGATGGCTGGGTGAATTGCGTCGGCTATGCACGGAGCACGGCGTGTTGCTGCTCGCGGATGAGGTGATGACGGGGTTCGGGCGCACGGGAACGATGTTCGCGTGCGAACAGGAAGGCGTGACGCCCGACTTGATGGCTGTGGCGAAGGGGCTGACAGGCGGTTACCTGCCGCTGGCGGCGACGCTCACGACGGAAGAGGTGTTCGAGGCGTTTCTCGGCGACTACAGCGAGTTCAAGACGTTCTTTCACGGCCACAGTTACACGGGCAACCAACTCGGGTGCGCGGCGGCGCTGGCGAATCTGGAGGTATTCGAGGAAGAACAAACGCTGGAGAAACTGAAACCGAAGCGCGAGCGGTTGCGGGCCGGGCTCGAAGCGTCGCGGGCGCTCCCGCACGTGGGAGATGTGCGGCACATCGGAATGATCGGCGCGGTGGAATTGTTTCAGGACGTCCCGACGAAACAGCCGTTTCCACTCGCCGACAAGATCGGCATCAAGGTCTGTACAGCGATGCGGCGGCGGGGCGTGCTGACGCGCCCGATCGGGAACACGATCGTCCTGATGCCGCCGTATTGCATTAGCGACGAGCAACTGGACCGGGTGTTGAGCGTTCTTGCGGAATCCATCCGCGCGGTGGTAAGGTAAACTCGAAAGGCGATTGATGATCCGCGCACCAGCGGTAGCCGGTCAATTCTATCCAGCGTCGGCATCGGAAGTCGATGAGGCGCTCGATAAGATTATCCAACCCGCTTCGTCAAAACGGCGGGCGATCGCAATTGTGTGTCCGCATGCGGGTTGGATGTACTCGGGCCATACCGCCGGCCTGTTGTACTCCAGCGTCGAGATTCCCGACCGCGTGATCCTCGTGGGTCCCAATCATCACAATGTCGGGAGCCGGTACGCCGTATACAGTGCGGGGGTGTGGCAGACACCCGTGGGCGACGTGCCCGTGGCCGAACCACTGACGAGCGACCTACTCGATAACTGCGATTTGCTTGCCGAAGACGCGCGCGCACATACGCAGGAACATTCGTTGGAGGTCCAACTGCCGATGCTGTTACGGGCAAATCCAAACGTTCACATCGCGCCCGTCCTGATCGGTGGCAACTGGCCTGATAGCGGCGGGCGGAGCAACCTGCGGGAAATCGCGGGAGCGATTGCGCTGACCGTGCAGAGCTATGGCAAACCCGTTTTGCTTCTGGCCTCGACGGACCTGAACCACTACGAAGACCAGGAAACGTCACGAATCAAAGACAAGCTGGTGCTGGACGCAGTGGTGAAGCTGGATCCCGACGCGCTGATGGATCACGTGATCGACGTGGAGGTATCGATGTGTGGCGTCGCGGCCACGTATGTGGTTCTTTGCGCGGCCAAGAAGCTCGGCGCCAAGCATGCGGAATTGCTGGATTACCGCACCAGCGCCGACGTCAGCGGCGATTACACGAAAGTTGTGGGGTACGGGGCCGTGGTGATTGAGTAAAGGAAGGGGAAGAGGCGATGAGTGACACAAACAGTTCGTTCCTAATCCTTGATTCATCAACGGTCGCAATGACACCCCCCGCCAAGAGCGCTCAATGGCCAGCTTCACCATACCTCGTTGGCGTCGCAGTCATTTTGGTCATGGCCGTGCTGTACGTGTTCTTAGGGCGAAGAAAACCAGATTAGGCCACAGCCGAAGCAGACGTGGGTTTGACAGCATTGGTTTGGCTTGTTACAGTGTGATGGCAGTTTGGTGGTGACGAACCATGATTACACTGACGGAAAACGCCACGAAGCATATCAAGACGTTGCGCGTCGATCAGGGCGTGCAGGACAAGCCGTTGCGCGTGTACATCGAGACGGGCGGTTGCTCGGGAATGGAATACGGCATGGCGTTCGACGACAAGAAGCCCGATGATGCGGTGGTGGCGCAAGATGGCGTGGAAGTGGTGATCGATCCGATGAGCCTGAATTTCCTGAAGGGAAGCGAGATCGATTACGAGGACAGCCTGCAGGGTTCGGGGTTCAAGATCAAGAATCCCAACGCGCATTCGAGTTGCGGCTGCGGAAAATCGTTCAACTGACAATTTCATAGGCAGATTCGTTTGGGGTGCCCCGAAAACTTTCGGGGCTGAGAACACACCCATAGAACCTGATCCGGGTCATGCCCGGCGTAGGGAAACCTGTAGCGAAGCCGACTCTTGGATTTCAGGGTCGGCTTTTTGATTTTTGCCCCGAGAGTGTTCGGGGCGGGGAGGCAAGAGATGATCGCACCAAAGAATGGCAATGGGGAAGAGCACCGCAGCGGGGCATTCCTGAAGTCGAAGAAGGTTTACGCCGTCGGGAAGCAGCACAAGGACGTGCGTGTGCCGGCCCGCGAGATTGAATTGTCGCCGACGGTCAGCCACACGGGGCGGGTCGAGGTGAACGAGCCGGTCCGCGTGTATGACACCAGCGGGCCATGGAGCGATCCGTCGTTTCACGGCGATGTAAACCGCGGCCTGCCAGCATTGAGACGGGATTGGATTCTCGGTCGCGGCGACGTGGAAGAGACCTCAGCATCCTACAAACCCATCGCCGGCCGGAGCGACCGCAAGATTCCGGCTGCGCTGCGGCGGAAGCCGCTCCGCGCGAGACCCGGCAAGATTGTCACCCAACTCCAGTACGCACGGCAGGGAATCATCACGCCCGAGATGGAATTCATCGCGATTCGCGAGGGACTCGCGCCCGAGTTTGTCCGCAGCGAAGTGGCCCGGGGCCGAGCCATCATTCCGGCGAATATCAATCATCCCGAGAGCGAACCGATGATCATTGGTCGCAACTTCCTGGTGAAAATCAACGCCAATATCGGTAACAGCGCCGTGGCGAGTTCCATCGAGGAAGAAGTCGAGAAGATGCGGTGGGCGACGAAGTGGGGGGCGGACACGGTGATGGATTTGTCCACGGGCAAGAACATCCATGAGACGCGCGAGTGGATTCTGCGCAACAGCGCCGTGCCGATTGGCACCGTGCCGATCTACCAGGCGCTCGAAAAAGTCGACGGCAAAGCCGAGGAATTGACGTGGGAAGTGTATCGCGACACGCTGATCGAGCAATGCGAGCAGGGCGTGGATTATTTTACTGTCCACGCGGCGGTGCTGTTGCGTTACATCCCGCTCACGGCCAACCGCGTCACGGGCATTGTGAGTCGGGGCGGTTCGATCATGGCCAAATGGTGTCTGGCGCATCATCAAGAAAGTTTTCTATACACGCGGTTCCCCGAGATTTGCGAAATCATGGCGGCGTATGACGTGAGTTTCTCGCTGGGCGATGGACTGCGGCCCGGCTCGATTGCCGACGCCAACGACGAGGCGCAGTTCGCCGAGTTGAAAACACAGGGCGAACTCAACACGATCGCGTGGGACCACGGCTGCCAGGTCATGAACGAGGGTCCGGGCCATATCCCGATGCATCTCATCAAGGAGAACATGGACAAGCAGTTGGAGTGGTGCGCCGAAGCGCCGTTCTACACGCTCGGCCCGCTCACGACCGATATCGCGCCCGGCTACGACCACATCACCAGCGCCATTGGCGCGGCAATGATCGGCTGGTACGGCTGCGCCATGCTTTGCTACGTCACGCCCAAGGAGCACCTCGGGTTGCCGAACAAGAAAGATGTTAAGGATGGTGTTATCGCCTACAAGATCGCCGCGCACGCGGCTGACCTGGCCAAAGGCCACCCCGGCGCGAAACAACGCGACGACGCCCTGAGCAAAGCCCGGTTCGAATTTCGCTGGGAAGACCAGTTCAATCTGTCGCTCGACCCCGACACCGCTCGCGAGTTCCATGATGAAACGTTGCCCGCCGAAGGCGCGAAGCTAGCGCATTTCTGCAGCATGTGCGGTCCGCACTTCTGCAGCATGAAGATTACCGAGGACGTGAGGAAATATGCGGCGGAGCAGGGGATCGCTGCTGAAGAGGCGTTGAAGAAGGGGATGGAAGCGAAGTCGAAGGAGTTCGTCGAAAAGGGCGCGGAGGTTTACGCGAAGGCGTAGTTCCGAAGCGCGGCTACGTCAGAGACCAGCCACAGCACGTTATGAACCTCACGGCAGGGATTGCGCATCCCAATCGGCGTTATGAAACGCGCGACGATCGATGCGGGAGTGAAGATTGGCCACGTACATTTGAAGGTGGCGGATCTGGAGCGGGCGCTGGCGTTCTATTGCGGCGTGCTGGGGTTTGAGTTGACGCAACGGATGGGCCAGAGCGCGGCGTTTGTCTCGGCGGGTGGTTATCACCATCATATCGGGTTGAACACGTGGGAGAGCGAAGGCGGGTCGCCGCCCGCGTCGGGCACGACGGGGCTGTATCATGTCGCGATTGTGTATCCGACCCGCGCGCTGCTTGCGGATGCGTTGCGCCGCGTGGTGAAGGCGGGGATTCCCATCGAAGGCGCTTCCGACCACGGCGTGAGCGAGGCGATTTACCTGCGTGATCCAGACGGAAACGGCGTGGAACTTTATTGGGACCGACCGCGGGAGCAGTGGCCGCGCACGCCTGACGGTGGCGTTGGGATGTTTACGCATCCGCTGGATGTGGACGCGTTGCTCAAGGAAGCGGCGTGAGGTGAGTTAGAGCCCGCCTGGTGTATTCGCCCTCTGGAAGCGTCGGCTGTGACGTTGTTCCATGCGGCAGAGCAGTGGATTGCCGCCGAGGAGGCGTTGACAAAGGGATGGAAGCGATGTCGAAGGAGTGTATGGAGAAGGGTGCGGAAATTTATCGGGGGTAGCAGAGTGTTTCGAGTTAGCGCTGGGTCAGTCGCCATCCAGAGGATATTCCATCCTTCGCCGATACAATTGTTAGTATGGCGCTTAAGGACGCTGCCAGATGTGAGCCAGCGGGAACCAAGACGAGGTTGACCGTAGCGGGGGTAGAAGAAGTTCTATCAATCGGCTGCGTTGTGGCGTTGGCCTCGATGCTAATCTTGCCTGCTCCGGCTGATGACGAACTCGGAGTGCGTTGCCCACACAAACGTGGGTTGTTTCCCTGACGCTATTGTGCGATCAAGTGTTACATGGGGTCCAAAAGATTTTAAAGGAGTCCTCTTCAAGCTTCCTTGGACTTCGAGACTTCCCCGACACCGGTGGAAAGGAATGACCACTTGTGTCTCCATCTTTGGCACGGCATACAATTCTAGTCTGAGTGACCAAAGCAATTCCTCCCCCGGGTCCGTTTCATAAGGCACCTCGTCCACGCTGAGGCTAGCGTCGAGGATTTCGAAGTCGGGAAGTTTCTGAAGGGGTGTCAAAAGCCTGATCAGTTCCGACCGTGTCGCACTTCGGGTACTTGTGTTCTCACGCCAAGGAACTTCGTATTGAACTGAACCGCCGCCCTGTTGACCGAATGCCGGGTTCTTCACAACGAACGGCGAGCGATCTGTTTCGAACAGCAGCGCGACTACGGTACCGCTCTTAGTTGGCACGTTCAGATCCGTGAGTTGAGGGGCCAACCCATCGAATTGTGCCTTCACTGCGGCAAACCAGTTGGCCAATTCTGCATGATTCACGCCAACAATGCCTCTCTGCTGATCAACCCCGATAACCCAAAGGATTGGGTCGCCACCTGCAGCATTTGCATGCGCCGCTATTTGGCGCGCTGCCTTTTGCGGGTCTATCCATTCGGACTTGAGTTCGACACGAGAGTCTTCGTTTGGCAAATGATGCTCTACGCGGTCGACGATACTTAGCACCCAGTTCTCAATTTCGTGTGGACGCATGTTTAAAGACTATAGCTGTAGGTGATGGAAGCCGAGCAAAATGGAGTTGCATATCTCGCGGGTCCCCAGTGTTGTGATGCCTGAGAGCTTTTGGTAGCGTGAACGCATGATGTCTGAGTTTACGCGAATCTACTTTGATACAGAGCCGTTGCGAAGGGCGGCGTGGCCGTACATTCCAACACAGTTGGCAAACACCCTATGGCTCTGTCGCAACGTAAGTGTGCAGGTGTACGTGCCAGTACCGGTACTTCAAGAGCTGGAAGAACAATGGCTGCGCGACGTCACACAGCGGGTATCCAAGCTGAAAGAACTCCACCCAGACGAGGTTGTTGGTATCAACTTGCAGCATTTGACGGACGCAGGTGAACTACGAACTCGATATCGGAAGACGGTCGAGACAGTCATGAAGCATTACAGTGTGGGATCGGTTGGTTTCCCTGACCGATCATGTGCGCAAGTGTTTGAACTGTCTGTGCAACGAAAGTCTCCATTTAAGGACAAAGATGTTGGTTTTCAGGACACGGTCATTCTGCATTCCGTTATCGACCACCTTCAGCACGAGAATAGCCATGTTGCTGCTTTCATCTCCGGTGACACACATTTCTCAAAAAATGAAATCGCTAAAGCAGCGGAATCTGGCGGTGTTCATATCGACCTTTACAATACGGTGGACGAGGTAGCCAAATTGCTAGAAGGAAGGGCCATCGGTCGTGCAGTTGAGGAGTGGCGCCGCGAAGGGACGCGCGTAGCTTCCGCCATGAAGGATAGACTTGGAGAGTTGGAGACATTTATACGTGATAATCTCAAGGTGTCCGAACAGGATTTGACAACCACGGGAAGTCTCGTGCTCGTTCTTAAAATTGAAGCTATTGATGTGATAAAGGGATACACACCTATTGATTTTGATCGCAAGGCCGGCGGCAATGTTGATATCTCGTTCGATGTTGAGACTAGGTTGCAGGTAGTGGTCGACACCATCCAGTTGCCGGACTCTCGCGTGTTCGCAGTAGGCGGCGGCGCTCCACCGCATTCATATTTGCCGCATCGGGAGGTCTTGTCTTGTCCCTTGACGGTTGTGGTCACCGCAACGGCTGTGTTTGAAGGCGGCGAATACAAGGACATCCGGTTTGTACGTGTTATGCCCAAACGCACTCTTGAAGAATTGTTGGCAGTCAACAGGGTCCAGCTTGAGAGCGGATCGTAGCTCGACCTCACGCGCACGCCTGACGGTGGGGTTGGGATGTTCACGCATCCGCTGGATGTGGACGCGTTGCTCAAGGAAGCGGCGTGAGTTAGGCTATCGGAAAGCGATAATTGTGCTGGACGGGGCGGGGCGGCGGTGGTATAGGGGCGACAGTTGTTTGACATAGGACGGTTTGGGCCTGCGCGGTGCAGCGCAGCTAGAGGCGGCCGAGACGGCCGCTACTACAACTTTGCCGTCGGTTGGGAGGGGGAGGGCTTCTACTAAGGCTTTTTTCCAAAACGAAGCCAAGTGGGAAATACACATCCACTTCGTTCTAAACCACTTCGGTAAGATGCGAGTTGCGTTTCACATGAAAAAACGAACCCATTTTAGGGGGGTAAAGTGCTGAAAAGGGGTGGTTTTACGCAGAAACGAAGCCAATTGAGTCGGCAGTGCGGCGGCGGGAAGGGCGGCCAGGGACGGCCGCTACTACACCGCGCTGTGCGGCCGGATTATGAGTCTTCCCGTTTGGCCAGGACGCGTTCGATGCGGCGGTCGGGGACGAGCCAGAGGAGGGCGACGAAGACGTAGAGGCTGCTGGCAATCCACGGGCTCACGAAGGCGAGCGGTATCGCGACGAGATAGAGTACGGGCGAGAGTTTGCCTTTCCAGTCGTTCCCAATCGCGGCGGCGAGGAGAGAGTCGGGTCCTTGTTGGGCGATGATGGAGCGTTGCAGAATGTAATAGGCGATGGCGGCCATCAGCAGGACGAAGCCATAGACGGCGGTGGGGGTCGGCGCGAGATGGTTTTCGCCCATCCAGCCAGTGGTGAACGGAAAGAGCGAGAGCCAGAAGAGCAGGTGCAGGTTTGCCCACAAGATTGCCCCGGTGACGTGTTTGGTGGAATGGAGCATGTGGTGATGGTTGTTCCAGTAGATGCCGACGTAGATGAAGCTCAGGACGTAGGCCAAGAACACCGGCAGCAACGGTTTCAGGTCGGCGAGTTCGGTGGCGTGCGGCACTTTCAACTCGAGGACCATGATCGTGATGATAATGGCGATCACGCCGTCGCTGAAGGCTTCGAGGCGGGTGGTTTTCATGGTCGTGGCGTAGGATGCCCCAAGGCGGCCGCATTTGCCCAGAGAAAACCGGGAGGCCTGGCGATGGCAGCGTGAGATGACTTTGTGCTCGCGTGCGCGAACGAGAAACACCAGAATATTGTCCAGTGAAACCCTCAGGCTTTTCTTTTGCGCGTGTTGTGGCGTTGTTGGTTGCATTGCCGTTCGCGGCGTCGGCAGGCGACGGCAAGGGGCGGGTGGAATTGGATCTTTCCGGTCCTGGCTGGAGAATGACGCTGGACACGAGTGCGAAATGGAACCGCGACGAGTTGTTTCTCCCCCCTGTGGACCTGAAGAGGGTGTCATTGAATCTGCCGCCGAAGGGGTTGATCACAAAAAAATTCATGGGGCAGGATGTCTCGGTGCCGGGCACGGTGGAGGAATACGTGCATTCGGGCGACGGCCCGGAAGGCGAGCTCAGGGGCGTGAGTTGGTGGGGACGCAGCGTGACGATCCCGGCCGCGACATCGCCGCGCCGCGTCGTGCTGCATTTCGACTCGGTGCGGCTGCGGGCGGAAGTGTTCGTGAATCGAAAGCTGGTCGGCTACGATATCGTTGGCAATTCGCCGTTTGACGTGGATATCACGGATGCGGTGAAGCCCGGAGAGGAATGTGAACTCGCCGTGCGCGTGACCGACCCCGGCGGCAACTTCGACTGGCGCGACACCGTCCCGTTCGCGTGGGGCAAGTACATGATCCCGATGAGCCACGGGTTTGGAGGCATCACGGGACGCGTCCGGCTCACGTCGTGCGATCCCGTGTATGTGGATGACATCTACGTGCAAAACACGCCGGCCATCACGAAGGTGAACGCCATCGCGACGGTGTGCAACACCACGAAGGAAACGGTGCACCGCGACGTTGAGGTGACCGTCACTCGAAAGCAGCCCGGGGACGGCAGCCACTCGCCGCCGTGCGTATTTACGACCGAAATCCCATCGGTGGAACTGGCGCCGGGTGATAATGTGGTGACGTGTAAAGTGGCCATCGCATCGGCATCCGCCCGGCGGTGGGATTTGGACAACCCGAACCTGAATCTCTGCACGGTGGCGCTCAAGGACGGGAACGAAACGAAGGACAGCGCGCAGCAAACCTTCGGCTTTCGGTGGTTCGCGCCGGAGGGCATCGGCAGCAGCAACGCGATGTTCCGTCTCAACGGCAAGCGCGTGGTGCTGCGCACGGCCATCAGCTGGGGTTTCTGGCCCGTAAACGGCATCTACCCGACGCAGGAATTGGCCGAGAAGGAAATCCGCTCCGCGAAGGCGCTCGGCCAAAACATGTTGAACTTTCATCGTTGCATCGGCCGTCCCGAAGTGCTCGACAAGGCAGACGAACTCGGGCTGTTGATTTACGAGGAGCCGGGCGCTTACGTGAACGGCGACTGGACGCCGTTCACCAAGGCGCTGGTGCGCGAAAAGCTTCGGCGGATGGTGAAGCGCGACCGCAGCCACCCGAGCCTGGTGATTTACAACATGATCAACGAGGCGTGGGACTCCGGCGGCGCGCGCACGAACAAGGTTGTCTTCGCCGGGCACGTCCGTGACATGCGCGACATGCACGCGCTCGATCCCAGCCGCACGATTACCTATACGTCAGCCTGGGCCAAGCGGGCGGACGCCGACGAACTCCCGAAGATGCACATGCGGCCATTCGACGAGGTCATTCACGTGCATGGCTGGTTTGATAATCATCACGCCGGAGGCCCTGAAGTCTGGAGACAGAATTTCTACTCGGGACCGGAGCAGTATTATAACCGCACCACCAATCGCACGGAGATTGTGTATTGGGGTGAGGAAGGCGCGATCTCGGCGCCGCCGCGGCTGGAAAAGATCAAGGCGGCGCTCGACGCCGCCCCGAACGAGGGTTGGGATGGCCCGACGTATCTCGATTGGTATCGCCAGTTCGACGAGTTTCTCGCGCGCAAAGACCTGTGTGACGCGTTCCCGACGGTGGACGCGCTTACGACCTCGATGGGCGCGGTGTCGCACTATCATCAGGGGCGCAAGATCGAAACCCTCCGCATCGACAACACCGCGGACGGGTACGCGGTCAACGGCTGGGAATCCGAGATCGTCGAGAACCATTCGGGCATCGTGGATTGTTTCCGCAACCCGAAAGCGGACCCGGCGATCATGGCGTATTACAACCAGCCATTGTATGTGGCGGTGAAAACGCGCAGCCAGTTCGCGCAAATCCCCGGCGCGGTCGTGGTGGATTTCTACGCCATCAATGAAAAGAACGTGAAGGGGCCGCACACGCTGAAGATTTCGGCGAAGGACCCGTCCGGGCAAGAAGTGTTCGCACAGACGGTTCCCGTTTCCCTTGCGGGGGGCGACGTGTTCGGTCAGTTGCTCAAGGAGAACGTCACGGTGCCGATCGTCGGGACAACGGGAATGTTTCGCGTCGAGGCCAGTGTGCGCGATGCGAAGGGTGGGGAAGTCGCCGCCGGCCATGACGAGGTGCTGGCAATTGATTGGAAGAGCGAGGAGCTTGGCGGGAAAGGCGCCACGTGGGAAGGGACGCCACTGGTCCGCGATTTCCTGGAAAAGGAAAAGGGGCTGAAGGCCGAAGCCTACCGCGACACGCTCGGTCCGCTGGATTGGGTCGTGGTCACGCGACCGCCCGGCGAAGGCGAGGCGGTGGAGATTCCGTACGACGGTTTTCGATCGCCCGGCGGCGACAAACCCGGCCTGAAGACGACGTTTTACAGTGACAATGTTTTCAGCAATCAGTTTTTTCAACGTCGCGACAGGACGATCGATCTTTTCGTGCCGGAGGGGGCGACAGCCGATCAGGCGATGGGGGTGACGGAGAACTACGGCGTGCGATGGGAAGGTCGTATCGTGCCGCCGACCACCGGCAAATATACGTTTGCGACCGAAAGCAGCGGCGGTGTGCGCTTGTGGATCAACGGCCAGTTGCTGTTCGATGATTTCAAGGAACGGAGCAACCAGATCAACCGCGGTCGCATCCGACTTGAGGCCCGCAAACCTGTCGCGGTGCGCGTTGAGTTCTGGCACAAACGCGGCAACGCGCAATGCAAGCTCCTCTGGGCGCCGCCGGAAACCGATGCGCCCGACGTGACCAAACTCATGGAGCGCGTCCGCCGTGACGGCACCACGCTGCTCATTCTCGACCGCGCCGACACCTGGATGAATCTCATCCAGCAGAATACCCCCGTGAAATACACGGGGTCATTCCGGGTCGGCACGACCTGGCTGGGCGGTGTTCATTTTGTGCGTGAACATCCGTTGTTCAAGGATCTTCCCGTGAACACCGCGATGAACTGGCCCTATCAAGCAGTTGTTCGCAACGGGAAGACGCGGTCCGGCCTGCTTCTCGATGGCGAAGAACTGGTGGTGGGCGCGTGGCACAGCTACCCGATGGCGCTCGGCACGGCCGTCGGCGTCATCCCGTGCGGGAAGGGCCGGATCATCGTTTCCACGCTGGATATCGCCAGCCAACTACGCTCCGCGGACACCAGCGCGAACGTTGCCCGGAAGCTACTCTGTAACTTCCTCGCCTTCTGCCGTTCAACGCCGTGACAAGAAGATTGCACGACCGGGGATCATCAGATGAGACGCGCGGTGCCGTCCTCGTGACCGCTCTAGCGCAACCACTGGGGATTGTAGTACGTGCCATCGAAAGCGTGAGAGGTCTTGTAGGGCTCGTAGCGTCCGTTTTCGGCCGCATCGGCCGTCTTGGCGATCAAGGCAGAAACTTGCACCTCGCTCAGAGGTCGGAAACTTCGGACCGCGTCCAGTCCCTGTTGCAGGATGGACATCGAATCAAACCCCGTGATCACGACGCTGACGGGCAAATTCATGGCATAGTGCAGACACTCGGTGGCCGTCACAACCTTACTGTCGAGAATGCGCCCGAAGGCGAGAGTCTTCATGGCGAGGACGCCCGTATTTTGCTTCACAAGGAAAGGGAGGACCCGCTTCTCAAAACTCTCAAAGTGTGGGTCCATAACATTAAGCGGCATTTGCACGGCATCGAACGTGAATTGGTGGGCAGCTGCCGTATCGAGCATTTTCAGATGAATGTCGGGATTCTTATGGCCCGTAAAGCCGATGTACCGGGTCTTGCCCGTTTTTCTGGCTGCGAGGATGGCCTCCATCGCCCCGCCGGGGGCGAACACGTGATCGCCATCATCCAGGCGGCCCACTTCGTGGATTTGCAGGAGATCAAGGTGGTCGGTCTGAAGCCGGCGCAGGGATTCATCAATCTGTTTCTGGGCCGTCTGGCTGTCGCGACCGTCGATTTTCGTCATGAGGAAAACGCGGTCGCGGTAGCCGTCACGCAAGGCTTTTCCCATCCGCATCTCGCTCGCGCCGTGATAGTAGTCCCAACAGTTGTCCATGAAGTTGACGCCATTGTCGATCGCGGTGCGAACGATGCGAATGCTTTCCTCCTCCGTGGGTCTTCCGAGATGAAAGCCGCCGAGCCCGATCAGGGAAACTTTTTCGCCCGTGCGTCCCAGCGGGCGATAGGGCATATCGAACTTCTTGTCAACGGCCCATGCGAGTGTTCCCGCACGGGCGGCGACGGCGGTGACTGCCGACAGTTTCAGGAACTTGCGACGGGTCATGCGGCCGGTCTGCGTGCTGGCAAGATGCGGTTGGGCTTCGTCACCTGGGGAAGCGCTCATGGCCCGAAACGATAGCGAGTTGCCGCGAGTTTCTCCACCAAAAAGTGACGGCCAAGAAGCCGACGGCGGGTTGACAAGATCGGCAAAGCCGATAGCATGGTGTGTATCGGGAGGATCAACGGCACATGAGCGCATCAATCGCAATTCTCGGGATCGCCGGAAGTCTCCGCAAGACATCGTATAATCGCGGGGCATTGCGTGCCGCGCAAGAACTCGCACCTGCGGACGCCAAGGTTGAGATCTTCGATCTTGATGGCATTCCCATATTCAACCAAGACGACGACATGCGACCGCCGGAGAGAGTGGAGCAATTCAAGAAGCAGATTCGCGCGGCAGACGCCATTCTGATTTGTACTCCCGAGTACAACTATTCGATTCCCGGTGTGCTGAAGAATGCCATTGACTGGGCGTCGCGTCCGTACGGTGAGAGTGCGTGGGACGGCAAACCTGTCGCCATCATGGGCGCCTCGCCCGGCATGCTGGGGACGGCTCGCGCGCAGTACCACCTGCGGCAATGCTTTGTGTTCCTCAACATGTGCGCGCTGTGCAGACCCGAGGTCATGATTGCCAACGCTTCGGAACGCTTTGATGAGAAGGGGAATCTGACGGATCAGGATACCCGCGATCACATCAAGAAACTTGTCGCGGCACTTGTCAAATGGACCCAGCAGCTTCAAAAGGCACGTCAGTGAGCGTGGCAAAGGGCAGCACGCGATTGACCCATCGCGCCACTTGGGAGGCGCTGGGGGCGCATTACCAGAAGATCAAAGACGTGCATTTGCGGCGGTTGTTCTCTGAAGAACCGAGGCGCGCGGAGCGATTCGTCGTTGAAGATGTTGGGCTCTGTCTCGATTACTCCAAGAACCGTATTACCGAGGAAACGCTTTCACTCCTCGTCAAGCTGGCCGAAGAGTGCGATCTGCGCGGGCGCATCGACGCGATGTTTCGCGGGGAGAAAATCAATCTCACGGAGAAGCGAGCGGTGTTGCACGTGGCCCTGCGCGCACCCCGAAACCAATCGATTGTCGTGGATGGCGAGAACGTCGTCCCGAAAGTGCATGAAGTGCTGGAGCGAATGGCGAACTTCGGCAATCGCGTCCGCAGCGGCGCCTGGAAGGGACACACGGGCAAACGGATTCGGAACGTCGTCAACATCGGCATCGGTGGTTCCGACCTTGGCCCGGTGATGGCGTACGAGGCGCTGCGCCACTACAGCCAGCGTGAGTTGACGTTTCGTTTTGTCTCGAATGTGGATGGCACGGATTTCGCCGAGGCAACGCACGGGCTCAGTCCGGACGAGACGTTGTTCATTGTGTCGTCAAAAACGTTTACGACACAGGAGACGATGACCAACGCGCACACGGCGCGGGAGTGGGTGTTGCGATCGTTGCACGATGAGCGCGGGATCGCGAAACATTTCGCGGCAGTCTCGACCAACGCGCCGGAGGTGGCGAAATTCGGCATCGACACGGCGAACATGTTCGGATTCTGGGATTGGGTGGGGGGTCGGTACTCGATGGACTCGGCGATCGGGTTGTCGACGATGATTGCCATTGGCCCGGACAGCTTTCGCGCGATGCTGGCGGGTTTTCACGCCATGGACGAACATTTCCACACCGCGCCATTCGATAAGAACCTGCCGGCGCTGATGGGATTGCTCGGCATTTGGTACAACAACTTCTTTGGGACGCAGACGGTCGCGGTCTTGCCGTATGATCAGTACCTCAAGCGTTTTCCCGTGTACCTCCAGCAGTTGACGATGGAGAGCAACGGCAAACACGTCATGCTGGACGGCACACGCGTGGATTATCAGACCGGCGCGATTTACTGGGGCGAGCCCGGCACGAACGGCCAGCACTCGTTCTATCAACTCATCCATCAGGGAACGAAGGTGATCCCGTGTGACTTCATCGGTTTTGGCAAGACATTGAATCCGCTCGGCGAGCATCATGATTTGCTTATGTCGAACATGTTTGCGCAGAGCGAGGCCCTGGCGTTCGGCAAGACGGCCGACGAAGTGCAGGCGGAGGGGACTGCCGATTGGCTTGTGCCGCACCGCGTGTTTGAAGGCAACCGCCCATCCAATACGATTTTGTTGGAGCGGCTGACACCCGAAGCGTTGGGCAAGCTGGTGGCGTTGTACGAGCACGCTGTATTTACGCAAGGCGTGATCTGGAATATTGATTCGTTCGACCAATGGGGAGTTGAGTTGGGGAAGGCATTGGCCAAGCGGATCACGCCCGAACTGCAAAGTGCCGGTGAGCCAGTATTGAAGCACGACAGTTCAACCAACGCATTGATTCGAAGGTACCGCAAGTTTAGGAAGGGCCAGGAGATTTCATGAAGACCCAAGAGCTACATGTGGGAATGAAGGTCAAGCATCCGCAACACGGGATGGGAATCGTCAAAGCCATCACGGAGAACACGGCGGACATCCGTTTCAATGATGCCACGCACACCATCGCACCTGAGACGAGCGATTTGGAGGCGGCGGAGGCGCGGGCCGCGATCAGCGCGCTGGATATGCCGCTGGCACTATTTGTCGAGAAGGTGACGCGGACGGTAATGGCCGAACTTGGCGTGGAAAAACACGGCGAATTCGTGGAGCAACTCGGGAGTCGATGGCATGGCGGGCGCGTCATGATGCATCCGGCGGACCAGAATTTACAGGCCAAAGAGGTGCCGATGGATGTGTTCTTCCACAAAGTGGTAATGCTGCGTAACAATCTCCGCGTGCTGGAGCAGAAGATCAACAGCCACGAGAAGTTGAGCGACGCCGAGAAGGTGGAGTTCCAGCAATACATCACGCGCTGTTACGGCTCGCTGACGACCTTTAACGTCCTGTTCAAGAACAAGCAGGATCAGTTCAAAGGCGCCGAGTGATTCGTCCTAGCGGCCACATCCTTCATGGCGACGACGCTGATGTGGCCGTTGTTTTCGAGGACGGCATAGTGCACTTCGTTGACATCGCCGCAGCCGGCGTCGCGGAGGGCCGAGTTCAATTCGTGATGGGTCAGTCGCTCCCGCGTCAATACGTCCTCGTATAATTTACCGTTGTGGATGAGAACCTGCGGGCGACCCTCAATGAGCGCTTCCGCCTTCTTGCTCTTGTAGGTGGCCAGACCCACGAGATAGTTGGCGGCGACGAGTGAGCAGGCCGAGATGATGCCGGCCAGGACGGAGTTGTCGCCGGCGTTGATCGCATTCTGCACGGCGTTACTGAGAACCAGCAGCAAGACCAGATCGAACGGCGAGAGTTGTCCGACCTGCCGCCGTCCCGTCAGCCGCAGCAGCAAGACGAGGAAGCCGTAGACAATGAGCGCGCGGATGACGAATTCCCACCACGGTACCGAGAGTTGCCACATGACCGCGATTCTATCACGGGGCAGTTCGATTACAGTTCAAAACCGCTAGAACTCGAAGGTGACCTGGAGTCCGACGGTGTGGGCGGCAACGTACGGCGTCACTTTGCCTTCGAGATCGTGGCGATAGTGCATCCGCACGATGGTCTTGCCGACCGCGTGCCCCAGAAAGGCGGCGCCCACGACATCGCTGAGCCAGTGCGCGTTCACCTGGGTGCGTTCCACGGCGACTGCGCCGGCGAGACCGTACAACGGCCAAGTGACCCACGGATTCTGCCAGACTTCGCTCACACTGGAGGCAAAGGCAAACGCGGCGATAGTGTCGCCGGAGACGAAAGACGAACTGCCATGCACGGAACCGCCCGGGCCGCGGAATTGGTACTGGTCCTTGGTTGAGCGGGGTCGTTCACGCTGGGTGAGTTCCTTGATGGCGACATCGAGGACGGTGGCGTAACCGACTGATTCCAGGGACAAAAAGCCCGAATCGGCCAGTTTCTCGTTGTGGAACGCAAGGCCGGAAGCAAACATGCCTGCGCCATAGAATGCGAGCGGGTAGTTGCCATACCAAAAATCGATCGGTTTCAGGACGGAATCGAGGGGTTTGTTGCGAATGTCCTGGGAGAAGTCACGGAACGGGGCATCGGCGGGGAACAAGGCACCGGTGGTTCCCGCTTCCAAGCCGAATGTCATCCACTGTTGGCCGCCCCAAAAGGCGGGACGAGTGAAGAGATTGACCGGGTCTTCCCACAACCAATCGACGTACTTCCTGGGTGATTGTTCCTCCTGATACGAGAGCAGATAGTCCCGTCGTTCAAAAAGTGTGTTCGTGCCGTTGTCACTGGCAAGTGTTAGCTGCGCGTTTGGTGAGAAGTAGTCCTCGGCCAGCAGGTCTGGTCTCGCGCAGAAGAACACGGCGGCCAAAGTAATCGCCAGCGTCGACGGTTTCATCTTGTCACCTCCGAAACCACCCGCAAACGCCACCTTGTTTGCAATGTGCGGTAACTGCCGCGATAAGTCAACTCGATCACGGTGATTGATGCCTGCTGGCACGTTTCGCTTGAGGTGAGGAACGGCTGCGGCTAGCATGGGGAGCATGGGGCGCTCCAAGAAACAACAGGGCTTGCTGCAAGGCGCGCGGGTTTATCTTTCCGGGCCGATGGATTTCGTGGCGTCGCGCGCGGCGGAGAAGAAATCCGGATGGCGCAATCGTATTGGGGAGTTTCTCGAAGCGGTGGGGGTGACCGTCTTCGATCCGTGGTTCAAGCCCGACGTGCGCGGGTTGCACGAGTACGGGCGCGAAGACGTCAAGAGCGGCGAACGGATCAAGAAACGCTGGACGTACGAGCCGGGTCGCAAGGCGGCCGAGACGCGGTCGTGGTGCGCGCGGCAGTTTTGGGAGACGCTGCACATCGATTTGCGGATGGTAGACACCAGCGATTTCACGATTTCTTATTGTCCCACGAACATTTACAGCGTCGGCACGCCACACGAAATCATCACGGCGACGCTGCAGCACAAGCCGGTGCTATTCGTCAGCCCGCCGATCAACTTCCCGACACTCCACGAGTTGCGCGATCACTTGAAGAACGATCCGATGGGCGCGGACTTGCTGGCGCGGTTGGAGCGGGAAATTCCGATCAAGGAGAATCCACGAGGTATCCCGAGCCTGTGGTATATCCCCATCGTTGGGGGTGAGAATTTCTTCGACGGGTTTGGCTTCGCCCGCTATCGCCAGAAGATGGGTTGGAAAGAAGACATCGCGCTCGACGAGCATGAGCGTCGCCATCGGCCGAAGCGTCCGCTTCTACCTTTTCTCGAGGAACTCAACCATAAGCTTCCCAACAAGTGGGACCGCAAATTGCACAAGTTCACACCCGACGACGACTGGTTGCTCTGGGATTTCCAGCCAGGCAAGAAGCGCGGCAAGCATCTGGAGGGAGTACGGAAGTAGCATGACGCCCGCCGAACAGGGATTGCGCGACGCACTGCAGCAGTTCATGCAGACGACCTCCAGACGCCAGCCGGAGCAGATTGCGGAGGCGTTGGATCGAATCCTTCAATTCGAGCAGCAACTTGGGTCCGATGCGCCGCCGATGTTGCGACATTATCTGGAGCGGCGCAGTTATCAGAAGGCGCTGGACTTACTGAATTCGGGCCGCACCGAGACTGAGACACCGCAGTGCGGTCCGTGAGACGTCAGGACGGATTAGGTTTCAGCATCATGATCGGGCAATACTCGTGCAGCAGCCGTCTGCGCCACCACGCACCGGTCTGGCGGCGTTCAGCGAACGTGGTGAACTGATACATGTAGGCCCATGCACGAATATAGCGCGGTGGGGTGCCGGGAAATGGATTGGTTTTGAGGAGGGCCAGGACTTCCGTCTGTCCTTCAAGCAATCGCACACAGAAATTGACGAAGGGTTGAGTGGGCGAGGGCCGCGGCATCTCCACGCGCAACGCTTCGAACCACATCTGCCAGTCAAGACGCGGCTGGAAAGGTTCGACGAATGCCGGACGACGCATGATGTCGCCGGGCTTGTACCTGAATTCGTAGGGCAGCCAGTTGTCGCCGTCGTTGCTGCCTTCGATGATGATCTCAGGGCGGGCGGTGGTCATCGAAGCGAACAGGCCGTAGGCGTTGAAACTCCGGGTGGGAGACAAGACTTCGTAGAGCGTGACCATGGGGGCCGGCCAGGCAATCCGTTCGCGAAACGCGCCCGCCAAGGTCATGGTTGTTACCGGAAGGACAACCATGGCCAGAGGCACGGTCACCCACAGCGGCCAGGGACGGGCGCGGATGTTGGCTGGCAATTCCCGCCAGCGGGTCGGAAAGAGCCTCTTGAGAAACGCATCATCGAGCAGCAATACACAGAGCGCAACGGCAAGGAGATTGAAGAAGCAGTAATTGCCGGTGGCGGCGATCAGCAGCATCAGGGTTACGATCGCGGCGCAAGCAATCAACCGCAGCCGACGGGACCCGAGGATCAGGAACGGCGCGCCCAGTTCGATGACGAACATAAGCCCGCAGGAAAGTTTCTGGAACCAGACTGGGAGTTGGTGTGCATACCAGCCGATCCACGTGGGGAGAGGTTGCGTTTCGTAGTGGACGGTCAAGGCAGTGAGGCTGCGCCAGGTCGGGTCATGGGTTGCGAGCTTGACCACACCTGACGCGAACATCAGTCGAAACAACAACCAGCGGAGCATCCAAAGTACCAGGCGCGATGGCGGCGCCTTACGAGGGGTGCCGGGCAGCAATTGGAGCGGGGCGAAGAAGATTGCCAGAAAGCCGGCTTCCAGCAACAGCGTATCCCACTGATAGCCGAGGAAATCGTCGGAAACCGTCGAGAGGGACAAGTAGAAGAGCCACGACAAGGCGAGGGCAGGGGCGGCGGCGACGTCGAAGATTACGAGGAGTGCCAGCCCGGCGCCGCCCCAGCAGAGGAAGCGCAGGAAAGCATCGCTCGTGCTGAACCAGCAGAGAGTCGGTATCATCCAGCGGGTTTCCAAAGGATTGTGCTCGGTGGCCCAGTTCCGCGCCGATTCCATGAAGTGTGCGGCGGGCATGATTCCGTGGCTGCCAATCAGGCCGTCGACTTGCGTCCATAATGAGACGAACGCGATGAGGTAAATAAGGCCGAGCAGTCGGAGGAAAACCCAGCGGGTGAGAAAGTGCGTGGGCTGCTCAGCCTGTTGACCCAGGAGAAGACGCGTTAGGAATGAGAAGCTGGTGCGATGCGTGGCGACGAAGCGATAAAACCACTCCGTGACGGGTACGACGCCGGGGACTTGTTGATAGCACCACAACGGCCAGCGTTTCCATGGCGCAACGGCTTGCACGCGGAATACCGCTTCGGCGGCTGAGTAGATACGTCCGTCGGTATCGACGAGTTGCACCGCTTGTTCGCATCGGTCACGAGGCAACTCGGGAAACCGTTCGGCTACGCCGGGGTCCTGGAAAGGGATGTACTCGACACGATCACCCGTGGACTGTTGCCAACGGAAAATCCAACGGCGACAGAAATTGCAGTCGCCATCGAAGATCATCACGGGCCTGGCGGGCGGCGCCGCTGTTCGGCCGATCTCGGACATGCACGCAGTGTACTCGGGAGGGCAAATCGCCGAAAGCTCAAACCGCGGGTCGGGTCAGGTCCTAGCCTGTTGGAGGCGGATCTGAGCCTTGGTGAACGTGGGATCGACATCCAGGGCTTGTTCAAACTGGCCTTTGGCGAGGTCCGCGTGGCCTTGTTTCGAGAAGACCAACCCCAGATTGTAATGCGCATAGACGGAACGCGGATTGATCTGCAGCGCCTGTTGGAGTTGGGCGATGGCTTCGTTGAGTTTGCCCTGCATGCCGAGGGCAACACCCCAATTCGCATACGCCATGGCGTAGTCAGGTTTGAGCTGAACCGCGTGTTGGTAATTACTGATGGCCTCGGTCAAACGCCCTTCGGCGGCCAACGCCGTTCCTACCTCGGTGAATGCCCGCCAATTGCCGGGTCGTTTGGCGGCGGTATCACTCCAGATGGCCAGGGCACTGCGATAATCTTCATTGCGCCGCGCAGTGGCTGCACCGAGAGTCGTTACCAGGGCCGTGACCAGGACAATTGGAATCCAGCGACTTTGATTTGCCGTCAGCTTGCAGTTGGTGGCAGCAACCGCAAAGCCCTTTTGGTAGCCGATGACGAGGAGGACAATGATTGGTATGAGAGCCAGGTACATGCGGCGTTCCGCAGCTACTTCGCCGTACAGCGGCAGGAAACTGGACGTGGGTGCGAGAATCAGGAAGAAAAAGGCGCCCAGAAAACCGCAGGCCGGGCGGAATCGCAACGCCCAAACGGTTGCGGCCAGCGCGGCAGTGACGGTAAGGCTTGCGGTGACGAGAAAGAGTGAAAGATGCGCCACAGGCCAGTCGAGATAATCCAGCACCAAGGGATGCGGCCAGAAACTCAGTTGCCAGTAGCGCAGGATCACTTCGCTCTGCGTCCGCAAATACTCGAACACCGTCAAGGGAGCGCCACCGCCTCGTTTGACGGCGAAATTGGTTGTCAGGAATTCCGCGGCTGGAACCAACCACGTGGCGATAAGACCAAGGTGTAAAATCCATCGGCGCTGCCACGTCTGACGGAACGACTGCGAGAGAAAGATGCGGTCGTACAACAAGGCAACCAGCGGCGCGGACACCATGACCTCCTTCGATCCCATTCCCAGAGCGCACGCGATCACGGCGGCTGCATACCACCAGCGAGCGGCGGATTGTGAAATCGAGCCGCGAACAAGGCAATACAGCGTCAGGAGATAGAACAATGCCATCAACAGTTCCGTCCGTTGGCTGATGTAGGTGACCGCGCTGGTCGTCAGTGGATGGACGCTCCAAATGAGCGCGATGGCCGTGGCGGTTCCTGTGGCGCTCTGCCTGAAAGTGTCACGGCATCGCTCTAACATGAGAGTCCGCCGGACGAGGCCGTACAAGAGCAATGCCGCCAAGATGTGAATGAACAGATTGAACGCGTGATAGTCCCACGCCTTCAACCCGCCAATGGCATAGTTGATCGCCAACGAGAGGTTCGCTATCGGCCGCGTATGGAAGGCACCCACCGGCACCGTCGCGAGCGGAACTGAAAGCGGCCAGAGTTGACGAATGCTGGGATTGTCCTGAATGGACGAGATATCATCGAAGATCATCGGTCCTTGAAGGCTGTTGAAATAGGCCAGGACTGTCGCGGCGACAATCAGCCAGGGCGCTAGCCTGCCCAGAGAAGGCTTTTCCAAGCGAAGCTCCAGATTATCAGGACGTTCCATCGGGCAATTGTGGAGCAATTGTCTTGCCGGATACATGGCCAGGGGTTGCTCGTGCGAGGCTTGACGAAGACTTGAGCCGGACGCATGACAAATATGTCATTTGCCTATGGCAAGGCGGACAAGATATGCACCACTCAGGTTTTTGACCGGAACGTATTCGACGGCATCACTCGTGTCGCTCCTCGGGTATAGAGTCGTCCTCCCACGGCGCTCTCTTCACCACACCATCGAACGCCCACATGTAGAAAAACATGGTCGGTCTTGCTGAGCCAGATAGGTAAATCTCGCCCTCCGCCTGCACAGCATCGTAGTCTGCCAAGAACCTTTTCACCGTTCTTATCTTCAGCGGTGTGCCGACTGGAACATCAGCAATCCGGGCCGATTTCTCCCACTCTGCTGCATGGTCGTACTCACCCAGACATGGACGCTTCTTTGGTGCGCTAAAGTAAAAATCCGACCCCTTCCACACTTCGGTCTCATACAGGAATGCTCTCCTCTTCGTGCTGAGATCCTTTCCCACGTACGTATAGAGTGGTGAACGGTGGCCGACCGTTGACACACACGAAGCCAACGGCAGCAAAGCCAAACAGACGAGAATTTTGTACAGCTTCATGTGACATGACCTCGGCAAGTTGCTTTGCCAAGGTGAGTTAATGAAAGCAGATTGGCAGAGTCCCATCAAGGATACACTGTGATCACTTACCTTGATTGTTGAGAGCGGCGTCATAGCCAAGCTCTTCAAGGGCGCTTTCATAGTAATTGCCGCCGGCGCCGCCGGTGTCGCGATGTTTCAGGATGCAGGCGATGATCTGTTGACGAATGTCGTCGGCTTCTGGAAACTCCTGATTGGTCCAGAAGCGCTTCGACGGATTGAAATAGCCGATGCGGTCGAGGAACGCCACTCCCCACGCGGTTGTCTCTTCGAGAGAATCGGCGCCGTCGGCTTCGCTGCGTTTAAAGGAGCCGTCCGGTTGGATGGATTCCGAGAGACACCACCGGAGCATTCTCTGGATTTCGGCGGCCATGGCGGTTTTCTGCGGGTCGCTGGCATGTGGCCAGCCGAGTTTAAACAGGGTAATGACATCCATGTTGTGGTGATTTACGTAGTGGGCATCCTCGAGCCATCCAATCGGATACTCCAAATTTTTCACGGCCAGTGTGTGATCGATTACTTTCGGCAAGTCCGGCACGTCTCCATGAAGATAACTGATGACGTGAAAAGTGATGCTAAGATCGTCCACGAATTCGAGGCGTCCGTCACGGAAGTAGCTCTCGCCCCAATAGCCGGTTTCCTGGTTCCGCAAACGATGAAGAATCAAGTTCAGCAGCGTGTCTTTGAGCGCGTGATGCCAGGCATAGCCCGCGGGACGATCCCGCAGAATGAACCGCATGAGATTGGACAGAGATTCGTTCAACTCGCGTCGATGATCGACACCCGTGCGCGGGATATCCGAAACGGCCATGGACAGGAAATAATTGGTGAGTGCGTCAGGTGAGTTGATCCGGTCGAGGAACCGCGGTTCGAATTTCAGT
The DNA here is from genome assembly GCA_963836315.1 of uncultured Verrucomicrobiae bacterium. Lineage (GTDB taxonomy): Bacteria > Verrucomicrobiota > Verrucomicrobiia > Palsa-1439 > Palsa-1439 > Palsa-1439. The sequence continues at coordinate 26,208 of CAWIJG010000010.1, forward strand.
TTCTGGCTCGATTTCGTGTCCAGATGATCGAACGTCGCATTAACCTTGAAGAACCATTCCGTGGAGCAGGCGCCCCAGCTCCCATCTTGTGGATCCTGTTCGTCGGCGACGGCCTCACGGTCCGGGTGGGCGAGACTGTCCTCCAAATCATGCAGACGGTGGTCGATTCTCTTGAAGTCGGCGGTGGAGGAGAGCATCCACATGGTTTCACTGAGGATCTGATGGGCGCACGCGGTCTTTTGCCCCGCAGCTTCCTGGGCGCGGAGTTTCTTGCCGAGCGCCCTCAGCTTCTCGGCCCGTTCGTCCTGAGAGTCTTTGTAGCCCGGGTCGAAGGCAACGAATTCACGGCGCCTACGGGAGGGGTGTTCGAGATCGGCCCGGGGCACGGTCGCGGCGACGCCGTTGGTGGAGGCGGTTGTTTGCGCGGCGTCACGAGCCGGGTCGTAATGCAGACTATCCTCGAGAATGCTTTCGTAGTACGCGCCGCCCGAGCCGCCGCTGTTGCGGTGCTTGAGGACGTAGGCGAGGATCTTCTGGCGAATGTCTTGAGCCTCCGGGAATTCGCGATCCGTCCAGAAGCGCTCGGACTTGTCGAAGAAACCGATGTGCGTCGAGGAATGACGTGCCATAGGATTCGCCTTCTTCCAGCGAGCCGTCGCCGATGTTCGGCTTGAATGAGCCATCAGGTTGAAGCGATTCGGTGAGGCACCAGTGGAGCATTTTCTCGATTTCGACCGTCATCGCCTGTTTTTGGGCGGGGGTGGCTTGCGGCCAGCCCGCTTTGAAGAGCGCGACCACGTCCATGTTGTTGTGGTTCCAGTACTGGCCCTTCAGTAGCCAGCCGACTGGAAAATCGAGGTCTTTGACGGCCAGCGTGGTATCGATGACACGCGACAGGTGAGAGACGTTACCATGGAGATACGTGACGACATGGAACGTAGTGCTCAGATCGTCCACGAAGACCATGCGACCATTGCGAAGATAGCACTCGCCCCACCAACCGGTGGTTTGATTGCGGAATCGATGGAGAATCAGGTCCATGAGCCGGGCTTTGAGTCGCGGGTCCCAAGGATAATCTTGCGGGCGGTCTCGGAGGATCAGGCGCATCAAGCTGGAGAGCGACAGATTGAATTCGGCAAGATGGTCCACGCCCGTGTGCGGAATGTCGGAGACGGAGACAGACTCGAAATAGGCGGTGAGTTTTTCGGGGGAGTTGACGCGGTCGAGAAATGTGGGTGCGACCTTCAGCGGCCGCTCCTTGTTGGATTTCCTTCCCAGTTCCTCGCAGGACGCGTCGAGTTTGCAGTACCATTCCGTGAAGCAACGTCCCCAACTCCCGTCGTTGGGATCCTGCTCGGCGGCCACGGCCTGGAGTTCGGGATGCGCGAGGGTCGATTCGAGGTCGGCGAGGCGCTGGTCGATCAATTTGAAGTCAGCGGTCTCCTTGATCAACGCCTTGAGTTCCCAGAGAATCTGCATGGAGCACGCGGTGTTTGCGCCTGCCGCTTCCAGTTCACGGACTTTCCCGTAGAGTGCCCGGATTTTGGCGATTCGCTCGGCCTTTTCCTGCTTATAGTTCGGATCGAACGCGATGAATTCCTGTTCCGTGCGGGCGTTGTGTTCCTGATCGGCCGGACGCGGCTGCCAAGCTTTTGGTGTGCTCGTGGCGCACGCCGTCAGGAGAAGGACAGGAGCGAGAGCGGTCGAGATGGATGTCGCGGCTGATGGGAATCGCATAAAGTATCCTAGGTGACGGTGATGGTTTTTCCGCAGGACTCGCAGCGGACTTGAGAGGCGTCGAAGGCGGGGCTGAGTTGGATGGTGCGGCCGCAGGCACAACGGAAAGATTCCCAGCCACCACGAGCAGAGCGGTGGAATTGCATCGGGGCGAACGGGATGACCGGCGGAATGGCAGCAGTCAGGACCGGGGGCAGGGTCTGCGGGGAAGGAGAGGCATGCGTTGCGGAAGGGATCGGCAGGACGCTGCCGCAACGGAAGCAACGGATGGAATCCTGTTCGTAGCCTTCGGGAACGGAAATCTCCAAACCGCAGTTGCAGCGCAGTCGCAGGTAGCCGGCGGAGCGGCGCGCGACGTCGTGTGAATCCTGACGCGTCTGGATCGGGCCCGCGCTCGACGGTTGACGAATCGCTTCCTGGGGAGCGGACTGCAGGGTGCGGGCCCCGATGAGGGCTCCGCCTTTCGCGCGGCGGTAGGCGGCCTCGTAGTCGGCGAACGACGCGCCGGACATGGCGCGGAGAATGCGAATGCGTTCGCGAGTGGGCGGATGCGAGGCGAACACGCTATCGGGTTCGTCACCGGCGGCGCTCAAGGGATTGACGATGAACATGGGCGCGGTGGCTTTGCTGGCAAACCCCAACGGGACATTCGCCTGGGAAATCTTCTCGAGCGCGGAAGCGAGTCCTTCGGGGTACCGGGTGAACTGCGCGCCGCTGGCGTCGGCGAGGTACTCGCGTTTGCGGGAGCAGGCGAAGTAGAGCAATTGCGCCATGATGGGGCCGAGGATCAAGAAGAGCACGCCGACAATCAGGATAATGATTTGCGCCTGGCCTCCGCCATCGCCGCTACGGGAATTGGAACGGCTGCGGCCTCGACCCCCATACCAGAGCGAGCGAGTAACGATTTCGGAGAGAATGACGATCGTCCCGAGCATGACGGCGGCGAGCGTCATGAACTGGACATCGCGGTTTTTGAGGTGGCCGACTTCGTGGGCGATGACGCCCTGAAGTTCGTCGCGATTCAGGCGATACATCAGGCCGGTGGTGACGGCGATGGCGCTGGTCTCGGGTTTACGGCCGATGGAGAAGGCGTTCGGCGCGGGATCGTCGATGAGATAGATCCGGGGCATGAAGCCCAGCCCCGAGGCGAGGCACATCTCGTCCACGACGTTGAACAACTGCGGGCTGTCTTCGCGCTTGAGTTCTTTGGCGCACGCGCCGGACATGAGAATGTCTTCGGCGCTGGTGAAATAGGCGATCATCATCCCGCCCCAAATCAGCAGCGCCACCAACAATCCGACCGTGCCAGCGTCAGGAGCGATCAGCTCGCCGCCGGTGAAGCCGATGAGCAGAAGAATCACCGCCATTCCGACGATGAGGACGGCGGAGCGGCGGCGATTCGCTAGGATTTGTTCCCACATGCCGGGCTGATGGCGTCGCGCCTAGAATTGCACCTTCGGCGCCTCGCGTTCCTCTTCGGCTTTGACTTCGAAGAAGTCGCGATGTCCGAAGTTGAACATGGTCGCAATGAGGTTCGTCGGGAAGACTTGAATGTGCGTGTTATAGGACATGACCGTGTCATTGTAGAACTGGCGGGAAAACGAGATCTTGTTCTCGGTGGAAGTCAGTTCCTCCTGAAGAGCCAGGAAGTTCTGGTTGGCCTTGAGGTCGGGATAGGCTTCGGCGACGGCGAACAGCGATTTGAGCGCACCGGTGAGAACGTTCTCGGCCTCGGCGCGGTCGCCGACAGTTTTGGCGTTGACGGCCATATTGCGGGCTTGGGTGACTTTCTCGAAGGTCCCGCTTTCGTGTTTGGCGTAGCCTTTGACGGTTTCGACGAGGTTGGGGATCAGGTCGTGGCGGCGTTTGAGCTGAACATCGATTTGGGCCCAGGCGTTTTCCAACTGGTTGCGCAGGCGGATCAAGGCCGTTGTACGCGCCGCCGACCCAGAGCAGCACCAGCACCACCAACGCGACCGGAATCAATAGGAACATCATCATGGTCTACCTCCGTGTTCGTTCAGAGTTTCGATTCGTTACCGAACAGTTCGTTCAAATAATCAATGGTCCTGGCCGCGCCGGTCTCGACCGGAAACAGCGAAAGAAGCTGCTGCAATTCGTCGGCATCGAACCACAAGCCATGGCCGCGCGGGCATTTGTCGAGCGTCAGGGTGGGCGCTCCCGCATGGGCGACCTGAATCTCGTGCAGGGCGGCATCGCAACGCGGGCAAAGGTGCGGGCGGCCTTTTGGCCGCGTGCCCGGCTGTTGCTGGAATTTTAACAGGGGATCGGTCGCCGTGGCGCCCGACTGCTGCATAAGCGCCTCCAACACGCCCGCATCGAGCCACAGTCCGCGGCAGTGATGGCAGACATCGACTTCGAGGTCCTTGAAATGCAGGATGAAGAGCGCGACGTCGCATTTTGGGCAGACGCGTATCATGGAAGCCTTCCGGCGGGGAATGATGGCGCGGGCGCGGTTGACGCGTCAACGCAATTTTCGAGTTTCCGGCGATGGACAAGCGATGCCGCGCATACGGCATCGCGGCGTGTCGCTCCGCTAGTGCTGCGCTCCGCTTCTCGTGTGCCATGGTTGTCCATTGCAGGGTAATCAACCAGAAGAGAGGCGCGACGTCATTTACAAAGCGGCGGCCTGTTTGTAATGGGGCACCGCGGCTAGCGCTTTAGCACCCGGATATTGCCGCCTGAGGTTTCCAACGTCAACAGGGAGCCGCCGCCATTGAGCGTCCCGCGCAACGTTTCTCGATCCAGCCGACCCTGAATTTGAACTGGCAAATCCGTGCGGGTCCTGCCGCCGTCGGTGTGCGCGTCGAGGTTGACGGCGGCGGTTTCCGGGATTCTTACGGTGACATTGCCGCCGCTGGTGCGCAGCGTGCAATCGGAACGGGGCGGAACGGCGAACTCGGCAACGATTGACCCGCCCTCAGTCAATGCTTGCAAACCTTTCCCGGTGAACTCATCGATGGCGATGCTTCCACCCTCGGTGCGGAGTTGTAGTTCGTCCTGGCATCCGACCGCCTTGATACTGCCGCCCTCGGTTTGGCCGTTCACTTTCCCTTCAATCCCGTTGAAGTTCAGGCTGCCACCCTCGGTATTGGCGGTTACGGTGCCATGCAGGGTGGCGACTTTGATGGCGCCTCCCTCTGTCTTCAGGCGCACGTCGAAAGCGTGAGGCAGAGTGATCTCGTAATGGACTATCAAATTGCGCTGTCCCCACCAACGCCACCACGAACCGGGCCAAAAACTCGAAGGTTCCTGGGCCGTGACGGAGATTTCGTTGCCATGTTGCTGCAGCACCACGTGATGCTCCTTCAGAATCCTGGCCGCATCGGCCTCGCTGGCGTGCGTGACGTCACGCACCACCCGGATTTGGACGCCGTTTTGATCCGCACCGACGACGTGAATGCTTCCCCGGTCGACATTGACGTTCAACCTTCCACCCGGTCCAACGGCGAACGACTTCGAGAACTCGGCTTCGCTCACGCTCTCGTAGCGAACATCGCGGGTCGGGCTTGGGACTTCTGTGGAATTGGGTTTGGTCACCGCCGGAGACTCGGGACTTGCGGTGACGGCATTGATCGGGGTGTCGTCGGCGTACACCGATACAGCGGCTTGGGCGCACAGGGGTGACAGCGCAGCCAGAAAGATGACGGTAGTGATGACGTTCTTGAACGTCTGCTTCATAAGCTTCTCCATTTGCCAGTGGGACGCACTGAACAGCCGTTTTGGATTCAGAAATCGTCGCGTCAGACGACTATCCCAACCAGAAACCGGCTTCAGCTTCTCAGAAGCGAGGCGCGGTGTCATTTACAAAGCGGCGGTATGTTTGTAATCGAGGGCGGCGGCCACGGGCGGACGGCAACGGCCAGATGGGCTGGGGATGCCGTAGACGACAACGGCGTCTCGAGGACTCGGCTTCCCATGCTACACAAGACACGACAACGGCCGGATGCGCTAGTGACAGCGCACGCTACACACGACACGGCAACGGCCAGATGGGCTGAGACAGCCCACGCTACACACGACATGGGTGAGTGGTCTTGGTCTCAGGAGGTGCGGGAGGAGAGGTGGGCGCAGAGGAGGCAGAGGACGGTAAGGCTGGCGACGCCGGTGAGAAGTTTGGCGGCGGGCCCGGCTCCCGCGGACTCGACGATGCGTATGGGGGCGATACCAGAGGATTAGAAGGGAGACACGGGGATGGCGCTGGGATGGGCGGCGTTGATGGTCCAGCCCATCCATTTGTAGCGTTTGGGCACGATGACGCGTGGGTCGGCCTTGCAGTAATAGAAGCACCATTTCCGGTTGCGCCGGTCTCGCCGACAAGCTTCGATCTCTTCTCGCGTCATATAGCCTCCATAGCCTCCAAGCGTGTAGTGAAGCAGAAGAGAGGCGCGGCGTCATTTACAAAGCGGTGGGATTGTTTGTAATGATGGGAGCACGGCCAGAGCAGTACGAATGGAATTAGAGATCGAACGACAATTACAGAAACCAGAGATGTGGCCCCGGTCACACGGTGGACGCCCGCGTGAACCTTCCGGTTCACACAATTGACAGGAGCAACATGATCCAAACTACTTTTACCGTCCTGATCGTCGTGGCGTTTCTGGTGAACGCCTTTCATGATTGGGTTGATATACCCGGCTGGACGCACGGCCGCCAGGTTCGATCGGCCATTGGACCAAACAAGGTGTTGATCGGGACGCTTGTCAACGGCATTTTCCCCGGTCTGGCCGCCGCTTTCGCCCTCTACTATTGGCACAGACCCACGCCGGTCTTCGTGCTGAACTACTGGATCATCTACTGCGCCGTGGGCGTAATGGGAGCGATCAGCTCGTGGTGGATACCGTACTTCCGCGGCACCGATGAGAAGACGAAAGAGCTTTACTCAAAAATGTACGCCGGGACCCGGCAAGTTCTCCCGCCGCACGGCGACAATCCCCGACCCAACCTGATGCATCTCTATCTTCATGCGATAGGTCTAATCAGCCTAGTCCTGGCCATAGTCCTGCGGTTCGGAATTGTCTAAGGGGAGCCGCATAGGACGGATAGGGCAGATCAGCCGTCGCTGAATATGGGGGTACGAGGACGAGGGGGAGGGGAAACGGCAGAGGCGGCGATGTAAGGCTGGGGGTTCCGGGCCGCGCGTTCGGGCCTTTTGTCACGAGTGGAGAGTCGATCCCAACGACGTAAGATCGTAGCACAACTCGACACGGCACACGTCAAGAGGCCCAGTAATCGGGCGAGCTAAGACACGCTCTGCATACGTGATCGAATTCGTAACTGCCCGGCTCCTGCTCTGGCTCGATGGACATTTGGCTTGCGTATTCAAGGCCCCCGCACCCGTCACACATGACGATAATCTCAGCGTGGCCGCACGCATAACACTCATTCTTCTGACCCTGAATGACAAAGGCTTTCCACCCGCACTTCAGGCACGGCCAAACGTTGCTAGGGTGAATCTTCTCTCTGGCAAGTCGTTCATCCGCGCGGCGAAATAGTTCCTCTCCGTACTCCCGTATACTGACCGCCTCTAGCCAGAGTTTTTCTGGAATCGCCTCTTTGAGCTTGTCGTCAAGGAATCGTCCATGAAAATCAGCAATGAATCCCGTCAGCTTTGCAAAAGCGGGTTTCAATTCGGCAGTGTTAAGAGAAAACTCCGAGTGAACAATCTGGTTGCGCCATTCCGCCGCGCTATTGATCGTGTCCACGTCAGCTTGGCTTAACGGCAGCTTGCAGCCGTCGCGCAATCTCAATACTGCGCCCCGCAAGTTCACCGTTTGTTCCCGCTTATCCACGTTCTGAAAAATCAGCAGTGGATGTTCTCGCTTCAACCTTTCCTTCAGTGACAGTTCGATTGCCTGTGTAAGATTGAAGATGGCAAATTTCCATTGGCTCGGATCACGTTCGGCAGCTACCGCTTTGGCGAGTGCCTCAGAAAGAAAGCTGTGACTGTTTTCCAACAGTGTCAGCTTCAGTATGTGAGCCGGGGTTTTTAGATGGTCAGTCACTTCTTACTCCGCAATCTGAAGTCGTCTGTGGTCGTTGTCCGGACAGTGTAGCAATTGTATTTCCATGCGGCAAGCGCGGCACCGTTATTCATGGCGGTGATTGCAGAGCACGTGCGGCGTCTAATGGAACTGCGATGCCAGATTTGAGAAATTGATCTTCGACTTCCAAGCGAAGTTTGGCGACATCAATCATGGACGGTGGTGCGTCTCCCCCAACCCCATAAAAACCCATCACCACACTCTCGCCTGTTTTTGGGTTTATCGATTTTAACAGTGTCAATAGTTGGCAGTAATACTTCATATCGACTTGACGCCTATAGCCGACGATGACTCCGATTACTTCCAATTCGCCGTTGCCTGGGACTTGGATCGGATCGCCCTGCAATACGGATTCCGTAGGGATGTTAGTCACCATGCCGCCGGTGAACTGTCCCCGTAGCGAGAATTTGGGATTCCCCTCAACATACTTCGGTGTCAACGTGGCGAACATTCCGTTGGTGCTTGGGGTGCATAGCGCGTAGAGAATTCCCCTCACTCCCAAATCCACGACGGCAACTGGTCCAGAGTTTGAAAAGGTAAAATGCGTCGTCCCCTTTCCCTCAGACACTCCCCGTCTAAGGTCAATTTGTATTACCGGCTCAATCGTCGTCTCAAACTGTTTACGCGAGATGTCGAGGGATTCTTTCGTCTGCCAGATCGACCACAACATCACGAGGAAAATCAAGGTTTGAGCGGCACCGAAACCGATTTCCAACCAGTCCTTTTTTGTGAGTCGCTCCTTTTGTTCGGGCTGGTTGACCGGCGGTGCTGACACGGGATCGCATTCCGACTTCTCCATGAACGAGACAATAGTGCGATGACAGTGGCTGGGCAAGACAAGACAAAGAAAGAGGCGGGCGTCAAGGGGATGCCGCATGGGGACTGATAGGACGAGTAGGAGCCGCCTACGCCAAGGGCTTCCACCGTCGCTGAAGCTTCGGCGGACAAGACGGCGAGGCGGGGGTGGACGGCGGGACGAGGTGGACCGAGTGGACGAGGTGGCACGGAAAGGGGAGCCGCATAGGACGGATAGGACAGAATAGGGGGGGTGAACGACGGCAGCGGCGCGGCTGGATACAAGCAGGCCGGATGCGCTAGTGACAGCGCACGCTACACCAGCCAACGGCTCGACGTGAGGATACGACAGAGATGCTTCGACAAGCTCAGCATGACAAATTGGGGAGGGGCGATGGGGAATGGGAGATGAGGAGCAAGGGCAGGCGATGAGGCGGCCAGGGACGGGCACGACAGAAGCGGCCGCTACTACAAGAGGAGCGGACGGCAAGGGCCGGATGCGCTAGTGACAGCGCACGCTACACAAGACACGGCAAGGGCCGGATGGGCTGGGGATTGCGGGGCGGCGTCTCGGGCTGCTAGTGCAGCCGCTCGGCTGTCCCACGCTACACCGGGAGGGCGGACGGCAGGCGGAGCGGCGGAAGAAGTGGACAGCGTGGACGAGGTGGACAGAGTGGACGATTGGGGAGGGGCGAGGGGGCAGGGAAATGGGAGCCGCATAGGACGGATAGGAGCCGCCTACGCCAAGGGCTTCCGCCGTCGCTGAAGCTATGGCGGACGAGACGGCGAGAAGGCAAAGCGGGGTGTATTTCGCGCCCGGAAGGGCGCTCCCACAAGGGGAGCGGACGGAAAGGACGAATAGGGGGTGGGGGACGCTACAGGAAACGGCAGAGATGCTTCGACAAGCTCAGCATGACAAATTGGGGAGGGGGCGGGGCGGGGAAGGCGGAGGACGGCGAACGGCCCGGATGCGCGTCAGCCAGTGACAGGCAGCCTCCGTCCACGACACGAGAGCAGGCCGCTACTACACTGCGGCACTGACTAGTCCACGTACGAAACGGGGACGGGGACGGGCACCGGCACGACCGCTTTCGTCTTGAGGGTGCCTTTGAACAGCGCCGCCGGCTCATTGGTCGGGTTCCAAACCGGGTGTTTCCAGAAACCGTTGAGCGTGCCGGAAAAACCCTGGAGTTGATCGTTCTTGACCTTGGCCGTGCCGACAAGGACGAGGTAACCGTTCTGGGTGGGAAGGTTGTTAAACGTGATTGACCGCATCGTAGGTGTTGCTGGTGACGATCCCGGCGCGAGTGGTGGAGACGACGCGCTTGAGGCCGTCATAGGTGTAGCTGTTCGTGATCCCCTCGGCGTCGACAGTGGGACTGATACCGCAGCAGTTGTAGCTGGTTTCGTTGGTGCCACCCAGCGACACGACCATCGTGGCCCGACCCAGCGCGTCGGTTTGAACGGTCGTGGACTGGCTAATCAGCACGCCCGACGCGATGTCGTAGACCTGTTCGGACAATTCGTGACCGCCCGAACGTCATTTTAATGTCTCAGCGATGCTGAAGAATCGGCCAGTTGTTTCGTGCTTCGCTCCGTCGGTTGTGAAGTAGACTAACTTGGGCGATACCAATCCCACTTTGATTCGATCTCGTGTTACACTCCGAATAAAGGGTTGAATCGGCACAGTGAAGAACACGCTTGACGCGGCCGGGATACCCACAAGATCCTTTTGGTATTCTTTGGCGAGAGTGACCTGGGACTCGAGTGCACAGGGATTCCAGTATCCATCCGCAAAAACATCGTTCGTAGTTAGGACGGCCCCGCTTGTGGCTTTCACAAGAAGGTGAACGCACCGAATTACGCCCTGCTGGTTCCGTGTCATATCAACCATGATCACGCCGTCTGATGTGTTCGTTAGTTCAACGAACAACACACCGTCTTCAATGCGTGAAACAGCAATCCTGGGTGTCATGTCTGGTTTCTCTCCCGAAAACGCACTGTAGAGATTACCAGCGAAAAAGAGAAGAACAACGCTCCAAATACGTTCATATCGCATAAATGCTGTCTCTCCTCATGGTTTTGGGGCCGGAGCGGATGGCGGAATCGGATTTGGCGGAGCGGGTAGTGTCGGATTAGATGAAGGATTGGAAGGTTGAGGTTTAGAAGCTTGCCCTGCTGCAGCAGCGGGACAAGCAGGATTCTGAGCACCCGGTTTTTGTTGCGGTGGCTTGTAATACTCCACTGTCGCGTTTGGATTCGGCCAGGCTCCTCCAGGACCAGGTGTCACAAGGTTCACATGAACGTTTGGTTCAATGCCTCCTTTGCCTTCTACGGTGACCGTACCCGCCTTGGGATCCACCGTCTTGACCGTCACACTGTGGACCACCTGCCCGTTCTCTCGGTAGATAACAACATCCCCAACTTGAGGTTTTGCCTCCTTTGTGTACCCGTCGCCCTTGAGTATCTTATCGACCTGATCGTTGTTAATCCAGTACTCCCCATCACCAAAAGTGACTCCATGGCAATCGCAGTTAAGTGACTTTTGCCACGTCCCCGTCACGGGCCGCGTCATGAATCTCGCCACAGAAGGCGAGGCTGCTCCAAGCCAGAGCTACCAGGGTCACGGCGGCGCGACGGAGAATTGGGGAATGGCAGAGCCGACTAAAAAGAGAGCGCGTTTTATTATTCATGGTTGCTTTGGTTTGTCTTTTTCCCAGTCGATGTCCTGTTTGGCTGTTCCTTGGAAGAGCATTTGCGGACGATGGCGGCGGCGGCGTCCCAATCGGATTGGCTGACGTCGAACTTAGCGTTTACGTGGCTAAAGGTCGCTTTGTCTGTATAAACCGACATTTCCCATATGACCTGCGGCCCGCGACCATCGCGGGCCATTCAGTTTCATTGATCGCATTTTATCTCTCCTGACACTGCAAGCAAGCCTTTTCTAGGCTCCGGAGACGATGCCTTCGGCTCTGGATTGCGTTCTGCACCGATTTTCGACCGAACGCAGACAAAGCATCGCCGTCAGCCATTTTGCTTTCCCGCATTTGCCGCCCAGCGAGCATCAGCCGGGCAGCGGCATGGGCAATCTCAGCCATCCAATCCTTTCCAGAATAGTCCGGAACAATTCCCGTGGGATTGCCACCTCTGCCATCTGAAAGATCACCTGCCGCGAATGGCGCACCACCTTCGCGCCGATCTTGATCAGTTTCTCCCGCAACGTCGTCAGCGTCCAGTGCCGCACCGCTTGGGGCAACACGGCCTGCCGCAGAAAGTTGCCCAGATTGTACGCCAGCACAAATAGCTGCAACCGCACTTGGTTGTCCACAAAGTCATGACAGGACAGCCGGTTCCACTTGACGGCGTTCTTGCCTTCCTTGATCCACTGCTCCGCCGTTCCCCGTTGGTTGTAGAACCGCACCACCCGTTTGGCTGGCCGACCCAGATTGGTCACGATGAATCCGACGCGGGGAAACAATTCGCCCTTGTGCCATTCCACCTTGGCTACCACGCGGCGGGCGCAGTCCCAACTCTGCGCCTGATACAAAAAGTCATCATACCAGACCACCGGTGCGTTCGAGGGACGGCCCACTGGACGAGTCAGCAGCGACTCGATCTCCCGCTGCAACACCTCATTAGCTGGCAGACGGATGGCGTACCCGTAGCCTTCGGCTTCCAAGTACTCATAGACCTCCGGATTGGCAAAGGCGGCATCCGCTCGGAAGTAGCGCGGCAACTTCTGGCCGCGATAGCGTGCCACCACCGGCTCCAACACGGTCAGCCAATCTTTGGCGCTATGGACGTTGCCTTCCCGCAACAGGGTACGCTCCACATCACCAAACTGATTGAAGCAAAACAACGGGTGGTAGCAGGTGCAGCCGAAATGCCCGTTGTACGCCGTGCCTTCCTGCTCCCCATAGGTTTCGCTGACCGAACTATCCGAGTCGAGGATCAGTTCCCGCATGGGTTGGCGATCCCGCAACTGCTCAATCCATATGCCCGACAACCTCGTCAACTCCGCCAGATTCCGCGGCTGCGTCAACACTTCCGTCTCGAAGCGACCCATTTGGCTGGTGGAAGCCGCCGTGCGCTCTGTGGCTCGCCCGCCAACGACCCGTCGCATGGTGGGATCAACCGCGAGCCGTTCGGCGTCATTGGTGTCTTCGTATCCAGCCAGACGGCTAAAGATCGATTGTCGCAGCAGGGCCACCAGCGAGTGTTGCGTGTTCTTCCCCGTGCGCCAATCATCCAACAGGCCACCACTTCTGGCGGTCAGTTCCAGCGCATCATCCAGTTCTCGGTACACCAGCAGGCCCGCATCGGAGGTGACCTTGGAACCGTGAAACTCCAGCTTCAAACGACTATCGAAAGTGACCCGCAGAGCCGATTTGTTAGTTGCACCCATTGGATTCTCCATCTTTTGTCGCGTCAACATCGACCACAGCCTTTGTTTATGGGGCTAAATTGTATGTCACTAACATTGACTTGTGAAGCGAATCCGGGAAATCTGGGGTTAAAGCTCACAGCGCCGTTTTCACCCCAGAAACCGCTGGCGAAGTTGCCTTTGGCGCCCACCTGTACGGCGTCCCAGCCATTGGCGAACAGCCGCTGCACCACATTGGTTGCGCCCTGCGTGACGGTAGGGTCTATCTCGTCGATACTGATCCCGAACGATTCGCGAACACCCTGAATTGTCGTCATGACAAGGATGTTGCTGGGCGACGATAGCAGATTCACGGTCTTCACCGAGAATTTATCGGCATCGCGTGTGATGGTGCCGCTGATGTCCACCTGGAATGAATTGGTTTGCGCCCAACTGGACGCGGTGGCCAGCACCAGCGCGACGGTTACTGACACAAAGGATGGTTTCATGGATGCACTCTCCTGGTTTGAAGTAGTACGGCTGTTGTTCGTTTTGGACGTCAGCGGCCATGGCGTCCGCACTCGCCTCGGTTATTTCCCGGAGCCTGTCACCATCAAACGGCTTCCGGGTCCTGCGGTTCTTCGCTGCACCAGGCGCAGCTTGAGTTCTGCAGCCCCAAGCGACGTCTCCTCACGCGTTGCCACTCATAGTCTCAAGGCCGGCAGGTGTCGAGTGGAATCGGGGAGTGGGTAGGATGGCGGCGATGGGAAATGGGGAATGGGAGATGAGGAACGAGGGCGGGCGGCAAGGGGAAGGACGGCGCGGAGCGGACGCCTCGGAGAGGCGTCCCTACCAACGACAGGCGGACGGCGTGTGGTCGGACTCTACTATCGGGAATTGATATTTTTGCTGGACGCGGGGGTGGGGTGGTGGTATAGGGGCGATGGTTGTTTGAAATAGGAAGAGCGGTGTACAGAAGCAAAAGGGAATTGCAAATCGAAGATTGGAAATTTCAGAGAGACGGCGAAGGAACGTCGGTTGGAAGGGGAGAGGCTTCTACTAAGGTGCTTTTTCCAAAACGAAGCCAAGTTAGAAATACGTAAGTATTTGGTCATGAAGTGATGACACAAAATGCAACATGGATTAGGTCGAAGAAAACGAACCCAAATCAGGGCATTTTAGGGCGAAAGATGGGTTCGTTTTGGCGGAAACGGAGCCAAATGGGGGGAGCGGAATGGACGAGCCAACGACGCGGCGCGGACGCCTCGGAGAGGCGTCCCTACCAACGACAGGCAATAGGAACAACGGCAGGCGTCATTTACAAAGCGGGGGATTGTCTGTAAAGATGGGTGGCGGCATGAAATCACACGAATTGTTGCGGGAAGTGTTGCAGACCCAGAACCCAAAGAAGATCGCGGAAGAGATGGGGGTGTCCGTTTCCATGGTTTACAAATGGGCGGAGCCGCCGGAGCAGGGGAGCGGCGCGGCGAATCCGTTGGATCGAGTCGCGGCGTTGATGAAATCGACGGAGGATGCGCGGTTGGTGGAATGGATCTGCGGGCAGGCGGAGGGGTTTTTCATCAAGAACCCGAAGGTGGGTCGGGCCCGGTCGTATGCGGTGGTGCCGGCGACGCATCGGGAGGTGCAGGAGTTTGCGGAGATGTTGTCGGTGATCGCGGGGGCTGCGGTGGACAGTGACATCACGAATTCGGATGCGACGCGGATACGGTCGAAGTGGGAAGAACTGAAATCGGTGACGGAGAGCTTTGTTCGCGCGTGCGAAGAGGGGAAGTTCCATGTGATACACGGAGGGGCGGCGTGAAGGCGGACGACTTGCATGTGAGCAGCATCGACTGGGCGGCGTGGAAGCCGACGGAGTACGCCAATCTTTGTTTTGTGATACGGGATGGGAAGATTTTGTTGATCCGGAAGAAGCGGGGGTTGGGGGCGGGGAAGATCAACGGGCCAGGGGGACGGCTTGAGGCTGGGGAGACAGCGTTGGCGGCGGCGATTCGCGAGACGCAGGAGGAGGTGGGGGTCACGCCGACGGGGTTGGAGGATGTCGGGGAACTGTATTTCCAGTTTCTTGACGGCTACAAGCTGCACGTGGCGGTGTTCGCGGCGAATGATTGTCATGGCGAACTGTGCGAGACGCCGGAAGCGACGCCCTTGTGGTGCGACGTAGATAAGATCCCTTATCATGAGATGTGGGAGGACGACGCGCACTGGTTGCCGTTGTTGCTGAAACGGAAGAAGTTTCGCGGGTATTTTGTATTCGATGTTGAGCGGCTACTTAGCTATCGAATCGACTGCTAGAGAGGCAGTTGGCTGCTGGTAACCACAATGATGATCGCGGTTACCAGTTTGCATCAATCCATGTAACACGCACATGATAAAGGAGTTAGGCGCATATGCGTTGAAAAGCGCCTTAAAATAGCTTGTTTTCAATTGAACAAGTGGTATAACCACGGTGTCACAGATGGCACATAACAAGATGAAAACACGTCAAAAGACTATGAAAAAAACTCGTCGGCCATCTCCACTGCGCCGGGTGGCGCGGATGGTGCGTCCTGTCAAGGAGCCCACACTTTTGGAGAAAATCGCGCAAGTGACTGACGAATTGCAACTTCTGCGCAGTCGGCTCGCAAACGCGGGAGATGATCTGCCAACGGTTGGCACACATCGGATCGCCAACCTGGAGGCGGAACTCGAACGGCTCTGGGAGTTACGGCGAAGGGAACAGGCGGCGCCACTGCGGAGCACGGCGTTGACCGAGGAAGAAGAGAAGGTACTGGCATTTCCCAGCGGGAGCCGGTCGCGTTCGTAACCCATTCGACACATTCGGCACAAATTCAGCGGGCAGGGTGATGAAGTCGCCCTGCTCGCTCTGTTTGATACGGAAAACGAAGCTGGTGTGCGCGACTACGCGAGATCGATGACGGCCAGGACCAATTGATCGATTCCTCCGGCGGCTTCCTTGATGCTGGTGGCCAGCATGTACGCGGGAGTGCTCACGATCTTGCGTTCGCGGTCCACGACAAGCTCAAATACGGGACAGGAGACATGTTTCGCTCCCATCTGCTCGACATCTTTCGCAACGGTCTTATCGGTCCCGATGGTAACCGTGGGATGTTCGTTGCCGAGCATCCGCGCCACAAGGACCGGGGCGATGCAGATGGCGCCGATGGGTTTCCGCGCCGCGTGGACTTTCATGGCGAGACGGGCGACGTCCGGGTTCAGCGAACATTTCAGCCCCTTGAACGCGTAGTCACAGAGGTTCTTGACGACGCCGAAACCGCCGGGGAAAATCAAGGCGTCGAGGTCCCTGGCGTTCACGGTGGCGATGTCGTGAATTTTACCGCGAGCGATGCGGGCGGATTCGACGAGGACATTGCGCGCTTCACCCAGGGATTCCTCGCCGGTGAGATGGTTGACGACGTGGTGCTGGCGGATGTTGGGGGCCAGGCACACCGCTTCCGCGCCGGCACGGTCGATGGCCAACAACGTCAGAACGGCCTCGTGGATCTCGGCGCCATCGTTGACGCCGCAGCCGGAAAGAACCACCCCAATTTTCTTTGCCATGGTCGCCTCCAGCCCTTATTCTAGCGCGCTCAACATGGCAACGCAAACGAAGAACATCGCGCGACTCCTGGAAATCATGGCGCGGCTGCGCGGACCCGGTGGCTGTCCGTGGGACCGCGAGCAAACGCACCAATCCATCCGCCACAATCTAATTGAGGAATGCTACGAGGCGATCGAGGCGCTGGACTCGGGGAAGATGGACGAGTTCAAGGGGGAACTTGGCGATTTGCTCCTGCAAGTCGTGTTTCATTCACAGATGGCGAGTGAAGACGGGACGTTCGATTTCGAGGCGGTGGCGGAATCCATCAACGAGAAGCTGGTGCGCCGTCACCCGCACGTGTTCGGCGATACGAAGGCCGACAACAGCGCGGCGGTACTCCAGCAATGGGAGGCGATCAAGAAGTCCGAGAAGAACTCCGACAGCATCGTGCATCTGGAGGATTTGCCGAGACATTTGCCCGCGCTGCTGAAGGCCGACAAGGTGCAACGCAAAGTGGCGCGCGTGGGGTTCGACTGGAAACGCGCCAAGGACGTCGTGGCGAAGGTTGAGGAAGAAGTGCGTGAATTGAAGGGGGCGCTCGCGTCGAAGAGACGGAAGCGAGTTGAAGAAGAGCTCGGCGACCTGCTTTTTTCCGTGGTCAATCTGGCGCGGTTCGAGAATTTGCAGGCGGAGGAGTTGTTGAATCGCGCTACGGCCAAGTTCGTGAAACGATTTCAGGAGATCGAGAAAGCCGTCCATGCGAGCGGACGCCGCCTCGAAGATTGCACCCTGAAGGAGCTTGATGCGCTTTGGGAATCAGCGAAACACAAGCGGAAGCACAGGCGGAAGTCTTTCCGTCGTCGGCTGGAAGTGATCTCGACGCGATGACGAACGAGCGCAGGGCTCAGGTGGCGCAACAATCGTGTTCGCAGGCGCACAGTTCGGTTGTGCAGGATCGTGAGGCGCATGCTTCGCTGCAGAACACGAGATTACCCCGATGCACTCCGCCGTCCAGCGCCACAGTGCATTGACAACTCGCACAGGCGCATTTCGTTCGCTGCGACCGCTGGAGTGGTTTCGTGGCTTTGGAAGTCTTTTTCATGGTGCCTCCTTTGCTGGGTCAAGATACGCCCGTCGGAGTGCGGAGGCAAATCGTAGAAACACGGTGCTTATCAGGTGGTACGTGACGAGTCGAGCGCGCTACAACGGCGCGACGGAATATCGTCAGGCGGCGGCGGCGCCGCGATAAACGCGGGGGACTCGAGCGCTCTTGGTAATACCGCAGAGGACTTCCCAAGGGATGGTGTCCTCCCATCGGGCAACGTCACTGGCGGTGATTTGCGCGTCGCCTTGCCGGCCGATGAAGACGACCTCGTCCCCGCATTGGACGTTGGGAAGTTTGGTGATGTCCACCATAATCTGGTCCATGGTGACGCGGCCGATCACGGGACAACGCTTGCCGCCGACGAGAATGTCCGCCTTGTTTGACAAGTGGCGGCTGAAGCCATCGGCGTAGCCGGCGGTGACGGTCGCGATGCGCATCGGTTTCTCGGCGGTGAACGTCTGACCGTAGCTGACCGTGCGACCAGCGCCGACGTCCTTCACGAAAGCCACGCGAGCTTTGAACGACAGAAGGGGGCGGAATTCGTTGGAACGTTGAGGCGTTGAGCCATGAGGAGTGTTGGGAGTGATGCCGTAGAGGATCAGGCCGGTGCGGACCATGTTGAGATGGGATTCGGGCAGCGTCAGCATGGCGGCGCTATTGGCGGCGTGCAGGGTGGGAATGTTCACCCCCTTGGCCGCGAGTTGCTGGACGACGACATGGAACAGGCCGAGTTCGCGGCGGGTTTCGTTGGGATTCTCGTCGGCGGATGGGAAATGCGTGTACAGGCCCGCGAGGCGCAGGTGCCGCAGGCCGGCGATTTCGAGGATATTGCGGGCGGCGTCTTCGTGCCAGAACCCGACGCGACCCATGCCGGTATCGACTTCGATGTGCACATCCACGGCCTTACCGCGTTGACGGGCTTCCTTTTCGAAGAGATGCGCTTCGTCGAGGGTGGAAATCGTCGGGGTGACGTTGTGGTCCAGCATCGCGGCGGCTTCGAACGGCAGGGCTGAGCCGAAGAGGAGGATCGGCCAGCCGTCGCCGCCGATTTGGCGAAGCGAGAGGGCCTCGGAGAGCGTGGCGACGGCGAAGCCATCGATGCCGCATTGCATGAGCGCGGCACTGACCGGCGCGAGACCGTGGCCATAGGCGTCGGCCTTGACCACGGCGGTGATCTTGACGATTGGGCCGATGCGGCGGCGGATGGCGGCGACGTTATGGCGCAAGGCGTCCAGATCCACTTCCACCCAGCAACGATAGTACGATTGCGGAACCATATGCGGGGACGACTGTAGCAAATCCCGCCAGAGATTCGCACGCTTGTTTCACACCAGCAGCTCGGCCGAGCGAGGTTGTCTTAGCGGCTGTGGCGAGGGGAGTGCAAAACCGACAAGCGCAACGGGCGCCGCTGATGGACGCCCGTTGCTCCAAGCCGGATATTCGTAGGGCGATTGCCTACGGGTATGTCGAAGGCTGTACCCGCCTAAAAGTCCGTGCCCGACGACAGCGTCCAGTTCTTCCACAGGGTTTTGAGCTTGAAACTCTTGCACTTGGTCTTATTACCGACAGTTTCACAGCCCTTGCCACTAACCGTGTCCGTCGCTAGCACCGGGACCCCGGTCGTCGATAGCTTAATCTTGGAGGAGAATTTCACGCTCTTGACAGTGATGGTAACCCCGGGCGAGACTTGGGCTTGGATCAAAGCGACCGCGTTGCTTGCCAGCGCGGCCTGGCCGCCGCCGCCAAGGGTCAGCGTGACTTGCTTTGTGTTGTTTGTATAAGTTCCCGCGAACCGATTGGTTCCGATCAGCAGACCGCAGGTTCCGTCACTCAGAAACATGGCGGTCGCCGCGTTCGTCTCGACAACTTTAATCTTACCGGCCGAAAATGACGATATGGAGGTCAGGTCCCAGACTGAGTTCGTGGTCGCGCCGAACGCGGCGACCTGTCCAATGAATCCCGCCAGACATACTGCCGTGAAAAGAACAACCCGTGAGTGTTTCTTCAAAGTTGCTTCTCCTTTTTGATTGGTGCCAGATAACAGACTTGCGTGTGTGGATAACACCGCGCCTCGCTGCCGATCCGGCATCCTGTTAAGTTAGTTCAAGCCTCGATTGTGAAGGATTTCACAAGCTCAGGTCCCGGTCAAGACATTCCGGGAGTACATAATTTCGCGGTTGTCAGGCAACGACCACAACCAGCTACTCGACCTCAGATCTGTCGTTCATCAAAACGACGACAACGCTTGGTAACCCGCTGCGGACGATTCACTGATCGTTTAGTGAATCGATGGCGGATTGGGCGGCATCGCGGACGTCCTCATCGCGATCAGTCAGAAACGGCTGAATTAAGGGGATGGCGTGCTTATCACCCAAGAAGCCCAGTTCCTCAATCGCCGCCGCATGGACCTCATCCGGCTGGTGTCGATCCAGCCCGGCAACGATCTGATCGTAGGTCGACGGGTCCTCCAGGTTGCCCAGTTCGTTCAGGATATCCGTCTTGACCTCCACGCTGGTCTCATCCCGAAATAGATAACCCAATCCGCTGGCAATCTGCGGTTTGGGAACCCCGGCATCCGCCAGCTTGGCCATCTCAGTGGCCATCGCCGACCGCTGGACCCGGTCCCCCGTCGTGTGGAAATCGCGGAGTATGTCCTGCAACCTGGAATCCAAGTTTTGCACCGGGACGTCACTCGCCAACGGCGCCGCCGTAAACGCCTCCACCTGTGTCGGACTTTCTGCGGAGATTTGCTGCTCGACCACGTTGGAATTCTCACCGACCGCCGCGTCCGCCCCCTCAACCTTCGATCCCGAATCCATCGCCAAGGCCGACTCAGCGTTCTCCGTCTGACCGGTATCCTGCGCCGTCTTCGAAGGAGGAACGGCTGTCTGTGTCTTGCCGCAGCCGCTGATAAGGAAAGCGAGAAGAACCAGACTGGTAATGAAGGACTTCAATATATGCATCGCGTTTGAAAACTTCCCAGCCGTTTCAGCCAAGGTCGACCCGATACTGGCCCGCACCTGAATCCTTGTCAAGGAGCCGCTCCCCAACACCTATCCTCTCGGCCAGCCGACCGGGTCCAAATATCGTAAACGCAAGCTAAGAGACTATCCTCGTCTGAGCCATCCGCTCAGGAACCAATCTCAACCCATGCGCTGGGGCTATAGGCACGGAAGCCTTGAATTCACTAGATGTTTGGGGTACGGTTTATTTCAATGTGCGTCCGCAGAACTG
This sequence comes from uncultured Verrucomicrobiae bacterium, assembly GCA_963836315.1. Lineage (GTDB taxonomy): Bacteria > Verrucomicrobiota > Verrucomicrobiia > Palsa-1439 > Palsa-1439 > Palsa-1439. The sequence continues at coordinate 47,069 of CAWIJG010000010.1, forward strand.
GTGTGGCAGGGTGGATATCGATTGTCCCCGTCGCGCGAACGTCGGCGAGGCCTTCCGGTCCATGTCCCAAGACGCCAAACCTCAGCACGGGCCGCCTCATCACCTGTCTTCTACTGCTGATCGCAAGCGTATTGCCTGCCCAAACAACCAAAGCCACAGAACGTCAAGTGTTGCGCGGTCACATCCCAAGGGCCGTGACGGAATTGCATCTGCAACCGGTGGGCCAGCTTTCCGGCTCAACGAACCTGTATTTGGCGATAGGGCTTCCGCTACGCAATCAGGAAGAACTCAACAATCTACTCCGGCAAATCTATGATCCGGCCAGTCCTAATTACCATCGCTATCTTACGCCGGAGCAGTTCTCGGAAAGGTTTGGTCCGACAGAACAGGACTACCAGGCTCTCATCGATTTCGTGAAGGCCAACGGGTTGACGGTGGGTGGCCGGCATCCCGGTCGCGTCCTGTTGGATGTGAACGGGGCGGTGGCAGATATCGAGAGGATTCTCCATTTGACGATGCGCGTTTACCGGCACCCGACGGAAGCCCGGACGTTCTATGCGCCCGATGTCGAGCCGTCGCTCGACCTGGCGGTTCCCGTGTTAAACATCAGCGGCCTGAATAACTATACCGTGCCGCATCCGAAACAGCTAATCCGAAGGCCGAGCAGCAAGTCGAAGAACGCGACGCCCAACGACGGCTCGGGGCCGCGCGGCCAGTACACGGGTTACGATTTCAGGGCCGCGTATCTCTCGGGTGCCGCCGGTCTCACCGGAGCAGGGCAAGTGGTGGGACTGCTGGAGTTTGACGGTTACTATGCAAACGACATTTCTGAGTATGAGGCACAAACCGGATTGCCGAGCGTCACACTGGAGAATGTGTCGGTGGATGGGTTCGGCGAGGTACCGGGCATCAATAACAGCGAGGTGGCTCTGGACATCGAGATGGCGATTTCCATGGCACCGGGACTATCCAAGGTGATCGTCTATGAGGCCGGTCCGAATGGCACCGCGGACGACATTCTCAGTCAAATGGCTTCGGACAATAAGGCCAAGCAACTCAGTTGTTCCTGGGGTTGGGGTGGTGGCCCTGACGCTACTGCCGATCAATACTTTCAGCAAATGGCGATGCAGGGACAATCATTCTTCGACGCTTCGGGCGATGGCGATGCCTTTTTCCGGGTCGACGTCCATCGATTTTCCGTCGGATGACCCGAACATCACGCAAGTGGGTGGGACGACGTTACTGACCACCGGTCCGGGCGGCAATTGGGTGTCGGAAACTGTCTGGAACGAGGGGAGTGTTAGCCACGGCGGCTATATTGGCAGCAGCGGCGGGATCAGCACCAGCTACTCGATTCCGAGTTATCAACAGGGCATCAGCATGTCTGACAACCAGGGGTCGACGGCCATGCGGAACGTTCCGGATGTGGCCATGGTGGCTGACAATATTGCCTTCGTCGCCGACAATGGCAAAAACGAAATAGGTACCGGCACCAGTTTTGCGGCGCCGCTGTGGGCGGGCTTTATCGCTTTGGTCAATCAGTCAGCGGCCGCTTCCGGCCAACACTCGGTCGGGCAGGTTAACCCGGCCCTGTACGCGATCGGTAAGAGGGCAAACTACGCGTCTGATTTTCACGATATCACCGTTGGTGATAACGTGACCAGCAGCAGCCCCGGCAGGTTTTACGCGGCTGCGGGCTACGACCTCTGCACCGGCTGGGGAACGCCCAACGGAAGCGGTCTGATCAGTGCTCTCGGTGGGTGCGTTTACACGATTGCGACGAGTTCCGCTCCGTCTGGCAGTGGCAGCACGAGCGGTGGTGGCGCAGTGAACTGCGGGTCGGATGTAATCGTAACCGCGGCGCCGAGTGCGTGCTACAGCTTCTTCGATTGGACAGAAGAGGGCGTCGAAGTGAGTACAACGCCGAGCTATGAATTCACAGCGGTCACCAACAGGACATTGGTGGCCAACTTCACGCCCGTTTCCAGTGTAGTGATTACCACGGACAGTTCACCCGAGGAAGGTGGCACTACAAGCGGCGGGGGCTCTGTAACCTGCGGGTCGAGCGTAACGGTTTCAGCCGCGGCCAATACGAACTACAGCTTTGTGAACTGGACGGAAAACGGGCAGGCGGTCAGCGCGTCGTCAGACTACACGTTTACGGCGACGGCGGATGGTGCTTTCGTGGCGAATTTCCTCTGTAGCTCCTCGATTTCTGCCCACGAACGCGTCCTACGACGTGGGCGGCGGCGACGGCACTGTAAGCGTGGCGGATGCGCTTGACTGCGTTTGGACCGCGAGCAGCAGTGCGCCGTGGATTACGATCCAGTCGGGAGCCAGCGGCTCTTCGGCCGGGACGGTGAGCTACATGGTGGCTTCCAACGCATCCATCCGAGTTCGCACCGGCACGATGACGATTGCCGGGCAGACGTTCACAGTCGAGCAAGCGGCCTCCCTCAACTGCATTTTCGCTTTGAGTCCGGCGAGCATCACACTCGCGGCAAAGGGCGGGTCCAAGACGGTGAAGGTAAATTCCTACGGAATTCCCTGCGATTGGACGGCGGTGAGCAACGACCCGTTTATCACGATCACCGGGGGCGGCAACGGCACGGGCAAGGGCAAGGTCACGTACAGCATTTCGGGCAACACGAATACGACGGCGCTGAGCGGCACGATGACGATTGCGGGCCAGACCTTCACCGTCAATCAGGCAGCAGGAGGCTGCATATTCAAGCTGAGCCCGAAGGCTGGGAAGTTAAAGGCGACCGGCGGTACGGCGGTCGTGAAGGTGAAGCCGAACTTCAGCGATTGTGCGTGGACGGCAATCAGCAATGATTCGTTTATCACGATCACAGGTGGCTCCAATGGCCTTGGCAGTGGAGCGGTCAGTTACACCGTCGCGCCGAACACCAACACCACGACGTTGACCGGTTCGATCACCATCGGCGGCCAGACATTCGCAGTAACGCAGGCCGGAGCGAAGTGACGCAACCGACGGCCCGGTAGCGAACGCGTGAATCCAGGGCCCGACTTGTCTACTTCACAGGCTGAAACTCTTTGTGCCCCGTCTGCCACAGGAGAAATGCGAACTGGCCCGCGAAGTTTTTGAACGTGACAATCTTTTCCTCCGTGAAGTGGCCGTTATCGTAGTTCACCTTCATTAGAACGGGCTTGCCCGAGGCTGTTGCCGCCTGCAAGGCCGCCACGAACTTGCCCGGTTCCCAGGCTGTGACTCGGGGATCATTCCAGCCACCCACGCCCATAACGGCGGGATACTTCACGCCTTTCTGGACGTGTTGGACTCCATCCATTTCGAACAGAGCCTGGCACTCGACGGGGTCTTTCACGGTGCCAAATTCCGGAGTATTGACCGGACCATTGGGGGAGAACTCCAAACGCATCGCGTTCGCGCACCCGACATTGCAAACTGCGGCGGCGAATAAATCCGGGCGTTCCGTGATGGCCCGGCTGATCAGGATTCCGCCCGCGCTGGTGCCGGTTCCGGCGAGCTTTTGGGGACTGGTATATCCCTTCTTCACGAGGTACTCGGCGCAGGAGATGAAGTCCTTCCAAGTGTTGGGCTTGGTCGTCTTGTAACCGGCCTTGTACCAAGCCTCGCCCTTTTCGCCACCGCCCCGGGGGTGGGCAAAGGCAATCACCACCCCATGGGTTGCCAGTGAATTATTGGGAATGCTGAAGTAGGGGCTGTAACTGGACCCATAAGCGCCATAGCCGGTGAGGATGCAGCAGTTTGACCCGTCGAGCGGGATCCCCTTTTTGTAAATGATGGAGAGCGGAATCATGGTGCCGTCGTACCCGGGCACCTCGACTTCTTCGGAGACAAGGTTTTCGAATCCCGGATACGAGACGTCCGTGTTGAAAATGCTTTTCGCGAAAGTCTCTTTCTGCGCATCGAAATCATAGATCGTCAGGGGAGATGTCCAAGAGGTGATATAGACCAGGCACCGATCCGTTTTCCAATCCGGGCAACTGACGCCGACGCTCCCGGATGCCGGAAGTTTGATCTCGGCGGTCTGGCCGGTGGTCAGGTTGTATTTCACGACGCGGCCGACAATCCCATTGGAGTACACGATCAGGAGGTAGTGCCTGGTTTTCACGATGTACTTGATGGAGTCAGCAGCCTCGGGAATCACGGTTGTGGCGTGAGCCCAGTCAGGATGCTTCACGTTGGTCCGAACAACCTTGTACTTGGGCGCGCCGGTATGGGTGACGGCGTAAGCGTAATTTCCGTGGAACGCGGTCGATCGGACCAAGTCGTCCGAGCGTTTGCACAGGACATTCCATTTGATTGTCTTGTGCTTCAACTCGGAGATGGGAGCATAGAAAAGCCGCATCTCGCTTTGCACGGTTTCCAGGGACCCGAAGATGTAGTCCGGGTATGATTCTTCAATGGAAGCACCCGGAATCTCCTTGGCGGTGATGCCCAGTTCAGGGTTGCTCTCATCGCTGAAGATGTCTCTGTCCGTGGCGCTGTCGGCGCCGAGTTTGTGGATTCTGGTTTTCCGGTTCAGTTCGATTTCGAGACTTTTGATGTCGGCGACTTTGCCCGCGTCATAAAACAGTGACTTGTTGTCCTTCATCCACCCGTAAGGCTCATAGGACGGATAGATATGGTCGGGCAGCAGGGTTCCCCGGTCCACGTTCAATACGCGAATGTCCGACCATTCCGCGCCGCCGGAAGACAACCCCATGGCGACGTATTTCCCATCCCATGACGGGACAATGCTTTGGATGGTCGTAACCACACCGGCCTTATAGGTGGCGGGATCGAAGATCAGTTTTTCCGCTCCCTTCCACCCTTGACGGAAGAAGAGTTTGCCGACGTTTTCGCCGCCCAGAGTCTTCTTGTAAAAGACCCGTCCGTTCTCATAACTGATTGACGCGTAGGCCGCGGGTTTAAGTTTGTCCAACGCCATCCATTCCTGGGCGAGGGCTTCGCGGGCGGGGATTTGCGCGAGCAGTCCATCGGTCAATTCCGCCTGGGCCTTAAACCAAGCGACGACCTCCGGGTCCTTCAGGTTCTCCAGCCAGCGGTAGGGATCGTTGTACGTTTTCCCGAAATAGGTGTCCGAGGCATCGACGGTTTTTGTCGGTGGATAATTCCACTGGGCATGGCAGGGGATGGCGACCAGGACTGGAAGGAGGAGGAAAAGGAATCTCTTCATATTTCGAGACTATTCTGGACGGCATGTGGGTTGTCAAGGCGGTATGGGAGAGAAACGGGACGCATTTACATTGAGCGCAATGGAAGGCATGATTGTCCTACTATTATGTTTTGGTTCTGGTTCAGATCGGCGCTCCGCATACTGATGGTCGTGGGGGATGCGGCGTGGTGGGTGGTGGCCATGCGCCTGACGAAGAGGCGGCTGTGGCGGGTGCTGGTGAGCGTGTTCATGGCGGGGCAGATGGCGGCCATTCTTTCGATGCTGGGCGGACTTGACTGGCCCTACCACGCACCGAAGGCGGTGCTCTCGGCGATCAGTATCTGGCACTATTTTGGGCTGGCCGCTCTGTTCGCGCTGGGAATCGCGTGGGTTTGCGTGTGGCCGGTTTGGAGAATGGCCCGGGCGATAAGAGTTCGGCGGAATGGTCCGGTGGCCGCTCCCAACGGCGGGGAGTCGCTGACGCGCCGGGAATTCATCGGCGCAGCCGTAGCGCTGGCTCCGCCCTTATTCACCGGGGGTTTGACCGGAGTGGCGCTGGCGCAACTCAACCATTTTCGCGTGCGGCGCTTTACGCTATCGATGCCGGCGCTGCCCCGGGCGCTGGACGGAATGACCATCGCGCACGTGAGCGACATCCACGTGGGCCCGTACACGCAAGGCCGGGTGTTGCGAGAGATGGTGGACACGACCAACGCGCTCGGGGCCGATCTGGTGCTCTTGACGGGGGACCTGATCAACTTCGAATTGGCGGATCTCGCCGAGGGAATTGCGCTGGTGAAAGCGATGGAGGGGCGTTACGGCCAATGGATGATCGAAGGCAACCATGATTTGTTTGACGATCCCTGGGAATTCGTACGGCGCGTCAGAGCCGCGGGCGTGCCACTGCTGTTGGATGAGTCGGCGGTGGCCGAGGTGCGCGGGTATCCGGTTCAGTTTTTCGGCTTGCGCTGGATGGAGGCGAACATTCGGGAACGGGATCGGGTGATTGCGCTCCAGATGCATAAAGTGATGAAGCAACGGCGGCCGGATGCCTTTCCGATATTGCTGGCGCATCATCCGCACGCGTTCGACGCGGCGGTCAAGGCGGACCTGCCGTTGACGCTGGCGGGCCACACGCACGGCGGGTATGCGATGTTGGACAGCCAGCACGGGTTTGGTCCCCTCATGTTCCGGTACTGGTCGGGGCTGTACACGCGAGGACGCAGTCAACTGATCGTGTCGAATGGTGTTGGCAACATGTTTCCGATTCGGATCAACGCGCCGGCGGAAATCGTGCATATTACGCTGCGAAGTGCAGCTCAGAAAGTATGAAGTAAGAAGGAAGAACGCTACCTACGGCTGAAGAGGATGAGAATGGAGCAGGCGAGGAGGTAGATGATGAGGAATGAAACACGGGCTTCCCAAGGCATCGTTCTGGAAAGCCAGATGAACCCCAACAAACCGACGAGTGATAGAATTATCTTTGTGGTGCGTCGAGTCTCCCTGCGTGGAGACTCGGAAAAGTAAACCACATCTGCCGTATAACTGCCGACGAACCAAACTGCCCAGAGCGCCCATCCCCACTTTGGAAAATGGTGGAGGGTGGAGAAAGGGCTGGGGCGCACGGGCCTTGACTCTACTTGTTGCACGCGCTACAAGACGTTCGCAGGATTACATTCGAGATCGGCAGCCGGCCGAAACGCTGTCGGCTTCGCTCTGCGCATGAAGATCAAAGAGGTCATCGCCGCCATCAACCAAATGCAAGCCGACGGGGTGATTGAGCGTCAGGCCATCGGCGGCGCGGTTGGCGCGACCTTCTACCTCGAACCGGTTGCCACGCTCGATGTGGACATTTTTGTTTCGTTCCGCGCCGAACCCGGGAAGGTTATCGTCACGCCCCAACGGATCTTCGACTACCTCATGGCGCGCGGTCATTCGCTCGAAGGCGAGTACGTCGTTATCGGCGGCTGGCCCGTCCAGTTTCTTCCGCCGACGGGCGCGTTGGTCGAGGAAGCCCTGCGCGAAGCGGTCACAATGGATGTTGAGGGACTGCCGGCGCGGGTGTTTACCGCCGAACATCTGGCGGCTATCGCGCTGCAAACCGGTCGTGCCAAAGACAAGGCCCGCTTGCTTCAATTCGTCGAAGCCGGTGCGCTGGACGGTGGGCGGTTCGAGGCGATTCTCACGCGGCACGGTCTGCTTGAGCGGTGGCGGCAGTTCGAAGGGCAATTCCTGGGCGATGCGCCACATGAGCTTCAACCTGCAACAGATTCTCGCCAGCAAACGCGTCCTGCGCCGGAAACTCGCCGCGCGACCGCTGGCCGAGAAGCTGCGGTTACTCGATGATCTGCGCGAACGTGAACTAACTCTCCGTCGTTCCGGTCCCCCCGCTACATCGAATGTCGTCCGCGAACAACCGGCAAAGTACCGGAAGAACACGAAGAAGCAGGAAGCAAGACGAAAGAGTGCGGAAGAAAAAGGTAGGCGCTGAACCCTACAAGACGGAGGGCGGTCAGCGTGGCCGGGTGCGATAGCGAGCGCGGGCCTCGGCGATGGCGGATCGTTTCCCTGATTGGATTGGCTCGAAAATGACACGGACGTGGGCATGGAGGGCGTCGGCCACGCGGCGGAGGAGACTGAGCGAGTGGCCTTCGTAACAGGGGGATTCCAACCGGCAGATTTGCTGTTGGGTCGTGCCGACTTTACGGGCGAGTTGTTTTTGGGTCAGGCCCGCTTCGGTGCGGAGCGCGGCGAGTTGGAGGGCCACATCCCAGGCTGGCCCGGCTTGACGGAATCGCTCGGCGAACGCTTGATCCTTTAACTGGTGGGCGAGATAGAGATCGAAATTGGTCTTTTTCACTGTGGTTGCCTCGTGAGCCAGTCACGCATCCGGTCGAGCGCCACGGCGCGGTCGTGCCGTTCAATGGCCTGGGCCTTATTGCGGATACCGTGTACGGCGATGATGCGTCGGCCTTTCATAAAGAAGTACAACACGCGACTATTCAACTTGCCTACATGTCGCAACTCAAACAATCCATCGCTAATCGGTTTAGACAACGGGGCGCGGTGGTATTGCGAATGGCGCAGTTTTGCCAAGCCGGCCATGACCGCCGCAAAATCGCCGGGATCAGTGGCTTTGAGTTGATCAAGGAACTCACGCGCGGGGCATCGCCCCGTGACGGATTCATAGAATTCTACTGTAAAGTCCATGGAAGTGCAACATCAATATTGATGTGTGAGCAATCGGTTCGCCCTGCCTCCCTTGGAATAACGGAACCTAGCGCGGAGAGAATGGCAGAATCGAGAAGGCGCGTCGAGCGCAGAGAGTGTTGAGCGCAAGCGGGCCGGATGGGCTGGGGATTGCCGCAGGGAAGGAGTTGCGGCGTCTTGAGGACTCGGCTTCCCACGCTACACGGCGGGGCGAGGACAGATGTTCTACGGCACGAGGCGGACGCGGTAGTAGCGAGTGGGTGAATTGGTTGCGCCGCCGCTGTCGGTGTAGTTGGTTGTGACGTCTCCGCTGCCGGGGATGATGATGTGCGGGGGAGTGGTGATATCCACGAAGTTGTTGGAGTAATTGCCGCTGGCGTCGCCACTGGTGGCCTGCAGTGCGTTGGTTCGCCCGGCGCCGGCGTCCCAGGTGACCACGACATCGGTGGTCTGCTGGACGACCGTGAGAATCCGGAACACCGAGGCGGGGTTGGTCGGGTTGAGACCCAGCAGGAACTGGTTGGTGTTGCTGATTCCTTTGCCGTATGGATCGGCGTTGCCTTGCGCCTGCGAGCAGGACGCGCAGCCGAAATAATTCGATGCCCACCACGCGTACGGATCCATTACGGTGATCAGATTCGATTGCGTGTTCGTGCTGGCACCCGCCGAACCGCTGTCAATCAGAGTCACCGTATACACGCCCGGAGTGGCGTACAGATACTGCACGTTGGTCGGCGCGGCGAAGGTGGTCGTGCCGCCATCACCGAAGGCCCAGGAGACGCTGGTGATCGTGCCGGTGGAATTGTCGGTGAAGTTGACCGTCAACGGCGCGGGGCCAACGGTGGGACTGGCGGTGAAGCTGGCCGATGGCGGCGGCGCCCCACTACTGACCACGATGTAGTTGGGCTTGGTGTTGGTGTTGAGGCCGCCAAGGCCGCTCGCGATCAATGCCACCTGGTAGCTGCCCGCTGTTTGATAAACGTACTGAACGCTCGTCGCCGTGGTATTACTGGTGCCGCCATCTCCAAAACTCCAGAACCGATTGGTAATCGAGCCCGCGGAACCATCGGTGAACGTCACGGTCAAGGGTGCAGTCCCGTTGGTGGGACTGCCGCTGAAAATGGCCGTCGGCGGCACATTCGGCCCGACATTGGTAAGGCCCAGCGTGATCCATTCCAAAGGCTGGGTGATTGTCATGCTCTGGCCGGCGCCGAGCGACGCAACCACATTGGACATTCCCAGCATATCGACGCGGTTCAATAAGTTCACCGTGACGGTTTGATTGGACCCCAAGGCCGTGGCGACGGTATAGGCGACGGTGTTGGTGATGAGGCGGCAGCGCATGATGCGCGCACCCGAGATGGCGCCCGCCGGGGAGTTGGTGGCATGAAATGTAATGTACGGGCTGGTCGAATCGCTCGTGAGCGTCTGCACCACTTGGCCGTCAAACTGGCCGTAGTTGGCAGTGTCGGCTCCGGCGGCGGTGGGGTACGTAATCACCACGCGGTTATTATCGGCCAGCACCTGAACGGTGACTTGTTGATTCCCGCCCGACGCCATGTCCTGGTACGTGCTGAGGGCGTACCCTGTCCCGTAGGCGTCTGGCCGGATGGTATTATGGTAATCGTTGGCAAGGACAAAGGCGCTTCCATTCCACGTGTCCCGCTCCGTCATGGGATGGATCTCATACTTGATTTCACCCGCATGCTCGTGGTAGTAGCGAAAAATCCCTCGCGCCTTAGCATGAGTGTAGCCGGAACTCAGAAGGCTTCCCGCCGCATTGATAATCTCGGCGACAATCTCTGAGTCGCCATTGTGGAGATTGTTGCAGTTCGCACCGGTGCCCGAGGAATCCAGCGACATGTTGATGTGCTCGTCACCATCAGACGCCGTTGAGCCGCTCGGGTCCATATACTCCCAACTGCCGGTGGTGGTACACGAGGGGCTGGCATTGAGAATGAGCTGCGCATTGGCCAGCGCTGAAATCTGGACGCTGTCGACCTCCCAGTAGCCGGCCATTTGAGCGATCTCAGGGCGGGTGTTGGTGATGGTCGTCGCGCGCGCGATCGACGCACAACACAATAGGACTACAATAGCGTAGACGCGCTTTGGCATTCTCGAAGTGGCTCCTCCGGGGCTGCGACCCCTACAATTGTCAAAGAATACTTTAGGAACCGTCACAAGTCAAACAGTACCGCCGTGCTCGACCCCGGTGATGGCGTTGGGGCGACGACACCAAATTTCTTAAACTCCTTGTCCGCGTCGCAGGCAGTTTGGTATGCTGTGCCCATGGTGACCAAGCGTCCGTCAGCGCGGGGAAACGCATTTCCATTTTCAAATCCAACCAAGCGAAAACTCGGGAGAGCGCCCATGCAACTGAATAAGCCCCAGAGAGTAATGATCCTTGCAGCCATGCTGTTCGCCAGCGCGATCCTGGTGCGGGCCGCGATGCAGAATGCCACCAACCCGCTTGACGGCACGAAGTGGAGAATCAAAGCGGTTCCCGACAAGGCGACCGCTGACAAAGGCGGAAAAGAAATTCAGGACGAATGGGTTTTCGCCGACGGCAAGTTCACCTCGACGGCTTTGTCACGGGAAGGGTTCCAGCCGGCCACCTCCTATCGATTGGAGATGGAGCCGGGCGAGATTGAATTTGAGATCGAGCAATTTAAGGCCGTCAAGGCCACCAACGATGTGGCCATTTGGACTGCCTCGATCCATGGCACAAACGTCACGGGCGGGTTGCAGTGGAAGAAGAAGGTGAACGGCGATTTCCTCTACGATATCACCGGCACCCAAAAGTAGCCGGTCACATCACCGTTAGGTCTTGGACCAGGCTCTTTCTGACGTTCGAGCTTCGTGCGGTCCAGTCATCCGCAGGGACCCCAATATCTTTCGCAAGGCGGAATCCTGAAAAGCTGGCGTGTCGCTGGTGCTACTTGGTATGGAGCGATACCGGGGTGACGCCTTCCGGAGGCTCGGAGCCCGGGCCGAAGTCCACACCGAAGAACACGAATGTTTCGACGTGTGGCGCCCAGACCGAGACGCCGAAAAGACATTCGAGGTTGAGATGCGTGCGCGACGTCGGCCGCCATTGCACGCTTGGACCCACTTCCTGGTTCAGGAACGCGTGGCGGCTCGTCTCATCGTTCTCACTGTCGGTTCTCTCTTCCACGCCGATGGCGAGTTTTTCGTCGATCACCGAATAGTTGACAGCCACACTGATTGCCTTCTCGGTATGAAGGTTACCGTCGACGCCCTGCTCCCAGAAGAAATCCGAGCCCCAATGCCAGCCCTTCGTCAACTCGTCGCCGAGCAACAGGTCGGTTTCCCAGGAATCTCCCCCGCCGTTGTCATGTTTCCACTCAGCTTTCAGCGTGGGATTCGCGATGATCTTGCCCCAGTCGGCCAGTGCCCACCGCAATTCCCATTCGCTGTCGGCGTAATTCCAACGACCGTGACCGGGAGCACCAGGGTGAGGACCCGCAACATCCGTGGCATCCACGAAATTGGCCCCGTGAATCTCATAATCGACCTGAAATCGGCACGGCAAGCCGAGTTCAAACTCCTGCTGGATCTCGTCCTGGGGCGAGCCGGCGCGGTCATACATCCTGTCCCACCCGAATTCGGTTTCCATTTGCCACGGGGGATGGACGTACACGCGCGTGATCCCAAACGGTCGCCGAGCCGTCCACTCCGGCTGCTGGTTCGGCCCCATCAGCGTCTCCTCTTGCAGCACATTCGTACCTGTGACGGTCATGGGCGGCAAGACCACGGGGGAGGTGGAACCGTCGTTCGTTTGGGCCATGGACCAACTGGCCAATCCCAGAAGTGAAACTCCCACCACTATTAGTCGATATTTCACGAAGGTGTTTTCTTTCTTAACGTTGGTATATCGGTTGTGCTGAAGGACTCCCAAGAGCCGCTTCGTGCAGGGAGTCTCCTATCCGGCGTGGTTTAGTAGCGAGTGCGCTGACGCAAGGCAAGAAAATACTGATACACAGCCGTTGCAACGCCAGCCCTGCGGCTGGAAGAAGCGGCACGGCGTGAATTAGTTTAGCTGGCCCCAGATCCAGCCGGTGTCGCCGTGGATGAAGGTGGCGTGGGAGAGTTTGCCGGAGGTTTGGAGGATTTCCTGGGCGATGGGGTGGTCGCCGGTGAGGCGGATTTCGGCGATATAGTCGCCGAGGAACCAGGGTTGGCCCGGGGCGGGTGTGCAATGGATTTTTTTGAAGGAGATAATCTCGAGTCGGGGGGCGGCGCCGGCGCGATGGGCGACGTCGGTCCAATTTTCGTACTGGCTGTCTTTGGTGACGGGCTTGTAGAGGTTGTTGTAGCGCGGGCCGATCGGAGGGGTGTAGCCCGCGGGTGGATAGGCGCCGGGAGGCGTGGTGGTGGTCGGCGGCGCGGTGGTGGGTTGCATGGAGGCGTTGAGGTCGTCGATGTGTTTCTGGAGGGCCTGGCGCATGTCGGCTTCGGTCGGCTCGGCTTCAGCAGGCTGGGCGGGAGCGGCGGCGGTGGCGAGAGATTGGGTAGCGGTGATGGGCGGCTGGAGCTGGTTGGTGGAAGCGGCTGGGGGCGGCGGCGGGTTGTTGGTGGAAATGGCGATGGCGAATGAGTTGAGGGCGAAGGTGGTGAGGAGGAGGCCAAGGGCGGGGGGCGTGATGGTGAAAGAGTGGTTCATGGGTGGCGAGGACGTTTTTAACGCTGGCGGCGGCGGGGTGTCAACAGAAGAGACGGGAGAGAGTGACAGAAAGATGCGTGAGTGCTACTGAGTGGCGGTGAGTTGCGGGGCGTTGGTCGAGGAGGCGGAGGGGGCGGACTTCCAGGCATCGGCGAGGGAGAACTCGACGTAGGGGCGGTCGGAGGCGCGGATTTTGTCTTTGCGGTTGGCGACCCAGATTCTGTCGGCGGTGAGATCGTAGATCACGGTCTGGAGATTCGATTTCATGGCGATCTGGCGGGCGAGTTCCTGGATGGAGCTGACGTCGAACTTGCCTTGCAAGTCGTGGACGAGGTCGGCTTGTTTGTCTTCGTAGTGGCCGCCGTAGACGACATCGTGGAACTGCGGCATAGACTTGCCGTCGACGGCGAGAGTGTCGCTGTCGTTGGCGTGATAGGCGAGGCAGCGTTGGGCAGAGGTGATCATGCCGATCGGGTCGTGGAGTTTGTCGCCGAGAAAATAGACATAGGAATTCGTGCGGTGCGCGGCGCGGATGATGGCCGCGCCTTCCTCGGCGGAGTCGGCATAGCGCAGGACGTTTTTCAGCAGGAACGGCATGGGCATGCCCGCGAGCGTTTCGCCGGGCGGGTTGCCGAAGCCCATTTCGCTGAGGGCGACGCCTTTCTCGTTCACGCCTGAGACCGCGCCGACGAAGCCGACCCAGCCGATGGTAACGTAAGGATTGGCGTTTTCGGTGGTGGGACAATAGACAGTGATAAGCGGGCGTCGTTGGAGGTTAAAATTCGCTCCGTAGTCGAGAATGCGGAGCTGATAGACATGCCCGTCGCTGGTCGCGCCGCCTTTGGCGACGAGGCCGCTGCAACTGGTTTCGCCGACATCGGGGATAGCGTGCATGCGATGGATGCGGTCGAGGGGGATGCCGCTGCCCGCGGCGAGGCCGGCCATTTCTTCGAGGTCCTCGTGCGGGGCGTAGCGGGCCATCATGTGCCAGGCGCGGTCGAGGATTTCGTCGATAATGTTGTCCTGCTCGTGGCGGGTAATCAATTTCGAGTCGCGCAATTCCTTCGGGAGGAACTTGTCCGCACCGGCCTGAACGTCGGCGATAGTGCCGCGAACCTGCTCGGCGAGGAGGCGTCCGTGTTCGTAGCCCATCTCATACGGGGTGCCGGTGACATACAAGACGGTGATGCGATTGTCGGTGTCGCCGACGTATTCGACGCGGCCGGTGTGCGTAACGGTGTGGTCGGGCTTCGGCTCGGTGAGAATTTTTTCCACCCGGGGATTGTTCATCACCAGGGTTCTCACGGCGGTGCCGCAGCCCAGCGCGAGCGCGGCGCACACCCCGGCTGTCATCCAAAAGTTGATTCTTCTCAAGGCCGTCATACTGTCGTCTTACAGCAAGTAATGTACTCAGATTTGAGCGCAGCGCCAGTATGCGCGGGCGGCTTTGAGAACGGGAGCGGCAGATTATTCGTCGTTGCCGCCGCCGAAGCCGAAGTAGTGGCGGGACTTGATGATTTCGGCGACAGTGGTGGGGACCATCTTCTCCCATTCAGCGTCACCGCTGCGAATTTTCTTGAGGAGGTCCGCGTAAGACATGGTGAGGTTGGCCGGATTGATGCCTTGAAGATCTTCGACAAGATGGTTGTGGCGCAAGTGGGCGAGGAGGTCTTTGAGGTTGTTGGCGACGGGCATGTTCTCGGTGGTGATGAGCTTGTCGTGCGCAACCGTCTTGCGGGGATAGACGTAGAGTTTGACGGGCCCGGAATAGAGGAGGCCGAGCGCTTCGAGGATGCCGCCCGGCAGGTCGGCGTAGTAGCGGGGTTCAAGCAATTCCTGCAAGGTGGGCATGCCGACGGCGATGCCGATCTTGTTGTTGGTCGTGCGGCGCAGGTATTCGACCATGTGGTAGAATTCGCCGTGGCTGGTGATGAGCACGGTCTTGCCGATGGTGCTGAGGCTATCAACGCGCGCGAGGAAATCGGCGGGCTGGACGTTGACGTTCTGAAGCAGGTTGCGCATCGTGATTTCCATCAGGACGACCGGGTCTTTGTTGTCTGTGCAATCGGCGAGGAACTGGCGGCGGGCGCACTCGAGCATATCGACGTGGAGATTGTTGACAGGGCGGAAGGTGCCGCGCTCGACGAGGACGGGCTTCTTGTAGAGGACCTCCGACGGCTGCACCACTTCGCCGTCCACGGTAAACATTACCGCCTCGGTGAGCCCCTGCTCGACGAGTTGCAGGCTTATCAGGCGGTTATCCACCGCAGCGAAGCCGGTCCCGAAAACTTGATCATGTCCACTTCGATGCGGCTCTTGGACAATTGATCGAGCAATGACGTGATGAGGTAGGGCGGGTTCTCGAAGTGGACCAGCGCGCCATAGACGAGGTTGACACCGATGGTGCCGAGGGCTTCCTGCTCGCGGAGGTTTTCTTCATCCAAGAGGCGGACGTGGATCATGACTTGCGAGGGCTCGGTACGTGGCTGCGCCTGAAACTTGATGCCCAGCCAGCCGTTGGAGTCATCGCGACGGGTGAAGCTGCGGGCGGCGACGGTGTTGGCGAAGACGAAGAAACAAGTTTCCGCGCCGCGCGATGGGTCGAGCCGTTCCTTCAACAGGTTGTACTCGTAATCCAGCATCTGCTGGAGCCGCAATCGGCTCACGTACCGCTCGGTGGGGCCGTAGATGGCGTCGCTGACAGTTTTATCGTACGCGGACATGGTCTTGGCGACGGTGCCCGCCGCGCCACCGACGCGAAAGAACCAGCGGGCGACCTCCTGGCCGGCGCCGATTTCGGCGAAGGTGCCGTACTTCTTTGCATCCAGATTGATCTGAAAGGCTTTCTGACCCGGATCAGTGATATGATCCGGGCTCGCCGACCACTGTGGAATCGGAGATGAGTTGGCCTGTGTCATATTCCAATCGTCTTATACTGTGGTTCACGCAAATAAATGGGCTCGACCTTTTCGTCGCCACGATTGCCGTCGTGGCGAAACCGGTGAAACGCCAACCAGCCCACGGCCGCCGCGCTCGGGAACACAGGCGCTTCGCAAATCGATGCAAAGCCGCCAAAGAGCGTGACGAGATTGCTTTTGTATCGCTCGATTTCGGAACTGACAAACCAAATCGGATCATGAATCTCGTCGGCGACCGTTTCGAGCGCGGCAATCAGACATTCCTTTACCCGCCGGCCTTCGCCATCATACATCGCAAAATAGATTTCGTCCCGCCGCGCATCTGAGAACACACACATCCGCGGACACTCGCCCGGCATTTTCGGCAGGGCGGTCAAGGCGATAGCGTCGAAACTGCTGACGCCCTTGATGGGCAGCTTGCAGGGCAGGGCGATTCCCTTCGCGGCGGCGAGGCCGACGCGGATTCCGGTAAACGAGCCCGGGCCGAGTCCCACTGCCAGCAGGCCCAAGTCCCGCGGGCCGAGTCCATTCGTCGAAAGGAGTTTTGCCGCCGCATCGAAAAGATTCTGCTTCGGCTGGGTGCGGTCGAATGACTCTTGCGCCAGCGGTTTGTCGTCGCGCAACAGCGCGACCGCGCCGCGCGGCGTCGAGGTGTCGATCGCCAGGGTAATCATGCCACCTCGATGCGGTGCGTGTTCTCGCCGACGGATTTCATGCGGATGCGCGTTGTGCGCGGCGGCAACAGCGGCTCGATTCTCTCCGCCCATTCAATGGCGGTGACGCCCGGGCCGTTCAAGTAATCCTCGATGCCAATAGCCAATGCTTGATCCACCGTGTCGAGGCGATAGAGATCGACGTGGAACAACGGGAGTTGGCCGCTGAGGTATTCATGCACGAGTGTAAACGTGGGACTGGTCACGTCCTGTGTGATGCCGAGACCGCGCGCGATGCCCTTGATGAGCGCGGTTTTTCCGGCGCCAAGATCGCCGGACAAAGCCAGCACGTCGCCCGGATGAAGCGCGGCCGCCAGTTGCTCGCCGAATTTCAGCGTTTCCTCGACGCTGTGTGTTTCAATGTGTTGGGAAGTGATCATAACCAGCCGGGGCGAGAACGCCTCTCGATCCATCGCGCCCGATGAGGACGACTTTGTGCGTGGAGCGCACGACACGACCGATCTCGGTCAGTTCCAGGCGAAATCTCCGGGCCCATTTCTGACGAAGCGCGGTTACATGGCGCGGGTCGATTGTGAAGAGCAACTCGAAGTCCTCGCCGTCGTTGAGAGCCGCCGCCAGGCTTCCACCGGCGACGCGCGCGATCGGGATCTCGGCGGCATGAATCTCGAATCCGATCCCGCGTCCACTCCGTTCCACCAGGCGTTGCAAATCGCTGGACAACCCATCGCTCAGGTCGATCATGGCATGCAGGGGGAAGTTGCCGACCAGCCAGCGCGCTTCCTTGATTCGGGGTGTAAAGGCGAGGTGCTTCCCGCGCAACGAGCCGCCAAGCGCACCGGTCACGAGTATCGAATCGCCAATCTTCGCGCCACGGCGCAAGGTGATTCGCGACTTCTCCACCTCGCCGATCAGGGCGACCACGACGAACGGCTCGTGGTTCACATGCGTCGTGTCGCCGCCGACAATCTGGCAGCCGAACTTCCGCGCGGCGGCGTGAAGACCCGCGTAGAGTTCTTTCACCCAACGCACGTCAGCACCGGGGCGCAATCCGATGCTGACGACGGCCCAACGCGCCACGCCACCCATGGCGGCGATGTCGCTGAGATTACGGGCCATGGCTTTCCAGCCCACCTGGCGAGGCGGGTCGCGGCGTCGATAATGAACACCTTCCACGACGGGATCGCAGGTGAACAGCAGGAACTTGTTGGATTTGCCGTGGCGCAGCACGGCGCAATCATCGCCAATGCCGACGACGACCGAACCCCCGGCGTGGCCGATCACGCGCTGGATTTCGCCGATCAGGCCGAACTCGCCACGATTCTGGACGGTGACAGATCGTTTGCGGACACGTTTCATGAGTGAGTCCGGACGTACAGGAGCACGGCGACATTGGTGGCATTGAACAACGCGTGCATCGTGATGGGGGCCAGCAGCGATCCTGTCAATTCATACGAGAGACCGAGTCCGAGCGCCAGGGCAAAGAGCGGGCCGAGGGACGGCAGGTGCAGATGGATGATCGCAAAGACGGCGGACACGGTCGTCAGCGCCGCCCAGATGCCCCAGCGTTGTTTGAGGGCGGGGTACGCGAAGCCGCGAAAGAAAAGCTCCTCACACACGGGGGCCACGACGATCGCGAAAATGACAATCAGGGCTACGGAAATCATGGAGTCGGAAGTGGTCAACAGGTCGGAGATTGGCTGCGGCTCGTCTTTGATGCCGACCAGATGGCAGAATTTGGAGTAGACCGTGAACACCACGGCGAGTGGCGGGAGCACAGCCAAAAAAAAGACTGCGCCCAGCCCGAGGGCGCGCAGGGGCGGCTCACGCCGAAGACCGAGCGCCGCGCCCCAGTCAATGTGGCGGTGGCGAAACAACTCGACGAACCCGAACAGGGCGGCCAGACGCAACAGCATGTCCATCCCGAGCAACCACGGCAGGGCGACCGCCTCGTCCACGCGGGCGAATTTGACGATCAACATCGCGATGCCTTCGACGACGCCGAACACCAGGACCAGGGCGCCCGAGACATACAACACATCGTGGAGGCTCCACGGTTTCGATCCAATTTTGAGAAGAGGCGCGTTCGTGACCTGTCCGTTCGAGGGCGCGGGCCGCGCAAACTTCGCAAGCAGATACAGGTCAGCGAGCAGGCCGAGTGAAAGCAGGAGCGTGACTGCGGCGGCGATGACCGGATACCGCGCGATCAGTTCCCGTTCCGAAAGGGTTCCCGAGCCAAGAGCCATGGCCGCAAGAAATTGTGGAAAAAGGTTGAGTGAAAAACACATGGTCGCTGTCCAAACCGCCGGGAAATCTTCAACCGGACCCCGGCCAAATGCAACGCTTTTCCTAGTAAAGGCGGCTGAGAGTTGCACTTGTCAGCGGGGACGGGGCCGAGTAAGATGCGCGGAACAGTTTGGGCCAACGTAAACAAAGAGAGCGAAAACCACATGAAGCGAGAATTGTTGACTGCAGCATTGTTTACCGTGATGTCGATTGGGGTAGCATGGGCGGAGGGGACCAACAGCCCGGCGGAAGCCGCGAAGCCGCAGCCGCCTCCGAAAATCCAGTTCGACAAGTTGGTGTACGATTTCGGCACCACCTCGTTTGTTGATTCCGTCACGGGAACTTTCACCTTCTCGAATACCGGCGAGGGGGAACTGAAGGTTGGCGCGCCGAAGCCATCGTGTGGTTGTACGGTGGCCAGCGTGAAGCCGAACACCTTGAAACCGGGCGAAAAGGGTGAACTGGTATTCAAGGTCAATGTGGGAGCGGCGCACGGAGCGTTGGAGAAGCACATTACCGTCCCGTCGAACGACCCGCAGTCGCCGAACATGAATCTGGCGATCAAAGTTGACATCAAGCAAGTGATCGAAGTGACGCCCGGGTCGATCGCGCTGGGGAGTATTCGACAAGGCACATCGACGAACGGTTCGGTAACGATTCGACGACTTGATGGCCAGGAACTGGTTCTGAAGAAGATCGAGCCGATTAACAAGATGTTGCAGGCACGGATCGAAGCGGTTCAAGGGACGAACGGGAGCCAGGCGGCCCGAGTCGTCTTCGAACTCAAGGGCGATGGCACGCCGGCACGATTCAACGAGAATGTGAAGCTGTTTGCGGAAGGCATCAGCCAACAGATTGGCACCGTCTACGTCACCGGCCAGGTGCTCGGCGACGTAGTCATCGATCATGAATCGCTGTACTGGTCGATCATGAATCCCTTGCGGACGCCGGCGAACAATCCGCTGGCGCAGCAAGCGCGCCGCGTGACGATCACCTCAACACGGTCCGACCGGCCTCTGGAAGTCAAAAATGTGACGAGCAGCCTGAAGGATTTGACCGTCGAGCTTTCGACGGTCGAGACCGGCAAGGTGTATGCGGTGGTCGCCACGCTGGCCGGGACGCCGGAGAAATCCGAGCAGGGCGCGGTCAGCTTCGAGACGAACATGCCGAGCCAGCCGAAGATTACCATACCCGTGACGGTCGTCGTCATGGGGGCGCGGTGATCGGCCGGGCATGTGGCGGACCCTCCAGCGGGCGCTGGTGATTGTGTTGGCGGGCGCGGTGCTGGGCTTGGCGGCCAACGCGGTTTCTCCGCGTCGGATTCCGTACGTCACCCCGCCGAAAGCGGCGCCACAGGCACAGGACACCGTCGCATTCCAGCAGGCGCAAGAATTATGGGCGGGCGGGTCGGCGTTTTTTCTCGACGCGCGCGAGCCGGCTGATTACGCCGCCGGGCATATCGCCGGCGCGTTGAGCCTGCCCATCGAGGAATTTGACGACCGGTTCCCACTTGTGGAACGGATGCTCACGCCCGACGCGACCATCATCACCTACTGCGACGGTGAAGACTGTGATCTGAGCAGTCGCCTGACGGTTCGGCTTCGCGAACTCGGCTATCACAACGTCCGCCATCTGGTGAACGGGTGGAGCGCGTGGCGGCGGGCGGGTTTGGCAACGCATACGGGGAGCCAGCCATGAAGGTCGTGGACCTGATACTTCGAGTGATCATGGGGGGCATCTTCATCGCATCGGCGGTTGCCAAAATCTGGAACGTGCAAGTGGGCCACGCTCACGGGATAGAGTTTTCCCATGTCCCGGACCTGGCGGCGTTCGCCAAGGATGTCGCCAACTACCATGTACCGCCGCGGGCGCTGGCCAACCTTGTGGCGATCACCTTGCCGTGGATCGAATTGGTGGCGGGCGGACTGCTGGTCTGCGGAATTTGGAAACGCGCGAGCGCGGTGGTGATCACGGCGTTGATGGTGGTGTTCCTGGGCGCCATCGGCTGGGCGTTGGCGCACGGGTACGACATTCGCTGCGGCTGTTTCGGGACCGTCGAGGCGCGAAGGGTGGGGGTGGTCGCCCTGCTGGAGGACGGCGCGATGCTGGCGATGGCGGGGTGGTTGGCGTGGCGACTGAAGGACGGCAGCGGGGCAAACAACGGAGGCAAACGATGAATCGACAAGTGGTGGCGACGGACGCGGCACCGAAGGCCATCGGGCCATACTCCCAAGCGGTGTGGGCCGGGGACGTTTTGTTTTGCTCGGGTCAAATCCCGCTGGACCCGGCGACAGGGAACATGGTCGCCGGCGGGATCACGGAACAAGCGACGCGCGTCCTGGAAAACATTCGCGGCGTGCTCCAGTCGCAAGGGCTGAGCTTTGGAAATGTCGTGAAGTCCACCGTGTTCCTGAGCGACATGAACAATTTCGGGGCGATGAACGAAGTGTACGCCAAATATTTTACGAAGGAACCGCCGGCGCGTTCGACGGTGCAAGTGGCCCGCTTGCCGAAGGACGCATTGGTGGAAATCGAGGTCGTCGCGGCGCGGTGACAAGAGTCAAACGTTGATCTCTGGACCTAAACTAACAACAAACGAACTGACCCTTTTACCCAGAGAATTCAGGATTCCGCGCGATGCAACGAACGTCGATCTCAGCTTGCTCCATTTGGTTCAGTCTTTGTGTTCTCCTGTTTCTGGGCTCATGGGGACAGGTGGCGAAGGCGAACCCTGAACTGCCAATCATCAGCAATCAGACGTTCGCCGTCACCAACGCCGCCTACGGCGCCGTGGGCGACGGAGCAACGGACAACGCCGCCGCGATTCAGAGAGCGATTACCGACGCCGCCGCTCACGGAGGCGGCACCGTCTTGATCCCGGCGAATGGCACGCTCAGCAGCTACCTCTCCGGGCCCATCGGGCTGTCCAACGGCATCAATTTCCAGGTCGACAGCGGCGTGTTGTTGCAGATGTTGCCCTACGGCACCTACCCGGGCAGCACGAACTTCATCGGCGGCGCCAAGCTTCACGACGTCGAACTCAGCGGATCGGGAACCATCGACGGTCAGGGGGCGGCGTGGTGGACGGCCTACAATTCCAGCAACGCGCTGACCCGGCCACACCTGGTGGACATGCGCACCTCGACCAACGTGCTCGTACAAGGCGTCACGCTGCAGAATTCACCCATGTTCCATCTTGTCCTGATGGGCGGTTGCATCAATGTGACCGTTCAGGGCATTACCATTGATACCCTGTGGCCGTCGCCCAATACCGACGGCATCGATCTGGTCGGAACCCACTGTTTGGTCCAGAATTGCTCGATCAGCGATGGCGACGATGACATCGCCTTGAGCCCCACGGCCGGCGCCGTTGCCACCGATATCCTGGTCACCAACTGCACGTTTGGCGCCGGGTATGGCGTGGCGATCGGCAGCAATACCGCCGGCGGTCTCTCGAACCTGACCGTCGTCAGTTGCACGTTCACCGGCACGCAGTACGGCATCTCCATGAAGTCGGACAATAACACCAACACGACCGGCACACTCAACGGCCGCGGCGGGCTGGTGCAGAACCTCTCGTATTCCAACCTTACGATGACCAACATCGTGAAAACCGCGATTTCGATGGACAGCTACTATAATGAGTACAGTTCGGGCTACGGCATGACGCCGTTCGGCGCCTCAACCCAGGCGGTCGGCGCGGTCGCCATCCCCGTCTGGCGTAACATCACCATCAGCAACGTGTCCGCAGTCGTGACCGGCCGCATCGCCGGCGTCATCTGGGGACGCAAAGAGGCACCCGTCGCCAATGTCGTACTGAATCACGTCACCATCAAGGCTCCCGGAACATTCAACGTCTATAACGCCCAGGGCATTGAGTTCATCGACTCGCCAATCACAGTGCCCGCCACCACCAACACCTTCAACCTCTACAACGCCCAGATCACCATCACGAATAGCGCGGTCGTTACCAACGTGGTGAAGTTGGGCGGGTTGGCGATGCCGGGAACCAACAACAGCATGGCCTTCTTCAACGCCACCGCCGCGATCACCGACACCAATATGCTCGGGGCCCCTTCGATCACGCTCGGCGCCAGCACGGTGACCGTGAGCCGGACGTTGAGTCTCGGCGCCGGCTCGACCCTGAATTTCGCGCTGGGCACGAACACCGCCGAAATCCTCGTGACCGGCAACCTCGCCCTGAATGGCACGCTCAACGTCTCCGACGCGGGCGGCTTCACCAACACCCCCTACACGCTGCTCACCTGCAGCGGCACGGTGACCCAGAACGCGTTGACCATCGGCACCACCCCAAACCCGGCCTTCACCTACACGATTTCCACCAACACACCCGGCCAGGTGAACCTTATTGTCGGCAGCCCTCCACCTCCCGATCCATTCGTCACGTGGCAGTCTTACTACTTCAATTGCACGGCCTGCCCGCAGGCCCAGCCCGATGCCGATCCCTTGGGCACGGGAATGAGTAACACCAACAAGTTCCTCGCCGGTTTCAATCCGACCTTCCCGGCCGCTTATCTCCATGTCATAAGCACTGTCGAGACGAACACGACCGATATCAATGTCACGTATCTGGGGGCGAATGGTGATAACAACTGGTCGCCGGGTATCGCGTCCCGCACGAACATACTGGAGTTCGCGCCGGGCACCGCCGACGGCAGTTACTCGAATGACTTCGCCAGCGCCGGCCAGACCAATATCCTCACCGGCGGAACCGGACTCGGCATCATCACCAACATGCTCGACCCCGGCGGCGCCAGGAACATCCCATCCCGGTACTACCGCATCCGCGTCCTGCTGCCGTAACTCGGAAAGGGGGAAAACGCTTTACAATTTAGGGTTGGCAGGCTTCTTCAGCTTCTTCAATCCTCTTTTAACGTCCGGTTGCGCTGCGCGGTGGCTTCCAGCCGACGGATCGGCAAGGTCACTCCGGCTCCCCTCCGATACCCGTGCTCCCGCGCCGTCACGTGATAGATCGCGCCGGGAAACTCCACTCGAATCGGTCGCGACATTCCTTGCTTACTAGCCACCCTCATCGAATGTGTCAAGAGTCAAGCGTTGACCCCTTGGATGCAGTCGCACCGCCTGTTGGCGTTTGCTCTGGGTGCGCCACAGCGCCCACTGCATTCGCGGCAACGCCTCCCAGAGCGTGCTGTCGACCACCTGCCACGGTCGCTGGGCCAACCGTACTTCGCCGCCGCGTCCATGCACTTCGGCGCTGAGGGTATGGAAGACCTGTTCCAATAAGACCGGTTCCACCACGTGCTGCGCCTCGGAAAAACTGCCCAGACTCACCGGGCCGGCACAGACCTGCCGTTGCACGCGCGGCAACCGCGACGCGGCACAAAGCCCGCGCATCGTGCGCACCACCGGATTGAGCAATCCAAACAGCACCAGGGAGAGATAGTGACTGTGGCTCAACAACCGCTGCGGATCGTGCCAGGACGGCGGCAACCCGCGTTGCGCCACGGCCTGCTGCAGCAGTCGATGAAACGGCTGGAGCAGTTTCCAGTGCTCCAACTCGACCTCCGTGATGACCGCAGACCGACGGCGCGCCATGCGCCCAGTGAAGCACACCGCCGCGCAAAAGTCCGGCCACAAATGCGCCTCAGTTCGGTGACGCTACGGTGACACCCCGCAACCTCAATTCCCATGCCGAACACTATTGGCATCACGCCTGCCATTGGTTGACACCATATTAAAGTCCTGGCTGATCAGAGCATCGGTACCAATTGCCAACAATGTGGCGCTGGTACGGCCATCTTCCCCGTTCTCTCTGTACGGTTTCTTCCAGACAGTCATTAGCGGAGGTTGACTTCCTAAAAATATATCCCACATGCAATAGGGGGACACCCGTAATAGTGGAGAATTCGACAACTGTGGATCCATCGGGACAGCATGCAGCAGAAATTATGTCTACATGTCGTGGCCGTCTATCGATGTCGATTTGCCTTAGGTTGGAATCACATGGCGCATTACCACCTCTAATGAAATCGAGGACTCTGAGATAATCAGCCATTTGCCTCTTGAACTGAGAATCGCTCGCCACAATCGCCACTTTTGTGGCAACCCGAACGCTGAGAAGAAACGCGATACATAACGCTGCAGGCCCCATCCAGAACCGAGACGATTTTCGCCACGTAAACAACCCAATAATGCCAGTTGAAATCATTGAAAGCACCAAGCCCGCAACCGAAATAACAAAGCCTCCGACGGCGAGCGGGTTTGGCAACAAGTGTGAGTAGAATGCGGAGCCGAGAGCCAGCGCTCCCAAGATCACAATCACGCGACACGCGGAATACGCGGACCACTCACGCTGATGTAAAGTCTGCCCCTCCATGTTACTGACATCCGCACTTAGGGCCTATTGGAGAGGATATCCAGGTAGAGAAGTTATTTGCAAATTGGATGCCTGCTCTGATATCCGGCCCCCCCGTTTCATCCCAACGATCACCATGAGCTGTGGTATTGCCAAACCAGTGATAGAGAATGCCCACTGTGTACACACCTGCCTTGCCAATTGGCAGCGGTATTGGACCGACACCATACGCGTTATCAAGCGTTGCACCCTCGAAACCTGCGATGAAATTGCCGAACTGGTCGGCAGTGTAAGTCACGCCATTTACACAAAATGTATCCCCATAGTGCTTGGGGTCGTGTCCAAAGTCAAACTGCCCGAGCGTTCCAGAGAAATAGCTTCCACCGAGATCATAAATGCCATCAACGGGGTCAACGCTTGACTCTTGACAGTTCACGGAGTTTCTCCAGTTGTTTGCGAAGGGCGCGATCGGTTTGGGCGGTGGCTTCCAAGCGCTTGATGACCTGACGCACGCCGCTGCCGTCGCGGTAGCCGTAGGCCCGGGCGAGATCGACGCCACGTTCGCCTCCGAGACTCGCTCGGGCCCATACCTTGATTCGCTTGTCCGATTGCGACGCGACCAGTTTCCGAACCCGCTCGCGCGTTCGCGTTGCGTCTTCGGCAGCTGTCCATCGCGCCTCTTCCATGCCGCCCTTCGTTTCCAGAAGATGGCATGCTTGGTTGTACAATTCTTCGCTGCCCAGGACAAGGCCGCGCTGTAATCGCTCCCACGGGTTGTTCACCGCGTGGCCGAAAGCTCGGTGAATCGCCTTGCGATACTCGGCCGTCGCTTCGCGACGGGTCCGTCCCCAATACCGCCGCCAGTCCAGACACAGCCACGAGGGCGGCGGGTGGCGCAATCCGGCGTAATCAGCGTGGCTGCTCCACGGATAGCGGCGCAATTGCTCGATGCGTTCGGTTGCCAGAGGGTGGTTCCTCTGCCGTGGCCGTACCGGATTCAGGTGCAGGTACTCCACCAGCCAGCGACCATACTCATCGGCGTCTACCAACTGGGCCTTGAACCGGCCCTGAAACAGATGTCCGCGCCGCCGATGCCGCGCATTGAATCGTGCCGTGTAGGTTGTCTGCAGCCAGCCCAGCGTCCGGCTTAGGTTGGCGCGCGGCGTACCCATCAACAAATGATAATGATTCGGCATCAGACAGTACGCGTGCAGGCGCAGCCCAAACTGTTCTACCGCTTCCCCCAACGTCTCCAAGAACCGCCGCCGATCCTGGTCGTCCCGATAGATCTCCCGCCGCTCGTTGCCCCGCGCCATCACGTGATAAACAGCTCCGGGAAACTCCACTCGAATCGGTCGCGTCATGCCGGGATGATGGGCTGAAGTTGCCCAATGTGTCAAGAGTCAAGCGTTGACCCCTTTGCCAAGCGTTGACCCCTTTGCCTTCCGTTGTCGGCACTCACCCGACAGGGGCAAAAAACCCAGTTTGGGTGAGTGCAGGAAAATCCGAGTCGAGGCGTTCCGGGGGCGTAGCACGCCAACACAACCCGCCAATTACCAGCCGCCTGTGCTGATTGCAGAGCAAGAAAAATTGGAGCGGGTGATGGGAATCGAACCCACGTCGTCGGCTTGGGAAGCCGATGCATTACCATTATGCTACATCCGCTTGCTTAAGGAACGCGTGACCGGGACCCGACTTCAGGAAGAGGTAAACGATGTCAGTTCGTTTGTTGTTATCATAGCGAGTTGAGGGGGCGGCCCTTTGTTTGCGATGTCCGATTGTTTACGAATTGTTGACCGATATTGTGACGGCCAAAGCGGAGGCGGCCGGGCGTGTTCGCGAGCCGGATTGTTGGGTGAGCAAGCCGACGGGGACGGTGGGAGTGCTCCGATGAGGTTCACGGGCACAGGTGGGCGATCGGATGGCTGGCCGTGGTCAGATCAGCGGCACGGCAAGGATGCGGGTGCGTGTCTGTGCCGCGAGGGGCGACGCGACGGCGGTTGGGAGGGGGATGGGGAGGGAGATGGGTGGTGGTGGTAGGCGGTGAGGAGGACGGATTGTGGTGTTGAGTGCGCTTTAGTTGCGAAAGGCGGATGGGGGATGGCGGATGGCCGGGAAATGGGAGGGGTCGGCGTCTGAGAGCCGGGTCCGGGGTGACGAGGTCGCGAACTTGAACGGGGTGGATCGGGTGTTGCGGGCCGGAGGTCAGCCGCAGGGGGAGGTGTAGAGTTTGCCGAGGCGGTGTTCGTAGTAGGCGCGGCGTTTGTTGGGGGCGGCGCGGAAAGTGGCGTTGGTGGCGAGGAGCCAGTAGAACTCGATCCACTGGCTGAGGCCGCGCGGGAAGACTTTCCGGCGCACGGGGGATTCAGGAGCAGGGGACACTGTAGATTTTCCCCAAGCGGTACTCGAAGTAGGCTTTGCGTTTGTCGGGCGCGGCCCGGAATACCGGATCGGTGGTGAGGAGCCAGCAGAACTCAATCCATTCGCCGAGTCTCCGGGGCGGGCGTCTTCGTGATTTGATTTGGTCTTGCATAGGTTTATTGACCCGGATGTCGTACAGAGCAGGCTTCATGCGCAGTGGGGGGAGATTGGAAATACAAGCGAACTCAGGCGGGTTGGGGCGCGGCTAACCGCACTCAGGTGGGTGGTGATTGCAGGCTTGCGAATGGGAATCTCAGGAATGCAACGGGGGTGCGGCGGCGGTCGTCGATAACGCGAAGGCTTTCGCCTTGCTGGCATGTTGCGGGATATGTTAGCGTTCGCCCGCTTTTATTATGAGGAGAGTGGGGCGATTCCTATGGTTGGTCACGGCACTGCTGTCATTGGCGGTGGGAGTGCGTGCCGACGAGGCCGACACCAACGTGGTCGCCGAGGGTAGCGCACCGGAGATCCATTTTGACCGGATGACGTTCGACAACGTCTCGAAGATGTCAGTCGGGGAGGGGAACGTGGTCATCCAAGACAAGGAAGCGACCTTGCGGGCCGACCGGGTGCGGTACAACAAGGGGACCAGCGAATTCTGGGCTGAGGGCAATGTGCGGATCAACCAGTCCGCGCAGGAATGGGTGGCGCCGTCGGGTTACTATAACTTCGCCACGCACACGCTGAAGACGGCCGACGCGCGCGGGTTTATCGATCCGCTTTATTTGCATGTTCACGACCTGGTGCAAGTGGCCACCAACCACTATGAGTTTACCCATGGCTCCGTCACAACCTGTGATCTGGAGCGCTCCGACTATCACTTGGAAGCAGTGAGCGGAGAGATTTGGACCCACGACCGTGTGCTGCTGCACAACGCCACGTTGCACTTGGGCAACACGCCCGTGTTCTGGTTCCCGATTGTGATATGGTCGTTGAAGGGCGACATGCCCCCTGTCGCCGTCACGGTGGGAGACAACACACGCTGGGGATTCTTCCTGTTGTCGAGTTTCACGTGGAAAGTGAGCAAAGATGTGCAGGTGACGATGCATGCCGACGAGCGGTTGGATCGGGGTTTTGGCTCGGGCGCGGATGTGCAGTATCGGTTTGGATCGGCGGCCGAAGGGTTGCTGACCGGTTATTATCTCAACGATGAAGATCCGAACCGGGCGGACCCAGCGCTGGACATCGACCACAATCGCTACCGGGGCGAATGGCAACACAAGCAGTATCTGACCAACGACGTAACGGTCACGGTGGATCTAAACAAGCTCAGCGATCCCGAGGTGATGAACGACTATTTTCGCCGCGAGTTCGGCCACAACCGCGAGCCCGACTCGGTTGCGGACATCACGAAGGGCGGCCCGGACTATACACTGTCGTTTCTCGCCCGTCCGCAGTTCAACGATTTTTTCGCGGAAGTGGAACGTCTGCCTGAGGCCAAGCTGGCCGTGGATCGAACACGGCTGGGCAGCACACCGCTCTTTTACGAGGGCGAGAGCAGTGTGGGGCAGTACCACAACAACCCCGGTGACACGAACGTCCTGGGGAGCGTTACGGACACGAACTTTGTGGGCACGGCGGTACGCGCGGACACGTTTCACCAAATCGTCATGCCGGAACTGCTAGGTGGCTGGCTGTCCGTGATTCCGCGCGCAGGCGTGCGCGGCTCCTACTATTCGCGTGCACCCGATACTTCGTCGGACACGGCGGACGTGACGCGGTTGGTATTCGATCTTGGCACAGAAGCTTCTTTTAAAATGTCCCGAGAATGGGACGACGTGCACAGTGACTGGCTCCATATTGACGGCTTGCGGCATATCGTGCAGCCGTTTGCCGACTACCAGTGGATTCCACGTGTCGATCGGTCGACGAACGACTTGTTTCAATTCGATTCGGTGCGTTACACGACGCTGTTTGGGGGCGATCAATTGTCGTTGACGCGGTATTCGCCGCTGGAATTCCCGGCTTACAACACGATTGATTCGATTACCGGGGAGAACACGGTGCGCTTTGGGTTGCGCCAGGCATTGCAGACGCGACGTGACGGGGAGGCGTGGAACCTTGTCGATGTGACCGGCTGGACGGACTACAACATCGACAAGTCAGCAGGACTGACGAACTTTTCCGATTGTTTCGGCACAATGGAACTGCGACCCTACTCCTGGTTGTCGCTGGATACGTTTGCCCGGTATGATGCCCGTGCCAACGTGCTGCGTGAATTCAACACGGAGATGCGCGTGGTCGATGCTGACCGTTGGAGTGTGGGCCTTGGGACGCGGTACCTGAAGGACGACAGCAATCTCTTCGCGTTCGACGCGGCGTATCGGTTGTCACGGCACTGGACGGCGCATCTGTACGAACGGGTTGACGCCCAGGACGGGACATGGGAAGAACAGGAGTATACGTTGCGGCAGGAGACGCATGATTGGTATCTGACATACGGGTTCCGATATCTCACGCAGCGAACCGAGAAGGATGAGATGACGGTGTTCGTCAGCGTGACGCTGAAAGCATACCCGGGGGCGGCATTGATGGTGAATTGAGTCCGATCGAGAAGATATAATTCTATGATTACAATAAGCATTGTGGGAACGGGATACGTGGGACTGGTGACCGGCGCTTGCTTCGCCGAAGTGGGCCATCAGGTGATTTGCGTCGATAACGACCCGAAGAAAGTTGAGACGCTCCAAGCGGGTGGCATCCCAATCTACGAGCCGGGCCTCGACGAGATGGTCAAGCGCAACGTCACGGCCGGGCGGCTGCGGTTCACGGGACAAATCGCCGATGGGGTGAAGCAGTCCGAGGTCATCTTTATCGCGGTACCCACGCCGCCGAAATCCGATGGTTCGGTGGACATGAGTTTCGTGGAGCACGTGGCGCGGGAGATCGCGGCGGCGATGACAGAGTACAGGATCGTCGTGGATAAATCCACCGTGCCGGTCAAAACCGGTGAGAAGGTCGCCGAAACCATCCGGCGCTACAACAAGCACAAGGTTGATTTCGACGTGGTCAGCAATCCCGAGTTCCTGCGCGAAGGTTGTGCCGTGCAGGACCTCATGCACCCCGATCGCATTGTCATCGGCGTGGGAGGCCCCCGGCCGGTCGCGAAGATGAAAGAGGTCTATACGCCGTTCAACGCGCCGATCATTGTGACGAACATCAACAGTGCGGAACTCATCAAGCACGCGTGCAATTCGTTTCTCGCGTTAAAGATCTCGTACGCCAACGCGCTGGCGGTCATCTGCGAAGCCAGCGGCGGCAATATCGCGGACGTCGTTCACGGCATGGGGCTGGACAAGCGCATCGGGCGGGCGTTTCTCAACGCGGGCCTCGGCTACGGCGGTTCATGTTTTCCGAAGGACCTGAGCGCATTCGTCCACATCGCGGAGGCGCTGGGCTACGACTTTCGATTGCTCAAGGAAGTGCAGGAGATCAACGCCGAGCAGGTCCGGCATTTCCTCAAGAAGATTCACGACACGTTGTGGATCGTCAAAGACAAGACCATCGGCGTACTCGGGCTGGCGTTCAAGCCGAACACCGACGACATGCGTCTGGCGCCATCGCTGGAAGTGATCCGCCCGCTGCAGAAGGAAGGCGCCAAAATCCGCGCGTACGACCCAAAGTCGATGGAAAAGGCGCGCGAGGTCTTGCCCGGGGTCGAGTTCTGCGACGGCCCATACGCTGTGGCTTCGGGGGCCGACGCACTCCTTATCTGCACCGAGTGGGACGAATTCCGCCAACTTGACCTGGAGAAACTGCGGACGGTAATGAACCAGCCCATCGTGGTCGATGGTCGCAATCTGTATGAACCACAGAGAATGGCCGAGCTTGGCTTCGTGTATAAGAGCATCGGCCGATAACGCGGGTGCCATGCGTCGTACGGCGATTACACTGGTTCTGCTGGTCATTCTCGGCAGCCCCGCGCGCGCTCAGAATGCGTTTCCGCCCATCACCGCAGCCGACCGGATCATCGTGGTTGCGCCGCATCCCGACGATGAGGTGCTCGGTGCCGGCGGGTTGATCCAGCAGGCGTGCGCCGTCGGCGCGGAAGTGCATGTGATCTATCTCACCAGCGGCGACCACAACCAGATCGCCTTCAAGCTTTACAACCTGCGGCTGCACCTCAGCCCGAAACAGTACGTCGCCTTCGGCATCATGCGGCAACACGAAGCCATCACGGCCATGGCGGGCCTTGGTCTTTCGCGTGAACAACTGACGTTCCTGGGCTATCCCGACTACGGGACGATGCAACTCTGGCGGGACTACTGGGGCGCGGAAACTCCCTTTCGTAGCGACGCCACGCACAGCAATGCCGTGCCATATGAGGAGGCGTTTGCCTTCGGGCAACCGTATACCCCCGAGAACGCGGTCGCCGACTTCGTTGCATTGTTCCGCCGCTTCCGGCCAACGCGTGTGTTTGTGACGCATCCGGCCGATACGAATCCCGACCACCGCGCGGCGGCCAATTTCGTTCGACTCGCGGTGTTGCAAGTCGGGGCAGAGCAGCCTCCGCCGCAGATCTACTACTATCTTGTCCACTTCGGCCGCTGGCCGCATCCCTATCATTATCATCCTGAACTGGGCCTGGAACCGCCCGCGCAGTTGCTCGATGATGGCGATTGGATGTCGTTACCGATCACGCCGGAGCAGGTGCAAAAAAAGCGCGACGCCATCCTGAAGAACCGCACGCAATTGACGACGCGCGAGTACTACCTCGTGTCGTTCGCGCGCGCCAACGAGATTTTCGCAACGATCCCGCTTCTGTCCGTGCCGGTCGTGCCGGTGGATGCGGTGATCAACTGGAAGACAGCCGCGCACACCAAAGCCATCGGGCTCGGTGCGGGTGACCCATCGTACAAGACGGACACCGAGCGCGTGCTCTTCGAAGAGTTTGCGGCGATGGAGTTGGAGGAGACCGCGTATGTCCGACAAGGCAACGACCTAATTGCGCAAGTCACGCTCCGGAACCGGCTCGGAAAGCGCGCGAACGTGCACCTGCTCCTTTACGGATACAAACGCGGCACGGATTTCGCGACGATGCCCAAGATTCATATCAACGTCACGCCCCTGGGCGGCGTGCACGTGTTTGACGGCGGCAAGCGCCTGAAAGAACACGGGGTGAGCGTCACGGGCCTGGAGAACCATCTCATCGTGCGGTTGCCGCTGCGCCTGTTGGGTGAAACAAGCCCCGATCTGTTGTTCGCGGCGACTCGGGCCAATCTCGGAGAGGTCGCGGCGGACGACACGGCCTGGCATCTCTTTTCCCTGTCCAATGGTCCCGGAAACGGGCATACAATCGGCGTCGGGTCAGGAGGCGCAGCAAAATAGGAATGGATTACCTGGTTACAGGCGGAGCGGGGTTTATCGGCTCAAACATCGCGGAGCATCTCGTGGCGCAGGGGAAGAGCGTGCGCGTGTTTGACAATTTTTCCAGTGGCAAGCGCGAGAACGTCCGCTCGTTCGCCGGCAAGGCGGAGATTATCGAGGGCGACCTGCGTGATCCTCAATCCATCCAGCAGGCGATCACTGGTGTGCGATTCGTGCTGCACCTCGGCGCTGTGGCGAGCGTGACGCGCTCAGTCGAAGACCCGCGGACAACCACCGAAGCCAACATCTCGGGCACGGTCAACCTGCTGCTGGCGGCACGCGACGCGGGCGTGAAGCGCGTCGTGTTCAGTTCCTCGTCGAGCATCTACGGCGACACCCCGACGCTGCCGAAGGGCGAAGAGATGATCCCGTCGCCGCTCTCGCCCTACGCCGTTCATAAAATCACCGGTGAATACTACTGCCGCGTTTTTTGGCAACTGTACGGACTCGAAACCGTCGCGCTTCGCTACTTCAACGTGTTCGGCCCGCGACAGGATCCGCAGTCGCAGTATGCGGCGGTGATCCCCCGGTTCATCATGGCCATCCTGCGCGACCAATCACCGGTCATTTTCGGTAACGGCGAGCAAACGCGGGATTTCTCGCACATCGAGAACGTTATTGAGGCTAATGTTGCCGCTTGTGCAGCGCCGAGGGAGGCGCTGGGCGAATCGTTCAACATCGCCTGTGGCGGCCGCATTTCGTTATTGGATTTGGTGGACACCGTGAACAAGATTCTCGGTAAGAAGATCGAACCCACGTTCAATCCACCCCGTCGGGGCGACATTCTCCACAGCCAAGCCGACATC
Organism: uncultured Verrucomicrobiae bacterium; assembly: GCA_963836315.1. Taxonomy (GTDB): domain Bacteria; phylum Verrucomicrobiota; class Verrucomicrobiia; order Palsa-1439; family Palsa-1439; genus Palsa-1439. Next base: position 80,934 of record CAWIJG010000010.1, read on the forward strand.
TCCAAGGCTGAAACAGTCCTTGGCTGGAAACCCAGGATAAAGTTTTCCGAAGGCATCGCCAAGACCATCGCGTGGTATCAGCGGCAGGGGTAGGGCACGTTGGTTGCAGCGGCGGAGGGTGGTCTAGACGGATGCGGTTTCCTTCTGGAGGACTTCGTTCGCCGTATCCGTGACCTGCGCGATGTTGAACGGCTTGCTCACCCAACGGTTTCCCGTGTCTTTGAAGAACGCTTGTGTGTCGGGGCTCACGGTATCGCCGGTTACGAACACAATGCGGTGAGCCAACGCCGGGTTTTGCTTCTTCACGGTTTCGAAGAACTTCCGGCCATCCATGCCGGGCATGCGCATGTCGGAGAGGATCAGGTCGCATGATCGGGCGGCAATGCAGTCCAAGGCTTCCTGGCCGTTGGTGGCCGTGACCACCTCGTAGCCGTCACGCGTCATGACCATTTTTAACAGATCCAAGAGGTCCGGTTCATCGTCGACGATCAGAACGGTCCGCGTAGCAGACAATGTGGTTGGTGGTTTGCCTTCGGTGGGGGGCCGATCCGGCGTCGGGGTCACGGCGCATTGGACCACGGGCAGTTCCACGGTGAATCTGGCGCCACCCGACGGGGGATTCTCGACCAGAATCTTACCGCGGTGTTCCTGAATGATGGTGTTGGAAATTGTGAGACCCAAACCCGTTCCCTTGCCAAGAGGCTTTGTCGTAAAGAACGGATCGAAGATGCGGCCGATAATGTCCCGGGGAATGCCGGGGCCGTTGTCCGCCACGATCATCCGGATGTAATTGCCGGCCTCTTCCGTGCGGACGGTCAAGACGCGGGGATTGGGCCGTTCGCCGAGCGCGTGTATCGCGTTGCCGATCAGATTGACGAGAACTTGTTCGATCTGGTTGGGATCGGCCTTGGTCGTGGATAAGTCGCTGGCGAGCCGCTGGTCCAACTGAATCCCCGCCGCCTGAAGGTTGGCCTCCTGGGTCTCGAGCACGCTGGCCACCAGACGATTGATGTCCACCGCTTTTTTCTGGGGTTCGGACGGGCGGGCGAACGACAGCAGGTCACGAACGATGCGCGAGGCACGCTCGCTCTCGTGATGGATGCGTTGGATGTCATTGACGGTTTGCTTGTCCAAACCATTCTTTTCGGCCAGGATCTCGGAGTACCCCATGACGACCGCCAGCGGATTGTTCAACTCATGCGCCACCCCGGCGATCAACTGCCCGAGCGCCGATAGTTTTTCCGCGCGGCGCAATTGCTCGCCGACTTTTCTGCGTTCGCTGACGTCCATCAGGTTGACCTGCAGGACCATGCGCTGACGCCAATGCACCAGGGTGGCATCGCCCTCACAGTTCACCGTCGTTCCGTCGCCCTTCACCAGGGGGACTTCGTTGAACGGGCGGAACACGGCGTTGAACAACTTGATGCCGTCCAACTGCACGGCGGTTGTTTTCGCGGATTGGAGCGATGGGCAGAGTTCAACAAACGGTCGTCCGACGAGGTCCAGGATCGAGCGTTTGGTGAGGCGTAGCGCGGAGACGTTGGCTTCCAGGATGCGATACTGGACCAGGTCGATCAGGAAGATGGCGTCGGAAGCTGAATCGAAGAGGACCCGGTAGCATTGCTCGGCAATCGTCACCTCCCGTTCCACGATCATGCCGATCACGATCATGATGGTGAGCACCGCCGTCAAGAAGTACCCGAGGGTGGTCAGTAGTTGCGAATCTTCCGTGTAGGGAAAGGCGATCAGGTGCGCGCCCCACAGCAGAAAGCCAATGCCCAAAATCGTCGCGCCGTGGTACGTCTTCCGCCGGAGGAGGTAGGCGACGCCGGTGTAGATTCCCGCCGTTGCCAGCAGCACGAAGACTGGCATCGTGATCCAGAATCGGTCGCGCACCTTGAACGCCGCCACCGCGCTCCACACGATGAGCATCCCGGTCGCGAACTTGAGTTCGCGCAGGCTGCGCGGACGACCGGCGAGGTAGAAACTGCCCCAGAACATGTACAAGGCGCTCAGCCCGATGCAGGAGCGGCGCATCATTACCAGGAAGGGGAATTCCGGTGATTCCTGCAAGCCGATCGCCGCCGCCAGATACCCGGCGTAGAACATCCAAGAGACAATCCACAGACTGAAATAGGGCCGCTTCGTGCGGTGGTTGAGGTACGCAAACAGCGCCAGGACCATGCAGATGCTCATGAGGGCGAGGATCAACACCGCATTCGTCCATTCAACGGGAAATGCGAAGTCGGCGCTGTGGGGTATCACGTGAATCTTCAAATTGATCTTCCCCTCTCACGCCCCCCCGCAATGATCTGCATCGCAGTGATCATAGGCGGATATAAAAGGGCAGGATTTGTGCCATGTAACAATGCAATGAAGAAACGCGTATAACGTTGTCGGTGAAGGTGTTGGCCAAGCGTGGCCGAGGCAATATTCTGGAAGGGTTACGTGCGAATTCGCGCAGCAACAGCTGGGTGAGTTCGGTCGCAGAGACACAGAGAACGCCCGATGAGACCGTCTGGGACGTCGCCTGCGGAGAATCGGCTGTCGACGAACGGGTGGGTTCTCCCTGCCGGAGCATACTTGTTCTCACAGAACGATGAGTTCTGACAGTTTGCCTGGCGCTGCATGCGGGCACGTCTCCGTTCCGCGTGCCTCGGTGAACCAAAACCAAGGTTCACGAACTTCCATATTTCGGGGGCGTGTGGGACGGATCCTGTCATGATTTCGAAGAGACCCTTCGACTTCGCACAGGGGGATCACCCCCCCGAAGTTATTTTCGGGTGGTGGTCACTTTCGCCGTGCAAAAGTTTTTACGACTTGGTACAACGCACGGGCAGACAACTGGCACTGGTGGTCACAGAACTTTGGGCAGATTCTGATTCGAGAGCAAGCGTGCGATGACAACCGTAATTGAACAGCCTGGTGTCGTGCGTCCGCCGCCACCCACCAAGAAGCAGGCCAGCGCGATTCGTGTCTCTCCCTTGCTAATCGAGGCCTCCCGGAAGAGCGCCGACGAAGTATTCGCCCTGCTCAACACCTCGGCGGCGGGGTTGACCCAATCGGACGCGGAAGAGCGATTGGCCCAATACGGTTTGAACGAAGTGGCTCGCGAGAAACGGCACGGGTGGTTGTGGCGCTTGTGGATCGCGGTGCGCAATCCGCTGGTAATCCTGTTGACGGTGTTGGCGACCCTCACGTATGCGACGGGGGATGTGGCCGGCGGGACGGTGATGGTGCTGATGGTGGTGTTGGGCGTGGGGTTGCGGTTTGTACAGGAGTCCCGCGCGGACACGGCGGCGGCGAAGCTGAAGGCGATGATCAGCGTCACGGCTACGGTCACTCGCGACGGTCAGCCGAAGGAAATCCCGTTGAAGGAGCTGGTGCCGGGAGATGTGATCAAGCTGGCGGCTGGCGACATGATTCCGGCGGACGTGCGGCTGGTGAGCTGCAAAGACCTGTTCATTGTCCAGGCGAGTTTGACGGGCGAGTCGTTGCCGGTGGAAAAACTCGATGCCTCCGAGAAGGAGAATGGGCGTCAACCGCTGGAGTTGCGCAACCTTTGCTTTCTGGGCACAAGCGTCGAAAGCGGTACGGCGCGCGCAGTCGTGGTGGCCACAGGCCCGCACACCTATTTCGGCAGCATGGCCAGCAGCATCACCGGCATCCAAGTGGAGACCAGTTTCGACAAAGGGATTCACAAATTCACGTGGTTGATGATCACGATCATGATGGTGATGGTGCCGCTGGTGTTCCTGATCAACGGCCTCAGCAAGCATGATTGGAAGGAAGCATTCTTTTTCTCCCTGGCTGTGGCGGTGGGACTGACGCCGGAAATGCTGCCGATGATCGTCTCGGTCTGCTTATCGAAGGGGGCGATTGCCATGTCGCGCAAGAAGGTCATCGTCAAGCGCCTGCATTCGATTCAGAACTTCGGGGCGATGGATGTCTTGTGCACGGACAAGACGGGCACGTTGACGCTGGATCACGTGATTCTCGAACGGTACTGCGACGTGGTCTGCGAAGAAAACGACAGCGTGCTGGAAGCGGCGTATTTGATCAGCCATTTTCAGACGGGACTGAAGAACGTGCTGGATCGCGCGATTCTGCAGCATGTGGAGGCACGCACGGGATTGCCGATCGAACAGCACAAGATGGTCGATGAAATCCCCTTTGATTTCTCGCGACGAATGATGTCCGTGGTTATTGAAACGCCGGAGCACGGCAATCGCATCTTCACCAAGGGCGCTCCGGAAGCCATTTTCAGCCATTGCACGCGGTTTGAGCTCAATGAGGAGATCCTGCCGATGGAGGAGATCCTGATTCAGGATTTGAAGGAGGAGTACGAGAATTTGAGCGCGGATGGTTTCCGTGTGCTGGCGGTCGCGTACAAGGATTTGGAGAAGCGGGCAGCCTATTCCAAGGACGACGAATGCGACCTGATTTTGAAGGGCTACGTGGCGTTTCTGGACCCGCCCAAGGAGACTGCGGCGACCGCCATCGCGGCGCTTCAGAAGCATGGCGTCACGGTGAAGGTGTTGACAGGCGACAACGATTTGGTGAGCCGCAAGATCTGCAACGAAGTGGGGCTGTCCACCGAACCGATCGTGCTCGGTCAGCAGGTGGAAGCCATGTCCGACGCCGAATTAGCGGAGGCGGCGGAGAAGACGACATTGTTTGCGCGTCTGTCACCGGCCCACAAACAGAGAATTATCAAGGCGTTGCAAAGCAAGGGGCACGTCCTTGGATTCCTGGGCGACGGGATCAACGACGCGCCGGCGCTCCGGGCGGCGGACGTGGGCATTTCGGTGGACACAGCAGTGGACATTGCCAAGGAATCGGCGGATGTCATTCTGCTCGAGAAGAGCCTGATGGTGCTCGAAGAGGGAGTGCTGGAAGGCCGCAAGGTGTTTGTGAATATCCTACGGTACATCCGCATGGGGGCCAGTTCGAACTTCGGCAACATGTTCAGCGTCCTGGGCGCCAGCGCATTTCTGCCCTATTTACCCATGGAGCCGCTCCAGGTGTTGACCAACAATCTGTTGTACGATTTTTCCCAAGTGCCCATCCCGACCGACAATGTCGGTCCCGAGCAAATCGCCAAACCACGCCCGTGGGCCATCGGGCAGATCACACGGTTCATTCTCTGTATCGGGCCAATCAGCTCCATCTTCGACTACACGACCTATTTCATGATGTTGTATGTCTTTAAGTGCTGGGATCCATCTCGGGCGTCGCTGTTTCAGACGGGCTGGTTCGTGGAATCGCTGATGACGCAGACTCTGATTATCCACGTGATCCGCACCAACAAGATTCCATTTCTTCAGAGTCGCGCCAGCTGGCCGTTGACGGTGACCACGGTCATTATCATGTGTATTGGCATGTGGCTGCCATTTTCTCCGATGGCTACGACGTTGGGCTTCGTTCGGCTCCCTCCATTGTACTGGCCGCTGCTGGCTCTCACGCTGGTCTGCTACATGGGGCTCACCCAGATCATCAAGTCCTGGCTGTTCCGCAAGGCTTGGATTTGACGCGTTTGTGACAGGCATCCCCCCTGCAAAACACTTGAGGCGCGAGACGAGTTTTCCCCCAGAAAGAGGTGAGGCCGAGGTTTGGTGCCTCGGCCTCTATTGTCGATTGGCGTGGAGAAGCGCCTTCGACGAGGTATGGTGTGGTATAGGGTGAATGCTTGAAAAGCAGGGTCGGTGCCAACGGTGCCAAGGGGTTGATTTTTGGGTTTTTTTCACTTGATTGGCGCGCAATCGGACAAAAGTGCCGCCGCAAGGGGTTGTTGAGTCTCAAAACTGCGCGTCGAAGCATGGTTAAAACACTCAACTTTGCAAGTTGTGCGCTTGACGGGCTTCGACGCTTTTCTATACGGTTAGGTGCCGAACAATTGGGAGATTAGATAGCTTATGGCCGTTACGATTGAAAATACCGCACCGTGTCGAAAGAAACTTCGGATCGAGGTCGATGCCCAGCGCGTCGCCGGCACGCGCGCCGAGATTCTGCAGGAGTTCCGCAAGTTCGCCTCCATTCCGGGGTTTCGCCCGGGCAAGGCGCCCGAGCCCATGGTCGAGAAGCGGTATGCGGGCCAAATCGACGATGAATTACGCAAGCGACTCATCCCCGAAAGCTATCGCGAAGCTGTGAGCGAGCAGCACTTGAACGTGGTGGGCCATCCGCAAGTCGAGGCCGTCGAGTATCAACCCGGCCATCCCTTGATCTACACAGCCACGGTCGACACAGCCCCCGAGTTCCCGCTTCCCGACTACAAGGGCATTTCCGTGAAGAAGAAGGCGGCCACGGTCAAGAACGAGGACATCAGCAAGACGCTTGATTCGTTGCGCGAGCAGCAGGCGGATTTTGTCGATGTGCAAGGCCGCACGCTTCGAACCGGCGATTTTGCCGTGATCAATTACAGTGGGGTGGCCGAGGGCAAGGCGATCGGCGAACTTGTGCCCGACGCGAAGGGACTCGGCGAGGGCAAGGATTTCTGGTTGCTCGTCTCGTCGGAATCTTTTTTGCCCGGTTTTTGCGACCAACTCATCGGCGCGGGCGCGGGCGAGAAGCGTCAGGTGCTGGTCGATTTCCCCGCGGACTTTCCACAAAAACCGCTGGCGGGAAAGAAGGCGACGTTTTTCGTCGACGTGGTCGCGATCAAGGAGAAGAAGCTATCCGAACTCAACGACGAGCTAGCCAAGAAGATGGGGGCGGAAAGCCTGGAGAAACTGAAGGACGCGGTCCGGAAGGGTCTGCTGGCCGAGGCCGAGGGACAGCAGAACGCCGATCTGCGCCGACAGGTTATCGATTATCTGTTGTCCAGGGCTGAATTTGAACTGCCTGAATCACTCGTGAGCCAGGAGACTCGCAGCATCATTTATGACGTCGTCCGCGAGAACAGCATGCGGGGGGCGACGAAGGAACAACTGGAACAGAAGAAGAATGAAATCTTCGGGTTCGCGTCCAAGAGCGCCAAGGAGCGGCTGCGTACGTCCTTCATCCTCGATGCGATCGCCCGCGCGGAACAGATCAAAGTGGAGGAACCTGAGGTCGAACACCGGATTGTGGAATTGGCGGAGCGGGCACGCACGACCCCGGCCCGGTTGAAGGCGCAATTGACCGAAAAGGGCGGGCTGGGCGAGATCGAGGAACAGATCTTGATCGGCAAAACGCTTGATTTCCTTGTGGACAGCGCGAAAGTCGAGGAGGTCGCCGGGTCCTGAGGGCTGTGCGGCGGCGAGGCCGGTTGCAGACGGCAAAAGAAATGCTACTATTGAACGCAAAGGAACGTAAATGGACAAAGCCCAAGTGTTAGTACCGATGGTGGTGGAGCAGACGGGCCGCGGCGAACGCGGTTACGACATTTATTCACGATTGTTGAAGGACCGCATCGTGTTCATCGGCACGCCGATCGACGACAACGTTGCCAACGTCATCATCGCGCAGATGCTTTACCTGCAATCGGAGGAGCCGACGAAGGACATCAACCTGTACATCAATTCGCCCGGCGGTTCAGTCACGTCGGGACTGGCGATCTACGACACAATCCAGTTTGTGAAGTGCGATGTGACGACGTATTGCGTGGGCCAGGCGGCGAGCATGGCCGCCGTCCTGCTTGCGGCGGGCACGAAAGGCAAACGCTTTGCGTTGCCGAACGCCCGGATCATGATTCATCAGCCATGGGGAGGAGTGCAAGGGCAGGCGTCCGACATCAGCATCCAGGCCAAGGAGATTCTGCGAATGCGGGACCGCCTGAATGAAATCCTCGCGTTGCACACCGGCAAACCGATCGAGAACATCGCCAAGGATACTGACCGTGATTTCTTCATGTCGGCCGCGGAATCGCGCGACTACGGACTCGTCGACGACGTGGTCAAGTCACGGCGCGACATCGAGAAGAAGCCGGAGAAGGATTCCAAAGGATAGCGCATGGCACGGCCAACCAACCTGACGATGTGCAGCTTCTGTGGGAAGACCCACGGCGAGGTGCGCAAACTCATTGCCGGGCCGGGCGTGTACATCTGCGACAACTGCATCACCGTTTGCAAGAGCATCCTCGACAAGGAACTCAACCATGCGAAGGGGAAATCGTCGACCGGGCTCCGGTTGAGTGTTCCCAAGCCCGTTGAGATCCGTCGTGATCTTGACCAATACGTCGTCGGTCAGGACCGGGCGAAGAAGACCATCGCGGTGGCGGTTCACAATCATTACAAACGGATCCAGCAGGACGGGGTGAGTTCCGACAAGGCGGGGAATGCGGCGCTGAAGCTCGATGAACATCGCGACGTCGAGATCGAGAAGAGCAATATCCTGTTGATTGGGCCGACGGGTTCGGGCAAGACGCTGCTGGCGCGCACGCTGGCGCGCATTCTCGACGTGCCGTTCTGCATCGCCGACGCCACGACGCTGACGGAAGCGGGTTATGTGGGGGAAGACGTCGAGAATATCATCCTGCGGCTGCTGCAAAGCGCGGACTACGACGTGAAGCGGGCCGAACTGGGCATCGTGTACATCGACGAGATTGACAAGATCGGGCGCAAGAGCGATTCCGCCAGCATCACCCGCGATGTTTCGGGAGAGGGGGTGCAACAGGCGTTGCTGAAGATTCTGGAAGGCACGACGTGCAACGTTCCGCCGCAAGGCGGTCGCAAGCACCCGCACCAGGAATACATCCAGGTCAACACCGAGCACATCCTGTTCATCTGCGGCGGCGCGTTTATTGGATTGGACAAGATCGTCCAGCGTCGCACCGGCGGCCACACACTGGGGTTTGGCAAGGCGGACGAGCCGCTCAAGGTGGGGGACCGCGGCGGCGTCACGGAGCACGTTGAGCCGGAAGACCTGCTGAAGTTCGGGATGATTCCCGAGTTTGTCGGACGGCTTCCCGTCGTCTCGGTGCTCAACGAGTTGAGCGAGGAAGAGTTGATTTCCATCCTCACGGAAACCCGGAACGCGATGATCAAGCAGTACAGCAAGCTCTTTGCGATGGAAGGGGTGAACCTCAATTTCACCAAGGATGCGCTGCAGGCGCTGGCGGAAGCGGCGTTGAAGAAAGGCACGGGGGCGCGGGCGTTGCGGGCGCTGCTCGAACGGCTCATGCTGGATTTGATGTACGAGATTCCGTCGCGCGACGACATTGCCGACGTCACCATCAATCGCGGTGTCGTCGAAGGCAAACGCGAACCCCTGATCCGCAAGAAGCAGTCCAAAGACGCGGCCTAGAAGTTATCGCCGACGCAGATCAACGCCCCGATTGCCAGGCTTCGACCCTGTTCATGGCTTGGGGGACAGGAATTTCTGCTGCTGTCGGTGGTCAATCCGTTTTAGTTCAGCGCGAAGCTGCTGGAGCGCGAAACCATTGGCGACGACCAGCGCCGCGACCAGGATTGTCAACGTCAGGACAACCAGCATCGCACTGCCGCGTTCACTTTTCATAATTGCCCCCCGGTGACGGCGGTGAATGAGAACAACGGACGCACGCGGACGGCTTTTTGCGGGGTAGCCAGTTCCAATTCCCAGCGCCACGCGTTGACGCGCGAACGCGAATCATCAGACATGGTTGAGGTTTTGACCTGTTTGAGGACAGACACACGCGTCCTGGAAGACTGTCGCCAAATCGTGCCCTGCGCGAACACGTAGGCGACTTCGCCCGAGCGTTGCGGAATCGCCACGCCATTCTCGATGGCATGCGGCGGAGCGGTGGACGCGCGGACGTCGGCGCGCCATTGTTCGCCGGCGCGCAAGGCGCGGGTGATATCGTACGCATTCCGGCGCAGGCTGCGGGTGTGTTGGTCATAACGGAAATAGGCATCGAACGAGAGATTGAGCACGACGGCGAGCACGGCGATGTACACCAGGCATTCGATCAGCGTGTAACCGCGTTCCGATTTCATCGTCCCACCGCCTCGCGCACGACGGGCAGAGCGGAACGAGGTTTCTCCGGTTGCCACTCCAAGCGCAGTTGTGGCCCGCGTACGGTCAAGGTGAAGCTGCCCGGAGGAAGATATTTTGCCGATTCAGCGTGAACAGTGTAGGGATGCTCGCCTTCGCCGTACGTGTGCCAGTCGCCGGCCGCCAAGACTTCCATTTCGCCGTCGATGGCCTCCATGGCGACCGCGCGCCAATAGTAGACGCGCAACACGTGCTGTTCCTCCATGAACGAATACCCCAATGGTATGAGCACCGTTATGATGATGCTCAACGCCAGGACCATTTCGATCATGAGCGAGCCCTGCTTATTGTGTCTGCGGTTTACCATAGCGACACCTCCCAGACGATGGAGGTCAATACCTGAAACATACCGATGGCGATCAAGCCGACAAAGCAACCATTGAGAAAGACCAAACCCGTCGTGATCGTCTGCGAAGCGGTCTGCTCCAATTGGTAGGCTTTGGCCTCGAGCGCCTCATGCCAACCCGCGAGCGCCTTCATAAATCCCCCACGGCCATGAGCGGCGTTGGCCAGACGCCAGCGCAATTCACCGGTGTCATCGATCTCCCGGATCGCTTCGAGGAATATCACGCCGTCACGCAACCGTTGTGTGACCTCCGCGCCCCGGCGCATGAACACCAGGTTGTCGGTGCCCTGTGCCGCGAGCATCACCGCCTCGTGCTCCGGCACACCCGCATCCAGTAACAGTGCCAGCATCGCCGTGAAATCCCGTTCCAACCTTTTCCGCCGCCACGGCAGCCGGTAATTGACCGCATCCATCATTGGCTTCAAAACCGGTGTGAGCCACCGAGTCATTTGCGGGCTATAGTCGCGGATGATGAACAGGAGGCAACTCGTGCCGATCAACCCCCATTGGAGCACAGTCAAGAAAAGGGCGTGCGCACACAGAAACTGGAAAAGCGGGGGCAACCGCCCGTTCCCAATCTCCATCGTAATCTCGCGAAACTTCGGCACGATCACGAGCGCAATGAACAGCCAAACCAATCCACCGCAGGGGTTCAGCGCCAAGAACAAGATCAGGTAGTTCACCGTGCTGGTGGTTCTGGATGAGGCACCGGCCAAGGCCTTGCGACAGGCCGGGCAGAACCTTCCGGGTATCTCCAATCTGTTCTCCAACGGCAAACATGCCTACCAGTTGCGGCGGCAGAAATCCCGGAACTTTTTGGAGCGCTTGGGACAAGCGCAGACCTGTTTCCAATTGGGCTGCCAGCAGGAAAAAGCGGGGACCGAGCTTCTGGTCGCGGAGCCTGGCAAACTCCATAATCGTGGTTTCGGCACTGTGGCCATCTGCGAAACCGGTCTCCAATAGATCGAGGAAGACGCGCGCCCGTTCCTGTTTTCGGAGCGGCAAGACCAATAGGCTGTACGCGATTGTGGCCAGCCCTGCGAAAGCCAGAAGGCCGACCAAAATCCATATTATGATGACCGTGATCATCCCAATGATCCAGTAATCGAGATTAACGGCAGGAAATTCCCGATTACCGCCTGAGCCAACGTGTACACCTGAGTGAGAATCAAGCCTCCCAGCAGAAGGACCGAGACAGGCAAAACCACTTGCAGCAGGAGTTCAGTCCGATAGCTGGCGCGGGCATGATAAATTTCCGCGGCCCGTTTGAGTCCCGACGCCAAGTCGTTTCGGGCGCTTACGATAAGCCAGATAAACAAGGGCGGGAAGGATTTGGTCGGCACCGCGATGCCCGCAAAGTCGCCGTGGCCGCCCGCCAATCGTGCCCGCCATTGTGTCAATTCGTTGGCCACGCCCGGGTCCTGTTCCATCTGCGCCATCAGGGCGATGGTGTCGTCGAGAGTGCAACCACCTTTCAACATAATCCCCATGGCCGACGCGAGTTGCCAAAGGCTTGCCTCGCGAAACCCTGGCAGTCGCCAGCGCAATCGCGACCGCAATCGCGGAAGCACAGCGACAACACCGACGGCAACGCACAGCACTGCCAAAACCACCACAGGGAGCCATAAGCCGATCGGCGTTGTTCGCATGCTGAATTCAGTAAAGGGGGGCAATGTTGCTCCTTCCAAGAACCCGAACACTGCTTTGGGTAGAATCCCAGCTACAGTGCCGAACAGGACGGCTACGAGGACTGACAGAGCCAGCGTTCCACCCAGGACGATGGCGGGATACACGATCAAGCCCTTGAGGCGGGTCCAGATCAGGTTGCCGGACTGATAGTAATCGGCGACGAGGGTGAGGACGCCGGGCAAGTCGTTGCTCTGGACGCCGACCTGCATCATCTGGACGTAGAACTGCGGCAGCTTGCGCGAGGCGAGAGCTTGTTTGATCGGGACGCCGTTGGCGAGGTCGGCGCGGAGCTTTTCGAGTTCGTCGCGCAACTCGCCACGGTGCATCGAGGCGCAGAGCTGGCCGAGAGCGCTTTCGAGCGGGATGCCGTCGCGGAGCATGGCGGCCAACTGCTGATTGAAAAAGGCAAATTCGTCGAGTTTCATGAGCCGAGTATCCTTCGGAGTTCCGCATGGTTGGTCACGCCGCGTTCCACCAAAGCGCGGCCAGCAGCTTCGAGCGAACTAAACGGGGTGATGGCTCCCGCGTCCTGAGTGCGCAATCGTTCCCGCATCGGTTCGTCCATCTTCACCCATTCGGCCAACGGCGCGCGGCCTTTGTAACCCGTGCGCAGGCACGACTCGCAACCGTCACCGTGGCAGGCGGCGCAGAGACGGCGAATCAGGCGTTGGCTGAGAACGAGGCCGACGACGGACGCGACGGCAAACCGGTCGGGACACATCACGAGCAGGCGTTCGAACACCCCGCGACAGGAGCCGGCGTGGAGGGTGGAAATGACGAGATGCCCCGTCAGGGCGGCGCGCACGGCGATATTGGCGGTTTCCTCGTCGCGGATTTCGCCAAGGACAAGGACTTGCGGGTCCTGACGCAACAGGTGGCGTGCCGCCTTCGAAAAGGTCAGGCCGCGCGCGTCGTTGACTTCCGTTTGCATCACGCCGGGGATGATCTGCTCGACGGGGTCTTCGACGGTGATGATGTGGCGTCCGCCCAATTCGAGCAGATAGCGCAGGCAGGCGTAGATCGTGGTGGTTTTGCCGCTGCCGGCGGGGCCGGTGAGCAACATCAGGCCCGAGGTTTGGCGGAGAAACGATTCCAGTTCCGCGCAGATCGGTTCCGGGAAAGCCAATTCGTGCAGGGTCGGCGCCGTGAAATCACCAAAGAGGCGAAGGACGATCTTTTCGCCCGTTACCGTGGGATAGGTGGCCACGCGGATATCGTGTTGGCTGGCGACATCGGCCTTGTCGATGCGGCCATCCTGTGGCAGCGAATCCTGATAGGTCTTGAGGCGCGCGAGGTACTTGATGCGGCCAAAGACGTGGTCGGCCAGTTCGGCGGGGATTTCCGAGACGGGGGTGACGATGCCGTCGAGACGAAAAGCAACGTTGGTGGCGTCGGCGCGCTTCTGCAGGTGAATGTCGCTGGCATTCGCGCGCTCGGCCTGCTGGATGAGGTTCTCCAACACCTTCGGTGCCGCGAGGTCTGCCACGAGCCGAGTGTATCCACCGGGCTCTGGAAAAGCAAGCCTGGAAGGGAAGGGCAGAGTTACTGGAGTTGTGACCGGGCAGTCCGAGGTATGCCGAGACGCGCTAAAGGATTACACTGGGAAAGGCGGACGCAGTCTGTGGTATCTCGTTTGGAATGGCGGACACGATCTCTTCGAGTTGCTCGTTACTGCGCGCGAGGACGATCTCCCGTGCGGCCATGGCGAGGCCGACGTTGAGTTTACGTGTCTTTGCGGGCTCAACGTTGGTGAAACTGATCTGATTACCGGGCACACCAAACCCGATGGCTAGGCGAGCGGAGACAGGAATCCACTTAATAAACGAAGTGGCAGAGATGCTAGGAGTCTGATCATCATCCACCATTCGCGTTAGAACGAAAGGATTGTCCGTGGTGATAAACGGTTCAATTGCTGGCGAGTATATTAGGTGTGTGTCGAGGGTGTTCAGATGCTCGCCGGTTTTGTATCCGAGACGCAGCATTTGGCGAAGGGCGTGATTCTTGGGCATTGAGGGGATAACAATGCCACCGCTTGATTGTCGAAAAAAAGCGCCAAGAGAGTCAAGGCTGTGAAGGTCTGTTGCTACGACGGCATTGCCGAAGTATTTAGCGATTCCATCGCGGAAAGCGGGAACTCTTGTCATGAAAAAGGCGGCAAAGAATGACATGTGAAAGCGATCCGCAGAGGTAGGCGTCTCCTGCCGTTCGAGCCGTTCGAGAACTCTCCAGAAAGGGCCTTCGATCTGAGTAGCGAGAAAAGATTCAATCCCGGTTGCCTCCGGGCCGCATGGCGATTCCCAAGTGTAGAAATGTTTCTCGGCAGCGACTCTTTTCGGGTGCTCGCAGGCGATAGCACCTCTCCGACGGTCAAATACCCACACTCTGCCGTCGGCGTCAGCAAAGCCGGCTTGGTACCGCTGGGGGAGTATGTGATGCAGCTTCGGGATCGACCGTCCTGTCACAGCATCTCCTCCTGCTTCACCTGCTTGCCCTCAGAGAAACGCAACAGACCATCCACGTCGCGATCCGGCAACCAGATGTGAAATTATGATTTTGGTAATGGTGGCCCATCGATTGAGCAGAACTTGTGGTGAAGAAATGCGAAACAAGAGAATGAATCGGCCGCCCCGTTAACTGCGGCCTTGATGTCACTCTGCGTGATTTCGTGGGGTGCCGCAGGATTCCCATGAGCCAAACGGTTGCGTTTATAACGGAGGACGGAGTATGCATCGAAGATTTCCGCACCTGAATGACCTGCCAATGCCTCTTTCACGCCAATGCCAGTTAATCGTTCAAACAGTTTTAGCCGTTCGTCGACACGTTCGCATTTCTCAAGCAGCAGATTCGTCACAAGCCACTGGATGTTTAGACGACTGCATCGACCTTTCAGTAAATTGCGAACATGGTTTTCGATCAAGGAGCAATAGAGTATAATGCAAGCTTCTTTCGATTTCTCACTTCTGTAACACTCAAAGATCATCTCTACTAGCCGCTCTTCGTCGTCAAAGAGGATTTGTCGTACTTCGACGTTCCTTGCGCACGTTTGGCATGGATGATCGATCAAGGTTTCTTCTTCTTCGTCAACGTGGCCGCATTCCGGACAAATCGTAAACGCCATGCAATCCATGACGAGCGTATCGAAACTATCCTCCGGTTCCAAGCTGTCGAGTATTTCACAAGCCGTGCTCATACGCCACGGAGGTAGAACAAGCTAGTCGGTTTGAGGACGCGGCAGAGTTCGACCAAACGCGGGGCCGTCATCGCGAGGTAGGCCATCATCGGCGAAGTCTTGAGGAATTTCTTCAGCGCCTCGACCAGTTCGACGACGCTGGCGTTCGAGCAGGTGTCCACGAAGGCCCGGTAAGTGTCGTCCACTTCGCGCGTCCATTCCCACGTATCGGTGAAGGCGTGAAACTGGGCTTGACTGGACTCGCCGCTGGCTTCTTTGAATAGAACATTATAGTTGGCGTTGGAGTTGAACGGCGGGTCAAGATAGACGAGGTCAACGCTGGCGTCCGGGAAAACCTTGGCGTCGCGCAACCATTTGAGGTTGTCGCCGAAGAGCAGCCGGTTCATGGCCGGGAGTGTAGAACGACAGAGACCCTTCGACAAGCTCAGGGTGACGGCGAGAGGACGCGGCAATTCGCCTAGCGGGCCAAGTTCGAGACAAGGGCGGGGTGGACGGGCGGATGCGCTGGGGATCCTCCTTCGCCAAGGCTTCGGAGGACAGGCAGCTCCGTAAACGGCACGCGAGCAGGCCCACGCTACACCGGCCACGGCAGGAATGGGCTGGGGATTGGCGCGGGAGTAAGGCGGGCGGCCGGGACGGCCGCTACTACACCGGCAGGGGCGTGAGCGCCGCGTGGGCACGCGGCCGACAGCGGCAACGACCGGATGGGCTGGGGATTGCCGGGGCGGCGTCTCGTGCAGCCAGTGCTGCACTCGGCTTCCCACGCTACACCGGATCGGAGCGGACGGGACGCGGTCGGCACGGCGACCCCGTATACGACACGCGGGCAGGCAGAGCGCCGTGGCTACAGGAGGCGAGCCTGCCGAACGAAGGGAAACGACAGAGACCCTTCGACAAGCTCAGGGTGACAGACAAAACGCAGGCTAAAGCCTGCGGCTACGGGGAACGGCGAGATACCCTTCGGGCATCACGCCCTACAAATCAGGAAAGACGGAGTATCGGAAAGCGATAATTGTGCTGGACGGGGCGGTTAGGCGGTGGTATAGGGGCGGGAGTTGTTTGAAAAAGGAGTTGGGAGGATGGCTCGGTTGGGAGGGAGAAGCTTCTACTAAGGTGCTTTTTCCAAAACGAAGCCAAGTTGAAAATACGTAAGTGTTTGGTGATGAAGTCATGACACAAAATGCGAGGTGGGTTTGAGCGAAGAAAACGAACCCAAATTGGGGTGTTTTAGGGCGAAAGATGGGTTCGTTTTGGCACAAACGAAGCAAAAATACGGAGGCGGGAGGACGGATGCGCTGGGGACGGCTCCGTAGACGGCACGCGAGCAGGCCCACGCTACACCAGCCACTGCAATTGTGTTGACCGGGTCTGGAAAGTTCTTCATCAGTTAATCTGTGACGACCCAGATACGAACGAAGATGCCCGAGGGGGTGGGGAACGCGTATGTGTTCCAAGTGTTCAACACGGTGTCGTTCACGATCGTGTTGAGCACGCCGATGCTATTGTATTTCAAGAGGCTGGGGGCGTCGGCGACGGTGCTGGGGATCGTGCTGGCGCTGCCGCAGTTGCTGAACATACTGCAGATACCGGCGGCGCAGTTTGTGGAGAGGATGGGGTATCGGGCGTTTGTGTTGCGCGGGTGGGCATTGCGGGCGGCGTTCATACTGGGCATGGCGGGCGTGGCGATGTTGCCGGAGAACGTCAATGCGACCACGCGGATCGCGCTGATGCTGCTTCTGCTGTTCGTGTTCAACGCGTCGCGGGGGATATCGCTGTGCGGGTTTCTGCCGTGGATGACCCACTGGATTCCGGAAGGCGTGCGGGGGCGATATGTGTCGGGGGACCAAATATCGGCGTCGGTGGCGACGCTGCTGACGATGATCCTGACGGCATTGTATTTGCGGCGGCCGGAAATGAAGTTTGCGTATGGTCTGCTGTTCTTTGCGAGTTTCCTCACGGCGATCACCAGCCTGTGGTTTCTGAATCGGATTCCCGACATACCGGTGACGCCGGAGGCGGCGAGTCGGGGGCGGGTGCCCTACGGAGAGATGCTGCGGTATCCACCGTTCCGAAAGTTGCTGGTGTACAACGCGGTGTTTTTGGCGGGGCAGGCGGGCGGAGGCGTGTTTTGGATTCCGCTGCTGCGCGATTCGTTTGCGGCGACGGATTCGTTGATTTTGGGAATGATGGTGTTGTGGAGCGCGGTGTGCGCGGTGTGTCTGTGGGGGTTCGGTCGTCTCATCGACCGCGTCGGAAGCAGGCCGCTGCTGGGATTGGCGACACTGGTATTCGTGGTGCATTTCAGTATTTGGTCGAGTGTGGCGGCGCGGGTGGTCCCATTTACACTCGTGACCATCGTGCTGATTCAGACCACTTCGGGAATCAGTTGCTCGCTATTCAACCTGGCGAACACGCGGCTGGTGATGGCGACGGTGCCGGCGATGGGACGAAGTCATTTCTTTGCGTTGTACACCGTGGTGACAAGCCTGGTGTTTGGCATATTCCCGATCTTCTGGGGGATACTGCTGGATGCGTTGGGGGGATGGGGCGCGGCGTGGCCACCGTGGCAGTGGAACCAATACAGCCTACTTTACGGGGCGCTGGCAACTATTATGATGGCGGCGTTGGTTTTCCGAAGCCGGCTGTCGGAGCCGCGGGCGATGACGACCGATGCGTTCTTGCGCGAGCTACTGGTTGAGACGCCGAGCCGGGCCATCGAGCCGGTTGCTGGCGCGAAGGCCAATGCCGTGACACGGGGCTTCCTACTGCGTTGCGGGGAGGGTGACTTCCTTCCAGTTTATCCGCTGGATATTTTCCGAGTGGTCCTCCGTGTAGGGAGGATTTTGGGAGGCGACTTTGACATTCATGAAAGTGATGTTTTTCGCGTAGGAGCAGGTAATGCCGTTCATGCCGGAGAGATCGATGTCGGTGAGGGTAATGTCCTGGATGGGGCGTTCTTCGAGGCCCATGATCGTGCAGCAGGTATTGAGGTTCGTGCCCGTGACGTGGTCGATGTGGATATTACGGAAGAGAGGGGTGCGCTCCGAGAGCGGTTCCGCCGGGGCTTTCGTATAGTGCATCGTGAGAATGATGGCGGTGCGGACGTGGTTGAGGTGGAAGTTGGAGGCAACGATGTCTTCGACGATGCCGCCACGGCCACGCGTGCTTTTGATGCGGATGCCGGCATCGGTGCCGTCGCCGTCGCAGTCGAGGAAGCGGACATGGCGGACGCCGCCGGAGGATTCGCTGCCGATGGCGCAGACGCTGTGGGCCCGGGCGACATGGCAACGGATGTAGGTGACATCCTCGGTGGGGCGATTCATTTTGCGGCCTTCTTCGTCGCGGCCGGACTTGATTCCAAAGCCGTCATCACCGACGTCGGCGAAGCAATCATGCACGACGACGTGGCGGCAGGAATCGGTGTTCAAGGCGTCGGTGTTGGGGGAGTTCCACGGATTGATGATTTTGCAGTTACCGACGTCGATATGCTCGCTGTAGAGCAGATGGATGGCCCAGAAGGGGGAATTGATGAAGCTGGGGCCATCGATGCGGACGCCGTGACAGTCTTTGATTTGGACCATCATCGGGCGGCGGCGGATGGGGCGGTTGGGGCGGGCGTTGCCGTGCTCGGCCATATCCATGGTGGCCCACCACGCGGGGCCTTGCCCGTCGAAGGTGCCGGGGCCGATGATGGCAATGTTATGGAGGCCGTTGGCGAAGAGGAGAGGATGCGGGCCGATTTCAGTGAGACCTTCCCAGCGCGAGGTGATGTCGGGATACTTGGCTCGGTCGGTGTCGAAGAGAACCACGGCGTTGCTGTCGACCTGGAGGGTCATGTTGTCAACCATGTCGATGGGGCCGGTAAGGAAATGACCGGCGGGGACGCGGACGATGCCGCCACCGGCCTTGTGGCAATCGGCGATGGCGGCGCGAAAGGCGTCGGAGCTAGAGACTTTGGGATCGTCGACCGCGCCGTAGGCGGTGATGTCGAAGACCGGGCCGGAGTGCGACGAAGACGCGACGCTACGGTTTTTCCCGGTGGCACACCCGACGAGGAACCAACCCACCAGCGGCAAGAACAACAGTCCAAATGCGCGTTTCATGCAGTCCTCTTTCAGTCGTTGTCAGTCCACCGTCACGCGGCTGCCCGTTTCGGCGGACAGATAGGCCGCATAAATCACGTTCACACATTCCACGGCAAGGTCGATGCCGGAGCGTGGTTCGCGGTTCTCGCGGATTGCGGCCACGAAATCGTCGATCTCCTGGGCGAAGCCGCGAAACCAATCTTCGTCGCAACTTGGGCGGTTCCAGCCGGCTTTCGTCTCGAGTTTTTCCGTGAAATATTCGCCATGAAACACCGATGGATCAGGCGCGTAAGTTTCGATGGCGTCGTTGGAGGTCATGTTCGCCTTGATCACGCCGTCGGTCATAAAAGCCGTCACGCGCGTGTTCAGGCCACCGAGGCCGACGTCACTGACGATAACCGTGCCGCGCGAACCGTCTTCAAAGGCGATGACGAGGTTGGCCCAATTCTCCACATCCACCGGATTGGCGGTGATCCATTGGTTTGCGCCCGCGTCGACGGCGCGCGTGGACGCGCGGCTGTGGGTGAGATCGGTTGTGTCCGCGAGCACGGACACGGGCCGGATGCCTTTGCCAAGACGGAGCTGACCTTCCCATTGTTTCAGGTGCAAGCAGCCGCCGACGGAATGCACGCCCATGCGCAGCAACGCGCCGCCACCGGTCGATTTCCAATCCCGCGAGAAGACCGAGTTCGAGCCCGAGTGATTTTCCTCGGCGCGAATTTCGAGGATCGCGCCTTTCGAGGCGGCGATGAGGCGGCGCATTTTGTCGATGGGCGGGGCGTACACCCAATTTTCCGCGTAGCAGAATTTTGTCCCGCTCTTGCGCACGGCTTCGCGGACCGCCTCGGCGTTGGAGCGCGCGCCGTCGCGCATGCGGGCACGGGGCACGCGGGTTCCGATGGGCTCGGGGTCGCCGGCTTCGCCGAAATACCCGGTAAGCGGTTTCTCCATGATGATGTGTTTGCCGGCTTGGGCGGCGCGGATGGCAAATTCGTGGTGCAACGCCGGTGGCGTGCAGATATCGACGACGTCGATGTCTTTCCGGGCGAGAAGCGCGTCATAGTCGTCGGTGACGAACGCGGCGTGAGCATCCCTGGCGAAGGCGTCGGCGCTTTCCCTGGAGCGGGAGCAGACGCCGCAGATCTCGACGAGGTCGCGAGGCAGTTTGGTGTAATTGGCGAGATGCATCCGCGCGCCGTAACGCGCGCCGACCATACCGATACCAAGGGTCTTCATATGACGTTAACCATAGGGTCTTTCCTCGCTCGACCGTCGCGGCGGTTTTCAGACCAACGGGTCAGCATTGTAACCGGTCTCGGATTGACGACAAGCCGATATCCGGGGCGGGGACATCAGGCTCTCGTACGCCTTTACGGGGTCGAGGGCGCTGCTGTATGCTTGGCGCGTGGGTTGCGAAGGCCGTGGTCGGAACGCTTTGGAGAGGGCAGAGAGCCAACGTGATTACAATCGAAATTGATGCGGCACGAAATCTACTGGCGATGAGGTACAGCGGTTGGGTTGAGGCGGGCGAGATGAAGCGGCGGCTGCGAGAAGCGCAGGCTGCGGTCAGCAGTATGTCGCCCGGCTTTCGGTTTCTGGTCGACCTGACAAATCTGGAGTCGATGACGACTTCCTGTGCGCCGTATATCGACCAGATGATGGATCTGTGCAACGAGAAAGGCGTGACGAAGGTGGTGAGAATTATTCCTGATTCCAAAAAGGATATCGGGTTTGGGGTCATGTCGCACTTTCATTACAGTCGGGACGTTCACATCGTTACCTGTGAAACCGCGGATGAAGCGAGCAGGGTGCTCGAAGGGTGAGATGCTATGCGCGTTGTGACCTTTATGACATGTTGGCCGACCAACCGATGATTCGGCCATCGGGTGCACGCACCACGTCACTGTCCCTGGCCCCTGGGAAGAGCTTGTTGTCGGCTTCCAGGTTCACAATGGTCAGGCGACCTTGCTTCCTTCACGTGTCAACGTGCGCGAAACTCCTGGACCTGTGCGCTACAGGAGAAAAGGAGACAGAAGGCGACCACAGGATCGATGATCCAAGACGGTCAATAGTCAACGACTGACTTCTTAGCTTCTATGGCCCAATCGGCATAAGCCCGGTCGAAGGCCCCGAGGAATTTGGCAATCGCGTTTCTCTGTTGGCTGGCTCCCAATCCCGTGGCCGAGGCATTCACCTCGACGCGATCATCCGGCCAGCCGATGATGGTGATCTTCAGCACGGCGTCGCCACGCATGACGGAATAAACGGTAACAGCGATCTCCCCCATATTCGCATCACTACGGACAACACCGTCGGGAAACTCCTGATGGGCGCACCGCAGCGCCAGGTTGAAGATATCACCACGAGGACCTCTGACCGTCCGCGACCGCAGGCTCTGATCAGTCGAAGCTCGCTCCGTGTGAACCGTGGTCGCGCAGCCTGCCGCAAACAGCAGTCCGACCAGACTCAAGCGGACGACCCGTCTGACGGTCGCGGCAAACAAAGTATTTTGCGGAATTCCGGTATTCATTGGAAACCTGCCGACAGTTTAGCGTAGTGCAGACGGACCGCGGGTGGCAACAAAGAAGGCAGAAGTGCGAAGGAGGGTGGAACACGGGCAAGGCGCGAGGGAAGGGTGGTGCTGCGGGTCCCAACGCGGCAAGATATGTCAACAACCAACGACTGATCCGTCGACTGACACCGTTGACATTTCAAAAGCGCAGATGTTTTACGGTCAGCCCGTCAGTTATGAGTTCTCTCAGGGATTCAATGCCGATGCGCAGATGCAGTGTGGCAAATTCACGCGTCACGCCCTGATCGCTGGCGGCGGTTTTCACGCCTTCCGGCACCATCGGCTGATCCGACACCAAGAGCAAGGCGCCGGTAGGGATGTGGTTAAAAAAGCCCGTGGTGAACAGCGTCGCGCATTCCATGTCAATGGCCATGCAGCGGATGCGCCGCAAGTATTGTTTGAATTGGTCATCATGCTCCCACACGCGTCGGTTGGTTGTATAGACGGTGCCGGTCCAGTAGTCGCGTTGACGATTGCGGATCGTAGTCGAGATGGCCTTCTGCAAGCTGAATGCGGGCAGGGCCGGCACCTCGGGCGGGAAGTAATCGTTGGAGGCGCCTTCGCCGCGGACCGCCGCGATGGGCAGGATCAGATCTCCGAGCTTGTTTTTGCGTTTCAAGCCGCCACATTTCCCGAGAAACAAGCAGGCTTTTGGCTGGATGCCGCTGAGCAGATCCATGACCGTCGCGGCGCCGGCGCTGCCCATTCCAAAATTGATGATCGTAATCCCGCCGGCCGTGGCGTTGGGCATCGGCTTATCTTTACCGCGGACCGGGACCTTGTGCCATTTCGCGAACAGTTTAACGTAATGGCTGAAGTTGACGAGCAGGATGTACTTCGCAAATTTCTCCAACGGCGTTCCGGTGTAGCGGGGCAGCCAATCAGCGACGATCTCTTCCTTGGTTCTCATCCAGTCCTTTCAGCAGTGGGAGCCCGGAGCAAAGGCCCGATGATCTTCATCGAGCGCCAGTGACCGGACCGCTCTCTTCGAGCCAGGGCATGTGTTAGTCGGAAAGCATGAAGTGTGAACCAGGGGTCCTGGTTTGTCCATCACCGACGGGAGGCGGAACGCAGGCAAGGCATGCGGTGAGGGCGGCGGTGCGGCCCGAATGATGTTGACTCGGCCCGAGCGAGACGTTAAGGGGCCTCGAATGAAGCCGAGGATTTGGGGTCTCATCGTCCTGATACTGTTGGTGGTGGGGGTTGTGATCGTCCGGCACTGGCGGACGTGGGAGAAGGCGTATTATTGGGGTCAACTTCACCAGTTGAACAAGCAAGTTGTGGCTCTGGAGAGAGCCGGCCAGAACACCCGTTGTGCCCGGCAGATTCTGGACGAAGCGGATTGGCTTCTGGATTCGACCCGCGATTTTAAACGTGCCGCGTCCCGCATGGAGGCAGTCCGCACCGAGTTAAGGAATCCGTCAGCCCTGAACGCGGCAGACGAACAGTCGGAGACCGATGGCAGTTGGGGGATCTGCTATACAGAATGGTTTTTCAAACTCGATGCATCGTTCGGTGAAATCTCCGAACTCGACGACAAACATCAGGTGCCGAAGTATCCGTGCCGTTTTCTGGATCGGATCAATTCCCCGGAGAAACTGACGGCGCATCTCAACCGGTTGCTGATCTCGGACATCGAGGCTGATGGGGTCGACCGCGGGCGGGAGTTCAATGAGACCGTGGCGAATCTGCTGCGGCTGGTGATCCATCATGAGCCGGAGAATTATGCGTATCATCCACAGCTCAAGGAAGTGTTTCTGGATTTTCTCATGAACACGGCGCGCAATCGGGAGACTGGGTACTGGGGCGAGTGGTACAAATCAGGTGGCCACATCACGAAGACGGATGGCCTGAGCCTGACGTTTCACATCATCAGTTATCTGAAGGGGGAAGTGAGCGATTGGCCGAAAGTGATCGATACGACGCTGGCCATGAAGGACAAGCGGTACCCGAATGGTTGGCTGAGCTACCGGGGTTACGCGAACCACCACAACATGGACGTGGTGGTGCTTTTTCGTTACGGCTGGGCTCATGCGACGCCGGGCCAGCAGGCAGCGATCCGCACGGAACTGCGGAAGATGTTGGATTGGTGTCTGAGAGAATCGCTGCAACCGGATGGTTCATTTCGAATTCGGGAAGGGGAATCCGTGGAAGAGTCGAGCTACTTCGGCACGGCGTTTCTGGCGCGGATTGGGTATTTCGATCGGACGCGGCGTTTCTGGACGGACGAGGAGTTTCCGGGGGCGGCGGAGGCGAAGCAACACATTGCCGGGTTTATTCGGGCGCATCTCAATTCGGGCGGAGAAGGCGGAAGCTATTATCGGGACGCGCTCGCCGAGCTGGGCGAGAGCGAGCGGTGAAGAGGTTGGCACATACCAACCCCATACGACAGGAAAGCGGGCGGACCCCGAAGGCCCGCCCGCCCCGCTTCGTCCGTTAAAGGGTTGGCTGATTACTTCCGCTTGCGAATCAGCGCCAAGCCGCCCAAGGCAAAGGCCAGCAACGAAACCGTGGTCGGTTCGGGGACGACGGTCACGGTCGCACTTTCCGTATTCCCCAGAATGGTGTACGAGCCGGTGATCGAGAATGGCGCGTTCCCCATGACGTAGGCGGTGGAATCCGCTATTGCCGCTTGAGCGCCGCCAGCCGGGTTGCCGGGATTGGGATCGTCTCCCCCGGGCCAGAGGGCGTTTCCAGCGCCGACATAGAAGAGTTCATTGACGAGCGTCTGGTCATTGCCGACATTGCCGGCGGTATAGACGATATCATCGGCTGTGCCTTTGATACCGTCAGGACCCCAGTTTACGCCGACCCTGGTAATCCCATTGAAATTACAGCCACTGAGATCGTCGACATAGCCCAGCGAATTTGCGGGATCGCTGCTGCTGATGCTAAACGAGACCTGGGCGAGGTCGAACGGGGTCACACTGGACGCAACCAGACCGAAATGGATTCGGTTGCCCAATTCGCCGGCGAACGGCGCGGCGAGCGGGCCGGCGACTCCCTGCCAACTGTTGAAGGTGGTGACCATAAAATCGCTGGGTTGCACGAACGGTCCGGCGATTTCATAGGCAGTTGGGTCGGTGGCCCGGGTGCCGATGTTGCCCAGGTTGTTTTCCATCGAGTTCAACGCGTTGGCCGCGTATCCAGCCCAGCTTGGCGAGCCGTAGACATTCGGGGCTGAAGACGGGATGACCTGCAAGGTGATTTGAGCGAACGCCGGCATGGTGAGACCGAGCGCGAGCCCGGCGATTGCTGTTACCAGAAAAAGTTTCCCAGACCTTACTGCTTTCATTCTCTTCCCTCACGTATTTGGCGAGTCTTACTCGTCGGTTGGTTGAGTCACGGCATCGAGTAGCATGGGTGACATCGCTGAAGCGGGATTGTAACGTCCAGAGGGTGACGAAGCAAAACGTGGTTTTCCACTTAGAGTGTAAGTGGTAACCGATTCGTGCAACTGGTAACCAAGACGCGGGGGCGACTTATGGCTTTTTCGCGGGCCGCGACAGAGGACATTGCGGCGGGACACAGTTGTCCGCCTTTCGGCAGAAGAGCCGGCAGGGTGACACGCCGGTATAGTCCGCGAGCAACTCCAGGTTGAAGCCCGTGGGAAACCGCCTCCCTGACTCCCAGGAATTGATGGTGGCGATGGAAAGGCCCAAATCCCTGGCGACCTTTTTCAACGGGATGCGATTCTTCCGTCGCCAGTTGCTTAAGGCGGTGGCAAAGCTGGCGCGGATATCGCAGTGGAACTCCGTCTCCTGAGCCATGGGAAGAGTTTACAGGGACTTTACGCGGCAAACAACAAGTTAACTCCTGCACGTGCACGACGGGGTGATGAAGGTGGAGAGAAGACAGAAGACCGAGACGTCTCTACCGACGGCGAGGGGCGAGGAGGGCGGCGGTGAGGGCGATGGCAACGAGCGAGATCGAGGTTGGTTCAGGCACTGGGACCGGCGAGAGTTGCCAGGAGCTGATGCTCGGATCGTTGAATTGGGCGGAGACGGGTGTGAGGGTCAGCATGCCCGATGAGTCGGCGGTGACAGTGTGGGTATCGTAGTCGGAGCCCGGCAGTAAAGAATTGACACTGCCGAAGCGTTTTCCGGGGGTGGTAAAATCGGTGCCATTGACGGCGATTGTTTCCCCCCAATAGGCGTTGTAGAGATAGAGGTTGTACTGGGCGTTGGGGGTGAGGCCGGAGATGGATGCGGAGGTGAAGTAAGAGCTGACGTCGAACAGGTTTGCGTAAGTTCCGGTGACGCCTGTGGCGGCGCCGCCTCCGCCTGCGCGGTACCAAGCGACGCTGGATGGGGAGCCGTCGGCGGTGTTGAGGGTAAACGTGCCGGCGTTGTAAAGCTCGGCTGTATTCCAAGAGTCATTGGCGGAACCGACTGCGCCGGGGCCGGGGCCGTACACGGAATAACCCTGATCGGTCCAGTCGTAATCAAAGTCAACAAGTCCGCTATCGAAGTTGGCCATTGAGGTTCTGGTGGTGGCAAAGGTTGCCAGGAACAGGACAGTGAACAACGTCAATCGACGATTTCGACAGGCAGAAGCGAGGCAGAGTATGTGGAGGTTTGCGGCGCAAAGTCAAGAATGGAATGAGCGGGGAAGGGGCAAAGGGAAGCAACATCCAACATTCAACGGCCAACGCTCAACGTTCAAGGAGGGATGAGGCGAGGGGACGACTTTCGTGCGCGAGAGGCCGGGAAGCGTATGAGGTGGGAGAGATGACCTCTTTCGTCCACTGCCGCTAGGTCGTGCCTTGCTTGATAAATGGACCGCTGTTAACGCGCTTGATCGGACATCCTTCAATGGAATCGGGGATATTCTGTCCCGCGCCCGGCTGGTTGGCATCGAGGTGGATGGCGAGGACAAAGTTGCCCTTCTCATCCTTCTCGACGCCGACGCCGCAGACACCGGGTTGCTGGAGCAAGCGAACGGAGTGTCTGCGTTTGATTTCGCGAACTTCTTGTTCGGAGGCCATTGTCACCGAATATGCCACAGCATCAGGCTAATGTCACTTTCAAAGCCTTCAGGACATCGCCGATATGATTGGCGATCGTGTGCGTATTGGAACCTGCGAACAACAACGCGACGGCCTTGTTGGTGGCGCGTTGCAGGATCAGCGATCCGGAGTCGCCCGCGGCACTGAAGGGGTGCCCGGCGTCTCCGACAATGATGATCTGTTCCTGGAACGTAAAGTTGCCCGTCTCATAACCGACCGTGACATCGGTATCGATGCTCTTGACCAGACCGACGGTGTAGCTGGTGGTTCGCCCGAATTTGTGCACAGCCATATCGATAGCGGCATCGGCGGGGCCGGTGGGTGCGCCGATGTGAAGTACATCCTTGGAGACGAGATTCTCGCTCTTCACTTTGGCAATGGCACAATCGACTTTGTTGCCTCCAGCCTGAAGGGGGATGAATCTCGTGAGCGAGGCGACCTGATCGGTGTTGGCGTTGCCGCCATCGAGCAGTCCTGGCTGGAAGATCGGCGAACCGATGGGCAGGCGGCTCTCGTCGGCGAGCACATGATTGTTGCTGAGGATGTATTCACCGGTGCGATCTTTCACGACTGCGCCGAAAGTGCCCGCCATGACATACTGGTTGCTCGGGTCCTTGTATCCGATGGAGCAGCCGGGCTGCGCGGGGCGAATCTTGGTCTTTGGGTTCGGCATGGGGGCGGGTACGAATCGGCGGAACAGACCGGTCTCCTCGACATCGACCGGCAAGCCGCTGATGGTCTTTGGCAAGAGTGTGCTCTGGGATAATTCATGCGCCGGGTATTTGACGCGGACAAAGAACTTCACGGCCATGATGCCCGTGGGTTTGTCATCGACAATTTGCTCGCCGATGCCGACGCCGACAACGTTTTGGTCTGGGGCGACGCTCGACGCGGCGGCAAACACGCGGAAGGCTGAACCTCGTGGTGCGTGCAAGAGTCGTTTCGACCACTCTCTCTTGGCGCTTCTGAGATCGGCGAGTTTAGCAGTAAAGAGGGTGACATTGGATGTGTTCATGGCTGGCGTATTCCTCCCGGGCATGTTTGGGTTGCGAATGTCGTTATAAGTGTCGGCATTACGACAAAACGCATTGGGTTTGTCTATCAGGGTTTCCCTGATTTTGTTGTAAGGTTTTCCCTTACAAGCCGGATGGCTGATTTTATTGGTGGAGCTATCTATCGCGGTCGGAGGGTGTCGTGCGCAAGGCCGTGGACAGGAAGAGGAGATTCGAATTCACCACAAACGGCGGAAGGGACCCAAGGGACACAAGGGACGCAAGAGGGAGGCGGGAGGCCGGAATTCCGCTTAGTGACAACTGTAAATGCGAAGATAAGACCCCGGCTCCTCTCCAACGGCGTCAAGGAAGGTCAGGGGGCGAGAAGTGCAGCGCCAGGGCGCAGTAGCTGGAGACCAAGGTGACGAGCAACAGCGCCAGCAAAGCGATTGTGATCCGATGCCAATCGGGACTCCGTGGCCGTGAACCGAGCGGCTTCACGGCGTGCGCTGTTTGCGGCGAGAGATCCAAGGATGGTCTCCGCTGTTGAACGATTGTCTCCAAGGTGTTCATAGCCGATGTGAGTAGCCAAAGGTTGTCACTGGAAAGCGACGATTGGGTTACGGTCTTGTGAACTCGGGAGCCGGGGAGAGGCGTCGGTCACGGACGGACACGGACCCTTCGACAAGCTCAGGGCAAGCTTACACGGACGCACGCGGACTTAGTGGACGAAGTGGACTTTGTGGACAGAGTGGACCTCGAGTGGGAGTCGGAGTCGAGGGCAAGAAGGCGGGCGGTGGGCTCGGAGACTGCGGCACCTAAAAGAGTAATTTAGGATACTGAAGAGGTGACGCCGATGACTGATGTGCAAATTGTAAAGCGTTGACCCCTTAGATTCACGCGTGATGCCGTGGTCGACCCCGTTGGGCCGCCCACGGGCGGTTGCCGGTCGAACAAAGGGGATGGATGGATGCATCCGTTCCACCGCGTTTGCTCGGCCTACCGAGATGGCGACGCACCGCACGACCAGAAGGACATCCACGGTTTTCGGGTGGGCTGTGCCGTCGAATAATCGGCAGTGACAGAGCCCAAAGCCGATTATCCCCGACTCGTTAAGTGCGACGACAAACGGTCGGGCAAGTACCAGTACCGCAAACCACACAAAGATCCTGCCCAGATGCGGTTGTGGGCGCTGATGGTTGGGGCGGCGGTGGCAAGCGAGACGCAAGACATCAACATCTCGTTGCAAGCGACATTTACTTTGTCGCTGTCGATGAGATCTTTTCCCCGGTGCGGGCCTTCAGCGTCGATTCTTCAAGTATCTCCTGGATCGCATGCCCATCAGTGTTCCTCAGTTCGACTCCGAGAAGTCGGGCCAGGGTTGGGCCGACATCCACGAGACGGGTGCTATTGAGGACGACGCCTTTCTTGATGCCCCGGCCGGCAGCGATGAAACCTGTTTGAAGGCCCGGCTTGGCGGGCAGGTAGCCGTGATTGCCTTGGAGAGTTGCCGGGCGGAAGAACCCGCCGGTCGCCGCTCCGGAGAACATGACACCAAGCTCTCCCTCAAGATAGAACGCGGCGTCGCGCGGCCCGCCGAGCTTCACGAGTTCGTCCTTCTCAACGATCTGGTAGAGGCGGTTACTCGTCGAAGGGTCGATCGCGTGATCCTGTAGCAGCGCATGCACCTTCTCCAAAGTCGCCGTGTCCTTCGGGTCTTTGACGTACACGGCCGCAGAGCCGCCGGTATGATGCGTGAACGCCTTCCAATCCGTGACCTTCTTGTCTTCGAGTGTGATCAACCCGTTTTGGGCGAGCAAGACGTTGGGCGCAACAGCTCGATGAATGTCGGCAAATCCATGGTCGCCGAGGACGATAAATGTTGTCCGGTCGTAGATGCCAGCCTTCTTAGTCGCCTCGATGATGTCGTGAACGTGGCCATCCAGTTTGTGCAGGATGTCGGGAAGATTCGGGTTGGAGCGACCGGCGATG
This sequence comes from uncultured Verrucomicrobiae bacterium, assembly GCA_963836315.1. GTDB lineage: Bacteria > Verrucomicrobiota > Verrucomicrobiia > Palsa-1439 > Palsa-1439 > Palsa-1439. Next base: position 110,762 of record CAWIJG010000010.1, read on the forward strand.
TGCTGGGCATGGTCTGATTCGATGAAGTGCACCAGGAGCAGGTTCGGTTTGTGTTGCCGAATGATGTCGATTGCGGTTGCCGCAATCAGATTGTCCCATTTCCCTGTGGCCAGTTGACCGGCGTTGGTAATGGGACCCGCTATCGCTTCAATTTCGGCCAATAATCCGGGTGAAGTATATTCGTAGAACTGCTTGAACCCGCTGGGGGTGGTCGGGAACTCGGGGAACTCCCAATTGATGGATTTCGATCCCGCCGAGACCGGCCACGAGACCGCGCCGACCGTCAGACCCGCGTTGTGCGCGGCATCCCAAATGGCCGGCACCTGGATGTCGCTGGCATACCAAAACCAGCGAGGCTCAGTTGCGAGGGGATCGAACGCTTCGTTGGCGGTTATGCCGTGACGGGCCGGGAAATCTCCCGTAACCATGGAGGTGTGTCCCGGATACGTGAACGAGGGATAGGGCGGGTACACGGCTTTGGCATAGCTGCCCTGCTGCATCAGGTTGGACAGCGTTTGCGTGCCGACCGACAGGTCGCTGGGCAGGTAGAATTCAGGCCGCATACCGTCCAGAGTGATCATGACTACATAGTTGCTGCCGGCGGACGGGGCGGCATTCGTATCATATGTGCCGCAAGTGAGGAGGCAACAAATCGCCACGCAGAACAATGGGAATAATCGGTACAGATCCACCCGGTGTTCCCCGTGAGAAACGGAGTTGGTGACTATTGCGAACGATTCAGTGTGATGAGCGGTCATAGGGTTTCCAGATTATCGCGGATCATTCACGGACGAGCGTTGATGGTATCACTCTTAACAGTGCTGACAAGCCGATAGGCGGGGTGGAGAGGGGTCAGGACCGGACGCAGGCTCGGTTGCGGCGGCGATTTTTTGACATCACGCCCAGATGCCCTATACTTCGAACGAATTATGGTCGGTGGTCTTAAAGTCGTTCAGGTAAAGAAGGGACAGGAGGCGGAGCTTGAGCGTCTCTTCGCCGAGTTGCGATCAGAAATGCGGGCGCACGAGCCGGGCTGTCTCCTTTATTCATTGCTCAAATCGCGTGCGAAACCGGGCGCATACATCGTGCATGAGCAGTATCGCGATCAGGCGGCACTAGACGCCCATCAGAAGTCGGCGCACGGGGCCAAGTATTTTCCAAAGATGCGTGCGGTTATTGAGAAGATTGATGTCGAGTATTTCGACGGAGTTGTAGATTAGAAACAGCATGACGCGGCCCAACACCGCGCTGGCACCCTGCCAAGCGGTAGGGAGAGAGAGGCCCGCGTTACAGGTCACAGCCCCCGCTGCGAGTGCATCCAATCAGAGTGATGGCACCTAAAAAGACCAAGGAAATCGTTGTGGGTTCAGGGATGGCCTCTCCAGTCGCTGTAAGTGTGACGGAAGCCGAGTAATCCGTCCAGTTACCGTCGCGGTTGGGGTTGCTGCCCGGACTTGTTAGCGTGAGCGAATCCAGTCGCAGGCTGATGGCATCGATTTGGTAGCCGTGCAGGTCTATGCGTGGGTCGGAATCGCTTCCGTAAAATACGAATGGTTCGTCGTACGAGTTCCAGCCGCCGCCGCCGTCCCAGGTCTGAAAGGCGTCGAACTCGATTGGTTCAGGCACACCGTCGGTCATCAGGGCGACCACGCTATTGAAGTTTGCATCCGTGGCTGCTGTGGCCGTGAGCGTCAGGCCCACGTCATTCGTTGTCCAAGGGACATTGAAAAGCCTGAAGGTGGGTGTCTGTGATGCGTTGTACCATGTGACGGGCGTGCGAAGGTCGGTCGAGACAATTCTTCCGCCGCCGGCGCTGTGAGCAGTGAACGCGAACAAGACCTCGCCGTGGGCAGCGCCGTAAGAAGTCCAAACGCCTCCCAGGATGAGAAGGATCCATTTCAACAGACTGTACGCGCCGGCTCTCAGTGCTTTCATCAGGAACCGCCTCCTTGTGCCAACATTGTCGAGATCAGCATTCGTCATCGCTCATTGCCGACAAACCTGACGCTTGTTGCTCTGGCCGGGCGGGCCGCGAACAGCGTCAAGGCAAGTGTGGCGGCGGCGATAAGTCCCCTCGTTTTGCTTCTCCCTAGAACGGCATGATTTTAGACGGTTTGAGAAGGAGGGTCAAGGCGGTAGTGGGGAGGAAACGGCAAGGTCAACGACGCGGAGCGGACGCCTCGGAGAGGCGTCCCTACCAACGACTAGGGGAACGGATGCAGGCAAACGACGCAGAGCGGACGGCGCGGTGGGCCACCGCGCCCTACCGGGGGAGGAACGGAGGGCGGTTTGACTTTTGTTAAATGGTGGGCGAGGTTTGTTGAACATTTAATTTCTGGGTCCTGGCGTTGCGGCGGGCGGGTTAGAGGAACGAGGGTTCCGGTGGTCGAGCCCACAAACCGTCAACCCCGTTGCGGTCAGGATTCAAGAGTAGAGAAAGCGAGGGCGGCGCATTCGAGTGAATGCGCCGCTTTCATTTTTGGGGGGGAGAGGGGAAAGGGGCGAGGAGCGGACGCTACAGCGGAGACGGCCAGATGGGCTGGGGATTGCACTCGCCTCGCTCCCGCTCGGCTCGGCCTCTGGCTTTCCGCTTCGCGGAACTGCGTCTCGTCGCTCCCAGCGACTCGGCTTCCCACGCTACACCGGCTACGGCAGGAATGCGCTGGGAATCCGCTGTGGACAGCGGACGCTACACAAACAAGGGCACGCGACACCGGAAACGGAGGGCTTGCGGGGGGTGGAGGTTGTCCGATATTGTGGATTCACGAAGATGATTGCACTGGTTGATTATGGGATGGGGAACCTGCGGAGCGTGGAGAAGGCGCTGGCGCGGGTGGGGGCTGATGTGCGGATTGTGAGCGACGGGAAATCGGCGTTGGCGGCGGAGGCGCTGGTGTTGCCGGGCGTGGGGGCGTTTGGCGATTGCATGGCGAACCTGAAGAAGGCGGGGTTGGTGGAGGCGATCGGAGAATTTGTGGCGTCGGGTCGGCCGTTTTTGGGGATATGTCTGGGGTTTCAGGCGTTGTTGGAGTCGAGCGAGGAAGCGCCGGGGGTGAAGGGGCTTGGGCTTTTTGCGGGGTCGGTGCCGCGGTTTGCGGTGAATGGGTTGAAGGTGCCGCACATGGGGTGGAACCAGGTGCGCATCAAACAGCGCGAATGCCCGGTTTTGAAGGGCGTGGCGGATGGGAGCTACGTGTATTTCGTGCACAGTTATTACTGCAAACCGAAGGACGGGTCGGTGGTGTGCGGGACGACGGAGTATGGGATCGAGTTTTGTTCGATGCTTTGGAGGGGGAACGTGTATGCGACGCAGTTTCACCCGGAGAAATCGCAGGCGGTGGGGATGGTCATATTGAAAAACTTTGTTGGAATGACCAAGTAGACAGAAGACAGGAGCGCGGAAAGAAGACAGAAAACAGAAGACAGGAGCGCGGAAAGAAGACAGAACACAGGAGGCCGAGAAGAGGAGACAGAAGACAGTAGGCGGAAGACGACGAGGACAGGAGACAGAATGAAGAGAACGCCGGCGAGGACATTCCAGGACTTGGTTGTATGGCAGAAGGCGCACCAACTTGTGCTGGCTCTGTATCGCCTGAGCGAAAAATTTCCGAAGTCCGAGAGCTATGGACTGACCGGGCAGTTGAGGCGCGCTGCCGCTTCGGTGCCGGCAAACATCGCGGAGGGGTTCAAGAAGACCGGGCGAGCGGACAAGCGCGTTTCATGAACGTGGCGCAGGGGTCGCTTGAGGAATGCAGGTATTATTTGATTTTGGCCGCGGACCTTGGGTACGGCAAAACTGATGAGCTGTATGAACAGTTGGATGAAGTCAGCCGATTGCTCGACGCGTATGCTGGGGCGATTCTGACTTCTGTTGGCTAGGGCATGAAAAAACCGTTTCTAATTTTTCCGGCGATTGATTTGAAGGGGGGGAAGGTGGTGCGGTTGCAGCAGGGGCGGGCGGAGGCGGCGACGATTTATAGTGATGACCCGGCGGCGGTGGCGCGGCGGTGGGAGGCGGAGGGGGCGCGGTATTTGCATGTGGTGGATTTGGACGGGGCGTTTGAGGGTGAGCCGAGGAATTGGGACGGGGTGCGGGCGATTTTGAAGGCGGTGCAGATTCCGGTGCAGTTGGGCGGTGGGTTGCGCCGGCGGGGGCAGGTGGAGGAGGCGTTGAAGATGGGGGTGACGCGGGTGGTGTTGGGGACGAAGGCGTGTGAGTCGGCGGAGTTCGTGAGCGGGTTGGTGAAGGATTTCGGGAAGCGGGTCGTGGTGGGGATCGATGCGCGGGATGGAATGGTGGCGGTGAAGGGGTGGACGGAGAAGACGAAGTTGTCGGCGGTGGAGTTTGCGGGGAAGATCAGCGGGTTGGGGGTGGCGAATATTATTTTTACGGATGTGTCGACGGACGGGATGTTGGCGGGGCCGAATTATGAGGCGATCGCGGCGGTGTGCGGGGCGGTGAAGTGCGGTGTGATCGCGAGCGGCGGAGTGGCGGGGGTGGAGGATGTGGGGCGGCTGAGGCGGTTGGCGGAGGAGCAGGCGGGGGGGGGGGATCTGGTGGGGGTGATCGTCGGGAAGGCGCTGTACGATGGGCGGATCGATTTGAGGGAATTGGAGGGGCAGGCGGGTGATGCGGGCGCGCGTTGAGACAGCGTGAGTCAGTCTGAGTCGGGTGATTTACTTATGGGTCGAGGATGACGAAGCCGGTTTGGTTCGTGCCTCGGAAGAATCCCGCGCCGGAGTTACCGACGTTGTTGGTTTGGACCAGAAGGCCGGTGAAGAGGACGCGGCGGCGGGTGGCCGTGTTGAAGAAGGTGCCGAGGAATTGGCCGGATGTCGGCGTGATAGACAAAGCAAGCTGGTCGGTGCCCGGAGATGAAACGGTGACGAAGCCATTGGAGCTGATGACGACGCTCTTGACGATATTGCTCGGCGTATTGCCCCCGCCCAGGATCACCTGTGCATTCCCGGCGACCGACGGGCCGCCCTGCGAAGACGGCACGAAGTGGGCGCCGTTCAGGGTGACGGCAGTGGCGAACCCGGCCGGATAGAACTGAGTTTTCGCCGTCTGCGGTTTGATCCAATCCAGCGCGGCGGTAAGCGGGGCATTTGTGAAAAGGTTAATAAAGCCGACGCAGGCGCCCAGTTTATTGCCATAGAGGGCGTTGTAGAATGGGAACGTGTCGAATTCCGAGACGGGAACCGTGGCCTTGATCGGTGTTCCATCACCGAGCACACCACGCAGGCGTCCGCTGCCGGTTTTCGTCACCGTCAACGTTCCATATCCATAACCTTGCGGGATGGTAGTGTCGTTGGTGTTCGCCGGTGCCAGAGTAATGGTGTACAGGCCCTCCAAGGGATAATGATTCGTGAGGCTGTATGGGAGGTTCGCCAACAACTGGGACGTGAACAGGCTGTTGGAGACTGTGCCTGTGATTTCATTGCTCCCACCGGCTTCATTCAAATGCATGATGAGCTGCAACGGAGTCACGTTCTTACGCAGGATGGAGTTCGTCGCGTTACCCGGCACGTCAAATTGTCCTCGAAACACGGAGCGCACGCCTCCCATCGTCAGGTTCGCCAGGAACGAACCCGAAAGAGTGAGGTTGAGACTGAGGAAACCGGAGCTGGCTGCCGAAGGGGAATTGGTCTGGATAACAAGACCCCGGTAGATTCCTGCTGGATAGGCGCTGATCCGGAACACGACGCCATGGAGGTTCGGCCCTCCGAAACCCGTGGTTCCGTAGAAATACCCATCGCTGCCTTGGACCAGACCGCCGTACGGGACGCCGCCATCAAGGCTGCCTTCAAAGTTGTACAGAGTCGCGGCCACGCCATTTGAGGTCATCTGGAAAGCGTTACCAAAGCGATATCCTCCAGCAGTGGTCATTCCGTAAAAGCGTCCATCGGTGCCCTGAATAAGCGCTGAGAGCGGGTTGGCGCCTTCTGCGCCGCCACCAAAGTGATGGATCGTATTTAACGTACCCGCCGAGTTGATCACAAACGCTGTGCCGTCATTGTTCGCCCCGCCGAAGCGAGTTGTTCCATAGAAATTGCCGTCACTGCCTTGAACCATCGCGCCTTGCGGATTCTTGCCGTCGATCTTCGCCACGTCACCGAATTGATAGATCGTTGTGATCACGCCGTTTGATCCGATCTGGAACACTGTACCGTCCTGATTCGTTCCCCCGAGGAATGTTGCCCCGTAGAAAAAGCCATCCGCCCCCTGGATGAGACCCGCCGTCGGCGTTGCACCGTCGGCCCCACCTGTGAAGCTATACAGCGTGGTCAATACGCCGGCGGAAGTGATCGCAAACACAGTACCGGTATTGTTCGCGCCTCCTTGCGACGTTGTCCCATAAAAGCGGCCATCGCTTCCCTGGACCAGATCCGCTTCTGGAGTCGCACCATCCGCGCCGGTGAAGCTATGGAGGGACGCGAACAGGCCATTCGAACTGATTTGGAACACGGTACCGTCGTTGTTTGCTCCTCCGAGGATGGTTGTTCCATAGAAGAGCCCATCGGTTCCCTGAACGAGTTTTGCCAGCGGGGTCGCGCCGTCGACAGTACCGGAAAAATTATACAGCGTGGTCAACGAGCCCGCGGAAGTGATCGCAAACACAGTGCCAGTGTTACTGGTGCCCCCTTGTGACGTTGTCCCGTAGAACCGGCCATCGCGTCCTTCGATCAATGCCGCTTCCGGAATGCCGCCATCGGGGCCGCCACTAAAGCTAAAGAGTTGCGTCGGCTTGTTGGTTGCCATGGCTGCGTCGCTGTCATAGCTCAGTAGCCCGGCGAGCACAACTGTCGCCAGCAGAATGCAAAAATGTTTCATGACCTGTTTTCCTTCGGTTCTGCGTCAGGCAGCAAACCACTTTTCCGACAGGTATGTCGAGGATTTTTCGTCCACAGAAAACAAACAGGGCGGCTCCGAAATCGAGCCGCCCCGAGGCGAACTGCCAATGACACGGGCAGCAAACTAAGGAAGGATACCCTGCAAGTGAACAAAGTCGAACTCGTCACGGAGCTCGACCACATGCCCGGAGAGGTCGCCAGCATCACGGGCTTGCTGCGGTAGTGGATCACCAAACCGAGTGTCACGGATAAAGCGCGCGGACGAGCCAAACTTGCTGGGCGTCATGGTGCCGGCGTCAACCAACAAAAATGAGTTTTGATTGGTACTATTGGCAACCCACACATGATATGTCTGTCCAGCTTCAAGGTTTGTCGCCTTGATGTCGAAAACGGATTCACCCGAAGTACCATTGAATCGAAGGGTCATCGTGCCTTTGGCGTGGGGGCTGGGGGGAGGGATGGTCCTTATCATTGTGCCATTGCGGACATAGCTCCGGGCACTTGGATTGGCTGTAGGTGCGTAGAGTGGCGCCCAGAGGATGACATTGACGATATTGGTGACATTCGGAGTCGGCACGGGAATACCCATGATGATATTCGTCACGCTACCGACCACGTTTGTGAATGCGATGATTTCATGGTTCACCCCTGGTTTGCCGATGTCACCTCGCAAGCCGTCCAAGTCGCTGAGGTTGTTGAATCCGAGATTCACCAATTCAATGGGGGCGGTGCCAGTACCGGTCAGGCGGCGTGACCACGTGCCTTTCTTGGAGTTGACACGGCCCAGCGGCGCGACAGCAAAGTCGCAGCAGTCGGTGCTGATAGTCGGAAATGGCGCAACGAACTCAGCAAAGGAAGCCGGTTCGAGGCCGGTGATATCCATCTCAAAGGTTTGCACGCCTTTGCTGTCCACTTCCATAACAACTTTGCCGGTGGCGCTACGCTCTGAGGGGTCGACTGTGCGGCGCAGTTGGCTGCGGGAAATCAAAGTTTGCGCGTGGGATTCAAGCGCCAGAAAGGTAACCGCCGCTGCTGCCAAGCAGCGGCCATAACTGCTTGATTCTCATGAAACTGTCTCCTTGTTTTGGGGCCAAATTGCCGCAAGTATTATGCCTATTCTCTATACCAGAAGACTTTCTGCCCACGCAAGCAAAGAAACTCAAGGCGGGTGTGGCGGACTCTGGACAAAACCCGCAGCCATCGGGTAGGGTGGTAACCATGCAAAACACGGTGGTTAATATTACAGCGATTGAGATTTGGGTGTACGGCGCACTCATGATCCTTGGGGGCATCATGGGATTCGTTAAAGCACACAGTAAAGCGTCATTGCTGTCAGGTGTCGGTCTTGGGCTGGGGTTGCTGGCCAGCGGGTACGGCGTATCGCGCGGGGCGCCCGACAGTCTCATCGTGGCGATGGTCATCGCGGCGTTGCTGATGGTGTTATTTGCGTTTCGTTTCGTAAAGACGCGGCGGTTCATGCCCGCAGGGGTGCTGGCGATCCTGAGCCTGGCGGCGGTGGTCATTTTTGGGTTGGCGCTGAAGTAGTAACAGGCACGAATTCTCTCGATGGCGCAAGAGTACATCTTGAAGCCCGCGCACGGGGCGCGGGACCTACATATCGACTACCGCTCGGAGTTGAACGACCAGCAGTTCGCCGCGGTCACAGCCACGGGCGCCGATGGCACCGTGAACTCCGGACCGATGCTGGTGATCGCCGGCGCGGGCAGCGGCAAGACGCGCACGCTCACCTACCGCGTGGCGTGGTTGGTCGAACACGGTGTGCCGCCGAGCCGGATCCTGCTGCTTACGTTCACCAACAAAGCCGCCAAGGAAATGTTGCGGCGCGTCGAGAATCTGTTACCCACCGATATCTCCGCCATCTGGGGCGGAACGTTCCATCACGTCGGCAACCGCATGTTACGCCGTCACGCCAAGCTCCTCGGCTTCAACAACGATTTCACGATTCTCGATCGTGAAGACTCGAAAGACACGCTGGATGCGTGCATCACCGAGGCCGGTATCGACACAAAGCAGGAGCGCTTTCCCAAAGGCGACGTGCTGGCGGAGATCTACTCGCTGGCGGTGAACACCGAACGCTCCATTGAGCAGGTGCTGGCCGAGCAATACGACTACTTCTCGCACTTGGCGGGGCCGATCAAGACATTGCGCGAGGTGTACCATGAACGAAAGCTCAAGGCCAACGCGATGGATTATGACGACTTGCTCGTCAACACATTGCGACTATTCCAGGAGCACGGCGAGGTTGCCGCGCACTATCGCGAACAATTCCTGCACGTGCTGGTGGACGAGTATCAGGACACAAACAAGATCCAAGCGGACTTGATCGACGCCATCGCCGTGCTCCATCGTAACCTCATGGTGGTCGGTGACGACGCACAGTCGATCTACTCGTGGCGCGGGGCGAACTACCGGAACATCCTCGGCTTCCCCACGCGGTATCCGAGCGCGCGGACGTTTAAGATCGAGGTCAATTATCGCAGCGTGCCCGGCATCCTCACGCTCGCCAACGAAGCGATCAAGGCCAATGCTCACCAGTTCGCCAAGAATCTCACCGCCGTACGCGCCGGCGGGGCGAAACCATGGCTCATCCCGTGTCCCGATGGGAACCAGCAGTCGTTATTCGTGGCCCAGCGCATCCTTGAACTGCGCGACGAAGGCGTGGCCCTCAATGACATGGCTGTGCTTTATCGCGCGCATTACCATTCGATGGAATTGCAGATGGAACTCACGCGGCGCAATATTCCGTACGTCATCACGAGCGGACTGCGCTTTTTCGAGCAAGCGCACGTGAAGGATGTAAGCTGTTTTGTGAAAATCGCCGTCAACCCGGATGACGAAATGGCGTTCAAGCGCACCCTCAAGCTGCTGGCAGGCATCGGCGCAAAAACCGCCGATAAATTGTGGGGGAAATTTCATCCGCTGCTTGCGGACGGGAAACCGTTGCTCGTTACCAGCGACGTGATTCCCGCCAAGGCGCGCGACGATTGGAAGAAGGTGGCTGAGACGTTGAATCGATTGCGCAAGATGGAACCGAAACGCGCGGCCGAGATGATCGAACAGGTCGTGGACGGCTTCTATGCGAGCTATCTCAAGGTGAAGTATCCGAATGCCCGCGCACGCGAAGAGGATTTACACCAACTCGCGTCGTTCGGGATGCAGTTTGAAACAATCGACGATTTCCTGGGCCAACTCGCGTTGTTGACCAACCTCGAAGCCGAAGATGCCTCGTTGCTGGCATCGAACGAACAGGAGTACCTGCGCCTCAGCACCGTGCACCAAGCCAAGGGACAGGAGTGGCGCGCGGTGTTTGTGATCGGGCTGTGCGACGGAATGTTCCCGCTCGCGCGCTCGCTCGACAACCTGGAAGGCGAAGAAGAGGAGCGGCGTCTCTTCTACGTTGCCGTCACCCGCGCGAAAGATGAGTTATACCTCACGTATCCTCTCTTTCGCATGACCGGCGGCGACACCGGCGGCTTCCAACGCCCCTCCCGGTTCGTCGCCGAACTCCCCAAGACACACTATCAGGAATTCTCTTTGCGGAATCAGGGCGGACGTTGGTAGCGTAGTGTCGACCATCTTCCCGGCGTCTGCTGCCGTGGCCATGGCTTTTTTGCACGAACTGCGGATTTCCTGTGCCGTTGACAAGGATTCTGGTGTCTCATATGCTACATGGTGTGATAATGACGGCGGTAGCTGACTCAATTCCTGTCAATCTGCGGCAGTTGCTCCAACAAACGGGGCTTTTTTCGGACACGCAGATTTCCGAGGCACTTTCCAATCAAGCGACCGCCGCGCAACCGCTTGTCACGACGATGGTAAAGTCGGGAATCGTCCCCGAAGAAAAGTTGTTGCAGGGCCTGGCCAGAGTCCTGCATTTGCCGTTCACGCGCATCACCGAAAAGGAGATCGACTCGGTAGCTCGACAACAAGTGCCGACGAAAGCTGTCTTTCAGCACAATATCGTACCGATGCGCGTCGAGAACGGCACGCTACTGGTCGCGACGAACGATCCGTTCAACCTGACGATGCTCGAATCCATCCGCCTCGTCACAAAATCCCGCGTGCAACTCGCGCTGTGCACTGAGGCGGACATCGCGAAGGCCTTGAAGCGGTATTACGGGGTTGGTGCGGAAACGCTCGACGAGTTGATGCAAAAGAGAGTGCTCGACATCGACGAGATCGCGGAGGCCACGAAAGACGCGAAGGACGATCTCGAAGGCGGCGACCAGGAGGCGAGCGTCGTCAAGTTCGTGAACCAGATCATCGGTGAGGCGTACAAGGAACGCGCGACGGACATTCACATGGAGCCGATGGAGAACGACCTGCGCATTCGCTACCGAGTAGACGGCGAGTTGCACCAGACACCCGTCCCGCCACACTTGAAGCGATTCCAAGCGGCGATTATTTCCCGCATTAAGGTCATGGCGAATATGGACATCGCCGAGCGCCGTCTGCCACAGGACGGCCGCATTAATGTTCGCAGCGGCGGCCAGGAAATCGACGTGCGCGTGTCAACCATCCCGACCGCCTACGGCGAAAGCGTCAGCCTGCGCTTGCTCACGCGCAGCAGCATTATTCTCGGGATCGAGAGTCTCGGCTTGAATAAGCAAGAGGAAGCGACCATCCGTAAACTGATCGCGATGCCGCACGGCATCATCCTGGTCACGGGGCCGACCGGCTCCGGCAAGTCCACCTCGTTGTACGCGTTTCTCAGCACGATTAACTCGATCGACCAGCGCATCATCACCATCGAGGAACCGGTGGAATATGAATTGCCCGGTGTAAACCAGATTTCCGTGAAGTCGGAAATCGGGCTGACGTTTGCGAGCGGGCTGCGCCACATTTTGCGGCAAGATCCCGACGTCATCATGGTCGGCGAAGTGCGCGATCTCGAGACGGCGGAGATTGCCATCCGCGCCGCGCTCACGGGACATCTGGTCTTCTCCACGCTGCACACCAACGATGCCCCCGGCGCCATCACGCGGCTGATCGACATGGGGATCGAGCCGTTCCTGGTGAGTTCATCGGTCGAAGCGCTCATCGCTCAACGTCTCATTCGCACAAATTGCAAAGCGTGCAAGGAAGAGTATAAGCCCGAAGCTGAGTTTCTGCGGCAAGTCGGATATCCACGGGAAGAGGTGGGTAAAACGCGGTTCTACCGGGGACGTGGCTGTGAAGAATGTCGATTCACGGGCTTCAAGGGTCGCTCGGCCATCTATGAGATTCTCGTGGTGACCGAAACATTGCGTCCGTTGATCATCGAGCGCGCCTCATCGTCAGCCATCAAGCAGGCCGCCGTCGCCCACGGCATGAAGACCCTGCGCGATGACGGTTGGGAGAAAGTCAGGCTGGGTCTCACCACGGTTGAAGAAGTGGCGCGTGTCACTCAAGAGGATGAAGAACTTGCCCTGACATGAGCGAATGCGTCACGCGGGAGGGGCTTGTTGAATTGAGCGCGTCGCGGAACAAACTGTTCCGCCCGGTGTCGAACAACGACGGAATCACATGCCGACATTTCAATACAAAGCCAAGACACGCGCTGGCGAGCTGGTGAGTGGCTCGCTGGCGGCGGGAGACCGGCGGACGGCATTGGCCGAGTTGGGGAAGATGGGCTTCTTCCCCCTGGCCGTGGATTCCGCCGACGTGGAGCAGGGGGGCAGGAAGCGCGGCGGCCTTCGGGTCAAATCACGCGATGTGTTGATGTTCACCGAGCAACTTTCCAGCCTGCTGCGGTCCGGAATGTCGCTGAGCCAGGCACTCGGCACGTTGGAACGGCGCAGTCAAAAGAGGGCGTTGGGCGCGGTGCTTACCGAATTACGCAACGGTATCGTGCAGGGCGAGAGCCTGTCCGACTCGCTGGCGAAGCATCCCAGGATTTTCTCGCGTTTCTTCGTGAACTTGATCAAGGCGGGTGAAGCCAGCGGCGCCCTCGACGACGTGCTGCTGCGCCTGGGAAAACATCAGGAACAAATGGCGGAAGTGCGCGAGAAAGTTCTCGGGGCGCTGATCTATCCGTTGATCGTCGTGTGCGTCGGCATCTGCACGATCGTGTTCTTTATGATGGTGATGGTGCCGAAGTTCGCCGGGATGTTCAAGGAAATGGGCAGCACGATGCCGCTACCGACCCGCGTTCTTATCGGCATCAGCGATGCCTTTATGTCGTATTGGTGGATCGGGGCGTTGTTAATTGCCAGTGCAGTGACGGTCTATCGAATTCGTGCCCGCACGCCGGAAGGAAAGCTGGCGCTCGATACCTTGAAGCTGCGGCTGCCGGTCTTCGGCAGCATTCTCACGGCGAACGCCTTTGCTCAATTCGCGCGCACGCTCGCGACCTTGCTCGAAAACGGCGTGCCGGTGCTCAACGCGCTTCAAATCGTTGAAGACACCATGACCAATCGCCTGATCGCCAACGAAATTCGCGAGGCGCGCACCCGCGTCACGGACGGCACGAGCATCAGCCAACCACTCAGCAAGGGAAAGGTATTCCCCGAGTTGCTGATCGACATGCTGACCGTGGGCGAGGAGAGCGGCGAGGTGGTGCCCGCACTCAAGAACATCGCGGACACCTACGAGCAGGAACTTTCGCGCACCCTGAAGGTTTTTACAACACTGATGGAACCCGCGATCATTATTCTCATGGCCGTCGTCGTCGGCGGCATCGTGCTGAGCATACTGAGTGCGGTGTTCAGCATCACGTCGGGTATCGGCAAATGACCAAGGAAATGCTTATGAAACAGATCAGGCGCGGCTCTCATTCGGGGTTTACGTTGCTGGAGATTCTGCTTGTCGTCATCATCATCGGGATGCTCGTCGGCGTCGCCGTGGTGAACCTCGGCGGCAAGGTAAAGGAATCAAAGATCACGGCCACTCGCGACCAAATCCACAACTACGAATCCGCCCTGGATTTGTACGAGTTGGATAACGGAGTTCTGCCCAGTACGGAACAGGGCCTGAACGCACTGATCGCGGTACCGTCCGGTACGCCCGTGCCGTCAAACTGGAAGGGCCCGTATTTGAAGCCGCCCGTCATAAAGAAGGACCAGTGGAACCGTGATTTCAAATACACAAACCCGGGCCAGCATAACACGAGCACCTACGACATTTTCTCAGCGGGTCCCGACGGCGTGGAAGGGAATGACGACGACATCGGCAATTGGCAGTGAAGCCCGTCCGCGCCGGGCTGGCTTCACCCTCATCGAGTTGAGCATCGCGGTGTTCATCATCGCCATCATCATCGCGGTGGCGATGCCGAATTTCGTACGATCCTACAATGCGGCGCTGCTCAATGCGACGGGGCGCACACTCGCAACCGATTGCGAATTTGCGAAGCTGAACGCCGTGCTGCATCAACAAAAGGTCGCGTGTTACATCGATATGGACAAGCAAATGGTCTGGCTGATGCAATTCGCCACGGCCGCAGACGCCGACAGCGTTCAGCCGCAGTCGCAAATCCTGAAGACAATCGAGATTTCACCACGCATCGCCCTGTTGTCAGCCCAATCGGGCGATCAACTGCCACAGCAGAAAGGCCAGGTGGAGGTCACGTTTTACCCAAATGGCACGTGCGACCCGTTTACCATAACGCTGCGCGGGGCCGAGAGGGGAAGTGGCTTGGAGGTTGTCGTCGATCCCGTGACGTGTCGGGGTATGTTGTGGCCGATCAAGCTATGAATGCACGCGACGAACGCGGTCGTGCTGCGCCGAGGTCTGGCGCAGGTGGGTTCCTCCTGCTCGAAGTGCTCCTGGCGCTGTTCCTGTTGACGATCAGTGTGTTTGTGCTCATTGAGGGCCTGAGCCGGTGCGTGGCCGCTGCGCGCTCCGTGCAAAGCTACTCAATCTCCGAAATGCTTCTCGCCAACCAGAGCTACATATTCCACACCGAACGCGGGACGGACATTCTCGATCAAGAAGGCACGTTTGACGACTATCCGGGCTATGCCTGGTCGCGCAAACTCGAACAAACAGATACGGAAGGGCTTTGGAAACAGGTGATCACGGTTTCCTGGCACGAGCGCGGTCAAGTCGCCAGCGATTCGGTGGTGGAATACAAGTATCTGCCCGACAAGCAGCGGTAAGCATGACATCCCATCGTCCAAAGCGAACGCGCGCGGGCTTCACCCTCATGGAAGTCCTGCTGGCCGTGGCGATCCTTAGCATCGTCATTGCCGGCGTGTACAGCACGTGGAACGCGTCCTTGAACTCATGGCGACGCGGCACCGATGCGAGCGAAGTCTTCCAACGGCAACGCATTGTCATGGAAGCATTGAGTGAATTGGCGCAGTCCACAATCTTTTTCGCGGCGTCACCCTCGTTGTACACAGTCATTGCAACCAAGAATCCCGGGTTGGGTGATAGTGTCAGCTTCGTGACGGCGTCGGACGCTTTCCTGCCTCCCAGCGAAGCCAGTGCCGCAGGCATGCGGCGGGTGACTATTTCCCTCGAGCAGGATGACTATCGGCGTACGTACCTAGCCATCGTGAATCAACCCGCGCTGAAATCGGAGGAAGAGTCCAAGGACAAGCAGTCACTGCAAGCGCACGTAATATCAACGGATGTGAGTGGGTTCTATGTCCGCTACCGCAACGCTCGCGACGGCACTTGGGCTGACACATGGGAGGACACCGACACGCCACCGTCAGCCATGGAATTTACCGTGGTCTTCGGACAGAAGAGTGATCGGCTCCCGCCTGTCGTCATCACTCGGGCGGTGGATATTCCTGTGGCTGCATTTTTGGTGCAGGGCGCGGGGCCAATCCCAGGCCTGACAACGACGGGCACTGGGGGGCTTCAGGTCCCGCGCCAAAGTGTTGGTCCCTCGGCACAGTCCGGCAGTTCCGGCGGGTTCCAAAACGGACAATCCGCCACATCAGGGGGAGGAATGCGATGAGCGGGCGCGCTTCGAGAAAGGATTTTCTCCGTGGCCGCGACGGGGTTGCCATCGTCATTGTGTTGTGGGTCGTACTGGTTTTGTCCTTGCTGATCAGCGGATTTGCTTTCACAATGCACGTAGAGACGCACGTCGCCTTGTACGCGCGCATGGAGCTGAAAGCCGAAATGCTGGCACGTTCGGGTATCGAAGTCGCTCGGATGCAATTGATTCTGCACCAGCAGTCGCCGACGGAATCAGGATTCGACGCGCCGAATCAATTGTGGGCCACCAACGAGTTGCTGTACGTGGATCATGAACTGGGCGAAGGAACCTTTAGCGTGAAAGTTACCGACGAAGAATCCAAGATCCCAATCAATGGTGCAACGGAGGCACAACTCAAGCACCTGATGGAGCTTCTTGATGTCGACCCGTCGGACGGCGACGTCATCGTTGATTCCATCCTGGACTGGATTGATGCGGACGACCTCACGCGATTGAATGGCGCCGAGAGCGATTACTATTTGAGTCTTTCGCCGCCATACCGCGCCAAGAACGCGCCGTTAGATCGCGTGGAGGAACTACTGCTCATACGTGGGGTGACGCCTGAATTGTTCCAAGGAACACCGGCAACGGACCAGGACCCGGCCCGGCCCGGATTTGCGGACCTCTTCACCACAACGACCTCGGGCACGATCAATGTGAACACCGCTTCAGCCATTGTTCTGGAGGCCATGCTCGGCCTTGACGACGCCCAAGCCCAAGCCGTGATCACGCGCCGCAACGGCCCGGATGGTATCCCGGGCACAGACGATGACATGCCTTTTCGAACCACGGATGAATTCTTTGCAGCGATTGGGAGCCAAGATCCAGCCGCCCGCCAAGCCATTCAGGGTCTTGTCTCTGTGAGTTCCTCCTTTTTCACCGTAAAATCCACCGGCTCAGTCGGCGGGGTGAAGCATACGATACTGGCCACGTTACGACGCGACGCGGCGAATGTTCAGATTGTCATGTGGCGCGAACTGCGAGAGGCCTCGTGAAAGCGATTTTCAATCCCCGCAAACTCACACATTTGGGACAGGCTCGTGGTTGGGCGGCGGTTGCATTCGGGGTCTCCAGCCTTGATCTCACCACCGCACGCGCCGAAGGCGGCGAGCTCAATGTGGTTCAGCAGTCGTCCGCCAGTGCATCGCCCCCGGAAGGCACGACGGACACACCGTTGCAATGGCAGAGTGCGGCCCAGTCGCTTCGCGGTCGATTTGATCCCCGGGATCACCACGTCGTCACGTCAGTGAGTTGCGGAGATGTGCTTTGCCACATTTTGCACTTGCCAGCGACGGACCTGAGCGAACTCAAGCAGATGCTCGATTTGCAGATCGACAGCATCACGCCCCTGCCGCTTGAAGAAGTCGTGTACAGCTTTGAACCGTTGGAAACCGTCGAGGGTCAGACGCGCGTGCTGGTCGCCATCGCCCGCAAAGCTGCGGTCAACGAGCGCATCGAAGCGCTGGAGACAGCGGGATTACAGGCTGAAATCGTCTCGGTGGACGCGCTGGCGATGTTCCGCGCGCTAACCCAGCGCAGCCTGCTGGCCGGCGACGACAAGCTCAACGTACTGGCGATTCTCGGCGCGGCGTCAGCCGACATCATTGTCTATTCGCAAGGCGCGCCACTGGCGGTTCGTTCCATCGTGCTCGCTGCGGCGGCAGAATCAGTGTTACGTGAAGAGTTGCAGCGCACGCTTGTCGCCGCCCAGGCCTTGCAACCACAGCTCGCCATGGGCGGTGTCACGTTTCTGGCGCAGGGCGAGTCAATGAAGGCGTTTGCCGAAAACGTGGCGAGCGGGTTGAACACGCCATCGTCATTCCTCACCAACGGTGCGGTGCCCTCCGCCGGGCTGAGCCTGTGTTTGCAATGCGCGGGGCGGGAGCTGGCGGCTTTGAACCTCCTACCCGATGAATGGCGGCAGAAGCGCAAGACCGTTGCGTTCCGTCGGCACCTCATCCGTGGTGCGATCGCCGTCGGTGTGCTCTACGCCCTTGCGCTGGCCGCGTTCCTGACCTTCCTGGCCGTGAAGAAGGCGCAGCTTCACCATGTGGATGGTGAGATCAAGGATCGGCAGATCAAATTCACCGAGGCCAAGCAGTTGCAGAGCACCTTGATCGCGACGCGCAAACAACTGGACATGACTTCCTCCGCCTTGGAAGTGCTTGCGAGACGTTGCCTCGCGCCTGCCGGAAAACGTGAAGCTGACGTACTTCCATTACAAGAAGGATCAAACCGTGGCGCTCAAGGGGCAGGCCCCATCCGCCGCGATTGCGCTCGATTTTCAGAGTCGCTTGGAAAAGAGCGACTTGTTCTCGAAAGTGGCGGCGGGCCGAAGCGATTCGGGGGCGGGTGGCTTGACGAAGTTTGATCTGACTTGTACTCTCAAGACCGCCGCGGGGGCGGCAACGACACATTGATGAATATCACAAAACGGGAGCGCGGGCTGCTGACCATCACTCTCACGGTGATTGTGTTGGGCATCAACTACATCCTTGTGATTCCGCTCTTGCGCTCCCGGGGGGACGTCATCGAGAGACTCAAGACCCAACGACAGCAGCTGACGATGATGCAGGAGACGATCAAGCGCAAGCCGGAATGGCAGAAACAATATGACGAACTCAGGCAAGGCCTTGGCCAGCGCACGGAGAATTTTCAACAGGATTCCGACGTGCGGAAGAGGGTTGAGGAGATCGGCACCAGTTCGGGAGTGCAGATCACGTCCCGCCGTTCGATGGCGGAAGAAGACAAGGGCGTGTACCGTGTGTTGCCCGTGCAATACGCCCTCGACGCCAACACGGATTCCCTGGTCCGGTTCTTGTTCTCGCTCCAGACGGGCGCGGGCTTCATGAGCGTGGAGCAACTGCAGATCGCACCAAAGCCTGAGAACCCGACCATTCTACGGTGCGACATTCTCGTGCGTGCCTTGGCCGCCAAACAAAGGAGCCCGAATTCGTGACGACTCGCGCCTTGAGGAACTTCACGGTTGCATGCACACTCGGCATGAGTCTGTGCGGTGGCTTTGCCCGCGCCACGGATGGGACGCGTGACTTCGCCCGGTATCAGGTCATCCTCGACCGTGCGCCGTTCGGGGCGATGGCCGGCACGGCTGCCGAAGTTCAGCAACCCGGCTTTTCGACACGGTTCACTTTCATCGGCACGGCCCAAGAGGGCGATAAACCCCTGATGGCGATCGTTATGGACAAAGAGGGCTCTCGCGTCCACTTTGTAGCCGCAGGAGACAAGATTGGGCCTGTGACCGTCGTAAAGATCGAAACAGCAGATAAGGCCCCCGCCAAACTGGTGTTGAAGCAGGATTTGGAAATCGCCACATTGTTGATGGACTCCAAGGCGGCTGGCGGCCCGCCACTACGGCCCGCCGCGGGGGTTCCGCTTCCTCAATGGGGGCAACACGGACAGCCGCCGACACCGGAACCTGCTCAACCGGGCGCCCGCCGCATTCCTTTTGCAAGGGGGTTAAGCAAGTGAGATACCTGAGATTGAACCTATGGATTGCGGCGGTGGCGACATCATTGGCTTTGCTGATGGTCTTCGGGTCGCGTGCGCTGGCCCAGGCTGACGGCGAAACCAAGGCGGCGTCTGATGCGAATGCGGAGCCGGGGACCGGGACGTCGCCGTCGGATGCTGATCAGAACAACGAAGAGTCCCCGGCAACGAATGGCCTGCCGAAAGAGATCATGGATCTTCTCCAGCCCCCGTCACAGACCGCAGTGACGCCGCCAACACCACCCGCACCCCAGACGCAGTCCGCTTCAGCGCAAGCGCAGCCAAACCTTGTCGCATCCACGACTTTGCCGTCGACGCAACCGCTACGGACAGTGCCACCGGCCCCCACGCCGCCGCCCGAGGTGCCGGACATTAATTTCGAGTTTCAAGGCGCGCCCATCAACGCCATTCTCGACTGGTATTCCCGGCTCACGGATCGGTCGATCATCTCGGCACCCAACCTGAACATCGTCGTCAACTTCCGCAGCCAGAGCAAACTCACCAGGAGCGAGGCGATTCAGGCGCTCGACAGCGTGTTGGCGATCAACAATATCGCTGCCATCCCGCTGGGCGACAAGTTTCTCAAGATCGTCCAGATTAACACTGCCAAGCAGGAGGGACTGCCTATTGGGAAGCCTTTGGTTCCCGCCGACACACTGGGAACGCAGATCATTCCCTTAAAGAACGCCAAGGCATCCGATGTGGTGGCCGTGCTGCAGCCATACCTGCACCCGTACGGCCAATTGATGGCGCTTCAGGATTCCAATAGCATTCTCATCTCGGAAACAGCCGCCAACTTGAAGCAAATGCTGGAGATCGTTGCGTACGTCGATCAGCCGTCCACGCTGCGGATGGAGATGCGGTCGTATGTCCTATTGCACGCCAAGGCTGGCGATGTCATGTCACGGTTGCAGTCAATCATTCAGGATGCCGAGCAGGCGGGCGCACATGCGGCGGCGCCAGGCCAGCCGTCGCCAATCCGCCGCATGTCGCAGCCAGGCCAGCCGGCCGCAGCGGCGGGCGGTGGGGGGGGGGGTGAGGGAACGGTTGTCGAGGGTAAAGTCATCATGGCTGCCGACGAGCGGACGAACAAGATTTTCATTCTTACCCGACCCGGCAATTTTGATTTCTTTGACCGGCTGATTGCGGAACTGGATGCCAAGGTTGAGCCCGACGTGTTGATGAAGGTGATCACCCTCAATTACGCGACAGCTGAGGACATCGCCTCGTTGCTGAACGCGCTTATCACCGGGGGTTCCGTCTCGACGACGCCGCGGCGAACCACTTCATCCTCTGGCTCAACGACCACCGGGGCTCGTCCACCGTCCATCCCGCCACCGCCTGTGACAGGAGGCGGCTCCACTGGCACCCTGAATACTGGTTTGTTGCAGTACGCCGAAGGTGTCCGCATCCTGCCGGATCCGCGGACAAACACGCTGTTGGTGATGGCCACGAAGGAGGACATGGTGCGCATCCAGCAGTTGGTACGCAGCCTCGACACCTCGGTGGCGCAGGTGGAGATCGAAGTCGTCATCGCCGAGATAACGCTGAACAACGAGTTGGATGTCGGCGTGGATGTCTTCAAGCGGTTGGTTGGGGGGACGGTTACCGGATCGGGCGGCAACGCCACGGACGGCAACGCGCCCATCGCCTTGCCGACGGCCGGCAATGTCGCCAGCGCCATCGGCAGCAATGCGATACCGACTGCGGCAGCCCTCGCCTCCGGCCCGGGCGGTCTCACGTACTTCACCACGTTTCAACATTTGGGCCTGGATACCGTTCTCCACGCCCTTGCGAGCACGTCCAAATCCAAGGTGCTTTCGACGCCCGTGATCCTCACGATGGACAATCAGGAAGCGAGCATCATCGTCGGGGAGTCGGTCCCGGTGCCGCAGAACACGGTTTCCTCGATTGTTGGCAACAATGGCACACTGGCCACGGGCCAACTCAACGCCAGCATCGAGTATCAGGATGTCGCCATCGAGTTGACGGTGACGCCGCGGATCAACCCGGATGGCTACGTCCGGATGGACATTGAACAGAAAGTAAACGACCTCGGCGCCAGCGTGAATATTGGCGGCACAGTCGCCCCCACAATTCTGAAACGGCAAGCGAAATCATCGGTCGCCGTTCAAGACAAGAGCACCATCATGCTCGGAGGTTTGATCAAGGAAGAGGTGACGAAGACCGAGACGAAAATCCCGTTCTTGGGAGATATCCCGTTCTTCGGTCAGGCCTTCAAGGGTCAGACGAATAACAAACAGCGCAATGAGTTGGTCATTTTCATCCGGCCCACCGTGTTGCGCACGGACGACCAAGCCATGGCTGAAGCCGCCCGTCGCACCCGAGGGCTGAATTTGGGCCGGGACCTGGATTTGGAGCAGTTCTTCCCGTCCCACGACGCGCCGACGAACTGGCCGGCTCCTCCGGACTCGCTTCCGGTGAAAAAGGCAGCTCCCGCGAAAGTTTTAGCCCCGTCCACCAACACGGCCCCGGCGAACACCACCAGTGCTGTTTCGACAAATCGTTCCACCGTGATGGCTGTGCTACCGACGACCCAAAGTCCAGCCGATCGCCAATCGGACAAGGTCAAGGCGTTGAAGTTGCAGGATGGCGATATCAGCACTCAGTAGGAGCGATCTTAGAAACCCTCGAAGAAACTTATGGATACGTCAGGACTGTTGAACCAGCGGGTCAGGATCGTGTTGCGCCGGTTTCATCCCCAGACGCCGCGCGAGATCGTCCGCGGCATCATCACCGACGTCGATGAAACCGGATTGCGCGTCAGCGGTCGCCGCTTTCAGGAGCACACGGAGTTGGAGTTGGGCGCGCCCTTAGAGCGACCGGTTCGAGCCGGACACGAAGGTGTACTGGATTCCCCATAGCTCCATTCGGTACACCGAAATCATTGCCGGCGGCTCGGCGTCGGAAAAACTGGACAATGAAGTCCAGCGTCGCAAGATGTTCACGCCACAGGAACTTCACCGCCTGACCGAATCGTAATTGAGAGCGTCCCGGGCCATCCCCCTTTACGGCCTCGCCGTCATCCTCCTCGGCGCACTGTTCGCGCCGTGGTTGTTTTGGGGCGTGCAGCGATTGGCGACACAAGGTTCCGTTGGACAGTCGCTCGCCGCGTATCCGTTCCGGCGTGTGTTCAACCGCTCGATCATGATCGTCGCGCTCGCCGGGTTATGGCCGCTGTTGCGCGCCATCGGCTTTCGCACATGGAGTGACCTCGGCTACGTGCCGTCGCGCGATTGGTGGCGGCACGGGCTTGGCGGCCTGGGACTGGGAGTTGGATCGCTGACACTCGTCATTCTCTTCACGATTGTGTGGGGAAGACACACCTTGCACTTCGATAGGCCGGCCGGTCAAATGGCCGGGGTCGCCTTGCATTTCCTGCTGGCGGGCATCTTGATTGCGCTCTACGAGGAGACGTTTTTTCGAGGAGCGTTACAGGGCACGTTCCAACGCGGGATGAACGTCGTCGCAGCGGTGGTCCTGGCCAGCGCAATTTATTCGGGGCTGCATTTCCTGAAACCGAACGGCGTGAACATTCCCACCAATCACGTCGCGTGGGACAGCGGATTCACCTGTCTCCGGGGAATTATTTCCCAGCCGTTCCGTCAGGACGATGTCTTCGTTGCCTTCGTGACTCTGTTTCTGGCGGGCTGCGTTTTGGGATTGGCTTACGTAAAAACCGGCGCGCTGTATCTGCCCATCGGGCTGCACGCGGGCTGGGTATTGGTTAACGAATCCGCGCGCTGGCTCAAGGCCGGGACGATCATCGAAGACATGGCCACCTGGCCGATGCTCGTTCTGCTGCTCATAGTGATCGCGCGACTGTGCCGGACCACATTCAAACCGTTGCGCTCTCCAAACGCCAACCGTTAGGTGCGACGGCGCTTCGCTACGCGCCAGCCCCCCCACAACTTGTAAGGGAAAACCTTACACCAAAATCAGGGAAACCCTGACAGACAGGAAACCACCGTTTGTGCTACAAGCCCGGAGAGTCGAAACGTGGCCCGAGCACAGCACGAACCATTGGAGGCAAGCAATGAATGTCGAAGGGTTGCCAAACCTGGGCCCGCCCAGCTCTGGGCTCGCCGAGTCTTAGACCTGGTCTGGCCGCGCAACTGCCCGTTCTGCGACTGTCCGCTCGCCGACACGGACCCCGGCATCGTCTGTCCCACGTGCCTGTCTTCCGCCAAGCTCATCGAACCGCCGTTTTGCCGGCAATGCGCCTCACCGTTCGCGGGCGAAGTCACCGGCGATACGTTCGTGTGCGGTTACTGCCAGGACTTGCGCTTCTATTTCAGCCGGACCGTCTGCGCCTGCCGGGCCGAAGGAATCCCGCGCGACTGCATCCTACGTTTCAAATACAACCGCGAGATGTATTTCGGAACGCATCTGGTGGATTGGGTGCTGGACGCTTCGCTGCGCTGGATCGACTGGTGCGAAATCGACGCCATCGTCCCCGTGCCGTTGCATCCGCGGAAACAACGCCAACGCGAGTTCAACCAAGCTGAATACCTCGCCGACGGGCTCAGTCGGGCTCTCAAGGTTCCCGCGCTGAAACGAAACGCCCGTCGCGTGAAAGATACCTCGACCCAAACCAAGCTCGACGCCGAGGCCCGGGCAAGGAATATGCACGGCGCATTCGCCGTCCGTGACGCCACCGCCTTCGCCGGCAAACGCCTCGTCGTACTCGACGACGTGTTTACGACTGGTGCAACATTGAACGCGTGCGCAAAAGTGTTGCGCGGGGCGGGCGCGAGAGAAGTGATCGCGTTGGCTGTGGCGCGAGGGGTATAATTGTGAATCCGTTTGACATCAAGGCCACTGTCGTGGCACAGTTCTCGTCGTTAGGCGCATTCGTATGCGATCCCGACAAGACAGCAAGGTGATGAGAGCGGTGGCACTCCTGCCGCTGCATCTGGGTTGCACCGGAATGTTATTTTGTGCTGTCTATCAAGTACAGCGAAGCGGGTTCTTTCTTCATTCGTTCTACTCATTCGACCGGTTCATCCAGCATCGTCTCGACGGCGTTGTCGCCTTGGCTTCGCTTGCCGGAATACTTGGTGTATTGCTGGGCTTAGTGATTCTTCGCATTCGAGGTCGGAGTCGGATTGTCACCTGTGGGACAGTTTCTTCGCTTGTGGCATTACTCTGGTCAGTGCTTGGCCTATCGCTTTAGGACGACTACGCCTAACAAACTACTGGAGCTAATTCGGCGTGCGTTTAGCGGATTGGGTGTTGTCGATACACCCGGCGCCTTCGGGCCGGTGGGGCCTATAACAACGGGCGGCGCAATTTTTCCCGGGCATCGGGCGCGGCGTAAGCCGCCAAGACCTCTCCAAAGTAAACGCGATGGAAGTCGCCGTCGATATAGGCGGACGCTTTGATCTCCGTCGCGAGGTTTGCCGGAATCACCTCGTTGGTATGGACGACCCGGCACTCATAGTGGACCACGCCTTGGTCGATGATGGGCACGCGGACTTTCTGGGCCGCCACCGGCGTCAATCCGGCGTGGGCGAGTTTGTCGCCGTCGCGGCCCGAGGCGGTGCCGCAATGCTGGAGCGCCTCGGCAAACGCAGCGGGCAGCACATTGACGGTGAACTCGTTGACTTGCTCCAGACGACTGTAGGTGAACCGGCTGGGGCGAACCAGCACCGTCAGGATCGGCTTGCTCCAGATAGCACCACCCGTCAGCCAGCCGATGGTCATCACATTCGGTTTTCCGCCTGAATCCGCAGAGCACAGTAGCAAGCCGTCGCGGGTCAATGCGTCAATGGTTTCCTGCCAGAAATCAAAAAGCTTGATCGGTTGTTTGTTCATCGGCCTTATCTCCGCGACAGCTATTTCGCCGGGCCCGGTGTTGTGGCGGGAGTTGGCGCCGGCGGCGGCGCGGGCAAGGCAAGGAACCCTTTGGCAAGCAACTCGGCCGCCTTGGCGTCGCGCACCTTGCGGTCGACGCTGCCCAGCACGATGACGATGACGCGCTGACCTTTGCGCTCGGCGGTCAGCGCGATGGAGTAGCCCGCGTCGGTGAAGTATCCGGTCTTGAGTCCATCCACGCCCTCGACTGTGCCGAGCAGATGGTCGTGGTTCCGCATGATAACCATGTGTTTCTTGTCGTTGGGACGGAAGGGCCGTTCGCGGGTGGAAGTGTAACGCAATGCGTCTTTGTGTTTGAGCACTTCGCGACTGAGAAGGGCGAAATCACGGGGGGTGGTCACGTCATGCTCCTGTCCCGCGCCCGGCGGCAGGCCGTGGACCGAGTGGAAGACCGTGTGGGTCATTCCCAGTTCCTGGGCGCGTTTGTTCATTAGTTCCACGAAGGCGTCCGTTGACCCGGCGATTGTTTCCGCCAAGGCCACGGCGACATCGTTGGCCGACTGGACCATCAGCGCATACAACATGTCATCGACAGAGAAGCTTTCCTTTTCGGCCAGCCAGACCCGCGAACCGCCGATGTGGGAAGCTTTGGCGCTGACTGTCACGGGATCCTGCAACGTGAGCTGTTTCTGCTCGATCTTTTCGAGGACGATCAGCAGGTCCATCAACTTCAAGACGCTGGCGGGGTACCCTTGGGCATCGGCTTTGTCTTCGAACAGCACTTTGCCGGTGGCGTTGTCCACAACAATGGCGCCGATGTAGGGGTTTTCAGAGATTACTCTCTTTTTTGTGGGCGCGGCCCGCACCTCTGATTGTCCCACGAGCGCCAGTCCCGCCAGTCCGGCGAGAAACCATGTCCGAAAAAACCGATTCATTTTCCTCCCCAAAGTTAGAAGTGTGTTCGCCCGCTTCAGTCGGGTGAGAACGGATGCTACTTTCCCCGCCACAAGCTCGCATGTCAACACTGACGGTAACCGGCTTCAGCGACGACGGAAGGTGCCGGGCCGGGATCGTTTGACATCTGACGGCGCGGCGTCGATATCACGAGGTGGTGAGGCACTGCTTGACGGCGATGCTTTCGCAGGGCAATTGAACTGTCAGAAGGTTTCCCCGTTCCAGCCCCACAGGCTGGGTTTGACGTCAGCGAAGATGATGTAGACCCTGTCCCTATGGATTCCGGTTTGCGATTCCAACAGACCGCAAAGGAGTTCTGACAATATGCCGGTTTTCGATTCCGGCAATCCGATGGCACGCAATTCAAGGAAGGCGGACGGTTCTTCCGTGCCCGCAAACAGCATTTGGACCGGGGATTCGACGGACACCATCATATACTGCTCGGGCTTACCAAGTTCGGAGGCGACCATTTTGGAAGCCGCCTTCAGGAGGTTGCGCTTCTGACCGGCATCGATGGATTTGCTGGTGGTGATCTTCAAGCAGGGCATGGTCGTTCCTTTCGGTGTTATTTCACAACCTCGACCCGGATCTTGTCTCCGTCCCGGATGGATTTCAGCGCCCGGGGATCGCCTTCAAGTTTGCCCAACAGATTCACTTTCGTGACGAGGCGGCATTCGTTGCCCTGTGAAACTGGAGTCGGGCCGAATGGGATGGCGAGCGATTGACCCTCGACCCAGAAACAAACGGTGCCCGGCGGCACGACTTGCTGCGCATCGGCTTCCAAAACCGTACGTACAGGCGTGCTGAAATAGACTTCTTCGCCCCAGGTGTTCGCCGAGGAAGAACAGGGCAAAGCCTCCAACAATTTGTTGGCGGTCGGCGTGTCCGTCAGCACGCCAAACACCTCGCCTTTATCCCACGAGATCCGGATTCGCATGGCTTCCCCCTATCTGTCGGAAGTGGAACGCCTAGCTTTTTTTGTCGCCGATCCTGACCACGGCGTACAAGATCGCCGCCGGAAAACCTGCCAGCAACGCCAGGACAATGAAGATTCCGTGTCCCTGTCCTTGCTTCCGAATGTCCGTGAAGATCCAGGCGGCGAGCAAGATGTTGCAGACCAGCCAGACGAGCACGAACGCCCGGATGATACCCACGACGCAACGGATCTCGCGCCTCACCTGGTCGCGCTGCCATGGCCGCACCATGGGCATCGGCTTGCCCGCCATGTCGGGATGCGGAGGCGGCGTCAGACCTTCTTCGTGTTGGGTTGCCTGATGATCCGCGCCCTCCTGAGCGAAGGCGACCCGTGAATTCCCACACACCATCCACCCCACGACAGCCAAAACCATACACAACGCTGTGCTTTTCATTCAGCACCTCCTGATACTGGAAGCGTAGACCCGGCGACAAACTCGGTCGAGCACAAATTGGGTTTGCCGGGGGAGAGACGTCTGTTACGATTGGTGCCGAAGTTCAGGTCGAATGAACCAGTCCCAGAGCAGAGCGATCCGTTATGCGGTGGCTGGGCTTTGTGGCCTTGCGTTACTGATACTTTTCGGTTGGCTTGTCCTGCGTGAACCCCCTCCATCATCGGAGCCACCGCCCGTCAGGGTTGTAACCGCATCGCCACGTGCCCGTAGCGTCGATCCGCTGTTCACGCGTGACGACGAAATGCTCACCAACCAGATTGCCGGGTCAGAGACGACCAACACGAATGCTGCCACGATCTACCGGCAGGCATTCGCCATGTTCGACGCGCTCTCGAAGGAGCAGAAAGAATTGATCGGGAATTGGCGCACGAATGTGGATGCGTCGGTGGAGACGGAACTCTGTGAGAAGATACAACCGATCTGCGATCTGCTGCACCAAGCCGCGGCGGTGTCGAACTGCGATTGGGGAGTGGAACAACCCATCACATTCAACACGCGGTTGCCCCATCTCAGTCCCTGTCGAAACATGGCGCGAGCAGCGGCTTGTAGCGTGGCGCACTGTCGGACGGGCGACCCGTCGGCTGCGGTTGACGATCTGGTAGCCGCTTCACGGCTCGGCCAGACTGTATTGTCGCCTCCTAATCTGATTGGGCATCTGGTTGACCTGGCAATCCAAGGCATTGTGATCGACTCAATCACGGAACACGCCAGCCTGTTGGTCAGTGCGGGCGGCATAAGCGTGGGCGAATTACTGAATAACGCCAACTACGATGAGGGATGGCGCCGCGCGTTCGAGCAGGAGGCGGACATGGCGGCGAGAGAGGTGGATATGCTGGCCGCATTGCCACCGGAAGAGGCCAAGCACGAATTGATGCAACTTGCCAACGACACCAACAACGCCCAGATTCAGTTGATGGGAACGGCGCAGGCCATGGCGGACATGCGCCAAGATGCCG
Organism: uncultured Verrucomicrobiae bacterium; assembly: GCA_963836315.1. Classification (GTDB taxonomy): domain Bacteria; phylum Verrucomicrobiota; class Verrucomicrobiia; order Palsa-1439; family Palsa-1439; genus Palsa-1439. Next base: position 139,234 of record CAWIJG010000010.1, read on the forward strand.
AACTGCAAGCGCAATTCGCCCAAGCAGTGGAATTGACGGAAGCAGGGTACCGCGAGTGGCTGGCTAGTCTGGAGGCGGTCGGGAAAACAAACCCATTTGTCGCGGACTTCGTGATGTCCCTCGAGAAGACAGAAGCCAGAACGCAAGCCATGACCGTGAGAACCGCGATGGCTGCGGCCGGTCTGGCGGTCGTGCAGGGTGGGCCGGACGCACTCCAATCACATCCTGACCCCTCGACCGGTCAGCCGTTTGCCTACACGCAAACCGCCGACGGCTTCGACCTCCAATCCAGTTTTCAATTCCAAGAAAAGCCGGTGAAATTAACGTTCAAGTGAACGCCAGCGGCGTTCGCTTCTGCTCACCGCGACTCGCTGATGCGGCAAACGGCGCAACAGTTTCTGTGCTATAAATTGGACTTATCACATCAACGGTTTGGTGGGTAGGCCTGTCCGTTGCGATACAGTTGCAGCCGGAATTGGATCTCCTTCACCAGCTGTGGCTGGCCCGCTGAGCGAGCCAAGTCGACGGCTTTCCCGGCGGTGGCGATGGCATCCTGAAATCGGCCTGTTGCCGCGTAGGCGGCGGCCAGGGTGTCGAGATACGGCGCCTCTTGATTCTTTGTGAGTTCACAAGCCCGCTCAGCCAGGGTCACCGCCCGAGCCGGGTCGCCGCCTTCTGCCGGCTCAAGCGTCGCCAGCAGCCACGCCAGATTATTCTCCACTTCGGCGTAATCGGGTTTGTTCCGCAGCGCTTGCTCCCACTGTCCCATCGCTTCCTGCAGTCTGCCCGTTCGCTCCAAGGCATTCCCCAGGTTGCAATGCGCCTCGGCGTAATTGGGCTTGATCCGCAACGCTTGTTCCCACTGCGCCATCGCCTCGTGCACCTTGCCCAGTCGGCTCAAGCAGCCTCCCAATTTGTTGTGCGCCGAGGCGTCATCAGGCGTGAGCCGCAGTGCCTGTTCGTAATGCCTGATCGCCTCTTCGAACCTGCCCACTTGCGAGAACGCAACCCCAAGATTGTATTGCGCCAGGGCATCATCGGGTTCGAGCCGCAACGCCTGCTCATACTGCTCGATCGCCTCCTGAACCCTGCCCAGTTGCTGCAGGGCAATTCCCAAGTTGTTGTGCGCCTCGACGTAATCGGGCTTGAGCCGTAGTACCTGTTCGTAGTGCCCAATCGACTCCCCAACCCTGTGCGCCTGCATCGAGATGACTCCCAGATTATAATGCGCGCGTGGGTTGTTCGGACGCTTGTTGACGGTATCGAGCCAGATGGCGAATTCGCTGCGGTAGTCCTGATTGCGCTGCATGGTGAGCACCCCCAGTCCGACCGCCAGTACCGCCGCCACGGCTACAGTTCGCCGCCCGGCCAGGGCATGAATCCCCATCACCACCAGCGCGACCACCGCCGCCAACGGCAGGTACATGCGGTGTTCATACGCCGGGCTGTCAGCCGGAATGAAACTTGAACTCGGCGCGAGGATGAGAAAGAACCATGCGCCCACGAATCCCCAAGCGGAGGTTGTCTTCAATGCCCAACCGGTGGCCACCAGTAGGATCGCCATCACGACGACCGACGGCAGAATGCTGATCCACGTTTTTGCGATGGGCCACCCGATGTAATCAAAACTGAGCGGCTGGGGCCACACGGACAGTTTCAAGTAGTGAAGGATCACCCCCGGCTCGGTCAGCAGGTATCTCCACCAAACCACGTGATAGATGTCCGCGTTTCTGGCTGCGTTTCTGAAGCTCACGGGCAGCAGGCAACCCAGCACGATCCAGGTGCTGGCTAACGCGAGATAGAGCCGCCATCGTCGCCGCCACGCTTCTCGTAACGATCCCGAAAGGAAGGTGCGATCATACAGCAGCACCATCAACGGGGCGGAAACCATCACTTCTTTGGCGGCCATCCCCAACGCACAGGCGACCACGCAGAGGCGGTACCACCGGCGGGGTGGGGGCGACTCCACTCCGCGAATGAAGCAGTACAACGTGAGCAGGTAAATCAGCCCCATCATCGATTCGGCGCGTTGAATAATGTAGGTCACCGCCTCGGTCTGCAGCGGATGAACTGTCCAGATGACCGCTGTGGCCAGTGCCAATTCATTGGCTACAGCGCCGAAGCGCTCGCGCAGCTTCGGCTGCAACAGCGTCCGCCGCACGATGCCAAACAGGGTCAAACCCGCGAGGAGATGAATGGCGAGGTTCAGGGCATGGTATCCCCACACCTCCGTGCCGCCAATGGCGTAGTTCACGGCCAGGGAAAGATTGAGGAGTGGACGGCCTTCAACCGTGAGGCCGCCTCCGTGCGGCGGTGACAGTGGTTGCCAGATCGGCCAGAGATGGCGGATGGTCGGGTTCTCCGGGATTGAGGCCGCGTCATCAAAGATGAATGGACCCGTGAAACTGTTGTGATAGGCCAACAGTCCAGCGACAATCAGCACCAACGGCATGAACTTCTGTGCTTTCAATAGCCCGGGAGACTACCCAAACTTCTCAGCGGCGACCAGCGCATACGTTGGATAGGTCTGCCCCAGTTCGGGCGGTTTGCGGACCTTGCGGTTTGAACTGCCGAGGGCTGTCGGCCATGCAAGACGGGCCGGGCGCACTCCAGTCACATCCTGACCCCTCGACCGTTCAGCCGTTTGCCTACACACAAACCGCTAACAGTTTCTGTGCTGTTATAAGGAAGAGCAAGAGGAGAAGTGTTTCGGTTCGCATCTGGTGTTTTGGCTGGTGGTCCCCGCGCCGCTGGATCGACTAGGCGAAATCGTCGCCATCGTCACGGAGTGTGCGGGCTCGTCACACTTGCGGGCGCACGGTAAGCGCGTCCTGCCCGGTAGAGTTCCAGCCGGGTTTCGATCTCGCTGACCATCCGTGTTTGGCCGGCAGAGCTGGCCAATCCGATGGCCTGCTGGGCGGTGGTGATGGCATCGTTGAATCGGCCGGCGGCGGCGTAGGCGACGGCCAACGTGTCGAGATATCCTGCCACTTGATTGTTTGTGAGTTTGCAGGCCCGCTCCGCCAGGGTCACCGCGCCGAACCGGGTCGCCGCCATCCGCCGGCGCAGCCGTCGCGAGTAGCCATGCCAGATTATTTTCCGCCTCGGCGTAATCGGGTTTGCTCTGCAGCGCTTGGTCCCAATGTCTCATCGCTTCCGGCAGCCTGCCCAGTCGGACCAAGGCATTCCCAAGGTTGCAGTGCGCCTCGGCGTAGTCAGGCTTGATCTGCAGCGCCTGCTCGTAGTGCCCGATCGCCTCTTCGGACTTGCCCACTTGCGTCAACGCAAGTCCAAGGTTGTATTGCGCTTCGGCATAATCGGGCCTGATCCGCAGCGCTTGCTCGTATTGCCCCATCGCTTCGTTCGGCTTGCCCAATCCGACGAAGGCGACCCCAAGGTTGTTGTGCGCCTCGGGGTAGTCAGGCTTGATCCGCAGAGCCTGCTCGTAGTGTGGGATGGCTTCGTCAAACTTGCCCACTTGCCCCAAGGCCATCCCTAGATTGCAGTGCGCCTCGGCGTAATCGGGGTTGATCCGCAGGGCCTGTTCGTAGTGTGCGATGGCTTCTTGAACCCTGCCAGCTTGAGAGAGGGCAGTCCCCAAGTTGTTGTGCGCCTTGGCGTAGGCGGGGCTGATCCGCAGTGCCTGTTCATAATGCCCGATCGACTCCCCGACCCTGCCCGCCTGCGTCAAGGCGAGCCCCAGATTGTAGTGCGCGCGTGGGTTGTTCGGACGCTTGTTGATGGTATCGAGCCAAATGGCGATATCGCTCTGGTAATCCTCGTTACGTTGTACGGTGAGAAATCCCAGCCCTACCGCCAACACAGCAAACACCGGCATGCTCCGCCGCCCGGCCAAGGCATGAATTCCCATCATCACCAGCACGACCACCGCGGCCAATGGCAAGTACATTCGGTGTTCAACGGCCAGATCGGCGATGGGAATGAAACTCGATGTCGGCGCCAGAATGATGAAGAACCAGGCGCCGAGAAACCCCAGAGCTGGCCTGCGTCGCCACGCCCACAGCGTCACTACCAGCAGTGCGCCGATGGCGATCAACCCCGGCCACACTTCGGTCGCAGTTTGCCCTACGGGCCAATTGTAGTCCAGACATAGCGGACGCGGCCAGAACGTAAGGCGCAAGTAATGGACAATCACCGCCGGCTGGGTCAACGCATACTGGATGGGCGTGATCTTTCCGTAGCCAAATCCGGCGCTTTCCTTCCACTCCCCGGGTCCGTTCGCCAACAACAGCGGCAACAGCAACCACGTGGCCGCCAGCCCCGCATACATCTTCCAACGCCGCTCCAAGATCTCGCGCCACGATCCCGCCATGAAGGTGCGCTCATAGAGCAACACCATCACCGGGGCGCTGGCTGCGACGGGTTTGCAGCCCATCGCCAGCGCGCAACTGACCACGCCGCCCGTCTCCCACCATAGGCTTCGCGATGACCCCTTGCTTCGAATGACACAATACAGCGTCAGCAGGTAGAACAACCCCATCAACGACTCGCAACGTTGGATGATGTAGGTCACGCTTTCCGTTTGCAGCGGATGCACCACCCAAATCACAGCAATCGCGACCGCCAACCACGACGCTGCCTCACGCGACATCGGCGGCGACTTCGCCAACAGGCATGTCCGCCGCACGATGCCGAACAAGGTCAACCCCGCCAGGATGTGAATCGCCAGGTTCAGCGCGTGATATCCCCAGACGTTCAAGCCTCCCAGCGCATAGTTCACCGCCAGTGAAAGGCGCACGACCGGGCGTGAAGTGTGGACGACAATCGTCCACACAGGCCAGAGATGGCGGATGGTCGGGTTCTCCGGGATTGACGGCATGTCATCAAAGATAAATGGGCCCGTGAAACTGTTGTGATAGGCCAACAGTCCCGCGACAATCAGCACCAACGGCATGAACTTTTGTGCTTTCAATAGCCCGGGAGACTACCCAAACTTCTCAGCGGCGACCAGCGCATACGTTGGATAGGTCTGTCCCCGCGCGACGTTGGATCGACTGGCGCGAAACCGACGCCATCGTCACGGAGTGTGCGGGCTCGTCACGCTCGCGGGCGCACGGTAAGCGCGTCCTGCCCGGTAGAGTTCCAGCCGGGTTTCGATCTCGCTGACCATCCGTGTTTGGCCGGCAGAGCTGGCCAATCCGATGGCCTGCTGGGCGGTGGTGATGGCATCGTTGAATCGCCCGGCGGCGGCGTAGGCGACGGCCAACGTGTCGAGATATCCTGCCACTTGATTGTTTGTGAGTTTGCAGGCCCCCTCAGCCAGGGTCACCGCCCGAACCGGGTCGCCACCGTCCGCCGGCGCAAGCGTCGCGAGTAGCCATGCCAGATTATTCTCCGCTTCGGCGTAATCGGGTTTGCTCTCCAGCGCTTGGTCCCAATGTCTCATCGCTTCCGGCAGCCTGCCCAGTCGGACCAAGGCATTCCCAAGGTTGCAGTGCGCCTCGGCGAAATCCGGTTTGATTCGCAGGGCCTGCTCGTAGTGTGCGATGGCTTCCTCAGTCTTGCCCACTTGGTCCAAGGCGATCCCCAACTTGCCGTGCGCCTTGGCGTAGTCGGGATTGATCCGCAGGGCCTGCTCGTAGTGTGCGATGGCTTCCGGGATTCTGCCCAATCGCGTCAGGGCGTTCCCCAGATTGTAGTGCGCCTCGGCGAAATCGGGATTGATCCGCAGGGCCTGCTCGTAGTGTGCGATGGCTTCGTCAATCCTGCCAACTTGAGATAGGGCAGTCCCCAGATTGTAGTGCGCCTCGGCGAAATCGGGCTTGATCCGCACTGCCTGCTCTAAATGCTGCATTGCCTCCTGCATCTTGCCCGCCTGCGTCAAGATGACCCCCAGATTGTCGTGTACCAGCCAATTGTCCCGGGTCACATCCAAAGCACGCCGAAACAATGTCTGAGAGTCCCTCCAGTACTTGATCTGAACTCTCGACAGCGCCGCAGACACCGCAAGCACTGCCACCGCAGCGACCCCTGTAATCACCTTCAGGTTCCACCGCTCCATCGCGCGGGACGGCACGCTCCAGCACAGCATGATAAGCAACCCGATCGAGGGAAGATACGTAAAACGATCGGCCATCGCTTCCCCCGAACCCTGGAACACCCCGATGACCGGCACCAGCATTCCCAAATACCAAAACCAGCCCGTGACAAGCCACGGCCTGCGCCGCGCCCCCCGAATCACCGCGATCGTCACTCCGACCAGTCCAATACCAGCTACCATCGCTACTGCCGCCGACTGTCCCGGCTCCAGGGGATACCACACGGCCAATCCGGTCGGCCAAGCCATCTTGCCGATGTAGCGCCCATACGAAAGCAAGGCGTTGGCGACTCTCATTCCCAGCGGGATTTTGGCCAGCAAACCTTTCCCATCTGGCTTGGTCTGCCCCCAAAGGGTCACCAGACCCGACGCGGCAGCCAGCGCAAAAAACAGAAGCTTCTCCTTGAGCAACTGGCCCGGAGTTGCCGTGACATTCCCACCGACGACCGGCTCCGCCCATTGCGTACGTCCCAATGGCCAGAAGTCCAGTAACAGCAGCACGAAGGGCAGCGTCACCACCATTGACTTGGACATCAGCCCCAAGGCAAACCAGAGCGCTACCGCAAGGTAGCGGGCCCACGAGAAGGGATGGCGCACATACCCCACATACGCCCCGATTGTCAGCATGAAAAACAGACCGCTCAATACGTCCTTGCGTTCCGTCACCCAGGCCACCGACTCGACACGTAAGGGGTGCAGCGCAAACAGCGCCGCCACCAAGGCGCAGCGCCAGAACGCATTCGTCATCGACTGCAGTACCAGGAACAGCGCCACCGCAGCGGCCGCATGAATCGCGACGCTCATCAGATGATGCCCCGCTGGACGCAGCCCGAACCATTCGATGTCCACCGCGTGCGACAGCATGCTCAGCGGCCTCCAGTAGTCGGCATTTCGATCCGTGTGGATCAACCCCGCTGTAAACGCCCAGCGCACCGAGCGCCACGTGAGGCCATCCCGGATATTCGGATTCTCCGTCACAAATGAATTATCATCAAAATCCACGAAGTCATAATGACGCACGGGGAGGTAGACGACGACGGTGGCGATGACCAAGCCCAGCGCTATGAAGGCCTGCCGCACAATCTGTTGCCTCTTGGAGGAGGCGAAGCCAATCATTTGAGTCAAAGGCATCGGGACAACCTGCTCCTGCGACCGGTCTTCATCGAAACCGGGTGACACTTTGGGGCGTGAGATCATGATGATCCCGCCCGCTTGTAACCACATGTTTGGGGTACGACGCCATGAAGCGGTTATTATAGGCCAACAGTCCAGCGGCAACCACCAACAACGGGATGAATTTCCGGGCTTTCAACAGCTCGGGAGACTACCCAAACTTCTCAGCGGCGACCAGCGCATACGTTGGATAGGTCTGTCCCCGGGTTGGGCGGTTTGCGGAGCTTGCGGCTTGAACTGCCGAGGGCTGTCGGCCATGCAAGACGGGCCGGACGCACTCCAATCACATCCTGACCCGTCGACCGGTCAGCCGTTTGCCTACACGCAAACCGCCGACGGCTTCGAGCTTCAATCCAGTTTTCAATTCCAGGAAAAGCCGGTGAGGTTATCGTTCAAGTAGACGCCTTCTGGAGGATCGCCAAAAGAAAAGCTTCCAAACCTTCCAAACCTTCCAAAGTACACTAACGGGGTTTCACGAAATGTGAGAGAATCGGGAGTATGAGAGAGAAGTGCATAAGGGTGGTGGGCGGGGGCGACGACATGCTGCTTGGCATGGGGACTCTTTATAGAGAAGAGTGTTTCTGCCAAACGAACCCAACTGAAAAATGTGGAAGTATTGTGGAATGAATAGGTTAGGCAAAAAGCGAGTTGGGTTCGTTCTGCAAAAAAGAGGCAAAAAACAGGGAATAAATGGTGAAAAACAGGGCCGGGAGGGTGGTTTTATGCACAAACGAACCCGAAACGAACCCAGTTTAAGGTACCGCGCGGCACCGGGCGTGGGAGTTTTCCGACTGGCACAGCGGAGGATGCTTGTGCTAGAGTTTTGAAGTTGGGGAGGTCTTAGCCATGGCGGTATTCGAAGAAAAAGAAAAGCCGAAGATTTCCGAGACCAAGACGAAGAAGCACGAGATTCCCAGCGGTTTGTGGGTGAAGTGCAAGCAGTGTGGCGAGATTATCTTCAACAAGGAGCTCCTAGCCAACGCCAAAGTTTGCGCCAAGTGCGACTACCATTTCACGATGACCGCCACCGAGCGCGTCGCGATGCTGGCCGATCAAGGCACGTTCCGCGAATTCGACGCTGACATGGCGAGCGTGGACGTGCTCAAGTTCACGGGTGTGGCGGCGTACACCGAACGCTTGCGGACCTACCAGCGCCAGACGGGCATGAGCGATGCGGTGATGACGGGCCTGTGCAAGCTCGACGGCCACGACATCTCGCTGGCGGTGATGGATTTCGGTTTTCTCGGCGGGAGCATGGGCTCGGTGGTCGGAGAAAAGATCACCCGCACCATCGAGAAAGCCACCGAGGCGAAGATCCCGGCGATCATCATCTCCGCGTCCGGCGGGGCGCGCATGTACGAAGGCATTTTCGGCCTCATGCAACTGGCCAAGGCCAGCGGGGCGCTGGCGTTGCAGGCCAAGGCGGGGTTGCCGTATCTCTCCGTGTTGACGCATCCGACGACGGCCGGCGTGATGGCCAGCTACGCATCGCTCGGCGACGTGATCATTGCGGAACCGAAAGCCCTGATCGGGTTTGCGGGTCCGCGCGTGATCAAGGAAACCACGCAGCAGGAGCTGCCCGAAGGGTTCCAGACCAGCGAATTTCTTCGCGACCGCGGGCTGATCGACATCATCGTGCATCGCAAGCAACTCAAGCAACTGCTCTCCCAGTTACTGAACTACTTTTCGGGACGCGGCGGGCGCAGATTCAAGTCAGCCGACTAGGCGTCCGCGGCGGTCCTTAGGCGACAACGGTGCCCTTTGACTTACCCGGAAACGATTGAGTTTCTTTTTGGCATCCGTCTCTTTGGCCAGAAGCTCGGCTTGGAGACGATGCAGTATCTGCTGCGGTTAATGAGCGACCCGCAGCAGTCGCTGCGCTTCATACACATTGCGGGCACGAACGGGAAGGGGAGCGTCGCGGCGATGCTACACGCGGTGCTGTCCAAGGCCGGGTACAAGACCGGGCTGTACACCTCGCCGCATCTGGTTTCGTTCTGCGAGCGGTTTCAGGTCAACGGCAAACCCATCGCAGAATCCGACGTGGCGCGCCTCGTCGAGGAAATCAAGCCGCTGCTCGAAAAGGTCGCCGCGCATCCTGAATTCCGCGCGCCGACGTTTTTCGAGGCGATCACCGCGATTGCGCTCGGTTATTTCCGCGAGCAAAACGTCGATGTTGTCGTCTGGGAAACCGGTCTGGGCGGCCGCCTTGACGCGACGAACGTGGTCACGCCGCTGGCTTCCGTCATCACCAACATCGCGTTCGATCACACGCAATATCTGGGCGAAACGCTCGCGCAGATCGCGACCGAGAAATGCGGCATCATCAAACCCGGTGTTCCCGTGGTCACGGCTTCGGTGATGGAAGAAGCGTTTCGTGTTATCGAGCGGACGGCGGCGACGCGCGGCTGCCGGGTCACGGTCGTCGGGCACGACGTTCGGGCGACGCGACTCAGTGAAGACGAGCAGTGCCAGCGGGTGGAATTAACCGGTCTGCGCCACGATTACGGCACGCTTACGATTCCCCTGCTCGGCGCGCACCAGGCTACCAATTGCGCCACGGCCGTCGCCGCCCTGGAAGCGTCCGGGCTCTCCGTTACGCCCGGGCAAGTCCACGAGGGCCTGATGCAGACCGCATGGCCGGGGCGGTTCCAGATCGTGAATCAGCAGCCGACGGTTGTACTCGACGGGGCGCACAACGCTGCGGCTGCGGAAAAACTGGCGGCGACCTTGCGCGACCATTTTGCAGGACGCAAACTGACGCTCGTCCTGGGCGTCCTGCGCGACAAGAACTACGACCAGATGTGCCAGATTCTCGCACCGTTGGCCGGGCAAATCCTCTGCGTACCCGTCAACAGCGAACGCACGAGCGATCCCGATCAACTGGCGCGGTGGTGCAAGGCGGCGAACCCGGCGGCGCAAATCACGGTCGTGGCGAATCTCGGCCAAGCATATGCACAGGCCAGAGGCGAGAGCGCGGACGTGGTGGTCATCACGGGATCGCTGTTTCTGGTCGGCGAAGCGCTGGACCGGCTTGGGTTTGCGCACGCGACCAAGGCGAGGACACAACGGGAGTTGGTGTTGCAGTGAGCCATGGGTCGGTGCGCGCACTGTTCTTTGACGTGGGCGGCACGCTGCTGCACCCGTTTCCGTCCGTCGGCGCCGTGTACGCTTCAGTCGCCGGCCGTCATGGGATTCCCACGACTGCCGAGGCGATGGAACGCGCGTTTCGCCAATCATGGACGGCGTTAAGGCGTCCCGGTCTGACGGTCTCCCGCAAGGAGTGGTGGCGGGAGCTCGTTTTCCGCACGCTTGGGCAGGAGAACGCGGCGTGCTTCGAGGAACTGTTCAGCATGTTCGGCCGTCCCGATGTGTGGCGGGTGTTTCCGGATGTGAACGACGCGCTGGGTGAAGCTCGGGCGCGGGGCCTGCACGTCGGCGTCATTTCCAATTGGGACGAACGCTTGCGCCCATTGCTTGATGCGATGGGGCTGACGCGCCACTTCGATTCCATGACCATCTCGTGCGAAGTCGGAGCGGAAAAGCCAAGCCCGGAAATCTTTCGCACAGCGCTCCGCACGGCAGGTGCCGCGGCCGGCGGAGCGGTCCACATCGGAGATAGTTACGACAATGATGTACGCGGCGCGGAAGCTGTGGGGATGACGGCCATTCTCCTGGACCGTGGAGGAGGGGAACCAACGGGAGTTCAAGACTTGCGAGATCTTTGGGCCAAGCTGGATGACGCTTGAGATTGACAGACTCGCGCTGTGCTACGCCTTGGGCGGGCCTTTGCGCATGATCTTCTCGCGAACATCGCGATATCCGAAATCGACCTTGGCGATCTCCTTAAACGCGGCCACCGCCTGCTCCTGGTCGCCCATCAGCTCATACGCGCAGCCCAAATTATACAGCAGATCCTTCTTCAGTCCGTCCATCGTGGGCAGATCGCTGATAGCCTCCTTGAACGTTTCAATCGCCATATCGTGGAGGCCCATATTCTGATAGCACTGGCCGAGATAATTGAGGGAGGCAACCCGACGTTGGGGTTGGCCGCGGGATTTCTGCAATTGTTCGACCGCGCCCTCGATGTTGCCCATCTTCATGTACAGCACACCGAGGTCAAATCGGTACATAAGATCGTTGGGGTACCGCTCCACAAGCCGTGCCGCTTCCGCGAGTTTGAGTTGATCGAGTTCGGTTTCCAGCGTCGTAAGCTCGTTCTGGAGGGCGGCGGCGTTGGCGGGATTCGTTTCGAGTTGCTTCTTCTTGGCGTTGATCCCTGCATCGAGGCGTTTGATCTTCGTGTCGGCGATCTCTCGTTCGAGAGATGGATCGGAGCCGCCTTCCTTCGCCTGCAATGTCTCAAGGTAGCGCAGCGCCTCGTCGAAGTTGTCTTTCTGCGCGTACAGCTTGCCGAGTTCACGCTGGATGACGGGGTTCTCCGGGTCCTTCGTGAGCGCCTCGAGCTTTTCGTTGATGAGGTTCTCGACCATGTCCTCAGCGCGAACGACGCGGGACTGTTGCTCCAACGCAACGGATTCATCCTTGTCCTTGAGCTTGTCACGGAAGGATGTGGTGCTTTCCTCCCAGCCCCCGCCCGCCATGGCGCCATGCGCGGTGGAATCCTTGATGCCCTTCTGCGCGTCGAAGTCGTTCGGGTTGATCTGGAGGAGTTTTTCGTACGTCTCGCGGCATTGCTCGTGCTGCCCGGTTGCGCTGTAGGCACGCGCCATCCAGTGGAGCGTCTTGGTGTCCTTGGGATTGAGCCGGACGTAGGTTTCCAGCGTTTGCACGACTGTTTCGGGAAGACTGGCGACCTCGGCGGCTTCGGCCAGAATGCCGAGTGCCTGGCTGTTCTTGGGATCTTCCGTCAACGCCTGCTCGGCGAGCGTCATCGCTTCGATGGGATTCTTCTGGAGAACGACCTTGGCTTTGGTCAGAAGTGGCTGGAGCTTCGCGCCGACCATCAACCGCTTGAAACCGCCTGCGGACTCGGTTTTCTTCATCTGTGCGGCCCGCAAAGTGCGCCGCGCCTTGGTGAAATTGGGTTCAATATTCAGGCATTGGATGAGCATCTCGATCGCATATTCCAGATTGTTGCGTTCGAGCGCGGCCAACGCTTTCTGGTAGAAATCGTTAGCGCGAGGATTAACGTTGCTGCTGGTTTTTTCGGCCATGTCTGCTTTCAGGGGTTGCCACCGCCCGAAAAATATAACAACCTCGTCACTGGGTCAATATGCTTTTCCCCCCTGTGTCCTGTCTCGTGGTTGACAGTCGGGCGGGCTTTGCTACTATATTCTACTGGCAGCGGCACAATCTCGGGCAGAACCCTGCAGAAGGGTTGCGTTTCAAGGACAAGACAATGATTGATGAAAAACTGGCAAATTCTTCGGCGGCACCAGGCGGCCAGCAGCCCCAGCATGGTCGACGAATTCAGGACGCAGTAATTCGGCTCGCAGGCAACTCACAGGACGGTATCCAGGCCATAGGCGGTTTTCTCGCCCGGTTGGCTGGACGAACCGACAAGGACGTCATGACCTACATGACGATTCCGGCCACGATTTCGGGCGGCCCCAGCATTTACCAAGTCCGCCTTGGCACCGGCGAGGTGCTGAGCGCGGGGGACGATGTGGACGTCCTTGTCGCGTTCTACCAGCATTCCTACAACGACCACATCAGCACGCTTCGCGACGGCGGCATCCTCATCTACGATAGCGACAACGTTCAGCCCGATCCGAACCAAAAGCGTTACCGCTCGGTCGGTGTGCCGATCACTGGACAAACGGTCGAGGCCATCGGCGGCACCGCAAGGGACAAGGGCAAGAACATGTTCGTGCTCGGCTTGCTGGCCCGGATGTACGACCTCGACGTACCCAAACTCGAAGCGATGTTGCAGGCCTACTACAAGAGCAAGGGCGAAGACGTGATTCGCAACATCATCGGCGCGTTCAACGCCGGCTACGGCTATGACATCGGCAAACTTGCCGACACCTTCGAGTTCGTCATCCCGACCAACAGGGCTGCGCGGAAACAGATCGTCACGGATGGAAACCAGGCCATCGCGTACGGCGCCCTGGCCGCGGGGATTCGGTTCGGCGCCGGTTATCCGATTACGCCCTGGTCGAGTGTCATGGAGATCCTGCGGACGGAGCTGCCGAAGTATGGCGGCATGTTCGTGCAAGCGGAGGATGAACTCGCGGCCATTGCCATGGCCTGCGGCGCATCCTATTCGGGTTACCTTTCACTGACGGGAACATCCGGCCCCGGTCTCTCACTCAAGACCGAAGCGCTCGGGTGGGCGGTGATGGCGGAGATGCCGATCGTCATCATCGACGTCCAACGCGGCGGCCCGAGCACGGGCTTGCCGACCAACGTCGAACAGAGTGACCTCAACATCGCCTGCTTCGGCGGCCATGGAGATTCACCGCGAATTGTTGTGGCGCCGTGCTCGGTCGAGGATTGCTTCTATACCACGCTGGAGGCTGCCAAACTGGCGCGCGAATATAGTTGCCCGGTGATCGTGTTAAGTGATCAGGCACTGGCCACGCGCATCGAAACCTGGGAACTTCCCGATTTCTCGAAGTTGACGCAGGATATTTCTCCGAATTTTTCGGCGCGCGGGCCGAACTACAAGCCATACGAGAATACCGCCGACGGCATTGCGCATCATGCGCCCCCGGGGACGCCGATGGTTGACGCCAAATATCCCGTGGTGACCGGCTTGGAGCACGACGAGTCCGGCCATCCCGCCAGCCGTCCGGCAAATCACGTGATGATGGTGGCCAAGCGCCGCCGCAAACTGCAGGTGCTGGCCTCCCGCCTGCCGAAAGCCGAGACCTACGGTCCGCCGGAAGGGAATGTGTTGCTGGTTAGCTGGGGGTCATCGCACGGCCCGATCCGCGAAGCCGTGGACAAGGCGCGCGCCGCAGGTGAAAGCGTCAGCGCGTTGAACATTCGCTACCTCCAGCCGCTGCAACCCGGCATCGGCGAGATTCTGGACGGTTTCAACCACGTGTTTGTGGCCGAGATCAACGATGAAGGGCTTTACGGCTACGGTCAACTCGCCACCCTCCTGCGCGCACGATTTTGCAACGACAAGATCCGCGGCATCAACAAGACCGACGGTCTGCCGTTCAAAGTGCGTGAAATCCTGAATGGCATGCACGAGAAACTCAAACAGTCTCCCCAACCCGCCCTGGCCCGCGCCTGATTCTCCCGAGGAACTCCATGATTGCTGAAGCAAGAAGTTTTGATGGCAAAGAAATCAAATTGGCCGACCGTCCGAAATACACGAAAAAGGACCTGGTTGCCGACCTACCGACGTGGTGCCCGGGCTGTGGGGACTTCAGCGTTCTCTCGATCTATTTCAAGATGGTGGAGAAACTCCAGATCCCTCATGAGAAGATCACCAGCATCGCCGGCATTGGCTGCTCGTCGCGCTTCCCGTACTTCGTGAACGCCTATGGCGTGCACTTCCTCCACGGTCGCGCTGCGCCGTTCGCCACGGGCGTGTCGCTGATGCGCCCGGACCTCCACGTCTTCGTGTTTGGCGGCGACGGCGACGCATTTTCCATCGGCGGTAACCACCTCAACCACGCCGGTCGCAAGAACGTCAAGATGACCTATGTCATCATGGATAACTTTGTGTACGGCCTGACGAAGAAGCAGACGTCGCCGACGTCGCCGATCGGTTTCAAGTCGAAGACCGACCCGACCGGTGCGATGGATCACCCGGTTAACCCGATGAAGCAGCTCATCGCGTCGGGCGCGACGTTCATTGCGCGGACGCACTCGCATCTGCCAAATCACGTGATGGAAATGATGGAGAAGGCGATGCAGCATGACGGCTTCTCTGTCATCGAATGCCTGAGCGAATGCACGGAGTTTTACCCGGGCGCGTTCGACGCCGCCAACCCGCGCAAGGGCGGGGCGTTCACTCTTGTGCCTGCGGGCCACGACGTGACGGACGAAGTCGCCGCGTACAAACTGGCGATGGAATCGTTTCCCGGCTACTTCGGCGTGTTCTATCAGGTTCAGCGCCCAACGAAGAACGCGCTGGAGGGCAAATTGATCGCCGATGCGAAAGCCAAAACTGAGAATGCTTCGCCCGTGGAACTCCTGCAGAAAACATTTGCGCGGCTGAGCTGAAGGTCATCCTCGATGACTCTGTGGCAGGCCATCGTTTACGGCGTCGTCCAGGGGCTTACTGAATTTCTCCCAATCAGCAGCGCCGCACACCTTCGCATCGTGGCCGCCGCCTTGGACTGGCCTGATCCCGGCACCGCGTTTACCGCGGTGATCCAACTGGCCATCGTCGTGACATTGCTGCTGTATTTTTGGCAGGACCTAACCCAAATCGCCACAGCCATGGTGCAAGGCCTGAGAAGCGGTCATTGGTTTTCCAGCCATGACGCGCGGCTGGGTTGGATGATCGTGGTGGGAACACTGCCAATCATGGTGTTGGGGTTGGCTTTCAAGAAACACGTGGAGACGAGTCTGCGGTCGCTTTACATTATCGCCGCCGCTGAAATCGGCTTGGCGTTGGCGTTGATCGTTGCCGAAGCCTTGGAGCGTTCACGGGCGCGCGCGGGAACGAAGTTGAAGGAGATGGGAGAGGTGGGGTGGCCGGACGCAATCATTGTGGGTCTGACCCAATGCCTAGCGTTGATCCCCGGCGCATCACGCTCCGGATCCACCATCACGGGCGGCTTGTTCGTCGGCCTGACGCGTGAGACTGCAGCTCGATTTTCATTCCTCTTGTCACTGCCATCGTTCCTGGGAGCCGGGGTTTTGGAATTTGCGCATCATCATCACGAACTCCTCGCCACGCAGGGCGGGGGGGTGAATCTGGTGTGCGCGACAATCGTGGCGATCATTGTAGGCTACGCCGCCGTGGCCTTCTTGATGAACTACTTGAAGAGACACACGACATGGTTGTTTATCATCTACCGACTTGCCTTGGGCAGCCTCTTGCTGGCGCTACTGGCTAACGGAAGACTGCAGGCGTTCTAGCAGGCACGGCCTCTGCCAGGTTCACGCGCTCCCGGCGCAAGCCTCATGAGGAACAGCATCGGCCAGCCCAGATAGCGACGGGCGCGTTCCAAACGGCCGGCCAGCGCTTCATCCACCGCCTGTTCGCTCAAATGGTCAAACACGAACCCGGCCCGAGCCGCAGCCAAGATGTAATCACTCAATTGATGGGGACAACTGGCCGGACGAGTTTCACGTCCGCTGGCAGGATCTGTGAAACGGGCTTGAACTCCCCGCAACATCATGGCCGGGTGCATGACCGAGACGATTACGAAGCCGTCGGGCCGACAAACGCGACTCATCTCCCGAAACAACCCATTCAGATCAGCAATGTGGTCGATCACCAATCCGCAGACGACACGGTCAAAGGTCTCGTTCGCAAACGGCAGCGGTTTGGCCAGATCATGAACTTGAAAGGTGACACTCGAAGCGCCGGGTTTTGCTTTTGCACGTTCCAACATCGCCTCAGAAAAATCCAGCGCGTGGACGGTCGCCCCTGCGGCCGAGAGACGTAGCGCGTGCCGTCCAGTACCAGATCCGATGTCGGCCACAGCCAGACCGCGAACGTCCCCCAGCAATCGCTCCACCCAGGGTTCTTCCAAGGCGACCAGGGGATTGTGTTCCGCGTCGTAGATCGCCGCCCAACGGTCGTACCCGTCCTTCGTAGGCAGCAAATCAATCGAATCGATTGGGGAACGTGTGGGTTCTTCAGACATTGTTATCACCGTCTGCTCCACTGGAATCATGAAAGCAGATTTACCGATTCACAGCAAGACTTGCCGCCGTATTGCTATGGACGTAGAAGCGGCGACCGCTATAATGCGCGCAATGTCGGTCATCAAATTTGGAACATCCGGCTGGCGCGGCATCATCAGCGACACGCTTACGTTCGCGAACGTCGAGATCGCGGCGCACGCCATCGCCAAACATCTCGGCGAGAATCCGCCGCCCGGTGCGCGGAGGCTGTTGATTGTGGGGCATGACACGCGGTTTTTGTCGCGGCTGTTAGCGACGCGCTGCGCGGTAATCGTCGCCGGGCACGGTTTCGAAGTCTGGCTGACCGACCGCGACACCCCCACGCCGGTCATCTCCCACAGCATCCGGGCCCACAAAGCCAGTGGCGGCATTAACATCACCGCCAGCCATAATCCACCCGAATGGAACGGCCTGAAGTTTAACGAATCTAACGGCGCGCCTTGCCTGCCTGAGACTGCGAAATCAATCGAAGCCAGGGCGGAACTCGTAAGCTGTCAGCCTTTAGCCATCAGCCGCGAGAAGGGTGCAGTGAAGGTCTTTGATCCGATGCCGCGCTACGTGACGCAACTCCGCCGGCTCGTGGATTTCGCCGCGCTAAAAAGGCATCGCAAACGAGCGGTGGTGGACTTGATGTTCGGCACGGGCCGGGGCTACCTGGATGAACTTCTTGTCCACAGCGGTTGGCGCGTCGACGCATTGCACGGGGAGTTGGATCCGCTTTTTGGGGACGGCCATCCCGAACCAATCAAGGAGCACATGGGCGAGTTGCTGGCTCGGTTGCGGAACTCCAAGGCGGCCCTTGGCTTGGGGCTTGATCCTGACGCCGACCGTTTCGCCATCGTCGATCACGACGGCACGTTTATCAAGGCCAACGAGGTGCTTGCCCTCGCGCTGTATCACCTGGCCAGAAACCGCACCTGGACGGGCGCGGTGGTGCGCACAGTCGCGACCAGTCATTTGGTGGACGCGGTGGCGCGGGAGTTGGGGGTGAAGGTGCACGAGACGCCGGTGGGTTTCAAATACATCGGTGCGTTGATGGAGAGCGAACCGATCATTGTCGGCGGGGAAGAAAGCGGCGGCCTGAGCGTAAAAGGCCACGTGCCCGAAAAGGACGGAATTCTTGCGTGTTTATTGATGGCCGAATTGGTGGCCTACGAAGGCAAACCGCTCGGCGCCATTTTGAAAAAGATTCAGGCGTGGGCTGGTGGCCTCGTCAGCGATCGCATCAACCTTCGCGTGACGCCCGGACGAAAAGAGCAGTTGCTGCAGCGGTTCGCCGACGGACTGGACGAGTTTGGCGGGCAGAAAGTCACCGGCGTGGTTACGAGAGACGGATACAAGTTCTTGCTCGGTGACGGTTGTTGGGTGATGTTTCGGGCGTCGGGCACGGAGCCGGTGTTCCGGTGCTATCTCGAAGCCCGAACATCCCGACAAATGGCTGGCTTTCACAAGGCGGCACTGGAATTGGTCAAGTAGTGAAGAACCCGCTGTAGCCGACAGCCCGCAGATTCTGACACCGGTGGTCATCCTGCCGCAGCCGACTGAAGGATGCGCTTGATTCGCCCTTCCTGTCGCCGTATGGTAAACGCGTGGCTGGCCAGTGACGTCGGTTCCGGTAGGGTCGATTTTGCGGAAGGCTGGCGGAAAGCATTTGAGAAAGACTTTATGAGTATGAAACGTATCGCCGTCGCTCTGGTTGTCGTGCTGTTGGGGATCAATCTCGCCGTTGCCGCGCGGATCTATTCGGAATCATCAGCCAAGCAGGACAAGGACAACCCGTACGCGCAGATGGAACTCATCACGCAGGTGATGGAACTGGTCCGCAAGGAGTACGTGGATACCAACTCGGTGACCTACAAGGACCTGACCTACGGCGCGCTCAAAGGGATGCTCAACTCGCTCGACCCGCACAGCCAGTTCATGGAACCGCAGGTGTACGAGGACATGAAAGAAGACACAGAGGGCAAGTTTGGCGGTTTGGGCATTCAGATCGGCATGTCGCGGGATGGCTTTCTCAGCGTCATCGCGCCCATCGAGGACACGCCGGCCGCGCGAGCCGGCTTGTTGCCCGGCGACCGGATTATCAAGATCGAGGGCAAGGTGACCGACAAGATGAGCCTGCAGGACGCCGTCCACCTGCTTCGTGGCGATCCGGACACGAAAGTCACGATTACCATTTTTCGTCAAAAGGCCAAGGAACCCAGCGATCGCATCAAGGATTACACGATCGTGCGCGATATCATCAACACCCCCAGCGTAAAGGACGTGAAGATATTGCAGGACGGCATCGGCTACGTACGCATCACACAATTCAACGATCCGACCGCCGACGAGTTTGAGGCGGCGCTAGACAAGCTCGAAGGAGAGGGGATGACCGCGCTGATCATCGATCTGCGCAATAATCCAGGTGGGTTGCTCGAATCGGCGCGCAAGGTCGCCGGGAAATTTGTCCGACCCAACGAGTTGATTGTCTCCACGGAGGGACGCGATCCCGCACAGAAAATCATGTACCGCTCCGACGCTCACGGCAAGAAGCGGCTCAATTATCCTCTGGTTGTTCTCGTCAACGCGGGCAGCGCCAGTGGCAGCGAAATCGTCGCGGGCGCGCTGCAAGACCTTCACCGCGCGGTGCTCGTGGGTGAAACCACGTTTGGCAAGGGCTCGGTGCAGAGCATCATCCAACTGCGGGACGGGTCCGCGCTGCGCCTGACAACCGCCAAATACTACACGCCGAGCCACAAGGTCATCCACGAACACGGTGTCACCCCCGACATCATTGTGCCGATTTCCGAAGAGGACGAGCGCAAACTGTTGGAGCAACGCGTCCGCGCCAATCTCCCGCAGGATGACACGCTCGAGAAGGTCACGCCGATTGCGGACGTCCAACTGGATCGCGCCATTGACGTCATAAAGGGGGTCAAACTTTTCGCCAAGCAGGCGAAAGTCGCCAAACAGAACCTGAGCCGGGCGACGGCGACAGTCGCCGCCACCTCGACGGAGTAAACTCCACGGCCCAATCGCCGATCGTTCACCAACCCGTGAAAGTCCTCGGTGTCGAGACTTCGTGCGACGAAACTTCCGCTGCCGTGGTGCGGGACGGCAAGGAGATACTCTCCAATGTGATCAGTTCTCAGATCGCGCTGCATCGCCCGTACGGCGGCGTGGTTCCCGAACTCGCTTCGCGCCACCACCTGCAGTTGATTGAGTCTGTGATTGAGCAGGCGCTCGCCGACGCCCACACGTCTTTTGACAAGATCGACGCGGTTGCAGCCACGTACGGTCCCGGGCTGGCGTCGTCGTTGCTCATCGGCCTGAATGCGGCCAAAGGGATCGCCTTGGCCGCCGGGCAAGCCGTTTGTGGGGATCAACCACATACAGGCCCACCTGTACTCGCCGTTCCTGGCCCATAACGTGCCGAATGCGCTGCCCATGGTCTCGCTGATTGTCTCGGGTGGTCATACGCTTCTGACGCACGCGACGGCCATCGGAAGACACAGGATTCTTGGCCAGACGGTTGATGACGCGGCTGGGGAAGCGTTTGACAAGGTCGCCAAACTGCTCGGTTTGGGGTATCCCGGCGGTCCCGAGATCGAGAGCCTGGCCGAATGCGGGAATCCCGTGGCCATCGATTTTCCGCGTAGCATGCTGCATGACGGCAGTTACAACTTCAGCTTCAGCGGTTTGAAAACGTCCGTGCTTTACTTTCTGCGAAAGAATCCACACCATTGCGTCGAAGACGTTTGCGCGAGTTTTCAGGAGGCGGTGGTCGATGTGTTGGTCGGCAAGGTGGTCCGCGCCGCGGTTGAGCTTGGCGTCAACACCCTCAGCGCATCGGGTGGTGTTTCCATCAACCGTCGTTTCCGTAAGAAGCTGGGGGAGGAATGCGCGCGACGAAGGTTGCGACTGTTGTTGGCGGCCACGAATCTGTGCACCGATAACGCCGCCATGATTGCCGCGCTGGCGTTCCACAAACTGCAGTCCGGTGGACAGAGCGACTTCTCGGTGGAGGTCGCCCCGTCCATCGGATTGGGAGTCGGAGATCTTTCATGCCCGCACGCTTGATGGTGGCCGATAGCGAACGCGACGCGAACATGCTCTATGCCACGCGCATGTTTGTGCCGGATCCCTTTATTTGGTTCACAACGCGGGGCAAGAGTTACGCCGTCATGAGCGATCTGGAGATCGACCGCGCCCGCAAGCAAGCGCAGGTGGACCGGGTACTGTCGCTATCGCGCTATCAGAAGCAGCTCAAACTCGCGGGGGTCAGACAGCCGCGCCTCAGCGACGTCCTGAACCGGGTTCTCGGAGAATTCCGCGTCCGCAGCGTGGAAGTCCCGGCGAACTTCCCGATCGGCTTGGCGAAGCAATTGCGCGGCTTTCGGGTTGCCGTCACGCCCGACCCGTTTTTCCCCGAGCGCGAGATCAAGACGGCTGGTGAAATTGCCGGCCTTGAGGACGCCATGCGTCTTGCCGAGGAAGGGATGCGGGCTGCGGTCAATGTATTGCGAGCGAGCCGGATCGGGCGAGACCAGTTTCTCTACTACCGACGCAAGAAGTTGACCGCTGAGGACGTTCAGGGCGTGATCAACGCAACCATCGCCCGGCGGGGTGGCATCGCGTCACATACGATCGTGGCGTGCGGCAACCAGGGCTGCGATCCTCACGAAAGCGGATATGGGCCGTTGCGGGCCCACACGACGATCATTCTCGACATTTTTCCTCGCGACATGCGCACCGGGTATTATGGCGACATCACGCGGACGGTCGTGCGCGGTCGCGCCAGCGATGCGGTGAAGGAATTATACGCAGTGGTCGGCGCGGCGCAGGCGCTGGCGTTTCGAACGCTACGCGCGGGCGTGAATGGCCAGAAGGTTCACCGCGCGATTCAGGAGCTTTTCGTCCAGAAGGGCTACAAGACAGGCCAGGTGCGTGGTCGGATGCAGGGGTTCTTTCACGGCACGGGCCATGGCCTTGGGCTGGACGTGCACGAGCGTCCACGCGTCGGTGCCGTGTCCGAGAAACTGCGCACGGGACACGTCGTAACTGTCGAGCCGGGCCTGTATTATCGGGGCATCGGGGGCGTGCGCCTCGAGGACGTTGCGTTGATTCAACAGACCGGCATGCGCAATCTCGCACGCTTTCCCAAGACACTTGAAATCTAGTTGAGTTGAGTTACCGTAGCGCCCGTGGAAGGTATTGTTGCACATGGGAATTTGGATATTACTTTTGGTATTGATCTTCGTGCCGGGAATCATTGCGCAACTCGCGGTGAGTTCGGCACTGAATAAGTACTCACGCGTGCGCGCCCGTGCCGGCGTTACCGGCGCACAGGCCGCCGCGCGAATCATGGCGGACGCGGGGATTCATGATGTCCAGATCGAGCGCATCAACAACTATCTGGGAGATCACTACGATCCGCGCACCAAGACGTTGGCGTTGTCACCCGCAGTGTACGGCGGCACCTCGGTTGCGGCGTTGGGCATCGCGGCGCACGAAACCGGGCACGCCATCCAGCACCAGCACGCGTATGCGCCGCTTCAGGTGCGCATGGCTGTCGTGCCGAGCACGATGTTTGTCTCGCACTTGATGCCGTGGGTCATCATTGGCGGCTTCTGGTTTCGCATTCCGATGTTTATTACGCTGGGGGTCATCGTTTACACAATCATCGTGTTGTTTCAACTGATCACATTACCCGTCGAACTGGACGCCAGTTCCCGCGCAAAACTGATTCTTCAGACGGACGGCCTAATCGCCCGCGATGAAATGGAAGGAGTCAACCGGGTGTTGAACGCGGCCGCGCTCACGTATGTGGCGGCTTTGGTTGCTGCCGCAGCCCAGCTGTTTCAACTCGTATTGCTAAACCGAGAGCGGCGCTGACGAACATTTTCTTTGACTTCCACGTGCCAGTCCCGCTACGGTTCTAATTCTTGTTTGGCTAAAGAGAATTCATGGAACAGGCACCGACCCCGCCCACTCGCCGCACCAAGTATCCTTCCGGTTTCCGCCCCCGCCGCGGTTTGAACTGGGTGAGTTTGGGGTTGATGTACGCGTCGTTCTACGTGTGTCGCTACAATTTCCGGTTTGCGACGCCCGGCATGGTTGAGGAATTCGGTTTCAGCAAATTCCAGATTACTGGAATACTCAGTGCCTGGTCGGTGGCGTATGGCATCGGCCAGCTGATTAACGGCCTGATTACGGACCGGATCGGCGGGAAGAAGGCGATGCTGATCGGGGCCGCAGGCACAATCATAATCAATCTTGTTTACGGCTTCGCGTCGTTTGCCGGGACATTCTCGACGTTTGCGCTGATCTGGCTGTTGGGCGGTTATTTTCAATCGTTTGGGGCCCCCGGCATGATCAAGATCAATGCCGCGTGGTTTAACCGCAACGAGCGCGGAACCTTCGCGGGAATTTTTGGATTGATGATCCAGTTGGGGCAGGTCTCGATCGGAGTACTGGCGCCGCTTATTCTCGCGGGCTTCACCCTCGGCGCGTGGACGGTCGCCAAAGGTGATTGGCGCTGGCTATTTCGCATCCCGCCTCTTATCACGGCCGCGTGTGCAGTCATCATGGTGATCTGCGCAAAAGAGTCCCCCGAAGAAGCGGGGTGGCCGGGACTCGTTCATGACGAGGTGGAT
The DNA here is from genome assembly GCA_963836315.1 of uncultured Verrucomicrobiae bacterium. GTDB lineage: Bacteria > Verrucomicrobiota > Verrucomicrobiia > Palsa-1439 > Palsa-1439 > Palsa-1439. Next base: position 162,889 of record CAWIJG010000010.1, read on the forward strand.
TCCAGCGCCGGCGTGCGAATGAGTATTGGGAAGTGCTTTACGACCGTTTTCACAAACCCGCTGATCTGGTTCTATGCGGTCGCCTATGCCTGCACCGGCGCGGTGCGCAGTAGTTCCGACCAATTGGCCGTTTTGTATTTTCATGACGTACTGAAGCTGAACATGGAAGATCAGCCACGTGCATTGGTTTGGACATTGGGATATGCCGTGCCTCTCGTGGCGGTGCTTGGCTCGCTGCTCTCGGGAATCGTGTCGGACAAGTTTTTCAAGGGACATCGTTCGCCCGTAGCCATGTGGTTGTACTTTTGCCAAGCAGTGGTGATCGGGCTCGCGGCCGTGGTAATTCATTCCGGCGTCGTGGGACCGACTCCGACTGGCGTTTTTCTGGGCTGCATGTTCCTGATACTGATTTCGCTCATGGTCAACTCCACCCACTCGCTGGTAGGCGCGGCAGCACCCATGGACATCGGTGGGCGGAAGATGGCCGGCTTTGCCTCCGGGGTTATTGATTCGTTTCAATACTTCGGGATGACGATCTTCCTGCCTGCAACAGGCTGGATGATCGACCATTACGGCTGGGGGGTGTGGTATCCGACAATGGCAGGTTTCGGGATTGTGGGTGGGGTGGCGATGGTGCTGGTCATGCGCAAACAACGCACCTTGGGCCATTTTAACGTCTAGTGGCCTGTACGCGCCGAGACCTTCGGTCCCGTCTTTAGTAACGCCCCAAAGTAATCGCGGTTCATCTTCGCGATGAAATTCAGGCTGATGCCCTTGGGGCAGACGGCTTCGCAGGAACCCGTAACGGTGCACGCCCCAAAACCTTCCTCGTCCATCTGTTTGACCATGGCGAGAACCCGTCGTTCCTTCTCGGGCTGGCCCTGGGGCAGGAGATTGAGGTGCGAGACCTTGGCGGAGACAAAGAGCATGGCGCTGGCGTTTTTGCACGCCGCCACGCACGCCCCGCAACCGATACAGGCGGCGGCGTCCATCGCGAGGTCGGCGGCTTGTTTCGGCACGGGGATCGCGTTGCCGTCAGGAGCGGAACCTGTCGAGGCGGAGATAAAACCGCCAGCTTGAATGACGCGATCGAACGCGGTCCGGTCGACAATCAGGTCCTTGATGAGCGGGAACGCCTTGGCGCGGAACGGCTCGACGGTGATGGTTTCGCCATCATGGAAACTGCGGAGGTAGGTCTGGCACGTGGCGACCCTGGACTCCGGGCCATGCGGCTCACCGTTGATAACGCAGGAACACATCCCGCAGATACCTTCGCGGCAATCGTGATCGAACGCGATGGGTTCTTCGCCGCGCCGGGTCAGCTCTTCATTAACGACATCGAGCATCTCGAGAAACGACATGTTTGGATTGATGTCTTTCGCTTCGTACTCGACGAAGCGGCCGGCGCTTTGCGCATCCTTTTGTCGCCACACTCGCAGGGTCACGTTCATTACTTGTAGCTCCTCTGCGCGAAGTGGACTTCTTCGTAAACCAGCGGCTCCTTGTGCAGGGTCGGCGTCTTCCCGACGCCCGTGAATTCCCAGCATGCGGCGTAGGCGTATTGCTCGTCGTTGCGCTGGCACTCGCCGTCCGGTGTCTGGTGTTCCTCGCGGAAGTGGCAACCGCAGGACTCGTCGCGCATCAAGGCGTCGTACACGATCAACTCGGCCAATTCCAGGTAATCGGCCACGCGGCCCGCGCGTTCGAGAGACTGGTTGAGGTCCGCGCCTTCGCCCGGCACGTTGACGTTCTTCCAGAATTCTTCCCGCAACGGCGGAATCTGGGCCAACGCTTCCTTCAAGCTTTTTTCGGTGCGCGCCATCCCGCAATGCTCCCACAAGATCCGTCCGAGCCGTTTGTGGAATTCCGTGATTGTCGTCCGGCCGCGGATGGAAAGGAGTTTCTGGATGCGGTCGTTGATCTCTTGTTCGGCCTGCTGGAACTCACCGGCATCGGTCTTCGGACGCGAGCCGGGTTTCTGGGACGCAAGATAATCGCCGATGGTGTAGGGGAGAACGAAATAACCGTCCGCCAGCCCCTGCATCAGCGCGCTGGCGCCGAGACGGTTCGCGCCGTGGTCCGAGAAATTGGCCTCGCCGATGACGAACGCGCCCGGCAGGTTGCTCATTAAATTGTAGTCCACCCACAGTCCGCCCATCATGTAATGGATGGCCGGGAAAATACGCATTGGCGTCTCGTAGGCATTCTCGTGGGTGATCTCGTGATACATGTCGAAGAGATTGCCGTAGCGCTCGCGCATCGTTTCGATGCCGAGTTCCTTGATTCGCTGGGAAAAATCAAGGTAAACGCCGAGGCCGCTTTCGCCGACGCCCCGGCCTTCGTCGCAGACCTGTTTGGCCGCGCGCGACGAGATATCGCGTGGAGCGAGGTTGCCGTAGCTCGGATACTTGCGCTCCAAGTAATAGTCGCGTTCCTCCTCGGGAATCTCCTGGGGCGGACGATGGTCGCCTTTTTTCTTCGGGACCCACACGCGGCCGTCGTTGCGCAACGACTCGCTCATCAGCGTGAGCTTCGATTGATAATCGCCCGTTACCGGAATGCAGGTCGGGTGAATCTGGGTGAAGCACGGATTGGCGAACAGCGCGCCCTTCTTATGGGCGCGCCAGATGGCCGTGGCGTTGGAACCGCGACCGTAGGTTGAAAGATAATACACGTTGCCGTAACCGCCCGTGGCGAGGACGACCGCATCCGCCGCATGCGATGAAATCCGGCCCGTAACCATGTCGCGCACCACGATGCCCTTGGCGTGTCCATTAACGACCACCAGTTCCAGCATTTCGGTGCGCGGGAACAACTTCACCTGGCCCAGCGCGACCTGGCGCATCAAGGCCTGATAGGCGCCGAGCAGGAGTTGCTGGCCCGTCTGGCCACGCGCGTAAAACGTGCGCGAGACCTGCGCGCCACCGAACGAGCGGTTCGCCAGATAGCCGCTGTACTCGCGCGCGAACGGCACGCCCTGGGCCGCGCACTGGTCGATGATGTTTGCGCTGACTTCCGACAGCCGATAGACGTTGGCTTCGCGGGCGCGGAAGTCGCCCCCCTTGATGGTATCGTAGAAGAGCCGATGGACACTGTCGCCGTCGTTCTGGTAATTCTTCGCCGCGTTGATGCCGCCCTGCGCCGCGACGCTGTGGGCGCGCCGCGGACTGTCCTGGATGCAGAACGATTTGACACAGTAGCCGAGCTCCGCCAGTGAAGCCGCCGCCGAAGCGCCCGCCAATCCCGTCCCGACGACAATGATCTCGTATTTACGCTTATTGGACGGATTGACGAGTTTGATGGCCGCCTTGTGCGAACTCCACTTCTGCGAAATCGGGCCGGGGGGAATGTGGGCGTCGAGTTTCATATCACTTCACCACCTTCGTCAGGACCGCGAGTGGAATCGAGATGTAGCCAAGGAAAACCACGACCGCGATCACGATGGCGCAACGGTCGATGATCAACGCGTAGGCCTCGTTTTTCAACCCAAGCGTCTGAAACATCGCGCCGATGCCGTGGCTGAGATGGAAGCAGAGCAGCCCGATGGCAAGGACGTAGAATCCCGACACCCAGCCGTTCGAGAAGCCAAGGATCATCATCTGGTAAATGTCATGCCAGCCGTGCGCGTCATGCAGATCACGAAACTCGGGGTGAACGATGAGCAGGGTGTAATGGGCGAGATGAAACAGCACGAACGCCAGGATAATCAGGCCACTCCAGATCATCGTGCGCGAGGCGAGGCTGGCGGCAACGACCTCCTTCACTTCGTAGGGCGTGGCGCGGGCCGCGCGATTCTCGAGAGTCAACGCGATGGAAGTCCAAATATGGATGATGACGAATGCCAAGAGCCCGATGCGCGCCGGCCAGAGGATTTCCGGTGTGGTCTGCAGGAAGTTGCCGTAGCGGTTGATCGCTTCGGGGCCGAGAAAAATCTGCAGGTTTCCCACCAGGTGACCGATTACAAACAAGAACAGCCCCGCGCCCGTGACGGCCACGAGAAGCTTCTTACCGAGCGAAGACGTAACGAGACGCAACAACATGTTCATGGGTGCGGCTACGGTGTTAATAAAAGACGGCGCGGAATGCCAGAAGTATTTTCCGGGACGGACTCAGGCGACGGCGGGGATAGCCACCCTAACGCGCGCAGACCCAGACGACGCGACCGCGTTTTTCGGCGTAGCCAAGCTTGCGGAAGCGGCGAATCTCGGTGGTGCGGCGCGCTTTCGAGAGTCGATCGAGATGGCAGACATAGCGGCGGGCCAACCGGTTGGTCTCATGATAGCGCTCGGCCAACAGTGGATCTTCAAAGTCACCGTTCTCGCGGTCGAAGACGCAGGCTTTCAGCCAGCGTCGATCCCCATCGGTGAGGCGTTGGGGTTTGTTGAAAAACGCGCAGTATTTCTGGAGGACCAGATACGTATCGATCTTCGCCTGCAGTTCGAGGTCGCGCACGAAACTCTCGCTATGGATGTCGCGCATGCCTTCGCGGAACTTCAGGGCCGCGTGAACCGCGTGGTCGAGTTCCTCCAGGAAGACCATGAAGGGAATGATATTCTCGTCGTTTAGCCCGCAAGCCGGGTTGTTGAGCTCCAGCGCTTCGACAACTTTCGGGTCATAGTAAATCCCCATCCGCAGTTTGCCGTCCACGATTCGCAGGAACACGCGTCCCAAATCCGAAATTTGCGCGGCGCTGGCACCCGCCATATCGGATAGGATACGACCGCGCTGGGAACTGAGCAGGAAATCTTCGAGATTCACACCAGTGGCGCCATAGGTGCGCTCCAGCAGTATTTGAATCTCGTTCAGTAAATTCATCTCCCACGTAGAGAGCATCTTAGGTGCCATGCGCAATACTGACACGAGGCAGGGAAATACTGGCTTGCAAGTCGGCGACTTGCTTTTTGATGATTCTTCGTGCATAGGAAGGCGCAGGAGCGTGAGAACTCTATGAGCAAACCGAGAATTGTTGCCTGGATGAAACCGAGTTGTGGCTGGAGCAATGGCGTACGCGCCGTGCTTCGGAAATACGATCTTCCGTACGAGGACCGTGATGTCATCAATAGCGCCGAGAACTATCAAGAGATGGTGACCAAGAGCGGCCAGCCGCTACAACCGACTTTGGAAATCGACGGCCATATACTGGCCGACGTCAGCGGCGAGGAAGTCGAGGCGTGGCTTATCAAGAACGGCATCGTCAAGCCGAGCGCCACCGCAACTGATGTCCCCACCAACCAAGCCTGCCAGGACCACCCCGCGCCCACGATCAAGTTTGGCCGCGGTTAGCCCGCAGGACGGTTATTCGATAGGCCACTCCGTAGACTCGGTGTTTGTTCACCACCAAGGCACGACTTAGCCGTCTCACGGTGGTTATCGATGATGCTCTCCACTGGAGGGCAGGCATCCGACTCTACGCCAGAAACGGCCTGCGCTTGGCAAGCGCAGCTACGGCGGAGGGGATGAGTATCGGAAAGCGATACTTTTGCTGGACGCGAAGCTGCGGCGGTGGTATAAGGGTGATGGTTCTTTGAGATACGTTCTGCGAGGAAGGAGCGGAGCGGACGCCTCGGAGCGGCGGTTGGGAGGGGAAGGCTTCTACTAAGGTGCTTTTTCCAAAACGAAGCCAAGTTGAAGATACGTAAGTATTTGGTCATGAAGTCATGACACAAAATGTAAGGTGGGTTTAGTCGAAGAAAACGAACCCAAATAGGGGCGTTTTAGGGCAGGAAATGGGTTCGTTTTGGCACGACCGAAGCCAAAGTGAAGCCAATTTGCGGCACTCTGCTCAGATGATCTTGGCGGAGCGGAGGGCTTTCTCGGCGGCTTCGGAGTCGGGGACGTGGACAATGACCATGGCTTGCTGGTCGTAGGCAACGGCGGACGCGTAGATGTATTCGATGTTTACGTGCGCTTTCGAAAGGACAGCGGCGATGCGAGCCAGTTGCCCGGGCTTGTCGGAGATGGTGACGCCGAGGACGGGGGATTCGGTGACGTTGTAGCCGAGTTTTGCCAGGACCTTGCGGGACTTCGCCGGGTCGTTGGTAACGAGTCGCACCATGTTGAGGTCGTAGCCGGAAGAGGAGTCGATGGCGATGAGGTTGATCCTCGCGGTAGCGATGGCACGCAACGCCTGGGCGAGTTTGCCGGGTTTGTTCGGTGTGACGATTGTGGTTTCCTTGAATGTCTTCATGTCGCCTCCTGCACTGCGTTTGACCACCTGTCCGCCGACATGATACAAGTGAGCGCGACGCGAGGCAAGCGCTCGAAAGGGATTCGAGGCAAGCACCTGTGCGCAATTCGGGCATATCGATGACATCTCCACAGCACACGCATGTCGGGCAACACCTGTTCATCGGGATCCCCGGCACGGAGTTGACCGCCGAGACGCGACGGTTGTTGAAGACCGTGCAACCGGGCGGGGTGGTGCTGTTCGCGCGGAATATCGAGAGCGCCGCCGATCTGCGGGCGCTCGGAAGCGCGTTGCGCGCCGAGTGCGCCTACCGACCCCTGGTTGCCATCGACCAGGAACACGGGCGGGTCAACCGCCTCCGGAGCATCATCGGGGAAGCGCTCACCATCGCCGAGATCAAGAAGTCGGGCGACATTGAGCAAGCGGAGGATTTTGGGAGGACAACGGGACGGTGGCTGCATCAATTCGGCATCGACGTGGATTTGGCGCCGGTGTTCGACATCGAGTTGTTCAACAAGAAGACCGACAATGCGCTGCACGAGCGATGCTGGGGACGGACAGCCGACGAGGTGGTGCGATGGGCGGGAGCGTTCCTGGAGGGGCTCGAACGCGAGGGAGTGGCGGCGTGCCCGAAGCATTTTCCGGGGCTGGGCGGGGCGCTGCTCGATTCGCACGAGAAGTTGCCGACCATCAAACGGGCGCGAGAGCAGCTGTTGGCGGAGGACGTCGTTCCCTACACACGGCTGATGCGGCGTCTTACCGCAATCATGGTGGGACACGGACATTATCCTGCATTCGACGGCGAGAAACCGCGACCCGCTTCCTTTTCGAAGTCGATCATTACCGATTTGCTGCGGAAGCAGCTTGGTTTCATGGGGTTGATTCTAACGGACGACATGGAAATGGGCGCGATCTCACAAATCGGTTCGTTGGAGCGGGCGGTGGTCGACGCCGTCGATGCGGGCGCGGACGTGGTGCTGGTTTGCCATACGACGGAGAAAGCGCTGGCGGCACATGAAGCACTGACGAAGGCGATCGCGGCGGGGCGCATTCCCGCCCAGCAGATTCTCGAATCGCAACGTCGCATCCAGCGGTTTCGCGACCAATGGATCGGGCACAAGGTCTAGGCATCATGGACTGGCAGGAGAAATTGAATCAACGAATCGTGCGGTGTCGGCTCTGTGCGCGGCTCGTCCCGTATCGCGAGCGCATTGGCCGCGAAAAGAAGCGCGAGTTTCGCGACTGGGATTATTGGGCGAAACCGCTGCCGAGTTTCGGCAAACCAAGCGCACGGTTGTTGATTATCGGACTGGCCCCGGGGGCGCATGGGGCGAACCGCACGGGAAGATTGTTCACGGGGGACTCGTCCGGGCGCTGGTTGTTTCGCGCGCTGCACAAGGCGGGGTTTGCCAACCAGCCGACGTGGCAGCAGCGCGACGACGGCCTGAAACTCATCGGCGCGTACATCACGGCGGTGCTGCACTGCGCGCCGCCCGACAACAAGCCGTTGCCGGCGGAAATCGGGTGCTGCAGTGTTTATTTCGATGAAGAGTTCACGCGACTGAAAGGGGCGCGGGTGGTGGTCGCGCTCGGGAAGATCGCGTTTGACAATTATTTAAAAAGCCTGCGGCGACGGGGTGTGGTATTGCCGAAGCCACTACCGCAATTCGCGCACAACACGTTGCACAAACTCGGCGACGGCATGCCGGCGCTGATCGCCTCGTATCACCCGAGCCGTCAGAATACCAATACCGGCAAATTGACGGAACCGATGTTTGATGCCGTGTTCGCGCGAGCGCGGCGAATGCTCGATGAATGGACTAACGCAACGACTTGAGCGCTTTTCGCGCGTCGGAGACGTGGGCCACGATAAGCGCTTCCGCTTGCGGGCCGCCGGCGGTGGCGTACAGGTAATCGATGTTCACCTTTGCGTCGCCGAGCAGGTCCGCGACACGGGCCAGGGCGCCCGGTTGATCCTTCGCGGGAATGCAGAGCACCTTTGTCTCGCCCACATCGAGGCCTTTGCGACGCAGGACGGTGCGGGCCTTGGCGACCTTGTCCGGCACGAGGCGGACGATGTTGTACTCGAAACCGCCCGACGCATCGATGGCGAGCAGGTTCACGTTTGCCTTCGCGAGCGCATGCGTGACGTCGCCGAGAGTGCCGGGACGGTTGGGCAGGATGATGGAAAGTTCAGTTCGGGTTGTCATGATGATCTCCTTGGATGACTACGCGCCATGGGCGAGCGCGTCGGTGAACGAGCACGCGACAATCGCGTTTAGCTTGAGCGTTTGGGCTTTCTGGATGAGTTCGGGGCTCTCCGCGCCCGGGTTGATCCACAATTCCTTGCAACCTTTCTTCGCGATGTCGTCGAGAACTGTGACGCCGACGGCCGGGGGCAGGTACAGACTCACGCGTTCGAGGGCGACGGGAATATCGAGGACGGACTTCTGACACTTCAAACCTTCGATGGTAACTTCCTTCGGGTTGACGGGATAAACGTCATAACCCGCGCGCAGGTGAGCGTGAATGGCCTTGTTGCTGAATTTGGATTTGTCGGCGGACGCGCCGACGATGGCCACCGTTGGTTTGCTCACGCCTGCCTTAGCCTCCCAAATATGATTTCTTCACCTGCTCATTACTTATCAGATTCCGGGCGGTGTCTTCCAACACAATTCGTCCGGTTTCCAGCACATAACCACGGTGCGCGACATGAAGCGCCATGTTGGCATTCTGCTCGACCAGGAGAATCGTCGTGCCACGCTGGTTGATCTCGCGGATGATTTCGAAGATCCGGGTCACGATCATCGGCGCGAGACCCAGCGACGGTTCGTCGAGCAACAGGAGCTTGGGGTGCGCCATCAAGGCCCGTGAGATGGCCAACATTTGCTGCTCGCCGCCGCTCAACGTGCCACCGAGTTGCAATTGCCGTTCCTTCAAGATCGGAAACGAGGTCAAGACGCGCTCCAAGTCGGTTTTCAGCGCCTCGCCGTCGTCTCGCTGGAACGCGCCCATCTCCAGGTTCTCCTGCACGGTCAGCCGCGGGAAGATGCGACGCCCCTCCGGGGCCTGCGAAATTCCGTGTCGGACGATCTCATGCGGCGGCTCGTTCTGGATCGGCTCGCCGTCGAATACGATGCGACCGCGGCGACACTGGTTAATACCGCTGATCGTCATCAGCATGGTGGATTTGCCGGCGCCGTTCGCCCCGAGCACCGCGACGATTTCGCCCTCGGCGACGGCGAGGTTGATGCCCTTGAGCGCCTCGATCGGACCGTACCCGGCATGGACGTCCTCAAGTTGCAGGAGCGTCTTCATGGCCCTTTCCAAGGTAGGCTTCGATGACACGGGGGTCGCCACGCACTTCCTTCGGCGTTCCCTCGGCGATTTTTTCGCCGTGATCGAGAACGGCGATGCGGTCGGAAATTCCCATCACGACCGGCATGTGATGTTCGATCAGCAGCACGGTGATGCCGCGGTCGCGAATGTTATGGATCAACTTCATCAGGTCCTGCGCTTCGGCGGGATTCATGCCGGCGGCGGGTTCGTCGAGCAGGAGCAGACGCGGTTGCATCGCGAGTGCGCGGGCGATTTCCAGGCGGCGCTGGTGGCCGTAGGAGAGGTTCTCCGCAAGCTGGTGGGCCTCCCGGTCGAGGCCCGCGAAGCGCAGAATCTCCAGCGCACTCTGTTCGGATTCGTGTCGTTCGCGCCAGTACAGCGGGAGACGCAATGCCGCATGCCAGAAACGCGTGCGCAGACGGCTGTCCATCCCGAGCAACACGTTATCAAGAACGGTCATTTGGTTGAAGAGGCGAATGTTTTGGAAAGTACGCGCGATGCCGGCGCGGGCGGCGACTTCGGGGGCGCGTCGGCTGCGTTCCCAGATCGCATACGCGCCGGCAAGTCCGACGAGCGCGCCGATGAGAAGCGGGGCGACCAACCGCCGTCCCGGCTCTACGCAGAAGTAGCTGAACACTGCGCCGGCCGCCTTGGACCAAAGAAACGGCTGCTGATAAGCATAATTGGCGGTGATCGCCGTGTCCCAGAGCGACTCGACGTTCACAATCAGAACCAGACTGAACGCGGCGATGATGCCGATGAGCGCGAGCGTGAGCGCGGTCGTCCAGCGGAATGGTCGGCGCGCTTCCGCGCCGTCGAAGCAGATGCGACCGCTGGTCGGTTCGTAGATTCCCGTGATCGCGTTGAACAGTGTGGTTTTGCCAGCGCCGTTCGGACCAATGATGGAGACGATCTGTTTCGAGGGAATGCCGAGCGACACGGAATTGACGGCGGTGAGTCCGCCGAAACGCACGGTAAGGTCGGATATCTCGAGGATGTTCATGGCGAAGGCGGGGAGGGAGGTGCGTGAGGTTCCGTCGGATGAAGTTCAGCTTTGACCTGTCTCGATGGCAACAAGCCCTCGGGGCGGAACCGCATCATGAGAATGAGCGCCAACCCGTACAGCATGTACTTCCAGTTGCCGGGAGCGGTGAACGCATTCGAGTTGTTGATGAGTTGATGGGCTTTGAGGAAGTTTGTCAGCGTTTCGAGCACGATGGAATTGAATCCCATGATCACCAGCGCGCCGAGCAGTACGCCGCCGATGCTGCCCATGCCGCCGACGATGACCATGCACAACGCGATGATGGAAACCTGAAAATCATAATTGCCCGGCTCGCCGCTCGACCCGAGATAACTTGCCCACAACGCCCCGGCCAAGCTGCATTGCGCCGCGCCGAGGGCGAACGCCAGCAGTTTCATCTTCATCGGGTTGATGCCGGCGCACGAGGAAGCGAGTTCGTCTTCGCGGATGGAAATCCACGCGCGACCGATACGCGAGCGAAGGAGGTTGCGATTCAACAGAACGAGGACCGCCAGAAATCCGAGGAAGAGGTAATACCACGGCTGATACGTTTCGGGTCGAAACTGGTAGCCGAAGACCGAGGGCGAGGGCAGGGGATTGATGCCTTGCGTGCCTTTCGTGATCGAATCGAGGTTCTTCAGCAGGTCCTCCACGATCTCGCCGAACCCGAGCGTCACGATGGCCAGATAATCACCGCGCAGCCGAATCGTCGGCAACCCGAGAAACAGTCCCACGGTCAGGCCCACGAGCACGGTCACCAGAGTGGCCGGCCAGAAGCCGAGCCGGAAGGGATAGATGTCGCAGGTCAGGATGGCGTAGCTGTACGCGCCGACCGCCATGAACGCCGCGACGCCGAGATTGAGCAAGCCGGTGAAGCCGGTGAGGATGTTCAGGCCCAGCCCGAGCATTGCCATGATGAAGATCGGGCGCAGCAGATCGCCCACGTGATGATTGCCCGGAAATGCCAGTTCGAAAAGCGGGATCAACGCCGCCACGATAAGGAATGACCAATGGAAAGGAATCGTGCGGCGTGTCGCCATTAGACTTTCTCCTTGCCGCGGGCGCCGAGCAGACCCGACGGACGGAACACCAGCACGAGAATCAACACGGTGAATACGAGGACGTTCGTCCAACGCGTCTCGATGTATTGGTCGCAAAACGCGCGCGCCAAACCGATGACCAATCCGCCCAGCACGGCGCCCGGCAGGCTGCCGATGCCGCCCAACACGGCCGCTGTGAACGCATCAATTCCCGCCCGGTAGCCCATTTGAAAGTAGATGGTGTTATTGTAAATGGCGAACACGACACTGGCGACGCCGGCCAGCCCGCCACCGACAAAAAAGGTCTGTCCGATGACGCGATCCACAGGGATGCCCATCAATTGCGCGGCCAGCCGGTCCTGCGCGACCGCGCGCATCGCTTTGCCCGCGCGCGTGCTCTTCACGAACCACGTCAGCAGCGCCATCAACGACAGCGTCACGCCGAAGACCATCAGGTCTTTTATTGTGAACGTGACGGCATTTTGGCCAAGGAGATTGGCATTCGAGACGAGGACCGGGAAATCCTTCGGTGCGGCGGCGGCCCGGCCCAGGCCGAAGACTTTCATCGGCACGCCGCCCCAGAGGAGGCCGATATTCATGAACACGAACGAAACGCCGATGGCAGAGACGAGGGGCGCGAGCTTGGTGGATTCGCGCAGGTGACGATAGGCGAAACGGTCCACGAGCCAGTTCAACCCGCCGCAGAACAACGGCACGACGATCAGCATCAGCACCAGGGCAAGCCACATCCCCGATGCGCCGGTGGCGACATGGTCGAGGCCGAGGAGTCCCACCAAAGTCAGTGCCGCGAAGCAGCCGAGCATAAAGAGGTCGCCATGGGCGAAGTTGATGAGTTCGATGATGCCGTAGACCATCGTGTAGCCGAGCGCGATCAAGGCGATGATCATCCCGTTGGACAATCCGATGATCAGTTGTTGCAGGAAAATCTCACTGCCCGACATATCGGCGAGACTCTAGCGATGAGCAGACCTGCGGTCAATCACCGTGCGTGGTCGGGAGACTGGCACACAACGAGAAACGGTGTCGTCGGCCGCCATCGGCAAACTACATCCCCACGATCTTTACGGGGGTGAATTTGCCGTCTTTGATGATTTCGACCATCATGACTTTAAGGGAGGTGTCGCCGTTCTGATCGAAAGACCATTTGCCAAGGACGCCATCGAAGTCGCGGAGGCCGGTGATGGCCTCGGTGATCGCGGCGCGATCTTTCCTGCCGGCGCGTTTGATGCCTTCGAGGACAACGCGTCCCGCTTCGTAGCCGTACACCGCGTAGGCTTCCGGCTCGGCATTGAACTTCTTTGTGTAGTTCTCGTAAAAGTCCTTGCCGCGTCCCTTCAACTGCTTCGGCGGCAACCCGCCAAACGTCACGTAGGTGCGGTCGTTGAGGTTTTCCCTGCCCGCCGACTCGATGAGCGCCTGTTCGCGGCAGCCATCGGGCAACATCAACTTGGCACGCACACCCACCGCCACGAGGTCCTTGGCCAACTGGCCCGCATTCGTCTCCGTGGTGCCGCCGAAATACACCAAGTCGGGATCCGTACCTTTGATCTTAGTCATCAGCGAACGATAGTTTGCGGCTTTCGGGTCGATGCCCTCGTAGCCGACCACTTGAATGCCGAGCTTGCCGCAGGCGCGCTTGAACACGTCGGCAACGCCTTTCCCGTACAGTTCGCGGTCGTGGAGGATGAAGACTTTCTTTACGCCGAGTTCTTTGGCCCACATCGCGGCCACTTCGCCCTGAATATCGTCGGCGGGCACGACCCGGAAATAATTGATTTTGCCCGATGGACGGTACACCTGCGGCTCGTTGGCTTCGCCGAGACCGGGTTTCGTGAGGCCGGGGTAGGTGTTGGCGGGGCTGACCATTACAAGGGAAGCTTTGTTCAGGATTGGCATCGCGATTTTTGCGGCACCGGAGTTGTAGGTGCCGATGTAGGCCATGATGTCGGGGTCTTGAACGGCTTTCTGGGCGTTCTCCGCCTCGACAGCGGGATCCCATTGTCCGCGCTCAGGGGAGGCGTCATCCCAATCTTCGTAGGTGATGGCGAAATTGCCGACTTTGCCGCCCGCCTCGTCGATGGCCATTTTGATGCCGTTGACGATGGTTTGCGCCTGCGCGTTGGCGCTACCCGTGCGGGGAAGGCTGGAGATGATTTTGATGGTTGGCGAATCGGCCGACCATGCCGCCGAGCAGGTGTACCCCAACAGCCCGAGACAAAGCGAAAAGAACAATCGTTTCATGCGGGTTATTTGTCACAAATGCGGCGGGCCTGCAATCCCAAAGCCCGCCGGATAGCTTCCCCGACGCAGGCTTGCTTCTGGAATCGAGGGCGTGTTACAAAGCTCGCGCATGCTGAAACAGCAGCAAACGATCAAGCACCCGGTGTCGTTCTCGGGCATTGGCATCCATACGGGTTCGAAGGTCAACATGACCTGGAAACCGGCGGCGGTGGATCACGGCATCAAGTTTGTGCGTATCGATCTCGACGGCAAGCCCGAAATCGATCCGAACATCCGCAACATCGGCGACACGACGCGCTGGACGACGATTGGCAACAACGGCACGGTCATCCACACCGTCGAGCACGTGTTGGCGACGTTGAACGGTTACGGGATCGACAACCTCGTCATCGAACTGGACGCGAACGAGCCGCCTGTCGGCGACGGCAGTGCGCTGCCGTATGTGAACATGATCAAGCAGGCGGGCATCCAGCCGCAGGAAGGGAAGCGCGAGATTTTTCGGCCCCAAGAGACGGTGCACGTTGAGGTGGGCGACTCGCTGGCGGTGGTGGTGCCGAGCGACGCGTTGCGGATCAGTTGCACGATTCATTACGGCAAGCCGGGACTCGACGCGCAGTTTTTGAGCCTTGCCATCGAGCCGGAGACGTTCGAGACGCAGATTTCGCCGGCGCGGACATTTGCGCTCTACGAAGAGGTGCAGTATCTCGTCGACCACGGGTTGATCAAAGGCGGCAGCCTCGAAAACGCGGTATTGATCCGCAACGAGACGATTCTCGCAACCGAGCCGCTGCGATTCCGCGACGAGTTTGTGCGGCACAAGATACTGGATGTGCTGGGTGACATTGCGTTGCTTGGGCGACCGCTGGCGGCGCACATCATCACGATTCGGCCGGGACATTCCTGCAACGCGGCCCTCACGAAGGCGCTGGCGAAGGTGATGGAGAAAGAACAGCCGGCGCCAGTTTCGTTTGCGCCGCCGATGTCATCGGACACGTCAACGGAACCGGCGATGGACATCAACCGGTTGCTGAATGTGCTGCCGCATCGCTATCCGTTCCTGCTCGTCGACCGCATCCTCAAGATCGAGGGCGAAGAAAAGATAGTCGGCCTGAAGAACGTATCGATCAACGAACCGTTTTTTCAAGGGCATTTCCCCGGTCACCCGATCATGCCGGGCGTGTTGCAACTGGAGGCGATGGCGCAGGTCGCGGGGGTGTTGATGCTGCGGTCGGGCGAGAACGCGGGGAAAGTCGCGTACTTTATGAGCGCCAACAACGTGAAATGGCGCAAGCCGGTCCGACCTGGCGACCAGCTCATCATCGAAATCGAAATGGGCCGCGCACGCGGCAAGATTGCCAAGGCCAAAGGCACCTGCAAGGTTGACGGCGAAGTCGTCAGCGAAGCCGAAGTGATGTTCAGCGTGGTGGACGGGTGATGGCGTTGCGAGTTTGTAAAGAGTAGAGCGCAGGCCCTTCGACGGTGGACGCAACGCAGTGCGTCCCTCCCAACGGTGGCAGAACGGTGGGATACGGCCGGTGCATCCCGCTCCATAAAGCGGCGACGGCGATTAAGACAAACGACAGGAGGAGTTGGTGATGAGCAAGGTCCGAGTTTTGGTGGGTACGAGGAAGGGCGCGTTTGTCCTGACGTCGGACGGCAAGCGCGACACATGGGATGTCAGCGGGCTACAATTGGGCGGTTGGGAGATTTACCATGTGAAAGGCTCGCCGGTCGATTCCAACCGGTTGTATGCATCTCAGTCCAGCGGCTGGTTCGGGCAGGTCATCCAGCGCTCCGATGACGGCGGTAAGACCTGGGTACCGCCTGGCGGTGGGCCGACAATGACTTCCGACGGAATGCCCAAGGGCGAGAGCAATAAATTCGTTTACGAGGGCGAGGTCGGTACGCACCTGTGGTACGATGGCACGCAGCACCCGTGGGAGTTCAAACGCGTCTGGCATCTCGAACCATCGTTGACCGATCCGGACACTGTCTATGCCGGCGTGGAAGATGCCGCCTTGTTCCGCACCACCGACGGCGGACGAACCTGGCAGGAGCTGCCGGCCTTGCGTAGCGCGAAAGGCCATCTCTGGCAACCCGGGGCCGGCGGAATGGGCTTGCACACCATCCTGCTCGACAAGAGCAACCCGAATCGCATCTACGTCGCCATCTCCGCCGCCGGTGTATTCCGCACTGACGACGCCGGCAAGACCTGGCGGCCGGTCACACGCGGCCTCAAGCACGCGTATGAATTGCCGGACAAGAGTTTCGAAGTTGGCCACTGCGTGCACCGCATCGCGATGCACCCGTCGCGTCCGAATGTGTTGTTTATGCAAAAGCACTGGGACGTCAACCGCAGCGATGACGGCGGCGAGAACTGGCACGAGGTCAGCGGAAACCTGCCGAGCGATTTCGGGTTCCCGATCGACGTTCACGCCCACGAGCCGAACACCGTCTACGTCGTCCCGATCAAGAGCGATTCCGAGCACTATCCCCCCGACGGCAAGCTGCGCGTGTACCGCAGCCGTACCGGCGGCGACGAGTGGGAGGCACTGACAAAAGGCCTGCCGCAAAATGATTGCTACGTCAACGTCTTGCGCGATGCGATGGCCGTGGACTCGCTCGACAAGTGCGGCGTCTATTTCGGAACCACCGGCGGGCAGGTGTACGCATCGAACGACGCCGGGGAGCACTGGAAACCCATTGTCCGGGATCTTCCGCCTGTGTTGTCGGTCGAAGTCCAAACGTTGCCATGATCCGGGTGGAGTTGCCATTTCATCTGCGAACGCTGGCTCGCGTGGAACGCGAGGTGACGGTCAACGTGGAGGGGCCGGTAACGTTGCGGGCGGTACTCGATGCGGTCGAGGATCGCTACCCGGTACTGCGCGGAACGATCCGCGACCACGTGACGCAAAAGCGCCGTCCGTTCCTGCGGTTCTACGCTTGCGAGGAGGATCTATCCAATGAACCGCCGGACACCCCGCTGCCCGAGGCAATCACCTCGGGGAAGGAGCCTCTGTTCATCATCGGGGCGATTGCCGGGGGCTAACGTCGCCCGTGGCGTCCGTCGCACAACCGAAGCAACTGATTCGAGATCAGTTGGAAGATTGAGAAGATGCCGGGGCCGATGGAGTACTGGCACCTGGACACGGGCGGGAGCGATGGCTCACCCGATGGCGCAGTGATGAAGCGCCAGAGCCCGGGACATCGGGGCATCACGAGCTACGTCAGCGTGGCGTCGGTGGACGAGGCCGCGGTGAAGGTCGAGAAGCTCGGCGGCAAGATCTTCATGAAGAAGACAGCGGTGCCGAAGATGGGGTATTTCGTCGTCTGCCAGGACACGGAGAACAACGTGTTCGCGCTCTGGGAGATGAACGAGAGCGCGAAGTAGGTGTACGGAGGAACGAGGGCGAGTGAGCACGCCGGCGGAGCGGCAGGATATCAAGACGAGAGGCATCCCGCCCTACAAAGCAGACGGCGTGGACGCTTTGGTTCCGGTTACAGCGCCAGCCAATGACGCCAGCTTTTCATCCAAACGCATGGCGGCGGCGGTCACTTTTTGGTTGCCCAAGCGAGCCATCAATGAAGAGGGGAGATCATAGGCCAGCCGGGTTTTGTTCGTCTTCGGATCTTCGTAGATTATCGCCCGCAATGGCACGTTCAACCCGGCACCGAGGTCATGTTCCAGCATGGTCCGCGCGATGAGCGGATTGCCGAAAATATAGAGCTTGCAGCGGCCCGTCAGCCCCGTGCGGGCCATCCAAGCACCATGATCGATATCAAGAAACCGCATAAATCCGCTGGACCCTTCCGCAGACCGGACACCGGTCTCGAAGTCACTTGCATGGGTGGACGCAGCGACCATTTCCCGGAAGGCCTGGCTGTTGACGAAACCAACCGCTTTTTCAAAAGCGGCGACAACCTCGTCGAACGGGCGTTCGCTCACATACTCGCAGTGGATCAATGTGCTTTCGTCTATCATACTTGCGCCACGCCGCCGTCGGCGAAGAGTTCGATGCCGGTAATATAGCTGGAGTCGTCGGAAGCGAGGAAGACGGCGACCTTGGCGATTTCATCGGCAGTGCCGATGCGGCCCATCGGGACGGTGGAAACGATGTGCGCGATGGCATCCTTGGGCAACGAGTCGAGAATGGGGGTATCAATGGGGCCCGGGCTAAGGACGTTAACGCGGATGTTTCGGCCTTTCAGGTCGGTTGTCCAACTCCGTGCGAAGGAGCGAACAGCGGCTTTACTGGCGTTGTAGACGCTGAAGTTGGCGAAACCTTTGATACTGGCAACCGAACCGGTCATAATGATCGAGCCGCCGTTTTTGAAAAGGGGCAACGCTTTTTGGACGGTGAAAAGCGTGCCTTTGACGTTGATATCCATAATCTTGTCGAAATGCGCTTCGGTGATGGAACCCACGGCGAGCAATTCCCCGACGCCCGCGTTGGCGAAGAGGACGTCGATACGACCCTTCTCTTTCCGGACGGTTGCGTAGAGGCGGTCGAGGTCAGCGAGGTTGGCGACGTCGCCCTGGACGGCGGTGACGTTGCCGCCGATTTCCTTGACGGCGGCGTCGAGTTCCTTCTGACGGCGGCCGGTGATAAAGACAGAGGCGCCTTCGGCGACAAACCGCTTGGCGGTAGCCAATCCCATTCCCGAATTGCCGCCGGTGATTACCGCGATTTTGTTAGCGAGTTTTTTCGTAAGTGCAATGTTTGCCATAATACTCCTCCACCGCTTTGGATGATGGCAGGCAGAAAGAGATTCGCAGGTGGCGAAGGAAATTGGGCGTCGAGGCGGGTGAGGAGATCAATCGCGATTCGGGTACAAGCGATGGAGACCCGCGGTTGAGGCATGGGCGCGGTCGGGAGGCCCACGCACATCAATCAGCGGAGGATTGGCTGGGATTACCCCAGGAGCACGGCCTCTCGTCCAACCCGGCTTCCTACGCCACACCGGACTCAGTCTGATCTTTTCTGTTAAGGGACGAGGCGGACGCGGTAGTAGCGGGCGGGAAAGTTGGTGGCGGCGCCAGCGTCGAGATAGTTGGTGGTGGCGCCGACCGCATTGGTGACGCCAAACAAGTCGATGAAGTTATCCGAGTAACCGCCGCAATCGTCCCCTGAGGCAACCTGGAGAACATTGGTCGTGCCGATCCCAGACATCCATGTGACGCGGAAGCCCTGGCCTTGGCGGGCAATCGATATGATTCGGAACGTGGAGGCGCTGTTGGTGGGATCGGTACCCGCCAGGAACTCGGCCATATTATTCTGACCATCGCCGTCGGGGTCGGCGTCGGCGGCTGCCGCCGGGTTGGTGGGGCTGCCGAAGTATTGGACCTGCCAGTCGTGGAATGGCGTAGTCGTTGCGATGCAATTCAACTGCGTATTGGTGCTGACGCCGCCGGGGCCGGTGATCGCCAGCGACACCGTGAACGTGCCTGCGGCGTAACTGTGAGTCACACTGTTGGTCGTGGTATTGGTCGTGCTGCTGTCACCGAAATCCCAGAACCGGTTGATGATGGTGCCGGTGGATGTATCGATGAACGTGACCGCCAAGGGCGCCGTACCATAGGTTGGACTGGCGGTGAAACTTGCCAGGGGCGGCACGTTCGCCAAACGTGTTGCCCGGCCGGCGGTCTCCGGGTTCGACCCACCGTATAACGCCGTCCAAAAAACCAAGTGGGCGCTCGAATCGCTCACCGGCATCTGCCAGGCATCGCTGCCATCCAGTGGCGGACTGTTGGTATCGCTGTATTCCCCGTAGTAGGTGGCGCCGACCGTGTTGGAAGCGAGGGTTAGCGATGGGAACCAGCACAGTTGCAGTTTCTGGCCTGGGGCTATTCCATTCGTATAGGCTGCGAGCGTTTGATCATACAGCACGCCGTCTCCGCAACCGCATCCGCTCAGATCCCATACGCCGACAATCCTGTCCTCCGTTCCCCAAGTGGCGCCGAGATTCAGAGGAAAGCCCGGCTGTGGGTCGACAAATCCATTGGTTCCCGTGTCCACCACCAGTACGGCAAGGCTGTTGGAGGGGGCCGGAGCGCCGAAGTTGTCGTAAAGATGGCGAGCGTCAACGGTGATGGTCGAGGGCGCGGGAAGCACGGTGATATAATCGGCTGGGTATTGGTGCTGGCACCGGCGTCGCCACTGGCGATCAGCGTGACGGGGTAGGTGCCTGCAGTGTAGGTATGCACCATCGAGTTGGTCGTTGTGTTGGTGGTTGTGGTATCGCCGAAATCCCAAGACCGGTTGGTAATGGTTCCCATCGACGTATCGCTGAAGGTCACCGTCAGGGGTTCCGTGCCATTGGTGGGACTGCCGGTGAAACTGGCCGAGATCGGCAGCAACAACGTCGCGCCGTTGATAACGGCGACCGAGAAACTTTGGGCGCGATTGGTGACGGTGCCGCCTTGCGGGAACGCCGGGTCATCCAGCGGCGAGTAAAGTTCGAGGCTCTCCTGTTGCAGCGAGCCTTGATACTGGGCGGTCACTTCTTCGGCATCGAGCATCGAGCGGTGTATGAACCAGTCTTGATAATCCGCCTGGGCCGGCGAACCGGGCCGAGTCGTGGCGCTGCCGTGACCGCCGAGGACAAAACCGACAGGCGCAAGCTGTTCGAAAGCGGTTCCTGCCAGAACCCCATCGACGTAGAACCACGTCTGGCCACGGGCGTATTCATGTGCGAGCACGACATTGTGCCACGCGCCATCGGTGGCATTCACGCTGGAACACACCACGTGCCCGTTGGTGGGCACGTACACCAAACGTGTCGGCGTAATCTCAATGGTGGGGTGGACGGCGGAGCCCGGCAGCGTGACGGAGGCCACCGTGCCCGTCGCCGATGCGCGAACGCCAAATGACATCGAGAACGAGTGCACGGTCGACCCGGGCGTGAAGCTCAGCGGCGCGGACTGGTTCGGATCGGCAAGAATGCGGACGAAACGGGATCGGTTGCCCCATTGAGGAGTGGGTTTTCCGGCTTTATACGCATCGAAGACGCTGGGCACGATTGCCAGAAACATCTCGTAGTGACCGGCATCGTTCGGGTGCAAACCATCGCCGGAATCCAGGCTGGGCACCCAGTGGCCCTGGCCATTGTCAGTGGCACCGAGGAAATTGACGTGGGGCACACCCAGCGTATTGAACTGCAGGACCATGTTCTTCAGGTAGCCATATTCATTCGGCGTGAAGTCGTCGCGGGGATAAACTCCCCCCGCCAACGGGAGGCTGCCGTTTTGGTACGACATGGCGATCAAGTTGGAGATCCCCGAGTAGAACTGGTTGCAGATTGCCTGTGGATTGGGCGAGCCGGGGAGGCCTTCGTTGCCGAGCGACAAGGCGATGAAGATTTCGTTAACGCCCACCGGCACGTCCCGGGAGAAACGCGCAATGACGTCGGACGTGTCGTCGGCCCAGACCGACTTGTTCATAACCAGCCAGCCGTTCGGTGCCATCGTCTGCGTCAACAGCCCCGCATACGAATTCGCGTAAGTCGACGCCATCCCCCCACTGGCCACGGATGAACCGAGAATTAGGTTCGTCTTGATAGCCGCCCAAGCGGGTGGAACTGTTGCCAGAGCCAAGACAACCGCGGTGATGCCAAGCACACGGCTCTTCCTCACGGGTTTTCTCCGACGTCTGTGTGGCATATCGGTCTCGTTGTGCGCCTCGCCACTGCGAAGCTAACCAGAATTCTTGCGAAAAGTCGAACACATCCTAGGAAGAATACGGGATGAAGGGGAGCGCATTGGCCAATGAATAAAGGGTGCCGACCGTCGGGAACCAGTGTGAAGAGGCGCGGGGCGGAGTTCAGTCGGGCTTGGGGTTAGTGCAACGCTTGCGTTGACGCAGGGGGCGGGTTCATGTAGAAAGGTGAGGTGAGGAAAGTGCTGCTTCTCTGATGGCATCCACGAATATTCACTCCTCGGCTGTTGTCGATTCGCACGCCCAGATTGATGCGGGGTGCGAGGTCGGGCCGTATTGTGTGGTGGGGGCGAACGTGAAGCTGGGGGAGGGGTGCCGGCTGCATTCGCATGTAGTGGTGGATGGACTGACGGTGATCGGGGTGGGATGCGAGTTTTACCCGTTTGCGTGTATCGGGTTGAAGACGCAGGATTTGAAGCATCGGGGGGGGAACTGCCACCTGGAGATTGGGTCGGGGAACGTGTTTCGGGAGCATGTGACGGTGCATACGGCGACGGAGGACGGGCTGTACACACGGATCGGGTCGCACAACAATTTCTTGGCGTATTCGCACGTGGCACATGACTGCATGGTGGGGAATCACGTAATTTTCAGCAACAACGGCACTCTTGCGGGACATGTTGTGGTGGAAGACTTTGCGATTATTGGAGGACTGGCAGCGATACATCAGTTTTGTCGGATTGGCACCATGGCCATTATTGGCGGATGCGCCAAGGTGGTGCAGGACGTGCCGCCGTATATGATGGCCGATGGCAACCCTGCGGAGACGCGGGGGGTAAATAAAGTCGGGCTGGAGCGGAACGGGGTGTCGGAGGAGACCCAGCGAGCGCTACGGGAGGCGTTCAAGATAATGTTCAGAGCAGGGTTGACAGTTAGCAATGCGTTGGATAGATTACAGTCAGAACTTCCGCCAAGCCCAGAGCTCGAACATTTTATCGACTTCTGTCGCAAGTCTGAGCGCGGAATAGCCCGATAGGCTCGAGGCAGCACCCATTCATGGCGAAGTTGAATCGTAAGCCGATTCAAGACTCAGAGCGCATTATCGAGTTTGATCTGGTGCGCGCGACGGAAGCTTCCGCTCTGAACGCCTCGCAGTGGCTGGGGAAGGGCGACAAGAACGCGGCCGACCAGGCGGCTTGCGACGCAATACGCGGGATGTTTGATCTCATCCCCTGTTGCGGCGAAGTGGTAATCGGCGAAGGGATCAAGGATGAAGCGCCGGGGATATTTCTCGGCGAGCAATTGGGAACGTGGGAGCCCGGCGCGGTGCCTCTCGATATCGCGGTGGATCCCGTGGACGGCACCACGAACATCTCGAAGGGGTTGCCCAACGTGATTTCGGTGTTGGCGGCAGGTAGCGCCCATGACGGGTTGGGGAAAGCGCTGAAGAATCTGCCGAGCTTCTATTGCGAGAAGCTGGCGTATGGACCGCGGGTGCGGAACTTCATGCTCAAGAGGGGGGTCGAGCAGGTTAAGTTGGAAGCACCGATTGAGGAGAACGTGCTCCTCATCGCGAAGATACTCAATACCGCGGCGCACGAATTGACGGTCACGGTGCTCGACCGGCCGCGGCATGAAGAATTGGTCGGTCGCATCCGCAAAGTCGGGGCGCGATTGCGGATGATCGGCGATGGGGACGTGGCCGGCGCGATTGCGCCCAGCCTGCCCGATAGCGGCACGGATTTGTATGCGGGAATCGGCGGCGCGCCGGAAGCGGTGTTGGCGGCGGCCGCGTTGCGCTGCCTCGGCGGCGACATGCAGGTAAGAATGTGGCCGCGAGACGAGGTGGAGCGAAAGACGCTAGTTACAAACGGATTCGGAGAAGAAATGGGGAAGGTGCATAACGCGGAGGAATTGGCGCGTGGAACCGGTATTATGTTCTGCGCCACGGGCATCAGCGACAGCCCCTTGCTGCCCGGGGTGCGGTTCATCGGCCACACGGCGGTCACGCATTCGATCTCGATGCGCGCCAACACGCGCACCGTCCGCTACATCAAGGCCGTACACGATCTGACAACCAAAACCATACGCCTGCGTTCGACGCGGGCAGAGCAACCACTGTGAACGAGACAGAACAGCAGCAAACAAAACCACAGCCTTCACCACAGCAACCAACCGATAGCCAAGTCCGCGGTGTCTTGGAAGTAGGCGAAAAGGGGTTCGGCTTCCTGCGCAACCCTGCTCGCAGCTTCCAGATCAGCCCGAACGACATCTACGTGTCGCCGGACATCATCCGCAAATTCAAATTGCGGCCTGGGCTCGAAATCGAGGGCCGTGCCGTTCCGCCCAAGAAGGGCAGCCCGCAATTGGCAGAGATCTTCAAGATCAACGGCGCCCCGACGGATAAATGGGCCGGTCTCAAGAAGTTCGACGACCTGACCAGTCTCAATCCGAACGAGCGTTATGTACTCGAAACCGTCCCCGACCGCTATACCACGCGGGTCATCGATCTCATCGCGCCGATCGGCAAAGGCACGCGCGGGCTGATTGTCGCGTCGCCTCGCACCGGCAAGACCACGTTGCTGCACCATATCGCCAACGCGATACTTACAAACCATCCGGACGTCCATACGATGGTGCTGCTGGTAGATGAACGCCCGGAAGAAACCACCGACTTCCGTCGCTCCGTCATAGGCGGCGAGGTCATCGCCTCGACCAATGACCAAACGATTGAGGACCATGTGCGCACCGCGAAGATCGCCATCGAACGCGCGAAGAGGATGGTCGAATTCGGGCGGGATGTTTTCGTAGTGCTTGATTCCATCACGCGCCTGGCACGTGCATTCAACAATTACATTGGCTCCACCGGTCGCACCATGACCGGCGGCCTTGATGCCCGCGCGATGGAACAGCCGCGCCGCATTTTTGCCTCCGCCCGTAAGGCGGAAGATGGCGGTTCGCTCACGATTATTGCCACCGCGCTCATCGATACGGGTTCGAGGATGGATGAGCTGATTTTCCAGGAGTTCAAAGGCACGGGCAACTCAGAATTGGTCCTGGATCGCAAGATCGCTGAGCAGCGCTACTGGCCCGCGGTGGATATCAACGCTTCCGGCACGCGCCGTGAGGAATTGTTGCTCGCCCCGAAGGATTTGGAGGCGATCACCCGTTTGCGCCGCGCCCTCAGCGGCGCGCCGCCCGTCGAAGCCATTCAGAAACTGCTCAACGGCCTCGGCAAGCTCAAGACAAACAAGGAATTCCTTAAGGCGATGACCGACGCGTGAGTTGGCGCACGTGAGCTCGCCCTGCCGAAACTACGGTCATATCGCGGAGCGACTGGCCGCATTGCCGTCGAGGAGTTGGCGGAGTCGTCGCGTCAGCACTGTCTCGGGCTACCCATGGTACGCAGTCGAGCGTGTTGTGTCGCGACGCGCACCGAATGTTTTGATCACTGCGGGAGTTCACGGAGAGGAACCCGGCGGCGTGGAAGGAGCGCTCCGATGGCTGGAGGGCGGTGAATGGGCGAGATGGCGCGTGAACTGGCTTGTTCTGCCGTGCATCAATCCTTATGGCTGGGAGCGGAATCAACGGCGCAACGCTCAGCGCCGTGACATCAATCGCCAATTCCGCCACTCGAGTGATTGTCCGGAGGCGGAATTGGTCAAACGGATTGTGAGAGGCCGACGCTTCCAATTCACACTTGATTTGCATGAAGACGTGGACGCCTCGGGGTATTACCTCTATGAACTTAGGCGTGAGCCGCCGTTTATCGGCGAACGTATCGTCAAAGCAGTCGGCAAGGTCATTCCGGTCAATGGCGACAAGGTGATTGATGGCAGCGAGGCAACAGGTCCTGGCCTGATTCGTCGTGAGACGAGCCTCGGCAGCTTGAGACGACGGCGTCGCTGGCCAATGGCCTATCATCTGTTCTTGAATTGCACCGACCACATCCTAGGCAGTGAAACCCCGGTGCACTATCCGCTTGAGCGGCGTGCCCAAGCGCATACCGTGGCGCTCCGAACTACGCTGCAGACGTTGGCAGGATGCCGCTAGCGAGCGGCATTTATCTTGTTCGGCCATCCATCCACGTGCTACCGTTTTACATATGCTTCGATCAATTGTTCCCGTGCTTTGCGTCGCACTGGCCGCTCCGTTGAGCAGTCGCGCTCAACTCTCCGTCCAACTCAAATCGGAACGCGACACGCTGATGTTATTCGAATCAATTCCTGTGGGCGTCAGTATCCACAACTTCTCGGGTCACACGATTGAACTCACCACCCAAGCCCAAAGTTCCTGGCTCAACTTCTCCATCACCGACGAGGCTGGGGCAAGCCTTTCGCCGTTGGGTGACCCACTAATGCGGGAACCGGCCACAATTCTCCCTGGTCGCACTGTGGAGATCACGGTAAACCTGCTTACGCATTATGACCTGCGCCAACGTGGCACCTTTACCGCGCGGGCTTTGGTTGATGTCGAGGGTACCAGGGTGTTATCGCCACCTATCAAGCTTACAATCATCAACGGCCGCGAAATCTGGAGGCAAACGATCGGCCTGCCGATCGCCCAGGGAGATACCAACGAGGAATACCGCACCTATTCGCTCCTCCTGCGCCGCGGCAATTACAATGAAGTGTTGTATGCGAGCGTGCAGGATGAATCGCATGGTGTGGTTTACGGCGTGTTTCCGCTCGGCGAATTTGTCGCACTGGGCGAACCTTCTGCCAAGGTCGACGCCAGCGGCCACCTACACATACTGTATCGCAGTGGACCACGTTCGATAAGCTACGACGAGGTCGCTCCCGACGCGAGAATCGTAAAGCGCCTCATCTACTCGGACGTGCTTTCGGTCCCGCAACTTGTGGGAGAGAACGATGGTACGGTGATCGTGCACGGCGGCGAACAGGTCTACCCACACGTGGAACGGGTTATGACAGATGACGAACTCAGGCCGCATCGGCCCCCACCTGCGAAACCACTGAAGAAGAAATGGTGGTGGCCGTTCGGCCCCAAGACATCCCAGCCCGAGGCCACCAACGTGGTAAGTTCCGCGGCATCGACCAACGCGCCATCTGCCAACTTCAATTCGGCCCGTCGATGAAGAGGCTTCGCTTTGGATGGCTTTTCACGCCGCCGCTCGAGCCTGCTGACAAATCTCAAGAGCCTGAATCGCGCGCTCGTCGTTGGTGGTCTTGAAGACGGCAACGAACTGCTCGCTGCCTGATGACGAAGCGTACGAATAGAGGATTTCGACCCCTGCCATCCCGAGGTGGGCACCAATCCTGGCCGCCGCACCAACTTCGTCGGAAGCACCGACCAGAACAACGGAGTTGGCCTTGCACGAGAATCCAGCGGCTCGGAGCGAATCCATCGCCTTGAGAGCATTGTCGGTGATGAGAAGGATCATGAGATCGTCTCGGTCAGAGTAGCTGCAGTACGCCAACACATTGACGCCACGGACGGCGATGACCGCCAGCGCTTCGCCAAGTGCCGCGGGCCTGTTACCAACACGAACAGCGATCTCCACTTCTTTGCGTGCCTTAGCCACGACCCCCCCGTAGTTACGTGTACTATACACGTTTCAGGAAGTCTGGCAAACGAAATGCTTTGAGCCGCAGCGGGTTGCGACCGTCACGGCAAGGGCTTGATTTACCTGGGCTGCAGGTGCGCACTTTCGTACGCCTCGACGGAAACGCACGTGCATACCACGTGGCGATCGCCATAGACGTTGTCGACTCGACCAACCGTTGGCCAGAACTTGTGTTCGCGGGTCCAAGGCGCAGGGAAAGCGGCCTGCTCGCGCCCATATGGACGATCCCATTTGTTGGCAACAACAACCTGCGCTGTGTGCGGCGCATTCTTCAGTGGATTACTTGCCT
Organism: uncultured Verrucomicrobiae bacterium; assembly: GCA_963836315.1. Taxonomy (GTDB): domain Bacteria; phylum Verrucomicrobiota; class Verrucomicrobiia; order Palsa-1439; family Palsa-1439; genus Palsa-1439. The sequence continues at coordinate 190,272 of CAWIJG010000010.1, forward strand.
TGTCCATCGAACCGGATTCGATGGCCTTGATCTCCCCGTGGATGGCAATCATCGCGTCGCAAAAACGGTCAAGTTCGGCCTTGGACTCGCTTTCGGTTGGTTCGATCATCAACGTCCCGGGAACGGGCCACGACATTGTTGGCGCATGAAACCCGTAATCCATCAACCGCTTCGCGATGTCCTCGACCTCAACTCCCGTAGCCGCCTTGAACTGGCGACAATCAACGATGCACTCGTGCGCGACGAGGCTGCCGTGACCCTTGTAGAGTGTCGGGAAGTATGACGCGAGACGCTTCGCAATGTAATTCGCGTTGAGGATGGCAATCTTCGTGGCATCCATAAGCCCGTCGACGCCCATCAGGACGATGTACATCCACGGAATGACCAAAATGCTGGCGCTTCCCCACGGCGCTGCCGAGACCGGGCCGATTGCTTTGTCGCCACCAACCCTGGCAAATGGATGCTTCGGCAAATACGAAGCCAGATGCTTCGTGACCGCGATGGGCCCCACACCTGGACCGCCTCCGCCGTGCGGTATGCAGAAGGTCTTGTGCAAATTGAGATGACAAACATCCGCCCCCAGGTCACCGGGGCGACACAAACCGACCTGCGCGTTCATGTTGGCGCCATCCATATAAACCTGGCCGCCACTGTCATGGATAATCCGACAGACCTCGCGAATGGTTTCCTCGAAGACGCCGTGTGTCGACGGGTATGTTACCATCAGCGCGCCGAGACTATCGCGGTGCGTCTGCGCCTTCTCGCGCAAGTCAGCAACGTCGACGTTGCCCTGCGCGTCACACGCGACGGTGACAACTTTGAATCCGGCCATGACAGCGCTGGCCGGATTCGTGCCGTGCGCGGAAATGGGAACGAGGCAGACATCGCGGTGCTCTTGGCCGCGCTGTTTCTGATATTCGCGGATGACCATCAGGCCCGTGAACTCTCCTTGCGAACCCGCATTCGGCTGCAGAGAGACGGCTGCCAGACCGGTGATTTCTGCAAGCCAAGCTTCCAGCTGCTGGAAAAGAATCTGGTAGCCTCGGGCTTGTTCGACAGGCACAAACGGATGCAACCTGCCCACCTCGAGCCAGGTAACCGGAAACATTTCCGCAGTCGCGTTCAGCTTCATCGTGCACGACCCGAGCGGAATCATCGAGGTCGTAAGCGAAAGGTCCTTCGCCTCCAACCGTTTGATATAGCGCAGTATCTCGTGCTCCGTGTGATACTGATTGAAAACCGGATGAGTGAGAAACGGCGTCGTGCGGGCAAATGCGCCAAGCTCTGGTTCGAAAGCGACTTCGACGTCTTGTCCCGCGAGACGATTCACGTCCTCGATTGTCGTTGTCTCATCGAACGAAACTCCCCATGATTCGTCGGAATACTCGGCCACGTTCACGCCCTGTGGTTTCGGCACCCGACGAAAATGGAGTGTATCGAAGATTGGTCCGCTCTGAGGTTCACCGAATGCGACCGACAACGCGGTGGCCATCGCATGAATACGCTTGGCAATGCGTTTCAGTCCCTCCGGGCCGTGGTAGACTGCGTACATCGAGGCCATGACCGCCAACAGCACTTGCGCGGTGCAGATGTTGCTCGTGGCTTTCTCGCGGCGAATGTGCTGTTCGCGTGTTTGCAGCGTAAGGCGCAGGGCCGGGTGGCCTTGTGCATCCTTCGAGACGCCGACGAGACGACCCGGCATGTGGCGCTTGTACGCGTCGCGCACGGCAAAAAAGGCCGCGTGTGGTCCTCCATATCCCATCGGCACGCCGAAACGTTGCGCGCTACCCACCGCGATGTCCGCACTGAATTCGCCCGGCGGTTTCAGTAGTGTGAGCGCCAGCAAGTCGGTGGCGACAACCGCCAGCGCCTTATGTTTCTGGACTTCATGAATGAACGGCTTGTAGTCCAGAATCACGCCATCGGTCGCTGGATATTGCAGCAGCACTCCGAAAACCCTGTCGCTCATTGCGAACTTCGCGTGATCGCCGACGACTACCTCGATGCCCAGGGGTAAGGAGCGCGTCTGCACCACCGCGATGGTTTGCGGATGGCACGTCTCGGAAACAAAGAACATATTCCGCCCCTCGCGCCCCTGCAGCCCGTAGCACATCGTCATCGCCTCGGCAGCAGCCGTTGCCTCATCGAGCAGCGACGCATTCGCAACTTCCAACCCTGTAAGGTCGGCGACCATCGTCTGAAAATTCAGCAACGCCTCGAGTCGGCCCTGCGAAATCTCCGCCTGATACGGCGTGTACTGTGTGTACCACCCGGGGTTTTCCAAGATGTTGCGCTGGATCACGGGCGGCGTCATGCAATCGTAATAGCCCCTGCCGATGAACGAGCGGCGCAACTCGTTCTTCGACATCACGGTCTTCAATTCGGCCAGCATTTCCTGCTCGCCACGAGCCGCAGGAAGCGAAAGCGGTTTGTGGAGTCGAATCTGCCGCGGGACTGCCGCATCGACCATCGCGTCGAGCGTGGGAAACCCCACGACACCCAGCATTTCCTGAATGTCTTCAGGACTCGGGCCGATGTGACGATCAGCAAACCGGTCAGCGCGTTGCATGGTCATGCGCCAATATGGTGGGCGTAGTCATCGGGGCTGAGCAATTCACCGAGTTCACCCGGATCGCTGATCTTGATCTTGAAGATCCAGCCCTTGTCGTACGGGTCCTGATTCAGCAATTCAGGAGCGTTGCTGAGTTCCTCGTTCACAGCCACAACATCGCCCGATACGGGCGCGTAAAGATCGCTGGCGGATTTCACGCTTTCAACAACCGCGCACTCCTTGCCGGCTTCGACGCGCGAATCCATCGCGGGCGTTTCGACGTACACCACATCCGTCAACTCATGCTGCGCGTGGTCCGTGATCCCGACGACGGCGATATCGCCCTCGACGCGCACCCATTCGTGGCTCTTCGCATACTTCAAATTCTTCGGAATGTTCATTGGTTTCTCTTTACGATTGGTTTTTTCGTTATCATTGCGGGAAATGTCTTGCCGCGGATTTCAATTTCAATCGGCGCGCCGACCCGCGCTTCCCTCGCCTCGACGTAGCCCATGCCGATGCCCCTGCCAAGAGTGGGCGATTGTGTGCCACTGGTAATCGCGCCGACCTTGTGGCCCTTGGCCAGAATGTTGTAGTACGGCCGCGGAGGCGGCGATTTTCCCGTCATTTTGAAGGCGACCAACTTCCGGCTGACGCCTCTTTCTTTCTGTTCGACAAGCACATCTCTTCCGACGAACGAGCCTTTATCGAACGACACAAACTTGCCCAAGCCGGCTTCCATCGGCGTGGTCTCCTCCGTGATGTCATTCCCGTGGAGTGGATAGCACACCTCCAAGCGGAGCGTATCGCGCGCGCCCAACCCGCACGGTTTGATGTTGAAAGCTTTCCCGCGTTTCACCAATTCCTCCCAGAGGGCAGGCGCATCCGCTGCATCACACATGATCTCAAATCCATCTTCACCCGTGTACCCCGTACGTGCCACCCAACACTGGCGGCCGACAATCCCCAGCCGCGCGACGTTGAAGTGCGAAACCGATGCCGCCTCTGTAAGGACCTTCACGGCACAGGGCCCTTGCAGCGCCAGCGCCGCTATCGTGTCACTCGCATTGTTGAACACGACGGCTTTCGAAGCGCGGGCGTTCATCCATATGAAATCCTTCTCGATATTCGACGCGTTGACTACGAGCAGGAACATGCTCGGTTCTACGCGGTACGCGATCAGATCGTCGATGATGCCGCCATGTTCATCGCACAACAGCGTGTACTGCGCGTGGCCAACCGCGATCTTGCGGAGGTCGTTCGAGAGCAGGCCGTTCAACGCCGCCTCGGCATTTGGCCCCGCGACCAGAAACTCGCCCATGTGGGAAATATCGAAAAGGCCGACACGCTCCCGCACTGCGGCATGTTCCTCAAGGATACTCGAGTATTGAACAGGCATTTCCCAGCCGCCAAACGGCACCATCTTCGCGCCCCATTCGAGATGGGTGGCGTACAGCGGAGTGCGCTTCAGCGTCTCGGTACCATGCATCGCGGAGCTACGTTAACGGCGGCTCCAAGAGGTGTCAATTTAGGAATGACTCCTGCTGGATAACACGGGATTATAATGCCGCTATCAGGCTTGGCTGCCAGTAGGAATGCGGCCAAGACTCGGACTATTTTAGTTGAGTCCCCACGGGGAACTTATTACCGTAACGCAGATGAGTGACGCGATCCCAGTGGAGGCGCTTGTCATCGAGAAAACGTTCGTCGGCAAGGTGTGCTTTCCGGCGGCTGTGCCGGAACGGTTTGTCGAGCTGTTGCGGTTCCCACAGGATTTGTTTGACCACGTGGACAAGATGGGATTGAACCAGCGGACCGTAAAGTTCCTGTTGGCGGCGCTGAACGGAAGATGGGGGCTCACGGCCGGGGCCGACTTGCAGGACATCGCCATCAAGACCGGCATGCAATATTCGGAGATGGACACCATCGTGCGCGATCTCATCGACAAGAACTACGCGCGATTGGACAAGCGCCTCGATCTCTACCGCTTCTGGGTCGTGCTGTTGCACGTAAAAGGTGTCACCTTCGAATTGGCGAGCGATTAAACGCGCCGCATTTGCCTTCCGTGGCGGTTATTGGTATCCTTCCAAGTGGTGTCATGAGCGCGGAATCTCTTACACAGTCGGTTCACTTCAATTCGATTGAGGAATGCCTGGAGGATATTCGTCAGGGACGCATCATCATTGTCACCGACGACGAGGATCGTGAGAATGAAGGGGATCTCATCATGGCTGCGGAGAAAGTCACGCCCGAGATGGTCAACTTCATGACCAAACACGGGCGCGGCCTGATCTGTGTGCCCACCAGCGAATCGCGACTCAAAGCCCTCGGCATCGGCCGCATGGTCGCGGAAAACCGCGAGAGTTTTAAAACCGATTTCATGGTCAGCGTCGACGCGCGCGATGGCATCACCACCGGCATTAGCGCTCAGGACCGCGCCCGCAGCATTCGCGTGCTCGCCGATCCAAGATCGACACCCGATCAACTCGTGTCGCCCGGCCACATCTTCCCGCTTCAAGCCCGCGAAGGCGGCGTACTGCGCCGCGCGGGGCACACGGAAGCATCCGTCGATCTCGTGAAAATGGCAGGGTTGTTCCCCGTGGCCGTCCTCTGCGAGATCTTGAACGAAGACGGCACAATGGCTCGGTTGCCGGATTTGATGAAGTTTAAGGAACAGTTCGGACTGAAGATGTGCACGATTCGTGACTTCATTGAATGCCGTCGCCTGCGTGAGAAACTCGTCGCAAAAGAGCAGGAAGTGTCTTTGCCGACGTCGTACGGCGAATTCAAGTTACACCTCTACCGTTCGCTGGTGGATGGCCAGCACCATGCTGCGCTGGTGATGGGCGAGGTGCGCGACAAGGAGAACGTTCTCGTGCGCGTTCATAGCGAATGCCTCACGGGCGACGTGTTCGGATCGCAACGGTGCGATTGCGGGGCGCAACTGCACGACGCGTTGAAACGTATCGCGCAGGAAGGCGAAGGTGTGCTCGTGTACATGCGACAGGAGGGGCGCGGCATCGGCTTCGCCAACAAGATTCACGCCTACGCGCTCCAGGAGAATGGCCTCGATACGGTGGAAGCCAACGAGAAGCTGGGCTTCAAGCCCGATTTGCGCGAGTACGGTCTCGGTGCTCAGATCCTGGTCGACCTCGGCTTGCACAGCATCCGGCTGCTCACGAACAACCCGAAGAAAGTTGTCGGCCTTGAAGGTTTCAATCTTAAGATCGTCGAACAGGTTCCGATTCGCGCGGAGCCGACTCCTCACAATGCCCGCTACCTGGAAACCAAGAAATCGAAAATGGGACACGCGTTGTAGCCATGCTGCGCACGAAGAAAATCGATCGTCATCTCTCAGCCACCGGGCTGCGCTTTGGTATCGCCGCTGCCCGCTACAATACCGACCTTGCCAACGCGCTGCTGGCGAATTGCCTGGATTCGCTGGCCAAAGCCGGTGCCGATCTGCGTGACATTAGGATTCTCCGCGTTCCCGGCAGCTTTGAAATCACGGCGGCGTCCGCGAAGCTTGCCCGCGGTGGGAAGTGCGACTGCGTCATCGGCCTCGGCGTTCTGCTGCAAGGCCAGACACGCCATGCGCGCCACATCGGGGACGCAGTCGCGCACGGCCTCACAAATATCGCGATTCACCTCGGTGTGCCGACGGTCTTTGGCGTCGTCACCGCCGGAAATCTTCAACAGGCGCGCGTCCGTTGCGTTGGCAAGAAGCACAATCGTGGTCGGGAGGCGGCAAGGGCCGCGGTTGAGATGGCACGGCTATGGAAAAACCTGTAAAGCTACCCGGCAAACGCCGGCTGGCCCGCGAGTTGGCCGTGCAGTTCCTCTATCAATTTGACCTTGGTGGGGGTTCCCTGAAGGAAGCGTTCCCGCTCTTCTGGGAGACGCAGCCTGATGTCGGCGATGCGGGACGCCAGTTCGCTGAAGAACTGGTCCGGGGCGTGATGGAACGGCGCGCCGTCATCGACGAGCACATCGTCAAGTACGCGGACAATTGGGACCTCCCGCGCATCGCCGCTGTCGACCGCAACATCCTCCGCCTTGCCATCTACGAAATGCTCTATCGTAGCGACATCCCGCCCGTGGTCAGCATCAACGAAGCGGTCGACATTGCGAAGAAATTTTCCACAAGCGAATCCGGGGCGTTCGTCAACGGGATCCTCGACCGTTTGAAGGCCGAACTGACCCGCCCCTCGCGCACGGCGACGTCCGCACAATGAGTTCTACTGCGCATCCACCGCGCTTCGCCGATCTGCATCTCCACACACGCTATTCCGACGGTACGTTCACACCGCACGAGTTGGTCGAGCACGCAGCCCGCCTCGGCTTCGCCGCCATTGCTGTCACCGACCACGATACGCTGGATGGTATTCCGGAGGCATTGGCGGCCGGCCACGAGTTGGGCGTCGAAATCATCCCCGGAGTCGAGGTCACCAGCCGTGTTGGAACGCAGGAACTTCACCTGCTCGCATACTTGTTTGGCGATTCGTGGCGTGATGCGAGTTTGCGCAAGGTGCTGGACCATGCCGCCCTCGTGCGCCGGCAGCGGGTCGAGCAGTTTGTGAGCAAACTGAATGAATTGGGCGTTGCATTGACAATCAAGGATGTGTACGCGTGCTCGGATTGCGGCACTGTCGGTCGTCCGCACGTCGCGAGGGCATTGGTGAATCGCGGTCATGTGTCAAGCGTCGACGAGGCGTTCATACGCTTCCTGAAGCGTGGCAAACCGGCGTTCGTCGAGCGTTATCGCATGGAGGCGGCGGAGACCATCGGCCACATCAAGCGCGCCGGTGGTCTGGCCGTTGTCGCGCACCCCGGATTGAACAACCTCGACGGACGCATCCACGAAATGATCGACCAAGGGATGGATGGCATCGAAGTGTGGCACACAAGACATTCGCACGCGCAGGTCAAACACTATCTTCAGATGACCGAATCGCTCGGTATGTGTGCGACCGGCGGCAGCGATTGTCACGGCTCCGCCCGCAGCGGTATGCTGCTCGGCAAAATCCAACTGCCGTACGAACGGGTCAAAGCTCTTAAGGCGCTGGCCAGGACGAAGGCGTAATGGGCTTATTTCAGGAATTTCGACAGGGACTGCGCAAGACGCAGGAGAAGCTCACGACCGAGATCAAGCGCATCGTTACGCGTGCGCCGAAGCTCGACGCCGAATCGCTGGAAGAACTCGAAGCTGCGTTGATCGCAACCGACATCGGCATCGACACCGCGGTTAAGATTGTTGAGCTGACCAAGGAAGCAGCGAACCAATCCGGCCAAGTTGATGTTTTTGCCATCGCCCGTACCGAGATCGAACGCGAGTTGGGCGTGGCATCGCCTAGCCTTGCGAAAGCGCCACAGCCGCCAACGGTCATTTTGGTGGTGGGCGTCAACGGCACCGGGAAGACCACGTCAACCGCCAAGCTGGGACATTTGTTGAAGGAGCAGGGGAATGTGGTGTTGCTGGCGGCGTGCGACACGTTTCGGGCCGCCGCCATCGAACAGCTGAAGATTTGGGGCCAGCGTGTGAGCTGCGAGGTGATTGCGGGTCAGTATGGGGCCGATTCCGCAGCGATCGCGTACGACGCGCTGGAAGCGGCGATCAATCGCCGGGTCGATTATCTGCTCGTTGATACCGCAGGGCGGTTGCACACGAAAAAAAATCTCATGGAAGAGATCAAGAAGATGCACCGCTCGCTGCAGAAGAGAGTGCCCACCGCGCCACACGAAATCCTGCTCGTGCTCGATTCAACCACGGGTACCAACGCCCTGAATCAAGCACGCGAATTTCATCAAGCCATCGGCGTGACCGGCCTAATCATTACCAAGCTTGACGGCACCGCCAAGGGCGGCATCGTCGTCGCCATCGCCCGCGAATTAGAGATCCCCGTCAAATTCATCGGCCTCGGCGAGGAAATGGACAATCTGCAACCCTTCGACCCCAAGCAGTTCGCGGAGGCGATGTTTGAGAGGAGTTTGGTCCAAGGGAAGCAGTCAATTTGATTCCGATTTCGCAAGATTCTTCGATGCGCTCAGAATGACAAACTGGTAGAGTTAGTTCATGCCTTTCAGTAAACAAGACGTTCGGTTCATGCAGCGGGCGTTGGCGCTGGCGCGCTGTGGGTTGGGAAAGACGAGCCCGAATCCGGCGGTTGGTGCAGTGGTCGCGCGCGAGGGTCGCGTCATCGGCGAGGGCTGGCACACGCGGGCGGGTGGACCACATGCGGAGGTGTTTGCGTTACGTGGCGTAAACGCGCGGAGGGCGACGTTATACGTGACGATGGAGCCGTGTTGCACGTGGGGGAAAACGCCGCCGTGCACGGACGCCATTATCGCGGCGGGCGTGAAGCGCGTGGTCGTCGCGACGCTCGATCCGAACCCGAAACACGATGGTCGCGGTCTGAAAGTGTTGCGCCGCGCAGGGATTCGTGTCGAGTCGGGATTGCTGGCCGTTGAGGCAACTGCAATAAATGAGGCATTCAACAAGTGGGTAACGACAGGAATGCCGCTTGTGATCGTGAAGGTCGCGATGAGCCTGGATGGGAAGATCGCCACGCACACGGGCGACTCGAAATGGATCACCAGCAAGGCGGCACGGCGCGAAGCGCACAAACTACGGGCTGGTGTTGACGCAGTCATGGTCGGCGCGAATACGGTGATCCGCGACGATCCGCACCTAACGGTCCGTCATGGCGTGCGAGGCAGGCAACCATGGCGTGTGGTCGTGGATGCTCGCGGACGCACCCCGCCAAGCGCGAAGCTATTTGGCATTACGCACCGCTCTCGCAGGCTCGTTCTAACAACGAAACTGGCGCCTGTTCGCTGGCGTCGACACTTGGCACTGCTGGGTATCGATGTGGTGGTCGTGAAGGAGGCGGAAGGGCGCGTGGATTTGCAGGCGGCCATGCGCATCTTGGGCGAGATGAACGTCACCAGCGTACTGGTGGAGGGTGGCGGCGAACTGCTCGGGTCGTTCTTCGACGCCCGTATGGTGGACAAGCTTGCGCTCTTCTATGCACCGGTTGTCATCGGCGGGCGCGGCGCGGTTATGGCGGTTGCAGGCGAGGGTGTAGCAACGGTTAGAAAAGCTCTGCGCTTGGCAGACTGCCGCTGGCGACAAATCGGCAAGAATGAGATGCTGGCCGAAGCGAGAGTAGGGCGATGATTCTGGTCGTTGGTTTGTCTCCCACATGGCAAAGGACGCTGCTGTTTGAGAGTCTGACCCCCGGCGGAGTCAACCGCGCCAAACGCGTTCGTGAGACGGCATCGGGCAAAGGCGTAAACGTAACTCGGGTGGCGTCGATTCTCGGAGCGAAGATCAGGCTGCTGACCGTGGCTGGCGGTCATCGGGGCAAACTATTGGAGAACTCACTGCGCGAAAAAAGAATTAACACTCGGATCATCCACGTTGAGTCTGAAACGAGGATTTGCCAGACGCTTCTTGCCCGCGATACCACAACAGAGCTTGTGGAAGAGGCAGGGCCGTTGAGTGCCGCCGAGGTCAAGAACGTGATGCGTGCGTTTGTTGCAGAGGTTCAACGGGCTGACTTGGTAGTTCTAACAGGAACCGTACCGAAGGGCTGTGGCAACGACTTTTACGCGCGGCTGGTGGATGAATCCAGACGTTACGGAGTGCGGGTGCTTATTGACGCACAGGCTGCACAGCTCCGAAATGCGCTCAGGCGCGGACCATTTCTGGTAAGAATCAATCGGGATGAACTCATCGTTGCCACGCGAACCGAGGGTGGTGGAGAATTGGGTGTTTTGCGCGCACTGGAGAAGCTAATGCGGGACGGCCCTCAGTGGGTTGTCATCAGTCATGGCGCGAAGGGCGTCTACGTCGGTGAGAAGAGGCCCGGGAAGTGCATATTGACGCTCAAGCCGCCACAGGTGCAGGCAAAGAATGCGATCGGTTCAGGCGACGCGATGATGGCGGGTGTCGCGACCGGGTTGTTGGGCGGCAGATCCATGCTGAACGCGGTGCGACTTGGAATGGCGTGCGGCGCAGCCAACGCGATGACGTTGGAACCCGGCTTTGTGCGGCTATCCGATGTGAGAAGACTTTGCTGGACACGCAACAAGCGCGTCCGTATCGTCTAAGGCATGTTCACGGGAATCGTAGAAGAGGCAGGTCAGGTTGAGCAAATCCGCGCGGGCAAGCGCTCGACGGAATTGACCGTTCGTGCTTCCAGGATTGGGTCTGCATTGCGTGTAGGCAACAGTGTCGCCGTCAACGGCGCGTGCCTGACCGTTGTTGGTGCGCGACGTAGCGTCCTGAAATTCGATGTGCTCAACGAAACCCTTCGGCGGACGAATCTTGAATCCGTCCAACGCGGGTCCCTCGTCAACCTCGAGCGTCCCCTCCGCGCCGATGCGCGGCTCGACGGCCATTTCGTGCTCGGCCACGTCGATGCACGCGGGAAGGTACGGCGCTTTGAATGCGATGGTAAGGACTACGTGCTCGACATTGAAGCGCCGCCGGCGGTCATGCGCTATGTGGTCGAAAAAGGTTCCATTGCAGTCGACGGTATCAGCCTGACAGTCGCCGGAGTTGGTCGTAACTGGTTCCGCATCTGGATTATACCACACACGCGTGAGGTCACGAACCTGCAGGCGTATCGGGGCGGCACCTGTGTCAACCTTGAAGCGGACGTCCTCGGCAAGTATGTCGAACAGCTCTTGGGGAGGCGACTACGGGCGCGACGTTGACACTGCTCTCCCCGTTATTTACACTGGATTTTACGGAAAGGATTTCATGCTGCCAGTCTTGGAAACACTTTTAGTGCTGCAAGATCGTGACCGTCGTATCGCGCAACTCAAGGCCGAACGTATACGCATTCCCGAGCAGGTTGCGTCCGCCGAGCAGCGCGTGAAGGCCGAGTCCACACGGCTCGACCTGTTGCGCGACGAAGCGAAACACATCGAGGCCGACCGCAAGAAACTGGAAATCGATGCCGAATCGAAGCGCAGTCAGATCCTGAAATATCGGGCACAGCTTTCCCTAATCAAGTCGAACACGGAGTACCAGGCGTTGCTGAAGGAAATCGCCAAGGTCGAGGAGGAAATTGACGCGATTGAGACGCACGAACTCGAAGTGATGGAGAAGAACGATCAACTCCAGCCCGCCGTCAAGACGGAACAGGTGACGCTGAAGGAAATCGCAGCAAAGGCGGAGGTCGAGCGGACGGACTTGCAGAAACGTGCCGCGATAATTGAGGAGGAACTGAAGAAGTTGCAGGGGGAGCGCCAGAAACTTGCGCAGGCGGCCGACTCCGCCGCGCTGAACCGCTATGAGAGGCTCATGCGCAGCAAAAGTGATTTTGCCATTGTGCCGATTCGCAATGGCAATTGCGGCGGCTGCCACTTGAATATCCCACCGCAACTCGTGCATAACGCCAAGCACGGTGATACTCTGACTAGTTGCGACTATTGCGGGCGCATCTTATATTGGCAGCCGGAATGATCATGTCGCGGCGTCGCCGATCGTGAGGCGCCGTGTTTGTTATTTGATTTATATCGGTTTTGGAAGGGTGGATAGCCGCTGCCCTGAACTTGTTTCAGGGTGGAGGAAAGTCCAGACTCCACAGGGCGCGATGCCTCTCGCAAGCGAGGGCGGCCGGATGTAACGTCTGGTCGACGGATAGTGCCACAGAAAACAAACCGCCTGCCTCATTCAGCTTCCGAGGCGGGTAAGGGTGAAAAGGCGGGGTAAGAGCCCACCGCGTCGACAGCAATGTTGGCGGCACGGAAAACCTCATCGGGAGCAAGACCAAATAGGCGGCAAGACGCGGCCCGCGTCGTTGCTCCGAAGCAATTCGGGGTGAAAGCCGCGGGTACAGGTCGCATAGATAAATGGCTATCGAAAACAGAATCTGGCTTACAGCCCTTCCAATGAACGGACGGCGGGGGTGACAATCGCGTCGCCCTCGCCGCCAATTTCGTTAATGCGTTACCCACTGTTCCTCGATCTCGCAGGCCAACGCGTCGTCGTCGTCGGCGCGGGCCGTGTTGCTGCGCGCAAGATCCGCACGCTACTCACCGCCGGCGCCGTCGTGACCGTCGTTAGTCCCAAGGCCAGTGCAACGATTCGGCGACTCGTGCAAACAGAACACATCCTTTGGGCGCGGAGACGCTATCGTCGAGGCGATCTCCGAGGCGCCTGGCTGGCCGTTGCCGCAACCGACGATCTGACGGTGAATATGCTTGTGTGCACCGAGGCAAAACGCCGCAGGTTACTCGTAAACTGCATCGCCCCGCCAACTGCCGGCAACTTCATCGTTCCGTCACAGGTGCGGCGTGGCGGCATTGCGCTCGCGATTTCGACGGGTGGCACAAGTCCCGCATTCGCAAAACGGTTGCGACGCGATCTTGAACGCTTCCTTGGCCGCGGGTATCCTCAACTCCTTAAAGAAATGGGCGCGGCCCGCCGCCCAAAGAGAGCTTAATGACTGATCGGACATTTCTATGGCTTGCGCAGGTGTTTTATGCCGCCAGTTGCGTGGTGACGTTGCGTCGTCTTCACGCTGGCGGCGGGGGACAAACCTGCAGCGCACGAACTACGCCCTGATGGCCGTTGGATTCGTGTTGCACACCATTTTCCTCTACCTGCGCGGCCAAGCGCTCGGGCGCTGCCCGCTTACCAATCTGTTCGAGACACAGGCTTTTGTTGCCTGGGCCGCCGTTCTTTTCTTTCTGCTTATCGGACCGTCTTACCGCGTTTCGTTCCTTGGTGCGTTCACTGCGCCACTGGTGCTGGTGATTTGCCTGGCGGCGCTGATTTTACCCGTGGACGTGGTGCGTGCCGAGCCGCTGGTGCGCAGCGGCTGGATTGAGCTCCATGCGGCGATTGCCATCCTGGCGTATGGCGCATTTGCTTTGGCGTTTGTCACGAGCGCGATGTACTTGTTGCAAGAACGGCAGCTTAAGACACGGCGATTGACGTCCTCATTTCTGTTGCTGCCATCAATCGAACAACTCGACGTAATCCATTTCCGTCTCTTGATCATGGGGTTCACCATGCTGACGGTGGCGATGATGGGCGGCGTCATCTCGTACCACATCGTAGGCCACTGGACCATCCCCAAGATTATTTGGGCGTCGTCCGTGTGGGTGCTGTACGGCGCACTCGTGCTGGCGCGTGGACTGTGGGCGCTTCGCGGGCGAAAGGTCGCGGTCGCGTCGATGACGTCGTTTGTGTTGATGTTGGTCGGTTTCTGGGGAGTCAACTTGTTGCGGCCATGAACCTGATTGTGATCGGCCTGAATCATCGCAGCGCGCCCGTGGAAGTGCGCGAACAGTTGGCATTTGCCAAATCCAACCTTGCCGAGGCGCATGGCCTGTTGCTGGCGGCTACGCCACTGCGTGAGTCGGCAATCCTGTCTACCTGCAACCGCGTGGAGATCTACGCCCTGGCCGACAGCGCCGCCGACGCAGTTCCCGCGGTGCGTCGATTCCTCCACGAACACCACAAGCTATCCGATCCCGTTGACGCGTATCTTTACGAACATCGCGATGATGGGTGCATACAGCATCTCTTCGAAGTCGCCTGCGGCCTTGACTCCATGGTGCTCGGCGAGACGGAAATCCTCGGTCAGGTCAAGCAAGCTTACTCCGCCGCGCAGGAGGCTGGAGCGACCGGGGCGGTCTTAAACCGCCTTTTCCAGAAGACGTTTTCCGCCGCCAAGCACATCCGTTCGACCACTGCCATCACGCGCGGCTCGACTTCCGTCGGCACCGTGGCTGTCGATCTCGCAGAAAAGATTTTTGGCAAACTCGGCAAATGCAGCGTCATGGTCATCGGCACGGGTGAAATGAGCGCGGCGACCGCGCGCGTGCTCCGGAGTCGCGGCGCCGGCACGATCCTCGTCTGCAGCCGCACGCACGAACGCGCCGAGACGCTCGCGGTTGAACTCGAGGGTCGCGCAATCTCTTACGAGCAGTGGGCGAACGAGTTTCCTGCCATTGACATTGTTATCAGCTCGACCGCGGCGCCGCACCCGATCATCACGAAGGACAAACTTATTCCGCTGATGAAGGCGCGACGGCTGCGACCCCTGTTCCTCATCGACATTGCCGTGCCCCGCGACATTGAACGCGCCTGTAGCGAACTGGAAAGTGTGTACCTGTATGACATTGACGACCTTCAGGTTATCGCACGCGAAAACATGGCCGCACGCGAGCGGGAACGTGTCGCGTGCCAGGCGCTTATCGCGCAGCACGTGCGACACTTTGTAAACTGGCTGGAGAAAAACCGCGGCGCACTCGAAGAACGCTACCGCAGCCGCACCGCCAACGCGACACTGTCCAGCCCCGCCCATACTCCCGCGTCATGAAGTCGCTCATCATCGGGACGCGCGGAAGCCCGCTTGCGATGGCACAAGTGGATATCGTTCGCAACCTTCTCCAGAAGGCCGACCCGGCATTGTCGGTGGAAACGAAGGTTATTAAAACGAGCGGCGATAATTTCACGAACCTTTCGCTCATCGCAGGCGGCGGCAAGGGGTTGTTCACAAAGGAAATCGAGGAGCATCTCTCCCATGGTGAAATTGACGTCGCGGTGCACAGCATGAAGGACCTGCCAACGGTGCTACCTGACCGGCTTATGATTGGCGGCGTGCCGCCGCGCGAAAATGCCCATGACGTTTTTGTCTCGAAGAAGTTCTCAACGATTCAGGAGTTGCCGATGGGCGCACGGGTCGCCACCAGCAGCATTCGACGCCGCGCCCAGTTGCTGGCACAACGGCCCGACCTACAAGTTGAGGAAATCCGAGGCAACGTCGAAACGCGGTTGCGCAAGCTGGCTGAAAATGACGCTCTGAATGCCCTTATTCTTGCCGCCGCGGGTCTGCGACGGCTCGGTCTCTGGAGAAGGTTCGGGAACTTCCAGTGGCAGGAGATCGATTTCGAAGTGATGATTCCCGCAGTGGGGCAGGGTGCCATCGCTTGCGAAGTTCGAGAAGACGACCAGGGAACGCGCGAATCGCTGGCACGCATCAATGATGGGAACACTGCGGCTTGCACGACTGCCGAACGAGTGTTTCTTCGGGCGCTCGGCGGAGGCTGTCAGGTGCCATATGCCGCTCATGCTGTGATCGATGGCCAGCGCCTGCGGATGATTGCGGGTGTTTTCCATCACGACGGAGGGAAGGTGGCGCGTGGCATGGTGGTCGGATCAATGACGAATCCACCCGAGGTGGGCGAGCTTGCCGCGAAACAGGTTCTCGAATGAAAAAGAAGGGCAAAGTCTACCTGGTGGGAGCGGGACCTGGCGACGCCGGCTTGATTACGGTGCGCGGCTTGGAATGCATTCAGCGTGCCGAGGTGATCGTTTATGACAATCTGGTGAATCCATCTCTCCTGAAGCACGCGCGACCCGACGCTTGCATTGTTTTTGCGGGCAAGATGTCGAAGAAACATACGCTGACGCAGGATGAGATCAACGCGTTGTTGGTCGAGAAGGCGCAGGAAGGGAAAGTTGTCACGCGATTAAAGGGCGGTGATCCGTTCGTCTTTGGACGTGGCGGTGAAGAAGCGGAGGAACTGCGAAAGGCGGGCTTCGACTTCGAAATTGTGCCCGGAATCAGTTCCGCGATCGCCGCGCCAGCGTATGCGGGCATCCCGGTGACGCACCGTGCCGTGGCGACCGCGTTCATGGTAATCACGGGCCACGAAGACCCGACAAAGGAACAGACTCAGGTGGATTGGGCAGGCGTGGCGAAATTCTTCGGGACGCGGGTCATTCTGATGGGCGTGGAGCGCATCGGCACGATTGCCGGGGAACTGGTGCGACATGGCACGTCACCGGAAAACGCCGGTCGCCATGGTACGCTGGGGCACAACGGGAAAGCAGCAAACGATTCAGGGAACGTTGGCAACGATTGCCGATGTGGCTGCCCGGGCCGATTTCAAGCCACCAGCCGTCACGGTGATTGGCGAAGTGGCGCGGTTGCGTGAGAAGTTGAACTGGTTTGAGCGACGCCCGCTCTTTGGCCGCCGCATTGTCGTTACGCGCAGCCGCGAACAAGCGAGCGAGTTGGTGCATCAGCTCAGCGATCTCGGCGCGGATGTGCTGGAAATCCCGACCATCCGGATCAAGCCGCCACAGAGTCTCGCCCCATTGCGCGAAGCCGTCACAGTCATGGGCGAATACGATTGGGTGGTGTTTACCAGCCCGAACGGTGTGGACGCGTTCTTTCGCGAGTTTTTCACGCGTCACAAAGACGTTCGCGAAATCGGCCCCGTGAAGATTGCCGCGATTGGCGCCGTGACGACGCAGAAGATTGCCGACGTGCATCTCGAAGTGGACTTGCAACCCAAGGAGTTTACGACGAATGCGCTCCTAGCAGAGTTCAAGAAGTCGGTGAGTTGCGAGAATCTGAGGATTCTTATGCCGCGGGCGGATTTGGCCGATCAGCGATTGGCGCGTGGGTTGGAAGATTTGGGTGCGATTGTCGATGATTTGGACGCGTATCAAACTCTGCCCGACACGGAAGATCGTAACGGCCACCGCGCGCGGTTGTTGGGCGAAGGGGCGGATCTCGTCACGTTCACAAGTTCATCAACCGTGGCGAACTTCTGCAACCTGGTGGACGTGCCCGCGCTCCGAACTCAGTTTCCACAGATGCGATTCATCAGCATTGGACCGCAAACGACGCAAACAGCACGCGAAAAGGGATTGGAGATCGCCGCGGAGGCGAAAGTGCACACAATACCGGGCTTGGTGGACGCCATCCTTGCGTTGGAAACCAAGAAATGATCGGGGCAATTCCAATCGTTGCGGAGAACCGGATCCGCGAGGCGATAGAGCTGGGGGAACTTGAGAATCTGAAGGGCGCGGGTCTGCCGTTTTGCGATCTCGATGGTTATGATGGCCCAGATTGGTGGATCACGCGCAAACTGCGGCGCGAACACGCCAGCGCAGAAGACATGGCGTTTCCGGCCAAGGAACCAAGGTCATGACGAAAGAAGAGCACTACGATCAGGGCATGGCGGAGTTCGCAATAGCCGAGTACGAAAAAGCCATCGAGTGCTATCGGAAGGCCGTGGACTTGGATCCGAACTATTTCGACGCATGGCATGCGCTCGGGATGGCGTTCTTGCGCGCGAGCAGGATTCCCGACGCAATCGAAGCGGGCAACCGTGCCGTTGAGATCAACCCGAACGATATGCTCGCGCATACAAGTCTCTCGATGTACTACATGCGGGCGGGAGACAAGGCGATGGCGGAAAAGGAAAAGGGATTAGCGACCGTGCTGTCGTGGGGCGGGAAGATTGATCAGATCAAGGACCCGCCGAAACAGTAACCGCACCTACTGGAACATGGACCCGGGAAGGAAGTACAGCCTGCCCGCTTGCAGCTTGAGTTGGTTCGGGGCCAATTCAATCTGGAGTTTCGTGTTGTCGTTCTTGCCCATGAACCGGAACAGGTTGCGAATGGAGAACGGCTGCACGTAGCGAACCACCCTGGCCTTTTTGATCGACGCCAATTCCTCCGCCTTGTCGATCGCGTCTTCGAAATAGCCAAGGCCGTCCACGAAGCCAGCAGTCAACGCCTGCTTCCCCGAGAGGATGCGTCCGTCGGCCAAGCCGTTCTTCAAGTCTTCGACTTTCATGTCCCGTTCTTCGGCCACGATCCCGACGAACTTGTCGTAGACCTCCATAACCAACCCCTGCACGAGCGCCTTCTCATCTTCCGTCGGCTCACGCATGGGATTCATGATGTCTTTGTACTTACCGGATTTGAACGTGTAGAATTTGACTCCCACCTTTTCCGCCAAACCCGTAAAGTTGAACGTCTCCATGATCACGCCAATGCTGCCGGTGATGCTCAACTCGTTGGCCATGATGTAATCGGCCCCGACTGCCACGTAATACGCCCCCGATGCGCCCAAGGTGTCGATGCTCGCGACGACCGGCTTCTTGTCGCGAGCCGCCACCACCGCCTGATAAATCGTGTCCGAGGCGACGACCTCACCGCCGGGCGAGTCAATCCGCAGGATGATCGCTTTCACCCGTTTATCATCGACCGCCTGCTGAAGTTGGTCTTCGATATCGGTCACCATGCCGTCTTCGCTGCCGTAATTATCCCCGGTCGAACTGATCACGCCCGATAGATAAATCACCGCAATCTTGTCCTTGGCGTCTTCGTCACCGTCGACAAAGCGTTCCTCGTAACGACTGTGATGGGTGGCGGTGGCGATACCTTCACCACGAATTCCCCCACCGAACGTGGTCGCAAACAAGACCAAATTACCCAACACGCTGAGGAACAGGAAAAATGTCACGATAACGGCATAAACAATCCAGCCTGTCCGCTTGGGCGGCTGGCTCTGGCTACCAACATAGGGCGGCGCGGAATCCATACGGAATACATTGCACGACGAGCGAAAGCGCCGCAAGAGCAAAAGCGCCCCGTTTTTCGCTTGGTCGGGGCCTCCGATTGACGTACCGTAGCCTGTCATGCTGCTGGTCATCGACAACTACGACAGCTTCACGTACAACCTCGTCCAATACCTCGGCGAGTTGGGCGTCGAAATGAGAATCTTCCGCAACGACGAAATCACCCTCGACCAAATCCGCGACCTGCAACCGTCCCGCATCCTCATTTCCCCGGGCCCCTGTTCGCCCCGCGAATCCGGCCTCTCGAACGACATCATCAAAACCTTCGGCCCCACCATCCCCACCTTCGGCGTCTGCCTCGGCCACCAATGCATGGGCCACGTCTTCGGCGCCGCAGTCGTCCGTGCCGACCGCCTCATGCATGGCAAAACTTCTCCCATCCACCACAACGGCCGCGACCTCTTCGCCGGCCTTCCCAACCCCTTCACCGCCACCCGCTACCACTCCCTCCTCATCAAACGCGACTCCCTCCCCGACTCCCTCGAGATCACCGCCGAGACCCGGCCCGAACTCGAAGTCATGGGCATCCGCCACAAAACCCTCCCCATCTTCGGCGTCCAATTCCACCCCGAATCCATCCTCACCGAACACGGCAAAACCATCCTCACCAATTTCCTCAAATTGTCCGCCTGACTTTTTCCCAAAAATTCACAACCCATCCTCGTCTCTCCTCATTCCGTCTCACCCCGTCTCACCGCATTCCAGCGTCACCACCCGCCATCCGCAACTAAAGCGCACTCAACCACTCCAAACCGCCTCACATCCGCGCCCCAACCACCGCCCCGGCCTCACCTCAACGTTGTGCGCTGACCGTTGAACGTCGCGCGTTGACTCCCGCCTTGCCCCACGCCCTCCATCGCACGGAAACGCAGGATTGACAGCCTCATTTCCCATCGTCAATGTCCAATCAAACGGGAGGAACAATCACATGCATACGATCCGAACCGGTCAACACACCATCCAAGCCGGCGCATTCAAGCTTCTGCTCATCCTGCCTGCCTTGCTCGCCCTCTCATCCCCGAACGCATCGGCCGCCGCCAAACCGCTTCCGGTACTCACCTTTTCCGAAACCTGGAATGACAAGGTCGCCTGTACCGGCTCAAATAGCCAGGGCGACCTCGATTGCGAAACCTACTCCCTCGGCAAGTTCACCGTCAAAGCCGTCCTCTCCACCAACGACCTCGGCGCCGCCGTCGATCCCAATCAGTTTGATGGTACCACCACCTTCGATATCACCCTCGGCGACTACTTCTTCAGCGACACCCTTGGCGACGCCCCCGGCTACGTCGCCGGTGCCTCCAAAGCCACCTTCCTCCTCACCAACACCCTCTGCACCGCCAGCGACAACAACAACAGTCTTCCCTGCCCGTCGAAAGTCTACGAGACGATTGCCCTCACCATCACCTCGAACGGAATCACCGTCTCCATCTCCGCCAAAACGGGGACCGACGCCAACGGAAATACATTCGAGACCCCCATCGATGCCGATTCCTTCGATGGCGATGCCACCGGGCCAGTCACCGACACCTTATCCTTCGAACTCGATTTGGGCGACCTCACTGTCTTCAGCGACATCCTGCCAGTCACCGGCACCGTCGCCACCAAATCCGTAACCGACAAGACCGACGACCAGGACACATTGTCCACCATCAAAATCAAAGGAACCCTCCCCGCCTCCGATCTCGGCCAGTAACCCGCTCAATCCCTCGCCGTCCGCCCCGCGGTGTAGCGTTCGAAGCCGAGTCCCGTCGGTGTAGCGTGCGATGTCCTCCATCGCATCCGTCCGTTTCGATTGTCCCGCCGGTGTAGCGTGGGCTGTCCCCAGCCCATCCGGCCGTTCTCCCTCCCTTGCACGTCGTTTCCCGGTCCCCTCCCGCAGCCGGGGTAGGGGTGGGTGCTGCTCCAGATTGTAGGGCAGGCGGCCCGCCTGCCGCCGTTGCCCTTGCCCCGTCGTTTCCCCCATCCGCGCTGGTGTAGCGTTCGCTGTCCCCAGCGAATTTTGGAGTGCGCCTGCCCGCGAATCCTTTTCGGAGCTGACTCGTCAGCGCTTTGCCGTTCCACCCCCCTTGAGCGCTTGCCACGTTTTACGTGGTTGATTCCCCACGCCGGGGTAGGGGTGGGTGATTTCCCCTCCGCCTCTTCCCCCGTTATCCGTCCTATCCGTCCCATCGGTCCTATTCGTCCTATCGCTTCGCCTTTCCGATCACCGCTACCCCCGCCATCCTTCCCGCCAACAAACCGCCCCCGCCATCGTATCTCTCCGCGCCGCCTCCTCCTCTGCTCCCCGTCCTCACGAGGCAAACCAGTGGCGCATCGTCCCCTCAACGATGCGGCACAAACACACTCCCCCCTCTGCGCGCTCTGCGATCTCTGTGTGAGAGCTCCGTCCCGGGAATTCTCCCGCCCGCCCCGTCCCTTGCGTCCCTTAAGTCCTTCGTGCTCTTCGTGTCCTTCGTGGTGAACCTCTGTCTCCTGTCTTCTGGCATCGGATGTGCTCGAAATGCAATCTTGGCAGAATTCTCATCTACGGCCAGGTCGCCGTAATCGCCTGAAGAGAGGACCACCGATATGACAGCCCCGATTCCAGCAAACGAGAGGGAACGCCTCAAAACCCTTTACTGGTACGATATTCTCGACACCGCCGCCGAGGAGGTTTTCGACGACTTGACGCTCCTCGCCTCGCAGGTTTGCGACACCCCCATCGCCTTGATTTCACTCGTCGACAAAGATCGCCAATGGTTCAAATCGAAAATCGGCCTCTCCACGGTGGAAACCCCGCGTGACATCGCCTTCTGCGCCCATGCAATCCTGCAATCCGACGTCTTCGAAGTCACCGACGCCCTCATCGACCAACGCTTCGCAAACAACCCACTTGTGACAACATCGCCCCACATCCGCTTCTACGCCGGCGCGCCCGTGCGCACCTCCGAGGGCCACGCGCTCGGCACGTTATGCGTTATCGATCAGAAGCCCCGCGAACTCACCCCCAAGCAGAAGGAATCGCTCAACGTCCTCAGCCGCATCGTGGCCAACCTCTTCAAACAGCGACGCTATCTCACCGAGATGCAACGCGCCACTTCCCCCAGCAACCGGACCAACGCTGTCGGAACCGTCGCCTCGTCGGCGTAGCTCCATTCCCGCTGTTGGCCCGCCCGCGATTCCTTATCGGGGTAGGGCGCGACCGCCCAGCGCGCCGTCCGCTCCGTTTTGCCCTCCGCCTCTTCCCCCGTTATCCGTCCTATCCGTCCCATCGGTCCTATTCGTCCTATCGCTTCGCCTTTCCGATCACCCTACGCCCGCCATCCTTCCCGCCAACAAACCGCCCCCGCCATCGCATCTCTGCGCCCTCGCTTCCGCCCCGCCTTTGTGTCCCTTGCGTCCCTTATGTCCTTCGCGCCTCCTTCGTGTCCTTCGTGGTGAGCAGGGCAGGGCGTCTAACGGCGCAGTCGCTGCCCATCGCCACCTTTCAGTTTGCATCGCGCCCAATCTCGCCCGCTCCGCAGGCGTGCCCCCTCATTCACCATCCACCAAGCCGTCACCGGCCAATTCTGACGCGGTTTTGTCATGTCGCTAAAATTGAAATCCAGCGACATGATTCCTTGACGTGTCGCCGGCAGCGACATATGCTTTCGACGTGTCGATTAAGAAGGGAAGCGTAAACATGAGTCGTGCTGCTTGGCGTGCTGATTTGCCCCACAACGATCTTCCGATCCTTCCGCCAGCGAAGGCGTTGGAAACGCACGCGGTATTGAAGCGCTGCATCACGGCGCGGGCCGCCTTGGCGGAGTTGAAGCAGGCCGCTGAGTTGATTCCCAACCCCGGTGTGCTAATCAAAACACTCCCGCTGTTGGAAGCCCGCGCCAGCTCGGAAATCGAGAACATCGTCACCACCACGGACCGCCTTTTCCAATACCGGTATGAAGACGAACACGCCGACTCCGCGACCCGCGAGGCCCTGCGCTACAGTCATGCGTTGCTCGAAGGCTACAAGGCACTGAAACAACACCCGCTGAGCACCCGGACGGCGGAGCAGATTTGTAGCGAGATCATGGGCAAGGAGATGAAGGTGCGCCGTGTGCCGGGAACCGCGTTGGCCAGTGGGAAGGACAATCGGATCGTCTACACGCCGCCCGAGGACGAGGACAAGATCAGAACACTGTTGGCAAACTGGGAGAGCTTCCTGCACACAGCCACGCAGTTCGACCCGCTGGTTCGCATGGCGGCGGCGCACTATCAGTTTGAAGCTATTCACCCGTTCACCGACGGCAATGGCCGCACCGGCCGGGTGCTGAACAGCCTGTTCTTGATTCAAGAGGGCTTGTTGACGCTGCCGATTCTCTATCTCAGCCGCTACATCATTCAAAACAAACCCGACTACTATCGTCAGCTGTTGGACGTGACCCGTGATGAGGCTTGGGAGCCATGGCTGCTGTATATCCTCCAAGGGGTGGAAGAAACCGCGACATGGACCACGGCGAAAATCGGGGCGATTCGAGCACTTTCGGCGCATACCACCGAGTATGTGCGGAACAAACTGCCCAAGATCTACAGCCACGAACTGGTGAATCTCATCTTCGAATTGCCCTACTGTCGCATCGCCAACCTGACCGAAGTAGGTGTCGCCAAACGGCAGGCCGCTTCCCGATACCTGAAGCAACTGCACGGAATCGGCGTCTTGAAGGAAACTGTTGTCGGCAAGGAAAAGCTCTTTCTTCATCCTAAGCTGATGAAGTTGCTAACCCGTGAGGGCAACACGTTCGAGCGTTACGCATGAACGAAGCCGAAACCAGAACTGAGCACATACCTATACTCGCCGGCTCCAATCTAATGTGTCAGTCGTGCCTATGACCCTCACCGCTCCCGACAAAAAACCCACCCCGACATGGTACCCTTGGGCCCTCGCCGCCATCGTCCTCTTCGGCCTCCTCCTTCGCGCCTACCACATCACGGGCTGGATCCTCGACAACGACGAAACCCATTTCCTCATCCACGCCCTTCGCCCGAGCCTCTTGGTCGTCACCGACTTCCCGACCCATGCCCGACCCGACTGCTTCTACGTCCTGCTCTGCATCCCCTCCATCTGGCTCTTCGGACCGAACGAACTCGCCCTGAGACTCTGGCCGGTCCTCTTCGGCACGCTTTCCATCGCCGCCATCGCCGCGCTCGTCCGCCAATACACCCATTCGTACCGCAACGCCCTCTGGGCCGCCGCCTTGCTCGCCGTATTCCCACTCCATGTCTTCCTCAGCACCAAAGCCACGCCCGACGTCATTGCCGTTTTCTTTCTTATCTGCGCGCTCATCCAACTAATTCATCTCTCCCGACCCGCCGCCCGACCATCCCATTCCATCCTTCTCGGCGTCACCATGGCCCTCGCCATCCTCACCAAACTCACCGCGCTCAGCCTCTGGTTCTTCGTCCTCATCACGCTGCCGTTCGTCATCCCCGACAAACAAAATCGCCGCCGGTCCTATCTCTCATTATCACTCGCGCTCCTGCCCGTCGTCGCCATGATCATCGCCGCCAAACTCCACGGCAGTCCCATCCATTTTTTCGAGGAAGACAAACAACGCGCCGGGTTCGGCTTCAGTCTCGACCGCCTCGCATCTCACCTCGGCCTCTTCTGGCGCTTCTATTCGATGACCGCCATCTTGGCGGGATGTGGCCTCTGGATCGCCGCCACAAAGCGTCGTGAATCACTCCCCTTGTTGCTTCCCTTGGCTCTCTCGGCCTTATCGTTGCTGTTCGTCGCGCCTTACTTCCGCAGCCACATCCGCGACCTCGCATTCCTCATCCCAACCCTCTGGCCCCTCGTCGGATTATCCATCGGCCTGTTCACCATTTCGCTCCCGCGAAAACTGGTCCTTCTCCTCGTCGTCACCGTCAACTTTCTCCTGTCGCTGTCGGGAATCCCCCGACCTCACTACAACGACTCGTCCTTCTCCGACCGTTCCACCGCCGCTCTCAGTCGTCCCGCCAGCTGGCCTTCCCGCGCCATTTCCACCTGGATCGCCAACAATCTCGCCCCCGACGAATCGCTCCTCGTGACCGGCCTCGGCTACACCGATCCATTCGTGATCTCTCTCAAACAAAAAGGCATCCGCTATTACAGTGCCACCTCCGACTTCGAACTCCTCCGCGACCCCGCCACCAAAATCAAGTATCTCGTCTTCGTCGACGATCCCAACACCTATGCCCCCGTCCTCTACCGGTTCGCCTTTACCCACTTTTCCCCGGTCGACAATCCCGCATTCCCCGGCTACGTGATCTTCGACTGCCGCAAGAACGGCCAATTCGTCGCCTACTCAGACGCCCTCAATAGCGCCACCACCTACGCCAACCGCGGCGCGTACCTCTCCCAACACGGCGACTGCCTGGGCGCCATCACTTGTTTCCGCATCGCTCTCCAGGAAGACCCCGACCGACTCGACATCAAAAAACTCCTCCTGTCCTGCTATCTCAACACCGGCCAGAAATCCGAAGCTCTCCCGCTCGCTCGCGAAATCGCCGCAGCCGACCCCCGCGACCCGGCCGGCAACCTCAACCTCGCGATTCTCTATCTGGAATTGGGTATGACCGCCGAAGCCAAAACCCAATGTCGCCACAACCTCCAGTTCGGCATCGCCCCCGCCGTCACCTATGCCATCCTCGCCCAGACGTTCGAGCAAACCGGCTATTTTACCGCCGCCCGCGACGCCTACCAACTGTCTCTCCAGCTTGACCCTCACAACCCCGTCACCCTCGAATTGCTCCGCCGCTTCGACGCCCAACACCCTGTCGCGCCGTAGCTCGTTGAGCGAAGGCGGAGCTGTATCGAACTTTTTTCCGGCTTGCTCCCCTTGGAAATATAAGGCCTCCGCGGGCAGGGCAGGGGGTTCGCAAATCGACGGGCTTGACAGCAATCCGCTCGGCGCGATACCATCTTCCCGCTTCATAAACCTGTCCCCTAGGAATCCCCCTATGATGAAAAGTGCATACGCGTCTACAGACAGCAGCACCAACATCAGTACCTCAACGACCGTGTTCGCCTGCGCGCATTGCGGCGGCACGATCCACCCACGCGTGAAATGCGTGCGGAAAACATACAACGGACAGGAATGGATACTCTGCCTGTCCTGCAATGAAGCCTTCAAAAAGCTCTGCAACGAGATCGCGGGCAACGCCATGAGTTTCTACCTCGTTCGCACCGCGCGCAAAACCTTCCGACGCTTGGCCGGGTCCTAGCCCGCGCCCTCGTCGTCTGGCATCCGAAGTTCGCGCGGATCTGCCTCGCCTTCTCGTGGGGCGGCTCCAAAACTGCTGTGTTTTAGGCGAAAAGCATTCGTTTCATACTAATTTGACAGGCAATTGTGCTTGTGGATGCCGTTTTTATTGACTTTTATGCGCCTTGGATGTTTACTGTAACGTGGTGCTGGGTACGGTGCATTCGACAATGATACGAGGGTGAGATTCAGGGGATTCCTATGAAGAAAACATTTTTGGCAAAATCCGTCACGATTCGCGGTTTTTGGAGCTGCTTGGCCCTCTTGCTGGCCTGCGCCGTTTCGACCGTCGTTTCCGCACAAACGACGAACCGAACCCTGCGCATCGTCACCTACAACATTCAGGACGACATTGATGGCTATACGACTCCCTTGGCCGGTTTGATCGCCCCCTTTAGCGGTACCGGAACATTCACCGAGTCCAGCAGCGGAACTGTGACCGATGGCGGTGTGCTCGAAGGCATCGGAGAAGAGATCATCGGCGGCGACCCGGCGCAGCCCCTCGACATTCTCGCCTTGGAAGAGACCACCAGTAACCCGATCACCGTCCAACCGATCATCAATGGTTTGAACGCTTTCTATTCGTACCGCAGCATCTCCGCCGTTTACACGATGAGCGTGTACCAGGCGACGGAAAGCGGCGGCGACAACGCCAGTGGGAACGGCCCGAATGCCATCGTCTACAACACCAATACGGTGAAACTTATCGCCTCCGTCCCGGTGGATCCAGCGGGCGGCACCGGCCAACTGGGTTCCAGCAGCGGCGAGTATCGCGAGGTGATGCGCTACGAGTTCGCGCCGGCCGGTGTCACGGCCACCACGAACAATGAGTTCTACATCTATGTCAGCCACTATAAATCCGGCACAACAAGCGCCGATCTGGTCTCCCGCACCGGCGAATCAGGTATCATCCGCACGAACTCCGCGTCGTTGCCCAGCAATGCCCGGGTCCTTTACGTCGGGGATTACAACGTCAGCTCCAGCACCGAAACCTCATACCAAAACATGCTGAGCACCTCCTTGATCGGAATTCCGGGGATCGACGCGCTCAATGTGACGGACAACGGTGTCAATTGGACCTCGAATTCCCATCTCGAGCAGAAGTCCGAGTCGTGCCGATCGCTCCATTACCGCGACGATTTCGAAATCATGTCGAGCAACATATACTACGCCGCTACGAACGGCCTCGCCTACGTTCCCGGAACCTACCATGTATTCGGCAACAACGGCTCGGTTCCCTACGAGACCACCGTCATTAACGGCAATACCTCGTTGAACACGAATCTCATGGCGAGCCCGTACATCAGCGCCGCCCAGTGTTACACGAACCTGTACGGCGGCAGCGACCACCTGCCTGTGGTAGCCGATTACACCATCCCCGTCCCCGCCCCCGTGATCGCGCCGGTGGCCAGTTTCACCGCCAGTCCCACCAACGGCGTGGCTCCTCTGAACGTGACTTTCACGGACACTTCGTCCGGGCCGCCGACGAGTTGGGCATGGACGTTTGGTGATGGCGGCACCTCAACGTCGCAGAACCCAACCTACGCGTACACCACTCCGGGCATCTACACGGCGACGTTGATTGCCAGCAACGCTCTCGGTTGGAGCACCAATTCACTGGTCATTACCGCCCTCGTGCCGCCACCCGTCGCCAGTTTCACCCCCAGTTCAACCAGCGGCGTGGCGCCCTTTGGCGTGACCTTCACCGATACCTCGTCCGGTTCAGTCACCGGCTGGGCGTGGGCCTTCGGCGATGGCAATACATCCGCGATCCAGAGCCCTTCGGACCTCTATGTAAACCCGGGCTCTTATACCGTCCAGGAGATCGTCACCGGCCTCGGGGGATCCGGTACCGACACCGTGGCGAACTTGATCAGCGTCTATGACCCGTTCGCGTGGTGGCAGCTCAACTACTTCGGCAGCACCAATAATCCCAACGCCGCGCCAGGCGCCGATTACACCGGCACCGGTATGAGCAATACCAACAAATTCCTCGCGGGCTTCAACCCCGCCAACCCCGCCGCGTACCTGCACATCATCAGCATCGTCGAACAGCCGGTGGCGGGCAATACCAACATCGTCGTCACCTATCTCGGCGCCAACGGCGACAACACCTATGCGCCGGGCGTTGCCTCACGGACGAACGTGCTCGATTACACGACCGGTGACGCCAATGGCAATTACACGAATGGCGGGTGGCAGGACACCGGCCAGACCAATATTCTCAGCGGCGGCAACGGCTCCGGTATCGTCACCAATATGGTCGACTCCGCCATCCCGGCTCCCTCGGCCACCCGATACTACCGCGTCCGCGTGTTGTTGCCCTGATACCGCCGGATTCACGCCGTCGTTCCGTGTAGCGGGGGACGCTGCATCTGCCCAATCGGGCACACGCGTTTCACTCCCAGTTGCGCCAACTCGGCGGCGAACCCCACTGCGCGTATGTTCATCGTCGCTACGCCCACCGTCGAGAGGTTCGAGGCGAAGCGGCGCACAAGCGGTAACACCGATTCCAGCCGCTGGATCGGCTTGACGAACACCACGCGGTTCAGGCATGACGGCGTAAACATCGGTTCGTCTTCGTAAATCACCAGCCAATCGTTCCCCGCCTCACTCGCCCAAATGCCAACGCTCTTGTCCGACGCCGCCCGAAATTCATACGCGCCGCGCAGCTTGGCGATCTGCGCCGCTTCCTCCACCGAAAGTTTTCCCCGCGGCACTCGCGCTTGGTACGCCGCCATCGCTCCGGCCAATGCCGCCGCGAACTTGCGCGGCCCCAGCCGCCCGCCTTCCTTTACATAGAACACATGCGGCGACATGCAACCCTGTTGATCGTACACCGAAACATCGAACGCCGCCGCCTGTGCCAACTGTGGCAGATTCTCCTCGGTCATCGCTTCCCTCATCACCATGGCAAAACTGATCCCGTGACCGTACCCGGAAAACTTCACCTCGGGCGGCACCAATCCGCGCAACGCCGAAATCGTCTCATCGTCGCCGTACGCAATCACCGCGTCCGCGCTCTCCAGCGCCGCCCGCGTCAACGCCACCTCACCCCGCCGCCAATCGAGCACCGCCACGCACTCGGCCAGTTCCGCGTCCACCTCGCGTAGCGACTCGACGAACAGCGCGGGAAACACCGGATCGCGCGACGATACCTTCACCAGATTTGCGGAACGCAGCAACAATCCGCGGCAGATGCTCGCAATCCCCGGCATGGGAACGTTCCCCGCCAGAAAATGCGCGATCAACCCCGGCCCGGTGGCCGGCGTTTCCTCTTTCTTGGTGGGAGCGGCCTCCTTTGTGGGAGCGCCCTTTCGGGCGCGACTGCCATGGGGCTTTTGATCGAGAAGTTCACCGAGCGATTCGCAGGTGATCACGCCAAACGTCAAATCGACCGCTTCACTCACCATCGCTTCGGAAAAACCCGTCGCCGCCGGCGCTTGCTCAACGGCCCGCTTCCGCCACGGACTCTTGGCATCAAGCCAGTTCTCTGCGGCCTGTGCCAACGCGGCGATCACTGCGTCCGTGCTGCGACCTTGCCGCATCCGCTCCCGCGCCTCCTGCGTCCGTCTCACCGCCTCCCGTATCTGTTCAATCGTTAAGCTCATTCCGCCACGAAACTTTCCGCATTCAGCGAACACCCGCGCACTTCCGCCCCCGCCGCGCGTCCAAGAACTTCAAATCCGTCGTCACCAGCCCGCGCCACGCCCAGATCTTCCGTCTGCACGCACATCATGCTCCACACGTTCGCCAGATCACACACGCGAATCAGCCCGGCCTCGTTCTCCGCCGCTTCCTTGCCGCTGGCCGGGTCGATCACGAGCACGCGCGCCCACGGCAGCACCGTCTTCAAATCGGTCCGCCGTCCCGTTCGCATCGTCGCATCGTAGAACTGCGTGCTCAACTCCGTCATCCCGTATTCATTCACCACCCGCGTTCTCGAAATGCCCAGAAACTGCTCAAACAGCCCGTAGAGGTCCACCTTCGACACCTCCCGCGACCGCCCCTTGAACCCGCCCGTCTCCATCGCCCGCGACCCTTCGGCCAATCTGAACCGGACAGTCTCCTTCGCGAGGTAATCGAACAAATGCATGAACGCAAACGCTGTCCCCAACAGAAACACCGGCGTGCCGCCCTCCTGCGCCTTGTGCAAATCGCACACCAGATTCTCGACGACCAACTGCCCGTCCTTGACGTAATACGCGCTGCCCTCCGCGCCAAATTCCCGCATCACCACGCCCATCATGTGCGACAACGACGAATGCGGCGCCTCCTGCGGCGACGGCATCAGGACCATCATCGGCATCCGCTCCTTGTCCGTCATCAAAAAATACGCCGCAAAATTCGGCACAATCGCCCCCTCGTACAATTCCAGCGTCCGCAGATAATGTTTCCCCGCAGATTCCCGTGTCGTCCCGCTCGTGTGAAATTCCGCAACGGCTTGCTCAACGGGAAAACACGTCAGCGTAAAATTCTTGAACGCGCTGGTCGGCACGGCGGGGATTTCCTTCCAGTGCGTCACGGTCTGGGGAGTCAACTTCAGCCGTTCGCAATACGCCCGGTATGGCGCGCACTGCTCATACTGAAACGCAAACACCTCGCGCGCCAGCCGATCAAACTCCTCGTCCGCCGTCGCCTGCGCCACCCCGCGCGCCATCAACGCCAGAATGCGTTGCTGCAAATCAATTGCGGTTTGGTCCATTGCTTTATCAAGGCTAATCAAATAACTCCGCCATTTCACCCATGCAATACTCCAACTGCCGTTTCGTGATCACCAGCGGCGGCGTGAGTCCGAGTATTTCGCCACGACTACCTTCAGGCAACGCCAGCACGCCGCGCTGCAGAAGTTTCTCAACCAACGGCACCGCGTTGCCGACCTCCAGCCCGAGCATCAGACCTTTGCCTCGCACTTTGCCGATTCGCGCCAGCCGCTTGGAAAACCATTCGCCGAGTCCGCGAGCACGCGCGTCCAGTTTCATCCGTTTCATCTCGCCAATCGATGCCAGCGCCGCCGCGCATCCCAGCGGATTACCGAGAAACGTGCTGGTGTGAATCGCTTCGCCTTTCGATTCGGGCCAACTATCCATCACGTTCGCCCGCCCGATGCATGCCGAAATCGGGAAACCACCCGCCATCGCTTTCCCGACGCACACAATATCCGGCGCCACGCCCCAATGTTCGCAAGCGAACCAGCGTCCCGTCCGACAGAACCCCGTATAAATCTCGTCGAAGATCAGCAACAACCCATGGCTGTCGCAGAACTTCCGCAACTTGGGCAGGAAGTCATCCGGCGGCACGACGATGCCGCCGCGTCCCTGAATCGGCTCAACAATCACCGCGCCGAAGTCTTGGAGGTCCGACACATCCGGCACGCGCCCGAACGGTACGTGCGCCGTGAAATGACCAAGCTGATTGGAGAACGGTGAACGAAATTCCGCGCGCCACGTCGTGTCGAGCGCGCCATACGTCAACCCATGGTACGCGCCCTCGAAGGCAATCACACCGGGCCGTTTGGTGTGCATCACTGCCGTCTTGAGCGCCGCTTCCACTGCTTCCGCGCCCGAATTGGCAAAAATCACGCGGCACTCTGATTTCTCCCATCGGCCAAACGTTAGCGCCACAAGTTCACGCGCCAGCTTCAGCTTCAACTCGTTCGGATGCACGTCGCCCATCGCGTGCAACAGCTTCCCCGCTTGCGCCTTGATCGCAGCCACCACGCGCGCGTTCCCATGCCCGACACTCGCCACGCCAAACGCCGCCGTCAGGTCGACATACCGATTGCCATCGACGTCCCATACGTTCGACCCTAAGGCCCGTTCCCAAAAAATGGGCCAATACTCGGAGACGTAGGTGATGTTGCGCGATTCGTAACGACGCAACTTACGGGCCAGCGCGCGGGACTTCGGTCCGGGGATTCTGGTCTTAAGAGATGGCAGCAGGTCTTTCACAACAACGGCCTTCCTCTAGCCGTGTCGGATAAACCTGTAAAATGTCTTACCGGGTTCCTGATCGACAAGCAGTGCGAGATGATTGGACTTCATCGCCTCAATCAGTTCATCGATGCTGAGAGTCTCATATTCGGGTTTGTCGCCGTCGAACAGCACGGCGAGATCGCCGTCCGTCTCGCGCCGTCGCGCCGGGCTGCCGTGGCGTTCCTCGATCCAGCCTTGGATTTGGTCGGACTTGACGATCATGCGAAGTGACATGGCGTTATACCCCCCGGGTTTCCGGCCCCCAAATGTGTTTGTGCCACTGGGTCTGCATGCGAACGGCGAGTTTATCCGCCAGAATCCATTCGGCAAGCGTTTTGAGCGGCAGCTTCCCCCACACGGGCGAGAACAACACCGTGCACAGATTCGACAACTGATGCTCCGCCATCATCTGCCGCGCCCAATCGTAGTCCGAGCGGTCGGCAATAACGAATTTCGCCTCGTCCTTTTTGTCGAGGAACCGGATGTTGTCGTACAGGTTCTTCCCGCACTCGCCGCTGCCGGGACATTTCACATCCATGATCTTCACCACCCGCGGGTCAACCCGCGACACGTCCACCGAACCGCTCGTCTCCAGCAACACCCGCTTGCCCAAATCGCACAGCCGCGCCATCAACGGGAACACATTCGGCTGCAACAGCGGTTCGCCACCCGTGATTTCCACCAGCGGACAATTGTATTCCAGCACCTTCACCACCACGTCGCTGACCTTCATCGGCGCGCCTTCGTGAAACGAATACGCCGTGTCGCACCACGTGCACCGCAGATTGCACGCGGTCAGCCTCACAAACACGCACGGCAACCCCGCATACGAGGACTCGCCCTGAATGCTGTGAAATATCTCGTTGATGACAAGGGTATCTGCCACAAATTCAGTTTAACAAACCCCCGCGCCCCCGTCAATTTGCCGGCCCTGTTGCGGCGGTCTATGACCGCCGATCCCCGCCGCCGGCGCAACCCCCACGCGGCGTTCCCCTCTCCCTTGTCTAAGGGAGAGGGTCAGGGTGAGGGTTCCGCCCGCCGCTTCCTCCATTGCCGTCATTCTCCTTGCTGGAACTACACCGATCTGCTTTTATCGATCCAGTGCAATGAAAAGACTTACAGGAGTCGTCCATGCACAACGTGACGTCTAGCGCATGTTAGATGAAGGTAGGAAGATGAAGCTTTCGCTTGCACTTGCTCCGCAGTATCAATCGGCGGTGATATGGGCGGCGGTACAGCAGGCCGTCGCGGGAGTCCTGAGTGCGATGATGTTGGACGGCGGAGTTTTTCTTGAGGTGTGGTGCTTCACTATTCTGGCGTTCTGGGTCGGCGTCATTCTCATCGTGCTGCGCCGCCCGTTGTCGCCAACACGACTCGATGTGTTGGCCATCAAGTACGGATTCGTTCCGTTCTTCATTGTTGCTTGTTGGCTGTCATTCGGCATCTGGAAGTTCCGAGGTGCGCTGTAAATCATCTAACGTTTCAGTCCCGCTCCAGCGAACCGCCCCGTAAATGAGGCTTGCCCCGGGCCAACTCCCCGGCAACCATGCGGACGTGACGAGATTGACGCCAGAACAGTTCGCCGTCGTGGTGCGCGAGGTCGAACTGATGATCGGGGAAGGGGAACGCGACGAAGTATGGCGCGTGCTGAAGATGTTCGCCGATGGCCGCTTCAACTTCGCCGTCCATGATTTTCCCATTAACATCCAGACCGCCTTCGTCGATCTCGGTTCCAACCGCCACAAGGAATACGCCTCTCTCGTCACCGACATTCGCGCCCTGCAAGGCGCGGTCTTCGATGTTCAGGGAATCGGCAATCTAAAATTCGCGGGGAAAGACTACGAGTTCCTGAAGGTCGTCAACCGTCCATCTCTTTCGCCGTATGCAGTGCAAGTCCCGATCTGTCTCGTGGCCGGCGTGCACGGCGACGAACCCGACGGCATTCTCGCCGCGTTGGAGTTGGCGCGCCGCTTCGCCCGCAGCCCGCAACTGGTGTCAGCGTATGCGTTAACCATTTATCCGTGCGTCAGCCCGGTCGGCTACGAACGCATGACGCGCGAGAACGGTTCCGGCAAAGACCTCAATCGCGAATTCTTCCGCGATAGTCGCGAAGAGGAGGTCGTCGTAATGGAACACGAGTTGCGCGCCCACGAGTTCACGGGATTCATTGGCGGCCACAGTGACTACGAGTCCTTCGGCATCTACGCCTACGCAACGGGCGCGGTGCTCAGCGAGCGTCTGGCGAAGCCCGCGTTATTCCAAGCCAGCGACATCATCCCAATCAACACCGACGCCCTCATTGACGGTCATCCTGCTCAGAATGGCATTATCAACGAGAAATTCCCCGGCTCGCTCGGCCCGCTCTCCAAAGGCGCATCGGAACCGTTCGACATCACTATCGAGACGCCGAACCTCTTTGCCCTTACTAAACGCGTCGAGGCCCAGGCCACTGCCTTCGAAACCGTCCTCCACGAATACCGCGCCGTTGCCTCCGAAGCCATGTACCTGTAATTACGTTGGCATAGACTGACGTTACAGAGTCTTTCTAGCTAGACAATCCTGCCTGCGCTATAAGATAGTAAGCGCCACCAGCGAGTTAGTAACCCTGAATAGGAGAAGCGAGTGGATATGAAGACGCATTTCCCTTGTCGTCATCTCGTGGCGTTGTTTGCTGCAATCAGTTCCATCTCCTCATCGTCCGCGCAGGTGCCGCAGATCATTAATTACCAGGGCCGCGTCGTTGTCGGCGGCACCAATTTCAATGGTACGGGCCAATTCCAATTTGCGCTCGTCGATCCCAGTGGCTCGACGAATTACTGGAGCAATGACGGAACGGCCATAGGCCAACCCGCCGCCCCTGTCTCAGTTCCGGTCTCCAAAGGGCTGTACTCCGTGCTGCTCGGGGACACCACCGTTCCCAACATGACCGCGATTCTGCCGAGTGTCTTCGCGAATTCCAACGTGCTGCTGCGCGTCTGGTTCAATGACGGCGTCAACGGCATCCAGCAGTTGAGCCCCGACCAACGCCTCGCAGCGGTCGGGTATGCGATGATGGCCGCCGGCGTCCCGGATGGTTCGATTGGCCCGACGCAACTCGCCTCCAACGCGGTCACCGCCGCCAACATAGCACCCGGCTCCGTCGATGCCGCGCAGTTGGCCCCGGATGCGGCCCTCTCCAATCTCAACGCGAGCGGCCAAAGCGGCGTTGCCAGCGGCGGGATCGTGCTCTCCACCAATGAAAACCCCGCGTTGGTGTCCGCCGGCTACGTCAGAATTGGCATCACCTCGATGGGCGATGTGTGGCGGCTCGACGCCAAAGCACCACTGACCAACCGCTATTCCCATACTGCCGTGTGGACGGGTGACAAGATGATCGTCTGGGGCGGAGGACTGGACAAGAGCAACGGAACCACAGTGACCTGGAGCGATGGGGCGATCTATGATCCAACGGCCAACACCTGGACCCCATTACCCGCCGCCCCGGTGGTCCGTCGCATGAACCATACGGCTGTATGGACCGGCTCCGAGATGATTATTTGGGGAGGACAAACCAACAATGGCACTGCACTCCTGAATGATGGGGCGCGCTACAACCCGGCAAGCAATGCATGGACGGTATTGGCGCCGAGTCCATTGGGCGCTCGTGTCCTTCACACTGCGGTCTGGACGGGCTCGAATATGATCGTCTGGGGCGGACACAACTCCGGCGCGCTAAACGATGGCGCATCTTATGATCCAGCCACCGACTCGTGGGCAGGTATCCCCACCAGCGGCGCGCCTTCCAGCCGCAGTGGCCAGACGGCGGTATGGACGGGAAATGACATGATCATTTGGGGTGGAGGAAACAACCTGGCCGATGGGGCGCGCTACAACCCTTCCTTAAATGCCTGGACGGCGCTACCTGCGGTTCCTGCCGGGTTTGCCGGTCGAGTTGGCCATACTGCCGTTTGGACCGGTAGCGCCATGATGATTTGGGGGGGACAAACTGCCAGCACGGCGCTGAATACCGGTGCGAGTTACAACCCGACTTTCAACGCCTGGACGCTTGTGTCAACCGCTGGGGCCCCGGTGGCACGCACCCAACACACCGCCGTGTGGTCGGGCGACAAAATGATCGTCTGGGGTGGAGCAGGCGGCCTCAACGATGGTGGACAATACGATCCAGCAAGCGACACCTGGCGTCCCACTTCCCTTGTCGCCGTGCCCGTCGGTCGCCAAGGCCACTCAGCAGCATGGACGGGCAACAACATGACCGTTTTTGGCGGCATGGCAGGTGCCGGCACCGCGTTCAATGACACCTATACGTATCCGCCAACGTCCTTCGCGTATTTATACGCAAAACCCTGAGCGCCGGAAAATGAAGAGCGAGTGCAGACACGTTCGGCGGTTCGTCGCCATGGTGATGGTCCTCGTCGCCAGCCGCGCAACCGGGGGTGGGAGTGTCAGCAGCACGGTTGACACGGGCGGTCAGCGCACGACAAGCGCCAGCTATACGATGGATGGCAGCGTCGGCGGGATTGGCGGCATTTCCGTCGCGGTTGTCGATACAGCCAGGCACGGTTATATCGGTCAACTGTACGAAGTGGTGAGTGTCAGCGTGACGAGCACGCCGAACACGATCAATGAAGATGCCACGAGTCTACTCAGCGGCACAGCCACCTTGGACGACAGCAGCGTGTCCGTCCTGGTCGGCAGTGACATCGCGTGGGCCGGTGCGATCTACCCGTTGGCTTCCATCGATGGCAACGGTTTGGCAACGGCATCCACCGTATACGCCACGACCAATGCTACATTTAATGGCTTCTACTTGGGTACCTCCGGCACCGGCCTCGTGGCGGTTATCGATAGCAATCCCGACAACTTCGGCAGCTATGCCGGTGATGGGCTGCCGGATTGGTGGCAGGTGCAATACTTCGGCCTGAACAATCCCAGCGCGGCACCGGCTGTCGACGTCGATGGCACCGGACAAAACAACCTGTTCAAGTATGTGGCGGGCCTCGACCCGACCAACCCGGCATCGATCTTCGTGTTGGAAATCGCCAGTGTGACCGGCCAGCCGAATCAGAAGAACCTGATCTTCCATCCGATTGCCGTCGGGCGGACGTACACCGTCCAATTCAGTACCAATCTTGTCAGCATTGTGTACACGAACCTGACCAGCTTCACCGGCCCGCAAACCAACGTCAACGAGGTGACGGTCACCGACCTCGACGCGACCACACCCACCAGGTTCTACCGGATCGACATCAACCTGCCGTAGTTGCCTCCCGGCAGTATCCCGCTCAGCCTGAAAATTCCTGTAAATAACGATTGCTTCTTGGCGCGGAGAAATGAATATTGGTGGGGTTGTCCATAATCGTTGCTTCAGCGGACGATTCGGAAAAGGAGGCAGTGTGAATCGAGGTAGAGCATGAAAGCACTAAAGGTCTGTTTGGGAGTGCTGCTATTCGGGGCACTCATCACCGTGGTCCAGCTTGCCGATTCCCCTCTGGATACGCCCATCGCGCAATTCCAACGGTTGCCCGATGTCAGCGTTCTACACCTGGCCGAAGCGGAATGGGCGGTCGGGCGTAGCGGCTCGGCCTTGCTGTTACTGGATTATCCCATCGAGAACGATCTGCCGGACAAACCCAGGGCTGTCGAAAGTCGACAAAGGGTCTTCACCCAACTGGCCAGCGAGAACACTCCCGCCAGCCGATTGAAAGCGACCGGCTGGGCCGCCGCGTTGGCCGGGGGAAATTCATTCGAGAACCTCGCGGGCACCACCGTGGCCGATGCGGCTTTGTACGGCGAAATCGCCGACGTGGCCAAGCAGGGCGGCTTCGAAGGCTATCAGGACGATTTCACGGCGGCGCTCAACAGCATCCTCGGCATGGCCAACGTATTCCCGCCCGCCGAGGGCGCCATCATGCTCGCCAAGGCCGCGCGCCGCGCAGGCGCCATCAACGACTTGCTGACCAGGCAACTCCGCCAGATGCTCGGCCTCATGCAAGCCGACCCGAAATCCGCGCTCGCCGTGGAAAAATTCAAGGATAATTTCATGCCGATGTTCGAACTGGCCCGGCACTGCCGCACCTGGGGCGAGTTTGAAACGATTCTGCGACAGGCCGACAGCCCCGACCAGCTGAAGGTGCTCACCAAGATGGCGTCGTTGACGCCTGCGGCGTCGAAACGGCTCGGCCAGGTCCTCGCCGTCGCTGCTCGCGAGGGACGACCGGTTGCCTCCGCTTGCATCGACCTCATCATGAGCCAGGGCCCCAAAGGGCTGGACTTGTTGTACGCCGCCATCGGCAAGGGAGCCGCCGGGCTGAAGTTTGTCACCGAACATCCGGACTTGATGCCCCAGAGTCTGGCGAGTGTCACGAAGGCACATCCGACAGCTTTGAGTTCGCTACAGGAAGAATATCAGTCGCTGCGGTATCGGTATGGCACCAGCGTGTCGGCGCTAAAGTATGCGCTGATCGCCATTCTCTGCGGGCTATTGATTCTGGTGGTCGTGCCGGGCCGGTATTTGGAAAAGCTCATCGCGCGACCCGGCAGCCCCGTCGCCGCCCCAACTGTGATTCATTTCGCGCTCTCTGCGTTGGCCGTGGGTCTGATATTGAGTATTTTGGTTTATCTCCTCTCGCTGGCTGTGCGCCCCGCCGTCGAATCTCCCGCGACCGCGGCTGCGACGGGTGAATCCGTTGCCTCCGCCGTTGCGGGAGGTGCAGACAGCGCGTTCGTGTCGGGAACGGTTGTGCTGTTCTCCCTGGTGGTGCATGTGGTCGTCTGGTTCCTGGTGAGAGGCAAGATTCGTCAGGTCGAGGACGATGAGGCCGCCACTCCCGAGTTGCGCCTCAAGAAGATCGAGAACCTCGATGTGTTTCTTGATCTGCCGTTGTTTATGGGCCTGGCGCTAACGGTCATCGCGCTCATCCTCATCGCATTGAACGCCGGGATGAGCCGTCTTTTTGCGTACACGTCCACAGTCGTGGGCATCCTGTCCGCGGTGTCGCTACGGATCCGGTACGTGTATCCCTTGAAGGACCGCCTCATTCAAATGAAGTGAGGAACCCAAGATCATGAAGACGTCTGTTCTGATCGTGATGCTGGATTTCCTAGTCTGCTCGCTGTTGATGTTCGTCATCGGCTCGGGCGGCGAGCAGACGCAGTTCGCCAGTTCCTCGTCTTCCAAGGCCCGCGTTCATGAAGAATTCTCGACCGCGTCCATGCAGGCGCAGCAGGAGGAATGGAACCGCGATTACGAGCAGCAAGCGCTCCTCACCCAGCTCAATGCGTCCACCACCGAAAACGTGCAGCTCCGTGGGCGTCTCAGCCAGACCACCGCCACCCTCGCCGAACGGGAAGCCAACCTGAAAGCCGTGTCGGAGGAAAAAGCGCGGGTCGAACAAGCCAAATCGCAGACCGAGCAACAGTTGTCCAGTGTCGCGACGCAACTCGCCCGCGCCAGCGCTGAGAAGGAGAAACTGCAACAGGAAGGGGAGGCCGCCAAGGAGAGCGTGGCCAAACTTCAGGCCGAAATGAACGGGTTGCAGTCCCAGCAGAGCAAACTTCAGCAGGAAAAGGCCCAGCTCGAACAGCACGCCCAGCAGTTGGGCGAGACGGTCACCAGCCAGCAGGCCACCATTAGCACGCTCAGCCAGGAAGTTCGCGCGTCTCAGGCCCGGGTGGAGTCACAACTCACCGATGTCGCCAAGGGTCAACAGGAAATGACCTCGACCCTCACCGAACTCGATACGTTCGCGCACACGTTGCCCGAAACAATTCAAAAGAGCGTGGCCGGTGTCCACGACGACCAACAAGCCATGCAGGACAGCCTGGTGGCCATGGCGAACGACGTCAAAGGCCTGCAGGCCAGCCTCAATCCAAACGAAAAGGGCAGCCTCATGCAAGCGGTCACCGACGCCGCCAAAGGACAACAAGACCTTCAATCGAAGTTGGAGACACTCATCAAAGGAGGCTCAAACGACGAGATCAACCAAAGCTTGAACGCCATCCAAAGCGGCCAGGAAGCGTTGCGCCTGCAGACCGCCAAACTTGGCGACCAGATCGAATCCATCAAAGCCCGCGGCCCGGGCCCCTACAAGGCCGTCAAGGGCGCGCGTCTCGAATTGCAGGTCGCCATCACCATGCGCGATGCCGGCGATTCCCGCGCCTTCAACACCTATCATTTCAAGTCCGCCGCCTATCCTCCGGTGGTCAATGTGGACGGACGCTCGTTCATCATCGCGAATTCCCAGTCCCTCGGTTTTCATTGGTGGGGGTTGGGCGACGGCGGCGAAATCACTCAGTTGAAGTACACCGCCGACAAGAACGGCGACACGCCGTCTTCCACCGCGCTCACGGCCGCCGCCTGCGCCTTGGTCGCCAATCCACAAGTCGTAGCCATTGAAATCGCCCGTCCGATTCCCGGCCTGACCACCTTGGAATTGGCCGGGCCTGACGCGCCCCTCCAGACCGACCAGCGCAAACTCCACGTTTTCAAGAGCACCGCCGCTGGGCTTAGTTTCGAGGCCGATATGTCCCCCGATTTGACCGATCCACGCTACTTGGTCGTCCAACGCGCCCTGCGCGGTGTCGCCGCCTGGTTCGAGAATCCCGCCGTTCGCGGCGATGTCGGGGATTACGTCGTGACGTCCGACGGCAAACTCGTCGGCATCATGGTCAGCCGGGATAAATGCTTCATCCTCAGTAAGGACACTCTCCAAAACTGCGCCCTGAACGTTCCGCTGTCCGACGGCCACCAATTCCAGCAAGCCATCACCAAATTCCGCAGGCTGAAGTAGCCGAGAAGGTTTCCGCCCGAAGATTGGCTTACTCCCCGGCTTGAGCCGCCGTCTGCACGGGCTTCGGCACAGGTCGCTCGAAGTTGTCCTCGAAGAAATTCATGACGCTGAGGAAATGCGCGGGAAGCGCGAGGATGGACGTGTAATGCCCGAGCGGGACGAAGTCCGCGCGCGGTTTTCCCAACGCCCGCCACAGCTTGAGTTGGTAACGGGTGGGGACGGAACTGTCAAACCGCGCGATCAGCATCAACACGCGGTCGCGCGCCACATACGGCGCCAGCTTGACCGGGTCCGTGCGAATGACGTCGCTGAGGGCTTTGTAAAGTTCCTTGTTGGTCAACTCGTGGCTCTCGCGACTGCGAATCCAACTCTGTCGCAGGCTGT
Organism: uncultured Verrucomicrobiae bacterium; assembly: GCA_963836315.1. Classification (GTDB taxonomy): domain Bacteria; phylum Verrucomicrobiota; class Verrucomicrobiia; order Palsa-1439; family Palsa-1439; genus Palsa-1439. The sequence continues at coordinate 231,643 of CAWIJG010000010.1, forward strand.
GTTCCTCGGACGACTCCATCACCCCCGGAAGCGGTCCGCCGGCCAGGTCCAGAACGCAAATCTTCACGCGCGGTTCCACCGCTGCCAGCGCGGCGGTGATGATGGCGCCGTAGCTGATTCCAAACGTGGCCACCCGGTCGGTATCCATGCCCGGTTGTGCCAGCAACCAGTCCAACGCTTCGCGGTGGCGAATCACTGCCGTATGCAGGGAATCCTCTACCTGCGAAAGCGGTCCCGTGGGGTCAAAGTCGAACCGGGCGCGTTTGATGATGGCGGCGTGATAGCCGCTGTTGGCAAACGCCCTCGCGCACCCGTCCACCACGATGGTGTCGCTGCCCCGGATCGGGGAGATCAAAATGAGCGGACGCCGTTCCGAAGTCTTGGGCGCGAACCATACGAGTCGGATTGGCCAGCGACTGCCGGTGACCGAAAGGGTGACCTCCTGTACGGAAAACGCCGGGTGCTCTTCGACCATGGTCACGCTTGCCGATACCGCGTTGGACGGGTATCCGTAGTATTGCTGAATTTCATGCGGCAACGGCAGCGCCGCGCGCGGCGAGCCGGACGTCTGGTAAGACGCACAACCCACCGCGGTCAGGCATGCGACAACCACCATCATTGTTGCGCCGGGTCCGTTCATCGGTTCAATGTAATCTAGCACGGTTTGGGCCAATCTCATGCCCGAAGCTGGCCCTAAACACGTGCACCGCCGCCGCTGCAAGTGAGTGGCGGACACCCACTTGACAAGGTTCGGCAATCCTGTTACGTAGATTGTGAATTTTGGAACAAGGTCGCGTTGCTGGTGGCGCTTTTTTTGGTCGATCGCATGAAAGATTCGTACATAACTCAGTACTTGTTTGTCATAGTGTTCCTATTGGTCGCAGTGGCATTTCCGCTGGCGCCGCTGATCCTCGCGCGTCTGCTCGCACCGCGCCGCCCCACACCGACGAAGAACGACATCTACGAGTGCGGCCTGACCTCCAAAGGCGATGCGTGGGTGCAATTCCGGGTGGGGTACTACATCTACGCGCTGATGTACGTGATTTTTGCCGTGGAAACGGTGTTTCTGTACCCGTGGGCCGTGGCGTTTGGGGGACTGAGCTTCGGCGCGTTTATCGCGATGATGATTTTCGTGGCGCTCCTGGTGGAAGGCCTCGTGTACGCCTGGGCCAAGGGCGCATTGGATTGGAAATAAGATGGCTGTCGACGAAGGCTTAAAGAGCGAACTTCAAAAGCAGGGAGTGTTTATTCTCCCGTTCGAGCAGTTGTACAATTGGGGCCGCAAATCCTCGATTTGGCCACTGCAGTTCGGTCTGGCCTGTTGCGCCATCGAAATGATCGCCAGTGCCGCCTCCCGCTACGATTTGGCGCGGTTCGGCGCGGAAGTCTTCCGGGCCACCCCCCGGCAAGCGGATTTGATGATCGTCGCCGGCACCGTCACGAAGAAGATGACCCCCCAGGTCGTCCGCCTCTACAACCAGATGCCCGAACCGAAGTACTGCATCGCTATGGGTGCCTGCGCCATTTCGGGCGGTCCGTTCAAGGACGGCTACAATGTGCTCAAGGGCATCGACCGCTTTGTTCCCGTGGACGTGCATATTCCCGGCTGCCCGCCGCGTCCCGAGGCCTTGATTCACGCGATCATGACCCTCCAGCGCAAGATCGCCAATCAGCATCTCGACAAGGAACAGCGGCCGCGCTGGTATGATAACAATGCCGCCTCTGAATACCCGATCCCAACCTTCGGCGAACACGATTTGCAGCCGCCGGCCAACCGCGACCTCTGGGAACCGCCTCGCAATTATCGCGACGTGACTTTGGACGAGGTAAAAAAGGCCTGATGGAAGCCATCGAGAAAATCAAGGAGATCGCCGCACAGGCTGTGTCCGGTGCGAAGATTGAGATCATCAACTCGACTCCGGCCGCCCAACAGCCCGCGTTGCTGGTGGATCGCGAGCACATTTATGGGGTCGCGAAGTTCCTCAAGGAAGATCCCCGGTTCCAGATGGACTTCTGTTCGTGCGTGACCGCCGTCGATTACCCGGCAAAAGCCGACAAACCCGGCTGCATCGAAGTCGTCTACCATCTGTATTCCGTCGCGCAAAAGCATGGGCCACTCGTGCTCAAGGTGCGTGCGCCGCGTGAGTTCGACCTGTGCCTCGTGCCGTCGCTCACCCCGTTGTGGCGCGGCTGCGAGTTTCAGGAACGCGAAGCGTATGATTTGTACGGCGTGAAGTTCGATGGCCATCCCGATTTGCGGCGTATCCTGATGTGGGAAGAGTTCACCGACCATCCGATGCGCAAGGATTACGTCCCGCCCGCGGATTACGAATGGGAACCGACGCCGCATGACGACACGCTGCAGCGGGCAGTGCAGGAGGGCGGGATTATGCCACCCACCGCGCGCGAAGAGCTGGAGAAGGAAAAGGCGAAGAAGAAATGATCCAGCCGCTCACCGAAGAAAAGCACTACACCCTGACGCCGGGGTCGGAAGGCTTGATTGAGACGCAGATACTGGAAGTCTCCATCGGGCCGCAGCACCCGAGCACACACGGGGTGTTTCGCATGGATTGCACGCTGGATGGCGAGACGGTCGTCGCGCTCAAGCCGGTCATGGGCTACCTGCATCGCAATCACGAACAACTCGCCGAGCGGATGGTCTGGCTCGGGTCGATGCCCTATACCGACCGCCTCGACTATTTCAACTCCATGACCAACAACTGGGCGTACGCGCTGGCCGTCGAGAAGCTCGCGGGTATCAAGGTCCCCGAACGCGCGGACTACATCCGCGTCATCATGTCGGAGTTGTCGCGTCTGCAGAATCATACGTGCGTCATTGGTTTTATGTTGCAGGACCTCGGCGCGTGGGGCACGCCGTTGCTGTACGCGTTCCGTGAGCGGGAACGGATTCTCGATCTCTTTGAAGCCGTGAGCGGCTCGCGCATGATGTGTAATTACATGCGGTTCGGCGGCGTCCGCGTGAACCTGACGGAGAACCACCTCGCGGCTGCGAAGGACATCACCGCCCGCTATCCGCGGTTCCTCGATGAGTTTGAGAAACTGCTCACCACCAACGAGGTCCTGCTTATGCGCACCCAGCGTATCGGCATTCTGCCAAAGGAACTCGCTATTAACGCCAGTATCACCGGTCCAATGGCCCGCGCCAGCGGCGTCGAGTATGACCTGCGCAAAGTGGACAATTACGGCGTCTATGGCCGCTTCGATTTCCGTATCCCTGTGGGCGACACCGGCGACGTCTATGACCGCTACTATATCCGGGTGCTCGAGATGCGCGAGAGCATCAAGATCCTGCAGCAGGCGTTGCGCGACATCCCACAAGGCCCGCACATCGCTCCGGAAGTGAAACTACGCAATTTCAAGATCCCGCCCGGCGACGGCTACGGCCGCATCGAAGCGCCGAAAGGCGAACTCGGCTTCTATTTGGTTTCGGATGAAGGCGGCAAGCAACCGTATCGCTACCATGTGCGCCCGCCGAGCTTCATTAACCTGACCACCCTCGAAGACATGTGCCTCGGGCTCAAGGTGGCGGACGTCGTGATCATCCTCGGCAGCATCGATATCGTGCTGGGGGAGGTGGATCGCTAATGGGCTTCATCGGCAAAGGTTTGCTCGAAGGTATGGTCGTCACGGCCCGCAATTTCGTGGGCAGTTATTTCGACAAGGATCGGCTGGTGACGGTCCAATACCCCGAGGAACGCGTTCAGGTTCCTGAAAACTCGCGCACATTTCCATTTTTGGTGTTCGACGCGGACAAGGACCCTGTCGGCACGATGCGCTGCGTGGCCTGCAAGATTTGCGAGGTCGAGTGTCCGCCGCAATGTATTTACATCGTCATGGACCGCGACGAGAAGGGCAAGCCGCAGCAGCGCCCAAAGGTGTTCGACATCGACATCAGCGTCTGCATGCAGTGCCAGATTTGCGTGGAAGTCTGCCCGTTCGACGCGATCAAGATGGACAACGACTACGAGAAGTCGCAGTACGGGCGCTTTAACGAACTGGTGGAGCACCTGCCCGATCTGCTGAAGTCGAACGAGTATTACAATCGGATTAAGCCCACTGAGGCGACCCGGGTCGACGCCAAGCTCAAAGCCGACAGGGAAAAGAAGGCGAAGAAAGCTGTACCGGCGCCCAAACCCGCGGCCGCAGTTGCGCCCGCGCCAAAGCCGGCACCGGCGGTGGCGAAGATCACGATTCCCGACGATGCCCCGTTCACGCCGGAACAACGGGAATGGCTTGGCAAATTCCTGGTGACGGCTCCCGTCGGCGTTGCATCTACGGCAGCCGCCCCGGCAGGGCAAGCGGCCACTGGGCAACCCGCCGCACCGGCCACCGGCGAAGCGCCTGCGGGCAATTGGCCATGGCACGATCCCGCGCTGGGAATGCAGCAACGCCTCGATCTGACGAAGAACAAGCCGTTGGCCGACGTGTTGATGGCCGCAATGGCGCAGACGGATTGCCACGCGTGCGGATACGATTGCCGCGGTTACGCCGATGCCATCGCCGCGGGCTCTGAAGCGGATTTGTCTTTGTGCCTGCCGGGAGAAGCAGAAACGGAGAACATGCTGAAGAAGCTGATGGAAGGGTCAGGGAAGGCGTAGACACGGTGGGGAGTTTGACAGCCGTTCGTGGTTTTTCTATAACGAGCCGTCTTTGGGGTGGGGGGGATTCACTAGTTGGAAATAATTCATCAACAATTGCATAGCTGGTTCGCGAATGCGCCCGACAGCGTGCTGCTGTGGGTTTCCATTGCTATCCCCATCCTTTTCGTCCTCTCCGTGTTCCCCGGCATTTTCGCCTACACGACGCTGGTCGAACGCAAGGCGCTTGGCCGCATCCAAAACCGCCTCGGCCCGAATCGTGTTGGCCGCTGGGGCATCCTGCAGCCGATTGCCGACGGCCTGAAGCTGCTCACGAAAGAGGACATTGTGCCGCGGCGCGCTGATGCGTTTGTCCACTTTCTCGCGCCGGTCATTGCCGTGATCCCGTCGGTGCTGCTGTTTGCGGTGGTACCGATTGGGGCGGGATTGATACCGGTGGACCTCAACATCGGCATTTTGTTCGCGTTCGCCATCAGTACGGCGAGCGTGCTGGCGCTGTTTATGGGCGGCTGGGCGTCCCGCAACAAGTTCTCGCTTCTCGGCGCGATGCGCGCCGTGGCGCAGGTAGTTTCCTACGAAGTCCCGATGGTTCTCGCGGCCGTGGCCGTGGTCATGGCGGCCGGCTCGCTCTCCACCATGGCCATCGCGAAGGCGCAGAGTGGGGGAATCCTCAACGTCACGAGGTGGTTTGTGTTTCGACCGTGGGGATTTGTTGGATTCGTCCTCTTCACCATCGGCGCGATGGCGGAATCGGCCCGCACGCCGTTTGATATTCCCGAAGCCGAATCCGAGATCATCGCGGGTTATCACACGGAATACAGCGGGTTCAAATTCGCGCTCTTTCAAATGGGCGAATACCTCGCGTCCATCGCAATGGCGGGCATCACCGTCACAATGTTTCTCGGCGGTTACAACGGCCCCGGCAGCGGCCCCGGTATCTTCGGCGGCTTGATCTCCATGTTTTGGTTTTTCCTCAAACTCGGGTGCATGATTGTGCTGAACATCTGGATTCGCGGCACCTGGCCGCGGGTGCGTGTCGACCAGTTGATGGCCTTCGCCTGGAAAGTCCTGTTGCCGATGGCCATCGTCAACATCGTCGCCGTCGGCTTTTGGCATTACATAACCATTCGACCGATCGCCTGGCTCGTAACAACCTTGTGGCTCATCATTTGGTTCGTGGTCCTGACCAAACTCGCTGCCACCGAGAACGTCAATCCGCGCACCTACCGTTACGCCTCCTGAACCATCATGGAACTCATCTTCTGGATTCTTACGGTAATCACAGTGCTCGGCGCGATCTTCGCGATCACGCTGCGCAATCTCATTCACTGCGTCTTGTCGCTGATTCTGTTTTTTCTCGGCATCGCCGGGCATTACTTCCTGCTGCGCGCGGACTTTATCGGCGCCGTGCAAATCCTCATTTACATCGGCGCGGTGGCCGTGCTGATGCTGTTTGCGATCATGCTGACGCGGCACGTCACGGGCGACGAAGGGCCGCGCGAAGTGCTCGGCGGCAAATGGTGGGCGGGCATGGGCACGGCGGTCATCATTGCCGGCCTGCTCTGGGCCATAATCCGCAAGGACGCGCTGACGCAACTATTGCCTGCGGGAACGGCGGCTGCCTCTGTGGCTGACATCGGCAAGGCGCTCGTTGCAGATTGGGTCGTGCCGTTTGAGGCGATGGCCGTGTTGCTGACCGCGGCGTTGATCGGGGCGGTGGTCATCGCATTGGAAGAGGTCATTCGCAAGCGATGAACATTCCGCTCGATCATTATTTGATGCTGTCCGCATTCCTGTTCGCCATCGGCCTGTGCGGTGCGCTGGCGCGCAAGAATGCGATCATCGTGTTGATCGGCATCGAGATCATGTTCAACGCGGGCATTTTGAACTTTATCGCGTTCTGGCATTATAAGTATTTCACCTCGGTGACCGCCCAGATGTTTGCCATTTTCGCGATTTCCATCGCCGCCGCGGAGTCGGCCATCGGCTTGGCGTTGGTGATCGCGGTGTATCGGCACTACAAATCGGTGGACGTCGATGAAATGGCGAGTTTGAAGGGATAGGATGGATCACGCCGCCCTACAGCATCTGGCACAGGAACAGTGGTTGATTCCACTGTTCCCGCTCGTGGCGGCGGCGATCCAGTCGTTGCTGCCCCGGGGCCAGCGTAAGCTGTCGGCGGGCCTGTGTATCATCGCGATGGGCGTGTCCTGCATCCTGGCCGTGCGCGCGTTTCTGGCGACACTCGGCGGCGAACATCACGAGGCCGAACGGGTCTTCTTCAACTTCACGTGGTTCCAGTTCGGCAACACGCGTCTCGACATGGGCATCCTCCTCGACCCGCTGACGGCAGGCATGGCCGTGATGGTCGCGTTCGTCGGGTTCTGGATTTTCGTGAACGCGACCGGGTACATGGCGGAAGACGACAATTTCACGCGCTTTTTCTGTTTCCTATCGTTGTTCGCCGCGTCGATGCTCGGCTTGGTCATCTCGAACAATCTCCTGCTCCTGTTCATGTGCTGGGAACTGGTCGGCTTGTGCAGCTATCTGCTCATCGGTTTCTGGTATTTCAAGCCGGCGGCGGCCGCGGCGATGAAAAAGGCCTTCATCACGACCCGCATCGGCGACGTTGGCTTCTTTCTCGGCATCCTGATGCTGTATTGGAAGACGGGCACGTTAAACCTGTACACCGCCGACCATACCGGCGCGCTGGAGCAGGCAGGCGCGCTGGCCCATGTGACCGGCTTGTGGGGGTTGTCCGCGGCGAGCACGATTGCCTTTCTTCTCTTCATCGGCGCGATGGGCAAGAGCGCACAATTCCCCTTGCATGTGTGGCTGCCTGACGCGATGGAAGGCCCGACGCCCGTCAGCGCGCTGATTCACGCGGCCACCATGGTGGCGGCCGGCGTGTTCATGGTGGGCCGCATGTTTCCATTGTTTACTGCCGAACCGGGGAATTGGGTCATGGACTTTGTGATGTGGGTCGGCTGCTTCACGGCCGTGTTTTCGGCGACGATTGCGGTGGCTCAGTTCGATATCAAGCGCGTACTGGCCTATTCAACGTGTTCGCAACTTGGGTACATGGTGATGGCGCTCGGAGCCGGCAGCCTGGCGGCGGGGCAGTTTCATTTGCTGACACACGCGTTCTTCAAGGCGTTGCTGTTCCTCGGCTCAGGATGCGTCATCATCGGCACGCATCACGAGCAGGACATGCGGAAGATGGGTGGACTGAAGAAGTACATGCCGATCACCTTCTGGTGTTATCTCATCGGCATGCTGGCGCTTTCTGGCGTGCCGCCATTCGCGGGGTTTTTCTCAAAGGACGAAGTGCTGCTCGAAACATTCCGCCGCAGCAAGGCGGCTTGGGGATGGGCGGAGTTTGCAGCGTTCCTTACCGCCTTCTACATGACGCGGCAGATGTTCATGGTGTTCGCCGGCAAGTGGCGCGGTGGTCAACCTGATCATGACCGCGGGCACGACGATCATGGGCATGGTCATCACGGCGGCGAACCGCACGAGGTTTCATGGAATATGTGGCTGCCCATCGCCGTGCTGAGCGCGTTCGCCATCGGGCTTGGTTTTTTCTGCCGACAGTACGGATATTATCTTGGAGTCGAGGGAGCCGAAGCTGCGGAAGGCAAAGCGCTCGTAATGGGCTCATCGGTTGCGGTCGGTGCGCTGGGGATCCTGCTCGGCTGGCTGATCTATGGACGTAAGACGATGGAGCACGCGACCGAGGAAGACCCGCTTTCGGCATCGCTCGGCGTGCTGTTCACGTTCCTCAACCGCAAGTGGTATATCGACGAATTGTACGAGGCGACCATCATCCGCTTTACGGCCGTGTGCGGCGTCTTCTTCCGCCTGTTCGACAAACTGGTGGTGGACGGCATCCTGCACACGATTGCCTGGAGCTTCTGGGGCGTATCGCAAGTTTTCCGCTGGCTGGGTGACGAGTTCTTCATCAACGGCGGCTTCGACTCGGGTTGCGAGAGTGTTCGATTGGGCGGAAGGACGTTGGCGAAACTGCAAAGCGGTCGAGTGCAGAACTATTTTCGCGTGTTGAGCCTGGGGGCGGCAATTCTGTTGCTGATTTACTTCTTCACATGAGTCAACAACTCTCATTCCCCATATTGTCCGTGATCACGTTTACGCCGTTCGTCGGCGCACTGTTGATTTTGTTGGCGCCAAAAGGAAGCGACCGGGGAATCAAACTACTTGCGCTGGCTTTCAGTATCTTCTCATTGTTGCTGACGCTTTACGTCTGGAGCTGGTTCGATCCCAACGCCGGACTGATGTTTGAAGAGCGGTGGCCGTGGATTGCGGCCCTGAACGTCGATTACCACCTTGGCGTTGACGGCTTGAGCATGACCATGGTCTTGCTGACGGCCGTCGTCACCCCGCTGGCGTTGCTGGCGCATTGGAAACAAGACCGCGACGTGAAGTTGTTTTTCGTACTGTTTCTGTTGCTGCAAACGGGCATGTTCGGCGTCTTTACGGCCCTCAATTTCTTTCATTGGTTCATTTTCTGGGAGCTGGGCCTGATCCCGATGTATTTCCTCATCAAGATTTGGGGCGCCGAGGACCGGAGCTACGCCTCATTCAAGTTCTTTATCTACACGTTGGCGGGCAGCATCACGATGCTGCTGGCGTTCGCGTTCCTCTATCTCGCGACGAATACGTTCGACTTTGTGGAATTGCGGCGGATGGCCACGTCGCCGTCACACGAGTTGGCCGCCGCGATTGCCACGTTGGTGGAGAACATCAACGGGCGGACCGGCCTTCACATTAATGCGGCTTGTCTCGGTTCGCTGCTGTTCTGGGGCGCGTTTCTCGGATTCGCCATCAAGGTGCCGATCTGGCCGTTTCACACGTGGCTGCCGGACGCACACACGCAGGCGCCGACCGGTGGTTCGATGCTGCTGGCGGCGATTCTGCTGAAAATGGGCGTGTACGGCTTCCTGCGAGTCATCTTGCCAGTCTTCCCTGATCAAGTGCAGGCGCACGTGAATGTGCTGCTGCTGCTGGCGTTGGCGAGCATCGTCTTTGGGGCGTACGCCGCGCTGGCTCAGACGGATTTCAAACGGCTCGTGGCGTACTCCTCGGTCAACCACATGGGCTACGCGATGCTGGGTATTTTCGCCACGGTCGCCTCCGCGCCAACGGTGGCCGATGTCATGAATGAAAAGGCCGCGGCGCTCAACGGCGCCGTGCTGCAGATGTTCAACCACGGCATCAGTTCAGCGGCGCTTTTCTTCCTCGTCGGGGTTATTTACGAGCGGACGCACACGCGCAAGCTGGAAGAATACGGTGGGCTGCGCAAGATCATGCCGATTTATGTGGGCGTGCTCGGCATCTCGATGTTCTCGTCGCTGGGCTTGCCGGGGCTCAACGGGTTCGTGGGTGAGTTTCTCGTGTTCAAAGGCTCGTTCCCCATCGTCACGCTCGTCACGTCGCTGGCCACGATCGGCCTGGTCATCACCGGCGTGTTTCTCCTGGGCATGATTCAGAAGGTGGGCTTCGGGCCGCTCAACCAAAAATGGAAGGGCCTGTCCGATATGACGGCCCGCGAGATTTTCATCGGCGCGGCGTTGATGTTCTTCATGTTTTGGATTGGCATTTATCCCGCAGCCCTTATCAACGTTTCGAATACGGCCGTGGTGCAACTGGTTCATTTGTTCGAGAGAGTGCCCGAGACCATGACGGCCTGGGCCCATTGACAATAGTATGCAGGTTGACTGGACAATTTATCTGACATTCCTCGGCGCGGGTGTCGTCCTGTTGTTACCCCGCGACTCGAAGACGCTTATCCGTTGGGTCGCGCTCGCAACGGGCGTGGGAGCCCTGCTCGTCGCCCTGAAGAACTACTTTGATTACAACGCGTGGGTGAACGCCGAGGTCAGCGCGCACGGCGGCCTGCGCGATGGCTTCCAGCAAATCGTCAACGTTGCATGGATCCCGCCCCTCGGCATCCACTACCATCTTGCGGTGGACGGCATCAACTTTCCGCTCGTCGTGTTGAACGGTTTCGTGTGCGTCACGGGGATTCTCTTCAGCTGGAACATTGAGAATCGCGTCAAGGAATTCTTCGCGTTCTTTCTGACGCTGATCGCGGGCGTGTACGGCGTGTTTTTGGCGATGGATTTGTTCCTGCTGTTCGTGTTTTACGAACTGGCGATCATTCCCAAGTATTTCATCATCGCGATCTGGGGTTCCACCCGCAAAGAGTATGGCGCGATGAAGCTGGTGATGTACTCGTTTGTCGGCAGCGCGCTGGTGTTTATCGGCATTCTCGCCATGTTTTTTAGCGCGGGCGGACAAACCTTCGATATCCTCGAACTCGCCAAGCATCCAATCACGCGCGACGTCCAAATCTGGGTGTTTCCGCTCATCTTCGTCGGCTTCGCGGTCTTGGCGGGCATGTGGCCGTTTCACACGTGGGCGCCAACAGGCCACGTGGCCGCGCCCACCGCTGCCTCCATGCTGCTGGCCGGCGTGGTCATGAAACTGGGGGCTTACGGCTGTCTGCGCGGCGCGATGCTGCTGTTTCCCCAAGGCCTCGAATACTGGAGATGGTGGATTGCGTGGATCGCGGTCATTGGGATTGTGTACGGAGCAGCAGTGGCGTTGGTGCAGAAGGATTTTAAATTCATCATCGGCTACTCCAGCGTCAGTCACATGGGCTTCGTGTTGCTGGGTCTCGCCACGCTCAACGTCATCGGCATGTCCGGGGCAATCCTCCAGATGTTCTCCCATGGCATTGTCGCCAGCCTGCTGTTTGCCGTCGTCGGTCGCATGGTGTACGACCGCACGCACACGCGGCAGTTGGATGAACTGGGCGGACTGGCCAGGGTGATTCCGTTCGCGTGCGTGACATTTGTGATTGGCGGCGCGGCATCGATGGGGATGCCGGGCTTCAGCGGGTTCATAGCGGAAATCCAGGTGCTCATCGGCGCATTCTCAATGAGCCCATGGCTCGTCGTCGGGGCTGGCGTCGGCATCCTGCTCACGGTGGCCTACATTCTAAACGCAATTCACAAGGTCTTCTTTGCCGAGGAGGAACATGTCGGCGGCAAGGCCGCTTCTTCTCATGGTCATGGACACGAGGGCGAAGGGGACTCGCGCTGGAATTTGCCGCCGATATCGGTACCGGAAATTGTCGCAGCCCTGATCTTGATGGCGCTACTGGTGATTGTCGGCCTGTATCCATCGATCATGCTCAATATGATCAAGGCGAACGTGGAAATATTCCTGCGGGGTGCTCAGTGACGCCCGTATCCTATTTCGAGGTCTTCAAGGCGCTGAGTGCAGAAGCGGTGCTGGCCGTGACCGCCCTGACAGTGCTGACATTGGACCTGGTATCCCAGCGGCGAGCCGAGATGACGGTGCGGAAACGAAACGTTGGCGCGGCCGCTGTGATTGGCCTGATCGCGTCGATGGCCGTACTGTGCCAACAGTTCAATCATCCACGGACCGTGTTACTGGGCGGCACGGTGGCAGTGGATGATTTAATCGTCTTCTTCAAGCTCGTGATCGTGGTGTTGGCGGTGCTGACGGTGTTGATTTCGATGGACTACGACCTGGGCCGACATGTCGGCGAGTACTTTGCGGTGCTGCTCTTCGGCGCGATCGGGATGATGCTGTTGATCAGCGCGGAGGAATTGCTGACCATCTTCGTCGCTCTGGAACTGACGAGCATCTCGCTCTATATCCTGACGGCATTCCACAAGGGCGAACTGCGCTCGCAGGAGGCGGCGGTCAAATACTTCATGTTCGGAGCGATGTCGTCTGCGTTTCTGCTGTTCGGCCTGAGCTATGTCTACGGTGTGACAGGAACAACCAGTTTGCTCGGCATCCGTGAGGCCGTGAGGGCCTCTGCGGGCATGGCGATGAGCCCGTTGTTGGGCGTCGGGCTACTATTTGTAATCATCGGCTTCGGATTCAAAGTGGCCGTTGTCCCATTCCATCTGTGGGCGCCCGATGCGTATGAAGGCGCGCCGACACCAGTCACCGCCTACATCGCGACGGGCTCCAAGGTCGCCAGTTTCTTCGTCCTGTTGAAGGTACTGTTCGTCGGTTTTGCGGGCATGCAGGGCGCGGCGTTTTGGGGCCATTTCGCTTCGGGCTGGGTGATGTTGCTGGCTATCACGGGAGCGCTGAGCATGGTGCTGGGCAACTGCGCGGCCATCGTGCAGCACAACGTGAAACGGATGTTGGCGTACTCCAGCATCGCCCACGCAGGCTATATCTTCATCGGATTCGTGGCCGCGTCGAGAATGGGCGCCACGGCGGTGTTGTTTTACCTCATCGTGTACGCGCTGACGAACCTCGGTGCATTCGGCGTTGTCGCCGCTTTGTCCAGTCGCGCCGGCGGCGATGAGATGCAGAACTTCAATGGGATGGCGAAGCGCGCGCCCTTTTTATCACTAATGATGTTGATTTTCGTGCTATCGCTGGCGGGGATTCCGCCGCTGGGTGGTTTTTTCGGCAAGTTCTACCTGTTCGCTTCCGCAGTCCAAGCGGACGCGCAACATTTCGGCCTGTTGTGGCTTGTGATTCTCGGCATTGTCATGAGCGCCGTGTCTTTGTACTACTATCTCATCCTCCTCAAACACATCTACGTCACGGATGCTTCAGACCAGGGTCGCATCATCACCCCCACTTATCTTAACGTCACGCTGGGCCTCGCCGCGTTGGCCGTGATTGCACTCGGCGTCTACCCGAAACCAATTCTTGAGCTTCTCAACGGCCTCATCGCTGCTCTATAATCCCGGCTTACAGGCAATGACGAGCGGCTCACGCAATCAGGCTGGTTACGACTTTCATGCACGTTGACGGTTCAACGACGCTGGTCGGTGTATTCGGGGCGCCCATCAAGCACACGGCGTCACCCGCAATGCACAATGCCGCCTTCGAAGCGCTTAAGATGAACTGGGCGTATCTCGCTTTCCACGTGGATCCGCAAAGCCTGCGCGCGGCGCTGCAGGGCGCCCGGGACATGGGACTGGCGGGCCTCAACCTGACCGTCCCGCACAAGATACTCGCCTTGGAGTGCGTCGACGAAATCGACCCTGAAGCCAACAAGCTGGGAGCGGTCAACACGGTCGCCATCGAGAAGGGCAAACTGCGCGGGTTCAACACCGACGGATACGGTTTTCTCAAGGCAATCAAGGAAGAGTTCAACCTGTCGCTGCGAGGCAAGCGCGTGCTGGTGCTGGGCGCGGGTGGAGCCGGGCGGGGGATTGCCGTGAAATGCGCGCTCGACGGCGCGGCCCGGGTCATTGTCGCCAATCGCACACTGGCCAAAATCGAGCCTATCGCCCGCGAGATTCGCAATACGAAAAGCGAGTTTTTGCCACTCGCCCTCACTGCCGACGAGATCCGCCGGGTGATTCACGAAGTCGATTTGTTGGTGAATGCCACGTCGGTGGGATTGAAGGCTGGCGATTCGCTCGGGCTGGGCGCCGACCTGTTCTCGTCGCGCCTGCGCGTGTATGACACTATTTACCGGCCCGCGGAGACGGAACTTCTGCAGATTGCCGGAGGTGCAGGATCACAAGTGGCGAACGGATTGGGTATGCTGCTACATCAGGGCGCCAAGTCGTTCGAGATTTGGACGAAACGCAAGGCACCGTTGGCGGTCATGCGGCGCGCCCTTCGTACCGCCATCTACGGGGACAAATCGTGACCGGGCTGCAGTTGTATATCGATTCCGTCGTGTTCGTGTTCGGGGCCGTGATCGGCAGCTTCCTCAACGTATGCATTTACCGGATGCCCCTCGATCAATCGGTTGTCACACCGCCTTCCCATTGTCCACATTGCAATCAAGGCATCCGCTGGATCGATAACATCCCGCTGATCAGCTATCTCGCCTTGGGCAGGAAATGTCGGCATTGTGGCACGCGCATCAGCCCCCGGTATTTTCTGGTCGAACTTTTGACGGCGATTTTGTTTTTGCTGATTTGGATAAGCTTCAAGGACTCCCATCCGGTGCTGTGCCCAATCTACTGGCTACTGCTGGGGGGGCTCATCGCGGGTTCGTTCATCGACCTCGAACACTACATCATTCCCAACGAACTCACGCTGGGCGGCATAGTCGTCGGGTTCCTTGCCTCGGTCGCGGTGCCCTCGCTTCAGCATACGCAATCGAACGGACTCGCAACGCTGAAGTCGCTGGCGGGCATTCTGGTGGGCGGGATCATGCTGTATATGATCGCCGAGATGGGCAAGCTCTTGTTTGGAAGATACCGTGTGGAACTACCACCGGATACAACAATCACGATTGCCGACGGCAAACTGAAGTTGCCTGACGAGGAGTTACCTTTGTCAGATTTGTTCTCTCGCGAATCGGACAAGATTCGCTTCATTGCGACCACCCTGAGATTCGCCGACAAGGAGTTTCACAACGTGAAGGTAATCGTGCGAGAGAATACAATCACGGTGGACGGTGCAGACTATCCACTGACAGTTGCCGTCACCATCGAAGCGACGACGCACCAACTGATCCTCCCACGAGAAGCGATGGGTATGGGAGACGTGAAACTGCTGGCGGCCATTGGCGCATTCCTTGGCTGGCAGGCAACCCTGTTCTCGGTCTTCCTGTCGGCGGCGGCGGGCTCGATTGTGAGCCTGGCGTTCATCGCTGTCGGGAAAAAGGATTTCCAAAGCCGAATCCCGTACGGACCGTACATTGCCTTGGGCGCGATTGTCTGGGTCTTTGCACAAGACCGACTTCTTGCTATTATTGCCGGGTACTTGGGAAACATGAAGGACTTCCTGACAATCGTGTTCGGCAGAGGATAAGCCATGCCACAATTGCGTTATTTCACGGCGGGCGAATCGCACGGTCAATGCCTGGTTGGGATTCTGGAAGGGTTGCCAGCCGGTCTCAAGATCGATCTGGCCGCCATCAAC
The DNA here is from genome assembly GCA_963836315.1 of uncultured Verrucomicrobiae bacterium. Taxonomy (GTDB): domain Bacteria; phylum Verrucomicrobiota; class Verrucomicrobiia; order Palsa-1439; family Palsa-1439; genus Palsa-1439. The sequence continues at coordinate 247,173 of CAWIJG010000010.1, forward strand.
CGCGATCTCGCCCGTCGCCAGCAAGGCTATGGGCGCGGTGGCCGCATGAAGCTCGAGGCGGATCAAGCCGAGGTGCTATCGGGAGTGCGCCACGATGAGACCATCGGTTCACCGGTCACGGTGATGATCAAGAACCGGGATTTCAAGATTAACGAGTTGCCGGCGGTCACGAAACCACGGCCCGGCCATGCCGACCTCGCAGGCCTTATAAAATATGACCGCGAGGACGCCCGTGACATTCTCGAACGTTCCAGCGCGCGCGAAACAACGGTGCGCGTGGCCATTGGCGGCGTCTGCAAACTTCTGCTGGCCGAAGTCGGCGCCGACATCGTCGGCCACATCGTCAGTCTTGGCGACGTACAAGCGAAGACGGACGGCCTGACGTTTGCGCAAATTCGTGAACGGAGCGAGGCGAGCGAGGTACGCTGCGCCGATCCCGAAGCGGACAAAAACATGATCGAGGCCGTCGATGCCGCCAAGGGACAGGGCGATACACTGGGCGGGGTGTTCGAAGTGGTCGCCATCGGCCTTCCGATCGGTCTTGGAAGCCACGTACAGTGGGATCGGAAACTCGATGCGAATCTTGCGCGCGCTTTGATGAGCATTCAAGCCATGAAGGGCGTCGAGGTCGGGCTTGGGTTTGAAGCGGCGCGACGATTCGGATCGCAGGTCCACGATGAAATTCTGCCCGCGCAAGAAGGTGTACTGACGCGCGCGGGCAATAACGCGGGCGGCATCGAAGGCGGCATGACCAACGGCCAACCCGTGATTGTCCGTGTGGCGATGAAACCGTTGTCCACGCTGATGAAGCCGATGCGCTCGGTGGATATCCAGACGGGGCAGGAGGTGAAGGCCACGGTGGAACGCTCCGACGTCTGTGCCACGCCTGCGGCGGCGGTCATCGGTGAAGCGGTGGTGGCGTTTGAGCTGGCGAAGGCACTACTCGACAAGTTCGGCGGCGACAGCGTCCGCGAGTTGAAGCGGAACGTGGAAAGCTACCGCGCCGCGTGCAAGCGGTGGTAGGGGCCGCCCTCACCGTTCGGCGGATTTGTTGCGTCAGCGGCTGGATGGTAAGCCTGCCCACTACGGTACAGTTGCAACCGGGATTCGATCTGTTTGGCCAGCTCCGGCTGACCGCCAGCGCGGGCCGATTCGATGGCCTTCTGGGTGGTGGCGATGGCGTCGTTGAATCGGCCGGCGGCCGCGTACGCGACGGCCAGAGTGTCGAGATACGCTGCTACCCGATTGTTTGTGAGTTTGCAGGCCGACTCAGCCAGAATCACCGCCCGAACCGGGTCGCTGCCGTCCGCCGGTGCCAGTGTCGCGAGTAGCCACGCCAGATTGTTCTGAGCACCCGGATAATCCGGTTTAATCCGTAGCGCTTGCTCGTAGTGGCGGATGGCGTCCCCGAGTCTGCCTGCTTGTCCCAAGGCCGCGCCCAAGTTGTAGTGCGCCTCGGCAAAGTTGGGCTTAATACGTAGCGCTTGTTCCCATTGTTCCATCGCCTCCTGCATCCTGCCCAGTTGCGCAAAGGCCATCCCCAAGTTGTAGTGCGCCTCGACTAGTTCGGGGTTGATCTGTAGCGCATGCTCGAGGTGCCCAATGGCCTCCTGCGTTTTGCCCGTTTGCGCCAAGGCAAGACCCAGGTTGTTGTGCGCCTCGGCGTACTCGGGCCTGATCCGCAACGCCGACTCCCAATGTCCCATCGCCTCCTGCCGCTTGCTCGTTTGCACCAAGGCAAGCCCCAAGTTGTTGTGCGTCTCAGCGAAATCGCCGATCCGTAGCGCCTGTTTCAAATGCCCGATGGCCTCCTGGACGCTGCCCGCATCCAACAGGGCCTTCCCGAGGTTGTTGTGCGCACGTGGGTTGTTCGGACGCTTGTTGACGGTATCGAGCCAAATAGCAATACTGCTGCGGTAGTCCTGATTGCGCTGTACGGTGAGCAATCCCAGCCCTACCGCCAACCCAAGAAACACCGGCAGGCTCCGTCGTCCGGCCCACGCATGAATTCCGATCACGACCATTGTAACCACCCCTGCCAATGGTAAGTACATTCGCCGCTCCGCTGCCACTTCACCAAAGCTCGGCAGAATGCTGGACGTTGGTGCGAGAATGAGAAAGAACCACGCGCCACAAAAAGCCATTGTTGGTCGGTGACGAAATGCCCAAGCCGTCGCACCCAAGAGCCCTGCCACTACGATACCGGGTACAAGACTGTCTTTCAGCGACCGGGCAATCGGCCAGTCGCAATAATCAATCACCAGCGGGTGGGGCCAGAAGCACAGCCGGAGGTAGTAAACAATCACGCCGGCCTCTGTCTTCAGATAATCCCATGGCGTCAGCCTTTCAAACCCAAACCCCGTCATCGGATGAGGAGTCCTTGCTACCAACACTGCCAGAATTAACCACGTCGCGGCCAAGCCAGCATATAAGGCGGTGCGCCGCCGCCATAATTCCCGAAACGACGACCCAAGGAGCACCCAATCATAAAGCAAAACAATCACAGGAGCAGCGACCATCACCTCTTTGCTGGCCATTCCCAAAGCGCAGGCGGTCACGCACAGGCCATACCACACATGCGGCCGCGACGATTCGACTCCGCGGATAAAGCAGTACAGCGTGAGCAGGTAGAACAATCCCATGAGTAATTCGGTCCGTTGAATGATGTAAGTCACCGACTCGGTCTGTAACGGGTGAACCGTCCATAGTACCGCCACGGCCAGCGCCAACTCATCGGCTATTGGGCCAAAGCGCTCGCGCAACCTCGGCTGCAACAGCGTCCGTCGCACCACACCCAACAAGGTTAACCCCGCCAGAATATGAATGATCAGGTTCAGGACGTGATACCCCCGCACGTCATAACCACCGAGCGCGTAGTTGATGGCGAGGGATAGATTGGCGATCGGCCGGCCATCAACGGTCTCCCCATGCGGAGGTGACAGTGGTTGCCAGATCGGCCAAAGATTGCGGATGGTCGGGTTCTCCGGGATCGACGGCACGTCGTCAAAGATAAATGGACCCGAGAGACTGTTGTGATAGGCCAGCAGTCCGGCCGCAACCACCAGCAACGGGATGAACTTCCGAGCCTTCACAATGCAAAAAGACTACGTAATCTCCCCATTGATGACCACCTCAAACTTCAGGGAGCAGTGGGGATCCGAACGGGGTTGTCTGCACCGCAGAAAACTTGGTCGGGAGGTTGCGTTACGGCTTGGGTGGACTTATCGCATCAGCGGCTCGGTGGCAAGCTTGTCCGTTGCGGTACAGTTGCAGCCGGAGTTCGATCTGGCTGGCCATCTCTGTCTGCCCGACAGCGAGGGCCAATGCGATGGCCTTCTGGGCGGTGGCGACAGCATCATTGAATCGGCCGGCGGCTGCGTATGCGACGGCCAAAGTGTCGAGATATGCCGCCACGTGATCGTCAGTGAGTTGGCAGGCCCGCTCCGCCACAGTCACCGCTTGAACCGGGTCGCCGCCCACGGTCGGCGCGAGCGTCGCGAGGAGCCACGCCAGATTGTTCTGGGCAGCCGCATAATCGGGTTTGATCCGCAGAGCTTGCTCGTAGTGGCGGATGGCGTCCTCAATTCTGCCGGCTTGTTCCAAGGCAGAGCCCAGGCTGTAGTGTGCCTCGGCGAAGTTGGGCTTGATCCCCAGCGCTTGCTCGTACTGCTCAATCGCTTCGCGAATCTTGCCCGCTCGAAACAGGGCATTCGCCAAGTTAGAGTGCATCTCAGCAGAATCGGGCTTGATCTGCACCGCCCGCATGTAATGTCCGATGGCGTCCTCTATTCTGCCGGCTTGTTCCAGGGCGGTCGCCACGTTGTTGTGGGCTTCGGCGAGATCGGGCTTGATCCGCAATGCCTCCTCGAACTGCTTCATGGCCTGCTGCCTCTCGCCCAAGCGGATCAAGGCATTGCCCATGTTGTTATGGGCCTCCGGGTAATCCGGGTTAATCGACAACGCCTGTTCGTACTGCGCGGTCGCTTCCGACACGTTGCCCATGCGGATCAAAGCGTTCCCCCAATTGTTATGCGCCAGGGCGTTATGGGGATTAAGTTGCAGCGCTTGTTGGTATTGCCCAATCGCGTCCCCAGGCCGGCCTGCCAGACTCAAGGTTTCCCCCAGGTTGTTATGGGCGCGGGGATTCCGTGGCCACTTCGCGACCGTGTCAGCCCAGATGGCCAATGCGCTGCGATAATCCCGATTACGCTGTGTTGTGAGAAATCCCAGCCCCACGGCCAATGCCAGAAATACTGCCATGCTGCGCCGCCCCAGCAGCGTGTGAATCCCCATCACCACCAGCACGACCACGGCAGCCAACGGCAGATACATGCGATGTTCATATGCCGGGCTGTCGGTTGGGATGAAACTCGAACTCGGCGCGAGAATCAGAATAAACCAAGCTCCCAAAATCCCCCATGCGGAGTTGGTTTTCCATGCCCACGCGCTCCCTCCCAGCAGGATCGCCATCACCAATGCAGGCGGCAGAATGCTTTGCCACGTCCCGGCGATGGGCCACCCAAAGTAGTCAAAACACAGCGGGTCCGGCCACGCGGCCAGCCGCAGGTACCGGAGGATTACCCCGGGCTCGGTCAGTAAGTATTCCCACCAACCAACGCCCCTAAAATCTGCATTGATTACTGCATTGCCAAAGCTTCCCTGGAAGAACACCAAGTACCCCAACAGGATCCAAGTGCCGCCCAACGCCAGATACAGCGGCCAGCGTCGCCGCCACGCTTCCCGGAGTGATCCCGAAACAAACGCGCGGTCGTAAAGTATCACCAGCAACGGGGCGGAAGCCATGACCTCCTTGCTGGCCATCCCCAGCGCACAGGCGCCTACGCAGAGCCCGTACCACGTGCGGGGCCGGGACGACTCGGTGCCGCGAATGAAGCAGTACATCGTCAACAGGTAGAACAGACCCACGATCGATTCGGCCCGCTGGACGACGTAGGTCACCGACTCGGTCTGGAGAGGATGAACCGTCCAGATAACCGCTGCAGCCAGGGCCAACTCATTGGCCGCTGCGCCAAAGCGCTCCCGCAACCTCGGCTGCAGCAGTGTCCGCCGCACCACCCCGAGCAGGGTCAAGCCCGCCAGGATGTGAACGCCCAGATTCAGAGCGTGATACCCCCGTACGTCAAAGCCGCCAAGGGCATAGTTGATGGCGAGTGACAGGTTGATGAGCGGGCGCCCTCCGACAGTGGCGGCACCTGTGTGCGGCGGCGACAGGGGTTGCCAGATTGGCCAGAGATGACGGATCGTCGCGTTCTGCAGGATCGATGCCGAATCATCAAAGATGAATGGACCCGTGAAACTGTTGTGATACGCGAGCAACCCCGCCGCCACCACCACCAATGGGATGAACTTCCGGGCTTTCACAAATTCGTTTTCAATTCCAGCTTGGCGATCTTGCCGGTGGCCGTGCGGGGCAAGGCGTTCACGACACGGATTTCGCGTGGAATCTTGTAGTCGGCGAGCCGGTCGCGACAGAACCGGAGAATTTCGTTTGGGTCAAGCTTCATCCCATTGAGCGGGCTGACGAAGGCGATGGGAACTTCCCCGCGTTTTTCGTCGACTTTCGCGACGACAGCGGCCTCGCGGACGTTCGGGAACTGGTGCAACACTTCTTCGATCTCGCGCGGGTAGACATTCATGCCGCGCACGAGCAGCATTTCCTTGCGGCGATCCACAATATAAATGTAGCCGTCGTCATCCATCCGGCCCATGTCGCCCGTATGCAGCCAGCGGTCGCGAAGTGTGGCCGCTGTTTCCTCCGGCTGGTTGTAGTACCCTCGCATGACGTTCGGTCCGCGCACGACGATTTCGCCCAACTGGCCCGGCGGCAGCTCGTGTCCGTGATCGTCGAAGATCTTCACCTCGATATCGGGCAGCGGCAAGCCGACCGACCCGGCCTTGCGGACGCCACGGATTGGATTAAAGGACACCACGGGAGACGCCTCGCTCAGCCCGTACCCTTCGAGCAATGGGAAGCGGAATTTGCGGTCGAATTTCGCCAGGGTTTCCCCCGGCAGCGGCGCGGCCCCTGAAACCACCAGCCGCAGGTTAAGGACCCAGTGGAGCCAGAACGGAATCTTCGCGTCGGCCAGCGCCTGGAAGAGTTGCGGGATGCCGACCAGGATCGTTGCCCGATTCCGGATGATCTCGCGCATGGCCGCCTTGAACGGCTGGACGGACTTGATGAGCACGATGCCCGCGCCCATCGACAACGGCGTGAAGATGCACACGGTCAGCATGAAGCTGTGGAACATCGGGAGCAACAGCGTCAGGCGATCCTCCCTCGTTTCTTCGAGCGCCTTGATGCAACTGCGCACGTTGGACGCGATGTTCCCGTGCGTCAGCATTGCGCCCTTGGATTTGCCCGTAGTGCCGGACGTATAGATAATCACCGCCAGGTCGGCGGGCTCAATCGAGGGCCAGTGGGGCGGGTTGGCTGCGGCGCCTCCTTGTTCGAGTTCCGCCAACGGCACCGGGGTAATGCCGCGGACCCTGGCAAGAGTCTCGTCGAAATCCCCGGAAGTGATCAGGCACTTGAGCTGGCAGTCGTCCACGATGTGCTGGATTTCCGGGGCCTTGAGGAAACTGTTGATGGGGACGACGGTCGCGCCGGATTTGAGCGCGGCATAGAGCGCCACGATGAACTCGGGACAGTTTTTCAACAAGATCCCCACGCGGTCGCCCCGGTCCACGCCGTAGCCGGACTGCAGCCGGGCACCATAGGCACAAATGCGGGCGGCGAGGTCCTTGTTCGTGATTCGGTCGGTGCCCCAGAAAATGCAGACTTTGCGCGGCTGGGCGGCGGCCACGGCGTCAAACTGGGCGATGACGGTTGGCTCTGTCATCTGGAAGCGCAGACCGATTCTACCAGAGGAACGATTTCTTCTCAGCCACGAGCTGATCGCCTTCCCACAGGCTCACGCGCCAGGCGGAAACGCGCCCGCCGGAGCGAAACTCCTCGCCATGAACTGTGAACAGGTTCGAGGTATCCTGATGTGGCGTGTAGGTCTGCTCGGCAATGACGTTGGGCTTGGCGATCTGGCGGTACTCGAATTTTACCTGGCTGATGCTCCCCGTCCTCCAGCGGACATAGAACTCCTGGCGTTGTTCGTCGATGCTCAGGTCGCGCGGTTCGAAGCGGATACGGGAGGCTTGATCCTCGATAAAAAAGTCTTTGTCGGCAGGGTCGATGTTTTGGAGACGCGTGCGGCTGGTGACTTCCAGGACACTCGGACTCTGCGTCGTCGAGCAACCGATGGCCAAGAAGGCGACGCTGACGGCCCAAGCCACGGCCAGACGGCGTGGTGTCCACAATCCGCCACAAGGCCCTGAATTTGTGAGATGACTTGTCCTCATTCCCCGGAACCCTCGACCACCAAGGTAATTTCTCCTTTGACGGTGCGGTTCTCAAGCTTTTTCAGGACTGTTTCCAGATCGTCGCGCAGGATCTCCTCGAATTTCTTGGTCAATTCGCGCGCGACGACCACGCGGCGATTGCCCAACAGCTCGTGCAGGTCCCGCAGGCACTTTACGAGGCGATAGGGAGATTCGAACAGGATGAGGGTGTAGGGCAGGGGAGCGAGCCGCGAGAGGACCTTGCGCCGTTGCGCCCCCTTGTGGGGGAGAAAGCCGTAGAACAAAAACCCATCTTCGCGGCCATGGCCGCTGCGGTGGGCAAGTCCGCCGCAACCACTGCCTGCCAGCGCGGTGGTGACGGCCGAGACGCCGGGAATGATCTCGACACGGATTCCCGCGTCGATGGCGGCCCTAATGAGGCGTTGTCCGGGATCGGACACGGTGGGCATGCCCGCATCGGAGACAAGGGCGATGCTGCGGCCCTGCTCGAGCTCGTGCAGCAATTCGGGCGTGCGTTTGGCCTCATTGAACTCGTGGTAGCTGACGAGGGGCTTGCGGATCGCGTGGCGGGCGAGCAGCAGGCCCGTGTGACGGGTGTCCTCGGCGGCGACCAGACCGGCGTCGCGCAGGACGCGGAGGGCGCGCAGGGTGATGTCCTCCATGTTGCCGATGGGAGTGCCGACGATATAGAGCGTACCCGCGACGGCGGTTTTGCCTGATTCCGAAGACATGGACCGACTCTATTGAGGCAGAGGGAAAAACACAAGCAGGCAGCTCCGTAAGCGGCACGCGAGCGGACGGCTGGAACGTGGTTCAGCAGCAGGTCCGCGCTACCGCGTACGGCTGCAGCAGACAGGCTCAGCGGCGGCGGCGGTGAAGGCCCAATGCGCCGAGCAGGGCCATACTGACGAGAGCCCAGGTTGACGGCTCCGGTACAGCGAGTTCCAGTGCATTCGCGCCATCGCCAAACCAACCCGTGCCGCCGTTGAGGGTGCTGTCCGAATAAACACCGGCCGCGTAGCTGCCGATCAACACATTCGCACCAGTCAGATCGTCGACATTGAATGTCACCGTGGCCGCGCCATCAGACGCGGGGAAGACCCACGGGCCCTTGCACACCCCGACTTGCGTCGCCAGGCTGGGATTACTGTTATTGAAAACCACCAGAAAGGCGGACGAATTAAAAAAGCCGAGTCCCGGTGAGTCGGTCGCCAAGCCGAAGGCGCCCTCGGCCTTGGTGCTGTCACCGATGGAGTCGCTGGCCCAAACGCTAAACGCGTTTTGGATGGCGGTGGGGTTGACGCCGAGCGAGGCGATGGTTGCATCCGACAAACCGTTCTTGAAGACGCCGAGTTCCACCAACGATCCCTGCGGAACGCCGGTGACGCCGTCGGCGAGAGTGAGAGCCGTGCTGGACCCGGTTTGCCAAGTCACCTTCATGGCGTTGACCCGCGCCGCACTCACGGACAGGAGCACAACCGCCATCACTGCAGTATACGCCGCTATCTTGTTGTCGGTCATCGACATAACCTCCCCATGTAGTTGATAGATAGAAACGCTTCTCCGGGGCGTACCTTAGCGTTCGGACAAGTTATAGGTCAACCTTAAAATTGCCGCCGTCGTGGATATCCGTGTAGTAACACATCAAGTGATGCCGGAACTCACAGGAATAAGATGCCATGGAACGCCACGTAAGACGTGGCTGGGGAAGAGGACGGCGCGGTGAGCCGCCGCGCCCTACCGGGGGAGGAGCGGCAACGACACGGACCGGATCCGCGCTCGGCGAGCGCGGCTACAGCCGGAGACGGACGGCGCACGCCGCGCTGGCGGGAATGCACTGGTTTTGGCTGATGGATTTGGGTAGTCTCATCGGGCTGATGAAAGCCCGGAACTCCATCTTGTTGATCGCGGTGGCCCTGGTTGTGGCGACCGTGGTTGTATATCTGCCCGTGGGTCATCACGAGTTCGTGAATTTCGATGACGATCAGTTTGTGACGGAGAATCCGAATCTCCGGGACGGCCTGACATGGCGGTCAGTGCGCTGGGCGTTTACGGCGGGTTTGAAGCACGACGATCCGTATTCTGATTTCTGGAGGCCGCTGAGCTACCTGTCGCACGCGGTGGACGTTGAAATGTTCGGGCTGCGACCGGCGGGTCATCATTTGATGAACGTGGGGTTTCACGCGGCGGCGGTGGTGGCGTTGTTTTTGGTACTGCAGTCGATGACCCACGCGCCGTGGCGGTGCGCGTTCGTGGCGGCGTTGTTTGCGCTGCACCCGTTACGGGTCGAGTCAGTGGCCTGGGTGACGGAGCGCAAGGACGTGATGAGCGGTCTATTTTTTATCCTGACACTCGGGGCGTACGTGAGGTATGCGCGGCATCCGTTCTCGTGGGGGCGCTACCTTGCGGTAGCGTTCTTATTTGCGTTGGGACTGATGTCCAAGCCGATGGTGGTGACGTTGCCGTTCGTGCTGCTGTTACTGGACTACTGGCCACTGGGACGGACACGATGGGCGGAGCCGGTGGTTGCCGGGAATGTCCGGGTGTCTCCGGGCCGGTTGTTCGTGGAGAAGCTGCCGTTGTTTGGGCTGGCGGCGGCATCAGGGGTGATGACGTTTCTGGGGCGGGCGGGGCCGGGCGCGGGAGGGTTGCTGGCGAGAATACCGCTGGGGACGAGAATCGGCAACGCGCTGCTGACGTATGTGGGCTGCATCGGCAAGATGGTGTGGCCGGTCGGGCTGGCCGTATTTTATCCGCTGCACCCGGGGTTGAACCTGGCGGCGGTGATCGCGGCAGGAGTGGGGCTGGGCGGGGTGACGGCGGCGGTGATTTGGGGGGCGCGGCGCAAGCCGTGGTTGGTGACGGGGTGGTTTTGGTACCTGGGAATGCTGGTACCGGTCAGTGGATTGTTGCAGGGGTTGGGGGAATCGATGGCGGATCGGTTCACGTATCTTCCGTCGATCGGGTTGTTGATCATGGTGGGCTGGAGCGCGCCGGCGCGAGTGATGGAGCGGCGGAACGCGAGAGTGATCACGGGCGTCGCAGCCGCCGCGCTGGTGGCAATCTGCGCGGGGCTGAGCATGGTTCAAATCGGGTACTGGGAGAACTCGGAGACACTGTTTCGGCATGCGCTGGAGGTGACGCGGGACAACTGGCTGGCGCACTGCAACCTGGCGCGGGACGCGGAGCGAGAGGGGAGGATGGGGGATGCGATTCGGCAGTACGAGCAGGCGGTGCAGATCCGGCCGAAGTTTGCGGAGGCGCAGATCAGCCTGGGGGTGGCGTTGTGCCAGGCTGGCCGGATTCCGGAAGGAGTGAAACACTTTGAGGAGGCGTTGCGAATCGAGCCGGACAACGCGGCGGCGCACAACAATCTGGGGCTGGTCCTGTGTCAGGGCGGTGAGGTGCAGAAAGGGATCGGGCAATACGAGGAGGCGTTGCGGATCGAGCCGAATTACGCGGAGGCGGAGAGCAACTTTGGGTCGGCGCTGTTGCAGGAGGGGAAGTTTGAGGAAGCGATTGGACATTTCGAGCGGGCGGTGCGGATTGCGCCTGAATACGCGGAGGCCGAGGCGGCGCTGGGTTTTGCGTACGGGCATATGGGCAAGGTTGAGGAAGCGATTCGGCATTACGAGCAGGCGGTGCGGATCCGCCGGATTACGCGGTGGTCTATTACAATCTGGGCGCGACGTTGGAGGGAGCGGGGCGAGTGCCAGAGGCCATCGCCCAGTACGAGCAGGCGTTGCGGGTGAAGCCGGATTTCGAGGCAGCGCGGAACAGGCTGGCGCGGTTGCAGGGCGGAGGGTAAGGCGGCAAAGGCACGGAAACGGCCAGATGCGCTAGTGACAGCGCACGCTACACCGGATCGGGGAGACGTGCTATTATCCGCTCGATGAAAAGACGGAAGCCAGTCGGTGACGCTCCGCGCCAACAGACGGCTGCGCCGGCTCCCGCGCCGAAGCCCTACTTCGCGAACGGGACCTGGCTCCTGGCTTTGGTCCTGGCGGTCCTCACGTTTGTGGCCTATCAGCCGGTGTGGCACGCGGGCTTCATCTGGGACGACGATCACTACGTAACCGAGAATCGGGCGCTCCGGTCTTTGGATGGTTTGCAAGGAATCTGGAGCAAGCCCGGGACGACGGTCCAATACTATCCCCTAGTCTTTACGAGTTTCTGGGTGGAGCACCAATTCTGGAGGTTACAGCCTCTCGGGTATCATCTGGTGAATGTTCTCCTGCACGCGCTGAATGCGATATTGCTGTGGCGAGTGCTGCGGCGGCTCCAGATTCCGGGCGCGTGGTGGGCCGCCGCGATCTTTGCGCTTCATCCGGTGACGGTGGAATCCGTGGCGTGGATCACCGAGCGCAAGAACGTCCTTTCCTGCCTGTTCTACTTGCTGGCGGTGCTGGCATATCTTCGATTTCGGCCGTTGACGGGCACACGGGCGACCGGCGCGATGGATTGGCGGTTTTATCCGCTGGTTGTTGGATTCTCCCTGTGTGCCTTGTTGAGCAAGACGGTGACATGCTCGCTGCCGGCGGTACTTCTGCTGGTGGTGTGGTGGAAGACCGGCCGGGTGGGGAAGAGGGATGCTCTGGCGCTGGCGCCGCTGTTCATTCTGGGGGCCGCGCTGGCGTGGATGACCATGGGGATGGAAAAGCGGGCCGGTGCGGTCGGGGAGGAATGGGCGTTATCGTCGGTACAGCGTTGCCTCGTCGCCGGGCGGGCGCTGTGGTTTTATGCGGGCAAGCTGGTTTGGCCGCGCCAACTTACCTTCATCTATCCGCACTGGGACATCGATGCCGGGGTGTGGTGGCAGTACGCGTTTCCGGTGGCGGCGGTGGCGGTGCTGGTCGCATTGTGGCGGCTGCGGTCGCGGGTGGGACGCGGGCCCTTGGTAGCCGTGCTGTGTTTTGGAGGCACTCTGGTGCCCGCGTTGGGGTTTTTTGATGTTTATCCATTCCGTTACTCGTATGTGGCCGACCACTTTCAGTACATGGCGTGCATTGGGCTGATCGCGTTGGCGGTTGGCGCGGGCGCAACCATTTCCCAACGGGGCGGCCCACGGGGTCGCGCAGTTGGATCGCTTGTCGGGGCGGTGGTGTTACTGGCACTGGGCGTGGGCACGTGGCAGCAGGCGCACGTCTATCAGAACCTTGAAACGCTGTGGGGCGATACCCTGGCCAAGAACCCGGGCTCCTGGATGGCTCACACCAACCTGAGCATCCTCCTGTGCCAAGAGGGCAGAACTGAAGAGGCGATCTGGCACTGTGAGCAAGCCCTGCGGATCAGACCCAACTATGCCAATGGACACAACAATCTGGGGATGGCCCTGGTGCAAGCGGGCAGGCCCGAAGAGGCGATTCGACAGTACGAGCAAGCACTGAAGATCAACCCGGAATTTGCCATGGCAGAGAACAACCTGGGGGCCTGCTTGATCCGACTGGGCAGGGTCCAAGAGGCGATCAGACAATTCGAGCAGGCGCTACGGATCACCCCGGATGATGCCGAGGCGCAGAACAACCTGGGGAATGCTTTGCTCCAAGACGGCAAACTCCAGGATGCAATCTGGCACTACGAGCAGGCGCTGCGTCTCAAGCCCGATTTCACCGTGGCGCAGAACAACCTGGGGATGGCCTTCGCGCGAGAGGGCCGGATGCAGGAGGCGATGGAACATTGGGAACAAGCGCTACGGATCAAGCCCAACTTTGCCGAGGCGCACTTCAACCTAGGGGCCGCTTTGGGACAAGCGGGCAGATTCAAGGACGCCATCGGCCACTACGAGCAAGCGCTGCGGAGCAAACCCGATTATCCGGGTGTTCAGAACAATCTGGCGTGGTTACTGGCGACGCTGGCGGCGGCGGACGGCGGCGACCCGGTTCGGGCGGTGACACTGGCGGAGTCGGCCTGCAAACTGACCAACAATCGAGTGGCCGCGGATCTGGACACGCTGTCGGTTGCGTACGCGGCGGCAGGGCGATTCAACGATGCGGTGGCCACGGCACAGAAGGGCGTCGAATTGGCCCGCGCTGGCGGTCAGCCGGAGCTTGCCAAGCAGATCGAATCCCGGTTGCAACTGTACCGGAGCGGACAGGTTTACCGGCCGGTCGCGGGTGCGACGGGTTCACGCAAGCAGTGAGGGGGGGCAGGGGGCGGAGGAGACAGAAGACAGGAGACAGGAGACAGAAGGTCGGAGACGGCGGAAGGCGGAAGTTCACCACGAAGGACACGAAGAGCACGAAGGGGCGGGGCGAGGAGACGGCACGGAAAGGGCGGAGGGTGCACCGGAGAGGAAAGCGCTGGTCGCGGGTGAGAAGTTTGGGTAGTCTTCCGGGCTGGTGAACGCCCGAAAATTCATACCGTTGGTGGTGGTAGCGGCGGGGCTGTTGGCGTATCACAACAGTTTCACGGGTCCATTCATCTTTGATGACTCGACAGCGATCGTGCAGAACCCGACGATCCGTCACCTCTGGCCGATCTGGCAGCCACTTTCTCCGCCCCATCAGGCGACGGTTCAAGGCCGACCCGTCGTCAACCTTTCGCTGGCCATCAACTACGCCATCGGCGGCTTGGACGTCCGCGGATATCACGCGCTGAATGTGGCGATTCACATCCTGGCGGGGTTGACCTTGTTCGGTGTGGTGCGGCGGACGTTGCTGCAGCCGAAGCTGAGCGAGCGATTTGGCACAGTGGCCGACGAATTGGCGTTAGCCGTGGCAGTCCTCTGGACGGTTCACCCGTTGCAGACCGAAGCGGTGACTTATGTCATTCAGCGATGCGAATCGCTCATGGGGCTATTCTTTCTGTTGACGCTGTACTGCTTCATTCGCGGAGCTGGGTCGCCACGACCGCGCTGGTGGTATGGCCTGTGCGTGAGCGCGTGCGCGTTGGGGATGGCCAGCAAGGAGGTCATGGTCGCGGCTCCTCTGATTATTCTGCTTTATGATTGGGTGTTCCTTGGGTCGTCGTTTCGGGAATTATGGCGGCGGCGCACCGCCCTATATGCTGGCTTGGCGGCGACGTGGCTGATTCTGGCAGCGTTGGTGGTAACAACTCCCCACGTCAACACGGGGTTGGGGATTGAGGGCCTGACTCCATGGTCTTATCTTAAGACCGAAGCGGGTGTGATCCTATACTATCTCCGGCTTTGTGTTTGGCCCGACCCGCTCGTGATTGATTATCTTGACTGGCCGATTGCGCGGTCGCTGAAAGATTATCTGATACCCGGTATGGTCGTGGCCGGCCTCTTGGGGACGACGGTGTGGGCATTTCGCCGCCGACCGTGGCTGGGTTTTTTAGGGGCGTGGTTCTTTCTCATACTGGCGCCGACGTCCAGTTTTCTGCCAAGCCTCGGAGAGGTGGTGGCGGAGCGGCGGATGTATTTGCCGTTGGCGGCGGTGGTCGTGCTGGCAGTGATGGCGATTTATGCGTGGGCCGGGCGACGGAGCATGCCGGTGTATGTTGTTTTGGCAGCAGGGCTGGGATTTCTGACCGTGCAACGCAATGACGACTATCGCAGTGAACTCGCCATCTGGGCTGACGCTGTGGCGAAGCGGCCGGACAGCGCACGCACGCAGTACAGTGTGGGACTCGCATTGGCGGAGGCGGGCAGGGTTGGGGAGGCGATCGGGCATTATGACCGGGCACTACGGATCAAACCCGATCTTCCGTATGTACACTACGAATTGGGACTGGCGCTGGCCAAGCTAGGCCGAGTACAGGAGGCGGTGGCACATTGGAAAGAGACCTTGCGTCTCAAGCCGGATTACGCCGAGGCGCATAACAATCTGGGGCTGGCGTTAGTTCAACTGGGCGACGTGCAAGAGGGGATCGAGCATTATGACCGGGCGTTACGGATCAAACCGGATTACGCCGAGGCGTACAACAATCTGGGGGTGGCGTTGGCGCAGACGGGTCGGATCCCGGAGGCAGTCGATCATTTCGAGCAGGCGCTACGGATCAAGCCCGAGTATGCCGAAGCAGAATGCAACCTTGGGCTTGCGTTGTCGCAAGCAGGCAAGCTTGAAGAGGGGATTGAGCATTATGAGCAGGCGCTGCGGATCAACCCCAATTACGCCGCGGCCCATTACAATCTGGGCGCGGCCTTCGAGCAAGCGGGGAGGGTCGGGGAAGCCGTCAGCCAGTACGAGCAGGCGTTGCGGGGGAAGCCGGATTTCGAGGCAGCGCGAAACAGGCTGGCGCGGTTGCAGGGCGGAGGGTAGGGCGGCAAAGGCACGGAAACGGCCAGATGCGCTAGAGATTGCACTCGCTCGCTCCCGCTCGGCTCGGCCTGCGGCTTTCCGCTTCGCGGAACTGCGTCGCGCCGCTCCCAGCGGCTCGGCTTCGCACGCTACACCGGCAACGGCGAGGAGACGGCAGAGATTTGCCGCAGACGACAGCGGGTTTGCCACGGGAGCACGGCGTGTGGCGTCTCATCGGATTCGGCTCCGTCGGACTCGGCTTTCGACAAGCTCAGGATGACAGAGGGGAGGAGAGGCGCGGAAACGGCGACGGACCGGATGCACGTCTCATAGAGACGTGGCTACACCGGCGACGGCGAGGAGACGGCGAGATTAATTGGGGGGCGGGGTTTCGCCGATGTATTTGTTGTGTCTCCAGTAACCGACCTGGACCTTGCCGTTGACGTAGAGCATTTTGCCGGCGCCGTCGATTTCCCCGTTGTGGAACTCACCGGCGTAGGAGTCACCCACCGGGGAAGTTATCATGCCCATCCCGTTGGGTATGTCTTCCTCGCCTTCCGTAACCCGCCAGTCACCGACGTACTTCCATCCATTCGTATAGAAGATGGTGCCGCCACTTCTGGTTCCATCCCTGTTCCAAGAACCGATTTCTTTGATACCGTCGGGCCCGACCCAGGTTCCGTAAATCCGGTAGATCTGGCCATGATGCCACTCGCCGCGTTGATCCGTGCCGCGCGGGTCCAAGAGGTGTCCACGGCCGTTGGGAATGCCGTCGCCAGAAACCTCGCCCTGGTAGAGGGTCCCGTCCGGTACGAGGAGGGTGTTGGTTCTGATCGGGCCGTACAGATTGCGACTGAACGTGAATCCGGGGACGATGATATCCCTGGGGTCGACAGGGGGTCGTCGGACCGTGGCTGGGGGCGGCGGTTTCGGGGCTTCCTTATGGAATCCGTATTTGCCGCATCCAGAGAAGCAGGCGAGCAGAAGCGCGGTGGCGATGATGGCGGGAGCGCTGGTCAGTCGTTTCATTGGAGTTCTTAAGTTGGGGTGATGACAAGAGATAATAACATCGGGGGCGATGGAGTGCAAGATGGGAGGGGAGGGGGGGAGGGAAACGGGAGAAGAGGAGACGGGAGAAGAGGAGACAGAAGACAGAAGACAGGAGACAGGAGGTCGGAGACGGCGGAGGGGCGGAAGTTCACCACGAAGGGGTGGGGCGAGGAGACGGGAGAAGAGGAGACAGAAGACAGAAGACAGGAGACAGGAGGTCGGAGACGGCGGAGGGGCGGAAGTTCACCACGAAGGGGTGGGGCGAGGAGACGGGAGAAGAGGAGACAGGAGACAGGAGACAGAAGGTCGGAGACGGCGGAAGGCGGAAGTTCACCACGAAGGGCGCGAAGAGCACGAAGGGGGGAGGCGAGGAGACGGGAGAAGAGGAGACGGGAGAAGAGGAGACAGAAGACAGAAGACAGGAGACAGAAGGTCGGGGACGGCGGAAGGCGGAAGTTCACCACGAAGGGGCGGAGCGGGGAAACGGGAGAAGAGGAGACAGAAGACAGGAGACAGGAGACAGAAGGTCGGAGACGGCGGAAGGCAGAAGTTCACCACGAAGGGCGCGAAGAGCACGAAGGGGGGAGGCGAGGGGACGGGAGAAGAGGAGACAGAAGACAGGAGACAGGAGACAGAAGGTCGGAGACGGCGGAAGGCGGAAGTTCACCACGAAGGGCGCGGATGCGCTAGAGATTGCACTCGCTCGCTCCCGCTCGGCTCGGCCTGCGGCTTTCCGCTTCGCGGAACTGCGTCGCGCCGCTCCCAGCGGCTCGGCTTCGCACGCTACACCGGATAGGAGACGGCACGGAAACGGCGAGGCCAGGGGGGAAAAAGCAGGAGGCCTGCCTTTCGGCAGGCCTCCGCGAACGCAACAAAGTTTGAAGTCTTGTTTACTTTAGCTGCGACGACGACGGATCGCCAACAGGCCGATCAAGCCGGTGCCCACGAGCATGTATGTGGAAGGCTCGGGAACGAGCTGGGCCAAGTCCATGCCGCCATTGCCGTCAGCGGTGGTGCCAGTGCCGAGCCAGATGTTCGCTCCAGTAGCGAGCGCGCCATCAGCGGTGCCGGGGGCCAAGGTCAGGTCGTCCATGTCGACCGACGTGTCATTGGGGATGTCACTATCCGACGGGAACCTCCAACCAGCTTGGTTCGCATTGGCAGAACCGAACGTCACGCTCCAGACGCCCATTTGGGTGGCTGCGGCGGCTGTGGAGGCATTAAACGCCACCAAGTATATCTGCTGGTGTTGGAAGCCCCAGCCACTCACGTCGTTGTCTTCACCGGCGAACCCGTCAAAGGCAAACCCGTCACCCACCGCGCCCGTGGCATACGACGTAAAGTTGGCCAGATTCTGGACCGCAGTGTTGAGCGTGGTCAGACCGGCGGTGGTGCTGAAATAGCCGACCTCGATCAAGTCGCCCTGCGGCACAAGGGTTGAACCGTCTGCCAAAGTATACGGCGTGGCATCCTGTGATCCCCAGTTGACTGTGATTACGGCGTACGAACTGAGCGACATCGTCAATGCGGCCGCTCCTGCGATTGCGTATTTTACTGCTTTGTTCATTTTGTTTACCCTCTCCCTTTGTTGCGCCCGTTTACGGGTTATCTGCTTTCTACAAGCGCTTTGTTTGTTCGTTCAATTCTTGTTGGTTTACTTATTCGTTACACAATTTCAATAAGGCGCCGGCACGTACCAGTTAATCGCCGCGCGTGGTGCTTTCCGGACGATCAGAACACTCTGACCCAGCGGAATCGGTGTGGTACCGCGATCGGTGGCACCGGAACTCCTCCAGCCAACGCCACTGGCACCGCCCGTGGACCAGAAGTAGCTGGTGAATGTCCCAGCGGCGGGATTGAAGATTTGCACCAAGTCGCCTGTGGTCGCCGTGCCGCCGGTGAGACTCTTGGTAGAATCGTTATTCAGCAGGTTGCTGTTGGTCAACGTCATGGCGGCGGTCGCATAGACGTTACCCGCGAAGTTGTTCAGTTGCCCGATCGGCTCGATGGTCTGTCCGAGCTTGACTGCGCCGGGCAACAGCACGGTGATGTTCGTGCCATTGTTCCTGCTCACAAGAAAGCCCTGATCAACGTAGAGCTTTGTGAACTGGCGGTCCGTGGAACCAGAACTCCTCCAGCCAACGCCAGAGGCGCCACCTGAGGAGTAGAAGTACGTGGTGAACGTCTGCGTCAGTGGATTGAAGATGTCAATAAAGTCAGCCGTCGTAGCAGTTCCCTGCTTCAGGCCGGCTTGATCAGTGGGCCCGAACACGGTCCCGATCGTCCAGTGCGGGTAGATCTTGTAGGACGTGGAGGCACCGATTTGGGCGGAGTTATCGTGGACGGTGTACAACTGCTGGCCGTTCGCGCCAGCCACGTCATCGATCAGGCCGGCGTTTGCGCCGCCCAGGAATTCGATGAAGAACAAGCCGTTGGTGTACGAGTTGGCTACGTACGACGCATTGGCATCGGTGATGCTATTCGTCACGAAACTGGCAATCGCGCCGCGGTTCGTCGGGATCTGGGTCATGCCCAATCCCTGAAACGAATTTGCGCGGGCGTTTGCGACGCCGTTTGATCCTTGAACGGTCAGTGTGATGAATCCGACCGGGTCAGTGAACACATCAGCGGCGGCCACTTGAGAGCCGACGACTGCGGTGATCAGTCCGATGGAAAGTGCTGCTGTTGATAGGAAGCGTATGCCCCTTGTTGGATATGCTCTTTGCATGTCTTCTCCTCGCCTGTTTCCCAAAGCCTTGTTCACGACTCGGTGAACTGTTTCTATTCCCTATACGTTCGCCTATACCGCGCTGACTCGGTGAATCTCTTACTCTGACTGGTGCGAGACTATCAGTTGAGCACTAGAGTGTCAATAACTAAGTGAGGTTTTTCTTCTTTTTTGGCAGGGTACGGAGAGGGGGCGGAAGCGGCGATTGGGGTGGGAGGGGAGGGTTGGCAAAACGTTGAGTTTTCGGCCATTTTTTGAATTTTTTCTTACTTTTGCGCGTTCGGAACGGGTGGTGGCGAGAGGTTTTTTGGGGGTGGTAACCGTCTGGCGGGGCGAAAAATGTTGGGGTTGAAGAAGAAAGCTTTGGGGGAATTGCGGAAAAAGAGGGGAGTTATTTGGGGGAGAGAGCGGAGGGGCGGAGCGGGGAGACGGGAGAAGAGGAGACAGAAGACAGGAGACAGGAGACAGAAGGTCGGAGCACGGCGGAAGGCGGAAGTTCACCACGAAGGGGGAGGCGGGGAAGCGGGAGAAGAGAAGACAGAAGACAGGAGACAGAAGACAGAAGACAGAAGACAGAAGACAGAAGACAGAAGACAGAAGACAGAAGACAGGAGACGGCGGAGGGCGGAAGTTCACCACGAAGGACACGAAGAGCACGAAGGGGCGGAGCGGGGAAACGGGAGAAGAGGAGACAGAAGACAGGAGACAGGAGACAGAAGGTCGGAGCACGGCGGAGGGCGGAAGTTCACCACGAAGGGCGCGGATGCGCTAGAGATTGCACTCGCTCGCTCCCGCTCGGCTCGGCCTGCGGCTTTCCGCTTCGCGGAACTGCGTCGCGCCGCTCCCAGCGGCTCGGCTTCGCACGCTACACCGGATAGGAAACGGCCGGATGCGCTAGTGACAGCGCACGCTACACCGGATAGGAAACGGCCGGATGCGCTAGTGACAGCGCACGCTACACCGGATAGGAAACGGCCGGATGCGCTAGTGACAGCGCACGCTACACCGGATAGGAAACGGCCGGATGCGCTAGTGACAGCGCACGCTACACCGGATAGGAAACGGCGAGGGCGGGGAGAGAGGAAACGGGAGAAGAGAAGACAGGAGACAGGAGACGGAGACGGCGGAGGGCGGAAGTTCACCACGAAGGACACGAAGATCACGAAGGGGGAGGCGAGAGGGCGCAGAGTTGCGGCGTTGAGTTGGGGGGTGGGGGTCTGGTATGAATGCGGGGACATTATGAAGATTTTATTTGCCGCGAGTGAGATGACGCCGTACGCGAAGACGGGAGGATTGGGGGACGTGGTGGGCGCGTTGGCCGGGGAGCTGAGTCGGCGGGGGCACGAGGTGACGTGTTGCGTTCCGTATTATCGGAGCGCGCGGAAGAGCGCGCGGGTGGCGAAGGCGATTGGGATGGCGGTGCAGGTGCGGCTGGGGAGTTTCACGGTGACGGGCGAGGTGGTGGAGTTGAAGCAGCGGGACGGGGTGCGGGTGTGGTTTGTGCGGTGCGACGAATTTTTCGATCGGCCGGAATTATATCATGACGGGGTGAAGGATTACCCGGACAACGCGGAGCGGTTTATATTTTTCTCGAAGGCGGTGGCGGCATTGGTGGGGTCGGGAGGCGCGGGGGCGGAGGTGGTGCATTGCCACGACTGGCAGGCGGCGTTTGTGCCGGTGGCGATGCGGGCGGCGGGGTTGGGGATGAGGAGCGTGTTGACGATCCATAACCTGGCGTATCAGGGGATATTTCCGGCGGAGGATTTTGCGTTGACGAATTTGCCGGGGGGTATGTTTGCGCCGATGGCGGCGCTGGAGTTTTACGGGCGGATGAATCTGCTCAAGGGGGGGATATTATTCGCCGATAGAATCAGCACGGTGAGTCGTCGGTACGCGAAGGAGATCCTGACGGAGGAGGCGGGGTGCGGGTTGGACCCGGTGCTGGCGACGCGGGGGAGGGATTTGCACGGGATCGTGAACGGGGTGGATTACGGGCGGTGGAATCCCGCGACGGATGCGAATCTGAAGGAGCGGTATGGCGGGGAGGAGTTGGCGGGGAAGGAGGCGTGTCGGGCGGATTTGATGAGGAGGGTGGGGCTGGTGAGACAGTTTGAGAGAGCTGGAGTCAGTGGAGGGGAGGTGGTGGCGGGGTTCGTATCGAGGTTGACGGAGCAGAAGGGGGTGGAGGTGCTGGAGGGGGCGTTGGAGGGGCTGGTGAGGAGGGGGGTGAAGGTGGTGGTGCTGGGGAGGGGAGAGAGGAAGTACGAGGAGGCGTTGGCGGAAGGGGCGGCGAGGTTTCCGGGGAGGGTGGTGGTGAAGATCGGACACGATGAGCCGCTGGCGCATCAGATTCAAGGCGGGGCGGACCTGCTGTTGATGCCGTCGCGGTTTGAGCCATGCGGGCTGACGCAATTGTACGCGCTGAAATACGGGACGATACCGGTGGTGCACGCCACCGGGGGGCTGGACGATACGATCCGGCAGTACAACCCGCGCTCTGGGGCGGGAACTGGTTTCAAATTTGCGTCGTATACGTCGGCGGCGTTGGTGGAGGCGGTGCACCAAGCGATTTTGCTCCACAAACAGCCGAAGAAATGGCAGAAGTTGATGCGGCAGGCGATGGCGTGCGATTTTTCGTGGCAGGCCAGCGCGAAAGAATATGAAACATTGTACGCGGCGCCCTGAGGCGCGGCGAAAAAGTGGGGAAAACCGAATATGCCAGAACTGCGTAAGGATCCGGTCGTAGGGCGTTGGGTCATCATCACCACGGAACGCGGGAAGCGGCCGAGCGATTACGTGCCGCAGCCCGTGGAAGTGCCCGATCTCGCCAGAAACCCCTTCGCCGAAGGCAACGAGCACATGACGCCGCCCGAGATTTTCGCGTTTCGCGATCCCAAGAGCAAACCGAACGCGCCTGGCTGGCAGGTGCGCGTGGTGCCAAATAAGTTTCCCGCCCTGCGCATCGAGGGCGATCTCGACAAGGAAGGGCAGGGGATCTACGACAAGATGAACGGAATCGGCGCGCACGAAGTCGTCATCGAGACGCCGAACCCGTCCCTCCAACTCGAGCAGCAGTCCGTCGAGGGCATCGGCCGCATCATCGAGACGTACAAGATTCGCATGACCGATCTGCTGCGCGACCCCCGGTTCCGGTACATCCTCGTCTTTAAGAATTTTGGCAGGCAGGCCGGCGCGACGATTGGCCATCCGCACTCACAGTTGATCGCGACGCCGGTCACGCCGAAGCGGGTGAAGGAAAAGCTGGTCGGTGCCATGCAATACTACACCTACAAAGACCGCAGCATCTTCGAAGATGTTCTGAAGCAAGAGATCAAGGAAGGTTCGCGGCTGGTCTATGAGAACGCAGGCTTTGTCGCGTATTGCCCGTTCGCGGCGCGATTCCCGTTCGAGGTGACGATCATGCCGCGACGGCAATCAGCGTATTTCCCCGAGATTCACCCCGACGAAATCCTGCTGTTGGCCGATGCCCTGAAGGTCACGCTGATGAAGTTGTCGAAGGCCCTGAACGAGCCGCAATACAATTTCCTCGTGATGACGGGACCCGCTCGCTACGCACACCACGGCTACTGGTCGACCATCGACCAGGATTTCCGCTGGCACATCGAGATTTTGCCACGCCTGACGCTTATCGCCGGCTTCGAAGTCGGCACCGGTTTTTACATCAACCCGACGCCGCCCGAGGAATCGGCCAAATACCTGCGCGAGATTCCGGTCTGAGGACGCTGAGAGGGTCGATCCCATGCCGCTCCACGTCGCCTTTCTCTGGCACATGCATCAGCCGTATTACGTGGACCCGATCCGCGGGGCGGCGCTGATGCCCTGGGTGCGCCTGCACGCGACCAAGGGCTACCTCGACATGATCTGGCTGGCGGACCAGTTTCCCGATTTCCATTGCACGTTCAACATGACGCCTGTGCTCTTGAAGCAGATCCAGGAGTTGGCCAACGAGGAAGTCCGCGACTTGTGGCATGAACTGGCCGAGCCGTCTCCCGAAACGCTGACGCCTGCACAAAAAGCAGCCATCCTGGAGCACTTCTTCAAGGCGAATTGGGACAACATGGTCAAGCCGTTCCCGCGATACTGGGTGCTACTGCAGAAACGCGGGCTGAACGCAGCCAAGGTTGATCTTCACCAGGCCGCCGCTAGTTTTGCCGACCAGGAATTCCGCGATTTGCAGGTGTGGTTCAATCTGACGTGGTTTGGCTATGCGGCCGAGCGACTCTATCCCGAAATCGCGGAATTGAAAAGGAAGGGTGGGGGATTCACCGAACGAGACAAGCAGACGGTCTTCGACCAACAGCAGGACATACTGAAAAACATCCTTAGTTTCTATCGGGCGGTGTCTCAACGCGGCCAGATCGAAATCAGCACGACCCCGTTTTTCCATCCGATCATGCCGCTGGTTTACAACACCGAGTTTGCCCGTCGCTGTATGCCAGGTCGCGAACTGCCGCCGCCGTTTTCGCATCCCGAGGACGTGCGCGCGCACCTGGCGCTGGCCCGCGACCTTCACACGCGGGTCTTCGGCGCGCCGCCGCACGGCACATGGCCGTCGGAAGGCTCTGTTTGCCCGGAGCTGATTCCTATCCTCCAGGATCTCGGCTACGAATGGTTCGCCACCGACGAAGAGATCCTGTGGCGCAGCCTGGCCGTTGTGCATCCGGGCAAGATTCTGGATCGCGGCATGTTGTTCCAAGGGTACCGCGCGCAGTATGGCGATGCGAGTGCGTGCCTCGCGTTCCGCGAGCGGACCCTGAGCGATTTCGTCGGCTTCACCGCCTCACGCAACGATCCACACCGAGCGGTCGACTTCATGGTCGGCCAGCTCGAACAGATTGCCCGTGGCGGGCCCGGTGCGGATCCGTTGTGTACCGTCATCCTTGACGGTGAGAATGCCTGGGAACATTTCCCCGATGGCGGACAGGCGTTCCTGCGTGAGTTGTACCAACGATTGTCCACGCACTCCGCGATTTCGACCACCACGCCCCACGACTACTTTTCGTCGCATCCACCCACCGCCATCCTCAGCACGCTCCACACCGGCTCGTGGATCCGTGCCGACTTCGATATCTGGATTGGCGACCCCGAGGAGAATCGCGGCTGGGAGTTCCTCGGTCACACCCGCGACTTCCTCCAGGCGAAGGCCGATCGACACGAAATCACCCCCGAACAGTTCAAAAAGGCCTTGCAGGAAATCTATGCCGCCGAGGGCAGCGACTGGTTCTGGTGGTATGGCGGCGATTTCGTGACGGACAACGACCTGATCTTCGACGAACTCTTTCGCACCCATCTGCAGAACGTCTATCGTATTTGCGGCGTGCCGATCCCCGATGTGTTGAAGACCAACATCTGTCGCTCCGAAGTGGCGCGCGAGGCGCGCAAGCCAACTGACCTCATCACGCCGCAGATCGATGGCCTCATTACATCTTATTATGAATGGGCCGGTGCCGGCTTGTACGAAGCGGGACGCAATCTGGGCGCCATGTACCGCAGTGAGCGTTGCATCGAGGCCGTCCACTTCGGGTCGGATCTCACCACATTCTATTTGCGCGTTGACTTCCGCAAGGGGGTCGAACTGCCATCCAAGGCGGCATTGCGCGTCAATTTCGTTGATCCCACCCAACGCGCCCTCATGGTCCCCAACCTTACGCCCAATCTCCAGGCCGCCGCTCTTTCGGATACAGAGCCGACTTCTTCCTCTCGAAAACCTATAGATGTGCAATTGATCAAGTTTGACAAAATCCTCGAACTCGGCATCCCCCTGACCGCCCTAGGCTGGAAAAAGCGAGAGCAGGCATCTTTCTTCATTCAACTCCTCGACCAAGACGTTGAACTGGAGCGCCATCCTGACATCGGCACGCTCAATCTGACCGTACCCGACGAACTGTTTGCTGCAGAGAACTGGTGGGTCTGACCGCCAAGGCATACACAATCAGGCCCGCGGCGATTCCAGAAGTCTCTCAATGATTAGACATAACCAATATTGTGCGACGTTGCTTGTATGGCTCAACCATCTACGTCCTCTCCTCGGGATATATATATGTCTGATTCAGTCGATCCGACCGAATCGCTCCGTGAATGGCCAGTAAACCAATACCGCCCTGCCGATCAGGTCTTTACGTGGAAACGAGCCCCAGAATCGTCCATCCAGGCTGCTCCTACTATTGTCCCCTAAAACAAACAGGCGTTCGGCGGGCACTGTATACGTGCTGTCGGCGGTCGGAAAGTTCGGCGCACGCGGAATCACAGGGATAACGTATCCATAATAGTCATTCGTGCACGAATAAATCCTCTTAAACGCGTCCCGTCCGTCCAAGACTTGCCCATTGACCATAACATATGGGGGCTTGATCTGGATGACGTCGTTCCCCAATCCAATGAGCCGTTTGATGTAGAATTTGCCTCGCGACGACCCAAGCTCGGCAATGTTGGACGTGTCGAACACGACGACTTCCCCGCGGTGAGGCTTGTGGAAATGATAGCTGAACTTGTCGACGAAAATATGATCGCCACGGCTGCGATAGCCGTAAGTCTCGTACATCCGGCCCAGGAAAATGGTCCCGGCGATCTGCTCGAAAAGCGATGGCCGCACCAGATTTTTATATTCTTTGGGCGGCATGTTCTCCGGCGATGGGAAAATGCCATACAGCGTGGGTTGCATCGATCCCGTGGGGATCTTAAACGGCTGAATAAAGAACGTGCGCACGGCCATCGCCACGATGATGGCCACCAGAAGCACCTCCACGTTCTCACGGAGGGCCGGGTAGTTTGGGGCCGGCATCGCGCCGTGGATCTTCTGCTCCAACTCGTCAGCTTGGGACCCGGCTTGCCTGGCATCTCCCGCCTTGAGTGTCTGCTCCAAGCCACGCAGTCTCGCCGGAATATCGAGTATCTGCTCGGAGGAAAGCAGATCACGGTTTATCCGCAACCATTTCTGCGCTCCCTGGAGCACCTCGCGCGCATATTTTAACGCCTTGCGATCCTTCCGATTGATCATCTGTCGCTCCCCTATCCCGCCTTCAAGACCGAGATGAACGCCTCCTGCGGGATGTTCACCTTGCCGACGGCTTTCATGCGTTTCTTGCCTTCCTTCTGCTTCTCCCACAGTTTGCGTTTGCGCGTGATATCACCGCCATAGCACTTGGCCGTGACGTTTTTCGACAGCGCCTTGACGGTTTCCCGCGCAATGATCTTCCCGCCGATGGCCGCCTGAATCGCCACTTGAAACATTTGTTGCGGGATCACTTCCTTCAATTTCAGCGCCAACGCCCGCCCGCGCGTCTCCGCCTTGCTACGATGCACGATACTTGAAAACGCGTCCACCGGCTCGCTGTTGACCAAGATATCCAGCTTCACGAGGTCGCCCTCGCGATAGCTTTGCGGCTCGTAGTCCATCGAACCGTAGCCGCGCGTGACACTCTTGATCTTGTCGTGAAAGTCTACCAGAATCTCGTTGAGCGGCAATCCCGCCGTTAGCATCACGCGCCGTGTGTCGATGGAATCGGTCTTGGCAACGGTGCCGCGTTTTTCCATGACGAGGGACATCATATCGCCGATGTTTTCGTTCGGGCAGATAATGAACGCCTTCACGTACGGCTCCTCGATATGGTCGATGACTGATGGATCGGGCAGGTACACCGGGTTGTCCACCGCCAGCACTCCCCCATCCGTTCTAAGCACCTTGTATATAACGCTCGGATACGTCGCGATGATGTCCATGTCCCACTGGCGACGCAGTCGTTCCTGCACAATCTCCATGTGCAACAGCCCCAGGAATCCGCAGCGAAACCCGAACCCCAGTGCCGCCGAGCTTTCGGACTGGTATTGGAACGCCGAGTCGTTCAATTGCAATTTCCCCAGCGCCGCCTTCAAATGCTCGTAGTCCGCCGAGTCGATGGGGTACAACCCGCTGAAGACCATCGGGTGCACTTGCTGGAACCCGGGCAGAGGTTTGCTGGCCGGTTGCTTCGCATCCGTGATCGTGTCGCCAATTTTCACCTCGGAGGTCGTCTTGATGTTGGCGATGACATAGCCGGTGCTGCCGGCTGACAGTTTCTTGCGCGGCTCGGGTTTCGGTGTGAACACACCGACGTCCTTCACCTCGTACTTCGCGCCGGTACCCATCAGCTGAACCATCATTCCCGGCGCGATCTCGCCGGAAAACAACCGTACGTGCGTCACCACGCCGCGATACGTGTCGAACATCGAATCAAACACGAGCGCCTGCAGCGGTTTTTCCGCCGGCTGCGGCGGCGCCGGGAACCGATTGATCACCGCCTCCAAAACCTCGTGGATGCCGATACCCGTCTTCGCACTGGCCAGAATCGCCGTGTCACCCGGAATCGCCAGAATCTCTTCAAGCTGGCGTTTCGTCTCTTCGACATTCGCACCCGGCAGGTCAATCTTGTTGATGATCGGCACGATCGTCAGGTTCTGCTTCGACGCCATGTGCACGTTGGCGACCGTTTGCGCCTCAACACCCTGTGCCGCATCCACCACTAGCAACGCGCCTTCGCACGCCGCTAGGCTGCGCGAGACTTCATACGCGAAATCCACGTGCCCCGGCGTGTCGATCAGGTTCAGTTCGTACACCTGACCGTCATCGGCATGGTACGACATCGAAACCGGGTGCGCCTTGATCGTGATCCCGCGTTCCCGTTCCAAGTCCATCGAGTCGAGCACCTGCTCCCGCATCTCGCGTTTTTCGAGCGCGCCCGTCGCCTCCAACAACCGGTCCGACAACGTCGTCTTCCCGTGGTCGATGTGGGCGATGATGCAAAAATTGCGTATGTGACCCAAATCCATGAGCCGCTCACTGTACCAGCCTTTCCCGCGTTTGGGTAGTCCCCTACTCCGGTTTCGCCGGGTCGGTAAGCGCCAGGGGCTGCGGGGCATCGTGGGTCAATTCGTCGGCGAGTTGGTCGGCTTTGACGGGATCGATCCGCTTCATCTCACGGGCGGCTTCGCCAGCTTTGTCCGGTTGGCGAAGTTTCAGGTAGGCTTTGACCAGGCCGCCCCAAGCCTCGGCGTATCCGGGTCTCATTTTAATCGCGCGCTGGAAGAAGACGACGGCATCGTTGTCCTCGCCTTGCCGTCCTGAGACAACACCGAGATTAAACCACGCCTCAGCAAAGTCTGGTTTGTGCTTCAAGGCCAGGCGGAATGACTTCACCGCTTCCATGAACTGGCCTTGATTGGCGTAGGCTGCGCCGAGATTGAAATGGGCGTCTGCGTAGTCGGGCTTCAACTGGATGGCCATCTGGTAGGCCGCAATTGCGTCCGCCTCGTGCCCCTGCCCCGCTTGCGCACCGCCAAGGTTGCTCCAAATCTTGGCGTCGTTCGGGGTGAATTTGACCAATTGCTGAAAGACACCAACGGCGTCGCCAAACTTGCCTGCCTGCGTGTAGGCCCAGCCGAGATTGTTCCAAGCATCAATGTAGTCCGGCTTCAGTTTGATCGCCTGTTGGAACGCCGCTGCCGCGTCGGGATAGAAGCCCAGTTTCCCGTACGCGACACCGAGGATGTACTGCGCCAGGCTGCTCATCGGATAACTGCCAACCAGCAGCTTGGCGTTCTTAAGTAACTCCGGGTAATTCTTCGTGTCCTCAGCCGCGGCTGCCGCCGCAAAGTCAGGATCAGAATAAATATAGCCTTCGGTGTTCCGCGCGTATTTTCGGAGCGGCCCATGCGAATCGAAGGGCCACTGGTCGAACCACCAAGCCGTGCCGCTCGCGGCCAGCGTGATGAACAACAGCACGCCCACATAGGCGGAGTAGTTTCTCCGCCTCTTCTTCGTGATCTGTGCACGCTCCGCCGTTGCCACCGGCACTTCGTCAAACGTGGCCAGAAGCTCTGGATCCGTGCTCGGCACGACCTTGATCGGTTCCGCCCAACGCGCGTCCTTGGGAGGTGTGCCCAGCAGATTTGTCGGGGTTAGATTGTCATCGAGCAAATCCGCGAATTCGGGAAACTCGCCCAGTTGTTTCCAATTGCCCCGCGACTCGGCCGGCACCCAGGTCTGGGCGTTGGCAAACCCCTGCGAAATCCATTTCCGCACCAGCGCGCCGGTCGCCGGCCCGTACGTGCGACCGTCCGCGCCGACAATCTTATACTGTCTCTCTTTGGCGGGCGCCGCGCTCGGTCGCTGCCGTCCCAACGGCAGCACGTCCCGCTTCGGGGCCTCCTTGGATTCCTCTCCCGGCGGTTCCACCTCTTCGTAGCGCATTTCTACTTCGCCAAAATGCAGAACGTCACCGCTACGCAATTCCGCACCCGTTGCCCGCTCGCCGTTGATGTATGTCCCGTTTGTGGAAATAAGATCGCGAACCCGGTAGTGCTCGCCGCTACGAATCAGGATGGCGTGGTGAAGAGAGACGGTGCTGTGGTCGAGACAAATGACATTGCTGTTGTCGCGGCCGATATTGACGCGGTCCTGGGTCAACTCAAACCCACGGCCCGACGCTTTGCCCGAAACAAATTGAAGTCTGCCTATGACGCTCGTCGCGGAGCCAACCATTGACGTCACCTATTTCCAAAACCGCGGTGTAGAATGCCCTGTTTGCTTCCATTTTGCAAGTCGCGACCGCTCATCGTTGCCATTTTCTGTCAAGCCCGTTCAGCGATGAAACGAGCGTGACAACGCCCCCGCTATCAAGGACTATCACTCCGACCTTGGTGATGACCAATCAGCAACGAGAGCAGGCACTTCGGCGAAACCCAATCCTTCTGGGGATTCTCGTTTTTGGCGCGGTCCTGCGATTCTGGCACTTGGGCCACCAAAGCCTGTGGATCGACGAAGGGTTTACTTGGCTCGCCATGAGGCTCAGCTTTCGGGGCATCACCCTGCTTTCCTGGTCGGATGTCCACCCCCCTTTTTACTATTATCTTTTGAAAATGAACCTGTGGGTTCTGCCATCCACTGAGTTTGGTCTGAGGTTTCCGAGTGCCCTCTTCTCCGTGGCCAGCCTGACTGTCATGATGGCGTTCGTCAACCGCCATTGGGGGCAGCGTGCTGCCTGTTATGTGGGATTGCTTGCAGCCGTCTCCCCTTTCGACATCTATTACGCCCAGGAAGCGCGAATGTACGCTTTGCTCGCTTCCCTGTTTGTTCTTTCCTTCATTCAACTCGCCGATGCCCTCCAAGGCAGACCGGCGTGTCTCATCGGTTGGGTGGCCGCCAACGTGGGTCTGGCGTGGACCCATGTTTACGGTCTGATAACTGTGTTCGTTCAGATTGGGTTCGTCCTCGGCTATTGGGCTTGGCACAACAGTCTTCGTCATCGCCCCATGGCATTTAAACCCCGGCAATTGATCGCGGCTCTGTCCGCCCTGTTCCTCGGCATCGCGCCCGTCGTCATCCTCATCTGGCAAATTCGCTCGAACAGGTCCGGTAGTGTCATGATCGCGGATGCCGGTCATCTGAGGCATCTTCTTCGTTGCTGGGTCGTTGGACCCATGCACGCCTTCCCCGCCTTCAAAATCCCGTGGCGGATGCATGATCTAAGCGTGGTGGCCATGGTCGGCTGTGCTCTCTGGGGAGCCCGGCAACTCTGGAAGCGCGGCGCTTCGTACAAGTGGGTTGTAGTTTTCGCCGCCGTCCTCATTCTGCTGCCGCCCGTGCTGGTCTATGCTATCTCGCTCCTGAAACACCAAGCCGTCTGGGTCGATCGAGGGTTTCTCGGCTGCGCGCACATCCTCTATTTGCTGGCGGGTGTTGGGCTGAGCGCCATCGGGCCGCGTGTGCTTCGCGGTTTGGCTGTCGCCGCTATCGCCATCTCCATCGTTTCCGGCGAGATGTACTACTACACGAAGTTCGAGAAGAGCGAGGCCGCCGCCGCCTTCCATTCCCTGCCGCCCGCCAGCCCGCAACGGGCCGTACTGGTCATCCCCTACTGGCGAAACTGCGAAGCCCACTACTATCTTGGTTCGGGTACCACGCTCTGGTCTGTCCGGAAAGATCAACCACAGCAATTGGAGCGCATCTCCTTGCCCACCGCCGAAATGCCGAAGGACTCGCCCGCCGGCTGCGACGAACCCGAACTCCAGTCAGCCTCGGACATCTACGCGTTCGGCGACGCCTCCACAATTCGCAGTGAACGCTCGCAATGGCCCGGTTGTCTCCGCGCCAAAAAGATTTGGATCTTCGAAGACGCCCACTGGCACCCGCTCGCGGGGTGATTTCCCCGCGCCAGCTTCCAAGAAGCGGAGATGCGATGACCCCAGCCTGACTGTTCGGGTCACCACTATTTGCCTACGCCTTCGCGATCTTCAGCGCGAGGCTCTTGCCATATTCCAGCAGCCTCCTCATTCGCGCGGTCGTTGACGCTTCACTGTAGATGCGAATGATGGGTTCGGTTCCGGACGTGCGGAACATCAGCCATGAGTCGTCCTCAGCGATGTACTTGACACCATCGAAATCCTTCATTTGGGCCAACGCCACCCCGAGCAAATATTTCGGCGGTTCCTTCCGTAGCGTTTCGATGAACTTTTCGCGCTTCTCCAGCGGGAAACGCATGTCGATGCGGTCGTAGGCACTGGTCCCGAATTCCTTCTGGAGTTCATGCACGATCTCGCTGACCCGTTTCCCCGTCACCGTCAGCATCTCCAGCAGCATCAGGTTGGCCAGTATGCCGTCCCGCTCGGGAATGTGCCCTTGGAACCCGATCCCCCCGCTCTCTTCGCCGCCGATCAACACGTCCGTCTCACGCATCTTTTCGCAGATGTACTTGAAGCCCACCGGCACTTCGGCCAGCTTCAACCCGTGCGCACGGCAGATGCGGTCGATGAGCACGCTGCTGTTCGCCGATTTCACCACCAAACCGGTCTTCTGCCCGCGATTGCGGAGCAAGTGCAGCAGCAGCATCGCGAAGACGAGTTGGATGGACAGGTACTGCGCCTTGTCGTCCACCACGCCGAGACGGTCCGCATCGCCGTCGGTGGCCAGCCCAATCTGAGCCCGCGTTTTCTTCACCGCATCGCACAACGCGCCGAGGTTCTTCCCAATCGGCTCGGGGTTGATCCCTCCAAACAACGGATCGCGAGTGGCCCGGATCGTCTGCACCCGGCACGCCGATTTCTCCAACAGGCTCTCCAGCAGGTTCCCGCCGCAACCATACATCGAGTCCACCACGACCCCCAGTTTGGCGCCGCGTATCTTTTTGAGATTGATAATCTTCTTCACGGCCGCCACATGGGCCGCGCGCGGGTCGTACACTTCAATGGTCCCGCACTTCACGCCGTCGTCGAAACCGACGAAACGGACGGGCGAACGATCCACCCGCGCTTCCACTTGTGCGCAAATCTCGGGGTCGGCGGGCCCGGCATAATGCGCCTTCAGCTTGTAGCCGTTGAACTGGGGAGGATTGTGGCTCGCGGTGATCATTACCGCCCCGCACAGCTTGCGGTCGCGCACAACAAACGAGACGGCGGGCGTCGGCACTGCCAATGGCGGATACAACGCCTTGATTCCGTTCGCCGCCAGCACTTCGCACACAAGCCTCGCGTACGTCTCCGACAGAAAGCGGTTATCATAGCCGACAATCGCCGCCTTGTGGGTCCCCACCAGCGAATTCCAGTAATCGGCCGTCGCCTGCGACACACGCCGCACGTTTTCAAACGTGAAATCCTCAGCGATCACGCCGCGCCAACCGTCGGTCCCGAATTTGATCTTAGTCAGTTGCATGTTTCCTCAACTCTGTGATGGCATCACCCAAGTCCAATGTTTTGTGCCGAAACAGCGAATTGCCGGCCACGAGAACGTTCGCCCCCGCCTCGACACACTGGCGACCCGTTTCCGGGTTGATCCCGCCGTCCACGACAATCGGCAAGTCCTTTGCCGCCGCCCGTAAAGCGCAAATCTTCGGCAGCATTTCCGCCAAGAACGACTGCCCGCCGAATCCCGGATGCACCGTCATCACCAATAACTCGTCGATCTGACCGAGAAACGGCAGCGCCTTCTCCGCCGGCGTGTCGGGATTGATCGCCAAACCCGCGCCTTTTTTGCGGCGGCGGATCAACGCGAGCGTCCTGACCACATCATGCCTGGCTTCGAGATGCACGATCAGGTGATCGGCGCCCGCATCGATGAATCGCTCGGCATACACGTCGGGCCGCTCGATCATCAAGTGCACGTCCAGCGGCAGCTTCGTTGCCTTGCGGAACGCCGCCACCGTATCCGGCCCGAACGTGATGTTCGCCACGAAATGACCGTCCATCACGTCGCAATGCAACCAGTCTCCCCCACCCTCTTCCGCCCGCTTCGCGTCCCGCGCGAAATTGCCGAAATCTCCCGCGAGAATCGAGGGCGCGATGACAAGTTTGGGCTTGGCGGTCACTTCTTCGACCGCTCGATGAGTTCGATTTCGTAGCCTTCGGGCGCGTCCACGAAGGCAAACATCATGTCCGCAGACGCTCTCTTCGGTCCGTCGGACAAATTCACGCCCTTTTTCGCAAGCTGCTTCGCGAACACCTCGAGATCGTCCACTTCAAATGCAAGATGCGTCAGATCCGGCTGCACCTGCACCGGTCCGGCGGCTGGGTAGGAGCAAAGCTCGATTTCCTCTTCGCTTTCGGGCGCCTTCAGGAATACCAATTCCGAGCCGCGCGGTGACTTCTGCCGGCCCGTCTCGTGCAAACCGAGCACATCCCGGTAAAACGCAACCGTCTTCTCCAAATCGTTCACGCGATAGCGCGTGTGCAGCAGTTTTTTGATCTTCGCCATGCTCTCCTCAATGCCCTCCCCCTTGCGGGGGCGGGAACGGACCTTGGGAACCATACTTCTGCTCGTACCAATTGGCCATCGCCGCCAGCAACAGGATGGCGGCCAATAATAGCGCAATCGGAAGCAGGATTTTCCTCATCCCATGGGAGTGTAGTGAAAACCCACCCAGCGGGCAAGCCGCCAGACGACCTCCATCGATTGCAGACGCGTTGCCTCGATCCTCTTACCGCGAGAGTTGGATTGAGACCTTATCGGCAGTCGCATTTGTATCTGCGCCCTTAAACGTCATGGTATCGGGCAAAGCTTTCGCCGACTGATCCTTGAACTTGCCGGACATCGTGATGTTCGTGCCGCCAACCGCGACATACCCATACACCACGTTGCGCGAGGTCGCAATCAATTGCCCGATCACCGTGTTGGTATTGATCGATGTCGTCACGTCGAAGACTGCCGAGTCATTCGCGTTGGTGCGGATCGCATAACTCACGGGAGTCGCCGCCTTCGCCTTGACAACCGTCACCACTCCCGACCACGTCCCGCTCAGGTTGGGGAATTCCGTCGCGGGCACACCCTTCCAATGGAAGACGCCCACACTTGTTGTCGTGACCGACACGCTCAGGCTCTTCAGACTCTTGGCGCTGCCCGTGAGGGTCCCGGTCCAGTTCGTCGCGCTGCCAAGCTGCTCGATGAACGGCCCGCTCAGTTTGCCTTTGGCATCGAGTGCCCAAGTACCAGTCACGTCATTCAGCCCAAACTTCTTGAGTCGGATATCGTAGCCGCTGGCGCTCGCATCGTCATCCAACGTTACGAATTCGACTCCCTTGTCCGCGCCACTAATCGTGACTTCCCAATCACCCAGCGGCGAATTCTTCGCGCCGATCGTGATCACGACGGCGGTGGATGTATTGACCAGATTCTCCGAGTCGGTCGCGCGCGCCGTCAGGGTGTGGACACCCGGGACGGGATGGTTCAAGACATTTGTGGCCGGGCTGGACGTAGCCTGGCCCAGCTTGTTCGTGCCATCGAAGAACTCGATCTTGCTGATGCTGTTGGTGCTGCTGGCCGTCGCGACAATGGTGATCGTCTGATTGGTAAACGTCGCCGGATAGAGCATGCCGTTCGCTGGCCGGACGATGTGCACCAACACCACCACATTATTCGTCACGGTGATCAAGTTCGCGCGATTCGTGGTGGACGATCCCAGCGGACCGGCCACGGTCAAGCTTACCGAGAACGTCCCCGCATTCGTGTAGGTATGGCCCGGGCTGCTCGCAGTGCTCGTGCCACCGTCGCCAAATGTCCACGAATGATTCGTGATCGTGCCCGTCGACGTGTCCGTAAAGGTCACGGTCAACGGCGCGGCGCCGCTTGCGGGGCTGGCCGTGAAGCTCGCCTTCGGCGGCGCGTTGGTCGCCGTAATCAGGTTTGCCCGATTCGTCGTGGACGAGCCGTCGGGACCAAGCACCGTGAGCGCGACCGAGAAGGTCCCGGCATTCGTGTAGGTATGGGACGGGCTGCTGGCCGTACTCGTACCGCCATCGCCAAACGTCCATGAATGATTGGTGATCGTGCCGGTTGAGGTGTCCGTAAAGGTCACGGTCAACGGCGCGGCACCGTTCGTGGGGCTGGCGGTGAAACTCGCCCCTGGCGGCGCGTTTGTCACCGCGATCAGGTTTACGCGGTTGGTCGTGGACGCGCCCAACGGACCGTCCACGGTCAGGCTCACCGAGAACACTCCGGCATTCGTGTAGGTGTGGCTTGGGCTGCTGGCGGTGCTCGTGCCGCCATCGCCAAAGGTCCACGAGTGATTGGTGATCGTGCCCGTTGAGGTATCGGTGAAGGTAACACTCAATGGCGCAAATCCATTGGTCGCGCTGGCGGTGAAGTCGGCCACGGGCGCGATCGCGGCCGAACCCGTGACCGTGTTCGTCGAGTCGCCGCCATTGCTCGCAAAAGCCACGCTCCCCGTAAATGACCCAGCACTGTTCGGATCGAAACTAACCGTCACAGAACCCGTCTGACCTCCCGACACATTGTACGGGCTGCCGCCAACGAGCACAAACTGCACCCCGCTTACCGTCGCGGTGCCAATCAGCGCATCCACACCGCCATTGATCACCGAGAACGTCTGCGTGCTGCTTTGGCCGACAGCCAACAAACCGAAATCGTGGCTGGCCGGCGTGACGGTTTGTACCGGCGGGATGTTCGTTACCGTGATGTACCCAAGTTGCGTGTTGGTGCTGACGCCGAGGGGGCCGCTGACGATCAACGTAACCGTATCCGTGCCCGTTGAGTTGTAGGTATGCGCCACCGTCGGGTTCGACGTATTCGTTGTTCCACTGTCGCCGAAATTCCAAAAACGGTTTGTGATCGTCCCTGTGGATGAATTCGTGAATGTCACGAGGAGCGGCACGAGCCCTGCCCTAGGCGCGCCCGTGAAACTGGCCACGGGGACGACCGCACCCGTGCCAGTCACCGTGTTCGTCGACACGCCGCCGTCACTGGCGAAAACCACGTTGTCCGTAAAGCTGCCGGTGCTCGATGGCGTAAAGCTGACACCCACATTCGTCGTCCCGAAGCCTGCTATGCTGAAAGGACTGCCCGACACAACTGCAAATGTCGCCGTGCTGACCGTGGCCGTGCCCGTCAGGGTTGCGCCACCGAGGTTGGTCACGACGAAACTGGTCTGCTGCGTGGTGCCGGTGGCGATCGTCCCGAACTCGAAACTTGCGGGCGTGACCGACAGCTGCATCGCGGTGACAACCGAAGCGATGTTGGTGAGCACATTGTCCCCCGGATTCGGATCGACGTTGAGGGCCGAGGCGGAAGCGATGTTGGTGATGACGCCGGACGCGAGCGGCGTGACGACAAGCGCGATCGATGCCACGCCGTTGCTTGCCAGCGATCCGACAGTGCAAATCACCCGACCGAACGCGTCCGTTGTACAGGTGCCCTGTGCGGAGGTTGCTGACACGAACGTCACGCCACTGGGTGGCACGTCCGTGACCGTCATGCTGGTGGCCACGGACGGTCCTTTGTTGGTCACAGTAATCGTGTAGGTCAGGTTGCTGTTCACAATCGCCGGGTTTGCCGAAGCTGCCATGCCCAAGGACTGGTCGGCGAAAAAGGTTGAATCGTTGGTGTCGGGCAGTACATACATGGAATTGAAGAACGACTGGTTCGTCACCCCGCCACCCGTGCTCTTGTTCTCCAAGACCACGTAGTTGATCTGATGATGGCCACTGGTGACACCGGCGTTCATCAGGATATTGCTGAATACATGTGTCACCCCGTCACCAAGCGTCGTCACAGAAACCTTGGCAGTGTCAATGGTAACCACCTCGACCTCAATCATCAGCCCTTGGTCGGTGTTCGTGATCCCTGTGGCGGGGCCAATGTGCTCCAAGTCGTAGATGTTCGTCGTGCTCCCCATCTTAAACTGCAATCGTGTTTCATTGAGGTCATTCTGCAGAAGCACCCCGACTTCTGCGTTGGGGTCGTTGGTGGGCACGACGCCGTTGTCCATGGAAATGACAATCTTTTGGCCAACATTCAGCGCCCCGGTGAGCAAACGTTCCGCGAATACATCCTGCCCGTTGCCTAGCAATCCCCAGGATTTGCCTGAGGTATCGATGTCTCCATCCCCATTCGTGTCGCCATTGATGTCGTTGTTCGTGGAAGAACCAATGAACTGCGCCGTGGGGGTGTTGGACAATGTAGTTCCGATGAACATCGCCCAGCCACCATTCCAACCGGTGCCGCCATTACTCCCGTTGGTCCAGACTCCCCCATAAGCCGGGTCCGACGCACTGTCGAACGCCAAGCTGGCCGCAAAAAGTGAAGCGGGTACGAAAAGAAAACTGACGGCTGTCGCGAGCACACTACGGTAGGTAAGTTTCATTCTAACTGGCCTCCTAAAAAGTGAATCCACGAACTTCGCTCGGAAGGATTCGTCCCCCTCACTCCTTGGCGAGCCCCCCCCGTTCAATGACCCTGCGCATTATAGACGGGGCACGCAAGTTCGGCAAGGGAAGTTTGACATTATATTTATCGGCCACTTCCAACCTTGCGCTGGCTGACGGAAGCATTACACTTTGTGGCTATGTTGATCGACTACCACATGCATACGCGATTGACCGACGGCATCGGCGTGCCGCTCGACTACGCCAAAATCGCGCTTGAACGCGGCCTTGACGAAATCGGCTGTTCCGATCACGCTCCCCTCGGCAATCGCGACACCGATTGGACCATGAAAGTTTCCGACCTCGACACGTATGTCGGCTGGGTGCGCGACGCGCAAAAGAAACTGCCGTTGCTCTCCATCAAACTCGGGCTCGAAGTTGATTTTATTCCCGAACGCCAGGATTGGATTCGCGAACTGGCCGCCATGCATCCGTGGGATTATTTTCTCGGCAGCGTGCATTACCTCGGCGACTTCCCCGTCGATCGTAGCGCCGAGGATTGGAAAAACGAAGATATCGAAGGCCGTTGGCGCGAGTATTTCAACGTGTGGACGCAGGCCGCGCGGTCGCGCTTGTTTGACTCCCTCGCCCACCCCGATTTGCCCAAGAAGTTCAACCTCCGCCCGAAGACGGATTTCACCAAGGTGTATGAGGACGCGTTGCACGCCGTCGCCGAATCGGATGTCGCGATTGAAGTGAGCACGGCCGGATTGCGCAAGCCCTGCAAAGAGATCTACCCGAGCGAAGCATTTCTACAGATCGCCCACCGCTTGAACATTCCGATCACACTCGGCAGCGACGCGCATCTGCCGCAGGACGTCGGGCAGGGCTTCGGCAGGGCCGCCGCGCTCGCCCACGAGTGCGGTTACGACAGGATTTCCCGGTTCACATTACGGAAACGCGATTTGGTGAAGCTGTAGCTCGATCTCAACCGCAGCCACCATCGTTCATCAATTACTTCGTCGCCGCGAGCACGGCGCTGAAGGCCTTCGGGTCATGCGTCGCCAAGTCCGAAAGAATCTTGCGGTCGAGCGCGATGTTGGCCTTCTTGAGCGCCGCAATGAATCGGCTATACGTGATCCCCTGTGCGCGACAGGCGGCGTTGATGCGCTGCGTCCAAAGCGCGCGATAGTTTGCTTTTTTGTCCTTGCGATGGGCGAAGCTGTAGGTCAGGCCGTGCCATACGGCGTTCTTGGCGTAACGGAATTTCGTGCTGCGCCAACCGCGATAGCCTTTGGCGGCTAGCAGCATGCGTTTGCGACGGCGCTGGCTGGCGGGGGCATTGGTGGCTCTTGGCATGGTGAACTCCTAAACTTTCAAATCCGATATTCGATGTTCAAAATACTATCCGCGATGGCTGAACGGCATCACATCCGTAATATGATGCTTGTGCGTCTCGCTGACCGCCTTGGTATGGCCCAAGCGGCGCTTGTGTTTCGACGACTTGTGCCCGAGCAAATGTCGCTTGCCCGAACCATATCGCATCACTTTGCCGGTCGCCGTGATCTTGAATCGCTTCGCGGCGGCCTTCTTTGTCTTGGCTGATTTCCAACGTGGCATGTCCTGTTTCCTTCCTGAAAAACCTATTATGCTTCGGTCTCTTCGCTATCGTGCCGCACCGCCGCCGCTTTCTTGCCCGCGCCGCGCATCGGCGAGATCATCATCGTGATGCTCCGGCCCATCAGCTTCGGCATCACCTCGGGCCGACCGCAATCCTGCAAGTCTTGGATGATCTTTTGCATCATCTTATTACCGTATTCAGGATGCGCATTCTCGCGGCCCCGAAGCATCATGGTCACTTTCACCTTCATCCCGTCGGCCAGAAAATCCCGCATGTGATTGACCTTCGTCTGGTAATCATGCGGATCAATATTCAACCGGATCTTGATTTCCTTCAGCTTGCTCGCGTGCTGGTGCTTGCGCGCCTCGCGTTCCCGCTTCTCCTGCTCGTACTTGTACTTGCCGAAATCGACGATGCGGCAAACGGGCGGCGTCGCGTTGGGCGCCACTTCGACCAAGTCCATCCCGCTCTGCTGCGCGGCGGCCAGCGCCTGGCTAATCGGGATGACCCCAAGTTGCTTTCCGTCGGCTGCTACCACTCGCACTTCACGGGCGCGAATCTTCTGGTTAACACGAACAAACGATTGAATTGCCACGACCTCCTGTTGGCCCTCAGCGGGTTACATTCGTTGACTCACGTGACTCACAATTCCTTACTCACACACACCCGCACCGCGGGCAGTTCTGCCTTCCCAATCTGACCGTCGGTACGACCGCGAATGGCCCGTTCTTTTACGGCTTTTCCCACCCCAATGCAACAGTCTTTTTGTGCAGCATCGCGCATGGCGCGAGGTCTACCGCCCTGCCAAGAGTTCCTTCACCAGCTCTTTCGCGCCATCTATCTCCTTCAGCGCCTCCAGATCTGAAGGCTGAATATGCGTTTCATGGCTGTCTGACGGGTCGCAAACCGATTGATCATTTTTTGGGTGTCTGCGGGGTGTAATAATATATGACGGTGTAGGTGGCCGGAACTTTGCCGGGATTGCGCAGCTGAGTGGTGGTATGCGAGGCGAAAAAGATAACCGAACCCGGCCCGACGGTTTCGGAGTGTCCGTCGTACCTAGCCTCGACTGTGCCTTCCTTGACGATGATGACCTCCTCCTGCAGATGAAGGCGCGGCTCGCCGCTCTGTTCATCGGGATTCAACGTGGTGATGTGGCAATTAATCTTGTCGAGCGTCGCCGTAGGCCCCTCGAACAGCGTGCGGCGCACGCCGTTCGACACCACCGTGGGCTGCATTTTCTCCCAATCATAAACGGCGGAAGTCAGTTTCGTTGTTTTGGATGGCATGGTTGAGGCAACCTCCTGGGTTTGGGCTGACATTGTCGAGCACAGCGCAGCCGCTGTAACGGAACAGAAGATCATCTTCGCATTCATAGTGTCCTTGGGATTATGCGACCGCGTTGAGTGTCGAACCGGGAGATTACACGCTTCGCTCTCTGCCCGCAGCTAAAATACTTTCGTCGCCTCCGTCTGCAAGTTCGCAACGAGTGCTGACCCGAAACGAATCCGTCGTGAACTTCACGCCGGCCCCGCTTACCCCCTCCCACCCTTATCCCATCCTCACTGAGTTTCACTCGTCTTCACTGAGTTTCACTCCTCCCCCCGCAGGCTCACGCCTCCAAATCATCACCCCGCCCGCGATTAATCGGGACGAATCATTTCAAAACGGTCCCGCGTACGACAATACCAATTCGGGCTGGCCATGCGCCCGATCACATGAAAATGCTCGCTCCGAATCCGCAGCGTCTTCGAGTCGAAGTATTCGTCACCCACCTGCACGCGCTTCACCAACCCGATGATGAGCCGATTCCTGCCAATCTGCAGCGTT
Source organism: uncultured Verrucomicrobiae bacterium (assembly GCA_963836315.1). Classification (GTDB taxonomy): domain Bacteria; phylum Verrucomicrobiota; class Verrucomicrobiia; order Palsa-1439; family Palsa-1439; genus Palsa-1439. Next base: position 288,619 of record CAWIJG010000010.1, read on the forward strand.
CCCCATTCCTTGCATTCCAAACTCGCCGGCGATTCCGCAATGCGCGGTGGCTTCACCGCGGAACTCACCGCCGTAGTGAGGCCCGCCGATTGCAACTCGCTCACGCCGTAAGGCAACGCCGCCGCCGTCCGATTCATCGCCTCCGCCACCGTTTCATCCACGAGATTGACCACAAACTCGTGCGTTAACCGGATGTTGCGCGCCGTGTCCTTGGGCGTGCCGTCCGCGCGATCGCCGGGGCAAAACCCGATGATGGGCGGGTCCGCGCCCAACGCATTGAAAAAACTGAACGGCGCGGCGTTCACCACGCCATCGGGGCTTAACGTCGTCACCCACGCAATCGGCCGCGGCGTGACCAACGACGCGAGCACGGCATACGCGCGGTCAGCATGTTTGCCTTCAAGATCGAGTTCCATAAGTCACCAACCGTCCTGACCCGTTTGCGGACGGACTATGCCCTTCATTCCTTGATCGTCGCCAAAATCTCCGCCCCGGCCTCCTGAATCTTGCCCTTGATCTTGTCGGGGCCGCAGTCAACCTCGACGCGCACCCGTTGTGCGCGACCGCGCTCGCTTCAATCCGCCTTCGGCAATTGCCCTTTCTTGTAGCTGTCGAGCACGCCTTCAAGGGTCTTCTTCATTTCGCCTTCCTGCAGTGCCACGGCTTTCTCCTCCAAAACGATGGCCTCTTGCTTCTTTCCCACCATGAACACGATCCGGGCCAACGTGTCCAGAATGGCCGGAGACTCGCCTTTGGCCGCTTCGTTGGCGCGTCTGGCGATCGTCTCCGCCAGGGCCAAATCGCGTTTCTCGATCGTCCGGTCCGTCGCGATGCGCCAGGCCAGTTCGTTTTGCAACTCCGCGTTGTCTGGATGGGTCTCGCTCAACTGCGCCGCCAGTTTGTAGCTGCTGGCGTAATCCTTCCGTTTAATCAGGCTGTTGAAACGCGCCATGCCTTCGAGAAACTGTGCCTCCTCCTTCTGTTGCCTGTCATATTCTGCAGCGGCCTTCTGGAGATCGAGCGTGCCTGCAAGCACATCCTCAATCACTTTCCCGCTCAGTCCCAAAGGCTGACCGATCCAGGCAATACGGCCCTTGGTGTCCACCAGGAATGCCGTGGGAATGCCATCCTCGCCGGCAGCGGCCATCCAGGCTTCAGCCATCCTGCCTTCTTTCTGGCTCCCCGTCTTGTCGTCGAGAGCAACCCGATACGTCATCTTGCCGCCCATGCTCTTGACAAACGGCGCTACAAGGCTCTCGTCGTGCTCCCAACAATTCTGCCCGATGACAATCAGGCCCTTGTCCTTGTACCTGTTGTGAAATTCATTCAAGTGTGGAATCGAGGCCCGGCACGGGCCGCACCACGTGGCCCAGAATTCAACCAGGTAGACCTTCCCCGTTTCGAACTGATTTACCGACTCACCCTGTACCCATTTGCCAGTCTGAAGTTTGGGAGCCGGGTCACCCACCTTGAGCGTCGGTTTGGTCGTCAGCGCGGGCCCGCAACCCGCAGCCAGAATCAGCAGCCCTACGATCCATCCAGCTTTCCGCACATTCATATTGTCAGTCCTCCGCCTGCCAAAGCACACAGGCCAGACCGCAAAAGCGAACCTCGCTACGCCCGCCGCTCTTTGATCGCCGCCAGAATATCCGCCACCGCTTCCGCCTTCGGTTTCGCGCCCACGTTGCCTTTGCCGTGGAGACGGACGCTGACCGCTCCCGCTGCCACGTCGCGACCGCCAATCACCAGCATTGTGTGAACCTTCGCCACCTCGGCGTCCTGAATCTTGCCTTTGATGTCGTCGGTGGTGAAATCGCTTTCGCACCGCACCATGTTCCCACGGAGTTCCGAGACAACCGTCTTCGCGTAATCCACGACCGCTACGTCGTCGCCGATGGTGATGACGCGCACCTGTTCGGGCGCGAGCCAGAGCGGGAAATTGCCGGCATAATGTTCGATGAGGAAACCGATGAAGCGTTCGTGCGTGCCAAGCGGCGCGCGATGGATGCAGAGCGGTGTCTTCTCGGTGTTGTCGCGGTCTTTGTAGACGAGGCCAAAGCGTCTCGGGACGGCGAAATCCACCTGGTTGGTGGCAATGGTGAATTCTCGACCGATGGCGCTCCAGACCTGCACGTCAATCTTCGGGCCGTAAAACGCCGCTTCATTCGCCACTTCGACGAAATTGATCCCGCTGCTCTTGAGAACCTCGCGCACCATGTCCTCGGTCTTCTTCCACAACTCCGGCTCATCGACGTATTTCTTGCCCATGCCTTCCGGCGCGCTGGTGCTGAACCGCATCTCGTACTTCTCCAGCCCGAAAATCTTGAAATACTTCAGGTACATCTCGTTCACCGCGTTGAACTCGGCGGCGAACTGCTCTTCGGTGCAATAGATGTGCGCGTCGTTCATGTTGAGCGACCGCACCCGCATCAAACCGAACAACTCACCCGACTGCTCGTACCGATAACAGGTTCCATATTCCGCCAGCCGTAACGGCAGATCCCGATAACTCCGCGGTTCCGCCGCAAAAATCCGATGATGATGCGGACAGTTCATCGCCTTGAGGTAGTAGCGGTCGCCTCCGTCACGGGCCGCGATCAGACCGGCCAATTCCTTGTTAAGCTTTTCGTCGCGAAACTCATCCTCACCCAGCCCTTCTTCATCTTCCTCGGTGGCGCCAACGGTCCTTTCCTTCTTTTCGATACCTTGAATATCAGCGTCCAGTTCTCCGATCGTCTTTTCCAATCCTTTGATCTTGCGGTCAAGTTCATTGACCTGCTTTTCATCGAGGGCCAACCGCATTGGCGGGAACATCGAATCCGCGTAGAGAAGCGGCAGATGCCCGCTGGTCAGATACATCTTCTCTTTCGCGATATGCGGGGTTTTTACCCTGACGTAGCCGGCGGCGAACTCGGTTTCCTTGGCGAGCTTCTCCAATTCCTCGACAATCGCCGTGCCTTTGGGCAGCCAGAGCGGCAAGCCGGGGCCGACAAATTCGGTGTCGATGGCGAACAAGCCCATTTCCGCGCCGATCTTGCGGTGGTCCCGTTTCTTCGCCTCTTCGACCATCTTGAAATACTCGTCGAGTTGGGTCTTGTTCTTGAACGCGGTGCCGTAGATGCGCTGGAGTTGCGGGTTCTTCTCGTCGCCCTTGTAGTACGCGCTGGCCACGTGCGTGAGCTTGAACGCGCTGACGTTGCCCGTCCGCATCACGTGCGGCCCGGCGCACAGGTCAATGAAATCGCCGTTCTTGTAATAAGTGATCTTTTCGCCCTCGGGAATGTCTTCGAGATTGCCGATCTTGAATTTGCTCGGGTGGCCCGGCCGTTCGCTGAGCGCGCCCAGCCGCCCACTCTGCGCGTCTTTCATGGCCTGTTCGCGGGTGACTTCGACCTTCTCGAAGACCTGGTTCTCCTTCGAGATCTTCTTCATCTCGGCCTCGATGGCCGGGAAGTCTTCGGGCGAAATCCGGTGCTGCAACTCCACGTCGTAGTAGAATCCCTCGTCCACGGGCGGCCCGGCGGCGAATTGTGCGTCGGGCCAGAGCTTGGCGATGGCCGTGGCCATCACGTGGGCCGCCGAGTGACGCAACCGTTCGAGGTCGGTCATCTGCGCGCGCATTTCGAGGGTTTTTCGTTCCATAAAAATGTCGGGCGAGCGATTCGCTGGCCCACTCCCAAAGCCCCGGTTAAATACGGCCCGACTGCGGTAAAGTCAATCACAACAGACCGGCGGCCCGGCTACGGCGATGCTTGCCGCTGCAATGCCCCGGTAATCTGCGTGTCGAGCGCGAACTCGCGCAGAAACTCCCTCAAGGCCGCCTTGAGGGCGTGTTGATAATCCTCCTGCTCGCCGGAATTACCGGTTTCGCGAGAAGTGGCGGTCAGGGTGCGCGGGGGCGGTGCTGTCCCGTCGGTCGAACCGCCGACGTACACATCTGCGTCGATCGTCGCCACGATTTCCACGTCCCAGAAATGCAGCCGGGCTTCGACCCAATATTGTTTCAACACCACGCGCACATTGACCGCCGTGGCGGACGTCGAAGGTTCAATTACCTTGTGACCGCTCTTCTCGAACTCATTCTTCAAGGCCTGACGCAACACATCCGACACGTCGGAAGTGGATTGAATGCGGGCGAGCACCTGCCCAAAGCTATTGATTTTGTTGCCAACCCGATCGCGTACGGAAGCTTCGCGCTCATCGTCCACTTGTAGGGCGATTGTCAGCGGTTTGAGTTCGTCCAGAGGCGTTTTCTGTCCAGCCGGGGTGGAGTAATGCAAATCCACCTGCAAGTCGTTGTGTATCGATGCACAGCCGGTGAGCCAACACAAACTCATCAGCACGGCAACACCGCCCAACCATCGTCGATCAATCATCGTGATATACCTCCCATCCACGGAGACTACGGGTACCGCACCTCGTTGACAATCCTCGCCGTCAGGTCATCACAGGCCCGGCGGAGCAACTGCTGCAAAAGTTCGGGCCGCGCCTCGTATTCTTCCTGGGTGCGGCAATCACTGTCGAGATGAAACTCATTTCGGTCCCAGAGCAACTGGCCAGTGGCCTGGTCGATCATCTGTTCATGCGCGACGATGCCAACCTGCAGCCGGTCATCTTGCTCCGTTGCATGGCATACGACCAGACCCCAGCGCGGCACAGTCACTTCCAGGACGGCATCCACATTTACCTGTTTCCCGGCCCGCAAGGCGTCCCCCTCCAACACCGTTGTGGCCGGAAACACATGTGCGTCATCCAAACGCTGGACCAGGTTTGTGGTTAGCTGGCGGTAGAGATCGAAGTCGCCAAGAGCGGGAGCCAGTCGTCGCCGAATTCCTTCGTCCGCGCCTCTCAGAACTCCGGCTTCGATCGCCGCGCCCACATAACTTCCAATGAGCGCTCCCGTGGCCGTCGCTCGCTCCTGCGACAGCAGCACGCTGAATGGCGAATCGACCTTGACCACAAGGCCCACGGTTTTGACCCGCGCCAGGCTGGAACCAGCGAGACGAACTCGTGTACCGGTTTGTGTGGTACATGCGGACAGGGTACAGGCCAGCAGAAGCGACAAACTTCGACGCCGTCGATGCGCCTGTCGAACGCCGTTCCTCATCTGCCTCTCATGAGTTCCGGTTCCATTGACAGACAAATTCTCATACGGCGCGGGTAGATCAAAGTCAATGTCGAAGCCGCCACTCAGACGTCGGCCATGTCCCGGTACATGATGTAGTGCGGGCCGACCGTCGGGATGTCAAACTCTTCGCCACGCGCCCTGAATCCAAACTTTTCGTAGAACGGCACGGCCGATGTGCGGGCGCTGAACCACACCCGCGTGCCGCCGTGATCCTTCGCATAATCGACGCAAGCACGCAGCAGAGACCTGCCGATTCCCTGACGCTGCAACTGCGGGGTGACCGCCATGCCGCGCACGCGCCACGCTCCGTCGTTGCTCGTGCCGGGAGACGGACTCGCGATGCACCGTGGCAATGCCGACAAGTTCCCCGTCGAGACATGCTCCCATGTGTGCCGTTTCAGGCAACTCGTCGCCCGGATAATTCAGTTCCTTCAAATTATGATGGGGGCGTAACACCGCCTTGCGCAACGGCTGCGTCTCAACCGCGGAGATCTGACGAATGATAGGTTGTGGTTTCACCCCGCCGTCCACAGAAACTCGCCATTCTGCATAAAATGCTCGATTTGCTGGACGGTCTGCTCGGCTTTGCGCTCGACCGCCTCGTCGGTGTTGAACGCGTTGTGCGGCGTCAGAATCACGTTCGCGCGATTCAGCAGCGGGAAGCCTGACTTGCCCGAGCGCAACGCCACGGCGAGCGCGCTTTCCTTCTCGTACACATCAAGCGCCAGAGCGCTTACGTGCCCTTCATCGAGCAATTTCACCAAATCATTCGTCGGCGAAAACTCGCCACGCGCCACGTTCACGAACACGACGCCGCGACGCGCTTGTTTGAGCACGTCGTATTTGAAGTAGCCGACGTTCTCCGTTGTCAGGTTCATCGCGCAGACAATCACATCCGCCCACGCCAAACCTTCGTTGATGGAACCATAGGTGACCAACGGATGCTTCTGGAGAATGTCCACACCGCGCACGTCCATCCCCAGTCCGAGGCCGATCTTCACGACCTCGAGGCCGATATCGCCAACGCCGACAACCAGCAGCTTCTTCCCCGCGCACTCGCGTCCCGTCAGTCCATCGCGATGAAAGTCCGGGAATTGGTCGATCTGCCGCGGCAGCTTCCGCAACAACGCCATCATCAACAAAATCGCCTGCTCCGCCACCGCGCGGCTGCAGTAGTGCGGCAGATGCCCGTAGGGAATTTGTATCCCGACGAGATGATCGATACCCGTCGTGCGCGACACGATCCCCCTCACCTTCCCCGTCCACGCCGGGGGAATGATCGATTGCGTCCGAATGCTGATGAGCGGCGCGGGCGGTTCGACATCACCCGTTTCCTGGATCGTCTTCCACGTGAACCCCACCCGGACCTGTGCGGGCAAATGCTCCCGCAACGCCGCGGCTTCCTCCTCAAACGTTTCGTAGAAGAAAACGTCCATGGTTCCCGCAATGTAGCAAAAGAGCGGCCGGCGTCGAAGAGATTTCGGGTGTGGGCTAAGGAGTTGGCTGCGGCGTGTTGTGGCTTTTGGCGTTGCATCTCTCTCGCGGATTGCCACCCTGTGCGAGGTGCCTTAGGATGGGCGCGGGAGTCTTGTTATGTCACTGCTTATCAAGAACGGACGGATCATCACCGCGGATACGGATTACGTCGCGGACATTTTCTGCGAGAACGAAACCATCACGCGCATCGGGCGCGGGCTGGACGCGCCGAAGGATGCGACGCTCATCGACGCGAAAGGCAAGTACGTCTTTCCGGGGTTCATTGATCCCCACGTGCACATTTACTTGCCGGTGATGGGCACATTCGCCAGGGACACGCACGAGACGGCGAGCAAGGCGGCGTTGGTAGGCGGGACCACCACGTTCATCGAGATGATTAGCCAGTCCCGGACCGAACAGCCACTGAAGGACGGTTTTGAGCTTTGGCTCAGCAAAGCCGAAGGCCATAGCGCCTGCGACTTCACCTTCCACCAGACCGTGTCGAGGCTGGACAAGGAATGCGAGGGTCAACTCACCGAGATCGTCAAAGCCGGCATCCCGAGCTTCAAGATTTATCTGGCGTATAAACCCGCGTTCGGTATCACGGACGAAGAGCTGTTCCACACGATGCGGTTGGCCAGGAAGTTGGGCGTGATCACCACCGCGCACTGCGAGAACGCCGATCTCGTGGTCGAGTTGCAGAAAAAGCTGCTCGCCGAAGGCAGGACCGGTCCGGAGTGGCATTACTGGAGTCGGCCCCCGCGGGTTCAGGCTGAGGGCATTCATCACCTGATGACGTTTGCGGAGATGCACGATGCGCACTGTTACGTCGTCCATACCAGCAACGAAGAGGCCCTGGAGGAAGCGCTGGCGGCGAAGGCGCGGGGCATCCACGTGTGGATCGAGATCCTGATCGAGCATCTCGTGCTGGACAAGTCGTTCGGCGAGTTGCCGAACTTCGAGGGCGCGAAGTACCTGATGTCGCCGCCGCTGTGCGACAAGCGGAACCAGGATGTGTTCTGGAACGGGTTGCGACAGCGATTCGTCTCCACCGTGGGCACCGACCACGCGCCATTCGATTTCAAGGGCCAGAAGGACATGGGCCGCGGGGATTTCACGAAGATCCCCAACGGCATACCGGCGCTGGAGGACCGCGTGAATTTGTTATACACGCACGGCGTCTGCGAAGGACGGATCGACCTCAACTCGTTCGTGGATTGCGCGAGCACCCAGGCGGCGAAGCTGTTCGGCCTGTTTCCGCGCAAGGGGACAATTGCGGTGGGCAGCGATGCGGACCTCGTGGTGTACGACCCGGACTATCGCGGGAAGATTTCGGCGAGGACGCAGTTGATGAACGTGGACTACAGTGCGTTCGAGGGCTGGGAGATCAAGGGCCGGCCCCACGTCGTGACGGTTCGCGGCGAAATCGCGGCCAAGGACGGCAAATTCGTGGGGAAGATCGGTCGCGGCAAGCTCGTCAGACGCGAGCCTACGCATTTCTGAATCGGCGTCGCCCGTTTGGGGCCGGGTTGACACCATTTCCAGTGCCTTGTAATATGCCTGCGGTGGCGGGGACGATTAGCTCAGTTGGCTAGAGCGCTTCCTTGACATGGAAGAGGCCACAGGTTCAAGTCCTGTATCGTCCACCATTTTTTAATTAACACTCAACAGGAGAAATACGATGGCACTGAAAGTTGGCGACAAGGCACCGGACTTCGAGTTGACGACGAAGTCCGCCGAGGGTCCGAAAAAGGTCAAGCTTAGCGACAATCTCGGGAAGAAGAACACGGTCCTGCTGTTCTTCCCGATGGCGTTCACGGGCGGTTGCACGAAGGAGATGTGCGAAGTCAGCCAGGGCCTGAACGCCTACACCAGCCTCAACTCCGACGTGCTTGGCATCAGCGGCGACAACCCGTTCGCACAGGCCGCTTGGGCGGAGAAGGAAAAAATCACCGTACCGCTGCTTTCCGACTACGAACACAAGGTCACGCGAGCCTATGGCATCGCCTACGACAGTTTCCTGCCGCAAAAAAATCTCGGTATGAGTGGAGTCCCCAAACGCTCGGCATTCGTCATCGACAAGCAGGGTGTTGTTCGTTATGCCGAATCCAGTGATGATCCCGGTCAGTTACCGAACTTCGAGAAAATCAAGGGCGCACTCGCGCAATTGAAGTAGCCGCCAAGTAACCACTTCCTGCGTTTTTCGACGCCCCGATGGTAACCCGTCGGGGCGTTTTCGTTGTATCACCCTCTGTAGCAATAGCCTTGAAAGCCAGTAAAAATATGGCTTGTAAGGTATCCACCCCCTTGAAATCGCGCGTTTCCGTGGTAAATTGCTGTGTTCAGTATTAGTCGGTCTCCAAGGAGATGGGGATGCGGCAAATGTACGCGCACTAGGGGTAGGGTAAACACAGGGGTGTAGGGGTTTATGAGAATCGAAAATGTTCGACGGTATGGTCTATTCGCCGCAGTAGCATTTTCCTCCTTGCTTGCTACGGCTACTTTCGCCGATGTAATCGTCGGATCGAAGAATGCCGCCTTCCAGAACTGGACTTCTGCCGACCTCGATCAGGACGGTAAACCCTATTGGGATAACCCGTCACTGGACGGACCCGAGAATAACATCGGCTATTACATGATCAATGCACCAACTGCTCCCCTGTCGCTCGCACCCGGTGCCGTGCCCTATTGGGGGAACGCCTACAACCCGGTTACCGACAGCGGCGGCACGGCGGATCCGAGTTTCTATTTTCACAATACTGTATCGTCACTCACCGCCAGTTTGGAGCTGGAGATGGCCGGGAATGCGGATATCAACCAGTTCGGCTGGTACGACACGGCGCACCCGCTAACGTTGCACCCGATATTTCTGGGTCCCGACTCACCGCCTGACACCACCACGTTCTCACCCAGCGCAAACTATGGTTTCTACCTGACGAGCGTTGGCGGAACCTTCTTCACGCAATCGTCACTGAATCCCTGTGGCGACACCTCGCACCAACACTTCGTCGTTTTCGCGCAATCAATGGCATCGGGAGCCGAAACCTACTGGATCGGCATCGAGGACTCCACCCTGCAACAAATAAACGGAAACGAGGGTTGCCTCGGCGACTATAACGACATGCTCGTCCGCATCTGCACCGATCCCACCGTCGTGCCGGAGCCATCCACGGCGTCGCTCGCGGCGGTCGGCCTGTTGCTCATGCTCGGCCTGCTCCATCGTCGCCGCAGATAATTCGCATTGGTCCACCCCACACGCACCCCGCGACGGAAGCCCCAAGCGAACAGCTTCGGGGCTTTCTGCTTTTTCGATACACCGATGAAGCCCGCCTGTCGTGATGACGTCCCAAGCCTTTTCCTGCATCGACGGCACCGTCTGCTTGCCTAAGCGGAATCAGTTCGTATAATGCCTTGGCTATGGCAACCGCACACAATCTGTTCAATTCGCTGCAAACGTTCGATCTCGACAGCAGTCGTAAAGGACAATTCTACTCGCTGCCCGCGCTCGAAGCCGCGGGCGTCGGCCAGGTTTCACGGTTGCCGGTCAGCATTCGCATCGTGCTTGAATCCATCCTGCGCAATGTGGACGGCAAGAAGGTGACCGAGCGCGACGTGCGGGCGCTGGCCAACTGGAACGCCAAGTCGCCTGGACACGAAGAAATCCCGTTCATTGTCGCGCGCATCGTGCTGCAGGATTTCACGGGGGTACCGCTGTTGGTTGACCTTGCGGCGATGCGCTCGGCCGTCGCGCGCATGAAGAAGGACCCGAAGATCGTCGAGCCGCTCGTGCCCGTCGATCTCGTGGTGGACCATTCCGTACAGGTGGATTTCTTTGGCGTCGCCGAGGCCCTGAAGCTGAATCTCGAAATGGAATTCAAACGCAACCGCGAACGATATGAGCTTCTCAAGTGGGGCCAGCAGGCGTTCAAGACGTTCAAGGTCATCCCACCCGGCATTGGCATCGTCCATCAGGTCAACCTGGAGTATCTCGCCAAGGGGGTGTTGTCGACGAACAACGTTTACTATCCCGATACACTCGTCGGCACGGATTCGCACACAACCATGATCAACGGGCTCGGCATCGTCGGCTGGGGCGTGGGCGGCATCGAAGCGGAAGCCGGCATGCTCGGCCAGCCCGTGTACTTCCTCACACCGGAAGTTGTCGGCGTCCACATGGCGGGGGCGTTGCGCGAAGGCGTGACCGCTACCGACCTCGCGTTGCACGTCACGCAGAGGCTGCGCCAGGCGAAGGTCGTCGGCAAATTTGTCGAGTTCTTCGGCGAAGGCGCAGCTTCGTTACCCGTCGCCGACCGCGCCACCGTCGCCAACATGTCGCCTGAATATGGCGCGACCATGGGCTTTTTCCCCGTGGACGACGAGTCTCTGAATTACCTGCGCGCGACAGGTCGCACAAACCAACAGGTCGTCGCCTTCGGCAACTATTTCAAGGCGCAGGAGATGTTTGGCATCCCGCGCAAGGGCGAGGTTGATTACAGTATCGAAATTGAACTCAACCTCGCTGACGTGCAGCCGAGCGTGGCCGGCCCGAAGCGCCCACAGGACCGCGTCGAGTTGCCGCAGTTGAAGAATACGTTTGTCGAACTGTTTTCGAAGCCGCTGACGGAGAACGGTTACAACAAGCCCCCGGACGAGTTGACCAAGCGGGTCGTGGTGCATCTGGATTCCAGCAGCCCGGTGGAACAACCGAGACATGCAGGCGCCGGCAGGGATCGCGTTTCGGCAAGCGAGTCGGAAATGCGTGACCAACACCCGTCGCCCGACCCCATGCACGGTTGCGTACCGACGCACGGTGGCGATTGGCAGATCGGTCACGGCTCGGTTGTCATTGCCGCCATCACCAGTTGCACGAATACCTCGAATCCGAGTGTGATGCTCGCGGCCGGCTTGCTCGCAAAAAAGGCGGTCGAACACGGGTTGCAGGTTCCCGCATACGTCAAGAGTTCGCTCGCCCCCGGATCGCGCGTCGTCAGCGATTACCTCGCGAGGACGGGCTTGCAACGCTACCTCGATGCGCTCGGCTTCTATCTCGTGGGGTACGGTTGCACCACGTGCATCGGCAACTCGGGACCATTGCCCACGCCGATTGAGGAGGCGGTAACCGAGAACGACCTCGTCGCCGCCAGCGTGCTCAGCGGCAACCGCAACTTCGAGGCCCGTGTCCACTCCAGCGTGAAGGCGAATTTCCTCATGTCGCCGCCGCTCGTCGTCGCGTTCGCGCTCGCGGGCAGGGTCGATATCGACCTGACGACCGAACCGATCGGCAAGGACAGGAACGGGCGTGACGTTTTTCTCCGGGATTTGTGGCCGACATTGTCCGAAGTCCGGGAGGCGATGAAAACCGCGCTCAAGCCCGACGTGTTTCGCTCGTTGTACAAGGATTTCGCGGCACAAAACCCCGCGTGGAACGAGATCCCCTCTTCCGTTGGGGACGTTTACCGTTGGGATGCGAAGAGCACCTACATCCAGGAACCGCCATTCTTCGGGGATTTCTCGATGCAGCCGGGCACGATCGCTGATATCCGGGGCGCGTGCGCACTCGGGATCTTCGGCGATTCGGTAACGACCGACCATATCTCGCCTGCCGGCAGCATCAAGAAGGATTCGCCAGCGGGGAAATATCTGATCGATCACGGCGTCCCGCCCGTCGATTTCAACAGTTACGGCGCACGCCGTGGCAACGACCGGGTGATGACGCGGGGCACCTTCGCCAACGTGCGGATTAAAAACCTCATGCTGCCCGGTGTTGAAGGCGGGGTCACGAAGTACCAAGGGCAACCGATCTCTATTTACCAGGCGGCGATCAAATACCAGGAAACTGCCGTGCCTCTCGTCGTCTTCGCGGGACAGGAATATGGCACAGGCAGTTCGCGCGATTGGGCTGCGAAAGGCACTCGACTACTCGGTGTGCGCGCTGTCGTCGCGCAAAGCTTCGAGCGCATCCATCGCTCCAATCTTGTCGGCATGGGCGTGTTGCCGTGCCAGTTCAAGGAGGGCACGAGCGCGCAGACGTTGAAGCTCGACGGTTCGGAAACGTTCGATGTCCTCGGGCTGGCGGAAAACCTCCAACCACGGCAGGAACTGGCCTTAATGATCCATCGGCCCGACGGAACGCAACAGAAAGTGCCAGTGATTGCGCGCATCGACACGCCCATCGAGGTCGAATACTACCGGCATGGCGGCATCCTGCCGTACGTGCTGCGGCAGTTGCTGAGTTAGTGCTGCGTACCTGTCTCAAACCCCGTTGGCGATGGCACGCGCCAGCGGTTGACTGTACCGATGGCCAGCGCCCGCATATGTGGTCAGGCCCGGGTCACCACCATTTGGCTTCCACCCAATACACGTAAATGGTGTAGCCGATGACAGCCACCGGCGGGCGTTGAAGCAATGGAGCGTACATGCTCCGTATGGTCTCATCCGTCGGGTGATGGAATTGGTTGACGCTTACGGCCACGTATCCCGGCACCCACGGACCTTCGAGACGGCGGTTGAGGAAGAGGGAGGATCCGGGCAGATAGGTGCAGGAGATGTGGTAATAGGCCGGATCGGCATTCCCCCAGTAGCCGAGGTTGATGTGTCCCACATGGTTCTTCGCCATCCACTGCTTGAGCCCTTTGAGGTCCTGCCCCCAATCGATGTTGGAATCGGCGAGAAGCATGTAACCGTGGCGTGGACCGCCGCACAACTGGTTGAAAAAGGCGAGACAATGCGGGTACACGGTCGCCAGTTCCAATATCGGGGCCACCAGCAGGAGCAACAGCAGTCGCTGCGGCACGCGAGATTGCAGGGCGGAGATCGGTTTGCCGCAAGTGAGGAGTACGAACGGATAGATGGGGAGGATGTGTCGCAGGCCGATGTTGACGTGGCTCATCATCGCCGCGGCCAAGTACACCGCGAGCGGAACCAGAAACCAGGCTTCATTCTGACGGAATGCTTTGCGGGAGATGGCACAGAGCGCAAGGGCGATGCTGAACAGCACGAGAACAGTGATGGATGTCTTGAAGAGAAACGCCATTGGGAAATAATACCACCAGCCTGTTTCGCTAAATTGACCCATTAGAAACGCGGGACGCACCTGAGCCTTGGCTTGGCCCAACAGAAACCCCTGAGAATAGGCATTGGGTAACCATTCGTGCCGGTCAATCCAGTTCATCGCCGCCGAAAGCCGCGGCATGAACTCGGTTACACTGGATTTCGTACGCATGAGCGAATTTGGATCAACGTGGCTGGGAGCGGGACGATACCGAAACCCCATGCTTCCCCAGATCATCAAATACGATCCAGCCGCCAGCATGAGCATAAGAAGAAAAGCCACGCCCAGTTTTTGGGTCCGTCGTGAATACTTCGCCAGCCCGCCAATGCGTGAGATCCACGCATCGGTCCGGCAGACGCGAATCATCAACAGTAGCGCCACAATGGGCGCGAACAACAAGGCCGAGAACTTGGCGACTTGCGCGAGCGCAAAAAAAACGACGAGTCCGAGCAGATTGCCTGCAGTCAGTTCGCGCGACGTGCGCCAGAGAAAGTAAATCGTGCCAAAAAAGAAACACGTAACCCCCAGATCGGTTGTCACCAAGCCGGAATGCGCCAAGATGTTCGGCTCCGTCGCGTAAAGCCCCAACACAGTGACGGCTGGCCAGAACCCGAACAATTCACGCGCCCAGAAAAACAGCAGCCAGCCCAATAATACCCCCAATAAGACAATCATGAATCGTCCGCGGTTAAGAAGGCCGTCCGCGTCAGCCTGACTGTACAAGAACTCATGCGAGAACTCCCAAAAGGTGCGTGCTTGCCACGAGTAGCAATTCGTGTTGAATGTGATGCCCGGCGTGAACAAGAGTGGTGCCGCCGCCCACATACGCACCGCAGGCGGATGCTCGGCGTCGATGCGATAATCACCCAATGTGAGCGCCGCGTAGCCTGCGGTCAGATGGCTGGCCTCATCCGAGGTTCCCGATTCCCGCACGTAACTGTTGACGGCCAAGGCGATGAAGACGACGGAGAACGCGATCAACACCGCTTCCGTCCGGACCCATTCTAGGCGGTTCATTGGGCGAGACTATAGCCAAGGTCAACGAGGGTTTGCCAGCCGAGAACTGGCGCGTTCAGGCATCGCATGATGACCGGCTGGGCATGGGTTTTGCGCAACCTTGGCGTGACTCCAGCGGGTTCGCCGACCTATTCCGTCGCACACCGTGAGCGCGGAGAAACGTGACCCCTTCCGCGCGAGCCGACTAGCTGGCGGCACTGGTCTCGACGAGCGCGGGCTTGGTTGGCTTGGAAGACGCCGCCACTTCAACCGCCACCAGGCAAATGTCATCGGCTAACGCTCGCGTGCCCGTGAACTGATTGACCGCTTCGATCACCGACTGTGTCAGCCGCACCATGTCGCAGTCGAGGTTCTCCTTCAACACGCTGCACAACCGCTCGCGCCCGAATTCCTCATCCTCTGTGTTGGTGGCTTCGGTGATGCCGTCCGTGTACAGCAGGAACACGTCACCTCTCGCCGTGAAGCTCGTGAAGCTTGTGTAATGCGATTCGCGAAACAGGCCGAGAGCTGGATTATCGCGAAGATTCTGGATCAGCGGGTGGACCGTTCCTCGTCTGCGCTCGGCCACCAACGGCGACGGGTGCCCCGCCGACGCGTAGGTTGCCATCGCCTTTTGAGTGTCCACGATCAAGTAAAACGCCGAAACGAAGATGAACTGGTTGCTCTGTTGCACCAAATCGTAAAAGTGGCGATTCATCAATTCCAAGAATTTGGCCGGATCGCCCGCTTGCGGTGACAGGTCCTGCAACAGCGTCCGCAGGATGGCGGTCACGAGCGCCGAGCGTGCCCCGTGACCCATCACGTCCGCAATGAACACACCCGCACGATGGTCGTCGAGCTTCAGCACGTCGAAGAAATCGCCACCGACCGAACTGGCGGGCATGTACACGTGGTGGAATTTCAGCGTAAGCGGGTCCATGCAGTTTTCACTCGGCACCTGCGGGTAATCTCGTGGCATGAGTGCTTCCTGGAACTCGCGGGCGAACTGCAGGTCTCGCTGGATCTCCGCCGTCTTGAAGGCAATCTCCTCCTCCAATTGCTCGTGATAGCGCAACACGCGCACGGCCATGGCGACGAAGTCATGCGCTAAATCCTGGATCTCGTCGCCGGTTTCAATGCCGCGCACGTCATTCAGCACGCCGGTCGACGCACGTGATGCGCGCGATTCAGCACGTGCGCCATCGCAGACGGTGGCATCTGTAAGTTTGGCGGACGCGGCAACCAGTTGCGCGGCGGAACGCAGACGCCGGATTGGAGTGATGATCTTGCGATTGGCGATGTAAAGCCCGGCCAACCCGAAAATAAGCACCACGAGTCCGCCCGTTGCCGATAATAGCCACAATTGACGCCGCACCGGCGCTAATACTGCGTCATCATCATCATGCACGATCACATACAGCGGCTGAATGCCGAACGGGACGGAGGCATCCATCAGCGGCCCGGTTAGCCTCACCGGCGCGTATCCCACGAGCCGCGTGCTACCGTCGGCCGCCTTCTCGGTCGACCAACCCGGGTTGTTCGATGCGAGCCGCTTGGCGGCATCCGGGCTGAACCCCTTCTCAAACGATCCCGCTCGGTTACGATCTAGTTCGAAGACGTCCCGTCCTTCCGCATCCACAAGTTGGCGCCGCGCCCCCGGGTCTGAAAGAATCGGTCGGACTTTGGAGAACAATGGTGAGATATTGAACGCCGCCTTGAGCACGCCGACCGGAGGTCTGTCCGAGTGCCCACGCTGATAAATCGGGATGGCAACATCCAAAGAGTACACCTTCGCGCTCTGGTCGTACGTGATCCCCTCAGCATACACACGACGATAGCCCACCTTGATGCCTCGTTGCCACCATGACTCGTCCGCCTGCCAGTAATCGCTCGTCTTTTCCGTCGCCGCAACCAGCTGCCCTTTGATGTCCGTGGCAAACATCTCCGCAAACAGCGGATGCAACACGCGAAATCCCTGAAGACCTCGCGCCATACTGTTGGTCAACACACCCCGTAGCTCGGGCGATGCAGAATCGAGCGTCGGCCACAGCGCCTCCTTCTCCTTGACGTGACCTGCAAACTCCGCGTCCGTCATCGCAGGCAACGTCTGATTGTGGACTCGAATCCGCGGGTACAGGCTGGACAACAACAGCCAATCATCCAGCGCCTCCACCTGCGCATCGATCGCCTGATTCAACCCCTGCGCCAAGTGGATCGCCAGCGACTCAAACAATATCCCTTTCTCCCTCCGATAATACCTCGACCCCAACACCGCCACCGCCGCGATGCCCACGCACAACGGTATCACCGCCGCCACCAGCAGGATCCCGATGAACTTCGTTCTGATACCCAATTGCATGCCTGCCCACAGCCTCGCGCCGGGCACGTCCCACATACCACACCCTCTCCCGCCAGACAACCCCAACCCACCCCTCCTCCGGCCCCCACCTATCTTCCGCCCCTCCACCATCCCCATCCCCCATTCGCAACTAAACCGCACTCAACCGACTCCAACCACCTCATCCCCACTCCACCACCACCCCTTCTCGCCCCAAACCTCTCGCCAAAGCGCACCCCCCGCCTGCCAACCAACAGTCCCCGCCCCTTTCCCAAAGTTGTCACCCTGAGCTTGTCGAAGGGTCTCTGTCGTTTCTTCACGCCCCACCCCCCCTTTGAAAGTTGAGTGTTGTGCGTTGGCTGTTGGACGTTGAATCTCTCCAATCCGCTCTTGCCTGAAAAACCCCTCTGCCGCGACGGCTGCCGCCCCGCCCCCTCATCGCCACGCTTGCCCGCCCAGCCAAACGCTTGCTAGACTTCCTATAGCAAGCCATGCCTGAAAAATTGATCCCGACCCACGGCGGCTACCGCAAGCTGAAAGGCTTCCAGGTCGCCCAGTTGGTTTACGATGTTACCGTGCGCTTCTCCGAGCGGTACGTGGATCGCAAGAGCCGCACCCGCGACCAGATGGTGCAAGCGGCGCGGTCAGGCGTCCAAAATATCGCCGAGGGCAGTCAGGCGTCGGGCACATCGAAAAAGACCGAACTCAAACTGACCAATGTCGCCCGCGCCAGCCTCGAAGAGCTCCGATTGGATTACGAGGATTTCCTCCGCCAGCGCGGCTTGCCACTGTGGCCGCGCGAAGACCCCCGGCGCGCCGAACTCATCGCGCGACGCTGCGCCACGGCTGACGCCGTGGCCGAGTGGGTCAGGGAAGTTCACGACAGAAGAGACAGTAACGAGTCCACAGCGTCCACTACGTCCACCCCGTCCACCTACCCGGAGATCGCCGCCAACGCCGCCCTCGTGCTCATTGCGGTGGCGGTGAGCCTTCTCGACCGGCAACTCGCGGCCCAAGCCGCAGCTTTCGAAAAGGACGGCGGCTTTACCGAAAGGCTCTACCGCGTGAGAACACACCGTCGCGGCGACTGATCCGCCCATTCCGTCCATTCCGTCCTACCGTCCACTTAGTCCACCACGTCCACTCCGTCCACTTCTTCCGCCGCCCTCACAACTCGCCCTCGTCCACTCAGTCCATTCCGTCCACCCCGTCCACTTCGTCCACCACGTCCACTTCTCCCGCCGCCCCCACAACTCGCCCTCGTCCACTCAGTCCACCCCGTCCACCACGTCCACTACGTCCACTCCGTCCATGCTGTCTACTTCGTCCGCTCCGTCCATTCCGTCCTACCGTCCACTCAGTCCACCTCGTCCATTCCGTCCTACCGTCCACTCAGTCCACCTCGTCCATGCTGTCCATGGCGTCCACCCCGTCCACTTCTCCCGCCGCCCTCACAACTCGCCCTCGTCCACTCAGTCCTCCGCGACCTCTGCGATCTCTGTGTGAGAGTTCCGCTTCGCCGTCTTCCCGCCCCCCCTCCGCCTCCGCCCGCTTCGTGCCTACTTCGTGCCCTTCGTGGTGAACCTCCGCCTCCTGTCTCCTGTCTCTTTCTCCTGCTCTTGCTCTCGCTTCCGCCCCGCCTCCCGTCTTCTCCCTCAGCTACCAGCTAGCTACTAGCTACTGCTTTCCCGCCCCCCTTCCGCCACCCCTTCGTGCCTTGGTGTCTTTGTGGTGAACCTCCGCGCCTTCTTGCGGCTCACTTGAGCGTTGAGCGTTGGATGTTGAGCGTTGATGCCGTCCCCCCACCCCCTTTTCTTCATTACTTGACTCTTTCCGCCTCCGCGCTATAGTATTTTTGGAATCGGACAAAAATTGTCGCATTCAACAGACTCCCGATCCCAGGACAGAAAGTCAGAACCATGACCGATACATTCGAAATCAAAGGCTTACACGTCAATATCGAGGAAAAAGAGATCCTCAAAGGCGTCGACCTCGTCGTCCGTAAGGGCGAAGTCCACGCCCTCATGGGCCCCAACGGCTCTGGCAAAAGCACCCTCGCCAACGCCATCCTCGGCCACCCCAAATACACCGTCACCGCCGGCAAAATCCTCATGAAGGGCGAAAACGTCCTCGATATGGAAACCGACGAACGCGCCCGCAAAGGCCTCTTTCTCGCCTTCCAGTATCCCTGCGAAGTCCCGGGCGTCCGCCAATCCAATTTCCTCCGCCTCGCCTGCAACGCCCGCGCCGGCCGCGAACTCGACGTCACCGACTTCTACGCCAAGCTCGAGGAGAAAATGAAGGTCCTCGATATCGACGAGAAATTCATGAAACGCTACCTCAACGCCGGCTTCTCCGGCGGCGAGAAGAAACGCAACGAAATCCTCCAGATGATGATGCTCGAACCCGAATTCGCCGTCATGGATGAAACCGACTCGGGCCTCGATATCGATGCCCTGAAAGTCGTCTCGCACGGCGTCAACGAACTCCGCGGCCCGAACCTCGGCATTCTCATCATCACGCACTACGAGCGCATCCTCCGCTACATCAATCCCGATTACGTCCACATCCTCGTCGACGGCAAAATCGTCAAGTCCGGCGACGCCGATCTCGCCGCCCATCTCGAAGAGCACGGCTACGATTGGATCATCAAAGACGTCGAACCGGCCCCCGCCCCGGCGAAAGGTTGAAATGACGAGCGCTGAACAAACGATGCCGGGAGCCTACAAAGAAGGCTTCCACGACGATCTCAAGACCCTCCGCCAGGTCCCGAAGGGACCCACCCACGCCGTCATCGATTATATGTGCGACGTGAAAGGCGAGCCGGACTGGATGCGCCATTTCCGCCATCGCAGCCTCGATATCTTTCTCAAAAAAGGTCTGCCGGACTGGATGCCCGGCCTCCGCGACATCGATTACAACGCCATCACCTACTACATGAGCCCGGTCGATAAATCGGCCAACAAGTGGGAGGACGTACCGATCGAAATTCGCCGCACCTACGACAAACTCGGCATCGCCAAGGAGGAACAAAAACTTCTCGGCGGCCTCGGCGCGCAGATCGATAGCGAGATGGCCTATCACAACATCCAGGAATCCCTTTCGAAAAAGGGTATCGTCTTCCTCAGTTGCGACGAAGGCATGAAACAGTATCCCGACATTTTCAAGGAGCACTTCGCCAAATCCATCCCGCCCGAGGATAACAAGTTCGCCGCGCTCAACTCCGCCTTCTGGAGCGGCGGCTCGTTCGTCTACATCCCCAAGGGCGTCAAATGCGATGTCCCGCTCTCGGTCTACTTCCGCATCAACGCCGAGCAGTTCGGCCAGTTCGAACGCACCCTCATCATTTGCGAGAATGACAGTTTCTGCCATTACGTCGAAGGCTGCAGCGCCCCGGTTTACACCACCCACTCGGTCCACGCCGCCGTCGTCGAGATCTTCGTCAAGGAACGCGCCCGCTGCCGCTACACCACCATCCAAAACTGGTCCACCGATGTCTATAACCTCGTGACCAAACGCGCCTACGTCTACAAAAACGGCGTCATGGAATGGGTCGACGGCAATCTCGGCTCCAAGCGCACCGTGAAATATCCGTCGTGCTACCTCGTCGGCGAAGCCGCCCATGGCGAAATCCTCAGCCTCGCCAGTGCCGATAAAGGCATGTGGCAGGATGCCGGCGCCAAACTCGTCTTCTATGCCCCGAATTGCACCGGCCGCATCAACTCGAAGTCCATTACCGGCCACGGCGGTCGCGCCTCGTACCGCGGCCTCGTCCAAGTCAACGAGAAAGCCACGAACTGCCGCGTCCAGGTCAATTGCGACGCCCTCATCCTCGACCCGCTCAGCCGCTCCGATACCTATCCCGTGATGGAAATCGACGGCGATCTCGCCACGGTCGAACACGAGGCCAGCGTCTCCAACGTCTCCGAGGAACAGCTCTTTTACCTCATGAGCCGCGGCGTCAAGAAAGAGGACGCCGTCGCCATGATCGTCAACGGGTTCATCGAACCCATCGTCAAGGAATTACCCATGGAATTTGCCGTCGAGATCAATCGCCTCATCAATTTGCAGATGGAGGGATCAGTCGGGTAAGGGACAACGGCTGTAAGAGAACCCGGTGGGGGGCGCGGTGGCCCGCCCCCTCACCCCGATGATTTACCATGACAACAGGATTCAATTTCCAAGCCCTCGAAGCCATCAGCTCGGGCGAGCCCGCCTGGCTCAAGTCCCAGCGCCTTTCCGCTTGGCGCGTCTTTGAGAATCTCCCGCTGCCGACCCGGCGCGACCTCCAGTGGCAGCGCTTCGACATCCATACGCTTAAACTCGACAAGCTCGTCTTGCCGACCGATAAACCCGCCATCACGGAACGCCTCTCTCCCGTGTCGCCCGGGTTGGACAAACAAGGCGTCATCTTCTGCGACATGGCCACCGCGCTCGCCAAACACGGCGACGTCCTGAAAAACTATCTCGGCAAAAGCATCGCGCCCGATGAACCTTCCAAGTTCAACGCGCTCCACGCCGCGTTCTGGCGGAATGGCGCGTTCCTCTACGTTCCCCGCGATGTGCAGATCAAGCAGCCCCTGGAAGTTGTCTACGACCTCAAAGGCCACAATACCGCCGGCTTCTCGCACACCCTCGTCGTCATCGAACCCGGCGCCGAAGCCACGCTCGTCCAGAAATTCATCGGCGGCCCGCCCGTCGGCGTCAACGGCGCCCCCAGCGTCCACGCCAGCGGCACGGAAGTCTTCGTCAAGGAAGGCGGCCATCTCCACTACATCAGCGAACAGAACTTCGCGCCCAACGTCTACGATTTCACCCTCAAACGCGCCCATGTCGCCCGCGACGCCGAAATCGACTGGGTTCTCGGCATGTTCGGCTCTTCGTTTCAGCGCTACGATGTCGAGTGCATCATGGAAGGCGAAGGCGGCACCAGTTTCATGTACGCCGTCAGCGTCCTCGACCACCATCAGCAGTTCGGCCAATTCACCCGGCAACACCACAAAACCGGCAATACCACCAGCGATCTGCTCTTCAAAAACGTGCTCCGCGATTCCGCCACCGCCAATTACGCCGGCGTGATCAAGGTCGAGAAAAACGCCAACGGCACCAACGCCTATCAGGCCAATCGCAATCTCGTGCTCAACAAGGAAGTGCGTTGCGATACGCAGCCGATCCTCGAAATCGAATCGAACCAGCTCCGCTGCACCCACGGCGCCACGGTCGGCCAACTCGAGGAACAACAACTCTTCTACCTCCGCAGCCGCGGCCTGGCCCCCGAACTCGCCCGCGATGTTTTGATTGAAGCCTTCCTCGACCCTGTGTTAGCACGTATCCAGGTCGAAGCCGTGCAACAGGAGTTCGCCAAGCTGATTCACGACAAAGTCGTTCGTAAACAATGATTCAAATCCTCGATGAGGTGGAACTGGAGGAAATCCGCGATGACTTTCCAGTGTTGAAACAGAAAGTCCATGGCAAGCCTCTGATCTATTTCGACAACGCCGCCACCTCGCAAAAACCTCGCGTCGTCATCGAGGCCATTAACGACTATTACGAGCGCTACAACGCCAACGTCCATCGCGGCATCCACTCCCTCGCCGAACGCGCCACCCGCGAGTTCGAAAAGGCGCGCGAACGCATCGCCCAATTCATCAACGCCCCCTCCCCCGAGCAGGTCATCTTCACCCGCGGCGCCACCGAGGCCATCAACCTCCTCGCCTATGCATGGGCGTCCGCCAACCTGAAACAGGGCGACGAGATTCTCACCACCTTCATGGAGCACCACAGCAACATCGTACCCTGGTTCCAGGCCTGCGAACGCACCGGCGCGGTCATCAAACGGATCGAACTGAACCCCGACGGCACCCTGCGCCTCGACGATCTCGATAAGCTCATCACCGATCGCACGAAGCTCGTCGCCGTCACCCAGCAGTCCAATGTGCTCGGCACGATCAATCCCATCCGCCACATCGCCAACGCCGCGCACAAAAAAGGCGCGCTCATTCTCGTCGACGGCGCGCAAAGCATCCCCCACATGGCAGTCGATGTGCAGGCGCTCGACTGCGACTTCTTCGCGTTCAGCGGCCACAAAATGTGCGGCCCAACCGCCAGCGGCGTGCTCTACGGCCGCCGCGCGATCCTCGACGCCATGCCGCCGTTCATGGGCGGCGGCGAAATGATCAAGGAAGTCTGGTTCGATCACGCGAAGTACAACGATCTGCCCTATAAATTCGAGGCGGGCACGCCCAATATCGCGGAATCCATCGGCCTCGGCGTCGCCGTCGAGTACCTCTCGCATATCGGCATGGATAAAATCCGCCAGCACGAGAAGCAAATCACCCAGTACGCCCTCGACCGCCTGAAGGAACTCCCCGAAGTTACCATCTACGGCCCGAAAGACGTCGACAAACGCGGCGGCCTCGTCGCCTTCACGCTCGGCGATGTTCATGCCCACGACATCGCCACCTTTGCCGACCAGGATGGCATCGCCCTCCGCGCCGGCCATCATTGCGCCATGCCCCTGCACAAAAAACTCGGCCTCGCCGCCACCGCCCGCGCCAGCTTCTACCTCTACAACACCCGCGACGAAGTCGACGTCTTCATCGACATGCTTCACAAAGCCAAGAAGTTCTTCGGCGCCTGCCCCACCGGCCGCGCCATG
This sequence comes from uncultured Verrucomicrobiae bacterium, assembly GCA_963836315.1. Classification (GTDB taxonomy): domain Bacteria; phylum Verrucomicrobiota; class Verrucomicrobiia; order Palsa-1439; family Palsa-1439; genus Palsa-1439. The sequence continues at coordinate 312,266 of CAWIJG010000010.1, forward strand.
GGCTATTAGACGGAACTGGTAGATTGCCCGGGTCCGGGCAGTTTTCGCGCATGCCGAGGGAAATCACCTGTTTAACTTGTCTTGCGGCGACGCGAACCAAACAAGCCGAGTACCGAGAGGGCCAAGGCTGTCAACCCAAGCGTGGTCGGCTCGGGGACTGCCTGCGGCGAGAAAGAAATGTTATCGAGGCCGATGGCGACACCCTGTCCCACTTTCACTGCGAAGCGGATCTCCGCCGTCGTGTTCGCATAAGAAGAAACGTCTGCCGCCCATAGAACATAGTTGGTCTCCACGTCCATCGCCGTGTAGGAAATACTCTGTCCATTGATGGAAAAGATCGGCTTCAGGTCGTCCGGCGGCACAGAATTCCAGACCAGTGAAAATGGTGTCGTCGCGAACCAAATGGACTTGGTATTCGACGGAATCAACCCGGTTTGCGAAATCTCAGCATCGGCCGGGTAATCAGGCTCGATATGTTCCGACTGCAAATACACCGAATACTTGCCGAACATCGGCGGGGGCGTCTGCCCACCGCTGTTCGCGTCGTAAATCCCAACCGCGTCGTTATCAAGAACCACCGCATCGTAGACCGCCGTCGAGGTCAGAGAGTTGCACACGGTGCCCTGCCAGTAGGGTATGGCGCTCGAAAACACCACGCCGTTCAATCCGTCATTCACGGGTACGATCCGTTGTACCGATTCGAAGTCGAGATTATGAAAGGCCTGCGAAAAGCACGTCACCGGCAGGAGAACCAAACCCGCTATTGTGAAAAGTTTCACAAGCAGATTCTTACCCCCACACGTACTCGCTGTCGAGGCCAAATCAGGCCTTCAAGGCGGCTTGCTTTCAATTTGACCCACCGCCGTGCACGCACTACTCTCTGCACCGAAACAACATGCAGACACTATCCGTCGCCCAACTCATTCCGGTCCTCCAAACCGCCATCGGCCCTACCATCCTCATCTCCGGCGTCGGCCTGCTCCTGCTGACCATGACCAACCGCCTCGCCCGCGCCATCGACCGCGCCCGCATCACCGCCCGCGAGCTTCCCGCCGGCAGCGACAGCGACCGCGCGAAAGGTGTCGAACAAATTCGGATTCTCTGGCGGCGGGCCCGATTGATCCGTCTTTCCATCGCCTTGGCGTCCGCCAGCGCTTTGTTCGCGGCAATCCTGATCATTGTGGTGTTTGTTACAGCTCTGTTACAAATCGAGACCGCCTGGCTGATCTGCACCCTGTTCATCCTCTGTCTCGCCTGCCTGATCGCTTCCCTGATGGTCTTTATTCACGATATCAACCAGGGATTGATGGCCCTGAAGCTCGAGCTCCCCGAAAAGGACCTCGACTCGCCGTAGTGGTAACCACCCTCTCCAAATAGTTTGAAGTTTTTTGAAACAAACCGGCCGCCTCCGGCGTCTAAATTGACAGGTGGCCAATATGAAAAACCGGATCAAGAAGCATCTGATGACGTTGCAAGACGTCATTGGCATCGTCAATCGGTTCTCACGCAACGATCAAGAAACGAGCCTGGTGGTTGCCGACCTTCTCAACCGCGGGCTGGTTCGCGTCATCGCCGGCGGCAATCCGCGCCGGATCGTCGTGCGCTGAGGAACGAGCGGTCGCATCAGGATGTGCGCGCAATTCGCCGCGCTCCCGTCGCGGCTGGCAATTGCTTTTTTCCTTCCTGCCGCCTCGTCTTGTGGTACTTTTACACCGCAATGCTCGAAGAACTTTATCAGGAAATCATCCTCGACCATTATCGCCGCCCCCGCAACAAGGGCCAGGCGACCCCGTCCGACATTTCCGCCCACGATTCAAACCCCCTCTGCGGTGACGAAATCGACGTGACCGCCCGCCTCGCCGATCACAAGATCGCCGACCTCAAATTCGACGGCAAAGGTTGCGCCATTTGCACCGCCTCCGCCTCGATCATGACCCAGAAACTTATCGGCAAGACGCTTCCCGAAGCCACGCAGTTCATCGATTCGTTCCTCAAAATGATGCGCGGCTCCGTCCCGTTCGGCGGCAAGGAACTGGGAGACTTGAAGGCCCTCGAAGGCATCATGAAATATCCCGTCCGCGTCAAATGCGCCACGCTCGCGTGGAATACTGCGCTTCAGGGATTTCAGCAACACGCCGCCAAAAAATCGTGATGCATCCCCAACCCGGCCAACCGTAGCTCCACCCTATGGCCTACCTGTTCCAGAAACATTTCACCATCGAGGAAGCGCGAGCCTTGTTGCCGGAACTCCGTAGCATGTTTCGCGACGTGCACCGCCGCCGCGATGTCGTGGCCAAAACCGACTCCGAGTTGGGCCGCAAGGTGAAACAGACGGGCGCGGAATTCGGCGGTGAGAAGGTCTCCGGTCTGCTCATGGACATGCTCCAACTGAACAACCAGCTCCGTCGCCTCCAGGAAATGGGGATCCAGATCAAGGACTTCGAACGCGGCCTTCTCGATTTCCCCCATCTTCGCGACGGCCACGAAGTCTTTCTCTGCTGGGAACTCGACGAGAACGACATCGAGTTCTGGCACGAGATCGACGCCGGCTATGCCGGACGAGAACGCCTTTAGTCGCGGTAACGCACCCCCCCGCCTATCCTCACGCTGGTTCATCCCGCCGTGTTGTCCTTTTCGGCCAGCACGTGACAGGATACAATCAGCGCGATGAAACTCGCGTGGACATCACTGGCCGCCGCGTGCGCGCTGGTCATCGCCGTGTACGCGTATCTGGCCCAGCCGGGCACATTCGAACTGCTGAATCCCAATCCCGCCGACGCTTACTACAATTTGTTGGTGCGGGGCTTTCGCGCCGGCCAGCTCAACCTGGTGCAAGAGGTGCCGGTGGGACTCACGCAACTCACCGACCCCTATGATCCAGTCGTCCGGGCTCGGTATCCGGGTCCACTGGGCCGGTTACTCGACCTGAGCTACTACAAGGGCAGGTTCTACCTCTACTTCGGGATCACACCGGCCTTGATCTTGTTCTGGCCGTACGTCGCGCTGACCGGCCACTACCTGTTTCACCGACAAGCGGTGCTGATGTTTTTTACCATCGGATTCGGTATCAGCGCAGGTCTGTTGCGGGCGTTGTGGCGGCGCTACTTTGCCGAAGTCAACGTCTGGGTTGTGGCGGTGTGCGCGGTGGCTCTCGGTCTGTCGTCAATCGTGCCGGCCACGTTGCCGCACGCCGATGTTTACGAAGTGGCCATCAGTTGCGCGTATATGCTGACGATGCTGGCGCTGGCGGCAATCTGGTGCGCCTTGCACGAACCGCAACGGAGGTGCCGCTGGCTGGCGACCGCCAGCGTGGCGTACGGGCTGGCGGTGGGCGCGCGGCCCTCGCTGCTGTTCGGCTCGGTCATCCTGTTGGTGCCGGTAGTATACGCATGGCGTGACCGGCGGCAGGTTGGGTCGGCGTTGCTGGCGGCCACCGGCCCAATCGTGCTCATCGGATTGGCGCTGATGCTTTACAACACCTTGCGATTCGGTACTCCGTTCGAATTCGGCACCCGCTACCTGTTGTGCGAATACAAGCCCGGCACAACGCGGTTGTTCAATCTGCGCTATCTCGGGTTCAATTTCCGCGTCTATTTTCTGGAGCCGGCGTATTGGGGTGGTCATTTCCCCTTCGTGCAGCAAATCACTGTGCCTCCCATGCCGACAGGCCATGGGCGCGTTCAGAGTCCCTTCGGCGTCCTGACGAACATTCCGCTGGTGTGGCTGGCCCTCATGGTCCCTCTGGCGTGGCGCGACCGGACCGCCGAGGCGCGCTCGACCCTGCGTTGGTTCGTTACGGCGGTGGCCCTGCTCTTCGGGATTAGCGCGGTGACCGTTTCTGCCTTCTGGGCCGCGATCTTACGCTATGAGCTGGACTTCCTGCCTGCCCTGCTGCTCCTGTCTGTGGTTGGCATCCTCGGCCTGGAGCGCGCACTGGCAAACCGGCCAGTCTGGCGGCGTGCCGTGCGCTGCGGCTGGGGTCTGCTACTGGGCTTCTCCGTGGCGTTTAACCTGTTGGTGAGCGTAACCCTCTTCGCCGAGGAGCACGATAAGCGGGGAGTCGCCTTGGCTCAACTGGGCCGGGTGCCGGAGGCGATCGAACAGTATGAGCTGGCACTGCGGGTCAAACCGAATGATGCCGCCGCGCACAATGGCCTGGCAGTCGCGTTCGCCCGCTCGGGCAAGTCGCAGGAGGCCATCGCCCATTGGGAGGAATCGCTGCGAATCAAACCCGACAGTGCCGAAACGCATAACAACTTGGCGCTCACTCTCGCTCGACTGGGCCGGCTTCCAGAGGCCATCGCCCATTGGGAGCAGGCGCTGCGGATTTACCCCGAATTCGCCCAGGCGCACTGCAACCTGGGAATCGCCCTGGCCCAAACCGGCAAGCTCCAGCAGGCGATGGATCATTGGAAACAAGCGCTCCAGATCAAACCTGATCTCGCCGAGGCGCACTACAATCTCGGGGCCGCCCTGGAACATGCCGCCAAACTCCCAGACGCCATCGAACACTACGAGCAGGCCTTGCGAATCAACCCGGATTACGCCGACGCCCGCAACGCGCTCGCCCGTCTGCACGCAAAGAGAGCAACCGCCCCATGAAGAACGGCTGGAAACTACTGGCCGCCGCGTGCGTGCTGGTTATTGGCGTGTATGCGTGGCCGGCCCGGTTCGGCGCGTTGGAATCATCAATTCTGCCTGCGGCTGACCATCCCTACAATTTATTGGTGCAGGGCTTTCGCGCCGGCCAGCTTAACCTGAAAAAGGACGTGCCCCCCGGGTTCGCGCAACTCGCCGACCCCTACGATCCGATCGCCAATGATTCCTATCGGTCTCCACCTTATCGGCTGATCGACTTGAGCTACTACAAGGGCCGGTTGTATCTCTACTTTGGGATTACACCCGCCCTGATATTATTCTGGCCGCACGTCGCCCTGACCGGCCACTTCCTCTCTGCCAGGCACGCCGTGATGATCTTTTGCACTCTGGGTTTTCTGGTCAGCGTCGGCCTCCTGCGCGCGTCGTGGCGGCGCTACTTTGCCGAAGTGAACGCCTGGGTGGTGGCCGTCGGCGCGCTCGTGCTTGGCTTGGCGACCGGCGTGCCGGTGCTGTTGCCGCGATCCGATGTCTACGAAGTGGCAATCAGTTGCGGCTATATGCTGACGATGCTGGCGCTGGCGGCGGTCTGGTGCGCCTTGCACGAGCCCCAGCGGAGGTGCCGGTGGTTGGTGGCGGCCAGCGTGGCGTACGGGCTGGCGGTGGGAGCGCGGCCGAACTTGCTGTTCGGCTCGGTCATCCTCTTAGTGCCGGTAGTTCACGCATGGCGTGATCGGCGGCAGGTTTGGTCGGTGCTGATGGCCGCGACCTGTCCCATCGGGCTCATTGGGCTGGGGCTCATGCTTTACAACGCCCGGCGATTCGACAATCCGTTCGAATTCGGCATGCACTACCAAGTGACCTCGGTCCGGCAGGTTACGGAGCATTTCTTCAGTCTGCGTTATCTCTGGTTCAATTTCCGGGTCAACTTCCTGAAGCCGGCACACTGGCGCACTCCCTTCCCCTTTGTCCATGAAATTGCGGTGCCGCCCATGCCCGGAGGCTATTACGGTGTCGCAGATGCTTTCGGCGTTCTGACCAACATTCCACTTGTGTGGCTGGCGTTGGCCGCGCCGCTGGCGTGGCGTAATCAGTCGGGGCAGGCAGCCTCGCTCCTGCGTCGGTTTGTGATGACCGTGGCTTTGCTATTTGGAGTTTGCGCATTGACCCTTGCGCTCTACGAGGTCGCGGCCCTTCGCTATGAGGTGGAGTTCCTGCCAACACTGCTGCTGCTGGCTGTCGTTGGCATCCTCGGCTTGGAACGCTCACTGGCAAATCGGCCAGTCTGGCGGCGTGCCGTGCGCTGCGGCTGGGCCTTGCTGTTGGGCTTCTCGGTCATGTTTAACCTCTTGGTGTACGTCGAGAACTACGCGTATCAAGACTGCGCCCTGGGAAATGTGCTGGCGCACGAAGGACGACTACCGGAAGCCATCCAAATCTTCGGGGAAGCGCTCCGGATCAAGCCCGATTTCGCCGAGGGGCACGACGATCTGGGGGCTGCCTTGGTTCGACTCGACAAGCTGCAGGAGGCAACGGGACAATTCGAGCAGGCGCTGCGGATCGACCCGCAGTATGTCACAGCGTACAATAGCTTGGGAGTCGTACTCATCCGTCTGGGCAGGACGCAGGAAGGGATCGCACAACTCGAGCAAGCCGTGCGGATCAAGCCCGAGCTTGCCGAGGCACAGAACAACCTGGGGTTTGCCCTCTGGCGGATGGGTCGGCTGGAAAACGCGGCGCAGCACTACGAGCAGGCGGTTCGGTTCAACCCGGATATCGCCGAAGCACATTACAACCTGGCGGTGCTCCTGGCGCAAATGGGCAAAGTGCGAGAGGCGATCAGCGAGTTCAAACAGGTATTGCGGATCAAGCCGGACTACTTGGAGGCACTTTGCAATCTCGGGATTATGCTGGTGCGGCAGGGCATGGAGCCGGAAGCGATTGGGCATTTCAAGGAGGCGCTGCGGATCGAGCCGGATTTTGCGGAAGCAGAGAATGGTTGGGGAGTGGCGCTCACCCAACAGGGGAAATTGTCGGAAGCAATCGAGCACCTCGAACACGCGTCACGGATCAAGCCGGATTACGCTGAGGCCCACTACGACCTTGGGATCGCCCTGGAGCAAACGGGCAGGCTCCAGGAAGCCATCGGCCATTACGAGCAGGCCTTGCGGATCGATCCGGATTACGCCGACGCCCGCAAGGCGCTCGCCCGCCTTCACGCCGCCCAGTAAGCCGAGCCAAAGGCCGGACGCGCCAGGGTTTCTTGCCGCCGGCGCAACCAGGTCCAAAGGTCAACGCCAGACTGAACCCTAATTTCCCTGATCCGCCCCCTTGGTCGAGAACGTCTCGGGCTTCCAATCCCCATTCACATCGCGATGAAATACTTCGCGCTGCACCACCGTTGTGCCGTCGGGCTTGCGCACTTCCTGCTCGACGATCTTGCGTTGCGCCACAAGCGGCTCCAACATCTGGTTACCGCTCTTTTCCGAATACATCGAGCGCCCCTGCTCGATCGTCTCGCGCCGCACCGAACCATCAGGCGCCGTCGTCTCGGTCGTAATCGAACGGGATTGTTCCTCTGCACCAAGACGCCCCGGGACGTGAACGACACTCTCGGTCTGCTTGGTGTTACCCTGCGTCGTGATGGAACTCGTCTCTTCCGCCGTCACTGCGAGTTCGCCGGTCAGGTGATTCACCGTCCGGGTCTTCGCCGTGACCACCTTCTCATTCGGGCTGCGGTCGACTGCCACCTCCTCGACTTGCTGCTTGAGGGTCAGGTTCCCGTTCACGTCCGCCGTCTTCTCCACCCGTGTCGTTTCCGCCGCACCATCGCCAATCTTGACGGTGTTGGCGTCCACCACGCGATCCAACACCAGCTCTCCCTTGCTGTTGCGCGTATACACCTTCGATTGCGTGGCTTCACCCGTGGCCGACTTGCTCACGGCTTGGATCGTGCGGCTCGACACGTGGTCCTGTCCCTGCCGGTCCTTCTCCACCACGTCTGTGGAACTGACGGCATTGTCCGGCGAAAGCTCCTTCTTGACCGTCGTGGTCCGTTGCGACTCTACGTAGCTGCCGTCGTTCAACCGGGTGCGCAACACGGACTCGCTTTGCTCAGTGGTGGCGTTGATCTTGGTGTCCTTCGTGTCCTTGATGATCGGGACGATCTCCCGGTCCGGAGTACCGATGGTCGCTGCCGAAGTCGTGGTCGTCGTGGACCCGCTGGACGATTCGGTGCCCCGAATGATAACTTGGGCTGACGCGGTCATGGCCGCCGCCAAAGCGACCACGCTGACCGCAAAAGTGATGGCACGTATCTTCATGATGGTTCCCCTCTCTGGTAACAACAGAATTTGCTTCATTGGACGTGGTTTCGCAAGTGACAATGCCAAAAGTAGCTTGCTCCGTGCCAAAACCGCTCACCTTCATCGGGGTTTACCCTGACCCCGGCGGCCTTCATGCCTGGCATCGCGGACAGAAATACGTGCTCCGTTGCGACTGCGTGATGCGGCGGATCACCGTGCCGCACCGCCGACACGGCTTCCCTTCCCGACCATACACAGCAAACTTCTGCACTTCAAAAATCCGCGGCCCGTACCCGACCGCTTTGCGTAGCGACGCAACAATGCCCCGCCCCAACCTGCGCATTTCCGCCGGCCCCAGCCGATTCGCCAGCCGTCGCGGGTTGAGCCGCGCCCGCCAAAGCGACTCGCTCGCGTAAATGTTGCCGATTCCCGCCACCAACCGCTGGTCGAGCAGCGCAACTTTGATCGGCCGTGCAGTCGTGTGCAGCCGCGAAAAATCACCGCCGTCCACCAACGGGTCCGGCCCCAGTTGTTTCAGCAACCGGTGAAGTTCCAACGGCGTCGCAACCTCCATCACTCCCAAACGCCGACTGTCCTCAAAATACGCCGTTCCCCGGCTGGTCTGGATCGCCGCCCGATACCGCGCCGGTTTCTCAGACTCAAACCAGCCCGTCATCCGCAAATGCGCCACTATATGCAACCCGCCCGACAAATCGAAGATGATGTTCTTGCCCGCCCGCCACACCCGCAACACCCGCCGCCCCACCACGTCTTGCCGCAACTTGATCTTCACATCGCGGACTTCGACCGCCCGAATCCGCCCCCGCTCCAGTCGCCGCGCGAGTTGGCTCACCAGGATTTGGACTTCGGGAAGTTCCGGCACGATTTCCTTGGCACGGCGAATCCGCCATCTGAGTATGAATGCCCGGGGAGGGATTCGAACCCACACGGTGGTATAACCCACCTCGGGATTTTAAGTCCCGTGCGTCTGCCATTTCGCCACCCGGGCATCAAGCAACGCGCCGCATGATACGTCTCCTCCGAAGTGGAAGCAAACGCGTTTTGACTGACGTTAGGCGCGTTTGATGCAGCCTGACCGAGGGTGTGTGCCACCCCGGAACCATCGGGATTCTTGCCTGCCTGCGGTCGAAACTCTATGATGTCGGACATGACAAACGGGCAGCCAACCGCCACGTCCGTTCAGAAAAAGTTGCCCTTCACGCCCCTCGGCTCCTGGCGTTTCGCATTGCTCCTGTTGGCGATCGCGCTCGTGGCGTACCAGCCTGTGCTGCGTCACGCGGGGTTCGTCTGGGATGACGATTTCTATGTAACCGAAAATCCCGCGCTCCGATCCGTGGAGGGTCTGAAAGGCATCTGGATCAAGCCCGGTACCACCGTCCAATACTATCCGTTGGTCTTCACCAGTTTCTGGGGCGAATACCATCTCTGGGGATTGCAGCCGTTCGAATATCACCTCGTCAACATTCTCTTGCACGCCCTCAATGCCCTCCTGCTCTGGCAGGTGCTGCGGAGACTGGAAATTCCCGGCGCGTGGCTGGCAGCACTGATCTTCGCCATTCACCCGGTCCAGGTCGAATCGGTGGCCTGGATCACGGAACGCAAGAACGTCCTGTCCGGTCTGTTCTATTTGCTGGCCGCCTTGGCGTATCTGCGGTTTCGCCCCCTTACGAACGCGAAACCGTCGGGCGCTCGGGACTGGCGGGCCTATCCACTGGTGATCGCGCTGTTTCTCGCGGCCCTGCTCAGCAAGACGGTGACGTGTTCGTTGCCCGCGGCATTGCTGCTGTTGGTCTGGTGGAAGACCGGCCGGGTTGGGAAGCGGGATGTGCTGCCGTTGGCGCCCCTGTTTGTCCTCGGAGCGGCGCTGGGGCTCGTCACCATCCAGATGGAGAAACACGCCGGCGCCACCGGAGTGGAGTGGACGTTGTCGTTTGTCCAACGTTGCCTGGTGGCCGGTCGGGCACTGTGGTTTTATGCAGGGAAGCTGTTTTGGCCACAACAACTCACCTTCATCTACCCACGCTGGGAAATCGATGCGGGTGCCGCGTGGCAGTATTTGTTCCCCGTGGCTGTGCTGGCCGTGCTGATCGCATTGTGGTCGCTGCGTTCGCGGATCGGACGTGGGCCGCTGGCGGCCGTGTTGTTCTTTGCGGGCACACTGGCACCGGCGCTGGGGTTCTTTGACCTTTACCCATTCCGCTACTCCTACGTCGCCGATCACTTTCAATACCTCGCCTGCATCGGGCTGATCGCCTTGACGGCCAGCGCGGGCACAGTCTTGTACCAGCGCGCCGGTCAACAAGGCCGCGACTTGGGAAGGCTGGCCACCGTCCTTGTCCTGCTGCTCCTCGGTGTATCCACCTGGAAGCAGGCGCATGTTTATCAGGACCCGGAAATACTCTGGCGCGATACCCTGGCCAAGAACCCCGCCGCTTGGATGGCGCACAACAACCTCAGCGCCATCCTGGTTCAACAGGGCAAGATCGAAGAAGCGATCTGGCACTCGGCCCGGGCGCTGCGTCTCAACCCCGGGAACTGGACCGCGCACAACAATCTGGGAAACGCTTTGTCCAATATCGGCCGCGTCAGCGAAGCCATCGGGGAGTACGAGCAAGCGCTGCGTCTCATGCCGGGCAGCCCGGAAGCGCACTATAACCTGGGCATCGTCTTGGAACGGGCCGGCCGCTCGAGGATGCCATCGGGCACTATGAACAGGCCGTGCGTCTCAAACCCGATTATGTCGAGGCGCACGGCAATCTGGGGAACGCCCTCGTGCAAGTCGGCCAGGTCAAGGATGCCATCGAGCAGTTACAGATCGTGCTTCGCCTCACACCGGATTCACTCCTCGGGCACTACAACCTTGGAAACGCATTCCTTCAAGCCGGCCAAATCAAGGAAGCCATCGCGCAGTTCGAACAGGCGCTGCAACTCAAACCCGATTACGCCGAGGCCCATAACAATCTGGGCAATGCCCTGCTTCAAGCCGGCCGGGTCACCGATGCCCTTGCGCAATTCCAGCAGGCGGTCCGCCTCAAACCCGATTCACCCCTGATACACAAAAACCTCGGCTCCGCCTTGGAGCAAATGGGTAATATCACGGAGGCGGTCGACCACTATCAGGAAGCCCTGCGTCTTGATCCCGACTACGCCGAAGCTCGAAACGCACTCGCCCGACTGCAACCCCACCGGTGACAGCGGCCGCTACTGATTCGGGCTGGGATTGAGCATCTCATCGAGACGCTCCATCTTCTCGTCCCGTTCCTTGGTAAATGCCTTCCCTCGGCGGACGATTCGGTTGGCGACAAGCCCCTTGCCGTCTTCCGAATAGGTCACGACTACCGCGTCCTCAACCTTCAATTGGGCCAGACCCGTCCTCGCATTCGCCGGAATGTCGATCACACATTCCGGCGGCACGCGGAACACCTTCGACAGCGGCCAGTGTTCCACCCAAATCAATCCTTTCTCCACGTCGATCTTGCCAATCGTCCCGGCAAATTCGGCTCCGGACTCAATCTCGCCGCTCGCGGTGACCGTCGCTTGCGGAGTCGCCGGCTTTTGCACGGACGATTGGTCCGCGCACGATAACGCCATCATCGCCACGCCAACTCCCACGACGACTTCTTGAATCATCGAGTATTTCATGGTTTGGCATCCTCACACGCCTACCACTCTGTTGTCGCTTCATCACGAGGCCTGTCCCGAATCGGAACGTGCGCCGCCTTCGACGGTGTTCCCCGCCCCGGCCCAAACGGGATCGCCAGTTTCAGCCCGACGAACGCCTCTCCCGATTGCGGATCGTGCACCGTAACCTCAGACTCCAATTGCAGTTGGCCCAATCGGCCAATCATCGGGACTGAGTAATCGGGTTGCGCCATCCCGGTGCCGCTCTCCGAGTCTACTCCGAAATCGTGGGTGAATTCAAGTTCCTTGGCCCCTTCCATCGCTGTAAAGCACATCGTATCCAGCTTGTATTTTGCCGACTGGATCATCCGCCCGAATGTCGATGGGCTTTCTTGTTTAATGCCAAAGTCCTGCTCGAATTTCTCCCAGCGATCACCCGAATTGCTCGCGCCGGTCTTCTGGACGTCATCATCCCACGATGCAAGATTCGCCTCCGTGATTTCCACGACATTGGTCGGCACGGTTGCGGCTGTCACTGTGTTCGCGTGGATTGGCCAGAAAATCACCGCCGCCAATACCCACGCAAAGGCGACACCAACTGCATCGCTCACATCTCGCCGTCTCACGCTCATTCGACCCACCTGCCAGTAACTTACTGCAAGTCTGCGTTTGGTCAAATGACCGCGGGCCTGAATCTGCCTGTCTCACCCGCGATAACTGGCCGACGACGTTGGCGTTTCCCACAATTGCACCTCCACGACCGGCAACCCCTTCGACCGTGCGTGGTCAAAGATGAGTTTCGCGATGTTTTCAGCGGTGGGATTCTGGTCCATCACATAGAATAATTCGCCGCGCTGCTTCAACACGGGCACCAGCGGATCGTCCTTGTGCAGCAACATCCGGTGATCAAGCGTGTCATTGATCCAGTTCTTGACGGCCTCTTTGATGTCGGAGAAATCCTGCACCATCCCCCGCGCATCCAGCTTGTCCGCCTCAATATGCACCTCCACCCGCCCGTTGTGCCCGTGCAGATGCCGGCACTTCCCCTCGTAATGGAGCAGCCGATGCCCGTAACAGAACTCAATATGCTTCGTGACCCGGAACATGGTTCACGCTCCCGCAATCAAGCGTCCGCCGTCCACCACGAGCGTGTGGCCCGTGATGAAATCGCTGCCTTCGATGAGAAACAGGACGGAATTGACAATATCCTGCGGCGAACCGAGTCGTTTCACGAGCGTTGCCTCAATCACCTGTCGCGTCTCCTTCTTGGTGAAATCTGGCGGCAACAACACGGGCCCGGGCGCGATGGCGTTGACCTGTACCTTCGGCCCCAGCGCTTTGGCCAGCGATTTGGTCAGGCAGATGACGCCCGCCTTCGAGACGCAGTACGGCAGATAGTCCGCATACGGCCGAATCGCCGACCAATCGGCAAAGGTGACAATCTTGCCGGCAGTCCCGCGCTTCTTCATGCGCCGTCCCACTTCGAGCGCGAACAGGAACGGCCCCTTGAGATTCGCGTCGATGTGAAAATCCCAGTCGTCCTCGGTCAGCGTGTCGAACGGCGTTTTTCGGTACACGGCGGCGCTGGTCACCAGCACGTGGATGTCGCGAAAATGGTTCACGGCCTTGCCGACCGCCGCGCGAACTTCGCGCGCGTTGGTCTGGTTCGCTTTGACCGCGATGGCATCCACGCCCAGCGCCTTGATCTCCGCCACCACCCGCCGCGCGTCGGGCGCGGACGAATTGTAATGCACGACAATGTTCGCCCCGCGCCGTGCCAGACCAAGGGCAATCTCGCGTCCGACCCGTTTCGCCGCGCCGGTCACCAGCGCCGTCTTGCCCTTCAGTTTCATCGGACTTCAAGTTTACTGGAGCGCCGTTGAATCACGCAAGGGAAAGAAATTGAAGTACCGACGCCGACCGGCTATACTGGACGCATGAAAGCCAAACTGCTCGGTTTGTTGCTGGTCTTTGCGTTTCTCCTGCCTCTCGGTGCCAGAGCCGAAGAAGACATCCCCAAAGGCCAGAATGCGCTGCGCAAACTCGGGCGCGGCGTTGCCAACGTCCTCTTCGGGATTGTGGAGGTTCCCAATCAAGTCACGAAGACCACTGCGGCGCAGGGTGGCGGCGCGGGCGTGACCTACGGCGTCGGTAAGGGTTTCGTCCGCTGGATCGGTCGCGAACTCACCGGGGCATACGATATCGTCACCTTTCCCATTCCTTTCCCCAGGGGCTATAAACCCGTCATGAAACCGGAGTTCCCCAACGAAGATTATGAGCCGTAGCCTCTGGCTGGCTCTGTTTCTTTTGGGGGCGGTTACCGGGGCGCGCGCACAGCAGGACATCGCCGCCGGCGATGCCGCCCTGGCAAAATTCGATCTCCCCTCGGCTCTCAATGCCTACCGTGCTGCGCATGCCAAATCACCCGACGATTACGAAGCCACCTGGAAACTTGCCCGGGCGCTCTGTGATGAAGCCACGCTTTCAAAGGATTCGGGCGAACAGAAGCAATGCTGCGTCGAAGCGGAGCAACTGGCCCGGGCTGCCGTGAAACTCAAACCTGACGACTCCAAAGGCCACACGTATCTCGCCATCGCGGTTGGCAAGCTCGCCCTCTACGAAGGGGGCAAACGCAAAGTCGAACTCGCCAGCGAAGTGAAAAAGGAAGCCGAGCGGGCCATCAAACTCAACGACAAGGAAGACCTCGCCTGGCACGTCCTCGGCGTCTGGAACCGGGAGATGGCCGAACTGAACTGGATCTTGCGCAAGTTCGCCGAGTTGATCTACGGAAAGTTTCCGGCCGCTTCCCTCGACGACGCGGTCAAGGACCTGCGTCGGGCCGTGGAACTTGCGCCGGACGTTATTCCACATCATGTCGAGCTGGGCCTCACCTTGATTTCCGCGGGGAACCGCACCGAGGCAAACGAGCAGTTTGGAAAGGCGTTGGATATGCCGAAAACTTGGGTGACGGACGACTACTACAAAGACATCGCCAAACGAAACTACCGCCGAACCTCTGGTACGTAATCGCACCGATGCCAACCGCACCCGCACAAGTTCTCAGCGTCACTGACCTGACGCATCGCATCAAGGACCTGCTCGAAGACAAATTCCCGAGCGTGTGGGTCGAGGGTGAGGTTTCCAACCTCCGCTCGCCGTCGTCGGGCCACTTGTATTTCACGCTGAAGGATGCGAACGCGCAGTTGCCGGTCGTGCTGTTTCGCGGCGTGGCGGCGAAAGTCGGGTTCAGGCTCAAGGACGGTCTGCAGGTCATCGCCTCCGGCGACATCAGCGTCTACGAAAAGAGCGGGCAGTACCAGCTCGTCGCCCGCCGGCTTCTACCGAAAGGGCTCGGCGCTCTGCAACTCGCGTTCGAGGAACTCAAGCAGCGCCTCGCGAAGGAAGGCCTGTTCGATCCCGCGCGCAAAAAGCCCATCCCCGCCCTGCCCCAGCACATCGGCCTCGTCACCTCTCCCACGGGCGCCGCGATCCGTGATTTCCTCAATATCATCGGACGCCGCTTCCCGAACGTGCATATCGTGATCCATCCCGTCCGGGTTCAAGGCGACGGCGCCGCTCAGGAAATCGCCGACGCCATCGACGAATTCAACTCCTTGCATGCCGCACGCCGCCTGCCGCTCGATGTCCTCATCGTGACCCGCGGCGGCGGCTCCCTCGAGGATTTGTGGGCCTTTAATGAGGAAACTGTCGCCCGCGCCCTCGCGCGCTCGAAAATCCCCACCATCTCCGCCGTCGGTCACGAAATCGACTTCACTATTTCCGACTTCGTTGCCGATCTTCGCGCGCCGACGCCCAGCGCCGCCGCCGAGTTGGTGGTGAAGGCCAAGGACGAATTCGCACACCAGATCGGACAGTATCAGTCCCGCCTGCAAAAGGACTTGCGGTTGCGGCTCGCCGAAACCCGCCAACGCTTCTCCGACTTGGCGGCCAGCTACGTCTTCCGCCGCCCCACCGAGATCATTCGACAATACCAGCAGCAAGTTGATGATTATGGCCACCGTCTCACCCAAGCTACGAATGCGGCCTTCCGTGCGCACCACGCGCAATTGGACACGGCCAGCCAAAAATTCAAATTGCTCAGCCCTCAGGCCCTCTTGATCAACTGGCGGCAGCGCCTTGATTCGGACGAACAACGTTTCCATGCCTCCTGGACGCATCGCCATCAGGGAACAAGGCACCGCCTCGCCCAAGTGGACGCCAAACTGGAGTTGCTCAGCCCGAACGCCACGTTACAGCGCGGTTACAGCATCACCCTCATTCCCGAGTCAGGCCGCATCGTTCGCACCATAAACCACGTCACCGCAGGCACTAAGATTTCAACCAAGGTGCTTGATGGCACCTTCACTTCTGTGGTATCTTCTCCAGAGAAAGCAGGATGAAAAGCAGGAAAAAGGGTGCCGAGCCCGTTCTCAGCAAGAACGGGCTGACGTTTGAACAGGCCATCCAGCGGCTCGAGAAAATCGTGGCCGATATGGAAGGCGCTGAATTGCCGCTCGAAGACGTCCTCAAAAAGTATGAAGAAGGCACGCGCCTTGTGCGCTTCTGCAACCTGAAACTCGAGGAAGCCGAGAAGAAAATCGAGATTCTCGCCAAAAAACCCGACGGAACCGTCGCGCTTGAACCCTTCGAGGCCGAACCGGCCAAGACGGGGGAAGACGAGGAGCCCGAAGACGAAAGCGGCAAGCTGTTCTGACCAACCAGGAGCCTAGCATGGGACGCTATTTGGACATGATGAACGCGCCGGCCGACGTGAAACTGCTCACGATGGAGCAGCTTCAGGTCCTAGCCCAGGAAATTCGCGAAGAGCTGATCACCACGCTCAGCAAAACCGGCGGCCACCTCGGACCCAATCTCGGTGTGGTCGAGCTGACCCTCGCCCTGCACCGCGTGTTCGAGTCTCCCAAGGACAAATTCGTGTGGGACGTCAGCCATCAGGTGTACGTCCACAAACTGCTCACCGGGCGGCGCGAGAATTTCAACAAGATCCGCCAGTCGGGTGGCCCCATGGGCTTCGCGTTCCGTGCCGAGAGCCAGCACGATTGTTTTGGCGCGGGACACGCCGGCACGGCCCTCTCCGCCGCGCTCGGCATGGCCGCCGCGCGCGACCACGCGAAGACCGACGAAAATGTCGTCTGCATCGCGGGTGACGCCGCGCTCACCAACGGCATCACCTACGAAGCGCTGAACAATATCAAGACCACCACCAAGCGCCTGATCGTCATCCTCAATGACAACGAATGGAGCATTGCCAAGAACGTCGGCGCGATCTCCGAGTATCTCAACCGCATCGTCCGCCATCCGTCCTACGCTGCCGCCCATAAGCGCATCGACCATTTTATCGGTCGCCTGCCCCGCGTCGGGGCCGAGTTGGCCCAGATTAGCCATAAGGTCGAAGAGGCCGTCAAAGGCATCATCGTCCCCAGCCTCCTGTTCGAAGAATTCGGTCTCCGGTACATCGGCCCCATTGATGGCCACAACACGCAGTTGCTTATCGAAACCCTCCAATGGGCCAAGCTCCAGGAAATACCCGTCCTCATCCATATTCTCACCAAGAAGGGCAAGGGCTACGAGAAGGCCTTGGAAGACCCGCAGACATTTCATGGCTGCGGGCCGTTTGATATCGCCACCGGCAAGTCGCCTGCCAGAAAGGAGGGCGTCGCGCCAAACTATCAGGACGTCTTCGCCGACGCGCTCGTGCGGTTTTGCGACGTGAATAGCAAGCTCGTCGGCATCACCGCCGCCATGCCCAGCGGCACGAGCCTCATGAAACTCCAGAAGGCGAAGCCGGACCGTTATTTCGACGTCGGCATCGCCGAAGAGCACGCCGTCATCTTTGCGGCGGGCATGGCGACCATGGGATACCGGCCCGTCTGTGCGATTTACTCGACGTTCCTCCAGCGCGCCTACGATTGCATTATCCACGACGTCGCATTGCAGAATCTGGACGTCGTCTTCGCGATGGATCGTGCCGGCTTGTCCGCCAACGATGGCCCCACGCATCATGGCGTCTTCGACATCGCCTACGCCCGGTGCGTCCCGCGCGCAATTTTGATGGCGCCGACTGACGAGGATGAATTGGTCGATATGCTCTGGACTGCCTTGCAACATCACGGCCCGATCTTTATCCGCTATCCGCGCGGCCCGGGTGAAGGCGTGCCGATCAAGGAACGTCCCGCCATCCTGCCCCTCGGCAAAGCCGAAGTGCTGCAGCACGGAACTGACGTCGCGGTGATCTTTTACGGCGCGGTGACTAACATCGCCCGTGAAACTGTTGCGGCACTGCAAGCCGATGGCCTGTCCGTCGCCCTCATCAACGCGCGCTTCTGCAAGCCCATCGACCGCGAAACGATTGAAAAATATGGCCACATCTGCAAAGCGCTTTGCACGATAGAGGATCACGTCCTGATGGGCGGTTTCGGCAGCGCCGTGCTGGAAACGCTGGAGGATTTGCGCATCGATACGCCGGTCGCCCGCGTCGGTTGGCCCGACAACTTCATCGAGCATGCCAGTAGCAACAAGGCCCTCCAGGACAAGTACGGGTTGAACTCCCAAACCGCCGTTGCCAGGGTCAAGGAACTGCTGGCCGAGGCCGCGACGCGACACGCCAAACCGCAGCAGTTTCGTGTCTTGGGGACTGCGACCACCGCCCGCACCGCCTGAGGAGGTCGCGGGGGCCGCGATATGAACCTCGTGGCGTCACCGATGCGCGACCGTCTTGACACCCAACTCGTCGCCCGCGGACTCGCGGAAAGCCGCGAAAAAGCGAAACGATTGATCCTCGCTGGCGCCGTGCGTGTCGACGGGCAACTCGCCCACAAACCCAGCGATCTGGTCGGGGCTGACGCCGTTCTCGTCGTCGAGGCGGCGGAGAAATACGCCAGCCGCGGAGGTCATAAGCTCGAAGCCGCGCTCGCCGCGTTCCACATCTCCTGCGACAACCTTGTTTGCGCCGACCTCGGCGCGTCGACGGGCGGATTCACCGATTGTCTCCTGCAGCGTGGCGCCGCGCGCGTGCACGCGATCGACGTCGGCAAAGGCCAACTGAACTGGAAATTGCGGCAGGATCCACGGGTCGTGGTTCACGACGGCGTCAACGCCCGCAATCTCACGGTCGCCGATCTCGGCGAGCCGGTCGATCTGGTGACCATCGACGTGTCTTTTATCTCGTTGACCAAGGTGCTGCCTGCCGCCGTCGCCGCGCTCAAGACCGGGGGCACCCTCGTGGCCCTCATCAAACCCCAATTTGAAGCCGGGAAAAAGCTCGTGAAGAAAGGCGGGGTTGTGCGAGACTCTCTGGTGCACGACGCCGTGACAAAGACCATCCATGAATTTGCTACGAAGACCCTCGGGCTGACGCCGTTGGGAGTCATTCCGTCTCCCCTGCTTGGACCGGCTGGCAATAAGGAGTTTCTCATCGCCTTGCGTAAACCGTGAAACCGCGCATTCCCAGGGCCGTTGGCGTGATCGCGCACGTCGGCAAAGCCGAAGCGCGCGCCCGTTTGCTCGAATTGCTCGCCGTCCTCGGCGAGAGCAAGCTCCGCGTGCTTCTCGAACGCCAGGCCGCCATCCTCGCCGGCAAGCCCAAGCTCGCGCAAACCCTGAAGGACATTCGGAAAGCCGCCGATCTCATCATCGTGCTCGGCGGAGACGGCACCATCTTGCGGGTCGCCCGCGAATTGGAGGGCTCGGGAACCCCCATCCTCGGCGTAAACCTCGGCAACCTCGGATTTCTCACCACCGTTCGTGGCGACAAACTCAAGGCCCCCGTGCGCGCGATCCTCCGCGGCGACTACGAACTCAGCAAGCGACAAACACTGCAGACCACCTTGATCCGTCGCGGCAAGCGCCAGGAAGCCCAACACGCGTTGAATGATGTCGTCATTTCCCGCGGGGCCTTTTCGCGCATCGTCCGCCTCCACTTGTCCATCGACGGGCAGTTGTTGACAGAATATGTCTGCGACGGCATGATATTCGCCACGGCAACGGGCTCGACGGCGTATTCGTTGAGCGCGGGCGGGCCAATTCTGGTGCCGACAGCACGGGCACTGATTATCACGCCCATCTGTCCGCACGCGTTGAGTAATCGCTCGGTCATCGCTGGGGAAAACTCGGTGATCCGTTGTCACGCGGCCCGCACCGCGGGTGAGTTATTGTTGACGGTCGATGGCCAGGTGCAATTGTCGATGGAAATGGGCGACGAAGTGGAAGTCCGCCAATCGCCCCGAACCGTGCAACTGGTCACGCCGAAAGGTCATTCGTATTTCGAAGTGTTACGAGAGAAATTAAAGTGGAGTGGAGCCAATGTCTAACGGTCCCAAAGCTTCTCCATCGAAAATTGCGTCGCTGTTGAGCCCCGAGACGGTCCAACTCGAGTTGCAGTCCCGGGAAAAGGTCCCGGCGTTGCGCGAAGTGGCGGAGTTGCTCGCTCAGCACAAGTGCGTCGGCAATTTCGAGGCGTTCTTCGAGGAAATCCTCCAGCGCGAGCGGGTCAGCAACACCGCTCTCGGTCATGATGTGGCCATCCCCCACGCCCGCACCGACCAGTGCTCCGACATCCTCGTCGCCGTCGGGCGCAGCCGCGAGGGCATCAATTTTGACGCCAAGGACGGCAGCCCCGTACGGCTGATTTTTCTGATCGGCACCCCCAAGCAGATGGTCACCGATTATCTGCGCGTGGTCGGGACCCTCGCCCGCCTCCTCCGCCAGGATGACCTTCGCCAACGTCTGCTCGACGCTCCCGACGCTACCACCTTCATCAGGATCATCGAAGCCGCCGAGTCGTAGTCACATCCGGGCAAATCGCCTTACCTGTGCTGTGCAGCCAGGTAACGCTCCGCATCAATCGCCGCGGCACAGCCCGTTCCCGCCGCCGTAATAGCCTGACGGTACGTGCGATCCACGCAATCTCCCGCCGCGAACACGCCCGGCACATTGGTGTACGTCCCCTTCTTGCACAGGATGTATCCGTCGGTCGCCAGCTCAAGCTGTCCTTTGAACAATTCCGTGGACGGCACGTGGCCGATGGCCACGAACACGCCGTCACAGGCCAGTGTGGATATCGCACCGGTCTTGACGTTCTTAAGCTGCACGCCCGTGACCGTATCCTTGCTGGCGTCGTAAATGTCCGTAACGACCGAATCCCACACGAGCTGGATCTTCGGATTGGAAAGTGCGCGGTCAACCATGATCTTCGACGCCCGAAGCTGGTCGCGTCGGTGCACGAGGTACACCTTCGACGCAAAGTGCGTGAGATACGTCGCTTCTTCACACGCCGAGTCGCCCCCACCGACCACCACCAACGGCTTGTTACGAAACATCGGCAACGCGCCGTCGCAGGTCGCGCAGTACGTGACCCCCTTGCGCTCGAGTAACTCCTCGTTCTTCAGACCCAGGTGCCGATGCGAGGCGCCGGTCGCGACAATCACCGTTCTTGTCTCCACGACCTCGTCGTCCAGCCACAGCTTGAACGGAGGCTTACTGAAATCAACCCTCGTGACTTTGGCACTGTAGCGGGTCTGCGCGCCGAACCGCTCCGCCTGCTTCTGCATCCGCATCATCAGTTCCGTGCCGTCGATTCCCTCGGGAAATCCGGGATAATTCTCAACAATGCTCGTGGTCGTGAGCAGCCCGCCGGGTTGCTCTCCCGTGAGCAATAACGGTTTCAAATTCGCCCGCGCTGTGTACAGCGCCGCCGTCCAACCGGCACAACCCGAACCAATTATGATTACGTTCTCCATGGATGATTTCCGTTCTACTTAGATAAGATGCGCGAGACTAGCGGGAAGGTGCGGCGACGGTCAAGGCTCAAGCCCGGTCGCCTCGGTCGGGATGCTACGACGGTTCGTGACCACGCGGCGCAGTGGGTGGCTTGCTACTGTCGCGACGAAGCTGCTCGGCCATGATGATCGCCCGCGCCACGTCCACGAGCTTCCGATTCTCGTTGCGAGCCGTCTTCTGCAACTTGAGGTACGAGGCCTCCTCGTCCATTCCCGTTTGCCGCATCAGAATCCCTTTGGCCCGCTCGATAAGCTTGCGCGATTCCAGCGCCTCGTTCATCTGCTGCAGCTTGGCCTCGAGTTCCTTGGATTTCTCGAAGTTGGCCAGCGCCAATTCAACCGCGGGCTTCAACTGTTCACCCGTGAACGGCTTGACCAAATACGCATTCGCTCCCGCGCCAGCCGCCTCACTGCCCAAACCGGACTCGGTGTACGCGCTCAGGATGATGATCGGCGTCATGCGCTGATTTTGAATCACCCGCGCCGCCTCCAATCCGTCCATCCTCGGCATGCGAATATCGAGAATAATCAGGTCCGGACTCGTTTCGCGAGCGAGGGTGACCGCCTGTTGGCCGTCACCGGCTTCACCCACGACCGCATGCCCCATCGCCACGAGGATCTTCCGCAACACCATCAACGTCAAGCCATCGTCGTCAGCAATGAGAACTCGAAGGGATTTCATCGGACTCCAAACGTCTGCTTTCGCTTCTCCGTCACAATCTTAGGACCGCCTCGTCTAAAGTCAAGCTCGTGCGCCCACCCGCGCGGATGGCCCACTCCCGTCAGGCCCGGTCCCATGGGCTGCAACCTCGAATCGCAATTCCGCACGGACGCCGCCGTCCTGCGATCCAATCTGCAGATGACCGCGAAGATTCACCTGCGCCAGTTGCGCCACGATATTCATCCCCTGCCCCTCAAATTCACGCCAATCTTTTCCGTCAGGAAACCCGCCGCCGTTGTCACGCACCACCAATTGCACGTGACCATTCTGCCGCCGGCATTGTATCTCGGCACGTAGTCGCTGCCCGGCCGGCGATTGACCGTGCACAAAGGAATTCGACACCAGTTCGCTGACGATCAACGCGAGCGGAACCGCTTGATCCGCCCCCAGCCATAGATGTTCGACCTCCATCGTCACCTCCGGCGTCCCGTTCGCTGCCGGTGCCGAACTCACCAGCGTCTGGATGATCGTTGTGATCAACGCATGGGCATCCACCTTCTCCGGCATCTCCTCGCTCAGTAAATTGTGCACTTGGGCAATCGCGTGGATGCGCGTAATCGCCGTCTGCAAAAACGCTTTCGAGGAATCCACCTGGGCCATATCCGCCTCCAACTGAAGCAGGCCCGAAATCATCTGCAGGTTGTTCTTGATCCGGTGATGCGCCTCTTCGATGAGCAACTGTAGCAGGTTGTTCTTGCGGCCAAGGTCCTTCAGCAACTGCGCGTTGTCGATCGCCACCGCCGCGCGGCTGGCAAACGCCTCGATCAATTCCAAGTTCGCTGCCGTGAACTCGGCCGCTTTTTCCCCGTGCCGCGTCAGATTCAGCGTGCCGATCAACTCGTTGCGCGAGATCAAGGGCACCACTAACGCGGACCGGACGTCCGACTCCCGAAGCACCGGGCTATACCCGTACTCCCTGACTTCCTCGCGCGTAAAAATCCTTCCCTGCCGGGACGGGCGAATCTGCCCGAAAAGACCTTGCGTCGCGGGATACCGCATGCCCGTAAGCTGGGCGAAATTGGCGCTCGCCGCCACAATCTCCGCCTGCTCCGCTGTCGCATCGTAATGCGAAATATACGCCGCATCCGCCCGAAGCAACGCCGCCGCACGCTGCAGGATCCGTTGCAGCAATGGCTCCAACTCGAGTTGTTGGGCGCTCCCACTACTGATGTCCACCAACGCCGTCAGCTTCTCGTTCTCACGAAGCTGTGTCTCATACAACCGCGCGTTGGCCACGGCGATCCCCAGTTGGTTGCCCATGGCGACGACCATCTCGACAACCTCCGGCGGGAACTCCACCGCTTCGCGGTTTACCAAACCCAGCGTGCCCAGCAACTCGCCCTTGGCCTTGACCGGCACAATGATCGTGGCGTGAAAGCCATGCGGAAACGCCAACGAAGGGACCGGTGGCACCTGCGACGCCATGTCGCCGAGCACCACCGCCTGGCCCGATGCCGCCACAGCACCGGGCATGCTCTCGCCCCATTTCAAAACGCGGATTTCCTCGACCATCTCTTCTGGTAGACCCGCCTGCACGTACAAGTGAAGCTGTTGCCGCTTGGCGTCGGCCAAATGAATCACACCGCCACTCATTCCCGTGCTTTCCAAGGCCACTTTGAGTGTGTTGCGGGCGATTTCTTCGATATTCAGCGAAGAATTTGCGACTTCGGCCAACGTGGTGAGCGCGGCCAATTGCCGATTGCGGCGCAGCAATTGTTGCTGGCGCTGGCGTGCCTGCGTGATGTCCCGGACGGTGAACTGCACTTCCCGAACGCGACCGCCCACCCGCGAGAACACGTTGCCACTGCTCTGCAAGTCAATCCACGCCCCGTCCTTGCGCCGGAACCGGTATTCAACATTGCGGATCGATTCACCACGCAACAACGCATTGAACGCACGCCGCACCATCTCGACGTCTTCCGCGTGCACGTAGCCCAACAAGTCCGTCCGCACCACTTCGTAAAGCGCATACCCGCAGATCCGCGTAAAAGCGCTATTGGCGTATCGGGGCCTCCCCGTAATGTCAGTTATGTAAATTGCATCGTCCGAGTTCTCCACCAGCGCCCGATGTTCTTCCTCGCTGGCGCGAAGATCGCTTTCCAATTGCGCGTGCACCATCGCGTTGCCGATCTGGTTGCTGACCACTTCAATGAGATCGACATCCGTCTCGTCGAATTTTCGCACCTTGTACGTACCCAACCCCAGCATCCCCATGACGAACCCGTGCGCTCGAATCGGCACCAGCACCGATGATTGGAACCCTGCCTGTGCGCCAACATTCGCCGGCGAGTCCGCGGAGCTGACCTTGAAATCATGGATGACGCGGGTCTCGCCATTGAGCACCGCGTCGATATTCTCGGCCCCCTTGCGTAGCACCGCAACTTGGCGCACAAATGCCTCATTCAGTCCGCGTCGGGCAAATATGTGAAGCGCCTGATCGGCATCCTGCCAGATATACACCGCACCTGCATCGACCTTCATCACGGCGAGGATCGCATCGAGGGCGTTATCGGCAATTTCCTTGAGATCCAGACTGCGGTTGACGGCATCGGAGACGAAGTTGATCGCCGTCAGGCGCACGTCGCGCAATGGCTTCGTTACGGATGTGGTAGCATCTCGGCTTTTCATCACAGACTGACCACGCAGCTACTTATAGCAGAAAAACAGTGCTTTTTCACCACTATATCTCGATAATACGCCAACCTCTTAATTATGAGCGCACCCGACAAACTGGATAAGATCTTTCGCCTGCAGGAACAACTCAACAAGCGCATCGGCGTGGACACCGCCAACATGACCCATGAACAGCGCCAGCAATGGGTCCTTAACTATTGCCGCGCCATGACACAAGAAGTCGCGGAGCTCACCGATAGCGTTCCTTGGAAGTGGTGGGCGAAGTACCAGAAGTTCGACAAGCAGAATGCCCGCGTGGAAGTCATCGATTTGTTGCACTTCCTCATCTCCATTGCCCAAGTTCTCGAGATGACTCCCGCCGATATCTACGAAGCCTACGCCAAAAAACACCAAGTCAACCTCTCCCGTCAGGATACGGGCTACCACACCAAGGACGAGCACGATAGCCGGCACATTTGAGCCGACTGGGACTGCGGCTCGACTGCCTTTCCGCCAGACCACGCCAGACAACCTCCATCCCGAAATGACAACGGCCTCCTCCGTCGAGGAAGCCGCGCCAGTGATCGTCGTAGCTAAAGCACCTTAGGTCGAAGCCGCGCTTTCCTCTTTCTTCTCAGCAACGGTCTTCTTGGCCTTGGGAGCCTTCGTCTCTTTCGACTTGGGTTCTTCGGCCTTCTTCTCCGGCTGAGGCTCAGGCGCCGCGGTAACGGTGCCGGTCCATTCGAGAATAGCCATCTCGGCCGCATCGCCCAAGCGTTGGCCAACGCGTACGATGCGCGTGTACCCGCCATTGCGGTCACCGTGCTGCTTGCCAATCTCGGCAAATAGCTTGGCAACCGCCGGCTTGTGACGCAGGAATGCCACCGCCCGGCGGCGATGGTGCAGCGTGCCCTTCTTGGCCAGCGTGACCATCTTGTCGGCATACCGACGTGCCACTTTCGCCTTGGCAATCGTCGTCGTAATGCGGCTGTGTTCGATCAGGCTGCACACGAGATTGGCCAGTGTGGAGCGCCGATGCTGGGATTTCATCCCTAGTTTGGCTGTGCGTTTACGATGTCGCATGGCGTGATGTCCTTCTTCTATGGCCGCCTGATTCTTACTCCAGCGCGGGCGCCGGGCTCGCAAGGACCGCGTCCACTCCCTTGTTCACATCCGGCGCTTCGAGCAACGCCGCGTCAAACTTCATACCCAGCGCCAAGCCGAGTGCGGAAAGCTTCTCCTTGATCTCGTTGAGCGACTTCTTGCCGAAGTTGCGGTACTTCAGCATCTCCTGCTCGGTCTTCATTGCGAGTTGACCCACGGTCGTGATATTGGCGTTGTTCAGGCAATTGGCTGCGCGAACGCTGAGTTCAATCTCGTTGACGCTCATGTTCAAGACCTTCTTCAACTTCGCTTGCTCGGCGCTCACCTTCTCCCCCGCCTCTTCGAACTCGATCACGATGTTCTTGTCGTAATCACAAAAGACGTCGAGGTGATGCCGAAGAATGTTTGCCGATTGGACCATGGCGTCTTCCGGCGTGATGCGCCCGTCGGTCCAGACCTCAATGATCAGCTTGTCGTAATCCGTGCGCTGCCCGACACGGGTGTCCTCGATGCTGTAACGCACGCGCCGTACCGGCGAAAACAACGAGTCAATCGCGATCACCCCGATCGGCTGCTCAAGCTTCTTGTTCTCTTCGGCCGGACAGAAACCGCGTCCCACCTTGATCTCCAACTCGATTTCAAAGTGCATCTTCTTGTCAAGCGTACAGATGTGTTGGTCGGGGTTGAGCACCTCCACCACCTGGTCGCTCTTGATGTCCGCTGCCGTTACCGCCCCCTCCTTATTGGCCGTGAGATACACAACGTGCGCCTCGCGGCTGTGCGATTTCAGCAACACTTTCTTCAGGTTCAGCACAATGTCTGTCACGTCCTCGACGACCCCGGGGATGCTTGTAAATTCGTGCGGCGCGCCTTCGATCTTAACGGAACTGATGCCTGCGCCTTCAAGCGAACTGAGCAACACGCGTCGTAACGTGTTGCCAATGGTATGTCCGTACCCCGCTTCGAGCGGTTCGGCCACAAACTTGGCATACGTCGGCGTCGCGCTGGCGTCATCCCGCGTCAACCGCTTGGGCATTTCAAATCGACCTAGTCGAACTGGCATGGCGAACTCTCCTGTAAGCCGGGTTTCCCGCGCCCTAGAAACGCGGACCGACGGCTCGTTGTTGCGTCCGGAAACGAACGCGGATTCTGGTTATCTAGAATAAAATTCGACGATGAGCTGCTCGTTGACCATCGGCTGAATGTCGTCCCGCGACGGAATACGCGCAACCTGCGCCCGCAGCGCCTCACGGTTAAATGTGATCCAGTCCGGCACTGGCCGAATCTGCGCTGATTCCAGGCTCTTGGTCGCCAACTGCCGCGTCGCGGCGGTCTCACGGATCTCCACGACATCGCCCGCCTTCACATTAAACGAGGGCGACGACACCTTCCGACCGTTGACCCGGATATGCCCGTGCGTGACCATCTGCCGCGCAAACGGACGCGTCGTCGCAAACCCAATGCGGAATACGACGTTGTCCAACCGCGTCTCGAGTAACTGCAGCAACGTTTCGCCCGTGACACCGCGCTTCTTCAACGCCTTCTCAAACATCCGGCGGAATTGCGCCTCCATCAACCCGTATTGATAGCGCAACTTCTGCTTCTCCGCCAATCCGACGCCGTAATCGCTCTGCTTGCGACGGGACTTCTTCGGGCCATGCACGCCCGGCGGATACGCGCGGCGCTCCAAATATTTCGACGGGCCGAAAATCGGCATGCCGAATCGGCGACTGATGCGAACTCGTGGTCCTTTATATCGTGCCATGGTAACGAAATCTCCTGACTACACGCGACGACGCTTCGGCGGCCGACAACCGTTGTGCGGAACCGGCGTCACATCCTTGATCACGGTGATCTCCAGGCCGATCGCCTGTAACGCGCGGATCGCCGCCTCGCGCCCGCTGCCCGGCCCCTTCACCCATACCTCGATCTCCTTCAACCCATGCGCCATGCTCTGTCGCGCGGCATCCTGGGCGACCAACTGCGCCGCGTACGCCGTGCTCTTGCGAGAACCTTTGAAACCGACCCGGCCGGCGCTTGACCACCCGATTACCTTGCCCTTCAAATCCGTGATCGACACGACCGTGTTGTTGAACGTGGCCATGATATGCGCGATCCCTTGAAAGACGTTCTTGCTGTGCTTGGCCTTGATAACCTTCTTGGCGACTTCTCCTTCGGCCAACGCCTCGGCGGCTGTCGTCGGGACGGCTGGCGCTGCCGGCGCGGCGGCTACCGCTCCCGGCGTTTCCGTCTTTGCCGGTGCCACAACCGCCTCCGCCGCCGCTTCCGCGGCTGGCTTGGCCTTCGGCGACTTCACTTTCGGCTCCTTCGCCTTCGATTCCTCGGATTTCTTCGGTGCTTCCTTAGCCATCGTGCTCCTTCAACTCATTGACAATGCAATCAAACCTTGGCGGTTTTCGTTTCCTTGGCGCGAACGACGCCAACCGTCTTGCGCGGCCCTTTGCGCGTACGCGCGTTCGTCGAAGTCCGCTGTCCGCGAACGGGCAAGCCCTTTTTGTGTCGCAGGCCGCGGTAACAATTGACGCTCATCAAGCGCTTGATGTTCGTCTGCACTTCGCGGCGCAGATCACCCTCGATACGAAAGCCCTGCAGCACCGTCGTCAAATGCGACAGCTGTTCATCGTTCAGGTCCTTCGCGCGCACATTCGGATCCACGCTCGCCTTTTCACAAACCTGAAGCGCGGTCGTCGGGCCGATGCCGTAAATGTAACGGAGCGCAATCCCGATCTTCTTTTGGTCCGGTACTTCCACACCAATCAAGCGTGCCATAACGATACCTCTACCCTTGGCGTTGTTTGTGGCGCGGGTTGGTGCAGATCACGCGCACCACTCCCTTTCGCCGCACAACCTTGCAGCGTTCACACAACCGTTTTACAGAAGGTTTCACTTTCATATCTGTCCTGCTTCCCTACTGCTCTTTCTGCCGAAATGTAATTCGGCCTTTGCTCAAATCGTACGGTGACATCTCGATCATCACCTTGTCGCCGGGCAACAGCCGGATAAAATGCAACCGCATCTTACCCGAAACATGCGCCAGAATCCGATGTTTATTCGGTAGCTCCACCCGAAACATCGTGTTCGGCAGCAATTCAACTACCGTGCCTTCGACTCGTATGGGCTCTTCCTTAGCCACGTCAAAATCTCTGCCTCTGCATCCGTTACGAGTACCGTGTGCTCAAAATGCGCGCTCGGCGCGCCGTCGGCCGATACCACCGTCCATCCATCGCTCAACATCACCACATCGCTCGCGCCGGCATTGATCATTGGCTCAATCGCCAGTGTCATTCCCGGCTTCAACTTCGGCCCGTCTCCGGCCCGACCGTAGTTGGGAATCTGCGGCTCTTCGTGCATCTTCCGCCCCACTCCGTGTCCCACAAACTCCCGAACCACCGAAAACCCCTCTGACTCAACCGTCGTCTGCACCGCGCTCGAAATATCGCCCACCCGATTCCCCGCGCGCGCCGCCGCAATCCCCGCGTGCAACGCCCGCTCGGTCACCCGCAGCAACTGCTGCGTCCGCGCCTCCACCACCCCCACGGCGACCGTCCTCGCATTGTCGCCCACAAATCCATTCAAAATGATTCCCACATCCAGACTGACAATGTCGCCATACTGTACCCGACGCGTGCTCGGGATCCCATGCACGACTTCCTCGTTCACGGACACGCAGATGTGCCCGGGATAGCCCTTGTACCCAAGGAACGGGCTCTTTCCGCCCAACTTTGCGATCAACCCCGCCGCAACTTCATTGAGTTCCCCGGTCGTGCGTCCGGGCTGAACCTCGTGCGCCACCCCCGCCAGGATCTCCGCAGCCGCGTTACACGCGACTCGCATCCGCTTAATCTCGTCCGCTGTCTTGATGACGATCACGATTTCAATAGCTCCGCGATGCCCGCCAATACTTTGTCCTTCGACTGGCCGCCGTCCACGCGCCTCAGAATTCCTGCCCGTTCGTAGTGTTTCACCACGTCCAGCGTCAACTCGCGGTAAATATCCAGCCGCTTTCGCACCGTCTCCGCCGTATCGTCCGCGCGCCGTATCAGCTTGCCGCCGCATTGGTCACAGAGACCGGGCCGTTGCGCGGGCACGAATTCCCGATGATACAGCGCCCCGCACTTTTCGCAACTGAGTCGCCCCAGTACACGTTCAAGGATATCACCCTCACTGGCGTCCAGCAGGACCGCCACCGTTACCGGCAACCCCTTCTCCCCCAGCAGCCGATCAAACGCCTCCGCTTGGGCCCGCGTGCGCGGGAACCCATCGAAGATGAATCCGCAATCGCGCCCCTGTTCGTCCAGCCACAGCCGCACCACCTCCATCGTGATGTCGTCGGGCACCAACTGCCCTTTGTCAATGAACTGCTTCGCCGCCTCGCCGACTGGGCCGCCCTTGCGGATCGCCGCGCGGAACATTTGCCCCGTCGACACATGCGGCACACCGAGCGCCGCGCTCAATGCCATCGCCGCCGTTCCCTTACCCGATGCTGGCGGCCCCAAAAACACCATGTGGTGGTGACCCATTGTCACCCTTCCGTCGCCGTCAGTAGCGGCCTCGCAGCCGCCCCTTGCGCAAAAAGCCGTCGTAATGCCGCATCACCAGATGCGACTCGACCTGCCGCATTGTATCCAGCATCACCCCAACGGTAATCAGCAGGCTCGTTCCGCCGAAGAAACTTGCCGTCAAATACGGCAGGCCCATGTTCTGCGACAAAATATACGGAATCACTGCAACGATCGTCAGGAACACCGCGCCGGCAAGCGTAATCCGCGTCATCACATGATCCAGGTATTCCGCCGTCGGCCGACCCGGTCGAATCCCGGGGACGTACCCACCGTACTTCTTCAAATCATCCGCAATCTGTAACGGGTTGAATTGCGTCGCCACCCAGAAATACGAGAAGAACAGAATCATCAGACCGTACAACGTCAGATGCAGCCACTGGCCCTCAGTCAGTCTCCGTGACATGTTCTGAAAGAGGGGCACCTGCAACATGCCGAAGAGCTTCGCCGGAAACAACAGGATCGCCTGCGCAAAAATGATCGGCATCACGCCGGAATAGTTGATCTTCAGTGGCATGAATGTCTGGCCACCGCCCAGCATCTTCCGCCCAACCATCCGCTTCGCATACTGCACGGGGACCTTCCGCTCCGATTCGGTAACCGCAATTACCGCCGCCGTCACCACCACCGCCATCACCAGTAGAAAAATCGCGTGCAAAACATTGAACTTGCTCTCGGGTCCGACGAACAGCCGCCAGGTGAATAGGATCGCCCGCGGCAACCGGTCGACGATGCCCACGGTGATGATAATCGACATCCCGTTGCCGATTCCACGCTCCGTAATCTGTTCACCAACCCACATCAGCAGGATCGTCCCACTCGTGATCGTAATCACCGTCAGAATCTCAAAGCCGGCTCCGGATTCACCACAAGAACCCCGCTGAACCCGGGGAAAAGCTGCCCGGGATGCTCAAATGCCAAGGCCGCCAGCCACCCTTGGAGGATACACAACCCCACGGTCATGTAGCGCGAATATTGGATGATCTTGGCGCGCCCTGTCTCGCCCTCTTGCTTCAGCCGCTCCAGAGAAGGAATGAGCGCCGTCATCAGCATCATGATGATCGACGCGCTGATATAGGGCATCACGCCGAGTGCAAACACCGCGCATTGCTGCAGCGCGCCGCCGGTCAACATATTCGCCAATCCGATAATGCTGCCGCCGACGTTCTGCTGGACACGCTCCATGTACTGGTTCAGCTCGGTCGGATCAACTCCCGGGCACGGAATATTCGCGCCCAGCCGGGCAATGGCCACCATGGCCAGCGTAAACAAAATCCGGCGTCGCAGTTCGGGGATTTTCCAACAGTTAAGAAAGGCGGAGAACATACGTTGTCAAAGATCGCCCGTTACTTCTCTCCTGCGGCGGTCTTCGCCGTAGCCGCCGGCTCCGCGGGCTTGTGATGAATGCTGCGCAACGGCAGTTCCTCGCACTGGCCCCCCGCCTTCGTAATCTTTTCGCGTGCCGAGACACTGAAACGGTGCGCCTTGACCGTGAGCTTCTTCTTCAGCTCCCCATTGCCAAGCACTTTCACGCCCTCCCAAAACCTCTTGTCAGCCAATCCCGCCTCGACCAGCGTCTCTGGCGTGACCGTCGCGCCGTCGTCGAACGCATTCAATTGCTCGACGTTGATGATCGTGTACTCCGTACGGAAATTCGCGTTGTTGAACCCGCGCTTGGGAATACGTCGGATCAACGGCATCTGGCCGCCTTCGAACCCGAGCCGAATCGTGCCGCCCGACCGCGCAGTTTGCCCCTTGCCGCCCCGCCCGCTCGTTTTGCCGTGCCCCGAACTCTCGCCAATCCCCAAACGCTTCGTGCGGTGCTTCGCCCCCGGCCGGGGCTTCAAATTGTGCAATCGCATGGTCATGTTAGCTCGCTCCCACGCCGGGGTGTCGCGACATGCCGCGCACCCGGAAAATCTCTTCACGCGGCCGCAACTGCAACAGCGCGTCGATCGTCGCCTTGACCACGTTTACCGCGTTGCTCGAACCCAGCGACTTCGTCAGCACGTCCCGCACGCCGACAGCCTCGATGACCGCGCGAACGCCCCCGCCCGCAATCACGCCCGTGCCGGGCGATGCGGGCTTTAGCAACACGCGCCCGCCGCCGAATACCCCCATGACTTCATGCGGAATTGTGGAGTTCCTCAAATTCACCGACACTAGGGCCTTCTTTGCCTGATCGGTTCCCTTGCGGATCGCGTCCGCCACTTCGTTGGCCTTGCCAAAGCCCCAGCCCACACGGCCCCGACGATCGCCGGCCACCACCAGCGCGCTGAAATGGAAACGCCGTCCGCCTTTCACGACCTTCGCACTGCGGTTGACGTATACCACCTTCTCGGTGATCTCACCGCCGCCGCGCTCCAGCTCAACTCCCAATTCCTCGACCACCGCCACCGGCGAGACTTCCTTGTCCGTGGCCCCAACCGGTTTTGCAATTTTTGGTCTCTTCTCAGGTGCCATATTAGAATTTTAATCCTGCTTCGCGTGCCGCATCCGCCAACGCCTTGACACGCCCGTGATACCGCAACCCGCCGCGGTCGAACACGACCTCGGTGATGTTCTTCGCCTTCGCCTGTTGCGCAGCCAACTGGCCAACCTTCTTCGCCCCCGCAATCGTGCCCTTCGTACCCTTCAAGTCAGACGCGGTCGTGTTCGCTGAGGCCAGCGTCACGCCGTTGACGTCATCAATCAACTGGACATAGATATGTTTGCCCGTCATGCATACACTCATCCGGGGACATTGCGCCGTGCCCCGGACTTTCTGCCGCAGCCGGAGATGCCGCCGATACCGCGCCTCTACTCTGGTTCTTGGAATCATAACTCAACACCCAAATTAGCCGCCGCCCGCCGTGGTCACGGTCTTGCCCGCCTTGCGGCGTACTTGTTCGCCCACGTAACGGATTCCCTTGCCCTTGTAGGGCTCGGGCGGATAGAATCGCCGTATCCGGGCCGCCACTTCGCCCACCATCTGCTTGTCCGGGCCTTCAATCGTAATCTCGGGCTTCTTGTCCTGCGTGTCCGCCACCGAAACTTTCACCCCTGTCGGAATCGCGAACACAATCGGATGCGAATACCCGATGGACATCTGCAAATTCGTCCCTTGCACCGCGGCGCGGAACCCCACACCTTCGACCAGCAACTTCTTCTTGTAACCTTCGTTGACGCCTCGAACCATGTTGGCGATCAAGCTGCGCGACAACCCCCAACGAGACTTGCCCATGCGATCCATTTGCGTGGTGCTGGCTACCACCTTGCCGTCCTTGACCTCGACCTTGATCGGCGAGGGCACCGTCCACTCCAGCTTGCCCCTCGGCCCTTCCACATGGACTGTCTGACCCTTCACCTCGACCTTGGTCTTGGCCGGAATCTCAACTGGTTTTTTGCCAATTCGTGACATAACAAATCACCACACGTACGCCAACAGCTCTCCACCCACGTTCGCCTTCTTGGCTTCCCGGCCCGTCATGATGCCGCGCGAGGTCGTCAAAATCGAAATCCCCATCCCCCCAAGCACGCGCGGAACATCCTGCGAACCGACATAGCGCCGAAGTCCCGGTCGGCTCACGCGCTTGATCCCAACGATCGCGCGCTCTTTGCCCATAATCTTGAGCTGAACCTTCAACACCTGCCGTCCGTTCTCCAGCTTCTCCGCGTAGAAGTCCGCAATGTACCCCTCGCGCTTCAATACCTTCGCAATCTCCGCCTTGAGGCGTGAGTACGGTATCAGTACCTCCGGCTTCAGCGCGCTGTTCCCGTTGCGAATCCGCGTCAGCATGTCACCAATGGAATCGGTCACATTCATCAGATCACCAACTCGCCTTCACCACGCCAGGCACCTTGCCCTGGCTGGCCAGTTCTCGGAAGCAAATACGGCAAATCTTGAACCGCCGGATATACGCCCGCCGACGGCCGCAGTTCTGGCAACGGTTATACGCCCGTGCCTTGAACTTCGCGGGCCGCCGCTGCTTCACTTCCCAGGTCAATTTCGCCATAGCTCGATCCTCTAACTACTAAACGGCATGCCGAGCAGTTTGAGAAGCTCCTTGGCTTCCGCATCGGTGTTCGCCGTCGTCACAATCGTCACGTCCATCCCAAGGTTGTGCTTGATCTTGTCCAGTTCAACCTCGGGAAAAATTGTCTGGTCCCTCACGCCCATCGTGTAACTGCCGCGACCATCGAATCCACGAGGATTCATCCCGCGAAAATCGCGGATCCGCGGTAACGCCGCATTGAAAAACCGTTCCAAAAACTCGTACATGCGCAGACCCCGCAACGTCACCCGGGCGCCAACAGGCATGCCCTCGCGCACTTTGAAGTTCGAGATGCTCTTCTTTGCCTTGGTGACCTGCGCCTTCTGGCCCGTGATCGTCGCCAACTCCTGTTGAGCCTCGTTAATCACGTCCTTGTCGTGGTTGGCATTCACGCCCATGTTCACCACAACCTTTTCCACCTTCGGCACCTGCATCCGATTGGCGTAGTGACCGCCCTTCATCAACTGGTCCACCACGTCTTTCTTGTAAAACTCGTATAGCCGCGCCATAAAACCTGATTACGCCTCGGCCACCGCCGGGGCGCCTCCATGCTTCTTGCGCCGGGCGTCGTAGCGCTCCTGCTTCATCACTTTGGATATGTGAATCGCCCCTTCTTTGGTGATAATCCCGCCTTTGGGATTATTCTGGCTCTTCCGCAACGCCTTCTTGATCACATTCACTCCCTCGACAAGGACGCGCTCCTCCGCGGGAAACGTCGCCAGCACTTTCCCGATCTTCCCGCGATCCTCTCCCGAAAGCACCACCACCATGTCGTTCTTCTTCACAGGCAAATTCCTCATGGCCTACAGCACCTCGGGGGCAAGTGAAATAATTTTTGTGAAATTCTTGTCCCGCAATTCACGCGCGACCGGCCCGAAAATGCGCGTCCCCTTCGGGTTGAGTTGATCGTCGATGATCACCACCGCATTGTTGTCAAACCGCACGTACGACCCGTCATTGCGACGCAGCGCTGACTTCGTCCGCACCACCACGCAGGTCACCACCTCGCCCTTCTTCACCGTCCCGTCGGGCGCCGCCTCTTTGATGTGTGCCTTGATCACATCACCCACTCGCGCATAACGCTTCTGGTGCCCCAGCACGCCAATCGCCCACGCCACGCGCGCGCCGGTGTTGTCCGCCACGTCCAAATGCGTTCGGATCTGAATCATACTTCGACCTTCTCGATCTTCGTCGCCCTCTCCAACACCCCGGCCAACCGCCACCGCTTCAACTTGCTGAGCGGTCGGGTCTCCACAATCCGCACCGTGTCGCCCACGCCCGCTTCGCTCTTCTCATCGTGGGCGTAGAACTTCTTGTAGACCGTCATGACTTTCTGGTACCGCGGATGACGGATGCGCCGGGCGACCTCGACCACAATGGTCTTGTCCATCTTGTCGCTGACGACTTCGCCCACCAGCTCCCGCTTCTTGCTCTCGATTGTTGCTTGTTCCGCCATATGAATCCGAAATGTTTTCGTCGGTCAGCGCCCTACTTGGCCGCCGCCGGCGCAGTCTGGAGTTGTCGCTCCCGTAACACGGTCTCAATGCGCGCCATGTCTCGCCGCACTTCGCGGATGCGACTGGGACGCTCAAGCCTCGCCGTCTGCTGCTGAAGCCGCAGGTTGAACAACTCCTGCCGAAGGTCACGCAGTTTGGACTGCGCCTCCGCTTCTGTCAACTCACGGATTTCCTTTGCTTTCATGTCGCCGCCTACCGTCTTGCTAAAAATCGCGTCGAGATCGGGAGCTTGGACGCCGCCAGTCGAAACGACTCGCGCGCCAGAATCTCCGTTACGCCGCCCAGTTCAAATAACACATTTCCCGGCCGGATCACCGCCACCCATGTCTCGGGCGGCCCCTTGCCTTTGCCCATGCGCGTCTCCGGCGGCCGCTTCGTGATCGGTTTGTCCGGAAATACCCGAATCCACAGTTTCCCCCGCCGCTTCATGTTGCGCGATAACGCCACCCGGCACGCCTCAATTTGCGTCGTCGTCACCCACGCGCGTTCCAACGCCTGCAGGCCATATTCGCCAAACGCAACCGTGGCGCCCCGCCAAGCCGTGCCCGTCCGGCTCCCGCGTTGGGCTTTCCGATACTTCACTCTCTTTGGCATCATTGGCATGAGTTTAAAATTCCTCCGGTACCTCGCCCGCGCTACCCTGACGACGCGGGGCCGGCAGGCATCGGCGCGGGTTGCACCGGCACGACGGCCCGCAACGGCCGCTCGCCCTTGCATACCCACACTTTGACCCCGATCTTCCCATACACCGTCTGCGCTTCCGCCAGGCCGTAATCAATGTCCGCGCGCAACGTGTGAAGCGGAATCTTGCCGACGCGATACTTCTCGTGCCGCGCCAGCTCTGCGCCGCCCAAGCGACCCCCGCACGCCACCTTGATTCCTTGCGCGCCAAAATCCATCGCCGTCTGCACGGCCTTCTTCATCGCCCGCCGGAAGCTGATGCGCCGTTCCAACTGCAGCGCGATGTTCTCCGCCACGAGTTGCGCGTCCGTCTCAGGCGTCTTGACTTCCACGATATCCACGTAGATTTCCTTGCCGGTCAACGCCGCCAACTCTTCCTTGAGCTTGTCGATTTCCGCGCCCTTGCGGCCGATC
This sequence comes from uncultured Verrucomicrobiae bacterium, assembly GCA_963836315.1. Taxonomy (GTDB): domain Bacteria; phylum Verrucomicrobiota; class Verrucomicrobiia; order Palsa-1439; family Palsa-1439; genus Palsa-1439. The sequence continues at coordinate 349,270 of CAWIJG010000010.1, forward strand.
ACTATCCCCGGACGGGCGGTGGAAATCGTGATCCGCGCCCGGTTCGCATAGCGTTCGATCGCAATCTTCGGGACTGCGGCCGAAGCCAGTTTCTTTTTCACAATCTCACGAATCTTGATGTCTTCGAGCAATAGGGGCGCGTAATCCTTCTTGTCGGCATACCACTTCGACAGCCAGTCCTTGGTAACCGCCACTCGAAAACCAATTGGATTCGTTTTTTGTCCCATAGCTTATTGTCCATCCGTCAATATGATCTGGATGTGCGAGGTCCGTTTGATAATTGGACCCGCACTGCCCCGCGCCTTGGGCTGCCAACGCTTCAACCGTGGCCCTTCATTGGCCACGGCTTCTTTCACGATCAACACATCCGCTGCCAGGCTCGCGTTGTTCGTCGCATTGGCGATCGCCGACTTCAGCGTCTTTTCGATCATCCGCGCCGACTTGCGCGGAATCACCCGCAGCACTTCCAGCGCGTTCGAGGCGCTCAATCCCTGGATCAGCCGCGTCACCTCGCCCACCTTCGATGGGCTCATCCGCGCATATCTTGTTATCGCTGTTACTTCCATAAATCCATCGTTACGAGTTCTTCGCCACGCGCGCGACGTCTCCCGTCTTGAGCGTGACTGTCTTCTCCGTCCGTTCGATCAACGCGCCGCAGATCCGCTGCCGCACGTCCACAATCTTCAACTCCGCAATCACACGGTCGCCGCGCAACACAACCAACGGCATCCCAATCCGCGCGCCCTGCAGCAGGCCAACGTTCAGCACCACCAGCCGCAGGTCCGGGTTCACATCCAGCACCGTCGCCGCACCGAGTGTGCCCCCCGCCTCACCTGTCTTCCCCGCCTCGTTAAGTACGGGTTTCTCCGCCGCTGCCAGAAGCGCCTTCGTCCGCGCCAACTCCCCGGCGACATCACCCTGCTTCTGGACGGCGTCTTGCAACCTCCGCAGTTGCTCCACCAACCGTTGCCGCTCCACTTCCGCGAGGTACAGCGCCCGCACGCTCTCCACGAGCTGGCGCTGCGTCTGCTTCGCGTTGTCATCGGCGAAATTGACGCCGAGTGCCTGGGCTCGCAACTGTGCTTCCCGCCACTGCTTCTGGAACAACTCGCTCTCCGTCCGAGCCACCGCCAGGTTCTCGGTCAGCAGGCGAATGACTGTCTCGCGCTGATCGAGTTCCGTCTTGAGCCGCTCGTTGTCGTTGGTCAGCCTCTCCACCAACACCCGCAACTCATCGGTTGCGGCCGGCACTCCCCCGACGGCCAGCGACCCTATTGCTGCAAAGAACAAACCAACTGCACACACTCTCGTTCGCGTGCCAAGTGCGGGCACAACTGGCTCCAGGCCGCGTTACTTCGCGACCGCCTTCTCCGTGTGGGCGCCGTGCGCCCGGAACGTACGGGTTGGCGAGAATTCGCCGAGGCGATGTCCCACCATGTTTTCGGTCACGAACACCGGCGTGTGCACCTTGCCGTTGTGTACCAGAAACGTATGCCCCACAAACTCGGGCACAATCATCGAGCGTCGTGACCAGGTCTTGATCGGCTTCTTGTCGCTGACCCCCATTGCCTCGACTTTCTTCATCAAATGGTCGTCAACAAAGGGGCCTTTTTTCAGGGACCGTCCCATTTATTTCTTCCTTCTCTCCACAATCATCCCGTTTGAGTACTTCTTCTTGCGGCGCGTCGTGCCGCCCTTGGCCAACTTACCCCAGGGCGAGACCGGATGATGCCACCCACCACCGCCCTTGCTCTTGCCCTGGCCTCCGCCCATCGGGTGATCCACCGGGTTCCGCGCCATTCCGCGCGAAATACCCCGCCGTCCCAGCCAGCGGTTTCGTCCCGCTTTCCCCAGCATGATATTGATGTGATCCGTGTTGCCAATCTGTCCGATCGTGGCGTAGCACTCGCGGTTGATCAACCGCAGTTCACCGGAGGGCATCTTCACGGTTACATAGTCACCTTCGCTGGCCGTGATCTGCGCCGCCATCCCCGCGCTGCGGCAGATCTGCCCCCCATGCCCCCGGTGCAGCTCTATGTTATGGATCGGCATCCCAGGGATGATCTTCTTCAACGGCAGCGCGTTGCCGATCGCCAACTCCGCGTCCGGTCCACTCATCAACTTCGCGCCCACCTGCAAACCGAGCGGCGCAATGATGTACCGCTTTTCGCCGTCCTTGTATTTCAGCAAGGCGATGCGGGCGGAACGGTTCGGATCGTACTCGACCCCTTCCACCACCGCCTCCACGCCGACCTTGTCTCGCTTGAAATCGATGATCCGATAACGCTGCTTGTGGCCCCCGCCGATCCCGCGCGATGTCATGCGCCCGTGATTGTTGCGACCACCCGTCCGGCGCTTCGCCACCGTCAGCTTCGCTTCCGGCTTGCTCTTCGTGATCTCCGAGAAATCAGAAAGCACCGTGCCGCGCAATGACGGCGTCAACGGCCTGAATGTCTTGAGTCCCATAAATCGCTAACCTAATTCGATCTTGTCGCCCTCTTTGAGGGTGACGATTGCCTTCTTCCAACCGGGCGTGCGTCCAAACTGCATCGTCCGCTCGCGGCGCGCCTTGCCGCGCACGCGCATCGTGTTCACCCGAACCACTTTGACCTTGAACAAATGCTCGACCGCCCGCTTGACGTCCAATTTGTTCGCCCGTTTATCGACGACGATCTGGTATTGATTCGACGCCTCCATCTGCGCCGTCCCCTTTTCGGTAATGCGTACGGTCCTGACCACTGAATATGGATCTTTCATCGGTCTCACCCCACACGCGCGCTCAGCTTCTCCAGTCCGGCTTTCGTCGCGACAATTTTTTCAAACCGCAACAACTCATACACGTTCACGGAATCCGCCGGTTCAACCTGTACGTTCGGCACGTTCCGCGACGCCAACTTCAAATTTCTGTCCACCTGGTCCGTCACCACCAGCGTCGGCGCGTCCTTCGCTCCGATTTTCGCCACGATGCCCGCAAACTCCTTCGTCTTGTGGCTCGCCAGCTTCAATTCATCCACCACCACGATGTCACCCGCCAGCAATCGCTCACTCAGGGCCTTGCGAAACGCCAGTGCCTTCACCTTCTTCGGCACGTTGATCGTGTAATCCCGCGGTTTCGGCCCGAATACCACGCCACCCCCGCGCCACAACGGCGAAGCGAACGACCCCGCCCGCGCCCGTCCCGTACCCTTCTGCTTCCACGGCTTCTTGCCGCTGCCGTGAACTTCGCTGATTTGCTTCGTGCTGGCCGTGCCGAGGCGCTGATTCGCCATGTACGCCGTCACTGTGTCGTGCACTGCCTGAGTGCCCTTGCCGTCCTTAATGAGCAACCCGTCGGCAAACTCGACTTCGCCATTCGCCTGACCGGACATCGTGACTACTGGCAGTTTCATGATTTCGCCGCCTTCGCCGCAGGTTGGGCCTTCTTCTTCGCGTGGCGAATCACGACAAACGCGCCGGTCGCACCCGGTACCGCTCCCTCGATCAGCAGCAAGTTCTCCGCTTCACGCACCTGCACCACGCGCAGGTTTTGCGTGGTGACTTTGACGTCGCCCATGTGCCCGGGCATACGCATATTCTTGAACACGCGGCCGGGAAACAGACGCTGGCCGATCGCGCCACTGCGGCGATGCCACCCTTTCGCGCCGTGGGTCATATCACCGCCGGCAAACTTATGCCGTTTGACGACGCCCTGAAAACCCTTGCCCTTGCCGGTGCCAATCACATCCACATACTGCCCAGGCTGAAATTCTTTTACCGTGATCTTGTCACCGACGTTGAACTGCACCGGCTCTTCCGTGCGATACTCGCGAATAAATCGCACCGGCTCGGTGTTGGCCTTCTTGCAGTGGCCGACGAGCGCCTTGCCGGCGTTCTTTTCCTTGCGCGTGCCCAACCCCAGTTGCACCGCATGATACCCATCATTCTCCGGCGTCTTCTTCTGCAACACCGTGCAGGGACCCGCCTCGATGACGGTGACGCCCACGAAATTACCGTTCGCGTCGAACAATTGCGCCATCCCAAGTTTCTTGCCGAGAAGTTCCATGACTAAATCTTGATCGTAATGTCGACACCCGCCGGGAGGTTCAGCTTCTTCAACTCATCCACCGTTTTCGCCGTCGGGTCGATGATGTCGAGCAAGCGCTTGTGCGTCCGCATCTCAAAGGATTCCATCGACTTCTTGTCCGCGTGCGGCGAGCGATTGACGGTGTGCCGCCAAATGTCGGTCGGCAAAGGGATCGGCCCGGCCACTTTCGCGCCCGTGCGCTTCGCCGTCTCGACAATGTCATGCGCCGATTGATCGAGCAGACGGTGGTCGTAGCCTTTGAGGCGGATTCGTATACGCTGGTTGCTCATTTCTTTTGTTGTCCCGCCCTTGGGTTGCGACCGCTGTTCTTGTCCAAAATCGCGGCCAGAATGCTTTCCGGCACCTTCTCAAACGCCGCCGGCTCCATCGAGTAACTGGCCCGGCCTTTGGTCAATGACCGCAACGCTGTGGCATAGCCGAACATCTCGGCCAGCGGCACGGTCGCGTGAATGATCGTCGAGTTGGCGCGCGGCTCGATGTGGCTGATCTTGCCCCGACGGCTGTTGAGGTCGCCGACGACATCGCCCATGTGTTCCTCGGGCGTGATGGCCTCGACATCCATGATCGGCTCCAACATGATCGCTCCCGCTTTGCGAGCGGCTTCCTTGAAGGCGTAGCTGCCTGCCATCTTAAATGCAATTTCCGAGCTGTCCACTTCGTGGTACGTACCGTCGATAATTTGAATCTTAATGTCCACCATCGGGTAGCCGCCCAGCACACCGGTCTGCGCCGCTTCGACGATGCCGTCTTCGACGGCACCAATGAATTCTCTCGGGATTGCGCCGCCGACAACCTCGTCCTCGACCACGATGCCACTGCCTTTTTCGCCAGGCTCAACGGTCACGACCGCGTGACCGTACTGACCGTGACCACCCGATTGACGGATGAACTTGCCTTCGGCTTCGGCGGACTTGGTGATCGTTTCGCGGTACGCCACCTGTGGCTTGCCCGCGGTGGCCCCGACGTTGAACTCGCGGAACATGCGATCCTTGATGATATCGAGGTGCAGTTCACCCATTCCGGAAATGATGGTCTGGCCAGTCTCCTGATCGGTCGTGAGGCGGAAGGTCGGATCTTCTTCGGCGAGTCGTTGCAGGGCGACGGACATCTTGTCGCGGTCGGCCATCGTGTTGGGTTCGATGGCCATGGAAATAACCGGCTCGGGGAACGTGATCGATTCCAGCAGGACCGGATGGTCATCATCTGAAACCGTGTCGCCCGTCGTAACGTTCTTCAGGCCAACGAGCGCGCCAATGTCACCCGAGTAAACCACTTCGATTTCCTGTCGATGGTTGGCATGCATTTCGAGCAGGCGTCCGATGCGCTCGCGCTTGTTGTTGCGAGGGTTATACACCGTCATGCCCTTGCTGACTTTGCCGGAGTAAACCCGGAAGAAAATCAGCCGGCCCGCGTACGGATCCGTCCAAATCTTAAACGCCAGCGCGCAAAACGGGCCGTTGTCATTGGCGGAGCGGGTCTCGGGTTCCTTGCTATCAGGGTTGATTCCAACAATATCGGGAACATCGAGAGGTGAAGGCAGGTAATCGACCACGGCATCGAGCAGGGGTTGCACTCCCTTGTTCTTGAAAGCCGCGCCGCAAATCACCGGCACCAACTCGTTCTTGATGGTCAGCCGGCGAATCCCCGCCTGAAGCTGTTCCACGTTGATCGCCTTGCCTTCGAGGTAGAGGTGCATCAGTTCCTCGTCCTTCTCAGCAACCGCCTCCACAAGCTTTGCGTGTGCGGCGTCCGCAGCCGCTTTCAAGTTCGCGGGAATACCCACGACGTCAAATGTCGCGCCGAGTTCCTCACCTGACCAAAGGATCGCTTTCATTCTGACGAGATCGACGACCCCTTTAAAGTCCGCTTCCTTGCCGATCGGTATTTGAATCGGCACGGCGTTCGCCGCCAGCCGTTCGCGCATCTGGGCGACTGCGGCTTCAAAATCCGCACCCGTGCGGTCCATCTTGTTGACGAACGCAACCCGCGGAACCTTGTACTTATTCGCCTGACGCCAGACAGTTTCGGACTGGGGCTCAACGCCACCGACCGCGCAGAACACGGCGCAGGCGCCATCGAGTACCCGCAAGCTGCGCTCGACCTCGACGGTGAAATCCACGTGGCCGGGCGTGTCGATGATGTTAATGCGATGCTCATGCCAGAAGCACGTGGTCGCGGCGCTCGTGATCGTAATCCCGCGCTCGCGCTCCTGCTCCATCCAGTCCATCGTCGTTGTGCCTTCATGCACTTCGCCGACCTTGTAGACCTTGCCAGTGTAAAATAGAATGCGCTCGGTCGTCGTCGTCTTTCCGGCGTCGATGTGCGCACAAATCCCGATGTTCCGGGTGCGCTCCAACGGCACCAGTCTGCCCGTCGAGGATTTCCCCTTCTGCTGCCCTGTCTGTTTCGGTTGTTCTAACACAGCCTGCATTTTCTGATTACGAATGCTAATTGTTACACCAAAATCTCATGACAACACAACCGTGGCTCGTCCATGCGGGTGAACTCACCTCCGGACTACCAGCGGTAGTGCGCAAACGCACGATTGGCCTGCGCCATCTTGTGCGTGTCTTCGCGCTTCTTGACGGACGCACCCGTATTGTTTGACGCATCCAAAATCTCTGACGCCAGGGCGTCGGTCATCGCCGTGCCCTTACGGGAGCCGGCATACTGGATCATCCAGCGCATCGCCAGTGCTTCCTGACGATCGATGGATACCTCGACCGGCACCTGATAGTTGGCGCCGCCAACCCGGCGTGACTTCACTTCCAGCCTCGGCTTCACGTTCTCCAGCGCCGCCTGCAGCACATCCAGCGGACTCTTGTCCTTGGCCTTCTCCGCGATACGCTCAAACGCGCCGTAGACTATGCGCTCGGCCACGGACTTCTTGCCGCTCTTCATAATGCACGTGATCAATCGCGTCACGGTCTCGCTGTTAAAGCGCACGTCACGTATTCTTGGCCGTCGATCTGCTCTTCGTCTCCGCATACTCGAATTCTCTCAAATAGTTCAGGCGGCTTTCTTCGCGGCCGCGTCCTTGGGCCGTTTCACCCCGTACTTGCTGCGGCTGCGGCGGCGTTTCTCTACGCCCATCGCATCCAACGTGCCGCGCACGATGTGATACCGCACACCCGGCAAATCCTTCACGCGTCCACCGCGTACCAGCACAATCGAGTGCTCCTGAAGATTGTGTCCCTCATCCGGGATGTACGCAATCACTTCGATGCCATTGGTCAGACGCACCTTCGCCACTTTCCGCAAGGCTGAGTTCGGCTTCTTCGGAGTGCGCGTCATCACCTGCAAGCACACCCCGCGACGTTGCGGGCATGACCCCAGCGCCGGTGCTTTCGACTTCGCCTTCAGTTGGCGACGACCTTTACGAACCAGTTGGTTAATTGTTGGCATTTCTTAAACCGTTGACTGCCATCTTCTTGGTGGCACAAGGAGCGCGAAAATTACCACACGCCCCCATGTAACGCAAGCCCTTTTGGGAGGCCTTGTTTCAGATAACCGCCTCCTCTGCTTGTACCTCAATCTTCTCCTCCCGTACCGGCTCGGCTGGTTCAACCGGCTCCGCTAACGGGACCAATTTCAATCCGCGATGCTTTCCAAAACCAGTCCCTGCGGGTATCAAGTGACCCATAATCACGTTCTCCTTGAACCCACGCAGCGTGTCAACGCGGCCGAGCGTCGCGGCTTCCGTCAACACCCGCGTCGTATCCTGGAACGAGGCGGCACTGATAAACGACTCCGTCTCTAACGACGCCTTCGTGATTCCCAGCAGCACCGGTTGCGCTTCCGCCGGCTTGCCGCCCGCTTCCGCGACCCGCTTGTTTTCCTCTTCGAACGTCACCTTGTCGATTTGATCGCCCCAGAGGAAACGGGTGTCGCCCGGGTCGACAATCCGCACCTTACGCAGCATCTGTCGCACGATGATCTCGATGTGCTTGTCATTGATCTCGACGCCCTGCAGCCGATACACCTCCTGCACGTCGTTGACCAAATACTCCTGCAAGTCCTGGGGACCGCAAACCTCCAGAATCTCGTGTGGCACCACCGGCCCCTCGGTCAACTGCTGCCCCTTCTTGACCGAGTCTCCCCGGAACACAATGATGTGCTTGGAGTGTGGGATCAGGTGCTCTTCTTCCGCGGCGGTCTTCGGGTCCTTCACTAGAATCCGCCGTTTGCCACGAACCGTCCCCGCGAAGTCCACAATGCCATCGATCTTCGCAATCTCGGCCGCGTCCTTTGGCCGGCGCGCCTCGAACAACTCCGCCACCCGCGGCAGGCCGCCCGTGATGTCCTTGGTCTTGAAAATCTTTCGCGGCGTCTTGGCTACCAGCGCGCCAGGCTCCATGCGACTGCCCTCTTCGACCACGATGTGCGCCCCGGCGGGAATTGAGTAGAAAGCGATGACGTCACCGCTGTCATTCACGAGGTTGATCTGCGGATGCAGGTCCTCCTTGTGCTCGATGACAACCGTGCCCATCAAGCCCGTCGCTTCATCCAACTCGCGTTTGACCGTGATGCCTTCGATCAAGTCGTTGAACTTGACCGTGCCCGCGATTTCCGACAGTACGGGCACGTTGTACGGATCCCACTGCACGAACACATCGCCTTTCTTCACCGGACTGCCGTCCGCCACGGCGATCTCAGCGCCGATCACCACCGAATAGCGCTCCAACTCGCGGCCTTCGTCGTTGCTGACAAGCACCTGCCCGTTCTTGTTCAGTACAACCCAGTTGCCTTCCGCGCGTTGCACCGCGCGCAAGTCCTGATAGTGAACCACGCCGTCGTTCTTCGCCTTAATCTGAGGCTGCTTGAAAACCTGGCTCGCCGTACCGCCAATATGGAATGTACGCATGGTCAGTTGGGTGCCAGGCTCCCCGATCGACTGCGCGGCAATGATGCCGATCGCTTGGCCAAGCTTTACCATCTTCCCCGTGGCGAGGTTGCGTCCGTAGCACATGCCGCAAACGCCGCGGCGCGACTCACACGTGAGTACCGATCGGATCTTGATGCGCTCGATACCGAGCTTGTTGATTGCTTCCGCCGCCGCCTCATCGATCTCAGTGTTCGCCGTGACAATCTTCTTCTTGTTGATCGGGTCCACAATGTCTTCCGCGGCAATGCGTCCGATAATGCGCTCGCTCAGTCTGACGACTTCGTCTTCGCCTTCATAAATCGGCTTGACCCAAATGCCGTTGACTGTGCCGCAGTCTTCTTCGAGCACGATGACATCCTGCGCCACATCGACCAGTTTGCGAGTAAGATAGCCTGAGTCAGCCGTCTTCAGCGCCGTGTCCGCCAGGCCTTTGCGCGCGCCGTGGGTGGAGATGAAGTACTCGAGCACGCTCAGCCCTTCGCGGAAGTTGGACAAAATCGGACGCTCGATGATTTCACCGGAGGGCTTTGCCATCAAGCCGCGCATCCCCGCGAGTTGGCGAATCTGCTGGCGCGAACCGCGCGCCTTGCTATCAACCATCATGAATACGGGATTCAGTTCCGCGCGGCCCTGATTGTGCTCCATCGCCGCGTACATGATGTTGGAAATCTTGTCCGTCGCGTGCGTCCAGATGTCGATGATCTTGTTGTAACGTTCACCGTCCGTAATGATCCCTCGACGGTATTGTTTCTCCACTTCGGCCACATCCTTGAGCGCATCGTTGATCACCACGGTCTTCTCCTTGGGAACAATCATGTCCTCAATGCCGATGGAAATTCCCGCCAGCGTGGCGTGCTCGAAGCCGAGCGCCTTGAGCTTGTCCAACACCTCGACCGTCCTGTGATGTCCCGCCGTGCGGTAGCATTGCCAAATGATGTCGCCCAATGACGATTTATTGACACTGCGGTTGATGAAACCAAGTTCTGGCGGCCAGATTTCGTTAAAAATCACCCGCCCGATCGTCGTTTCGATGACCTTGGAAACTGGGTCGCCGTATACCGTCTGGCGGCCATAGTCCGGATTCTTCAAGCGAATGCGCTCGTGAATTGTCACGTCGCGCTCGTCATGGCAGAAGAACACCTCCCGCTCGTCGGAGAACAGCTTTAGCCGCTTGCTCTCACCGCTGGTCTCTTTCTTTCCGCCATGCGTGAGGTAATACATGCCGAGGGCGATATCCTGCGTCGGCGTCGTGATCGGCTTGCCACTGGATGGCGAGAAGATGTTGTTCGGCGCCAGCATGAGCAACCGCGCTTCCAACTGCGCCTCAACCGACAAGGGGACGTGCACAGCCATCTGGTCACCATCGAAATCCGCGTTGTAGGCCGTGCACACCAGAGGGTGAATGCGAATCGCGTCGCCTTCAATGAGTTGTGGTTCAAACGCCTGAATCGACAACCGGTGCAGCGTGGGCGCGCGGTTCAGCAGCACGGGATGCCCCTTGCTTACCTCTTCGAGAATGTCCCACACTTCCGGTGATTGACGTTCGATGAGCTTCTTCGCCGAGCGAATCGTGTGCACCAACCCCATCTCCCGCAAGCGACGAATGATAAACGGCTCGAACAGCACCAGCGCCATCTTCTTTGGTAAGCCGCATTGGTTCAGTTTCAATTCCGGACCGATGACAATGACCGAACGGCCCGAGTAATCGACGCGTTTGCCGAGCAGGTTCTGGCGGAAGCGCCCCTGCTTTCCTTTGAGCATGTCGGCCAGCGACTTCAGGGAACGGCTGCCCGCCCCCGTTACGGGCCGGCCATGCCGACCGTTGTCCAACAACGCGTCCACCGCCTCCTGCAACATCCGCTTCTCGTTACGAATAATCACGTCCGGCGTGCGCAACTGCAGTAGGTTCTTCAGGCGATTATTCCGGTTAATGACACGGCGGTACAAGTCGTTGAGATCGCTCGTGGCAAAACGACCGCCTTCCAGCGGAACCAGCGGTCGCAAATCCGGCGGAATCACCGGCAATACTTCGAGAATCATCCACTCCGGCCTCATCTTGGCGTTGAGAAAGCCTTTCGCAAGCTTTAGTCGCTTGGCGATCTTCTTGCGAATCTGCTTACTCTTTGTCGAATCGAGTTGATGCTCCAACTCGTGCGCGAGTTTGCGCAGGTCAATCCTGCTCAGAACCTCTTTCACGGCTTCCGCGCCCATCTTGGCAACGAAGCCGTCGGCGTACTGCTCACGGGCTTCGCGGTATTCCATTTCGGTCAGCAGTTGCTTGTCCTTCAGCGGCGTCTTGCCCGGATCGATCACCATGTAGTCTTCGTAGTAGAGCACGCGTTCGAGGTCCCGCGCCGTCATGTCCACCATCAGACCCGTGCGTGACGGCATGCACTTGAAGAACCAAATATGGCTGACGGGAACGGCCAATTCAATGTGCCCCATGCGCTCCCGGCGCACGCGGGCCAGCGTCACCTCGACGCCGCAACGATCGCAGATCACACCGCGGTGCTTGATGCGCTTGTATTTGCCGCAATTGCATTCCCAGTCCCGCACCGGGCCGAAAATACGTTCACAGAATAGACCGCCCTTTTCCGGCTTGAACGTACGGTAGTTGATCGTCTCGGGGTTCTTCACCTCTCCATGCGACCACGACCGGATCATATCGGGCGATGCTACACCAATGCTGACTTGGTCGAATGCGTCCGCCTTTTCCAAACCAAGCGCGGCGCGCGCGGCCGCCGTGGCGGCTGCGGTAGCGGGTACTGAAGCTCCAGGCTTTGCTGCGATCATAATTTGTGCTCGCCTCCGTTCTTCCCGACGCGAACGTCGAGGCATAGACTCTGCATTTCCTTCATCAAAACATTGAACGACTCGGGCGTGCCCGCTTCGAGCGTGTTGTCGCCCTTGACGATGGACTCGTAGATGCGCGTGCGGCCCTGCACATCGTCGCTCTTGACAGTGAGCAACTCCTGCAGCGCATACGCCGCGCCGTAGGCTTCCATCGCCCAGACTTCCATTTCACCAAAGCGCTGGCCGCCATATTGCGCCTTGCCACCCAGCGGCTGTTGGGTAACCAGCGAATACGGGCCAACAGCGCGTGCGTGAATCTTGTCCGCCACGAGATGGCCCAGCTTCAGCATATAGATGTAGCCGACCACGACCTCCTGATCAAACAACTCGCCCGTGCGGCCGTCGTACAACGGCGACTTGCCGTCTTCCTTTACCCACAAGTACCCATCCACCTTCTTGGCCTGACCGATCATCTCGTGGATTTCCTTCTCCGTCACCCCGTCGAACACCGGCGACGCGATCTTCAGCCCAAGGGCTTTCGCCGCAACGCCAAGGTGCGTTTCCAACACTTGACCCACATTCATGCGGCTGGGCACACCGAGCGGGTTCAACACGATGTCCACAGGCGTTCCGTCAGCAAGAAACGGCATGTTCTCCTCCGGCAGAATCTTGGCAATGACACCCTTATTCCCGTGGCGGCCTGCCATCTTATCGCCGACGCTCAGCTTACGCTTGCTGGCAATGTACACCTTGACCTGTTTGATGATTCCAGGATCGACATCTTCGCCGCTTTCGATACGGTCCAGTTGACGGTCGCGTTCCATGTCCAGTTCGCTGAAGCGATGTTCGAATTCGCCGATGATTTCGCGAATCTTGATGCGAATCGGGGACGGATCGATTTCAATGTGGTCGTACACCATCGCCAGCTTGCGCAGGAGCGTCTTCGTGATCTTGCGGTTGGCCGGGATGATGATCTCGCCCGTCTCCGCATTGACAACGTCCAAAGGAATCTTTTCGCCGAGCAGAATATTGCTCAACTTCTCGGTGAGTTCCTCGCGCAACTCAGTGGACTTCTTCTTGTGCTCCTCTTCAATCTGCTTCTTCTGACGTCGAATCTCCGTCGGCGTCAGGTTGGGACGCGTCGGCTCTTTGCGGGCGGACACTTTCACGTCCATCACAATGCCGTAGGTACCACTGGGCACGCGCAAAGACGTGTCCTTCACATCCGCCGCCTTCTCGCCGAAGATGGCGCGCAGCAGTCGCTCTTCCGGGGCTAGTTCCGTTTCGCCCTTTGGCGTGATTTTGCCGACGAGAATGTCACCCGGCTTCACTTCCGCGCCCACGCGGATCACGCCGTCGTGGCCAAGATCCTTCAAGGCTTCTTCCCCAACATTGGGAATGTCCCTCGTGATCTCTTCAGGGCCAAGCTTCGTGTCTCGCGCACCCGCCTCGAACTCATCCACGTGAATCGACGTATACACGTCCTCCTTCACGAGACGCTCGTTCACGAGGATGGCGTCTTCGAAGTTATATCCGCACCAGGGCATGAACGCGACGAGCACGTTGCGGCCGAGCGCCAGTTCGCCGTTTTCGCAGCACGGGCCGTCCGCCAGCACCTGCCCCTTCTTGATCTTCTCCCCGCGAGCGACGATGGGCCTCTGGTTGAAACAGGTCCCGGCATTGGAGCGCATGAACTTGCGCAGTTCGTATACCCAGAGGTGGTTCTCGGGGTCGGTGACGAGCTTGCGTTTGCCTTCCGGCATTTCACCATCTTTCGTCACGACGATGCGGCGCGCGTCCACACTGGCGATGGTGCCCGCTTCTTCCGCGACAATACATACATTCGAGTCACGGGCGATGCGTCCCTCCAAGCCCGTGCCGACGAGCGGCGAATCACTTTGCAGGAGCGGCACCGCCTGGCGCTGCATGTTCGAACCCATCAACGCACGGTTGGCGTCGTCGTGTTCGAGGAATGGGATGAGACCCGCGGCGATCGAAACCAACTGTTTCGGCGACACGTCCATATAATGGACCCGCTCGGGTTCGACTTCGATGAAGTCGCCCTTGTACCGACAGGACACCTTCTCGATTTGGAAGTGACCACGGCCATCGATCGGCGCGTTCGCCTGCGCGACGACATAGTTCTCCTCCTGATCGGCGGTGAGATAATCCACCTGCTCCGTCACGCGACCATCCTTCAACTTGCGGTAGGGTGTCTCGAGGAAGCCGAATTCGTTGATCCGCGCATAAAGACTCATCGCGCTGATCAAGCCGATGTTCGGACCTTCAGGCGTTTCAATCGGGCAAATGCGCCCGTAGTGCGACGGATGAACGTCGCGCACTTCGAATCCCGCGCGCTCGCGTGACAAGCCGCCTGGCCCCAGCGCGGAGAGACGGCGTTTGTGCGTCAACTCGCTTAATGGGTTCGTCTGATCCATGAACTGGCTGAGCTGGCTGCGACCGAAGAAATCCCGAATGACCGCTGACAACGCCTTGGGGTTGATCAACTGTTGCGGCGTCATGGTGTCGGTATTGACGTCGAACAACGTCATGCGTTCCTTAACCACGCGTTCAGTGCGCGCGAGACCGATGCGGCACTGGTTGGCGAGCAATTCGCCCACCGTGCGCAACCGGCGGCTGCCAAGATGATCGATGTCATCCACCGAGCCTTCGCCCTTGCGCAGGTTCAGCAGATACTTGATCGCCTCGATAAGATCCTCCTTTTCGAGAACGCGACTTTCCATGTCGGCGCTGCGGTTCAACTTCTGATTGATCTTGTAGCGGCCGACGCGACCGAGGTCGTAGCGGCGGGCATCAAAGAACAGGCGCTTGATCATTGCGTTGGCGTTCGCAATCGTGGGCGGGTCGCCCGGACGCAAGCGGCGGTAGATATCCTTCAGCGCTTCTTCCTGGTCCTTGCAGGTGTCTTTGCGCAGGCACTTGATGATGCAACCGTCGTCCACGGAAATATCGACGACCTTGACCTTGTCCACACCAAGATCGATCAACTGGCGCGCGACGCTTTTGTTGAGCGGCTCGAATGCGCGCCCGACAACAAGTTGTTTCTCCGTGTCCATCACGTCGGCGATAAGCACCTTGTTCACCGTCTCTTCACCGCTGATGAACTCCTTCAGCTTTATGTCCTCGATCTGGTAGAACAGCTTCAGGATATCTTCGTCCTTGCTGTAACCCAGCGCGCGCAGGAACGTCGTCGCCAAGAACTTTCGCCGGCGATGACGGCGATCAAGGTAGATATTAAGCAGATCACTGTTGTCAAACTGTACTTCCAGCCACGAACCGCGGTCAGGGATGATGCGGAAGCCGTACAGCACCTTGCCACTCGTGTGGATGGATGATTCGAAACAAATGCCGGGCGAACGGTGCAGTTGGCTGACGATGACGCGTTCGGCGCCATTGATGACGAAGCTGCCCGACGGGCTCATGAGCGGGATCTCGCCCATGTACACTTTTTCCTCCTTCGTGCCGTTCGTGTCCTTAAGACGGAACGTGACGTGCAGCGGGCCGCTGTAGCTGATGCCTTCGCGCAGGCAATCCAGCCAGGAGGTCTTGGACTCGCCGATCGTGTATTCCACGAAATCGAGAACCGCCTGCCCGTCGTAACTCTCGATCGGGAAGACTTCTTTGAACACGGCCTGAAGACCGATGTTCTTGCGGCGGGCCGTGCCATCCGCCTGCAGAAACTCTGCATAGGAATCTGTTTGAGCCTCGATCATCGGAGGCGGCTCAATCACGTCGCCCAATTTCCCGAAGTATTTTCGTTCAGCCATGAATTACTTCCCGGGCATTCCTGCCCTCTCTGTCTGCATTGTTGATGGTATCAAGGCGCTACGCAAAGCGCCCCGTCACCCAATTGTTTCCGCGCCCTGGAAACCTCCGGGGCTCAGCCACATTAATTACTTCAACTCGACTTTGGCCCCGGCCGCTTCGAGCTTCTTCTTGATTTCCTCGGCCTCTTCCTTCGTGGCGCCTTCCTTCACGGTCTTCGGGGCGCCCTCGACCAGGTCCTTGGCTTCTTTCAAGCCGAGGCTGGTCACCGCCCGCACTTCCTTGATTACGCTGATCTTGTTCGCGCCCGTTTCCTTCAGAACCACGTCGAAAGTCGTTTTGACTTCCGCCGCCGGGGCTCCACCCGCCGCGCCGCCCGCAGGGGCTGCCGCCATCGCGACTGGGGCCGCTGCGCTCACACCCCATTTTTCTTCCAGCTTCTTCGAGAGGTCTGCGGCTTCGATCACCGTTAGACCGCTCAGTTGTTCTACAATCTGATCCAGATTTGCTGCCATGTTCGTATCCTTCCTCTCGGTATCGTCGCATCCTGAAGCTTCAGGACGTTTACAGCCGACAGCCATCGGCTCGACGAGGAACCATTTGTTTACACTTCTATGCGGGAGCCGCCTCGACAGGTGTGGCGACCGCCGCTCCCTGTTTGTCAGCGTGCGCCTTCAGCACACGCGCAATTTGACTTGCGGGCGCGCCGAGCACGACCGCGATCCGGGTGGCGGGCGTCCGTAGCAGACCCACCAACTGCGCCCGCAGTACATCCAACGGGGGCAAATCGGCCACTGCGGAAATCTCTTCCGCGCTCAGCGCCTGCTTGCCTAACGACCCGACTTTGAACTTCGGTTTCTCAAATTCCTTGCCGAACTGCTTCAGCACTTTCGCGACAGCGCCGATGTCGGAATTGTCGTTGCCCACCACGACGGCAGTCATGCCGCCGAAGTCGCGGTCCAACTCGGGAAGCTCGGCGGCCTTCATCGCGTGACGCAACATGGTATTCTTGGCCACGTGATACTCGGCCTTCGCAGCGCGCAGCCGCTTGCGCAATTCGCCGAACTGCTGGACCGTCATTCCCTTGTATTCCGTCAGGATTACAAACGGCGACGAGCCGACCTGCTTTTTCAAATCCTCAACTATCAGTTGCTTTTCTGGTCTCATGAAAATCCATGCCCCTCTGCGTCAACTCGCCGAAAACTCGTGATGGTCAATCTTGATGCCCGGGCTCATCGTACTCGAGATTGTGCAACTCTCAATAAAATGACCTTTCGACGTCGCCGGCTTCGCGTGCGCGACGGCGTTTATGACCGCCCGCGCGTTTTCCTCGATTGCCTTCCCCTCGAACGATAGTTTGCCGAACGAGACGTGCAGATTCGCCGCTTTGTCCATCTTGAACTCGACGCGGCCGGCCTTCACTTCTTTGACGGCTCTTCCCGTGTCATCCGTTACCGTGCCCGTCTTCGGGTTTGGCATCAGCCCCTTTGGACCAAGAACTTTGCCGAGCTTGCGGACCTCCTGCATGGCCTCAGGCGTCGCAACTGCCACGTCAAAATCTGTCCAGCCTTCCTGGCACTTCTTGATGAGGTCCTCAAAGCCAACGAAGTCCGCGCCGGCGTCCTTGGCAGCCTGTCCGGCCGTGCCCTTGGCGAAAACGACCACGCGCACTTTCTTGCCGCTGCCGTGTGGAAGCGCGACGGTGCCGCGAACCATCTGGTCGCTTTGCTTGGGGTCGACCCCCAATTTGAACGCCAGTTCAACCGTCTCATCAGACTTCGTTTTGGGCAGCTTCTTAAGAAGCTCGACCGCGTCGCCGATCTTGTACTGGCGTTTGGAATCGACCAGTTTGGCTGCCTCATTATACCGTTTGCCGTGCGTTGCCATAGAACCCTCGTTAATCGACCACGTCGATGCCCATGCTGCGCGCCGTGCCCGCGATGACGCGACAGGCCGCTTCCTCGCTCTTCGAGTTGAGATCGGCCATCTTTGTCCTGGCGATTTCCACCACCTGTTTGCGGGTCACCTTCCCGACCTTGTTACGGTTCGGTTCAGCGCTGGCGGTGGCGATGCCCGCCGCTTTCTTCAGCAGCGCGCTGGCCGGCGGCGACTTCGTGATGAACGTAAACGTCTTGTCTTTATACACCGTGATGACGACCGGGATGATCGTGCCCGCCATCTTCTGCGTGGCCGCGTTAAACTGCTTGCAGAACTCCATGATGTTGACGCCCTGCTGGCCCAATGCCGGGCCGACCGGCGGCGCCGGGTTTGCCTGCCCCGCGGAAATCTGCAACTTGATCATGCCTGTGATTGGTTTTCCTGCCATGTTCCCTCGCTACGCGCGTTCGACCTGCCAATATTCCAATTCGACCGGCGTCGAACGGCCGAAAATTGACACCGAGATTTTCAACTTGCCACGGTTGGGATCGATTTCGTCGATCACTCCCGTGAAGTTCTGGAACGGTCCGTCCGTTACCTTGACCGTCTCGCCTTTCTCGAAGGCAACCTTCGGGGCCACCTTCTCTTGACGCTCCTCGATCTGCGCCAGAATACTCTCCACTTCGTCCTGCTTGAGCGGAACGGGGCGATCTCCGCCTATAAAACCTATAATGCCCGGCGTCTCACGGATGAAGTACCACGAGCGGTCCTGCAACTGGTTTTTCTCATCGAGCAGCTTCATATGTACGAGGATGTAACCCGGATAAAACTTCCGCGTGCTGGTCGTCTTTTTGCCCTTTTTGACCTCGGCCACCTTCTCCGTCGGGATCAGTACTTCCTTGATCCACTCGGCCATTTCCTCGACTTTGATGCGCTTCTCAATGCTGTCCTTCACTTTCTGTTCCTGACCAGAAAGCGTGTGGAGCACAAACCACTGAAATTCAGATTTTACCGTCGTATCCATCTCGTTTCTTTCGTCAAGCCCTAGTCAAGAAGGCAATGATCCGCAAAAACACCATATCCGCCAGCGCGACGAACACACCCAGAATCAACACCGTGACAATCACGACGATGGTCGAATCCCCCAATTCCTTCCATGTCGGCCAAGACGATTTCTTCAACTCCGCCAACACTTCGACCACGAAAGTCCGCGCTTTGAGAAATGGGTTTGTCATGTTCTCGCCGTCTTTGTCTGATTTGTCCGTCCTGCCCTCGCAGCCAGCCTGCCATTCTCAGAAAGCCGACCTCGATTCTCGCCCAACTGGCACGCCAGGAGGGACTTGAACCCCCAACCTACGGTTTTGGAGACCGTCGCTCTGCCAATTGAGCTACTGGCGTATCCGCACTGCGGTCTCTTCCGCACCGAACCTCCGTCCCGCCTACTTTGTTTCTCGATGTGACACGTGCTTGCCGCACTTGGGACAAAACTTGCGCAGTTCCAGCCGCTCAGAACCTTGCGCCCGTTTGTTCCGCGTCGACGTGTAATTGCGGCTTTTGCACTCGGTGCAGGCCATTGTGATCAACTCTCTGGGCATCTTGCATCAACTCCCGAATCTCTGACGTTATTCCTCGCCAATCTCGGTCACGCGTCCTGCGCCGACCGTGCGTCCACCTTCACGAATGGCGAACCGCATCGTCTTTTCCATGGCGATGGGAGTGATCAACTCGACCTCCATGTTCACGTTGTCGCCGGGCATCACCATCTCAACGCCCTGCGGCAATTTCGCCACACCCGTGACGTCTGTGGTGCGGAAATAGAACTGCGGGCGGTATCCATTAAAGAATGGCGTGTGACGACCGCCCTCTTCCTTGCTCAACACGTACACCTCGGCCTTAAACTTCTTGTGCGGCTTAATCGACCCCGGCTTGGCCAACACCTGACCGCGTTCGATGCCGTCCTTTTCAATGCCGCGCAGCAGCAAACCGACGTTGTCACCGGCTTCCGCCTGCTCCAAAATCTTGCGGAACATTTCCGCGCCGGTCACCACGGTCTTCACCGTGTCGCGCAAGCCGACAATTTCCACATCGTCGCCGACCTTGATCGTGCCGCGTTCGACACGGCCCGTGGCCACTGTGCCACGGCCCGTGATGGAGAAAACGTCTTCGACCGGCATCAGGAATGGCTTGTCCTTCTCGCGGGTCGGCTGCGGGATGAACTCGTCCACCGCCTTAACCAAATCCAAAATCTGCTTCTCGGCCTCAGGATCGCCCGCCAACGCCTTCGACGCGCTGACGCGAACCACCGGCGTCTTGTCGCCCGGGAATTGATATGCGGAAAGCAATTCACGCACTTCCAACTCCACCAAGTCCAGCAATTCGGGATCGTCCACGAGGTCAACCTTGTTCAACGCCACGACGATTGCCGGAACGCCCACCTGACGCGCCAGCAGGATGTGTTCGCGTGTTTGCGGCATGGGGCCATCCGCTGCGCTGACAACAAGGACGGCGCCGTCCATCTGCGCGGCACCCGTGATCATGTTCTTGACGTAGTCGGCATGGCCGGGACAGTCCACGTGCGCATAGTGGCGCTTTTCGCTTTCGTATTCGACGTGAGCCACCGCGATGGTCACCGTCTTGGTTTCGTCGCGCACTGTACCGCCCTTGGCGATATCCGCGTAGCTCTTGATTTCCGCCTTCCCCTGCTTCGACAGCACCTGCAATATAGCTGCTGTCAGCGTGGTCTTTCCGTGGTCGATGTGACCGATGGTGCCGACGTTGGCGTGTGGCTTCGTTCGCTCAAATTTTCCTTTGGCCATACTCTCCTCCTGTCTCTCTTATGTAATTGTCTGATCTTACCGACCGCGTCCGCTGCCGGAGTGCTCGCTTCTGGAGCCCACGATCGGGTTTGAACCGATGACCTCGTCCTTACCAAGGACGTGCTCTACCAACTGAGCTACGTGGGCAACAGTTCACTTCCCAACGCCATCTTGCACAATCGTTTCCAGAAGCAGCGCACCCATGCGTCGCCCTGACGAAAATACACTAGACACAAAAAGACGCTAGAACCCCCACCTGCTTCCTTAAACTGCCCTGTTGCATAAGGAAACAGTCGGCGGGTTCTGCTGCCCCTATTAATCTTGCCTTACTGTATCACCCCTCCATGGGGTTGACCGACTATAGCGGATTCCCAAAATGTGTCAATACTGCTTTTGCAGAAATCCTCTCGCGTCATCCATGGCTTCAAATCCGTGTCCCGGCGGGGATGACGGCATTCTTGGGGATGATGACGATTCCGTCGCGGATGCAATAGTTCGGCCCGTCAAAATCCGGCGCGTCGCTCTTGTTGGTGATCACCACGCCCTCGCCGATGTGTACGTTCTTGTCAATAATGGCACGCTCGATCTTGGAGCCGCGCCCGATGCTCATGTGGGGAATCCCCATCGCGTCCTCTTCGAGCATTTCATGCGGCGTCTCAAAAAAGTCGCATCCCATCAGGACGACGTCACGCAACACACAGTCGGATCCAATGAAGGAGCGGACGCCGATGACGGCATTCTCAATACGTGAACGCAGGATGATGCATCCATCCGCAACCAGCGCATTGCGAATATCGCTTTCCACCAGTTTCGAAGCCGGCAGAAAACGTGGATGCGTGTACACCGGCGCGTCGCGGTCGAAAAAATTGAACGACGGCTTGAGCGAGCACAATGCGAGGTTCGCCTCAAAGAAGGAGCGAATCGTTCCCACGTCCTCCCAGTATCCCTGAAAAATGTATGCCGACACGCGGTGCCGGCCGATGGCGTCGGGAATGATGTGATTGCCAAAGTCGGTCTTGTCGTTGTCCAGTACCTTGCGGAGAATCTCCCGATTGAACACGTAGATCCCCATTGACGCAAGATAGTGGTCTTCACTGCTGGTAATCCGAAGGTAGGAAAGTAGCGGGTCCTGAATCCTCAGCTCATCCAACAGCTTCAGGTCCCTGGGTTTCTCGACGAAGCGGACGATCCGTCTTTCCTCGTTCACTTGCAATACACCCACCGAACTCGCCTCGTTGCGCGTCACGGGGATGGCCGCAATCGTGACGTCCGCATAGGATTCCACGTGCTGCTGCAGCACCTTCCGAAAATCCATGCGATACAGTTGATCACCCGAGAGAATCACGATGTATTCGTAATCCTGCTCCAGGAAGTAACGCAGATTCTGGCGCACCGCGTCGGCGGTACCTTGATACCAACTCGACACGCCGCCGGTCGTCTGTTGCGCGGCGAGAATCTCCACGAATCCGCGCGAAAACCGGTCGAACGCATAGCTCTGGTGGATGTGGCGGTGCAGTGACGCCGAGTTGAATTGCGTGAGGATGTAAATGTGGCGGATGTTGGAGTTGATGCAGTTGCTGATGGGGATGTCGACCAGCCGATACTTGCCGGCGATCGGCACGGCTGGCTTCGCGCGTTCCTTCGTCAATGGAAAAAGCCGCCGTCCCTCGCCCCCCCCCATGATTACGCCCAACACATTCGTGGGGGTGATTGGTCTGAGTCCTAACGGAGCCATGGCTAGATACTAGTCAAAGCCCCTTCGTCGCGTCAATTGACAATCCAGCAAACATTGGATACAGTAAAACTCGCCGGCGGTAAAAAAACAACTGCGATACGAAGTCCACGCCACAGTGATTCGCCATCGCCGCTGGTGCCCGGACACTTCGGGCGGTTGAGTCGCCGTCGCGCGACTTCAGACAAGGAATGTGCTATGTGTGGCATCATTGGCTACATTGGCCGGAAGCCCGCCCAAACCGTCATCCTCGAAGGCCTGCGCCGATTGGAGTACCGCGGTTACGACTCCGCCGGCCTCTGTGTCATTAATAAGGGCGCGTTCGAACTCCGAAAGAAAGCCGGCCGCATCGACAATCTCGCCGGGGTTCTCGTGAAGCAACCCGCCAAGGGCGAGACCGGCATCGGCCACACGCGCTGGGCCACCCATGGGTCCCCGACGGATGCCAATGCCCACCCTCATCTCGACCAGTCGGGCAAGATTGCCTTAGTCCACAACGGCGTGATTGAAAACCATCAGCATCTTAAGGAACGGCTCCTCGCCAAAGGTCACAAGTTCGTCTCCCAGACCGACACCGAAGTCCTCGCCCATCTCGTCGGCGACCACTACTGCCATGTCCATGCGGAGCATCCCAATGACAACGGCTCCACGCTCACCGAAGCGGTACGCCGCGCCCTCAAGGACGTCGTGGGCACGTACGGCATCGCGGTCATCCACGCGGATCACCCTGGCCTGATAGTCGGTGCGCGTCGCGGCAGTCCCCTACTCGTCGGTGTCGGACGCGACGAGAATTTTCTGGCTAGTGACGTCAGCGCGATCATCGCCCACACGCGCCGCGTCGTATACTTGAACGACTTTGAGATCGTCACGCTCATGCGCGACGATTTCCAGGTGTCCACCATCGAGGCGGCGAGCGTCAGTCCGCAGATTCGCGAAGTCGAGTTCGCTGCCGACGAGGTCGAACGCGGGAAGTTCCCGCACTTCATGCTCAAGGAAATCTTCGAACAGCCCCATGCAGTGGCGAATGCCATTCGCGGCCGTATCAGTCACGAGGAAGCCACCGTCCGGCTGGGCGGACTGAATCTCAGTCCCGGCGAATTGCGGGGCGTGGATCGCATCATTTACATTGGCTGTGGCACAGCATTGCACGCCGGCATGATCGGCGAGTATTTGATGGAAGACCTCGCGCGCATCCCGACCGAATGCGATTACGCCAGCGAGTTTCGTTATCGAAACGCGCCCGTCGAGAAGCACACGGTCGTTTTCGCCATCAGCCAATCGGGCGAGACGATCGACACGTTGGCGGCGGTGCGCGAATCGCGGCGCAAAGGCCACAAGACGCTCGGCATCATCAACGTGGTCGGTTCCACCATTGCCCGCGAAGTCGATGGCGGCATCTACATGCACGCGGGGCCCGAGATCGGCGTTGCCGCGACCAAGACGTTCAGCTCGCAGGTCACGATGATGACATTGCTGGCGGTGATGATGGGACGGATGCGGCATCTTGCCTCCACGCGCGGCACGGAGATTCTTCGCGGGCTGGAGGAAATCCCGTCGAAGATGGAGCGGGTGCTTCAGCAGAGTGACGCGATTGCGGCCATCGCGAAGAGGTATTGCGAAGCCAACAGCTTCTTGTTCCTCGCGCGCCAGATCAACTTCCCCGTGGCGCTCGAAGGCGCTCTGAAACTGAAGGAGATCTCCTATATCCACGCCGAGGGTTATCCCGCCGCCGAGATGAAACACGGGCCCATCGCGCTCGTTGATCCGCGCACGCCGTCGGTCTTCGTTTGCCCCAACAACTCGGTGTACGAGAAAGGCATGGCCAACATCGAGGAAGTGAAGGCGCGCAAAGGCCCGGTCATTGTCGTCGCGACCGAAGGTGATGCGAACATTGGCAAGAGAGCCGACGATGTCATCTATATCCCGAACACACTGGAATGCCTGGAGCCGTTGCTGACGGTCCTGCCGCTCCAACTGCTCGCGTATCACATCGCTGTGTTACGCGGCTGCGACGTGGATAAGCCCCGCAACCTGGCCAAGAGCGTGACGGTCGAATAGTCTATCGGCCATCCTGGTTGGCATCCTGTTGTCGGCGGTTCAGAGGGCACAGGAGTGGTACCGCCGGAGGGAGTCGAACCCACACACCATTGCTGGTACTGGATTTTGAGTCCAGCGCGTCTGCCAGTTCCGCCACGGCGGCAACATGCTTATCTACAAGCACTTAATACCAATGTTTCGCAAGGCAAAAAATACTGGTTGCAACCTGAAGTTGTAACCAGTATATTCCAACCATCACAGGAGTCCAATAGCCATGCGTCAAACATTGAGTCGAGTATCGCAAAACCTATACAAGAGTCAAGAGAGCGGTCGCTACTACGCCGTCATCAAGGTGCGCGGACACCAGTTTAAGCAAAGCCTCAAGACCGACGATTACGCCATTGCCAAGCGCAAGCTGCGCGATTTGGAGAAGAGTTTCCAGGATGGTGGAATTGATCAAGCCAACCAACCCCCCCCCCGCTGTTTCGCTGAATTGGCTGCTCGGTTTGAGAGTAACTGTCTTCCCGGCCGCGATCTTAGACCGACGGCTTTGGCTGATTACAGATGGCGCGTCAAGGCGTTGCTCAAACACAGCGGCTTTACCAAGGACCCGTTACGGTCGATCAGCCGGGAGAAGGTCGAAATGTGGCACAGCCGTCGCACCCCAATGCTTCACCCCCAGCGTATGAACAACGAAATCGCTGCTCTGCGCGATCTCCTGAGTTATGCGCGTGATAACGGTTGGATGATGCACGACCCGACGGCCAAGCTGAAGCGTCACAAAATTCCCCGCCCGAACCCAGATCCGCCGACTGCAGACGAGTTCCGACGGCTAGTTATCACCCTCCGCAGTCACCGTGACCGCGACGCTGGCGACCTCGTCGAGCTCATGGCCTACTCGGGGCTGCGCGTGTCGGAGGCTTGCGGGTTGAAGTGGCAAGACGTGGACTTTGACAGGGGCATGTTCTACATCGCCGGCAAGGGCCACGATGAAACCGAACGCGACGCTGTGCCGTTATTCCCCGCGATGCGCGAACTGCTCCTGAAAATCCGCCAAGCGCGCCAGACGCAAAAAATCGAGGGTATCAAACCCGACGACCGTATCATGCGCGTCAACCGTTGCAGGGATGCACTTAAAACCGCATGTCGCGAGGCCAAACTGCGGCGGAAGTTTACGCATCACGATATGCGCCGATATTTCACTACCCGTTGCATGGAACAAGGCGTTCCGATTCGTACCCTGGCCGGCTGGTTGCGGCACAAGGATGGCGGCGCACTTCTTCTGCGAACCTACGCTGCGCACCAAGACAAACATTCTCTGGAAGTGGCGAGCAAGATTAATCTCGCCGTGAAGGTTGAGACCGACAATGTAGTGCCGATGCAAGCAGTGAAGGCGAACACCTGATGGCTGTCTTTGGCCGGGCCATTCTGAGTTCGCCGGCCTGGCGGCAAAACGAACAGAGGGTTTTGCGTGGCGCCACCCTATTCAGCGCTGGTTTCCTTCAAAAATCGTTCGATCTCGGGGAGCGGAAACAGCGGTCGCCGCAATGCGCGGCAAGGTCGCAGTAGTCCGCGAGCAACCAAGCGGTCAACCGTGATCGGTGTCACGCCCAGGGCTCTCGCTGTTTCCTGTCGTGTCAGCGCGAGTCGAATTTCCTTATTGTTGGTCTGCATGGCAATCCCCTGTTTCTACCTGACGATCTCTTCATGTCTCAAAAACCTTTTGACGATGATTACTCCTGCGTGAAGCCATACGAGCAGGGCCGTGGCGGAGCAAGCGCAGTCAACGGTGGACCACAGCGCAGCGCGGAGAACCTTGACGGCGCGCCGCGAGCCGTACAATCGAAACGGCACGTCACGCAAAGTCGATGACTGATAAGGCGCAATTATTCGACCACCGGTAGCACAGGGAAGTCGCGTGATTGTGTAGCAAGTACACAAGATGTTTGAAGGGCTGTCCGGCAATCTCGACAGTGGGCGAGTGGAATGGTCGGAGCCTGTGAGCGGACGTTGTGTGGACAAGGTGTGTCCTCGACCACGGACTGGGTTTGAATGGTGTGACCGGCAAGTGAGCATCACATCCCGGCTGTCGGTGGCGAGCAACGCGCAGCCACGGACGGCGTCGCATGATCGATGCGCCTTGACAGCGCGGCAGACGCGGCGAGCGGGACGTGACATGAGCGACCGCCGCGCCGGGTCTGACAGCATTCTGCCGGCGAATGACCGGCCAACATTCCACGCGGTTGCGTTCACCGCGTCGTCGCCCGTTGCCCGGTCTGAGACTCGTTGCCCCGTCCAGAGTGGCTCGCCGTAATCGTCGGCTGGGTGTTTGCCGCGGTGCGTTTGGGTCGGCGGCGCGTGCGCGACTTGGTGGCGGCGTCTCCGCCCGCAGTCCAGCGGCTCAGGCACTCGCGCAAGCACGCCGGACTCACCGGCACGCCGGCGGCCTTCAACTCCTCTGCCAGTTCGCCAGTCTTCCAGCCCTTGCGGCGCAACGCCAGCAACCGTTCGCGCAGCGGCTCCAGCACGTCGGCAGCAGTCTTGCGCTTCCTCGGCGGCTCGCGTTGCGTCAACTGTTCCAGTCTTTTCTCCAACGCCGCGTAATCCAGCTTCGCGGCGATCTGCGTGTAATCCATGCGTGTGGTCATACTCAGTTCCTTTCACTTTTCTGCCGTCGGCGATTGGATAATTTCACCGACAACGTTTGACTCGCCATTGAACGTTTGTTCAAGCAGCCTTGACACTTGGCGGCGAGCAGCCAAGCGCACCGGCCTCCAGCAGCCCGCCGGTCGGGCCAGGAGGGGTAAGTGTCCTGCTCATTTTCCCCTTTTCTATGCCACACTTGGCCTGCTCAGTTTGATCGCGGTTGCGATCAATCTACCCACCTTTTCTGGTTACATGAGTCGCGTGAAACTCGCTGATATCGGTGACGTTATAGCCCATTGGGCCTCGCTCTCTTGTGTACCTGTTACACGACACGTGCGGGCTCTCGTGCCAGACTGCCCGCAGATGACCAAGAACCAGTTCATCACCGCCTATATCACCACACGGACCCTCGGAATGTTGTTCCCATTTCGGAACAACTTTACAAGACGGCTTCGGTAAGCTCCCCGGCCATGTTCAGCGCCATTCCACAAAAGAATCGAGTCGCCGCCACGACGTATTTCGACGAGCACCTGTCGCACAACGATTACTACACCCAAGGCGAAGTCTTGGCCCACGATCAAGGTGGTCATTGGATTGGTATCGGCGCGGAACGGTTGGGTTTGCCGCCAGGTGAGGCTGTCACCCGCGACGTGTTCCTGCGCCTTTGCGACAATTTGCACCCGATGACCGGCGAACGACTCACGCCGCAGCAGTTCCGGGATCGTCGGCTCTACTTCGACTTCGTCTGCTCGCCGCCCAAGTCGGTGTCGATTCTGGCGATCACGATGAATGACCATCGCATCATCGAGGCACACCAGGAGGCTTCCACGATTGCGCTGCGAGAGCTTGAGCAGTTCGCCGCCACACGCATCCGCAAGGCCGGCATCGAGGACCAGGATCGCACCACCGGCAACCTGGTCGGCGCGGCGTTCCTGCACACGACTTCCCGCGCCCTGGATCCGCAACTGCACACGCATTTCGTCCTGTTCAACTGCACTTGGGACAATCCGAGAAGCGGTGGAAGGCGCTGCAAACCGGCGATATGTTCGGCGCGCTCAACTACGGCACGGCCGTCTATCGCAACGAACTGGCCAAGCGGCTCCACGGGCTGGGCTACTGCACCTGGAAGGCCGCCAATGGGTTCGAGATCGAGGGAGTCGCGCCTGAGTTGATTGACCGGTTCTCGAAACGGTCGCAGCAACGAGACCTAGCCGTGAAACGTCAGGAGGCGAAGCTCGGTCGCAAATTGACCAAGCAGGAGATCGCTCACGTCGTCCACCAGTCCCGCCCCAAGAAGCTCAAGAGGCGCAACCGATGACCAGGTTCGCCGACAGCAGCTTGGCGAGATCGGTTTCTTCGAGAAACGGGCACTGCGCAAAGTGGTCAAAGCGGCCAATGGTCAGTCCGGGGATTTCACCCACTTGGTCACAATGCGCGAGGCTGTTGACCACGGCATCGCGCACGTTTTCGAGCGCACCTCGGTCGCGCCGCAACACAAGATTCTGGAAGCCGCCTTGGTCAACGGCTGCGGCCAACTGGACCTGCCGCTGCTCAAAAATGCGCTGGCGGAACGATCCGAACTGGTGCGCGTCGGTTCAGAGTTCTCGACCCGCGACATCCTCACCAAGGAGCTTTCGTTGATTCGCACTGTCAACGCCGCCATCGACAGTATCGCCCCGATCACCAGCCGTTATGAACCGGCGTCTCATCTCGGTCCGGATCAGCGCAAGGCGTTGGAACATGTTGTCACCAGCCCGGACCGCTTCACGGGGTTTCGTGGCTTGGCAGGCACCGGTAAAAGCACGGTTCTGGTCGAACTGAACCGCATTCTCGACAATGAAGGTTTCGAGGCCCTGTTCTGCGCTCCGACTGCTGCCGCTGCCGATACGCTGCGCAAGGAGAAGCTGGAATCGGTCACGCTCGCCAGGCTGCTGACGGATTGGGCCATGCGGCGAACACTTTCCGCCCGTAGCGTGATTGTCCTGGATGAAGCCGGCGCGGTTGGCCTCGATGACATGGTGAAACTATTCGATCTGGCCGTTAGTAACGGCGCTCGTGTGGTGCTCTCCGGCGACACTGGCCAGCACGCTTCCGTTGCTCGTGGGGATGCGCTCCGCATCCTCGAACAGTATTCCTCCTACCGCTTCAGCGAATTGACCACCATCCGTCGCCAGAAACCCGCCGCCTTCCGTCAGGTGGTCGAACTGGCTGCCGCCAAACAGACCGACAGGGCGTTTGCCAAGCTCGTGGAACTTCGCGCGGTGACAGAATCACCGACGGAGGATGGGCAACTCTACCAACGGGCAGCTGAGGCATATCTGACGGCGACCAAACAAGGCCGGTCCGCATTGCTGGTCTCGCCCACATGGGGCGAGATTGAGGCGGTCACGGAGAAGGTGCGCGAGGTTTTGAAAGTTGAGGGTGTCGTTAGCCAGGACGAGCAGCCGCTGTGCGTCTTTGACTCGCTCTCGTGGACAACCGCCCAAAAGAAGAACGCGAGCCAGTACGAACCCGGCCAACGTCTGCGCTTCGTTCGCAAGACCAAGGTGTTTGACCGGGGAGAAACGGTGGAAGTCGCGGCCATCATGGAGAACGGCTTACGTGTTCGCCGTCCGGATGGAACGGAAGTGGATTTCATCCCGGCCAGTGCCGCCGGCGTCGTTCGACGTGGGCGAGTCCCGCGAGTTGAAAGTCGCTGCTGGCGATTGGCTGTTGCTACAAGCCAACCACGGGAAAGAGTTCATTAACGGGGAGCGGCGTTCAAGTGCGGGAGATCAGCGGCGGCCGCATCACGCTCACCGATGGCCGGGTGCTGCCCGGCACTTTCAACACCTTCACCCACGGCTACGCCGTCACCTCGCATTCATCACAAAGTAAGACTGTCGATGACGTGCTCCTGGTCGCATCGTCTCGCTCCTTCGGCGCGGTGAACCGTGAACAGTTCTACGTTTCCATTTCTCGCGGGCGCAAGCGTGTGCATGTGTTCACCGATGATGCCGAACTGCTCGCGCGTCGCGTGACCGATGCGCACGAACGCAAGGCTGCCGTCGAACTCCAAGGCCTGCGCGATGACCTGGCGAAACTCGGCTTCCTGCGACAACCGCAGCAAGAGCAAAATACCAGCGCACCGGTGTCCACAGTGCGCCAAGATTTACGCACGGTGCGCCCGATGCGT
This sequence comes from uncultured Verrucomicrobiae bacterium, assembly GCA_963836315.1. Taxonomy (GTDB): domain Bacteria; phylum Verrucomicrobiota; class Verrucomicrobiia; order Palsa-1439; family Palsa-1439; genus Palsa-1439. The sequence goes on from CAWIJG010000010.1 coordinate 379,102, forward strand.
CAGTCACCGCGAGTCTTCCGCGCCACGCGTTTATCTCCGGTGCAACGGCTCGCTCAGGTGGTCGAGGATGCGCAGCGATGGCTTCGCGAACGTTCCGTCGTTGAGCAAAAGGAAGTTGTCGCGGAGAAGCTCCCGCAAACCGAATCCATCAAACAGACTGAGACTGTCACACCAACCCAAAAACTCAAACGGTCGCGCACGGTCAAAGAGGCTCTCCAAGAAAGGCCGGCTGTACGCCGCAAACTCGGTTGGGGCATTACCCCACCTGGCAACATTGGCCATTCTCGCGGCATTGGTGTCTGAACTTTCAACCCTCAATCACCCCATGCACCCCACCAAAGACGACTGCTATACCACCTCCGTCAAGTATTGCGCCTGCATCGAGTTCCATCTCGACGAGGAGCACCGCCACGGTTTCCACACCAGCCAGTTGATTGATTACACCCTAGAACCCAACCCGGACGCCGGTGAGAACACGAACGGGCCGCCGCAAAAGCTCGCGCTCGCCTTCTCCACCGCCGATGTGGTGATTTTGGGCTGGCGGCTCGGCCGGCTGGCCGATTTGCTGCGCGAAAACGATCTTGCCACGGTCCACGTCCTGTCCAAACGCTATGCCGACCTCGACCGTGCCCGACCCTTCGTCGCTTCCATCACCATCACCGCAATCAGTAGAAGCACATCGTAGGGAAGCACACGCGTGACCACACAACCTCAGATTGGCTTCCATCGAGCGATTAAGAAACCGCTACAAGCTTGGTGGAATCCGCACGAGGGATACCCTCAACGGCTGCTTCAGCTTTTGCTCCTTCTGGAACATGAGCATGAGCTTGTAGTGAAGATATTCATCTCCAGCCGTGCCAACGAAGAAGCCGGGTATGAGATTGCCGATCTTTTCCGTGAAAATCTGCTTTGTTTCCCCAGATTGGATTTGATTCCCTCCATATTCCACAGAACTCGGATTGATATGAATGAGTTTCTTACCCAGGTTACCGAATCACTTATAGGGACCCCAAAACTCGTCGCCGTGTGTGGCCTGCTTCAGCATTTCTTTCGTCTTGGGATTCACATGAATTGGGTCGGAGATCGAACCGCCGACTGCAATCTCGTTCGTCCCAATTAGGATTGGGTTTCCGACGCGATCTAGACCATTCCGGTCTAAGAGTGGATGTAAGATCGTGCTGAATGCGTTTGTATCACCTCGCAGATAGGGAACCAAATTGCTGAATGCTACAATGCCCGATGAGTGCTGTGTTTTTTCACGCGCAAATTCCTGTCTTGCCCGATCCACCAATTCAAGCTCTTCTCGCACAGCATAGGCTGAGTTTCGCAACGGCTTCAGATTGTCAACGACCCACATCAGCCGCCACACCCAAAGAACAGCGAGCACGACCAGAATTAACCAAATTGCGACCTTAACTTTGCTCTTCATGATTCCGCTCTCCGCTTTCTTTCCCGGTAACAGTCATTGAGTTGATCAGTGGTGCAGTGGTTCCCACACCCATGGTCTAACTGCGGCCGGTTCTCTCATTTGACTCGGCTGACATTCTGAATTGTAGGAAGCGGTTGGGAGCACGCCGGTATATCCGTACGTCGTGAATTGCAAAGCTTGCGCCTGAATCCGTGCCGTGGTTTTCGGGTCAGTGAAGGCACCTCCACCTGCTACCGCATATATGCTCTTATAAAGGTTGACCCGACCCAACGCCGAGGGCAAGCCCCAGAGTATATCCGCTGGAAGATCCAGGCCATCCAATCCCGGCAGCACACCCCCCGTTGACGGACCTTGTTGCGCAGTGTTATTCGGCGAGGCAACGGTACCGTATGTCCATTGGTTTTGGCCAAAGGCTTTTCCGAAGAGGCTGCCGTAGGTCTGGATCAAACCCCGCGCTGGGCTAACGGGATGAAGAAGTGTGCCGCTCACCGAAAAGGTGTCAAAGCAGAGCTTGTTGATCTTTCCCCACTCAGCGTAGTTGATCGAGCCATCAATATAGCAGTGCCCTTGGAACGTGTGGGTGTTTGAACACGGTTGATTCTTCAACGGCCATCGCTGGGCAATATCGATAATATCCCAGGCATTAGCAAGCCCTTGGGACTTCGACACGACCCCTAAGATGTCGGGATTATAGATTTCAACGCATACCCGCAGCTTCTGGAAGCGATTCCATCCTTGGTACGTCCGTTCGACATCTGCGAGGGTGGCGTTCAACGAGTCCTCGATATCCGGGCCGCATGGGCAGGGCTTTGCGTTCGCATCTAAACCGAGCACATCCCAAAGATCAACCGGGTCATTGCGTACGAACGCATATAGATTCAGTCCTCCTTCTTCCTCAACCAAATCGTGGTTCAACCAGCGCGCATTACTCAGGTAACGGAAGCCGTAATAGAACAGGCCCGTCTCATCATCCTGATACTTCGTGGAGGATCGGAAAGGTTGGCTACTGGCCGCACCGGTCTTGCGCAGCGGCTCGCCGAAGGGGCCTTGATCGTATCGCGCCGATACGCCACCACTAACCAAGCTACGCTAAATCAGTATGTTCTCGTTACGTTCCCAACATTGCTCGTCCTTCATTTGGTGATACAAGGTTTTGTTTGTGTTGTCGTTCTTTATACAGTGGGAAACTGGTCAGTGAGGGCTTGGTGCGCATCGTTCAGTAATCTCGTACGGAAATTGTCTGCCTCGCACGATTCCAGCACTCCGGCGTAAACGCGTGATACGATCTCGCTATCACACCACCCCGCACCGTGACCCCACCTCGTCAACGATGCGAGCAGAACAACGGTTGGCTGTCTACTCCCGCGTAGCGAGAGCTGTCAATGAAGAAATGCGTCCAATGGCAAGGATGCTAGCAGGGTTACATTTGGAGCGCTGTTTTCATTGGCTCGCCTACTGGTTGACGGCCAACGGCACGATCTTCTCAGCAGCGGCAACAGCCGGTCGCCGCGCCCAAGACCGCTCTGCCTCGGCCCTGGTGTCAGTCATTTCGATCCCACGCTCTCGGCACCGCCATTGCAATGAATTCAAAGAGCTCCCTGATATTCATGTTGGTATTTGTCACAACATTCGTAGTTCGCCAATTCATCGCGCTGCATCCATTGGACACAGGCAACAGCAATACAGTCCTTGGTTGCAACCCGTGGTTGCAATCCGATTGAAAAACACAGGAGGACTCACGCTAAACCCAGCGTAAGAACTGACCACCTGAGAAGCCATGTAAACATTGGCGTCTGCAAGCATAGAGAGTTCAAGCATACCGTGGCCAACTGGAGCGAAATCGTGAAAAATGTCTTTTGAGTCCAGCGCGTCTGCCAGTTCCGCCACGGCGGCGACGGGGTGAGAGTAACGGCTTCAGTTGTGTGCGTCAAGAAGAGGAAGGGCCGAGGTCGAGATGCTGCGGAGGAGTCGGCGGAAGTTTCCAAACGATCTCGCCGTGATCGGTTGCCGCGTGCATCTTGTTGGCAAGTTCAATCCCCGCCCTGTACGTCTTCTCAAACTCGGCGAAATTCTTCGCGGCGACGTGCTGGTCAAGCGGGTCGAGAATCTTCTTCGTGTAATTCTCGACCATGCCCTTGTACTTCGGGCGCGTCAGGTTGCCCTTCTTGAACAGGCTGCGGACGCCGCGCAACTGATACGCCGCCAGTTCCCAGTTGCCGCCTTTCGCCGCGTAGTAGGCGATCCAATAGCGGTCGCTCACGTCGCGCATCAGCGTGCCGAGTCCCGGGCTGCAACTCCGCAATCTGGTCCAGCGTCAATTCGCCGTGCTTCGTCCGCCCCACGATGGGCTTCTCGTCCGCCATGCGCTTCTGTGTAATCCGCGTCCTCCGACAAATCAATCCAAAACAAAACCCCGACACGCTCGTGCCGGGGTTTGTCGATTGCGAAATGCAAATGCTACGTCTGCTTGTTGCTCTTCAGGGAATTCATGAACGGGCACCCGCCGCCACTCTTCGTGGTCTTCTCACACTGCGTCTTCCAGTTGCGCCAACTGGTCGGGCGTCAAAATCTTTTCCAGCCCGGCTGCTGAACATCTGGTGCATTTCCGATGTCGAGGTCGCCCGGCGCGTGTCCGCTCTCAGGCTCTCGACTTTCGCCTTCTGCTCGGGCGTCAGGTTCAATTTGCTCAACGTGTCGCTGCAACAGCCGCCCTTGGCGCTGCTCTTCGACATGCCCGAGCAACAACCTCCTCCGTCCGCGTACACCGATGCCGCGCTCAGCGCGACGACTCCCACCGCCACCACTGCCACCACTGCCACCGCTAATCCGAAAAGTTTCTTCATGTGCTCTCCTGTATTTGGGTTCGTCACCTTGGACCCAACTGTAGCATCGTTTGTTCAACCCGCAACGCTATTTCTTCGCCATGAACGCCGCCAACACGCGCTCGGGCGTGAACGGCGCTTTCTTCATGCGGACGCCACAGGCGTCGTAGATGGCATTGGCAACCGCGGGCAACGGCCCGTTGATACCGATCTCCGCGATGCTCTTCGCGCCAAATGGGCCGCTCGGCTCGTAGGTCTCCACCAGTATCGTCCGAATCTTCGGCGCGTCCACCGTCGTGAACAACCGATAATCGAAAAAGCTCGGGTTCAGCATCCGCCCGCGTTCGTCGAACATCATCTCCTCGCACAACGCGTAGCTCAGGCCGTTCAGCGCCGCGCCTTCCATCTGGCCCTCGGCCAGCTTCGGATTGATGGCGACGCCGCAATCCACGGCAGCCACGTAATCGACGACACGCACCTTGCCGGTCTCGGTGTCCACTTCGACCTCCGCGAAATGCGCGGCAAACGGCGGCGGCGAGACGTACGAGATGTGCGACGCCTCGCCCTCGATCTGGAATTGGTTCTGGCCGTAAAGCGAACGCTGGATGATGTTCGGGAACGGCGCTTTCTTGCCGGTCTTGCGGCTGACGACGTTGGCGTTCTCGCAACACAGGTTCGGCCACGTCTTCCTTCAGCATCTCGGCGGCAACCTTCAGAATCTTGTCGCGGCAGGCTTCGGCGGCTTTCTTCACCGCCCCGCCCGAAACGTAGGTCGTGCTCGACGCGTACGCGCCCTTGTCGAACGGCGTCATGTCCGTATCCGAAGAATACGTGAGCATCTTATCCGTGGTCACGCCCAACACTTGCGCGGCGATCTGCGCGAGCACCGTGTCGCTGCCCGGTGCCGAGGTCGGTCGCGCCCATCAACAGGTTGAACGACCCGTCCTCGTTCATCTTGATCCGCGCCGACGCCATGTCGATGCCCGCGATGCCCGAGCCTTGCATCAGGCACGCCATGCCGATGCCGCGTTTGATGCTGCGCGTTCGGCATCGCGCTTCTGGTACAGGCGATGTTTCTTGCTCCAGCCAATCGCTTCCGCCGCGCGATCGATGCATTCATCCAGCCCGCAGCTCTCGATCGGGTTCTCGTGTCCTTCCTTGCCTTCGCCCAGCGCGGCAAACACCGGGTTCGTCTCGCCCTTCTGGATATGGTTCTTCTTGCGAAGCTCAATCGGGTCGATGTTGAGCTTCTCGGCAGATGATGTCCATCATCTGCTCGATGGCAAACGCGCCCTGCGTCGCGCCGTACCCGCGATACGCGCCCGTGACCGGCGTATTCGTGTACACCGAGTCGCCCCAGAACCGCACGTTCTTGCAGCGATAAAACGGCAGCGTCTTGCTGCCGACGTTCGTGAGCAACGTCAGCGAATGCGTCCCGTACCCGCCCGTCCAACTCGTCACGCGCTGGTCGATGGCCGAGAACGTGCCGTCCTTCTTCACGCCGATGGTCATTTTGACGATGGACGGATCGCGCGTGCGGCTGGCCATGAATTCCTCGCGGCGCGTCAACTCGATCTTCACGGGCCGACGCGTGCGCAACGTGATCAATCGCGCACAGATCTTCCAGCAACACTTCCTGCTTCGCGCCGAACCCGCCGCCGATGCGCGGTTTGATGACGCGGATCTGGTTGACGGGAATTTGCAGGCATTGCGCCACGATGCGGCGCGCGTGCCACGGCACCTGCGTCGCCGTGCGCAACACGATGCGATGGTTCTCGTCGAGATACCCGATGCACACGTGCGGTTCGAGCGGACAATGCTGCGCGTACTGCGTCTCGAATTCTTCCTCGACGACGAAATCCGCTTCCTTCAACCCGTTCGCGAGATTGCCGATCTCGACGTCGTAATGCGCCGCGATGTTGTGTTTGCGGTCGTGAATGCCGTCCGCATCCGGCTCGTCGTGAATGATCGGCGCGCCGTCTTTCACCGCCTCGCGCACGTCGAACACCGCCGGCAACACTTCGTACTTCACCTGGATGAGCTTCAGCGCCTTCTCGGCGATCTCAGAAGTGTCGGCGGCAACGCACGCCACGCGGTCGCCCACGAATCGCACCTTCTTGTCGAACATGAACGCGTCGTACGGCGACGGCTCGGGATACCCCTGCCCCGCCGTCGTGTGCGGCACGCGCGGCACGTTCTTGTAGGTGAGCACGATCACGACGCCGGGAAGCTTCTCCGCCTCGGTCGTGTCGATGTCGACAATCCGCGCATGCGCGTGCGGACTCCCCAGAATCTTCGCATGCAGCATGTTCTTCAGGAAAATGTCGTCGGTGAATTTCGCCGTCCCGGTGACAAGTCCGATCCCGTCCACCCGCCACGGGCTCGTGCCCACCGATTTCTTCTCAAATGGAAGTGTCTTCGTCTCGTTCATTGCTATGGTCTATTCTCTCCTTCGTGTAGCGTGCGCTGTCACCAGCGCATCCGGGCCGTCGGTGTAGCCACGCCGCTCAGTCGGCGTGTCGCCTCTCGCCCCACTTCGTGTCCTTCGTGCCTTCGTGGTGAACTGCCGCCTTCCGTCCCTTCGTTTTGGGTTCTTTCGTTTTCCGCCCTAAAACCACCCTTCCGGCCCTGTTTTTCTCCTTAAAATCCTGTTTTTTTTGCCCTTTTTGCAAAACGAACCCAACTCCAATTTTCAGCCAACATCTTCATTCCCACAAACATACGCATTTTTTCGGTGGGTTCGTTTGGCAGAAACACTCTTTTCTATATAAGAGGGTTCTCCCAAAGCTGTTGTAGTAGCGGCCGTCTCGGCCGCCCTCCCTTCGCCGTTGGTAGAGCCGAGTCGGACGAGACGCGGTTCTCCGCAAACCCTCTCCTAGGCGTCCGCTCCGCAGCCGTTTGCCGCTGACACAGGCGTCCCGCCTCCCCCCCTCCGCCCTCTCCCGTCCTTCGTCAAAGCGGAGTCGGACGACACGCGCCGCAGTCTTGCCGGCGGCGCAAAACTGGCTCCTATACGACCGTCGGCTCTTTCAAACAACTGGACACATTTTACCCTATTGAAAACCCGCCGTCGAGAATAAACGGCAACGGGGCGGTACCGGTGGCGCGTGACCCTCAAGACGATTTGCCAGAATCAGTTTGAGGAAACACTTTGCCTATGATCTGTCGAGCGATCTTATCAATAGACAAAAAATACGGCGCGGCAATATCTTTCGCGATCCGCGCTTGGAATAGCCCTTGACCTACTAACATTTCGGCAAGACGAACTTCACTCGGCGCATCCGCTATGAATTCAGTTCCCTCCAACCGCATCCCAACAACGGAAGTCCGGAAATCGCCGAATGTCTTCCCCTTATCTGCATGCGAATACGCATTGCGAAGCTTTTTACGATATTCGTGCAGCATCTTCTTTTCTTCCTTCGTGATTAAGCCAACACTGCAAGCCCTATTAATTGTGTAATTCAGATCCTTGGTATCGTAGAGCTTCCGGCCTTCGGACCAAGATTCGATTAACTGGTCGACAACCGGTCCGTCGGCTTTCGGTTGTTTCTCCCTTTGCTTTAGCGAATGACTGTAGATTAGTCCGTACTTCAACATGCTTTCGAGCAAATGATTGGTCAGTGCTATTGCCGCTTGGTTCAGACCAACAGCAAGGCAAATGCAGACCTCATACCGCAACGGGTCAAGCTCTGGTAGCCCGTAATCGTTCGTGTAGGCTTCACGTACCCGTGGGTAATTCTGAAGCAATTGAGCCCAGAGGCGATTGCCAAGCTCCTGCACTTCGGTCTTTAGCTTTTCATCCATTAGAACAGGCGCGGTTTGGGAAGGAATCGACGCTGGTGACGGTCACAATACCTGGTTTGTTCTGCCTGCCCGGCGTCCACCACGCTAACGGGTTGCTCGTCGCGATTGTCAGGAAAGCCCCTCAATAACTTCGTCCAGCCTGTCGTCTGAGAAATACTCCTTCTCGTCGTCCCAACGCATTCCCTTGCCTACCGTGTTTGCCCGAGGCACACTACCAAACGTCTCGCGGAACTTAATGAGGAGTGCCTTCTCAAGCTTTCTCCAAGAAGCGACGTTTCGCCTGCGCGCACATGTTATGACGTAAAAATCAAGGTGCTTGATGCCATGGTCGAAAAGCAGATCTTCACCTTTCCAGACCGCGCTCGACGCCATCCTGCCTGCACCCGTCTTGGTCGTTCCAATATAGACAATACGCGACTTTCCCCAAGGGTACTTCCGCGGCTTATTGGCACGTGCTATGTAAACCAACTTGGTTTCGCGGAACGCCTTGCGAGTAATCGAGATTACTGGCTCACCTTTAAATTTTATGCGTAACTTGCTCACGCTGTCACCTCTCCATAGCACTCGTACTGCTTTAGCCGCTCACGGCGATGCCACTTTTGAGTACATAATGTGGCCACCGCCATTATTTACATCTATCGTATTTCTTGGGTCAATTGGTAATAGGAACTTATCCCATGCACCATTCTGCCAATGAATGACCACAGCATTTTCTTCAACCGTCCACGTGCTATGACGTAACCATTTGCCTTTGTCTCCAATAGCAAGTACCGTTCCGTCGCTGGAAAAGGTAAATATGTCTCCATTTTCCTGACGCCAAGTTCCAACAAGTGCTGCTGTTACATCCTCATTGTCTCCTTCCTTGAGTCCCCTTTGTCTTCGCTCGATTCTCTTTAGCAAGTCTGTGTTTTCTACGGGGATGACAACGTCAGACTTGTCAACGCGAATTGTCACCTGACTTCCATCGACCTTTACCAGTGTGTAAGCCTCTCCCTTACTTAGACCTGTGTAGCCGACCTGTTGCCCGTCAACGATTGTGGGAATCTTCACATCTCTAATCGTTAGACACTTTGGCGAGGCTCGCTTGTATTTCAAGGTCGCATTTTGAAGCAGCGTCCTGATAGGCGAATTGTTCTGCCAACACGAACTGGCCTGTAGAAAGAAGACACAAGACACCGGTCAGGGTGAGGGTTCTAAACGTTTGCAGAGTGGTCATTGTTATGCTCCTCTTTCAGTCCCATTCGCAAGCCGGGGGGTGAACCAAGCGCGAACCTACAAGATTTTTACAGCAACGGCAATCCGAAAACATCACCCTCAGAGAGATACAACGCCGGTTCGCTAAGCGCTGCGGTTGCGATGCGGGAGCCTCGACAACTCGCCGGTAAGACCGCGCCGCGATTCCGTCAGGAGTTCTTTCCCAACATTCTCGGCAGGCTTCCTAGCCACCTTACGCCGCAGCGCCGCCCTTGGCGTTGCGCATTTCGGCGGCGGCTTTCGCGAATTGAAGTTTACCGGCCATCGTGTTCATGCTTTCTTGACGAGCTTGTCGAACTTGCCCGCCGCCGCGTCGCGCTTCATCTGCAGGTCCCATTCGTCATCGGCGGAGTGGTTCAACCACTGCATCAATTCCAGGCGTTCTTCGAGGGACAGATCCTCAATCGCCTTCTTGATATCGTTCACGCTCACGCCAGTAACGTAGACGATTGAACGGGCTGAGGCAATCTCAGTTTGGTGGCAGTTCGGGCAAACGCGCCAGCGGGAACTTGCTGTTGGAACTGACACCCGCCGAATACCTGCCATCCGCTTAACTCTCACATGCCGGGGCCTTCGAATCTTTCTCAACAAACTCTTGCCACCCAACCCGTCGCCTGCCATGATGGTCTCCAGTGGAGACCATCATCGATGGCCGCTGACCAATTCGCCAAGGACCTCGTCACCGGCTCCTACGACCTCGTCCTCTTGAACATCCTTCGCGACAGGCCGTCCTACGCTTACGAGATCGTCCGCCGCGTCTTCGAACAGTCCCGCCGTACCGTCCTGTGGCGCAAGTCGACGGTGCATCGCGTGCTCCGGCATCTGGAGACGCAAGGCTTCGTTGTCAGCCAGTGGCGGAAGGCCGGAAGAAGTCGGGAACGGAAGTATTACCGCCTCACCGCTCGCGGGCAACGCGCCTGGCGCACGCGCCGCGACCAGTGGCAAAGCTTTAGCACCCTCCTCAACGCCCTGCTCGGCCAGTAGCCCGCCGCATGAGGTTGGTTACCACCTGCCCGGAATCCCAGCTATTTCGCGGCACGGGGGCTTGCCATCGCGACAGCAGAATGATACACTTCGGCGCCCTGAGACGACAGGGCTTTCGTTCGCCCAATGGAACAAGGGTCGATTACCATGGGATTTCGATGCAACGCATTACTCGGGCGGGTGAGGCTCGCAACTGCGGCAGCGCTCATCCTCGGCGTCATGGTCTCCGTCGTTCTCTCGACAGAGTCGGCGGCGTCGGTGGACACCGTCCAGTTCTCGACTTCACCGGCGCTCTCCCCGGCATTTAACCCGGCCATCTCCGACTACGTGGTTCGTCTCGCCAGTGGCACGAACATCCAGGTGACGGTCACGAACACCGCCGCCTCGGATACGACCACCACGGTGTCCGTGGACGGCCAGACGCCTCGGACGGGAGCGTTCACCACCACGGTCGGTCTCAATTACAGTCAAGGCTTCACGATTACCGCCGTTCAAGGCGCCACGTCCAAGAGCTTCTACGTCCGTCGCCTGCCGTCCGGCTTTCCGATCTGGACGAGCCAGGAACTGAGTTCGCCGCAGACGGAGTATTACCTGGTGGCTCCCAGCCTCGGTACCGGCGCCACTGGTTGGGTCATCCTCTACGACACGAACGCCGTGCCGATGTGGTGGTCGGAGCCGGCGTCGAACCTGCCGCTGGATTCCAAGCTCGTGCAGGACGGGGGTTCCGATGTTCTCTGGACCGATATGCAGAATGGGGACGTCAACTCCGGTCCCGAGGCCGAAGAGCACAGTCTCGACGGGGCATTGGTGCGGACGATTCACATCACTTCTGCCTATACCCTGAACCCCCACGAGGTCCAGTTCCTGACCAACGGGAACTATCTGGTGATCGGCGGCTACTCCAAGTCCGGCGTGAACCTGAGTTCGATCGGCGGCGCGACGAGCGCCACGATCCTGGACGATGTGGTCCAGGAGGTCACCTCCAACGGCACGGCGGTCTGGACGTGGGACGCCTACGACCACGTGGGCGTCAACGAGGTCGATCCGCAGTGGTGGAGCACGGCCATCTCGGGCACGGGCGCGCTCGACATCTACCACATCAACTCGGCCATAGCGGACTCGTCGAGCAATCTCCTGGTCTCGCTCCGGTACACGGACGCGGTCTTTTACATCACCAATCCCGGAGCATCGACGAACCCCGGGAAGATCCTCTGGAAGCTGGGCGGTACCGCCACGCAAAAGGACAGCGGGAAAATCCTCTCCATCACGGATACGAATTGCACCGGCAGTTGCTTCGGCGGGCAGCACTACGCGCGGTTCTACGACGCCGGCGACGGGAACCTCTACGTGACGCTCCACGACAATGGCACCGGCGGAGCCGGTCGCCGCGAGCGGTACGCTATCAGATCAACACAAGCGCCGGAACGGCGACCCGCGTCGAGCAGGTCACGGATTCCGCGATTACGGCGTCGGCCTGTTGCGGCAGCGCCAAGAAACTTCCCAACGGCCACTGGGTGATGTCCTGGGGCGCGAATCCACTGGTGGCGGAGTATAACTCGGGCAGTCGCGTCTTCAGCATTACCTTTAGCGGCCCCTACTCCTACCGGGCCGATCCGGTCCCGCCCGGCACGGTGACCCGAGAACAGTTGCGCGCCGGAATGGACGCCCAGTATCCGCGAGCCCCCAGCAACACGCCGCCGACGATTTCGGCCATCGCCAACCAGGTGATCAATGAAGACACAGCCACCGCGGCGCTGGCGTTTACAATCGGCGACGCGCAGACGCCGGCGGGAAGCCTGACCTTGAGCGGCGCCTCGTCGAACACAACCCTGGTGCCGACCAATAACATCGTGTTCGGCGGCAGCGGCGCGAGCCGCACGGTGACGGTGACGCCGGCAACGAATCAGTATGGGGCGTCGACGATCACCGTGAGTGTCAGCGACGGTCAGTTGAGCACGAACACGAGTTTCCTGCTGACGGTCAATCCGGTGAACAATCCGCCGACGATCTCCGCCATCTCGAACCAGACCATCTATGTGAACGGGACGAACGGGCCGTTGAGTTTCACGGTGGGAGACGTGGAGACGCCGGCCGGCAGCTTAACCCTGAGCGGCGCTTCGTCCAATTTGATACTGGTGCCGACCAACAGCATCGTGTTTGGGGGCAGTGACTCCAACCGGACGGTGACGGTGACGCCGGCCGCCAACCAAAGCGGGATGTCGACGATCACCATCAGTGTGAGTGACGGGGCGTTGAGCGCCAGCAACAGTTTTGTGCTGACGGTCAACGTGCATCTCGTGACCGTTCCGAATGTCGTGGATCAAACGCAGGCCGCGGCCACGAACGCCATCGTCGGCGCGGGCCTCAGCGTGGGCATCATTTCGAACGCGCTCGATGGAATCGTGCCGGCTGGATCGGTGATCAGCCAGAATCCCGCAGCCGCCACGAGTGCGCCGATCGGATCGCCGGTGGATCTGGTCGTTTCCCTCGGAGCGACAGTCCCGCAGGCGAGTGAAGTGTCCTACCAGAACGGCGAGTTTCAGGTGTCCGTGCCAACGCTGAGCGGGCCGACCTACACCCTGCAGTTCATTGACCAGTTGCCCGGGACGAACTGGACTGACCTACAATCCGTGAGCGGCGACGGCACCCTGAAAGTTCTCATTGATACCTCGGCCACCAATGGTCAGCGGTTCTATCGCGTGCATATACATTGATGCCGCCTCCCCTAATAACCTGCGAAAAAGCGCTTCGCGTATTTCACGCCGTTGCGCTGCGTTGCGACCGATACGGCACGGTCGCGTCTCACGCACCTAGTGCCGCATTCGGCTTGGGGTGGCGCATTTCGGCGGCGGCGGTGAGGACGGCGGCGATGGGTTTGTTGCTGACCTTGCTCGGCAGCACCGCGCAGGCGCAGATAACGCGAACTTGGGATGGCGGGGGCACCAACAACAACTGGTCCACGGCAGGCAACTGGAGCTCTGACAATGTTCCCGATGGGCCGGGGGAAGCGGCTTTGTTTACCGATGACCCAGTTGGCGAGACCAAGCTTACTCCGAATCTGTCTGTGACCGTAACCAACGGCCAGGTTCAATTCTCAGCCACAGCGCCGAGCTACACGATCACTGGCAGCGCTACTCTCTTTCTCAGCCCTGCCGCCAGCTTTGGGGGGGTTGGACTCACCGTTGCGAGCGGCGCGGCCAACCAGACCATTTCAGCCGCTGAAGTATTTTTCCTTTCCAGCCAATCGTGGGACATTGGAGGGACGACGATCCTGACTGTCAGCGGGACCATCGAGGACGATTCAGTCATTGACTACGGCCTTACGAAGACCGGCACAGGCACGCTCGTGTTTCCGGGCGATGTGCGCTACGACGGGGCGACCACCAACAATGGCGGTTCCCTGGTCCTGAGCTTCAGTAACACGAGCATGCTCAGCGCATTCACCGTGAACGCCGGCATCCTGCGGGCGACGACCAGTGCAAACGCTTTGGGGAATAATGCCACGCGAAATACGATCACTTTGGCCGGCGGCGCGCTGGAACTGGCCAATAACACCGGCCAGGCATTCGGCCCAGCCAGCCGTATCACCACGGTAACCGGCAACACCACGATTCGCTCTGACCGGTTGACCGCAGGCGCTGGTGTGACTCATGCCCTGGGCACGCTGCGCATCGGAGCGCAGACACTGTCGGTGGCAGCTGGCGGATTCGTGAACAGCGGCACCGCGGGAATGACTTTCGGGACGGCGACGCTTTCCGCCAACGGAGCCGTGTTTGACGTGGCGAGTGGAGCCAACCTGACCTTGGGCGCACTGGTCGGTAATTTTACGTTTACCAAACAGGGCAGCGGCCAACTCACGTTAAACACTGCGGCTAACGCCAATCGCACGAGCGCAACGGTCACGCTTTCGAGTGGCACGATGACGCTCGGCAACGCCAGCGCTTTGGGCACGGCTGCTGTCCCGTTGACTCTCGACGGCGGCACGCTTGACCTGGCTATCAATGGCAGCGTGAACGCACACAACACAACTGTCGGTGGGAACGCTACCATCGCGTCGGATCGGAGTCCGGCGGCGGCGGCGTCACCAACACCTTGGGTACGCTCGGAATCGGGGCGCAGACGTTATCGGTGACTGCGGGGGCCAACGCCACCAACGGCACGGCCGGCACCACCTTTGGTGCCACAACCTTGTCGGGCAACGCAACGTTTGACGTTGTCAACAGTGGCAGTGCCGACGCCCAACTGACGCTTGGCGCGGTTGGGCAATCGGGTGGAGCGCAATCTTTGACGAAGACCGGCAGCGGCACGCTCCTCTTGAATGGTGCTGGTAACTACACCGGCGGTACGACGTTGAGCCAGGGCGCGATCACGTTGGGAGTCGCCAATGCCCTGGGCAGCGGCGGGCTCAACTTTGCGGGCGGCACTTTGAACGCCAATAATACGACCGACAGCACCATCGGCGCGTTGACGCTCACCGCCAATTCGACACTGAATCTGTCCCCCGGCGGCGCATCAGCGACTCTGACTTTCGCAGGGGTTTCGGGAGCTGCCAACGGCATTCTTACCATCACCGGCTGGTCTGGCACGGCGGGAGGATTGGGCACGAACGACAAAATCTTCTTCTCCGGGGGCACCACGCCCGACGCTGATTTTCTGCAACACATCCATTTTGATCTTGGTGGCGGGAATATCTATTTTGCCGCCCTCGGCGCCGGCGGTGAGCTCTTTGCGAGTGTGAACTTGGTCTCAGCGGGCCCACCGCCCGTGACCGTTCCGAATGTCGTGGATCAAACGCAGGCCGCGGCCACGAACGCCATCATCAGCGCGGGCCTCAGCGTGGGCATCATATCGAACGCGACCGATGGAATCGTGCCGGCTGGATCGGTGATCAGCCAGAATCCCGCAGCCGCCACGAGTGCGCCGATCGGATCGCCGGTGGATCTGGTCGTTTCCCTCGGAGCGACAGTCCCGCAGGCGAGTGAAGTGTCCTACCAGAACGGCGAGTTTCAGGTGTCCGTGCCAACGCTGAGCGGGCCGACCTACACCCTGCAGTTCATTGACCAGTTGCCCGGGACGAACTGGACGGACTTACAATCCGTGAGCGGCGACGGCACCCCGAAAGTTCTCATTGATACCTCCGCCACCAATGGTCAGCGGTTCTATCGCGTGCATATACATTGATGCCGCCTCCCCTAATAACCTGCGAAAAAGCGCTTCGCGTATTTCACGCCGTTGCGCTGCGTTGCGACCGATACGGCACGGTCGCGTCTCATGCGCCTAGTGCCGCATTCGGCTTGGGGTGGCGCATTTCGGCGGCGGCGGTGAGGACAGCGGCGATGGGTTTGACGTAGCCGGTGCAGCGGCAGATGACGCCGGAGAGGGCTTCGCGGACATCGGCGTCGGTCGGGTTCGGATTTTCGTCGAGCAATTCCTTGGCGGACAGGATCAGGCCGGGGGTGCAGAAGCCGCATTGCGCGCCGCCTTCGTCAAGGAACGCCTTTTGCAACGGATGCAGCGTGCCGTCCTTCTCGGCGACGCCTTCAACGGTCTCGATCTTCTTGTTCTGGCAATGCGCGGCGAGCACGACGCAGGAGTTGACCGTGCGGCCGTCAAGCAACACGGCGCAGATGCCGCAGTCGCCATTCGAGCAGCCGACTTTCACGCCCGAGTAGCCTTCGCGCCGCAACAGGTCGAGCAGCGTGTCGGTGGGCTGGCAGACGAACTCCTTCGGCTCATTGTTGACGGTGACATGCAGGTTCACAGTGATCTCCCTTTGGCAAATTGATACGCCTCTTCCAGCGCCCGGCGAACGAGCACGCCGCTGATCTGTTTGCGATACTGCGCGCTGCCGCGAATATCGGTCACGGGCGGAATCAAGCTACCCGCCTTCGCGCTCACGGACGCCACGAGCGCGGCATCGAGTGGTTTGTCCGTCAATTCCTGTTCAAGCGCAGTCAACCGCACTGGTGCGGGTAAACCGCCACCCACGGCGATACGCGCCTCGGCGCATTTCTTGCCGTTCATCTTCAGGACCGCGACCGCATTCAATATCGCCACACTATCACCGTCAGTCAACGCCACCCGCTGCAAAGAGGCGCCCACATCGCCACTCGGCAGTTTCGCGGAAAACTCCGTGGCGAGTTCCTGATTGCCCAGCACGGCCTTGCTGTCATGGCGCAAAAAGTCAGCGAGCGCCACGACGCTCTTCTTTTTCCCCTGCACCGTTACCTGCGTGTCCAGCGCCAGCAGCGCGGTCAACAAATCGAAATACGCCGCGTAGCCGAACAGCACATCCTGCAAGGTGGTCGCGTTGCGCTGGATGATCGTGGAGTAGGCCCGCGCGGCTTTCGGAAGCAACCCGTTCAGCGCTTCGTTCAGCTCTTTCGACTTCACGATCTGCTGGAACGTCGCCGTCCCGCCGATGGCGATCTTCCTGCCTTCCAGCTTCACATAATCGAGCCCAACCGCCGATACGTCCACCAGGCATGTGGCCGCCCGCAGTTTGCTGGAGATCAGGTGAAACGCGCCCGTGACGGGCACGGGGATTTGCTGCTCGTTTTTTCCGAGCTTCTTCAGCGCGTCCCGGAGCGACGTGGCGTGGTAGTATTCTTGTACGTTCGCAAACATGATTGGTGTTTCTTGGACTACAAGCCAAACGCCTAATTCTTATCAGCCTACACTCCAGCCCATTTTTTGACCAGAGATTTCTTGGCGCTGCCAGGGCTGGTGCAGGTACCGCGTTCCCGCCATGCTGGTTGCGTATTTTTAACTCGCGCCCCGTGATGAGTGATGTAGATTACCAGTTCGTGCGGAAATCAGTGGCACTCGAATCAACGGAACTGGTTCCGCCTATGCGTTGGGCCTGTAGCTCAGTTGGTTAGAGCAGGGGACTCATAATCCCTTGGTCCTAGGTTCGAGTCCTAGCAGGCCCACCATTCTAGTAGGTCCTATGCGAATGAGCGAAATCGCGCAGATTGTTTCCGACAGCAGTCCCCCACCCTAACCATGTCGCAATGATGATATTGCGTACCGTCTCTTGGCTTCGTCCCAGCAACCGCAGGCGGCCCGGCGGGCACAGGCAAGCAAGCTGCTTTCTACTACCAATTGCGTGGAGCTTACGCGGAACAAGAGCCCGCATGATCGAGTACGAATTTGACAAGGGTAATCGCCTGCTACGCGTCCGGATGAGCGGAAGCAACAGCGCTGCCGACATGGCCCGACACTATTCCAACGTCCTCGATGATCCCGACTACGATGGGAAATTTGAAACCATCTTTCAGATAGACGACAACGCCGGCGGTCCGATTCTGGCCGAACTCCCGGAAACCGGCAGACTTATGGAGGCGGTCGCGCAAATGCAGCCGGGAAGGAAGTGGGCGGTGGTGATGAGCCCCGGGTTCAAGCGTACCATTGTCGAGTTCCTGCTCGCAGGCGTGAAACTCGGCTCCGTTCAGATGCGTTTTTTTGACGACGGCGACCACGCCCTTGTCTGGTTGGGTCAGGCGCAGCACGCCGATGCCGCCGGACACTCGCACTGAGGCACAGGTAGGGTTTGCTACTCCTGAATTCCCGACCGGATCGCCGTTACGGCACCAGCCGCACGCGGTAAAAGCGGGTCGGCCCATTGGTTGCGGCGCCCGCGTCGAGGTAGTTGGTCGTCGTGTCGCCGTTGCCGAGGATGACAATCGAGCCGCTGATGTCGGTGAAGTTCGTCGAGTAGCTGCCGACGCCCGCCTGCACCGCGTTGGTGATTCCACCCGCCGTGGTCCACGTGATCACGACGTCATGGCCCTGGGGGATCACCGAGATGATCCGCAACATTGAGGCGCTGTTGGTCGGGTTGAGGCCCGCCAGGAACTGGTTGGTGTTACTCATCCCTTTGCCCAGGGGATCCGCATCGGGTGCCGCCTGCGAACAATTGGTGCAGCCGAAATACTGCATCTGCCACGCCGCAAACGGCGTCAACACCCGGATATAACCCGGCTGGGTGTTGGTGCTGGCACCCCCGGGGCCGCTGACCACCAGCGTCACGGTGTCGACGCCGGCGCCGTAGGTGTGAGTCACGCTGGTGGCTGTCGTGTTGCTGGTGAGGCCGTCACCAAAGTCCCAGAACCGATTGCTGATGCTACCGATCGAGGCGTCGGTGAAGGTCACCGACAACGGCTCGGTCCCGTTGGTCGGACTGCCCGTAAAATCCGCCAGAAGCGGTTCGACCGTCACATTGGTTGCCTCTCCGGCCGTCTCGGGGTTTGAACCAGTCCAGAACTCGGTCAAGAAAGTCAAATTGACGCTCGAATCACCGGCGGGCATTTGCCACGCATCGCTGCCATCCAGTGGCGGACTGTTGGTATCGGTATATTTCCCGTAGTAGGTGACCCCCACCGTGTTCGATGCCAGCGTCAGCGACGGGAACCAGTACAATTGCAGTTTCTGGCCCGGGGCAACTCCATTGGTGTAGCCTGCCACCGTCTGATCCACCAGCACGCCGTCTCCACAGCCACAGCTGTTCAGGTCCCACAGGCCGATAATCCTATCATTCGCTCCCCACGTCGCGCCCAGGCTCAGCGGAGATTCCGGCGGGGATCCACAAAACCATCGTTCCCGGTATCGGCCACCAGCACCGCCACGCTGTTGGTCGGCGCCAGCGTGCCGAATCGGTCGTACAGATTGCCCGCGCCAATGGCGATCGTCGAGGGCAGCGGCACCACGATCAGATTCACTTGACCCGCCGTGTTGGTGTCAACGATGTACGGATTACCGGTAGGCGTCGTGCCGATCATCATGCCGTTGTAGGTCAACGCGCCATTGTACGTCACGAGCCGGTACACGCCCGTGGTCAGGCCCCCCGCATCGTTGAGGTCGAGCGTGCCGCCCAAAGTCAGATTGCCGGTCACCACTGTCCGGCAGGCGTTGGTCCCCAACCCGTATTGCAGCACTGCCCCGCCGTTGACCACCAGATTGTTGCTGATCGTCAGGATGCCGACGCCATTGTTGCCGGGGCTCAGGTTCCCGTTCACGATCACCGGTCCGCCGATCACCCCGCTACCGCCGAGCGTCGCGCCGCCGGCCACGCTGACCCCGCCCCCGCCCGTCCCGCTGCCCGCGGTGTTGTTGACCAACAGCGTTCCGTTGCTGACCGTCGTGCCGCCGCTGTAGCCGTTGGCACCGGCCAACGTGAAGCTGCCGCTGCCGATCTTGGTCAACGCCACCGTGTGCGGCGTGGCGCCGCCCGTTCCATCGGTGATCGTGCCGGCAAAGGTCGTGTTCGAGCCCAGTCCGCCAACCACGTACGTGTCCAAACCCGGGCCCGCCTGGTCGCTCCCCTGCAACGCCGCCCCAGCACCGCCCGAGAGCGCGCCCAAGGCGATGGCGACGCCCGGGACCGAGTGGTTGTTGATCGTCCCGGATGCGCCAGCGTCGAATGCGGCTGTAGCGTTACCCCAAAGATTGAGACCCTGATCGAAGCGAAGTGTGCCGCTGCCAGAGATGGCCAGCCTCCCCGCAAAACCCGAAAGGCTGCCTTGCAGTGTCAGCAGGCTGCTGCCAGGCACAGTGAGCGTCAGTGGGCCGGGTCCGCTGAGCGCACCGCGGAGGGTGTTGCTGCCGCCGGTGAATGCCAGCGTGCTCGCGGTGGGGACGCTGAGATTGTTCGAGAAACTCACCGAGTTCTGATTGAAGGTGAGCGTGCTACCGCCGAGCGTAATGGAGCCGGCACCGAGCATGTTGGTGTCAGTGATGGCGGCCTGCGCGTTGTAGAAGGCCAGCACGATGTTGGTGGGAGGCGCTGCCACCCCACCCAGCGTCACCAGATTGGTGCCGGCCGAGCTGTCGGTGACGGTGACCTGGGCGTCGTAGAGGGTCAACGTGTTGGTGACACTGGGCGCGGTGAACTGTGAGTCGATGATCTGGATGCCCTGGGCATGGTAAAAGTCGAACGTCTTCGTGGAGGCGATGAAGTTCACATTGGAAAATGTGATGTTGGAAACCGCCATCTCGGGTCGTCCCCAAACGGCACCCGCCACATTCGACCCCGTGAGCGCGGTGGCCTGGAGGTTCCGGATAATGATGTTCCGCCAGATTGGGGTGGTACTGCCGAGCAACGTGGGCGGTTGGGCCGCGGCGATTTGCGGCGTGATGACATCGGGCGTCCCGAACTCGGTGTAGTAGCTGTAAATGGCAATCGGGTATCCCACATTGGTCATCCCGATATCTAGATACCGGAGATTCTCCGCCACGCCGCCGCGGTCGCTGTCCGACTTCATGCGAATGCCGTAATCCGTCCCGTTGAACGTGCAGTTGCTCACGAGTAAGTCATACACCCCTCCGGAAGTGGTGCTGCCAAGCGAGACGCCGTGGCCAGTGCCAAACGTGCAATTGGAGACGGTGATGTCTGCCGCAACGCCGCTTCCTCCGATTTCGATGTTGTCGTCACCGTCGCTGATCGAGCAGCCCTGAATGAGAACGTTCGTCGAGGCCAGGTCCATCCCGTCCGTATTGGGCGAACTCCCGGGCGTGTTGATCGTAATGCGCTGGATCGTGACCCCCACATTGCCGCCTTTCAACATAAGATGAAATGTCGGCGGATTCTGCAGCGTCACGTCCTGAATCAGCAACCGCGTGGTGCCGCTGATATGGATGAAATCCGGCCGGGACAAGGCTTTCGGAAACCACCAGTTCGTGCCCTGACCATCGATGACTCCCGACCCGCTGATCTCGACGTCGTGAAGGCTGGTACCGGTAATGAAAGGCGTGGAGGCGTTCGGCCAACTGCCCATCGGGAGCATTTGCAGCATGGCGCCGCCGTCCACCTGAAGATTGACACTGTTGGACAGCACAATCGGACCGCTCAGATAGGTGCTCAACGTGCCATCGGCGGGTATTTCCACCGTGCCACCGCCCGCCTGCGCGGTGGCATTGATGGTATTCTGGATCGCGCCGGCATTATCTGTGACTCCATCGCCGATTGCGCCAAAGCTCGTGATGTTGAAATTGGTTGCGGGAATAACCGGCAACGGCGGAGTTGCCCGGACCGTCACGCTCAGGACGGCCACCGCGCTCGTGGTGCGTCCGATGCTATTGGACGCGATGACGGTGTAGTTGCCGTCGTTGACCGGCTGAACATTGCCCAGAGTCAGGGTGGTTGAAGTTGCGCCGGGAATCAGCGTGCTGTTCCGGTACCACTGGTAGGTGATGGGTTGGGGACCGACGGCGGCGGCTGTGAAGCTGGCGCCATCACCGGCGCTGACCGAGAGCGAAGTGGGTTGCAGGGTGAAGACGGGCGCCACCGGATTGGTGTTGACGGTGAGCACCGCGTTGGAACTGATGGCGACGCCGATGGAATTGCTCACGATCACGGAGTAGCTGCCCGCGTCGCCGGGTTGAACGGTCGGCAGCGTCAACGAGGAATCTGTGGCGCCGACCAACAGGGTGTTGGTGTTGTAGTACCATTGATAAATTAACGGGTCGTTGCCGAAGGCTGCCACACTGAAGGTAGCGCTCTGGCCTGGAATGAGCGTCAGATCTTGCGGTTGCGTGGTGATCGTGGGGGGGACAACGGCGACAGTCAGTTGAGCCACCGCGCTCGTCACCCAGCCATAGGAATTGGAGATGCTGACAGAATAACCGCCCGCAGCCGCAGGCTGGGCGTCGATGATGGTCAACGTGGAGTTCGTCGCATCGACCACTGGCGTATTGGTGTTGTAATACCATTGATAACTCAACGGCAGCGTGCCGTTGGGCACAACCGTGAACGTGGCCGTTTGACCGGAGGAGATCGCAAGACCCTGGGGTTGCGTAATAATCAGGGGAGCGATGGGCGCCGATACCCGTACGACCGAGACTTCCGTGAACTGGTTCGTGGCGGGCGCCTGACTGACAGTCTGGGGACGAAAGGCCAACCCATCGAAACGGAAATTGGATGCCGAGCTGTCGACCACCGATTCTGAAAGAGTCGTGTCGTCGTTCAGATTCACCCACGTCATGGTAACCGACAGTGAATTCAACGCGGTCCGCTGCAGAACGAATTGCAGACTGTACGGAGTCAGATTGGCAAAGCCGGGAAATGAGCCGGTACTGAGGTTCTGCTTCTGTATCGAAGTCCAGTCACTGCTCGTCCCCAGCAGGCTCCCATCCGTGGTCAAGGTGCGCTTGCGAATATCCATGGGCTGATTGTCGTTAAACGTCGCATACATCTTCTCGAACAACGCGTAGCCTTGGACCCCGTTGCCTTGGGAGCCACCGTCAAAGTCGTCCGCGCTCACGCGCTCCGGGTTTAGCGTCGAATCGGCGAAATTGAACAACCCGATCCTGAATCCCTGCGAACTGCTGGCGACCGTTGGAACTCCGTTGAATGTGAAGTTGATGGTCACGGTCAGTGTGTCCCCGACGTTCAACTCTACCGGAGGACTATCGCTATCGGGAGTGAAGTAAGTAATCGCCATGACGGAACCGGCCCCGACCGTAAGGGACATACTGCCCGGGCACAGCCGTCAGGGAAGTATCGATGGAACTCCACCATGCGGAACTCGTGGGCAGGTTCTGGTTGGTGCGTATGCCACTGCTCCAGGTATCGTCGAGGAGGATTTCGGGAAGCGCCGCGGTGCAATAGGGCGACTGGTTACACGTGTTATACGCCCGCACCCGGTACCAGTACGTCGTGCTCGTCGCCACTCCCGTGTCGCTGTAGGTGGTGACATTCGCGGCTACCGTGGCAATCTGTGCCCAGTTCCCCGGCGCGCCACCCGCGTCCGGTGCGCGCTCGATTTCAAATCCGTCAACACCTGAAGAATTCTCGGACCACGACAAGTCAACCTCATTGCTGGCGACGACCACTGCCGTGAGCGTCGATGGGGGGCCAAGACGAGCCGTCAATGCCAAGCTGTGGTAAAGACCAGCGGAGATGGCCATCGCTCCGCTCAACCCCGTCGGTGGCGTCGCTTCGCCGTCCCCATTGTACCCCCAGCCGACGACCGAGCCGCCGCTTATCAACGCCAGACTGTGGGCGTAACCGCCCGCGATGGCCGCCGCTCCCGTCAACCCGGCCGGCGGCGCCGCTTCACCGTAGCCATTATATCCCCAGCCAACGATCGTGTCGTCGCTCTTCAACGCCAAACTGTGATAGCCACCGGCAGCGATGGCCACCACTCCGGTCAGCCCCACTGGTGATACCACCTGGCCGTTGCTGTTCCAACCCCAGCCAACGACCGTGCCGTCGCTTTTCAGGGCCAAACTGTGCCACCCACCGGCGGCGATGGCCACCACCCCGGTCAGCCCCGTCGGTGGCGTCGCCTGGCCCTGGTAGTTGCCGTTGTAATCGTAGTTATCGCCCCAGCCGACGACTGTCCCGTCGCTCTTAAGCGCCAGACTGTGGAACCAACCGGCGGCGATGGCCACCACTCCAGTCAACCCCGCAGGCGGCGTCGCTTGGCCAGCGTAGTCGCCGTTCCAGTCCTCATTTCCGCCCCAACCGATGACGGTGCCATCGCTCTTCAACGCCAGACTATGATAATAACCGCCTGCTACGGCCACGACTCCGGTCAACCCACTCGGCGGCGTGGCTGCGCCATACCAGTCCAGGCCCCAGCCCACGACCGTGCCATCAGGATTCAATCCTAGGTTGTGGAGGCCGCCGCTTGTGATGGCCACCGCGTTGGTCAGCTCCGCTGGCGGCGTCAATTGGCCGTAGCTGTTATCCCCCCAGCCGACCACAACTGCCGGGCACGGCAGTGTCGGCGTAGCAGCACTTGCCACATTGGCGTAGGCTGAGTTGCCTCCTGAATTGTAAGCGAGCACCCGATAGTAATACGTTGAGCTGGGAAAGAGCGCGGCGTCCAGAAAACCGGTAGTGCGCGCCAACGGCTGTGCGATCTGGGTGAAGTTGGTTCCGTCCAGCGACCGTTCCACCTTGAATCCGTCCTCGTTGGTGGAAGTATCCGCCCACGACAGACTGATCTGAAAAGCGGGCCCTGTTGCCGATGCGGTGAGATTGGTTGGAGCGCTCGGGATGGTCTGGGCGTCGACGGCCCCTGTCAAACACACAACCAACAGCGCGAATATGGACGCGAAAACGCCCGTCGAGACATGGCGTCCGAAATCCATCTGGCTGCGACCCAAGTAGCCCGGAAACCGAGTGGCGGCGATCCCTTTGATACTTCGTATCTCCCTGCGTGAGTGAAGCACTACTCGCTGGGAAAGTCGAGCCCATTGTTATGGATGCCGTGTCACGGTTACGAGGTGGAGTCCGAAGAATCCGGCAGACATAACGATTGAACCGGCAGTATCTTGCCTCTGCAACGCAACGAACGCCCGAGGTTATCGGGAATTTTGGAGCAGGTGCAGACTTACGCGGCGCACCCCGCCGGACTGGCGGCGTGGCCAGCCAGGGCCTTTGAAAGAGCCGCACGCAAATCGACGATCGTCACTGGTTTGCCAACAACGAGGTCAACGGCCGAGGGTCTTTCGCCGTTGGCCTCCATCATCGAACCAAAGCCCGTGAGCATCACGATCGGCATGGATGGGTTGGTGGATTTGATGGCGGTGGCCACCTCGTCGCCATTCATGTCGGGCATGGCACGGTCCACCAGCACCAGGTCGAACTGGTCTTTGTGGAATTTTTCAATCCCGTCGCGTCCGCCGTCGGCAGTCTGTACCACGTGTCCGTCAATCTTGAGATATTCACCGACGACATTCCGCACCATCGCCTCGTCGTCCACGACGAGGACGTGCAGATTCTGGAGGGGACTGGCTGGTTGCGCCGGGGATTCCGGTGGCGGTTGCGGTTGCGCGGACTGTGGCCGGAACCGGATGATGAACGTCGAACCTTTGTCGACTTCGCTCTTGATTTCGACCGCGGCCTGATGCCGTTGCAGAATCCCATGGACCATGGACAATCCCAATCCCGTGCCATGCGCGCCTTTGGTTGTGAAGAACGGTTCGAAACAACGTCGGCGGACCTCATCGGTCATGCCCTTGCCGGTGTCGCCGACTTCGAGCACGACCTGGTTGTCGTCGTACCGCGTCCGGACCGAGATGTTGCCTCCCTTTGGCATGGCATCGACCGCGTTAAAGATCAAATTGGTCAAGACTTCCCGCAACTCGGCCCCGTTGCCGGCCAGGGTTGGAATTTTTTGGAGATCTTTTTGCATCGTGATCGAGATGCTTCGGGATTCCGCTTGTGCCTTCCATCTCGGCGCCGTAACCGAGATGGCTTCCTCGATGAGCGCGTTAAGATCGACCGCCTCCAGCGCCTCCCGCTCCTCGCGGAAACGGTAGAATTCGCGCAGGCGATTGACGATCTTCCCTGCGTCCTTGGCCGTGGTGTTGATCATCTCCAGATAACGCGTGGCCTTTGGCTTGTTTTCGAGGTTTTCGGGCCGGTGGAGCAATAATTCGGTCAAGCCGAGGATGCCGACGAGGGAATTATTGAAATCATGGGCGATCCCGCTGGCCATACCGCCGAGGGCGCGCAGACGTTCCTGTTGGATGACCTGGTCCTGGGCGTTTTTCAAATCTTCCAACGCCTGTTGCAGTCGCTGCTTGTTCAGACAGTGCTCCCCGATTTCCACCACGAGCTGGTCATTGGTCGACTGCAACTGATGGGTCCGCTCCTTCACGATTTTTTCCAAATCGTCCATTTGGCGTCGGACTTCGTGGTGCAACCACCATTTTTCGCTCAAGGCACTGGCGAGTTGCAGCACTTCGACCGTATCGAACGGCTTCTTGAGGATCAAGAGGCGGTCGGAGTTGCCCACTTTGCTGATGAGTTCGTCCCAGGAGTAGTCCGAATAGGCCGTGCAAATCACGACTTGCAGGGTCGGGTCAACCTCCCAGAGTTTTTGTGTGGTTTCCACGCCATCCCAACCGGGCGGCATGCGGATATCCACAAACGCGACCGCGTAGGGCTGATTGCTTTGGATCGATTGCTGCACGAGGGCCAATCCCTCCTGTCCCTGGCAAGCCGAGTCCACATGGAAACACGGTCGCATCTGGGCGCGAGGTTTCTCATCGAACAACACCGCCTCGGCGTCCGCAAGGGGCGACTGCTGAGAATCCGTGTTCGTCAGGACCTTGCGAAAGTCATCATGGATCGCCCGATTGTCGTCGATGACCAGAATCCGTCGGTTCTTCTCCACACCGGGTTTTTCACCAGATACATCACTCATGGGTTCTTCTCCTTCGGCTGGATGGGCAACTCCAGGATAAAGGTGGCGCCCCGTCCCGTCCCATCGCTGCGGGCGATCAATGTCCCGCCCAACTCTTTGGCCGCCAGCGCGCCGCTGTGCAGGCCAAATCCGTGGCCCTTCTTCCTCGTGGTGAAGCCGTGCTCGAAAATGCGCGTGAGGTTTTGCGGCGGGATGCCGACGCCATTGTCGATGACCGCGACCCGGACGAACTCCCCGCCGTTTCTGTCCACGCGCACCGTCAGTTGCCGGTCGGGCCGCCCGCCTTCATCGAGCGCATATTTGGAGTTCCGGATCAGGTTCACGAGAATCTGCAACACCTTGTGTTTCTCCACGGACACCGGCGGGGTCTCGGAGAATTCGCGAATGACCTGCACGTCGTGGCGCGCCAGGGCGGCTTCATTCATGCGGAGGGCGTCCTCGACCATATCGGTCACCGCGATCGACTCGACCACGCCGCAGGTCTTGGAGTAGCTTTGCTGCATGGCGACAACATCCTTGATGTGTTCGATGTTGGCGCTGAGCGATTGGAGCTCCTTGAGAGCCATGGTTTGTTCCTGGGTGAGCTGCGCGGCGAGACCGGTCAGGTACCCGGGCACCTGCATTCCCTTGGGATCGCTCACGAAGAAGGTCGCGAGATCGTGCTGGTGTTCCTGAACCAGGGCGGCGAGCTTGATCAGGTTCACCGTCTTCGATTTCCGGACCTGGTCGGACACCAGGGTGGCGGAGACATTCACGCTATTGAGCACGTTCCCGACATTGTGCAGGACATTCGTGGCCACCTCCGCCATGCCTGCCTGGCGCGATGACTCCTGCAGTTGGCGGTGAAGATTTTCCAGTTTCTTTTCGGCCTGTCTGCGGTCGCTGATGTCCCTGAAATTCCAAACGCGCCCGACGATTTCCCTGCCTACACGCTGCGGCAGCGAGTACCGCTCGAAAACCCTGCCGTCCTTGAATTCAATGACATCGAAATCGGGATTGTCCGGATGCGCGTACAGGTCCTTCACTTTGGCGAGAAATTCCTGCGGCCCCTTGAGCTGATCGAGAATGGTCGTCAGCAGTCGTTCGTCATCGCCCGCCGCAATGACGTCCTCCGGGACGCGCCACATGGCCACGAATTTCTTATTGCAGGTGGTGACCTTGCCCTGTCGGTCCACGACGAGAATGCCGTCGGCGGTTGACTCGACGGTGGCATGGACCAGAGACAGAGAGTTTTCCAAGGCGCGGGTGCGTTCCTCGACGCGCCGTTCCAAGCCTTCGTTGGCCGCCTGCAACGCCGCATCTTGTTGCTGGATCTGGCTCAACATCGCGTTGAAATCGTCGGTGAGCCTCCCCAATTCGTCGTGGGTCTGCTTGACCGCGCGAAGGGAGTAGTTCTTGTTAAGCGCGACGGCCCGGGCGGTCTTGGCCAGGTGCAGAATCGGTTCCGAGAGCCACCGTTGGAGCCGGGACGACAGGGAAAACGCGGCCAGCATGGACGCGAGCAGCACGACGACGACAATGAGCGCATATCGTCTCAGCCGGGCCGTCAACCGTCCCAAATCGGATTCCAGGTAGATCGTGCCAATTTTATCGCCCTTCAGTTGGATGCCGTGGAACAGAATCAGGCCATTGCCCGTGAATCGGTGGCCGTCCGGTTCCGGCTTCGGAACCGAGAAGCCTTTGGAAACGTCCTGGCGAACATACTTGGCGAACAGGCTTCCGTCTCGGGAGTAGATGCACGCGGCGACGATGTCCGGTCGCGCACGGAGCGCCGAGAGCGTGTCTTCCGCGGACTTGGCGTCATTGAAGTCGAGGGCGCCGCTGCTGTTGTTACCGATCATCTCGACCAGCGTGGAACTGCTCCAAACCAGTTCCTGGCGATACGACACAATTTCGTAGGCGACGAACGCCGCACAGGCCAGCAAGAGGGCGACGATACTGGTCAACATGATGACCAGCATCTGCTTGCGCTGGATGGAGGCATTTCGGAACGGATTCATGTCAGTTCTTTTTCCCTTCCGTCTTGTTTCCTTCCGTCTTGCCCAGGACCACGTCGGCGACCGTGAGCAGCTTCGAACTTAACTTCAAATTTGCGCGCTGGGCCGGAGCGAGGTTGATCTCCAAATGAATTTTGTTCTCCTTCTTGGTGAAGTTAATCATCCCTTCCATCGCAAGAAACTGGTCCGTCTCCCCGACCGTCAGCACCGCCGAATTTTTCACCGCGTCCAGAATCTCGGGCAGATGCCCCTTTTCGGTGATGCCGATGAAGAGGATTTGGCACTCTTTGAGATCCGCCGTGTCCTCGACCTGCTTGACCACGACTTTGCGGCCATTGACAGTCCTGTCTCCCGTGACTCGCTTAAACTCATCGCCAAAGCCATCCTCCCCCACCACGTCAATCACGATGGCCGCATTACTGGTCGTCAGCGCGTCGGCCGGCCAGTCCACATACTTGGCGAAGTTGAAAAGAAACAACGCTTTGACCTGACGCTCCGTGAGCGAGGGCGATTCCGCGGCATTGCCCGGACCGGCCATCAGCAACACGCTCAGAATGACGGTCGCCAGGACGGTGACTCTCCGGGCCAGTTGCGGGAACCTGAAGCGCCGGCTCGGCCTCGGGTCAAACAACCGGAGAAGCCTATCCGAGATCCTCGGCAGGCAGTCCCCGCAGCGCGTTGTGGCGTTCAATGTCATTGGGTTCGCAGTTCAAAAGCGGTAGCGGGCGGACAAGGTGAACGAAGCCGGCTCCACGCTGAATTCGGAGAGCCGGAAGTAATAGTTGCGTTTGGACAGCGTCTGGTCGGCGAGGGCCGCGAGGTTGTAGCCGTCCAGGCGGATGGTCCAGTGTTCAGACGGGCGGAACTCCAGGCCGAGGTTCACGAACAAATCGGGGCCGTAAGGCGTCTTGTATCCTGGATCGCTGTAGGGCAGGCCAGACAACGGAGTCCCGAGTGAGTTGTTATAGTTGGCGAAATCCTGCGCCCCGGGGAACCCGTAATAGTAGACGACCGAAGAACTGGCCGTCCACTTCTTGCCGATGTCCTGCACGAGAGCCAGCTTGGTGATGAACGGCGACCACTCCGCCAACTCGTGGCCGTACCCGTACACCTGTGCGGTGATCCCCTGGCCACCCGCCGCCAAGCCGCTGGGGACCCGGGCATCCACGAGCTTCGCCACCCCTTCGGACAACATGAGGCGCGTGCCCCGATTCGTATAGGTAATCAAAACCTCACCACCGGCAATTTGGAAGTGCCCGAGAGCCGTGGAATGGAACAAAGTCGAACTGTAACCAATGGCGTGATAGTCTTCGTAAAAGCCGTTGATCCCCGTGTTCCATTGGTCCGATACCTTGCGGTTGTACGAAAACTCGTAGGAGCGGAGCGTCTCGGGGTTCGGGACGCTGTGGGTGCGCTCCCATTGCGACCACAACTCTTCAGCCACGCCCGTGCGCACCGACTGGCCGGCCATGACCTTGAAAGTGTCGCGCTCGGTCGGCGTGAACACCACGGTGCCGCGCGGTGACTGAAGCCAGTCCGAAAAGGTGTTTTTGTCCGTGCGATAGCTCAAGAACGTCGTCCACTGATCACTGATTCGCCACTGGTGCTCGGCCAGGAAGGAAAAGGTGTCCGTCTGCCAGTCGCGCTCGCCGACCGCCGGCGCGACATCCAAGGCATCCGAGTAAGGCGGGTCATGAAACCAGAGGTGGGAATACTCCGAGCCAAACGCCAGCGAATGGGCGTCGTTGGGGGTCCAAACCGCAATGGCACGGGTGAACGCCTGGTTTTCGCTTGCCAAGCGCGTTGGTCGAGGGCTGGAACCGAGAATGCTCGTACCGGCCCGCTGATCCTTGAACGCCCAGTAGTCGTCACTTTGCAACAGCTCCAGATTCCATGCTGGCGACAAGTCTTTCTTGAAACGGACGGCCGCGGTGTATTGCTGATTCAGGATCTCGCGCCCCTCCGTCCACTCGCCGAGGGTTGCGCCCCCCGGTATCGTGTTCCTGTAGATCGAGCGGCTGGGAGGGGCTTCTTCGCCATCCTGAACGAACCGGCCCCAAATCTCCAACGGCCCGTTCACGTAACTCAAATGAGCCTTCTCCCAGAGCGCCCCGAACGCAGGCGTATCAAGGTTGGGGATTGGTCCGGCCACCGGTTGGTTAAGCACGTTGGGGGGCAAACCGTTCTTGGCCGCAAACGAATGTCCGATGTAATAGGTGTTGGGAGCCCCTTGCACATCGGCGACGCCGTAATACAAGAACAACCCGGACGTATCGCTGAATTTGTACCCGTATCGAGCTTCCGCTGACGTGTATTCATTGATGACGCCCTGACGCAAAGTCAGATCCGCTCCCTGGAACGTCAGCCCGTTGTAGGTTTGCACGTCGATGAGGCCGGACAGGCCGCCCGCGCCGTGGGTGGCCGAGGCGGGACCGGTCACCACGTTCACGGAGTGGATGTCCATCAGCAACGGCAGTTCGCGCTCATTGGCCGCGCCCTGCACCAGTTGGTTGTTCAACGTCAGACCGTTTACCTGGTAGAGGTATTTGTCATCCGTATCGCTGATGATTCCCCGAAATCCAAAATCGGGCAATGGGGTGTGATGCAAAATGAACTGCGCGTTGGGAACGTAAATCTCCAGCAAATGATCCAAATCCCTGGCACCCGACTGTTGTATGTCCCGTGTGTCGAGTTCCGTCAGGTCGACCGGCACCCGTCGGGAATCGGTTCGGGTCAACCCGGCGGCGGAGCTCGAAACCTCGACGTTAACGAGTTGCTCGAGGCTTAAGTCGCTCAAATCGTTCGACCCGGAAGAACCTGCCGTCTCAGCCGCCTTGACCGTGCTCGCGCCAAAGGCAAAGCACAACGCTGCGACCGCCACGGTGATGGAGATCGAAGTTGCCCGGGCAAATATTCCTGAGTCGGCGGGGACCACGTCCCCGTCGTTCTCTGGCGACTTTCCGCTGGTTGTGTCCAGATTCACGATGAGTCTCTTTCAACCACAGACGAAGCCTCAACCGTCCGTCGTCGGCCTCCCCTTTCGGCCCGTCCCTTGTTCAAGCGACTTGCCGGGATACGGTATCCGGCGTTGAACGCCAACTACTTGCTTTTGCTGATAAAGCACACGTCATGCCGTAGGCGCCTGTTGTGTGAATGCGTAGGAGAGAAGCCAGAACGACTCAATAATGCCCGCGCGCGTAGCTGCGGCGTACATAATTGACCGGCTCCGCCAGGTTTGTGCGATTGCCCATCGTCGCCGATTCAATCAGCGAAGAGTTTGGCTATGTTTGGAGGAGGCGTGCCAGACTACTTACCGGCGGAGCCGGACTTGCCCTGCTTCGCCGTGTAATGCAGGTTCGTGGTGGCCATGAACGCTTCGTCATCGAGCAGCAGGATCACCGGCAGGTCGCTCACCAGCACCCCCGGCTTGAGGATGTTCGAATTGATCATGCTGTAATTCGCCCAATCGTTTTGCCAGAAGCCGTTTTTGAACGAAACGCTGAGCTTCCACTGGCCGTTCTTCTTGTTAAAGGTCGGCGTGCTGAACTTGCTCTTGCCATTGACCGCGCTGCCTTTGCTGGGGATGGTAAACGTCAACGATCCACCGCCGATGTCGAGGGTCGCCAGCTTGCCGGCGAAACTGGGAGTGCCCGTGTCCGGCAGCGCGAACGAACCGGTGACGGTACAGCTATCGGAGTTTGTCTTGGCAAAGTTCAGTTTCGGCGCGAGCTTGGCGAGGTTCAACTGACAGGCCACCACAACGGTGAAGTTACTGGCAATCGTACCCACCCCATTGCTGATGGTGACGCTGGCCTGATACGACTCACAATTGGTGGGAGTGTAGACATGGTCCACCGAGTTCGATGACGGCCACGCGTTGGTCACGCCATCGCCGAATACCCACTGGTAAGACAGCGGGTTGCTATCGGGGTCCGTGGCCCCCACGCTGAACGTATTCGTATCGCCGGCCACGACCACAATCATATTGCCGATTTGCAACGGCGCGTTCGCCGCAGTCACCCCCGCGGTGATCGACGGCAACGGAACATTGGTGGCCGTGATGTACCCGCTCTGGGTGAGGGTATTGGAGCCCAGCGGACCGAACACCGTCAGGGCCACGTCGAACGTGCCGGTACTGGCGTAGATGTGCATCAGGTTGGTCGCGGTGGTAAAGAGGGTATTCCCATCACCGAAATTCCAGTAACGGTTCGTAATGGTTCCCGTTGAATTATCGGAGAACGTGACCGCCAACTGAATCGCGCCGAGGGTCGGGCTGCCGGTGAAAGCCGCTACCGGCGGCGTCGCGGGAATGCTCACGACCAGGTTCACCACATGGGACGTGTTGGTGTCAATCGTGTAGGTATAGCCGCTGTTCGGGGTGGCCCCGATGGTCAGGCTGTTGCCGGTGGTCAGAGTACTGTTGTACGTGAATATCGTATAGGTGCCGGTAGTGAATCCGCCGCCATCGGTAATATTGAGCGTGCCGTCCAGCGCCAAGCCGCCCTGGGCCACCGTCGCACTGGTATTGGTGCCCAATTGCACCGTGGTGGTTGCGTTACCGCTTATCGTGAGGCGGTTGGAGAAAACCAGCGCGCCCTGCGAATTGAACGGACTCAGGAATCCCCCATCCGCGATGGTTGTATCGCCCAGCACCGCGCCAAAACCCTGCACTGTGCCGGTGCACGTCACCGTCGCGTCAACCAAGCCGCCCAGCAAGTTCAACGTGTTGGTGGCCGTAATGATAAGCTGGGAGACATTGGTGACAAAACCACTGAAAGCGTTGGTGCCAAAGACAAAACCATTCCCGACCGTGAGCACATTGCCCATGGCATCAATGCCGTCCACGCTGCCGACGACCAAGGATGAATTGTTATTGTCCCACGACGCGCCGCCCTGAACGATTACGCTATTGTTGTCCGATGCCTGGACGCCGCTCGACCTGTGGCCGATGGACACGGGCCCCGAGTGCGTAGCCAGTTTGCCTCCAGAATCCAACAACACCACGTTGTTACTGGATCCGCTCTGGCTGGAACCGGAGCCCACGCGGAACGAACTGGTCACGTCCATGCGCGCCGAATTGGAGATCACCAGCGTGCTGCCGAAGCTGTTCGAGGCGTTACCGATCGCCAAGGTGCTGCTGTTGCTCCAGATTACAGACGGGCCGCTGAGCACAAGCATCCCGCGTCCCGTGCCCCCGTTGGCCAGGATCGTGGTGGCCACCGAGACATTGCCGTTGGTGACGATCAACGTGCCGATGCCGCTCCGCCCGACGACGATCCGTCCCGGGACGACCAACCCCTTCCCCGCCGCGGTGGACGAGGCGAGGTACACAATCGAGGTAACGGTCGCTGTGCTGCCCACGACAAAGGCACCGGGGCTGCTCCCAGTATAAGCCGGGTTCAGTTCGTGCGTGTTCAGGTTCAGGGTAACAATCGCGGTGGTATTCGAAGCGTTGTCAAAAAAATTGCTCTCGACGTTGATCACATCGGCGGTGAGCGTAACGGTGTACGTGGCGGCATTGGTGAAGAACGCGGTGTCGCCCGGCCCCGGAAAACCGCCCGTGCCGCCGGTTCCGTTGGTGGTCCACGCGGTGGTGCTCTGCCAGACGTCATCGCCCCCCGTCCAAGTCAGATCGGCCGCATGGCTGATCCCCGCACCCACGACCAACAACAACATCAGGGTCCATGCGGTGACATATCGGCGGGACGGGCGCACCGAAACGCGGCGATTGGGTAAAGGGATGGACGACTTCGAACTGGCCGTCTTCTCAAGGCTGCACAAGACCGCCTGCAAGGAATTCACCATTTTCGTAACCTCCAGTTAGTTAGCTCTATCTGTGCCAAATATCCTCTTGAGACATTTCAGGCACGTTTAGAACCCCCCTCCTCACCCGATGAATCAGAAATGCGACAAAAGCCGCATTAGTCCCGGTAGAATATGATACCTACCGCAACGACGACAATGATATTCTCGACCTACCTGGCCGCGCCGGATTTGTCCTGGGTCGCCGTGTAATGCAAGTTCGTGGTGGCCATGAACGCTTCAGTATCCAGCAGCAGGATCACCGGCAGATCGCTCACCAGAGCTCCCGGCTTCGCTATGTTTGAATTGATCATGCTGTAGTTTGCCCAGTCGGTTTGCCAAAAGCCGTTCTTGAACGAAGCGTTGAGTTTCCAGCCGGTCTTGCTGTTGAAGGTCGGCGTGCTGAACTTGCTTCGGCCATTGAGCGCGCTGCCTTTGGCGGGGAGGGTAAACGTCAACGACGCTCCGCCGATGTCCAAGGTTGCCTGTGCGCCGGCGAAACTGGGAGTGCCCGTGCTCGGCAGAGCAAACGAACCTCGGACAGTACAACTATCGGCGTTGGTCCTGGCAAAATCCAACTTCATCGCCACCCTGGCGAGATTGAGTTGGCAGGCCACCACAACCGTGAAGTTGCTGGTGGTCGTCGGACCCACCCCGTTGCTGATGGTTACGCTGGCGTAAAACGGCCCGCAATTGGTGGCGTAAGCATGGTCCACCGAGTTCGATGACGGCCACGCGTTGGTCACGCCATCACCAAACGACCACTGATAACTCAGCGGGTGGCCCTCGGGATCGGTGGCCCCAATGCTGAACACATTCGTGTCGCCGGCCACGACCACAATCCTATTGCCGACCTGCAGCGCCGCGTTCGAGACGGTTGCTCCCGCAGTAATCACCGGCGGAGGGTGAGTGGTCGTGATATAGCCCGACCGGGTTTGGGAGTCACTGCCGAGCGGACCGGAGACGGTCAGGCTCACGCTGAAACTGGCGACATTGGTGTACGTATGCGTCAGACCGCCCGCGGTGGTATTGGTGGTTGTGCCGTCACCAAAATCCCAGAAGCGGTTCGTAATGGTCCCTGTCGAATCATCGCTGAACGTCACCACCAGCGGCACTGGGCCGGTGGTCGGATTGCCGGTGAAGGCCGCCCCCGGCGCGGTGATGGGGCCCACGATCAGCCTTACGTACCCGTTGGAACTGGTGTCCACAATATAGCCGAAGGCCGAGTTCGGTGTCGTGCCAACCGTCAGACCATTGTCCGTCAGCGTCCCTCCGTAACTGAAAAGCGTATACGTGCCGTTGGTGAACCCGCCGGCATCGGTGATGTTGATTGTGCCGTCCAGCGTCAGGTTGCCGCGAACCACCGTCCGATCGCCCGTGGCGCCCAGGGCGTA
Organism: uncultured Verrucomicrobiae bacterium; assembly: GCA_963836315.1. Lineage (GTDB taxonomy): Bacteria > Verrucomicrobiota > Verrucomicrobiia > Palsa-1439 > Palsa-1439 > Palsa-1439. The sequence continues at coordinate 414,748 of CAWIJG010000010.1, forward strand.
TTGCAGCACGGCCCCCGCGTTGACCAGCAAGCTGTTGCTGATGGCGAGGGTGCCGACACCATAGCCCGGCGACAGTGTCCCGTTCAGGGTCACCGGTCCGCCGACGATGCCGCTGCCGGCCAGCGTTGCGCCGCTGATCACGGTGACCGCGCCAATGCCGGTACCGCTGCCCGTGATGTTGTTGACCAGCAGCGTGCCGTTACTCACAATCGTGCCGCCGCTATAGCTGTTGTTGCCGGAAAGTGTGAACGTGCCGCCGCCGATCTTGGTGACGGCCACGGTGTGTGGCGAGGTACCGCTGGTTCCATTGGCGATCGTACCGGCAAACGTCGTGTTCGAGTTCAGGGATCCGATCACATACGTGTCGACGCCCGGACCGGTCTGGCTGCTGCCGCGCAATTTCGATCCAGAGCCGCCGGCCAGCGCACCCAGAAAAGACGCAATGTCCGAGGTCGAGTGGTTGTCGATGGTCCCCAAGGCACCGGCGTCGAACGCGGCATTGGCGTCGCCCCACTGGTTTGTGCCCTGATCGAGGCGGAGAGTGCCGCTATTGGTGATCGCGAGGGTCCCGGTGAAGCCCGGGCAATTTCCCTGGAGCGTCAAGACGCTGTTCGCGGGCAAATTGAGTGTCAGGGGGCCGGGTCCGCTGAGTGCGCCGCTGAACGTGTTGTTGCCGCTGGTGACGGCCATCGTGCTGCTGGTGACGACTTTGAGAGCGCTGCTGAAACTCGCTGATGCTTGGCTAAACGCAAGTATACTGCCACCCAACGTAATGGAACCTGTGCCGAGCATGTTGGTGTCGGTGATGGTGGTCCGCCCGTTAAAGAGAGCCAGCACGTTGTTGGTCAGGGGTGTCGCCAGCCCGCCCAGCGTCACCAGGTTGGTGCTGGCCGTGGTATTGGTGACGGTGATTTGGGCGTTGTAAAGATTCAACGTGTTGGCACCGGGCACGGTGATCTGTGAGTCGATAAGCCGGATGGCCCGCGCGTTATAGATGTCGAAAGTTGAGCTGGCCGAGATTTTGACCTTGGACAGGGTGACGTTCGTGACAACCGACTCTTTTCGTCCCCAGATAATGCCCGCAATGCCTCCACCGGCCACCGTCGCGGTCACATTGCTGAACGTGATGTTGCGCCAGATCGGGACGGTAACGAACCCGACCCCTTGCGTGGAGGCCACGGCTGGTGTAATGCCCGTGGGCGTGCCGAACTCGTTATAGTAGCTGTAAATGACGATGGCCGCATTCACGATGTTGGTCATGGTGAGGTTCGAATACAGGAGACCCTGCACCAGCCCTCCAGCGCCCGGAGAGCTGGAGGCGTTATCAGACTTCATGCGTATGCCATACTCGGTGCCGTTGAACGAGCAACTGGTCACGGTCAGGTTCGATACGCCGCCGGCGGTATTGCTGCCGATCGATACGCCATGCCCTACGCCGAACGTGCAATTGGTGACCAGGATGTCAGTGGATATCGAAGAGGCACTACTGCTCCCGAGGGCAATATTGTCGTCACCGGCGTTGATCGTGCAGTTCTGCACCAGGCAACTCGTTCCCACCAGGTCAATCCCGTCAGTATTCTTCGCGCCGGCCGCCGTCGTGTTAATGGTAATTCCTTGAATCGTGATGTCGAAATCGATCCCCTTGAACACGATGTGCATCTTCGGCGGGTTTTGTAAGGTAATGTTTTGGATCAGTACCCTCACGCAACCGCCGTTGAAATAAACCATGTAAGGCCGCACGGAGGCGAGCGGCGACCACCAGCCCGCGCCATTGCCATCGATGGTGCCCGACCCGCTGATCTCGACGTCGCTCACGTTACTCGCGTAGATAAAATGGTCCGTACCGCCGGTAAAATTGGTGAAGGTTCCGATCGGAAACATTTTCAGCGTGGCGCCGCTATCGATCTGCAAATTGATCCGACTGGCGAGCGAGAACGGCCCGCTCAGATATGTCCCGGCCGGTATCTCGACCGTGCCGCCCGTTGCCGCGGCGGCGTTGATGGTATTCTGAATCGCCGCGGTGTTGTTCGACACGCCGTCACCGCTCGCTCCGAAATTCAGGACGTTATATTGATTGGTGGGAATGTTCGGCAGGATCGGATTAGCATGCGCGGGCCCCGAGGCGAGCAAAACCAAGGCGCCGCAGACGGCCGTCAGGCTCAACTGGGAGCGATTTGACCGTCGGTGAACGCCTTGTCTATGAAGAACTGTCCTGGTTCCCACTCGGATGCCTCGTTCGGACTACACCGCGCTTCCCGCTCACAGCTTTGGATCCTGCACCACGTCCGTTCCTGTCGGTTGTTAGCAGCTTCGATACCAAATATGCATGCGTGGCTGTCCGTCCTTACCCTTACGGCAGTGACAATTGTGTCAACAGCTGTTACCAGATAGTACCAAGCGGCGCGACAAATCTGGTATTCGTCGCCTACCGTCAAACCCTTGGTATCGGCTGGTATCTGGCTCAGGTTATGCTTCTGATGTGGGTCGAAATGGGCTGTGGCTTCTACTGGTGAGCTACATGGTTTCGGATAGGAATACTCATGAACATGTACGAGAACGACACAGTCATGGTGCACGGCAAGCGCGCGCCTGTTCGCGTTAGCCGATCTGCGAACTTTGGCCGGCAGTTGGCGTTGGCCTTGGCGCTGGGATTACTCGCAGCCGCGAGCAGTATTCCTGCGGCCACCGTAACTTGGACCAATGCCGCTGCCAGTGGCATCTGGCAGACCCCCTCTTCCTGGAGCACGGGCAGCTTGCCGGGTCCGACCGACGTTGCGCTGTTCTTTACAAACAATTACACGTACTACGTGACGCTCAACGCCGACGCAGCCGTCAAGGACCTTCTGTTTACGAACAAAGCCAACACCACCGAGACCATCACGCTGGATTTGGGCGGCAATTCACTCAGCCTGTATGAAAACGGCACGAGTGCCCCGACCGTGCCGATGGAATTGGCCGACGGCGGCTCCAGTACGACGGTCGTCTACATCGCCTCCTCCACCGCTGCGGGAAAGGGGCTGTACGCCACCAACTTGACCGGTAACGGACGGATCCTGGTCGGCAGGAGCGGAGTCGGCACGTTGTATGTCACCAACGGATTTGTCTCGGCAATCGACACGAGAACAGGAAACGGCAGCACCGCGAGAGGCACCATTGTGATCAGCGGCGCCAATACGTACTGGACGAATTCGAGCACCTTCAATGTTTGCAACCACACGGCAAGCAAATTCAACTCCTTGGTGATCTCCAACTCGGCCTCGCTTACCGTGGCCGGCGCGTTGACCATCGGCGGGGCAGGCGGGTGTACGAACTCGCTGCTGTTGGACACGGGCGCCAGGTTGTTTACCTTGGCAGCGGGTAACAGCATTGGCTTTGCCACTGGTTCGGTGAATACCGCGACGGTTCAAGGGGGCGCCACTTGGGACCTTGGGAATCAGGGCCTCAATATTGGCGGAACGGGAACCAATAACTCGCTGACGATTGGAAGCACTTCATCGGTCGTCAATATCAGTTGGTTGACCAATGCCACTTACAGTGCCGTGAACCTGACGGGCGGTTTGCTGCAAGTGACAAGCGTATTTTCCAATTCCGGCACGATCCAAGGCTTCGGCACCGTCGTTGGCGATGCAGTGACCCTTTCGGGAGGGCGGTTGCTCCCCGGTTTCGGCACCGCGATTGGAACAATCGTGTTCTCCAACAACCTGACGTTGGCTTCCGGGTCATCGACCACCATCAAGCTGGACAAGAGCCAGTCCAGCAATGATTTTATCAATGTCTTCGGGACCGCGAGTTATAGCGGGACGTTGACTGTCACCAATGTTGGTCCGGCGCTGACCAGCGGGGACACCTTCCAGATCCTCGCCTTCACCAACGCCTCCGGCAGCTTCACGACGACCAGCCTGCCGCCGTTGGATCCCAGCCTGCGTTGGGACACCTCACAACTATATTCCACCGGTATCGTCGCCGTGGTTATCCAGGAGGTTGTGCCCGGGATTATCGGCCCGACAAACCAGGCGGTCAACGTCGGCGTCGACGTCACCATCAGCGCGACGGTCACCGGCGTACCCGCTCCCACGCTGCAATGGCAACTGGCTGGCAACAACCTGTCGGATGGCCCGACGACAAACGGTGGTTCCGTCATTTCCGGCAGCGCGACGAGTACGTTGACGCTCACAGATGCGCAGGTCGGCGATACCGGCCAGTATTGTTTGATTGCCAGCAACAGCGTTGGCGCGGTTACCAACTGCATGACGCTTACGGTCTCGATTGTGCCCGTGGCACCCACTATCACCGGCCCGACGGATCAAACTGTCATCGCCGGCAACAATGGCACGTTCACCGCCTCCGTCAGCGGTCTGCCCCCGCCGAGTATTCAGTGGCTGGAAAATGGAACCAATGTGGTCAGCGGCACTGGTACGTCGTTGATCCTGACAAACGTTCAATACAGCCAGAATGGATTTCAGTATTCCTTGATTGCGAGCAACATTGCCGGCGTCGCCAACAGCGCCACCGGAACGCTGACCGTCATCGTTACGCCGATCATTGCCGTCCAGCCGCAGAGCCTGGTGGTGACCAACACCGGCAGCGCGTCGTTCTCCGTCCTCTCCACCAACGGCGTGCCCACCCCCACTTATCAATGGTACAAGGGCGGCGTTGCCATCTCGAGCGGCGCCAACGCCACTGCCACCAATGCCACCTTCGTCATCGCCAGCACGCAACCGTCTGACGCGGGAACCTATTCAGTTGTCGTCACGAATACGGCGGGCTGGGCCACCAGTACCAACGCCACTTTGACCGTCAACTCCACCATGAGCGCCACGCTCACGCCGACCAATGGCGCTTCGGGAGTATGTTACGACACGCCGCTGTATATGGTGTTTGACCGGAGCGTGATCTTGAGCAACTCTGGCAAAGTCTTGATCTACAACGTGACGAACAGTGTCACCCCGGTGGATACGATCAACATGGGCCTCGGCGCATTGCAGACCCGAACAATCGGGACGGAGAGTTTCAGCACCTACCCGGTCATCATCACGAGCGGCGCGATTACGAGCAACACGGTCGCGATCTATCCCCATCTGGGTGTGCTGTCATCCAGTCAGACCTACTATGTCACGGTCAACGCCGGAATCTTTAGCGATGCGAATTCCGCTCCTTTCGCGGGCATCAGCGACACCAACGCCTGGCGGTTCACCACCAAGTCCACTGGCCCGGCCAATCCGAACAGTATTTGGGTTGCGGCGGATGGCAGCGGCGACTTCTGCACGGTACAGGGCGCGGTGGATTCGCTGCCCAACGGCAACGTCACCTATACGCTGGTCAACATTCGCAATGGCACTTACACGGAAATTGTCGACACGAAGAACAAGAACCACATTACGTTCCGTGGCCAGAGTCGGACGGGCACGATCGTTGGCTACCACAATAACAACACCCAGAATCCTGGCACCCACTTCCGCATGGCGTTCAAGATCTACAGCAACGACATGGCAATCGAGAATATGACGGTCGTCAATACCACGCCGCAGGGAGGCTCGCAGGCGGAAGCGTTGATGATTGAATCAGGGGCGAGGCGGTTCATCCTCAACAATGCCGAAGTGGACAGCCGTCAGGACACAATTCTGGCCAACGTAAACTCGTCTCAGGGATATTTCTATAACAGCCTCGTGCAGGGCAATTATGACTACATCTGGGGCGGCGGCAACCTCTTCTTTACCAACTGCGAAATGCGCACCATCCCGACCGCCAGCACTTATAATCTGACCGCCTCACGCACCGATAACGGCGTCACCGGTAATTGGCCGGGCATTGGAGGCCTGTTGGTGAGCAACGGCTTTTCGTTTGTGCAATGCCGACTCACGAGAGCCGACAACACCATCAGCAACGTCACCATGGCTGATGCAAACGGCAGCACGAATGGGTTGGCGGCCTTTATCAATTGTAGTATTGACACCAATTGCTACACCACACCTTCGGGGCCGGTTTTGGGCAGCCAGCTCTTGTGGGAATATGGAAACAGCAATCTGAACAACACCGCCTCGGCCACGTTCGGTCTCACCGTGCTCACCAACGGCGATGCGCGCCTTCTGGCAGCCCAGAATGCCACCGTTTGGTTGAACGGCTGGGTGCCGCAACTGGTCCCGAATATTCTCACCAATCCCGTCAGCGTCACCGTGACATCTGGCGTTACCGCCACGTTCACCGTGGTCGCCACGGGTGTCCCCGATCCGTCCTATCAGTGGCTCAAAGACGGCACCAACCTCCTCGGCGCCACGAGTGCCACCTTGGCTGTTACGAACGCGCAGGATGGCGATGCCGGAGCTTACTTTGTGATCGTGTCGAACGGCGCGGGCAGCGTCAACAGCACCACTGGCACGCTGACCATTGTCGATCTGCCGCCCGTGGCCAACTTCAGCGGCACGCCGACCAATGGCCCAACGCCTCTGGTCGTGACGTTCACCGACAGCTCGACTGGCACGATCACCAACCGGTTCTGGGATTTCGGCGGTGGCAACACCACCAACACCACCGCAACCGTTATGAGCCACACGTACCTGATCGGTGGCACGAACACGGTCAGCTTGACGGTTTCCGGGCCGCTCGGTTCGAGCAATCTGACCCTCACTGCTTACATTGTGGCGATTGACACGCTTGTGGCTGATTTTAGCGCCAGTCCGACGACGGGCGTGGCGCCGCTGCCGGTGCATTTCACGGACAATTCCGCGGGCACGATCACCAATTGGTTCTGGGACTTGGGCGATGGCACCACGACCAACACCGCCACCGGTAGCTTGGACTACACCTATCAGGCCGCACACACCAACAACGTCAGCCTGACGATCTTCGGTCCCAGTGGATCAAGTACGACTAACCGGCCGAACTATATCATCGTCACCGCACCACCGGACACCACGCCGCCGCAACTTCAGATCGTCAGTCCAACAAACCTCCAGACGTTCACGAATGCCAATATCACGGTGTCGGGAACCGCCAGTGACGCCAGCGGACTCAACGGCGTGACCGTCAACGGCGCCGTCGCTTCGCTGGCTGCGACCAACTGGTCGCAATCGGTCCCCCTCTCGTTGGGAACCAACACCATCACCGTGATTGCGACGGATGCCAGTGCCAACCATAACAGTGCGACGCAAGTGGTCCACGCCGTTCGCAGTTCTGGATTAGTGCCCACCAACCATCCACCGCAGATTACCGTAGGGCTGTCGGTCACCAACGCTTTGCTCCAGGTCGGCACCAATGCTGTCGTCTTCGCGAATGAGACCAATACGTTCGCCGTAACCGCGACCGACGCCGACCCGTTGACCTACCAGTGGGTCTTTGGCGACAACGCCAACACCAACACCACGATTGGCATTGTCAATCACGTGTATACCAATAACTACTGCGGGCCGTACAACGCCCGCGTGACGGTCAGTGACGGCCAGGCTTCGACCAACAGCGACTTGACCGTCGTGGTGCCCTGCCAGATGCAGATCACCCACATGCAAATCAAGCTGAATTTCAAAGAGGTTAGCGCAGACTCATGCAGTTTTAACGCAATCATTGATCCACTCCCGGGCTTCATTCCGGCGGGCAAGCTGGTGACCCTCGACATTGGTGGGGAACAGTCATCGTTCACCTTGAACGCCAGGAACAGGGGTGTGAATACCCAAGGCAGTTGCAGTTTCTCGTTGCTCGATAGGAAGTCAGGGAACTGGTTCATTCATGTCAATCTGGCCAAGGCCAGCTTGCAGGGACAAGCCTGGACGGACGCCGGCCTGACTAACGCGCCTGCGTCGAAGAACCCGGTGCCCTTGACAGTAGTCGTGTTGGTGGGCAACGAGGCGTTTGCGGCGGACAAGACCTTGCTGTACACCGCCAAAGCCGGTCAATCCGGTACGGCCAAGTAGACCCGCGATCCGCTTGGGCTGCAGCTCTTCCGGTCACGCGGTTTGGGTCAGGCCCGCGTCATTTGCGCTGTTCCATTCCTATAACGGTTGTCCGATTCCCCTTCCCATCTGGCTTCTGGATCCGCGTGGCTCTTGATCCCGCAGGACGTGCCAGCCTGATCAAATGCGGGCGGTTCGCGCCGGTCATGAACAGAGCTTTCGCTTGTGCGGGCTTGAGGGACAGCATAAACTGCAGAGTGTGTTGCGCCCGTAGCTCAACTGGATAGAGCATCGGTCTTCGGAAGCGCCCAATGCCACTTTCGACAGCCTCGTGTTTTTCTCACATAATCCACCAAAGCCTTGTAATATAAGGCGTGCATGACGTATGGCACTTTTGCGCCAACTGGCGAGAAAATGCGCTCAAAGGAGGAACGATTGCCAATTATTGCCAAGTGGAATCCACTGAGAAACTCGCTGTAGTGCGCTGTTCTGGGTGTGCACCTCGGCAACGTGAGCGTGCCCTTGGGCGCATCTGTCGAAGTGCGGCGACCTTTGGTGATGAGGCCGTCGGTTGAAACGGCATCGAGAGCAAAGCGGGTCGGGAACGAGATCGCGGCTACGGCGTCAACGTCGAAACGGGCAACAGCATCGTAGAGCTTCTGGCGGTTGTGATTGCCCAGGCGGTTGATTTACGGTGTGACCAACTCGGCCACTATGCGCTGCATGCGGCGTTTGCGTCTTGGCGGCTCGACGGAGTTGGTCGGAACTCGTGCGGTGATCGCGCTGGCATCAACATGCGGTTGCCGCGGTTTCGGCTCGCCGACGGGCGTGATACGGTAACGGTCAATCGCCGTTTGGATGTCTGAAATGGAAAATAGTACCGTGCGACCAATCCGGCGAAACCCGATGACGCGGGCAGATTGCCACTCCGAGAGGGTGCGCCGACTGATACCGATGACACGCGCGGCTTCGTCCGGGCGCAGGTACAAACGCGGCAACGCCGCCCCTGTGCCCCTGTCGTCAATTGTTGCCGTGCGATTCATACGTCTGCACCAGTCGTGTTTACCCTTGCAGCTCGCTGACGGTAATGTTGGTGATCCAAACACAGTTGTCGCTTGAATCGAGTTCGTAGCGCGCCGGCGCTGCCTTCACCCAACCGACCTCGAACTTTTGCAGCGCAGATTCCAACCGCCCCAGGTTCTTGCCGACGATCCGGATTTCGTGGGTGTCGGAGCGCAGACAAAGCGTGCTGTGATCCGCGCCGGACTCGCAGTCCACAAAGGCGATGCGGCTGTAGGGGACCAGACAGGAATGTCCGTCGCCCAACTCCACTCGCAGAGCCTGGGCCTTGGTGTCGCCTTCCCAACAGGGGGAAGTCCGCCGGCCCTCGTCTTGTCCGGTCCTTATCATGCTACCCTCATTCCCTGTGTTTGTTGGATTGCCCGTCTTCGCAGCTTGGTATAGCTATCGAGCCTGCGCTGCCGAAACCCTTCGGCATAGGATGGGTTGCGCAAGCAACGAGGCATTAGCCAACGCGGAATGCCCAGGCTTTGAAAATACCGCTGCTTCGCCAAGTCCAGTGCCAAGGGCCGGTCCCCGGACCGCAGGATATTCTCGACCAGTTGCGCCTTGTCGCTGGTGAAGATGGTGATTCCTTTGCGCCCGCGAGAAATGGTCACATACCACTGTTGCTGGTTCGTGGCCCCCTTAACGGCGGAATCAGAGAACAAGACGTGATCGACCGTCTTGCCTTGGGACGCATAGGAGGTGATGGCGAAGCCACGCACGAATTGCCGGTAATCCTTTTCCAGAACCCTGCCATCCGTCAGCGTGATCCGGCCGTCGGCACCCACCTTCTTCACCGTGACCAGTTCTCCATTGGCGAGACGCCGACCGGCGCACGTGCGGGCGTTGGCCTTCAGTTGCAGACGGTCGCCAGCCGCCAACGTGAGTTCTCTGGGCTGGCATACGGTGAGCCGATCCGAGAACCCGAACGGCACGGTGCGGGTCTTGTCCGTGCTTTCCAGAACTAAGCCTCTGTCGGTGATGGCCACGAGTCGACAGGTCTGCCCCTTCTGGAATCCGCGCGCGTTGCGGTTCAACACCAGCACGGTGTCCTCTTGGTAGAAGCGACGATCACGCTTTTGCGCCTCAGTGAGGTCGACGGTCTCCAGCGCCGTCACAGTCCGTTCTTGTGTGCCGAGAAGGCCACGCGACTTCAATGCAGCCCGCACCTGCTCATTGACCCGGTGAATCTCCGACCAGGTTTGAGATACCACGACGACGGACTGGTGTTGTTCAACGAGGGACGGGTAGTGCCGGGCAAGACGCTCGGCTTGTTCCTGTGGAGAACAGACCACGACCGCCCCTTGTCGATCCAGCCGACGAAACGAGGCATCAAGGTTGCCTTCGGAAGCTTCTTGCACAGCCTGCCTGTACTGGGCAATCCGCTCCCGTTCGGCTCGTGTCTTCCCGCGGGCCGGGTCTTGACGCCGAATCTCGGTGAGTTCGATGGCCTGGAGCGTGGAATACTTCTCGACAGCGCGCAGCGCATCGGAAGCTTCCACGGCACTGTGTTGGCGGGTGTCGCCAGAGAATTACCCGGCCTTCGTTGGCTTTCGCCAGGCTCATGAGCTGGTGCATCTGCTGGCCGCCGATTTGTCCTGCCTCATCAACCAGCAGCACGCCGCCGCGAGGTAGGGCACCGTGAGCCAGAACCGCGCTGACGGTTTGCACGCCTAGAAAACCGTCCTGTTCCATGTCCGCGACCTGTTGCCGCTGCGGGGCGGCAACCGTGACCGTTCGCCCGGTCTGTTGCAAGGCGATGTACACTTCCCGAAGCGTGTAGCTCTTGCCGGTGCCGGCCCCACCGCGAAACAGGGTGACAAAATCACGTGATTGCAGGATACGCGCGACGGCTTGACGCTGGCCCGCATCTAGGCTGGCATTGCAAATCGAATGACCGGAGCAGTGCGGGCCGAACCGGCCAATCCCATCGCGCGCCATGCACACAATCTCCCATTCCCGGTGCAGCACTTCGCGCGTGGTGATCCGGCCAGGATGTTCTTTGTAACGCAAGTAGCCGCGCCGGGCCGTGGCAGCCTGAATGTCGGCTAACGCCACGTTCTGCCCGCGCACATGCTCCAGTGCGTGCCGCCACAACTCGTGTTCCGGCACCACTGAGCGTCGTTCAAACAGATGTTCCTCAGCCCACGCGACGGCCTGTTGCGCCAGTGCCCCACTGGAGATCGTAGTTGCCGGCGGCTCAGTGGCCAGCCGGCCAAGCGATGCTTTTTCTTCTGCAGTTAGTTGTTGGCCCCAACTGGTCTGTAATTCGGCAAGGTGATGCCCTTGATCTTGCGAGGCCGATCCTGGTGAGCGATATGCTCGCGGATGACGGCGAGGTTCCCATCGGCCTTCTCCGGCTGGCGTTCCAGAAATTGGCGGGTTCTTCGATCAATCTCTTGGTGGCGCTTGGAATACTTTTCGACGAGCGCCGGGGAAATGCCCTTGATTTCAAAATCCCCCCGCCGCTTGTTCTCGATGCCGTAGCCGTATTGCCGCAGCGAGCGGGACAACTCGTGGTAATAGACGTTCTCGACGAACTTGTGAGCCATCAGCATGTCGTGGTTCTGCAGCGCTTTCCAGCGGCCTTCAACGGATCGAACGTGGCATTGAACACGATGCAGTGGGTGTGCAGGTGCGGATCGAGGGCGCGGGAGGTATCGTGACAGAACACGGCGGCGACGATGTTGCCCGTGGTCCGGTCGGTGCACTGGTCGTTCCTGCGGACCCGGGTGGACGCGAACGCCTGCAATTGGTTCAGAGCGACCGTCACGGCCTGCTCGTGCGCCTCGACGATGCGCGAGTCTTGCCCCACCAGGGCGGCGATGGACACCGACTTGGCCGGTGAGAAGATGAAATCGTAGAACACGCGCCGATTGGTATTCTTGCGGGGCTTGCCATCCGGGCCGATGTCCATGCGGGTGGTTTTCTGGCGGACTGTCAACCTCTGGCCGTTGCGGATGAAGGTTCTCACAGAGGCGGACGAATTCGTCCTGGCGTGTGACCCCCGACAGCCCCAGTTGCTCAGCCCCATCGCCATACCACTGGCCCAAGACCTGTTGGCCTTCGGCGTAGTAATCACCGACGCTCAAGTGTTCCTTGAAATACTCCTTGGCGTTGGGCGGTCGGTATTGAGCTTGGTAGCAAGCATGTTCAGAGGTTACAGGCAGCGCGGGAGATTGCGTTAGCGAGTAGCGGGCGATTTGACGCCGTTTACGCGGATTGTGCACCGCCATCGATTCGGGCGGCGTTCTTACCGCGTCGGCCCCCGCACGAGGAGGGTTGTGGTTCGTTCACTCATCGAATTGTCATGGGCCATTGCTCCTTTCTGAATCGCGGGCGCGACAGTACAGGAGAAGAGCGAATTTCGGAAGTACGCTAACGTAAGGTTTTCCAGGCAGTTTCTCCAACCACATGTTTTGCTGCCTTTGCGAAAAATATGTATTTCGTGGTTGACAGGTTTTGAATGTCATCCGGTTCAGTCCCCAGAAGTGAATTTCCCGCGCGTGAAACCCTACGAGCCAGGCCGTAGGCGAGCGAGCAGGTCACGGTGGAGCCACGAAGTGGACAACCTTGACGGCGCGCAGGAGCCGTACAATCCTCTGGCGGTGCTTCACGCGCAGTCGATGGCGATGATGTGATGCGATCATCCGACCAGAGGTAGCACATGGGCGCAATCGCACGTGTAGCCGGTACACAAAAATCGAGGTGTCAACCTAGGTGCCGATGGCTTCATCTCAATCGCAGAACGGGACAAAGTCCCAGGCCCGCGCTTCGACTGGCCGGCCTTGCTCGTGCCTCGCAGCGAGGCCGGACGAAGCGACGGTCTCGGTCGATCCCTCGGTCAACGCCGCCCTCATCGCCGCTTCTCTGCCTTCGCCTCACGTAAACGACAACGTGCTGGACTCCGTCCGCTTTCCGATTCGGCCGCGCGTTCAGCGTGTTCCCCGACCATGATCGTGGCCGAGTGGCCATCACGTGTACCCCCGATTTCCACGATTGCGGTCTGATCATAGTCGTGACCATGACCAATCAGTGTCCGCGATCCAACCGCTTTGCATCCAATTCCTGTTCGGCGTTGTGTACGCTCGATGTCGTTCAAGTGTCCATGTAAGTTCCGAAGATGTGCCACGGATTTCCCACGGATGTCCCACTAGTAGAGCAGAGTCCCCGCAGATGCCACGCATCGAGCTAGCAGTGACCACGCAAGGTCCACGCAAAGACCACGCGCGGCTTACGCAGGTCCACGCATGATTCACGATAGAGCCCGTGTTGTCCATTCTGCCAGCATCACTCTCGCAATCCATTGACTCTCGATTTCCCCGCATTTGCTGTCAACGATGTCCGCATCAGAGAAACTCCGTCGCCGCCCATCCTATACGTCTGGGACACAGATGACGCAGACCCCTACCATGAAACTCGTAGGTTTTCTGTCTATGCAACGGCTGCCATCGGCTGCGGTGTTGACAAGCGTTGATAGTGTTTACCGCGTCAAGACTTCTCGACACAAAGGGTCTGCCCGCTTCACGCCATTTAACCATCAGTCACAGAAAACATTCTGCGACACCGGATGCCACATTCCACCGCCCGCAGCCAACTCGTAACGATCCGCTATCTTTGAAGCCGCTGTCAGCCGACATCCATACGGGCACTCAAATTTCCTGAACAGCAGTGTCAGCAGCACCGTCGCCATCGCGCGCATGCAAATGACAGAATCATGTCCTTAAGCAATCAACCGCCTGCCCCTGGATCGATTCTACAGGATCCAAAGTGGGTCAATTCTTAAGGAAAATGAAGCGATTGGCGCCGGGCAAGCGATACTGGACGCGGCGGGCGTGGCTAGTGGACAGCCGCCGCATTGAGTTGAACTGCGTCGAGCGATCGCGACTACGAAGATCGTCGGATTTGACCCGGACTTGCCTTCGAGCGTGGTCAGCGATACACTCGCTCCGCGGCGTGAGCCTGGCCATCCAATTTCGTTTGGACTTCGCTGGTGGCCTTGTAGCTGCCGGTGATCTGGTAGGTGAGGACGCGACCGTTGGACAGAGTTAACGCGCCGGTGCCTGACAGCTTGTTTACCACGGCGGTGATGTCAGTATCGAGCGTCCAGTCGCCGGTCATACCCGCCGGGATCGTGTAGGTATCGCTCTCCGCCGTGGTCTGGCACCTGTTGTCGGCGCAGGTCTTCACTGTGCCGGTGACGAGCATTGTCAATGCGGCTGGATCAAGCGTCGCTGTGCCTTTTCCCGTGTAGGTCCCGTGTAGCTGACGCCATTGTAGACACCCGTGATCGTTCCGCCTTCCTTCAGGCTGGCACCGGTCACGCCAGACTTTACAGAGGCTTTGCCCGTTATCGGCCCGCTTGCAATGAAGTTATCCGCGCTACTGACATAATCGCGAACACCAGCGGCTGGCGCTGATCGAGCAACTCGACAAGCTGGCGATAGATGGAATCGACGCCCAAAGGCTAACGGCATCTCCGAGGTGAATCAAGCCTTAATGACTTGCTGACGCACCCTGTTAAGGTGGAAGCTACGGCAAGCATCGCTGCCAAATGGTAAAATGATCGATTCATGTTCCCGTCGAGCGACAAGGGCTCAGCCACAGCCGCCGTAAGCGGGACTGCGGCCTGCAACGATGAAGTTCGAGTTTCCATAAACGGTCAACTGCCCCGCGCAACGGCCGTTGGCTGCAGCGCATTAGGCATACCGAACAAGTCAAATGGCCATCCGAAATCGAATCTCATGCAACTCATTCCCGTCTGTCGTCCTGTCTGCTTTTGTGGCCCCATCAAGGCTAAAACCCATCGCTTCATAAAAACGTCTCGCATCGCCATTCGAGGCCAAGACCCAAAAGTGTGACAACCTTGTAACCTCGTCCGCGAGCCTCTGCCAGAGCACGATCGCAAAGGGCCCGGCCCGTCTCTCTTCCGCCAGTGCTGCGGAAGAATGTAAATCGCCGCGATCTCAGCAACCGCTTGCGCATCAGCATCCTTGCCCGTGAGGAAATAAGGTCACAGAATCCCATGATTCTGCCACCGTCCTTGGCAACAAAGACCACACCTCGCGTCTGGGTAAATCGCTCTTCCCAGAAGGCCGTGCGACGCCCCACATCAAGCGCATCCAAAACAGCATCGGGCATCTGACCGCGATAAGCCACGCGCCATGTCTTAACGTGAATGTGTGCAATGCTTGGCGCATCGGCGGCCGTGGCAGTGCGAACTAGCATGAGAGTCAAGTGCGCCTAGATTCGTTCGAACAACTAGGGGTCTAACTATTTCCATCTGACATTTCCCATATGACTTACTCCCGCGACCATCGCGGGATGTTGAACTTCATTGCGTATCATTTTATTACCGCTGACAGCGTCCGCAAGCTTAAGTTTTCCATCCCAAGACCGAATTTCTGACTCGGGCGACATCGTTCCTGCCCGCCAACGCTTGTCGGA
>CAWIJG010000011.1:0-22656 GCA_963836315.1 uncultured Verrucomicrobiae bacterium
GCTCGGCCCCGGACCACTTCGCTGCGGACGACTCGGGCGCGAGTCCCTCACGAATTCCAATAAACTCCATCTCGGGCGTGACGATTCCCTGTCGCGCATACTGCAATTGCGTGACAATCTTGCCGGGTTTCGCGCGGAGCGGTTTCCGCCGCAGCCCAACAGGAATCTTGCGGTCGCTCCGGCCAGCGATGGGCTTGTAGGATGACGCGGTTTCTTCCACGTCGCCGCGACCGAGAATCCAATCCCGTCTCAATGCTGGTAGGCCGCGGTTCACATTGCCGTGAAACGACGGATCGCTCCACGGCCCGCTGGTGTCATACACGCGGACCGGCTCGTTCACCTCGACCCGCCCCGTGTGGCTGACCGTCGGCGACAATTCAATCTCGCGGGCCGGCACACGCACGTCCTTGTGCTGCTTCCCGACGGCGTAAACCTTCTTCGACTTCAGGAATGCCCCGCTGCGGTGCTCTTCCCCATTGCCATTCTTTGGTGCGATCATCTCTTGCCTCCCCGCCCCGAACACTCTCGGGGCAAAAATCAAAAAGCCGACCCTGAAATCCAAGAGTCGGCTTCGCTACAGGTTTCCCTACGCCGGCATGACCGGATCAGGTTCTATGGGTGTGTTCTCAGCCCCGAATGTTTCCGGGGCACCCCAAACGAATCTGCCTATGAAATTGTCAGTTGAACGATTTTCCGCAGCCGCAACTCGAATGCGCGTTCGGATTCTTGATCTTGAACCCCGAACCCTGCAGGCTGTCCTCGTAATCGATCTCGCTTCCCTTCAGGAAATTCAGGCTCATCGGATCGATCACCACTTCCACGCCATCTTGCGCCACCACCGCATCATCGGGCTTCTTGTCGTCGAACGCCATGCCGTATTCCATGCCCGAGCAACCGCCCGTCTCGATGTACACGCGCAACGGCTTGTCCTGCACGCCCTGATCGACGCGCAACGTCTTGATATGCTTCGTGGCGTTTTCCGTCAGTGTAATCATAGTTCGTCACCACCAAACTGCCATCACACTGTAACAAGCCAAACCAATGCTGTCAAACCCACGTCTGCTTCGGCTGTGGCCTAATCTGGTTTTCTTCGCCCTAAGAACACGTACAGCACGGCCATGACCAAAATGACTGCGACGCCAACGAGGTATGGTGAAGCTGGCCATTGAGCGCTCTTGGCGGGGGGTGTCATTGCGACCGTTGATGAATCAAGGATTAGGAACGAACTGTTTGTGTCACTCATCGCCTCTTCCCCTTCCTTTACTCGATCACGACCGCCCCATACCCCACAACCTTCGTGTAATCGCCGCTGACGTCGCCGCTGGTGCGGTAATCGAGCAATTCCGCATGCTTGGCGCCGAGCTTCTTGGCCGCGCAAAGAACCACATACGTGGCCGCGACGCCACACATCGATACCTCCACGTCGATCACATGATCCATCAGCGCGTCGGGATCCAGATTCACCACTGCGTCCAACACCAGCTTGTCTTTGATTCGTGACGTTTCCTGGTCTTCGTAGTGGTTCAGGTCCGTCGAGGCCAGAAGCAATACCGGTTTGCCATAGCTCTGGACGGTCAGCGCAATCGCTCCCGCGATTTCCCGCAGGTTGCTCCGCCCGCCGCTATCAGGCCAGTTGCCACCGATCAGGACGGGCGCGATGTGAACGTTTGGATTTGCCCGTAACAGCATCGGCAGTTGGACCTCCAACGAATGTTCCTGCGTATGTGCGCGCGCGTCTTCGGCAAGCAAATCGCAGTTATCGAGTAGGTCGCTCGTCAGTGGTTCGGCCACGGGCACGTCGCCCACGGGTGTCTGCCACACCCCCGCACTGTATACGGCGTACCGGCTCCCGACATTGTGATGATTGGGACCCACGAGAATCACGCGGTCGGGAATCTCCACGTTCGAGTACAACAGGCCGGCGGTGTGGCCCGAGTACATCCAACCCGCATGCGGACACACAATTGCGATCGCCCGCCGTTTTGACGAAGCGGGTTGGATAATCTTATCGAGCGCCTCATCGACTTCCGATGCCGACGCTGGATAGAATTGACCGGCTACCGCTGGTGCGCGGATCATCAATCGCCTTTCGGGTTTACCTTACCACCGCGCGGATGGATTCCGCAAGAACGCTCAACACCCGGTCCAGTTGCTCGTCGCTAATGCAATACGGCGGCATCAGGACGATCGTGTTCCCAATCGGGCGCGTCAGCACGCCCCGCCGCCGCATCGCCGTACAGACCTTGATGCCGATCTTGTCGGCGAGTGGAAACGGCTGTTTCGTCGGGACGTCCTGGAACAATTCCACCGCGCCGATCATTCCGATGTGCCGCACATCTCCTACGTGCGGGAGCGCCCGCAACGCTTCGAGCCCGGCCCGCAACCGCTCGCGCTTCGGTTTCAGTTTCTCCAGCGTTTGTTCTTCCTCGAATACCTCCAGATTCGCCAACGCCGCCGCGCAGCCGAGTTGGTTGCCCGTGTAACTGTGGCCGTGAAAGAACGTCTTGAACTCGCTGTAGTCGCCGAGAAACGCCTCGAACACCTCTTCCGTCGTCAGCGTCGCCGCCAGCGGCAGGTAACCGCCTGTCAGCCCCTTCGCCACAGCCATCAAGTCGGGCGTCACGCCTTCCTGTTCGCACGCGAACATCGTTCCCGTGCGCCCGAACCCCGTCATCACCTCATCCGCGAGCAGCAACACGCCGTGCTCCGTGCATAGCCGACGCAATTCACCCAGCCATCCCTGCGGCCAGAGTTTCATTCCCGCTGCGCCCTGCACCAGCGGCTCGATGACCACGGCGGCGATGGTTTCGCCAGCCTCCTTCATGATCTTCGTCAACGACTCCAACTCACTCACTCGAATGACATCGAACAGCAGCGGCTTGAACGCCGCGTGAAACAAATCGATTCCCCCGACGCTGACTGCGCCGAGCGTGTCGCCGTGATACGCGTCCGCAAACGCGACGAACTTCGTGCGTTCCGGTTGCTGGCGATGCCGCCAGTATTGCAACGCCATCTTAATGGCCACTTCCATCGCCGTCGAACCGTCATCGGAATAAAACACCCGGGTCAGCCCGCGCGGGGCGATTTCCACCAGCCTCTCAGCCAGCCGAATGGCCGGTTCATTGGAGAGTCCAAGAAAGGAGGAATGCGCGATCCGATCGAGTTGCTCCTTGATGGCTCGCGTGATCTTCGGATGTCGATGACCGTGCAGGTTTGTCCAGATCGAGGAGTTCGCATCAAGATACTCCCGCCCGTTCGTGTCTCGAAGAATCGCGCCCTTCCCCGACTCGATGACAACGGGCTCGTCCGCCATCCAGTCCTTCATCTGCGTGAACGGATGCCAGACGTAGCGATGGTCTTTGTCAGCAAGCGGATCCACTGAACTCCTGCAAGAAGCGCGCAATGTCCCGTGACTCATGCAGCGCGGTGACCGTCACGCGCAAGCGCGCTTTTCCCTTCGGCACGGTCGGGAAGCGGATGGCAGGAACAAAAATGCCCCGCTCGTACAACCGGCGCGATGTTTCGACCGCGGCCGCTTCATCACCAATGATGATCGGAATGATCGGACTGCGCGATTCGTTCTGGACCCCGAGCGCCGACAAACCGTTCTTCAATTCGCTGACATTGCGCCAGAGTTGGTCGCGACGCTGGTGGCCCTCCGCGCTCATCACGAAGTCGACTGCCGCCACCGCCGCCGCGCACACGGCCGCCGGCAACGCCGTCGAGTAAATCAGGCTGCGGGCGCGATTGCGCAGGAAGTCAATCAGCGTCTGAGACCCAACGACGAAGCCGCCCGCGCACCCGAGCGCTTTGCTGAGCGTGCCGAGGGTGATGTCGATCTTGTCCTCCACACCCGCCGCCTCAGCGAGACCGCGACGGTTTTTGGCATACAACCCGGTCGCGTGCGCCTCGTCGATCATCAACCACGCGCCGCGCCGCTCTTTCAGCGCGACGATCTCCGCCAGTGGCGCCAGATCGCCGTCCATCGAAAACACCGTCTCGGTGATGATCAGGGTGCGTCGTGACGAATCGCATTGACCGAGAATGGCGTCGAGTTTCTTGAGGTTCTGGTGCGGATACACGCGAATGGTCGCGCCGCTTTGCCGCGCCCCGTCGATGATGCTGGCGTGATCGAGCTTGTCGAGAATGACTGTGTCGCCCTCGCCCACCAGCGCCGTAATCGCGCCCACGTTGGCGGCGTAACCGCTTCCGAACACAATCGCCGCTTCCTTCGCCTTGAACGCGGCAAGTTTGCGTTCCAACGCGTCGTACGGCTCCAGGTTCCCGCACACGAGTCGTGAGGCCCCGGCGCCGACCCCATATTTCTCAATCGCATCCGACGCGGCGCGTTTCAGTAACGGATCGTTGGCGAGCCCAAGATAATCATTGCTGGAGAAATTCAGGAACTCCCGGCCATCAATCCGAATTCGCACACCCTGCGCCGAAGCGACCGTCCGCAGGGTGCGGTACAAGCCCTCCCCGCGAGAGTGATCGAGTTCGCCGCTGAGTTGGTCATTGAGATTGGGCATGCGGAGGACTGGATTCCTTCGACTTACCTGGCTTCATCGACGATCACCTCGCCTCCGACCATGGAAAAGCTTACCTTCTTGTCCGCATAAACGACCGACTCATACGGGTCGCCTCCCGTGGCGTCCAACGGCACGGCTATCAGGTCGGCCCAGGCCCCTGCGCCAATCCTCCCGAGCTTCTCGGTCTGGTTCAACGCCTTCGCGGCGTTCACAGTCGCATATTCCAACAGCTCCTGCGCCGACATCCGCGGAAACATCTGGCCAAACGCCTGCATCTCGTCAAGCATGCTCAAGCCGTCATTGCTGGCCATGCTGTCGGTACCGAGGCACACATTAATTCCCTGCGCCTTCCATGTGTTCAGCGGTGGCATGCCTCGATTGAAAAACCGATGAGACTTCGGGCAATGCACCACGTGCGTGCCGGTCTGCTTGAGCAGCGCCACCTCCAGCGGAGTAAGGCAATTCGCATGCGCCGCGAGGCAGTTTGGCCCGAGCACGCCGTACTCGGACACCAGTTGGGTTGGCCCCGCCCGTTTGCAGTCAGACATATCGCGGCCCGCGCGCACAAAATAATCATGCATATGCCCGGTCCCGCGACGAATCATGTCGTCTTCCTCTTCCGACTCGCCGAGATGCGTTGTAATCGGGATGTTTCGCCCGTGCGCATACTGCGCGCACAACCGGTATAACTCTCCGCTGGCAGTATACGGCGCGTGCGGCGAAAACCCGAACCCTCCGCGCTCAACGGCGTGCGCGGCAATGAACTCCAACGCTCCTGTCGCCAACGCCTTGGCTTCTTCCGAACGGTTGAAGTCCATCAACTCGAGACACCACCACACGCGCAGTTTCGTCGGCACAACCTGATCGATCAACGCCGGAAACGATTCGATGTTTACGACGGTTGTCGTTCCGGAGCGGGTCAACCACTCGAGACCCCATTGGATTCCCTCGACATATTCCTTGTCGGGATGGAGTTGTTTGGCGGCGACCAACTGGAGAATCCATTCCGTGAAGCTGCCCCGGTACTCGACCTCCCCGCGCAACCGGGTGTAGTCGAGATGGCAATGGGCGTTGATCAACCCCGGCGCGAGCACCCGCTCGCCAAGGTCGCGCACGTCGCCACGGTGCGCGGCGCGGATCTCCGCGCTCCGGCCCACGGCCACAATCGTTTCGCCTTCAATCGCCACCGCGCCGTCTTCAATCGGCGGTTGATCCATCGGCAGTACGCATTTCGCTCGCAGAATCATAGTCTCACTCACCCCCGTCACACGCGACTCGAATTCGTTCAATACCTCGGGCGTGGCCCGTGTTCTCGTCCACGTCCACAATCACGCCGCACAACGCGACATTGCCCTCGGCGACCTCCATCTTTTGCGGCATTTGTGTGAGAAACCGCTGCAGCACGGCGCCGACGTCGCGCCCCAGCACAGAGTCGTGCGGGCCGCACATCCCGGCATCCGAGATGTACGCTGTCCCCTGGGGCAGGATCTGCTCGTCGGCCGTTGCGACGTGCGTATGCGTTCCAATCACCGCGCTCACCTTTCCATCCAGAAACCTGCCCATGGCAATTTTCTCGCTCGTCGCTTCCGCATGCAAGTCTACAATGATGACATTTGTCTGCTGCCGCAGCCGCATGACTTCGGCCTCGGCGGCCCGAAAGGGGCAATCCGTGTTCGGCATAAACACGCGGCCAATAAGATTAAGCACGGCAACCGGCGGCAGGTCGTCAAGTCTCACCACCACCGATCCCTTGCCGGGGGCTGACGGGGGAAAGTTCAACGGACGTAACAACCGCGCTTCGTGCTCGATGACGCCGTAGATCTCCCTCTGATCCCACACATGGTCGCCGGACGTGATGACCTCGACACCGCTGGTAAGCAGCGCATCCACTGTCGACGCCGTCAGCCCCGCTCCGTGCGCGCTGTTCTCGCCATTGGCAATCACGAAGTCAATGGCCCGCTCCTCGCGCAGCTTCGGCACAAGCGTCGCGACCGCGCGCCGTCCCGGCTTGCCGACGACGTCCCCGATGAAAAGAATCTTCACTTCGCGTACTCCACGACGCGTGTTTCCCGGACCACCGTGACTTTGATTTGGCCGGGATATTGCAACTCCTGTTCGATCTTCTGGCTGATGCTGCGGGCCAGTTGAACGGCCTCGTCGTCCGTGACGGTGTTCGGCTGCACGAAAACGCGAATCTCGCGACCGGCTTGGAGCGCGTAGCTCTTGTCGACGCCCGGAAACGCGTTCGCCACGGTTTCGAGTTTCTCCAGCCGCTGCAGGTACAGGTCCATGCTTTCGCTGCGGGCGCCGGGACGAGACGCGCTGATCGCGTCCGCCGCGCTGGCCAGCACCCCGTAGGTCGTGATCAACTCCACTTCGTGATGATGACACGCGACGCCCTGCCACACGTCTTCGGGTTCGCCGTGCTTCCTGAGAAACTCGGCGCCGATCTTCGCATGCGAGCCCTCGACTTCGTGGTCCACCGCCTTGCCGATGTCATGGAACAACCCGACTCGTTTGGCAATCTGCTGGTTAAGCCCCAACTCTGCGGCCATCATGCCTTCAATTTCGGCGACTTCGATTGAATGGTCGAGCACGTTCTGCGCGAAACTGTGGCGGAATTTGAGCCGCCCCAAAAGCTTGACCACCTCGGGATGCACTTTCTGGAGTCCAATGCGAATCACCGCCTCTTCCCCCGCCTTGTGGATGAGTTCATCCAATTCCTCTTTGACCTTCCCAACCTCTTCCTCGATCCGCGCGGGGTTGATGCGCCCGTCCCCAATGAGACGTTCCAATGTCTGCCGCGCCAGTTCACGGCGGACAGGGTCGAAACCGCTGAGCACGACGGCTTGCGGCGTGTCGTCGATGAGCACGTTGATCCCCGTGGCGGCCTCAAACGCGCGAATGTTGCGGCCTTCACGTCCGATGATGCGGCCTTTCATTTCCTCGCTGGGCAGCGCCACCGTGCAACTCGTGGCCGTCTGGACATGATTTGACGCACAGCGCTCGATGGCGATCGTGATCGTGCGCTTGGCCTCGCGGTCGGCCTGCTGTTTGGCTTCTTCGAGGATGCGACGCGTCATGGCGGCGGCTTCGGCATGGACATCTTCCTGGAGCCTGGCGAGCAAATGGTTCCGGGCGTCCTCGGCGCTCAAACCCGCAACGCGCTCGAGTTCGCGCTTTGTATGCATCTTCAATTCCTCGATTTCCCCCTGGATCTTGTGGAGGTCCTTCTCGCGATCCACAACCTGGGTCTCCTTCCGGGCGGCCTCTTCCGTCTTGCGGTCAAGCAGATCGGCCTTGCGATCCAGGTTCGACTCGCGTTGCATCACGCGTCGCTCCGTTTCAGTCAATTCCTGCCGCCGTTCCTTCGTTTCCTTGTCGAATTGCTCGCGGGCTTTGAATGTTTCCTCCTGCGCTTTTACACGCGCTTCGCGAAGCGTGTTTTCCGCTTCCATCCGCGCGGCTTTCACGATCCCACCCGCCGCCCTTCTGTCAGCTTGCGCCTTGATGTGGCTGAGAAACCAGCCGAGTGCAACGCCGACAACCAGCGCGATGAGACCGATAATGATCGTACTCATTGTCGGTTGCCTTTGGTTTTAACCACTCTCGTTTCCGTCACAATGAAGTCCATGCGCATGTCATGCGCTTCCGTTGGGACTTCAGCCAGTACTTGGAAATCGAAGGCCAGGGCGATTCTCGCGCCGCTTGTTTCCTGCAACAGGCGGTCGAGATGACCCAATCCGCGACCCAATCGATTTCCCGTTTCATCGAACGCCAACCCGGGCACCAGCGCCACGTCGATTTGATGCACCGTTGCCGGTCGTATCGCCTCGGGTTTGGGTTCCAAAATTCCAAATCTACCAGCCGCCAGATCCACGTCGAAATCGCCCACTCCGGACGCGGCGTACCGCTTCCGGGCGACGTCAAACCACGGCACACACACATTTCTGCCCATCGCGAGCAACTGCCGAATCAGGCCGTGCGTGTCCACTTCCCGTTCCTTGGAAACATAGACCAGCAGTCGCGAGGCCCCGGCAAACTCGCGCACGACGGACAGCCGTTCCCAAATCGCGGCGCTCCTGGCGCGCACATCCGCCGCGCTTTGCCCAGCCAGCCGTGCGTTCATCTGCTTTCGCAACGCTACTTTGTTTTGAGCAGTTGCTTCCATTTTTCCATTCGCTCGCGCACTTTCATCTCAAAACCCTGATCGCCCGGTTCGTAGTAATGCCGATGCTCGGGCAGGTGTTCCTGTTCCACGACGTGCCCCTCGAAATCGTGGGCGTACTTGTACCCCTTGCCATGGCCGAGACGCGCGGACCCCTTGTAGTGTGTGTCCTTGAGATGCTGGGGAACTTCCAGCGTGCGTCCCTGTTCCACGTCGGCCTTCGCGCTCCAGATGCCCTTGGCGCTGGCGTTCGATTTCGGGGCCGTCGCGCAGTATACCGTCGCTTCTGCCAGCGGCAATTCGCCTTCCGGCCAGCCGATGAACTCGACGGCGTGATGCGCCGCGACCGAAAGGACCAGCGCCTGCGGATCGGCCAGACCGATATCTTCCGCCGCCAAAATCACGATCCGCCGGGCAATGAACCGCGGGTCTTCACCGGCGACGACCATTTTTGCCAGCCAGTACAACGCCGCATCGGGATCGCTCCCGCGCATGGATTTGATAAACGCCGAGATCGTGTCGTAATGCTCGTCCTCATCGGCGTCGTACACCACGGCTTTCTTCTGGATCGATTCTTCCGCGATCGCCTTCGTGATGTGTCCCAACGGCGTGGTGAGCACGCCAATCTCCAGCGAGTTGAGGGCCTTGCGCGCATCCCCATCGCAAGCGATCGCGAGGAACTCCAGGGCATCGGCATCGACCTTGAGTTTCCTGCCGCCCAGACCACGCTCCTTGTCGGCCAGGGCGCGCTTCAGCAACTCCTTGATATCGGCGGGAGTGAGCGGCTTCAGCAGGAATATCTGCGAGCGGGATACCAGTGGCGAATTGACGTAGAAAAACGGGTTGTGCGTGGTCGCGCCGATGAGCCGCACCGTGCCATTTTCCACGTCGGGCAACAGCACATCCTGTTGGGCCTTGTTGAAACGATGGATCTCGTCGATGAAAAGAATCGTCCGCTGACCGGAGTTGGCGAGGCGATTGGTCGCTGTGGCGATGACGCGGCGAATGTCCGCGACGTTCGAGTCGACACCGCTCAGCCGTTCAAATTTGGCTTTCGTGGCGTTGGCGATGACCTGCGCGAGGGAGGTCTTACCGGTGCCGGGCGGCCCATACAGAATGATGGAACTGATGCGGTCGGCTTTGATGGCCCGCCACAGCAATTTGCCTTCTCCGAGTATGTGGCGTTGGCCGACGAAATCCTCGAGCGTTCGTGGGCGCATCCGCGCGGCCAAAGGCGCGGTCGCGTGGTCGATGGTCCCCGCCGGTGCGGCGGGTTCCAGAGATTGGTTGGAGAATAAGTTTTCGGTCATGGCCACCAATCCAGCCCGGTGCTCGCAGCCGTGTGAGATGGGGCGTTGACCGACAGGAGCCTAAAAACGAAATACCCCGCCGTAATGCCGTCTAAACGATATCTTTGAACCCCTTACTATTAGGGGGCTCTGTCGGCTGCTTCGTGCTTCCTGAAGAGGCATGCAGTCCACAACCGAACACCGAGCTCCGTCAATGACGGTGTTGGCTCAAAGAAGGTTCGTTTGTTACGAACATGGCAGGGTACTTCGAAAATCTTGCCTTACCAAAGAACACCGGCGACCACCGTCGCCCGCTGTAATCCCTGTAACATTTTTCCCGGTCGAATTCAAGAATTTTCTATTCAGAATCATGGTCGCCGCACATCACCCCTGCACATGCACGTCAGCTCTCGCGTATCTCACACTGCAACGTCTGCGATAACGAACGTTTTACCTGCTCATGCGCCCCGTTGACTTCGGCATCGGTCAGCGTTCTGTCCGGCGCCCGAAACGTCAGCGAGTACGCCATGGACTTCCTTCCCGTCGGTATCGAACTACCCCGGTAAATATCAAAAAGCTCCACCCGTTCCAAGACTTTATTTCGATTTTTCACAATTGCCGCAAGAATGTCACCATGCGCAACATCTTCATCCACAACCAGCGCCACGTCGCGCACCACGGCGGGGAATTTGGGAAGCTCGCGGAACGTTCGTTCGCGTTCCCCGGCCTCCAGCAGCGGCTGCAACTCGATCTCCGCCACGTACACAGCATCGCGTAAATCGAGCTTCTTCGCCTGAACCGGCGAAATCTGTCGGACGGCGGCATCGATGGGAATTCCCAGCGTGGCGCCGACCTCTTCCAGCGCGCCCTTCACGTCGAAGGCATCCAGCTTCGCCTCCCGCACGGGCGTCTCCCAGGAATGCGGTTCACGCCGCCCGGTCACGGCCAAGGCCAGCCGCAAGGATTCTTTGCCATCGGAAGCAAAGACCCGTCCGATTTCGAAAAGTTTCACGTCGAATTCATGCCGCGACACATTCGTCCGCAGGTTCGTCAGTAATCCGGGCACGAGTGACGAACGCAAGGCCTGCTGGTCGGCATTCAACGGATTCTGCAGCTTCAAATCGCCCTCGCTCACCAACGTCTGGTTCTGCGCCTCGTGGAATCCGAGCGCGGTCAGGATTTGCCGCACCCGCGCACACGCATCCCATTGCGCATCGAATGCGGACACAGTCGCGTTCGCCGGTTGCCTCTTCGCCGGTATCTTCTCCACCCCGTGGATGCGGCACACTTCCTCGATCAAGTCCGCCTCGCGCTCCACATCCACCCGGAACGTGGGCACTTCCACTTCGCAACCCCTGGCATCTGACCCCACGACGTTTAACGACAATCCTCCGAAAATCTTCTTCACGGTGTCGGCCGGAACTTCGATTCCCAACAGACGGTCAACCTGCGCGTAGCGGCAGCGCACACGATGCTTCTCAATCGGTTTCGCCAGCGCGTCCACAATGCCGCTCGCGACTTGTCCCCCCCCGAGTTGCTGGATCAGTTGTGTGGCGCGGTTGCTCGCCCAGATCACGCCGCCGATGTCGGCCCCACGCTCAAATCGATAACTCGCATCGCTCGACAACCCGCATTGCTTCGACGTCTTGCGCACGTTCGACGGCAGAAACCACGCGCTTTCCAATAACACGTCCGTTGTCTGGTCGTTGATCTCGCTTTCCTTACCGCCCATGACGCCGGCCAGAGCGATGGCGCGCCTGGCGTCGGCGATCACCAGCATTTCGGCAGTCAACTCGTGCTTCGTCCCGTCAATGGCCACAAAGCTTTCACCCTTCGCCGCGCGGCGCACGACGATGCGGTGTTCGGCCAGCAGATTGTAATCGAACGCATGCAACGGATGGCCGCATTCGAAAAGCACAAAATTCGTCACGTCCACGACATTGTTGACCGAACGCAGCCCGACCTTTTCCAGGGTTTGCTTCAGCCACGCGGGACTCGGTCCGATTTTCACGCCGCGAATCACGCGGGCCGTATATCGCGGGCACAAATCGGGCGCTTCAACCATCACCGAGGTAAGTTTCTCGACGGGTTCGCCCGACTCTTGAACGGTGACCTCGGGAAGTTTAACTGGATTTCCCGTAAGGGCCGAAACCTCGCGGGCGATGCCGATGACGCTGAGCCAGTCGGGCCGGTTCGGCGTTACTTCGATGTCGAAGACGGTGTCCACGCCGCCGAGCGCATCACTGAGTTTGCTGCCGACGGGTGTGTCGGCGGACAGGATGAGAATTCCATCGACATCTTCGGCGAGGCCGAGTTCTTTCGCGGAACACAGCATTCCTTGCGACTCGACGCCGCGCAGCTTCGCCTCCTTGATCGTCATGCCGTTGGGCAGAGTCACGCCCGGGCAAGGCCAACGGCACCTTGTCGCCAACCTTGTAATTCTTCGCCCCGCAAACGATCTGGCGTTCGGCCTGGCCGTCCGTCACGCGGCAGACACTGAGCTTGTCCGCATTCGCGTGTTTCTCGCTCGAAAGGATCTGACAGACGACGACCTGCTGCAGCGCGCCGCCGCCCACGGTCACGACGTTCTCCACCTCGATCCCCGCAAACGTCAGCCTCTCCGCCAACTCCGCAGGCGACCAATCGAAGTCCACATACTGCTTCAGCCAGTTATAGGTAAATTTCATGAGAGCCCATTAAAGGCAGTCTCCACTCCATCTGCTTCGCAATCTCTTCAGGTGTCCGCATATCAAAACTGCTCCAGAAACCGCACATCGTTTTCTGTAAATAGCCGGATGTCGTTGATGGACCACATGACCATGGCGAGGCGTTCGATGCCGAAGCCGAAGGCCCACCCGGTGTATTCGTCGTCGGGATAGCCGACGGACTTGAAGACATTGGGGTCGACCATGCCGCAGCCGGCGATCTCGATCCATTCCTTGCCGCGGGCGCGGAAGTGCGGGGTGCTCAGGTCGATCTCGAAGCTCGGTTCGGTGTACGGGAAGAAATGCGGACGGAACCGCACTTTGGTGTCGGGATCGAGGAGTTGCTGGAAGAAAAACTCGACGGTGCCTTTGAGGTCGGCAACGGTGACGTTCTTGTCGACGTACAATCCCTCGATCTGGTGGAACGTCGGGCTGTGGGTGGCATCGGGATTATCGCGGCGGAACACGCGGCCCGGCGCGACGATGCGAATCGGCGGCTTCTGCTTCATCATCGTGCGAATCTGCACGGGGGACGTGTGCGTGCGCATGACGTAACGCCCGTATTTCTCGTGCGGCGGCCGATCGACGTAGAGCGTGTCCTGGATGTCCCGCGCGGGATGGTCGGCAGGCGTATTCAGCGCGTCGAAACAATGCCACTCGTCCTCGATTTCCGGGCCGTCCTCGACGGCGAACCCCATACGGCGGAAAATCGTGACCGCGCGCTCGAACACCTGCGTGAGCGGATGCAGATGGCCAATCGGGTGACGGCGTCCGGGCAGCGTCATGTCGATGGCCGGGCCCGAGGCGGCCGTTTTCGCCTCCAACTCTTCGCGCTTGGCGGTGATGGCGGCGGTCAGGGCGTTCTTGATCTCGTTGGCGAGCTTGCCGATGCGCGGTTTTTCTTCCTTGGGGAGCTTGCCGAGTTGTTCCAGCGCGGCGGACACCGAACCACTGCGGCCAAGATATTTGGCCTTGATCAGGTCAAGCGCGGGAAGATTGGGGCACGCGGCGAGCGCGGCCTCAGCCTCGGCGCGGGCCGATTGCAATTGTTGTTCGAGTTCGGTCATACGCGCCGTTTTTACCACCAACACCCCAAGACTCCAAGAAAAGGTTTGGCGGCTGCGGCATGTGCCGTGCGACGGCCAGCGACATCTGTGGTCCCGGCGGGCATTTTCGACCGACTGAATGGTAATGTTCCGGTAAGAAAGATTTTGCGAGTGTCATGGTTTAAAATGGACACTTTGCGCTCAACTGACGGAGAAGATGACCCAATGACCACGCTTGAGTTACAGCGCAGCCCCGGGTCCGGACAAGGGTGGACATGCGCGCCACAGAAGTGAGATGTGACTATCGGCGATTTCTGACAAAACCTGTTATCGCGATCGGTATCCTGGCCCTGGCTGGCATCGTCGGATTGTGGTCGTGGCAAGTTCCAAACCTTCCAAAATGTCCTTCCAAACTGCACTGGTAATCGTGGCGATCTGCACCACGATTCGACGGGCATGAAAGGGTTGTGTGAAATAGTGAACTGGTTGCGCAGGTCGCGTCGCATCCGCATTGGCACGGCCTTCGGCCGGCAACGGTGCGACTACGGTTCGGTCGTGGAGGACGGCGCCTTCTCGCAAAGATGACGACTCGGCTTATGCCGCCGATCTCTCGTCAGGCAAGGCGCTCGAATTGAGCGTTGTTACGAATCTCGAACAGATGAAGGCGAAGCTCGACCAAGCCGCCGCGGACTGGAAACGCGCGCAGGAATTGTTCGCCAGCAAATTGATTTCGGAGGCAGGTCTCGATACCGGGAAGGCGAATTATGAAGTGGCCAAGTCCAATGTCTCCGTCGCCAGTTCGGGAGTCGCGCAGGCGCAGGCCGATTTGGACAAGGCGCAGCGCAATCTGGATTTCTGCACGATCAATTCGCCGGTCAGCGGCGTCATCATTGACCGCCGCGTGAATATCGGCCAAACAGTCGTTGCCAGCCTGAACGCACCGAGCTTGTTCCTCATCGCGCGGGACTTGACGAAGATGCAAATCTGGGTGGCCGTCAACGAAGCCGATGTCGGCCGCATCGTTCCCGGTGCTCCCGTGACATTCACGTGCGACGCATTTCCGGGCAGGGAATTCAACGGCACGGTCGGCAAGGTGCGTCTCAACGCAACCATGACCCAAAACGTCGTGATGTACACGGTCGAGGTCAATACGGAAAACCATGACAATGTCTTGCTGCCGTATCTGACCGCCAATGTCCATTTCGTGGTGCGCAAAGAGTCCAACGCGCTCCTGGTTCCCAACGCGGCGCTTCGTTGGTCCCCGTCTTCGCTGGCGGAGGTTTTACCGGCCGCCCGATCCAAACTTGACCCGCCGGCCGATCCGCCAACCAGCGCAAGACCTTCGAACGAGGGAAAACAGGCAAAAGATCGTTATGGTGTCATCTGGTTGAAGGACGACGAATTTGTCCGGCCGGTCGAGGTGAAAGTTGGAACCACGGACGGCGCCAACACGGCGGTCACGGCAGACGCGTTGCAGGAAGGACAAGCAGTTGTCACCGGTGAAGGCGCCCAAGCCTCACAATCCGGCGCGGTGAATCCGTTTCTTGCGAAAATTATCCGGCGCTGATGGCGGAGTTCATTGGAAAGGCGCGTTATGAAGAAAGCAATCCGAATCCTTCGCATGGCATTGCACGCGTTGCGACGGAACGTCATGCGTTCGGGGCTGACCTGTCTGGGCATCATTATCGGCATCGCCGCTGTCATCGCGATGATGGAAATCGGCCGGGGTTCTTCCCATTCCATCGAGCAGACCATCGCCAGCCTGGGCGCGAATGTCATTCAGATCGATCCCGCACAGATTGTCATTGGCGGTGTCAATTCAGGCTCTGGCGGGCGGGCGACCGTCACGACCATGGATGCAGATGCGATCCGCCAAGAGTGCAGCGCCATCACATGCGTTGCTCCCAGCGTGGACTGCCGGGGGCAGGTGGTGTACGGCAACCACAATTGGCGTCCCCGTCGGCAGTCTGGGCACGACGGCGGATTACCTGGTGGTCCGCCAGTGGGCCCTTGCGGAGGGTGAACCTTTCACGGACGACGATGTGCGCAGCGTGCGGGCCGTCTGCCTCGTTGGGGAGACCATCGTCAAGGAGTTGTTCGGTGGCGAATCGCCGATTGGGAAAGAGATTCGCTTCAACAATGTCTCCATGAAAGTGCTCGGCGTTCTGAGCCACAAGGGTGCGGAAATGGCGGGAAATGACCAGGACGACTTTATCCTGTACCCTTGGACCACAATCAAATATCGGGAGAGCGGCCAAAGGCAGTCGACGCAGACAGCAGCGGCTTCCTCGTCCAGCCAGGTCAATACACTCAACCAGCTTTACCCGAACCAGCAGGTGCAGGTTTATCCGCAGCAATCGGCCGTTCAGGCGGCGGACCTGCCGCAGTTAACGCGGTTCGCCGATCTGGACGACATCTGGGTGTCCGCCGCCACGCCGCAGGATATCCCTGTGGCCATGCGCCAGATCACCGACCTGTTGCGCGAACGGCACCATATCCCACCCAGCACGCTGCCCAATCAACCCGGTAAGCTCGACGATTTCCGGGTTTTCAACCTGACCGAATTCGCGAAGGCGCTTGCCTCCACCAGCCACGTCATGACCAATCTGTTGCTCGTCGTCGCGACGATTTCGCTGGTCGTCGGTGGTGTTGGCATTATGAACATCATGCTTGTTTCAGTAACCGAGCGAACACGCGAAATCGGATTGCGCATGGCCGTTGGCGCTCGGGCGCGTGACATTCTGCGCCAGTTTCTGGTCGAGGCCGTCATCCTCTGTCTGGCCGGGGGCATCGTTGGGATCTTGTTGGGACGCGGAGTATCGATCGCGGTCACTGCGTTGTTGAACTGGCCTACGTTGCCGTCGCTGCCCGCAATCGTCGCCGCCGTCGCCGTCTCGGTGACTGTTGGAATTACCTTCGGTTACTATCCTGCGTGGAAGGCTTCACGGCTCGATCCGATCGAGGCGCTCCGGTACGAATGACCGGTGAACCGGCGGAATCAGTTGGAACCATTGCAGCCGAGGGCGACGCGCCGGCGCGTTGAAGGCCCCTCAAATGGGGACGCAACGTCTGACCGCGGCCAACACCTGCTCGACAGTGACGAGTTTCATGCATTCCATGAGGACGGCGTTCGTGCAATGGCCTTTGAAGCACGGGGAACACGGGATGCCGGCGCGCAGGACCACGTGTTGCTTGCCGTACGGGCCGGTCAGCACGGGGTCGGTCGGACCGAAGATCCCGACGACGGGGGTGCCGACAGCGGCGGCAACGTGCATTGGGCCGCTATCGTTGGCAATGACGACAGCGCAGCGGCGATACAGTTCCGCCAGTTGGAAGAGGTCGGTTTGCCCGGCGAGATTGCGGTTGCCCTGGGCGATCGCTTCGACGGTGTCCCGTTCCGAACTGGAGCCGGTGAGCACAACGCGGTCGCGAGGCAGTCGGCGGACGAGTTCAGCAAACTTGTCGTTCCCCCACAGTTTCGTTTCCCAGCGGGCGGAAGGATTCACGGCAATGAGGCCTTCGGATTTGACCTGTGTGGAGACGCCGAGGGGGAATTCGATCGGAGCCGCTTCACAGCCGAGATGGCGCGCGGCGCAGAGGTAGCGGTCAACGGAGTGGGTGCGGGGGACGTCGACGATTTCATTGTAGAAGAATCGCGCGCCTTCGCGGGCATCCGACAAACCAATGCGGCGCGGAGCGCCCGTCACGCGGCTCAGGATGCCGCTGCGGAGCAATCCTTGCAGATCGACGACGATATCAAAGCGGCCGCGCCGCAACCGGCCCACGAGCGCCGGAAGTTTGGCGTACTGGTGGCGTGGAAACGGAATCACCTCATTGATAATGGGGCAGTGGCTGAGGAGCGAGGTGAGAGCGTCGTTGATGAGCCAGGCGATGTGGGCGTCGGGAAAGCGTCGGCGGATGAGGTTGACGGTCGGCAGGGCGTGGACGACGTCGCCGAGCGAACTGGGTTTGATGATGAGAATCCGCATGGCCGCGGATAATAAACCGCGGACCGGCGCGAAGAAACACGAATTATTTCAGCGGCCGTGGACGAGGCGTTCAGCGAGCGACTCGGGCAGGCCGGCGGCGCGGATCTTTTTTTGCGTCCTGGGAATGTCGTAATCGACGCGGCGCAGTTCGATCATATTGGTGAGGAGATCGAAGATGACGTAGGACGCTTTGGGATTGCGGTCGCGGGGCTGGCCGACGGAGCCGACGTTGACGAAGTACTTGCGACCGACTTCGATTTTTATTTTCGAGTAGAGGCCGCCTTGAAGCCCGGTCGGGCTGCGCACGAACGCGACGGGGACGTGGGTGTGACCGTTGAAGCAGACGGCAGTGTGCTGGTAGTTGAAGCTGGATTGCGCCGCGAGGCGGTCGAAGACGTAGGCCCAGCGTTCGGGCAAATCGAGGGTGGCGTGGACAATGGTGAAGGATTCGACGTGGCGGACGTACTTGAGTTCGCGGAGCCATTCCTTCTCTTCGGCGGTCAACTGCGTGCGGGTCCAGCGGATGGCTTCGGCGGCCATGGCGTTGAAGCCGACGAGTTCCATTTCGGAAGCGCAATACTCATCGTGGTTGCCCATGATGACGGGGCACTCGAGGCCACGAATGGCGGCGAGGCATTCTTTCGGGTTCGGGCCGTAGCCCACGATGTCACCAAGACAGACGTAGTGGGTGCACTTCTGTTCCAGCGAGTCCTTCAAAACGACTTCGAGACCTTCGAGGTTCGCGTGAATATCGCTCAGGATTGCGTAACGGAGGTTAGTATTGGCTGTGGTCATGAGGTTGATCGGGGGAATACGCGCTGGGCGTTGGGTATCTGTAATTCGTCTTCCAGTCGACGAATCTCGCGCTCAATGATGTTCCAGGCTTGCTGCGTCTTGGAGTGATCCAGCGACCAGAGGTGCTTCCATTCTTCGTACGCGGCCCTCAAGTCGCCGCACTTCTCCAGTGCGCGGGCATACACGCGCGGCACATACTGCGGCGCCTCGTGAAAGGCGGCTGCCTTCCCGAAATACTCGCTGGCCCTGCACAAAGCATCCCGACACGGTGGTTCAGCGCAGTCCTTGCTTAGCTTTTCGTAATAGAGCCAGCCCATCGCGAAGTACAGGTCGTACTTGTTCGGGATATTATCGATCCCGCGTTCAAGGAACTCGCGCGCCTTCTGATGCCATTCGTGCTCGCGCTTGATCCCTTCCGCTTTGGTGCGGTTCTTCGGATCGGATAACGATCCGTAACCAATGTTCCAGGCAATATGCCACTGGCCGAGATCCCAAAAGAGTACCGATTGCGGCTGAAGCGTAACGACAACCTCCATATCGCGGTATTGCCGCAACCATTCCTTTTGTTGCCAGAACATGTGAGCATTGAGCCACAAGAAGTCCGCCACCACACCACGCATCCCAGCCAATAGCGCAATCGCGAGGTTCTGACCGATCGCTTCGCGCAGCTCGAAGGTCACTCGCGCACCGCCGTACCTCATGCGCAACCGCTGGGCACGAACGGCGTTCTCCATCGGCAGCAGGATTAATCCTGTACCGAATAGAACAATTGCCACAAGCAGCTTCGTTCGCATGATCCTAAATCTCGCGCCGGGAGAATATCAAGTGTGCGGCCACAACTACGATCAATGTCCGCGCCAAGCCGTATACGATGATCTCGCCAACGTGCGTCCAAGGCACGACGTTGCCGAGGTTGATCTCATCGGCAATGCTGAATAACCCGAAATCGGGTACAACCGCCAGAACCGCCATCAGGAACTGGTGCCCACCCCACATTTCAACCGCAGTTCCGCGCAACATTCCCGCCACAAACACCATAAACGGAACCACCACGTTAAAGACCAGTGACGTCGAAAACGTAGACACCAGCAGGGTAATCGAGGCGACGAGCGTTGCCTTCGCGAGGTCTGCAGCGATCGCCTTTACCAGATCCACATCGACCGCCTCCGTCTCCAGTTGCTTAATCTGCTGGCGCGCGTCCGCCTTGTCGGCCGCCGACTGGCCGAGGTACGTCTGGCTCAGTTCGCGGATCATCCCCTGCTCCTTGATCCATAGCACCGCGCCAAACAGAATGCTCATGGCCATGATGCTCAACACCAACAGCAACAGGCTGCCGAAGAATTTCCCGAGCAAAAACTCGAAGCGCCGCACCGGTTTCGCCAGAATCGTGTAAATTGTCCGGTTTTCCACCTCGCTCGGCAACAGTTGCGCCGTGCCCACGATGGCAATCAGCGTGCTGATCACTGAAATGACCCCCAGACAGGTGTCCTTGATGAATTTCATCTGTTCGCCGAAAGTGAATTGCGCAAAGAAACTCGCCGACGCGATAAACACCAAACCAATGATCAGGAAAAAGTTGAACACCTTCTGCCGCACTGCTTCCGTGAGGGTATTCATTGCGATCCGCCCACGCGATTCAGGGAGAATCCTACATGCTTCTGGCGGCAACGGCAAGGCGACAGCGCTCTCAGTCATGTTGGCCGGCTCCTCGTGTATCTTTCCTCAGGGCATCGAGGAACAGTGACTCCAACGTTGTTTGCGGATGCCCGACCGATACCACCGATGCGCCTTCGGCCCGCACCGCTCCCTCGACCCGCCCCAGTGCGGCCTCCGGCAGATCCTGCACCGTGATGCTCAACCGCCGTTGATCACTGATCAGCGCTTGGACTTCGCCCTCCAAGATCAACTGACCGAGATTCAGTACGCCGATGCGGTCGCACACATCCTGCACCTGTGCCAGCAGGTGCGAACTCAGCAGCACCGTCTTGCCCATGCCCTTCAAGCGCAGAATCAGGTCGCGAATGTCCTTGCTGCCGATGGGATCCACGCCGGCAGTCGGTTCATCGAGCAACAACAGTTTTGGATCGTGGATGAGCGCCTGCGCCAGCCCGATTCGCTGCAACATGCCTTTCGAGTAACCTGAGAGTCGACGATCGCGCGCTTTGGCCAGCCCGACCAACTCCAAGAGTTCGTCGATCTGCTTCTTCAGCGCCACGCCACCCATGCCGCACAGCTTGCCGTAAAACTCCAGCGTCTCGACACCGGTCAGATAACGATAAAAATAAGGATTCTCTGGAAGAAAACCCACGTGCAACCGCGACACCACCTTGTCGCAGGGCACGTCGAAAATCCACGCGCTGCCTTCGGTTGGCGTAATCAGATCGAGCACCAGCTTCAGTGTCGTGCTCTTGCGGGTCCGTTTTGGTCCGAGCAGGCCGTACACCTCGCCCTCCCGTACGTGAAGATTCAACTTGTCCAGCGCCAACAGGCGGCCTTTGCGCCAGCCGAGATCATACTTCTTTGTCAGATGTTCTGTTCGAATCGCGTCCATCAATCAATACCGTATGTCGAAGCCACGGAACTCTCCCGCAGCTTGCTCCCAATTCGCGTCTTCATTTCGGATGTGACTGCCGAGTTGGCTGGCGCGCACTGCCTCCAGAAATGCCTTAACCTCCTCCTCAATGCCTTCGGCCACCAACTCGACGCGTCCGTCATGCAGGTTGCGGATATAACCGGTCAACTCATATCCGCACGCAATCTCGCGCACGGTGTACCGAAATCCAACCCCCTGCACCCTCCCCACGTAAAAGACCGTCGCGCGCTTCCGCATAAACTGAAGGAATCAGACTATCGACAAATCGCAACCCAGTCAAGGGCATGGCGATGGCCGTTCGGGAGCTGAGCAGGGGAAACCGTGGCGTTTCGCCAACGAATCGAATGAATGGGAATTTCCGGGTATTCAACCACACCTCTGGAATACCTGGACAATATCGACGGGACATACTGAATCTGCTCGTTTACAGGTCGTTTCGTCAGACTGGCTCGCTGCGCGCCGCTTTCGGAGAGGAGGTTGCCAAGATACCGCCACCCGCCTTCCCGCTTCGACACTGCAGGCTTGCATTGCAGTAGATGGCGGTGGTAAAGTGTCCAAGTCACCCCGGGCGGAAAGGAGTGCTATGGCACTATTCGGCGGAATGTTCGGCGGTGCGGAGAAGCATCCAAATTTTGACCGTCTTTCCCTTCGCCGTCCACAACAGTCTTGGCGTGCAACTCAGTCCACCGGGAGAGGATGTGCTTCCCATAATCGATGCGTTGACGCCACACGATTTGATCGGCTTTGAGAATGCACACAGCGTCGAGGGGATGCAGGAATTATTCAGAGTGAAATCGCTGCGCGCGGCTGTAGATGCTCCATCTCAGAGTCTGACGCTTACTGTAGCGACGCGCGAGGAGATCGACAGCGAACTAAAGGCCGAGCACAGTGCCGTCAACGTGCTGCACGTCGGCGGTCATCATCATGGCACCTCCCGCATCATCAGGTCGTTCGGCCCTGCCCCCGAATCGATCAAGGAAGCGGGATCCGCACCTCCCTTGCTGGCCGCTAGCGTTCAGACGGAAAGCATTTCTGTACCACCTGCTTTCGAGCACCTCGAAGCAGTGGAGCGGCTGGGCCCGGTCATTGTCGATCTGTTCGTCAAGCACGGGCTGTTGGTTTCTGCCGACAAGGACGTGCTGAAGAAGATCAAACCGACCGATTTCACACTCGAAGGCCGCATGGGGGCGTTGGAACGGTGGAAAGCTGAGTTAATGCGCCGGGCCCGCGGCATCCACGTTCACCAAACCGGCGCGACATCCTTGCTCGCCCAGGGGCGGGGGACCGCTGAGCAGGCTTCCGAAGAAGCTGTGCTGCGACGGTTTGACAACTTCTTACATTGGATAAGCAAGCTCCTCAAGGCGCTGGAGCATAAAGGCGTCAAGTTCCATGGCAAGCCGGTCTGGCTGCCGCATTAGAACCCGCGACCATGCCTGAGGCTCGGATATCCGTCGCAGTTTTTTGACCGGAGAGTAGTCAGGACAGAGGAATCTATGTTCCTCAAGGACCATCTTTGAAAAAGATGGTCGGGACGGCGGGATT
>CAWIJG010000012.1:0-12138 GCA_963836315.1 uncultured Verrucomicrobiae bacterium
GTAGGTCACACCGCGCGGGTGAAACTTTTGCGAGCCGACGCGAAAGAATCTGCCTTCGGTCACCACCCGCTCCCCCGGCGTGGCCACCTGCGTAGACTTGGCAGGCTCCGCCTCAAGCGTTTTCGCCTGTTCGATTTGCTTGGGCAGCAGCGTGTCGATTAGTTGGGGAATTGGCACGAATTCCTCACGGCCGAGGATAGTTCCCCGACTCGGGCGGTCATAGATACTAGTAACAAATAATCGTCGCATCGTCAATCCGACCCCGGCCTGCTGGGATTGACGGTTTTCCTGCCTGATTATTCAGCTTGCACACCAGATGTCCTCGTGAACCCAGCTGCCCGGCTAGGTCTTCTTGGCGGCAGCCTGGGCTTCGGTGACGACCTTCTGGGTGATATGTTGGGGGACTTGCTCGTAGTCGAGAATTCCATCTCGAACGAGGCCCGACCGCCTGTCATGGAACGCAGTTCGCTGGCATACTTAAACAACTCCGCTTGCGGCACCTGCGCCTTGATGGCTTGCATCCCGTCCGCCGACTCGACGCTCAGGATGCGGCCGCGGCGGTGGTTGAGATCGCCGGTGATGTCGCCCATGTACTGGTCGGGAACGTAGACGCTCACGTTCATGATCGGCTCGAGCAACGCGGGACGGGCTTTCTGCATCGCCTCCTTGAAGGCGTGCAGACCCGCAATCTTGAAGCTGATTTCGTTGGAATCGACATCGTGGTACGAGCCGTCGTAGACGATCGCGCGCACGTCCACGACGGGAAAACCCGCCACAACACCCGCCTGCATTCCCTCGACGCAACCCTTCTCGACCACCGGGATAAAGTTGCGGGGAATGGCGCCACCGACCACTTCACTGGCGAACTCAAACCCTTGGCCGCGCTCCCGGGGCTCGATCTTGACGTAGGCCTCGCCATATTGGCCGTGGCCACCCGACTGCTTCTTGTGTTTGTAGTGGGCGTCGCCGTGAGATGTGATCGTTTCCTTGTAATCGACCTTCGGCGTGCTGAGGTCGACATTGACACCCAGCCGTTTCTTCAGGTTGTCCACCACGACGGCGAGGTGTTGATCGCCCATGCCCGAAATGATCAACTCCTTCGTGTTCGGGTTGCGTACCATGTGGAACGTGGGATCCTCTTCCACCAGCCGGTGCAACGCGACGCTGATCTTCTCTTCGTCCTTCGTGGTGTGCGGGTGCACGGCGTAACTCATCACCGGTTTCGGAAACTCGATGGGCGGGAACTTCACTGGTTTGGCGGGATCGCACAGCGTGTTGTTGATATGCGTGTCCTTGAGCTTGGCGAGCGCCACGATTTCCCCAGGGCCAGCCTCGGCGACGATGGCTTGCGCCTTGCCCTGCATGCTCAATAATTGCGGAATACGCTCCTTGCCGCCCCGCGTCGTGTTCAGCACGTCCAGATCAGCCTTCAACCTGCCCGAAATCACGCGGACATACGCCAGGTGTCCAGCGTACGGGTCAACGGTCGCCTTGAACACGAAACCGCTGAACGGCGCGCTCGCCTTCTGTTCGACACCCCCCCCATCCTCGGTCGTGGCGGGGCCGAGATCATCAGGAGACGGCAGCAAGGCCGTGACTCCTTCGAGCAGATTGCGCACGCCCACTTCCTTTTCCGCGCAGCCGCAGTAAATCGGCACGGTCGTGCCGCAGGCGACGCCGACATGCGTGCCTTTCGTGATCTCTTCCAAGGTGAGCGCCTGACCGCCAAGGAATTCCTCTAGCAGTTTGTCGTCCTGTTCCGCCGCGGCCTCCTCAAGGGCCTCGTGCGCCTTGTGAAATTGGTCCCGCAATTCGGCGGGCACTTCGGCTTCAGGCGTCGTGCGCAAATTCAGCACCTTGGAAAAACCCGATTCCTTGCCGATCGGCAATTCAAACGGGACGCAGTTCTTCCCAAACGCGTTTTGAATCTGGTCGACACAGCGGAAGAAATCGCTGTTCTCCCGGTCCAGCTTGTTCACGAACACCAGCCGCGGCTTCTTCATTGCATCCAGCATCCTCCAGATGCGACGCGTGCCGACTTCGATACCGCCCACGCCGTCCACGACGACAATGGCCGCGTCGGTCGCGCGGATGGCAGCCAGCGTATCGCCGAAGAAATCGGCGAACCCGGGCGTATCCAGCAGGGTGATTCGATGTCCCTCCCACTGGCAGTGAAACGTCTTGGTGTGGATGGTGATCTTGCGTTCAAGTTCGTCGGGCAGACAGTCGGCGGCGCTGGTCCCGTTGGTGACGCGACCATGGGCGGTCACAGTCTTGGAGATGAACAGCACGGCGTCGATCAGCGACGTCTTGCCACTGGAGGCGTGACCGACAACGGCCACCGTGCGAATCTTCGAGGTATCGACTGGCATTTGGAGAATCTCCGTGAAAATTGGTTTACGTTGTGAGACTCCGCCTCACTCGCTGGCTGCAAGGCTCGCTGAGATTGTACCCGAACGCCCAGTGAATCAAGCAAAAAGCCTTGACGGACTGGATGTTTTGCTCTAAACACCGGTCCAAGGCTTCGAGGGGTTGTACGACCCTCATAACACAATACAGGAGGAAATTCATGAGCCGACATCTACTGCGTGTAGCAACGGTAATGGGTATTACCGCGCTCGCGCTTTCGTTCACGGGCCCGGTTCGGGCTCAAAGCACAAACGCACCCGCGCCCAAGCCTGAGAAAGCCAAGAGACAGGCGTTCACGGGGTTGATTGAATCCATCGACGCCAAGGCGGGTACCGTCATCGTCAAGAAGGGGACGGAAAGCAAGACGTTCAAGGTGAGCGAGAAGGCCAAGTTCAGCACCGCCGACAAGAAGGACGCAACGCTCGCCGATATCAAGGTGGGTGACAAGGTCAAAGTCGCATACACCGACGAAAGCGGCGTCTTAACGGCCCACAGAATCGGGCCCCCCGATGTTCCCAAGAAGACGGACTAGGCAGAGAAGCAAGGACTGGCTGCACTTCCTTTAATCTCAATATCGCAGCAGGGAATCCACCTCGGATTCCCTGCTGTTTTTTTCCTCACACCGCGGGCTTGAGATATCGCGCCACGCCTTCCTCAAATTCCTCCTGCTGCAGGAAGAAGTCCCGTTCCGCCGGCTTCGGATCGCCAACACTGTCCTCTTGCAGCATGAGAAGCTGGTCGCGGGTGAACGGCGGGTTCGTCAGAATCTTTTCAAAGAACGCAGCTTGCACCCGCGCAACCGGTAGTGGCAGGTGCAGCTTTCGCTTTCGTGTGCCAAGAATTGTCTGCAACTTGTCGTACAATTCATTCCACGTGAATGCATCCGGACCGCAAAGATCGTAGGTCTTGCCTATGCTGGCGTCGTTGTGGACCGCCGTCACAAACGCCTTCGCCACGTTTTCGACCGATAGCGGCTGGATCTTCGTCTGGCCGTTGCCCAGCACCGGAACGAACGGCAGCCGCCGCACCAGTTGCGCCAGCGTGTTGATCGCCTTGTCGTGCGGACCGTAGATGAATGAGGGCCGGAATATCGTCCAAGCCAGCCCGCTCTTGCGCACGTACTCTTCGGCGGCCCATTTCGTCTGGTGATACCGGCTGCGCGCGTTCGCGCGCGTGCCGAGCGCGCTCATGTGCACGTAGCGCTTCACCTTCGACTTCTTCGTCTCATCCACCACGTACTGGGTCGCCCGCGTGTGCGCCCGCTCAAACGTGTTCTCGTTCTGCTCGTGAATGATCCCGACCAGATGAATGACGCACTTCGCCCCTTCCATCGCCCCTTCGATGGAAGGCGCGTACAACACGTTGCCGTGAAACAGCTCGACCCCGTATCGCTCCGCCAGCCATTGCGCCCGTCGCGGATCGCGCACAATCGCCCGAATCGGATGACCCGCCGCGTGCGCCTGCCGGACGACTTCCTCGCCCACAAATCCCGTCGCTCCGGTAATGACGATCATCGAACCATCCCCTGCGTCTTCGCGCTCACTCGATCTTGGCCTCGTATTCCACGCGTCCACCAACCAATGTCTTCGACACTTCGAATTTGCCCGAGAAAATCACCAGGTCCGCGTCCTTGCCCGCCTCCACACTGCCCTTCCGACCGCCCATTCCCAGCGCGCGCGCCGGGTTCAGGCTGGCCATGCGCACCGCGTCGGCCAGCGGCACGCCCGCGAGTTCGACCATGTTCCTGACCATCCGGATCATCGTCGATACGCTCCCCGCCAATGAAGAACCGTCGGCGGTCATCCCCACCCCGTCGCCCACCATCGCCTGCGTCTCTCCCACCAGAAACTTCGCGCCCTCTTCCAAACCCGCCCCCGCCGTCGCATCGGTAATCAAACACACCTTGTCGACGCCTTTCGCCCGCACGGCCAGCCGCATCAACTCCGGATGCACGTGCTTGCCGTCGGCGATCAATTCCACCATCACCCGTTCGTCAGCCAAAAATGTTTCCAGCGCCCCCGGCACCCGAAACGGACCGACCTTCACCATGCTCGACATGCAATTGAACAAGTGCGTCGCATGACACAACCCCCGGTCCACGCTCCTCCGCGCTTCCTCCCCGCTCGCCGCCGTGTGCCCGCCGCTCGGCAGGATTTCACGTTCCAACAGCGCATCAATCAGTTCCAGCGCGCCCGGCATTTCCGGCGCGAGCGTCATTTGCGTCACCAATCCCTCCCGATCCAACCACGACAGGTACTCCGCCGGGTTCGGCTCGCGGATGAACTGCACCGGTTGCGCGCCGCTGCGCGCCGCCGAAATGTACGGCCCCTCCACGTGCGCGCCGACGATTTGCGCCCCGCCAAAATCGTGTCCAACCGCATCGGCAATCGCTTGCAGCGCCGCGTCAATCTTCCCGGGCGAATGCGTCGTCGTGGTCGGCGTCATCGCCGTCGTGCCGCCGGCAACGTGAAACTTCGCGATCTTCGCCAACGCCTCGACCGTGCCATCCATCGCGTCGTGCCCCATCGCCCCGTGCACGTGCATATCGACAAACCCCGCCGCCACGAACTCGTCGTGCGCGTCGATCACCTCCGCGTCTTCGGACCATAGCACCTGTGCGGTCGGCGCGACCTGCTTGATCTTGCCGCCATCGATCACCACGCAATGTTGCTCCAACACCCCGCGTGGTCCCACCACCCGCCCATTCTTGATCACCATCATAATCCGCGCAGTATGGCGAGGGCGTATTGACCAGACAAGTCAGAATGATTTACGCCGCAGGTGGGGTTCATTTGGGTTCGTTTTTGCATAAAACCGCCTTTCGGGTGCCTCAATTGGGTTCGTTTTGTGTCATTTTCGGCAACCAAATCCATCCTCCATTTTGCGTAAAATCTTCATGGCACGCTGGATACGCATTTCGCACTTGGCTTCGTTTTGGAAAAACGCCTATAGTTGGCGAAAATCCTGCCAACCGTCATCTCGACTCTTCCGCTCATCACCCTCTTACACCTTTCTTTCACACCCCAATTCTCTCACAATTCAGAAAATACCGTATGCGTACTTTGGAAGGTTTGGAAGGTTTGGAAGCTTTTCTTTTCACAACTCTTGTAGTAGCGGCCGTCCCTGGCCACCGTTGTAGCCGCGCTCGCTGAGTGCGGGCCGCAGCTTCAGCTCCTAAAATCCGCCCCCAACGTCACGTCGCGCCATGCTTCATATTCCTTTCGCAGGTCATCGAGCTTGGCGGTGGCGCGGTCGTACGCAAACCGTCCGAGGAGCAGGTGCCGCGGCGGATTCTC
This sequence comes from uncultured Verrucomicrobiae bacterium, assembly GCA_963836315.1. Lineage (GTDB taxonomy): Bacteria > Verrucomicrobiota > Verrucomicrobiia > Palsa-1439 > Palsa-1439 > Palsa-1439. Next base: position 5,706 of record CAWIJG010000012.1, read on the forward strand.
CGACGTGACGGCCTTGATAATCGCCTCGGCAGCGCGCACTGGATCGCCCGGCTGATTTCCGTGCCGTGTCGTTGCTCCGGCCCGTGTTTGGCCGGAGGTCTGATCGTAGTCGGCCAATGTTCTCCCGGCCACGGCCAGCGAGCCGCCCAGAAAATCGGTCCGGAATCGGACCGGGCTCGACGATCGTGACGCGAATGCCGAGCGGCGCCACTTCGTGTGCCAACGCTTCCGAAAGCCCTTCGACGGCGAACTTGGTGGAATTGTAAATGCCAAAACCGGCGATGCCGATGATCCCGCCAATCGACGAAAGATTGACCACATGCCCGCTCCGTCGCTCCCGGAAGTGCGGCAATACCGCGCGGGTAACCCGAAGCAGTCCAAAAACATTCGTTTCATGGACATTGGCGATTTCGGCGTCGCTGGCTTCTTCCACCGCGCCGATCAAACCGTGTCCCGCGTTGTTCACGAGCACATCAATCCGTCCGAACCGAGCGATCCCGCCCTGAACAACACTCGCAATCTGCGCTGGATCACGCAAATCCATCGGAATCGCCAGCAGACGATCCGCCGCTTCCGGGAAAGCCGCGGCAACCTTGCGCGGATTCCGCGATGTCGCGATTACCGAATCGCCTCGCCGCAATGCGGCCCAGACCAGCTCATGCCCAAATCCCTGCGACGTGCCGGTGATCATCCACACAAGATTGTTGGTCTTCATAATCTTTGTTTCCTTTGGCTGTTAAGATGACGTCCCAACGCAACCGTTGCTCCAAAGTTGTAGCCGCGCTGTCCGCTCCTCCTGCGGGATCGCCCTTCCGGGCGTTTGCCACATTTACCCCGAATCCTTTTCGGGCTCCACGTGGCGAACGTCGCACTTCTAATCCTTTTGACGTGATAGCGAGGCTGACGATCCCGCTGAGTCAGCGTAGGGAATCGTACGGACGGCAAAACTACTCATCGTGTATTGCGCTTGAAACGATTGTAAATTGCACTTACGAAAAGCCACGTAACAACACTCACGCCAATACATACCGCGAATCTGACGGCCATATCCGTTAATCGATCAAACGTATTTAGAACACTATCAGTGTACCGCTTGGAGACCAGCAGCATTACATCACATATGAGTCCAATACCGGCAGATCCTAATCCAATCAGGATCCTGGGCCGTCGTTCCTTTATAAAGAAGTGCTTATCGCACCATTTCTTAAATTCATTCACTTGAGCAGTCGTACTGTTCGTCGGCATCTGAGAACAATTTGTACAACTGTTGTGACCAGTATGCCGCGTCTAACAAGCAATCGCGGTCCCGCCTAACTATTCTCCAATTCGCGCATTCCTCCCTGCGCTCGGGCGGCCAAGTTCTTGCCCTGCTCATACAACGTCCGGGTCGGGACGCAAGTCTATTTAAGAAACGTCTTCACCTCATATCCATCCCGCCCCAACCGAATCGTCACGGCGCCGACGTCATCGCTGCGGAGGTAGGCAATGCCGCGCTCGGCCAACCGGTCGCGCAGATCCGGTTCGGGATAACGGTGGCTGTCGTTGAGGTTGACCACTTGCACGACCGTCGCGGGACGCACCGCGTCGAGGAACTCTGCCGTGCACGACGGTTCCTTGCCGTGCTGGCCTTTCACCACGACTTGCGCGTGGAGATCGGCGTACTCGTTCAGCAGCCGCTTCTCGACCGTCTCGCCGGCATCGGACATTAACAACACGCGCGTCGGCCCGTACTCGACGGCGAGCACCAGCGCGTTGTCCTCGCTGCGGGCAGCGCCCGGACCGTGTGGCGGATGCAACACGCGAACGTGAATGTCCGGCGCGGTGCTTAATTCGTCCCCTGCCCTGACCACGCGCAGCGGAATGTTTTGCGCCTTCATGTCGTTGACCCATTGCGCGTAATACTTCGAGCGCGAGGCGATTCCGCTGTAGATCGCGGCCTGTGCCGGCACCTCGTTGACGACCACGTTCAATCCCGCCGCATGGGCCTTGTCGCCACAGGTGAGTATGGTCGCCGCCAGACGGTTCACGCCATGCGCCCGCAGGAATGGAATCAGCGTGTGCGAGCCGCTCCAGCCACCGCCGCCATCGATCAGCATGTCGTTGCGTACACCGGGCGCATCGAGGAATACTGACGTGCCGTCGTTCACCGAGAGCACGGTAAGATCGACGTGGCTGGACAATCCGTTGCTGAAGAACAGCGCCGCCCCCAGCGTCGGCACCAACGCCACCGCCGCCAGCCGCCGCCGCTGCGTCGGGATCGCTTTGGTCAACAGGAGCACGCCGAGTCCGTAATACGCCCAGACCGCCCACGGAGGCGGAGCGTGAACGAACCGGTGGCCAAACGGCACCGCACTTAGCCAATCGACGCCGCGAATCATGATGCTGAGCAGAACGCCGTTAGCGTTGTTCAAAGTCACTGCCACCCACGAGGACACCACCCCCGCCAACGATGTCACCAGGCCCAGCGCCAGGATGCCGCCCAGCAGGGGTATCACGAGCAGGTTGGCGACGATGCTGATGGGCGTGAACAAATGAAAGTATACGGCCATCAATGGCAGCAATCCCACCCATGCCGCGACCGAACAACTCAGCAATTGGATAAACCGTCGCAGCCAGACCTCAAGTTTCTTCCGCCAATTCGGCACCAACTGCGCCGGCAAAAACGGGTCCGTTGCGACCCACGGCACCAGCCGCGCCTCGATGCGCGGCGTCAGGATCACAATCGCCAACACGACCGCAAACGACAGGATGAACCCGCCATCGAAAAGTTGCGTCGGAGCGATGAGCAGAATCACGAGCGCCGCCGCCGCCAGCGTGTTCAGCGAATCCGTTGGCCGCACCAGCATCCAGCCGATCAACCACACGCATGCCATCATCAGCGCGCGGATTGCACCGGGGTGCGCTCCCGTGGCGAACACGTACAGGACCAGCAGCGGCACCGCCGCCACGGCGCACCAGCGCCGCGGAATCCGCAGCAGACGCAAAGCCACCAGCACGGTGGCCGTCACCAGCCCGACGTGCAGTCCGTTGATCGCAAACACGTGGAAAACCCCGGTGCGTTGGAAGTCCTTGTAGGTTTCCGCCGGGATCTCCGAGCGTTCCCCGATGACCATGCCGGCCAGCGCGCCCGCCAGTTTCGGCTCGTTTTCGAGCCCGAGCCGCAAGGCGTGTTCAAGGTACTCGCTCAACCCCAGCGCCACCGAGATCACCGGGTTGCCCTGACCGTGCGCCTCGACCTCGAGCGTGTCGCCTTTGCGGATCGTCGCCGTGAAATGGATCCCCCGCTGTTCCAACCACGCCCGCCAGTCGAACGTGCCGGGGTTCCGCATCGCCGCCGGCACGCGCAGAATCGCGGAACACCGGATGAGATCGCCGTAACGCACCGCCTCGACAGCGCGCGTCTCGCTGACAAATACGAGAACGCGTCCCGTGGCCGGTTGCCATTGACCATCCCGCGACACCGCCTTCAGTTCGAGTGTGAACCGCAACCGCTCCGTGTCATCTTCGTTCACCGGCACGGCGCGATAGCCCGTGTCGCTCACGACTACCCCCTGCAAGTCGACGTTTTGGTCCCGCAACTCCAGTTGACGGGTGATGTCGATCGGCGAGAAGGCGGTTGCGGCTTGTCGGTCGGCGCACATTCCCAACACGAGAATCGCTGTAAACAGCGCAAGGAAGCCGAATCTTGTCCGCCGCACCGCCAGAAAGACGACGAGACATGCCGCCGCCAGCAGAAACAACGTCAGCAGCGGCCAGGTAACCCACGATCCAATCCAGATTCCCGAGGCGTACGCGACTGCGATCCCCGTGAGTGGACGTTTCATATGTTCAGCGCCGGGTATTTCCCCACGACCAGCGAGTTGCGAATGGCCTTCGTTACAAACCGTTTGGCGCGCTCGATGGATTCGCCCAAGCCGTGACCGAGCGCCAGATTGGCGGCAATCGCCGCGGAGAACGTGCAGCCGGTGCCGTGGGTCTTGATGCCGTGAACCATCGCCGCGCGGTATTCGCGAAAACGTTTGCCGTCGAACAAAACGTCCACGGCTTGCTTCGCGCCGGGCAAATGTCCGCCTTTCACCAGGAACGGCACGCCGTACTTCTCCGCGAGCGAACGGGCTGTGGCCCGCAATTCATCCAGCGTGCGAATCGAGCGTTGCGTGAGCACTTCCGCTTCCGCGAGATTGGGTGTCACCACCGCGGCTTGCGGAAACAGTTTCGTGGTCAGCGCCTTGATGGCGTCCGGCCTGAGCAGTGACGCGCCGCTGCTGGCGACCATCACGGGATCGACCACCAGCGTCTGAAACTTGCGGCGCGTAAACCCACGGGCGACCGTCTCGATGATCGCCGCGTCATACAACATGCCGGTCTTCGCCGCGCCGACGGGAAACGCCTCGAAGACGCGGGCCATCTGTTCGGCAACGATGCGCGGCTCGATGGCCTGCACGGCGCTGACCCGCCCGGGGTTCTGGGCGGTAATGCACGCGATCGCGCTCGTGCCGAAGACCCCATGCGTGTGGAACGTCTTCAGGTCGGCTTGAATGCCCGCCCCGCCCCCGCTATCGGACCCAGCGACGGTCAGCGCGACTGCTGTTGTGCTTCTCCGTTTCACACAGCCTCCATCCGGGATTCTACCGTGCGGGCGGGGAAAAGCAACGCGGCATGAACCGTTACAACCGGGCGAGGACGCCGCGGTTGACTTCCGCGGCCTTGTCGGCGCCGCAAAGGATTTCCACGAGCGTGAAAGCAAACTCCATCGCGGTGCCCGCCGCCTGGCTGGTCACGATCCGGCCGTCGGTCACCACGCGTTGATCGGAGAACTCCCGCGCGCCGGTCGCGACTTCAGTGCGGACGCTGGGATGACTGGTTGCCGCGCGCCCCCGCAACACGCCGTATGCGGACAGGACGCTGGGCGCGGCGCAAATGGCGGCGACATAGCGGCCGTTCGCCTGCAGGATTTCGATGATCCGCTTGATGCGCGTGTCGTGGCGAAGGTTGGTCGTGCCGGGCTGGCCGCCGGGCAGCACGATCATATCGAAGTCCGTTGCGCGGATGTCATCGAGCGTGCAATCGGGAAGATGTCGGGTCCGGCGCGACGCCTCAATCGGTCCGGGTTGCGTGCCGGCAACCACCACCTCCACCCCGGCCCGACGAAGCACATCAATCACGGTAATCGCTTCAATCTCCTCAAAACCCGGCGCGAGAGGCACAAGGACCTTTTTCATAAGAGGATGGTGGGCATGGTTGCGCTGTATGGCGTCGTGTCACCGGGTCAGCGAATCGTCAAGAATGGGCCTGTTGATTGACACGGGTGGGTTCCGCGGCGTGGCGGCCCGGATGACCAGCCAACCAAACAGCACGACCGGGAGTGTGGATTTCCGCGCCGCGTTCATGGGACGCCTCGGCCGGGTCACTTGGGATGGATGCTCGGCGGCGCCGGCTTCATCGCCGGCGGATTCACCCCCGGCGGGTTCACCGGCATGGTGGGTTGTTTGAGTTCCGGACGTGGTGGCGTCGAACCCCCGACGGTCAACGGCGGGGCAACCATCTGCGGCACCTGCCGCAGGAGCGCGTTGCCGTTCTTTGTGTCGATCTCGAACACGAGAGTCGTGTTGCCGACCTGGATTTTGTCGCCGGTCGCGAGCGAGCACTCAAAGACGCGGGCGCCGTTGCGGTACGTGCCATTCGTCGAGCCGAGATCTTTGAGCGTGAACTGATTGTTGGCGTGACTGATTCCACAGTGTACGCGCGAAATGAAAGAATCGCGCACGGAGATCTCGGATTCGGGGAGGCGGCCCACAATCAGGGGCTTGTCGCCGAACGTCAGGTTCTTGTCGGTGCCATCGGGCCGCTTATGAATGAGTAAGGGCATGATCGGATAGAATCTCCACGAGTTCTTCCCGCTGCACGCTATATTCAGCATCACTAAGCACTGGCGTCAAGCCTTCAGTGGACAATGCCCGCTCCAGTTCGACCCAGCTCTGCACCCGCCGTACGACTCGCGCATGACAAAACGCTCGGCCGACGGGCGGCGATACACGCGAGTCACAAGGGCGTGCAATCCCCCGTCACGCCCAAACTGGAAGCGTTCCTGCAGGATTTGCTCGCTCCAGACGTGTCGTCCCTGCAGACGCCTGACCCGTTCGAGGTCCGCGATCTGAACCACCGGGTCTACCACCACATAGTACTCGATATCCACGGCGTCTTTCGGCGCGGCGGCGGCGATTTGCTGCAGCATGGGGCGTTTCGAGGGGATAATGGAGCGCTCAGCCTCATGGTACTGCGTTGGGAACAACCAAAACTCGCGGTGATCGACGTGGAATTGGCCGCGTTCCTCGCGAATCCCGCCCTTGCGAAGAATGAGGGCTTGCTCGCCCCGACCCAGTGCGTCCACGACCACCGCCCATTCCTTGAACGCAATGTTGCTACTCGCTTC
>CAWIJG010000013.1:0-3731 GCA_963836315.1 uncultured Verrucomicrobiae bacterium
GACCGGCGCGGCAGAGAAATCGGGAAACAGATCGGTGACAACCGCCAGCCAGCATCGATTGCGTGTTCATGGTCTTCATCGGTTGCTGCTCTCCTTCCTGCGGCACGAGCCGACTCATGGTAATCGCGGGACGGACACCTCGTCGCGCCACGGCCATCGACATTGGCAGAATGTTCACCCCGCCGCAAGGCCGTAAGTCGACCGCCTATTGAAAGCACTGATAACCGGGAGTGCGGAATTGTCGTCGTGGAAAACCAAGGTTCCACATTAAAAAAAGCGTCAACGCGTTGCACTCGCTCGCTACCGCTACACGGTCCACCCGGGTGCGCCAGTGACAGCGCACGCAACACCGGACGCGGCCGACAACTGGGAAAAGAAAAGCTTCCAAACCTTCCAAACCTTCCAAAGTACGCATACGGTATTTCTGGGATTGTGAGAGAATTGGGTCATGAGCATGGATCATAGAGACATGCGCGGGGAGGCTCGGATAAAGACGGTTGGCAGGGGGATTGCACTCGCTCGCGCCCGCTCGGCTCGCACCGATGGGACGGCTGCGGCGTTGCCTTTGCCGCGATGGCGTCTCCGCTTCGCTACGGCTCCCTCCGGCAATTCGCGGAATTGTCGGAGTTGGCTTTATATAGAAGAGTGTTTCTGCCAAACGAACCCAACTGAAAAATTCATAACATATTCTACATGAATGTGTTGGGCGAAATGCTGGTTGGGTTCGTTCTGCCAAAAAGAGGCAAAAAACGGGGAATAAATGCTGGAAAGAGGGCAGAAAGGGGTGGTTTTTGGGCAGAAACCAAACCAATTTCCCCCGCAGTACAACACCGGATGGGTCAACCACCGGGTGTCAGGGCAAAGTCTCGGGTGCGTAATCTTTCAGTAACGTGGACTTCGGTAGCGTGGCCGGCACCACCAAACACACAAATCACCGACAAGGAGACAAGCAACATGCAGAATCGCATCAGCCGTACGATCGTGACGTTCCTCATGGCAGCGGGGCTGACGGCACTGGCCGGCGCTTGCGCCTCGAACAAGGCGGGCACAGAAGGCAAGGAGGATGCCGCCACACGCGTTTCGCTGGCGGAATTGACCGCACCCGCCCGCGCTACTGTCGAGAACTTAACCGTCGGCGGGAAGGTCGAGAAGATCGACAAGGAAGTGGAGAAGGGCAAGGAGATTTATGATGTCGAGGCCACAGTCAATGGCAAGCATATGGAGTATGCGATTGCGACTGACGGCTCGGTTGTCGGCACGGAGACCGGCATCAGCTTCGGCGAATTGCCGGAAGCCGTCCAAACGGTGGCGGCGAAGTACTTCGGCGGCACGACCGGCCTCGACACGGCGCGAGTAGAGGAGGACGGCAAGACCGCCTATGAGATCGAAGGCAAAAGAAATGGGAAGAAGATCGCGGCGACATTCGACCCGGCGGGCAAGCTCGTCGAGGAAGAGAAGTAACCAGCGAACACTGCAGGAGGCCAGAAGCCGGAGGCAGGGGGCACGCTTGCCAGCTTCCGTTCCTGGCCCTATTCTGCCGGGGGGACACGCTTGGTGAGAATACTCCTGGTCGAAGATTCCAAACTGCTGCGGCGTTCGGTGGGAGCGGCGCTGAAGAAGGTCGGTTACGCCGTGGATGTGGCCGGCGACGGCAAGGAAGGGCTCTGGCTTGCCGAATCGAACGAGTACGACTCGGTCATTCTCGATCTGATGTTGCCCGGGCTGGACGGATTGAGCATCCTGCGGCGTCTGCGGGAGCGGGAGAACAACGTACCGGTGCTCGTCCTGACGGCGCGCGACACCGTCGATGATCGCGTGCGCGGCCTGCAACTGGGGGCGGACGATTATCTGATCAAGCCATTCGCGCTGGAGGAATTGCTCGCGCGCGTTCACACGCTGTGTCGTCGGCGCTACGGACGCAAGAACACCCCGCTCGTCATCGGCGATTTACGGATCGACACGATTGCCCGCTCGGTCACGCGGGCCGGCCAGGACATTGATCTTGCCCCGCGCGAGTTCAGTTTGTTGGAGTACCTGGCGCTACGTCGCGGCGAGGTGGTGTCCCGCAGCGATATTGAAGCGCATCTCTACGGCGAGTCCGCCGAGTTGATGAGCAACGCGGTGGACTCGGCGATCAGCTCCTTGCGCCGGAAGCTGGGAGCGGCCAACGCTACGCCGCTGATCCACACACGACGGGGCATGGGCTACGTTCTCGAGGCAAGACCCGCGTGAACTCCATCCGCCGACGCCTGACGATTGGACTGCTCCTTGGGTTCTGCTCGCTGTGGGCTGCCGGCGGCGCCGTGCTGTATCTCACGATCCGCGCCGGTTTGAAGGCGGAATTCGACAACACCCTGAAAGCGACCGCCGAAGCCCTGGCTTCCTTGACCACGCAGGACAAGGGATCGGTGGAAGTGGATTTTGGCGGGGAGTTCATGAGCGGCTTTGAGCGCAAGCGGTTGCCTGACTACTTCCAAATATGGCATCCCGACGGCACAACCGTGAAGCGTTCTCCGTCTCTGAAGGAATGGGAACTACCCAATCGAGCCGTCTCCTCCATCAGGGGGCCCAGGTGTTGGGACCTCGATTTACCTGACGGCCAGCCGGGCCGCGCCATCGGTATCCGCTTCGTGCCGCAGATGGAAGAAGACGCCGGGAATCAATCGTCAACCATGAAACTCAACGGACCGGTCACCCTTGTGGTTGCGCGACACCGTGGCGTTTTGGATCATCGATTGCGCCTGGTGGCGACGGCACTTTTGCTCGTCGGCGGTACGCTGGCGGCCATGACCGGCTTTGCCGTGCCTTTCATCGTCGGGCGCGGGCTGAAACCATTGAAGAGGCTTGAAGAACACGTGGCCTCGATAGATGCCCACTCTCTTCAGCTGCGGTTTCCGACCGTCAGCCTGCCGACGGAACTTCAGCCGATTTGCCAGCGACTGAATGAATTGTTAGCCCGCCTGCAAGCCTCCTTCGAGCGTGAGAGACGCTTCAGTGCCGATGTGGCCCATGAACTGCGCACGCCAATTGCCGAACTCCGCACACTGACCGAGGTCACACTGAAGTGGCCGGAGGATTTGAACGCTACCCGAAACATATTGCAGGACGCCCTAACTGTTGCCCTGCAGATGGAATCGATCGCGACCGGACTCCTGGCCCTCGCTCGCTGCGAAGGCGGACTACAACCTGTGCATCTGGAGCCGGTCTTTCTCTCGCCGCTTATCAGAGAAATTTCCCAACCGCTTTCCGACCAAAGTCGGGCAAAGCGGATCACCTTTTCGGTTGCGGTGCCAGACGATGCCTGCTGGCTCACCGATCCCACCCTGCTGCGCGCCATCTTCACCAACTTGCTCTCCAACGCGGTGCAATACTGCCCTGGCGGCGGATTAGTTCGCTTGACTGTCGAAACAAATGGCGAGCGCGGTCAACTGCAGATCTGCAACACGACAGACGACCTGGGCGCTGACGATCTCCCGCATTTGTTCGAGCGATTCTGGCGCAAAGATCCCTCTCGTTCTTCCCCCGAACATTGCGGCCTGGGTCTGGCGTTGACCAAGGCGTACGCGGAAGCGCTCGGCATGGAATTGCGCGCCGGGCTGACCAATCCACGAGAGATTGAACTCGTATTGTTGGGCGGGCAGATTTGTTCCGGAGCCACGCGCCGTGTCGATTGATATTCGTAATTGCGTTCGGAATTGGCAACGGCATAATGTTTCCGTAACGTTGCGCCT
>CAWIJG010000014.1:0-63401 GCA_963836315.1 uncultured Verrucomicrobiae bacterium
TGACCGTCGCGCTCTCAGGTTCCGTCCCGCGGTGCACCGTGCAATACTCGCGAAATACGTTGCGGTCGCCGATCCTCAAATAGCTGCGGCAGGCGCGGTCGAACTTCAAATCCTGCGGCTCATGCCCGATCACCGCGCCCATGTGAATTTCGTTCCCGCGCCCGATCTCTGTGTGCCCCGTCAGATACGCGTTCGCCCAAATCCGGCTCCCCGCGCCGATCTTCACATGGTCCTCGATGACCACGTTCGGCCCCACCTCGACGGATGAATCGAGTTCCGCCTTCGGGCTCACTATCGCTGTCGTATGAATCGGCATGTCGTAACTATACCGTTGTGCCGGCGCTTCTGTGAAGCGCCGAATCTGCCGTTGACCTCGCGGATAGGCGTTGTCTAGAATCCGCAACGTCTCGACCACAAACGTCATGAAATCGAAGCGTATTCTCTGGCTGATTCTCGCCATCGTCGCCGCGCTCCTGCTCTGGGCGGGGATCGACCTGTTTCTCCCGCGCCGCGAGGACATTCGGCGCTTCGACCCGGATGCAATCGCGCACCTCGACACCGTGATGTGGCGCTCGTACTACGACCGACGGTCGAGCGACTTGTTCCTCCAACTCGCTGAATTGATGCGCCTCCAGTTCCATTTCCCGCTTCTCCGGTCGAATCACGTGGCCGCCTACGCCGCCAAGGCCGCGTTCATCTTCAAGGACGGGCATGGTCGCGCCGACTACGAGCGTGCGTTGCCCTATCTCGAGTGCTATTTCCAGGAGATCCACGACATCAGCAACGGGTCCTTCGACGTGCAACGGGCCGCCAAATTGGAACTGGAATGGTGGATTGTCCATCGCGAACGCGGCCGACATGAGGAAGGCGATCTTGCTCGCGCCGTGGCCGAAGCCGCCGCGGAACTCTATCAAGTGCCCGCCGACAAGCTCATGGACTATGGACGCTTCCGCGCCGACGCGATGAAGATCCGCGACACCGCAGCCGTCCACAACGGCGTTACCGAATCCGACTGGCGCGCCATCGAATCCGACCTCCAATCCTCCTGGCAATCGCTCTTCAAGGCGGTTCAGCCGTGACATACGCGCTTCAGTGCAATCCCAGTTCCCGCAACGCCGCACCGGCGCCGGCAAGGTTCTCGGGCTTCATTTCGACATAGTTGCGCGACAGCATCACTCCCTGCGCGCCCGCCTTGAACACCGCCAGTACTTCCTGTTTGACGCTCTCGGGCGTGCAATGGCCGGTCCCCGCCGGCACGGGCACGTCAATATCGATGCCGGGCCAGACCTGCGTGGACGAGCCGGCCACGGCTTCCAGCGTGCGCCGGGTTTCGCGCAGCACATAGTCGGTGGAAAAACCCGTGGAGGCCACCTTGTCGTACGGCGCTTCCTGGTAATCGAGCAATCGATACATCAGGGCCAGCGTTTGGTCGGGCGGCACGTCGCCAAAAACATTCTCATGCGTGCTGTCCACGAAACTCCGCATGCGTTCGCCGGCGCAGTTGTTGTACAGCGCGGGCCGGATGAAATCGGACCAGCCAGTCAACTCGGCATGGTCCTCCTCCGCCCGATGGAACGGACTGAACGACAGATTCTGCCACAGGTGCCAGCCGACCATCAGGGACGGCTTGATCGATTTGATCTTGTGGTACACATCACGCTCAAACTCATGCCGACTGGTCACCCACAGGTTGTCCCACGCAAGCAGTTCGGGATACTTCAACAGCAGCCGCCAGAAAGAAACAAAGTATCCGTCCCGGGGCCGTTGGTGGGCCCGCCCGTTGCGGACGTACGTTTCCAATTCGCCGAACCCGCGCCTCGCCCGGTCGACGTCGATCCCCAACCCTTTGGCTTTCTTCACACAAAACTCGCAGAAACAGGTGACCCGGGCGGGATCGGTTCTCTCGCCGTTGTGATAAGCGCCGAGCGCGTTGAGCAGTCCGCCTTGCCGTTCCGAACCCCACATGACGCCGTCGATTTCGTACGAACGCGCATAATCTTCGACCAGCCCCAGCAGCCAGGCGCGGTACTGGGGATTGTTGTAGCACGGGCCCCCGGGATGGCCTTCCGCGCGCCGGCCATGGAAATCCACCTCGTACATCGGTTCCCAATGCGGAATGGCGGCCGGCCGTTTGTTGTCTTCAATGATCCACGCGAAGGTCTTGATGCCGCGTTTGTGGGCCGCGGGAATCAACCGGGCGAAAACATCCACGTCGCCAAACTCCGTGCCGCGCATGTCCTCGTAGGTGAGGCCCGCGTCCTTGTAGTATTCCATGTGCGGAATGGCGTAGTTGCCCCCGCGGAATCCTTCCGCCGGCAAACCCGCCCGGACATTTCCGTGGGTGTACATGAACGGCAGGATCACGTTCACGCCCGCCACTTGCTGGAGATTGTCGAGGATCTTGCCGACATCTTGTTTCGCAAATGGCGCCGGGCTGGTCGCAATGGAAATCGTCGCCGCCTTGCGAAGCGCCGGTTCCGGCGTTTCCGCGCCGAGAACATCAGGCAAACGGGACAGCGCGGCCGTCACGCCGAACACGGCAGCCGTCTTCAACGCTTCACGTCGGGTCATCGGTTGGTCGATCATATGGACTCCTTGCTGGATGCCGGATTAGAGACACTACTCACGGTTGCCAGTATGCCAACGCGAACATTCACCGGCAAGGGCACAGGTACCGTCCCTCGCGCCACGGCAAATTGGGTTCGCTTTGGGTTCGCTTCGGTCATAACGGCCCCTTAGGCGCTTCTTTTCGCACCTTAACCCCGCTCAAAATGGGTTCGGTTGGTCGAACGAACCCAACTCGCATCTTACACAACATATTCATGCCTAAACACATACGCATTTTTCAGTTGGGTTCGTTTCGCAAAAACATACTTTTATAGGGAACCCCATCCCCGCCCACGTTCCTTCGCCGTTGGGACGCCGCCTGCTCGCGTGCCGTTTACGGAGCTCCGAGCCGTCCGCTCCGTTTCTCTCCCAACTCCTTTTTCAAACAACTATCGCCCTTATACCACCACCGCACCGCCGCGTCCAGCACAAATATCAAATTTCGATAGTCGGTTGCCGGTCTGTAGCTGCGCTTGGTGTAGTAGCGGCTGTCCCAGCCGCCTCTTTGCCGCCTTTCAAACCGCCTCCGCCTCCGCTCCGTCACCCCGTCGCGCCATAGCTCGTAGAGCGAAGGCGGACGCCGTCACCGAAGCCGACCGGCACGGATTCGGTAACGCCCTCTGCCTTCCCTAATGTGAAAGCCTACGCCTTTCTTGGGTGGTGGCTCAGGTAGCGCGGGTGGGTCGATGATGTCCATGACGCGTTGAAGGATGGTGACAATGGCAGCTTCATGCACGCCGAGCCGCTCTTTAAGTTCCTTCTCCAGCGTGGCAAGTTTGCGGGCCAATTTGTGACTGTCCGACAGCGCCGCACGCATCTTCACGAACGCCCGCACGACAAACACGCTCATCTGCGCCGCGCACGGGCTGTTGAGCACATTGGCCGCCATGATCGCGCCATAGTCGGTAAAGGCAAAGGGTAGATAGCGCCGACCACCTCTTCCCTTTGAGGTCACAAATTGTGACCTCAAAGCTTCTCCCGATGTGGTCACAACTTGTGACCGCATGGCCTCAAACTCCTCAGCGGTCAACTGGAACATGAAATCCGTGGGAAACTTGCTGTGATTGCGTTTGACAGCCTGATTCAAAGCCTTCGTTGTTACTCCGTAGACTTCCGCGAGGTCTGCGTCGAGCATGACTCTCTGCCCGCGAATCTCGTAGATCAGACGGGCGAGACGGTCGACCGGAATCGCCAGGTCTTTCTTTGAAGCCATCGGTGTTTAGTATGCCAACGCGAGCGCTTGCCGGCAAGCCTGGCCCAGCGGTAGGGCGCGGTGGCCCCCCGCGCCGTTCGTCACCGCCGCCGTCACCGAAGCCGACTGGCGTTCGCATCTTCGCCACCAACCACGCTGCAAAATTCACCCCGTTCCACGGGATGCCCGATGAACGTGTCCGCGATGCGACCGCAACCGCCGGGCAACCCCAAGTTCGGCGAAGGCCTCCAACCTCGCCGCAGCTTGTGGCCATAGATCTCCAACGCCGACAGGATTGCATCGGGAGACCTTCGGTCAGGCGTCGTGCACGGTCAGGAGATCTGTGCACAACCGAGCAACTTCCATTAACCCTCGACTTGTCTTCTACCCTCACCTCTGTGCTATTATCGCCACCATCGAACGCGATACTTTATGAGCGGTGAAGTTATTACAGGTGCGATTGGCCTCCTTGCGTCAACAGTGACCGCTTCTCTTGCCTATTATTTCTCGAAGCGCCAGCAAGTCACGTCAGAGAATCGGCGAATCAAAGAGGAGTTTTACCGGCAATTCATTAAGGCGCTTAGCGACGTTGCGCAAGACAACAAGGATCAAGAGGCTCAAAGCAAGTTAGCAGAAGGCTTCAACACGCTCATCCTTGTTGGCAGTGCTGATGTGGTCAATCATCTTATGGCGTTCCATGATTTTGTTAAGCGCAGCAATTCAGAATTCAGCAGAGATTCTGAGGATTGGTCAAAAAAGCACGACGCACTCTTGACCGCGCTGATAAAGACCATGCGCGACGACCTATTGGGCAGCCACGCCGATTCGGCAAGAATTGTTGGAGTCCACCTTATCGGTGGAAAGCGGAAATAGCCGCTGTGGGCAACCTCAATACTGCGGAACGCTCGGATCGATCCGCTCGGCCCAGGCGTTGATACCACCGGCGACGTTCTTGAGCTTGTTGGGATAGCCTTGCTCGCGAAGGGCCTTCATTGCGCGCCCGCCGCGACCAACCCATACACACTTCTCTCCCCGGCTTTACGGAGGTCGCGTCTCGAGCACCAGCACCCATCCCCCGTCACCGTCGCTGTTGTTTCCCGGCGGGGTGAAATCCTGCGTCCCGGTATTGGACAACGGGGAGCCGTCAATAGTGGAGTACGTCCCGTTGCTCGGATCGTACCAACGCGCGGTTGCGGGCCCGCTGAGCTTCGTCATGTCGACGGTAAACTGCTGAATGACTGGCGTGAAGGCGATCATCAGCGTGCCATCCGGCGTTCGCGCCGCCGTCAGGTAATCGTTCTCAGCGACGGCGCCGCTATTGGTGTACGTGCCGTAGCCGGCCGTGACGACCACGTGGTTCGTATCGGGAACCAGCTTGTACCAGGCCCGCGGCCCGAACAGTTGCGCCACGTACGCCATTTCAATCGCCCCTTGCGTGTCCAGCAATCCCTGCCAGCCGGACTCAAACGTCCACGTCGCGTGGTTCCCGTAAAGCTGTCCCGTGGCCCCGCTCAGATTCGCCCAATACTCCTGCTGCCGCAGAATCGCCGGGGTCGTTGCGTAACCGTAGGGATTCTCAAACTCGTAGCCGGCTTCCACCAGGAAGGTCGGCTCGAATTTCTTGCGCTGATAGTCTGTGAGGATTTGGGCGTACGTGGGATTGTAGGTGTAGGAAGCATTCAGCCGGATGATCGGCGCCCACCGCGGATCGTCCAGCGAGCCGCCGGGCGGGGTCAACTCAATCGTCTGGATGTGGTGCGTATCTCTTTGCTTGATCCCCAGCGCGACGGAAGCCACGGCTATGTCCTGGGTCGGATTCGGCCAATAGCCATCATCGTTGCCGCTCAGCCAGACGATGTTGGGAAAATTCTTGTACCGCTGGCCCAGATACCGACCGTACGCGCGGCAATTCTTGGCGCCGTTGTTGAGGATGGTCGTCGTCCACCCGCCGGTCTCGATCGGGCCCAGAAACACCACGATCCCGTACTGGTTCGCCAGGTTGATCATTTGGTCGCAACGGGCAAAGTAGGCTTCGTTGGGCTTGGTCAGGTCGTAGTGGTCCAGGTCATTGGTCCCGCCGGGAAGATAACCCGTGAACGGCAGGATTCCATCGTACGTGCTGCCGTCCGCGTTGCCGCCGGTGTATGTCGTGCAGATCAGGTCGATCCAGCCCGCGTTGAACGCGTGGGACTGGCGGTCGGCAAAGTACATGTCCGCATCGTTCGTCGAGAGATTGACCATGAGCGACTGCGGGGAGTCGCCGGCAATCAGGAACGGCAGGTTGTCCATACCGATCAGATAACGACGGTTCGGGCTTCTCTTCACGAAACGAATCGGCGCCGCCGCCGCCGTCACCGCCACACAGCCTGCTAATAGACAAAACCAGCGAATCTTCATAATACCTGCATGATTCAACATTTCTCTTGGGAACCCCGTATTAGGGGCGAGACGCCCGCGCTCAATACTGCGGCACGTTCGGATCAATCCGCTCGGCCCAGGCGTTGATGCCCCCGGCGACGTTCTTGAGCTTGGGATAGCCTTGTTGACGGAGGAACTTCAGCGCGCGGGCGCTGCGGCCGCCCATCTTGCAGTGGAGGACGATGAGTTTGTCCTTGGGCAGTTCTTGGAACCGTTGCGCCAACTCCGGTAAGGGGAGTTTCGTCGAGCCTTCGATCACGCTGATCTCAAACTCGTCGGGGTTGCGCACGTCCACGAGTACGAAATCCTCCTTGCGGTCGCGCATTTGTTTCAGTGTCTCGACGCTGATGTCGTCCGGCCCGAGTCCCGTGTCTTCCTTTTCCACAATAGAATCTCCTGATGTGCCGCCTTCTTCACCGCGACCGATACCGCAAAACTGGTTGTAATCGATCAGTTCCGTGATCGTCGGGTTCTTCCCACAGACGGGGCAGTTCGGATCGCGCGGAATCTTGTATTCGCGAAAACTCATGTCCATCGCGTCGAACCGCAGCAACCGGCCCATGAGCGGTTTGCCCTTGCCGATGATGAGTTTCACGGCTTCGTTGGCTTGGATGTTGCCGATGATGCCGCAAATGACGCCCAGCACGCCGCCTTCGGCGCAGCTCGGCACGAGGCCGGGCGGCGGCGGCTCGGGATACCAGCAACGGTAGCACGGCCCGCCCAGATGCGGCGCGAACACGCTCGCCATCCCTTCCCAGCGGAAAATCGAGCCGTACACGTTCGGTTTCTTCAGCATCACACAGGCGTCGTTGACGAGGTAACGCGTCGGGAAATTGTCTGTGCCGTCCAAAACGAGATCGTAGTCTTTGATGATGCCCAGCGCGTTCTCGCTCGTCAATTTGACGGGGTGGGGGATGAAATTCAGGTTCGGGTTGATCGCCTTGAGTTTTTCCGCCGCGCTCACGAGCTTGTGCTTGCCCACGTCACCCGTGAAGTGAATGATCTGCCGCTGCAGGTTGCTGAAATCCACCGTGTCGAACTCGACCATGCCGATGGTGCCGACCCCCGCCGCCGTGAGATACAGCGCAATGGGCGAGCCAAGTCCGCCCGAGCCAACCAGCAGCACCTTGGCCGCCTTGAGCCGTTCCTGGCCTTCCACGCCGACCTCGGGCAGAATCAGGTGGCGTGAATAGCGTTTGATTTCTTCGTTCGTCAGCTTGGCGCGGTCTTTGATGATCGGGTCGAGCTTGGCCAGATTGCCTCCCGCAATCGAAGGCACGATGGAAATCTCGTCGCCTTCATTGACGGGGGCATCGTCACCCCGGGCGCGAATGTCTTCGTCGTTGACGTACACCCGCACGAAATTGCGCAGTTTGCCGTCTTCGCTGTAGAGATGCTGGCGGAGTTGGGCGTGCTCGGTGGTCAGGTTGCCCAACACCTCGCTGATCGTCCCGCCGGCCACCTCGACCGTTGCCTGCCCGTCGGCAAAACGCCGCAATGCCGTTGGAATTGTAACTCTGATCGCCATGGTTCCTTCCTGCGTACCGGTGACCCGTGGAGCGTAGTTTAGCCCATTACCCGGAAATTTCAACAGGCTCTTCGTCGAACTGGGAGTAATCATCCCGCAGCCGCCAGGACTTGGACTCGACCGCCTTGCCCTTGACCACGGACACGATGAGATACGAGAGGTTGGGAAAACCCGCCTGGCGGTCCGTCTCCGAAGGCCGCGCGGCCACGTCCGGGTGGGAGTGGTAAATGCCGAGTACTTGGATATTGCGCCGATCCGCTTCTTTCTCGATTTTCATATACGACAGCGGATCAATGAGATAACGGTTACGAGCGCTGTCCGTACGCTGGTTATCAGCCGCCACAACTTCCGTGATGATACCTTCTTTGCCGAGCATCACGCCGCAGGCTTCGTTCGGATACCCCGATTCGAGGTGGCGATGGATCTGGTCGAGCAGCGTGCGGGAGATTTTCACGCTGTCTCCCAGAATTTTTCGCTCTGGTAACGCGCACCGGCGTCCGGAGAGATGGCCACGATTACCCCCTCCTTGATTGTCGCGGCAATCTTGAGCGCGGCGCAAATGCCCGCGCCCGCGCTGACGCCCACGTAAAGTCCTTCTTCCCGCGTCAATCGCTTGGCCATTTTCTGTGCGGCTTCGGTCGAGACACCGATGGTCTGGTCCGGGACATGGGGATCGTACAACTCCGGCACGTGCGAGGCCGTCTCCATGTGCTTGAGACCTTCCAGTCCGTGGAACGGACCATCGGGCTGGATGGCCACGAGTTTGATGTCACGATTGAATTCACGGAGGCGTTTCCCCGTGCCCATCAACGTGCCGCTGGTGCCGAGCCCGGCGAGGAAATGGGTGATCTTGCCGTCGGTCTGCTTGATGATCTCCGGCCCCGTGGTTTCATAGTGCGCGCGCGGGTTTTCGGGATTGCCGTACTGGTCGGGATAGAAATACAGATCGGGGTGCTCCTGGTGGAGCCGCTGCGCGGCGTAAAACGCGCCGTCGCTGCCTTCCGCCGGGTCAGTGAAAACCACTTCGGCCCCGTATGCCTTGAGAAGCTTCTTGCGTTCGGCGCTCGCGTTGGCGGGCATCAATAACTTGCATTGGTACCCGCGGCGCGCGGCGATCATCGCGTACGCGATGCCGGTGTTGCCGCTGGTGGCGTCGAGGATGGTCTTGCCCGCCGCAAGTTGTCCCGACAACTCGGCGGCGCGAATCATGCGATACGCGGGCCGATCCTTCACGGAACCGCCGGGGTTGTACCATTCCGCCTTGGCGAAGATGCGCACGCCCGGGAATTCCCGCCCGATGCGCAGCAAGGGAATCAACGGCGTGTTGCCTATCGTCCGCAACAGCGCGTCGGTGTCCATCGAAGGGAGGAGCGAAGTCTCACCCATTACCAGGCTCGCTTATCCATGGGCCATGCCAGTCGATTTCTTGTTTTGGGACCACCCGAGAAAACTGCGACTCAATACCGAGATCCACAGTATAGCATACCGAGAAGCGAGGGCAATCATCCGTTTCCGTGGATGCACGCAGAAGCCCGAGCGAAGGCTGGTGGAGATGAGGGGATTTGAACCCCTGACCTCCTCGTTGCGAACGAGGCGCTCTCCCAACTGAGCTACATCCCCAGCCGTGGTGACGGGGGCAACATTTCAAAAATAACCACCCGAGTCAAGCTCCCAAGCCCGCCCTACAACTATGGCACGTAGTTTGCTAAATACCCCTGCCATGAAACGCAATGAGCCAAAGGCCAACAGAAAGACTCCTCCGACGCTGGCGGAGTTGATTGCCACTGTCAACCAACTCACGCACGATGAACAGCTTGGCGCTTATATCGTTGCCGACCTGATTAATTCACGTAAAGTCCGTCTGGAAGGGGAGTTCAGCGGCCAGCGCGTCGTTGTTTCGTAGTTGTTGAGTGGGGTGCGGTCGACCGCCAGCGCGGTCTCGACCCTGCAAAAAAGCCTGCCATTTCGTGCTCATTTTTGCCACACTTGCGCAAAAATGAGCATACTTTTCCGTCCCAAACACAAGCTTGTCATTGGCGTAATCCACCTCCAGCCCCTCCCCGGCTCGCCGGGATGGGGTGCTAACTTCAGATCCCTGCTCGACTTTGCCACAGCCGACGCAAAGGCCTATCAGCGCGGCGGGGTCGACGCGATCATCATCGAAAACTTCGGCGACGCCCCGTTTTCGAAATCCAGCGTCGGACCCGAAACCATCGCGGCCATGTCGGCCGCAGGTTTCACCATCCGCGCTACCGTCGCGGTGCCGATAGGATTCAACGTCCTCCGTAACGACCCTCGCGCGGCGCTGGCACTTTGCGCGGCATGCGGCGGAAGTTTTATCCGTGTGAACGTCCACACAGGCGCCATGCTGACCGACCAGGGTATTATCGAGGGCGATGCCCACGGAACCGTCCGTTACCGTGAACGGATTTGCCCCTCCGCATCCATTCTTGCGGACGTGCACGTCAAACACGCCGTCCCCCTCGGCGATTTCGAGATCGAAGACTCGGCGCATGATACTTTGGAACGCGGATTGGCCGATGCGCTCATCATTTCGGGAACGGGCACGGGGCGGGTCGCGGATCTGGCGGATGTCCAGCGTGTGCGTGAGGCGTGTCCGACCGCGAAGATTCTCCTCGGCAGCGGCATCGCAACCGGCAACGTCCGCGAGTTCCTCCGCTACGCCGACGGTGTGATTGTGGGCACATCGCTCAAGGTCGGCGGCAAACTGTTCAATCCCGTGGATCCGAAACGCGTCGCGGCTCTGGTCAAGGCCGCCCGCGCCTGAGTGCGTTTTGACGAAGTTGGCCCGCCGACAGGGATTCTTCGCGAAGACAACCCTGTTCCCGCGCCGACCAGGCCCGCAGGCTAGTGCACGCCGTACACGGCAAGACGGCGCACGGCCCCAACATAGACGCGGCCGTTGGCGATCGTGGGCACAGCGAATTTCACCACGTTACCCGGCAACTGCCGCCGGGTGGTGCTGTTGAACAGTTCCTGAGTCAGATCGTTGGCATCGTAGGCGTGGAGGACGGCTTGACCATTGCGAACGAGATAGGCGTCGGTTTGGATCGTCCAGACGATGGCGTTGTTGGTGCCGTTGGCGGTGATGCTTGCCTGGGCGCCCGGGAAATCGAAGGCCGTGGCCGACTGCGAGACCGGGTTGGTGGAAAGAAGGCCATTCGTGATGGAGTAGCATTTCAGGACGTCACTCTCGCCCTGACAGTAAATGAAGCCGTTGAAGTACGCGGGCGTGAAAAACGCCGCACCGGTCGCATTGGGCAGGGATTGGACGATTTGGCTGTCGCTCCCGCTCTGGAACTCGCCAAGATCATCCCGATCCAGGAGGTACATTGTGCCTTCCTTGCCCTCCGTGATGGCCAGATGCGGATGCGCGCCGGGCTGATCCGGAAGCAAGAGCACGCCCCCTGAGCCAAGATCGAGATCCCCGGCGTCGAGATCGGCTTGATTAAACGGCGTGAAGAAATCTTCGACCGCCAGGTTATTGCTGCCGTCGAGTTCGAGGACGCTGTCACCATAATCGCTGCCGCCAGTGTCCGCATCGAACGTTCCATTGCCGGTGCTGCAGTAGATGTTGCCCTGATCATCGGCCGCAGGCCCACCGCCACTCATCCAGATGCCGCCGCGCCCGCCATTCGGTGTGGCATTGAAGGCCACCGTCTGTTGCAGATTGGTGGCGTTGTACCCGAGAATCCAGCCATGATACGGATTGATGTCGCAGTGCGAAGCGGACGCGATGTAGACGATGTTGCTCACCAGCAACAGTGCGGACCGCTGGTGTTGGCGGAGCGGATCGTAGGAAGCAACGCCGTTCACGCTGCCATCACCGGTGCCCGGTACCGAGGCGGTCAACGCCACCGGACCGCCGAATTTCTCGGCGCCCGTGGCCAGATCGAGCGCATGGAGGCGTTGGAAGAAAACCGTGTTGGTCTTGCCCTTTTCGAGGACATACAACGTGTGGGTCGTCGGATCAATCACGGGCGTGCTCGTGACGCCAATCTCCGGAACGAGGTCGCTGCACTGCACATCATTGGTGGACGAGACGGTGCGACCGTGGCGCGGGAGTAGTTTGACGTGCCAGTAACGACGGCCTGTGTCAGCGTCGAAGGCATACATGCTGTCGTGCTCGGTGGCGACGTACACGACGTTGCGCGGACCAACACGCGGGACGTTCACGCTCGCGGCCACGAGCGGCTGTGCATACACATAGCCGTCCACGCCACACATAAACACTCGCTTGAAAACATTGGACCTTACGATGGCCGGGGTGAGAATGGTTTCATTCGTGTTCGCGCCGGTGCGGAGATTATCGTTGTGATACGTGAGCACGCTCACTTGAGCGTGCCCGGGCCGCGATAGGCCAAACGCCAAAAATACCAACAGCAACACGTGCGCGATTCTCTTCACGAGATCACCTCTTTCGGTGAATGTCTTCCTGCGCTCAGGGAGCATTTTCGTTGAATGACCAGCAGCGCGGCTTGATAACCCGTCACAACGTCGGCTTTTCAGTCTCCGCGATGCGGTGTTGTTCGTAGAGGTAGCGGTTGAGCGCGTTCAAGTAGGCGAGGGCGCTGGCCTCGATGATGTCGGTCGAAGCGCCTTTGCCGGTGACGATCTTGCCCGTGTCACCGTTGAAATGGACGCGGACAGTGACTTCCCCGATGGCATCCTTGCCGCGCGTGACGCTCTTGACGCTGTAATCAACAAGGCTGCCCTTGAGACCCGTGATGCGGTCAATCGTCTTGAGCATCGCGTCGATCGGGCCGTCGCCGGTGCCTTCGTTTGTGATCCACTCTTCCTTACCGGCGCGACTGAGTTGCACGGACGCGCTGGGGACCTTGCCAGTCGTGACGCTGAGATCGCCGAGTTTCCATACCTGCGGCACTTCCGTGAACTGGCCTTCGACGATGGCCATGACGTCCTCGTCGTACACCTGCTTCTTTTTGTCGGCGAGCATCTTGATCTGGTCGGTGACGTGACGGACTTCCTTTTCGCTGAGCTTGTAGCCCATCTCCTCGAGCTTCTTGCCAACCGCGTGGTGGCCCATGTGTTTGCCCCACGTAAGTTCGCTGGATCGGCCCACGTCTTCCGCGCTCATGATCTCGTAGGTGGTGCGGTGGGCCATCATGCCATGCTGATGGATGCCCGCTTCGTGGGCGAACGCGTTATCGCCGACGATGGCCTTGTTGCGTTGCACCACCATGCCGGTCATGTGCGAGACAAGCCGGCTGCTGCGGTAGATCTGCGTGCTGTCGATGTTCGTCTGATAACCGCCGAATGCGTCCTGGCGCACCTTGAGCGCCATGACGACTTCCTCAAGTGACGCGTTGCCCGCGCGTTCGCCGATGCCGTTGATCGTGCACTCGATCTGCCGCGCGCCGTTCTGGACGGCGACAAGCGAGTTGGCGACCGCGAGGCCGAGGTCGTTGTGGCAATGAACGCTGATGACGGCGTTTTGGATGTTGGGGACGTGGTCGTAGAGATGCTTGATGAGCGCGCCGAACTGGTGCGGCGCGGCGTAGCCCACCGTATCGGGGATGTTGACCGTTGTCGCCCCGGCCTCGATCACGGCCTGCGTCACTTCCGCCAAAAACTCCGGTTCGGTGCGCGAGGCGTCTTCCGGCGAGAACTCCACGTCCTTCGCATACCCAAGCGCGCGTTTCACGCCCTCCACGCTGCGCTTGAGGATTTCATCCTGCGCCATCTTGAGCTTGTACTCGCGGTGAATGGCGCTCGTGGCGAGGAACACGTGGATGCGTGCGCGGTCACCAGCGGGCTTTACGGCCTCGGCGGCGCGGTCGATATCTTTGTCCACGCACCGCGCCAAGCCGGCGATCCGCGGGCCCTGGATCTCGCTGGCGATGGCCTTCACCGCCTCGAAATCGCCGTCGCTGGCGATGGGAAATCCCGCCTCGATGATGTCCACGCGCAAGCGGGCAAGCTGCCGCGCGACCTCGAGCTTTTCGCGAATGTTCATCGACGCGCCGGGACATTGCTCGCCGTCGCGCAACGTCGTGTCGAATATCAATATCTGTTCACTCATGGCCTTATCCTTTCGATTCTAGCCGTGGACAGAGGGTACACAATAAAAAACCCACTGTCGCGCGGCGACAGTGGGTTTCGTTTTCCTGTGTACAGACCTCAACCCGCCGTCTGCCGCGTGAGCAGCAGCGCCAGCAAAGCCAGCAGGCTAAGGTTGCGATTCATTACCCACAACTTGTAGCAGGTCGCGGGCCGGAAGTCAAGTGAAGTGCAGATAGGGCGTTGTCCTAATTTGAAATCACCTTAGCCAGCGGGCAAGATTCTCTAGAATCCATTGCACGGCGCGCCAAAGAATACCCCAGATCGCATAACATCCAACCACGACAAGCACAGATAGCATGATGGCCAAAGCAACGACCAATAAGGCGATTCGCAGGGTGTTTACGTTTGACGTTCGGTGGGTCATTTTGCCGTTTTAGAATCAGCCACAAATCGACACCTGCACGGCCTTGCGTGGTGAGTTTACTGGCGAAACGCCCAGTATGGTCACAATGCGTCGCCTACTTCCGGATCGCCACCACGAAGCCGAGGGCGATGAGGCCGACGGGGACGACCATGGCGAAGATCTTTTCGTCCTTCATCCAGTCGCCAAACAGCGCCTTGTCCATGAACGGATTGCTGACGGTGGTGCTTTCGTGTTTCCCGAATGGGTTGCTCAGCGTCGCGCTATTCTTGTTCGAGTAATCGTAGCGGGCGTAGGCGAAACTGAGAATCGCCAACACGACGGCGACGGCGAGGACGTTGAATCGTTTGCGCATGAGCTTAGCCTCCGATTAGATGTGAGCGACACGTATCACGAGTCACGAGAGAATCCCTCCGGAACTCGCGTTGGTGACCAACCTCTGGTAGCGGGCCAGCCAGCCGGACAGGGTGCGTTTGACGGGCTGGAACGTCTTGCGGCGTTCCGCCAGTTGTGCTTCGGGCACGAGAATATCGATCTTGCGGTTCGGGAAATCGATCCGGAGCCGGTCGCCGGCGCGCAGAACGCCGATGGGACCGCCTTCGGCGGCTTCGGGGCTGACATGGCCAATGCAGGCACCGGCGGTGCCGCCGCTGAATCGGCCGTCGGTGATCAGCGCGACCTTGTCGCCGAGGCCCATCCCGGCGATGTAGCTGGTCGGGCTGAGCATTTCCTGCATGCCGGGCCCCCCCTTCGGGCCTTCGTTGCGGATGATGACGATGTCACCGGCTTTGACCTTGCCGGCGAGAATGCCGGCGCAGGCATCTTCCTGGCCCTCAAAAATCACGCACGGGCCTTCAAAGACGAATGCGTTGCCGCAATACTTCTTGAACTCCTCGCTGATGCCGGCCGTCTTGACGACGCTGCCTTGCGGCGCGAGTTGGCCGTACAGGATCGAAAGGCCGCCGTCCTTGCTGTAGGCGGTGTCCTTGGTCCGGATGCAGTCTGCCGCATTGAACAGGAAAGACGGATCGAACGGCATGAGGCCGGCCGACTCGGCCTTGGCCAGTTTCGCCGGGTTGGTCAGGATACTGGCCCGGGCGATCTCCCAGTTCTTCATCCGCTTGATCAGGCACACGGCCACGGGTTGCCGGCTGCCGGATTTCTCGTATCTCCAGACGATCAACACCGGGTCTTTGCGGAGTTGGCCGAGTTCTTCGCGGAGGAGGCCTTTGCTTTCCTGGAGCGTCTTCTCCAGTAACGCGGCGATGGCTTCCTTGCCGACGAGGGGCGCCTGGCCTTCCACGTCGAGCCGGGCCTTGGCGGCGAAGAGCGCCACCTGTTCGGGCACCAGGGCCGAGTTGAATGCGGCCGCTTTGCGCCAGAGCGTGATGGCGCGTTCATCGCCGGGGAAGAACAGCATCGGTTTCGGGATGAGATTGCCGTTGGCGGTGCGCGCGGCGGGCCCGAGCTTGTCGTTCGGGTCGAGCACCAACGCCGATGCGCCGGAGACACGGACCGTTTTGGCCCATGGGGTGCACTTCTCCGAGCGGACATCCCATTCGTCGATGTTTTCGCCGATGGTTTTGCCGGTCACCGTTTTGCAGGTCGTCGTGAGCGCGCCCATGCGTTTGAGTTCGCCGAGAATGGTGTGGATGCCGCCCGCGCGGTGAACGTCCTGAACGTGGTAGTTGGACGATGGCGAGACCTTGCACAAACACGGCACGCGGCGTGAGACGGCGTCGATACGCGCGATGTCATAGGGGATGCCGGCTTCGCGGGCGATCGCCAGCGTGTGCAACACCGTGTTGGTCGAGCCGCCCATGGCGACGTCGAGCGCCAGCGCGTTGTCGAATGCCTCGACCGTGGCGATGTCGCGCGGTTTGATGTCGTGTTCGACGAGCTTGAGAATGGCGCGCGCGGCCCGCAGGTACAGCGTCTCGCGCTCCTTGGAGACGGCCAGCACGGTGCCGTTGCCGGGCAGGGCCATGCCGAGGGCCTCGCACAAGCAGTTCATCGAATTGGCCGTGAACATGCCCGAACACGACCCGCACGTGGGGCAGGCGCTTTGTTCGAGTTTCTTCAGATCCGCTTCCGTGATTTTGCCGGTCTGGAGTTCGCCGACGCCTTTGAACACCGAGATCAGGTCGGTCTTCTTCGTGGCCGCGCTGAGGTGGGCGGGAAGGTCACCGCCGCTCTGCTGTTCGGCGATACCCGCCGCCATCGGGCCGCCGCTGACGAAGACGGTCGGGATGTTGACGCGCATCGCGGCCATCAACATGCCAGGCACTATCTTGTCGCAATTCGGGACGCAGATCATGCCGTCGAAACAATGCGCCTTGAGCATGGTCTCGACGCAGTCGGCGATCAGTTCGCGCGACGGCAGGGAATACAACATGCCGCCGTGGCCCATGGCGATGCCATCGTCCACGCCGATCGTGTTGAAGATGAAGGGGACTCCGCCGGCCTCGCGCACAAACCGTTTGATGAGCGCCCCGATCTCGTTGAGATGGGCATGGCCGGGGATGCAATCCGTGTAGCTGTTGGCAATGGCGATGAACGGCTTGCTGAAATCGTCCTCGGACTCGATCGAGCCGGTGGCCCGCAACAGGCTGCGATGAGGGGCGCGTTCGGCGCCTTTCTTGATGACATCAGAGCGCATGCTGGTAATTCCTTTCGTACTTTGACCCGTGCGCACTATACCCGCTTCTGCTTCCGCCGACAACCGTCGATTGCAGGCTGAAATTGAAGGGCCGCGAGCTAACAAATTGTCGCTAATGATTGTGAGCACGGCCAGGAATTGAGAAGGGGCTGTATTCGAGCTTCTATTACCGGCTTGGGCTGCTACACTATGAAGAGTGGCTGTCCGCTGGTAAAGATGACCACGATCAGGCAATACCTCGATGTGGCAAGGGCAGAATTGGATAAGTCCTTGCTGGAGGCGGCTGGCATCCCGTCATTCATTGCTGATGAGAATAGTCTGTCGATAGGTTACGGGAGCATCCTCGGCGGGGTTCGGCTGCAAGTGCAGGACGAGGATGTAGACCGGGCACGACACGTGTTGCAGGAACATGAAGGCGCTACGCCTCTCCCAGACGATTTCATTCCCCCTGAAGCCCCGCCTTCAAATGAGCCTGCATCGAAGAATGTGCTGCGAAACGGCCTGGGGTTGATCCCCAGCGCAATAGTCACTTTGGTGGTCCTATATGTGATGATTGCCGCTGTCAGGTCGTGGACGACTCCACACAACGCGATCTTCTACTACAACCGCGGTGTCGACAAGCAGGTTAAGGGCGATCTGGACGGGGCGCTCGCTGATTACGACAGAGCCATCGAAATGAGCCCCAGATATGCCCACGCGTACAACAACCGCGGCTATGCCAAGCGGGTTAAAGGTGATCTGGACGGTGCGCTCGCCGATTACGACAGAGCCATCGAGTTGGGTGCGGACGATGCGCGAGCCTATTCCAACCGCGGCTATGCCAAGCAGGTTAAAGGCGATCTGGACGGTGCGCTTGCTGATTGCGACAGAGCCATCGAGTTGGGTCCGGACAATGCGCGGGGCTACAACAACCGTGGCTTCGTCAAACGGACGATGGGCAATTTGGACGGGGCGCTCGCTGATTATAACAGAGCCATCGAGTTGGATCCGAAAAGCATAAATGCCTATTACGGTCGCGGCGTCGCCCGTTGCGACAAACACGACTGGAGTAATGCGCTCTTGGATTTTCGCAAAGCCTCTGCCTTGAAGCCTACGGTCTCGAAATCAGAGAACTTGCTGGATTACTCGCACATTCAAATCTGGATGGCCCGCGCCAAACTCGGCGAGCGGGGCGCGGCTACGAACGAGTTGAAGCAATATCTTCTCACACGAACCATCGGCAAACCCGGCGATTGGTTATCAACCATCATCCGGTTATTGACCGGTGATTTGTCCGAAAATGACTTCTTGAAGGCCGCGGACAGCGGTGACGAGAAACAAGCGCGGAATCAAAAGTGCGAAGCCTATTTCTACGCCGGAACCGTAAGATTGATCGACGGCGACAAATCCACCGCGACTGACTATTTCAAAAAGTGCCTGGAAACCGGGGTCAGAAATTACTACGAGTACCAGAGCGCGGCAGCCGAACTCGCGCTCCTGCAAAAGTGACCTTCCAGATCAGCAGAATTGATCGCGTTATGAGCAAGGACAGCGGAGGCGGTAATCGCCTCGCTGGCTCATCGCAAACCGTTGTACGACCCGCCATCAACCGCCGCGGCCCGTGAGACCTTTGGTGCCTTTGGAGATGGCCCGGGCTGATTCCGTCGGGCGCAAGGCGCGGACAGCTGCGCCGGCCTGCCACATTTCCGATTCGCGCATTGCTGCCAGCTCCCTGGCCACGCGTTTGGGATAACTCCTGCCGTTACAGACCTGGATGACGCGCGCGGCTTCCTTGCCGGACGCGACCCGCTGGTACAGCTTCTTGAACACGGGCAGGACGGCCTTCTTAAACTTTGGTTTCCAATCGAGCGCCCCGCGCTGGGCGGTGGCGGAGCAGTTGGAATACATCCAGTCCATGCCCCGTTCGTCCACGAGCCGTATGAGGCTCTGGGTGAGTTCCTCGACGGTTTCGTTGAAGGCTTCGCTCGGCGAGTGGTGGTGGGCGCGCAGGACGTCGTATTGCGCTTCCATGATGGCCGCCAGGCAGCCCATGAGCACACCCCGTTCGCCGGTCAGGTCGCTGTTGGTTTCGTGGGGGAACGTCGTGGGGAACAGGTAGCCGGACCCGATGGCGATGCCGATGGCCAGGCATCGGTCCTTGGCGCGGCCGGTGGCGTCCTGATAAACGGCAAAGCTGGAATTGATGCCCGCGCCGGACAGGAAATTGCGGCGCACGTTCAGGCCCGAGCCTTTGGGAGCGACCATGATCACGTCGACGTTCTTCGGCGGGACCACGCCGCTTTTCTTGCGGTACGTGATCGAGAAGCCGTGCGAGAAATACAACGCATCGCCCGGTTTGAGGCGCTTCTTGATCGTCGGCCAGATGGATCGTTGCGCGGCATCGGAAACGAGCATCTGAATGATCGTGCCCTTCTTGACGGCGCTCTCGATGTCGAACAGGTTCTTGCCGGGTACCCAGCCGTCGGCCCGGGCGCGGTCCCAGTCGCGTTTGAACTCGGGCGCCTGACCGACGATGACGTTGAACCCGTTGTCCTTCATGTTCAGCGCCTGGGCCGGGCCCTGGACGCCGTAGCCGATCACGGCGATGACCTCGTTCTTGAGGACGCTCCGGGCTTTCGCCAGCGTGAATTCCTTGCGGGTGACGACGCGTTCCTTTACGCCGCCAAAATTAATGACTGCCATGGTGTGTATTCTCCATTCTGATTGTTCCGGGCTGAGCCCTGCGGTATTTCGCGGGTTCCCGGGCGCCGCGCTTCGTCATTTGCGCGGCATTGCGACCTTGCCGGTTCGGGTAATGTCGCGGATGCCGAACGGTTCCATCAAGTCCAAAAATGCGCTGATCTTCGATTCGTCGCCCGTGAGTTCGATCGTGAGCGTCTTGTGGGCGAAATCCACGATCTTCGCGCGGAAAATGTCACAAATCTGCATCACTTCGGGGCGCGATTTGGTGTCCGCGCTGACTTTGACGAGTACCAGTTCGCGGTCGACGTACTCGCCGTCCTGGAAATCCTGCACCTTGATGATGTCGACAAGCTTGTTGAGTTGCTTGGTGACTTGCTCGAGCACGGTGTCGTCGCCTTTGACCACGATGGTCATGCGGGACTGGGTCGGGTCCTGCGTCGGGGCGACGTTGAGCGTGTCGATATTGAACCCGCGGCCGCTGAACAACCCCGAAATACGGGTCAACACGCCGAACTTGTTCTCAACCAAAACTGAAAGGGTATGCCTCATAAAGCGTCCCGCTTATACGGCAATCCTCGCCGCCAATCAACCCCCATTTGTTTGGCGTCCGCGGAGAATGGCTTGCGGTGTGCTCTGATGATAGGGCGTCGTAAATTCGCAAGTTGTGCGTCAGCCGGGCCGCGAAAACGTCGCAAAAGCACGTCATTCGCCGTCGCCCTCGCGAAACAGCGATGGAACGGCATCATGAATGAGATAGAGGTTTCAGTTTCGAGTGCAGTAGCTCGTGGCCGACGACGGCTGCCACTGATTCGAGTCAACCGTCGCTTTTTCATTTGTTGCGCCCTGTCCGCGGCGATGTTTCAACTCGCGCTGATCGAAAGACCCCTACCCGAGCGTGGTCAGGCGCCCGCGCCGCAGCCCACGGCGAAGCCAGTTTTCGTGACAGAGGAGCCGCCGCCGTTGCAAATCCAGCCGATGATGCCGCCCGCAGTCACGGTGGCGCCCATGGATACGCTGACTTGGCGCTCGACCGGCGAAGATTACCTGAAGACTCCCGTCACCCGGTGGGAGAAATTCGAAACCGAATTTGGCGTCACCGAACCGGAACATTCGACAGTGTTGCGGTCGATGCAATCAGCGAAATACAGTCTGGACAGGGCCGTGTTCGCGGCCAATGAGTTCTCACACAATCTATCGCGCCTGACCGATTACGAGTTGGATCACGGCAGGTTTTACCACGCATCCGCTGCCACGCAACTGTTGCGGGACGAATCATTAACTCCATGGCCGACCGTTCCCGAAAACGTGCATCTGGGTTTGGATGTCAACTTGGTGCAAAGTCGGCCTTACATCGGTGTCAAATTGGTCATCCCGTTCGGGGACTGAGACTCGCGGAAACGAGCGTTCTTGCTTGTTAAAGCGCCGGGTCGCACCTACCATACCCCATGCCTTTCAAACTACTTGGACTTTCTGACGAAGTGTTGCGCGGCGTGCAGGCGGCGGGGTATACCGAGCCGACCCCGATTCAATCACGAGGTATCCCGCTCATCCTCGCCGGCAAGGACATCATCGGCGCGGCGCAAACCGGCACGGGCAAGACCGCCGCGTTTGCCTTGCCGATCCTCACGCTCCTGAAGACCCACGGCAAATGCCGCTGCCTCGTGCTGGAACCAACACGCGAGCTGGCCGCACAGGTGGAGACCGCCTTCCGTGACTATGGACGGTTCACCAACTTGAAGACGACCGTGGTGTTCGGCGGAGTCGGTTACGGCAACCAGAAGCAGGACCTGCAACACGGGGTGGACGTCGTGGTCGCGACCCCCGGGCGGTTGTTGGATTTGTTGGGGCAGGGGTCCCTGAATTTTCGCGACATCAATCTGCTGGTGCTCGATGAAGTGGACCGGATGCTCGACATGGGGTTCCTGCCCGATGTCCGCAGGATCGTCGACCGCTGCCCGAAACAGCGGCAGACACTACTGTTCTCCGCCACCATCCCGCCCGAGATCGAGCGACTGGCCGCGTGGGTGCTCCGCCAGCCCGAGAAGATCGAAATCGGCATCAGCCGTTCACCCGCCTCGACGGTTACGCATGCCTGTTACCCGGTCGCGACCAGCCAGAAGTTTCAACTGCTCGCAGCCTTGCTGCAACGCACGAATTTCGACAGCGTGCTCATCTTTTCGCGCACGAAACACGGCGCCGACAAGATTGCGACCCGGTTGCGAGCCGAGCGACACTCCGTGGTGGCACTACACTCGAATCGCACGCAACGCGAGCGGGTCGAGGCTCTCGAAGGATTCAAGTCGGGCAAGTACGAGGTCATGGTGGCGACCGACATCGCCGCGCGCGGGCTGGACGTGGAAGACATCTCGCATGTGATCAACTACGACGTGCCGCAGCATCCCGAGGATTACGTCCACCGCATCGGCCGCACCGGCCGCGCGCAGAAGGTGGGCGACGCGTTCACACTGGTGACCGTCGAGGAACTCGAATACCTCCGCGCCATCGAACGCTTCATCGGCCAGAAAATCCCGCAGCTCAAACTGGACGATTTCACGTACGTCCTGACGCCGCTCTTCGAGGGAAAACAAATCTCCGGTGACCGCCGTAGCGTCCGCGCTGTTCGCACGATGAAGGGGTATTCCTTCAGCCCCAGCCGAAAACGGCGATAGTGGGCGCTATAGCGACCCCGTTTCTTCGCTTTGGTGAAGCAGCGAAATGGGCAAACTCATTCTCGGTATCACCACAACTCGTTCGGGCCCGCCGGCACTTTGACGGCGGAAGCGGGTTCGCTGGCCGGACCGAGCGAGCGCGGCTCGTACTGCGGGAGTAGCCGTTGATTCTCGTCGAGGAACTGGGCGCGCCAGGCACGATAGGCGGCGAGGATTTCGTCGAATTCGGCGTGGGTACTCAACTGCACGACGCGTTTGTGGAATTCCTTCGATGGACCGAAGCGCCGCGCATATTGCAGCGCGACTTTGCGGAACATGAGGCAACCGTGCTTTTCGCCGAAGACTTCCACCATCAAATCGAGATGACGTTTCATCACGACGATGCGCTCTTCGAAAGCCGGTTCGGGCGGCAATTCGCCCGTCGCCAGATAATGCGCGGTGTGGCGGAAAATCCACGGGTTGTAGAACGCGCCGCGTCCGATGCTGATCGCCGCGCAGCCGGTTTGCTCGAACATCATTTTGGCGGCCTGCGGGGTCGTGATGTCGCCGTTGCCGATGACCGGGA
This sequence comes from uncultured Verrucomicrobiae bacterium, assembly GCA_963836315.1. Taxonomy (GTDB): domain Bacteria; phylum Verrucomicrobiota; class Verrucomicrobiia; order Palsa-1439; family Palsa-1439; genus Palsa-1439. The sequence continues at coordinate 22,787 of CAWIJG010000014.1, forward strand.
CCCGTCGCACCGCCTGTACGACCGCGCGGATGCCGTTGAGATTCACGGAGCCGCTGAATCCCTGTTGCCGGGTGCGACCGTGCACGGCGATGGCGGCCACGCCGGCGTCTTCCAGCGCATGGGCGAGGTCGGGGGCGGTAAGGTTCTCGTCGTCCCAGCCGAGCCGCATCTTGCAGGTAACGGGGATTTTGACGGCGTTGACCATCATGCCGATCAAGCGCGCAGCCTTGTCGTGATCGCCCATCAGTTTCGAGCCGCCGCCGCTGCCGCAGATTTTGCGGACGGGACAACCCATATTCACGTCCACAGCGCTAACTCCCGCCGATTCGAGTAAGACGGCGGCATCGCGCAGTTCCTCGGGCACCGCGCCGTAGAGTTGGACGGCCAGCGGGCGGTCCAGCGGATCACTTTGGATGAGCTGGAGCGCCTTGCGGTTGCGTTCCAGCAGTGAGCGGGCGTTGACCAGATCGGTGGTGCACAATCCGGCCCCGCCGATTTCGCGGATGATGAGGCGAAAGGGCAGGTTGGTGTAGCCCGCCAACGGCGACAGGAACAGATTGGAATCGAGCTTGAGTTGGCCAAGATTAAGCGACATCGCCTTACCAATAGGGCTTTTCGGTGGAATTAGCAATTCAGCGGGGCAGGTGTCGAATCGGGGCAAAACCGACGGCAGAAGATATGTCCAAAAGAAGTTTGTCGCTTTTTTTGCGGAAGTGTGGATAGTATGGCTGTTTCGTACGGAGGAGGTGGCGCGCTAGTCGCAACAGATTGATGGTGTTTGTTATTTGCATTCGCGTGCTTACCCATGCCACTGGAAGCTGTTACATCGCTGGTTACGTTTGGGAGCGAGTTGCTGAGCAACCCGCGGCCAATGGGTTCCGCCGTGCCCAGTTCCCGTTTTCTGGCGCGTCGCATCGCCGGTTTCCTGCCCCGTAATCCGCGAGGATATGTCATCGAACTGGGGGCCGGCACCGGCGCGATTACCGCCGCTTTGCTGGGTCGCGGAATCCCAGCCGATCGCCTGATTTCAGTCGAGCGTTCGGAAACGATGGTGCGGCTGCTGAAACGCCGTTTCCCGCTCCTGAACGTGGCGCTGGGCGATGCGGCGGAACTACGCGCGCTCCTGACGGCGTTTCTCGGCAAGGACAACATCGAGGTGAATTACGTCGTTTCCAGCCTGCCGCTAAGGTCGCTTCCGGAAAAGACCGTAACGAGCATCCTGCACGAGGTGGACCGCGTGCTGCACAAGGACGGCAAACTGGTGCAGTACACGTATAATCTGGGCAAGACGCCGCATCCTGCCTTGTTCGGGTTCAAGCGGTGTCGCACCGCCGTGGTTTGGGCCAACTTCCCGCCCGCCCGGGTGGACGTGTTTCAGAAGAACGGCAAACACGCCTAGGGTTGTGCTCGCGAACCTTCCGCCGTACCGCGCCGTGACACCAAACGCGTTCATTCCCCCCTCAACCCATTGGCTGCGAAAAACGCTGGCGGCGCGGGCCGAATCGCGATAAATAAGGGGGCCACAAAAGTTCAACGCAGGGGGCACTTATGAGCGAGCAGGCGAAACTACAGATCGGCGACAAGGTTTATCCACTTCCCATCGTGGTCGGCACCGAAGACGAGCACGCGGTGGACATCACGAAATTGCGCCAGGATTCCGGCTACATCACGCTGGACGACGGGTACTCGAACACGGGTTCCTGCAGCAGCGCCATCACGTTCATCGACGGCGAGAAAGGCATCCTGCGTTACCGGGGCATTCCGATCGAGGAACTGGCCGAGAAATCCACATTCATCGAGACCGCCTATCTGCTCATTCACGGTCAACTGCCCACCAGCCAGGAATTGCGCCGGTTCTCGGAATTGCTCACGGACAACGAAATGTTGCACGAGGACATGAAGTTTCACTTCGAGGGGTTTCCACCCAATGCGCATCCGATGGCGATCCTCTCCTCGATGATCAACGCGGCGAGTTGCTTCCACCCGCGTCTGATGGAAGGGTATCGTCCCGAAAGGTTTGAAGTGCAGTCGGCGCGGCTGATTTCCAAGGTGCGCACCATCGCCGCGTTTGCCTATCGCAAGTCGCGCGGTTTGCCGATCATCTACCCCAAGCCCGTGTATAAATACACGGCCAACTTCCTGCACATGATGTTTTCGGAACCGTACCAGGATTATGATTTGAAGCCCGAAGTCGTGCGCGCGCTTGACCTGATATTCCTGCTGCACGCGGACCACGAACAGAACTGTTCGACCTCGACCGTCCGCATGATCGCGTCGAGCCGGGCGAACTTGTTTGCCTGCGCGGCGGGCGGCGTGTGCGCGTTGTGGGGGCCGCTGCATGGTGGCGCGAACCAGGCGGTGATTGAGATGCTCCAGCAGATTCACCACGACGGCGACGACGGCTCGAAATTCATCGCCGCCGCGAAGGACAAGAAAAGCACCAAACGGTTGATGGGGTTCGGCCATCGGGTTTATAAGAACTACGATCCGCGCGCGAAGATCATCAAGGAACAGTGCGACAAGCTTCTGAGCGTCCTGCACATCGATGATCCCTTGCTGGCGATTGCCAAGAAGCTGGAGGAGACGGCGCTGCACGACGAGTATTTCATCGAGCGCAAGCTGTACCCGAATGTGGATTTCTACAGCGGCATCATCATGCGGGCGATTCGCATTCCGCTTGAAGTGTTCACGGTGATTTTCGCCATTGGGCGGATGCCGGGGTGGATTGCGAATTACAAGGAGATCATGGACGAAACGACCACCCGGATCTATCGCCCGCGCCAGGTGTACATCGGTCCGACCGAGCAGCACTATGTCCCGATCGAGAAGCGCGGCAAGCGACCATAGATTTCGGCCAGCCCGTGGCGAGTCTGGTGCGCGGATGCGCAGTTAGCGCTGACGACGAGCGCGGGTGGGGTGCGGGAGACCGTGGACTTACTTCGTCCCGATCAGGACCTGCAATTGGGCGTGCACAGCATCCATGGCGTGCTGCACCTCGGGGGTCCGGATGCCCTCCGCGTCCTTCAAGGCCGTGGTTACCAGGGCGAGCTTGGCGCGGATGCGTTTATCGCGCGGCACGTACTCAAGTTCCCGCAGGATTTCGTCGAACAACGAGTCCGCGGTCTTTTCGGTCTGATCGATTTCGGCAATGATCCCCCCGAGTTTTTCGCGCAGCTTTATCTTTTCCTCAGCCGACGCCTTTCCGTAGTCATCATGGATCCGCACGGACATGGAGTCGAACTCCTGATGGAGTACATCGAGCCTGCTGACAGCTTGTTTCCACGCGTCAATCTTCTGCACGCAACGTGACGCCGCATCGCGGTTGACGGCGGCGGGGTTGCCCATGGGCCCGGAGCAGGCAGACACAAGCAACGCCAAAGCTGCGGCGGCAAACCGGGACAGGCGCGTGTGGATCATGAGCGCAGTTTCTACTGTCTGAGCCACCCGGTCGCAAGTCTTTCCTCAAAGGGCCGGGCATCGCGGGAATGGAGGCAGCCATGCCGTGAGGCTGAGGGCGTTGGAGCCGGCACGCCATCTTTTGCATGTGACTTGATGGGGTGCGTTGGCTATCATTACCAGGGAAGCGCGAGGAGTATTTATGGCAAAGCGACGACAGGGAGCAGCAAGGAAGTGGGCGATCCGCATTGGTATTGTCCTCGTGCTGTACACCCTTCTGGGCTTCCTCGTTCTGCCCGCGGTAATCAAATCGCAGATGCTCAAGCGCCTGCCCGCGCTGACCCATCGCAACGTATCCGTCCAGCAGGTGAAGCTGAATCCCTACGCGCTGTCGTTTACCCTGCGCGGGCTCTCGCTCACGGAGACCAACGGCGAAGAGTTCGCCTCACTGGGAGAATTGTATGTGAACTTCCAGTCCATCTCGCTGCTCAAGCGCGGTCTGGTCTTCAAGGAAATCAGCGTCAAGCGGCCATCGGCGAACATCATTCGATTGGCGGACGGGACATTCAACTTCTCAAACCTGCTCACCAACCAGCCGCCTGCGACCACCAAGCCGGGTCCGAACAAGCCTTGCCACTGGTGATGATCGACGAATTGAAGATTGAGGACGGCCAGTTTGCGTTCACGGACCTGGACCGCAAGAAGCCCTTCCAGCGACGGTGGGGGCCGATCAACGTCACTCTCACGAAATTTACCACGCGGCCCAAGGAAGGTAGTCCGTACTCCGTCGTCGTGAGCACCGAAGACGGCCGGACGTTTGCCTGGTCGGGCGACGTGAGGCTCATACCCTTGCATTCCGCAGGCACCTTCAAACTCACCGGGTTCCAGATCACGAGGTATGCCCCGTACATCGAAGACGCCGTGCCCCTGCGGATTCTCAGCGGACAGGTGAACTTGCAAACCGATTACCGCGTTGACGTAAACGGCGAGGAAGCGAGCGCGACCGTGTCCAATATGACGTTGGATCTGTCCGATTTGCAGGTGGCGATGGCGCAACCCAAGCCCGCACGCGCGAATGTCGCAAAACTGCATCTGTCGGTGAGTGGCGTGGCACTCGATACGGCGGCAAAAACCATCAGCATTGCGGAGATCAAGCTGGCTGACTTGACGACGGGGGTGACCCTGCTGCCCAACGCGACGACGACACAGGCGGTGGCCGAGGCGACCGCTCCGACTCCGCCGGCGCCGAAATCGGCCAACACACAGACCAACGGGTTTCATGTTTCGATTGGCGAGGTCGCCCTCGACAACGCCTCGTTTCATTTCACGGATGAATCGGTCACGCCACATGTCGAATCAACGGTCGGGGAGTTCAGCGGCAGCGTGGAGGGGCTGACGTCCGATCTCGACACAGTTGCCGTTGTGGATTTCAAGGGCAAGGTGAACAAGTTTGCGCCGTTCTCGGTCACAGGCAAGATCAACCCGCTGGCGTCGGATTTGTTCGTGGATCTGGCGATTTCGTTGAAGGACAACACGCTGATGCCCGGTTCGCCTTATGCCGCAAAGTACGTCGGCTATCCGCTGGAGAATGGGGCGTTGTCAGTCGATTTGCACTACCACGTCACGCAGCATGAATTGAAAGCGGAAAACAAGGTGCGCGTGGACCAGTTGCGGCTCGGCGACGCCAGCAACAGTCCCGATGCGATCAAGTTGCCCGTGAAACTCGGCATCGCGCTGTTGCAGGACCGTCACGGCGTGATCGCGCTCGACGTGCCGTTGACCGGGCGTCTGGACGACCCGAAATTCAAGCTCGCCCCGCTGATTATGCAGGTGTTCATGAACGTGTTCACCAAGGCGATGACCAAACCGTTCGCGATGCTCGGCTCGATGTTTGGCGGCGGCGAAGACCTCGAACACGTGGCGTTCGACCCGGGCGGCGCGGATTTTGCCGCGGGCGAGACGGCCAAGCTCGACACGTTGACGACCGCGCTGTACGAGCGGCCCGCGTTGAAACTCGGGATTGCGGGTTCGGTTGACACCGTCAAGGACCGCGAGGCGTTGGCGAAACTCAAGGTGGAGAAGAAGCTTGGTGAATTGCGCGTGAAGGAGCTTCAGGCGACCGGGCAAAAGGTGCTATCGGTGGATTCGATACGATTGGCACCGGAAGACCGCGACCGTTTGCTGAAGCTGGCGTATGCCGAGGCGATGGGATTGGTTTCGAGCAAGGCATCGGGAGCGCGCGCGGAAGAAGTCGTCGCGCATTTGATGACGCGGACGAACTTCGAGCCATTGCATGCCGTGAAAGTCGCGAATTCGGGCAAGGGCGCGCCTGCCGGTGAAGTGGTCTCGGTGGCGGACATGGAGAAGAAGCTGATCGAGATCGCGGGCATTACGCCCGAAGATTACAAGAAGCTCATGGATGGCCGCGCCGCTGCGGTACAGAGTTATTTGCTGCAAAGCGGCAAGGTCGAGACCAACCGGATTACCATCGCTGCCTCGAAGACCGTCGATGCCTCATACCACGGCGCGACCCGGGTGGATTTGACGTTGCAGTAGTCGCAGGCTTTAGCTTGCATTGCTTGATGCCGATGAGGCAGCGGGTTGCTACTGGTTCTTAGCTAGTCGCACGTATTTCCTTAATGACCAAATGCGACAGCATATTATGTTGATTGTCGCTCCATTGCCCATCCCAAGCGACTTCAAAAATGTGGAAGTCTTTCGACACAAAACCATCCGATACGATCTGAAGAAAATACCTCACCACTTCTCCGGCCCTAACATCTCCCTGAAAGCTGCCTGATCGCCAATAAAATCTTGGAGAGAATACATCTGATCCTTCAGCTAATATTCCGAAATCCAGCATTTGCATGTCGTGGATGTCGACTTGAATCGGAGTAACCTCTAGCGGAGCCCATGCGTATTGCATTGGCACAACAACAGGAATGTGTTGGAAATCCCCGTTGGTCATTTGCCTGCCTACAGCCCTTATCAGGACGCGACAGTTCCTAGGCGTCCTCCAACGTCGTTTGTTCACCACCTTAAGATGGTAAAACCATGCTCTCTTCCCTCCTTTTGCCGGAACGAGGTCAACGGCATCGTCGGGCAATTCAATTGCGAGTTTGGAAGGTGCTAGATGTGCCCGAATCCAATCTCCCCAGATTGCAAGAATGGCGACGAGAACCGTCGCCAATGCGGCAAGTGAAGGGATCACGATCTTGCCGACGACGTCAGTATTAAAGAAGCCCCCTACGGGGCAGCAGAGTATATCTAAACAATCTTTCACGGAGCAGCAGAATAAGGTCTTTGACGTTGATTGTAAATCATGACTTCGACCGCGTGATTAAGGAGGTGGAACAGAACGCCGTCATCGATTGCCGAAACGGATGCAAGGAGGGGTCAGTTCGTTTGTTGTTAGTTCCGGCGAGCGCATCCAGTTTTGGACCGCCAGCCGTCACATGAGGGCGCGGGATTTGGCGGTGACGGAGAGGGTGTAGCGGTTTCAATGGCGGCCGGGACGGCCGCTACTACACGGCGGAGGCATCGCGCCGTACAAAACCGGAAATTCCGCGTATCGGGAATCGATAATTTTGCTGGACGCGGCGTTGCAGGGCGGGTATAGTGACGCCAGTTCTTTGAAAGAACTGGCAGTCTTATGGGCGACGGTTTTGCGACCTCGGCACAACGTGGTCGCGTTTGCTCTATCGGGCGTTCGCCCGATATAGCGTCTCGTGCAGCCAGTGCTGCACTCGGCTCCGTCCGACTCTGCTTTGAAAAAGGTGGCAGTTTGCCACGGAAGCGACTCCGTGGCGTCTCGCTCCGCTAGTGCTGCGCTCGGCTTGCCGCTCCCCGCGGCTCGGCTCTTTATAGAGAAAGAGTGTTTCTGCCAAACGAACCCAACTGAAAAATGTGGAAGTACTTTGGAATGAAGAGGGTAGGCAAAAAACGGAGTTGGGTTCGTTTTGCAAAAAGAGCCTAAAAACGGAAAAAAAAGCACCAAAATACCGCTCCGGGAGGGTGGTTTTGACCGCTTATGAAGCCAAAACGAACCCAATCGGCTGAGGGTAGCCGACTCTACACGGTACCGGGTGGCTTCGAGACGGCGGGTTACGGCCGGCTGATGTGAACGCGAATGAACCGCTTTGTAGCGGAGGAGATGGGCGTGGTGTCCCGCACCGTGATCGTTTCCGTCCCATCGCCGTTATCCACCGTCGAAACCACCGCAGTGAATCCGGGCCCGGAGTTCCACGTCGTCAGATCGCCCGAGACCTGTACGGTGCAGGTGATATCGGTATTGAAAAGCACCTGGAGGTAGGAGAGGGCGAGATAGTCCGAGCCGCTGATGTTCACCGAGCCCATAGCAGGCAGACCACTCAAGTCGGCAGTTTTCGGGTTCGTGTTGAACGCGTATTCTGCAAGATTGGGAATACCGTCGCCGTCGGGATCAGCCGTGTCGCCGCTGATGGTGGGGTCGGCGAGTTCCGTCGGGGTGAAGTTGGCCTGCTGCCAGAGTTGATACGGTGGAGTCAGCAAGCCGTACACCACGAGGTTGCTGGCGCCGGTCGACACGAAGACCTTGCCGTTGGCGATGGTCGGCGCGCAGAACTTGACGTAACTGCCCAAGGTGTCGCGCGCGGCGTTCTGCTGGCTGTTCCACAATTCGTGGGTGACGTCGACCGCTTCGTACGCGCGCAGGGTGCCGCCGCTGCCGTCGTGCGTGCCCCACACGATGGCGCTGCTGGCGAGACTGCCGTTGGCGGAGAGGGAAGTGCCGCCGGGGGACTTGCCTTGCGCCACGGTGGTACTGGCAAGAGGGTTGGTTTGGATATTTGCCCCGGTAAACTTGTAGGCGTCGAGGACGCGGAAGCCGCACCACATAAAGATGAATTGGTTCGTCGGCCCGTTCCAATAAACAGGGCATTGCCCGGCGATCTGCTTGTTGGTCAGAGGTTGGAACTCCTGGACGATGTTCGTGTCGCTGGTGAAGTTGACGAAGCCGCCGAGTTTGGTGCAGTCGACCAGGTAGATACTGCCGGATTTGCCGATGCCGACGAAAAGGTTGGTGCTCGGCAGCAGGAGCGGGCCTCCCGAACCGAGGTCCTGGTCCGATGCGTTGAGCGTTGCCTGGTCGTGAGGCGCAAACCAACTGGTGACGTTGACCGTGCCGTTCGACGGCGTGAGCTTGAGACAGGAGTCGCCGAGATCGCGCCCGCCCGTGTCCTTGTCGAAGGTCCCGTTGCCCGTGGCCAGGTAGATGTCTCCATTCTCGTCGGTGGCGGGCCCCATGCCGGAGAGCCAGATTCCGCCGTCGCTCCCATCCGGAGTCGAATTGAAGATGCAGGTTCGCTGGAGGTTGGTGGCGTTGTAACCAAAGAACCACCCGTGGTAGGGCGGCCAATCGCAATGCCCGGCGTAGCAGAGATAGACGACATTGGAGAGCAACAGCAGGCCGGGCCGATTATGCTCGTGCAGGGCGTCAAACGTGTTCGTGCCGCCGACGCTGCCATCCCCCGATCCGAGTACAAAACCCTGTACGACTACAGGCCCGCCAAACTTTTCCTGGCCTGTAAGCAAATCCAACGCGTGGAGCTTGTGGAAATAGTTCGGACTCTCCTTGGTCTTGGCCGCGACGTAGATCGTCCCGCCCGCAAGATCGATGACCGGAGTCGCGGTGATGCCGACCTCGGGAACGAGGTCGGGACAACTGTTGAGGTCCGCACTGGGCACCGGCGGCCCGAGGTTGACGTGCCACAACGCATTGGTCGTCACGGTATCATCGGCATCAAACGCGTAAACGCTGTTGTGCTCGGTGCAGGCGTAGACGACGTTACGGGTCTTGTTGGAAATGGTCAGGCCATGAACGTAAAGCGGCTGCGCATAGAGTTGGCCATCCAGCCGGCGCGAATAGAGTTTGCCGAATTGGCCTGTGTTGACGTTGGACGTCGTCAAGATGAACTCGCTGAGGTTGGCACCCGTGCGGAAACTGTCGTTGTGCTGGGTAAGAACATTGACCGCCGCCGTCGGCGGCGCGAACTGGCAGGCAACCACCAGCGGCAAGATCCAGCGCCGCCATGCAAATCCGCATGGCGTACAGCGGTTCTTACAGCATCGATTACCCCTCACGGTGCCAGCCTGGTTGGCGGTCAATATCTCACCAATCACCAGGGAACGCAACCGGGCGTCTTCGCCACAACTGTTGCGTCTTGCCAGCGGGTTTGCGATTCGGCTATGGTGAAACGGATATGGCGACGACGATTTTAGTAGGCGCGCAGTGGGGCGACGAGGGCAAGGGCAAGGTCATCGATGTGTTGACCGAGCAGGCCGACGTGGTGGTGCGCTATCAAGGCGGCAACAACGCGGGCCACACCGTCGAGGTCGGCGACCAGAAGTACGTGTTGCACCTGATCCCGTCGGGCATCCTGCATCCCGGGAAGATCAGCGTGATCGGCAACGGCGTGGTGGTCGATCCGGTGGCGTTGCTTGGCGAAATTGAGCATCTACGCGGACGCGGCGTGAGCATCGACGGCAACTTGTACGTCAGCGAGACCGCGCATCTCGTGTTCCCGTACCACAAGCTGCTGGACGAAATCCGCGAGGAACAGAAGGGCCGGCGCAAAATCGGCACCACGAAACGCGGCATCGGCCCCGCCTACGCCGACAAGGTCGCTCGCACGGGATTGAGGCTCGTCGATCTGCTTTCGCCTGAACGTTTCTCCGAGAAACTGCGCCGAAAGATTCGGGAAAACAACGAGATCTTCAAGACGTTCGGCGCAAAGCCGCTGAGCTTCGCGAAGATTAATGATCAATATCTGGCGTGCGGTAACAAATTGCGCCCGTTCATCACGGACACGGTGATCCTGCTGAATCGGGCGATACGCAACGGTCGAAACATCCTTTTCGAGGGCGCGCAAGGCACGTTGCTCGACATCGATTTTGGGACGTATCCATTTGTGACCAGTTCGAACGCCACCGCCGGCGGCGCATGCGTTGGCGCGGGCGTTCCGCCGCACAAGATCGACCGCGTGGTAGGCGTCATGAAAGCATATACGACGCGGGTGGGCGAGGGGCCGTTCCCGACGGAACTGCTCGACGACCAGGGATTGCTGTTGCGTGAGACCGGACGGGAATTCGGCGCGACAACGGGTCGGCCGCGCCGCTGTGGGTGGTTCGACGCCGTGGCGACACGATACGCGGTGATGGTCAACGGGATCGACGACCTGGCGGTCACCAAGCTCGATGTGCTCGACGCGCTGCCGAAGATCAAGGTGTGCGTGGCCTACAAGGTGGGCGGCAAAGTGTATGAGACCGTGCCGAACGACCTCGATGTGCTCGGACGTTGCACGCCCGTGTATCAGGAGTTTGAGGGCTGGCAGACGTCCACGAAACTCGCGCAAGACTTCGACCAACTGCCGAAGCGCGCCCGCATCTACCTGCAGAAGCTCGCGCAACTCAGCGACGCGAAGCTCAGCCTCGTGTCGGTCGGCGCGCGCCGGGAAGAAACGATATCTTTGTGATTCTTATGGTTATGACTCCCCAAGAGGCAGAGGGGGCAGGGAAGTTTCTCGGATGGTTCCTGACGATTTCGTTGGCAGTTGCCGTGGCGCTGGGCTTCATGCTGGACGAGTGGTTCAGCTTCAGCGTGGTCATTTCAATTGTCTTAGTGTGCCTTATATGGGCCGCGGTGACTTTGCCGTTTGCTTGGTTAATGTCTCGGCGCGCTAAAAAGAAAAGCAATCAGTGATGTCTCAAACTCTCAAAAACCTTCCGCGTCACGTGGCGATCATCATGGACGGCAACGGGCGGTGGGCGCGCGAGCGCGGGTTGCCCCGGATCGAGGGACATCGGCGCGGCGCCGAAAGCGTGCGCGAGATCGTGCGCGTCTCCGGCGAACTGGGCATCGATTATCTGACGCTGTACGCGTTCTCGATCGAGAACTGGAACCGTCCGAAGGCCGAGGTGTCCGGGTTGATGCGGCTGCTGGAGTTTTACCTGAAGCAGGAGATTGCCGAGCTGAACAAGAACAATGTCCGACTCGCCGCCATCGGTCGCATTCACGAGTTGCCGGCCAGCGCGCAGCGACAGTTGGAGAAATCCATCGAGGCGCTCCAGAAGAACACGGGCCTGACCCTGGTGCTCGCCTTGAGCTACGGCGGGCGCGCGGAGATCGTCGATGCGGTGCGGTCGATCTGTCGAGAAGTGAAGGGCGGGCGGCTCGACGTGGCGGATGTCGATGAAAAGGCCATTTCCCAGCACCTGTACACGCGCGCGATCCCTGATCCGGATTTGTTGATTCGGACCAGCGGCGAGATGCGCGTGAGCAACTTCCTGTTGTGGCAGATTTCCTACGCCGAGATTTACGTCACCGAGACGCTCTGGCCCGACTTCCGCAAGGCTGCGTATCTGAAGGCGTTGGAAGACTACAGCGGGCGAAGCCGGCGCTTTGGCCTCGTCAGCCCGAACGAGACCACGTGAGCGCCTTGCCCGTCAATCCCGGTGTCGTAGCGCCCGTCCCGGGCGCCAAGGTCCCCGCCAACGGGGCGGCGGCCACCACACTGCCTCCTTCGCGCACTGGCTTCGGCTGGCGGCTCTTCAGCTCCCTCGTGCTCTGGGGCATTATGTTGGCGGTGATCTTCTGGCTGAAGCGGCCGATCTGGCTTTACCTCTTCATGAATCTGGTCATTGCCCGATCGGTATGGGAATTCTACGTTATTTGCGAGGCGAAGGGGCTGCGCACGTATAAGGTGTGGGGCGTAATCGGCAGCTTGGCGTTGATTTCCGGCAGTTGGTTCTTTTACCGGAAACCGGAGCGGCTACAACTTTCCTATGATTTCGACGTGCTGATCCTGCTTGTCTTCGCGCTGGGTGTTTTCATTCGGCAATTTCCACAGAAGTCCAATCCCCAGGGAATCGAAACGATGTCGGTGACATTGTTCGGCCTCATCTACGTCGCCTGGCTGGGCAACTTCATGACGCGCATCAACTTCGCCTCGCCGCACGGACGCTACTTCGTAATGTTGCTGGTCGTCGCGACGAAGTTCACCGATATCGGCGCGTACCTGGTTGGTTCGACGCTCGGTCGCCATAAGATGACCCCGCGCATCAGCCCGAAGAAAACGTGGGAAGGCACCGTCGGTGGGATTGCCTTTGCTGTCGGCGGCGTTTTTCTCTGTCGCTGGGTCATGCCTGATGAAATGGCGGCCCTGACAAACCTGCACGCCGTGGTCATCGGTCTGCTGCTGGGCGTGGCGGCGGTTATCGGCGATCTTGCCGAATCCCTCATCAAACGCGAAGCCGGCGTCAAGGATTCCAGCACGATCCTCCCCGGCCATGGTGGTTGCCTCGACATGATCGACAGCCTCCTCTTCACCGCTCCGTTACTCTACGTGTATATGAGACTGGTGCTGCGATAACGAAAGAAGTCAGCGCCGCGGGCGTCCAGCCCGCGTTCGCCGGGCCGACGTGTTAGCCGTTTCAATTCGCACGAGGTCGACCCACAATCAGAATAACCAGAACAGATGCGATTAGCCCTGCCAGAGATGGCGTTCAAACACCCAGAAGTTCCCACGCGTAATACTCTGACGGATTTGCACCACCGATTCCTTTTTAGTTTCGGCAAACGGGCCGCTTGCCTTACAATCACGAAGACGGAATGAAACCCAAGAACATTGTCCTGCTCGGATGCACCGGGTCGATCGGCGTGAGCACGCAGAAGGTGGTGGCGGATTTGCCGGGGCAGATTCGCATCATCGGCATGGCGTCGCGCGGGAACGTGGACGGGATGGAACAGGCGATCCGCCAATTCAAGCCGTTGGCCGTGGGGATGACGAATCCCGAGAAGGCGAAGGAGTTGAAACGGCGCATTGGCAGCAAGATTCCAGTGCATGCGGGGGAGCGGGGACTGATCGAATTGGCGACGATGCCGGAGGCCGACGTTGTGCTCGTGGCCATCGTCGGCACGGCGGGGTTGGAACCGGCGCTGGCGGCGATTCGGGCAGGCAAGGATTTGGCCGTTGCGTCGAAAGAAATCCTGGTGATGGCGGGCGAACTTGTGATGAGCGAGGCGCGCAAGCATGGGGTCAAGGTGCTGCCCGTGGACAGCGAGCACAGCGCGATTTTTCAATGCCTCGAGGGCCGCGAGCCGCGGGACGTGAAGCGGTTGGTTCTCACCGCGTCAGGCGGACCGTTCCGTCAAACACCGCGCGAGCAGTTTGCGAAGATCACGGTCGCGCAAGCGTTGAAACATCCGAGCTGGAACATGGGGCAAAAGATCACCATCGATTCGGCCACATTGTTCAACAAGGGACTGGAAATGATCGAGGCGCGGTGGCTGTTTGACGTCGAAGTGACCCGCGTGGACGTGGTGATTCATCCGCAAAGCGTGGTGCACTCGATGGTGGAATTCATCGACGGCTCGATCCTGGCGCAGTTGAGCGTGCCGGACATGCGGTATCCGATTCAATACGCGCTGACCTGGCCGCGCCGGCTGCCAAATTCGATGCCGCCAACCGATCTGGCGAAAATTGGAACGTTGACGTTCGAAGCCCCTGATCGCGAGAAGTTTCCGTCGTTACGACTGGCGCACGAAGCGGGGCATAAAGGGGGGACGATGGCGGCCGTGTTCAATGCGGCCAACGAGGTTGCCGTCGCGCGGTTTGTGGACGGGCAAATCGGTTTCCTACAGATATTTGAGACGGTAGAGAAGGTCATGCGGGCACATCGCAAAGGCGGGCAAACCGGGGCTTCGTGGGTTGCATCGCCGACATTGGATGTTATACTGCAGGCGGACCTTTGGGCCAGGAAGGAAGCTGAACGTGTCGCTTGAACTCGTATTGCATGTAATCACTGCGTGGATTTACCCCGCGCTCCTGGTGCTTTTCTTTTTTGGTCTGACGATTTTCTTCCATGAGTTGGGGCATTTTCTGGTGGCCAAGCGACAGGGGATGAGGATCGAGCGGTTTTCCGTCGGTTTCGGGCCGAAGATCTGGGGTTATCGAAAAGGCGGAGTCGATTACCGCATTTCCTGGTTCCCGTTCGGCGGCTACGTCGCCTTGCCGCAGATGTCGCCGATGGAGGCGATTGAAGGCGGGACTGAGTCAAAAGCGGAGGAACTGCCGGCCGCCTCGCCGAAGTCGAAGATCCTTGTCGCCCTCGCGGGGCCGGCGATGAACGTCGTGTTTGCGTTCGTGCTGGCGGTCATTGTGTGGGGCGTGGGCGCGCCCATCAATCTTCCCGTGATCGGTTGGGTCGAACCGGATAGCGCGGAAGCGCGTGCCGGCATCCATCTGGGCGACCGCATCACCGCGGTGAACGACAAGAAGATCGGTACGTGGAGCCAGTTTTTGGAAGCAGTCGCGTTCAGCCGCGAGCCGATGGTGAAGGTGACGGTGGATCGCGGCGGCCAACAATTCAGCTTTCTGCTGGAAACGACCGTGAACGACAAGTTGGGCATCAAGATGCTCGATCTGAATCCGCGCGAACATCCGTTCGCACGCGACGTGATGGCGCGCTCGCCGGCGGAGCAGGCAGGTATCCAGGCGGGCGACCAATTCGTGTCCATCGAGGGCATGCCCATTTACAGTTCCGAGCAAGTGGTCAAGTTGATCCGGAGTCGACGAGACCAACCGACAGCCCTCAAAATGCTGCGCGACGGCCAGACGATTCCCGTGACCGTCGTGCCCGCGCTCGACCCGAAAGATCAGATTGTGCGCATGGGCGTGCAACTGGGCGACAAACTGGAATTGCAGCGGCCGGGCCCGACCCCGGTCGATCAATTCAAGGAAGTCTTCGTCTCGATGGGCCAATTGGTCGGGGCGATCTATCACTCCAAGGAAACGGGTGTCGGTGTGCACAACATTCAAGGTCCCATCGGCATCCTGCCTGCGTGGTGGTACGAAATCGCGCTTGGCGGTGTGCGGCGCGGCTTGGTCATCGCCGTCCTGCTGAACGTCAACCTGGCGATTTTGAATCTGCTGCCCATACCGATACTCGACGGCGGGCACATCGTATTTGCATTGGCGGAGGTGGTGCGGCGGCGACCACTGAACGCGCGTCTTGTGCATGGCACTTCGCTGACCTTCGCGTTCCTCCTGATCAGCTTCATGGTCTACGTGTCCGTGAACAACTTTGAACAATGGTTTCTGCCTGACCACGCCAAGCTCCGGGCGACGGTGCATGGCAACGAGTCGCCAGCGCCCGAGACACCGGCACCCCCACCATGAACTATTGCGCCCATCCCTTTTCCTGGCAACGGCGAATCACGCGCGAAGTGAAGGTCGGCAACGTTGGTGTCGGCGGTGACAATCCGATTCGCGTCCAGACGATGTTGATTTCCGACACGATGAAGACGGAGGCCTGCGTCAACGAAGCCATTCCGATCATCGAGGCGGGTTGTGAAATTCTGCGCATCACCGCGCCGAGCATCAACGATGCGAAGAACCTGAAACACATCGCCAGCAAACTGCGGCAACGCGGCTATGACACACCCCTTGTTGCAGACATTCATTTTGTGCCTGTAGCGGCAATGGAGGCGGCTCTCTGGTGCGAGAAAGTCCGCATCAACCCCGGCAACTACGCCGACCGCAAGAAATTCGCCACGCGGGAGTATACGGACGATCAGTACACCGAGGAATTGGAGCGGCTGGAGAAAGCGTTCACGCCCCTCGTGCTCAAGTGCAAGGAATTGGGCCGTGCCATGCGGATCGGGACGAATCACGGCTCGCTGTCCGACCGCATCATGAACCGCTACGGTGATACGCCGCTGGGCATGGTCGAGAGCGCGCTGGAGTTTGTCCGGGTCTGCCGCAAGCACCAGTACCACGACATCATTCTCTCCATGAAGGCCAGCAACCCGAAGGTGATGATCGAGGCGTATCGGCTGCTCGTCGCCCGGCTCAGTGCTGAAGGGTCCGACTGGAATTACCCGTTGCACCTCGGCGTCACCGAAGCCGGGGAAGGGGAGGACGGTCGCATCAAATCTGCCATCGGCATCGGCGCATTGCTGGAGGACGGCATTGGCGACACGGTGCGCGTATCACTTACCGAGGACAGTGTTCACGAGATTCCCGTTTGCAGGGAACTCGTTCAGAAGTACAACGCGCTGTGGGAGCGGCAGCAGAAAGGCGAATTGCCCGCGCAGCCCGTCCTCGACATCGTGGAGAGGCGCGATCCGTTTGTGTACACGCGACGGCCCACGCCCGAGTATTTCATCGGGGACTTGCGGCTGCGCCTCGGCAAAGACCACCCGCAACGGGTCGAACTGCCGGTTCCATTGACCGCGCGCCTTGGCGATATTCAACGCATCACGACCGCCGAGCCGGACACATTTGCGGAGATCCTGCAGTTTCACGTCAAGACGATGGCCGACATTGGCAAGATTGCCGCATTGAAGCCAGAATTGCGCAAACGGCACATTCACACGCCGATCGCGGTCAAACTCGACAGCGCGGAAGTGACCCTGCCGGTGGCGGATGTCGCGGAGAAAATCAACGTCCCCTACAACGGCCAGGAGGATGTCACCGCGTTGCTGACGGACGCGGCTGAGTTGACCGTTCAGTTTGATGTCGAGGGCGATTCGCCCGAGCAGTTCGCGGACAATTGTGCCACGCTGGCGGGCGTATTGAACATGTTCCCGAAGAATCAGATGGTTCTTGCGGTCGGCCGTGCGGAAGGGCTCGACTTGATCGCGGCGTATCGGATTTTGGCCGCGACTCTCGATCATCGCGGGCTGAAACTGCCGATTCTGATTCACGACCGGGTCAGTTCCAAGCGCGCACACCAGATTCAGCAAAGCGCGCTCATCTCCGCCAGCACGCACATTGGCGCGCTGCTGTGCGACGGCATCGGTGACGCGGTGGAAGTCACCGGCGGGGACGATTTGCTGAAGTCGGTGAAGTTGGCATACAACATTTTGCAGGCGGCAGGCGCGCGGACGTTCAAGACGGATTATGTGGCGTGCCCGAGTTGTGGGCGCACTCTGTTTGATTTACAGATGGTGACGGCGCGGATCAAATCGCGCACGGCACATCTAAAGGGTGTGAGAATTGCGGTGATGGGTTGCATCGTCAACGGCCCTGGCGAGATGGCGGATGCGGATTTCGGGTATGTCGGCACGGCACCGGGCAAGATTTCGTTGTGGGTGGGCAAGACGCAAGTGAAACAGCACATTCCGGAAGAGCAGGCAGTGGACGAACTGATCGCGCTGATCAAAGAGCATGGCAAATGGATTGACCCGCTGGCACAAGCGGAGGTGGAGTCAAAGGAGGCAGCGTTCAGTGCGCGTTGAAGGGAATCCATGAAGCGATGCATAACGCTTTTGGGTATGATCTGGCTGCTTGGCTGTCAAAGCAACAAGGCGGAGGTCACTTCCGTCACCGGGCAGCAGGTTGAGCCGAAGGTGACAATGGCTCCGACTGTTACCGCGCCATCGTTTGAGTGGGCGCAGGACTATGATCGGGCTTTTGCCGCCGCTAAAGAAACCAAGAGAATAGTGATGGTAGACGTGTATACCGATTGGTGTGGCTGGTGTAAGAAGCTTGATAAGGACACGTTTAGCGACAAGGGCGTCGGGGACAAACTGACGAAGGATTTTGTTGCGGTGAAACTGAATCCCGAGAAGAGTCCGAAAGGCGCAACGCTGGCCAAGGAATTTGGCGTGACCGGCTACCCGCATATCGTGTTCGTGGATACGACCGGCGCCAAAGTGTCGGAGATTATCGGGTACCTGCCTCCCGGGGAATTCCTGAAGCGTTTGGAAATGATCACCGATAAAGCGACGAAGAAGTGACGCGCGTCCAGCCACAACCCTGGTGTGTTCAATCCTCCGAGGTGATTACCGACTGCCGCATCTTCAAGGTGCGCAAGGACACGACTGTTGACCCGCGCACCGGGCAGTCCCATGAAATGTTCGTTCTCGAATACCCGGACTGGGTCAACGTCATTCCGTTGACGCCGGACGGCCGAGTCGTGATGGTTGAGCAATGGCGTCATGGCACGCGCTCGGTTCACTTGGAAACACCCGGCGGCTTGATGGACGAAGGT
Organism: uncultured Verrucomicrobiae bacterium; assembly: GCA_963836315.1. Classification (GTDB taxonomy): domain Bacteria; phylum Verrucomicrobiota; class Verrucomicrobiia; order Palsa-1439; family Palsa-1439; genus Palsa-1439. Next base: position 41,216 of record CAWIJG010000014.1, read on the forward strand.
GAGACCCCCGAACAATGCGCTAGCCGCGAGTTGTTGGAAGAAACAGGCTATGAGGCGGGTAGCATTCTCCGTCTTGGGACGGTTCATCCCAACCCGGCAGTACAAGCCAACCTCCAGCACTATATCCTCGCCGAGAACTGCCGGAAAATAGCGGAGCCGAAGCTTGACCATACCGAAGACATTACCGTGAAATTGGTTCCGTTGGCGGAAATTGCGGGGATGATTGAGGCAGGCGAAATCACGCACGGAATGGTCATTGGCGGTCTGTACCGCCTGTTCCGGCGGCTGAAACGCTGACAAGCAGGCTTTTTCGGGCGGAAACGGGGTTTCGGACGTCTCGGGAGATGTTTCCCTCTCTTGTGAACCCAAGTGTTCTATCCCGGGGAACAAATTGGCTCTCTAGGTATCCCACTCTATGATGCAGTTGCACTGCATTCGTGATTAGGGTCGCAGAAACCGCAGCTGGCGTTAGCGTTAGGAGAGAAGAGCTATGCGAGGATCACTGGGTGGCAGATCGACTTTTTCATCTTTGCTTTACGGCATTGTGTTGGTTTTCGCCGTTGCATTCGAGGCGAGAGCAGTGCCGTTGAGCGTTGGGGGAACTGTTCTTACGCCGGGCACAACCCCACTCGGTGCGGGGATCGTCTTGACGAACACGACGGTGGCTTTTACTGGAATCACCAGTAATAGTGTCGTCAAATTTACCGGAACTCTCCAATTGCAGGTTGTCAAGGAAACTGGCAGCGGAACACTTGATTTCTACTTTCAGATTTTTAACGACTCATCGTCCGCAGATGCCATTGATCGCTTGACCACTGGCAACTACACCGGCTTTGCCACGGATGTGGACTGGACCAACAGCGCAACGGTCGGCGTGGGTTCGTTCACGGCTGATCGTGCGTCCGCGGACTCAGTCGGCTTTAGTTTCAACACTTTGGGAGGCGGCTTTATCCAGCCGGGCAGCAATAGCGCGGTTCTTTTCATCAAGACCGATGCCACGCAGTTCACCCAAGGCAACGTCAATCTGATCAATGACGCCACAGCGACCGTGTTGGCGTTCGCTCCAATTCCGGAACCCAGTGCAGGAGCACTTGTGGCATTGGGAGCCGCATTTGCCGTCTTGCTCACTTGCCGGAAGCAACAAATCTGGGGTCGAAAACCCGTTCGTCATCCCAGACAACGCTAGCTGAAATGCCTCGTGGTTGCGTTGGAGCGCCTGGCCGGAGTTGGCCAGGCGTTCATTTTTTGCTGGAAACTGAAGGCAAACGTGCAACGCTGGAGCCGTGAATGAATTGACCGCCAAACTCAATGAGATTCTCGCTGACGAATGGTCATGTGTTCGTACACTTCGCCGTGCCGAATCGCTCTGCGACGAACCCGGCCAAGGCGAGGTCATCAAGCGCGTGCGCAGGGATTGCAGCGTCAGTTGCGTCAATCTCGCCAACATTGTCCGCGGACTGGGAGGCCGCCCGACTGACATTCCGAGCGCGCGTTTTTCGCTGAAACTCTCCGACGAATCGTTGGCCGACGTCCTCGACCTCGCGCAATCGACCCAAGAACACATCCTTTCCGAGATCGACACCTTGATTGATGAACCAGAGATCACATCCTACCGAGTCCCGCTGGTCGTTGTCCGAAAGCTTCACACCGAAAACATCCGTTGGTTGAAATCCGCGACGGCAGGCTGAGAAGTTAAACCTCGGTAAGCGGCGGCGCAGATGCTGGAGCAACCGGGCTGACTCCTTGGATTGTATTGCCAGACCGGGCGCTCGATAAGCTGAGCGGACGTCCTCTGGACGGGAACCAACGATCTCTCACTTTCAGGAGGGGAAACTCGATAGCCAACGCCATGATGATTCCCCAAAAGACCGCTCCGACCAGGTACGACGCGCAGTATACACTCCAAGTCCAGTGTGGGTCTAGAATCCGGGCAAGTGGAGGCAGGCACCAGAGTATGAATGGCATATGCCAGAGGTAGATGGAATACGAGTGTGAACCCACGTAAGCGGCGGATGTCACAATCTTGTTGTCGGGAACCTTGAATGTCAGAAAGGCTATCAGGATGAGGCCGCTACCGACATAAAACAGTGTTAACCCGAAAGTGGATATGAACGGGGTGGTTTCAAGCGGGAAGATAAAGGCGGGAGCCAACGCCACCATACCCAGCAACAGCGCCGGAACTCTGTACTGTGTGGCAGTGTCAAGAAACCGAGCCGAGTGGTAGTGATAATAGTAGGAAATGACGACACCGCAAAACAAGGAATCCATCCGCAGATGAGAGGGGGAAAAATGGATCCAGTAATTGTCAGGCACTAGGTACGCGGTGAAGACTCGAAGTATCAAAGACACGACCGCAAGAGCAACAAAAACGCGGGGGATCGGCCGGAAGAGTGAGGGAGAACTGCGCCGAGAGAGGAACAGCAGGAATAGCAACAGACAAATATAGAAGTGCTCCTCAACGGCCAGTGACCAGGTGTGATTCCACACCGCCGGGTAGTAATTCTGAAGAAACAGCAGTTCGTGGAGTATCGGCCTTAGCCGAAACTGGTGACGAAGCAGCTTCTCAACGACAGTGGCTCCAATGAGTATCCAAAATGCAGGGTAAATCTTGAATCCACGGCGAATCAGGAAACTCTTCCCGGAAATCACACCAAATTTCTGATGTTCGCGGAACAGCAAGCCGGAGACTAAGAACCCGCTGAGGACAAAAAAAAGGTCAACACCGATCCAGCCTCCGCGAAACCAATGCTCCATGAGCCAATGGGTGAGCGAACTCGCGATCGAACGACTATCGGCTGGCGGGAGGTCCATATGCCTGCCAAGGACAAGTAGCACAGCTACCGCGCGTAGAATATCAATTGCCTTGGAGCGTGGCATAATCGGGAATTAATCAGGCCCAAATTGGGCCACTGCCACACAAAAAGCAAGGCCATCAATGCGATTATTGAACGCAGATCTCAACGACACGACATTTCACGCTTGAGAAGGAAACGACTGTCGATTCCAACGGTGTGACTACCAACAGACTTCATCGGCCAGGGGGGTCACGCTGCGATCCCACGGTGGCGTCACGAGGATCCGCCTTCGGGAATCGAGCCAGACTTGCAGGCCTTCGAATCACTCGCTTGGTGATCGCGACAATCCGACCCCGCGCTGGCGTCGCCCAACGGCTCCTCAATACGCGATAACTGCAAATAAGGGGTAATCCTTGAGGCGTTCGCGGCCCTTGAGGAAAGTCAACTCGATCAGGAAGTCGATCTCAACAATGTTGCCGCCGAGCTGCTTCACCAGTGTCGCCGCAGCCATCGCCGTGCCGCCGGTGGCAAGCAAGTCATCCACAATGAGGACGTTGCCCCCCTTCTTGATGGAATCGACGTGCATCTCGCTGGTCTCGCTGCCGTATTCAAGCGTGTAGCTGGTGACCACCGTCTTGTAGGGGAGCTTGCCCTTCTTCCGCACGGGAACGAATCCGACGCCGAGCTTGTAGGCCACGGCGCCCGCGAAGATAAACCCGCGCGCATCGATGCCAACCACCGCGTCGATCTTCTTGCCCTTATGCCGGTCGGTCAACGCATCCACGGCGATGCGGAACAATCGTCCGTCCTGCAGGATGGGCGTGATGTCTTTGAACAGGATTCCCTTGATCGGAAAATCCGGCACGTCGCGGACAGCGGCTTTCAATTCTTCGTACATAAAGTGCTGAATCGCCCCAGTGAATTGCGACGGCGTTTGTACCGGATTCGCCGACCGAAGGGAAGTCCGAAGATAAGCCGCGGACTAATTCCGGGAAATCGCCTGTGGCCGATCCTGTTTCTCCATTACGCGGCGCAATTTGGTCAACGCGATGTTTTGGATCTGGCGCACCCGTTCACGCGTCACCTTGAATTTCTTGCCGACGTCTTCAAGCGTCTTCGGCTTGTTGCCGTCCAGCCCGAATCGCAGGGTCAGAATCTCCGCCTCCCGCGGCTCGAGTTCCTCCAGGATATCGCTCACCTCCTGCCGCAACGTCTTGTCACGCAGCAACTCGAACGGAGTCAGGGCCGCGTCGTCGCCCACGATCTCGCTGAACTCGGTTGCATCGTCGTCGCCAATCGGCGCATCGAGGCTGGCGGGGCGAACGCTGATGTTCCGAAGTTGCGCGACCTTCGCGCGCGGGATGCCGAGAAGATCGGCCAACTCCTGGTCGGTCGGCTCGCGCCCCAGTTGTTCGCTGAGCTTGTGGCCCGCGCGCTTCATCTTGCTGATCTTATCAACGAGATGCACGGGCAGCCGAATGGTCTTTGCCTGGTTCGCCAACGCGCGTTTGATCGACTGCTTGATCCACCAGGCAGCGTAAGTGGAGAGCTTGCCGCCCTTCTTGGGATCGAAGCGTTCAACGGCCTTCATCAACCCGATGTTGCCCTCGCTGATGAGGTCGAGCAGCGGCAGGCCGAAATTCGAATAGTCATGCGCGATCTTCACCACCAGACGGAGATTGGCCTTGATCATCTGGGCACGCGCCTGACGGTCGCCCTTCTTGATGCGTGCCGCGAGCCGAATCTCGTCCTTGGGCGTCAAGAGGGGAATCTGCCCGATCTCGCGCAGATAAATCTTGATCCCGTTCTCACTTTCCCTGTTGTGGTCTATCACCATTCTGTTTTCCCGATGCTCAGAACGATTCGATCCTGCCAGTTTTCACGGAGGCTATGCCGTCACTTCATGCTACGCAAGCACTTTCAAACCGGATTTGCGACCACACCGTGCTCCATAGTGTTAGATGCGCGAATGCCGCTTTTAGTTCAAAGCAGCACCTGCGCCAGGAAGCGAACGGGGCGAGGTGGTTACCTCGCCCCGACGATTATTCGGTTGTTTTCAAGCGCCCTAGCTGATCTCTTTGCCCTTCGCCGTCTTTGCTTCCTTGAGAACAGCCTGCGCCGCGGCCAGTCGCGCGATCGGTACGCGGAACGGGCTGCAGCTCACGTAGGTCAGGCCGATGCGGTGGCAGAACTCCACCGAGGACGGCTCGCCACCGTGCTCGCCGCAGATGCCCAGCTTGATGTTGGGACGCGTCTTGCGGCCCTTCTCGATGGCAATCTCCATGAGCTGGCCGACGCCCACCTGGTCAATCGCCTCGAACGGATTGCGGCTGACGATTTCCAGTTCCTGATATTGCGGCAGGAACGAACCGCTATCGTCGCGGCTCATCCCGAGCGTGGTCTGGGTCAGGTCGTTGGTCCCGAAGCTGAAGAACTCCGCGTCCTTCGCGATCTCGTCGGCGCAGAGCGCCCCCCGCGGGATTTCGATCATGGTGCCGACCAGATACTCGATCTTGGCCTTCTGCTCTTCCATGACCTTCTTCGCCGTGGCGTGGACGATCTCCAACTGGTTCTGGAGTTCCTTCGGGAACCCGACCAGCACGATCATGATCTCGGGCTTGACCGGGATCCCTTCCTTGCGCACCTGGATCGCCGCCTCGATGATCGCGCGGGTCTGCATCTCGGTGATCTCGGGGAAGGTGATCCCCAACCGGCACCCGCGATGCCCCAGCATCGGGTTGGCCTCGTGCAACGCCGCCACGCGCGCCGCCACCTTCTCGGGGCTGATCCCGAGCTTGTGCGCCGTCTCGCGCTGGGTCTCGCTGTCGTGTGGCAGGAACTCATGCAACGGCGGATCGAGTGTGCGGATCGTGACCGGGTAGCCTTTCATCTCGCGGAAAATACCGACGAAATCGTCACGTTGCAGCGGCAACAGCTTCGTGAGCGCCGTTTCCCGCGCTTCCTTCGTCTCGGCGATGATCATCTCGCGCATTGCGTAAATCCGGTCGCCTTCGAAGAACATGTGCTCCGTCCGGCACAAACCGATGCCGGTCGCGCCGAACGCGATGGCGTTGGCCGCCTGGTCGGGCTGGTCGGCGTTGGTGCGAATGCCCAGCCGCCGGATCTTGTCCGCCCACTTCATCAGCTTCTCGAACCGCTGATAGGTCGGGGCCTTCTTCGCATCGAGCGTCTTGGCGATGAGCACCTGCACCACTTCGCTGGGCGCGGTCTTGAGTTCGCCCTCATATACTTCGCCCAGGGTGCCATCGATGGAAATGAAATCGCCTTCCTTGATCGTGTGGCCTGCCACTTGCATCACCCTCGTGTTGTAGTCGACGACGATGTCCGCCGCGCCGCAAACGCAGATCTTGCCCATTTGACGGGCCACCAACGCCGCATGCGACGATACGCCGCCGCGCGCCGTGAGTATGCCGTCGGCGGCAATCATCCCGCGCAAATCTTCGGGGCTGGTCTCAACCCGGCAGAGCAACACCCGTTCGCCCTTGCTGGCGCGCGCCACGGCGTCCTCGGCGTTGAACACCACCCGGCCGCTGGCCGCGCCGGGGCCGCCGGCAGACCCTTGCAGAGAAAACGCCCGCCTTTCACCGCCGCATCGCGGTCCTTGCGGTCGAATATCGGCGCGAGCACTTGGGTCAGCGAATCGGCGGGAACGCGCCGGACCGCTTCCTTCCAATCGATCAACTTCTCGTCAACCATCTCCACGGCGATGCGCACCGCCGCCAGGCCCGTGCGTTTGCCGTTGCGGGTCTGGAGCATGTAGAGTTTGTTGTCCTCGATGGTGAACTCGAAATCCTGCATGTCCTTGAAATGCTGCTCCAGGGTCTTGCGAACGCCTTCGAGTTCGTTGTACGCCGCGGGCATTTCCTGTGCGAGCTTCGCAATCGCCTGCGGCGTGCGCGTGCCCGCCACCACGTCTTCGCCCTGCGCGTTGATGAGGTATTCGCCGTAGAACACCTTCTCGCCCGAAGCGGGATCGCGCGTAAACGCCACGCCGGTCGCGCTGGTGTCGCCGAGGTTGCCGAATACCATTGTCTGCACGCTGACCGCCGTGCCCCATTCGTGGGGGATGTGGTATTTGCGGCGATAGACAATCGCGCGGTCGTTCATCCACGAACCGAACACTGCGCCCACCGCGCCCCAGAGCTGTTTCACCGGGTCCTGCGGAAACTCCTTGCCCGTGCGCTTCTGGATGAGAGCATTGAATCGGCTGACGAGTTCCTTCAGTTGCTTGGCGGTCAGGTCGGTGTCCTCTTTCGCGCCGACTTCTTCCTTGAGGTGGTCCATTACTTCGTCGAACGGCTCGTGGTCGTCCCGGCCGACTTTCTGCACGCCCATGACGACGTCGCCGTACATCTGCACGAACCGGCGATAGCAATCCCACGCCCAGCGCGGGTTGCCCGACTTGCGCCCGAGCACTTCCACCGTCTCGTTGTTGAGTCCGAGGTTCAAAATCGTGTCCATCATGCCGGGCATCGACTCGCGGGCGCCGGAGCGGACCGACACCAGCAGCGGATTCTGGCGGTCCCCGAACTTCTTGCCCGTGACCGCTTCGAGTTTCGTGAGCGCGGTCTTGACCTGGTCAGCCAAAATCTTGGGATACGTCTTCTTATTGGCGTAGTAGTACGTGCAAAGTTCGGTGGTGATGGTGAATCCCGGTGGGACAGGCAGGCCGATCCGCGTCATTTCATGCAGGTTCGCGCCTTTGCCGCCGAGCAACGGCTTCTGCGAGCCGTTGCCATCCGCCTTGCCGCCGCCAAAAAAGTAAACATACTTCGCCGCTTTACTGGAACGACTCAATTTCTTAGCCATATTCGCAAACTTCCTCTTGTGAGTTTGTACTGCCCAAGGGGCAGGGAACCGACCTCCTACTAAACGGGGGAGACTACTACGCGAATCAACTCTACCAAACGTCCCCCCCCTGTCAACGTCGCTCTCCAGACAGGGCATAGCACGAGACATCATGCGCACAACTGGGTTCAATTTGCCGGGCCATCCCCGTTTTGAAGCCATCCGGTGCCTTAAGAATGGGTTCGTTTGTGTGTAAAACCACCCTCTTACACCCCGTTTTTGGGTTCGTTTTCGTGTCTTTTCGTCGAACAAATTCATCTCGTATTTTGCCTAACAACTTCATGCCTAATGCCTTACCCATTTCTCACTTGGCTTCGTTTTGGAAAAACGCCTTAGTGCGAGATCTCCCATGCCCGCCATCCTTTCGCCGGCCTCCCCGCGCATGTCTCATATGATCCATGTTCACACCCCAATCTTCCCACATTTCCCGAAAACGCGTTAGTGTACTTTGGAAGGTTTGGAAGGTTTGGAAGCTTTTCTTTTCGCGCAGCTTGTAGCCGCGCTTGCCAAGCGCGGGCCGTTTCCGGTGTAGCGTGAGCCCGCCTCCGCGCCATACCCACTTTCCCCGTAGCCGCAGGCTTCAGCCTGCGCTGGCTTTGCCAGCGTTACCCAGATTCTTCACGCCATTCGGCGATCCAGAGACACCACATGCGACAGGGTTCGGAAAGCATTGCTTTTCGTGGCAAATGGCGAGAGAACTGCGACGTGAGCTTGGACGGCGTTTTGGACGCGGCGAGCCTTGAACTCGCCATCCGCGATTGTAAGGAACACGAAAACTCCATCCCTGTCGTCGAGGTGTTCGGAGACAAGACAGTGTGGGCTGCTATTGCGAGCAAGGCGCAGAAGTGAAAAGACGATTTAATGAATGTCCGCAGTGTGGCTACCGTCTCACATGGTTTCAGCGGGTAAAACTTGCGCCTTGGGGTTTCAGAAGAATCAATGCGTGCCCCTCCTGTAATGAGTCAATAGAATGGAAGAGATGGCCGCACTGCCTCCTGAACGTTGGTGCTGCGCTACAGGTGATTCTAATGCTACTGATGTTTCTTCTCGACCCTAGCCGTTATGATTTATTGGTTCTACTGGTTCTTTTTTCGATGGCGACAGCAGGGGTGGTGATCGGCATGTGCTTCCTAAAGCTCGAAAAGCACTCCCATTGTCAGAATCCAAATTAGGGTACTACCCTCCCTGCCGGTGCCGGTACGTTTTGAATTAAAATCGCTCTCGCGAGCAGTGCGTCAGCCTGAATTGTTCAGGAAGGCTTGTCTCGTTTCAGGAAGAGGACGAGCAGACCCACCGCGCCAACAGCTAGCATCATAAGTCCCTGTGCCCTCGTTCTATTGCCTAAGCACGTCCATAGAATTCCCAGTAGGAAGAAGATAGCGAAAACGACCAGAACTTCCTTTCTTGATAGCTGCTGCCTCATGTTCACCGAATTAAAGCAGCAATCTCTTCCAAGGTCCAGACATGATCAGAAACGCCAGCCTCCATTGCCGTCCTTCCTCCTTCCTCGACACGCCTGCTTGGTTTTGGTAAGCAGTTGTCGTTCTTATGAAGCTTCGACAGGAAATCCTGGCAAAGGCGAATCGCATCGTGATCAAGCTCGGCACGGGCTTGCTCACGGATGCGCAGAACCATCTTTCGCTGGCGCGTATCGAGCAAGTGGTCGCGCAAATCGCCGCGCTCCATCAGCAGAAGAAACGCATCATCGTCGTCTCGTCGGGCGCGATTGGCGCGGGCATGGCCGAACTGGGCCTCAAGCAACGCCCCAAGCGGCTCGACGAACTGCAGGCCGCCGCCGCCATCGGCCAGAGCAAGTTGATGGCGGTGTACGACAAGCTGTTCGGCAAACACGGCATCACCGTCGCCCAGGTGTTGCTCACGCATGACGATCTGAAGGACCGCGCCCGGCACCTCAACGCGCATAACACACTGGTCACGCTCCTCGCCCACGGCGCGGTGCCGATCATCAACGAAAACGACACGGTCGCCGTCGAGGAAATCAAATTCGGCGATAACGACCGTCTCGGCGCGTTGACCGCCACGCTCATCGACGCGGAACTGCTCATTATCCTGTCGCACGTGGAAGGGTTGCTGGATGGCGACGGAAACGTTGTTTCCGCGGTGCCGGAAATCAACCACGAGATCGAATCGCTCGCTGGCGGCACCGACCGAATCACGAGTGTCGGCGGGATGAAATCCAAGATCGATGCGGCGAAGATCGTGACGCGCGCCGGTATCCCGCTGGTCATTGCCGATGGCGAACGTGCGAACGTCATACGCGACGTGCTGGCGGGCGAAGAGGTCGGGACGATCTTCCTTCCGCATGCCGATAAACTGGCGAGCCGCAAACGCTGGATCGCGTTCTTCCAGCACCCGGCCGGTACGCTGGTGGTGGATGACGGCGCAAAGCAGGCGCTCTGCGCCAACGGCAAGAGCTTGTTGGCCAAGGGGATCGCTTCGACGCAAGGGAAGTTCGAAAAAGGTGATGTCGTCAGCATCCACGACAAGAACCAGATTGAATTTGCGCGCGGCTTGGCGAAGGTTGGCAGCATCCAAATCAAGTCAGCCACCGGTGTGGTGATTCATCGGGATGACATGGTGATTTTGTGATAGCGATACAATCCTTGCGCTCTCCTCTCCCTATGTCGAGCAAGGGAGAGGGGAACCGACCGGAAAGAGGGAGACAGGAAACCAATTCCGCTCTCCTCTCCCCGCTGGCGGGGAGAGGATTAAGGTGAGGGGTTGAGTATGAGCGCACGCCGTGAATTGGCCAAGAGTCTGCGGAAGCGACCGACTTGGGCAGAGCGCGAGATTTGGGGCCGTCTTCGCAATAGAGCGTTTGCCCGGTTCAAGTTTCGTAGGCAACATCCGCTCGGGCCATACGTATTGGATTTTTATTGCGCATCGAAGAAACTGGCCGTGGAGCTTGATGGCGATGTACATGGTATATATGGGCGGAAAGGTCACGATGTGGCGCGTGACGCATATCTGGCGGGGCGGGGAATCCGAGTGCTGCGATTCTGGAATATGGAGATTCAGGAGAATTTGGATGGAGTGCTGGATGTGATTTACGCGGAACTTTGCGGTGAAACACCAAACCCTCACCCTGACCCTCTCCCTATGTTGAGCAAGGGAGAGGGGAACCGACCGGAAAGAGGGAGACAGGAAACCAATTCCGCTCTCCTCTCCCCGCTGGCGGGGAGAGGATTAAGGTGAGGGGCCGAGATGACATGGTGATTCTCTAAATGGATTTGAAACGGCAAATACGATTGTTGGCCGAGCGTTCTCGTGATGCGTCGCGGGCGCTGGCCAGGCGCGACACAGAAAAGAAGAATGCCGACCTGTGGGAAATGGCGGACGCGATTCAGCGCAATGTGACCGCCATCAAGAAGGCCAACGCGAAAGATCTCGAATCGGGAAAGAAAGCGGGACTCTCCCCGGCGATGTTGGATCGTCTCACGCTCACGGACAAGCGGATTGCGGAGATGGCCAGGGGCGTGCGAGAGGTCGACGCGTTGGCGGATCCTGTTGGCAAAATCATCAGCGAGTGGGAGCGCCCGAATGGGATGCGCATCCGAAAAGTGCGCGTGCCTCTCGGCGTCATCCTCATCATTTACGAATCGCGCCCCAACGTGACCGCCGATGCCGCCTGCCTGTGCTTCAAGGCCGGCAACGCCGTCATCCTGCGCGGCGGCTCGGAAGCGATTCATAGCAATCTGGCCATTGCCGAGGCGATGAATGTCCCCGGCCTGCCGCCGAACAGCATCACGGTCGTGCCCACGACGAACCGTGCGGCTGTCGATGAATTGCTGAAACTCGATGACCTGATCAATCTCTGTATCCCGCGGGGTGGGGAAGGGCTGATTCGCGCCGTCGCGGAAAAATCGCGCATCCCCGTCATCAAACATTACAAAGGCGTCTGCCATGTGTACGTGGACCGCGACGCCGATTTCGACATGGCGGAAAAAATCGTCATCAACGCCAAGTGCCAGCGTCCCGGCGTGTGCAACGCCATTGAGACGCTGCTGATTGACGACAAGATTGCCGACCAATTTCTGCCGCGCATCGGCAAGGCGCTCACGGAACACAAAGTCGAACTGCGCGGCGACGAGCGGACACGGCGGCTGATCTCAAATGCCAAACCCGCCACCGAAGATGACTGGTACGCGGAGTATCTCGATCTCATTCTGGCCGTGCGTGTTGTCAAAGGCGTGGACGAAGCGATCGACCACATCACGAAGTACGGTTCGGCGCACAGCGACGCCATCGTCACCCACAGCAAGGCGACAGCGGAGAAATTCCTGCGCGAAGTGGACAGCTCCAGCGTGTTCTGGAACGCCAGCACGCGCCTCGCCGACGGCGCCCAGTACGGGTTCGGCGCTGAAATCGGCATCTCCACCGACAAACTGCACGCGCGCGGCCCGATGGGGCTGGAAGAATTGACCAGCTACAAATTTGTGGTGGTGGGCGATGGCCAGGTGCGCGAGTGAACCGCCCCGTACCGAAGGACTTCAATTTCGTCGCGAACGTGATGGAGGAATGGGCGCGGCAGGCTCCGGATGCATTGGCGTTGTGGTGGGTGAACGAAGACGGGCGACGCCAGCGCAAAATCACTGTCTTCGACATCGTTGCCGACGCGCATCGCGCCGCCAATTTCTTCCGCGACTGCGGTATTGAACCGGGCGATCTGGTGCTGGTGATGCTGCCGCGCATCCCTGAATGGTGGATCACGTTGCTGGGCCTGATCCGGCTGGGCGCGGTTCCTGTTCCCAGCGCCATGATGTTGACTACTCGCGATGTCCGCTACCGCATCGAGGCGGCGGGCATCCGTGCCGTGATCACCGACGACGGTGGAGTCAGCAAATTGGATTGGTTCAGCGGCAAACGGATTTTGGTCGGCTCGCAACGGCCCGGTTGGACGAGCTTCAAGGCAGGGTTGCGAGACGCCTCGCCGAAATTCACCGGCGAACCAACTCGCGCCGACGATCCCGGCATTGTCTATTTCACCAGCGCCACCACTGGGGAACCGAAGATGGTGCTACACACGCAGGCCAGTTATGGCCTTGCCCATCGGGTCACGGGCCAACTGTGGCTCGATTTGAAACCGGGTGACCTCCATTGGTGCATTGCCGATACCGGGTGGGGCAAAGCCGCCTGGTCCTGCTTCTTCGGTCCCTGGCTGGCCGGTGCCGCGATTTTTGCCATGGACGCCCGGCGCAAATTCAGTGCCTCCTGTGCGTTGCGTACCCTCGCAAGCTATCCAATTACTACTTGGTGCGCGCCGCCCACCGCTCTGCGTCTTATCGTCCGCGAGGACCTGACCCGATGTCGCTTCAAACATTTGCGGCATTGCACCAGCGCGGGCGAACCCCTCAACCCGGAGGTCATTGCGGCATGGCGGGAGGCGACCGGGATGACCATCTACGAAGGGTACGGTCAAACAGAGACCGTCGTGTTGATCGCCAACATCCGATCCCTTGGCTGCGAAGTCCGCCCCGGCTCCATGGGCCAGCCGGTCCCGGGTTTTGAGATCGCTCTTCTTGACGCGGACCTGCAGGAGGTGCCCGTCGGTGCCGAAGGCGAAATCGCCGTGCGCTGCCTCCCGCGGCGACCGCTGGGGCTTTTCCGTGAATACTGGCGGAATCCTGACCTGACCGCGCAACGTTTCCGTGGCGACTGGTATTTGACTGGCGACGTCGCCAGGCGCGACGCCGATGGGTACTATTGGTTTGTCGGACGCTCCGACGATGTGATCAAAAGCTCCGCGTACCGTATCGGACCCTTCGAGGTTGAGAGCACGCTTCTGGAACATCCCGCCGTGCTGGAGTCTGGCGTTGTCGGCAAACCCGATGCCATTCGCGGGCAGATCGTCAAGGCGTTCGTTGTCCTCCGGAGCGGCTACGCAGCCAGTGACGCCCTCAAAGTCGAACTGCAAGAACACTGCAAACTCGTTACGGCACCGTACAAGCATCCGCGTGAGATCGAATTTGTGAAAGAGTTGCCCAAAACCACCAGCGGCAAAATCCGTCGCGTCGAGTTACGCGGGCACATCTGAGTGCGTTATGAGCAATTCACAACCCGCCGCCGAGCGAGCGCAGTACGTCCGTGACCAAATGCCCGCGCACGGGCTGTTTGCCGGCGCGACGTGGCGCATCTCCCCCGAGGCATTCCCGATTTCCCCGGAGCTTCTCGGGAAACTCATAGCGCTGGGCCCGCAATTGCTGGCGTTCTACCGCGCTTGCAATGTGATGTACCGGCACAGCGTGCAGGGCAAGCTGCCGCCCTGGATTGCGGAGTATCTCGACGCGGGCAAACCGAAGGAGTTGGTCGAATTCTCGCGCCTCGGACCGTTTCAAGGGTCACGTTCCCCGCATCATCCGTCCCGACGTGATTCCCACCAACGATCACTTCTTCATCTCGGAACTCGATTCCGTCCCCGGCGGGATCGGGCTGACGGCCTGGCTCGGAAAAACGTACGCCGAGTTGGGCGATGAGGTTGTCGGCGGCGCGCACGGGATGATGGAAGGATTCGACGCGGTGCTGCGGGCGGAGGCGAAAGGGGAGGAAGCACCCGCAGTGGTCGTCGTGTCCGAGGAAGCGGCCACATACCGACCCGAGATGGAATGGCTCGGGCAGCAGGTGGGCTTTCGCGTGGTGCGGCCGGAAGAACTGGCGGGCTTCGACAAAACCGCCGTCGTCTATCGCTTTTTTGAATTGTTCGATCTGCCAAACGTTCCGAACGCGGCCGCGCTGATGGACGCTGCCGCGCGCGGACAGGTCGCCGTCACGCCGCCGTTCAAACCGCAGCTCGAGGAGAAGATGCTGTTTGCGTTTCTCTGGATGGAGCGACTGCGGGCGTTCTGGCGCGAGCAACTGGGCGAGGCGACGCTGACCGCCTTGCGCGAGGTCTTCCCGTACACCTGGATCGTCGATCCGACGCCGCTGCCGCCGCATGCCGTGATTCCAGAGTTGGAAATCCATGATTGGCGCGAGATGGCGAAGTTCTCACAGAAACAACGGGAGTTGGTCCTGAAGATTTCGGGTTTCAATGAACGGGCTTGGGGCAGCCGCGGCGTGTTCGTCGGGCACGATCTGCCGGCGAATGAATGGGCGGAAGCCATCGAGCAGGCGCTGGGCAATTTCGCGTCACATCCGTTCATCCTGCAGAGGTTCGAGAAATCGAAGTTGTCCGAGGCGCAATATATGGACTTTGAGGCTGCGATGGCGCGCTCCTTCAGCGCGCGGGTCCGGTTGTGTCCCTACTACTTCGTGGTGGGCGACGACGCGAGGCTCGGTGGCATCCTCGCCACGATTTGTCCCGCCGACAAAAAGATACTGCACGGCATGCCGGATGCCGTGATGTCGCCATGCTGTTCCCGGCCCGATCTCGTCTGAGACTGCCGCGTCATTCCCAGCCCATGAGCCGTGAGATCGTCTTGGCGACCACCGGATCATCCGGGAAAATCACAGGCAGTTCCTTGGTTCGAACCGTCTTGTCCTGGACGCGGAGCGCGGTCACTTCTACAGGGCACCCGCACGCGCTGTAAAAAAACGTCGCTTGGCGTTCGGTGCCGTCTTGCCAAAAATCGCGCACGGGCATGTTCAAGTCACTCACGTTTGCGTCAAGAATCGACGTGGCGCCCTTCGAGCCATCCAGCAAATAGGGTTTTCCCTGCGCGTCGCTGATCATGATCACCAGGTTTTTGCCGGCAAAGGATGAAGACGGAGGACTTGTCGCCGGGACGATTCTGCTCTTCCAAAGAACGTCGCCTGTCGGGCGGAATACGAGGGAACCGAGCCCGGCTTTCTCGGCGCTGATGTGCATGGAAACATGTAGCTTGCCGGCGGCCGTTGGCTCACCGTAAGCATCCAGAATGGCAAACGTCCGGCCAAGCCCGTCAACGGGATCATAATGCCGCTCGATTTCCTGTAACGCACCGGGAATTGTGGGGACTGTCGGACCGAAACCCAGCTCCACCGTAACCATCACTGAATGAGCAACTTCCAATGTGGGGAGATTCGACGCGTCGGCGCTTGATTTCTGGAGCGAATTGGTCGACGTCGCGGTAGCGTTCGTCGCCAATGGGGCGAGCACGAGTTTGTCTTCGCCGGCCACGCGGGAAGCAGCGGCCACAATCGCAACGCATGCTCCGCAAAACCAAAGAATCTGCTTCGCCTTCTGTACTGTCTCACTGGACATGGTGATACCGTCTGAATCTAAAAGACTGACGAAGCCCTTTACAAGCCGAGAAAGTCCGGAGGAGAAAAGCCTTTGTCTGAGACGAGTGCGGCAGGCACCCGGTTCATTGAGCTTGGGCTGCCGACAAGGCTGCCTGGGCCATCGTGCGCACCTGTTCAGACGAGTCGGAAGCCGCCGTTCGTTGCAGCAACGCCGTGGCCCCGTCGGTGTGCACTTGTGCCACGGCGGTCACCGCATTCTGACGAATCGCGTCGTTCGGATCGGTCAGCAATTGTTGGAATACACTGAGTGCCCCGGACCCAAAAACCCGGGCCAATTCCTGAATGGCTGTTTGCCGGATGCCGACATCCATGCTGCCTTGCGCGATACCAGCCAGCACGCCCTGGGCGGCGTCGTTGTGAATCGCGCCAACAGCCAGAATCATCTCCTTCTCCACATCCGGATTCGTCTCCTTCTGGATGAGCTGCGTCAGCACGGGCAAGGCGTCCGGCTGTCCAGACAGAGACTGTACGGCAGCGAATCGGAGTTTGGAATCGGCCTGATCGGCCGCAATTTGGCTGAGCATCGCAAGAGACGCTGCATCCTGCCGCTGGCCCATGGCGGCAATAATCTCGCGTTGGAGACTGAACGAGGTTTCGCTGCCGAGCAGTGCTTGAAGGACTCCATCCGCCTCTGGGTCCTGTATGCTGCCCAAGGCGTGGATCAGCATCAACTTGCCGTGCATATCATCCGTCTCATTGTAGCCGGCAGCAATCGCTTTCGCGCCACCAGCACCCAGACCGGCGAGGCGATCTTCAATCGCTTTGGTGTCTTGCTGACGTTTGGCAATGAGGGCTTTGGCATCATCCCAATTGAGCGCCCCGGCGTACCCGTAGAGATTCTTTTCATCCTGCAATGCAGTCGTGATGGACGCTTTTAGGGCGGCAGGAACAACAGACGCCGCTGGAGAATTGCTGCTTTGCATGCTCGGAGGAGATGCGGGGCTGGTGGCCGCCACGGGCACGGCCTCGCTTTCAGCACCCGGACTCGGGGTGGTTCCTTGGTCAACAACGACGGGTGCCGGTGGTTTGGAGACGCTTGGCCGTTCAGGCCTCGTCAACCACCATGCCCCGACGACCAATGCCAGCACGGCAAAGCCGAGAACAACCCCGCGTTTCTTCATTGTCCGACTCCCGGGCCGCATCACCAGTTGCCCGAACCCCAGTCGTCGTCGGACTCCTGCGCAAACTCATCCTGGAAGTTGGAGCATTGACCGTACTGCCAGTCTTGGTTGCCCATGCCGTTGAGAGGCACACAGAAGCTAAAGCAGCCGACCTTGCCGCTCACTCCCGGCTGGCCAAGCATGACCTGCACGCACACACTGCGATCGTTGGAGGTGTAGTGGAGGCCCGCTGTGGGCACCTGGATCTCGCAAGAACCGCCATCGTTGTAATACGTGGCCGTGGAATTGCCGGTCGCCGAGGTCTGCTGGGTGTAGATCAGACAGTTCGATGACACCTTGGTCGGGTCGCTGGTCGCGTACCATTGGAGGGT
The DNA here is from genome assembly GCA_963836315.1 of uncultured Verrucomicrobiae bacterium. Lineage (GTDB taxonomy): Bacteria > Verrucomicrobiota > Verrucomicrobiia > Palsa-1439 > Palsa-1439 > Palsa-1439. Next base: position 58,613 of record CAWIJG010000014.1, read on the forward strand.
GTTGCCGGGAACCAATCTCTCAGGGAACGTGCATTGGACCGTCTTGCCAGACTGCGAGAACGGGAACGGCGAGCTGGCAATATTGTTGGAAACGGAAAGCACGACGATACCGTCACACACGACCGTGATCGGCTGCCTGGCCTGCTGGAAGCCGTAGTAGAACCGCGTCGAGGTGGCGCCAATGGACACCGTCGAGAGCGCGCCACAGTTTCTGTTTCCGGTCGCAGACGAAGATGGAAGCAGGGGGTCGATCAGCGAATTGTAGCACTGGTTATCCGTGAATCGGCAGATCGCCCGCTCGTAGTTGTTATTTCCAAAGTACTCCCAGGCCTCGCCACCACACCCGTCGCTCTGCACGGTGCAGGGATTCTGATTCTTGCAGTAAACCACGACCGGCGTATTGGTGCCAATCGTCACGGTCATCGCAACCAAGCTGCTCGTCGCTGTCCGGAAGTCACTCGGCTGATCGCCATTGGGCAGAGTCAGATTGCCTTCGAACGTGGCAAACTGACAGTTCCCATTTCCATCAAAGTGATGCTGGCAGAAGGATGGAACGCATTGGATCGGCTCGCAGTTCACCGGCATCAACACAACAATAACGCTTGCCTGGCAAGTCGTGGAATTGCCACAAGAGTCGGTCGCCGTGAACGTCACTTTGTTCGTGCCCAGCGGGAAGGATGACGGAGCATTGTTGGTCACCGTGGCGGTGCCGCCGCAATTGTCACTGGCTGTCACCCCGTGCAGGAATGCCGCGATCGTCGGATTTGTGGCTGACACGGAGTTGGTGCACAGAGACAAAGCACTCACCGTTATGTTGGTCGGGCAGGTAATGGTCGGTTTCGTCGTGTCATTGACGGTGATCGTCTGCGTGCAGGTCGCGCTGAGGCCGCACGGATTGGTAGCTTTGTAGGTGCGGAGGATGGTGTACCTGTTCGGGCAAGTCTGATTGGTGATCACGTCTCCGACAAACGTGACGACGACCGGGCCGCAGGTATCCGAAGCGGTCACGGACCCGACGTTGGCGGGCGGTACGCTCGACGCGCAGGACACGGTCACCGGGCCGGGGCAGGTAATGCTCGGGATGGTGTCAGCGGTCCAAGAGTAAGCCACCGTCTGGGTTGCAACATTGCCGCAGGCGTCGGCGGCGGTGATCGTGAAGGTGCGGATCGGGGCGCAGGCGGTGCCGCTATCCACGTGGCTCACATTGATGGTCGGCGACACGGTGCAATTATCAGTGGCGGTCACCAAGGCCTTGACACTGGCGTCAGTGGGCAGGCTCGCGGGATTGCAGCCTAGGCTGGAGCCGGTCGGAACACTGGTGAACGTCGGCACTGTGGTATCGGCGGTCCAGGTGTAAACCACTGTTTGCGGGGTCGAGGTATTGCCGCAGGCGTCGGCGGCGGTGATCGTGAAGGTGCGGATCGGGGCGCAGGCGGTGCCGCTGTCGACATGGCTGACATTGATAGTCGGGGTGCCACAGTTATCGCTGGCCGTTACCAGGGCCTTGACACTGGCATCGGTGGGCAGGCTCGCGGGATTGCAGCCTAGGCTGGAGCCGGTCGGAACGCTGGTGATCGTCGGCGGGGTGGTGTCAGTCACCGTGATCATCTGCGTGCACTGACTGGAGTTTCCACTGTGGTCAGTCGCGGTCCAGGTTCGGGTGATGATCGTCGGACAAGTTCCCGAAATGGCGTCGCTGTAGCTCAACGATGGATTGGGATCGCAATTGTCGGTGGCGGTCGCCGTGCCCGTGCTACTCGGGTCGGTGGACTGGCTGCAGTCCACAGTGATATTCGTTGGACACGAAATGACGGGCGGCGTGGTGTCGACGACGTTGAGGGTGAAGCTGCAGGAGTTCGAGTTGCCGCCGCAACCATCGCTGGCGATGCAAGTGACGGTGTAGCTGCCGATTCCGAGCAGACTGCCGTTTGGAGGCGTACAGGAAACTGTCAAGTTCGTGCAATTGTCCGACGCAACCGGCTCTGTATAGAATACCGGCCCATTGGTGCAAGAAACGGTCTGGTTGTTGGAACACGTAATGGAAGGCGGTTCGTTATCGAACACGAGCACGGAGCATTGTGCCTGCGCCGTGTTACCGCGGCCGTCATTGGCCGTGCTGGTAATCACATTGGAACCAAGACAACTTTGAGGGAAGTTACCCGTCTCGTAGACAATGGAATTACTGGTGAATTCAGTCAGCGAAACGATAAATCCCCTGTCATCGATCGCAGACACGGCCACAGGCACGGCACTCGTACAGCAACTGTCCGTAGCCGTCGGTTTCGGGAACGTAAACGTGGCCGTGCAGAGCCCCGGGTCCGTGTTCAGAGTAATCGGGGCCGTGTCGCAGGCATCGATCACCGGATTGCTGTTAAACTCGGGCGAAAGGATGTCTTCGATTGTGACGACAAAGGCACAGAAATTGGTGTTGCCGGAAGGATCACTCGCGGTGCAGGTCACCGTATAGCTTGTCATGTTGGTGGCTGGCGCCAAAGCAAAAAAGCTGCCGTTGGTGGGAGAGCAGGTAATCAGCACATTGGTGCTGCAGTTATCGGTAGCCGTCGGAGTCGGGAAGGTGACGTACGCGCCGGCTTGGCCGCCCGCCACGCTGCATTGAACATTGGTTACATTGATGTTATCGAAGGGGCAGGTGATCGTGGGGGGTGTTAGATCTTCCAAGCCTGCGGTACCCTTGGCTTGCCCGTTGAAATTGCTCGCGAAACTGCCGGTGAACGTTGTGTTTTCGCTGTCCAGTGTAACCGCTATGTGATCACATTGGTAAAACGGCAAGAGCAGGCCGCCGGTGGGAGTGAACCGGAAATCATAATTGGCCCCAGTTCCGCCGGAATAAAAATATCCAAATGCTGTGATTGTTCCTGTCAACAACTGGCCTGTATAGGTATTGGTCACTGTCCCCACAACACGGCGAACGGAGCCCGAGATCACCAGGTCCGGCCCGGGCCCGACGCTGCCTACAAGCGCGCCAGCGTTGTTGACCTGCACGCGGATGCTCAAACTGCGTGCCGGCAATACGTTCACCGGAGACTCCGACAAGCTAAACTGGATTGTGGATGGCGTTGCGGACACAGAAAAGATCTGGGAGACGGAGTTGTAGCTCGTCGCCGTCGCAGCGGCGTTGGCGTAGGCAAGGATCGGCGGGGTGGGGTTCACCGACAACAGAGCCGCGCGCCCGATACCAACAATGACCGCCGAAAACAAAAGAACAACGGTGGAAAATGAATATTTTTTCATAATGGTTCTACCCTTCAGGCCAGCCAAAGTTGGCCCTCTCTGTATTTTTTGTTATGTAGACCCTCGCCCAAAACTACCTAACAGTTGCCCGGCACTCTCACTTTTGATGCTGGGTAAACCTCAACCCAAAACGGCCAAACAATCGCCCCAGCATTCTCACTTGCTGCTGCGAAAATCCCAGCCCAAAACCACCACCCAACAGTTGCTCAGCATTCTCACTTTTGCTGCTGTGTAACCCTACCCAAGGTTACATAGCAGTTGTTCAGCATTCTCACTTGCACTTCGGTACCCGCCGCACAACTCCGCACAGACCAAGTAGCGACAACATCACCAACAAGCCAGAGGCCGGCTCGGGTATCATGCGCGTGTCAGCTTGACCTTGTCCGTCATTGCTGAAACCAACCGTGAAATCGTTGTTAAAAGACGTATCCCCAGGATGCAAGAGTATGTACGCCGTGGTCCCATATTCGCTGGTTAGCTCACCACTGGTGAGAGCCACCTCGAAATCGAACTGGTCAGGGGCGTTGGTAAAACCGGCAAACCCGAAAGCTGTCAGGTTTCCCTGAAGCAGAACCGTCCCGTCAGGAACGATCTGATTGAAGTCGTCGTCGTAGAGCCCGCCTGTAATCTCCATCGTGCCACTCACCAAGCTGCCATTCGTGGCAATGGTCGCGGTCAGGCTGAACGTTCCGGGATCGAAACCGCCGTCGTTACTGACAGTGTAAGGGTCGCCGTTATTCAGGTTCGTATCCGCAGGAGTATAAAGCGAAGTGGCGCCGCTCGCCGTGAACAAACCGGTGGACGCGTTGAACGCGACCGTCAGCGAACTGCTTAAGTTGGGGGAGAATAAATCCGGGTTCGACGACACCAAATTCAACAGCGCAGCCTGTGACGACGCGCTCACGATCAAGCCCGAAGCAAGTATGCACGCCAGCCACGTTAGATTTCGTCTACTCATTCCCTTGGACAAATTACCCTGTTTCACACCCACCTCCCCGTTCGACTTCTGCTGCAGGTTGGCGTTCCGGCGTAGCATTCAAATCCTCGCACATCGTGACATCTGCTCATCTCACTCGAGAGACATTTTAAAAAATCAATGCCTTCAGCACAGGTAGCTTTCTCTCGCGCGTCACCGGTTCGCATAAAATTCTACCTCTCCAAGCCCCGCCAGAGTACACGCTCGACCTGAAGCGATGCAAGACAATTCTTTCAAAATAATCGGCCAAGGCCCAGCGAATCTGAGGAGTCTAGCGTCATCCTTGACTGAGGTGTGGTCACCTACGAGCCCCTGCTCAACCTCCGCTCAAGAAAACCAAATGGGAGGTCGACTGAGGCGGAAACTTGGTCGAGACTGTTCGGGAGACCCTTAAATGGGCTACCGCTTTCGGTTCGTATGAGTCAATATGGCGCACAGATCTCATTTCAGTTGGATCCAACGGCTTCTCCCTTGACTGGGTAAAACCGCTCCTATACCGTTGCGTGGTTGCGGCTCGCGACGCGGGCGTAGCATAGTGGTAATGCGCCAGCCTTCCAAGCT
>CAWIJG010000015.1:0-25402 GCA_963836315.1 uncultured Verrucomicrobiae bacterium
AGGAGAAAGCGGTACATTGCTCACGCAGCATGTTGGCGTTGCTTTCCATTTGCCAACACCAGCGAAAGAACTACAGACCGTGAGGTAACAAGATGCGCATCATTAAGCTGGATAGCACCTTCGAGTTCAAAACAGATGAGGAATTAAGGGATTACTTTGAGAGAGAATTGCCCGGGCCGACGAAAGGCAAGTTCAGGTTGGGGAAGGGACGACTCGCAGAAGGAACTTTAGCGCGGGGTGAAAAGCTACTTTTCTGCTGGCAACGTGTGATTCGGTACATTGCGCTCGCTGAAAGCGATGTCGAGCTGAATCAGGATGGTCTCAAGAAAACTTATGGTCTTTGCGTTTGGATCGCATGCAAGACTATTCGTCGCGCCAACATGAGCTTAAGGTCGCTTGAGGAGAGGCTACATAAAGAAACATCAATTCAGGGGACTCTTCGCGGTCGCGGATGGAATAGGATCCAAGATACACGCTTTGAGACGCGGCTGTGGAAACATCTTCGGGGCACGGATGCCGTCGCGGATGAAATGCTGACCGCAATTGAGGGTACGAAGGTCGAAATCAGACTGATGCGCAGGAGTAGGAGTCGCCCGCTTCGAAACAAAGCGTTAGAATTGTCTGGTGGCACATGCTGCGTGTGTGACGTGAATTATGGGGCGCTTCTTAACGGACTTGGCTGGCGTGTGCTACAAGTCCATCATAAGAAGCAGATGCGCAGTGCCGATGAGCCGCGCCGCACTAGGCTAGCCCATTCCTTTCTCGACCACGACGACTGTGGTTTGAAATCTAGCCAGAAAGCTGAGCACGAAGGGCTTTTACTGCTTGCGGATGTCACCTTCACAACATGCAACGGCATGAAGGAGTCGGAGATTGAAGATATGTTTGAGGAGTCAATCTACTCCGCGATGCTCCAGAATCGCTACGGCGTCTCGACACTCTCTCCGAAATTCAAAGGAAATGCTAAGTGGTCAGACCGCCTTGCAAGTGCATTCAAGCATCAGGGGAAGCCTTGGTCTGACCAAATTGAAGACAAAGTGAAAGCTGAAGTAGCAGAGCTAGTTGAAGCGAATCCTGCTGCGGCGCTCAACCAGCACAAAAGGAGTTCGTTCGACGCGCTGGTTACTGCGCTAGAGACTAAGTTGAACACCATTGCAGCCAGCAAGGCTTGAGATTTTCCATGTCTAATCGCTCCATCGCTCTCGTCTTCAAACTTTGCGTTTTCGGAATCACGTCTCACAAGTCATAAACTTCACGGCTTCTTGCGCGGCGTGGCGAACCTTCCGGTCGTCACGCAGCCGTCCTTCATGATTATGGTTTATCTTCTGAGTTTTGTAGATTAAGCCTCCGTGCCCTCAGCGCCGATTACGTTTGGTCTTGTGCAATTGTCTTCTAAGGGCACTCACTGCAACGGTCTTTTCTGGGTCTGCGTGAATTAACATGTGGCAGTTCGCACAAACCACGGCTAAATCTCGTAGGCACTTGCCTCCCGGATTTGGCTGAGTTTGTAGCTCAGATTCGCGCCGCCCTGCAAAGATTCGATTCCAAGGGCTTGTTGCGCCATTGCAGAAGCAAGCGCTTTTGAGTGTTGCTTCAGGAGCGCGGCAAGAGATCGGCGATCCTCCTCGCCCTCCACGACTAGAATTAACTCCGCATGCTGCAAGTTATCGGACGCACGAACCCCAAGAATCTCTCGAATTTGTTTAACATCTCTTGCCGGAGTTGCCTTGTTGTTATGCACGAGAATATTGGACTTAATGCTGGCTCGATCCACAAAAAGTGGACAGTGAGTTGTCATGATTACCTGATGCTTTCGAGCGATCTCAGTGACCACGGCCTTGAGTTGGTGGATGGCGTTCGGGTGAAGGTGGGATTCAGGTTCTTCAATCGCAAGGATCAAGTTCCGTCCTGCTCCGCTGCTTTCCGATGCGTGGCGCATCAAGCTGAGTGCCGCGAGGCTTTGTACCCCATCACCCTTCCGAATCAATTGTGTCGGCGTACCGTCATCAACAATAATTTCGCAAGCGCGGCGCAAGGCTCGGAATCGCTCCTCTTCTGGAATACTAACCCTAACCTCTCGCACGTTTGGTAGGAATTCTTTCAGCGTCTCCTTGATGCTACCTGAGATCTTGTCCAGGACTGGTTGTTGGATCTTGGCAACTGCTTTCAGAGCGTTTATGTAAGCGGCGTCGCTTTCAACTACCGCCAACTCTCTTTCGACAAGTTCACCGACAATCTCGTGGGCCGACTTCGCGGTTCGAACCGCAGGAATGTAGCTGAGATTGATACGCTTCGAGATGAACTGTGCGATTGGCTCTGCCTTCTTTGAGAGACCGGCCCGCCTGGCCCTTTCTTCAAGACTTTGAATCCTGCTTCCTCTTCTCCAAGCGTAAGCTCGATGGGCAGCGTGCCGTTCAGCGTGCTCTGAACTTCAGCCTCAAATTCGGCAACTTCGTCTTCTGAGAGTTTAAATTCCAAGTTGAAAACGGACTTACCATGTGGCGACTTGGATTGAAGTGAAACAGGGAAGTCACGCTGCCAATCGTAGAATTCCGTATGTCGCTCGGATTGCCGAAGGCGGCCTCGCTGTATCCTGAGGCCACCGATTCGGCTGAGCACTTCCAGGGTGATTACGAGTGCCCGCAAGATGTTCGACTTGCCCTCATTGTTCGGCCCGATCAGAACAGTCGACCGGCGTATAGGTAGCTTGTATGCCTTGGTGATGCTGCGGTAGTTGGTGACAGAGAAGGAAACGAGATCCATAGATTTGCCTTTGTGCTAAGTGCTCTTTAACGGCAGTTGACCGACGAGTTTGCCTTCAAACGCCTTCTGCAAGATTGCCTGCCGCAACCGAACCGCCCGTTGTAGGTTGGCGGTCACCACTGCAGACATCGTAGCAGTCGCAGCCCAACGGCACAAGCCGCGCTTTTCAGGGTCGCGTGTCACAAGTCACGTATTTGAGTTGATGCGGGATTGGAAGCGGGAGAGTCTGCGTGGCGATGGCGCGACCGTTGCGGATTGATGGCAAGGGCGGGTTTCACCACTCGCACGACAAAGGAACCCACCCCTTGATCCCCTCCGTGGGAGGGGAGCGGCGCACTACATGGGAGCAATCCGCTGTGGACAGCGGACGCTACACCGAAGGCAGAGCGGGCGCCACGTAAGACGTGGCAAGCACTCCAAAGTTGAAGGCTGAAGCAACGGTTGCGTTGGGACGTCATCTTAACAGTCAAAGGAAACAGAGATTATGAAGACCAACAATCATCTGGTGTGGATGATCACCGGCACGTCGCAGGGATTCGGCCATGAACTCGTCCGGGCCGCATTGCAACGAGGCGATTCGGTAATCGCGACATCGCGGAATCCGCGCAAGGTTGCCGCGGCTTTCCCGGAAGCGGCGGATCGTCTGCTGACGGTTCCGATGGATTTGCGTGATCCAGCGCAGATTGCGAGTGTTGTTCAGGGCGGGATCGCTCGGTTCGGACGGATTGATGTGCTCGTGAACAACGCGGGACACGGTTTGATCGGCGCGGTGGAAGAAGCCAGCGACGCCGAAATCGCCAATGTCCATGAAACGAATGTTTTTGGACTGCTTCGGGTTACCCGCGCGGTATTGCCGCACTTCCGGGAGCGACGGAGCGGGCATGTGGTCAATCTTTCGTCGATTGGCGGGATCATCGGCATCGCCGGTTTTGGCATTTACAATTCCACCAAGTTCGCCGTCGAAGGACTTTCGGAAGCGTTGGCACACGAAGTGGCGCCGCTCGGCATTCGCGTCACGATCGTCGAGCCCGGTCCGTTCCGGACCGATTTTCTGGGCGGCTCGCTGGCCGTGGCCGGGAGAACATTGGCCGACTACGATCAGACCTCCGGCGAAACACGGGCCGGAGCAACGACACGGCACGGGAATCAGCCGGGCGATCCGGTTCGCGCGGCCGAGGCGATTATCAAGGCGGTCACGTCGAAGAATCCGCCGCGGCACTTGCTCCTCGGACGGTTTGCGTACGACCGAGCGACGGCCAAGCTCGATGACCTGCGAAAGGAATATGAAGCCTGGCGCGACGTGACGTTGGGGGCGGATTTCAAGAGCTGAAGCTGCGGCCCGCACTCAGCGAGCGCGGCTACAACGGCGGCCAGGGACGGCCGCTACTACAAGAGTTGTGAAAAGAAAAGCTTCCAAAGCTTCCAAACCTTCCAAAGTACACTAACGCTGTTTCCGGGATTGTGAGAGAGTCGGGGCGTGAGCATGGATCATAAAGACATGCGCGGGAAGGCCGGCGAGGTGATGGCGGGAGGGGAATTGCACTCGCTCGCGCCCGCTCGGCTCGCCCTGATGGGACGCCTGCGGCGTTGCGTCGCCTCCGTCAATTCGTGGAATTGTCGGAGTTGGCTCTCTATAGAAGAGTGTTTCTGCCAAACGAACCCAACCGAAAAACGTGGAAGTATCGTGGAATGAATAGGTTGGGAAAAAGGCGAGTTGGGTTCGTTTTGCAAAAAAGAGGCAAAAAACGGGGAATAAATGCAGGAAAACAGCGCCGGGAGGGTGATTTTACGGACAAACTAACCCAAATTTCTCTGCACGGCGGGCACCGGATAACTTCGAAACGGGCTGAAACCGGGGTTGTGTTGCAGTTTGGTTGCCACGGGGCGACACACTGGCATTGCGTGGGCATCCCCGTTGCGGCACTATTGTTCCAGTACATCGTGTGCCGGGCCGCGTTGAAAACACTCTGGAATGACGGCATTGATTGGCGCGGCACGCGTTACCCGTTGCAGGAACTCAAGGCCAACAAAGTATGACCGCCAAAGAAGATATTAAATCGCTCTCTCGTGAGGAACTGACCGCGCGGTTGGGCAAGCTGGCCGAGCCGGCCTACCGTGCCGATCAGGTGTTGCAGTGGATTTACGAAAAGCAGGTCGACTCGTTCGATCAGATGAGCAACCTGTCCGCGGCGTTGCGCCAGAAGCTCGCCGCGGGTTTCGAGTTGCACGCGGTCCACGCCCTCAAGACGCGGAACGCCACGGACACCACGGAGAAGTTTCTGTTCCAACTCCGCGACCATTCGCTCATTGAAACGGTGCTGATTCCCGCCACGCCCGGCCTCACGAGCAGCAGTGACCGGCACACGGTCTGCGTTTCGACACAGGTCGGTTGCGCCTACGGCTGCAAGTTCTGCGCGAGCGGCCTGGAAGGCGTGAAGCGCAACCTCACGGCGGCGGAAATTGTGGATCAGGTGTTGCAAGTCCAAAAGCTCAGCGGCGAGAAGGTCAGCAATATCGTCGTCATGGGCATGGGCGAACCGCTGGCCAATTACGAAAACCTCATGCGCGCGCTGAGAGTCGTCAATGCGCCGTGGGGCATCGGGATCGGCGCGCGGAAGATCACGGTGTCGACCGTGGGTCTGGTTCCACGCATCCGTCAACTCGCCGACGAACCGATGCAGATTCGCCTGGCGGTTTCGCTGCACGGCGCGACCGACGAGGTGCGCGAGACGATCATGCCCGTTAGCAAAAAGTTTCCACTGAAGGAACTGCTCGCCGCGTGCGACTATTACGTGAACACGAAGAAGCGCATGATGACGTTCGAGTATATACTCATGGACGGCGTCAACGACTCGCTCGAACAGGCGCACAAACTTGGCGCGATCGCCCGACGCCTCCACGCCAAGGTGAACCTTATTCCGTACAATCCCGTCGAGGGTTTGCCGTGGAAACGTCCCGACCGTGACCGTTGCAAGATGTTCCAGCACACCCTCCAGTCGCACGACGTCACCGGCACGTTGCGGATGGAAAAAGGCACTGACATCAACGCCGCCTGCGGGCAATTACGGCTGCAACATGAGGGCAACACCAACCCTACACGTCGCAACCATTCGACGTTATAAAAGGGCCAATTCATTGTAATGGTCGGGGGCGAAGCGCGCTGTTAGTCTTTTTCGAGGAACGGGAAAAGGATGAAGGACACCATCCTCTGGCAATCGGCGGCATCGCGTGAGCGCGAGAAACGCCGTTTGAGCGAGTTGGCCGCCCTCCATCAATCGGTCACCCCGCCCAGCGAATTGCTGCTGCCGGCCCCGCGCAAACTGCGCTGGAAAGGAAGTCTGAAGTTCGTTGTGGTGTTTTACGTACTGCTCCTCGTGTTCGCAATTTGTATGACCACGTGGTTCTGCATTCTCGAAACCCGATTCTACAATGACACCATGCGCGAGCTCCAGCCAGGGAACGAGAGAATGCGCCGTTACGCTGCACAAACGACCGACGCTGAAAAAAAGGCCAGGGCCGAAAAATGCATTCGTGAAAGTGAAGAAGTCGAGCAGAAGTGGCGCGCGCTCAATATTGGGATATTGGCTTTCTTTCTTATGGGAGCGTTAGGCATCCCAGTCGCTCATGTAACCGGAAGCTGGTTTCTACACATACGACCTGAGTTGATTCTCTTACGAGGAGGCGTGCCCGTGCGGGCAACCGTCACAGATAGAAAACACTGGTTGTTTGCTATGCGTTTAGAAATGGGGTTCATGACAGAGCATGGTGAGTCGATCCGGAAGAAGCAGGTCCTCCGTGAGAAGGAAGCCTTACTGTTTGAGAGTGGCAGCCCTGTTTGGATGCTCTATCTTCCTCGACGGCCAAAGCGCGCTCGGATTTACGGCCTCAAATCCGTGTTGGCCGAAGTGGTGCGGTGAGTTGGGCGGTGTTACAGCGGCACGACGTGTCCATCAGCGAAGAGCGTGTTCTTGGTGCCGCTCCCATCCCCACCGATGTGGACGTTCTCGTAATCGTACATCAACGGGGCTTTCTCGGGAGGAAGATTCAGCAAGGAGAATCCGGGTTTGTCGATCATCGTACCGTTGAGCGCGTAATTCCATTCATAGCTGGAGCCCTCTTTGCCGAACCAGTCCGCCTGGTCGTTCGGACATTTGAACAGGTTCGCGCTGTCCCCGGCATATGAACTCAACAACTCGCGAATTCGCGGCAGTGGATGCGCCGGGTCCGCCGGCATGGTCGGCAATCCCTCGGCCACCGGCAAGTGCGACTCATAATCCTGCACGTACGCGACCACGGCGATGCCCAACTGCCGCAGGTTGTTCAGGCAATACGTATCGCGCGCCCTGGCTTTCGATTTTCCGAGCACCGGCAGCAGCAGGGCGGCCACCACGCACATGATGGCGATCACGATCAGCATTTCCAACACGGTGAAGCCACCCGTAGACCGTTTACGAATGCAAACGGACCTGGTCATTGCGCAACTCCTGTCGCCCCTGCGGCACGACGCGCCGCCATGCGCTGGTAGCGCTCAGCCCGTTCCTCGGGAGTCGAATCCCTGAGCCGCTGCAACATCCGCGCCTGCATCTGCTGCTGGACCTGGGGATCTGACGCCATTTCTTGAAATCGCTTTCGTCGTTCCTCCGGAGAGAGGCTGCGGAGCTCTTGCCAACGCTGTCGCGCCTCCATGGCCTGCTTTTGCTCTTCCGGAGTCATCGTTTCCAATTGGGCCTCGAAATCCTTCTCCGTGCGTTCGCTGGCTTCCACGGGCGAGCCCGTAGGGTGGACGGTCGTGGACGGGGAATCTCGACGGGCGGTGTCGTACCTGAATCCGGGTTGCAGCGTGTAGAACCTTGTCCAATTGCGGTTAACCTGCCGCGCGAGTTTGGAGACCACTTGGGGCATCGTTACTTGCGCAACCTGCAGGTACACGATCCCTTTCGTTCCATCTTCCGGGACGACCTGCACCTGCGCAAAGCGATCCAATCCGAGCGCGGCGACGCCAACATCCTTGCCGGGAACCTTTATGGTCACCAAGGTGTTTTCCGCACGGAGATTTGCACCAAACATTCCGCCATCGCCCCGGAATGGTCTGGTATCGTACGCCGACCATCCGCTGTCCCCCGGCTTGGCTTCGCCCAGAACGACCTTCTCCAAAGCGAGCCTCGAATCGCGACTCGAATACAACGGGTAGACCGCCTGCCAGCGCCCCGAGAGTTGCTCACTCATGATCGCCAGCACCCGTTCCAGTGGCATTCGGGACACGTTTAAGGTTACCCTGCCCGACACCCCGGGATGGACAATGATCGTCTCCCAGGTCTGCCACTCGATGCTGCGCACAACCGCGTGCACGTCGGCATTGCGCACGTTCAGCGTGACCCGCTTGCTCTGGGCGCGGCACACGGCGTAGACCCCCCAGCCAAAGCCCAGCAGCAGCACGGTTCCCACCGCCCACAGGATGAGTTTCTTCATGTGCTGGCATGTAAACTAAGGCCATCGGCCGTTGGTTACAATTTTTTTCGCGAACGACCGCGTAACCTTCCCGGCCCGGCCTGCGTCTTGTGTTGATGAAAGGGCTACATCGAAAAATGAGAACCCATACAAAAGCATTGATCGGAGCGGGCATCGTTGCGGCATTGACGGTGGCCGGGTTTTTCACCTTCCTGGCCCATGCGGACACGAAAGAGACCGTTTCTGCGAAAGGCCGTTTCAAGAAACAACTGGCGCAACTTGGCGTAACGGACGAGCAGAAGGTGCAAGTGAAGGCTATTCTGCGAAAATATCAGCCGACCGCCGGGCCGTTGATTCAAGAGGTCGTGACTGGGCGGCGGGCATTGCGGGACGCCATCCGCGCTGAAACCATCGACGAGACCGTGATCCGCGCCCAAGCGGCCAAGGTCGCCTCGCTGGAAGCCGACTTGGCCGTGCAACGCGCTCACGTTGCGCATGACATTCGCGCCGTGCTTACACCCGAGCAACTTCAAAAGTTGAAGGACATGCAAATCAATGTCGACGCACGCGTTGACGGTTTTCTGCATCGCATTGCCAATCACATCGCCGAAGACTAATACTTGCGGCGCGATGAGCGCGCACATCGATGAACCGACGGACGAACGCCTCATTCAGTCCACCCTCGGGGGGGACGACGAGGCGTTCGCCGAATTGGTGCGACGGCACAAGCGCAAGGTGTTCGGCATCGCGGCGCGTTTTGCGGGCAACGACGCCGAGCTTAACGATATTTGCCAGGAGATTTTTGTGAAAGCGTACCAGAACTTGAAAAGCTTTCGCGGTGAAGCGCCGTTCGAGCATTGGGTTTCGCGCATCGCCGTGCGCTCCTGTTACGACTTTCTGCGGGCGACGCGGCGCGACCGCGAAACCGTGGCCCTCGACGGAATCGAGATTGGCATGCAACCGGACGGCAACGTCGAGCATGCCCGCGAACTGCTGCGATGGGCGATGGCCAAACTCTCCGCCGACGAGCGGCTGGTGATTACGCTGCTCGAACTGGAAGAGCGGTCCGTGCGCGAAACAGCGGAACTGACGGGCTGGAGCGAGGCGAACGTGAAAGTGCGCGCGTTTCGGGCACGACAGGCGCTCAAGAGGATTTTGGAGGCCGACCATGAACGATGAACCATTGGATAGACTGTTCCAAGCCGCCCGCGCGGGTCGACCCGACACGGCGCGAGCCGAGTACGGCTTTGAAACGCGGCTGCTGGCACTCCTGCGCGCGAACCGGGAGCAACCGGCGCCCTGGTACGCCTTCACGTGGAAGTTGATGCCCGCGTTTGCCGCGGTGGTGGTGGCGCTTGGAGTGTGGACGGTCACGGAGTGGGGTGCAGGTTCCAACGACCTGCGGACCGCAATTGCCGGCGATCACGAAGAGAATACGTTGGTAACCTATTTGACGGGAGACTCCTTATGAAGAATTGGAAAGCCGTCGTCGGCGCCTTGCTGCTCTTTCTACTGGGCATGGCGGCCGGTGTGTTGGGGACGGTTGGCATGGTCAGGCATCGATGGATGCAACGCGGCCCACGAGTCATGGCGGACTTTGTTGTGCGACGACTGAGCTGGGAACTGCGGCTCGACCGGGCACAGCGCAGCCAATTGCACGCCATCGTCAACAACGGGTGGCAGGAGATGAAAGCCGTGCATGAACAAGTGCGACCGCAGGTGGAAGGAATTCTGAGCAATTCCGAGGCGAAAGTGCGCCTGATACTGCGGCCCGACCAACTGGAGAAATTCGATAAACTGATTGCCGAGCGGAAGGCGAAGCAGGCACAATCGAAGGATGGCTGAGCGGTTCGAGTTCTTCGACCATACGGCGGACATCGGCGCGCACATTTACGGGCGGACATTGGAGGAATTGTTTCGCCACGCAGCGGCGGCCCTCTTCGAGGCCCTCGGGCAATTCCAGAAATCAGGCATCAGGAGCCAAAGGTCGGTTTCCCTTGAAGCTCCCTCGCTCGAAGATCTGCTTCATGATTGGCTGGCGGAGTTGCTTTACGAAGTGGAAGCCAACCACATCCTGTACGATGACGTGGAGATCCAGAATGTTGATTCCCAGCGCATGACGGCCTTGGTGCGGGGCGGCCCCATCGATTTCACGCGTTCCCAAACCAATGAAGAGATCAAGGCGATCACCTACCATCAACTGCGCGTCGACCCCCTGCCGAACGGCACCTGGCGCGCGACAATCATTTTCGATGTCTGAGCATCCTGGTCTTTCAGTTGCGACACGTCTGGTGTCAGTTAGTACTCCTCGCTCAATGCTGGTGTTCCGTCCGAGATTCTTCGGTGCGGTGCGCTAACGACCGCGCCACATTTCTCGCTGATTTGGCCGTCGGGATCACCGTTGGCATGGCCGCGCTGTTGTTGCGATCCGCCTGAGACGAATGATCACTTCCCCGGCACGAAAACCCAGTCCCCGTCTCGCACCTCGACATCCAAGCCCGCCCCCCGGGTGATCTGGTCCACATTGACGTAAGTAACGTTTTTTTTGCCCATCGGATCGTATCGAACCAACTGCACCTTGCCGCCATTGGCGGATGCCGTGAAGTCGCCGGCGGCGCCTATTGCCTGAATCACGGTATAGCGTTCTCCGCGCGGCAACACCACCGGTCCGGGCCGGCTCACGTTTCCCATTACATAAACCACCCCGCCACCGCCTCCCGGAAGCGCCGATTCGATGGCGACCGCCACCGTGACTTTGCGGGAATAATGTTTTTCCAAGCCCTCCCGTATCTTCTGCGCCGCTTCATCCGCGGTGAGATTCTCAAGTACAATCCGCCCCAGCGGCGGATACTCAATCGTCCCGTTACCGGGAATCACGTAGGCTCGATTCAGAGTTCGGTCCTCCTGCACAGTGATGCTGATCGTGATTCCGGGCATGATCCCTCGCGGCGCGGCGTTCGTTCCGAGCGTTGCATTCACATCAGCGGTGTTGTACCCTGCAGGACTGGTTGCCGTGGTGAATTTCCCAGGAGACAACACCTGTTCGGATTGATTGGACTGACACCCGGCAAGCAGTAGCCAAAAGGCAGCGAACGTGGAAATCCATCTCATGCGCAACCAATCATATTCATGGCTTTTACCGGGGTCAAGTTGGCCTGCCAACCACTTTTCGTAGGCAACGGTGATCCCATTACAAAACCGAAACCTTCTTGATATCAAATGAGTTCGACACAAACCCATCATCAACAAATCAAAGACCTCCTGTCTCAACGCGACTGGGACAATGCCCAAGCCGTGTGGTTGGAACTGGCCGAGCAGTTGTCCGATCAACCCGAATTTCTGCTCCTGCTGGCGAAGGAATTTGCTGACGCCGGCCAATCCGCGCTGGCCGGCGAACTCGCCTCCCTGATTTCCGGCAACATCAAGCAGGCTGGCAAACACCGCGAATGGCTGTACGCCCTCAAGCTGCAAGCTGATGCGAAACCCACCGACAAACATCTCCGCGCCGAACTCTTGGAAGCGTTCAACCAACTCCATGAACCGGACCCGCGTCTCAAGACCATCCTCGCGGTCGCCGAGTTTGATCACCACCGGACACCTCTCCCCACCGCAATCGCACGGACGGAAACCCTGTTGGCACTTCAATCCGGCGCCTTCTGTCAGCATAAAAGCTGGGGCTTCGGCCGCGTGAGATCCTTCGACACCACTCTCGGCCAGATCATAGTCAGCTTCACCCACAATCCATCCCATACAATGCAGCTCGCCTACGCCGCCGAGAGCCTCGTCCCCGTCAGCAACGACCACGTTGAAGTTCGCAAGATCACCGATCTCGGTGGCCTGAAACGGCTGGCCGACGACGACCCCGTGGCCTTGCTCCGGCTGGTGCTTCTCAGTCTCAATCGCGCCGCAACTGCCGACCGCGTCGAGGCCACGCTCTCCGGCTCGGTTATACCCGCCGATCAGTGGAAGAAATGGTGGGAGAATACCCGTAAATTCGCGAAGAAGGACCCTCATTTCGATCTTCCCACGAGGAAAACCGACCCGATCGTCCTGCGCAACGCGCCCGTTTCGCAACAAGACGAAATGCTTGAAGCATTCCGCAATGCGAAAGGCCTTGTCCAGCAGACCCAGGTGGCGCGCCAGTTTCTCAAACTCGTGGACGAACTTGAGAATGCTGACCTGCTCGTTCAGGAATTCCAGGACACACTGCTGGACACTCTCAAGAAGACACCCGCCAGCCGACCCACCGAGCGCCTCGAAGCCGCAGTCGCCCTCGAACAGTTGCGCCAACACCAAAAGTCGCCTGCCGAAGATTCCACGGTCCTCATCACCAGCCTGCTCTCCGGAACCACCAACTTGCCCGAGGTGCTCGACGAGTTGGGTGCGCCCGCCCTGAAGCGTGTTCTCGCCATCCTCAAGACCTCCGCCCCTGACCGTCTGGTGCGGGAACTCAGCCGATTTTCCACCAGAGTCCTCGATGAGATTCCCGACGTCTTGGCCGAAAAGGCCGATACGATCGAGCAATGGGTCCACAACCAGACTGCCGGCCTTGAGTTGTTGTGTTGGATTTGCCGCAATATCTCCTCGCCCGCTTCTCGCCGATCGTATCCCTGGCTCGATGCGTTCCAAACCCCCTCGCTCCTTCTCGCTGTTGTCGAAGGAATCGAGTCCGCGCCGAACAAGTCCGCCAGCAAAAAGCTCCGCGACCTCCTGTTCGATGAAGGAGAGTTGGTGGCCGACCTCCTCTCCGCTGCCAACACCGAGACCGTACGCAACCTCGCGCGCCTGATACTCTCCAGCAGCGCCTTCGATGAACTCGACCGCCGCTCGCTCATGGCGCGGATCGTGAAGGAACACCCATTCGTCCAGGAATTCCTGGTTTCGAAGACTGTCAAGGAGCAGGTGCTTATCGTCTCGTGGGCCAGCTATCGCAAGCGCCAGGCGGAACTCGAAGACATCGTCCAAAAGAAGATTCCGCAAAACAGCAAGGAGATCGGGCTCGCCCGCAGTTACGGCGACCTTCGGGAGAACTTCGAATTCAAAGCCGCCAAGGACATGCAGAAACTTCTCATGCGCCGGCGCGCCGAACTCGAAATTCTCCTCTCCCGCGCCCAAGCGAACGATTTCGCCGACGTCAAGACCGACGTCGTCAGCATCGGCACCAGCGTTACCGTCACCGACCTCGGCACGAACCAATCACACACCTATCACATCCTCGGCGCCTGGGACAGCGATCCCGCGCGCGGCATCATCAGCTACCCAGCCGCCCTCGCCCAAACCCTGCTGAACAAGAAAGCGGGCGGTACCGTCTTCGCCGCCGGCGAAAGCACCCCGCAGCAGTTGCGCATTGACCGTATCGAAAAAGTTCCCGCGGAGATTTTGCAATCACTCTAGCCAGCGATCGGCAAGATGCGGGTCAAGCGGTTCTCGCGCCATCGGCGGAAGCTGTGCTGCCACCTTCCGCAACGTGGGCGCGAGTTCGCGGCGGGCCAACAACGCGGCCGTCGCGTCCGACCGCACCACTTCATAGCCGCGGGCCAACAGATCATCCGGACGCACGCGTGTTGTCCATAATTCGAGAATGATATAGTCCACTCGGTATTGCCGCAGCAACCGATCCCAATCCGAGCCGTCCCGGTAAAAAAACGCGCGGTTCATCTCGAACGTCGTCTCGGGGTACGCCTCCTCGTAGCGCCCGTCCATTGACACCTTGATCTTGGGTGCCAGCCGCCACGAGGCGTAGCTGCCCCAGCGAAACGGCACCGCGAGGTTCCCCTCGACCCCTGCTTGGTCCAGCGTCTCCACCGCGGCGACGGGATAAAAACTCGGCGGCACCGCGGGCTCCAACGACGCGTATGGCAGGAACTTCCACGCCACCACTGTCGCTAGGCTCACGTACAACGCCGTGACGGTTTCGATCCGCACCCGCCAGCGCTCCAGATAGGGTCCCGCATATACCAGCGCCGCCAACCCGAAAAATGGTGCGTGTCGCCGGTGCAGACAGCCCGCGGTCGCGGTGAGCCCCAGCATGACCAACCCTGGCGCCATGTCCCGCAACGCCCCGTCTCGCGACCAGCGCTGTCTCCATCCCGTCGCGATCGCCAGGATCACGACGACAAATACGATTCGAAATCCAAAGTAGGCGTCGCTGCCCCAGATCGGCATCGGACCCCACTCGGTAATGTGGATGCGCGGGTGCAACCAGGCAGGCACAAGATCCCTCCAGAGATACCAAGTGAAAGGATTCAGGCATGTCACCGCCACCGCCGCAAGCCACGTCAAAAGCGCGGCGCGAGTCGGCGTCAACACGGCGTACACGCCAATCGTAATCAGCCCGACCACAAATCCGCCATGCACGTTCGCCCAGACAAGCATCACCGGCACAATGACAAGTCCGGGCCACCGCTGTCCCGAGTGCAGGGTCTCCAAGCACAGCAGCGTTACCGCGAAGAACATGTAGGTCAGGGCGTTACAGCGCACCACCGTGACGTAGCCGGGCAATACCGCCACCGCGCACGGAATTGCCAGCAGCAACAGCGCCGGCCAACCCGTTCCGTTGCGGCGCGCGGCCACCAGACACAAGACGAGCGCGGCGCACGCGGTCGCGATCTTCAACAGCATAAGCGACGTTGGCCCAAACGCGCGGAGCAGCCCGAAAAAAATGACGCCCGACCCACATTCGTGATCAATCCGTTCGGGCAACGTCGGCGTGAATGAGAAAGCGTCGTGACGCATCACGGTTCCCGTCTTCCAGACATGGGCACCGGCAGCCAGCCGCGCCCATAAATCGCCGTCAACGATCCGGTGATACGCCAGCACGACTGCGAACGCGAACACGCCGAGCACCAGTGACACAGCCACGAACAATCTTTCGCTCCGCATGCCGCGCACTCTGAAACGCACCCGCGATTGTGTCGAGCGCAAAAGCAGTTTATAACTGCGGCGATGCGCATCATCGTCACAGGCTTGGTGGGACAATACGCGTTTGGCGGCGTGGCGTGGGACTACTTGCAGTTTGTCGAGGGATTCCGCCAACTCGGCCATGATGTGTTCTACCTCGAAGACACGGAAATGTGGCCGTATGACCCGATTAAGAACACCATCAGCAACGATGGCAGCTACAATATCAATTACCTGCGCAACGTCATGGAGAAACTCGGCCTGGCCGACCGTTGGATTTATCGCAGCGCACCCGACGCCAGCTATCACGGTCATCCCGAAGCCGATGCCAGGGAGATTTGCACGACCGCCGACCTCTATCTGAACGTCTCGGGCTGCGGCTGGTTGCGGCCGGAGTATGTCGCCATTCCGTGCAAGGTCTTTCTCGATTCCGACCCGATGTTCACGCAAGTCGCGTTGGCGTCCGGCCAGCAGGACGTGATTGAGCGCATCCGCGCGCATGACCGGCATTTCACTTTCGCCGAGAACATCGGCGCGCCGGATTGCCGGGTGCCGAACGCGGGATTCCACTGGATTCCGACACGCCAGCCGGTCGTGCTCGATTGGTGGGATGCCGGTGCGGAACCACCGCGTGACGTGTTCACGACCGTGATGAACTGGGTTTCCTACAGGAGTTGCGAGTATCACGGTGAAACGTGGGGACAGAAGGACGTCGAGTTCCTGAAGTTTGCCGACCTGCCGCAGAAGACGACGCAGATGTTCGAAATCGCGATGGGCATGGGCCCCGGGATGAAGCGTCCGACGGAGATGCTTCAGCAGCAGGGCTGGCAGATTATCGAACCGGCCGAACATCTGCCCGACCCGTGGACGTATCGCGAGTATTTACGCCATTCCAAAGGTGAATGGAGCGTCGCGAAGGAAGGCTACGTCAAGTCGCGCAGCGGCTGGTTCAGTTGCCGCAGCGCGTGTTATCTCGCGCTCGGGCGCCCCTGCGTGCTCCAAGACACGGGCTGGAGCCAGGTGTATCCAACCGGCAATGGCCTGTTCGCGTTCGGCACACTCGACGAAGCGCTCGCAGGCATCGGCGCGATCAACGCCGACTACGCCGCCCACTCCCGTGCCGCGCGGCAGTTGGCCATGGAAATGTTCGACGCACGCAAGGTCCTCGCCAATCTTCTTGCCAGGGCGACCGCATGAGTCGTCCCGTTGCCATCGTCGCAGGCTACCTCGCCCGCTACCCGCTCGGCGGTCATTTGCTGTCGCAATACCACTTTCTCGCGGGTCTGGCGAAACTCGGTTACGAGGTGGTCTTCGTCGAGCACCATGGCTGGTCCAATGCGTGTTACGACCCGCGCACCAATACGATGAGCGATGATCCGATGTACGGTTTGAGCCAGATCCTGCCGTTCTTCAAAAGCATCGGCTCGCACCGCTGGTGCTATGTGGACGCCGCGGGAAAGTGGCACGGCCTGCAACGGGACGATGTCAGCAACCTCTGCCGCAACGCCGCGTTCGTCGCGAGCGTGTCATCGACAACCTGGCTCGACGAATTGCGGGAATGCCCCACGCGCATCTTCGTCGACATCGACCCCGGCTTCACGCAGTTCAAGATGTCCCCGACGCCAAACGCCTCCTGTCCCGGCTACGCCTCGCCGTACGATTTCAATTTTCACTTCACGTTTGGCGAACGCATCGGCCAACCGGATTGCCCGATCCCGACGCATGGGTTGCGCTGGCAGCCGATTCGCCAGCCCCTCGCGAAGGAGTTGATTCAACCGCGATTCTCGCCGCAAGCCAGACATTTCACGACCGTGATGAGCTGGACCGCGTATGGCAGCGTGGAGTACCGGGGCGTCACGTACGGACAGAAAAACCTCGAGATGCTCAAGTTTCTCGACCTTCCCCGGCGCGCGGGCAAGGTGTTCGAGATCGCCCTCGGCGGCGTTGGCGCTCCCGCCTCGCAGTTGCAGGATGCCGGCTGGGTCATCACCGAGGCGTTGGCAGCAACGGGCAGCGTGGACGCCTATCTTGGCTACATCGGCAACTCACGCGGAGAATTCAGCGTGGCCAAGGACGGCTATGTGAAGACCCATTGTGGCTGGTTCAGCGACCGCACCGTCGCCTATCTCGCTTCCGGTAAACCGGTCATCGTGCAGGATACCGGCCTCCGTGAAGTTCTGCCCTGCGGCGAAGGCCTGTTTGCATTCCATACGGCCGACGACGTGGTGGATGCGATAGAGGAAATTGGGAGGGATTATCAGCGTCATTGCCGGGCGGCGCGGCGAATCGCCGAGGAGTATTTCGATTCCCACAAGGTGCTCACCGCCATGCTAACGGCCTGCGACGTGCCGGTGCCGCGCTAGGCGGACGCCACGAACTTTCTGGGCGCGCTGAGCTTGATCAACTTCAACTCCCTGGCGCACAGATCCAACAGGGCGGTCGCCAATCGCAAACTGCGGCGGGTACGCAGATAAAGATAGCTCGCCCAGAGACAAATCAGCATCAACGGTAATACCGTCAGGCACCACAACATCCACAATGGCACTTGCGCGGACGGCAACGCGAGTGTCCACCACAGGCGCGCCGCCAGGCACATGCCGGCCGCAAATGCAAAGAAGGAGATCTTCCCAAGCAGGGTCCAACCCCCTTCCAGCCGGGCCCGCAGCAGCCGCTTCTCGCCCCCGTGGTTTTCCGCGACGGTTTTCACGAGCACTTTGGTGAAACGGTCGCCGTAAATCGTCACGTCAAACTCATCCCAACCACTGTCGGCCCGCGACTGCCACTGGTCGCGGTCGAGCAGGTCAAGCAGCGCCTCCAGGAAAGTGAATCGCTCAATGCTTTTTTCATTCCAATAGTTCAGCGTATGCACGGACCCCAACCCTTCATATTGCGCCGCCAACGCCCGCACGGTCTCGCGTGCAGCCTGCGGCGTCTCGGAACGGCGCAGCCGCCGCGCGTACTTCGGCCACCCTCGCACGACCGGTTGGAGCAAATACAAAACCGCCACCAGCGGACGCGACCACCAACGTATCTGCCACGGCGGCAACTCGACGCACACGGCAGCGACCGTTGCCATGCTCAAGCTCGCCAGGAGCGTCAGCACGGGCAACGGCCACAAGGCCGGCCAGACCGTCGCCAGCAGCACTGCCCCCGCCGTAAATACTACATGCCATTCCAGGCTCGTCAAGACCGCCAGCAATCCACTCGGCTCGGGCGTATACAGCGTTTGGAAAAGCGCGCTGCCGAACATGCCATGGTAAATGACGAACTTTCCGAAAAACCCGGCGATCTTCGACGGACTGTAGATGCGACCACGCCAACGCATTCCGCCGAGGCTGTTGAAGTACTCGGGATGCTTGCGCCGCAACAACGACTCGGCGACGCCGTAACCGCGTTGCTGCTTCAGGTACGCCGGGATCGTGCTGCGCCGGTAATGCCAGACGAACCCCGAATGGGAGAACGCAATCCTGCGCCCGCGCTGCAACAACCGCCAGCAAACATCCACGTCGTCACCTGCCGCGCGAAATTGCGGGTCAAACCCGTGGATCTCATCGAGCGCCCACTTCCAAAACGCCATGTTGCAGCCGGGAATGTGCTCGGCGTTGTGGTCGTCGAGCATCACGTGCGCCGGCCCCCCGGCGAAACGGCCACGCAACCCGCCACCGGACTGTCTTCGGGCGGCGGAAAATTATGGCCACCGATTGCGCTCGCATCGGTCTTGAGCAGGTCCCCCACGACATAGTACAGCCAGTCTTCGTCCGCCCGACAATCGCTGTCGGTAAACGCGACGATTTCGCCAGTCGCCGCTTGAATGCCCGTGTTGCGCGCGGCGCTCAACCCGAGATTCTGTTGATGGATCGCGCGCACCGTCGGATAATGCGCCACCACCCGCGCCGTATCGTCCGTCGAACCGTCGTCCACCAGGATGATCTCGTAGTTTGGATAGTTGAGATGCGTCAGCGAATCGAGGCATGCGGGCAACGTGCGCCCGCCGTTGTAGCTGGCCACGACGACGCTCACCTTCGGGTATTGCGGCAGCGGAAAGTAGGGCGCGCGCCGGTATTGTTCGGCGACCGCGTAAAACGCCGCGCGCGGTTTGCGATCGCGCGTGGTCAGCCCGAAGAACCAGTTCTCAATCTGATGCCCGCCGGTATGCCAGTCGTCCGTGAACGAAAAAATAAACGTGCCCGCCAGCCCCTCGCGAAACGCCAGTTCGATATGGCCGCTCAGGATCTGCGCCTTCGCGTCCTCACCTTCGCGCATTGAGTCGATGCCGAACTCCGCGAGCACCAGCGGCTTGTCGCCCGCGATGTTCTGCAGGCGGTCGAGGTAGTTGGCAAACGGACGCGGTTCATGCAAATACACGTTGAAGCTGACAAAATCGAGGCTGGCAGGCTGCAGGAACTCAGTGGTCGGAAAATTGACAAATGTCACGAGCCGTTGCGGATCGACCTCCTTCACAATCGCGGCCAACTCGTCGATGAAATGGGCGATGCGTTTGGCGCCGTACCAGCGGGCTATGTCCGGCGGGATTTCATTGGCCAGAGTGAGGGCAAACACCGCCGGATGACCCGCCAGCGCCTCGGCAGCCTGCCGCGTCGCTCGGCGCGCGAACTGGGTGGTTTCGATATCTTCGAGAAAGCACGTATGCTTGGGCCAATAGTAGTCCACGAGCACTTTCAAGCCGTGGTGCTGCGCCAAGTCGAGAAACCAGCGCGGCGGCACGTGATACACGCGCAGACAGTTCGCGTGGAGCTGTTTCATCAACTCGAAATCGCGCTCGACCTGCTCGGGCTTCGGGAACGTGCCTCCGTCCTCATCGGGCTTGAATGGCCCGTAGGTCACACCGCGCGGGTGAAACTTTTGCGAGCCGACGCGAAAGAATCTGCCTTCGGTCACCACCCGCTCCGCCGGCGTGGCCACCTGCGTAGACTTGGCAGGCTCCGCCTCAAGCGTTTTCGCCTGTTCGATTTGCTTGGGCAGCAGCGTGTCGATTAGTTGGGGAATTGGCACGAATTCCTCACGGCCGAGGATACTTCCCCGACTCGGGCGGTCATAGATACTAGTAACAAATAATCGTCGCATCGTCAATCCGACCCCGGCCTGCTGGGATTGACGGTTTTCCTGCCTGATTATTCAGCTTGCACACCAGATGTCCTCGTGAACCCAGCTGCCGGCTAGGTCTTCTTGGCGGCAGCCTGGGCTTCGGTGACGACCTTCTGGGTGATATGTTGGGGGACTTGCTCGTAGTGAGAGAATTCCATCTCGAACGAGGCCCGACCGCCTGTCATGGAACGCAGTTCGCTGGCATACTTAAACAACTCCGCTTGCGGCACCTGCGCCTTGATGGCTTGCATCCCGTCCGCCGACTCGACGCTCAGGATGCGGCCGCGGCGGTGGTTGAGATCGCCGGTGATGTCGCCCATGTACTGGTCGGGAACGTAGACGCTCACGTTCATGATCGGCTCGAGCAACGCGGGACGGGCTTTCTGCATCGCCTCCTTGAAGGCGTGCAGACCCGCAATCTTGAAGCTGATTTCGTTGGAATCGACATCGTGGTACGAGCCGTCGTAGACGATCGCGCGCACGTCCACGACGGGAAA
Organism: uncultured Verrucomicrobiae bacterium; assembly: GCA_963836315.1. Taxonomy (GTDB): domain Bacteria; phylum Verrucomicrobiota; class Verrucomicrobiia; order Palsa-1439; family Palsa-1439; genus Palsa-1439. The sequence goes on from CAWIJG010000015.1 coordinate 20,715, forward strand.
ACCCGCCACAACACCCGCCTGCATTCCCTCGACGCAACCCTTCTCGACCGCCGGGATAAAGTTGCGGGGAATGGCGCCACCGACCACTTCACTGGCGAACTCAAACCCTTGGCCGCGCTCCCGGGGCTCGATCTTGACGTAGGCCTCGCCATATTGGCCGTGGCCACCCGACTGCTTCTTGTGTTTGTAGTGGGCGTCGCCGTGAGATGTGATCGTTTCCTTGTAATCGACCTTCGGCGTGCTGAGGTCGACATTGACACCCAGCCGTTTCTTCAGGTTGTCCACCACGACGGCGAGGTGTTGATCGCCCATGCCCGAAATGATCAACTCCTTCGTGTTCGGGTTGCGTACCATGTGGAACGTGGGATCCTCTTCCACCAGCCGGTGCAACGCGACGCTGATCTTCTCTTCGTCCTTCGTGGTGTGCGGGTGCACGGCGTAACTCATCACCGGTTTCGGAAACTCGATGGGCGGGAACTTCACTGGTTTGGCGGGATCGCACAGCGTGTTGTTGATATGCGTGTCCTTGAGCTTGGCGAGCGCCACGATTTCCCCAGGGCCAGCCTCGGCGACGATGGCTTGCGCCTTGCCCTGCATGCTCAATAATTGCGGAATACGCTCCTTGCCGCCCCGCGTCGTGTTCAGCACGTCCAGATCAGCCTTCAACCTGCCCGAAATCACGCGGACATACGCCAGGTGTCCAGCGTACGGGTCAACGGTCGCCTTGAACACGAAACCGCTGAACGGCGCGCTCGCCTTCTGTTCGACACCCCCCCCATCCTCGGTCATGGCGGGGCCGAGATCATCAGGAGACGGCAGCAAGGCCGTGACTCCTTCGAGCAGATTGCGCACGCCCACTTCCTTTTCCGCGCAGCCGCAGTAAATCGGCACGGTCGTGCCGCAGGCGACGCCGACATGCGTGCCTTTCGTGATCTCTTCCAAGGTGAGCGCCTGACCGCCAAGGAATTCCTCTAGCAGTTTGTCGTCCTGTTCCGCCGCGGCCTCCTCAAGGGCCTCGTGCGCCTTGTGAAATTGGTCCCGCAATTCGGCGGGCACTTCGGCTTCAGGCGTCGTGCGCAAATTCAGCACCTTGGAAAAACCCGATTCCTTGCCGATCGGCAATTCAAACGGGACGCAGTTCTTCCCAAACGCGTTTTGAATCTGGTCGACACAGCGGAAGAAATCGCTGTTTCCCGGTCCAGCTTGTTCACGAACACCAGCCGCGGCTTCTTCATTGCATCCAGCATCCTCCAGATGCGACGCGTGCCGACTTCGATACCGCCCACGCCGTCCACGACGACAATGGCCGCGTCGGTCGCGCGGATGGCAGCCAGCGTATCGCCGAAGAAATCGGCGAACCCGGGCGTATCCAGCAGGGTGATTCGATGTCCCTCCCACTGGCAGTGAAACGTCTTGGTGTGGATGGTGATCTTGCGTTCAAGTTCGTCGGGCAGACAGTCGGCGGCGCTGGTCCCGTTGGTGACGCGACCATGGGCGGTCACAGTCTTGGAGATGAACAGCACGGCGTCGATCAGCGACGTCTTGCCACTGGAGGCGTGACCGACAACGGCCACCGTGCGAATCTTCGAGGTATCGACTGGCATTTGGAGAATCTCCGTGAAAATTGGTTTACGTTGTGAGACTCCGCCTCACTCGCTGGCTGCAAGGCTCGCTGAGATTGTACCCAAACGCCCAGTGAATCAAGCAAAAAGCCTTGACGGACTGGATGTTTTGCTCTAAACACCGGTCCAAGGCTTCGAGGGGTTTACGACCCTCATAACACAATACAGGAGGAAATTCATGAGCCGACATCTACTGCGTGTAGCAACGGTAATGGGTATTACCGCGCTCGCGTTTTCGCACGGCCGGTTCGGGCTCAAAGCACAAACGCACCCGCGCCCAAGCCTGAGAAAGCCAAGAGACAGGCGTTCACGGGGTTGATTGAATCCATCGACGCCAAGGCGGGTACCGTCATCGTCAAGAAGGGGACGGAAAGCAAGACGTTCAAGGTGAGCGAGAAGGCCAAGTTCAGCACCGCCGACAAGAAGGACGCAACGCTCGCCGATATCAAGGTGGGTGACAAGGTCAAAGTCGCATACACCGACGAAAGCGGCGTCTTAACGGCCCACAGAATCGGGCCCCCCGATGTTCCCAAGAAGACGGACTAGGCAGAGAAGCAAGGACTGGCTGCACTTCCTTTAATCTCAATATCGCAGCAGGGAATCCACCTCGGATTCCCTGCTGTTTTTTTCCTCACACCGCGGGCTTGAGATATCGCGCCACGCCTTCCTCAAATTCCTCCTGCTGCAGGAAGAAGTCCCGTTCCGCCGGCTTCGGATCGCCAACACTGTCCTCTTGCAGCATGAGAAGCTGGTCGCGGGTGAACGGCGGGTTCGTCAGAATCTTTTCAAAGAACGCAGCTTGCACCCGCGCAACCGGTAGTGGCAGGTGCAGCTTTCGCTTTCGTGTGCCAAGAATTGTCTGCAACTTGTCGTACAATTCATTCCACGTGAATGCATCCGGACCGCAAAGATCGTAGGTCTTGCCTATGCTGGCGTCGTTGTGGACCGCCGTCACAAACGCCTTCGCCACGTTTTCGACCGATAGCGGCTGGATCTTCGTCTGGCCGTTGCCCAGCACCGGAACGAACGGCAGCCGCCGCACCAGTTGCGCCAGCGTGTTGATCGCCTTGTCGTGCGGACCGTAGATGAATGAGGGCCGGAATATCGTCCAAGCCAGCCCGCTCTTGCGCACGTACTCTTCGGCGGCCCATTTCGTCTGGTGATACCGGCTGCGCGCGTTCGCGCGCGTGCCGAGCGCGCTCATGTGCACGTAGCGCTTCACCTTCGACTTCTTCGTCTCATCCACCACGTACTGGGTCGCCCGCGTGTGCGCCCGCTCAAACGTGTTCTCGTTCTGCTCGTGAATGATCCCGACCAGATGAATGACGCACTTCGCCCCTTCCATCGCCCCTTCGATGGAAGGCGCGTACAACACGTTGCCGTGAAACAGCTCGACCCCGTATCGCTCCGCCAGCCATTGCGCCCGTCGCGGATCGCGCACAATCGCCCGAATCGGATGACCCGCCGCGTGCGCCTGCCGGACGACTTCCTCGCCCACAAATCCCGTCGCTCCGGTAATGACGATCATCGAACCATCCCCTGCGTCTTCGCGCTCACTCGATCTTGGCCTCGTATTCCACGCGTCCACCAACCAATGTCTTCGACACTTCGAATTTGCCCGAGAAAATCACCAGGTCCGCGTCCTTGCCCGCCTCCACACTGCCCTTCCGACCGCCCATTCCCAGCGCGCGCGCCGGGTTCAGGCTGGCCATGCGCACCGCGTCGGCCAGCGGCACGCCCGCGAGTTCGACCATGTTCCTGACCATCCGGATCATCGTCGATACGCTCCCCGCCAATGAAGAACCGTCGGCGGTCATCCCCACCCCGTCGCCCACCATCGCCTGCGTCTCTCCCACCAGAAACTTCGCGCCCTCTTCCAAACCCGCCCCCGCCGTCGCATCGGTAATCAAACACACCTTGTCGACGCCTTTCGCCCGCACGGCCAGCCGCATCAACTCCGGATGCACGTGCTTGCCGTCGGCGATCAATTCCACCATCACCCGTTCGTCAGCCAAAAATGTTTCCAGCGCCCCCGGCACCCGAAACGGACCGACCTTCACCATGCTCGACATGCAATTGAACAAGTGCGTCGCATGACACAACCCCCGGTCCACGCTCCTCCGCGCTTCCTCCCCGCTCGCCGCCGTGTGCCCGCCGCTCGGCAGGATTTCACGTTCCAACAGCGCATCAATCAGTTCCAGCGCGCCCGGCATTTCCGGCGCGAGCGTCATTTGCGTCACCAATCCCTCCCGATCCAACCACGACAGGTACTCCGCCGGGTTCGGCTCGCGGATGAACTGCACCGGTTGCGCGCCGCTGCGCGCCGCCGAAATGTACGGCCCCTCCACGTGCGCGCCGACGATTTGCGCCCCGCCAAAATCGTGTCCAACCGCATCGGCAATCGCTTGCAGCGCCGCGTCAATCTTCCCGGGCGAATGCGTCGTCGTGGTCGGCGTCATCGCCGTCGTGCCGCCGGCAACGTGAAACTTCGCGATCTTCGCCAACGCCTCGACCGTGCCATCCATCGCGTCGTGCCCCATCGCCCCGTGCACGTGCATATCGACAAACCCCGCCGCCACGAACTCGTCGTGCGCGTCGATCACCTCCGCGTCTTCGGACCATAGCACCTGTGCGGTCGGCGCGACCTGCTTGATCTTGCCGCCATCGATCACCACGCAATGTTGCTCCAACACCCCGCGTGGTCCCACCACCCGCCCATTCTTGATCACCATCATAATCCGCGCAGTATGGCGAGGGCGTATTGACCAGACAAGTCAGAATGATTTACGCCGCAGGTGGGGTTCATTTGGGTTCGTTTTTGCATAAAACCGCCTTTCGGGTGCCTCAATTGGGTTCGTTTTGTGTCATTTTCGGCAACCAAATCCATCCTCCATTTTGCGTAAAATCTTCATGGCACGCTGGATACGCATTTCGCACTTGGCTTCGTTTTGGAAAAACGCCTATAGTTGGCGAAAATCCTGCCAACCGTCATCTCGACTCTTCCGCTCATCACCCTCTTACACCTTTCTTTCACACCCCAATTCTCTCACAATTCAGAAAATACCG
>CAWIJG010000016.1:0-15369 GCA_963836315.1 uncultured Verrucomicrobiae bacterium
TGCTCATACAACGTCCGGGTCGGGACGCAAGTCTATTTAAGAAACGTCTTCACCTCATATCCATCCCGCCCCAACCGAATCGTCACGGCGCCGACGTCATCGCTGCGGAGGTAAGCGATGCCGCGCTCGGCCAACCGGTCGCGCAGGGCCGGTTCGGGATAACGGTGGCTGTCGTTGAGGTTGACCACTTGCACGACCGTCGCGGGACGAACCGCGTCGAGGAACTCTGCCGTGCACGACGGTTCCTTGCCGTGCTGGCCTTTCACCACGACTTGCGCGTGGAGATCGGCGTACTCGTTCAGCAGCCGCTTCTCGACCGTCTCGCCGGCATCGGACATTAACAACACGCGCGTCGGCCCGTACTCGACGGCGAGCACCAGCGCGTTGTCCTCGCTGCGGGCAGCGCCCGGACCGTGTGGCGGATGCAACACGCGAACGTGAATGTCCGGCGCGGTGCTTAATTCGTCCCCTGCCCTGACCACGCGCAGCGGAATGTTTTGCGCCTTCATGTCGTCAACCCACGCCGCGTAATACTTCGAGCGCGAGGCGATTCCGCTGTAGATCGCGGCCTGTGCCGGCACCTCGTTGACGACCACGTTCAATCCCGCCGCATGGGCCTTGTCGCCACAGGTGAGTATGGTCGCCGCCAGACGGTTCACGCCATGCGCCCGCAGGAATGGAATCAGCGTGTGCGAGCCGCTCCAGCCACCGCCGCCATCGATCAGCATGTCGTTGCGTACACCGGGCGCATCGAGGAATACTGACGTGCCGTCGTTCACCGAGAGCACGGTAAGATCGACGTGGCTGGACAATCCGTTGCTGAAGAACAGCGCCGCCCCCAGCGTCGGCACCAACGCCACCGCCGCCAGCCGCCGCCGCTGCGTCGGGATCGCTTTGGTCAACAGGAGCACGCCGAGTCCGTAATACGCCCAGACCGCCCACGGAGGCGGAGCGTGAACGAACCGGTGGCCAAACGGCACCGCACTTAGCCAATCGACGCCGCGAATCATGATGCTGAGCAGAACGCCGTTAGCGTTGTTCAAAGTCACTGCCACCCACGAGGACACCACCCCCGCCAACGATGTCACCAGGCCCAGCGCCAGGATGCCGCCCAGCAGGGGTATCACGAGCAGGTTGGCGACGATGCTGATGGGCGTGAACAAATGAAAGTATACGGCCATCAATGGCAGCAATCCCACCCATGCCGCGACCGAACAACTCAGCAATTGGATAAACCGTCGCAGCCAGACCTCAAGTTTCTTCCGCCAATTCGGCACCAACTGCGCCGGCAAAAACGGGTCCGTTGCGACCCACGGCACCAGCCGCGCCTCGATGCGCGGCGTCAGGATCACAATCGCCAACACGACCGCAAACGACAGGATGAACCCGCCATCGAAAAGTTGCGTCGGAGCGATGAGCAGAATCACGAGCGCCGCCGCCGCCAGCGTGTTCAGCGAATCCGTTGGCCGCACCAGCATCCAGCCGATCAACCACACGCACGCCATCATCAGCGCGCGGATCGCGCCGGGGTGCGCCCCCGTGGCGAACACGTACAGGACCAGCAGTGGCACCGCCGCCACGGCGCACCAGCGCCTCGGAATCCGCAGCAGACGCAACGCCACCAACACGGTGGCTGTCACCAGCCCGACGTGCAGTCCGTTGATCGCAAACACGTGGAAAACCCCGGTGCGTTGGAAGTCCTTGTAGGTTTCCGCCGGGATCTCCGAGCGTTCCCCGATGACCATGCCGGCCAGCGCGCCCGCCAGTTTCGGCTCGTTTTCGAGACCGAGCCGCAAGGCGTGTTCAAGGTACTCGCTCAACCCCAGCGCCACCGAGATCACCGGGTTGCCCTGACCGTGCGCCTCGACCTCGAGCGTGTCGCCTTTGCGGATCGTCGCCGTGAAATGGATCCCCCGCTGTTCCAACCATGCCCGCCAGTCGAACGTGCCGGGGTTCCGCATCGCCGCCGGCACGCGCAGAATCGCGGAACACCGGATGAGATCGCCGTAGCGCACCGCCTCGACGGCGCGCGTCTCGCTGACAAATACGAGAACGCGTCCCGTGGCCGGTTGCCATTGACCATCCCGCGACACCGCCTTCAGTTCGAGTGTGAACCGCAACCGCTCCGTGTCATCTTCGTTCACCGGCACGGCGCGATAGCCCGTGTCGCTCACGACTACCCCCTGCAAGTCGACGTTTTGGTCCCGCAACTCCAGTTGACGGGTGATGTCGATCGGCGAGAAAGCCGTCGCGGTTTGTCGGTCGGCGCACATTCCCAACACGAGAATCGCTGTAAACAGCGCAAGGAAGCCGAATCTTGTCCGCCGCACCGCCAGAAAGACGACGAGACATGCCGCCGCCAGCAGAAACAACGTCAGCAGCGGCCAGGTAACCCACGATCCAATCCAGATTCCCGAGGCGTACGCGACTGCGATCCCCGTGAGTGGACGTTTCATATGTTCAGCGCCGGGTATTTCCCCACGACCAGCGAGTTGCGAATGGCCTTCGTCACAAACCGTTTGGCGCGTGCAATGGATTCGCCCAGGCCGTGACCGAGCGCCAGATTGGCCGCAATCGCGGCGGAGAACGTGCAGCCGGTGCCGTGGGTTTTGATGCCGGGAACCATCGCCGCGCGGTATTCGCGAAAGCGTTTGCCGTCGAACAAAACGTCCACGGCTTGCTTCGCGCCGGGCAAATGTCCGCCTTTCACCAGGAACGGCACGCCGTACTTCTCCGCGAGCGAACGGGCTGTGGCCCGCAATTCATCCAGCGTGCGAATCGAGCGTTGCGTGAGCACTTCCGCTTCCGCGAGATTGGGTGTCACCACCGCGGCTTGCGGAAATAGTTTCGTGGTCAGCGCCTTGATGGCGTCCTGTTTGAGCAGCGACGCGCCGCTGCTGGCGACCATCACGGGATCGAGCACCAACGACTGAAACGTGCGGCGTGCAAACCCACGGGCAACCGTCTCAATGATCGCCGCGTCGTACAACATGCCGGTCTTCGCCGCTGCGACGGGAAACGCCTCGAAGACGCGGGCCATCTGTTCGGCCACGATGCGCGGCTCGATGGCTTGTACGGCGCTGACCCGGCCGGGGTTCTGGGCGGTGATGCACGTGATCGCGCTCGTGCCGAAAACCCCATGCGCGTGGAATGTCTTCAGGTCGGCTTGAATGCCCGCCCCGCCCCCGCTATCGGACCCAGCGACGGTCAGCGCGACTGCTGTTGTGCTTCTCCGTTTCACACAGCCTCCATCGGGGATTCTACCGTGCGGGCGCGGAAAAGCAACGCGGCACGAACCGTTACAACCGGGCGAGGACGCCGCGGTTGACTTCCGCCGCCTTGTCGGCGCCGCAAAGGATTTTCACGAGCGCAAAGGCAAACTCCATCGCCGTGCCCGGCCGCCTGGCTGGTCACGATCGAGCCATCGATCACCACGCGTTGATCGGAGAACTCCCGCGCGCCGGTCGCGACTTCAGTGCGGACGCTGGGATGACTGGTTGCCGCGCGCCCCCGCAACACGCCGTATGCGGACAGGACGCTGGGCGCGGCGCAAATGGCGGCGACATAGCGGCCGTTCGCCTGCAGGATTTCGATGATCCGCTTGATGCGCGCGTCGTGGCGAAGGTTGGTCGTGCCGGGCTGGCCGCCGGGCAGCACGATCATATCGAAGTCTGTCGCGCGGATGTCATCGAGCGTGCAATCGGGAAGATGTCGGGTCCGTCGCGACGCCTCAATCGGACCGGGTTGCGTGCCGGCAACCACCACCTCCACCCCGGCCCGACGAAGCACATCAATGACGGTAATCGCTTCAATCTCCTCAAAACCCGGCGCAAGAGGCACAAGGACCTTTTTCATGAGAGGATGGTGGGCATGGTTGCGCCGTACAGCGTCGTGTTACCGGGTCAGCGAATCGTCTAGAATGGGCCTGTTGATTGACACGGGTGGGTTCCGCGGCGTGGCGGCCCGGATGACCAGCCAACCAAACAGCACGACCGGCAGTGTGGATTTCCGCGCCACGTTCATGGGACGCCTCGGCCAGGTCACTTGGGATGGATGCTCGGCGGCGCCGGCTTCATCGCCGGCGGATTCACCCCCGGCGGGTTCACCGGCATGGTGGGTTGTTTGAGTTCCGGACGTGGTGGCGTCGAACCCCCGACGGTCAACGGCGGGGCAACCATCTGCGGCACCTGCCGCAGGAGCGCGTTGCCGTTCTTTGTGTCGATCTCGAACACGAGAGTCGTGTTGCCGACCTGGATTTTGTCGCCGGTCGCGAGCGAGCACTCAAAGACGCGGGCGCCGTTGCGGTACGTGCCATTCGTCGAGCCGAGATCCTTGAGCGTGAACTGATTGTTGGCGTGACTGATTCCACAGTGTACGCGCGAAATGAAAGAATCGCGCACGGAGATCTCGGATTCGGGGAGGCGGCCCACAATCAGGGGCTTGTCGCCGAACGTCAGGTTCTTGTCGGTGCCATCGGGCCGCTTATGAATGAGTAAGGGCATGATCGGATAGAATCTCCACGAGTTCTTCCCGCTGCACGCTATATTCAGCATCACTAAGCACTGGCGTCAAGCCTTCAGTGGACAATGCCCGCTCCAGTTCGACCCAGCTCTTGCACCCGCCGTACGACTCGCGCATGACAAAACGCTCGGCCGACGGGCGGCGATACACGCGAGTCACAAGGGCGTGCAATCCCCCGTCACGCCCAAACTGGAATCGTTCCTGCAGGATTTGCTCGCTCCAGACGTGTCGTCCCTGCAGACGCCTGACCCGTTCGAGGTCCGCGATCTGAACCACCGGGTCTACCACCACATAGTACTCGATATCCACGGCGTCTTTCGGCGCGGCGGCGGCGATTTGCTGCAGCATGGGGCGTTTCGAGGGGATAATGGAGCGCTCAGCCTCATGGTACTGCGTTGGGAACAACCAAAACTCGCGGTGATCGACGTGGAATTGGCCGCGTTCCTCGCGAATCCCGCCCTTGCGAAGAATGAGGGCTTGCTCGCCCCGACCCAGTGCGTCCACGACCACCGCCCATTCCTTGAACGCAATGTTGCTACTCGCTTCCATTGTCTGCCAGTTACTTAACGTATCCACAGTGGCCTGTCCATTGGGAATTATCAACCGGCTTGTGCACCCGCGATTCCCGCGCTATAAGAAGCCCGGTGACATCCCGGATTTCAGCATGAAACATCGTACCCTCAAAGGCACCAGTCTCAAGATCTCGGAAGTCGGCTTCGGCGTCTGGACTGTCGGCACCAAAATGTGGGGCGTGGCCGATGAGGATTACGACACCGGCATCCGCCTGCTGCGGCAGGCACTGGACCTCGGCATCAACTTCTTCGACACGGCCGACGTCTATGGCGACGGCAAGGGCGAGGTCGTGCTCGCACGGGCATTCGCGGGGCGACGCGACGACATTGTGATCGCCACCAAGTTTGGCTACGATTTCTACAACCATCCGGGCGTCCAGCCTGGCCAACGCGAGCGTCCGCACAATTGGTCGCCGGATTTCATCCGCCTGGCCTGTGAGCGGAGTCTCCAGCGACTGGATACCGACCGCATTGATTTTTACCAACTCCACAACCCGCGCATCGACACGGTCCGCAACGACGGTGTGTTTGCCACGCTGCATGAGTTGCGGGATGCCGGCAAAATTCTCTCGTTCGGCGTGGCGTTGGGGCCCGCGATCGACCGGCGCCAGATCGCCGAGAGCATCGCCGCGCTCCGGGAGCGCGGCGCGCACGCGCAAATCATCTACAACTTGTTCGAGCAAATGATCGGGGAACCGGTTTTCCCCGTGGCGCGCGAGTGCGATTTGTGCGTGTTCACCCGCGTGCCGCACTGCTCGGGGCTGCTCGAAGGCGGTTATTCAGAAACGACGACGTTTGGCAAGGACGACCATCGGAGTTTTCGCGTGGCTGACGACGACAAACGCAAGGCGTGGCTGGTGGATGGGCTGAAGAAGGTCGAACAGATAGCGTTCCTGACGAAGGACACAGGCCGCACGCTCAGCCAGGCAGCGATCAAGTTCATCCTCGCCGAACCGAGCATTGGTTCCGTGCTCCCGAACATCTACAACGAACGCCAACTCCGCGAATTCGCCGCGGCATCCGACACTCCCGACCTGACGCCTGCGGAGTTGACGACGCTCGCCGAGCTGCGCGCCCGGAACTACGGCCTGGCACCGGTCGCCTAGGCGAAGCGTTTCACTTCGCGGCGGCGGCGGTCGATGACCGAGCGGCCTTGGAACCTGACTTCTTCTGCCGCGCTTTCAGGCGCCTGAGGTAGGCGGCACGACGACTACGTTTCTCGACTTTATTGTGTTGCTGGCTCATGGGCCTTTCTTTTCGGTTTCTTCAGGAATTTTACAATTTCATTCCGGGCATTCTGCACGATGGGATCGCCGTGGGCGAACGTGATGATTTTGAAATCGAGATCCAGGAGCCGGTGCAGAGATTTCACGGCCTGTTTCTTGTCTTCAATGTATGGCTCGGGCAACAACGTCAACCCGTTGTCGCGCTGGTTCATCAACGTGTCCCCCATCAAGACGATGCCGCCGCTCGCTCTGGCATAAAAGGCGGTTTCACCGGCCGAACTTCCGGGCATATGCACCGCCTTGACTCCGCCGGGCAACCGTTCTCCGTCCATCAGCAGAATGTCGATTTTCGTATCGCAATCGGCCTTGGCTTTTTCGTGGGCATAGACCTGAATCTCGTATTGTTTGCGAAACCAGTCGGCGTCACGGTCGTGGTGGGCGTTGGTGAGCAGAACCCCGATGGGTTCGCCGAGAGCTTCCAGTTTCTTGATGATGTCGGGCTCCGGTTTCAAGGGGTCGATAAAGACCACTCCCTCGGCAGTCTTCAGTGCGTAGCTGTTGAAATCCACCTTCCATTGGGTATGGAAGCTCGCCCAGCCGTACAGATTCCTGGAGACAACTCGCAGTTCCGTCGTTGGCCTCAAATCCATGGTGATCCCTTAATACGATTCCCGTTGCTGAGTGACTCGCGGAATGCTGATGCGATCCCCGAGCAGGAGGATTCTACTGCGGCGGGCGGTGGGAGGCAAGCCATGTTCTTCGGGTCAGTCCAGTGCCGGAGAGGTAATGCAGATGATGTCCCCCATGACCTGGCACTGACAACTCAGGCGGCGATTTGGCGGCTGGCCCTTCAGCCGAAGTTTCTCGCGGCGCGTCAGGGGAGAGAGATGTCCGGCTCCTTCCACAATCTCCACTCGGCACGTGCCACACAAACCGTTCCCCTGGCAATTCACTTTCTGGTCGATCCCCTTGTAGACGGGAACCTCATGGAGCAGCGCAACCTTGCGGAGGTTCGCATACTGTCCGCAATCCACCTTCTTGCCTGCATTCAAGAACTCAACCGTCGGCATAAATCTCCTTTGCGATTGTCGAACAAATCAGGTCGCCGCCACCCAAACTGCACGACACTTGTATACGAAAAATGGCGCTGGTTTGCAACGGTTTCAACTCGGCTTCACAACGGGGCGGAGGGACAGAAGCCGCGCCCGTCGAATTCCCTGAATACCCGCGCAAAGCTCCGTGCGAACTGCTCGGGATGTGCCGCCAGCATCGATTTCGTGTGGTCGCGCGTCCAGAATTCACCCGATTCCAGTTCCTCGGGGTTGATCGTGGGGCGTTCATCGGTGATCACACTGTACACCCAGACAAACTCCCAACCAGTGTCTTCACCCGCTTCGATCTTGAAATGCTTGCGGAGCCGCTCCGAAGGCACAACCAACCCGAGTTCCTCCCGAATCTCACGCCTGGCACAACTGTCGTAATCCTCTCCACTGTTCAGGTGGCCCGATGCGCTGGAGTCGTAGCAGCGCGGAAACGTATCTTTGCATGCGGCCCGCTTCTGGACGAAGAATTCGCCGCGCCCGTTGAAGAGTAGTACATGGACAGCGCGATGGCGGAGCTTGCCGGCATGAACTTCCGCGCGAGGCGCCCGGCGGATGACGCGGTCGCACTCGTCGACGACATCGAAGATCTCTTCTGATTCGGTTTGCCGGGTCATATTCGTGGGCGAAATCATACCACGAAAGTCGCACCGAGAGAAAAAGAAGGCCCCCCGAACTGTCGGGGGGCCCTCGGTTAGAGTTTGTCTTCCTGGTTTAGAACTTGACGTTGACTTCGCCACGAACTTCGTTCACGCAACGGCTGATGCCGAAGTCCGTATAAGCGCCGCCGGGTACGAACACGCCGTAGACGAGTTGGAGACGAACGTCCTTGCTATAGTCATAGCCAAGAATGCCGTCGATTTCCGCACCCAGATCGCGGCCTGAGGCAGTGCCCGAGGGCAGAGTGGACCACGTGGAGCCACCCCAGTCAACATTGCCATTGCTTCCCGTAATGCCGTCGGTGTCAGCCCTGTAGTAGTAATAGGCCTGAAGCGAAAGCGTGGTGTTCTCGTAAGGCTTTACGGAAGCGCCCACATTGAAGATGTGAATGTCTGTGAGCGCGGGCATAAACACGTAGCCGTTGTAACCGTCCACGTAGTCAAACCACGGACGGAATGAACCGTCCGAGTTGCCCTTGCCGCCGCCTGTCGCAAACGTGTACGTGGCGTTGAACACCGGCGCCCACTGGACGTCCTTGAAGGTAAAACGGCCACCCAGATTAAACAGGAACGCACTGATTGTGTCGCCATTCGCGGTGCCATCGCCGCCGAACTCATACCCGCCTTCAATCCAGGTCTGCAGTCCCTCGGTCAGATTCATATCGCTACGCAAGCCGACCAAGAGAGGGGACGAACCTGCCGCGGTGGGAGGTACGCGACCAGTAGCGAAAGGACCAGTGTTCGGGCCGCCAAGGCCGCTATGGCTCTGGGAAACCCAACCAAAATACAGTTCCACATCCTTGATCGCCGAGTCACTCAGTTCATAGCGCGTGTTTACGAAGAGCAGGTCGTTCGCGCCACCATGGCCTGCAGGAAAGGTCGAGCTTCCGCCAAACGCCTGATTGTTGACAAGTTCCGCGCCGACCAGATCAATTGTCAGCGGGTAATAGTCAAGAACCAACCGAGCCGCGTCATAGTTGTATTCCTGCTCCGTGCTGCTGAGGATCAGGCCGCGACCATAATGCAAGTACTGACGGCCAAGTTTCAACGTAGCCGGAGTGTAGAACAACTCGTTGAATTGGACGTAGGCCTCGGCAACACCGAGATCCCAGCCCCTGCTAATCGCATCGCTCGAACTGCCGCCCGCCGTGCCTGCACCTGATGAATCACTGGTGGCATTATCGGAGCCCCAGGTGCCTTCGGACTGCAGGGTGACGACCACGAGTACATGGTCTTCGAGGTCAGCCTCGACAGAAACGCGCGTTCGCTGCGAAATGAACGACGCGTCAGAGCCGTCGTGCCCGGTGACAGCATCAAAGTCCTCTCCGTTCAGATAATATCCGCGGATGCGAATATCACCGCTGATGCGGATATTCTGGACATCGGCGAATGTCTTGCTGGTCAATCCCCCCAAGGCTACCAACGCAACCACTAGCCATACTTTCTTCACTGTGTCCTCCTGTGTTTTGTTTACGTTCGCTGTGCCCAAGGCACAAGCTTTCGATTTTCAAATGTCAGGGGTCGTTTCCGCTTCGATGACAAGCCTCCACATCTGCCTGCCACTACGAATTGCCTCCCGAAACGGAACTGAACTGAAACTACCCCCCCAAGCTTCACTTTCGGGTCGAGTATAGGCATGACCCAAAACGTGTCAAGCTCCAATACGCTACCCAAGATTGAGGCCTATTCCTAATCCTTTGCTCCGCAAGTCTCTCCTGCGTAAACCGCCCAACCAATCTGCCCCCGGCTTCAACCTTCCCATCGTTATGGGGAAGTATAGGAATGGCACAATGTGTGTCAAGACATGAAATCCGCCCCGCAGCGCTACTGTGACTTGGGCGGGAAAAGCTGCGGCAGGCCGTTCGAAGATGGCGTGGTCGTCTGCGCCAAAGGCTGGTCGGGCTTTCCGGGCGTCACATCGCGATTCAAAACGAGCAGCCGTAAATATGCCTGCTGGAACCACGGTGAATTCTGAGCCGCAGCCGCCACCTCCTCGTAGTACTGCATAGCTTCCTTCTTCTGGCCTTGAATCTCCAAACAACGCGCCAATCCAAGCTTCGCGGCGTTTGCGACGTAGCTGCTAGGGTTGGCGTTGAGGATCTGCAAATAGTCCGTTTTCGCTCCATCCCAATTCCCTTGGGCTTCCAAAACAGTCGCCACACCCAACTTGGCTGATTCCGCCAACGGATGCCCCGGAAACTCTCTCTCGATTCTTTGATAAGTGCTTGTGGCATCGGCGTATCTGCCATTTCTGTAGTATATGTCTGCCAACCGAGACAAGGCTTCCGCAGCGGACTGGGAGCCCGGGAAAGTGCCTATAACCCGCTCCAGCGACGCTACATCGGTCGCGCGTGCCAAGCTTTCAGCCGCTTGGTCCGCCTGCAGATTTGATTGATGCTGCCGATAGAACACAATGAAACCAACCACCAAAACCGCCACGACAGCGATGGTAATACGCTTCCCGTAACTCGCCCAAAATGCCTCGAAATCAAACTGATCGATTATTCGTAAGTCGCCTTGCGCGTCTTGTGCCATGATCCTCCGTACAAAAGTTAAGTCGGGCCATTCTTGTAGAACACACTGAAAATGCAAGCGAGAAACAACCGAAAACGCTACTAGCGCCGTCGTCGCCACTCCCGCCACACCAATCGGAAGAACGCCATGTCCTCGATTAAATACCGCCGCCAAAGCCGCCGTGGCTCTTGGGCAAGCCGAAACAGCCATTCCAACCCGGAGTCCTGCATCCACCCAGGCGCGCGTTTCAATACTCCAGCGGTCACGTCAAAACTACCGCCCACTCCCATTACGAAGGGTACCTGCATCTCCTTCTTCCACTTGCACAAGAAAAGCTCCTGTTTCGGTGACCCGACCGCCATGCAAAGCACGTCTGGCTGTGCCTTCCTAATCTCTTGCACCACAGCATGTTCTTCATTTGCTGTCCAGTAACCATTACGCCAGCCGGCCAGTTGTAGCTTCGGGTACTTCGCTTTCAGCACATCAACCGTCTTCGCAACAACATCTTGGCGGGCTCCAACCAAATATGGACGGAGTCCCCGTTCCGCGCATCGGGCAATCAAAACATCAAACAAATCTATCCCTGTAACCCTTTCTTCAAGAGGCGATTGTAAAATACGTGATACCCAGATAATTGGCTGTCCATCCGCATTGATCAGGTCACAGTCCAGCACGGCGTCTCGAAGGGCCTGATTCGATTCCATCTTTACAATTTTGTCCACGTTGATGACAACGTGCTGATGGATTCTCCATCCCCAACCATCGCTTCAATGCAGTCCACCGTTTCCTGCATCGTGAGGTTATTCACCGGGACGCCAAAAAGGATAACTTTTTCAGTGGATGGAGTTTTCACGAGGTAGGTGGATGCTCCAGCAGACTTTGGATGATTCGCGCTGCGGCCTTTCCATCCCAGTATTTGGGGACGCGACCGTTCTTGGGATGCCCCTCGAGTATCTTCTGCGCTTCCGAGACGATCCTCGCTTGGCTGGTTCCACAGATGACGCTCGTGCCCTCGGTAACGGTCACCGAACGGTCGGTGTTCTCACGAAGAGTCAGGCAGGGGACGCCCAGCACAGTGGTATCCTCTTAAATCCCCCCGGAATCCGTCAAGACAAGCTTCGCACCGGCCATCAAGCACAGCGAGTCCAGATAGCCCAACGGTCCGACGATCCGCAGATTCGGCCACCGGACGATCCATCCCAATAGCCAAACTCCTTCAAGCGCGCCTGGTGCTTGGACGCACGGGGAACGCCAGCGGCAGCCGCTTCTGGCCCGCATCCAGCGCGGACAGGATTTCTGCGAGAGTCTTCTTCGAATCCACGTTGCTGGGGCGGTGCAACGTGACGTATCCGTACTCCGATCCGAACTTGAGTTCCTTGCCGATGTTGGATTGGCGGCTCTTGTCCCTGAGCTCGAGCAACGTGTCGATCATCACGTTGCCCACGAAAAATATCTTCTCTTTGGCCACGCCTTCCCGCAGGAGGTTTTCCCCAGCATCCGCGCAGGTCGTGAAGCAGTAGTCGCTCAACGTGTCCGTTACCATGCGGTTGATCTCTTCCGGCATGGTCCGATCAAAGCTTCGCAGACCCGCTTCCCGCGTGCGCCGCCGGAATGCACAGCTTGGCCGCCACAACAGCCACGGCCGTCGTCGAAGTCGCATCTCCAACAACCACGACCAAGTCCGGCCGATTCGTCACCAGCAGCTTTTCCAACTCGATCATGATTCGGGCGGTTTGCCCGGCGTGCGACCCGAGCCAACCCCCAGGTACGCATCCGGTTTGGGCAGGCCCAATTGCTCGAAAAACAACTTTGACATATTGTCATCGTAATGCTGCCCGGTCTGCGCCAAGCACCGGGTCAAACTGGTCCCGATGACGCGCATACTGCGTCATTCGCGGCGCCATCTTCATAAAGTTGGGCCGCGCGCCCACCACGTTGACAATCCGCATCTTCATCACGTCTTCTCAATTACCGCAAGCAATTCCGCCAGCGCATAGTACATCCATGCTTCCGTCCACCGCACGTAGACTCATGCGGTTGACGCAATACCGCCCGCGTTGATACCAGAAAAAACCCAGTTTGTCCCACATGTTTTCCACAGCCCACGGGCCATCGAACACAGCTTGCTCGATTCGCCCGAATGCCAGGCAGGTCAGGACGCCTTGCGCACTGCAATGAGGGTCGAGCGGGTAATCGCCATTGTGGTAATACCGTGGCGCGCCGTCCGCCCGCCAAAATGTTCGTTCCCAAAACGCAAACCCGCGCTCCGCGCTTCCCGTGAAACTGCGGTCGCCCGTCCAGGCCTTCGTATTCCTTGAGCGCCACGAGATTGTATCCCGTATGAAAATTGTCGATCCATCGCTGGTTGGCCGCCTCGCCATACCACCACGAACCGTCCGCGCGCTGCCGTTTCACGGAGAACTCCATGCAATCGCGTCGCCCCAACACCGCCGCTCCCAGCATGTTGATGTTGTGCACTTGGGTGTAGATCTGCGGCACATACGCCAGCCACCGCTCGCCATTCCGTTCGCGCAATAAACGTCTCTCGATGATGCTCACATCACACTTCCGTCCCAGTCGCTGGCACGCCCGCGCCGCGAAGACCGTGCAAATAAGATTCGGCGTGCCGCGTGGCGCAAAAAATGCCCGCGACTGCCAGTCGAATGGGTAACCCCATCCGCCGTCTGTCGTCCGCAATGTTTCCAGCTTATCCAACAATCTCTCATCGCGACTTCCCAGCGCCGCCAGCGCCAATGTCTTCGCGTTCAGCGTTGGCTCAATCCCGCACAGCCGCCGCAGGTTGATCGGGCTTCGCCGATGCAACTGCGTCCACGCCTGCCGCGCGATCTTTCCCCGGCAGCACCCGCGCCAGCGGCGAGTTCAACCCGTCATACGGGTCGTACCCGCGCCAGCCGCGCGTCGTGCAATACTCGTGCAGCTTCCGCCACACTTCGCGAAACCGTTCGCGATCGTTCACGCCTGCCGCAAGCATCGTGGGCGCGTTCATCAGCGGTTACACTTCGACCGCCCGCCCCGTCCGCATGGATTCCAGAACCGCCAACGTCGCCCGCGTGCTTTCCAAAATCTCGTCCACCGGAATTGGCATCGACCCGCCCGTTTTCACCGCTTGTACAAACTGCTTCACTTCCTCGGCCTGCCCTTTCTCGCGAAAATCGTCCACGACCACGTGTTGACCAGCACCGAACGCCTCAAAGCGCTACCTTCTCCAAACCTGCGTCCGCAACGCTGAAGTAGTCAATCGATCCCACGGAACCATCGGCGAACCGAAGCGAAACCTGCACGTTCTCCGCTCCAAAGCCTTGTGCAAAGACCGATACCATTCGCGATCGGGCTACGAACCGCAAAAAATCGATGAAATGACACGCCTCGCCGAGGATTCTCCCGCCACCCGCGTCAGGGTCGTTAATCCAATGCTCCGCTGGCAACGGCCGCACGCTCACGCGATAGCGCATCACCAGCGGCGCCGCCACCTCGCGCACCTTGGCAGCAAACGGCGCAAACCGCCGATTGAAGCCGACCATCAACCGCGCGTTCCCTGAGTCCTTGATCGTGCGGATGATCTCATCGAGTTCCTCGCCGCGCAGGCACAGGGGCTTTTCACAGAACACGGCTTTCCCGGCCCGCAACGCCTCGCAGACAATCGACGCGTGCAAATCATGCCGCGTCGCAATCGCCACCGCGTTTACCGCTTCGTCCGCCAGCACGTCGCCCCAGATCGTCGTGCAACTCTCGAAACCAAACTTCTCCTTCGCCTTCTCGGCCTTTACACCCGTCGCCGTGCAGACAACGCGCAGTGTCACATCCGCGTTCGCCTTGAACTGCGGCAACAACACGCCTTGCGCGTAATGGCCCGCGCCGATAACACCCAGCACGACCGACGCGCGGGGTGCAGCCGACGAAGGGCATTTCGGAGTCGCTTCGACCTTCCCACCCCGTCCTTCCCCCTTCGGGTACTGCAACAGCACGCCCACGAAACGTTCCCCGGTCTTTCCGGCGACCAACTCGTATGCCTGGGGCGCATCGTCGATCTTAAACGTATGGGTGATCAGCGGCGCCACATTCACCCGCTGCGATTCCAGCAACCGGACGAACGCCTCCATGTTCCGCTGCTCGGTCCAGCGCACGTAACCAATTGGATAATCGACGCCCTTTTCCTCGTACAACGAATCATAGCGGCCCGGCCCGTAGCTCCGCGAAAGTTTGAATTCGAGTTCCTTCGCATAAAACAGGTCACGCGGAATCTCCATTCCCGTCACCCCGACCATCACCACCCGCCCGCGGTCTCGGCAAATCTTTGCAGCCAACTCGATCGGATCGTTGGTCGGCGCCGCCGCCGTGATAATGGCCGTGTCCACCCCGAACCCGCTCGTCAACGTCGCCGCCGCTCTCTCTGCATCTTGCTGCGGCAATCTCACCACGGAATCACAGCCGCACTGCCCGGCCAATTCACAAGCTTCCGCGCTCACGTCGATCCCCAGCACCACGCAGCCGGCCGCCCTCAGTATCTCCACGGTCAGTTGCCCGACCAACCCCAGGCCAATCACCGCGACCACTTCCCCGATGCGCACATCCGCCTGACGCACCCCCTGCATCGCGACCGCGCCGAGCGTGGTAAACGCCGCGTGCTCGAACACAACGCTCTCCGACAATTTCGCGCACAGGTTCTGTGGCACAACCACTATTTCGGCATGGCTCGCGTAGTCCTGGCCGGCGCAAGCCACGCGGTCGTTGACCGACAGCCCGGTCACGCCTTCGC
>CAWIJG010000017.1:0-698470 GCA_963836315.1 uncultured Verrucomicrobiae bacterium
CGGGACGCTGAGGCCGGGGGTTCAACCCCCTCCCTCTCCGCTAGTTGTCATAACCACAACGTTCGCCCTGTTAGCCAGTTTATTCTCGTGTCCGATCGCTGTGGCAGGTTGCATTACTGTTCGAACCCGTCGCCCGTCCGGCGAGGGAAGGAAGGCGTACCACGCCAACCCGCACACGACGATGCGGTACGACCGTGCCCGGTTGTTTTGGACCGGAACGCCACGTATATCGTTGCCGCGTTCGTGGCAGGGGCGACCCGATACCACCCAGCGCGCCGCCGACTCGCGCATCGCCGTCGGTCTACCTGGTTGCGCTCACCGGCACCCGGCTCCGGATTCACCGCTAAGCGCACGCCGCAACTCGCTCAGCCGGTCCGCTTGTAGAGGCCTATGCCCTCCAGACTCGCCACCAGTTCGTAGCGTTTGGATATCGACGCGAAAACGGCACGGTAGTTACCCGGCGCGAGCACGACGGGCAGGATCAGGAATTGCACCTGGCCCGCAAAGGGCAGGCGGCCCCCGTTGTTCGTGCCCAAGCCCCAGTAGATGGCACTGAACGGAGTCGGCCAGACATAGACCTGGATCCTATGATCGATATGTGACACGAAGGGGTACCATGCCGAGACCACAGCGTTCCGCGGCAGCCGGGTCTCGAGGTAGGTGGCAGCGCGGATCGTGCTGCTGGGCAGGTTCCAGTCCGTCGGGTAGAACGAGTCGCGCGAGAACGGCATCAGACCCCAAAGCACGCAGGACCAGAGAGCGCACGCGGCCACCAGCGCGGCGAGGATGTTGCGCCGCATCCTGCTCTTCTGCGCGGCGATCGCCGTGATCGTCCCGATGGCGAGGACGGGGACGAGAGGCAGTGAGTAGTGGTAGATGATCTGGTGCATGTAGGGGTCGTTGCTCACGATGTTCTCGGCCAGCACCAAAAGACTGATAGCCGCCAGCTCGGGGGAGACCATAAAGCCCCACCCAAACGAGAACCCCATCTGCCAGCAATAAAAAGGCCTTCCACCCGAGCCCAGGTACGACCACATCTGTCCCGGCGTGCGGACCAAAGTGTCCAAGACCCCGTGCCAACCGCCGAAGGGGATCCTGTTGGCGTAGAAGTTCATCCCCAAAATGGCCGGGATGATCACCTCGTTGGCGATGCCAGCCCACAGGATGGCGCCGACCACGATAAGGAGTCCGAAGAACCGGTTTCTCTTCCAGAGGACCCAAAGACCGAGCGGGCCGACGAGGAGGGCTGCGTCCTCCTTTACCAGCAGTGCCAGCACCACCATCGTCCCGAGCAGGACAGGCTTCCACTCGAAGGCGGCGTAGATGGCGAGGGTGATGATCAAGACCTGCAACGCCTCAGGATGGAATTGCTCCATATTGCCGTTCTGCAGGGCCGGGTTTAGCAGGTAGCTCGCTGCCAGCAAGGTGGCGATCGTCGTTGAGTGCGTGAGCTTCTGCGCCAGGGTGTACAGGGGGATAGCCGTCCCGCCGAGCACGCAGACCTGCAATACGAGGATCCCCTGCGGTTCCGGCGCGAGGCGATAAAAGGGGGCGATCACGAAGAGGATGAACGATGTGTGATCCCCGAATAAGTTGCGGCCCATGATGGTCACGAACGGGGCGTGAAAGTGGCTGAGGAGCCACAGCCCCTGGTCGAATATCGCCAGGTCGAATGGCGTGTAACCGTATCCGTTGTACATTTTGAAGCTGAGCAGACAAAACCAGACACCGTAAGCGGCGACCAGTACTGCCACTGGCAAGTGCCTCCACTTCGAGGGGGCAACTACACCAACAGCTGGCGGCGTGAACGCGATCTCGGACCCACCTTCCGCATCTTCGCCCGCCAACGCTGCGCCCCCGGCACCCGCTGCTGTCCCGGGCGCCTGTTGGATTTGTGCCGAAGACCGGACGTCCATCTCTTCTGCTTTCGCCTCTAGTGTGCTGCCATGCTTGCAGTGCCTATCTCCTCGGAGTCGATGAGCACGCGGCAATCGCCGGCTATTTGAAAAGATCATTCTTTGACGCCGGGCGAAGGTGAACTCCGAAGAGAGTGATCTATGAGCGATGATCCTCCTACCAGTCAGTCGACACGGTCCACGCGAAACGAGACAGCAGCAAAGACCTCGCTGTCAGCTTCAATGCGATGTTTGCGTCCGGCCCACGCCGATGCTCGAGGGAGCGATGACGATGCCCAGGGCGGCGAGTTCACCGTGGATTCGGCGGTAGCCCAGGTCGGATTCTCCTTCGCCAACCGGAGGACGGGCGCGATGGTTCCCTTGGGGATTGCCGGTCGACCCGGTCGGTTGCGCGAGTAGGTCCAGCGTTTTGCAACTGGGTCCCGGTGCCACCGCAGCAGAGTCTCTGGCTGCACGAAGAATCGTCCGAGTCGTCGGCGGGGGAGCGCCGGAGGACTGCCACCTCGTGGCGCAACATGAGGACCTCAATGGCGAGATCGGTGTTACTGCGACCGACGAGTCGGACGACCTGGAGGGCGCGGCAGAACGCCCGGTAGAGGAAGGAAAGGTCATCGCTGGATGCTGTCTGTGCCTGGGTTCAACGTCAAAGTGCAGGTGGCAGGGCATGGATGGCGTTTTCGGCACCGACAGGTTCACGTTGATAGCGGCGCCGACCGACAGGCAGCGCAGTTTGCTTCAGTTGCGGCGACTCGCGATTCAGCGCCGACCTCGCTCCTGAGGACGAGGTCGACGCTGACAGTGGCCGGAGGAGTCGCGCCGCGAGGAAGCCTCCCGGCTGGAGAGACCTACGCACCCGCGGTTCCGGCAGGGACGAACGTTGAAGAGCCGAGGTCGAACGTGAAGTCGTTGCCGCTCTGGTCCTGCAGCGAAATCACGTCATTAGTGACGCTGGTTATGTTAAGTCCCCCGACCGCCGACGAGGAGACTAGATAAGGTCCGCCTTGGGTCGCGGCAGCCGTAACGAGGGACGCAGCAGGCTCATGGAGTAGCACCACACCGCCTTGCCCGGCACCGGCCTGGTCGGCGCCGACCTCGCCCGCAAACACCCACCACCACTGTCCGTCAGCCTCGCCAGACCAGGCGTTGTTCGCGCGGAACCAACCCGGCGGAAAGGGCGGTTGTGGCGTGTCCCAAATTCCTGAGGGCAACGAGGTGACGAGCGGCGGCGGCGACTCAGCACTGGCGGACTTGAGCAAGCCGTCAGCCAGTTGATCCTTCGGAGTTAGCCGGCGATCGCGAAGCTGGAGCTCGCTTTTCTCAATCAGAGAGCTCTTCGTCATCACCGAGGCAGCCGCGTGCGCCCTCCCGGTTGACGCGCCCGAGGCGAGACTGGCGAACAGCACGCTCCCGCCAGCAGCAGTACCGACGATTATGCCGATCAATGCGGCTCTTGCGGGGCGACGAGCTCGATTGAGGCCTATTAGATACATGGAATGCATTTGTCTTACCTCTCCCTTCGACTTCCAGCTCATCCTAGATATAGGAGGCTGATATGACCATGTTGTACGCAAAGTCGCCCTGACCGCTGTAGGTCTCGAGATCATCCCAGGCTTGCGCAGCCGTCAGGCTGTTGGAATCACGCTCATGCTGCGAAAATGGCGCAGTGAACACGATGCCGTCGCTCTGGTAGGCAGCGCCGTAGTCCGAGATTTCGCCCCATTGCTCCGCGTTTATAGGAGCCCCAGGCGGTACGTTGTAGTAGATCTCTGGGGTCGCGAAAGCGGCGGGATCTCCCCAGCTCAGGTACCAGTAATTGTACTGATCCCAAGAGCCACTGCAGGCAGCATTGTCATCGACATTACCCGGACAACCGACGGCGCCCCCGTAATTGAAGTAGAGATCTCCCTTGCTAGCAAAGCCGCTCACCCAGTTATCGGTGGGACCAGGCGTGGTGTTCCCTGTGGTTCCCCAGTCTTCGATATCGTCAGCACCGTAGGCAATTACTTGGCCGACACCATTAGTACTGAGCCAGTTCGTCACGGCGTTCACAATGTTCCCCCAGACCTGACCGCCGGCTTGCGTATTCGCTGGACCATCGTTGTTCGTGCCAATGCCCAAGGTATCAACCGTCGATGTGTCGCTTCCAGTACATGCGTAGTACCCGTCTGCAAAGTTTTCGGCCATAGCCTCAATGTTCGCGTTGGAGATAAAGACCTCTCCGAAGTCCTCGTCGGTACCGGTCAGGGCACTATTCTGACCAAAGAAATCTAGAACAACAGCACTGTTCAGACCACTTGTCGCATCCGCTTCACCCTGATCGCATCCCAAGCTGAACGCCGTTGAAGTGTTGGCGTCGATGGCATAGTAAGAAGTCGGGTTGTAGGCGGGAGGACCAGTGGCCGCAAGAGCTGGCGATGCAATACCAAGAGTGGCGATGCCTAACAAGGCAGCTACTAGGAGTAGTGCTGAGCCGATTCGCGTGACAGGGGAAGCAATGAGCATCCGCATAGCGCGTCGTAGGAATGAGTTATGTAGCCGTATGAGTCGCATAGCGCCCTCCTTAGTTGGGCGTTCCTTAGGTGGTTATCGTAAGAAAAAGTCGCGACTGATGGCCGTGTACACCTTCGGGGTCACAAAGTCAACACTCAATGTCCGCGTTTGCCGATGAGAAGCCGGCAGTGCGACAGTCAGGGTGTAGTGATTGCTGCTTCGTACGGGGCCTGCCAGCGGTGGGTGCGGCGAGTCACGCGGCCTCAGGCGAGAGCGTTTGGACGATGTCCTCGAGCAGCACAGATCGAGTGGGTTGCAGGTTCGGATAACTGACCAGTGCTGAACGGAACTGCGGAGGGGTTCGACCAGGTCAGGAGCTTGTCTCGAGCCACCCATCAATTCAGGTCTCTCGGAACTTATTAGACAGAGAGAGCAAGACTGCGAGACATGACCGGAGGCGGAATGGCAGGTGGCGCCTGTGCGGGGCGGCTGGCATCCGGAATGCCCTGCCGAGAAAGAGCGTGCTCGTCGCAACGCGACCCAAGTGGCTGGAGCACGGGCGGACGCTTCAGGCGCCCAGCAGGGGAAAGGAGAAACGCTACATGTCTAACCAGGCTGCGCATCAAGTGTGGCAGTGTCTTCGCGTGAGACGCGGAAGGCGGGTGGTGATCGGCATAATCGTCGGTACTGCTGCTGGCGGGAGCGTGCTGTTCGCCAGTCTCGCCTCGGGCGCGTCAACCGGGAGGGCGCACGCGGCTGCCTCGGTGATGACGAAGAGCTCTCTGATTGAGAAAAGCGAGCTCCAGCTTCGCGATCGCCGGCTAACTCCGAAGGATCAACTGGCTGACGGCTTGCTCAAGTCCGCCAGTGCTGAGTCGCCGCCGCCGCTCGTCACCTCGTTGCCCTCAGGAATTTCGGGACACGCCACAACCGCCCTTTCCGCCGGGTTGGTTCCGCGCGAACAACGCCTGGTCTGGCGAGGCTGACGGACAGTGGTGGTGGGTGTTTGCGGGCGAGGTCGGCGCCGACCAGGCCGGTGCCGGGCAAGGCGGTGTGGTGCTACTCCATGAGCCTGCTGCGTCCCTCGTTACGGCTGCCGCGACCCAAGGCGGACCTTATCTAGTCTCCTCGTCGGCGGTCGGGGGACTTAACATAACCAGCGTCACTAATGACGTGATTTCGCTGCAGGACCAGAGCGGCAACGACTTCACGTTCGACCTCGGCTCTTCAACGTTCGTCCCTGCCGGAACCGCGGGTGCTCGGTCGCGTAGGGTAGGGAGTAACGGGCAAGTATCTGGTCTGGGGGTGCAGGGCATGTTGGCGCCACACCGGATGGGTAGGACGAGTACCGACAGTCCATCTCGGTCCATCATGGGTTGCAAGGAAAAAAGCATTCGGGCTAAGAAGGGACCTCGGGTGTCGCCGGGGAGTGGAGAGGCGGCCATGGTCGTTACTTTCACTAACATTGGCGCGCCCTGTGTACTTGATGGCTATGCGACGGTTCGGCTAACGACGAGCACGGGAAGCGCACTTGATCTTCGTCAGGTGACGAAGGACCAGTATGTTACTCAAGCAAGGCCGGGGCGCGTACAAATAGGGACGTACGGTCTCGCGTATGTCGAAGTCGCAAAATATCGTTGCGATCACGGAAACCTGCGGACGGCGACTGACGTCTGGCTGAGATTACCCGGCTTTCGGAATGGTTTTGACCTGTCAGCAGAAAACGAAGGCCTTGCCGAGTGTAAAGGAGGGCCTACCGACCCGGGGAACTCATACGCGGTAACGCCAGTGGAGGCCACGGTCACCGCGCTCTTGCCCTGATGCGGTTCGTCGGTCCGGTCGACACCGCGCGGCCGGAGAGCTGAGAGTTCTTGGCGTACAATGGTCGCGGCTGAAAGCGCTGGTCGGTGACGGAAGCTTACGACGGGTTCGCTAACTGGTATTCAGGTTGTCACTCCCGCGTGTTAGCTGTCCTCACTGTTGTCTCAGGCGATGCGGATGTCGCCAGCGAGGCTACTGATGAGGCGTTCGCAAGAGCACTCGCGCGATGGGATCGGGTACGCGCAATGCGGTCGCCAACAGGCTGGACTTATCGAGTGGCCTTGAACGAGCTGCGTCGGCAGCTTCGGCGACAAGGAAGAGAAAGGGAGCTGCTGCAAACTGTTGGCGCGTTCGAGGGCATGCAGGACTCTTATATGTGGCTGGAGGTAATGGAGGCGGTGCGACATTTGACTACGCGCCAGCGCACGGTCTTGGCTCTCCTATATATTGCTGACCTGCCGCAACAAGAAGTCGCTCGGTTGATGCGGGTGTCGCGGGGCACCGTCGCTTCGACACTCGCAGACGCGAAAGCGGCCGTTCGGAACCACGAGAGCACGCTTCCGGGAAAAGTGGTTAGGGAGAATTGTCGTGGCAGGTATTGAAGAACAACTAAGGCGGCTCGGCGCCGCTCCGCCGCTACGACAGGCGCTCCCGGTGGGTGAGTTGGCGAAGCGAGCGTCTCACATAGTCAAAAAGCGACGACGGCTGAGCTCGGGACTGTTGATCTTCGTTGCTATCATTATCTTCTTCGTTCCTATTCCTGAGCTACACCTTTTGCACGGGTCCAGTAGCGCAGGGAAGAGTGGCACGACTATCGGTACTGGAGGTCCGATCCCGGTGCTTGGCGAGCCGACAGGCGCCTTTGCTCAGGGCAATGGCTTTGGCGAAGTGAAACCCTCCCTAATTTACAGCGGGGGAAGTAGTAGCGAATCCTTGAACCATATCGTTTGGACTTCCTGGGGCGGGGCGCGAGCCGTCGGGAGCGGTCTTGGCAAGTACAGCAAGAGCGGTGAGAAAGTCGGAACCGGTCCCGAGGAACTCGCGACAATCGTGGCGTTCAAGTTGGGTACCTGCCACGCTAGGATGATGTACCGGGCCCTCGAGTGGTTCTTTCCTCAGCATGGTCAGAGGTTTAACCCGGACCAGTATGAAAACATCTGTTCCGGGACCTATGTCAGCAACACGTCGCACCTTCCTGCCTGTCTGCCGAACGAACTGACTGCAGGGCCCGGTCCGCAGATCTCGCCAGCGACTGGGGAAGCAGCGTTCGTAGTTGATCTCACTAATGCCGGATCGGGCTCATGCGTGCTTGACGGCTACCCGCGTGTGTTGCTCCTCGCGCCAGAGGGTACTGAGCTCAGCCTCTCGCAGGTCAATCACTCTCAGTTCATAACTGGAGCGGCTCCTACTCCGGTGACGCTCGCACCGGGAGCTGCTGCGTACGTAGCGGTCGCCAAGTACCGCTGTGACCTTGGTGACCTTCAGGTGGCATCTCAGGTGCGCCTCATCCTGCCAGGATCGGGGCCGAGCACTGTTCTTACCGTTTCGTTGTCGGACACCACCAGCAGTCTGTCGTCGTGCAAGGGCGGTTCCGACGACCCAGGGAACGCAGTCGCAGTGTCACCATTCGAGTCGACCCTTCAAGCAACTAATCCGTAGTGCGCACCGCAGGCGGCGTGACGGTTCATCGCGCCGCCGCGACGAGTCTTCATCTCTGAGGGAGCGCGTTCGCAGCGTCACAGTCGTGTGTAAACAGTTGCGGAGCGGCACGTGTGCGAGCGCTTGGCCGATGGCGCTGAAGCTCTGGTGTGCCATCACGACCGCCGGTATGAAGGTCAGCTCCGCGAGGCCGAGAGCGATCGCAATCCGCTCGATTCGGACGCGACGGTAGTAGCGCCTGCCCGGACTACAGGGAGGCTTCGCCGTACGGAGGTGTCGTACCAGTGCACCGAGCAATGCTGCGGCTGGCCACCGGGATCATCAGCTGGTCCAGTCGTCGATGGCCGGGCTTGTCGTAACGGTCGCGGTCCTCGCGTAACACTGATCCAGATCAGCGCCGGCATAGAAAAGTAGGTGCCCTCACACGCGGCCGGAACGCTGGGGTCATTCTGGCGTCGCCGAGAAACGTGACCGGCAGCGGGTTGTCGGCTTGTCCGCTTGCGGCCACGGTAACCGGCGTCGCAAGTGTGTGCGAGCTGCCGCTCACGGTCGTTGAGTGGTTCCAGATCACGTCACTCGGAGTCGCGGCCAGGCAACCTGTCTTCGGGCTCGACAAGGCGCTCGTCCCGTATCCGGTGGCATAGGTTGTGTTCGTCGGCAGATTCACCGCGGTGATCGTGACGGGGTACGGGTTCGCGTTGGCGATCGTGAGACGACATCGTTATTCCCGCCGGGGTGCAAGACGGTGGTGGCGGTCACTGTCGCAAAGGCACTGATGGTCAAGTTGGAGACCGTCAATGATTGGGTCTCTGCAGCCGAGCTGCTGCTGAAGCCGTCAATCAAGTTGGTTCCAGTAGGTCGCACCACCGGCGAGCACAGCACCGACAACAGCCCACAAGATCAGACATCCAGCGTAAGGCGGCGACGTCGAGGAGCTTTAGTCGCATCGAACCCTCCGGGTCAGAAGGATCTCCTGTCGCCGTCCTAATCGGCCCGGCGGACCGGACATCGAATAGACGAACCGTCATTTCTTCCCTAGACGATGCGTCCTTTTTCGATCCGGTTGGCATCGACCACGACCCTGTGCTAAATGCCCTTGCAACAGCCCTGGTGAGCGGGTCTGGTCTGCTGCGGCCACGCTGGCGTCGTAGCGCTCGATGGCAGCGCACACTTCGGACGGCCACAGCATCGCACTTGCTGCCGGCTGCCAGGATTGTTCGGTCCTGAAGGGTCCGAAAACTCCGATGCACGGTCGGCTGCTCGTGAATCGACAGGAATGTGGGGCCAGCGATGCCCGGGGAGGCATAGTTGACCCAGCGGAGCCATGCAGTCGCCAGGCGAAGTTCCTACCTGTCTGATCGCCCGAGCCCGCGTTGTGTGGGCGACCAACGCACACGTCGAAGCCACCGTGGGGCGACCTGTGATCAGGCAGCCCGCTCGTACTCGTGGATGATGCCGCCGAGTATCTCTCGGCGGGTGACGGTGTCATCGTCGATTAGCTGGAGTGGGAGGGAGCGGGGGATCGGCTGTCCGAGGTGCAGGCCACGGTGTGGACGAGCCTGGTTGTATTGCTGGACGTACTTGTCGAGCACCGATTCGAGATGTTGTCGTGAGACGACGAGCAGAAGATCGAGGCACTCTTCCCGGACGGTCCGTACCCACCTCTCCGCGATCGCGTTCGCACGGGGCGAGCGGACCGGGGTTCGGATGATTTCGACACCGATCGAGGCGAACACCTGGTCGAAGCTGACGGTGAACTTGGCGTCCCGGTCGCGGATAAGGAACCGGAATCGCCGGCCGACATCCTCCAGGTCGGCGGCGAAGTTGCGGGCCACCTGTGTGACCCATGGGCCGTTCGGGTTGGTGGTGGCCCCGAGGACGTGCACGACGCGGCTCTGCGCTTCGATGACGAACAGCACGTAGTAGCGCCGAAGGAGGACGGTGTCGACGTGGAAGAAGTCCGTGGCCACAATTCCTTTGGCCTGGGCAGAGAGGAACTGGGTCCAGGTCGGGCCCTCTCGCCGGGGTGCCGGTGGGAGACCGTGGCGGCGCAGCACGGTCGCGACGCTCGTCTTCGACACGCAGATGCCGAGCTTCTTCAGCTCACCGACGATGCGGAGAGAGCCCCACCTGGGGTTCTCTCGTCCCAGGCGGCAGATCAGCTCCACGGTCTGTTTGGCAAGGGTAGGACGACCTGGTCGGCGGTGCGCGTATGTCCAGCGCTTCTTGACCAGCGAGCGGTGCCAGCCCAGGATCGTCTGTGGGCTGACGAGGAACGAACGCCAGCGCTCCCGAGGTACGAGGCCAGCCAGGAGTGCGACGAGAGCCCGGTCGGACCAGGTGAAGCGGGGACGGGCGACCTGCCGGCGCAGCACGGCCAGCTGGTGGCGGAGCACGAGGATCTCCGCGTCCTTGGCTGCGACCTCCATCCGATGGACGCGAACGACCTCAATGACGCGCCGAACGAGACGGTAGAGGAAGGACAGAGCCACGAGCGACAAGCGCTCGCCGAGCGCGTTATGGCTGGTCAAGCCGGGACAGGGAGTTTCTGGACCCTTCAGGCTCAAGGCTTCGGGAGCCTGGGCGAGAACGGAGAGGGCTCGAGCACGAGAACAGGCGTTAGTAGTGAACAGTGACTTCGACACGCCGTGACGGTCTTGGCGGCAGCAAGACGAACTCCCTGTCCCGGTCGTAGTTAGACCAAGGCTCCCCGTCGACTTCCACCTGGCGCATCAGACGCCGACCCGGAACCCGAAGGCGCAGGCGTATCGTGCCATAGTTAGCGGCTGGCATCTTCACATTTGCTGACACGATTCCGCTGTCGAGGTCTGAGAGAAGCTCGAAACCTACGCAACCTCGGTTTGTGGGGGACTTCGCGACAGCGATCCGACAACCGCTCTCTAGCCATCTCCGGGGTGTTGCTTTTGCAAGCCAGAGCTCGTCTGCGAGTGGATCATCGAAGACGAGCATCCACTTAGTGAGCGTTGGCACCGTGAGCTGTGCCGGGGCGCAGTAAGGCAGGTGTGCCGCCCGGCCCCTGTCGAGATCGACGCACTCGAACGCGGTCCAGGTCCCGCGTGTGTGTAGGTGAAAGGCATGAGAGTAGTAGAGAATGAGGAACTCCCTGATCAGGTCGTGTTGCAGGAGACCATAGGCGGTACCGATCGCCGTGAAGGCGACGACATGGGATCGGTTGCCCATGATGCCGAGCGTCGAATCGCCATGAGCCGCCGCCGACGCCACGATCGACGTGACCACCTCTTTACCCAAAACGCCGGAATAGAGCATCTCGGAAAAGACACGATTCTCGTCAAATGATTCTGGGCAGCTGCGGTAGGGCGCGTCCAGATGGAGCTTATCCGAGCCCGCAATCAGAGGAAGTGAGCGGATCCCATCCCGATCCGACCAGGAGCGTTCGATTGCCCGACTGATGTCGCGGGCAAGCTCTTCAGCCTCGGCGACAAGTGTTTTGCCGTCACTGATCAGTGTCTCGTCGCCCCTGTGGCGTCCAGCCGTACCGAATATGTGTCCTATGTCACGTAACCCTCGCCAAGCCTCGGTACTGTTTGAGAAATAAGGACGTTCGTAGTCCATCGAGGCCAGACTTTCAGTGTCGAAGCTGATATCCGCCTCGTGTCGACCTGCCAGCATCCCGTATCGGGAGTCCTCGGAAGATAGCCCTTTTGCGACTTCACGGCGCGTGGTGAGAACGCGCACGAGGGCGTTGATCTTCTCCCGGAAGTCGAAGAGAAGTGTTTCGTCATTCGTCAGCAGGCAGAACCGAGCAAGTACGGTAAGCATCCGCCCGTACTGGCCAATCTCAGGGCCCCTATAGTCAATGGACCCGTCGTCGCGGACGAAATGCTCCAGATAATCAGCAAGATAACGGCGGGTCACATCGAATAGACCCCACTCCTCGTAACAGGTTGCGGCGCTGGTGAGCACATCCTGGAAGCCGTCGTGCTCATGGCCTCCGTAAGCACGTTCGACGACTCCGTACTTAGGATGGTCATCGGACCTCGTGATCATCTCGAGTGCCATCGAGTGTCGACAGAACTCGCTGATCCACCTCTCCGGCAAATCAACTTGCATTCCTCCGTCGAGGCGGGCGTGCCAGAACTCGTGCAGGTCCGACAACCCCATATAAAAGCCCTCGGGGGACGGTTCGCCAGGCAAGGGATAGGGCAGATAGGAGTCGAAGTGGTGAGTCTCCAGGACTTGGTCACCAGCGAACTTCACGAAGCGGTACCAGACGGGCTGCTGACAAGGCGACGGTGATCTCGGAACTGCGAAGGCGATCATCTCCCAGGCGCGCCCGTCCTCGGCCGGATAGCCGGCACTGAGCGGGTAGACCGTCCGCACCGCTGGGAGCCACCCGCCTACAAGGCCTTCGAAGAGCCGCTCCTCCCTGATAGCGCCGCGGATCTCGGGCGCGACCACGAGGGGGTTGAGACGCGGTCTCGCGTCCGACGGATCGTAGTGGAGCGGCACGACGTCGAGACAGTTGGGTGAGCCGACAAAGGTGTGCGGCAGCTCGCCGCCTCGATGCCTGGCACGGCGGATCGGAGGGAGAAGTCCGGCTATCACGACCGGGTCCGGGTCATCTGATCCGACGAGCAAGTGCTCGCGGAAGAGGTCGTGCCCGGCGCCAAGCACGGATTCTTTGTCATGCCCTGCGTAGCACGCCTTCTCGTCCGTCCGCGTCGGCACTAGCGACTTCGCGAGGTCGAGGAGAACTCCTGACTCAGACACGAATACAACGTGACCGTCGGGATGGAGGAAGTCCTCGAAGATGGCTGTGTGTTCACCATGCAACTCAATTGTCGCCATCAGTGTCCAACAGCCGGTCCGCTCATGTCGCCTAAGCCGCCGAGTTTGACCTGTCGTCTCGATGATTTCAACCAGTTCGCCGACATCAGAGACGTTGGGGGTGACTGGGACCCTCGGCCTGGCGACGGTCACAACTGATCTTCTTGAACCTCAGCATGCAAGTCGGCATCAAAGCCAAGCGCGCCGATGTCCTCTAGACGCAAGATGCCTTCAATATGAGCCACTGAGACCCATGGCAGCCAGTTGCGATTGAGTCCGTAACCGCGGCGCACAGCAAAACACCAGTGCTCCTGTTGCCAGCCCTCACCGCAGAGGTCGTAGGTTCTGCCAGGTAGCGCGAGCATGGCCTTGGTCCCGTGCGTCACGACACGAGCCACGTCGAGGAAGTGCTCGTCTCCGCTAAGACGGGAAAGGATTACGAAAGCTGCTGCATTCCTGGCGAGGAAACCGTCACACATCGAAACCCCAGTGGCGATCAGCTGCTGGCCGATCGTCGGCACGCTCTTCTTCCAATGCAGCGACCGGTCGTCGGCGTCGACAGGCATCGGAATGTTCCAGATGTAGATCCAGGTCTCGGCAATTTCGGCTGCGATACGGGCCTGCTCGACCCAGAGGGCGTTTCCGGTCGACTCATAAAGCTCAAGGAAACCTTCCAAAGCCATGATTGCCGCTTCCTTGTCGACAACGTTCGGGTTGTCGAGCGTCGCCCCTGCGAAGCAAGCCGTTTCCCCTCTCGTTCTCCAGCAGAATTCTCCGGCTCGAATCGCCGCCTCCAGGTAGATGGCCCGTCCAGTCGCTCGTTCCAGTGAGGCGAGGAAGGCGACAGGTACCTGAGTAGCCGTAGTGGAGTTGTCCATGACCGCCCCAGTTCCGGCCTCGAACGACCGGGCGAACGAGCCGTCGCGTCTTTGCACCGAGACAAGCCAATCCGCACCCTGCACAGCCCACTCAAGCCAGTTGTTGTGGACTTGCCCGGTACGAGATTCGAGCTGCCACGCTCTGAGGGCTGCGGCACAACCGTCGGATACGGAGCGGAGGAATACGGTTGGCCGTCCCCGGACTTTTCGATATGTGGCTATGTGGCCCGTGGAAAGGTCAAATCCTTCTCCTTGTGGGGGCGACAGGCCGACCGTGACGAACGAGTCCATGATTCGCGTGCCGATGAGCCGGTAGCGGTCGCCGATTTCGCCACCTATGCGAGTTCCGACACGGAGCAAGAGGTAAGCGGCGTCGGTGTTCGCTCCGACAAACCCCATGATCGCCGGGGAGTTTGGCACTTTCTGTCCGGTAACGGCGTCCACCTCGAGCGGGATGCCGGCAAGCGGAGTGGAGATCTCTGCCTGGCTGGCCAGCACAGCGGTGGATACCTTTACAACAGTGCCGGTGTCGACCAGTTCCACCCTTGGCGCCAGCGTTTCCCATGCCCAGCGCCAAGCTGCCGACCAACAAACCTGCGGATTCGAACTCGTCCCGACCCGATAGACGAGTTCGTATCTGTGAATGACATCCTCTCGGAGGGGATGAAATCGTCGCCTCCACCTCCGGTATTGCCGCAAAGGCAGCCCACCTGAACTGTAAGTGGCCTCTCCTTCTGTGCCTGGAAACCAGGCGCCTAGCTCAAGTCGCTCGCCCCTCACGACACTGCCCATCGACGCGAAGCTGAAGCGGGGATCGATAAGGCTCTCCCCACCTGCCTCGTGGCCGCAGTCGGACACGGTGTTAGCCGCTTCGGCATGCTCGTGCAGTACGGCGAGCCATTCGCCATCGGCGAAACGGACTACGAACAGGGGAGCAGCAAGCCGATCTTCACGGCAGAGGGCGTAGCGGAGGCCTCTGCGACAAAGAGGCGCGCCGGCGATTGCATAGGTCAAAATCGGCTCGCAGTCGCCGTAGACAGCGCCCGGCGCGAAGAGGGTGACATCGGCGAATCTCGTCGCGACGTTCCTCGCGATGCCGATCGAGGTCATGAAGCCGTCTCTGTCATTGCCATGCACGACAGCGACGCGCGACACGGTGACCTCGCCGTCTTTGCTCGTGCGCCAGCAGTCGGCAATCTCGAGTTCAGAGTTGCAGGTGACTTGCACCGCGACGGTACCAACAAACCCGTCGGCGAACTCGTTGACGCTCTCATAGCCGGTGGCGCGACCGTTGATTTGACCAGATGCGAGAGTAATCCGCACTGGGCGAGGTTGTTCGAGCACAAGGTGGCCGACCTCGATTCGAATGCCCCATCGGTTGCCTACGCGAACGGGAACAAGCCGGTGCCCAGCCTCAGACGAACTGATCTCGGCGGTACCACCCGCCGGCGCGATCGAAAGGGACCTCTTGGGCACTGCCCCTACCTACCCGCGGATTCCGGCAGTAGCGAAACTCGGCACGATGAGGCGCTGGAACACCACGAACATCAGCACGACTGGCACGGCCAGAAAGACGACCCCGGCCATCTGCACCGTCGTCAAGGTGTAGAACTGAGACTGCAGGCTGTTGAGGCCGACTGTGAGCATGTAGTAGTTCGGGTCGGTGGAGAACGTCACTGGGATCATGAAGCTGTTCCAGGTCCAGGTTCCAGCGAGCAGTGCCTGAGTGGCGATCCCCGACATTGTGAGGGGAACGGCGATTGTGAAGAATGTCCTGAACCGCCCCGCGCCGTCGATGGCGGCTGCATCTTCAAGCTCGACCGGAAGCGTCGAAAACGACTGGCGCATCAGGAAGATAAGGAAGGGATTCACCATGAACGGCACGATCAGCGACTGGTAGGAGTTGAGCCAGCCGAGCTGCGCCACGAGCAGGTATAGCGGAATCAGAATTGCCTGCAGCGGCACCATCAAGATCGCCAGCACGACCACAAACCCAATGGTACGGCCAGGAAAGCGGATCCTAGCCAGAACGTACCCGGCCATCGTGTTCACGACGACGGCACCTATGACAACACCCGCGGTAACAAAGAGCGTGTTGCCATACCAGCGGAGGATCGGAGCATTGTCTAGCACGTAGCGGTAGTTCCAAAGCGTCAAATGCGTCGGTGAAACTAGACGGGGGTAATCAGCCGGCGACTCGAGCGACGTGTAGAGCGCATATAGTAGCGGTCCGATCGCCGCAACTCCGACAACGGTGAGAAACAGGTATTTCAGGGCCTTCAGGCCAGGCCGCTGGCGGGAAGATGTCATGTGCGCTCCGGCAAGAGGCGTCTTGTGATGAGCGTTCCCAGGAAGACGATCGCCAGCAAGACGACAGCCGCCGCGCTTCCGTAACCAAGATTGTTCAGGCGAAATGCCTGTTCGTAGATGAAGATCACGAGCGTCGCTGTGGCGCCCGCTGGGCTGCCGAGGATCGTTCCGCTCGAGGCTATGACGTAGGCTTGATCAAAGATCTGCACCGCCTGGATCAGTCCTGCGACGACCACGAAGATCACGAAGGGCCGAAGGCTCGGGACGGTCACAAACCGGAACTGTTGAACCGCGCCGGCTCCGTCCACCCTTGCAGCCTCGAAAAGGTCGCTCGGGATGTCCTCGATGCCGCTGACAAACACAACCACGTACAGGCCGATGTACATGTAGACATAGACGATGACCAGGAACGGCAGCGCGTAGCTGGGTTCCGCAAACCAGGTCGTGTTCGGTAACCGAAGAACGCTCGCCGCTAAGTCCGAGAGTGGTCCCCCAGAAACGAAGAGCTTCATGAACACTGTCGTGACCGCGACGGTCGATGTCATGTACGGCACGAAGAAAGCCGTACGAAACAGGGTCTTTCCGACACCGATGCTATGAAGGACGGCGGCGAGGAAGATGGCAAAGAGCGTCTGGGCCGGCACGACGAAAATCACGAAGATGAGCGTGATGTAGAGCGAGTGATGGAATGCAGGGTCATGCCACAGCTGGTTGAAGTTTTGCAGAGCAACGTAGTTCCGCTCGGAGAAATGGAACAGGTTGACTTGCTGGAAGGAGAGAACGAACGTCTCGACGATGGGATAGAGGAACCAATACCCGAGGAGTGCCGCGGCCGGTGCGATCAGCACATAAGCCGCCGCCCAGTCCCGGTGCTGCTTATTCCAGAAGCTGTTTCGTGCTCGCCCGGCTCGACCGAGGCCATGGGCTGGGAGCGAGGCGTCGCCTACCTGATCGGACATGGTGTAGTGAGCAGGGGCGAGCCGCCCGGTCCAGGTCGTTCTCTGACCTGGACCGGGCACTCTGCCTTATGCAGATACCGCTTGTACCACTGGCGAATCACTTCGTTCCGTACTTCGCTCGCAATGAGTTGAGGAGCGCTTTCACCGTTCCATTGTGGTTGAGGATGATGTTCTCGAACCCAGCTGTCAGCGCGTTGCCGAACTGAATGGTCGCGGGCGGGTAGTCGAGCGTCAGCCCGTTAGCCAGTACCGGGTTGGTGATCGCGCTGTACTTGGGCGTGTGTGACCGGTACAGGCTGATGTACTTAGTCATTGCTGGAACAAAGCCGAACGCGGTGTCGTTGGCGATGTACTTTTCATCCCATGCGCTGGTCAGAGCCTTGATGAGTTCCATGTCGGCGGCGGGGTGCGCTGAGTGCTTGGTGACGGTGTAGGCGCCGCCGTAGGTCACGACGAAGGGCTTGCCGGTTGAGCTAGGGATCGGAGTCATTGCGTACTTGACGGTCGGAGCGGAACCCGCCATAAAGCCTATGTACCACGGTCCGCCGTCGGACATCGCCGCGTCGTTCTCTGCGAACGCTTGCCCATCCCATGAGGCGCCAACCTGGTTCGGGAGGATCGCAGAGTGGTTGGCAAACATGTTGACCAGGAACTGCAGGCCTGCTGTGTTCTGCGACGAGTCAATCGTCTTTCCGTAGTTCCAGCTCCCTCCGAAGGCCAAGATGTACTGAGTGAGGTGGAACAAGTTGTCGAGAATGGTGAACCCGGCCTTGCCGGTTTTCTTGTAGACCGTGAGCGCGTCAGTACCGACCTGGCTCATCGATTGCGGCAGGGTCGTTATTCCGGCAGCGTTCAGCATCCCGAGGTTGTACTCGAACGCGGAGTCCTGGAGATACAAGGGCACACCGTACAGACCGCCATTGTAGGTCCATGCGTTCACGAGTGCGGTTGGGTCAGCAGCAAGATCGACGTTGTCGCTCTTGACGTAGCTGCTGATGTTCAAGATCGCGCCCTGCCTCGCGTACTGCGTGACCGGTGCAGAGTTGTCCCACACGATGATGTCGGGAATCGTGCCTGCGGCTATCTCCGAGGGCATCTCGTTTAGCTGATCGTCGTACGTCGCGTACACGACCTGCTTAACGGTTATTCCGGGGAGTTGCTTTTCCGCCGCAGCGATGACGTTCTTGTAGTAGGGGTCAACATTGGCACCACCCGCGTACCCGAGGGTGATCGTTACCGACTTGGCGTGTCTGGCGCTCTCTCGTGATGTGCTTGCTCCCGAACTCGAAGCTAGCCCCGTGATGACAAGTGCCGAAGCCACTAGCGGAGCGATCATTGCAATCGCTCGACCTCGACGGTGCGATCTCGGCGTGAACCTCGATCCGCAGCGCTCGATTGCAGAGTACATGGGGAATCTCCTTTCGTTACTTGCTGGTAGGTCTTGGGCGCCTTTGCGATCTGGACTCCGTGGCTGGGACTTTGTAGGGGTGGTCAGGCGCTCTCGTTGAGGCCCGAACAACGAGCTGACATGACACGAGACGAGAACCACGGGTGCGGTTACCGTCGATAGCCGCGAGAAGGATCTGTGCGGCAATGCGCCCGACCTCGGAGAGGTTCATATCGATCGTTGTGAGGGGCGGTCTCGAGGCCTCAGCCATGACGGTCCAATTGTCGAAGCCGACGAGGGCGACGTCATCCGGCACGCCGCAGCCCGCTTCTCTTAGAGCAGAGGCAACTCCACGGGCGATTTGGTCACTTCCGCAGAAAACGGCGTCGACCTCGGGCATCTGACGCAACATGATGCCGGCCGCTTGGCGTCCCCACTCCTCGCTCCACTCGCCATGAATTGGTCCGTCCCCCGTCATCGCGAGGCCCGCTTCTTTGAGGGCGTCAGATGCACCGGCTGCACGGAGGCGGACCGCCCGAAACTCCGACGGCCCAGTAATATGGGCGATTCTCCTCCGGCCCGTCGCGAGGAGGTACTCGACGGCAAGTCGTCCGCCTCCTTTGTCATCGGGCAGGATGGACGCGTCGTCGGGATTTGTTGACTCGCTCATGGCGTACACGATCGGTATGGGCGAATTCATGCTGAGAGGCGGTCGGGGATCACTGCGGCGCCCAGTGACGATGATTCCGTCCACTCGACGAGCAAGCAGTGTGCGCAAGTAATGCTGCTCGCGAATAGAGTCATCGCGCCCGTCGCAAAGAAGGACGGCAATCTGCCCGGCCTGGAGGGCGTCCTCTGCGCCGAGCATGACGGGAATGCTGAACCTGCCGAAACTGTCGTTTGTGAGCAGCCCGACCGTAAAACTTCTTCCGGTGAGCAGGTTTCTCGCCAGAGCATTTGACTGGAAGCCGAGTTTCTCTGCGGCTTCGACCACCTTCTCGCGGGTCCGCGCATTGACGCCCGCCCGTCCGTTTAGTGCTTTGGAAACCGTCGCTATTGAGACTCCCGCCAGCGCCGCCACATCCGCAATCGTTCGAGTTCGCGCGTGCTCGTCAACTCCCGGACCCGCTTGGTATTTTCGTGGGGCCGGTTCACTCGCCTCTTGAGGTTGGACCGCACTAGGCATAGCGGCCGCCTGAGGAGCCGACGCCCCGAGCTGGAAGGCAGATCAAAAGAAAGCACACAAGCAACTCTCGACACGAGTCTGATTGTTTCTGGTGCTCGGAGTTGAAACGAGCGATTGGGAGAAAGAGGTCGAGTCCCGCTTGGCTTCTGGCTCCGATGGGCTGTGCGATCGAGCGCCCTCCGCACCACCCGCGAGCGTCGCTCGCGAGACCGCAGCCACAACCGGCCCGCTCCCGCATAACGACCCTCCTGGATTTATTTCAGATGGTTTCGGCTATCTATGAAAACCTTTTCGATCAATTTCTACCGTACGCCACCGCGCGCCCGCGTCAATCCGCGGCGCCCTTTTCGGAAGCTCGTTCCGTGTCCGACGAGCCCGAGACGCGTGGCAACCAGACGCGCATGGAGGCGGGCCCACGATTTGCCCATGCGTAGTACGGCGTGGCGCGCAGTTCGATGGCTCGCACTGTCGGCCTCCCATCCAGCCCGGCCGTCGGTGCCGCGACGTCGGCGTTTCCATCCCGGAGCTGTTCGTATGGCCAAGAAGATGGAGCGGGTCCGGCTTTGATCCGGCCCTTCAGCTGGAGGGCGACGACGGTGTCCGAGGCGATCGTAAGTCCCGCCTCTTCCGTTGGGCGATCCGACGTCTCCACGGAGATGGTGTCCAGGTTCGCGAACTGTGGAAGGTCTGTCCCTTCGACGCAGTAGACAAGAGGTCCACGCTCGTACGCCACGCAACCGCGTACGGCGTCGATTTCGCTTGCAGGAGCGATGGTGCGGACCTTGAGCGGTAGCTCGAGGACGATCTCGTCGCCGACCGACCACTCACGGCGGAGTCTGAGGTACCCGTTCTTGTACGGCTCGGTCACCAGCGGATAGCTGTTGAGCGAGCAGCTCACCTCGTCCGCCCAAGACGGGACACGCAGGGCGATCTCCTGTGAATGACCCGGAGCAGCCAGTACGCGTACCGACACCATGCCGTCGTAGGGATAGCCGGTCGACACCGCTACCTCGAGTGCAGCAGCGCCCTGCCCGGAGCGGATCCGGCTTGTTGCATACTGATGCAGCTGTAAGCCTTGGTCGGTTCGGGTCGCTAAGTAGTGCTCTAGGCTGGCAAGCAGGCGCATCACGTTCGGCGGGCAGCAGGCACAGTCGTACCATGCTTGTCTGGCCGACGGGCCGCGAGACTGCAAGGGATTGACGTAGAAAAAGCTCTTTCCGTCGAGACCGACGCTGGCGAGGAATCCGTTGTAGAGCGTTCGCTCCATGAGGTCCGCGTACGCCGAGTGGCCCGTTACAAGCAACAAACGCCAATTCCACATTATCGACGCGATAGCCGCGCAAGTCTCGCAATAGGCTCGATCAGGCGGGAGCTCGTAGGCGTCGCCTATGGACTCGTCCCTGTGTCTTGAGCCGACGCCGCCTGTGAGGTAGGTCTTTGCAGAGACCATGTCATTCCACTGGGCGAGGATTGACTTCAAGAGCTTCGGTCGGCCAGTTTCAGTGAAGATGTCCGTTGCGCCGGTAAGCAGGTAGAGCGCTCGCACGGCGTGGCCGCGAATGGTCGTGGCGTCATCGAAGGGGACCTCGTCTTGAAAGTACGACGGGCCGAACGTGTGCCAGCTGAGTGAGCGATGACCACGGCGCCGGACCAGGTCTACCGCAAGGTCCAAGAGCCGGCGGTCACCATTTGTTCGGTACAGCTCAACGAGTGCGGTCTCAATCTCAGGATGGCCGGGCACGTAGCCAGGGTGCTCGGAAGGAAGAACGTCGACGAGCAGGCGGGCAAAGCGGTTTGCGACGCCCCCGAGGTGGCCCGGGCGCTGCGCGGTGCGTGTGTCGGCGATAGCGGCTTCTAAGAGGTGACCAGCGCAATAGAGCTCATGGCCCATAGCCGGATCGTTGAATCGGCGGCCCTGCTCCATCACCTGCACATAGGTATTCACGTAGCCGTCGCTCTCTTGAGTGGCCGCGATCGTTTCGACACTCTGCTCGAAGAACGCTTCCTGGTCCGCCGCGCGTCCGTGCGCTCGCTCCCACGCGATTGCCTCGAGGACCTTGTAGAGGTCCGAGTCTCGAAATAGCGGCATCTGATACTCAGCGCGTGAGCTTCCGGAAGCGATGCGGAAGTTCTCGATGGTGCCGCTCTCCTCCAGCATCCCTATTCCGTAGGGGATTGTCACCTCACGATTCGAACGCTGCCTCGTGCCCCAGAACCCGCCGACGATTTCTGCGGATCCATCGACGATAGGGAGCAGGGTTAGCGACTTCCCCTCGACCGGCTTGAAGGGTCCCGCGCTCACTCAGCCTTCCTCCCGGCTCGACCAGCGTGCTAGCACAAGCAGAAAACCTTTTCGTTCTTCCGGTACGATAGCGAGCCGGGCTCACCTGGTCAACGCAGGTCCCGGGTCCACCAGTTCCTAGAGGTGTTTACGGGCTCGGATGGCCAGCAATGATGGCGATAGTCGAGCGCGAACTGCTCATCACAGGAACCGACGTGACGCGTGCCCGCGCACTTTACGCCTCGTCGAGCACGGCGGTAGGCCCCGCAGTGAAAGGACTTCGACCCGGCATCGCGGGTCCCGAACTGAGCGCAGCGAGCTATCGGCCTTGCGACACCGAATGCGCTCGCTCACGTGGCGCGGCAGAACAAGCTCACAAAGCTAAGGATTCCTCGCGAACACCTCTATAAGTCTTTGTCTTCCTCAATCATCAGCCACAGGATCAGGTGGGGAATCACCGGTCGTGGCTGAACCAGCAGCAAACATCCGCCAGTCCCCGTTGGTAGCTATGCCGAGATCGTGTGGAGTCCAGGAGGGGTGTGGCGAAGGGATGTGACTGAGGGGTGCTTTAAAAGACGCCTCCGCGTATCTGCCAGATGACGGCTGGGCGATCTGAGCGACTACAAGGGGATGAGAAGGGTCGAGAACTGCGCTGGCACCACGTGAGTCATCCTCAAGGCGTCAGGGTCGATCCGGTGAGGTGTTGGCGGTGGGGGGCGTCCTCGTCGGGGCAACGGCCGCGCTTGTTGGGGCATCTGGCAGTCTTCGTCGAGGGCTTCGCGGAAGCGGATATTCCTCGACGGGGTCGCCGGTTGCCGTCGTATCAGCGGTCGGCGACAGGCACTACCTCTCCGTCAGCCTCTTGGTGGGCCCTGCGAATTTCTCGACCGGCCGAACCGATGTTCTTGGCCGACTTGGGCGGCTGGCTACTGCCGAACAGGACGACACGACAATTGGCAAGACGATGATTCCGTCGACCAAAACCAACGATTCTGTCCATCCCGAAAATGTCAGCAATCATGGTGATCCTCTGAGTTGACCTCGTGTGCGGGGTGGCTTCATGAGAATCCCGTCTGGGCGGTCGGATTCCCTCGTTGGGACGTTTGTCGGAACGTCTCGCTCATGGGCTCGTGCCATGGGTTCTCCCGGTTCTCGGGCGTGAGGACAGCGGGCTTTGCTGGTGTGCCGTTACCGGACCTCGTAGGTGCCGTCTAGTCGGCCGCGTGCGATGTCATGTCCGGCCATGGCGTGGAGTGCGTCGTCGAGGGTGACCGAGTCGGACAGGTCGAGCTGGCAGTCCAGGGCGAAGAGTTCGAAGACATAGGAGTGTGGTGTAGGGCACCAGAAACTCAATCGCGCCGCTCGGAGCTGCACGGACAGGCGTTTGACTCGGTGATTCCGGGTCCGTCGGTCTTGGAGCCGGGCGCAGGGTGCAGCGGCGGTCGCTGCGTGGTCGGTCGACGCTCCGATTGAGACGACCGACACCGAGTGAGTGCGACCAGAGTGGCCAGAAATGTCGGCAACCCGGCCGGCGTCACGCCGGATCAGGCCGCAGCGCGGTACTCGTGGATGAGCCCACCCGAGCACGTCGTGGCGCGCAAGGTCGCTGAGCGACGGGGGAGCAGAGGTCGCTGCACCGACCGGTGCAGGCACTTGGAGTCGAAGGCCGCGGTGAGGCCGATGCTGGTTGTAATGCCGGACGTAGTCGCGAAGGACTGCTTCGAGATGACGACGTCCGAGAACGAGCGTCCAGTCGCGGCACTCTTCCCGTACGGTCCGTATCCACCTCTCCGCGATCGCGTTCCGCGAGGCGATCTCACCGGTGTCTTGATCACCTCGATGCCTTCGGAGGCGAACACCTCGTCGAAGCTGGCGGTGAACTTCGCGTCGCGGTCGTGGATCAAGAACCGGAACGACCGAGCTTGCCCGGTGAGATCGCCGGCGAGGTTGCGGGCAACCTGCGTGACGAAGCAGCCGGTCGGATGATCGGTGACCCCGAGGATGTGCACCACTCGGCTCTGGAGCTCGATGACGAACAGCACATAGAGCTGGGTGAACTTGATGGTGTCCACGACGAAGAAGTCGGTGGCCAAGATGCCGCTCGCCTGGGCGACGAGGAACTCCTTCCACGTGGGCCCGCTCCGAGGTGCTGGTCCGAGACCGTGGCGTCGAACTACCCGGCGGATCGAGCTCGCCGAGACGCGAACCCCTCAGCCCTACCGCTGCGCTTCTGGCGATCTCAGGATGATGTTGCTCCCCTGGCCACGGTGAAAGTCGTCGTGAGATTGGTTGTCTCGCCGCTGGCATTGATCGTGGTGGTGTCAAAGCCCGTGAATGCCTTCGTGTACTCGTCGTTCACCGGAGGCTTGTGCTTGAAGATCAAGGCAGCCCCGGCTCACTGCCGACCAGTTGAATACTGACCAGAGCAGCGGCTCCTAACGGCCCCTGGACCCTTTATGTGCGGCCTATCGACGCAATCCAGCCCGCCGCGTGAGCAGCGGGCTGGATCACCCGAGGGGGACACAACTTGGGGGTGTTGCGGTCCTCACCTTGGACCTGATGCCTGGGCTGCCAATCTGTGAGACCTGCTAGCCGAGGCACCGGTCCGATAACCAGACCCTACGCCCAGGGTCTCAGAGCCTCCTGGGAACGCTATGAGCGTTTGCTGAACAGCCTTCGGTAGGTCTCGGCCGTTGCGCGGAATCAGCCCGCCACCGGGGTACCGAGCAGCGGGCTGATTCGCTGGGGACACAGATTTCCACACAAGGTCCCAGTGCGTGGGCAAGCTCTTGAGCAACGCAAGCCCAGGCACCGGGTTTCGATAGCCACTCTATGGCCCGCACCTGGGAGTCTGCCTAGAGAAAGGTGAATGTTGCCTGAAGATACGCGTGAATGCTCGGGACCAAGGCGCGTGTCGGCCCGCCACCCCGGAGTCCGTGAGCGGCGGGCCCTCCACTGACACGCACTTAGGGGGAACTATCGGCAATCTCGCGTCACTCTCTGAGCAAGTCGGGACCTTCGGCCCTGGTGGCACTCTGTGCGCGTCCAGGT
The DNA here is from genome assembly GCA_963836315.1 of uncultured Verrucomicrobiae bacterium. Classification (GTDB taxonomy): domain Bacteria; phylum Verrucomicrobiota; class Verrucomicrobiia; order Palsa-1439; family Palsa-1439; genus Palsa-1439. Next base: position 24,748 of record CAWIJG010000017.1, read on the forward strand.
CCAAGGTCTCGGAGGGGGTCGGCAGGCAAGACCGCAGAGTGCCTCGGTCCTCGGTGTCCCGTCGGTGCCGACAGCGACGGCATGCAGGTGATGCACGAGATATTGGCCCCGGGTGTCCCTGACGTTCACGGGCCCCGCGCAGTACACAGTCAAACCAACGCGACTCCTAGGAGACCGCTGAGCAATCCGACAGGATTCGCGATTTCGGCTCAGGTCTAGAAGAATTGGGGGATGCAAGGATCCTCCAAGCCGGATCGCCAGCTCCTCGACGCCGCCGTCTTCTGCAAGCACCTTCTGAAGCCGGGTTCTGTGCACGCCTTCTTGGCCGAGCACCGCCAAAGAGTGTTCCCGGACGCGCTGTTCGAGGACCTGTTCCCAACCGGCCGCGGCCGGCCGTCAGTGCCAGCAGACGTGATCGCCACGGTGATGGTCCTGCAGGCTCTGGAAGGGCTCTCCGATCGGGAGGCCTGTGAGATGCTGCGGACTTCCATCGCCTGGAAGGTGGCCGCCGGCCTGGCTCTGGACGACGAGGGCTTCCACCCGACGGTGCTGGTTCTCTGGCGCAACAAGCTGCGCGCCTCGGATCGCCCGGAGCGGATATTCGAGGCCGTGCGGGAGGTGGTGAAGCAGTCCGGCGTCATCGCCAAGCGCAACCGCCGGGCGCTCGACTCGACAGTGCTCGACGACGCCGTGCAGCGCCAGGACACCATAAGCCTGCTGCAAAGCCAGATCCGCCGGGTGCGAAAGCTCGTGCCCGAGCTGGCCGACGGCGTCTATGTGCACGAGCACAACCTCGGCTCGGGGCGCCCGCCGTGCGACTTCGAGGACCAAGACGACATCGACCGCCTCGTCTCTGAGCTCGTGGACGACGCCTACGAGCTCGTCTTTGCCGCCGAGGACCTCGGCCTCGAGCTCGACCGGGGCCCAGAAGAGGCCGTGGCGCTGCTGGCTCTTTTGGCCGGCCAGGACGTGGAACAAGGAGAAAGGCCAGGCACCTGGCGCATCGCCGAACAGACGGCCCCGGACCGGGTCATCTCGAGCGTCGATCCCGAGTCCCGCCATGCCCACAAGACACAGCACTCCTACCGGGACGGCTACAAAGCCCACGTGGCCGCCGAGCCCGACACCGGCATCATCACCGCCACGGACCTGACCGCGGGCAACAGCGGCGACGCCGAGGCCGCTCCCGGGCTCATCGAAGACGAGCCGGCCGGCACAGAGATCCTCGCCGACTCGGCCTACGGCTCGGGCGATCTCCGTCAGCACATAGGACAAAAGGAGATGAGCGCCGTCATAAAGCCGCTGCCGCTGCGCCCGGCGGTCGAGGGCGGCTACAGCCTGGACGACTTCGACATCGACGAAGAAAACAGAACGGTCACCTGCCCCGAGGGCGTGACTGTCAGCATCAACGCCCATGGCCGTGCCCGCTTCGCCAAGAGCTGCGCCACCTGCCCGTCCAAGAAGCGCTGCACGAAGTCCAAGGCGGGCCGCACGATCGTCGTCCACGACAACTCCGCCATCCTGGCGGCTGCCCGCCAGCTGGCCTCGACAGCAGAGTTCCAGGAGACCTATCGGCAAAAGCGCCCGATGATCGAGCGCACGATCGCCTGGCTCGTGCGCGGCCAGAACCGCCGCCTTCGCTACATAGGAATAGAGAAGAACAGGATCTGGCTCGCCCACCGGGCGGCCGCCGTCAACCTGATGCGGATGCTGAACCTCGGCCTCAGCCACGACGGCTCGACATGGCTGGTTGCCACGGCCGAGTAGCCAGAGGCGAGGAAACCCCGCTGAGAACAAAGGAGAACGGCCACAAGAGCGCCGAGAGAGCCTCTTCCCGGCCGCCCTCCGACCGAATCTCTCCCCGACCTTCGCCCGACGGGCAGGCGGCGAGCGGAGCAGCTGATGCCTAAGCGGCGATCGAACAGCGGCCGAGCTTCGAAGACGCCTTGCTCAGCGGTCTCCTAGGGCCTCAGGATTGCCGCTCATCCCACGTCTCGATCCTCTCGCGACACGGACCATTTACAACGCGGGGCGTCCGAGCCCGACTCTAAATGTCCCCGACGGCATGGCTCACCGATCGGTTAGGGACGTCCCATCGGCATCATCCTCTTCTTCGGCCGGGTGCACATTGGAGCTCTTGGGGCGCTTCACCGTCGCACTCATCTACGCCTCTGGGTGGGACGATCTACCGGTGAGCCTTGCACGCTCTTCTTTCGAGGGGATCGGCCCAGGACCGCAGAGTCTTGGTATTCAGAGGCGCTGCGAGGATGAAACACCGCGAATTGTGACACGTTGGCTCGACCGGACAAGTACTAGGTGATGATCGAGCCGAACAGCAGGCCGACCGACCGCGAGTTGCTCGTCTCGTCTCTCGATGATCCCGCAGCTTTTTCCCTCCTCTTTGATCGGCATTTCGCCGATATCTGGCGCTTTCTGGAAAGGCGCGTCGAACGTGCAGACGCTGAGGACCTCGCGGTGGAGACATTCCTAGTCGCCCTTAACCGGCGAGCCAGCTTCGACAGCGAGCTCGGAGACGTGCGCCCTTGGCTGTTCGGTATCGCCTCGAACCTCCTCAGGAACCACAGACGGAGCGAGCTTCGGCGGCTGGATGCGCTCTCCCGTCTTGGCTCGTCGGATCGCCCGATCTCCGCTCTCGACGACGAGGCAATCCAGCAGGTTGACGCCGCAGGAGTCACTGAGATCGCCGCTAGAGCTCTGGCAAAGCTCGATGACGACGCCCGAGACCTCGTCATCCTCGTGGCGGGGACTGACCTATCCCTCAATCAGGTGGCCGCCGCCCTAGGTATCTCGACTGGAGCGTTGCGGACCCGCCTCTGGCGAGCGCGGCGCCAGTTGCAGGGCCTGATGGGGATCAACGCTTCGTTATCGACCGAAGACTCAACTACCTCACAACCAGAAGGAGAGGACAGATGATCACCGACCTCGACGCAGTACGGTCCATGATGAATGGGGCAGAGGATCCCGACGACGAGCTTGTCGCCCGGGCCAGAGCCGTACTCGAGCAGGCGATTGCGTCCATTCGGCCAGCCGATCCGAAGATCGTTGTCTTGGCGTACCCGACGAAACGGCGTAAGGGCTTCTGGATCGGAATTTCGGCCGTTGCGGCCGTTGCGGCCGTTGCTGCACTCGTCGTCGGAGTCGTGCTTCTCATACCCGGAAGCACGCCGAAGACGGCAAAAGTCGCGAACGGTGTCACGGTGCTTCGCCGCGCTGCGTTACTGACTCTCGCCCGGCAAGCGCTGGTGATCCCAGCTGGTCAATACCTTTATACCGAGACGCAGAGCGCCACGCTGATAGCGAAGAATGCAGCTGGGCGGCCAACGCCGCTGAACGTCCCGCCGTCGACCGAAGTGGGTCAGACGGTACCAGGGAAGAATCCCAACGCCTCGGACGCTGGTCCGACGTACCGCTGGTTCGAAGTCCTTGAGGCCCAGAGCTGGGTGAACGCGTCCCAGGACGGACGAGCCAACTTCTCATGGTCGACGACCTTCTTCAGCGCCCAGGACAAAGCAGCGTGGCAGGCACAGGGCTCGCCAGCGATCGATAACACACCGGCCTCCCAGATGACCTCGCTCTCAGCTAGCGGCTTCCAGGACCTTTCCCAGCTACCAACCGACAGCTCGGCTCTTTTTGCACAATTCCGAGCCGGGACCTACGGCTCAAATGACCCGGCGGCGATCTTCACCACGATCGGCCAGCTGCTTGAGGACCCTGAGGGCACTTCGCCCGCTGTGCGAGCGGCTCTATATGAGGTTGCCGCCATGCTGCCCGGGACAGCGAACCTTGGCAAGGTCACAGACCACGCCGGGCAGAGCGGAACAGGTGTGGCCCTGACTGAAAACGGCATCCGTTACATCCTCGTCGTCAACCCTGAGGACGGTGGACTGCTCGGCACCGAGGCTGTCGTGATCGACCCCTCGACCGCCGGCGACTCGCCGATCGCAGCTGCCAGGTTCGTGCCGTCCGGCACAGTCGTTCAATGGTCAAGTGTGCTCAGCGTTGCGGTCGTGCCGGTAGTCGGAGCGCCTCCGAGCCAATTGTCGACGCCGGCCAGCGCGTGACACTGCGTTCGCTGCCTTGGATTAATCGGAGCCGTAACCCACTTCCAACGGCCGCGGGTTCTAGGGCCAGGATTCCGTTCCTGCCACAAGACTGTGACCACGCCGGCTCTTTGGAACTGACTTCCGGCCAAGCCGCGCTTGTCCACGGCTGTGTCGCTTTCGCGCTGAGAGCGACCCACCGGGGAGTAGGACGTCGAGTAGCTATATAGGCCAGACCACACTCATATAGACAGTGGGCAATAGCCGCACTATTTGTTAATCGCGCCCCATAATACATCTTCCACTTCAACACGTATACAGTCTATTGTGTTGCCCACCACAATACCTATTGACGACCTCCTGATTCGGCGCGACTATGAGCTCGAAGAGTCAAATCTTCACCAGAGATACCCGGTGAACACGACCGGGAGCTGGGCGACGCGGACAGTCGAGGGACCAGGCGCCAAGCCTCCGTCCTGTGGCTTGCCGTGCCGTGTCATGCGTTAGCCGGCAACAGCGATTTGGAAAGGAGAATGATTTGACACGCAAAACATTCAGAACCTGCCGGAGGCAATCGGCTGCGGTGGCATTGTTAATGGTTTTGTCAGTTGGAGTATTCGGTTTGAGTCTGGTGACCGGAGCGGCTGCATCGACTGGTGCGAAGAATCCCGTTGGCATTCAATCCAGTCCGCAGTCCTATCAACCCAGCACGCCACCGCCCACAGCCCCCGCGACAGCCCCGAATCCGAACGTTCCGATTAACCCCGCCACCCAGGTGTCACCCGACAACCTGTTCGGCAATTGTACATCGGGCCACTACTGCTTCTTCCGGGATGCGAACTGGCTCGGAGGCATCGGGCAATGGTACGGCTCGGCATAGACCCTTGTGGGCTACACCTACGAGGATTGCTCGGGAAGTTGCAGCGAGAACAACAGCATGACTGGCGACTACAACTACAACGTTTATGACGCCGTCGAGACATACGACGGCGTTGGCTACACGACGCCCATGTTCTGCGACTCCGTCGGATACGGAACTGACAACGTCGGCTCGACGTATAACGACCGGATGTCGTCCTTCTACGACGAGAGCTACAGCATGTGCTGAGCTGGCAGGTTGGCACTGGCACGCGGAGCAGCAGCCGTCGAGCCAAACGCGTGACGCATCAACGCGCGGTTGTTCGGTGTGTCGGTGCCGTGCTGGTTTTGCTTCTGGCCGGCCAAGGGTTGTCCGGGTGTGGAGGCAGGAGATCTCTGTCCGCGCAGCATCGACCTTCAGGTGAGCTCAGTTTGCCCCTATCGATCGCCCTTCCCGAGAGCGTGCCGATGGTCAAAACTGTCAATCTGGCGCAGGAATTGCTGTCTGACAGTTGTATGGCCGATCAGGGGTTCCCCCAGTACCGAGTACCGATCACACAGAACACGGCCGGCAACGCTCCCAATTATGCGGACGCCCCTTTCCCCGTGGTCCCGGTCAGTCAAGCACGCCTGTACGGCTTTCACCCCTCCCCGACAGTGGCACACGAGCAGCGCCAGCTCGCCGACGCGAACACCAAGATTGCCGATTACTTGCATAACCAGTCTGCCGCATGGCAGTCGGCGTTCCTGCGCACCCTGTACGGGGCTGCCGCAACTCGCGGCGCCGTTCGTGTCGGGTCATCCGTCATGACGTACCCGACGAGCGGTTGCATTGCATGGTCTGCCAAGCAGCTCTATGGGGATACCCGAGGGCTGGTCGTTCTTCGGACGAAGGTACAGGGTCTCCTCTTGCTCTCGGTAGAGCTGGCGAGCAGCGCTTCCTTGTACCAGCGCAAGCTGGTCGCCTGGCGGCACTGTGCGTCGCGAAGAGGAGTTGACTACTCAAATCCCGAAGCGGCCGCAGTCGCTGCTAACACCGCCGGTCCCGTGGCATCAAGGCGTGAGCGCGAAATAGCGACCGTGGTTTCCATGTGCATCGGGGACAGTGGCCTGTATCGCAGCTGGGTGGAGGTTGAAGCCAAGGAGCAACAGTACCTTGCCAGACGCAATGCTGACACAGTTAACGGGTACATGATGGTCCTTGAGCAGGAACTCCGTCGAGCGCGTTCGATTGTCGCTCATGGGACCGGACGGTCTTGAGAACTAGCACCGGTCACACGGTGGTATTCATATAGAAGAAAGGAGTCACTCGAAAGGCTGTTCAGTGGGGCGGACTACCTCATTTCAAAGGTCAGATATGACGAGGGGATAGCCATATCGAAAGTGTATAAAGTTTTAGAAGTTTCCTGAAAGTTTCAGGGGTTCCAAAGAGCCTGCCGGCTCTTTGGATGGGTTAGTAATACGCACGGATGCGGCGTATGGCGCACGTCTGGCGCACGTCTGGCGCACGTCCACGGTCACGAAGCGCCCCGGTGGATTCTCGACCTCGAACGTGGCGTCGGGCGCGTCGCCGCAATCCGGACACGTGACCGACCACGGACCACACTCTCGTTGGCCACTCCTCCATTCTCGTTTCTCACGACGATTGGGTCACTGCTCTCGCGCCAGGTCGGCGAGCCGCCCAGGAGGCCCGCCGGCGGACCTCACCTTCCACGCCGCGAGCTGCGCACCACCCTCCAAACGAGGAGCAGACGGTGACTCGCCACTTCTACCTCGCGCGAGCACCGCGGCCGTCGCCGGGTCGAGCAAAGGACCGCCGTTCACGGCCCGAGCATGATCGGTCTCCTCGAGACCGAGGTCGCGTCGCACCGCCACGAGGTTCGCGACGACGCGCCGGCGCCTTCGGCCCTCCCAACCCTCGCTCGGCGGGCCGAGCGCACGCGTCCACGCGTTAGGCGAGTCTGAACCATCGGTCACGCCAAGCGAGCGTCGCCAGTCCTCGATCTCGACGGTGCCCTGCTGCCACCGTTGCGTGCGGCCTTGATCGCTCGGGCGGGGTCCAAGCAGCGCGACGACATACTCGGGTGGCTCCGAGCTCCACGTGGCGATCTCGCGGCGGCGCAGCGTGGCGAGAGCAGAATCGACGATCTCGAGGCGGTCGAGGGCACTGCGCACGTCAGCACCCAACAAGGCGCGCACCGACTGTTGAGCGCAAAGCGCGGCATCGGCCGCCTCGCTCAGCCTCGGCCGCTCTCGGTCACGTCCCGCTCCGCGCGATCAAGTCGGCGTCGTGCCGCTGTGTAGGGACCTTGCAGGTTGCGGCGCTCGACCCCTTCGCTCGTGGCACTCATCGTCGCGAACACTCCCGCTTCCTCATGCGCCTCGTCGCGCTGCACGAGGGAGATGCCGAGCTCACGGGTGGCGTCGGCCTGGCGTGTCGTCAGGTCGACGGCGGGACCGGCGCCGATCAACGAAACGAGCGTGTCGCGCTCGTGGCCGAGCGCCTCCCGGGAAGTTCCGGCGAGACGGGCGATCTCAGCTTCGGTCTCGAGCTCGTCGAGGGCGAGTCGCTGCTGCTCGCTGCGGCTCCACGCCCGGCCCAGCTCCTCGTCCCCATCGCCTGTGCTCAGCGTCTCGTCCGGCTCGCTGAGCACGAACAGCTCGGTCGAGTCCGTCGCACGACTCGCCGCCACGAGCGCCGCCTCGGCGCTCAGGCCCTCCGCGCCGAAGACGAACGCGCGACCCCTGCGTCGTGCCACTTCATCCGCGTCGCTCCGCTGGGCTTGGCCGACCGTCTGGCCCTGTCCTTTGTGCAGTGTCCAGGCGTAGCCGTAGTCGGTGGAGCGCTTGACGTAGTCGGCGGGCAACCGCACGCTGCGGCCGTCGCTCGTCGCAAGTGTGACCTCTCGCGACTGGCAGTCGATCGCCTGGATGATGCCGCGGGTGCCGTTGCGCACGCCCTTGCCGGACGGGTCGCGCCCGGCACCGAGGCGCGTCCGGTTCCGCAGGCAGCACAGCTCGTCACCGACCCGGTAGGTACGGGGCGCAAGGTCGGCCGGCGCGAACTCCTCGACGATGAGCTCAGGGCCCGACAGCCGACCCGCCACCTCGACATGGCGGCGGGCAAGGCCGTTCAGCACTCGGACCGCGTCGCGGGCGTAGGCGTAGAGGACGGCGTCATCGCCGGACTCGCGCGCCGCCCACCACCGCTCGACCATGTCACCGATCAGCTCGGCCGGGTTGGTCGAGCGATGGACCCGGCCGTGATGGGAGTAGGCCGCGGCCGCCTCACCGGCACGGCCCTCGCGAAGCGCATCGAGCGCTGCGCGCTCCCAGTCGGCCACCTGGCGCGCATTGGCAGCCGAGCCGGGTCGCTCCGAGCTCGCGGCCGAGCGCGCCAAAGCCGCCGCCCGCCTCGACCGAGGGGAGTTGGCGGTCATCACCGGTGAGCACGACTTTCGCTCCCGCGCGTTCCGCGATCTCCAACAGCCGCACGAGACGGCGGGTGTCGACCATGCTCGCCTCGTCGACGACCACGACGCTGCGGCGATCGAGGCTGTAGTGCGACAGGTGCTGCGGCGCGGCGAGCTCGTAGAGCAGGCGGTCGAGCGTCACCGAGGAAATCCCCGATCCCGCTTCGAGCTGGGCGGCGGCCTCCGCCGCGAGCGCGGCGCCGTAGACGCGGTAGCCGGACGACTGCCACGCCCGCCGGGCCGCGTCGAGGGCGAAGGTCTTGCCCGAGCCGGGCACGCCGATGACGACCTCGACCCCGTTTCCCGAGCTGCACAGCGACCGCACCATCGCCGCCTGTTCGAAGGAGAGGTCTCGGCCGCTCGGCGAGCACCGCCTCGAGGCGCACCGCGTCTGCAACCCCGCAGGCTCTCCCGAGGCCCGCACGCCCGAGGGCGAGGAGGCGAGATTCGGTGTTCAGCATCTCGGTCGTCGAGTAGCGAGGCGCACAGGTGAGCGTCGCGATCCCCGAAGCCGGCGCGCGCACGAGGCGGACGATCGTACGGCTGTCACGAGGACGGTCGGTCGTGAGCGGCCGTCCGGTCTCATCCGCGACGACGAGGGGAACGACGGCGGGATCGGCGAGGGTGTCGTCGGCGAGTCCTTCGAGCTCGGCACGACGAGCGCCTTGGGTGCATCGCTCAGCCCACGCGACGATCACGTCGTCGCGGGTGAACGCGGCCTGTGCGCGGGTGAGCCCCGCCGATCCGACGAGCTCGCTGCGAGCTGTGGCCACCTCGGCGGCAGTTGGTGCGACGCGCCGGTCGGTTCCGTCGAGGAGCGCGGTCGACGCTGTCACGGGTCACCCCGAGCGCCCGGGCACGTTCGGCCCAGGTGTCGCGCAGCTCCACGAGCTCGACGTCGACCTTGTCGCGTCTCGTCTTCAGACACGCCGCCTCGCTCGCCCTTGGCCCCGATCGCCCGGTGCGCTCGAGCTCCGCCTCGATCGCGTTCCTCCGCTGCGAGAAGCTGCGCAGCACCTCGCGGTCAAAGCCCTCGAGCTCGGACAGGCCGCGCCGGTCCGGCGTAAGCCATTGGCCACCGAGCTCGCGCGACTCGCTCGCGAAGCTCGGCGCGATAGATCGAAGCCGCCGCGCGTCGGTGCAGGTAGATCATGCGGGAGTCGAGCGCGGTCCATCGCCCGTCGCTTCCTTCTGCGACGTTGCAGACGATCCCATGCGTGTGGAGCTGCGGATCGAGCTCGCGCGAGGCGGGGTGGACAAAGCAGGCGATGGCGAGCCCCGCAGGCGACGTGCCCGTCGCGGCCCCCGAACCCGCGCCGTGCCCGGCCGCCCTCGTCCTCGAGGAACGAGAAGGCCGCCTTGACCGCCCCGCGGTGCGCCTCGGCAAGTGCCGCCCGCAGCGGTTCGTCGGCGAGCGCCCAGGCGAGCGAGACCGATTTCGGCGCCGAAAGCGTGAGGTCCCAGCCCGGCGTGTGGTCGGTGGCGACCCGTTCCAAGAGCCGACCACCGTCGGGGTGCTCGCCTTTCGCGAGGGCGCGGAACGCCGCCGGGTCGACCGCACCGACAAGGCCGAGCGACGCGGCGGCCTTTCCGAGCCAGTAGCCCTCCGCGCCGCGCCCGGCGTAGGAGACGTAGTACTCGACGCCCTTTGGCCCGAGCTTGTGCGCGCTCAGCACGGCCGATCCTCCTCAGTCGCCACATGCGAGGCGTCCGGCGACGGAGCGTGACCGAAGGTCCGCGCGGACGAACGCGTCGAAGGCGTCCGCTTCGTGCGCCCAGTCGGTCGGCGTCGAATCGCGATGTCCTCGCTGGGCACAACCGAGCCGGTCCCATTCGGCAATGCGGGCGCGGGAGGCGGCGAATCGCTCGTGCCAAAGGATCGGCGCGTCCGCGCTCGCGTGCGGATCGACGTAGGCGGCAGTCCACGCAGCCCACAGCGCGGTCAGCTCCTCGACGAGCGCGCCGTGTGTCCACCAGCACCGCGGGACCACGTCGCCCAGGTCGTAACGGGTGACCAGGAAGGTGACGAACACGGCGAGCGCGGTCCAGGTCTGCGCCGCGCCGACCGCATCGAGCGCCTGCCAGTGCCAGGGAGCGATTTCGACGAAGCTCCCGTTGTCATCCGGAGACGGTCACGATGCCACCGCGCAGCGTCTCGTCGCGTCGGCGAGCGCAGCGCGTACCCGGTCCGCGCAAGGCCGCTCCCACCACGGGGCGAGCACCGTTTCGACCGGCGGTGTGCTTCGGTGCAGGATCAGCGCACGACCGGCGGGCAGCGAGCGGATGCGCTCGAGAGGGAGGACCGGGCGCGAGCGCAGCGATGTCGACCACGTCGTCCCGCCCGAGCCCCGGCTCGTCGAATCGATCGCCTCGTCGATCTCACCGGCGAGCCGGCTGATACGCGTGAGGTCGTCCGCATGGCCGAGACCGCCGAGCACGACGCGGACCGTCGACGCGTCCCAGATGGCGTCGGCCCGGTCCTGGCCCCATCGGGCGCGTGCCTGCGCGAGCGACTGGAGGACGACGAGCGTGCAGATGCCCGAGCCGCCACCTGCCGCGAGGAGATTCGGCAACGAGGCGAGCGGCGCGATGTTCGCCGCCTCGTCGAGGAACAGCGTGAGCGGCGGGTCCAAGCGACCGTGTGTCGAGCGGCTTGCGAGACCGAGCGCGCGCTCCGCGAGATCTTCCACGAGCGCGGTGATGAGCGGCGCGACCGAGAGCTGCGCACCGGTCGAACCGACGATATAGAGCGTGCCGCGCTCGGCGAGGAAGGCGACCGGGTCGAAGGCCTCGGAGTCGCGCGGCGAGCACGCGGCGAGCACGCGGGGATCGGCGAAGCAGTCGAAGGCCCGCCGCACCCCGGCCCACACACCGTCACGGGTGCGGGGATCGGCGGCGGCTTGGCTCGCGAGGTCGTCCGCCCAACCCTCAGCGGCTTGCGAAGCATGGCGCAGGATGCGGATCGGCTCGGCGTCGCCCGGTCGCCCCGCCCATCCGACGACCTCGGTGATGCTGCGGCCGTCGAGCGCCGCGGCGTGGAGATAAGCGCGGATCACCGCTGCGGCCGACGCCGACCAGAAGTCCGCGTCGGTCGTCGTCCGCTCGAAGCCCGCGCCCGCGGCAAAGCCCCTCGCCCGCAGGATCGCCGTGAGCGGGTCCGCGCAGCCGACAACGGGCGACCAGCGAAGGCACGTCGGCCATCCCGAGGACCGCTGCGGGTCGAAGACCTCGATCGGCCCGGTACGTGCCGCCGCGGTGTGGCGGAGCACGTCGGGACGCGTCGAGGTGACGATCGCCGCGCCCGGCACATCCAAGACGCCCGGAATCACGAGGCTCACGCCTTTGCCGGACCGGGGTGGCCCGAGAACGAGGAAGCTGTCCTCGAGGCTCGCCCACAGCGGACGGCGCGACGCAGCCTCGCGCCCGAGCGACAGGCCGAGCTCGGTCGGCGCGACGCGACGTGCCGACAGTCCGGGGCGGACCTGTGCCGCCTTTGAGCGCAGTGCCGAATCGGCGAGATGCTCGCGGACCTCGGTCGGCGTGGCGAAACCACGGAGTCGCCGTCGGCGGCCGCGCCTTGAGACGAGCACGAAGCCGGCCGTCGCGATCGATCCGGCAATGAGGGCGAGCATCGGGTAGAAGAGCCACGCGGGCGCCAGTCGCACCTCGACGAGCCGGTGGCCAGGCGAGCGCCGGATCAAGCGGATGACGCACGATCCCGATCGGGAGCGCCACGACGGCGGCCGCCGGTGCGCTCACGAAGTGCCCGTGGCTCAAAAGTGCGCCGATTCCTCCCGCGAGATCGCAGAGCACTCCCGGTCCGAGCAGGACTGCGCCGAGCACGAGCGCGACGACCTCCCCCGAGCCGTCTTTCGACCAAGACCGCGTCACACCAGAACGGTTCATCGGACCGCTCGGAGGCATCGGTCGCGCCCCGCCGATCATCGGGCGAACTCGGGCGTAAGAGCCCGTGTCGGGTTCCTCGATGGGAGCTGGGCAGCTTTGCCGTTGCTCCGGTCCAAGACCGCGGCCGTGGCCGCATCGGGTGGGGCCGGCGCGAGGCCGAGCGAGGTGATGATCGCGCGTGCCGCGCTCGAGCGAACGCTCCGCGGCCGAGCGGACGAGCGCGACGTCTCCACCCGCCCAGCGCGCGACGTAGGGGAAGGAGTAGTCATCGGTCGGCAGCCCTGCGGTCGCGCAGACGAGGTAGGCGACGGACTCCGCCTCGACCTCGGCAAGGCCTCTGCAGGAAAAGCCCCCGAGACCGCGAGACTTCGGCCCGTCGTGGAGAAGGACGTGCCCGAGCTCGTGGGCGAGCGTCTTCGCGGCTTGGGCCTCGGAGAGGTCCGGACGAACCGTGACACTTCGCCGAGGAAGTCCGTCTGGCCGTTCGCCGGTGAGCAGTCCTCCCGCACGAGCGAGAAGCCCTTGGATGCGACCTCTGCGGCGAGGAGATCCCACAGCGCCGCGGGAGCGTCGCCTTCGAGCAGGCTCGGCGCGACCTCGGGAAGCTCCGGGCCCTCGGTTTGGGAGATGTCAAAGACGTGGACGACGCGAAAGCCGCGCAGCACTCGGGCGACCTCTTCGTGTTGCTCCCCGTCGGTCTCCTCGGGCGGACGGCCTCGCGTCACACAGGGTGCGAGGATCGCAAGACCGTTCTCACCCTTTTTCACCTGGCGTCCGAGTGCCTGCCAAGCTCGATAGCCACAGACCCTCGATGCGTCGCTTCGCTGAGCGAGTATGAGGCACACGTTGCCGAAGCTGTAGCGGTGGAAGCGAGCCGCGACGGCGAGCATCTGGACCCAGTCCTCGCTGCGCACCAGCTCCTCGACGGCTCTCGTGAGCTTGCCGTAGGTCTCGGCGAGATGCTTGTCTCGCTCGTTGTCCGACCGCCGCGTCGTGCTCATCGCCCGATCCCCCTTTCTGCAGCGGGCCGAACGGGCGCCGGAACCGCACGAGTCGACGCACTGGCACCGCGCGCCCGGGCAAGCACCGCCGCGGTCGCGGGCTCAACCGGGCGCATCCAAGGGTCCGCCGGTCGACTCCGATCGCCGGAGCGTGCCCGATCGCCTCGCACAAGCGAGCTCGCCGTCCGGCGCGGCTGGCGCTGGCCCGCGTCGAGTCCCGACGCGATCGTGCGCCGCGCCTCGACCTCGCTCAGCCCGGCCCGCATCGCCGCGGCGAACAGGTCGGCGCGCGCCTCCTCGGCGTCCAAGAGGCGGGCGCCGACGAGCGTGCCGAGCGAGAAGGCCGCACGGTTGAGACGGTGATTGCGGCTCCCCTCCGGGGTCGCGGCGACCGCCGCGCACTCACCTTCGATGGCCGCTCGGACGTAGTGATCGGCATTGAGACGGATCGGCGAGGTCTCGATCAAGGTGCGCGCCGGTTCGGGACGGCACCAGGACGCGAGCCAGGCGGGCGCAGGCGCGAGCGGAGAAGAAGGCAGTCGGTCGAGAATCTGCCCCGTCGCGGGGTCGACCAGGCGGTACTTCTCGCCGCTTGGATGGACCGAAGGCGGCGCGACGACGTAACCGCCACTGCCGCGCACGTCGACTCCTTCGATGACGCCCGCGCGCGTCGGCAATCCGCTCGAGGCGAACCAGAGGTGCCAGCCACGGCCAGTGCGTACGAGCAAATCCGGCGTGAGCGCTTTCCGAGTTGACGCGACAAAGGCGCGCCCTGCTTCCTCACCGTCGAGGTCGATGACGTCGAGGCCCACTCCGGTGCGGATGCCGACGTTCGCGTCGGGGACGCGTCGCCACCACCGCGTCGATGCGCGTGACATCTGTCGTCGCATCGTTCAGTCCATGCGGCACGAGCAGACCGTTCGGCGTCTTGTCGCGCGGGCGCAAGGGCAGCACCGGCCAACCACGCTTCGCGTAGTCGAGCGCGGCGGCACGAAGCGGGTTCGACTCGGGTGGCACGTTCCGACCCGAGGAGTACGGCGCGTGCGGTTCGGGATCGAGTGTCAACGAACTCCTCCTTTTGCTGTGCGGCGCGAGCGTCCAAGAGAGCTCATGGCGCCGAACCGGCGCTTTCGACATACGCGGTCGCTTCGGGAAGGAATGGGATCTCCGCGCCGTGCTGATAGGTGACCCACGGCTCCCAGTCGGTCCCCCCGGCCGAGATCGAAAAGGCCGCCTTCGCCGCGCACAACGGGTCGTAGTCACAGGCAGGCGAGAACTGCGTGTGGACAGAGTTGATCTGCCAGAGGCCGCGATCGACCGTCCCGTTGCCGTCGTGGTCGGTCGCGTCGGGGTTCCCGTTCGACTCGGCGAGCGCAACGGCGATCGCCATCGCGAGCGAGGTGCCGGAAAAGCCGGCTTTCGCGGCGAACGAGCCGATCTCGCCAACAGAGAGGTCGCCGGCCCCAGACGGCGCGGACCTAGCGGGCGTCGAAGTCGCCGGAGGGACGGCGCCGCTGAGCCCGACGGTCGCGCTCGCACCCCCGAGCGCCGCGGTGATAACGAGCGTGATCCCGAGCACGAGCGCGCCGGCGGTGCACAGAACCCGCATACCGACCGATTGCGGTGTCATCGGCCGAGCATCCGGGCATCGGTGTCGAACGCAGCGAGGAGCGCCCTCGGCACGTGATGGCGGACGAGGGCGACGTGCTCGCCGACGTGCCATAAAGCGATGCCGCGACCGAGCGCTCCCGAGGAGATCGGCTTCGGGGCCGGACAGGCCGAGGTGCGCGACCGTGTCGGCGATCGCGGCGTCGCCGTGCGCTAACAGCGCCGAGCTCGCGGTGTCGGCGACGAGTGCGGATGCGAGACGGGCGGCTTCGCTCCGTTCGTCTCCGACCGCCCGAAAGTCCGAGAGGCCGTGGGTGACGAGCACCACTGCCGCGCCGAAGGCTCGGGCCAGCTTCATCGTCGCCCGGAGCCAGCGGCCGATACCCGGATCGGCGAGGACCTGCCAGGTCTCGTCGAGCACGAGGAGGTGCTGGTTGCGCCCGGCCCGCAGCAAGGCGTTCAGCCAGGAGCCTGCCGCCACCATCGTCGGGGCGAGGACGCTCGGGTTCTCGTAGACCGGCGAGAGATCGACATGCACGCCGCGTCCCGCCGCGTCGAGCCGGACGCTGGAGGGTCCGTCGAACATGCCCGCAAGGTCGCCCGCGACGAGGCGACGCAACGAAAGGGCGAGGTGCCGGCAGCTCGCCGCGAGCTCGCTCACGTTTGTGTGCAGGCTCGCCGCGAGACTTGGGCTCGGCTCCAGCAACGCGTCGACGACGTCACCGAGCAGCGGCGTCCCGGTGAGCTCTCCGACAACGCCATCGAGGGCGGCACGTTCCTCGGGTTGGAGCGGCCGTCCGAGCCCGGACTCCCCGAGCGCACCGAGCACCTCGACGCGCTGGCGCAGATGTTCGTCTCCGATGTCCGAGCCCGCCGCGAAGTCAAGAGGGTTGATACGGGTCCGCCCACCCGGCGCGAGACGGATCGTCGGCAGCCCGAGGAGGCGAGCGAGTGGCTCGTACTCGCCCTTCGGGTCGAGGATCGCGACCGATCGGCCGAGCAGGGCCGACTGGGTCCAACAGAGGAGCTTCGCGACAGTCGACTTCCCGCTTCCCACTTCGCCGAGGACAAGCAGGTTCGGGTTCGTGATGAGCCCCGCCGCGTAGGCACCAAACGGGTCGAAGGAGAACGTGGCGCCGCTACGCGCGTCGAGGCCGAGGATCGGGCCGTGGTCGAGGCGTCGCCCGGCCTGGAGGAGGTAGCAGCTCGCGAGGTGTCGCGTCGTCGCGCGATGTGGGAGGACCGCGAGCGTCATCGCCATCCTCCCTGGAGGCGCACGACACCGAGCGGGAGGGTCGCGACGAGAGCCTGGGCCTGACGGCCGTAAAGGCGACGGAGCTCGACGTGGCCATGGGCGGCCTGGCTCAAAAGCGCCCGAGCGGCAGTCGTGAGCTCGACCTTCGGTCGCTGCGGCAAGGTCGACCAGGAGCACGAAGCGCGCGTCGGCGAAGCCCTCCGCGAGCTCGGACTCACGCGAGAGCGCCGCGACAAGCTCCTGCTCGCGCCGTGCCCCGGAGCGAAAGCCCCACTTCGAGCGCAGAGCCTCGTCGCTCTCGTGTGCGACGACGGCACGCTCCGCATGGCGAAGCGCTGCTTCAGGGCGCTGAAGCTCGACGTGCAGTGCGAGCGTCCGACGAACAACGGGGTGCTCGGCGAGCACGAGCGGCCACGCCCACTCCGGGCCTACCGGAACGCGCGGGAACGCCGTCGCCTCGAAGCAGGCGTGGATCGAGCCGTCGACCGTTATCGAACCCCATCCGGCGCGCCACGAGCTCGGCGCGTGGCGCGCCGGCAACAGCGCCTCGTCATCGAAGCTCACGAGCGGGGTGACGCCGACTGGGTCAAGACCCGCCCGCAAGCTCGCCGCGAGCGCAGGGAGGTCGAGTGGTCGGGCCGCGAAGCCCGCCGCTTCGAGCTGGGCGACCAGCACCGTGCAGGCGCTCACCGCCGCCGCCTCGACGTGGCGTCCGCCACGAGCGAGCACGGCGGTGAGGAGGACCTCGTGACGCACTGCGGTCCCCGCGAGCTCGTCAAGCTCGGAGCGGTAGATCGCGCGGGCGCGGCGATCGGCAGTCGTCGCAACGCTCTCGAGGAACGCCCACTGCCCGGCGAGGTCGTCGGGGACGACCCGCTCGCAGAGCTCGATCCGTTCGAGCTCGGCACCGCTGCGCGCAACCGAGCCGAGGAGCTGGCCCCACGAGCTGAGCGCACGCGTCTGGGCATCGACATCCACGAGCCCAAAGCGCGGACCAGAGAGCGAGACGGTGAACGACGCGCCGCGTCCCGCCGAGCCGAACTGCGCGATCCCGAGGGCGCCGTGAGCCATCTCGACCGAGCGCAGCGTGAGGCGACCAAGGCCCGGTAGGTGCCAGGCCACGCGCTCAGAAGAGCGTGCCGTTTCGCGGGCGATGCCCGCCTTTGTTCCAAGGCGTTGTGCAGAAAGGGGCGCCGCGGCGCGCTTTGGCGAGCCGAGGCGGCCGGCGACCGGACCGAGCCAGGTGACCGCAGCCCGACCGGCGATCGGAAGGAATGCCGCGGTCGCTCCGAGCCCAAGCAACCCCAGGCCGACGAGTCGCACTGCGGGCAGCGAGGATCGCGACGAGCGCGAGCGTCGTCGCGATGACGAGCGTGACGATCTGACTCGTGGCGAGCCCGAAGAGGCTGCCCTCTCGCCGGGGACCGAAGCGGTAGGAAGGGAGCTCGCTCATTGCGCCTCACCACCTCCAGAACCCGGCCGCGTCGGAGGCGTCACTCCGCCGGCCGCGCCGGAACCGCTGCCGTCACCGCCGGTGCCCCCCGCCCTCTTTGAGCCGACGCGCTGAAGAAGCGTCGCGGTGGAGTTCGCGTTCATGGCGAGCCGGGATGGCGCCCGGACGGCGGACTGGACGAATGAGCGCCCCCGCCCCGCGTGCATCGCTGCCTCAGCTGCCAGCGGAACGACTCGCAGCGCCATCGGCAGACCGAAGGTCGCGAGCCCGAGGAAGGCGACACCATTGACCATCGCGTCGATGTCAGCGCCGGGCGTGGACAGCGAGATTGTCGACTCGGTGAGCGCCGCGGCGCCGAGGATGAGTACGACAACGATCACGAGCTTGGAGATGGCGACAGCAACGACGATCTCGCCGAGGCGTCGCAACCACGAAGCCGTGCGCGGCCAGAGCAGGCCGGCGAGCCCGAGGGGCAAGAAGGCCGTCGCGACGAGGATGAGCGCCGAGCGGACAGCGAGCTCGATCCAGAGCATGAACGCGGCGATCGCGGCGAGCAACGCGAGGAGGAGCGCTCCAATCGCGGTGAGCGCGCCGCCGCCGACGCTCGTCGAGATGCCCATCGCCGTCGCGAGGCGCGCGAGCGCGCCGGCAAGCGAAAGACCGGAGGTCTGCTCGACGATCGAGCACGCGTCGTCGACGAGCACGAGCAGGAGCTCGACGAGCGCGAGCGCGACGAGCGTCCCGATCGCGGCGACGAGGAGCCGTCCGACCACACGGCCGAGACCGGCGACGCCCTCGCCGTGCGCCAGGCTGTCGAGTATTCCCGCGAGGAAAAGCGGGATCGCGACGAGCGTTCCGACCGTGAGCATGGCGCGCCATGGTCCTTGGAACCAACTGTCGAGGTTGATCGCCGTCGTCACCGACGCGGCATGCGCGAGCCCGCCTATCGCCCATGCTGCGAGCGAGCCGATGCCCGAACCGATGGCGTGGGCGAAGGCGGAGAGCAGCGCGCGGGCGATGCTCGTGCCGATACCGCCGAGCAGCCCACCGGAGAAGATGAGGTGGCTCGCCATCTCTAGTGCGTGGCCTGGCCGAGGCTGAACAGCGCCTGGACGAGCCCTGGACCGAATCCGATGAGCAGCGCCGCGACACCAGAGGCGATGACGGCACTGCGGCCGCGCGACGCGCCCTGGTAGTTGTTCGCATGAGCCGACAGCGCCCACACCGCTGCGCCGATGATCACGCCGGCGATCGCAGCGAGCACGCCGTCGAACTGCAGCCCGCCGAGCATCGAGATGAGGGTGCTGCTGCCCGGGAGTCCCGACGCGTTCGGCGTGATGGTGACGACGGAGGCGAGCACCGCGAATGTGACGCTCATGCCACACCCCCGAGCTCACGGTGGTCCTCGACCCGGTCCTCGAGCCACCGCTCGGGGTGGGCCCTCAGCCACCCGAGCGACGCGGCGGCGTCAGCTTCGAGATCACCGGTTAACACCGGCGGCGGATCAGTGCGGGTTGGTTCCTCGTTGCGCATTTCGTCGCTCCTTTTCTGCGGGATGACGACGATGTTGCGCCCAGGCACTCACAGCAACACTCACAGCAACACTCACAGCAACACTCACAGGAGGAGAAATTTCGCGGCTTCCTCTGGTGAAGACACCGAGCCACTCACAGGACTACTCACAGCAACACTCACAGCAACACTCACAGCAACACTCACAGCACCCAGGTCACAGCCCTGAGCCGCCTCGGGAGACCGAGAGCGGCGCTCATCTCGCCTTTTCGAGCAAGTGCGAGCGACCCTCCGGCGATCGAACGGCCGGCGATCACAGATTCGGCACCGGAGGCTCAGGCCAACGAACAACGGGCCACGGGTGCCCGTTACCCGAGCGCTGCACCCGCGCCGGCTACGGCTCGCCTAAGGGCGGTGGTCGAGGCGGCGCCTGTGGTCGTCGAGGTCGGTCGCGACGCCGGGTTTGGCGTCCCGCGGTTCGCGAACGCCACGGGCCGGCCGCGCGCTCGAGCCGCTGGAGCGCCGGGGCTCCATCGCGTCGGGTGGCGAATCGGGACGCCGACGGCGCATGAGCGCTTCGTAGAGCGCTCGCGTCTCGGGGTGCACAGATTCGAGCGGTTCGACGTCGTCCTCGAGAACGGCCGCAAGCCGTCCCATGGCCGATCGGACGCCGGCGGGGTTGCCCAGGGCGTCGGACGCGCGCATGAGGAGGCGATAGAGCCGCTCGTCGTAGGGACTCGCGAGGATGCCCTGTTCCGCGGCGTGAGCGGCCAAGCTCGCGTCGCCATCGAGCAGCGCTTGTTCTCCGATCGCCGACGCGAGGTCACAGACCTCTGCCTCCATCGTTGCGGCGAGGCCTTCGACCGTGCTCCACGGCCAATCGACGTCACCAAAGGGCTTGCCCCTGACGAGCGACAGGGCAGCTACGCGCGTTTCGCGGTCGTCGCAGCATGCGAGCTCGCGAAAATGCGCCCAGTCACTTGTCACGAGCGGTGAGAGCTTGAGACCGCCTTCGCGCACGAGGAGCGAATTGCCATCGGCGTCCTCACCGAGGGCACGTCGCGCGTCCCAGATGACGTTGTGTTGCGATCCTTCCGAAGCCCCCATCGGCCACAGCGCCGTCGCGACCTCATCGGTCGAGCCATGCCGGTTATGCAAGACGAGCCATGCGATGAGCTCGGTCGCCTTCGAACGTTGCGGCGCGGCGGCGATGCCTCTGATCTCGAGCGGGCCGAGTACGCCAACTTCGACCGTCGCTAGAGGTGTCGCTTGGGCGCGAGGCGCGACCGACGGCTCGACCGACTCTCCCTCGAGCAAAACCGTCGTCGGGACCTCGACTTCTGGGACCTCGCCTGTAGGTGACGATCCCGTCGACGCGAACGTGGCGTAGGGCGGGGTGTCGCTCGCGACATCGCCACGCCGTGCGGCGAGACCGAGCAGCGCCGCGATTCCGGCGAGGTGCGTTGTCGAGACTCGTTGCGCCTGGACCTGGCGACCAAGCGGCGGCACCTCAAGTTGCCCATCTGCCGTCGCGACCAGCCGCCAGGACGCTTCCTGCAGGGAGCCCGGAGCCACGATGGCGATGCCGACCTGCCCGGGATCGCCGATCTCGGCGGTGAGACTCGCTTGCTCAGCCGGCGAGATGGGGCGCGTGGAGATGAGGACCAGGTGCGTCCGTGGCTCGGTCGCAACGAGGGATGGAGCCATCGTTCCGCCGTCGATGTGCTCGGAGCGCACGGACTTGAGATGAGCACGCAGCAGCGGCAGCACCTCGTCGATGGACGACGCCGTGGTGCACCGGCCGCGGCCGACCTGTTCGGTGCCGACACCGATGTCGATGAGCTCGAGCGTCTCGTTCCAGGGCGCGCTCGCCAGTTCAAGCGCAATGGCGGTCGCGAGCTCGGTCGCGACGACCGGATCACCGTCGAGCGCGACTCGGCCCCCGGCATCGAGGTTGAGCAAGACGACACCCTCCTCGTCGGCCCCGATGGTCACAAGACAGGGCAGCGCCGCGAGCGCGTCTTTCGCATCCGCGAGCGCGATCCGAGTCGTCTCGTCGTCGCGCGCGAGCAGCCAGCGGTCAGGCGCGGCGTTCGTGAACGGCGCGGGTGCGGCGGCCTCCCCGTCGAGCATGAACTCAAGGGTCTCGGGTCGGAGAACCGCACCGAGGATCGCGGGCATGGGGCCGGTGTCGCGCAGGAGCCCGGTGAGCAGCCGAAGGGCGCGATCGACGAACCACGGCGCATCGGGGTCGCGGCTGGCGGCGAGCGCCTGTTCCACCTGTGCGAGGTCGCCGGTCGGGAGCGGGATCCGCCGGCCGAAGCGGCGGTGGCGTTGCTGGACGCGCCGAAGGCGCACAAGGACGCCGAGCAGACCGGCCCCGAGCAGACCGAAGCCGATGGGCGCGATCGGTGCGCGCGCGGGAGCTGTCGCGGTTTCGGCCGAACGTCCGGCATCCCCGGACTTTTTCGACTCAGACGTTCGCCCGGGAGCGGAACTGGACGGCGTCTCGTGGCGCGCCTCGGTCGAGGTCGTCGAGTGCGACGCCGGCGCACTCACTGGGCCGACGCGTACGCCTGAGCCAGCTCCCCCGGTGCCGTTGCCTCGTGTGGGCGAGGTGGTGCTCGTCGGCACGCTTTTGTGCCGGGCGGGTACCGAGGTGTCTCCGGCGCCGTGTCCGCCCGCAAGCCCGTGCGCGGCGGGCGGCAGCACGAGTGTCCAACCGGGATAGATCCAGTGCGGGTCGGTGAGGGCGCGCCCGTCGGGCTGGGGCCGGCCCTCGTTGAGCTGGTAGATCTCCGACCAATCCAACGGGTCGCCGAGCTGTCGCTCGGCGATGCCCCAGAGCGTGTCGCCGCGCTGGACGACGTAGGTGCGCGACGAGTTGGTGGAAGCTGTCGCGGCGTCGGGCGTGCTGAGGGCTGTTGCGGCCGGTTTGGACGTGGCCAAGAGCGGCTGGGTGGCACCGGTGAGAACCAGCGTGGCGACTGGTTGGCGTCCGCTTAACGTCGACAGGCCGCCGCCGAGCGATCCAAGTGCAGTCACTTGGGTCGTGCGAGGTGCGAAGGAGAGGGCGGCGACGATGACAGCGGCGACGAGCCGGCCGGTGACCGGTTGGAAGATCCCGGCGAGCGGGAGCCGGGGGGCGCGGCGCCCGGCGAGGGCGGCGGGGACCTCAACGGCGATGGAGGCGACGAGCACGGCCCAGGTGACCCAGACGGCGGCGGCGAGGGCGTCGATGAGGGCCTGGTCGGGGATGCCTCGCTGATCGAGGGCGTGGCCGAGCTGGGCCAGTGAAGGGACATGGTGCGGGAGGGGCCAACCGATGAAGTGCCAGAGTGCCCAGGGGATGCCGGCGGCGAGGGCGGCGAGGAGACCGAGAGCACAGAGGCCTTTGAGGATGCGCCCGACACGGGTCATCACGGCCCGCCGTTCTGTTCGGCGGTGGCCGTGCCCGTCCCGGTGACAGTGAGGTGATCGATGCCGCCGATGCTCAGTATCTGCATGGGTTGGGTGATCGAGACGGTGACGGTGACCTGGTTGCCGTTCACGGTGACGGTGCCGCTGTGTCCGGCCGCGGCGAGGTAGTCCTCGGCGTCAGTGGTGGCTTGGGCGGGGTCGAGGGTGATCTGGCCGGTGGCCCGGTAGGTGGGGATGTCGATGGCCTGCGCGCCGGCACGTGCGGCGGCTTGGGCCTCGTCGATGGCCTGAACCTTGGCGGCGAGCGTCAGCCCGCCGTCGAGGACGAGGCCGGCCATGAACAACAGCGCCAGGGTGAAGACGACGACGAAGGCGGTGACCATGCCTTCCTCCTCGCCCACCCGGGCACGCAGTCGCCGGAGGGTGGCGGTCATGTGGCGCTCCGGTAGGTGTCGACAACCTCGACGAAACGGCTCGAGATGGACTCCGAAGCCGGAAGGCGCAGCCCGGTGAGGTCGGAGAGGCTCACGGTGCAGGTGACGGTGACGGCTACGAATCCGCCGGGCTGGAACTGGGCGGTGTCGGTGCTGACGCTGAGCTGGGCGCAGGTGACGTTGTCGGATCCGAGCGCAGCGGTCGCGGTCTGGGTGGCCATGGCGGTCGCGGTGGCGGGGTCGCGGGCGATGGACGCGGCCCGGGCTGCTTGGGCAGCGGCGCCGTCGACGTCGATACGCGCCCCGGCCAGGCGTCCGAGGGCGACGACGAAGAGCAGGACAAGGATGAGGAGCGGGGTCAACAGCACCAGCTCGGCGGCGACGCTTCCGGTCTCGTCCCGCTTCACGACGGGCGGGGAATGTCATGGCGCTTGAGCCGGGGCGGCGTAATCCTCGGTCGGGCCGGACGCGACTGCCTTGACCGGCAGTGAGAACAGGCCGAAGACGCTTATCGCGTGACCGGTGACTACGACGGTGGTGGTCGTGGCGGTGCGAGTGGCGGTGATGTCGGGACCCACGAGCACGCCGGTGCCGAGCTGGTCGAGGACGCTTTGGGCTTCGGCTTGGCCGGCGGCTGCGGTCTCGCCTTGGAGACGGCCGACGGCGAGGCCCTGTTGGGCGACGGCGTCGGCGACGTGGGTCGGCGTGCTGCCAGAGGGCGAACTGGACGACGCCCATGATCAAGACCAACAACAGCGGCGTGGCGAGTACCAGCTCGGCCGAGACCGAGCCGCGCTCGTCACCTCGCACGGCGCGACACCACCGACGCCGTCGCCGGCGCGCTGGCGTGCGCAGCCTCCGCAGCGCCATCGCGTCGGTCAGTTCCCGGTGTTGATGTTGTTCGCGGTGGTCAGCACCTTGGAGGCGATGACCGCGACCGCTCCGATGGCGAGCGCTACCAACAAGGCGGTGATGACGACCGTCTCGGTCGAGTAGCCGGCCTCGGGGTCGGCTCGGAGCACCTGCCATCGGGTGTGCAGGATTTGGAACAGGTGGCTGAGGATGGTCAGTTCAGGGAACATGGCAGGTCGCCTTCTTTCTTTTCTTGATGGTGTTGGATTTGTCGAAGGTTCTTGCGGAGCCTGCAGAGCGCTATGCCCACACCACCGACCAGTCGTGAACGTCTATCTGATTGGACGGTGATCCGTCTAGGCAGATAGACTGCATCGGTGACCGCCCGGGTGCTGATCCGCAAGCTGCGGGAGCGAGGCTGCCAGTCCGTGCGCCAGCGGGGCTCCCACCAGATCTGGCGGTGCGGTGACTGCCAGACGGTGATCCCCGTCCACGCCGGGGACCTGACCCCGGGCACGCTCAGCTCTATCGAGCGGGACCTTGAGCCCTGCCTCGGCCCGAGGTGGCTCACCAAGTGACCAACGACAGCAAGATGAGAGAGGAGAACGTGCACACCTATACGGCCCGCCTCGAACGGGAGAAGGACGGGCGCTGGTCCGTCGAGCTCGAAGAGGAGCCACGGGTCCACACCTGGGGCAAGACCGTCGACCAAGCCCTCGCCCGCATGCGCGAAGCCGCCGCACTGTGGTTCCAGATCGGCGAGGACCAAATCGAGCTCGTCCCCAAGCCACTGCTGCCCAAGGCCACCGACAGGACCGTCGAGCAGGCGCGCCAAGCACGACAGCAAGCCCGCTCCGCCGACCGGCTCGCTGTCGAACAGACCAGGAAAGCCGCCGCGGCCCTGACGAACCGTGGGATCAGCATGCGCGATGCCGCAGCCATCTTGGGCATCTCGCACCAGCGGGTTCACCAGCTGCTCATGACCGCCACGCCGCCACGCCGCAAAGCCGGCTGACAACGACAGTCGGTTCGCCGAACCCAAGCGTCCGCGCACGGCCGTCATGGCCCTTCTGCCCTTCGGTTCTCGACGTTCGATGCTTCGGAATTCATGAACCCACGGCTTTCTCAGAGCCCGGTCAGGACGCGTTCGACGGCCGGGAAGCCGATGAAGAACAGGAACCCGGCGAACAACATGACGATGGGGAGGCTCATCCGCTCTGTGGCGGCCTGGTCGGCGGTCTCGGCCTCGGCCAGCTCGTGGGTACGCAACGAGGCGGCCTTGGCCGCGAGTGACGCCCGGACCTTCGCTCCTTCGGTGCCGGCCAGGCTGACCGACGCGGCCAGCTCGGACAGCTCACCGATCCCGAGCTCTTGGCCCAGCCTCCCGAGGGCGGACCACGGGGTCTCTCGGGCGAGGCGGGCGCCGTCGAGTGCCCGGCGTATCAAGGCGAACGCCCAGCTGTTGCCGATGCTCGCCGCATCGCTGAGGGCGGTCTCGACCCCGCCACCGCCGGCCAACGCGACGACGACCAGGTCCAGGAACGAGCCGAGGGCGTGGCGGAAGTCCCGCCGACGGCGTGCCGCGTCGGCGCGGATGCCGAGGTCGGGCAGGACGAACCCGCCGACCATCAAGATGAGTGATGCCCACAACGGCACGGTGAGGGAAAGGTGCGCCCCGCCCAACAACAGACAGAGCCGTGATGGCCGGCGCGAACAGGAGGCCGACGAGGGCCAAGGTGAGCTTCTCGGCGAGGTGGCGTTCGGGGCTGCGGTCCAAGACCGCGAGGTCGCGGCGCACTCGTTGGGGGATCAGCCAGCCGGCACCGGATCGATGAAGGACACGGGCCGCAGGCCGGCCGAGCCGGGCGGCAAAACCGCTGTCGGCTTCGGGGGCGAGAACCGGGGCAGGCTCGGGCACCAGGCGCAGCTGAGCGAGGGCCTGGGCGAGCGAGGGCCTGGGCGGGTACAGGCCACGGAAGACGAAGCAAGAGGCCGCCGCCGACCCCGGCGCCGCAGCAGAGGGCGAGTATCACGATCGCGCCTCAAGAAGTCCGTCACGAGTCGTGATCGCTGGAGCTTTTCCGAGGAACCGTTCGGGCTCGGCCGCGCGGGTCATCTTCGACAGCCACACGAAGCTCGCCGCGAACAGGCCGCCCACCAACAACAGCACGAACTGGCCGAGGGCCGAGCCATACGGAGCGAGGTAGCCGCGGTTGAGCACGGCGAGGCCTAAGGCGAGACCGCCGGTGGCACCGACGATGACCTTGATCGAGGTGCGGGTCCGTGCCCGGCCGGCCTCCACCCGCAGTCGCATGGTGGCCTGGTCGCGGGCGGCTTGGGCAAGTGAGCCCAGCAGCTCGCCGAGGCGCTGGGCCTGGTGCTCGGCGGCGAGCACCAAAGCGGCGACGACGAGATCGCAGGTCGGGTCGGCCACCTCGTCGGCAAAGGCGCGTAGTGCCGGGGCGAGGCGCTCGGATTCGAGACGCACCGCCAAGGTGGCGACCTCGGCCCGGATCGGCAACGGCGCCACGGTGGCGGTGGCGACGATGGCCTGCTCCAGGCCGGCAGCGCCGGCCATGGTGTCACGGAGCATCTCTGACCACCCGGCCACGGCCTCGATCCGCCCGACCGCTTCGCCGCGTCCCTTGGCGCCGGTGAGCAGCCCCGGTGCGCCCCACCCGGCCAGGCCCGCCCACAGGGCGCCCACGGGCCAGCGCGTGGCCGCCCCGACCAGCACGGCGGCGCCGACCGCCAGTCCGAGCCGGAGCGTGGCCCGTTCTGCCCGCGGGCGCCCCGTCGGATCGGACTGGGCGAGGCAGCTCGACGCCGCGCAGGCCCGCCACGATGATCACCAAGCCGAGGCCGACGATCGTTCCGCAAAGGGCGGCGAGCGCGGTCACTGCTCCCACCAGCCCTGGGGCCGATCCAGCAGGCCGGGGTCGAAGCCGACCGCGGCGAGCTGGTCGAGGGTGTCACTACGTAGCGGAACTCCGGGGACGGCCCGGCCGTCGGGGCCGGGACGGAAGACCTCGTTGGAGACCACCATCTGTCCCTCGGCATCGACGACCTCGCGGACAGAGGAGACGAAGCGCCGGTCGCCGTCCTGGGCCAGGTGGATGACGAAGTGGACGGCGTTGGCCACGAAAAGGTTGGTCGCCTCGAGCGGGAGGCGTTCGGGGGCCTGCACCGCATAGGTGGCCAGCTTGGAGAACGCCCCCTTGGAGGACGAGGCGTGAAGTGTGGCCATGGACCCGTCGGTGCCCTGGCTCATGGCGTTCAAGAGGGCGAGGACTTCCTCGCCGCGGGTCTCACCGACGATCACCCGGTCGGGTGACATGCGCAGCGCGAAGCGGACGAGCTCGGCCAGGCTCACCCCGCCCTCGCCCTCCAAGTTGGGTTCGCGGGCCTCTAGGGCGACGACGTCGGGGTGCAGCTCGGGAAAACGCTCGAGGCCCAGCTCCAAGGAGTCCTCGATGGTGATGAGCCGTTCGGTCGGTGGGATGTCGGCGGCCATCGCCCGGAGCAGGGTGGTCTTGCCGGCCCCGATGCCGCCGCAGATGATGCACGACTTCTTGGCCCGCATCGCCGAGCGGAGGAACTCGCGAAGCGCCACATCGAGCGTGCCCTTTTTGATGAGGTCGTCGGGCGTGACGCGCAGGTAGCGATGCCGGCGGATCGACACGCATGGCTGGGCGGCGAGCGCCATGAGGGCGAACAGGCGCGAGCCGTCCGGCATCGACAACGACAGGCTGGGCGAGCCGAGGTCGAAGCGGCGCTCGCCGATCCCCATGCGGGCCGCCGCGGTGCGCAGCATCTCGACCAGCTCGTCGTTGGAGTCCGCGATCGGCCCGACTCGTTCCCGCCGGCCGTCCGCGTAACGGACCCACACGACGTCACAGCCGTTGGCGTTGATGTTCTCGATCTCGGGGTCGTCCAACAGCCGCTGCAGCCGGTCCAGGCGGAACAGCGCGTCGAAGGTCGCCCGGGCCAGGTCGTCCTCCTCGTCGCTCGACATGACCGGGGTCCCGACGGTGAGCGCCTCCCGGGCGCGGCGCTCCAACGCTTCGGCGATCAACTGTCGCCCGAGCGCCTGCTCGTCACCGGTCCGAAGTCCCGGCCGGCCGCCATCGTGCAAGGCACGCTCCTTCTCCGACAGGGCAGCCAGCACCTCGGACCGCAGGCCGGCCACGAGCGCGACATCGCTCGTCACCGGGACACCTCCTCGGGTGCCGAGCCGTTGGTCGACCGGGCAGCCGGCTCGGCTCGCCAGGCCCGCATCACCCTGAGCCGCGACGGCGCGGCAGGCGGGGTCTCGGCGCGCTCCAGCGTGTCGGTCCTCGACTTGTCGCCGCTCAGCTGGTCGGCCAGGGTCCTCGCGGCTCGCACGAGCGGCGCGACTCGCAGCTCCCGAGCCGAGGCCCGGACTGATACCAGCGAAGCCGCCGCGTCGGGGTCCCAGGGCAGCCGGGCCGCTACCTCGACGCCGAGCGCCTCGGCCACCTCTTGGTCGCGATAGGGGCCGTCGCCCACCAGCACCAGGCACGGGTCTTGTCGGAGGCCCGGGTTGGTCTCGAGAAAGCTCGCCAGCGCGTGCAGGTCGGCGAGGCGCGGTCGGGCCGCCAACACCACCTGATCGGCACCCGAGAGCACAGGGTTCGGAGATGCACCGGCCAGCCGGCCGCAGTCAACGAGCACGTCGGCAGCCAGCTCACCGAGGCGAGCCCAGAAGACCGGTGAGCATCCCGAGGGCGCTACGGGCCTGGTCCGCCGAGCCCGGCCCGGCCAGCACCGCCGTCCCGTCCGCCAGCTCGTGGCAGTGCTCCCACACGAGCTCGGGATCACTGCCCCGCCGCGCCGCGGCAGCCAGGCTCACGAGTCCTGGCTCGGGTGGCCAACCCGACGCGGCGGCGAGCGTCCCGCCCGCAGGGTCCAGCTCCGCCAGCAGCACCCGCCGGCTCGACGGCCACGTAGCGGCCAACGCCAACGCCAGGGTCGTCACCCCACACGAGCGGACCGCACCAACCGCAACGACGCTCACCGGACCTTCACCTCACCCGGCACCAGAGCCGACCTGGATAAGGCTCGCCTCGTTGGCAGCTGCGAGCGCCGCCACCTCGTCCGCGTCCCTCCTCGACACTTGGAGGGAGAACACAGTCGGGCTGTCCGATTCAACCGACGCCACGTCAACGGCCAGCACCGTGGCCGACACCGGGCTCCCGGTAGGGGTGAGCGAGGACGACGACGGCGAGGTGACCGGGACGACCTGGACCCGGTCTCCGGGGGCGAGGTCCGGGGGGTACTGGCCGGCCTTCAACCCCACGGCCACCACGTCCGATCCGGACGCCACCGGAGCGGTCGAGCCCAGCTCGGCGCGGGTCAAAAGCGCCCCGGCAACGAGCGGCACCGCCACAGGGCTCCCGAC
This sequence comes from uncultured Verrucomicrobiae bacterium, assembly GCA_963836315.1. GTDB lineage: Bacteria > Verrucomicrobiota > Verrucomicrobiia > Palsa-1439 > Palsa-1439 > Palsa-1439. The sequence continues at coordinate 54,003 of CAWIJG010000017.1, forward strand.
CACGCTCGCCTCGTCGCCGGCCGGGACCACCTGCAGGCCGGTGCCGGTCGAGACGCGCACCGTCTCCAGGTCGCTCGATGTGATGACCTGGCCCGCCGCGAGCGGCTCGGAGACAACCAGCACCTCCTCTCGGCTGCCGAGGTGCAGCGAGGCGTCGGCGAACGCCAGGGCACCGCCGATCACCAGCAGCACCCCGACCACCACGAGCGGGAGCTGGCGACGGCGAGCGGCCGGTCGACCGCGCGCACCGGCGGGCCGGGCAGCGCTCGGTGCCTTGGTGCCGTTGGTCCGGGTTGGCGCGGTCATGCTCGGCATCGGTCGGCCTTTGTCAGTTCCCGCCAGAGATCGGCGTGTTGATCGCCTGAGACTCGGTCACCCGCACCGCCATCTGGGATGGCGGGCCGGGCTTGAGACCGAGGTTCCCGCCGCCCGGGGCGCCCACCGCCGTCCAGGAGACGGACCAGTAGATGGTCGCGGTCACCTGGTAGCTCCCCGCCTGGGTCCATGTGTAGGAGCAGTCGGTCGTCGCGGTCGGGTCGTTCGGGTCGTACGGGGTGCCGGGGCCGTCACAGGTGACAGTGCTGCCGTCGCCCATGTTCCACACGACCTTGGTCGGGGTCGCGGTCGCCGTCGTGGTGACCGTCCCGGCGCTCGCTGTCGCGGTGAGTGTCTGCCAGGCGCCCGGCTCGATCCAGAGCCAGGTGGCCACGCCGACAAGCTGCTCTGAGCCGGCCGGAGGTGCCATCTTGATCGTCGCTGTGCCGAGCGGCAGCTGTTGGATGGTTTGGTCGGCCACCACCACCGGATCGACTTGGCCCGCGCCCGCAACGGGCTGCGCATTGGTGACCCAGATCGGCGGCATCGGGTTGATCGTCCCTGGGCCGGCGCAGGTCGGGATCACCCACTGGCCCGGCGTCGGCCCGCCGGCGCCGAGCAGCTGCGTCCCGCTCGGCCCGAGGGCCTGGTAGGTGCAGTCGTAGGGCTGGTTGGGGTCCGGCTTGCCCGGCGACGGGTCGCTCTCGGTCTGCTTGGCCCAACTCGAGCCCGCCGGCGGGGTCCAGTAGGTCCCTCCGGCCTGCACCGTGAGCTGTCCCCCGTTCGCCGTCGCCCCACCCCAGCTGTACTGACCCGCCGGGGTCGCCCGCCCACGCCCGGCCCGGGCCGATCAGCACGCACACCGAGGCCACCACGACAGCGGCGGGGATCACGAGCCGGGCGCGCATGTCCCCTCCGTCACTGTCTGCTTGGACACCTTCCACGTCGAGCCCGACAGCACCAAGGTGGCGCGCACCCCGTCGTTCTCCGGAGGCGTCACCGGCGGCACCGGCTTGCCAGTGGTCGCGTAGATGAGCTCGGCGGTGCTGTAGGCGCAGTCGACCACAGTTGCCGTCGTGGCCGACAAGGCCGTGATCTTCGGGTGCAACGTGAAAGTGCCTCGGGCCACCATCCCCGCTCTCTTGTCGGCGAAGAGGTTGGCCTTGACGCTTTGCAACTGGGGGTCGACCATCGTCGCTGCCAGCTCCGGGTCGCTCGGGTTCGCGGTCGTGAGAGCGTGCTCGAACGCCGCCCATCCGGCGCGGTAGGCGCTCAGCACGGCGACAGACGTTGGGGCGAGGGTCGTGGAGGTTACCGGGATACTCGTCGTCGTTGTGGACTTGGCTCGTGTCGTCGTTGGGTGCGATCCGTCGGAGGCACCGCTTCCGCCGCAAGACGCCATCACCACTCCGGCCGCGACCCCGCATGCGACCAACGCCGCGCGCCGTCGCCATGGCGGCTCCTGGCGAGCTCGCCTTCGACGGTCCATCTGCCGCCGGGCGGCTCTGTCCGGTGCTGGTTTCACTGCGCTCCCCCCTGCACTGCCTGGCCCCGGTGGCGGCCCGGCGCGCAGCTCTCCTACGCCCTTACGGGATCTCCTCTGAACGAACGCCTCGTGTTCGGGAGCTTGCAGGAGACGCGCATCACTGCGGCGGTGCGTTGCGGTGATCCTTGACTCGTCCCGAACCTGGCGACGCCCCGCATCGTCGACTCCCCCCCGAGAGACAGCTTCGAAGCCGTGAGGGTAGGTCGGCGATGCGGTCGCGTCCATCGGTTAAAGGGGTGTCGTTACTACTAGTAATATTGATGCCAGTGGCAGTGTCAATACCAGGTCCAGCCATATGACCGAGAACGTGCGGACGACAGTGTCCGATGCCGTGACCTCCAGGCGTGCCGAGCTGGCGACGTTTCTTCGGGTCCGCCGTGGCGAACTCAAGCCCGAGGACGTCGGGCTGCGTGTCCCGCCGGGGCGGCGCAACACGCCGGGACTGCGCCGGGAAGAGGTCGCCCAGATCTCGGGCGTAGGGGTGACCTGGTACACGTGGCTCGAACAGGGCAGGTCGATCACCGCCAGCGCCCACGTCATCGACGCGTTAGCCCGTGGGCTCCGCCTCGACCAAGAGAACCACCGCCATCTTCGCCACCTCGCCGGTCTTCCCACTCCCGAGCCCGACCAGATGCCTGAAGGTGCCACCCCCGAGCTCACCCGGTTGCTCGCCGCGTTGGTGCCTGCACCGGCCTGCCTCCTCGGCCAGAGGTTCGACTTTGTGGCATGGAACGAGACTTTCGCGGCGCTGTGGGACCCAGGTGGCCTTCCCGAGGGTCGCCGCAACCTCATGTGGCTGACCTTCGCCGACCCCGTTCATCGACGGAGGTGGGTCGACTGGGACGACCGAAGTCGCATCCTGCTCGCGCAGTTCCGAGCCGCCGCCGGGCGGCACGCCGGAGACGCCCGCTTCAACGAACTCATCGACGCGCTCCGTGCAGCCAGTCCAGAGTTCCGAGCGTTGTGGCCTCGCTACTTGGTGAAACAGTCCATCACTGGCCCCATCTCCATCCGCCACCCGACCGCAGGGATCATCAAGCTCGACGTCATCGAGCTAGGTGTCAGCGCGCATCCGTCACTCACCCTGGTCGTCCAGATTCCCGTAAGACCTGTGGATCGCAAGAAACTCGCCACTTTTCTCTGAACTACCAAACTGCGATCCCCGGGACTATCGCTACCGTCGGCAGGCCGCGCAGCGATCGGACAGGTTCGACGGCTCGAACCGGTTCGTGAGCGTCGCAGGTCAACCTCGTGGTCGCGTGAGTCCAGCTCAAAGGCCATGCACCGTCTTCGTTGAGGTTTGCATCATCTGGCGTGACTCTCACGAGGGCCTCGTTGAGGTGGCTCCTTCGTGCTCATAGTCGAAGATGGCTCCGCCACCCTTCGTGGCGCGGCAGACTAACTGCGTTTCGTTTCGCCCGTCGGCAAAGGGAGGCAAGTCTCGGTGGATGCCAGCTCGCCCCGGTGGCATCGAGTCACGTCGTCGACGTTCCCCTGGGAAGACGAGGCTATCGACTTCCTGCGCAATGGCCTTGCCGACGCCGACCCTAACCACGCGTGGTCGAACTTCGAATTCATCTCTGGTGGCGTGATCTCCGAAGTTGACGTCCTTCTTCTGACTCGCAAGGGCGCCTTCCTGATCGAGATCAAGTCCACCCCCGGCCGTCTGGTCGGCGATCAGCAGCGGTGGACATTCCATCGTCCCGACGGTGGACGCACGACGATGGAGAACCCGCTCCTCGCCACAAACCGCAAAGCGAAGCGCCTCAAGTCGCTCCTCGAGGCAAAGTGGCGCGCGGTCGGCGGCGAGAATGCGTCGACTCGTCCACCGTTCATCCAGCCCCTTGTCTTCTTGTCTGACGCAAGTCTCCAGGTTCAACTCACCGCCGACGCCCGAGTGCACGTCTGCGGTCGCGACGGCTCAGCAGTGACCACCGATGGCGCCCTACAGGGCATCGTCCACACCGTCGCCAATATCGGGGCCGCTGAGGCTGCGAATTCGCGCTTCCATCAACTCAACACACCGATCACCACCTCGGTCGCCAAGGCGCTCGACGCTATCGGCATTAAGGAATCGGACCACACTCGGCAAGTCGGTTCGTGGGTGCTGCGGCTCGACACGGTGACCGAACGCCCCGGTATACAGGATTTCCTTGCCGACCATGAGAGGACTCCGGGCGTCAAGCGCCGCGTCCGGATCTACTCGCGTCAGCCGATGATGTCCGATGAGCAAGCCGATTCATTGCGCCGAGCCGCTGACCGGGAGTTTCTGGCGACAGAACGACTCCAGCACACCAACGTGATCAGGGCTTTCGAACGGATCGACACTGATCTCGGATCCGCTGTCGTCTTCGCCTATGAACGCGACGCCCTGCGGCTCGACAACTGGCTGACCGCCCATCCCGACATCGATCTCGGTGACCGGCTCGCTGTGCTCCGCCAGCTCGCCGAAACCCTCCAGACAGTCCACAGGCGCAACGTGACCCACCGCGCTCTCTCGCCCGGCAGCGTCCTGGTTCGACCCGGACGAAGCGGCGAAGCGCGCTGGGTCGTGTTGGTCACTGACTTCTCGCTCGCAGGTCGTGACCATCCGGCCTCAACAAATGCCACAGCGTCGACTGCCGGGGTGAACACCCGCTTCGGTCTCCCTACAGCTGCGCCAGGCGACGTCGAGCTCTTAGCTGATGAATCAGCCCTGCTTTATCAAGCGCCCGAGCGGTTCACCGAGGACGAACCCGACGGAGTGGCCCTTGACGTGTTCTCGTTTGGAGCTATCGCCTTCCATGTGATCGCGGGTGAGGCCCCAGGTGATTCTGCGCGAAGCCGTTCGGCAGGCGTTGCAATCTGGCCGAGGTCTGCAGCTGGCCGCAAGGGTGCCGGGAGTTGCTGACGGTCTGCACCAGCTGGTGCTTCAATCGACGCGTCCTCTCGTGTCGGAGCGACTCAATTCGTTCGAGGACGTCATCGCTGGTCTCGATCTGGCTGAAGAGGAACTGACCGCACCGACGCCCGTGAGTATCGAGCCTGAGCCACTCGGGCCAAGCGACGTCGATCCGCTAGACGCCAAAGTGAGAGACCGCCTCGGTGACGACTCTGTTGTCATTCGTCGCCTTGGGCGCGGCTCTACTGCGCTCGCCTTGCTCGTTGAGCGACCGGTCGGTGCGCCACCGACCGAGGTTGTTTACAAGGTGTCCCTCGGTGGCGACGCCGATCGTCGTCTCGCTGACGAATACCGGATCCTCTCAGGTCTCGATCATCCCGCCGTGGTTCGCTGTTACGGCGTGATCGAGCTCGCCGGGCGTCGGGTGCTCGTCGAGGCACTGGCCGGACGTCTGTCCCTCTCCGACGAACTGCGCCGCAACGGTACGCCTGGTATCGAGTTCCTACATCGATGGGGCTACGACCTGCTCGATGCGCTCCGCTACCTCGAACGAGAAGGCAGGTCGCATCGCGACATCAAACCCGAGAACCTCGGTATCACTGAGATCGGCACGAACAGAGAACAACACCTTGTGCTGTTCGACTTCTCGCTCGCAGCCATACCAGCTACTGATGTCCACGCGGGAACGCCGCCATATCTAGAGCCATTCTTGGCTGATCGCACACCGCCCCGTTGGGATCTCGCCGCGGAGCGGTATGCGGCGGCGGTGACCCTGTACGAAATGGCTACCGGTGAGACACCAAGTGGGGTGATGGCCGTAGCGACCCGGCGTTCACCGCCGAAGAGGTCGTACTCGACCCTGTGCTGTTCGACCCTGCAGCCCGGCACCCACTTGAAGAGTTCTTCCACAAAGCTCTGCGCCGCGAACCGTCCCATCGGTTCGGCAACGCCGAGGAAATGCTTCAGTCGTGGCAGCGCGTCTTCGAAGGGCTCGAATCGGACACAGTGACGGGCTCAGCCGGTGACGAGGACACGGGCATTAGTTTGGCGTTACCGGAGGCGTTGTCTATCGGCGATCCGATTGTCTCTCTCGGCGCAAGCCCAAAGGTGACCTCCGCTCTTGACCGTCTCGGTGTGTCAACGGTTCGCCAGCTTGCCGATGTCTCACCGATGCAGGTGAACAAGGCCCGACGCATCAGCCCTCGTGTGCGTCGCCGCATAATCCAGCTCCGAGCGGCGATCCTCACCCGGTTTGGTGAGGAGCTTGCTGCCACTGGTCGGGCGACTGCAATGCCGGAGCGAGCGCCAACGGTCGTTGATAAGGAGGGAGAATCGGTCGCTAGTCCGTCCCGCCTGGACCTTGACTTGTTGGTCCCGGCGCTTCTGCCAGCGTCCGGCCAGAGGGGGGAAGAAAGGGTCGGTGCAGTCGGCGGTACGCATGATGTTGGGACTCGAGCCCGTGCCGGGTGCTGAGTCGGCGGACTGGCCCTCGCAAGCGACCATTGCTGACGCTCTCGGTCTCAGCAGAGGTCGCCTGGGGCAGATAGGACCGGCAGTTCGACGATCATGGGCCGAACTTGAGCCGCTTGACTCGGTCCGTGACGACCTCGTCGACTTCATAATCGCGAACGATGGGGTCGTTGCCGTACGGGAGCTCGAGCCGCTGCTCATCGAGCTGCGAGGTTCGGGCCTCGCCGCGCTCTCGCTCTATCGTGGCACGCGCGGTCTTCGTGCCGCGATTGAGGCCGAGGAGTACGCCTGTACCGAGGCGCGGCCGTCGCCGCTTCGTGGTTCGTCGTCATGGCGATCGAGTGGTCGTCGCGGTGGTCGATCCGGAATCCAGCCTTGACGGAGCTGCACTGGCCTTCTATGCGGCTGCGCTCGGCGACCGCACGGACGACATCGTTGAAGTTGCCGCCGATGTGGTTCCACAGGACCGTGCCGTCAAATGCTTCGCCAGGCTTCAGGTGCCTGAAGGGGTGGCGTTGGCCGATGGTCGGCTGCTCCGCCTCGCTGCCACCGCTTCGCAACAGGTTGGCGTCAGCTCCCCGCTCGAGCTCTATCCAGTCACGCTAGAACCGGTGCGGGCGTTGCGACTCACTCGCCAGGGTTTGGCCACCGCCTCAGAGCTAACCGCTGATGATGTGGTGACCAGGGTGCGCGGGCGGTCCCCCCAGGTTCGACTGCCTGAACGGCCTGAGCTCGACAAGGCGCTCGCGGCCGCTGAGGTCGCAGTGACGTGGAGTAATACCTCACAAAAATTCGTCCGAATCGAAACAGCCGTCGGGGACCTCACGACCTTCACGTCACTCGTTCGCCGCGATTCCACCCGCATTGTCACGCCGTCTAGTCGGCAAGCGCTCCCGACTGCTGAGATCGACCCTGCGGTAACAGCCGCCATCGAGCTAGAAGGGAGGCTAGATCGGTCGTTGCGCAGCGGTGGTTTTCTGGCGCTTCGCGTGCCGACCACCCGACGGGCTGAACTTCAACGAGAGCCGGCTCCATCCACCCGCCGACCTGCACCACATGACCACCATGGCGACATCGAAGCCTCGGTTCCTTGACGAGTCGAGAGCCGTCGCTGCGAATAAACGAGTGGCGTGAGAGAGGCTCGAGCATCCGCTGACCCAGCGGCCGAGGGGAGACCACCACTACCAACCTGCGGATCCTCACCCCCCGCGAGGCCGCGGGCCGGTTCGTCAGAACCCACTCCGCCCATGCCGGACACCGGCTGGCCTGGAACCCCCGGGTCCGGCCCGCGACGGCGAGCTGGACACGATCGACCGGCTGCGAGACTAGCCGGTCGCGTCGACTCCGGGTTGCGTACGCCGTGGCTCGTCGTCTTCGGATCGATGGCTGATGCCGAACTGATGATCGACGGCCAGCCGGTTCCAGCGACATCCGGACGATCCGATGGGTCGACGACAGATTCCGGCTCGCTAAGTGTACCGGGGCCGCGCCGCGACGGGCACCGACTCAAACTTCGGAACGAGGACGTCGTGTTCCAGGCAACTGTTGTTGCGGACCGGGCAAGAACTGGGCTCTTCGCCGAGGACCTCGTCGGTATGTCGCGGCGTACACTGAAGTTCATGGCGGCTGCTCCTCTCAGACCGAGTGGAAGTAGATTCCATAGCAAACGACACCGGCCGGACCTTCGAGGCGTGGACGGAGGACCGGCTGACACAGGTCGCGGTGGCATGGCTGCTGGCCTGTGTGTTGTCCGGTTCTGTGAGGACAACAAGCTCATTGCCGAACCGCTGATCGGTGGTCCGGGGATCGGGGCGCCGCAGCGTGGGTTGCACAACAGCGTTACTTCTCCGAGCGTCCGCACGACTCCGATCGCGAGTACTTGCACAGCGTGTTCCGCAAGGCAACCGAGCTACCGAGCATGTCGGGCTTGCTGGCAGAAGGGGAGAGCCCGCTGTGGCTTGTCGATCCACCTGCCGACGCGTGTACCCGGATCTTGGCGTTGTTCCGCGCCACCCACGGAGATACTGGAACGCTGATCCATGACTTCGGTGACCCCAACCTCGACACGCGATTCCTCGGCGACCTCTACCAGGACCTCTCCGAAGCAGGCCGCAAGAAGTACGCGCTGCTGCAAACGCCCGTCTTCGTCGAGGAATTCATCCTCGACCGCACGCTCGACCCGGCGATCGGGAATTCGGGTTGACCCGTACCACCTTGATCGACCCGACGTGTGGGTCGGGACACTTCTTACTCGGGGCGTTCGACCGCTTGTGGCAGGCGTGGCACACCGCCGAGCCAGCAACTTCGGAGCGCGAACTTGCGCAGCGAGCACTCACGGCCGTAACCGGAGTCGACCTCAATCCATTCGCCGCCGAGATTGCTCGCTTTCGGCTACTCGTCGCCGCGCTGAAAGCGTGCGGGATCCATGACCTGCGCGATGCTCCCGACTTCACAATCGATGTCGCCGTCGGCGATTCCCTGTTGTGGGGCGCCCGTTCCGGCCAGTTCGAGGGCATGGAAGACTCGGTGACTACGACGGCGTCGGAGCGACAGTTCTTCTACCGGACCGAGCACGCCGAGCGCCTGAGCCGGATCTTCAGTAGGCAGTACGCCGCCGTGGTCGGGAACCCGCCTTACATAGTGTGTCGGGATCCTGCGCTCAACCAGCAGTATCGCGAGCGATATCCGAGGTCATGCCACCGCCAGTACTCATTGGCCGCGCCATTCATGGAGCGATTCTTCGAGCTCGCCGTCAGTCCTGATCACATGAGTCGACCTGCCGGGTTCGTCGGCATGATCACCGCCAATTCCTTCATGAAACGTGAGTTCGGCAAGAAACTCATCGAACAATGCATCCCGACATGGGACCTCACCCACGTCATCGACACGTCCGGCGCCTACATACCTGGACATGGCACACCGACGGTGATCTCCTCGGACGCCACCAGGGACCGGTGCAACCGACAATTCGCACGGTCATGGGGATCCGCGGAGAACCCTCGACACCGGCTGATCCGGCTAAAGGACTTGTCTGGACGGCTATCGTCAACCAGGTCGATGAGCCAGGCAGCGAAAGCGAATTCGTCAGCGTTGGAGACACTGATCGCGCGCAAGATTCGCAAGGCATCCATGGAGCATCGGTGGGGGCGGTGCAGCAGAGCTGAAGGAATGGCTCGACCGCGGCCGCGTCGATGCGACTGAAACGTTGTCTCGGGGAAATCGGATTTGGCGTCGTCACTCGAGAAGACGACGTGTTCCGAATTGGTGCTGGCCCAGCGATGCGATCTCGCATTCCGTCGCGCCTAACGCTTCCACTTATCGTAGGTGAAGAGATCCGCAACTGGGGATACTCCTCACTCTCGTATGCGATATGGCCGTATGAAGCGGCGACTTTGGAAACCGACGGCGAGTCCGAAGTGATCCGATTCGAATGGCCGTGGAAGACTCAACTCTCCGACCGCGTTGCCTACGGGAAGACACAAATCGAACGGGGACTCGAGTGGTTCGAGTATTCAATGTTCTTCCGCGATCGCTTCCGGACTCCATTATCAATTGCCTTTGCCTTCGTTGCGACGCACAATCACTTCGTTCTCGACCGCGGTGGGAAGGTATTCAATCGGTCCGCCAATAATTAAGTTGCGGGAACATGCGAACGTCGACGAACACCTCGAGCTGCTGGGGTTCTTGAACTCGTCGGTGGCGTGCTTCTGGATGCAACAGGTGTTCCACAACAAGGGAGCTTCAGTCGACACGCGGGGCGCCCGCCAAACAACGGTGGCCTGGGACAACTTCTACGAGCACGATGGCACCAAGCTCCAGCAGTTCCCCCTCCCCTCGGGCCAGCCTCCGGTCACGATCGCGCGTGCCCTCGACTCGTTGGCTACAGAACTGGCCGCACGCCAGCCCTCATCAATCTGCGCCGAATACGTTCCCAACCGGCTCCGTCTCGACGCGGCCTTCGTCGAGACGGAGCGGATCCTTTCCGAGATGGTGGCATGGCAAGAGGAGCTCGACTGGATCTGCCTTCATCTCTATGGCCTGACTGATGACTCCCTCTGCGTGCCAGACAACGAAACACCGCCGCCGATCGCACTCGGTGAACGAGCGTTTGAAATCGTCCTGGCCCGCAAACTCGCCGCTGGCGATGTGGAGACCGCTTGGTTCACCCGGCACCGGTCCACGCCCATTACGGAGCTTCCGACTCATTGGCCTTCCTGGTACCAAGACCTCGTCCAGCGTCGGATCGACTTGATCGAGCATGATCGTGACATTGCGCTGATAGAGCGACCGGAACACAAGCGCCGATGGGTCCGTGAGCCTTGGACGAAGCTCGAATCCGACGCGCTGCGCACTTGGTTGCTCGATCGGTTGGAAGACCGGCTGCTGTGGTTCGAGGGCTCCGGCGACAACGAGCGAGCTGCTTGTCGTAGCGTCGCCCAGCTCGCCGACCGTGTCAGTCGTGACGACGATTTCATGTCGGTGGCTCGAGTCTGGAAGGGAATCGTCGAAATCGACCCGAGTGCATTGGTCACTGAACTCGTCGCCGACGAGCACGTGCCTGCCCAGTCAGCCGCGCGTTACAAGCCTTCGGGCATGGCCAAACGTCGGCAGTGGGAACGCACGTGGGATCTACAGCGCATCGAAGATCGAGGTCAGCCCTCGCCCGACGGGCTCGACCGCATCCCCGTTCCGCCCAAGTACGCCCAGGCTGACTTCCAGAAGACCAGCTACTGGAGCCTGCGAGGCAAACTCGACGTTCCCAAGGAGCGATTCATCTCGGTGACTGGCGCGGAACGCGACAACGACACGACGACGGTGATGGCCTGGGCTGGGTTCGACCACGCCCAACTCGCTCAGGCGATCGGCACGTTGTTGGTCGACCGGGAACAGACTGACGGTTGGAATCCCGACCAGCGTTGGCCACTTGTAGTCGCGTTGGCCGAACAGCTTCCGTGGCTCGAGCAGTGGCACAACGAGATCGACTCCCGTTGGGGTGCCAGCCCTGCCCAGCTTTACAGAGGTATCGCCGAACAGCATGCCTTTGCCGCAGGCCGAACCATCGGTGACATCGGCGACTGGCAACCACGAATAACAACACGAGGCCGTAGGCAGGCCGCAACCAAGGACGAGACATCGTGAGCACTCATCCCACCCTCCTCCGAGATGTCATCACAATCCCGGAAAGCGTCCACAAGGGCGACCTCGTTTACCAACTCGCCGAGGCCACCGACAACCCGGCCCTGACTATCGCCAAGTACGTCGTTACGGACCAACTACGGCAGGCGTTCCACGATGCCGTCGCGCTCGTCCGATCGTCAGTCAACGACCACTCGTCGAAGGCTGCCTATTTGCACGGCAGTTTCGGGTGCGGCAAGTCCAACTTCATGGGCGTGTTGCAGTTGCTATTGGATGGTAACCCCATAGCGCGAGCCGTCCCCGAGTTGGCCGATGTGGTGGCCGATATCGACTCATGGCGCGCCGAGCGCCGCTTTCTTACCGTGCCGTTTCACCTGATCGGCGAGCATGACCTCGAATCAGCGGTGTTCGGCCAGTACATCGCTTACCTCGCTCGAACTCACCCTGACGCCTGCCTCCGCCTGCGGTTTTTGCCGATGAACCGCTACTGGAGAACGCCGATGAGCTTCGCGCCAGCGTCGGTGACGAGAAGTTCTTCGAACGACTTTCCGAGGGTGCCACCGGGGACAGCGACTGGGGCGCGCTCGCCGACACGTGGACCCCCCAGACTTACGACGCGGCCCGTCAGGCGATTCATGGCTCCCCCGATCGGATCCGCCTCGTCCAAGCGCTCACCGGTACCTGGTTGTCGAGCTTCGGCGAAGCTCGGCCCGCGCCAATCGCAGCGGATACGTGAACTTTGCCGATGGACTCGCCGCGATCAGCCACCACGCCCAGAGCCTGGGCTATGGCGGAGTCATCCTGTTCCTCGACGAGCTCATCTTGTGGTTCTTGTCACGTCTGGGCGATATGGCGTGGGTCAGCGCCGAATCATCGAAGCTGTCCAAGCTGGTGGAAGCGTCAAGCGCATCACGCCCGGTACCGATCATCTCGATCATCGCTCGCCAGCGCGACCTCCGCGAGCTCGTAGGCGACAGCGTGCCCGGTGCCGAGAAGCTGAGCTTTGCCGACCAACTCTCCTACCAGGAGGGCCGATTCGACACGATCCGCCTCGATGATTCGAACCTCCCCGTTGTCGCTAATCGCCGCCTCCTCGTGCCACGCGACGGCGAGGCCGCCAACGTGCTCCGGCGCGCGTTCGAGTCGCTCTCACTGTCGGGAGCAGTGCGGGACGCTCTGTTGGCGGAACATGGCGACGACGCCAGCTTCGCCCTCACTTATCCATTTTCGCCGGCGTTCATGACGGTACTCGTCGACGTGGCCGGCGCCCTTCAGCGCACCCGGACGGGGCTTCGCGTGCTCTTGGAACTGCTAGTCGAGCGACGCGACGAACTCACAATCGGCCAGCTCGTGCCCGTCGGAGATCTGTACGACGTGATCGCCGACAGTGATGACCCGTTCTCTGACGCCATGCGCTCCGCGTTCGACCAGGCCCGCAAGATCTACCTCACCCGCCTCCGCCCTGCTCTGTTGGACGCACATCGACCTCGCCGAAGGCTCGGAACTCACAGGCCCCTTCGTGAACGACGACCGCCTGATCAAGACATTGCTGCTCGCCGCGCTCGTGCCGCAGTCCGTCCCATTCAAGGACCTCACGGTTACCCGCCTGGTTGCCCTCAATCACGGTCTCATCTCCTCCCCCATTCCAGGCCAGGAAACCACGATCGTGACCAACAAGCTCCGTCAGCTGTCATCACGTGTGGGCGAGCTGCGATTGGGAACCGATGCCAACAACCCGACCGTTTCGATCGTCCTCGCTGACGTCGACACTTCCGCCATTCTCGCCACCGCTGATGGAGTCGACAACAATGCCAACCGTCGCAGGCTCATCAAAGACAACATCCTCGAGCGCGCTCGGATTACCCATCGACCAGATGCAAATCACCTTCTCGACGGTGTGGCGAGGCTTGCGCCGCGACGTTTCTATCTCGTTCGGAAATATCCGCGACACAGCCGAGCTCCCCGATGCCGTGTTCGCCAACGACACTGCGACGTGGAGGTTCGTCTTCGACTTCCCATTCGACGAACCTGGCCATACGCCCCTCGAGGACCTGGAACGGCTTGATCGGTTCCGGCAGAACAACTCGTCCTGGTCAACGCTGTGCTGGTTGCCAGCATTCTTTACGGCACAGACCCTCGACACCCTCGGCCGACTGGTTCGTCTCAACCACGTACTCCTTAACGACGACCGCTTCGCTGAGGCAACCTTCTCGCTCAGCCCAGTTGCTCGTGCGTCCGCGAAACCTCTCCTGGAGGCGATGCGGACCTCGGCCCGCAGCGAGCTCGATGCTGCAATGCTCGGCGCTTACGGTGTCGTGAGTGCCGATGAACGCTTGGTCGATCACAGCCACTCGCTTACCGATCACTTCCCTTGCCTGCGAGCCGGTATGACCATGCAACCCCCAACTCGACCGTCGCTACGCGAAGCGCTCGAGCAGGTGCTAGACCAAGCTTTCCGCCACACCTACCCGGGTGCCCCAGACTTTGGCTCGGAAGTCGCGGAGATCAAGCCCACCGAGATCCGCAAGGTCGCGATGTTGTGCGCCGACGCGGTCGTCGAACCCGACGCACGACTTCGGGTCAATGACACAGCCGACCGGCACTTACTTCAGCCGCGTCGCCAACCCATTGCGGCTCGGTGTGCAATCCGAACAGGCCTTCACGCTCCAACACACGGCTGAGCACTGGGATCTCACCTTCACGAGGGCGATCAACCAGGCCCGTCAAGATGGAACCGGCTCGGCAACGGTTGGCTTGCTTCGACGAGCAATTAACACCCCCGACGCGACCGGCCTGACTGGCCAAATAGAGAATCTGATCGTCCTGGTGTGGGCGCAGGCAACGAGCCACACCTTCTGTGAACACGGCGGGCCGGCGGTCGGAAGTGTCGATCGGCTCGACGACTCCTGGGAGGTCGTGGAGCAAGTACTACCGGAACCGGGTACGTGGAAGGAGGCCTGCGATCGGTTGGCGTCGGTCTTCGGCGTCACACTTCCCACACGTCAACTTTCGGGGTTCGCTTTGGAGCGCGCCGGCATGGAACTCGCCCGCGTTGCGAATGCATACTCACCTGCGGTCGAGGAGCTGGCCCAGCGACTCGCTGACTGGTCTGCCGAGCTGGGCGAGGGGACGAGTGCTAGCAAACGGCTCGCGACCGCCGAATGCGCAGCTGTTCTGATCAGCTCACTTCGGCGTGCTGCCAACGACCTTGAGCGGGTCGAAGCCCTTTCCACGGCCGAGATCCGTCCCTCTGGATTGGCGCTCGGTCGAAGTATCACGACTGCCGCGAACATCGTCCGGGAACTTGACGCTGCACAGCACGTGATCATCCTCACGGCTGCGTCGCGACTCAGCGGCGCCGCGTTGGCTACAGAGTTCCGTACCGCCCTCGAGACGGACGAGTTCGTCGCACCGCTCGTACCGGTGCTTCACGACGTCCAAGGCCGAGCAGTGAAACTCCTCACTGATGTAGAGACTCCCCCTCCACCTGCACCTCCAACGCCGCCTTCTCCTGGTCACCGGGGCTGGGCCGGCAAAAGCATCGACGAGGCCCAACAACAGCTCGATGAGCTGCGCACCAAGCTGCAGGCGCAGACAGTCGCCGAGGAGAGCGTAGGAATCACGATCGACTGGGTTGAGGCCGTTGACAACGGAGCGACCGACTTGTGAGCGTTCGGATTGCTACTCACGGGCTCGTTGCACAGCGTGTGACCTCTGTATTGGCGCGCCGGCCGGAGGCGAAGATGATCGTCCTGCGGGCCGAGCCTGAGTGGGCCAACGGGGACTTTGTGCTCGACGGCCGCCGGGTCTCGGTGGCACCGTGCGTGTCATCGCTAGCGGTGCGGTCGAGCCTCGCCGAATGGACGAACCGGCGCGCTGAGGGCGTGAACGACGTCTTGGTGGTGTTGTGTGATCTCGCCGATTCCGATCTTGGCGCGGACGTCCTGGCTAGGTTCACGCCGCCGCGGATCCTTGGGCTCGATCCGTGGAGCGCGGTCGAGCAACTCTTCGAAGTGCGCCACCTCGACGGAGCATTCCGCCGCGAGGATGGATGGATTGCGGACGCCCTCCTTGAATACGTGCGCTCCGATGTGGCCCGATCCATGGCGGCAGGCGGAACGCTCACCGTCGACCTTGCGCTCGAAGCCCTCGGACGCCAACTCCTCGGCATCGAGCGATTCGATGTCGGGTCGGCCCTAACGACTTCAGCCGAGCCGTCATCGTTCGCTTTGCTGGCCGATCTCCCCGAGCGGCTGCGAATAGCGCTCCTAGGCGCGTTCGCCGAGAACAACGGTCTACTCGGTGAGCTGGTCGCCGCGGTGTTGCGAGCCGGGCACGGAGCCGAGCTCCTCGCGATCGGGCTCACGGCACGATCTGTGTACGGCTTCGGTGAGCTCGATGGTGGGCGAGCTGCCGGTCGACTTGAAGCTCGCTGTGATAACCAAGTCGTCCCGCCTGCAGTCGGGGCGGCACTGGCAACCAGAGCCGAACAAGTCGTCACGGGACTCATCGAAAGCGATCGGGATCGCGCCAATGTGATCATCGCTGCCGCCTCGACCCTCGCCACTCAGATCGAAGCCCCGGCGATCGAGCGAAGCGACCTGCTGCCTCGCGGGTTCGACAGTCGCGTCGACGAAGCCTCTGGCACCCTGACCATGATCCTCGACCAAATCGACGCTGGCTCCCTCGTGGCCGATTCCGATCTCTTAGATACTCTGCGCTCTCAGGTGAGCGCAGTTGCCAAGCACCGGGAAAGCGCCAGTCCAGCAGGAAGGCTCCGTCTCACTCACCTCCAGATGGCAGCTCGACTTTCCACGTGGCTCGGATACGTGCCGACCAGCAACCCGGCGTCCTCGTTTGAAGATGCCGCGATCCAGTTCGCCGTCGCTGGATCGTGGATCGACCGGGCGCGGCGTCGACTCTGGCGGGGCGACTCAGACGAGGCAAGTGGCGCCATCTATCGACGAGTTATCGATGCCGTGGTTGCTCGCCGCCAGGTCGAGAACAGGCAGTTCGCTGAACTGCTCGCGTCGTGGACGACCACCCCGTCGCCAACCGCCGACCTTCGGCGGCGTGGCATCGTCAAACTCGAAGACGTCCTCGCTGAAGTGATCGCCCCGCTTGCGCGATCGACCCCTGTGCTCCTGGTCGTGCTCGACGGATGCGGAATCCCATCGTTCGTGGAGCTTGCGCCGCAATTTACTGACGCCGGGTTCCGTGAACTTGGCGCGCGGGCGACGACCAAAGAAGGCTCATCGGCGTGGCGGCTCTTCCAACTGTCACCGAGGTAAGCCGGGCGAGCCTGTTTGCTGGAGCGCTCGATCGGGGTGACGCGGCGCATGAGCGAAATGCCTTCGAATCGAGCGCCGCGCTCAACGGTCTGCACGCCCCCCGGTTGTTCCACCAGAACAGTGTGTCGGGCCCGGCCGGTCTTGCACTCTCGGCCGCCCTGGCTGACGCGCTCAGTCCGGCTGGTCCATCCGTCGTTGCCGTGGTGATCAACACCATCGATGACCAGCTCAAACGGGGCAACTTTACTGCGGCTCACGAGCTGGATGATCTCGGTCCTATGCCCTGGCTCCTCAACGCTGCCCGAACCCACGGTCGGGCAGTCGTCGTGTGTGCCGATCATGGTCACGTTCTGGCTCAGGCGCCTGATGGTGGTTCTGGTGAGTATCGAGGTGGTGGTTGCGGAGGCGAACGCTGGCGCGAAGCAGATCGCGCGCCGGGCGACGGCGAGGTCCTTCTACGCGGACCCCGCGTGCTCTTGAGTGGTGACACCGGAGTAGTTGCTCCATGGGAGGATGACTTCCGATACGCCGCCAAGGCAGGTGGCTACCACGGTGGCGCGACGCCAGAGGAGGTGCTCGTTCCGATCGCCGTATTCATCCCGGCCGGGCTCGAACCACCGAACGGCTGGGATGTCTGGAGCGAAGCCCCACCGCTGTGGTGGGATTTGCGGGCAGCGGTCAAGCAGGTAGACGAAAAATCGGCGCCGATACCGAAGCGCGAGGCCAAGTCACCGAAGAAGGCCGCTGCCGAGAAGCCAACCCCGCTATTCGAGGTGCCGGGGGATGATTCCGAGCCACTGAGCGCCGACGCAAGCGTCGGCCTAAGCGGCGAGCCAGCCTGGATTGGTGCGCTGCTAGGCAGTGAGGTCTGGAAGCTACAGCGGGGCGCCACCGGGCGCACGCCACTACCCGAGGATCGGATCCGGAATGTGCTCTCGGCTTTGGTCCGCCGACGGTGGGGTGGCGTCCTTTGCTGCCCTGGCAGCCGACGCCGAGGTTCCACTTGTCCGTCTCGCCGGATTCCTGTCGTACCTCGCCCGCGTGCTCAACGTCGACGGCTACGCCGTGCTCGACGTCGATGCGGCAGGCCATGAGGTGCGGCTGTCGACACAGCTCCTCGGTCAACAGTTCGAGATCACGGTGTCGTGAGAGGTGCGGCCACGTGACGAAGGCAGAGAAATGACCTTAAAGGTCAGTTCCGCACGTCCGCGACGAGATCGTCGACGCTCTCCGACGTGGCACGGTGCCGGCACGGGGTCTCGACGTAATGGCAGTTGGCCTCGATCGGTTCGCACAGGCGATCGATGAAGAGCTCGCCAAGGCCGCCACCGGTGGCGCGGTGTTCAAGGCGGTCCGGGGTGAGTGGGGAAGTGGCAAGACGTTCGCGGCCCGCTGGATCGGCGAGCGCGCTCGACGCCTCGGGCTTCGCCACGAGCGAACTGCAGATCTCTGAGACCGAGACCCCGCTCCACCATCTTCAGACCGTGTACCGGCGTCTCGTTGAACGACTGTCGATCGGCGACGGCGACATCGGAGCGTTGCGCTCGGTCGTCGATGCCTGGTTCTACGTGCTCGAAGAAGATGTACTCGCTTCTGGCGACGTCGCCGAGACCGAGGCCGAACTACTGGCCGGAGCGACCGATGTCTCATGGAGCAGCGCCTCGGCGACGTGGTTCGATCGGCCCCCGCTTTCGGAGCGGTGCTGCGTGCTTATCGAACTGCCACTCGTGACGGCGATCATGCCGCCGCGGATGGGCTGCTGGCCTGGCTGGGCGGACAACCCAACGTTGCAGCGTCGATCAAGCGGGCCGCTGGCATCAAGGGCGAGATCGACCACGCCGGTGCGTTGTCGTTCCTGCAGGGCCTGCTCCGGATCCTCCGCGACAGCGGCCATGCCGGGCTCTTTCTTGTCATCGACGAGGTCGAGACTCTCCAGCGGGTCCGCTCCGACGCCCGTGATAAGTCCCTTAACGCGTTACGGCAGATGCTCGATGAGGTCGATAGTGGCCGGTTTCCTGGTCTATATCTCCTCATCACCGGGACTCCGGCTTTCTTTGACGGCCCCCAAGGGGTGCAGCGCCTCGCTCCGCTCGCTCAGCGAATGTCGACCGACTTCAAGACCGAAGCCCGTTTCGACAACCCCCGCGCCGTGCAGCTCCGCCTTGTCGGGTTCGACCACAACAGGCTTGTCGAACTCGGCGTCCGGGTTCGTGACATCTACATCCAACATAACGACCACGCTGAACGGTTGGCGGCTCGTGTCGACGACTCCTACGTTGAGACTCTTGCCTCCGCTGTAACCGGTTCGCTCGGCGGAAAGGTCGGCATCGCTCCACGCATCTTCCTTAAGAAGCTCGTCGGCGACGTGTTGGACCGAGTTGACCAGTTCGACGACTTCGACCCGCGGCACGATTATGCGCTCACACTGAGGAAGACGAGCTCTCCGACGTCGAGCGCAATGCTTGCGAGAGAGTCGTGAACACGCTGAATGACATCGAGCTCGATATCGGCCAAACGGACGGCTAGCGGCGTGCCCGGCTTCGAGTCGTTGCACCCAGCGGTGCAGCACCATGTTGTCAACTCGCTCGGTTGGTCATCCTTACGGCCACTCCAGGAAGAAGCAGTAGTGCCGATCTTGGCAGGCGAGCACGTCCTGGCGCTGGCGCCGACCGCGGGTGGGAAGACCGAGGCGGCCGTGTTTCCGCTGCTTTCGCGGATCGTCACAGAGGGCTGGCGTGGACTATCGGTCGTGTATGTCTGCCCGCTGCGGGCGCTGGTGAACAACCTCCACCCTCGGCTTGAGCGGTATGCAGGCTTCGTCGGACTACGTGCTGGACTCTGGCATGGAGACGTCGGCGCTGCCGCCCGTTCCCGTATCTTCGACGATCCACCCGAGATCCTGCTGACGACTCCTGAGTCCCTCGAAGCAATCTTGATATCTACCCGGCGTGACCACGCCGTCTTCTTCTCCGGTCTCCGGTCTATCGTCGTCGATGAGATACACGCAGTTCGGTGGGGACGATCGAGGGTGGCACCTGCTCGCGGTGATTGAGCGGCTCTCGGCGGTGGCCGGTCGCGATCTGCAGAGGATCGCCTTGTCGGCGACGGTCGGTGAACCCGAAGCGTTGCTTCGATGGCTAGTTGGTTCGAGCACTGGTCCGGCTCGAGTTATTGCACCCGACTTCACGGCGACTCCGGTAGGAGCCGACGTGACCCTGGACTACGTGGGCTCTCTCGCTAATGCAGGGACCGTTGATGGGTGATTCGCGCCATGCCGACGACTTTCGCTGCCCGGTCCATCGCCTTTTGGCATTCACGAACTCGCATGACCGGTGCATCATCCGGTCGTCCGGGCGTTCCCTGCGGAGGCGTTCCAAGAGCTCAAGCATGTCCGGTATCATGGGAACTTCCCGCACTTCACCCGTCTCCCGGCCTTTCAGTCCGGTGGTCGGATCGCCGCGCACCACGATCTTCTGCCGTTTGAAATCCACATCGCCCCACTTGATGTTGCGCGCTTCATGGATGCGGAACCCGCCGTAGGCCAGAAACCGAATCAAATTCGCGCTGTGCCGGCAATAGCCCTTGCCGTCGCTCTCGGCCTCCTTGACGAACGCCGCGAATTGGTCAGGCTCCGGCAAGCGGAGTTGCGTGAGACGCTCGGCGGACGCCTTGATGAACCGCGCGGGATTGTCGTAACGCGCACCGGCTTCAACCCCGATTTCAAACACATGGCGCAGCAACACGATGGTATGGTTGAAGGACGAGGGGCTGACCCCGGTGCGGAACTTCGCCGCCCAGTTCAGGCAGTCCGACTTCGTGATCTTGCGCACGTCCTGCTCGTTCAAGCCGGGCCAGGACTTGAGCAGGGCTTTGGTGCGATACTCGTAATACTCCTTCGTTCTCGGCTTGAAATTCGGATCGGCCTGCAGCCGTTCGCGGTGCAGCTTCAGGCAATCCCCGAACGTCATTTTTCCCGTGGTCACCGCCGCGCGATGCTCGGCATTTTGGCGCTCGTCCTTCTCCAAATCCCCCAAGCGGAGCTTGGCGACGGCAATGGAGTCCGTCTTCAGCGACTTCACAATGAGCTTGCCTTGGATGCGGATTCGAGCGAAATATGTACGCGATGGAACGTAGCGAATCAGATTGGCGTACGGAGTTTTCTGCCACGGGCCTTTTTGCTCGTCTTGGCTGCGTTTCACGTGGGCAGTATATAAAAGCAGTATCAAATGGCAAGAACGAAGTACTAAAAACATAGCATTTTACTAAGGAACGGGACGTAGCGCAGCCTGGTAGCGCACTTGCATGGGGTGCAAGGGGTCGCGAGTTCGAATCTCGCCGTCCCGACCATTTTACTGTTCCGGGTTAATTATGGATCCACTACTCAAACTTCTGGAAGAACACGCGCTGCGAACGCCACCGGACCTGGCGAAGATGCTCAATCTGCCCGCCGATGAGGTGCAGCGCCGCATCAAGCAATACGAAGACGATAAAGTCATCCTCGGCTACAAGGCCGTCATCAACGACGACAAGGTGGATACCGATCTCGTCAAAGCCGTGATCGAGGTGAAGATCCAACCCGAACGCGAAGGCGGCTTCGACCGCATCGGCAAACGCATCGCCCGATTCGACGAGGTCACCTCGTTGTTCCTTATGTCCGGCGCCTACGACCTGCTCATTTTTGTCGAAGGCCGTTCCTTGCGCGACGTGGCCCAATTCGTCGCCGAGAAACTTGCCACCCTCGACGGCGTCACTTCGACCGCTACGCACTTCATGCTCAAGACCTACAAAAAGCAGGGCGTGATGATGGAAGGCGCCGAAGAATTCGAACGGTTGAAGATCAGTCCCTGACCGGCGCTGACGTCCCTTCGGCCGAAAACCTGGCGTACACGGGGGAATCCCCGCCTCGCTTTCGTCTGCAACTGCACCCTGCCGTTCTCGACAATGATGTCGTTTGTTATCCAACCGATAACAGGATGAGTTCGGTTCCCCGTTTTTATGACAACGACATCCTTGCAGTTGCTACCACTACGCATACCAACTTTGTCCGCCTTCGCTTCTCCAACTGGCGCGACCTTTGGTAAATCCCCCGGAGCCTGTCTATCATGGTTTCCCTGATCTTATTGTAAGGCTCTCCCTCACGACTGAAAGCCCCGAAAACACGGCTTGATTTGATGCTTGGGTGGTCTAAAATACTTGAAGTATGCCCTCTGAACGTCAAACGAAGCGCGATTTTGTTGCCGAGCACGTGCGGAATATCCCGCGCTCGGGAATCCGTGATTTCTTCGACATCGTCCAGTCGATGGACAATGTCGTCTCGCTCGGCATCGGCGAACCGGGCTTCGTCACGCCCTGGCACATTCGTGAGGCCGCGATCTTCGCGCTGGAACGCGGCAAAACAAGTTACACGTCGAATCTCGGCCTGCTCAAGCTACGGCGCGCGATCAGCGCGTACCTCCAGCGCCATTACCACATCGAGTACGATCCCAACACCGAAATCCTCGTGGCGGTGGGCGTGAGCGAAGCGCTGGACATCGCGTTGCGCGCCATCATCAACCCCGGCGACGAAGTCCTCTACCACGAGCCGTGCTATGTGTCCTATCACCCGAGCGTGCGCTTGGTGCACGGGGTTGGCAAAGCCATTCGCACCCGCGCCGATAACAAATTCGCGTTGACCGCGGAAGACATCGTCGGCTCGATCACGCCGCGCTCGAAGGCGATCATGTTGAACTTCCCGAGCAACCCAACCGGTGCCACGTTGACTCACGAAGAACTGGAGAAGATTGCGCGGGTATGCATCGACCACGATCTGCTGGTGATCACCGATGAGATTTACAGTGAACTCACCTACTCCGGCCAGCATAGCAGCATTGCCGCCTTGCCCGGAATGAAGGAGCGCACCATTTTTCTCCACGGGTTCTCAAAGGCGTTTGCGATGACGGGTTTTCGAATCGGCTACGCGTGCGCCCCGGCGGCGCTCACGGAGGCGATGTTGCGCATCCACCAATACTCGATGCTTTGCGCGTCGATCATCAGCCAGGAAGCCGCCCTCGAAGCGCTCGATCGCGGGCTCGACGACATCGCCACGATGCGCGAGCAGTATCGGCTGCGTCGCAATTTCATCGTGAAGTCCTTCAACGAGATCGGCCTGCCCTGCCATCTGCCGAACGGAGCGTTCTACGCATTCCCGTCGATTCGAGAGACGGGACTGACCTCGCGTGAGTTCTCAGTGCAATTACTGGAGCAGCAGCGCGTTGCCGTCGTGCCCGGCGATGCCTTTGGCCCCGGCGGCGAGGGCCACGTGCGCGCGAGCTACTGCGGGCCAATGTCCGACATGGAAAAAGCCGCCGAGCGCATCGCCCTGTTCGTCCGCAGCCTCAAATAGGCCGCGCGGCGGCCTCATTCACTTGCCCTGCTCGACCTTCTGTTCGTACTTCCGGCCCGCGTAACCGGAGGTCCGGTCCAGTTTGTCCCACTCTTGGTGCACGCGCGCGTACTGGTCCTGCGTGAGCTTGTCCGCCTTCAGGTTTGGGAAAGTCTGCTTGACCTTCACCCACGCCTTGATCAACTGCTCGTAGTCGGAGTCGACCCGGTCGGGAGACTGCCACGCCACTGTGGTGCCCGCAAAGTTCTCCGCTTGCGCGTGGAAACCGATCACAGCCCGCACCGCTTCTTCTTCCGTGCCTTCGGCGCGGTGCTGGCGCACGATGTCCTCGAGGTCGCGCGCCGCGATGGCCAACACCTTCGCTTGCGACGCCATGTTCTCGCGATGCGTGGGCGTCACAGCCACGTGCGTGGCGCAACCAATCACCGATATCAATGCCAAACCAGCCGCCAGTTTGTTGCCTCTGTTCATATCGCCTCCTGTGGTTGTGCGCGGATGTTAACACACCGGACGGCGGTACTGGTACAGTTTGGTTTTGAGAACACCGCCCAGCCTAAATTCTTAAAAAAAGCTTCCAAACCTTCCAAAGTACGCTACCACGTTTTCAGGGAACATGAGAAGATTGGGGCGTGAGCATGGATCATAGAGACATGCGTGAGGGAGCCGGGGAGATGATGGTTGGGAGGGGAATTGCACTCGCTCGCGCCCGCTCGGCTCGCCCTGATGGGACGCCTGCGGCGTTGCGTCGCGCCGCTCCCAGCGGCTTGGCTCTCTATAGAGAAGAGTGTTTTTGCCAAACGAACCCAACTGAAAAATGCGTATCAATTTAGGCATGAATTGGTTGTGTAAAATGAGGGTTGGGTTCGTTCTACAAAAAAGACCCCAATTTGAGGGGTTTGGGAGGGGTTTTGGCGTCGAAAACGGGGTGGTTTGGTACGGAACGAAGCCAAAACAAACTCCAAATACCGCACCGGATGGCTTCGAAGCGGGCAAATTCAAAGCAATGGGGCGTCCGCCTTCGCTGGCGGTTGCCACGGAGACGGCAGTCACGGCGTCTCGGCAGACTGCGGTCTGCCTCGGCTTTGCGCGACACGCGGGCTTGGAGCATCGGGCCGCAAGGGAAGTCGTGAAACTGTACCAGTACCCGGACGGCATCGGTCTAGACAAACTGCCCGGCTGCCGTTACACTTTACGCCCTACTCCTCCCATGAGTGAGACAAAACAACTCAATGTTGGCCTGGTCGGGGCCGGCGTCGTCGGCGGCGGCGTGGTGAAACATCTCACCCGCAATGCCGACCTTATCGCCGAACGCCTGGGCATGCGCATCCACCTCAAGTGGGTCTGCGACAAGGACGAGTCCCGGCTCAAGGCTCTTCCTACCTCTGCTGCCCACCTCACCGGTGACGCCCAGCAGGTGCTGCAGGATTCCGACATCCATGTGGTCGTCGAACTCGTTGGCGGCACCGGCTTCGCCAAGACGCTCATCCTCGATGCCCTCAACCGGGGCAAGGTGGTCGTCACCGCCAACAAGGCGCTCCTCGCCCATGACGGCGAGGAGATCTTCCGTGTCGCAGCGAAGAACTCGACCAATATTTTCTACGAGGCCAGCGTTTGCGGCGGCATTCCGATCATCAAGTCGCTGCGCGAAGGATTCGTTGCCAACCGCTTCCTCATCCTCTACGGCATCGTCAACGGCACCTGCAACTACATCCTCTCGCGCATGACGGCCAACGATCTGAGCTTTGAAGAGGCGCTGGCCGAAGCCCAGGCAAAAGGCTATGCCGAGGCCGACCCGTCGCTGGACGTGGACGGCATCGACTCCGCGCACAAGGCGACCATCCTCGCCTCCCTCGCCCATGGTTTCTGGACCGGGCTCGACAACACCTACGTCGAAGGCATTCGTCAGGTTTCACAGCTCGACATCCAAATCGCCCGCGAACTCGGCTACACCATCAAGTTGCTCGCGATTGTGAAGAGCGACGGCGATTCGTCCGCCGCCGAAGTGCGCGTGCATCCGACACTGATCCCCCACCAGCACGTCCTCTCCAGTGTCAACGGGGTGTTCAACGGCGTCGTCGTCCGGGGCGACGTAGTGGGCGATACGATGTTCTACGGACGCGGCGCGGGCGCGGACGCCACGTCCAGCGCCGTCATCTCCGATCTCGCGGACGCAGCGCTCAACCTCAAGTTCGGCAGCAAACAGCGTGTGCCCGCATTTGTGTCGCATCGGCTCAACGCGCGCGTGCGCCCCATCGACGATGTCGAGTCACGCTATTATCTTCGGTTGACAGTTGAGGATTGCGCGGGCGTCATCGCGAAAGTGTCGCAAATCCTTGGCGACGCCGACATCAGCATTGCCTCCGTGCTCCAGCGCGAGGCCCCCGAAGCCAGGCCGGGGCAATCGGAGACCTATCATGGGACGGTTCCCTTGATTATGATGCTACACACCGCGAAGGACCGCATCGTGCGGGACGCCGTGGCCAGGATCAACCAACTCGGCGTCGTCAAAGCCCGGACGATCGTCATCCGCGTCGAGAGCTTCGACGACGGCACGAAGTGAATGTCCGGCACATAAGCGAGTGGATCACATGAACGCATGGCGCGGAGTCATCGAACAGTATCGCAAGCACTTACCCGTTACGGACAAGACGCCCGTCGTATCGCTGTGCGAGGGCAACACACCCCTGATTCGCGCTCACACTCTGGAAACAATCATCGGCGGCGATCTGGAGATTTGGCTGAAATACGAGGGGTTGAATCCCACGGCGTCATTCAAGGACCGCGGCATGACCGTGGCCGTCTCGCTGGCCGTCGAGCGCGGCGCGAAGGCCGTTATCTGCGCGAGCACGGGCAACACCTCCGCATCGGCCGCCGCGTATGCCGCGCGCGCGGGCATCCGGTGTGTGGTGATCCTCCCCAAAGGCGCCATCGCGATGGGCAAACTTACGCAGGCACTCATGGAAGGCGCGACTGTGGTCGCAATTCGCGGCAACTTCGACGACGCTCTGCGCATCGTGCGCGAGATTGCGGAACGGTCGAACATCCAAGTCGTCAATTCAATCAATCCCGACCGTATCGAAGGTCAGAAGACGGCCGCGTTCGAGATCTGCGACGCGCTGGGCCGGGCACCAGACTTTCATCTGCTGCCCGTCGGCAACGCGGGCAACATTACAGCCTACTGGAAAGGCTATAAAGAGTATCACACCAGCAAGGTCGTGGCCTTCATGCCCAAGATGATCGGCTTTCAGGCCGAGGGCGCAGCGCCCATTGTCCGCGGGCATCCGATTAAGCAACCGGAAACCATCGCCACCGCCATCCGCATCGGCAATCCTGCGAGTTGGAAACAGGCGGAAACCGCCTGCGATGAATCAGGCGGCTTGATTGATATGGTGAGCGATGCGGAAATCATTGACGCGTATAAGTTGCTGGCGGCCAGGGAAGGCGTCTTCGTCGAGCCCGCCTCGGCAGCAGGCATTGCAGGGCTCCGCAAGTACCGGGCGAAGGGATTGTTCCCGCGCGGATCGACTATCGCGGTAACGTTGACGGGGCATGGGTTGAAGGACCCCGACACGGCGATGGCGAACGCGTCCTCGCCCATCAGTTGCGAGCCGAACGCCAATGACGTTTTGAAAGTGATTGGAATCTAGGCGGAAGAATCCCATGGCTTTGATTGTACAAAAGTATGGAGGAACCTCGGTCGGCAACCCCGAGCGGATCAAGAATGTCGCGCGGCGCGTATTGGCTACGCAACAGGCCGGCAACAAGGTCGTCGCCGTCGTATCTGCGATGAGCGGCGTAACCGACTCGCTGATCAAGCTGGCGAAAGAGGTGCATCCGGAGCCGAACGAACGTGAAATGGACGTGTTGTTGGCGACGGGGGAGCAAACCACCATTGCGCTGCTGGCGATGGCGTTGCACGGACTCGGCGCGAAAGCCGTGTCGCTGACCGGCGCGCAAGCCGGCATCGTCACCGATGGCCTTCACACCAAGGCGAAGATCGCGAACATCACTCCGAAGCGCGTGCATGAGTTTCTGGACGACGGCAACATCGTGACCATTGCCGGTTTCCAGGGCACGACGCCGGACGGCCAGATCACCACGCTCGGACGTGGCGGCAGCGATTTGACCGCAATTGCCATCGCCGCCGCCGTCAAGGCCGATCTGTGCCAGGTGTTCACGGATGTGGACGGCGTGTACACGTCCGACCCGCGCCTTGTGCCCAACGCGCGCAAACTCGCGGAAATCAGCTACGACGAGATGCTGGAGTTGGCGGCGCTTGGTTCCAAGGTGATGCAGGCTCGTTCCGTAGAATTTGCGAAGAAGTTTGCTGTCGTGTTTGAAGTGCGCAGCAGTTTTAATGACAACCCAGGAACTATTGTGAAAGAAGAAACCACAAAAATGGAAGACGTGGTCATTCGCGGCGTCGCGGTTGACAAGAACCAGGCCAAGGTCACCATCGCTGGCGTGCCCGACAAACCCGGCATCGCCGCGAAGGTGTTCAAGACGATTGCGGACGCCAACATCAACATCGATGTCATTGTCCAAAACGTCAGCGAAAAGGGTTTCACCGACATTTCCTTCACCGTCGCCTCCAACGAAGCCGGTAAGGCCACAAAAGTCCTGCAGCCCATCGTCAAGGAAATCGCGGCCCGCGACGTCACCTCGATGGCGGATATCGCCAAACTCTCCGTCGTCGGCATCGGCATGCGCTCGCATCCCGGCGTCGCCGCGAAGATGTTCGAAACGCTCGCGGCCAGCGGCGTCAACATCGACATGATCTCCACCAGTGAGATCAAGATTTCGGTGATCATCGCCCTCAAGGACGCCGACAAAGCCGCTCGCGCCATCCATGACGCCTTCGGCCTTGCCGCCTAAGGCGCAAGGCGCACACGGGAGTTGCGGGTCATGGCGTCGTCGATTCGAACGTCACGAACCCACTTTCGCTTGTACCCAGAAAATAGCCGGCCGCATTGCTCTGAAACTGTAGGGCCAATCCGCTGAAGTCGATCGTCGTGTTCAATGCCGGGTGTGCGAAGCTGCCGCTGAATTGGCCCGTGGTCGGTTGGAATTTCATCTGCACGTTCTCATTGTTCGGCGACAACACGACCACCTTGCCGGTCGCATAGACAAACACCGTCTTCACGATACTGCTTTCCAGATTGCCACCGCCGAGAGTAACCACTCCGTTGACGCCTGCGGAACTCGTGGTGATATTGACCGGCTTCACATATTTCTCGCCGAGCAAGGTCACATTGGTCGTGAAACCGGCAGGGAAATACACCGACGTCGGCATCGGCGGCCTGAACCAATCCACGGTCGCATCCACCGTGTTACTTGTACTGATCGTCACCCACCCGATGGATGCGCCTCCGTTCTTGTAGAGTGCCTGGTACAGCGGCCATGTGCCATGCTTGGACAAAGGAACCACCCTGACGACGATCTTCGTTCCATCGCTAAGAACGCCGGTCATGTGCCCCTGGCCTGACGTGGTCACGGCAAGAGTTCCATATCCGTATCCCTGCGGAATACTCGGATCATCGCCCCCAGGCGGCTGCAGCACGGCTGTGAATGTACCAGCCAGCGGACATGGGTTCTTGTGGCCGTAGACCGCCCGGTCGGCCAGCAACTGTGACATGAACACACCATCCGAGACTGTTCCCATGATTTGATCGGTGCCGCTGACATCCAAATGCAGAATCACCTGCAACGAGGCCAGACCCGGACGCGGTACTGTATTCGTCGCATTACCGGCGATATCAAATTGCCCCCCAAATGCGACTGCTTTCGCACCGCCCAACGCCACGCTGGCCGCAAATGATCCCGCCTTGCCGACGGTAAACTTGACGGACCCGGAACTTGCGTGCGACGGCGCATTGGTTTGCACAACCAGGCCGTTGTAACTGCCCAGCAACATATTCACCGTATCAAAACTCTGCGCACAAGCCTCCGCGCTCTGAGCCGAAGCGTGCCCGACATGGTCGTACGCGGCGACCCTGTAACAATGCTCGGTCCCAATCGCAAGTCCCGCGTCGGAATAGTTGGTGCCGGCCGTCGTCGCGATCTGTGTCCCGTCACGGAACAACTGGTAGCCCGCCACTCCTGTACCGTTGTCACTCGAGGTATTCCAACCCAAATTAATCTGGTTCGTCGCTACTCCTGTGGCAATGAGCCCGGTCGGCACTGTGGGCGCGTAGTTGTCCACAGTCACGCAGTTCGTGGAGGAAATACCGACGTTGCTGGCCGCGTCATAGGCCTTTGCGTAGAAGCAGTGCGGCCCGTCGGCCACTGTGGTTGTGTCGAAGTTCGTGCTATACGGCGCCGCGCCAACGCTCCCCAGCAGGATGCCGCTGTCGCGGTAAAATTCGACCCTCACCACCGCAACATTATCGACCGCAGCAGCACTCACGGCGATGGTATTGCTGGCGTTGCCCGACGTCGGCGCAGTCAACGACACTGTGGGCGCAATTGGGTCGCCCGCCTCGGTAACTGTAAACGTTTGGCTCGCAATCGTGATCGTCCCCGTGCGCGAGCTACTGCTGCTGATATTCGGAAGAACGCTGTACGCGACGTTGCTACTGCCCGCCGCAATGAATCCGTCGCCGGCGACTTGGAGCCAACTGTCATTGCTGCTCGCCGTCCACATGCACGCATTCGTGTATGTGGTCACACTGACGAGGCCGCCCCCTCCCGTGACACCGAAGCTGGCGTTGGTCGCGGACAACGTGAAGTTGCAGGGCGGGGCCACGAAAATGTCATTGACCTGCGTGTTTGTGCCCGCGCCACCCGGCCCACTGACGATCAACTGTACCGTCCAAGTTCCTGCCCCGTTGTAGTCGTGCACGATATTCGTCGCCACGGTGTCAAGTGTCATCCCATCCCCGAAGTCCCAGTGCCGGTTGGTAATCAATCCAGTTGAAGTATCGGTAAACGTCACTGCCTCAGGAGCGATCCCCGCAGTTGGAGTGGCGTGGAAGCCCGCCACGGGCGGCGGGATGAAGACCACCAGCTTCACCAAGCCGATGGTACTGATGTTCACCACGTATGCCAGATTTGGATTCGGGGTGGTCCCGATCGTCAGGATGCCGGGACTCCCGTTGGTGATCAACGTTCCACCGTAGGTGAACAACGTGTACGTGTTCGTTGTAAACCCGCCCGCATCCGCGATGTTCAGGGTGCCCCCCAAAGTCAGGTCGCCGCTCACCGTCGTCAAATCGCTACTGGCGCCGAGTTGGTATTGCAACGACCCGTCGCTGTTGACCACCAAGTTGTTGCTGATCGTCAATGTGCCGGGACTGTTGCCCGGCGCCAATGTCCCGTCCACGGTCACCGGACCGTCGATGACGCCGCCGCCGCCCAGCGTTGCGCCGCCAAGCACACTGACCCCGCCGGTGCCCGTCGCGCTACCGGTGATGTTGTTGACGACTACCGTCCCGTTGCTGAGTATTACGCTTCCGCCGAAGCTTGAGGAGTCACCGAGCAGTGCCAGCACCCCGTTCGTAGGTCCATCAAGCGTCACCGGACCAGAGCCGCCCAGCGTGCCGCCGAACGTATTTGCACCATTGGTGACCATCAGCGTGCTGGCGCTGAGGATGTTAAGCGGGTTGGAGAAGTTCACTGAGGCCTGGCTGAACGCAAGCGTGCTGTCGCCGAGCGTGATGGCGCCGGTGCCCAGCAGGTTGGTATCAGTGATAGGTGGCCAGCGCGTTGAAGAACGCCAGCGCATTATTGGTCAGGGGGTTCGCCAATCCACCCAGCGTCACCGAGTTGGTGCTGGTGACAGTGTTGGTGATGGTGACTTGGGCGTTGTAAAGATTTATCGCGTTGGTGCTGGCGGGCACGGTGATTTGCGAGTCAATGAGTTGAACGCCTTGGGCGCTATAGATGCTGAAAGGCTTGGAAGCCGCAATGTTGACATTACGCAACGTCAGATTGGTGACAGGCACCTCCGGTCGCCCCCAAATAATGCCCGCGACACCCCCGGAAGCCACCGATGCGGTCACATTGCTGATTATGATGTTGCTCCAGATGGGAACGGTAGTGACATCCACTTTCTGAGTGGAGGCAACAAACGGGGTAACGTTGTCAGGCGTTCCATAGATGCCGCCACTGCCGTAGTAGCTGTAAATGACAATGGCCCCGTGGACGATGTTGGTCATCGTAATGTTGGAGTAGAAGAGGTTCTGCGCCATGCCGCCCTGCCCGCTGCCGCCGCTGGTGGCGTCATTGGACTTCATGCGGATGCCGTAGTCCGTGCCGTTGAACGTGCAGGCGGTCACCGTCAGGTTCGATACTCCGCCAGCCGTATTACTGCCAATGGACACGCCGTGCCCGATGCCAAACGTGCAGTTGGTAATCAGGATGTCGGTCGAAACCGCGGAGCCGCTGCTGCTTCCCAAGCGCGATGTTGTCATCCCCGGCGTTGATCGTGCGAGTTCCGGACCAGACAGTGTGTTCCGACCAGATCGATCCCGTCCGTGTTATTGGCATTGATTGCCGTCGTGTTGATGGTAATGTTTTCAATGGTGATGTCGGTATCCGCGCCCTTGAACACGAAATGCATTTTCGGCGGGTTTTGCACCGTAACGCCATGAACCCATACCCGCTGGCAATTGCCGTTGAAATAGATCATGTACGGTCTGTTGTTGAATATGCGAACTCGATGCGGCCCACCAAGCCGCGCCTTGCCCGTCAATCGTGCCCGAACCGCTGATCTCCAGATGTCCGACATTCCAGTGGCGTAAAGAAGATTGCGGTAAGGTTGGCTTTGGCCCGGATAGTTCGTGAAGGTCGTCAGCAGGAGGCATTTCAGTATCGCGCCGGCATCAATCTGCAAATTGATTCTGTTGGCCAGCGTCAACGGGCCGCACAGATATGTGCCAGCCGGTATCTCGACCGTGCCGCCGCCAGATCCATCGGCCGCGTCGATGGTGTTTTGAATCGCGGTGGTGTTGTCCGAAACGCCATCACCAAACGCGCCATGATCCAGAACGTTAAAAGTGGCTGCAGGAATGGAAGGCAACATCGGATCGGCCAGTGTCAACCCCGTCGAGGCAAGCAAAAGCCCGACGATCCACACGAGTGTCAACCTTGATCCGGGGTTGCACAACTGCCTGCGGTACCTATGAATATCTCGCCTTGGAGGTATCTCGCTGATTTGCGCAGGCTATCACATTCGGGTCGGCAATTTCAAGGATTCCCTTTTCCTGCTGTGAGCCCGACCTCCCCTGCTTCTTTCGCCTGCGGGCCAGCCGGTTACGCAGGTTACGGCACGAGGCGGATGCGATAGAAACGGGAGAGGGAGTTGGTGGCGCCGCCCGTATCAAGGTAGTTGGTGGTGACGCCGACAGTATTGGTGACCGTGAAGAGATCGTTGAACCCGTTTGTCTGGTAGCTTCCATTCACAGCGCCTGCGGTGACTTGCAGCGCGTTGGTCTTGCCGGGGCCCATCGTCCAGATCACGTTCACGTCCGTGCCCGCCCTCACGACACCGGCGATGCGGAAGACCGACGCCGGATTCGTCGGGTCGGTGCCCGCCAGAAACTCTTGCAGGTTCGACATGCCGTCTCCGTCCGCGTCCCCGGCGGCGACTGTGGGATCGAAGGGGTTGAAACCGTATTGCTGTTTCCACCCGTTGGGGATCCCGTCGCCGACCTGGCTCTGGTTCGGATCCAGCAGCGGTTGCAGCGATTCCTCCACGGTGTTCGTATCGGTGTTGCCGCAGCTGTCCGTGGCCCGCACGATGAAGAAGTAGGTGATGGGACTGTTGCTGCCGGGGTACAGCGGCGTCATGAACACGGAAAGACCGTTCGTGGTCAGCACGGGCGTGCCAAAGTTCTCGGCGCCGCTCGCGGTGCTCTGGAACACCTGATACGTGACCGCATTGGTGTCCACAGCCGCCGACCATGTCAACGTCGCGCTCTCAATCGCCGGTATCGCTGCGTCAAGCCCGGAAACGCGGGAGCCGCGCCATCCTTGGTCCCGCTGACCGCCGGTGATAGCGCACTGGAGTTGCAAGGGTTCGCCGCAACCGCCGTCAGCGAGATCGCGCCATCGGCCGTCACATTGAAACTCAAGTTGGTGGTCCAGTTGCCGGCCCCATCGGCAGTTGTCGCGCCAATGAGGGTCGCATTCGCAAAGATTTGGACCGTGACATTGGTATCCGCCGTGCCACTGACCGTGAACGCCGCGGCGGTGGCGGCGTTGATGCAGAACCCCGCCCCCGGAGTCGTGATGGCGGGTACGGACGGCGGTGCCCCGGGGGTGCTGACGGTCAAGGTTCCGCTACCACTGGTCGTGCACCCCCTGGCATCGGTCACGATAACCGAGTAGCTGCCGGCATCGGTCAACTGGGCGTTGTTGACCGGGTTCGACGAATCGCTGCTGCCGGGACCGCTGGGTCCCGTCCAACTGAACGTGTACGGCCCGGTGCCTCCGCTGGGATTGGCTGTAAAGGTCTGTGAACCACCGACACACACGCCTGCGCTGGCCGGACTCACGCTGCACGCGAGCACCGGATTCACGATGACGATCACATTGGTCGTGTTCTGGCAGCCGTTGGCATCGGTGCCGGTCACGGCATAGGTGGTGGTACTGCCGGGATTCGCGTGGACCGTCGCCCCGGTGGTCGTATCCAGCCCGGTAGACGGTGACCAACCATACGTTGAGGCCCCGGCCGCCGTCAGCGTCACCGATCCACCGTTGCAAACACTCGTCGAACCACCGGGCGTCGTCGTCACCACCGGCAGAGCATTGATCGTGACCGTCGTCGTGCCGACTGCCGCCGTGCAGCCGACCGCCAAGTTGTAGGTGCCGATGGCGGCCATCGTCACATTGGCAATCGACGGATTTTGCGCGCTCGAGGTGAAGCCGTTCGGTCCGGTCCAACTGTAGCTGACCGCGTTGGTGTTGGCGAATAGGTTCAAGGTCTGGACGGAACAGATCGGCCCGTTATTGCTCGGCGACGGTCGCGCCACGTAGGTGAACCCGTTCGTCAGCGCGCCGGTGCTGCCGTCGGCGTTCATTACCTGGACGATCGACGCGACGGCCGTACTGGCAGGTGTGACCGCCGTGACGGTGTTGCTGCTGACAACCACGACGCTGGAGGCTACCGCCCCGCCGATGGTGACAGTCGCACCGCTCAGGAAGTTACTGCCGGTAATCGTCACCGCCGTCCCGCCGGTGGTCGGGCCACAGGCTGGGGTGATGTTGGTCACGCCCGGAGACAAGTTGAACAAATCGCTGAGGTCAGTGGCGTTCGCCGCGTCGCGCAACGGCGGTGTCACCTTGAAGATTTCCTGCATCGACCTGAGTGTGGAGCTGTGTGTGTAGTGGACCGTGTTGGAATACCCTCCCCCCTTGGCGAGTCGCGAGACGACTATCATGCCGATGGGTCCATCACTACTGCTGGTACCTTCATCCCACGTAATGAAGATGGCTCCGCTGTTACTATACGCTTGGGAACTCAGAATCATCGAGACGGTATTGGACAACCACGTGTCACCTTGCGTGATCAACGCGTTGCCGGAAGGACAGCCCGTGCCGCCGTGCATGTCATCACAGAGGTTCGGGGTGATAAAGTTGTAGTGCGAAACCGTGTTACTCTGGAGGTCGCCGATCAACTGGGCGAATGGACGCACATTGCTGATGCAGTAGGTCGAGCCGGTGTTGTTCGTGTTGGTAACATCGTCGAAATACACCATCGGATTGTGTTTCGGCGCGTACTGGTTGACCGCCGTCAGCGGGCAGGTGGTTCCACTGATGTCCTCCTGATATGACGTCCAGGAGATTCCCGCATTCTTGAGGAGTGTAACGAGGTGATTGGTTGCGCCCTGGTGACCGCTGGACGGGTCGACATCGGACGTAACGTTGAAGTTTGTGCCCGCTTCCAGCCACAAGTAGTTCGGCAGACTCGGGTGCAGGCCAGGTGGAGTAAAATACTGTTCCGCGTGCGAGGCCATCGGCATAAGCCCATTATTGATGTAAGGGGCCGAGGCGTTGCCCCTGATCCCGGACCAGCTTGTGTTTTCCATCAGGATGATGAAAACAGTTTTGACATCCTGCATGGACGCTTCCGCTCGAAACGCACTGAACGCTAGCAATGCGATCACCGGTACTACTGCCCAACGTTTGCCAGTCAATTTCACCAATCGCCTCCAACTCTTCAAATGCACAGCCATCTACGCCCGATACCTTATGGAAGACGGCACAACAATAAAGCGCCTGCAAATAGTCATAACATCATACTACGGCACCAGCCGCACGCGATAGAACCGTGACGGAGAGTTGGTCGCGCCGCCGGTGTCGAGGTAGTTGGTGGTGACGCCGACAGTATTGGTGACCGTGAAGAGATCGTTGAACCCGTTCGTCTGGTAGCTTCCATTCACAGCGCCTGCGGTGACTTGCAGCGCGTTGGTCTTGCCGGGGCCCATCGTCCAGATCACGTTCACGTCCGTGCCCGCCCTCACGACACCGGCGATGCGGAAGACCGACGCCGGATTCGTCGGGTCGGTGCCCGCCAGAAACTCTTGCAGGTTCGACATGCCGTCTCCGTCCGCGTCCCCGGCGGCGACGTGGGATCGAAGGGGTTGAAACCGTATTGCTGTTTCCACCCGTTGGGGATCCCGTCGCCGACCTGGCTCTGGTTCGGATCCAGCAGCGGTTGCAGCGATTCCTCCACGGTGTTCGTATCGGTGTTGCCGCAGCTGTCCGTGGCCCGCACGATGAAGAAGTAGGTGATGGGACTGTTGCTGCCGGGGTACAGCGGCGTCATGAACACGGAAAGACCGTTCGTGGTCAGCACGGGCGTGCCAAAGTTCTCGGCGCCGCTCGCGGTGCTCTGGAACACCTGATACGTGACCGCATTGGTGTCCACAGCCGCCGACCATGTCAACGTCGCGCTCTCAATCGCCGGTATCGCTGCGTCAAGCCCGGTAAACGCGGGAGCCGCGCCATCCTTGGTCCCGCTGACCGCCGGTGATAGCGCACTGGAGTTGCAAGGGTTCGCCGCAACCGCCGTCAGCGAGATCGCGCCATCGGCCGTCACATTGAAACTCAAGTTGGTGGTCCAGTTGCCGGCCCCATCGGCAGTTGTCGCGCCAATGAGGGTCGCATTCGCAAAGATTTGGACCGTGACATTGGTATCCGCCGTGCCACTGACCGTGAACGCCGCGGCGGTGGCGGCGTTGATGCGGAACCCCGCCCCCGGAGTCGTGATGGCGGGTACGGACGGCGGTGCCCCGGGGGTGCTGACGGTCAAGGTTCCGCTACCACTGGTCGTGCACCCCCTGGCATCGGTCACGATAACCGAGTAGCTGCCGGCATCGGTCAACTGGGCGTTGTTGACCGGGTTCGACGAATCGCTGCTGCCGGGACCGCTGGGTCCCGTCCAACTGAACGTGTACGGCCCGGTGCCTCCGCTGGGATTGGCTGTAAAGGTCTGTGAACCACCGACACACACGCCTGCGCTGGCCGGACTCACGCTGCACGCGAGCACCGGATTCACGATGACGATCACATTGGTCGTGTTCTGGCAGCCGTTGGCATCGGTGCCGGTCACGGCATAGGTGGTGGTACTGCCGGGATTCGCGTGGACCGTCGCCCCGGTGGTCGTATCCAGCCCGGTAGACGGTGACCAATCATACGTTGAGGCCCCGGCTGCGGTCAGCGTCACCGACGCTCCATGGCAGATATTGGTCGAACCACTCGGGGTTGTCGTTACTGTCGGCAGCGGATTGACGGTCACCGTGGCGCTGCCGTTCATAGTGAGCGAGCAGGTCGTCGTGGAATTGCTGGCCACGACCGTGTAGCTTCCCGCCACCGCCTGGGTGCCGAACGAAATTGCACCGCCCGTGCCCGTCACCGGCGAACCCACATTGGCCGCGCTATTCCTCACCAACTGATACTTCACCCCAGAATCGGAACCGTCCAAGCCAACCGCCGCGCCGCTGCCTCCTGCGCATGAGGCGCCGCCACCAGTCACGTTGTGACTGTTCGGCAACGCATTGATCGTGACCGTCGTCGTACCGACTGCTGCCGCGCAGCCGACCGCCAAGTTGTAGGTGCCGGTGGCGGCCATCGTGGCCGTAACGATCGACGGATTCTGCGCGGTCGAGGTGAAGCCGTTCGGTCCGGTCCAACTGTAGCTGGCCGCGTTGGTATTGGCGAAGAGGTTCAAGGTCTGGCCCGAACAGACCGGCCCGTTGTTGCTCGGCGACGGCGGCACGCTGTAGGTAAACCCATTCGTCAACGCGCCCAACTTGCCGTTCGTATTGGTGACCTGGACGATCTTCGACCCGGCGGTATTCGCGGGCGTGACCGCGGTGACCGTGTTGCTGTTGACGACCACGACGCTCGTGGCGTTGCTTCCGCCGATGGTGACGGTCGCGCCACTGAGGAAATTGCTGCCGGTAATCGTTACCGCCGCCCCACCCGCCATCGTGCCGCACGCGGGCGCAATGTTGGTCACGCCGACGGAAGCGGAAGGCACGGCGAACGGCGCGGCCAGCCATTCACTGCAGTTGAGGATCAATGGACGATGCGCCCCGCCAATATCACCAGTGTAGCCGGTATACAGGCTGTCGTTGGGATCGCCCGTGCCATCGTCGAACGGCGAACTATCGCCGCAGGCCACGACGCGGCCATTACCGTACTGGGCCGTGGCGATGGCACAGAGGCTGTTGGATTGGCTCACTGTACCGAACCAAAGATGACTGGTCGCCGTGGGGTTCTTGGTTGGATCGACCAGAAACTCGTTGCCGTTGGAATAGAGAATGTTCGTGGACGTCCCGAGAGGGCCGAAACAAATGGGATCGCCTGGCACCGTGCGAGCGAAGGTGTTTTCGCCGCTGGCGTTGTCCTGCGACCCGCTCGTGCTGTACAGAATGCCAAACGGATTGTTGGTCACGCCGTTATTGGTGAGAAAATCGTTCCAAACGCCGACAGAATCGATGCCGTTATTGTCACGGTCGGAGCCCACATGGTCGGAAATCATGAAGAGGCTGCCGCCGCTGGCGATGAAGCTCAAGAGCGCTTGCTTCTCAGCCATCGTGAACGCGATGTTCGGCTCGTCGATGACGACCACATCGTAGTGCGTCAGATCCTGCGCGCCGGCGGTGCCGTACGTGAACGGCACGGCGGCGGGAGTCGTGGGCAGCGTTTCAACCGAGTGCCCGCGCTTGACCAAGTCCACGGCCCAAGCGGAGAGGGCGCCTTCCCAATAGGTCTCGGCAGTACCGGCTACGATGTTGCTGGCAGCGGGGGTTGGGATACGCTGGGCGTTGGAGTCATTGCCCGAACTGGTGGTGAATGTTCCCGCGCTTGTCCAGCTGAGGTTATGGAGGTCGGCGTCGATCACCCAATCGGCGCTGCCGGCGGTTTCGGCATGGGTGGCATCAAACAGAAAACGCGCCGCGTGCGCATTCGCGGCGATACAAACGAAGATTAAAAAGACTGCCCTTCTCACCCTTCTGCGACCTTTTTCTTGTAAAAATTGAGCCTATCACAGTGTGTGTTGATAGTAAAGAGGAAATCCGTGTGCGGTGTGGCCATACGCCCGATAAACACTGATTATGGCCAGCCCTAAGAATCGAGGGCAGGCAACACAGGGAGGCGGAGCGGAGGCGGGAAGGCGGGCGGCGTGGCGTCACCACGTGGAACCACGTAGAACGTGGCAAGCGGAGCGCTTGCCCTACAATTCAGAGACGGTGTGGAGCGGGATGTCGGCAAATATCGGACATCGATATTATTGCTGGACAGCGTGGGTCGCGGGTGGTATAGAGGCGACGGTTCTTTGACAAACGAGCGAGGCAGCGGCCATGCAGGAGCATGGCCCTCCATCGGCTGGGGATTGCCGCCAAGGAAACAGCGCGGCGGCGGTCTCGCAGACTCGGCTTCCGACGCTCACCGGGGACGGTGCGGTGGGCCACCGCGCCCTACCTGAGAGGCGTTGGCAGGGGGATTCTTTATATAGAAGAGTGTTTCTGCCAAACGAACCCACCGAAAACATGCACAAATGTTTAGGAATGAATGGGTTGAGAAAAAAACGAGTTGGGTTCGTTATGCAAAAAAGAGGCAAAAAACGGGATTTAAACAGCGAAAATGAGGTCGAAACGGGGTGAAAACAGGATTGTTTTACACGGAACGAAACCAAACGGAGCCGAATCGGCTGAGGACAGCCGACGCTGCACCGGAACGCATGGGGCGAACCGGGGGCAAGCACGCCTCACAGAGGCGTGGCTACACCGGCGGGAGGCGCACAACCCGGGCGACGCTTTGCCGCCCTGACCCCTCGGCCTCTCCTGCGTCGAGTTAGAGCGCCGCTACAGTGGCAAGCGGGGCGCTTACCCTACAGACAACCACACTCGCGCTGCAGGGAGGGAATCGTGAAGCTGGGCTGGCACGAAAGGGCAGTTGACGGGCGGGGTGGTTGGTTTTAGTCTGTTTCCCTATCAATGAGCAGAAAAGTTCAAATCTACGACACGACGTTGCGCGATGGCGCGCAGGGCGAAGGCATCTCGTTTTCGAGCGCCGACAAGATTCGCATCGCCGAGCGGCTTGATGCGTTTGGCGTTGATTACATCGAGGGCGGTTGGCCGGGCTCGAACCCGAAGGACATGGATTTCTTCACCGAGGCGGCCAAGCGGGAATTCAAGCATGCGAAGGTGGCCGCGTTCGGCAGCACGCGCCGCGCGAATACCAAGTGCAAGGACGATCCGCAAATCGACATGCTTCTCAAAGCCAACACGCCCGTCATTACCATGGTCGGCAAGACCTGGTCGTTGCACGTGCGCGAGGTGATCCGCACCACGCCCGAGGAAAACCTTGCGATGATCGGCGACTCCGTGCGCTTCTTTAAGGAGCACGGGAAGGAAGTCATTTACGATGCCGAGCACTTTTTTGATGGATACAAGGACGACTCGCGTTACGCGATGGCCACGCTCAAGGCCGCGCAGGATTCGGGCGTCGACATCGTCGTGCTCTGCGACACGAACGGCGGCTCGATGCCGGGCGAAATCGCCCGGATCACGGCCGAAGTGGTCAAGCAGATGAAATGCGCCGTCGGCATCCACACCCACAACGATTCGGGCGTCGGCGTCGCCAACGCGCTGGCTGCCATCGAAGCGGGCGCGGTGCAGGTCCAGGGAACCATCAACGGCTATGGCGAGCGCACCGGCAATTGCAATCTCACCAGCGTCATGCCCTGTCTCGTGTTGAAGATGGGATATGAGTGCATCTCGAAGGACAACATCCGTCGTTTGCACGATTTGTCGGTATTCGTCGACGATCTGGCAAACGTGCGCCATGATATCCGCCAGCCGTTTGTCGGCGCGACCGCGTTCGCGCACAAGGGCGGCATCCACGTCAACGCCATCGAGAAGGTTGCGCGCAGCTACGAGCACATCGAACCGGAAACGGTCGGCAATCATCGCCGCGTGTTGGTAAGCGAGTTGAGTGGTCGCAGCAACATCCTCATGAAGGCGCACGAACTCGGCATGGACCTCAGCAAGGACACGCCCGAGGTGCGCGACATTCTGCAGCAACTCAAGCAACTCGAACACGCGGGCTACGAATACGAAGCCGCCGACGCCAGCTTCCACATCCTCGTGCAGAAGCTGCTCAAGCGGCACAAGCCGTTTTTCAAGCCAATTACGTACCGCATCACTACCGACGGACTTTGGCGCGGGACCGATTCATCGTCCAGCTCATCCTCAAGCAGTGATGAAAGACGCATTGAGGCTGTCGTGAAAATTGAGATCGATCACCAGACGATCCATGAGGTTGCAGACGGAGACGGCCCAATCAACGCCCTGGATAAAGCCTTGCGCAAGGCCCTCATACCGAAATATTCAAGCATCGCTCAAGTGCAACTCATCGACTACAAAGTGCGCATTCTCGACAGCCACAGCGGCACCGCAGCCAAGACGCGCGTCATCATCGAGAGCACCGACGGTACGGACACGTGGGGCACCGTCGGTGTCGACGCCAACATCATCGAGGCCAGTTGGGAAGCGCTGGTGGACTCCGTCGAATACAAACTGTTTAAGGACGAAAAGCGGAAGTGACGTGACTGTTGCCGGCAAGAGCCGTATCGTACTGATCGTCGCGGAGGATCTCCCTGCATGGATCTGCGTGTTCTCATTGACTCAGTTCGCGCCAGCCCCAAAGACGCCGGCGTGCTGAAGCTCATTGTACTGCGGTTGCCGGACGAACAACGGCATACGCCGTCGCAGGCGGTCATCAGCGCGACCCACGGAGTGGAAGGTGATCGCTGGAACCTGAAAGCGAATGCCAATCCGTTATCGCAAGTCTCGGTGATGAATGCACGGTTCCTCGAAGTCATCGCCGGTGACGTCGGGCGCATGAATCTCGCCGGCGACAATCTGGTTGTCGATTTCGATCTGCACGAAAGCAATCTTCCCGCCGGCACGCGGTTGCGCATCGGGCAGGCCGTGATTGAAGTCACCGATCATCCGCATACGGCCTGCAAGAAATTCGAACAGCGTTATGGAAGGGCGGTGGTTGACCTGGCCAACTCGCCCGAAGGTCGCGCGCTCCGATTGCGCGGTCTCTACGCCCGCGTGATCCGCGGAGCGGAGGTGCGGCTTGGCGATTCCGTCCACAAAGAAGCGCCCGTCGGTTGAGACCGAGCGGCTCATTCTCCGCCCGTTTGAACCGGGTGACGCACCCCGCGTGAAGCTCCTCGCCGGCGACCGCGATATCGCCGCGATGACGCTGAACGTCCCCCACCCTTACGAGGATGGCATGGCGGAAAAATGGATCGGTTCCCATCGGGAGCGTTTCGAGAGCGACGAGGGAGTTGTTTTCGCCATCACGCTCAAGCCCAGCGGCGAACTCATCGGCTCCATCGGCTTTATCCTCAGGCTCGAGCACGAAACGGGTGAGTTGGGCTACTGGATCGGCAAGCCTTATTGGGGCCACGGCTACTGCACGGAAGCGGCGCGTGCGGCTTTGCGCTTCGCGTTCACGGAAGGCGGGCTCAACCGCATCCATGCCTGCCACTTTCACCACAATCCCGCCTCGGGGCGTGTCCTGCAAAAGCTCGGCATGAAGCATAAAGGTTCTCTCCGCCAGCAGGTGAAGAAGTGGGGGCAGTTTGTCGACAACGAACTCTACAGCATCCTCCGCTCGGAGTTTGACGGTACGCGATAAGAACCGCGGATTACATTCCGCCCGTTTGCTGCAATATGCGGCGCAGTTCGGTGGAGAACTCCTGCATGTCTTTCTGGGTGGCTTTGCCGGAGCCGAGCTCCGGCTCGAGTCCCAGCCGTCCCATCTCGTCAAGAAACCAATGCGCTTTTGCTCCCGAGGCAAAACGCGCGTACCCGCTCAAGATCGCTCCCGGCGCGGGCATTTGGTCAACACTGATCGAAAGTTTCCCGCCGCCAATCTCCGTATCACCACCGGCTGCCGCCGCCCCTGAATCCTTCGGCGCGCCCAAGCTCGGTGCTGACTCGGGAGGTGGCACAGTCTTCCGAATCTCTTTTTCCGGCAACTTCGCATCGGGCATTTCCGACAAGAGCAACCGCAGATCCATGTACGTGATAGCGTCGTTCTTCTCCTTGTGCAGGTAATCCAGGATTTGCGACAGCGACTGGCCCTTCCCCAGCAAATCCCGGACGACCTGTTTGCGTTCCTCATTGGTCATGACCGGGAAAGAGTACACGCAAGTTCCCGGCGGCGCAAGCATGCCCGCCATGCGGCATTTTGCGGTTGTCGGCATCACCGCCGATGATTAAGCTCACTGTCAACGTGGGGAGACCTATACTTTGTCCTTATCAATAGACTCTGGCGAGAAAGGTTGGTTTCACTCTTCGTGTGGCCACAGCTTCTTGGCTGCCTGTCTGATGCTTCTGGGTGTTTTTGCCCTATACTGTCCCCTGCGACTACTGGGCGGCGGTCAAACGCTTTTCGGCTACGATTACATGCAGCTTCATATGCACCGTATTCGTTACGCTCGCCAAGCTCTTCTTGTCGCGCACCCTCACCTGCCCGCTTGGTATTCGCGGGAGCTGTTGGGTTCGCCGTTCTGGGCCAATATGCAGAACTTCCCATTTCTACCGACGCGCCTGCCGCTGCTTCTCATGGACCCCATGTTCGCTTACATTTGGGGCGTGAACATGGCGGCAGGATTGGCCGCGCTTTTCACTTACCTGTACTGTCGCCGCGTCGGCTGTTCACCGCTGGCTGCAGCCCTGAGCGGCTGGACGTTCGCCGCCTCGGGGTTCTTTGCCGCCCGCATCATGGTTGGACACCTGCCGTTCCTGGAGGCCTATCCGTCTCTGCCACTACTACTCTGGTTGATTGAGAAAGCTGGACGGGATTCTGCAGAGCGGCGCTTCCGTCCCTGGCTTCTGGTTCTGAGCATGGCGAGCGGCTGCATCGTGTTGGCCGGCCATCCACAGTTGCCGGCGTACGCCTTCGGCACGGCTTTGCTGTACCTCCTCTATCGCTTCCGCAGTCGACGAGGACTGGAGATGTTTGGGGCGATCATCCTCGGCATCGGTTTGTCCAGCTTCGTACTCTGGCCCATGGCCCAGCTCATTTGCCGGAGCACACGCGTTCTTCCACTGGACCCCTCGGTCAATAACGTCTCCTTTCCCATCCGACGGTTGGCCGCCTTCTTCTTCCCATGGAATGATGGATTTCCAAGCCAATTCGACCCTACTTCATCGTTTACTGGGTATCCCAACACTGCCTACTTCTGGGACACCGTGTGCTACATCGGTTGGGTGCCACTGCTGGCCGTTGTGTTTCTTGTGTATCGCCAATGGTCACGTCCGAAGCCGACCTCACACCCGTGGCGCTTTTTTATCATTGTGGGAAGCCTCGCCTTGGTCGCGGCGCTGCCGCCTTGGCAGCGCATCTGGAGTTTCATCCCCGGCACAATCTTGCGCAGCCCGTCCCGCCAAGTATACGTGACCACTTTCGCCCTAGCCATGGCGGTGGGTGCCGCGATGGATGTTCTGCTTCATGCCCGCGTTGATTCAAAACGACACGACTGGACTTGGGAACTGGCAGCGTTGATCGTGGCCATCCATGTTTGCGATCTTACATGCCACGATCGGCATTTCATACTAGTCGTTCCTGTTGTTAACTTCCGCCCCAGCCTTGCGACCGACTCGTTACGCCGACGGGTTGGCGATGGGCGCATCGCCGTGGATTGCGTGCTCGCATCGCCTCTGAATCGCGACATCGACGACATAGGTTTTTTCGATTCCGTTATCCTCGCCAAGCCCTATCGCGCAGTGATGGACTTAGGCGGCGCGGCGCCAGGTTTGAACACCCAGACACTTAATGGGTCTGAGATGCCCCCCCGCGTACTCGCTGTGACTGGAACGAGGATAGTCGTCTCCCCGGAACAACGAAGTGATCTGTCCATTATTCGCGATGACGGTTACGTACGAATCTATGCCGTCCCCAACCCTGCATCCCGCGCGTCTTTCATCCCGTTCACCATGGCCAGTTTCCTCGACGAGAAAACGATCCACGAGCGGCTGCGAAATCCCGCATTGGATCCGCAACAATTCATCATGCTTCCACTCGACGCCAAAAGATCCGTGTCACCTTCCTCGGTCGCCGACCTCGACT
Organism: uncultured Verrucomicrobiae bacterium; assembly: GCA_963836315.1. Classification (GTDB taxonomy): domain Bacteria; phylum Verrucomicrobiota; class Verrucomicrobiia; order Palsa-1439; family Palsa-1439; genus Palsa-1439. The sequence continues at coordinate 98,630 of CAWIJG010000017.1, forward strand.
GCTCCGTCTCCTACGAGCGACCTTCCAGTGATGTCATCGTGCTGAAAGTCAGGACCAACCAGGCCGGCTTTCTTCGCGTGATAGAATCCTTTGACCCCGGCTGGAGTGCCACGGTTGATAGCATATCCACGCCCGTGTTACCCGCCGATGATTTTGCCCTGGCCGTCGGCCTCGATCCCGGGGCGCATACGGTACGCTTCAGCTACGTGACTCCCGGGGAGAGGACGGGAGCGGCCATTTCCGTGCTTTGTTTGCCACTGGTCTTTCTTCTGGCCTTTGCTGGTCATTGCCACTCGACAAAAGCATCCGCAAGTCCGCGAACGTGATTGGGTCGGTTTTCCCGCCACTGCAAGCTTGCCAATCCGCCGAAGTGTTCGCATAGTTTCCCGCCGCATGAGCACAGCACCCAAAGAGATTCCGAAGGCCTACGAGCCGAAGCAGGTCGAAGAGAGGTGGTACGCCGAATGGCTGGCGAAAGGCTGTTTCACAGCCAATCCGTCGTCCCCGAAGCCTGCCTATTCCATCGTCATTCCACCGCCCAACGTGACGGGTGTGTTAACGATGGGCCATGTGCTCAACAACACGCTGCAGGACATTCTCGCCCGGCGCAAACGGATGCAGGGGTACGAAGTGCTGTGGTTGCCCGGCACTGACCACGCCGGCATCGCGACGCAGACCGTCGTCGAAAAGGCGCTGAAGAAGCAAGGCGCGATGAAACACCGCAACGATCTTGGCCGCGAGAAGTTTCTCGAAAAGGTCTGGGAGTGGAAAGAGAAACACGGCGGTATCATCATTCAGCAGCTCAAGAGGCTTGGCTGCTCGTGCGATTGGACGCGCGAGCGGTTCACGATGGACGAGGCGTATTCGCGCTGCGTTCTCCAGGTCTTCGTCGATCTCTACAAGAAGGACCTCATCTATCGCGGCAAACGGATGGTCAACTGGGACCCCGCCGCCCGCACCGCGCTCTCCGACGAAGAAGTCATCATGACCGAGACGCAGGGGTACTTCTGGCACATCAAGTACGCCATTGTCGGCAGCAATGATTTCGTCGTCGTGGCCACGACGCGACCCGAGACGATGCTCGGCGACGAAGCCGTCGCGGTGAATCCGACAGATGTGCGCTACCAAAAGCTCATCGGTAAGACGTTGCTGCTCCCATTGAAGAACAAGCAGATTCCTGTCATCGGCGACGACGCAGTCGACCCGAAGTTCGGAACGGGTTGCGTGAAGGTCACGCCCGCCCATGACGTCGCCGATTACGAGATGGCGTTACGCCACAACCTGCCGTTGACCGTCGTGATTGGTCCTGACGGCAAGATGACCGCGGAAGCGGGTGACGACTACGAAGACCTCGACCGCCTAGAAGCACGCGAGGCGGTCGTGGAAGCATTGAAACGCGAGGGCTTGTTGCTCAAGGTCGAGGATTACACGCACAATGTTGGTTACAGCGAACGCAGCAACGTGCCCATCGAACCGTACCTGAGCGAACAGTGGTTTCTCAAGTACCCGCAAGTCCCCCGCTCCACCGCGGCGGTCGAGAAGGGCGAAATCAGTTTCTACCCCGAGCGTTGGACCAAGACCTATGCGCACTGGATGCGCAATCTCCGCGACTGGTGTATCTCCCGCCAACTCTGGTGGGGCCACCGGATACCGTGTGGTATGGCCCATTAGCTGAGTTTGCCTGCGGAATGCCGGTGACTATCGCCAGGAGCAAGCTAGAGCAAATCAATATGACCGGCCATATCGAGGTCCAGATTGATCGCCCCGCCGACCCGCCTCCCGACAATCCTGAGTGGAGGTACGCACAAATGAGCGATGGGCAATACTGGCACCAAGACCCCGACGTTCTCGACACGTGGTTCAGTTCGTGGCTGTGGCCGTTTGCGACGATGGGCTGGCCGGAGAAGTCGGACACGTTGCAGAAGTTCTATCCGACAACGGATCTGGTCACGGGACCCGACATCATTTTCTTCTGGGTCGCGCGCATGATTATGGCGGGCTACGAGTACAAGGACGAGAAGCCGTTCGGCAACGTGTACTTCACAGGTATTATCCGTGATCTGCAGGGGCGCAAAATGTCGAAATCGCTCGGCAACTCGCCGGACCCGCTCGATCTCATCGCGAAATACGGCGCAGACGGCCTGCGGTTCGGCCTCATGCTCATCGCGCCGCAAGGCCAGGACATCCTCTTCGACGAGAAGCGCTGTGAAGTCGGCCGCAATTTCATGAACAAGCTCTGGAACGCCGCGCGCTTCATCCAGATGCAGCGCGCCACGAACCCGCCGTCGCGTTCTCCCAACGCGCATGATCTGAACATTCTCGGGGAATTGGCCAGTACCTCAACCAAGGTTAGCACTTCCCTTGATGCCTACAAGTTCAACGAAGCCGCCAAGCATCTCTACGACTTTGTCTGGGGCGGTTTCTGCGACTGGTACATCGAAGCCAGCAAGACATCCCCAAACATTGCCGTCCTTGACGATGTGTTCAGCACCATCTTGAAAATGCTTCATCCGTTCGCGCCGTTCATCACCGAAGAGCTATGGCGAGGCATGGGCTACGGCTCCGAAACAATCCAGTATGCGCCGTGGCCGGATCGCCAAGTGGATGCCGCGGCATTCGATGTGATGCCGCAAGTGGAAGCGTTGTACGGTGCCGTGACTGCGGGAAGACAACTGCGAAACGACAACGGCATTGAACCCCGAAAGAAGGTTACCTTCGTCATCAAGCCGGGCCGGTACGCCGACTTCTTCCAGACAGAGATCCCGTTTCTCACGCAAATCCTTTCCGCCGATACGGTGACAATTGATTCGAACTACACCTCCACCGGACTGACGCCCAGTCTGGTTACGCAGGACGCGACGGTTTTCATGGTCGGGGCGGTGGATCCAGCCGCCGAGCGCCAGCGGTTGACGAAGCAACTGGCGGACATCGAGAAGCAATTGAGCGCGACCGAGGCGAAGCTGGCGAATGAGAGTTTCGTCAGCCGGGCCGCGCCCATCGCCGTGCAGCGCGAGCGCGACCGGCAACAGCAGTTGCGCGAGCAGCGGGAGAAGATCCAGGCGCTGTTGCGCGCTCTTCAGTGATCAAATTTGTCGAGGTAATCGCTGATCGGGCTGCGCCGCTCGGTGTCAAGCTTCTGAAACCGATCAAGCGTCTGGAAGTAGCCTGTGAACGCCTTCGCAATTTCTTCCGGCTCATCGACGCGCTCGGCTTGATCCAGGTAGGCGCCCACACGGCGCGACCGGTCGTCCGCCGCGGCCCGCTTAGCTTGAGCGCCATTCACCGCACGACGAAAATGGCTCACGCTGCCGCGATGGAGCCAGATCACGGCTTCGATGTATTGATCCACTACCGGCTGGTAAAGCGGGTGTGCCTGGCTGCGCAAGGCTCCCAACCGGTCGATCTTGAATTTCAGGACGTCCTTCAACCAGACGGCGTCTGCATACCGCCAGAGTTTTTCGATGGCGACACTGGTTTCGTGGGGCTTTCCGCCGTGTCCCTCGGCGGGGCTGAGTTTCGTCACCAGAATCGCGTCCAACTGCCTAGCCGTATCTTCGACGGTGATGTCTTGCGCCAGGGCCACGCTCGCGTGTTGGATCAACTCCAAACTCCACCATTTTTCGAGCGTGATCCGTCGCGGAAAATCCTCCTGATACACCCTCCAAAATGCGTTGTTCGCGTCCTTCTCCGCGCCGAGTCCCGACAGGAAATCCCGGAATTTCCCGGCGCCATCGGGCAACCCAAGGAGGCTTTCCGTCAGGACCCATGCATTCGCCTGAAACATCTGCCGCTCCAGCGGATCGACCGGGAGGCTCCTGGCATTCAGCAAGTCCGCGGCGTGCGGCGGTCGGCCTGCCGCGACGGAACGTTGGGTGAGAGACAGCAGAGCTTCCCGTCGTTCCTGAATCGACGCGGCCATCCCCTGCACCAGCCAGACCGGCACGGGCGCCATCGTATACGCCTTGTTACGAACCGTGGGCTGTTGGCGGTTGGCCCATTCGGAGCATAGCGCGTCGACAATCGTGGCGAGCAACCTGGCCTCGTCGATCCGCGGCGGCACCAGGCAATCTATTTGGTATTTGAGGTGTTTGTCAGTTTGGAACACGACCATCGAAATCGGCGACGCGTTGGTTTGCGACTCCTCGCGCGTGCGCACCAGCAGCAGAATCGGGTCGCGCCAATTGTCGGCCACGTTCAGGCGCTGCAGCCACTCGTGTTTGACATGCTCAGCGTAGACGCACAAGGCGGATGGGAGGAGACGATCATCGGCGTAGGCGGTGAATTGCCGCGAGGCGCTGACGGTGCTTACCAGAGTATTGGTGGCGCCAGCGTCCGAGTCCGGCGTGGTGGTGGCTAGCGGCACCGCGACGATGCTGGCGGCGAGCCATTGGCGTACACGACACGCGTTCATGACCGCCGCCAACCGGTTCAGTGCGGTCGATACGTCAACACCGCTTCCTTCGGCGTGACGGAAATTGACGCGAGCGAATCGAGCACCTGCTTCTCCTGGCCGAGCTTGGTGAAGACTTTCGCATAGTAGCGGTCAAACACGCCGGTCTTTTCCAATATCCAGGGATGGACGGGCATGGATCCCAGCGCCCCGCTTACAGGCTTGAAAACAAAGTGACCGCCCTCGATGGTCGGCACGCCCGTATAGCTGAGATAGATCTGCTTTTCCACTGACCCTCCGAAACTGATCTTCCCGATGAAGATCGCGGTCACGACACCATCGCCAATTTCGAGTTGGAGCCGGGTGGGGACGATCTCAAGGAGCTTGGGCGCTCCCTTTTGAAAGTCAAGCATCTCGACAAATGCATTGAGTTCGACTTCGCTGACCGAGATGGTGCGCGGCACTTTTCCCAGGAGAAGATCGTCCAACTCGGACCGCTTCTTGTCGGCGGAAAGCGAATCTTCGTTCGTGATGGTGATGGGACGGAGAGTGGGCACCTGTACGGCGAGGTAGATGGCCGCGATCACCGCCGCCAGAATCACGAAGTTGATGATCCGTACGATGGTTTTCCCGGCGCCGCCGCCGGCCTTCTTCTTCTTCAGCGATTTCCCGCCCTGGCTGGGTGATTTGATTTCCGAGAGATCGAGCTTCGTGCCGCACGAGTGGCAAAAGATACGGCCCAACTCGTTATCGTATCCGCATTTTTGACAAATCACCATAGGCTAATCCCTCTTGGGCGACGCCTTCGTGTCGCTTGACTTCGCCGCCTCCGACTTGGGGGCGGAACTTGTGGTCGTCGAGGACCCGCTTTCTTTCCGGGCCGCTTCCTTGTAGGCCGGCTTTCGATAATCCGTGGCGTAAAAGCCCGACCCCTTGAATATAAGCCCTGCGCCCGTACCAAGCAACCGCTTCACGCGTCCGCGACACTTCGGACAGGTTCTTTTCGGCGCATCCTTGATCGACTGGTACAACTCATAATGATGCCCGCATTTCTGGCATTCGTATTCGTAGGTCGGCATAAACCCAAGTGCATTCTTATCAAGTAATTCGTTGACCCAAGTCAACCTCGAAGTCCACGATACGCGATTTGCGGCTGGCGTCAAACTTTCGCTTGAAAAAACGCTTCGGCTCCGTACGATACCCTCCCAACCGAGAAGCCTGATTGAAATCTGCTCCAGCCTTCAACCTAAACCAGTACCTTGACCGCCAGTGCGGGCGCGTCGACGCGGCGCTCGACAAACTCCTGCCGCCCGAGACCGCCGTGCCGCCCACGATCCACAAGGCGATGCGTTACTCCATGTTTGCGGGCGGCAAACGCATCCGTCCCGTCCTTTGTCTCGCCGCATGCGAAGCGGTCGGCGGCAAGCACGCCGCCGCGATGCCGCTGGCCTGCGCCGTCGAGTGCATCCACACGTATTCGCTTATCCATGACGATTTGCCGTGCATGGACGACGATGATTTGCGGCGCGGCAAACCGACCAATCACAAGGTTTTCGGCGAAGGCATTGCCGTACTAGCGGGCGACGCGCTTTTGACCGAGGCCTTTACGATGGTTGCCGGGAGCAACCCGCCGAAGCATTACCCCATGCAGATGTTGGTGCGCGATCTCGCGTTGGCCGCCGGCAGCCTTCGCCTCATCGCCGGGCAAGTGCAGGACCTCGAGGGCGAAGACCGACAACTGGCGCTCGAAGAAGTGAAACGGACGCACCTCAACAAAACCGCCGCGCTCATCACCGCGTCGATCCGTCTCGGCGCGATGGCCGGCAACGCCAGCCCCTCCGAGCTCAAACGCCTGACCCGTTACGGCCAGGACATCGGCCTCGCGTTTCAGGTCATCGACGACATTCTTGACGCCACGAGCACCAAGGAAATCATGGGCAAGAGCGTCCGCGCCGACGAGAAGAACAAGAAGTCCACCTTCCCCATCGTCCTCGGCCTCGACAAGTCCCGTGAGTTCGCCGCCGATCTCATTGCCGACGCCCACAAGCAGCTTTCCGTTTTCGGAAAGAGGGCCGAACCACTGCGCGCCATCGCCGATTTCTTTCTGACGCGACAGCACTGATTGGAATGAGACGAATTCCCGAGCCGGAGCTGATGCTCGACGAGGAGCAGGCCCGGGCCTATGCCGCCGCCGATTTCGAATCCGCCCACAGCCTCTACCCGAAGTTGTTCGATAAGCTATTTCCCGACCGACCGCGCCGCGCGCTGGTTCTCGACATCGGCTGCGGACCCTGCGACGTCACGATTCGCTTTGCCCGAGCCAATCCCGGTTACCGGTTTCACGCCCTCGACGGTTCGGCTGCGATGTTGAACGAAGCGCGCAAGGCGCTGCGACGTCGTCAACTCGCCGCACGCGTAAAACTTATTCAAGGCTGCGTGCCGGACACCGCGTTGCCCGCCGCAACGTACGACGTCATTCTCAGCAGCAGCCTTTTGCATCATCTACAAGAACCGCAAGCACTGTGGCAGACCATTCGACGTTATTCCAAGCCGGGCACCCGCGTGTTCGTCGTCGATTTGCGCCGGCCCGCCACCCGAGAGGCTGTCGAGACACTGGCGAAGAAATACTCGGTCGGTGAACCGAAGGTGTTGAAACGCGATTTTCTCAACTCGTTGCTTGCCGCATTCACTCCCAGGGAAGTTGGCCGGCAGTTAACTGCGGCTGAGTTAAGTTGGCTGCGCGTAGCTGCGCTCACCGACCGCCACCTGATGGTCAGCGGCCAATCGCGCCTATAATCAGTTGGGCGGCACGCGCGCTGGCACCCGCGCCGCCAAGACTACTGACGACCGATGCCAACTCCTGCTGCATCGCTTCGCGTTTTGATGCGTTCTCCAGCAGCTTGCGAGCGACGGCGGCAATCCGTTCGGGCTGGGCATCGTGCTGGATGAATTCGGGGACGATGGCGCGGTTGGCGATGACATTGGGCATGGCGAGCCAGTCGACGGTGACGACCATGCGCCCGACGAGATAGGTCAGCCAGTTGACCTTGTACACGACGATCATCGGGCAACCATAGAACGCGCATTCCATCGTGGCCGTGCCGCTGGCGGTGATGGCCAGGGCGGCGCGCTGCATCAATTCGTGCGCCTTGCCGACTTCGACCTCCACGCACGGATGATGCATCATCGTCGCCGCCATTTCCTTGTTCACCGCGGCGGCAACAAATCTGACATCCTGGGGCATCCGGTCGACCGCCTTCGCCAAAATCGGCCAGATCTTCTGCACCTCGCGTTCGCGACTGCCGGGCAACAACACGACGAGCTTGTCGTCCCGTGGTATCCCCCCGCCTTCATCCACCATCCGTTCCGCGAACGGATGTCCGACAAACTCCACGCACAGTTTTGGCGCGTGCTTCGCGTACCAATCCTTCTCGAACGGAAAAATCACCAGCATCAAATCCACGTCGCGCTCGATTTGTTTCGCGCGGCTGGCGTGCCACGCCCACAATTGCGGCGAGATGTAATAGATGACCTTGATGTGGCGCAGCTTCATCTGCGCGGCGAATCGCAGATTGAATCCCGGAAAATCCACCAGCACGACCGCGTCCGGCTTCCGTTTCTCCGCCTCGCGCACCAGATCCCAGAAGATCTTCCGGAACTTGCCGTAGTTCTTCAGGACTTCCACGAGACCCACCACGGCGTGCTCGGTGAGATCCAACTGCAATTCCATCCCCGCCTCTTCCATCTTCGGTCCACCCGCGCCGAAAACGGTCAGACCGGGAGACTGCGCCCGCAACGCCTTGATCAGTTCGGCCGCATGGGCGTCGCCCGACGCTTCACCCGCGATGAACATGAGGGAGCGCGTCACGACTTGCGGATTTGCTCGGTGATTTCCATCGCGATTTCGAGGGCTTGTTTGCCGGCTTCGCCGGTGACGAGCGGGTCGCGGTGCAGGCGAATCGAGTCGATGAAATGCTGCAGTTCGAGTTTGAGCGGCTCATCGCGCTCGATGGGGAGCGGTTCGCGGACGATCTTGCGTCCCGCGAATTCGCTCACGATGCTGGCGTGTTTGCCCATCAGAAGTTTCTTCAGCAAACCTGACTCCTGCGCGTCTTCGCCGGCGACGCGGTAGAGTTCGCCTTCCTGTTTCATGTAATCGAGCGAGATGTACGCCGCGCCGTGCTCGGTGCGGCCAAAGATGCGAATCTTCCGCATCCGTTCCGCCGACACGCGGCTGGCGGTGATGTTGGCGACGCATCCGTTGGCGAATTTCAGGCGGGCATTGGCGATGTCCTCGCTTTCGCTGAGCACGGGAATGCCGACCGCGTCCACCGCCTTCAACTTCGATTTCACGAGCGACAGGACGACGTCGAGGTCGTGAATCATCAGGTCGAGCACGACGCCGATGTCGGTGGAACGGCCTGTGTACGGCGAGAGACGATGCACTTCAATGAAGCGCGCCTCCTTCAACACCTCGTTGAGATAGCGCATGACGGGATTGAAACGCTCGACGTGGCCCACCTGCAGCACACACTTGTTCTTACGGGCGAGCGCGACGAGTTCCCCGGCCTCCGACAGGCTGTCGGTGATCGGTTTTTCGATCAGGACATGCTTGCCATGTTCCAGAAAGATGCGCGCGACCTTGTAATGGGTGTCGGTCGGGGTCGCCACGCTTACCGCATCCACGAAGTTCGCCAATTCCACCGCGCTCTCGAACGTGCCGCCGCCGACTTTTTCGGTGAGCGCGCGCAGTCGGATGTTGTCGGTGTCGTACACGCCGACGAACGAGTACTGGCCGTTGGAGCGTTTGGCCAACTCGGAATAGATGCGGGCGTGCTGCGCGCCGAGTTGTCCGACGCCGACCACGCCGATTTTGATGATGTCACTCATTCGGAAGCCACCGCCACGAGGGAAAGTCCGACTTCGTTCGCTGATTTGAGCAGTTTGTCTTTGCCGAGCAACAGGCTTCGGCCCGCCTCCATCGCCATCACCGAGATTCGCCCGGCGAGACACGATGCAATCGTCTTCTCGCCCACGCACGGGATGTCGAACCGGAAATCCTGGCCGGGTTTGCTGACCTTGACGACCACCGCGTCGCCTTTCTCGCCCGCCAGCGCGCCGCCGCGTCGAATACATTCGTCCGTGCCCTCAAACCCCTCGACCGCGAGGACGGTGCCTTTCTTGACGACCACGGTCTGGCCGATGTCGAGGGCGCTGACGGCCTTGGCGATCTTCAGCCCGAACGCGACGTCCTCCTGTTGTTCCTTGGTCAACTGATGACGCGTGAGCACGCCCGCCTGCGGCACGGAATCGCCGAGGAACGGACGCGGGTCGATGAGGTCGACGCCGTCCTTGGCCATCTCGGTGGCAATCGCGCCGAAGATCGTCTCGGCATTGCGTTCCTTGAGGCGCACGGCGACGGTGGCCATGCGCACATCGAGGCGCAGGTTCTTGAAGAGATTGGACGGGGTGATGCCGCCGGCCATGATGGCGCGTTTCACGCCGCGCGAGGCGAAGACCTGAATGAGCTTCTTGAGTTGGCCGAGCTTGATCCACTCGATCTCGTCAACCGCGCCGTCGATTTCCGGGTTGGTTTCCCCGTCGAAGGCGGCGGCCACGATACGTCCGGTTCCAAGCTGCCGTGCCGAGCGGGCCAGGATCAGGGGAAACTCGCCGTTTCCTGCAATAATGCCGAGAGGCTCCATCCGTGTCGGGCGATTCTTGCCGCTTCGCGCGCCGATGGCAAGGAAACATTCTGAAGAGCGAACTGCAGTAGCAAGTAGCCAGCAGCCGAGGGGGAGAAGACAAGAGGTTCACCACGCAAGGCACGAGGCGGTTGCGACAAGTGCGGAAAGCGGAGAGGTGAGGCCGGGTGATTCCCCTACTACAGGAAGGCCGCTGCATTGGCCTTGTTCCAGGCGTCGGCCGCTTCCTTCGCAGAGTTGAACAGTTCTCGCTTGCGGCAGGCGCACAAGACGAAGTACTTCCTGGCCACGGAACTCCCCTTGCCGTGGACCAGCTTTTTAAGCACCCCACTCGGCACTAGATGGCATGACACACACCGATTAAGTTTCCTGGCGCTCATTGGATCACCGTACCCAGAGAGGGGTATATGCCCAATGACTCATCAGCGCAAGCCCCAATCGAGAAGGCGTTGACCCGCAGATGATACTCTCCACTGGAGCATATCATGGCAAGCGGCGGCTCTCGTGTGACAAGAGGCTGTCGCGAACGTGGCGCATCCTCAACTCAGTAGGATAACGAAAAACGAATTGAGCACGGGTGTTCCAATTCGGCACAAACCGGTCACACGATATGACTTGCAGTCCCTAAGCCCACAGGCGTATAAGCCAACTCTCACCCCGTTTGTGGGGTCGCCCCTCGACCCCAACATGTCCCGTTTACGCGAGGCCAGGATATTCCGAATCCGGTTGCGAGTGACCCATGAAGGCTGACTTGAAAGAGGAGTCGGCGAGGGCGGTTGGTTCGAAAACGGATCATCAAGTCCATGGGAACCTGGCGTCGATAAAGACGGAAGAGGACAAACGATGAAGATTCTTCGGATTCCACTGATGATTGTTTTGGCAGTTGTGGCTGGTCGAGCCTTCAATGCCGGAGCACAGACGGTGACGATTCTTTACTCCTTTGGCAGTTCCTCCAACGATGGGACCGGTCCGTTTGCCGGGCTGGTGCGGGGCAGCGACGGCAATTTCTATGGGACGACCCAGTATGGCGGCGGGAACGGCGGGGGTAACGGTTACGGCACGGTGTTTCGGATCAGTCCCGGTGGCAATTACACGAATCTTTACTCGTTTGGGAGGTCTCCCGACGATGGGGAATTTCCAGTCAACGGCCTCGCGCAGGGTAGTGACGGGTACTTCTACGGGACGACCGAATACGGTGGGGCGAACGGCGAGGGCACGGTGTTTCGAGTCAGTACCAGTGGCAGTTTCACGAATCTGTACTCGTTTGCCGGTCCGCCCCACGATGGAGCCGGTCCGTTTGCCGCGCTGGTGCTGGGCAGCGACAGCAATTTCTACGGGACGACTGAGGTTGGAGGGAGCGGCCCCTGCGACTCTGGTGACTTGGGCAACGGCTGCGGTACCGTTTTTCGGATCAGTCCCAGCGGTAGCGAATCGAATCTTCACTCCTTTGGCAATTCCCCTGATGATGGGCAATATCCAGCCGGGATCGTGAAGGGCAGCGACGGGAATATCTACGGAACGACCGGTGGCGGGGGCACGAACAACGTGGGCACCATTTTTCGGATTAGTCCCAGCGGCGCCTACACGATTCTATACTCCTTTGGCGACTCCCCCACCGATGGGAACGGTCCAGAAGGGCTCGTGGAGGGCTATGACAGCAACTTTTACGGGACGACTTCTCAAGGCGGGACGAACAACATCAGTTGCTTCAACGGCTGCGGCACCGTCTTCCGAATCAGTTCCAGCGGGAGTTACACAAGTCTTTACTCGTTTGCCGGCTACCTCAACGGGGATGGGGGCGATCCACAACCCGGGCTGGTGCAGGGCACCGACGGCAACTTTTACGGGACGACCTCTTCAGGCGGGACGAACAGCGACTCGGGCATCATCTTTCGGATCAGCTCCAGTGGCACCTACACGATTCTGCACTCCTTTGTCGGCTCCGCCAACGATGGAGCCTATCCAGAAGCCGGACTGGTGCAGGGTAGCGACGGCAACTTTTACGGGACGACCTCTCAAGGCGGGCCGAGCACGAATTGCCCATACGGCTGCGGCGTTGTGTTCCAACTCGATGTTGGGCTTGGCCCCTGCGGGATGTCGCTCGGCACAACCAATGCCGCGTTCGACGCGGCAGGCGGCTCTGACAGCGTAAGCGTGACCGCGTCCAATGGGTGCGTGTGGGGGGCCGGCAGCGATGCGGGCTTCATTACGATCACTTCCGGCAGCACCGGCACGGGCGACGGGACGGTTGGTTATACGGTGGCGGCCAATACCAATGCCAGCGTCCAGACCGGGACGATGACCATTGCCAACCAAATCTTCACCGTCACCGAGGCGGCGGCGGCTTGCAGTGTCTCCCCCACCTCGACCAGCGCGAATTTCGGTTCGGCAGGAGGTTCCGGCAACGTGACCGTGACGGCCAACGGGACGAACTGCTCATGGACAGCCCAAAGCAACGACAGCTTCATCACGATTATGTCCGGGCAGTAGCGGCTCCGGCGACGGGACGGTTCACTACAACGTCGCCGCCAACACAAGCACGAACGGTCTCACGGGCACGATGACGATTGCCGGGCAAACGTTCACAGTCACGCAGTCAGGCGTATCCACCGAGGGTTGCACCTACACGTTGAGTGCGACGAGTGTCACACTCGCGGCCAAGGGCGGCTCGAAAAACGTGGGTGTGAAGGTGAAGAGTGCCGACTGCGCATGGACGGCGGTAAGCAACGATCCATTCATCACGATCACCTCCGGCAGCAGCGGCACGGGCAATGGCAAGGTCGATTACACCGTCCCTGGCAACACGAACGCCACGCCCCTGACCGGGACCATGACGATCGCCGGAGAGACATTCACCGTCAATCAGGCTCTCGGGGGATGTGTGTTTAAGTTGAGCCCCAAGACCGGCAAGCTGAAGGCGACGGGTGGCCCCAAGACGGTGAAGGTGAGCCCCAACCTTACTGACTGCACCTGGTCAGCCGTCAGCAATGATTCGTTTATCACGATCACGGACGGCGGCAGTGGTGTTGGCAAGGGAACGGTCAGTTACACCGTCGCGGCCAACACCAACACCACGGCGCTGACCGGGTCGATCACCATTGGCGGCGAGACGTTTATCGTAACGCAGTCGGGCGCACGGTAAGGCGCGCGGAAGCGGCGCGACGCAGCCGACTCACGGTGGTTATCGATGATAGTCTCCACTGGAGACCATCATGGCAAGCGACGGGTCGTCGTGTGACAAGCGGCGGCCGCGAACGCGGCGCGCGGTCGGTCGGGATGATAACGAAAAGAGAATTGAGCCCGCCTTCTTGCCGTCCGTTTTCGCGGTGACGCCGATTGCTATAGGCGGTCGCGACGATTGCGGAGAGGTGAGGCCGGCGGTTAGAGAAGTGTCAAGAGTCAAGCGTTGACCCCCTAGACGCCCATCGATTGACTACGCGGCCAGCCTCGCCCTATAAACGGGGCCGACGTACCCGGAAGCAGTCGCGCTTCTAACCCGTTCGCAGGGACCCATTCGGTGACAGCGGTGGATCTCCCGAGGTTGATGGGGACGAGCACTGGATGTGGGAGGCCCGTGTGCTGAGGCGTTCGGATGGTAAGCTGACCGGCTTGCAATGCAGGCCGTAGATAGCGAGAAGCTGCATCCGGGAACTGTTTACTGTCGTAGCCGGCATCCCGCCAATAGTGTTCGGCATGGGAATTGAGGTTGCGGGGTGTCACCGTAGCGTCACCGAACTGAGGCGCATTTGTGGCCGGACTTTTGCGCGGCGGTGTGCTTCACTGGGCGCATGGCGCGCCGTCGGTCTGCGGTCATCACGGAGGTCGAGTTGGAGCACTGGAAACTGCTCCAGCCGTTTCATCGACTGCTGCAGCAGGCCGTGGCGCAACGCGGGTTGCCGCCGTCCTGGCACGATCCGCAGCGGTTGTTGAGCCACAGTCACTATCTCTCCCTGGTGCTGTTTGGATTGCTCAATCCGGTGGTGCGCACGATGCGCGGGCTTTGTGCCGCGTCGCGGTTGCCGCGCGTGCAACGGCAGGTCTGTGCCGGCCCGGTGAGTCTGGGCAGTTTTTCCGAGGCGCAGCACGTGGTGGAACCGGTCTTATTGGAACAGGTCTTCCATACCCTCAGCGCCGAAGTGCATGGACGCGGCGGCGAAGTACGGTTGGCCCAGCGACCGTGGCAGGTGGTCGACAGCACGCTCTGGGAGGCGTTGCCGCGAATGCAGTGGGCGCTGTGGCGCACCCAGAGCAAACGCCAACAGGCGGTGCGACTGCATGTGAGCTTTCATCTGTTGGAAGACAAACCCGTGCGCGCCGTGGTGACGGAAGGTCGGCGCTGTGAACGAGCCGTCTGGCGCACCCAATGGGAGCGCGGCGCGGCCTACGTCGGCGACCGCTACTACGGCCAAGACTACCAGTTGCTCGACGAGTTGACGGCTCACGACGGCCACTATGTCCTGCGGCTGCGCGACGACGCGATGGTGAGGGTCGAAGAAGAGTTGCCGCTGGCGGCCGAGGATCGCGCCGCCGGGGTCGTACGCCACGCGTGGGCGCACTTGGGTTGCCTTACCCACCACCGACGCGCTCGGGTGCGGGTCGTGTGGCTGCAAACCCCGACGGTGGCGTTGCGGCTGGTGACCAACCAAACGCCCCAGCAATTGAGCGCGGCCTTGGTAGCGCTGCTCTATCGGTACCGCTGGACGGTGGAACTGTTCTTCCGCTGGCTCAAATGCATCCTGGGCAATCGCCACTGGCTGGCCGAGTCCTCGCGCGGCGTCGCGCTGCAACTGTATCTGGCGCTGATCGCGGCGTTGCTGCTGCAACTCTACACCGGCCAACGCCCGAACAAGCGGATGATGGAACTGCTGCAACTGTATCTGCTGGGCTGGGCCAGCACGGACGATATCGACGCCGCACTGCGACAGCTCGGTGCAAAAAAAGCGGCCCAGTAAACGAACAGGCGGTTTGGCGAGCTACGACCGTCAGGGCGGCGCATTGCCTTCCATCGAGCTGGGCTCGCTGACCGGGTCTCGACTACACACTTACCACGTACTCCCTGCCCCGGCCTTCAGACGCTCAGCCACTCCCATGCCGAACACCATTGGCATCACGCCTGCTATTGGTTGACACTTTTAAACATCCAAGTCTTGCTAGTCTTTCTCTATGACCAAAGACGAGGCCGTAACAGCCCTCTCCACCTCACGCCTAAGCTCACGATCCGTAGCGTTCATTCGTGCTTCTGACGACCACATGCAATCACCACCAACGGTCCGAAATCTTCCTACATCGAGAACGGCCAAATATAACAGGTTCGTTTGTCCTGCGTCGTGTCCGGTAATCCACGCTATCGTATGTTCCTGATTCAAATGCAATCTTACGTTGCTATAACTACCCCCAACCCCGACAACTGTCTTATTCGTACCCCTTGTTCCGCTAGCCCACATGACGTATTGCGTAATGCTCGCCATAAATCCCGGCGGGTTTTCCTTTACCTCAAAATACTCGACGCTTTCGTTGTTAGGCAATATCCACACATGCTTGTTTTTATTGCGTGATCCGTGGATCTTCGCGTTACACATTAGGACGAGAAGTCCGCCTGCCAGCAGCACGGCGGACAGCGTTATGATCGGTTTCCTAATCATTATTGGCCCATCGTGAAATCAACTTTGCCCTTGCCCCGATTTGGTGGACAGCGAAGTGGGTGCATGAGTCATGAGTTTAGTTGAGG
This sequence comes from uncultured Verrucomicrobiae bacterium, assembly GCA_963836315.1. Classification (GTDB taxonomy): domain Bacteria; phylum Verrucomicrobiota; class Verrucomicrobiia; order Palsa-1439; family Palsa-1439; genus Palsa-1439. Next base: position 114,453 of record CAWIJG010000017.1, read on the forward strand.
TTGGTTTCGAAGTCCACAGGGGTTTGATAGCCGAGAGCGCTGTGGAGCCGCTCGCGGTTGTAGAAGACTTCCAGCCACTCGAAGATCGCCGCCTGGGCTTGGGCGCGAGTGGCAAACTCGCAGCGATGCACCAACTCGCGCTTCAAGCTGCTCCAGAAGCTCTCGATCACGGCGTTGTCGTAGCAGTTGCCTTTGCGGCTCATGCTGGGCTGGAGGCCGGCAGCGGCGAGCCGCTGCCGATACGCTTCGCTGGCGTATTGCCGGCCACGATCGGAATGGTGGACCAGCCCGTGGGGCGGCTGGCGTTGCGTCAACGCCATGTCCAGTGCCGCCAACGGCAAGCTGGTGGCCAGCGTATCGCTCATCGCCCAACCCACACAGCGGCGGCTGCAGCGATCCAATACACCGGCCACGTAGAGCCAGCCTTCGGCCGTGGGCACGTAGGTGATGTCGGCCACCCAGACCGCATCGGGACGAGGCGGCTGGTGGCGAGCCAACAACCGATTGGCGGCGATGGGTAGATCGTGATCGCTGTCGGTCAGGCAGACGCGAAAGCGTCGGCGCGGTCGGCTGCGCAGACCGGCCCCGCGCATGAGTCGCGCAATGCGATGGCGACCGCACCGGTGACCACGCAACTGCAGCCAGCGCGTCACGCGCGGACTGCCGTAGGTGTGGCGACTTTCCTGGTCCGCTTGCGTGATCAGTGTCAGCAACGTCGTGTTGGCTTGCGCCCGCGCTCCCGGCCGACGTTGGCCCCAGGCGTAATAACCGCTACGCGAAACGTGCAGCGCCCCGCACAGCGTAGCGATGGGGTGATCCGCGCTCATGGCTCGGATCCGTTCCCAGCGCTCTCGGGCGGTGCCGAGAGGATGCCCAAGGTTTTTTTTAGAATGTCGCGCTGCTGCACCACCTGGTGCAGCTCACGACGCAGCCGTCGGTTCTCGGCTTCGAGTTCGGCGACCGTGCGCAGCCCGGTCGCGGGCGGCTCCGTGCCCCAGCGTTTCTTCCACTGCGCCAGCGTGCCGGCGTTCAGACCCAGTTCGTGGGCCACGAGCGCTGCCGATTTGCCGCTCGTCTGCCAATGCTGGACCGCCGAACGCTTGAACGCTTCGTCGTATCGCTTCCGTGGGATGGTGGTTTCTTGGTTCATGGTGTGTCCTTTTAACTCACACACTTATCCACACCAAGTGTCCACCAAATCGGGGCAAGGGCACGCGGCAAGCGGAGCGCTTGCCCTACAATTAGGAGACAGCGAGGAGCGGACGGCAACGGCCAGATGCGCTAGTGACAGCGCACGCTACACCGGCAACGGCGGGGAACGGACGGACCCTGCTATCGGTAATCGATATTTTGCTGGACGGGGCGGGGCGGCGATGGTATAGGGGCGCGCGTAGTTCTTTGAAAGAACCAGTGTCGTATAGGTGGCGGTTCTGCGACCTCGGCACAACGTGGTCGCGTCTCACCTTCGGTTCGGCTTTGACATAGAAGAGCGGACCGGATGCGCTGGGGACAGCGCACGCTACACCAACCTCGACGTCGGTTGGGAGGGGGACTCTCTATAGAAAAGGGTGTTTCTGCCAAACGAACCCAACTGAAAAATGTGGAAGTATTGTGGAATGAATGGGTTAGGGGAAAAACCGAGTTGGGTTCGTTTTGCGAAAAGGGGCAAAAAACGGGGAGAAAAGAGCGAAAAGAAGCGCCGGAAGGGCGATTTTACGGACAAACGAACCAAGAATCGGTGGTGGTTAGGCGCGGGCGGGGGCGAGTTCGGGTTCGCCTGCAGGTCGCTGGGGTCGGATGAGGCCCTGGAGGAGCGACATGAGGCCGACGTAGAGGAACCCGGCTTGGAAGATCATCACGAAAGGCGTGAGCGCCCATTCATTGTGGTTGATCGCCTGGACGACGAGAACGGTGAAGTACACGCCGAAGGCCAGTTCGATGTAGGGGACGAGTCCGCGCAAGGTCTTGTATTTGTTGTGGGTCCAGGATTCGCCGCGGCGGTTGACGCCGTATTTGGGCGTGCGGACGAATTCGCTGTGATGATTGAACATGGCTTCGAGGACGGCCCGGGCGTTGTTGATCGAGAGGCCGACGCCGACGGCCATCAACAAGGGCAGATACAACAGGCGTTTCCACCATTGCGTGTGCAACTCGCTTTGGGCGAGGAAGTAGAACGCGCTGATCGAAACCGAGCCCGCGAAGAACAGCGGGACGTCCACGAGCAGGAATTTCGTCCACGGGTTGCCGCCGGAGACCTGATAGGTTCCCGCCGCCGCCGAGGAATGCAGGCACAGGCACAGCACCAGCAGCAGGAGGTACCCGTAATTGCTGGTGAGATGGACGGTGCCCTCGAACTTGATTTTGAGGGGAAGTTTGCTGCGCCACAACATCGGCAGGACTTTCTTGCCGGTTTGAATGGAGCCCTTGGCCCAGCGATGCTGTTGCGACTTGAAGGCGTTCATCTCGATGGGCAACTCGGCCGGGGTGACGATCGCGGGCAGAAACAGGAACCGCCAGCCCTTGATCTGGGCGCGGTAGCTCAGGTCGAGGTCCTCGGCGAGGGTGTCGTGCGACCAGCCGCCGGAGGTGGTGATGCAGGAGCGCCGCCAGATGCCGGCGGTGCCGTTGAAGTTGAAGAAGCGGCCCGAACGGGCGCGCGCGGTCTGTTCGATGAGGAAATGGCCATCGAGGAGCATCGACTGGATTTTGGTCAGCAACGAGTACTGCTCGTTGAGGTGGCCCCAGCGGGTTTGAATCATGCCGATGTTGGGGTCGAAGAAATAATGAATCGTCTTTTGGAGCAGGTCGGGCTGGGGAACGAAGTCGGCGTCGAAAATCGCGATGAATTCGCCGGCGGCCTCGTGCATGCCGTTTTCCAGCGCGCCAGCTTTGTAGCCGAGACGGTTGGTGCGGTGGATATGGTGGACCGTGAAGCCGCGCTGGCGGAGTTGGGCAGTCTTGCGGGCGACGATTTCGGTCGTTTCGTCGGTCGAGTCGTCCAGCACCTGGACTTCGAGTTTGTCCTTGGGGTAATCGAGGGCGGCGACGGCTTCGAGGAGACGGTCAGCGACGTACATTTCGTTGTAGAGCGGCAACTGGACGGTCACCTGGGGCAATTCGACGAAGCGGCCGGCCGGGTGCGGGGTTTCACGACGGTGGCGGAGGTACAGGAAAATCATCCAATAGCGGTGGAGGCCGTAGCAGGAGAGGCATACCAGCACTGTGAAATAAATTATCGTACCAATCAAATGAACTGTTTGCATGTCCTCCTAAGATCGGACCCCCTCGCAAAAAGCCGCTGCACTGGATGCCCCCAGCGGCTTACGGCCCCGAAAATCACCCTTGACCGAACTTCTACAGGTGAGTCATTGTTACACGCGTCATCATGTCAGAGCGTTACACGGAATCAAGCTCAAAAACCAATGGCTAAACCCCCTGCCGGCAAAGTTTTAACCCTGAGAGAGGCCGCGCGATGGGCGACATCGGCGCGCCGTCGGGGCCGGCGAGTGGTCGCCACCAACGGATGTTTCGACCTGCTGCACTTCGGGCACGTGAGCTACCTCCAACGCGCCCGCAAGCTCGGCGATTTGCTCGTCGTCGGCCTGAATGGGGATCGTTCCGTGCGCGAACTCAAAGGCCCGGGGCGACCGCTGGTTCCGCAACGGCAACGGGCGGCGGTCCTGGCCGCGCTGGAGTGCGTGGACGCCGTGGTCATCTTCCCCGAGAAACGGGCCCATCGATTTCTGGCGACCGTGCGGCCTGATATTTATGTGAAGGGGGGCGATTACCGACCTGAAACATTGGATTCGCGGGAGCGCGCGGTGCTGATGGTGGTGGGAGCCAAGATTCGCATCCTGCCGTTCGTCAAGGGCTTCTCGACGACGCGGCTCATCGGCAGGATCCGGCGAGCCGGGTGTTGACGTGCGCGCGAAAGTGATGTTGGCCGGCGTATTGGTGCTGATTGTTGGGGCATGCGCCACGCCGCGCGAGCGGGCCTACCAGGCGGCGGTGAATGGCTACAAACTCGAACAGGCGGACGTTACCGAGTACACGCGCGCCGAGGTGAAGCAACTGGTGGCGGCCACGAAGGCGTACCGGGCCAAGGTCGGCTCCTGGCCGCGAACGTTGGCCGAGGTGAACGACTTTGCGGTCGACAACCACGTGCCGCTCGATTTTTCCGCTTTCAACGAGGCCACGTTTGCGGGGCTGGATGATGGCAGCGTGCAAGTGCACTACGAGGTGAACTGCGACCGGTTCAGGCACGGGGAATACCAATTCAGCCAGGCCGGAAGCGTGAACGTGAAGGCAAGGTAGCGATGCGCGGCCCGACGAGGAACGAGGCGAGTTTGCAATCCGCCCGGAATTCGATAAATTCACGGTTGTTATGATACGGAGCCTGATTATTGCGCTCGTGGCGCTGACAGTGGTTGGCTGCGCAACCACGCCGCCGCCGCCGCCGCCCTTGACCCAAGCGGACGTCATCTCGATGGTCAAAGCGGGGTTGACCGATGAAGACATCATGCGGCGCATCGACGCGACGCGGACCGTGTTCCGACTGTCGTCGGAGGATGTCATCCGTCTCCGCAACGAAGGCATTTCGGACCGTCTTGTCAACTTCATGCTCGAGACGTACACCCGCGCGGCCATGGCCGCGCAACGCCGCCAGGATGAGTACAACAGTCAGTTTTATTTCGATTACGGTTTCGGCTACGGCCATCCGTGGCATCGTTGGTAGCCGGGTCGTATCACGACTTGCGTGGAACGGGCAAGAGGCCCGCTTAATAAGCGCCACCGAATTGGAACAGCGCGGATCAGGAGCGAGGAGAAGCGCTGCCCAGTTCGTCAGATCACATTTCGGTGTCGACGCGCCGTCTCACGGCGCTTCCCCTCAAACATGATGTGCTCGCTATATCGGAAAGCCGGGATTTCTGTCTATCAGGGTTTCCCTGATTCTGTTGTAAGGTTTTCCCTTACACGCGCGGGGGTTGATTTTATTGGCGCAAATCGACTAGGAGACCAATTCGGGCTGGTGCGTGCGGCGGGGGGGCGGGGCGACTTCGACTTCGGCGATGAATTTCCGGGTGGCGGCAGGCAGCTCGTTCCAAATCTTGATGGCGATGATACAGCCGAGCAGCGCGAACGGTGCGAGGAAGATCGGCCACCAATGCCAACTGAAGTTGGTCAGGAAGCCCAGGCTGAAGGATTGCAGGCCGGTTCCCAAATAGGCGCAGGCGTCTATGATTCCAGAAGTGGTCCCTGTGGCTTTACGTCCGCCGAAATCAGTCGCCGCCGTGCCCGAGATCAACGAGGTGACGCCGATCACGGCCATGGCGATCATCACGGCGGCGCAGCCGACAGCGCGCGGGGAAGAGAACAACCAGACCGCCATCAAGATCGCCATGAGGAACATGAACCCACTCAGGAGCGCCACCGGTGGACCGCGTCGCGATTGGAAGAACTTGTCCGAGATCAGGCCGCCGGCAAACCCGCCGATGATTCCAAAGACGCAGATGCAAAAGCCCCAGTGCTGGCTGAAATACTCCGCGCCGGTTTGGTGGATTTCCCTCGCGAAGATGGGATACCACTGGTAAATGCCGTTGCGCAAGACGCCGGAAGTGAACTCGACTACCGCCAACAAGAGCAACAACCGGCTGGTAAACACTTTCTTGAGCAGATCCATCGTGGAGAAGTCCACGTGCATCTGGCCCGAAGACGCGTCATGCGTGTCAAAGTATGGGAAACTGGCCTCTTCCGGCGTGTCTTTGATGAACCACCAGTCCACCATCGCCCAGACGATCAAGATGGCGGCGGGAACGAAGAACACGGCCCACGTCGCGTCGACCGGTGCGGATTTCAGCGCGAAGATGCCGTGCATCAGCGACGAAAACCAACCCGACGGACCTTGCGGGTGGGCCTTGGTCATTTCGACGATGGCCTGTCCCCAATCGAAGGCAAAATACGCGCCGATGGAAATGAGGGTTCCAAAAATGGCTCCAAACACACCGCGTTCGCGCACGTGAAACCAATACGCCTTGACCTTGATGATGGAGACGGCGCCATAGCTTTGAAAATACATGTTCATCGAGTAGATGAGGGAAAACGCCACCACCATCTTCATTTTCAATTGCTTCGTCACCACGAGGTAGGTCAACACCCCGAGCAGGATATTGGCGAGCGAGGCGCCGAGGGCGGCGATGATGATCCCGCGTTTGCCGCCGATTTTGTCCACCAGCGGACCATTGACGAGGAACGACAGGGCATACGTCAGCGTCCCCGCGGCAAAGATCAGTCCGAAATCTTCCTTGGACATCTGCGCGCCGAGAGCGTTCTTGCAGACGTTCAGGTTGTAGCGTCCCATGTAGAGAAAGGCGTACGTCATGCCGAGCGGGAACCAATTGATGAAGCGGCGCAGCATGAACCAGCGGCTGTGGTGCAGCGGATTGTTGTAGAAATAGAGGCCGACGGCACCCAAGAGACAAAGGCCGACGATTGTATTCGGACTGGGAACCATTGAAATCTCCTCTGCGAACGTCCTTACGGCCTGAACACTCGCAACACCTGACAGCAGCAATACCCGAAAATATCCGTCCATGTCAATCGCCACATGCGTCAACTGTGTTACAGAAGTGTGACGAATTCATTGCGGGCGCAGGCGGAATGTCGTCGTCTCTTCGCGCCTGTATTCGGGAACAAACGGGGCTGGCCCCTTCTCGATTCGTTCCGGTTGTGAAATACGCTCAAGACACGTGACTGCTGGAATTAAAGCTTGACATAGCTTCTCCTGAAGCATACGAGACCCGTCCAGTTCGTACAGGTGTTGTCGGGATGTATATGTTACGTAACAATAACAAACGTCCGCAACCGTAAGGAACCCTCCCACACCATGAAATCCGCCCTGCAGAGTTCGTTCACGCGAAAGTTGTTTCCCATCCTCGTCGGCGCCTCGGCGCTGTTCTTTGCCGTTTCGCAAGTCGGTGCCATCATCGGCACTTCCCTCCAGATGCAACTGGGCAACCCCAGCGGTGCCACCGCCAACCCCACCAACCACGACCATTACCTGATTCAGCGCACAGTGGAAGCCATCGACTACAGCGATAATCTGGGTGAACCAAACTGGGCGAGTTGGGATTTGACCACCGCCGATGAGGGCTCGGCTACACGCAGTACTTTCATCACCGACACCAACCTGCCCTCGGGATTTTACGAGGTAACCACGGGCGATTACACAGATTCGGGCTATGATCGCGGTCACATGTGCCCCTCGGCAGATCGCACTGACACCCAAGCTGACAACGACCTGGTCTTCTTCATGTCGAACATTGTCCCACAACAGGACGATCTGAATACCGGGCCCTGGGAGGCTTTGGAAACCTATTGCCGCACTTTGGCGTCAGCAGGCAATGAATTACTGATCACTTGCGGGCCCAGCACTTTCAACGGCTCCCGCATTCAGCCCAGCGGCAAAGTGTCCATTCCCGGATATACCTGGAAAATCGTCGTCGTGGTTCCTTCCGGCAGCGGTTCTGCCATCAGCCGGATCACCAGCACGACACGCGTGATCACCGTGAAGATGCCCAACCTTGCCGGTATCCATAGCGTGAACTGGACCAATTACATCACCTGCGTCAACCGCATCCAAGCCGACACAGGCTACACCTTTTTCACCGCCCTCTCCTCCACCATTGCCTCGGCCTTGCGCGCCGAGGTCGATGGCGGAGTTGACCATTATCCGTCCGCCGGCAAAGTGGTCATTAGCCAGGTCTACGGCGGCGGCGGCAACAGCGGCGCGACCTACAAGAACGACTTCATCGAGCTCTACAATAGCGGTTCCGCTGCCGTGGACCTGAGCACTTACGCGGTCCAATATGCCAGCGCCACGGGCAGCAGCTGGTCGGAGACCACGCTCAGCGGTTCCATTGCTGCGGGCCACTATTACCTCGTTCAAGAAGCTGCGGGAAGCGGCGGCACCCAAAACCTCCCCACCCCCGACGCCACTGGCACCATCAGCATGGCTGCTACCGCCGGCAAAGTCGCCCTCACTTCATCCACCACCCTTCTCGCCGTCTCCAATCCCGTCGGCGGATCAACCGTGGTGGACTTTGTCGGCTATGGCACCACGGCCAACGCGTATGAAGGCTCCGGGCCGGCTCCCGCCCCTTCAGCGACCACGTCGGACCTGCGCGCCAACGGTGGCGCAACGGACACAGACAACAACGCGGCGGACTTTGCTACCGGAGCGGTCAATCCCCGCAACAGCGGCACTGGCGGCGGTTCAGGCGGCACTGTCGTAATCAGCCAGGTCTACGGCGGCGGCGGCAACAGCGGCGCGACCTACAAGAATGACTTCATCGAGCTCTACAATAGCGGCTCCTCTTCCGTCGACCTGAGTACTTACGCCGTCCAGTACGCCGGCGCCACCAGCAGCACCTGGTCCGAGACCCTTCTGACCGGCTCGCTCGCCGCCGGCCACTACTACCTGATTCAAGAGGCAGCAGGCTCTGGCGGCACCCAGAATCTGCCGACCCCTGAGGCCACCGGCACCATCAACCTGGCTGCCACCGCCGGCAAGGTCGCTCTGACAAAAACGCAGACTCTGCTGACTGTCGATAATCCCGTGGGCGGCGCCAACGTTGTGGACTTCATCGGCTATGGCACCACGGCCGACGCCTACGAAGGCTCCGGACCCGCGCCCGCGCCGTCCAACACCACCGCTGACCTGCGCGCCAACGGGGGAGCCACCGATACGAACAACAACGCCGCCGACTTCGCGGCCGGTGCGCCCAACCCGCGCGACTGAACAACCGGTATAGGCCACCGTGTTAAAAGTTCGTCCGGGCCGCGCTAATCACGCGGCCCGGATTTTGTTTTCGCGGGTGAATGTCTCTTGCAGTTCGTTGCCGGGCGCGCACGCGATGATGCCTGACACATCTTAACGAGCAGCATCGCCGCCCGCCTCTCGTCTTCCGTCTTTTACCCCTTGGCTACTGGCTTCCCGGTTTTGGCTCCGTTTGCGCCAAAACGAACCCATCTTCCGCCCTAAAATGCCCTGATTTGGGTTCGTTTTCTTCGGTAAAACCCACCTTGCATTTCGTGTCATCACTTCATCATCAAATACTTACGCATTTTCAACTTGGCTTCGTTTTGGAAAAAGCACCTTAGTAGAACCCTCCCCCTCCCAACCAACGACCCTTCGCCGCTGGCCTGCCCGCGATTCCTAATCGGGGTAGGGCGCGACCGCCGGGCGCGCCGTCCGCTCCGGGCCGTTTGTCGTGCCGTCGTCGTCATCACCGTTCTTCCTATGTCAAAGCCGAACCGAAGGTGAGACGCGACCACGTTGTGCCGAGGTCGCAGAACCGCCACCTATACGACACTGGTTCTTTCAAAGAACTACGCGCACCCCTATACCACCGCCGCACCGCCGCGTCCAGCAAAAACTATCGATTCCCGATACAGGAGTCCGACGACACGCCGCACGCCCTACCCCGGCGGCAATCGCCGCCGTTTCCGTTGTACCCCTGCTTATTGGCCCGACAACGGATCACTTGCCGGAGGCAGTTTGATGGCAGCGCGTTGCTGAGCGATCAGACCTTCAATCGCCGCCCGGAACACTGCCTCGTCGACAACCAGATCCGCCAGCCAGCGGCACTTGTTGCGTAACTCGTTAACCCATGCGCGGCTGTCTTCACCTGGCTCGGCGATAAGCAGGAATTCGCGCGTTGCGACCTTCGCCTGACCGGACAAACCAAGTGAGACAGCCCTGTGATAGCAGGGCCACCCGCGACCCCGTGGCGGCACCGACAGCGCGGACGCGACAGCCCAGGGCGCGGGCAGACGTTCTCTCAACGATAGAACCTCAGAGGCGGCCCGGATCGCGAGCCGGCCAGCCTCAGGTGCGAACTGCGAGTCCGATTCGTAGGATACGAACCCCTCGACCCGATAGCCCAGATCGAAGGAACTGAACCCGCTCCACGTCCAGAGGAAATGCGCCCCCACGTTGAGGTAGCTGCCCTTCGAAAAGCCGGACGGCTGGAACTCAACCACGATGACGAACCAGCCTCGGTCGTCGCGCCAGATCCGTGACCGGCCTTTCTGCTTCATGCCCAGCGGACCAAGGTGGTTTTTTGCTGCCTGGGTCAGAAGTCGCGAGTGCGGTGCCTCCATAAGCTCCTGTTCCGGCTATCGCAGCAGGCTGAGCCAATGGGGGAAAAAGGAAACGACGAGCAGCCCAGCAACGCCAAGAATCAAAAGGGCGTACCCGCAATACCGACAGACAATAGACTCCGAGATCGTCCATCTCTGCCACCACAGAATGCTGCCGCCAACGAGCGCGGGCGCGAGCGCGGCAAGGAATGCAGTAGCCCACACCGGGTCATGGAAGTTGACCTTGGCAGCGCCGACTATCGCAACAAACGCGACGACGCCGAATCGCAGCAGCAAGGCAAACAACCCATATCCAAGATGTGTGCCCGGTATCTGTCTGGCAGTCTTCATCTTTGTCTACCACCGAGAACTGAGCCACCACCAAACCGCGACGCGAACCACGCCTTCCCGCCGCCTGCTCGCGATGTCGTTCATCGGAGTTGGCTGCACCGATTTGTTGGACCGCTCCTGCCCCGCAATTCATCCAAAACCCATAATGGCTATCCGAAGCCCGATGTAAACTATCAAGCCTTGCAGCCCCGTACACAAAAGCATCCAACCAGCCGTGAGATAATCACGCTTGCGCCACTCGTCGGCGGTGATGACAGCAAAGTGAATCAAAAGTCCAGAAACGGCGGCGGCAAGGCAAATCCCAAAGGCTCGAATGTCCAGAGTGCGCGCCGTGCCAGTCGTGAAGATGCACAATATGGCTGAGGCGGCTCCTGCCCCGCATCCCCAGCGCAACACACGAAACGCAACCGGCCTCGTTGCCTGTCGGAGTCTGTGAAATTCCTCGTGCATACGTATTGAGTGGCCTAACGTCCAGAACTCAGCCCCGCAGGACCAAAAAGCACGAACCGCGAAGCGGGACTGGCCTGTCCTCCATCGCCTTGGCGAAGGAGGAATGCGCCATCCCGCATTGGCTCCGGCGACCTGTCAGGCTGACGGCTCCGAACTCTTCTTAACATTTTTGCTCCGCTTGATCGTGGAAACAATCTCTGCTCCGGGAAGGTAAAGAAGCCACAACCCAAAGTAATACTCCCAACACACCTCAACCCAAAATCTGTCCGGGTCCTTTGCCCGATAGACGGTGAATGCATGACTGCTAACGAATCGGGTGTAATGAGCCTCAAGAATCTCGCCCTTCCTGATACCGTCGGTGCTGGCATAAAACAAGGAGCAGGCGACTGCAATAAACACCCCCCAGATGATAAATCGAAGCACTGGATTCATTGTCACTGGAATCCCCAAGGGCGAACGTTTTTTCCGCCTTGCGTTCCTGACCACGGAAGCGGTCACCCATGCGACCAGAATAAAAAAGGCTGCGAGCAATGAAAACGTATATGCGGTTGTCGTCGCCATGATGGGGGGTGTGGTGTTTTCGTCAGCCTGGCTCAACCGAAAACTGAATGCGTGGCGGCCATTGGCTCCCGCGAAGTGTTAGGCGTCATATCGATCATGCTACCGGATGTATCCTCTCTTGACCGCAACCAAAAGACTAACAAGCCAAATCCCAAGAAGAACGACCAAACTCTTCTCTATCAACGAACCTTTCTTTCCCCTGAATGTTCCCCTGAGCGCCCCAATGCCTAGAGTTAACGCCGTCGCCGAAATAAGACCCAACAACATCCCCATCAACCAGCGTTTTGAGCTGATTTCTAGTATGGTTACATACAGTCCTAGGCACCCGGCAAACAGGGCCTTGCCTCCCTGTTGTGCCTCGAACCTATTGGCAGCTTTCCTTGATCGCACCACCTTGTCTGGATGCGGAGGCCTGGTTCTATGCCATAAGGAAAACAATTCCTGCGCTTCATCTTTTTCCACGCTCAGAATCGAGGAGACTTCCCCGTATGACACCTCTCCTTTGGGAGTGGATTTGGTCTTGTCCCATTGCATGAAAAGCCCGACATATTTCATGTATTTCAGGCTCTTGATCTGCCCCCAGGGAATCGCGTCCTGTTCCCCGTCAGGATGGACACATTTCAGCCCATCCTCTGTAAGAAACCATGCCGACTTTTGCCGACCCGAGATTCGTAGAATGATTTTGACGACCAGATACAGAAGGATGTAGACCACCAAAATCACTCCCACAGCCTTTATCTGGCGGGCAACAAGCGCCGCATGCAAAAACAGAACAACCATCGGAACGGAATAACCAAACACAATCAGCCTCAACGGTCCGTCGAATTTCTCGTCTATTCTCTTTTCCATACGAAGATTCTTTACGGCAGTTCGCAGAAAAATTGTTCTCTAGAGTAAACTTAACGCAAGGCTGCGGCTATTATAACAGCGGGCCGTGTTTATAACGTGAATCGCGTTGCCTGCGGCTTTGCAAATGGGCAGTCTGGCTTGGATGGACGGCGCGATGATTCCTGACATCGTTTGGCAGTACGTGCGTGAGACTCTTTGGGAAGCGAGAAAATCTTCCGCGCTTCTGCAAGGCCACAATTGTGAGTCTCGTAAATACGCACGTTGGGGATGAACAAACTCACGACAAATGTGACGGGGCATGTCAAGCCATGCCACAAGTCTGCCAAAAACCCAGCCGGACGTGCGCCGGGAACTTGATATTTCGAACCCGGTCCAGCCACAGCGAAAATGTTCATGCGTGTATCTCCTCCGCACGCCTCACGTGTGCGATCACCATTAAACTTCCGACGGAACCGCAAGAAAAGCACAAAAAACATCAACAGCGCGCGCTTGTGTTTTGGCGGGGGGTCGGTTAGAAACCATGCGTGAGCAGCAGTGATTTCCGCATCGGCGTGCTGGGATCAGGGAACGGATCCAATTGCGAAGCGATTCTGAAGGCGTGCGCCGAGGGCCGAATTCGCGGACGCGTGGTCCTGGTGATGAGCGACGTGGCCGATGCGTTGATCTTGGATCGGGCGCGCAAGCATCACGTGGACGCGCAATTCATCGGGCCGAGCAAGTTCAAGACGAAGCTGGAACCGGAACTGGAAGTGCGGGCGGTGCGGTTGCTGCTCGAGGCGGGCGTGCGGTTCGTGGCGCTGGCCGGGTATATGCGGGTGTTGAAGGCGCCCCTGTTGCATGCGTTTCCGGGACGGATCATGAACGTGCATCCGTCGTTGCTGCCGGCGTTTCCCGGGTTGCGGGCGTGGGAGCAGGCCCTGGCCCACGGAGCAAAGGTCACGGGGTGCACGGTGCATTTCGTGGATGAGGGGCTGGACGCGGGGCCGATCGTGTTGCAGGAAGCCGTGCCCGTGATGCCGAATGATACCGCGGCGGCGTTGCAGCTGCGGATCCAGTTGGTGGAACATAAGATTTACCCCGAGGCGATTCGCCTTTTCGCGGAAGGCAAGTTGAAGGTCGAGGGCCGGATAGTCAGAATTCTAGGATAAGCGCGAAAGCGCAATGGAGATATGAGCGAGAAAACAGTGAAACGAGCGTTGCGATTCGGGCTGCCGAAAGGGAGCCTGCAGGAGTCGACCTTTGCCCTGATGGCAAAGGCGGGTTGGAAAGTGTCCATGAGCAGCCGGAGTTACGTGCCGCGGACGGATGATGCCGAGTTGGAATTCCGGTCTAATTCGCGCGCAGGAAATCAGCCGCTACGTCGAGCACGGATTTCTCGACGCGGGACTGACGGGCGCGGACTGGATTGCGGAGAACGACAGCGACGTGTTTGTCGTTTCCGAGATCGCCTACAGCAAGCAGACGTCGAATCCCGCCCGCTGGGTCCTCGCGGTCCCGAACGATTCGCCCGTGCAGTCGGTCAAGGATTTGCAGGGCAAACGCATCGCCACGGAGTTGGTCGAGATGACGCGCCGCTGGTTGAAGAAGAATGGCGTGACGGCGGAAGTGGAGTTCTCCTGGGGCGCGACGGAAGTGAAGGCGCCGGAGCTGGTGGACGCGATTGTGGAGCTGACCGAGACCGGGTCGTCGCTGCGGGCGAACAACCTGCGGATCGTCGAGACGATTGTGTCGAGCTACCCGCAGTTGATTGCCAACAAGAAATCGTGGGCGGACAAGTGGAAACGCAAGAAGATCGAGACGCTCGCGCTGTTGTTGCGCGGCGCGCTCGCTGCCGAGGAGAAAGTCGGCCTGAAGATGAACGTCGCGCGGGCCAAGCTGGCTTCGTTGTTGCAGAACCTGCCCGCGCTGCGAAACCCGACGATTTCGGCGCTGTCGCGGGAGGATTGGGTCGCGGTCGAGACGATCATCGACGAGAAGATCGTCCGCGAAATCATCCCGCAGTTGAAAGACGCGGGCGCAGAGGGTATTATTGAGTATCCGTTGAACAAGGTGATTTACTAGGTCGCAGACGCTGCAACCAAACAAGGAGGCCCGGATGGGCTCGCTGAGGAAACGACGCAAGCAGAAGATCAATAAGCACAAGCGCCGCAAGCGCTTGAAGGCGATGCGTCACAAGAAGAGAAATCGTTAGGAGTTGTAAGCCTGGCATGGTTCACTTGAGAGCAAGCGCGCGCAGCTTCGCGGTTGCGCTGGCGGTGGTGCTTTGTATTGCCGGCATCGGCTGCGCGACGGCGCGCCCGACCGCCCCGGCCCGTGCGTCCCTCGTCGTGGCACCGGGCCTTACGCCGGCTGAGGAGAATCAGGCCCAGGCCCTCGCGGAATACGGGACCGGCGTCTCGGAAGAGATCGGGGGCGATCTCGACGCGGCGCTCGCCCGTTACCAGCGAGTGCTGCAATTGGATCCACACAACACGCCGCTGGCCATTCGAGTGGGGCAAATCTACGTCACCCGGCGCGACCTCACCAACGCGGTGAGCGTGCTCGAGGCTTCCGCCCGCGCCAATCCGAATGACCCCGCGGTTTCGTACTGGCTGGGTTTCGCCTATCGCAACGACAATCAGAACGACAAGGCTGTGGCGGCGTTTCGCCAGGCGTTGAAGATCGAACCGGCCAATCTCGGCGCGCTGGGGGCCATGCTCGAAATCGAAATCCTCCAGGACTCGCCCACCGAGACCGTCAAGCGGCTCGACCGCGCCTTCCACCAGAAGGTTGAGGCCAGCAGCTATTGGATGCGCCTCGGCGACTACTATTCGGCGGTGTCACATCAAAAACCCACCTGGGCGAAGAAGATCGACCGGAGCCGCATTCAGCAATGCTACGAAAAGGCGCTGGCGCTGGACCCCGCGGACATGGACATCCAGGCGCGGCTGGCGGACGCCTACGCGGACAACGGCAATTTCCAGAAGGCGGCGGATTTCTACTCGAAACTACTCGCCCAAAACCCGGACGCGCCGCTGATTCGCGAGCGCCTGGCGGCGAATTACCTGCGCGCGGACCAGAAGGAAAAGGCGGCCGGGATCCTGGAGGAAATCATCAAGCGCCAACCGCTGGCGTACCCGGTGTACAACGATCTGGGGATGATTTATGGGGAGTTGGGCAAGGAGGACAGGGCCATTTCCAACTACCAACAGTCGCTCGTCATCAGACCGAACCAGGCGGAGAATTACGCCCAGATCACCGCCCTGCAACTGGACACGAAGCAGGTGGACCAGGCGTTGCACACGCTGGCCGTGTGGAAGGAAAAGTTCCCCACTGACTTTCGCGTGCCGTATTTCACCGGCCTCATTCAGACCGACAGGAAACAGTATGCCGACGCAGTTGTCTCCTTCGCCGACGCCGAAGCCCTGGCCAAGGACTCACCCGAAGACAAGCTGACCGGCCGGTTTTACTTCGCGTACGGTGCGGCGTGCGAGCGGGCCGGCGACCCCGACAAGGCGGTGACGCTTTTCCGCAAATGCCTGAAGATCGACCCCGACGACCACACGGCATGCAATTATCTTGGCTTTATGTGGGCTGACAAAGGTGTTCATCTGGACGAAGCGCTGAGCCTGATTCAGCGGGCGGTGAAACTGGACCCGGACAACGGCGCCTACCTCGACAGTCTCGGCTGGGTATTATTCAAACTCGGGCGAGACGGAGAGGCCTTGGCACAGCTTCGCCGCGCCGTGGCGTTTATGAGCGATGATGCGATCGTATTCAGCCACCTCTCGGACGTGCTTTTGAAGCTCGGCAAAACCGACGAAGCGATCACCTTTCTGCATCACGCCGGTACGCTGGAGCCTGACAACAAGGAGATTTCTGAAAAGCTCCAAAAGTTGAAGGCCGACCAATCCTCCGCGCACTAGCGAACCGGCGGGACTACCCTGATTTCCAGCACGATCGTTGTAGACGACGGCGGTTTCACCTCGACGCCACGCTGCAGGCGATTCATGAGCCGGTCGACGTCATTGGTCTCCACGGAACCAGTTAGTTCGCCGGTTCTTGAACCGATAGAGTCGCTCATGGCGAGCGCATTTGTCCCCGGATCCTGCAACAGCTCCGACTTGAATGCGGCGGCGCATTCCCACGGCAATTCGACGAAGAACACCTGTCCGGTGGCATCTTTCGATTGAGGAGCAGGAATGACCTTCCCGCGACATCTTGCCGCCAGCTGTTCAGCCCGACTCCTGACGTCACCGGGATTCTTCGCATCAACCGTCACCACATCCCGGAGCTTTGACTGGTCAATCCCGAGACTTTGCGCCCAGCCGGCAACGCCGGAAGCCGGCGCCGCAGTGATGGTCAATCCACCCGCGCCATCGGCAACGACTGGAATCCGGCGGCGGCTCTCGCCCGCTATTCCGTTGGCCGATTCAACTTTCGCCATTTTCTCCGGCAGCACGGCCGAATTGTTCAAAGGTATTCGACGTTCGACATTTGGTCCTCCCCCGCTCGTCATGTCGAGCACAGCGACGTCGCCAGGCGGCTTCGGCTTCACGAACCTCACTGCGAGGGTCGCGACCACAATCAGGGCCGCCAATTCCAGTGGAACTTTCAACCAGAACGGCCGGAACAAATACTCCGCCCAGGAGATCGACTCTACGGGCTCGCGTCCTTGGGCAATCTTGCGGCGCACTTCGGCGAGGAACCGCGGCGCGGGTTGCAGCCTGGGCAACGCGCCCACGCCCGCCGCCAGCGCTCTCAATCCCGCCAGTTCGCGCTGGCAATCGGGACAGGAAGCGACGTGCGCCTCGATTTCCGCGCGGCGCGACGGCGCCAATTCACCGTCAACATACGCCGATAAGTCCGGCTGAATGTTCTGGCAGTTCCTCATGCTTCGTCCTTCAGGCTTTCGCGGAGGGCGTCCCGTGCCCGCGCGATCCTTGATTTGACCGTGCCGATGGAACAATCGAGCACGGCGGCGATCTGCTCGTAGCTCAGGTCCTCGACATTGCGCAGCACCAGCACCTCGCGAAGCTTGGGTGGCAATTCATCCATCCGGCGACCCAGCAACTCGACAAACTCGGCCTTCACCGTCTGCACATCGGGCGCATCGGTGTTGGCGGCCACTTGCCGCGGCACTTCACCATCGGCGGTCTCCACGGGAGTATCCAGGGACACACTCAACTGTCGGCCCCGTCGCTTCCACCAGCGATGCTTGTTGTGCGCGAGGTTCACGACAATCCGGTGCAGCCACGTCGTGAACTCACATTCACCGCGAAACCCTTCCACGCTCCGATAAATCCTCACAAATGCGTCCTGAGCCACCTCGGTGGCGTCCTCATGGTTGCGAAGCAACTGGAAGGCGACGTTGAAGGCCCGTTGCTGGTGACGCAACACCAGAGCATCGAACGCTTTCTCGTCGCCCGCCCGGCAACGGTCCAGCAACTGCTGGTCGCTGGCCGCGTCCTCGGCGTCCGGTTGTATGACACGCTCCATGCGGAAAAGTTCCCCACGTTTTGACCGCGTTCGGGCCGCCCTCGTTTGCGGGTCGGACCCGCCTCCCTTACGAGCCGAATTCCGGCTTGGCTTCTCGCGTCATCAAGTCCCGTACCGCCTGTTTGGGCGACTGGCCTTCATAAATGATGGCGTGAACCTGGCGGGTGATGGGCACGTCCACGCCGTGGCGCTGCGCCAGTTGCCAGGCGGACTTGGCCGTCTTCACGCCTTCGGCCACCATCTGCGTGCTCGCCGCGATCTGCCCGGGCGTTTCGCCCTTGCCCAGCCGTTCGCCAAATCCCCGATTGCGGCTGTGGCGGCTGAAGGCGGTCACGATCAGGTCGCCCACGCCGCTCAATCCGAAAAATGTTTCGCGTCGCGCGCCCAGCGCCACGCCGAGCCGCGTCATCTCCGCCAACCCGCGGGTGCACAGGGCGGCCTTCGTATTGTCGCCGAAGCCGATCCCGTCGCAGGCACCGGCGGCGATGGCGATGACGTTCTTGAGCGCGCCGCCCAACTCGACGCCAATGAGGTCGTCGTGCGTGTAGATGCGGAAGCGCTCGTTCATAAAAGCCTTCTGGGCAATGGCGGCGAGCGCGTGGTCTTTGGCGGCAACGACCACCGCCGTGGGGATGCCTCGTCCGACTTCCTCGGCGTGACTCGGGCCGGATAGCGCGATGATGCGACCCGTCTTCAACACCTGCGCAATCACTTCACTCATTCTCGCGCCTGTTTCGGTCTCGATCCCCTTGGCGACGCTGACCAACGGCAAATCGGACGGCAGAACTTCGCGCACTTTCTCGCAGATCGGACGCATCCCGTGCGAGGGAACAGCCAGCACCACCAACTCTGCCTCGCGCAGCGCGGACGCTGCATCAAGTGTCAGCAGGATCTCGCGCGGGATTTTCACGCCGGGCAAAAACGCCTTGTTCTCTCCGGCGGCAATGATCGGCTCGACCTCCTCCGGGAGCCGTCCCCACAGGGCAACCTTGTGACCGTTGCCGTGCAGCAACACCGCCAACGCCGTCCCCCACCCGCCTGTGCCGATGACCGCCACGTTCATGCTGTTTTCTTCGCTCCCACGCGGTTCTCGGTGCCGTCCAGCAACCGTCGAATGTTCGATTTGTGTTTATAGATGACCACGACGCCAACGATGGCGGTGAACACCGTCAACATTTGATCCTTCATGATCAGCCACGTCGCGATCGGGACGGCGACCGCGGCGCAGATGGATGCCAGCGACACATACCGCAAGATGGCGAATACGACCAGCCACACGCCCAGACCGCACAGCAGTGGCAGCGGAAGAAACGCAAGCAACGCGCCGGCGCTGGTGGCGACGCCCTTGCCACCCTTGAACTTGAGCCAGCACGTCCAGTTGTGACCCGCAATCACGGACACACAGCAGATGATTTGCAGCATGTTGGGATTAAGCACGTCCGGGAAAACCCGTGGCGCGAGCCATACCGGCGCGAAACCTTTCAGCGCATCGATCAGCAAGACAACAATTCCCGGCCCCTTGCCGAGTACGCGCATCACGTTCGTGGCGCCGATGTTGCCGCTGCCTACGGTGCGAATATCGATTCCGCGCGCCTTCGCCCACAAGAACCCGGTTGGGATCGAGCCGAGAAAATAGGATGCGACCGCACAACCAATGAAGATGGCCGCCGTCATGCGACCGACTGTAGCCGATTGCGGCGAAAGGCGGCAAGCCCGATTGCAACTGCGAAGATCACCGCGCACGCGCCTGCAAACACATCGCCATGGCGGGTGTAGAAGGTTTGGGCGCGATCGGTCGGGAGGGGCAACGCGACGCTCAGGCTGTTATCCCGGAACGGCAAACAGCGCGCGGCGATGAAGCCGTGTTCGCTGACCACGCAAGTCACGCCGTTGTTTGTCGCGCGCACAAGCGGGCGGCGGTTTTCGACGGCGCGGAAGACAGCATTGGCCAGGTGCGTCTCCAATTCCGGCGAAGTCTTGAACCACGCGTCGTTGGTGAGGTTGACCATGAAGTCGAGATCGCGCTGGACGAAATGTCGATATAAGTCCGGCACGGTGTCCTCGTAGCAAATGACCACGCCGAACCGGAAATCCCGGGCCTCAAACACCGTGTATTCCTCGCCGGGGCTCAGGTCGAAGAAATCATCCACATCGTAATCCTTCGGGCCAATCTTACGAAGCAAGGGAGACCACACGTGGCGCAGGGGGATGTATTCCCCGAACGGGACGAGGTGGATCTTGCGGTAGATAGCCGAGATGGCGGGTTTCGGCGTGAACAAAACGGCGGCGTTAAACATTTTGGGTCGGCGATTGTCGAAAAAACCCGTCAGCAGGTACGCGTGCGACCTCGCGAGGACGTTCGTGACCAGCTCGATGGACTCGGGGTCGTATTGGATGGCCCATGGGATGGCGGTTTCGGGCCAGATGATCAAATCCGGACGGTCCGCCAGCAAGGCTTCGGTGAGCTGACGGTGACGACGGAGAATCAGCTCCCGCTCGTCGGGATCGAACTTCAGCGTCTGCGGGATGTCAGGCTGCACCAGGCCCAGGTGCAACGTCCGCGACGATTGTCCCGAGCCGGAACGGATTTGCGCGATCCCGTGCCACAAGGCGAGACACACCAGCAACATCGCCACGTAGAACTCCCAGTGCAGCCGACGCGTCACGGTGGCCCGTCCCATCTGCCGGACAAGCCGACGGATCGTGAAATAGAATGCGTGGTTCACAAAGCACAACAGCGCGGACACGCCGTAGACGCCGGTCACGTCGGCAAACTGAATGAGCGGAGCGGCCCGCCACTGGCTCACGCCAAGGAAATTCCACGGGAATCCTCCCAGCAGGAAGCAACCGCGCATCCACTCCAAGGTCACCCAACCCGCCGTTCCCACGACCGCCGCGCCCAGGTTGCGCGCCATCGAATCGCCGCCTTCGCCCGTGGCGCCCGTCCCGGCAATCCGCGCGCACGCCGCGGCGAACACGACGGCTGCCACGCCGAAGTACAACGCAAGAAACGCGATCACCGCAACGGCGCCGGGCACGGTGACGTGGACGAGCCACCAAATCGTCATTCCGAAGAAGACCAGTCCCGCAATGTAGCCGCGCCGGAAGGCTTCGCCCCAATCGCAATTCTCGACAGCGAAGAGCAAGGGCACGAGAGAAAACCAGGCCATCTGACTGATGTTGAAAGGCGGGAACGCCAGGGCCGTTGAGGCACCTGCGGCGACCGGCAGCAGCCAGCGAGACAGAATAACGTTCCGCTTCGAACGTTCAGGCATTTTTTCCGCAGCAGTTCTTGTACTTCTTGCCGCTGCCACAAGGGCACGGTTCGTTGCGGCCGACTTTCGGGACATCGCGTCGGACCGGCTGGCTGGCCTGCTCAATGGCTTCGCTTACGACATCGCCGCCGCCGGATGACGCCACGGCCGGTTGGCCCGGCTGGGGCGGTCGATTGTAGGCGGAACCGGAGGATAGATCAGGCCCGGTTAGTTGTTGCGGCAGGGCGCGCATGAAATTCTCAAAGGCCGCGAGCGAACTGGCGGAACGGAAGACGTTGTTGGCGATCTCGTTCTTGATGTTGTCCTGCATCTCGTCGAACATCGCGAACGCTTCCGTTTTGTACTCGACCAGCGGGTCTTTCTGACCGTAGGCGCGCAGGCCGATGCCGTTGCGGAGCTGATCCATGTTGTAGAGGTGCTCCTGCCACAGCCGGTCGAGCGCATTGAGAACGATGAGCCGCTCGATGGCTTTGAGCGTCTCGGGATTCTCGTTGGCCGCCTTGGCTTCATACGCGCGCTTCACTTTTTCGAGGATGACGTCGCGCACCGCCTCGGCGGTCTTGCCGTCGACATGTTCCCTCCGCAAGCCGATGGGAAACGCCTGATTCGTCCACCGCAGCAACGCATCCAGTTCCCATTCCTCGGCCATCTTGTCCTGCGGACAGTACTCGATGACGCGGGCTTCGACGACCTCCTCAATGATATCGAAGATGGCGGTGCGCGGGTTCTCGCCGCGAATGATGTCATTGCGAAACCCGTACAGCACTTCGCGCTGTTTGTTCATCACGTCGTCGTACTCGAGCGTGCGTTTGCGGATGGAGAAATTGTGCTCTTCGACGCGGCGCTGGGCAGTTTCGATGGACCGATTGAGCATGCCGTGCATGAGGGCTTCGCCCTCTTTCATCCCCAGTTTTTCCATGACGTTGCCGATGCGCCCGCCACCGAACAACCGCATCAGGTCGTCTTCGAGGGAAACGTAAAATCGGCTGCTGCCGGGATCGCCCTGGCGCGCGCAACGTCCGCGAAGTTGGCGGTCGATACGCCGCGCTTCGTGGCGTTCGCTACCAATGACGTGCAGGCCACCCACGCCCGGCACGCCGGCGCCGAGTTTGATGTCCGTGCCGCGGCCCGCCATATTGGTAGCGATGGTGACGGCGCTGTGCTGGCCCGCGCGGGCGATGATCTCGGCTTCGCGCTGGTGGTATTTCGCATTGAGGACGTTATGGGGAATCTTCTGGCGGCCCAACATGCGCGAGAGCACTTCGCTGGCCTCGACGCTGACGGTGCCCACGAGCAACGGCTGGCCCTTGCGATGGCGCTCGACGATCTCGTCGATGATGGCGTTGTATTTCTCGCGGCGCGTCTTGTAGATCACGTCGTTTTCGTCCTTGCGAACGCAGGGTTTGTTCGTGGGAACGACGATGACGCCGAGCTTGTAGATGTTCTCGAATTCGGTCGCTTCGGTCTCGGCGGTACCGGTCATGCCCGAGAGTTTCTTGTAGAGGCGGAAATAATTTTGAATGGTGATGGTGGCGAGGGTCTGCGTCTCGCGCTCGATGACGACGCCTTCCTTGGCCTCGACCGCCTGGTGCAAGCCGTCGCTCCAGCGGCGGCCCGGCATGAGGCGGCCGGTGAATTCGTCGACGATCATCACCTTGTTTTCCTGCACGACGTATTCGACGTCCTTCTCGAAGAGACAGTAGGCACGCAGCAGTTGCGAGATGTTGTGGATTTTCTCGCTCCGCTCGTCGAAGGCCTGCTGGATCTCCTGTTTCTTCTTTTCCTTTTCGATGTCCGGCACCTCCTGGGCGTCGATTTCCTGCAGGGCGGTCACCAGGTCGGGGATGACGAACGCGTCGGGATCATCGGGGCTCAGCAGTTTGCGGCCTTTCTCGGTGAGATCGGAGTCGTGTTGCTTTTCGTCGATGGTGAAGAACAACTCCTCCTTCAGATCGAGCATGTCCTTCTTGCTTGAATCCTTCATCACCTCGAGTTCCGCTCGGTCCACGAGCTGTCGGATCTCGGGTTCCTCCATCATCTTCTGCAACTGCTTGTTTTTCGGCGTCCCGAGTTTGACCTCGTAGAGCAGGCGGCCCGCCTTGTCTTCGCGGTCGAGATCGTCGTTGGTGTTTTTCGATTCGCTGCGGGCGTCGAGCAACTGCCTGGCCTCGCTGACCAGCCGGTTGCAAAGCATCGTCTGCGCGCGCACCATCTCGGCGACCTGCGGTTTGTATTTGTCGTAGGCGTGCGAGGAAACCGTGGAGGGGCCGCTGATGATGAGGGGGGTGCGGGCTTCGTCGACGAGAATCGAGTCCACTTCGTCGACGATGGCAAAGAAGTGGCCGCGTTGGACCTGGGTGTCGACGCTGGTCGCCATGCCGTTGTCGCGGAGATAGTCGAACCCGAATTCCGCATTCGTGCCGTAGGTGATGTCGCAGGCATATTGTTCGCGACGAATTTGTGGCGGCTGGTTGTTCTGGATGCAGCCGACGGTGAGTCCGAGGAACTTGTGGACTTCACCGACCCACTCGGCGTCGCGGGCGGCGAGGTAATCGTTGACCGTCACGAGATGGACGTTGCCCGCGAGCGCGTTGAGATACAGGGGCATGGTGGCAACGAGGGTTTTGCCTTCGCCTGTGGCCATTTCCGCAATCCTGCCCTGATGCAACACGATGCCGCCGAGGACTTGCACATCGAACGGCACCATGTCCCACTTGTACGGTTGGCCGCGAACCGGCCATTCCCTCCCGAGAAGACGGCGGCAGGCGTTCTTGACCGCCGCGAACGCCTCGGGCAGGAGATCGTCGAGCGTGGCGCCGTCGGCGAGGCGCTTTCGGAATTCCGCAGTTTTGGCGCGAAGTTCGTCGTCGCTGAGCTTCTGGTACTCGGCGTCGACTTCATTGACGCGATGGACGAGCGGCCAGAGCCGCTTGACCTCGCGCTGGTTCTTCGAACCCAGCATCTTTTTTAGTATCCAGCTAACCATACAGCCTGTTTGTTTCGCTCAGTACGACGCCCGCGTCAACTTCCTGGTTTGGTCACCGGCGCGCCGGCCCGGCAAAGCGGGCACGCGGCCGGATCAAAAGTGTCGATTGGCAATCTTAGCAGACTTTCGAATCGTACGCCAAAATCCATTTTTCCGTCGGACCGGTCCACGAGGGTTCCCGCGCCGACGACCTCGCCCCCGAGACTGCGCACGATGCCGATGGTTTCCCGCACCCGACCGCCCTGGGTGACGACGTCCTCGACCACGAGAACCTTCTCACGCGCGGCGACCTGAAAGTTGCGGCGCAACTCGAGCGTTCCCGACGAATTCTTCTCGGCAAAAATGTGGCGGACGCCCAAGGCGCGAGCCACCTCGTGGCCGACGAACAACCCGCCCAGCGCGGGCGAGATGACAGTCCGGGCGCCGGCGTTTTTGAGTTTGGCCGCCAATTCCCCGCACAAGCGTTCGGCGATGGGCGGGTACTGCAGGACGAGGGCGCACTGGAAATACTGGCGGCTATGCCGTCCCGAGCGCAACACAAAATGTCCGTCGAGCAACGCGCCCGTATCGCGAAACACCTGAAGCATCTCGGTGTCGGTCACGCGTTCACCACCCATTTTGGATTGGGTTTGCCCGATTGTTGGATTTCGCCACGCATGGACTCGTAGCCTTTGCGCCCCATCAGCCCGTACGCGAAATTCTTTCCCAACTCGACGCCGGGCTGGTCGAAGGCGTTGATGTTGTACAACTGGCCCGCGTAGGCGGTCTGCATTTCGAGCAAATAGAGCAGTGCGCCGACGGACTCCTCGTCCACGTGATGGAGGCGGATGGCGCAGTTGGGTCTGCCATTGAGGGTCAACGCCAATTCCGACGCGCGCTGCTCGACGGCGATCAACTCGTTGAGCGTATGACCGCCGAGATAATTCACCGCGCCGAATTGCGGGAAGGCGGGCGGGATCGGAACGTTGGCGTGAAATCCGTCAACGGCCAGGAAGGTCACGACCTTGTCGAACGGGCCTTCGATGTAGAGTTGCATGACCGAATGTTGATCCGTCACGCCGAGCGCTTTTTCGGGGGTCTGGCCCGTGTGCACCCGTTTGCCGGCGCGGTCCGAGCGTTTGCCGAGGCTCTCGGCCCAGAGTTGACGGAACCAATCCGCCACGTCGCGCAACGCGTGCGAATACGGCATCATCACCTGGATATTTTTGCCTTTCGCCTTGTCCATCAAATAGTGCAGCGCCGCGCCGGTGAGGGCGGGATTCTCCCAAAGCTTCTTCGATTTCCGGCAAAGTGCGTCCATCTCGGCCGCGCCGTGGAGCAGTTTGTGGATGTCGATGCCTGTGACGGCGGCGCTGAGCAGGCCGACGGCGCTGAGGACGGAGAAGCGTCCGCCGACATCGGGTGGAATCGGCAGGGACTCGTAGTGGAAATGCTTTACGATCTCGCGCAGGTCGCCCTGATGCGGGTCGGTAGTGATGACGATGCGTTCGACATGTTTTTCGGGGCCGAGCTGTCTTGATCAACGCGTCGCGGAACACGAGGAATTCGCTCATCGTTTCCACCGTGCCACCCGACTTGGTGATGACGTTGAACACGGTGTTATCGAGATCGACCACCTCCAGCAACGCCGCGATGCGGTCAGGATCGACGTTGTCGGGGACGAACAGGCGCGGGCCGCAGCGCGGGGGTCGGGCGAGGTGGTTGTACTCGGGATGATTCAAGGCGCTGTGCAGGGCGATGTTGCCGAGCGCGGAACCGCCGATGCCCACGACGATGAAATTATCGCAGCGCGCCTGGATTTCACTGGCGAGGGTCACGATTTCATCGGCGAGCTTCGTGTCGTGGGGCAGCTTGCGGAAGCCGAGGGCGCCCTTCTCCACCGCGTCGGCGGCAAGGGCAAGTTTGGGCCCGAGCGCGTGAAGTTCGGCATCGGTGATGCCGTGTTCGCCGACACGTTCGGCCATCAGATTATTGAAATCGTAGCGTAGATTCAGCAAAACGCCGTCCTCCCAAGGCGGTGGTTTATCGCAGATTCAACGGGGTGCGGCAATACTTTTGAGAACCGAGCATCCTATGCGGCGTTCCTATACCGAACAGAGCTTCGCACGTGTAAGAACGTGGGCTGGTCACGACGCTGGTACTGCCGGCTGCTTCTTGATGCTTTTCAGGTATTGCGGGTCCTTCCCTCCGTAAAGGCCTTCCGATCCCACTGAAGGATGCCGTTCACAACCCCGTCCGGTGTCAGGCTCCGCAAGTGCGCGGCAATTTGTTCAGATGTGAAGTGTCTGAGTTCCATGTCCACTACGACCCAGTACTTCACTTTCACGAGGTAGACATCCGTCACGTCCGCATTTCCAGCCGCTCGTTCCAGGGCGTACAATCGATCATAATTGAGTGCCTGCCCTCTGGCTTGCAGATATTTGTAGTGCACTTGATCCAGGTAACGCTCAGCCTTCAGCAGATTCTGCCTGGCTCCTTCGAGATCGCCCTTCATGTAACCGTCATTCAGTATTCCAATCTCTGCCTCAGCTCGATTCCATTCCGCGTCTCTTCTGTATCGCTGGATGCGATCACAGCCGTTCAGGATGACAGACGCAATGGTCCCAAGTAGCATCGCGAGAATGGGGATCGACCTAACGGTCCATGGTCGTTTCATGATTCATTTGCTCCTCGTCCAGTATTTCTACCCGCCTAGGAGGACTTATAGCGTAGATGCAAGGGTGAGCACACTGCAAATCTGCCTCAAACCTCCCGCATGCCGCCCACTTCCGTCTTGGCTTGCTGGCATTGTTGGATATATTGTTTCGTGATGACACCGCAGGCGGCATGGGAAGCTCAGGTGGCGCGTTACCGCCAGATGACGGGGGAACAGCGGCTGGCGTTGGCGCTGGAGTTGCACGAACTTTCCTGCGATGTGGCGCGCGAAGGCATTCGCCATCAAGACCCCGGCATCACCGAGACCGAAGTCGAACGGCGGCTGCGGCAGCGCCTAGAATTGGTCACCGGCCCGTGACTGAGCGCGATCTGTTGGTGGACTGCCTGCGGCGGCTGAACGAAGCCGGGATCAGTTACATGCTGACGGGCTCGATGGTCAGCAATTACTGGGGCATTCCGCGCACGACACACGATTTGGATTTCGTGCTTCAATTGCCGCCCGCGGACGTACCGAAGATGATCAGGGCTTTCCGCAATGATTTCTTCGTGGACGAAGCCGCCATCCATGCGGCTTACGGGCCTCCATTCCAGTTCAACGCGATTGATACGCGCTCGGCGCTGAAGGTGGATTTCTGGTTGCTCAAGGCCGAATCATTTGAACGGGAGATGTTCGCGCGGCGCATCCGCACCACGATTTTCGGGGAGGCTGCCTGGATTGCCACCGCTGAGGATGTCATCCTGCACAAGCTATACTGGAATCAGTTGACGCCTTCGCAACGTCAACTCGGGGATGCTGCCGGCGTGGTCGCATTGCAAAGGGAGAACCTGGATATCAAGTATCTTCGGCGCTGGGCCGGTGAACTGAAGGTGAGCGACACGCTAGACGATCTGCTCACCGGACGAATCCTGCCGAAGACAACGTGAGCGCTCAGGCGAGGCAAGATTTGACAGGCGGAGACGCCACGTAAAGCGTGGCAAGCTTGCTCCCGACTACTGAATCAGCGGATGACGAACCAGATGATCCAGAGCGCGACCAAGGATAACCCGAGCCACATAAAGAAGCGATTGCGGTTTTGTCGTTGGGCGCGGCGGAGGGGCTTGTAGGTCTTGATGCTGCCGGCGCCGAGATAGGCCGCGAGTTTTTCTTTCGGGGGAAAGACCTGGGCGGTCTCCAACGCGCCGGTGCCCGTGTAGACGCCGGCGGCAGTCCCCGGCGCGGATGCGGACGCAAAGAGGTCGGGCTCGACTTTCTGGGCGAAGGCAATCGGCTCGGCTTCGAGTTCCTTCAGCGGTTCGGCCCCGACGTCGAAGAGGTCCTGACGCGAGCGGGTGAAGGAATTGGGGGTGTGCCGGGGAGGCAACAAGATATCTTTGACGCGCTGGGCGAAGGTGGCCGCGCTGGATGGCGGGACGGAATCATTGTCCATCTCACGCATCTGGCGCTGGAGGTTCGCGATCTGATGGTCGAGATCGTGAACGGCCCGGTCGATCGGATCCGCGTGGCGTTTCGGAAGAAAAGCCATGGCAACCTTTCGCGTTAATGTTTCGCCGAGAGCAAGACGATGAGCCAGATTGTGCCGGCCAGAATGAGCGGGGCGGACGCGGCCGCGCCGAGACAAGCGTACCGGACGAGGTCATCCCAAACGGGTAATTTGCGGGCACCGGGCTCGGAAGGAATCGCGTGGGTCTGGCCCAACGATAGATTGAGGCACTCGAGTTTGGAGTAGGCGCGATTGTATTCGAGGCGGGCGTTTTCGATGACGCCGAGGGCGTTGCTCAATTCGTCGCGGACGTTGGCGCTGTCCCATTCTTCGTCGTTGATGCGTTGAATCTGGTCGGTGGAATCGCGAAAGGCGTCGATGGTGGTGACGCAGAGTTCGACGAGGCGCTGGGATTCGGCCTGTTGACGTTCGACGGCGATGAGGCCGCGGGTGAGTTTGTCGGTGATTTCGGCGCGGCCACGGCTGTATTCCTCCTGGCGGCGGCGGAGTTCCTCGAGTTCGCCCTTCTGGCGTTCGAGTTCCTCCTGCTGACGGCGGAGCGTGAGCAGATGTTCGCGAGCGAGTTCGAGTTTGGAATCGACTTCTTCGCGATGTGGCGGCAGATCGACGACGGAAAGCGACGGCCCGGTTGCGGGCACAAATGTAGCGGTGCTGCTCCCCCCTTGTTTCATACCAACGTCCTCCTTGTTGGGAGACAGGATAGCAAGGCGCGGGAAAAAGTAAAGAGGGATTGTGGTT
This sequence comes from uncultured Verrucomicrobiae bacterium, assembly GCA_963836315.1. GTDB lineage: Bacteria > Verrucomicrobiota > Verrucomicrobiia > Palsa-1439 > Palsa-1439 > Palsa-1439. The sequence goes on from CAWIJG010000017.1 coordinate 143,438, forward strand.
TCGGGCGAAGATTTTTCCATGCCGGTCGCGCTAATCTGGCGGGGCCGGCAGGGGAGCAAATGAAAGCGGCGCACTCGGTTGAATGCGCCGCTTTCCCGTTCTCTACTACTGTTGGACCGTGGGAACGGCGGGGTTAACGGTTTGTGGGCTCGACCACTGGAACCTGGGTTCCTCTAACCCGCCCGCCGCATACTCCATGTCCAATGAACTTGAATGATGAGACAGTGTGATGTGGTGATTTGTTCAAATCCTCCTCGCAATCAAAGGAAAGTCAAGAGCGTACGAGCGCCACACATATCGCATGCGGTGAGGTTTGGCGGTGAATCTCTCGCGTCGGATTGTGCGATGAGCGATAGTTTGACATTCCACCCGCAACCCCTAGGATTCGATTGTTGTGAGTATCACGATCATTGACGGGTTGGTGGCGGAGCATCGCGTATTTTTGACCATTTTCGACCAGATCGAACGCTCGCTGCCCGAGATCAAGACCACGGGAGAAATCGCGTTGATTTGCCGGATTCTGGAGAGGCTAATCCACGACCACGGCATGGCGGAAACAGACCTGGCGTATATCACGTTCGATCATGTGATGAAGGAGCAGAATCGGTGTTCGCGTCTGACCCACGACCATGAGGAGATCGATGGACTTCTGCGAGACGTGGAAACGATCAAGGATATTGAGGAAGCCCGGTCCCGGCTGAAGGTAAGCTTGAACGCCTGTCGGATTCACTTCAAGGATGAGGAGCGCAACGTGTTTCCGATGATCGAGAAGACGATACAACACGAGACGCTGGTGGCATTGGGGAGAGCCTGGAAATCGCAAGCGTATTTGACGCAACCCCCTGCGGGACCCCAGCAACTCGGCTCGTCGAAGAAGAGACCGTAGGGTCCAAACACCCGTCCTTCACGGGCTCGCCCTATTGCGCAAGAAGCCGGGCTTTGGCCTCTGTCGGCAGGGTTGCGCTCGCCAGCCAGGCTCGGGCGTTGGAAGGATCGATCTTGAGCCACGCCGCCGCCACGTTCTCCAAGCAGGCGTCGCGCAATTCGGGTGTGCCAATGGATTCAGCCCAACTCACCGCCTGCGCCGGATTCTGCGAAGCGAATTCGGTTGCGACCGCGCCGGCGGCGGCATCGCGGGCCGGTCCAGCCTGCAATGTTTGCACCCAGCGGGAGGCTTCTTCTGGTTGGTTATCAGCCCAGCGGCCGACGATTTCCCGCAAGGCAATCTGGCGGGCGTTTGCATTCGGGAGCCCTTGCGCCCAATCAAGCGCGTCCGCCACATTATTTTGCGCCAGGGTTGGAGCCACCGATACAATCGCGTCAGCCTGATCGGTCTCCGGCAAGGTCTGCACGAATCGGCCGGCGGCGCTTGCGTCCTCCAAGGACCAGTACGAGAGCGCACTCTTCATGGCTTCCGCCCGCACCGGATTGTCCGCCGCCAAATTGCCCGCCCATCGTGTCGCGGCTTCAGGTTCCGAACAAGCCCAGGCCGAAGCGATGCCGACCAAGGCCACGTTCCGAGCGGAATCACCCTCCAAACCCTCGGCCCATTGGATTGCCGCCAGCGGGTTGGTCGCAGCCATGCCCTGCGCCAAATGTCCGGCGGCAGCATTCTGTCCCGCGCCCGACGGCATTTGCGCGACGTAACGGCCGGCATCCTGTGCGTTCTTCGCGCACCATAAATCAAGGACGTTGTTCAAGGCCAATCCCTGCAGTTCACCTTCTGGCAAAGTATTCAGCCAGGCCAGGGCCGTTTCCGGCTGCTGCGCGGCGAGGGCGCGGGCGACGCCGAGGGCCGCATGCGTTTGCAGGGTTCCCGGAGGCAACAGGCCGACGAGCTGGCTGGCGGCTTGCGGGTCGGTGGCCGTTAAGATCGTCAAGCTCCCGCCGAGGGCGCGATCGAGGGCATCGCCGGTGAGGGATTGCTGGGCCAGATCGATGGCGCGCCGGGGATCCTGCGTCGCGAGAGTCATCAGCGTGGTCTCGACCGCGGCAGTCCGGTCCTGCACATCGGGGAGGTTGCGCGCCCAGTTGAGAGTGGAATCCAGGTCACGATTGGCCGAGCCCGCCGCCAGCGCGCGGATGGCGTAGTCGCGACTTTCGCCGGCCGGGACCCGGTCGAGATAACGCCGGGCGCTTTCGAGGTCGCGGGCGGCCATCTGATCGAAGAGCACGCTGTAGATGACCCGGTCTTCGCCACTCTTTACCATGTCGCGCGCGAGAGCGAGGGTGCGCTCCGGATCGGTCTTGCCCAAACCTTGGAGGACAAACAGCAAGCCCTGGGTGTAGGCTGATTGCTGCGGGATTCCTCTCACATAGGCCAGCGCGGCTTCTGGATCCTGGTCGAACAGCTCGCGGAGAAGGCGTCCGAACTCCATCGACCGAGTCAGGGGATCCCGTTCCTGCAAGGCGCGATCGAGCGCAGATGTCAAATTCCCCATGGGCGCGGTTGAGTTGGAACCGGGCACGGATCGTTTTGCTGAAACTTCCGCCAAGGCATGGATGTCCCGGGCGCGGGAATCCGCTTTGTGAAGGACGGATGCCGGTTTGTTCCCAAGCAAGCCAGCCCGCCAAAACCATGCGGCGATCAGTACGCCGACGAAGACCGTGCAGATGATCAGAACCGGGCGTGACGAACGGTGGCGAGCCGGAAGCTTGGGCGGTTTCTTGTCGGCAACGATGGCGGTCATAGGGGTGATCGGAAACCTAGAGTGATGCAGGAGAGAGCGCGATGCAAACTGAAATGTGATGCGCCCAGACCCATAGGACGAATAGGACCGATAGGACGAATAGGACTGATACGACGGATGGAACTGATAGGACGAATGGGACGCCGGGGACCTAGGTGATGAGGCCGGACTCCTGAAAGCTGAAGTGGCTCTTCTTGGTGACGATGACGTGGTCGAGGACGCGGAGGCCGAGGATCTTGGCGGCTTCGGTCAACTGGTCGTGGGTGCGGCGGTCGGAATCGCTGGGCTGCGGGTCGCCGTTCGGATGATTGTGGGCGAAGATGACGGCGGCGGCGCGGTCGGCAATCACATCGGCGAAGACCTCGCGGGGATGGACCGGACTTTGATCGAGGAGACCGATAGTGACCACGCGCTTCTCGATGACCTCGTTTGCGCCGTTGAGCGAGATGCAGACGAAATGCTCTTGAGCTTTGCCGGCGATGTCGGCGACGAGATGGGCAATGAGGGAAGTGAAAGCGAGGCAGAAGGCGAAGCGATAGGACGAATAGGGCCGATAGGACGGATAAGGGGGGAAGAGGCGGAGGGCAAATCACCCACCCTGCCCCGGCTGTGGGGAATCAACGATCAACCACGTGGAACGTGGCAAGCATCCAACGGTTAACGTTCAACTTTCAAGGGGGCAACGGCGGGCGACAGAGACCTACCCTTCCGTGGGAGGGGACGGGGAAACGATGGGCGGTTGGCGCGGTGGGCCGCCGCGCCCTACCAACGACGAGGAGACGGACACGCCTCGCAGAGGCGTGGCTACACCGACCAGCCGGATGCGCTAGTGACAGCTCCGTAAACAGCACGCGAGCGGGCGAACGCTACACGGGCGGAGCGGGCACGGAAGGGTGAGGTGATGCGGGTGAGGCGCGGGGAGGTTGCGAGGGGATTGAGTCGGGTTGAGTCGGTTAGAGTCAGTGAGGAGTTGGGTGCGTGAGCCGGGGTGAGGGGGTGGGAGTCGGTGATGAAATTGGTTGCAGTGGGACGCGGTGAAACTGGGTCAGTTGCAGTGAGGCGGGGTTAGATTTCGAGGGTCTCGACTTTTTTGAGGGCGAGGGTCATGGGGACGGTTGCGGCGAGGAGGCTGAGGAGGGCGACGAAGATCCAGGAGATGACGAGGCCCCAGGGTTGGCCGCGGTCGGTGAAGTTGTTGGAGGCGAAGCTGGAATAGAGGGGGAGGATCTCGGAGCCGATGACGAGGACGAGGTAGGCGAGGCTGAGGATGAAACAGAAAGTGCCGCCAAAGCCGGAGACGATGCGGGCGGGGTTGTCGTCGCGCTGGCTGGCGGTTGAGCCGGGACTGAAGTTTGGAAACAGGGCGCCGACGCCGACGGCGATGCCGCAGAGGGCGAAGCTCATGGCGACGATCGTGGAGGCAAACAGGAGGGTCAGCCAGCCGGGAATCCGCAGGATGAAGCTCGACGTAAGCATCAGGGTCACGGTGATCGCCGCCGAGCAGACGCTGCTGAGCCAGAATTTTTCCAGGAGGACGTGTTTCAGCCCGTAGGGGACCATGCCCACCATCCACAGGCGTTTGCCTTCGAGGCTGAATTGGGGAAAGACGAAGCGGGTCGTGAGCGTGGCCAGGGTCATGCTCGATGCGCCGAGGTTGAGAAACGAGACGAAGCTGGCCCAGTATTCGTTTTCCCAATCATAGGCGACGCTGCGGAGGTTTAGCATGTACAAACCGAGGAGGCCGAAGAAGATGACGAACTGGCTCCACTGGGAGGTGTCGCGCCAGAAGACGCGGATGTCTTTGATCACGAGCGCGCGGGTGGCATGGTGCATCCGCGGCCAGAGGTTGACAATTCGCTCGGTCAGGGCCGGGCGCGGCAAGTTGATCGACCTGTCGAGTAGCGGGACGCCGAGTTGAAAATTGCCCTGGCTGTGGTTTCGCGACCAGCCTTCGTAGTACAGGCGGCGGCTGACCGTGACACATACCAGCACGGCCATCATGGCGTTGCTCAGGAGGACCATGAAGTAGAAGACTCCCCTCCCCGACCAACCTTCTCCCCAAGCAATCATGCTCGACGCCACCCAGTAGCTCGGGAGCATTGGCTGAACGGTTACGTTGCTGTTGTGGAGCAACTGGTGGAGCGTGGCCACCATCTGTGCCTGGCCCAGACTCTCGGCCGTCACCGGCTTCAGAAACGCGACGCCATACGCGATGCCCATGGCGCTCAGGCCGAACAGTGCCCATTTGAAGACGCACCGGTGAAGGTAGCGGGTGACGACGAGAATAGCCATCGAGCCGAGAGCTGATGGGATCAACGTGAACGGCACGAAGAGCAGGAAAACCTTCAGATAGAAACTCGGCGACACGTGCCGCGCATTCCCGTAGGCGACCATCAACGGCGCCGACAGGAAGAGGAACGCCCAACTCGCCAGCAGCGTCGTCTCCAGGAGCTTCCACCGAAACACGTCGAGACTGCGCACGGGCAACGTGAGCATCCACTGCGTTTCCTGGCTCTTGAACAACGTCGAGTAGCCAATGATCATATTGGAGAACATCAACATCAGGAACAGGAACGCAAAGAACAGGTACAGCATCCGATCCAGCACGATGATCTGCAACCCCGGCACTTGTGCCAGCCGGACAAAGCCCATGTAGAATACGGAGTAACCCGCGATCCAGTATCCGATGACAAACAGCGTGATCACCGACACCATCAAATACGACTTGTCGCGCAACGCGAAGAGGTTACGCCGCATAATGCGGATGTTAACATCAGCCAGCAGACGGAAAAAACTCAGCCCGCTCATGGGATTTCAGCAGCGGTCTCCTCCCCGCGGGTCAGTGCCAAGAATGTGTCTTCGAGTTCGCCCTGCTGGCCGCTGACCTTGCGCAACTCGTCGATCGTGCCCACCGCGATGAGACGGCCGTGGTTCAGAATACCCACCTGATCCGCCAGTTCCTCGGCGATGGGCAACACATGCGTCGAGAGAAACACTGTCACGCCCGCGCGCGTCCGTTCCTTGAGCACGTTCTTCACCACGCGCGCGCTACGCGGGTCGAGCCCAACCATCGGTTCGTCGATGATAATTACCTTTGGCTGGTGTAGCAGCGCGGAGGCGATGACCAGCCGCTGCCGCGTGCCGTGAGAAAGGTTTTCGATCATTTGTTTCCGGATTTCGTTCAACCCAAACATGTCGAACAACTCGTCGCTGGCGCGCGTGATCTCGGCAGGCTCCATGCCGTAAAGCTGGCCAATAAACAGCATGAACTCCGCTGGCTCCAGTTTGTCGTACAGGAACGGCATGTCGGGCACATAGCTAAGAATTTTGCGCGCCTCGACGGGATACTTCTGGATGTCGTAGCCACCGACGAGCGCGCGTCCTGATGTCGGTTTCAGCAATCCCGCCAGCAACTTGATCGTGGTCGTTTTCCCCGCGCCGTTCGGACCAAGGAACGCGAAGAATTGGCCTTGGGGAATATTCAGACTGAGGTCATTGACCGCCACCAGGCCGCCGTACTTTTTTGTCAGGTGATCGGTGCGAATCATCGCCACTCCCACCGTCGCCCTCGACGGACCAGCCGGCTGGACTCATCGGCCATGCCGAATGCGGGGCTTTGCATTTCCAACCCCAGCGACGTAATCGCCCGCACCACTTCTCCTGAATCATCCACCCAGATCTTAATCCACAGATGATCGTCGATCTTCGAATCAATCAGGAATACACGCTGGGCGCTACCCGCGACCTCGATGCTGTCGACGCATGCGGTCACCACCGGACGCGTTCGCGCATCCCCATCGGACGACACAGCGGCCGAACGGGGTAATCCCCCGGTGAGGAAACCGAAGCTGGCCATTCCCGGCAGGCCAAAGGCGTTGGCGAAACCCGCGGCTTTGACCTGGTCGAAGTCAAAAGAGCGATTGTCGTGGAAGTCACCAAAGTCGAACATCACCTGGACTTTCTTAGTGCGATCATCCCCGACGATGCTGATCTGACCGTTACCGGGGAAGTCATCGCTCATACGACCGTCGCCGATGGTTGTCACGAACTCGAATCCCTCGAGTTCCCGGTTCCTGTCAAACGTGCTGTTACCCTTGAGGAATAGTCGCGACGGCATCCCGAATGCTGACAGCCACACGCTCAGTTTACTACTGACCAGATAGCCATCGGACGCATGTTCCGATGGCCGTTCGCTGGAAGGTTTGTCAGCCAGACTCGGTTGGATGTCAATCTGACAAAGGCCGATCGGAGTCTTATTATAGTACACTCTCAGGCGAACGGGATGGGGGTTGGAGAATACTTTCTTCAAGATCCAATCGGCTGAAACGGCCTCGATCGCTGTCGGCTTGGGAAACACGTCGACGCGCACCAGAGCCGTCGTCATGGCCGCCCAAAACGCAATCACCAACCCCGCGAATACCTTATTCAGCATAGAAGTCTCGCCACCGCCTCCCCACTCCCCGCGTCAAGGGATCACCAACTGCTGCCCCACCTTCAACTGGTCCTTGCTCGGAAGCCCGCTCCGATTTGCCTGATAAATTCTTTCCCAGCCGGCGCGCGTGCCGTAATACCGTAACGCGAGTGATTGCAACGTATCGCCCTTTTGAACGACGTACAGGTGCACACGCGGCGATTCCGTGGATGACGATTCGGTCGCCAACGTTATCGGTGCCGCAGCCATGACGATCCCCGTCGTCGGCGCGGGTGCCGTTGCCGCCACTGTCGCCATGGGCGCAGGTGACGAAGCCACGGGTACCGAGGGTGTGCCAACCGTCATTTCGGCGGTACTGGCCGCTTTTTGCAGTTCTGCGACACGCGTGCGCAGCATTGCATTCTCCTGTAACAAAGCCGCCTTCTCGTTCTGCAACCGCGTTACCTCGTCCGGATCGACAATCGGTGACTGCGGCAACTTGGCGGCATATGACAGCTTGGCGCGCTCGATGAAATCCTCAACCAACTGCTTCTTCTCCGAATCAGGTCGCAATTCCAAATAACGCCCATAATGATAAATGGCTGTGATCGGGTCACCCAGCTTGTCTTCACATAACAGACCCAACTCCAGGTGCGCCGTGGCAAAATCAGGGTTCACTGAAAGCGCCCTTTTATAGAATTCCATGGCTCCCTGAAAGTCGCGCTGCTCAACAAGTTTCTTGGCCCGCTGGTAGTTGACTTCGTGTTCCGCCTCGGCGTCAGTGATCGTCCCAGAGCGCTCGCACGCCGTTGGTACAAGCAACAACGCGGCGAAGGCGAACGCGAGAAACCGGCGCAGGATGTACCCAGCCCCTTGGACTTTCTGGCTCGTCAGAGTAGTGTCCATTTCCTTGTGCGCCACTAATCGGGACAGCTAGCGCACCGGTTACAATAGCATGATTGCCGTCAAAAAACAATCGCGGAGCGTGGTCAGAGTGCGTATTTTTGTCACAGTTTTGCACCTTGACGCTCGTTGGGCGGTACCGGTAAGATGCAGTGTAAGTTTTCTCAGTGAAACTCGAACCTAAGGGAGGCAAGCACCGTGGCTGAAGCTTATTGTGTGAAGTGCAAAGCAAAGAAGGAAATGGCAAAGGCCCAGGAAGTGACCATGAAGAACGGCCGGCCCGCTATGCAGGGAGTTTGCCCTGACTGCGGCACGAAACTGTTCCGCATCATGGGTGCCAAGAAGTAACCCCTTTGACACGCCTCATCGGTTCGGTTCACCTAGGAAGCGAGACAGTTTCCTCGCAGGCTGACAGGCTTGCGAAAGCCGCTTGTTTTCAATTGGTATGGCATGACGCCCAGACTATAAAACTCTGAATAATCGATAGCAACAGTCCATGAGCCCTGCGAAAGAAGAACTGGCCTACGTACTCATCAACCCATACACGATCTTCAAGTCCCGTACGGGCGGGGTGATCGCTCGCCTGTTTACGCGCACGGCTCTGGAGTTGGTTGGCGCCCGCATGTTCGCCCCCGGCCGTGAATTGGTCGAGCGGTACGCGGAAATCACCGTTTCGCCGAAAGACCCACAGGACCGTAAGATACAGGAACTCATCCGCCAGTACATACTCGACAATTACTCGCCGGACCCGAAGACCGGCCAGCGTCGCCGCGTGATGATGCTGTTGTTCCGCGGCGAAGATGCCGTGCGCAAGGTGCGTCAGGTCGTCGGCAGTTTCCAACCGGACAAGGGTACCGCCGGGGAAACTATCCGCGACACGTATGGTGACTACGTCGTCGGCCCCGACGGCCAGGTCAAATACTTCGAACCAGCCGTCCTGGCGGCTCCCGGGCCTGAAGAGGCGGAGATCAAACTCAAGCTCTGGGCGAAATACGCCGAGACCGGCGGTGGCTTTCTCGAAAAGGTTGTCTCCTACCCCAAGAACGCGAAAATCGAACAAACCCTCGTGTTGCTAAAGCCCGACAATTTCCGCTTTCCCAGTGCGCGCCCCGGTAATATCGTGGACATGCTCTCGCGCACGGGCCTGTACATCATCGCCATCAAGGTGCATCACATGAGCGTGGGCGAGGCCGAAGAGTTTTACGGCCCGGTTCGCACCGTTCTCCGCGAGAAACTCAAGGACATCTCCGGCCAACGGGCGCGAGTGGCGCTGGAAAAGGAGTTCGCTTTTGGGCTCGATCCGCAGACCGAAAAAACCCTTGGGGAAGTCATGGGCCCGCTTTTTGCCGAGCAGCAGTTCAGCCAGATCGTGAAATTCATGACCGGGCGGAAGCCGGAGGACTGTTCGGGTCCCGCCAAGGCGCAACGCGGCTTGGAAAAGATCCTCGCGGTTGTGTACGAAGGCCCGGACGCGGTGGCCAAGATCCGCAGTGTCCTTGGCCCCACCGATCCACGCAAGGCGCCGCCGGGCACCATCCGTCGTGAACTTGGCCAGGACATCATGGTCAATGCCGCACACGCCAGCGATTCCGCCGAAAACGCGCAGCGCGAGATAAAGATCATCGGTGCTCGCAACAACAATGTGCGCGCGCTCGTCGAGGAGTTTTACAACTGTAAACTTTGAACCCCCAGTTCGGAAATCCCGAATCACAAGATCAGCATCAGAAGGATTATAATGCAACAACTCGCCCAACGTGCCACCACCCTCACCCCGTCACTCACGCTCGCCATTGACGCGAAGGCGAAGAAGCTTAAAGCCGAAGGCGTCGACGTCTGCGGCTTCGGCGCGGGCGAACCCGATTTCGATACGCCGCAGCCGATCAAGGACGCCGCCGCGCAGGCGCTGGCTTCCGGTTTCACAAAGTACACGCCATCGTCGGGCATCCCCGAATTGCGGGCCGCCATCGCCGAGAAGTTGAAAAAAGACAATGATCTGGACTACAAGCCATCCCAGATCATCGTCAACTGCGGCGCGAAACATTCGTGCTACAACGTTGTCCTCGCCACCTGCCAGGCCGGCGACGAAGTCATCATTCCCGCGCCGTACTGGCTGAGTTATCCCGAAATGGTCAAACTTGCCGACGCTTCTCCCGTGATCGTCGAGACCAAGGAGGCGAACGGCTTCAAGATCACCGCCGACCAGTTCCGTGAGGCCATGACTCCCGCCACGAAGCTCATCATTCTCAATTCGCCGGGGAATCCGACCGGCTCCGTCTATTCGCGCGAAGAGCTGCGTTCACTCGCTGAAGTTGCGATCGAAGAGGACATCCTCATGCTCTCGGACGAGATTTACGAAAAGATCACTTACGACAACACCGAGTCCGTCAGCCTCGCGTCGCTGGACAAGAATATTTACGACCTGACGATCACCGTCAACGGCTTCAGCAAGGCTTACGCGATGACCGGCTGGCGTCTCGGCTACGTGGCCGCGCCCGAACCCATTGCGGCGGCAATCGACTCGATCCAGTCGCACTCGACTTCCAACGCCACGAGCTTCGCCCAGAAGGGCGCGGTGGCGGCATTGACCGGCGACCAATCATTCGTCGGCGAGATGGTCAAGGCCTTCGCGGAACGGCGGGCCTATATGTACGACCGGCTTACGAAGATTCCCCGCGTCAGTTGCGTGAAGCCGATGGGCGCGTTCTACATGCTGCCCAACATTTTCAAGTGCGGCCTCAGTTCGACCGCTTTCTGCAGCAGGTTGCTTGACGAACAGAAGGTCGCCGTGGTGCCCGGGATCGCTTTTGGCAGCGATGCGCACGTGCGGCTCAGTTATGCCTGCTCGATGGAGAACATTCAAAAGGGTCTCGACCGCATCGAAGCGTTCTGCAAATCGTTGTAGACCGCTCCGAAAGTTTTCGGAGCGGCGTTGCCCATGAAAATAGCGCTTATCGGCCTGCCGCAGGTTGGCAAGAAGACCGTCTTTTCCCTGCTCACCGGTGTAGGCATGGACCACCTACTTGGCCGCGCCGCGGAGTATCATGTCGGCGCCGTGAAAGTCGCGGACCCGCGCGTGGACAAACTCTCGGCCATGTATCAGCCGAAGAAGACCAAGTACGCGGAGATCGAGTGCACCCTCGCCCCCGCCCCGCCGCATGAGCCCAAGCCGCGCGAGCAATGGCTCAACAAACTCAAGGACATGGACGCGTTATGCCAGGTCGTCCGCGCGTTCGAAGACCCGGCGGTATTTCATGTTAACGGCTCCATCGATCCGTTGCGCGATATCGACGCGATGAACCTCGAACTGACCATCGCCGACCTCAGTCTTATCGAAACACGGCTCAGCCGCATCGCGCAGGACCAAAAGCGCAAGTTCGAGCAGGAGCGCGCCGACGAAGCGGCGTTGCTTGAAAAGCTCAAGCCCCACCTCGAACACGGCAAAACACTTCGCGAATATCCGTGGCATGAAGGTGAGGAAAGACGCCTTCGCTCGCTGCAATTCCTCACCGTAAAGGGCATCGTCACCGCTCTGAACCTCGGCGAATCCAATTTCCCCAGCCCGCAACTCGTCGAGCAGGCGAAGGCCAAGCTCACCGGCCCGCGCAGCGAAGTATGCGAACTCTGCGCGAAGGTCGAAGCCGAAGTCGCGCAAATCGAGAATCCCACTGAACGCGCCGAATTCTTGTCGGCGCTCGGGGTCACGGAACCCGCGATTCACCTGCTCACGCGCGCGCTCTACAAGGCGCTGGGATACATTTCCTTCTTCACCACCGGCGAAGACGAAGTCCGCGCCTGGACCATCCGCCACGGCGCGAGCGCCGTCGAGGCGGCACACGCGATCCATTCGGACATCGCCCGGGGTTTCATCCGCGCCGAGGTAATGAAGTACGGCGAACTGACCGGGGCCGGCGATACCGGCCACGCCGCCGAGGTGAAGCTCAAGGAAATCGGCAAACTCTACGTCAAAGGCAAAGAGTACATCGTCGAAGACGGCGATATTGTCCACATCCGCCACAGCGGGTAGGAGAATCGCGTGGAAGCCGAGCGGATCGCCACAAGCTTTCAATTCCTGGAAGGCCCGGTGTGGGTTCCAGCGCGCAATGAACTGCTCTTCAGTGATATTCCCGCAAGCCGCATCTGTCGTTATTCACCTGCGGCAAAGTCGTTCAACGTGTTTCGCGAACCGAGCGGACAGGCCAACGGCAACGCGCTCGACCCGCAAGGCCGCCTCGTCACCTGCGAACACGAGAGGCGGCGCATTTCGCGCACCGAACCCGACGGAACCATCATCGCGCTCGCCACGCATTACGAAGGCAAACGACTTAACAGCCCGAACGATATCGTCTGCAAAAGTGATGGTTCGGTGTATTTCAGCGATCCACCCTACGGCGTGAAGGCCGAACTGCGCGAACTGGATTTCCAGGGCGTGTTTTGCGTTTCGTCCGATGGCAAGACCCTGACGCTTCTCGCGCGCGATTTCGCCAAACCCAACGGCCTCGCTTTTTCGCCTGACGAGAAGACTCTGTACATCGCCGATACGGAACTCGGCCACATCCGCGCATTCGACGTGAATGCCGACGGTTCCATCGCCAACAGCCGCGTGTTCTGCAAGGTCGAACGCCCGGATGGTTTCCGTGTGGACGTCGAAGGCAGTCTTTACATCTCCGCCATGAAGAACGTCGAGATTTTCGATCGCACCGGAAAGAAGCGCGGCGACATCACCCTGGCCGAGCGCCCCGCCAACGTCGCGTTCGGCAATCCCGACCGCCAGACGCTCTACATCTGCGCCCGGACCGGCCTCTATCGCGCCCGCGTGAATGTCCCCGGGGTCAGGATGCCGTAGCCGCGGCATTGATCAGCCACAGCAATTCGGTCTCGAAGTCGTGGAGGCCGGAGTAGTTGGCGAGGGTCATCGAGCGGTTCTCGAGCAGGAGGCGGGCGCCGAGATTCACTTTCGCCGACGACGCGTGCGCCCACTCACGGAGCAACACGCGAAAATTCGCCCCCATATTCATCTGTTTCTTCTCAGACAGCCCGGAGAAGTCGAAATGGTCGGGGCTGAAGGCGAACTGTTCGCCTGTGGTGGTAACGATCCGCCCGAAGGTGATCACGCGGGTGGATTTCACCGGCTTGGCGTCCTTCTTCTTCTTGCCGCCAAAGAGTCCCGGTGGAATGCCGGTGACGAGGAACACGCCAAGCCCCATCATCATCTTTCCCATCGTCTGTTCGTTCCCGCCCGATTCGCGCGCGAGGGTGTCTTCTGAAACGCGGCCGGCGGCAACGACACTCAACTCGGACCATTCGACCAGATGCGTCGGCTCCTGGGGCGATTGCAGGACCAACATCATGCCGTTCGGCACGGCATCGAACCGGGTCATCACTTTCGGTTCGGCCAGCGGCAGCAGATGAGCATTGTCGATGGCCACGACGCCGCCCGCCAGATCGCCCATCGCCTCCACGATGCGGCGCGCGTCTTCCTCCGTCGCCTCCCGCTCCAGAAACCCCCAACCTTTCCGGATCTTCGAGCGCGCGCCGTAATCGGTGATGCCAAACGTTTGCGCCACGAGAGGGGCGAGCGCGTCCAGTTGATCGACCGGAAATTGGCGGAACAGAACAGAGTAGCTCACGCCGGGCACGATACGCGCCCGTCCCCGTCATTGACTAGCCTTTTTGCTCTGTTATCATCGCCGCGCCATGGCAAAGATTTCGATTCAAAACGGTAAACTGACTATTCCCGACAATCCCACCCTGCCCTTCATTCGCGGCGACGGCACGGGGCCCGACATCTGGGCGGCAGCGGAGCGCGTGTTCGATGCGGCGGTGAAGAAAGCCTACGGTGGCAAACGCAAGGTTGAGTGGCTGGAAGTTTTTGCGGGCGAAACCGCGTTCAAGAAGTTCAACAATTGGCTCCCCGACGAGACGGTCAAGGCGTTTCAGGATTACCTTGTGGGCATCAAAGGCCCGCTGACCACGCCCGTCGGCAAAGGCATTCGCAGTCTGAACGTTGCGTTGCGCCAGATGCTCGACCTGTACGTGTGCCTGCGGCCCGTGCGCTGGTTCAAGGGTGTCCCCTCGCCCGTGAAGCATCCTGAGAAAGTGGACATGGTGATCTTCCGCGAAAACACCGAGGACATCTACGCGGGCATTGAATGGGCCGGCGGCACGCCGGAGGCGCAGAAGATCCTCGATTTCCTCGCGAAAGAGTTTCCCAAGGAATTCAAAAAGATCCGCTTTGGCACCGAAGAGGCGGCGGAGCAGTGGCTGAAACAGCTTCGGGCTCTCGGCGCCCCGGCACGCCCCGCAGTCGTGGACGTCGGCATCGGGTTCAAGCCGGTCAGCTATCTCGGGACGATACGGCTGATTCATGCCGCGATCCTTTACGCCATCCAGTTCAATCGCAAGAGCGTCACGATTGTCCACAAGGGCAACATCATGAAGTTCACCGAGGGTGCGTTCCGCGATTGGTGCTATAAGATTGCCAAGGAGCGCTACGGGGCGGTGGAGATGGACGGCGGACCGTGGTGCAAGATTCCCGAGGGCAAGGCCGGCGCGGGGATCGTGATTAAAGATGCCATTGCCGACATCACGCTCCAGCAGGTGCTGACGCGTCCTGAGGATTTCGACGTGATTGCCACGCTTAACCTGAACGGCGATTACCTGAGCGACGCGCTGGCGGCGCAGGTCGGCGGCATCGGCATCGCGCCCGGCGGCAACATTAACTACATCACCGGCCACGCAATTTTTGAGGCCACGCACGGCACCGCGCCGAAATACGCCAACCAAGACAAGGTCAACCCCGGGTCGGTCATTCTCAGTGGCGAAATGATGTTCCGGTACATGGGTTGGACCGAAGTCGCCGACCTCATCATCAAAGGCATGGACGGGGCCATCAACGCCAAGACCGTGACCTACGATTTCGCCCGCCAAATGGACGGCGCCAAAGAAGTGAAGTGCTCTGAGTTTGCTGATGCGACGATCAAGAAGATGTAACCGGTGACTGTATGAGAACCGATAGGTGCGCAATCTGCAACGCGCCCGCTTTGAAAGTGAGCGGCAGCGACGAGTTCCGATATGACTGCATTCGTTGCGGAACTTACTCTATTACCGGGAACGTATCTGGCAATCCTCGTAGTCGTCACGGCCTAGTGAGTCTTCCGTGACCAGCGAGGCACACGGCCCGGCGGTTTTTGTGTTGTCTTGGCCGGGACGAGCATCCTAGCATGGCGATGTCCCCGTTTGGCACGGGCGGATTGGCCGGCGCGACGGAGCGTCGGCGCGGTACTCATCAGGAGGATTGGGCAATGACAAATGAGATGGCAGGTTTTCTGGCGGGTCTCAAGGCGCGCTACCCTGCCGAGACGGAGTTTCATCAGGCCGTGACCGAAGTGGCAAAGTCGGTCTGGCCGTTTATCGAGAAGAACCCCAAGTACCGCAAAGCGAAAATCATGGAGCGGATCGTTGAGCCCGAGCGGGTGGTCATCTTTCGGGTGACGTGGGTGGACCACAACGGGGAGGTGCAGGTCAACCGCGGTTATCGCGTGCAAATGAACAGCGCGATCGGCCCGTACAAGGGCGGACTGCGGTTCCATCCGTCGGTCACGCTGGGGACGCTGAAGTTTCTGGCGTTCGAGCAGGTGTTCAAGAACGCGCTGACGACGCTGCCGATGGGCGGCGGCAAGGGCGGCTCGGACTTCGATCCCAAGGGCAAGACGGACGAGGAAGTGATGTGGTTCTGCCAGAATTTCATGATGGAATTGTCGCGCCACATCGGGCCGGACACCGACGTGCCGGCGGGCGACATCGGCGTCGGCGGTCGCGAGATCGGTTACTTATTCGGCCAGTACAAGAAGCTGCGGAACGAATTCACCGGCGTCCTCACGGGCAAGGGCATCAACTGGAGCGGCAGCCGGATCCGCGAGGAGGCCACGGGTTACGGGCTGTTGTATTTCGTCGAGGAAATGATGCGCACGCGAGGCAACTCGGTGACCGGCAAGACGGTGGTGATCTCCGGTTCGGGCAACGTCGCGCAATTCGCCGCTGAGAAGGCGATGGTCATGGGCGCCAAGGTCGTGACGCTCTCCGACTCGGACGGCTTCGCCTATGATGCGCGGGGACTCGATGCCGAGAAGCTGGCGTTCCTGAAGGAGTTGAAGAACGTGCGCCGCGGACGCATCCGGGAGTTTGCCAAGCAGTTTCACTGGCAGTACTTCGACAAGCAGCGGCCGTGGGGCATGAAGTGCGACGTGGCGTTGCCGTGCGCGACCCAGAACGAAATCGGCGCCCGGGACGCGGAGACACTGGTGCGCAACGGGTGCATCTGCGTTGCGGAAGGCGCCAACATGCCGAGCGCGTCCGAGGCCGTGGATGTATTCCTCGCGCACAAGATCCTGTTCGGACCCGGCAAGGCCGCCAACGCCGGTGGCGTCTCGGTCAGCGGACTCGAGATGTCGCAGAACAGCCTGCGGTTGCAGTGGTCAAGCGGAGAGGTGGACAAACGCCTGAGCGACATCATGAAAGCCATCCACAACCAATGCGTCCGCTACGGTGAACACGATAAATTCATCAACTACGTCGACGGCGCCAACATTGCCGGCTTCCGCAAAGTCGCCGAGGCCATGCTCGATCAAGGAGTCGTCTGACGTGCTGGCGCGTTGCGGCAATCTCCCGGAAAGGACGTGATGCCCACCCTCATCGAAAAACCAACCCGCATCACCGCGGCGGGCAACAAACCGAAACTCATCGACGAAGTTGTCGGACGCGTGAACACACGCACCGACGCGGTCAGCATCGCACACATGCGCAGTCCGTCGGGCTGGGTTGAACCCGGACAAACGCCGGACTTCGACGAGTACACGTACGTATTAAAGGGCCAGCTGCATGTGACGCACCGAGGCGGCTCGCTCGACGTGCGGGCGGGCCAGGCGGTCGTTACCCGCAAAGGCGAATGGGTCCAATACAGCACGCCCGGGGCGGACGGCGCGGAATACATTGCGGTGTGTCTGCCCGCGTTTGCTCCCGACACGGTTCATCGGGACTAGCGGACGCCGAAACCGTGAACAACTCGCTTATTGACATTGCGGATGGCGCCCCGTATATTTGTAAGCGTTTACTTACATGAAGACCAAGACTTCCCGAGTCCCCAGCCCCAAGCGGCGCGCGCAGATCCTGCGGGCGGCAACGAAGTTATTCGCCAAGCAGGGATTCAACGGGACGACCACGCGAGAGATTGCCGAGCGCGTCGGTGTGAAGGAGACGATTCTCTTTCGACTCTTCCCCAGCAAGCGGGAGTTGTACTGGGCGGTCATCGATGAGAAGACCCGGGCGCTCTCGGGACGCCAGGTGCTGGAGAGCCAACTCGCGGCCGAGATGGACGAACGGAAACTGTTCGCAGCGATTACCCAAGACATTTTGGAGCGAAACACGAAGGACTCAACGCTGACCCGGCTGCTGCTGTTCAGCGGTCTCGAAGAGCATGGGTTGTCGGAGCGATTCTTCCAAACGTACATCGCGGAGTATTACGAGGTGTTGGCAAGCTACATTCGGCGTCGCATTCGCGACGGCGTGTACCGTCCAGTGGACCCGATGTTGTCGGCGCGCGGGTTTCTCGGCATGGTGTTCGATTACTTTCTCATCCAAGAGCTGTTTGGCGCGCACCGCCATCACAAATTCAATATCCGACACGTTAGCGAAACATTAACTGACATCTGGTTGAACGGAATGCTGAAGAAATGAAGAATTCAAATGACCGGGCATCGAATCGCAAACAAGCACCCATGGTCAGCGTGCGAAGTCCGCGACGGGGCGATTGGAGATTCGTTGGTGCCTGGGGCTGGATGCTGACGGCGTTGCTGTTTGCCGGTTGCGGGCGCAAGGCGGCGCCGCCGGTGGCGCCGCCGCCGGAAGTTGCGACGGTGACGGTTGCGGCGCAGCCAGTCGTGCTGACCACCGAGTTGTCGGGGCGCACGGCGCCGTACCTCATGGCGGAGATCCGTCCGCAAGTCAGCGGCCTGATCCAGAAGCGGTTATTCACTGAAGGCGCCGATGTGCAGGCCGGCCAGGCGCTCTATCAGATTGATCCGGCACCCTTCCAAGCGGCGCTCGATAAGGCCAAGGCCAACCTGGCGGCGCTGCGGTCACGAGCCAAACGGGCCGAGGAGTTGCTCGCGTCCAAGGCGGTTAGTCAGCAGGACTTCGACGATGCAGATGCCGCTCTCAAGCAGGCCGAGGCAGAAGTCGAAATGGCCAGCATCAACCTGGCGTACACGAAAATCACCGCGCCGATTCCGGGTCGGATCGGCAAATCGAGCGTGACGGACGGCGCCATCGTGACGTCCTATCAACCAGTACCGCTGGCCACCATCCAGCAATTGGATCCAATTTACGTGGATGTGCCGCAATCCACCGCCGATCTGCTGCGGTTGCAGCGGCGATTGGCGGACGGACGGTTGACCCGCGATGCGAACAACCAGAACGCCGTGCAACTCATCCTCGAAGACGGCACGAAGTATCCATCGGAAGGGACGCTCCAGTTTCGTGACGTCTCGGTGGATCCGTCCACAGCGACAGTGATTTTACGGATGGTCTTTCCGAATCCGAATGGTGTGCTGCTGCCGGGAATGTTCGTGCGAACCCTGGTAAAAGAGGGCGTCAACGATCGGGCCATCCTCATTCCCCAGGAGGCCATGATGCGCGATCCGAAGGGTAATCCGATGGCGCTGATTGTCAACGCCGCCGGTGAGGTTGAGGCACGGATGCTCACGCTGGAACGGGCGATTGGCGACAAATGGCTCGTGACCGCCGGGCTGGCCGCCGGCGACCGGGTGGTTGTCGAGGGACTCATCAAAGTCCGGCCCGGTATGGTCGTGAAAGCGGTGCCGTTTGAACCGGCGCCCGCCCCAGCGCTTTAACGGAGTTATCAGATGCTATCGCGATTCTTTCTCGACCGCCCGGTGTTCGCGTGGGTCATCGCCATCATGCTGATGGTGCTGGGTTGCCTGGCGATTTACAACCTGCCCATCTCCCAATATCCGCCGATTGCACCGCCATCCATCGCCATTGATTCCGTCTATCCCGGCGCCTCGGCGGAAACCGTGGAAAACAGCGTCACCCAGATTATCGAGTCGAAGATGACCGGCTTGGATGACATGCTCTACATCTCCGGCACGAGCGATTCCGCCGGGGCTTCGCGCATTGAATTGACCTTCAAGGCAGGCACGGATCCGAATCTGGCGTGGGCGAAAGTGCAGAACAAGTTACAACTCGCCATGGCCAGTTTGCCTGAAGTGGTTCAGCGTTCCGGCGTCACGGTCAGCAAATCCACACGCAATTACCTGATCATCGTCGGCCTGATTTCTGAAGACAACAGCATGGACAGTAATGACCTTCAGGACTATGCCTTCTCCAACGTCGAGAAGGTGCTCGCGCGAGTCCCGGGTGTCGGTGAGGTACTGGAGTTTGGCGCGCAGTATGCCATGCGGGTCTGGCTGAATCCCGACAAACTGACCGGTTACCACATGACCGTTGATGATGTCATTGCGGCGTTGAGTGCCTACAATGTCGAAGTGTCCGCCGGCCAGTTCGGGGGCGCGCCGGCCGTAGAAGGCCAACGCCTGAACGCCTCCATCATCGTCCAGAATCTATTGAAGACCCCTGAAGAATTTGCCGCCATTCCCATCCGCACCAACCCGGACGGCTCCGTCGTGCGCGTCCAAGATATCGGTCGCGTGGAACTCGGGTCGGAATTCTACGATATGCTGCGGCTCTACAACGGCAAGCCGGCGGCGGGCTTGGCCATCCGGCAGGAGCCGGGCGCCAACGCACTGGCGACCGCCGACGCCGTGAGGGCGAAGATGGCGGAAATGAGCCGGTATTTCCCGCACGGGATGAAGGTCATCTATCCGTACGACACCACACCGTTTGTCCGGGTGGCGATCCATGAGGTGGTAAAGACTTTGTTCGAGGCGGTCCTATTGGTGTTCCTGGTGATGTGGCTGTTCATGGGCAACATCCGCGCCACATTGATTCCGACGATCGCGGTGCCGGTGGTCTTGTTGGGCACATTCGCCATGCTCGGGGTGTTCGGGTTTTCGATCAACATGCTGACGATGTTCGCGATGGTGCTGGCCATCGGGCTGTTGGTGGACGACGCCATCGTCGTGGTGGAAAACGTCGAGCGCATCATGACCGAAGAAGGGCTGTCGCCGCGTGAGGCCACGATCAAATCGATGGGGCAGATCACCAGTGCGTTGATCGGCATCGGGCTGGTGCTCTCGGCCGTGTTCGGCCCGATGGCGTTCTTCCCTGGCTCCACCGGTATTATTTACCGCCAGTTTTCCATCACCATCATCGCCGCGATGTTGCTGTCGGTGGCGGTGGCGTTAATCTTGACGCCGGTGCTGTGCGCGGCGCTGCTCAAGCCGGTGCCAAAGGGCCACGAGGCGGCGGAGAGCGCGATTTTTTTCCTGCGTCCGTTTTTCCTGTGGTTTGACCACATTTTCTTCTGGGTTAGAGACCGCTATATCGGCTTGGTCGGCCATTCGCTGGCCAAGAAACTGCGCTACCTGGTTGCTTACGTTCTGATTGTTGTCGTGATCGGCTTTTTGTTCTTGCGGTTGCCCACGGCTTATTTGCCGGATGAGGATCAAGGGATTCTTTTTGCCCAAATCCTCATGCCGGCGGGAACGACCTTGGAGCAGACGCAGTCGGTGGCCGATCGGGTCCGACACTATTTTGAAGAACACGAGAAAGACGCCGTGGAATCTTGCTTCACGATCGCCGGCTATGGGTTCTCGGGGCGCACGCAGAACAACGGCTTGGTGTTCGTCAAGTTGAAGGATTGGAAACTGCGTGACCGGCCAGAGTTACGGGCGACGGCGGTGGCGGCGCGCGCCATGCAGGCGTTTTCCAAATTCCGCAACGCGCTGGCCTTCGCCTTTCCCCCTCCGGCGGTCGTTGAGTTGGGCAATGCCCGAGGCGTGGATTTTCAGTTGTTGGATCGCGGCGGGCTTGGTCATGCCGCGCTCATGAACGCCCGCAACCAACTCCTCGGCATGGCGGCCCAAGACCCAAGGTTGGCAAATGTGCGTCCCAACGGCATGGAGGACGTGCCCCAATACCGGGTGGACGTGGACTGGGCCAAAGCCGGCACGCTCGGCGTGCCGATCACGTCGATTCACGACACCATCGGGGCGGCATTCGGCAGCGCCTATGTCAACGACTTCATTCAAGCCGGCCGCGTCAAGCGCGTGTACGTCCAAGCGGATGCCCCGTTCCGCATGTTGCCGAGCGACCTGGAAAAACTTTACGTGCGCAACCCCGAAGGCAAAATGGTTCCATTCACCTCCTTTGCCTCGACCCGATGGACAACCGGTTCCCCGCGATTGGAGCGGTTCAACGGGTTCTCGTCCATCAACATCTGGGGCGAACCGGCACCAGGACGCAGTTCCGGCGAGGCCATGCAGGCCATGGAGGAGATTGTGTCGAAATTCCCGCAGGGGATTGGTTTTGACTGGAACGGGCTTTCCTATCAGGAACGGATGGCGACGGCTCAAGGGCCGATTCTCTATGCCTTTTCGATTCTGGTGATCTTTCTGTGCGTAGCGGCACTCTACGAAAGCTGGACCATCCCGTTTGTGAACCTGCTGATGCTGCCGCTCGGCGTGTTCGGTGCCATCGTTGCAACTTCCATGCGGCACTTGCACAACGATGTCTATTTCCAGATCGGCTTCCTTACCACCATGGGGCTTTCGACGAAGAACGCCATCCTGATCATCCAGTTCATCAAAGAACAGATGCGGCAAGGCATGGGAGTGAGCGAAGCCACTCTGGCCGCGGTGCGCATCCGGTTTCGCCCCGTCATCATGACTTCGCTGGCCTTCTTCTTCGGCACGCTGCCACTGGCCCTCGCCACCGGCGCCGGGGCCGGCGCGATGAATGCCATTGGCACCGCCGTCACGGGCGGCATGCTCTCGGCTACGTTCATTGATCTGATCTTCATCCCGTTGTTCTTCGTGGTGGTCTCTCACCTGTTCGCCAGCAAGAAGCATTCGCCGGTGCCGATGATAAAATGACCACAGCAACAGCCGACCACTGCTGGTGACGCTTGCCGCTGCTACCGAAGGTTCTCGAGCGAGCATGTCCACCATGTGTCGCGCACGACGTTGCTGGATACTGTCAGCACCCAGTTCCAAGGCACGGCGCGGGCGTTTGCTCAATCCATGGGTGGCGTGGGACTGCTGTCGATCATGACCGTGATGGTGATCTACACCGTCCACGGTATTCTCTACGAGAGCTTCATTCATCCGATCACGATTCTCTCCGGCCTGACTTCGGCTGGTCTCGGCGCGCTGATCGCCCAATGGACCGGCAACCTTACCGGCAAATGGCTGGACAAACATAGACTCGAACCACCGATCCGGGTCCTCTTGGTGCGAGTCGTGCGGCTACTCGGTCAGGCATCTGCCTAGTTCGCATCAATAGCTGGCTTGGTCTTCAGCACATAGAGATCCAGCACCGCTTTCACGCGCGCCAGACATTCGCGCGCCATCGGGCGCACCATCCAGCGAAGCGGTAACTCTTCAGGCGCATATGCCACCGCGTCGACACCATAATACCGGCTGAGAAACAGCGCGCGAAAATCGTGAAAGCGTTCCGAAATGACCGTGAGCTTTCCGCACTTGAAGACGTCTCGCGCCCGCACCACCGAGTCGAGTGTCCGCAGCCCGTAGTTGTCGAGGACCAGCGCCGACTCCGGAACCCCTCGTTGCAGCAGCGCGCGCTTCATCTCCATCGGTTCATCGTGTCCCTTGTCGCCACTGAGGATTAATCGCTTCACCTTGCCCGCATGATACAACGCCGCCGCCGCGTCGATGCGACACAGAAAATGCTGGTTCACCCTGCCCTTTTCGATCAACTTTCCTGTCGCCAGCACCAGCCCATCATTGTTGAATGGGACGGAATTGACTTCGTAAAAGACCTGCGACTTTGTCGACGTGATGATCCAGACATTGCAGACAACAACGACGGCCAAAACCGCCAACCAACCGACGAGCAGAGTCGCGGCGGCGATCTTGCTGAACTGCAGCGGGCGCTCTCCGTAGGGTCGATTCATCGTCGATCCATGCTAGCGGCGCGATGCCTGCTCGACAAGCATGCGCTGCTGCCCCGGTTTCACTTCCAGAGTGAACTCCTCGTTTTCTTCTTCGACAAATGCGTTGATTCGTCGTAGGGTGCCCCGCATACCAAAACACAGAAAGGTTCGCGAGTGCGCAAAAGAATCATTTCGTTCCATTACCTTTTGACCGATGCATCCGGCAAGACCCTGGACTCTTCGGCGGGTGGCGAACCGCTGACGTTCCTCGAAGGCGCCGGGCAGATCATCCCCGGGCTCGAAACCGAACTGCGCGGCATGAAAGTCGGCGAAAAGAAACACGTAATCGTCAAGGCACAGGACGGCTATGGTGAAAAGGATCCAGGCAATGTCGTCGAGGTCCCCCTGGAGAAAATGCCCACCCGGAGTATCAAAACAGGTGATCGTTTCCGCGCCGGGCAAGATTCCCACTCGCCGGTTGTTACGGTCGCCAACGTCACCAAGACGCACGTTACCCTCGACGGTAATCATCCACTCGCTGGCATGGATCTGACGTTTGATGTCGAAGTTGCAGAAGTCCGTGATGCGACGGAAGATGAGTTGGCACATGGCCACGCCCATGGGCCCGGTGGACACCATCATTAGACGGGTCCATTTCGGATGTTTTGGCGCCGGCCGTCCCCAGCGAAACCGAGAGGCTCGACAAGCCCTTATCCCTGACTGATCATAACGAAATTGTTGCAAAACAGCTTCGATGTAGCTATATGGTTGCCCCAAGGAGGCTTACTGATGAAGAACCGTCTTGCAGTGTTTTTCGTGCTCGCTTCATGTCTGTTTTCTGCGGTGCTGCCAAAATGTGCTTCGGCAGCTGATCCAGGCGACCGCTATTCAGACGCTTTTGTCTTAATCCAGCAAGGTCAGGCCGCCGAGGAGAAATCTGATCTCTCGACTGCCTATAACAAATATCATGCTGCGCTGGACATTTTGCACGCCATTCGGGCCGATTCGCCCGATTGGAATGCCCAGATGGTCGAATACCGCCTTAAGGACTGCCAAACCCATTTCGATGCGATCAAGGCCAAGCTACCCGAACCACCACCAGCTTCGGCTGCAGAGCCGGTTTCGACCGTGTCGCCAGCGGCACCGGCCCCGACAGAGCAAGCCTCTCCGCTTCCGCCCGCGCCTGTTGTAAAGGCGGTGATGAATGATGAATCCGCCAAACTGCAGGCACAAGTTGACAAACTTCAAAAGGAAAACAGCCAGCTTAAGGCCGACCTGACAGAAGCCAGGCGCGCCACGAAATCCAGCGCGCAAGTCGATAAACTCGAACGCGAAAACAAGGATCTGAAGGATCAACTCGCCACTGCCGAGAAGAAGGCTGCAGCCGCCAAAGCTGCCGCACCTTCTGAGTCATCCGAACTGAAGAAGCTCCGGGCTGACTTGGACAAGGCCCGAGCTGAAGCCGACGCGGCTAAGAAGTCCGCTGCTCAGGTTGCCGACCTGCAGAAGCAGAACAAGGATCTCAGCGCGCAACTCACCTCTGCCAGGAAGGAAGTTTCTGCCAAAGTTGTACCGGAGCCGGCAGGTGACTCCGCCGAACTAAAGAAGCTCCGAACGGAAGCCGACAGCGCCCGCACCGAGGCGGACAAGGCTCACAAAGCGGCCTCGGATCTGGAGAAGAAGAACGCTGACCTCAATAATCAGATTGCAGCCACCAAGAAGCAATCCGCAGACACAGCCGATGCGAAGTCGGCTGAACTGAAGAAGCTCCGGGCTGACTTGGACAAGGCCCGAGCTGAAGCCGACGCGGCTAAGAAGTCCGCCGCCCAGGTTGCCGACCTGCAGAAGCAGATCAAGGATCTCAGCGCGCAACTCGCCTCTGCCAAGAGGGAAGCTTCTGTCAAAGTGGCGCCGGCGCCGGCGGGTGATTCGGCGGAATTGAAGAAACTGCGCGCAGACCTGGATGCGGCTCGTGCCGATGCTGCCCAGTCGAAAAAGAATGCCGTCCGTGCGGCTGATCTTGAAAAGGAAAACAAGGACCTGTCCACAAAACTGGCGAGCGCCGAGAAGAAGGCCAACGCCCAACCTGCGGATTCCGGCCAAGTGAAGAGTCTGCGCGCCGACCTTGATAAAACCCGTGCGGATCTTGACAGATCGCGCACTGAGGCCGCTGACATGAAGAAGCAGCTTGCCGCCAAGCCCACTGGTGATAGCGCTGAAATGAAGAGCCTCCGCACCCAGTTGGTGGACACACGCAAGGAACTGGAGCAAGCCAAGAAGTCTGCCGGACAGGTTGCTGAACTGGAGAAACAGAACAAAGACCTGAGCGCGAAGCTAGCCGACGCCGAGAAGAAAGCGGCGGCCGTCAAACCCAGCACCGCACCTCCAGCCGACACCGCCGAGTTGAAGAAACTGCGCACGGATTTGGATGCGGCTCGCGCTGACGCCGACAAGCGTAAGAAGGCCACGGCCCGCGTCGCCGAGTTGGAAAAGCAGAATGCTGATCTCTCGTCGAAGCTCGCCGCGGAGAAGAAGGCCGCAGCCACAGCCACCTCGACTGAACCGCCGGACGCGCGTGTCATGAAGCAGTTGCGGAATGAGAACTCGTATCTGCGCAACTTGCTGGACACGTACACAGCCCAGAACCCGGAATTGAAGGGCCAACTCTTGCGACACGATCAGAATCAGGGGAAGACCGCTCAATAGTCCCTCGTTTCACTTCCTCACGGAGCCTGTCCTCGACTCGTCGGGGGCAGGCTCCGTTTTTCCACGCGGCTTAGCACTTGGAAATCAAGGTCGAATCCGAAACCGAATCGCTGCATCTTATAGCCGAGGAACAGGTGAAAAGAGCAGCACAACTTGCCCTGTGGTGATGATCGGCTACGCGAGCGGAGGAACGGGCTTTGGCGAAAAATGACGTCGCTTTGGTGACGGGTGCGAACAAAGGGATCGGATACGAGATTGCGCGACAACTCGGCGAAATAGGTTTCCATGTGTTTGTCGGCGCGCGAAACATCGACGCGGGAGAGCAGGCGGCGGTCTCCCTGCGGAAAGGTGGCGCCTCCGTTGAGTTTGTCGAAATCGACGTGAGCGACCGTGCGAGCACCCAGGCAGCGGCGAAGGCTGTGGCCGCCAAGACCAATCACCTTGACGTTCTCGTGAATAACGCAGGGGTCATGAAAGATGAGAGCAGTATCACCGAAGTGGATGATGGGACCTTGCTGGGCACGTTGGCGACAAACACGCTCGGCCCGTTGCGGGTGACCCAGGCGTTTCTCCCGCTCCTTATGAAGAGCCCCCATGCCAGCGTGGTCAACATGTCCAGCGGACTCGGTCAGTTGAGCGATATGGGCAGCACGTATCCCGCGTACAGCATCTCCAAGACGGCGCTCAATGCGATTACGCGACAGTTCGCCGCTGCCCTACATGACAATGGCGTCACGGTCAATTCCGTCTGCCCTGGCTGGGTCAAGACGGACATGGGTGGTCCCAACGCGCCGCGCACCGTCCAACAGGGGGCCGAGACGGTGACGTGGCTGGTGACGAAAGCGCCACGCACTATCACCGGAGGGTTTCTGAGGGATAGACAGGTAATCCCTTGGTAATCAATTGACGTACAACACCGAGAGAACGAAAGTCATGAAACGAAAAGCGTCAGCGATCTGGAGAGGCGGACTGAAGGATGGCAAGGGCGGGATTTCCACGGAGAGCGGGGTGCTCAAGGACACGCAGTACTCATTCAGTACGCGCTTTGAGAACGGTATCGGTACGAATCCGGAGGAACTTATTGCCGCCGCACACGCGGGCTGCTTTTCGATGGCACTCGCGGCCCAGCTCGGCAACGCCAACCTGAAGCCCGAGCGGGTGGCAACGACCGCGACAGTTACGATGGAAAAACTCGAGGCAGGCTGGACGCTTACGGCGGTGCATCTTGATGTCACGGCGCAGATTCCCAACGCAACCGCTATGGCATTTGAGGCCGCCGCGAACATTGCAAAGTCCGGTTGTCCGATTTCCCGTGTGCTAAACGCGAAGATTACGATGGATGCGAAGTTGGAACAGTAAGCATCCGGGGCAGGGTTGCGAGAGGCAAGTTTCCAACCACGAGAGGTGTGGCCGATTAATGATCACCATTCGCAAGGCCGAGGAGCGAGGACATACGGACATCGACTGGCTCGATAGCCGTCACTCGTTTTCGTTTGGCGAGTACTATGATCCACAGCACATGGGATTTCGCGCGTTGCGCGTGATTAACGATGATCGCGTGGCACCGGGGGGCGGTTTTTCACCGCACCCGCATCGTGATATGGAAATCATCACCCTCGTGCTAGAGGGCGCGCTCGAACACAAAGACAGTCTCAGAACCGGCTCCGTGATCCGGCCCGGCGACGTCCAACGGATGAGCGCGGGCACGGGCATTCGCCACAGCGAGTTCAATCATTCTCAGACCGAACCTGTGCATTTTCTGCAAATCTGGATCGAGCCTGGCCGCAAAGGACTCCAGCCGAGTTACGAGCAGCGCTCATTCACGGCGGAAGAGAAACGCGGCAAACTGCGAATGGTCGGCGCGCCGAAGAGCGACGATGGGGCGCTTACAATCCATCAAGACGCCAGCCTATACTTGACTTCGCTGTCGCCTGGCGAAGTCGTTAAACATTCGCTGAAGCCGGGACGGCACGCCTGGGTACATGTCGCCAGCGGTGCCGTGACTTTGAACGGCGACTCGCTAA
Organism: uncultured Verrucomicrobiae bacterium; assembly: GCA_963836315.1. Taxonomy (GTDB): domain Bacteria; phylum Verrucomicrobiota; class Verrucomicrobiia; order Palsa-1439; family Palsa-1439; genus Palsa-1439. The sequence continues at coordinate 171,260 of CAWIJG010000017.1, forward strand.
GGACGGGCGATGCCGCCGCCGTCAGCGAGGAATCGAAACTCACGCTGGTCGCTGTGGAACCCTCTGAGGTTTTGCTGTTTGATCTGGCCTAAGGATCGTGGCACATTGCTACATGGGCGGGCGCTTAACGTCGTAGGAAGCCAACGGATGGCAATCACAAAACTAGGAGATACGCACTACTTACTATGAGAATCACTCGCATTCTTACCCTCGGAGTTGTCACGGCATTGATAGGCACGGCCGCGCAGGCGTTGGACACGTACAAGGTTGATCCCGCGCACAGTTCCGTCAACTTTTCGATCGAGCACATGGTCATCAACACAGTGCACGGACGCTTTCGCCAGTTCGAGGGCTCAATCACCGTCGATCCCGATAGCGGCAACGCGCTCAAGGGAGCCAGCGGAACGATCCAGGCCAAGAGCATCGATACCGATATCGAGAGACGCGACGACCATCTGCGCAGTCCTGACTTTTTTGACACGGAAAAGTTTCCGACGATCACGTTCGAGAGCACGGAGATCAAGAAGGACGGGAGCGATCAGGTGCTTGTCGGCAAGTTCACCATGCACGGCGTGACGAAGGACGTTTCGCTCCCGTTCAAGCTCAAAGGCCCGATCAAGGGTCCGATGGGCAACACGATCGTGGGGTTTGAGGTGAACGCCAAACTCAATCGCAAGGATTATGGCCTGACCTGGAATAAAGCCATCGAAGCCGGCGGCTTGATGGTTGGCGAAGATGTCACCATCCAGATCAATGCCGAGTTGGTAAAGCAAGCCGCTGAAAAGAAGTGACACCAGTGACCGAGAGAGTCGATTTTGCCGAGAGATATGCCCGAGGGGAAACCCCATGGGATTCGGGGACGCCGAGCGAAGAGTTGCTACGCATACTGGACGCGGGGAAATTGAAGGGGAAAACCGTGCTGGAAATCGGTTGCGGTACGGGGACAAATGCCGTCGAGTTGGCGCGGCACGGATTTCAAGTCACGGCGGTCGACATCGTGGAGCAGGCAATCAAGACCGGGCGCGAGAGGGCACGCGCCGCGAAGGTCACGGTGGACTTTCGCGTGGCGGACGTACTGCAGGACGACCTCGGTGGACCCTATGATGTTCTCTTCGATTGCGGAGTGTACCATTGTCTGCGGACGGAAAGCCTGGAACGACTGCAGGGGTTCCTAAGGAAAGCCACTCGCGCCGACAGTTGGTGGTTGAGCCTGGCGGGTAACGCCAAGGAGGACACTGATCCCGGCCCTCCTGTGGTCAGCGAAGACGAGATCCGTACGGAGCTTGGATCGCTATTCGACATTGTCGAGCTGCGCGAGTTTCGCTTTACGACTAACAAGAGCGGTTTCCGTCCGCTCGCGTGGTCCATCTTGATGCGACGTAAGTGAGCTTGCCACACTGTGCCTTGTCCCGCTCATTGTTTAGCCAAACGAACACTGCCACGCCCATTCTACGACCGTGACACGATTACGGTCGCCAGGGAACTGCTTGGGAAGTATCTGGTTCATGAGAACCGCATCGGGAGGATTGTGGAAGTCGAGGCATACCTCGGGCCACACGACCGGGCGGCTCACTCAGCCAAAGGATTGACTGAGCGAACCCGGGTGATGTTCGGTCCCCCCGGTCACGCGTACGTGTACCTGATTTACGGGATGTACCACTGCATGAACGTCGTGACCGAACGCGAAGGCCATGCCTCCGCTGTCTTACTGCGCGCCATCGAACCGATCCAGAATGTCGAGGAACGAACCCAAGGGCCGGGTCTTCTCTGCAGGGCCATGCGTATCGACAAGCGCCTTAACGCCCATGATTTGCTCAGTGGTGATTTCTACATCGCGGCGCCGCTCAAGACCGAACCCGTCACGATCGTCAGAAAGCCACGAATCGGCGTGGACTATGCTGGCCATTGGGCAAAAAAGTTTCTGCGCTTCTACATCAAGGGCAACCCATTCATCTCCCGGCCATAACCGGTTCTCTACTGTAGCGTTGGCGGTGGCCCGGCTTGAGGACGGACGCAACGAGGAATGGCGCATCGCCACTTGCCGATAATGTGGGCCGCGGGTACATCCACTGCCGGGAGTCCGCTGTCAGTCAGCATAGTACGGTGAGGTACTCTTTCTAGGTCGCGGGAAACGACCCGGGCAGGAATGCTACTGCGAATTGGACTTCGCCATGACACAGCAGATGTACCCATTCGACCCACATCCATAATGATCTCCATCACGTCGATAACATTTTCAGCAGAAGGACGACGGCGACTACGGTCAGCACAAGTATGATCCAGAGCAGATGCGAATCCTTGCCGGATATCATCGGTTCTTTCTCGTCTCGGGTCGTTTCCGCATCCTGCATCACTACCTCATTGTTGGCAGCGTACAGGAAAACGTGAAAACTCGACAATCAGGGTTTCCCTGATTTTGTTGTAAGGTTTTCCCTTACAAGCCGCAGGCCCGTAAAATGGGCCTTTCCTGCATGGTGGGCCGCTTCCGAGAGGCAGAACTGGGTAAAATTGCTGGTTTTTTGTTGGCTAACTCGCCCCGGTGTTCTGCATCCATTGGACGGCGTACTGCAACAGCGCCGTGGCGCTGCCAAGATGAAGCTTCTCTTTGATGCGCATGCGGTATGTCTCAATGGTCTTGATATCAAGGTGCAGTTGCTCCGCGATCTGGCGCGTGGTCAAGCCATGTCCAATCAACTGGAACACTTGAAGTTCACGGTCCGTCAATTGGCTGAGGGAGGACCCGGGCCTTTTCTCATCCCCCTCCACGGCACGATGCAGAATTCTCCCCGTCATTCGATCGCTTGCGTAGATTTCCCCTTCGAGCACTTTGCGGATCGCCGTCATGATGCGGGACGTGGCTTCTTGCTTCGTGATGTATCCGCGCGCGCCCGCCGCCAGCACGCGGTCGGCGAACAACAATTCATCGTGCATGGACAGGACCAGTACGGGCAACTGGGGATGGTTCACCGCCATGTCCTTGATTAGGTCGAGACCGTGCGTGCCCTTCAAAGACAGATCCACGATGGCCAAGTCCGGCTGAAGAGCCGTAATGGCCTTCATCGCTTGGGCGGCGTCGGCCACGCTGGCACAGACTTTGAGGTCCTTTTGTTGTTCGATGAGCGCCTTGAGATGTTCGCGAACGATCGGGTGATCGTCCACGACCAGAATCCGAGCGACTTTGCTTCTGTCTTCCGGGTGCTTACGATACGCCGTCATGACCGGTCGGCCCCCTTTTCTTGCACACGGTGGGGTGTATCTTCCACCGAACATGTAACAATCGTGCCGCCGCCTTCCTGACGCTGCACGTCCAGCAGGCCGCTGATCATTCTCGCCCGATAAGCCATAATATGAAGGCCCATGCCATTCCTCTGTCCCCGCGCCTCCGCAATTCCCAAACCATCGTCTTCCACGGTCAGGTTCACGCGGCCATTCACCGAGGTGAGGGCGACCCAGACGTGTTTGGGCCGCCCGTGCTTGATAGCGTTGTTCACCGCCTCCTGTGCGATGCGATACAGGTGCACCGCCACTGCATTGTCACGAAGGTGCACGGCTTGCTGGCAACTGAAAGTGCAAGTCACGTCGAACAGGCTGCTGACATTCCCCGTGAGTTGATCGAGAGCGGTCATCAACCCGTGCGGTTCGAGCTGGACGGGACTGAGCCCTTGGGCTACGTCATGCGCCTGCGCGATCGCCGCCTCAATCAACCGTGCAATTTCCCCAACATCGGCAGCTTCAGGCGAATCCGACGCCGCTAGTTTTCCTTCCAGCGTCTTCGCGGCAAATGCCGTGCCGGTGAGATGTTGACACAAACCGTCATGGATGTCTTGTCCAATGCGACGCCGTTCGCAGTCACTGATATCGAGGATTTCCTCCTCCAGACATTTTAGCGTCGTAATATCCTCCGCGATTCCGACAATGCGATACACCGTTCCGTCAGCATCACGCACGGGGTAGGCGCGGTCACGAATCCAACGCACCTCCTGGTTCGGGCGGACTATGCGATATTCTTCGTCATAATCACCGCTGGCTTGTTTCGTCAACGACGCTTGGCAGACGCGCTCACGGTCATCAGCATGAACAGCCCCGATCCACGACTTCGGCTCGGCGTACAAACTCTCACGAGTGCGACCCCAAATGATCTCATAACCGGGGCTGACGTAAATCATTCGGCGCTTCTGAATGTCCGTCATCCAGAACACTTCACTGATGTTCTCCGCCAATTGGCGGAACCGTTCCTCGCTCGCCCGCAACTCCTCGTCCCGCGCCTGGACATGCGTCAGCATCTGATTGAAACCGTCCACCAGAGCACCGATTTCATCCTTGCTTTGCTTCTCGGCCCGTAGCGAGTAGTCCTTGCGTTCTTGCACGGCCCGCGCCACGTTTGCCAGAGTCAGAATTGGCTTGGAAATGAAGCGTTGTAGGCCCGTCGACAGCGCCAAGGCCACAAGCCACGATGTGAGAATCAGCACCCCCACAGTCGCTGCCAGCATTTTCAAGCGCGCCGGATGTCGCTGCTCATCCGCCTGAAGGCGCACGCTGCCAATGATTTCACCTTTGAGCACAATCGGGCGGACGACCAGTAGATAACGCCCCGTTTCCGTCATCGCAGCCGTTCTTTCTGCCGTGTCCCTGACAGAATCTCCCCTCACACCGCGTTCGAATCTTGCCCGCACCTTCCCGTCGCGATCACAGATTTGAGCGGAGACAATCTCCGAACGGGTTTTTAGTGATGCGAGCGTTTCCTCGGCTGCCTGGGGGTCATTGAAGGCGATGGCCGCGGTCGAATTCGCGCCCACAATGTCGGCCATGGCTTCCAAATCGCTGGATAGCACGCGACGAACCATCTCCCAACCCACCGTCACCACAGCCACCGTCTCCAGCAGCAGTGCTGCCGTGGTGGTCAGCATGATGACAAGCATCAGTTTACGTTTGATGGGAATGTCGTGAAACCACAGCATGGGCGTCCTATTTATCATCACGGAGGGGGTGACGGCACGACCGAAGTTGCCAGTCGGAGCAATTTCGAACTGATCTTCAGACCAGAGCGCTCGGCCATGGCAGTATTGGCTTCAAACCGCACCCGCCCTTCATCACTCACAAAACCGATGGTGCCACCCGCCGCCACAAAGCCCGGCGACTCACCCACAAGCAACACGGGCGCGCGACCGACCGCGGCAAGAATCTGAACAACTTGCTGTGTTTTCGATTGAGAGATATAGAGAATCTGGCAGGGATTAATCCGGGTTGCGTCTGGAATCCGTCGCGTCTGTATCGTGCGGTTGGCAATGGACTTCCCTTTCACGGTTTGCTCCAATGCTTGCGCCATGGCTTCGTCGCCGAAGACGCCGATTACGAATGGCGCATCCGTGTCCGCAAACGCGTTAGTGGGCCAATCGACAAATCTTGCGAAGTTGTACAGGAAGGCCGCTTTGACACGATCCTCCAACGTGGGATCTGGCTCTGCCTGCAAGGTTACGACGGCGAGAACAGCGCCAGCCACTCCCAGCAGAAAGCGCCGTGCTGCAAATCTTCTGTACGTCAGCATGTGCATGCAACACGTCTGTGCGCGCCCATCTAATTACTCTTCCTTAACACCATCCAAGGGTTGGCGACGTGCCCACCCGCCGTGCATTCGTCAGCCTACCGCAATTGGCCGACAGTTACAATTCTCTCTCACGGCTCTCGCGGTTGCGAGCCAGCCCGTCTGCCAGCCACCGCGCCGATGTGGCTACTGCTTCGCGCAAAGCGGTGGGGTTAATGCCCTCCTTGTTCAGAAACACCGCTCCCAACGACTCCAGATCATCCGAGATTTCCTTGCGACCAAGTCCCGACACGACAATCACGGGGATATTCACGCCGCTCGCGCGCAATTTTCGCAACACATTCACGCCGCCCAAGCTCGGCCGTGGCCAATCAAGGACGACCATCGTATATACTCTTTGTGCCAATTTCGCCATGGCCTCGTGGCCATCGGCAGCGCTTTCCCACGCCAGTTCATACTCGAAGGGCCAGGCACGACGAATATTACGGATCATGGTTTCCCGATCGGTTTCATCGTCGCCGATAACCAAAACGCGGAACGACTGGCTTTCGCGCTGCGGTCCGACATGTGTGTTCTCTGACTGCTCTGCACTCATAGCCGCCAACAAGTCTGAAGCTGCCCTCGAACACGTTACCCAAGACGACCCAAGACACGCAATCAGGGTTTCCCTGATTTTGTTGTAAGGTTTTCCCTTACAAGACCGGAGGTGGGAAATACAAGGCATTGAGCGGCGCACACCCTGCTCGGGAGGCTAAAACAATGAATCCCGCCCCGACGCAATCTTGTGAATTCGATCAGCATCCCCGGTTTAGAACTCACCCTGAAGACGCGCCTGTTACCGGGAGAGGACTCTACGCGATGGCTTCGGTCGATGATTGCTGAGACATCGCCGCGCGCTTGCGCTGCGTGGCGTTCAGGATCTTCTTGCGAAGCCTGAGATTCTTCGGCGTGGCCTCGACGTATTCGTCGGTGGCGATGTATTCGAGGGCGCGTTCGAGGCTCATCTTCAGGGGTGGTTCCAATTGGATGCCCTTGCCGTCGCCCTGGCTGCGCATATTGGTGAGGTGCTTGGTCTTGGTCGGATTGACAGGCATGTCCTCGGCGCGAGGATTCTCGCCGACGATCATGCCGGCGTAAACCTCTTCCTGCGGGGCAACGAAGAGGCGACCACGCTCTTGGATGTTATTGAGCGCCCAAGAAGTGGCGACGCCGGTTTCCATCGAGACCAGCGTGCCGGTCAACCGTGTCGTGATTTCGCCGCTAAACAGCTCATAGCTCTTGAACATGTGGCTGATCACGCCGCGGCCATTGGTAAGGTTGACCAAGTCGGTCTCCAAGCCGATCAGACCCCGCGTCGGGATGGTGCATTCCAAGCTGACGCCGTGCGGATGGTGTTGCATGTTGCTGATTTGGGCCTTGCGACCAGCCAGATTTTGCATCACATCGCCGAGACATTCGTTGGGGACCTCCGCCCACAACGTCTCGAAGGGTTCCAGCGTGCGGCCTGAGGGATCCTTCTTCAGGATCACTTCGGGACGCGAGACAAGGACTTCGTATCCTTCACGGCGCATCTGTTCGACAAGCACCGCGATCTGCATTTCGCCGCGGGCGCTAACGAGGAAGATATAGGCCGCTTCCGTGTCCTGAACTTGTAGTGAAATGTTCGTAAGAATCTCTTTGTAGAGACGCTCCCGAATGTGACGAGCGGTGACGAATTTGCCGTCCTTGCCCGCGAGTGGGCCGTCGTTAACGGCAAACTGCATTTGAATTGTGGGCGGATCGAGTTCGGTCCACGGCACCGGCTCGCGGTCTTCGCTGTCGCAAAGCGTCTCCCCGATGGAGAGCTCTTCGAAACCTGAAATGCCGACGATGTTGCCCGCCTCGCCGTTGACGATCTCGCCGGACTTGAGGCCGCTGAACTCCCAGACCTTTGTCACGGCGGCTCGCTCGCGCTTGCCATCCTTGTGAATACACACGATGGAGTCGCCGACTTTGACGTGTCCACCAGTGATCTTACCGATGGCAATGCGGCCCACGTAATCGCTCCAGTCGAGGTTGCTGACGAGCATTTGGAACGGCGCGCTCAGATCCGCCGTCGGCGCCGGAATGTGCTGCAAGATGGTTTCAAACAGCGGCGTCATGCCGTTGGGCTTGTCCGTGAGGGCTTTGAGCGCGTAGCCGTCGCGAGCGCTGGCGTAAATGAACGGGGCACTGAATTGCTCTTCGCTGGCGTGTAGTTCGAGGAGCAACTCCAGAACCTTGTCGTGAACACCGTGGGGGTCGGCGTGCTCGCGGTCGATCTTGTTGATAACCACGATGACCTTCAAACCGTGACTGAGCGCCTTCTTCAACACGAAGCGCGTCTGCGCCTGCGGACCATCGAACGCATCCACGAGCAACAGCACTCCGTCCACCATGCCGAGAATGCGTTCGACCTCGCCGCCGAAATCAGCATGACCGGGCGTGTCGACAATGTTAATGGTATGGCCGCCCCAGTGGACGGAGGCGTTCTTGGCCTTGATGGTGATCCCCTTCTCCTTCTCAAGGTCCATCGAATCCATCGCGCGCTCTTCCATTGCCTGGTTGGCGCGATACACCCCACCCTCGCGCAGTAATTTGTCCACGAGCGTCGTCTTGCCGTGGTCAACGTGCGCAATGATGCCGATATTGCGAATTTTGCTGTTCATAACACATCCGAGGAGAGCGTGTACGCCTCAGCAGGCGGGACAATGTAGTGGAATCGGCAAAAAAAGCAAGGCTTTTGCCTGTATGGCAACAAAGTCGTGTCAGCGGTCAGTCAAAACCAGCCACGAAGGGTCGAATGAAAACCAGCCACTTTGAGGGAAGCATTGCGTTTGGGCAGCCTGGGCTGCTCTTGGGCGCAATGAACGAACTCAACGTGAACTTGCAGCATTCGATATTAACTTTGGCGGGCAATGGCTGGTCCAACCGGCGGATTGCGCGTGAACTGGGCATTAACCGGGAGACGGTAGGCAAGTATCTGCTGCTGGCGCGGCCAAAACCGGCCATTTCGACCCCCGGCTCCGAGCCTGATCCAAATTCAAAACCGGCCATTCCGATCTCCGGCTCTGAACCTTCCCCAGATCCAAAACCAGCCATTTCGACCGCCGGGTCAGCCGCCGGTCGCCAGAGTCTTTGCCTGCCGCATTCGACCTCAGATTGAAGCGGCGGTTGGCGGTGGGGCTGAGTGCCCAACGCATTTATCAGGACTTGGTTTGTGATCACGGTTTCGACGGGCAGCTACCAGGCCGTAAAACGATTCGTGCGGCATTTGCGGGAGACACAGCCGATCCCATTTGTGCGGATGGAGGTCGAGCCGGGAGCCGAGGCCCAGGTGGATTTTGGGCAGGGTGCGTGGGTCGTGGTGGACGGCAAACGCAAGCGCCCCCATTTTTTCCGGGTGGTCTTGAGCCACTCACGCAAGGGCTATAGCGAAGTGGTGTGGCGGCAGACCACGGAGTGCTTCATCCGTTGCCTGGAGAACAGTTTCCGCTACTTCGGCGGGGTTCCCAAGAACCACGGTCATCGATAATTTCGGGCCGCGGTCACGCGGGCGGATTGGTATGATCCAGACATCAACCCGAAGGTGGAGGAGTTTTGTCGGCACTATGGCACGGTGATAATGCCCACCAGGCCGGCCATGCCCCGCCACAAAGGAAAAGTCGAAGCCGGTGTCAAGTATGGCCAAAACAACGCACTCAAGGGGCGGTCGTTCACCAGTTTGGCGGAGCAAAACCTGTTCTTGTCGGATTGGGAACGGACGGTGGCCGACACGCGCATTCACGGCACGACCCGGCAACAGGTCATCAAAGTGTTCAACGAGGTGGAGCGGTCCAAACTGTTGCCGTTGCCCGCCAGCTTGTTCCCGGTCTTTGAAGAGGCGCCGCGCAGTGTCCACCGGGACGGTTACGTTGAGGTCCAACGGGCTTATTACTCGGTGCCCCCGGAGTATGTCGGGCGGCAGGTCTGGGTGCGCTGGGAGTCCAGATTGGTCCGTGTCTTCAACCAGCGCCGGGAACAAATCGCCCTGCACGCACTTGGCCGAACCGGGCAAATTTACCACCGACCCACTCCACCAGCATTCCCCGTATCGGCGCGTCATTCAACGCAATCTGGATTACCTGTTGGATCGGGCCCGGCTGATTGGCAAACAGACCGGGACTTGGGCCGAAGCGATGATTCAACAACGCGGCCCCATCGGCACCCGCGTGTTGCATGGCCTGCTGGCCCTGGCTGGCAAACATCCCGTGGCCGCGCTGGAAGCCGCTGCCGAGAAGGCCCTGCATCACGGCACCTGGCGTTTACGGGATTTGCGCCTGTTGCTGGAACGGGCCGGGCCATCGCCGCAACTGGATTTCCTCGAAACCCACCCCTTGATCCGGTCGTTGGATGCTTATGAGGCACTGACGCCGGATTGTTTTAACCCTCAACCCAAAACTGTCTATGAGCACATCTTGAAAACACCCTGAAACAACTCCGCCTCTCCGGTCTGCTGCAAACCCTGGACGTGCGCCTGCAAGAAGCGGTCGCCAACCGGCTGGGCCATGCCGAGTTCCTGGAACTGATCTGCCAGGACGAAATCAATGTCCGCCAGCAGCGGCTGATGGAACGCCGCACCAAGGCCGCTGATTTCCGTGGCCTGAAAACGCTGGAAGACTTCGACTGGAGTTTCAATCCGGCCATCCACCGCAAAGACATTTATGATCTGGCCACCGGCAACTTCATCCGCCAGGCCAAGGATGTCCTTTTTCTTGGTCCGCCAGGCGTCGGCAAAACGCACTAGCCCAGGCGGTGGGATATGAAGCCATCAAAATGAACTTTCAGGTGCTCTACCGCTCCATCTTCGACCTGGTGCGCGACTTCATGAAGGACGAAGCCTTCAGCCAGCAGGACCGAACCCTGCGCCGTTACCTCAACCCGGAGCTTTTAATAATTGACGATTTTGGCCTGAAGCAGTTGCCCAAGAACTCCGGCGAGCATCTTTTTGAAGTGATCATGCGCCGGTATGAAAACCGGTCCACCATCATGACCAGCAACCGGCCACTGGAGGAATGGGGCAAACTTCTGGGCGACGTGCCCACGGCCGGCGCGATCCTGGATCGTTTCCTGCACCACGCCCAGACCATTGCCATTTCCACGCACCGAACGGGACAAGCACCTGTACGTTTGCGGCGGAACGGGCACCGGCAAAAGCAAATTCCTCGAGCATTTGATACGCCAGGACATTCTTGCATGGCGCAAGAGCCGTTGCGGGATGCTCGTTGTCGATCCTCACGGCAATCTGTACGACGACCTCATGCGCTGGCTCGCTTGGCGCGAGCTTGATCGCCCTGTTATCCCCATCGACTTGCGCCAAGACGATTGGGTCGTTTCGTACAATCTGCTCCGACAACGGACTGCCGACCCAGCCGTCTTGGTGGACAATATCACGGACGCCATGGCGTACGTCTGGGGCCAAGGCGGCACGAATCAGACACCGCTCTTCGCCCGCTGGGCAGGCAACGTCATCCGAGCCCTTTACGAGAAGAAGCTCACCCTCGTTGAAGCCGAATACTTGGTTGACCGTGTAGCGAAACACATACGATATGCCATGACCGCTGATATGAAGGACATACCATCACGGCAGGACTGGGAATTTGCCGCCACATTAACCGCCAAAGATTTCGAGTCGCAGATCGGCAGCACCGTCAACCGTCTACAACGATTCATCCGAAACCAGACCATGCGCGCCATGTTCGGCCAGCCAAAGGTGTCCCTCGACCTTGGAGCCGCTCTGAAGGAAGGTGCGATCATCTTAGTGAATCTCGCCACCGAGCGCGCCAAGATTTCCAAGGAGAACGCGGAGCTTTTTGCTACGCTGCTTCTGAGCGACCTCTGGACTGCCGCCCAGGAACGGGGCAAGCGCGACGGTGTCAAACCCTTCTACGTATACCTGGACGAGTTCCAGCGGTTCGTGACGCCCACCATCGCGGAGAATCTCGACGAAGCGCGCGGCTTCGGGCTTCACCTCACCATGGCCCATCAGTTTCCCAATCAGTTGCTCGATCGAGGGGAAAACGGACGGCGGGTCTACAATTCGATCATGGAGAATGCATCTAGCAAGGTCGTTTTCCGTCTGACGCATAGGGAGAATCTGGAGCCCCTTGCTGAGTGGCTGTTCATGGGCACGATGAATCCCGACGAGATTCAACATGAGTTGTATTCGACGAAGGTCATGGAGTAGCCCACGCGTTTGCCTTCGTGGTCGTGCAACGGAATCACCACACGATCCTTGAGAAAACCGCGTGAGCAGAAGCCAAGACCGAACTCGTCAATCGTATCTCTCGTAAAACCGCGTGCTCGCAGATACGGGTGATTGTAGTCCAAATCCTTCAGACCAAAATCAAGGGGCGGATTGACGACGACAGGCAGTTCCTCTGCTTTTGGCACATCTCCTTCTGCTTTTGCGGCTGGTTTCCCTCCTTTGGTGGCACTTCCCAATTCAGGGCAGAATCGCTTCTGCAATTCGACTGCCACCCTACGAAAGGCCGCGCCGTCTTCGAGATCGACGTTTTCCATCAGGGCGGCGAATTCGAGGACGTTCCCCGAGGCTCCGCAGCCGAAGCATTTGAAGATTCCGCGTTCGAGGTTCGCCGAGAAAGAGGGCGAATTCTTTTTCCCCTTGTGCTGTGGCAACGGACAGAACCCCTGATGCTGCTCGCCCTTGCGCTTCACATCCACTCCGTAGTGACGGAGCACGGCTTCGAAGTCGAGCTTCGCGCGAAGCTCTTTGAAGTTGACCCAAGTACTCATGTCAGTAGTCCTCCGGTAGTAGCACCGTGGTCGCCGAACGATCCCCTTCGGTGATGATGTAGAACTTCTGGCCGCGAACGGACTTGTAGATTGAGACAAGCCGACCTCTACTGTGAATGCCGTCTTGGTTCATCTGGCCGTCGTGCTGGTCAACGTCACCCCAATCGCCACTGTGGTGGCGCTGGAGTGCGAGAGCCACGTCTAGTTCGGGCAATACCACAAACGAACGGACTAACTCACCCCGCTAACCGCCTCAGAATCCGCCAACACTGCCGTAGAGTAAACGTAACACCAAAGGCCTCTTTGATGTATGCGGATAGGACATCTGCATTGATGACTTGTGATCTCGCACGAGATTGCTTCACAAACGTCTCTAACCGCTTCATCTGCGATGGATTGAGGCGCGGCGGGCGGCCGGTACGCGACTCTTCCTCGACTCCTTTGAGGCCCTTCTCCCGGAAGCGCGTGACCCAATAGGCGACGGCGCGCGGGGAATCACCATAGATTCGCGCCGCTTCGCTTGCCGACCGCCCATTGAGGACGAGCGCAATGCTGTGGAGTCGATGCAAGAGCCGCTCCGACGCCGAATTGCCGCGCAGTTTCTTTTGCAAGTCTTTCGGCACAGAGAATTCTGTCGTTTGCCTCATTTTATTCTCGCAATAAATTATGTCAGATGCTATACTTTGTCTATGCTCAAATACTTCATATATGCACGCAAATCGAGCGAAGATGAAGATCGGCAAATTCTTTCCATCGAAGCCCAGCTTTCCGAATTGAATGCCATCGCGCAGCAAGAGGGGTTGATGATTGTTGAAACATTCACCGAAAGCAAAAGCGCCAAGGAGCCCGGGCAGACCGGTGTTTAACGACATGCTGCGCCGCATCGAGGCTGGCGAGGCCAACGCCATTCTCACATGGAAACTCGACCGCCTCGCCCGCAATTTCGATGACGGCGGTAAGGTGATCGGCTTGCTCCAGCGTGGAGTGATTCAGGAAATCCGCGCCTTTGAACGGACGTACCTACCGTCTGACAACGTGCTCATGATTGCCGTCGAGCTTGGCATGGCGAACCAGTATATCCGCGACCTCTCAGTCAACATCCGCCGAGGCATCCGAGAGAAAGTCCGTCGCGGCCTCTGTTTCGGCAAGGCTCCCCTCGGATACGTGAACGACCCCCGTAGCGGGGGTGCCGAGCCGCATCCGAAAAACTTCGCCAAAGTGAAACGACTTCTGGAGCACTTTGCGACCGGAAAGTACACGCTTACCGCCATTCAGAAGGAAATGGCAGCAATGGGACTTGTGGGCAAAAGAAGCAAGAAAGCCCCAGCGCTCTCCTCTATCGGCAACATGCTTCGGAATCCCTTCTATTACGGTGTCTTTCGCCACAAGGGCGAACTACACCAAGGCGTCCACGTGCCCATGATTACGAAGAAGACTTTCGACGACATCCAAGCGGCGCTTGTTGCCGTGGCCAAACCCCGCAAGCACCGAGGCGAAAAAGGATTTCACATTCCTCAATTTCGCCACCTGCGGTTCCTGCGGCTACGGCATCACCGGCGAACGTCACCTCAAGAAGAGCGGCCTTCGCTTTGAATACTACCGCTGTACGCACAAGAGCAAGATCGCACCCGTGCGAAGACCGCAGCTTCGTCCGCGCTGACAGGTTCGCCGAGGAAGTGAAGCGGAACACGCAGTTGGTCGCCTTGCCCCGACGAATGGAAGGAACGGTTTCTCGCCAGAGTCGAGACATGGGAGACGGAGGTATCGGCCACGAAGCAGGAACAAATCGACCGTCTCAAAGCCGAACTGGTAACGGTCAAATCCAAAATTGACCGCATCAACAACGGCTTTGCCGACGGCTCGCTCGACATTGCTGAGTTCAAGGAACTCAAAAACCCGCTCGTGCCGAAGAAGGTCGAATTGGAGCAACAGATCCTCGCTCTGGAGAAGAGCCGAGCGAATCGGCTCGAACCCTTGCGAAATTGGATTTTAGAGGCACATCAGGCCGAAAAAGGCCTTGCTAACCAAAACTGGTTGGAAATGAAAGAGCTACTCAGAAACGTCGGCTCGAACCGCCTTTTACGCGCGCAAACCTTAACCGTTTCTTTCAAAACACCGTGGAATTACTTGGCTGAAACAACAGTAGCCGCGCACAGCGCGGTCGATGATTTTGCGCGAACTTCGGTATGGTGGAGACGAAGGGAGTTGAACCCTCGACCTCCTGAATGCCATTCAGGCGCTCTCCCAGCTGAGCTACGTCCCCAACCAAATTCTTTGCGGAATGCGGTGTCATGCTACCGCCCGCGCCCGTGATTGTCAAATTCAGCGTGTGCGAGCCTTCCGCCGCTGCAGAAGCAGTGGGCAAAAAACGGCTTTACAGCCCCCTGCGGCACCGTTAAACTCACGGCTGTTTAACTGAGAAAGGCGTAACCCATTGGAAATGATCGCGACGGTCAAAAAAACAGAAGTCACCAAGCAATTTCAGCTTCACCCGAAGGACACGGGCTCGGCGGACGTGCAGATCGCGCTGCTGACCGCCCGCATCAACGAGCTGACCCAGCACCTGCAAGCGCACGTGAAGGATCACAGCTCACGGCGCGGGCTGCTTAAAATGGTAGGCCAGCGGCGGCGGTTGCTCGATTATTTGAGCCATACCGACACGAAGCGTTATCAAGAGTTAATCAAGAAACTGAACCTGAGAAAGTAGAAAGGCGATTGCCCCGGCAAGCATTGGGGGATTGATGGATTGATGTCCGCCCACCCCGCGACACGGCGCGGGCGGACATCATTCCATTAATCCGATACCTGCCGGGCGGTCGGTCGGAACCCACATGCAGCATACTGTAGTCCGTGCTCCCATCGGAGACAAAGAACTCGTCATCGAAACCGGCAAGCTCGCCAAACAGGCCGACGGCGCCGCGATTGTCACCTGCGGCGAAACCGTCGTCATCGTGACCGCGGTTGCGAGCAATTCCACCAGGGACGAACTTGATTTCTTCCCGCTCACCGTTGATTACCGCGAAAAAGCGGCAGCCGCGGGCAGATTCCCCGGCGGCTATTTCAAGCGCGAGGGACGCCCGACCGAAAAGGAAATCCTGACCGCACGGATGATTGACCGTCCCTGCCGCCCCTTGTTTCCCGAAGGCTTCTACAACGACAGCCAGATTATCGCGATCCTCCTCAGCGCCGATGGCGAAAACGATCCCGACATGCTCGCGATCAACGGGGCCTCGGCCGCGCTGTCGGTCTCCGATATTCCGTGGAATGGCCCTATCGCCGCCGTGCGGGTAGCCCGTGTCGACGGCCAGTTCATCGCCAACCCGACGCACGCCCAGCGCAAAGATAGCGATCTCGACCTTGTGTACGTCGGCCGCGAGAACGAACTCGTTATGATCGAAGGCGGCGGCCAGGAGATTTCCGAGGCCGACATGATGAAGGCCATAGAGTTTGCTCATGGCGAGTCCCGCAAGATCATCGCCGCCATCAAGGAGCTCGTGCAGAAGGCCGGCAAACCCAAGCGCGACGTCAAGCTCTACACGGTGCCTGCGGAGGTTCTCGCCGCGGCCCGCGACCTCGTCGGCAGCCAAATTCTCGGGGCGGTTCTCACCTCGGGCAAACTCGCTCGCGAAGCGGCGGTGCGCGCATGCAAGGATAAGATGGCTGAAGGACTTAAAAAGAAGTTTCCGGAGGCGACTGATTTCGAAATCAAGGAAGCGTTTCACAAAATTGAGTCCGAGGCCGTTCGCAGCTCCATCCTGAACAGCAACAAGCGTCCCGATGGCCGCGGTTCGCGCGATCTGCGTCCGATCTCCGGTGAAGTCGGAATCCTGCCGCGCACCCATGGCTCCGCCATTTTCCAGCGTGGCGAAACGCAGGCGCTGGTGATGACCACGCTCGGCTCGAAATCCGACACGCAGGACATGGACGCGTGGACGGGCGGTCCGACCGAGAAGAAGTTCATCCTCCATTATAATTTCCCGCCATTCAGCGTCGGTGAAACGGGCCGCACGGGCGCGCCCGGTCGCCGAGAGATCGGTCACGGCGCGCTCGCCGAGCGTTCCATTGAGCCGATGATTCCCGACGAAGTGGATTTTCCCTACACCATCCGTGTAACGTCCGAAATCATGGAGTCCAACGGCTCAACCTCGATGGCGAGCGTTTGCGGCGCGACGCTGTCGTTGATGGACGCGGGCGTGCCGATGAAAGCGCCCGTCGCGGGCATATCGATCGGTTTGATCACGGATGAGAAGACGGGCAAATCGGTCTTGCTTACGGATATTCTTGGCTCCGAAGACCATTTCGGCGACATGGATTTCAAAGTTGCCGGCACCAGCAAGGGCATCACTGGCTTCCAGACCGACCTGAAACTCCACGGCCTGAGCCTGGAGTTCACCAGGCAGGCGTTCGATCAGGCCCGCGAAGCACGGCTATTCATCCTTGGCAAGATGGCGGAAGCCATCAAGTCGCCCCGCGCCGAACTCTCGAAGTACGCGCCGCGCATCACGGCAATCCATATCAACCCCGAGAAGATCGGCGCCGTCATCGGACCGCAGGGCAAGGTCATCAAGGGTATCGTGGAAGCCACCGGCTGCCAGATCGACATCGAAGACGACGGGACAATCCACATTTTCTCGACGGACGGCGAAGCCGCAGAGCGCGCCATCGAGCAGATCAAGGCCATCACGGCGGAAGTCGAGGTCGGCAGGATCTATCGGGGGAAGGTCGTCGGCATCAAGGAATTCGGCGCGTTCGTGGAGATTCTACCTGACAAAGACGGCTTGCTGCACATCAGCGAAATCGCTGACCATCGTGTCAACAAGGTGGAAGACGTATTGAAGCTTGGCGATGAAACCTGGGTCAAGGTCTTGGGGATAGACGACCGGGGCCGGGTCAAGCTCAGTCGCAAAGCGGCCATGGCGGAGAAGGACGCGGACGCGAAGCAGTAACAGCCGCTCTCGGTGAGTCTCCCGCCAAGTTGACGGGGCACGCAGTCAGGAACGCGGCGCTAGGGTTTACGGGCGCCGGGCTGGCATTCCGGCTTGTCTTTGCCCAGCGGCTCTTTCTTGACCGTGATGTTGGCGCCGGACGAAACTTTGTCGCGATTTTCCGCGATGTAACTCTTCCATTTCTCGGGTGTGTCCCCTTCCGTAAAGATCGCTTCCACCGGGCACACTGGCACACACGCCGTGCAGTCGATGCATTCGTCCGGATGAATGTACAGCCGATCATCGACTTCGTAGAAACAGTTGACGGGGCACACCTCCACGCAATCGGTGTACTTGCAGCCTACGCAAGGTTCAGCCACGATGTGGGCCATATTCGATTTCTCCTCTTCTTCATTGAAATAGCGGCGGTGAAACTGAATGCGTCTTCGTTTCTATGCTATACTGCGAACCGTGAGCGTTGCCAAGAGTAAATTGCTGCCGCGCTGCCACACGATCCTCCGCCGCTTGCGCGCCACCTACCCCCGCGCGCGCTGCGCGCTGCGCCACCACAATCCGCTGCAACTCCTTGTCGCGACTATCCTCAGCGCACAATGCACTGACGAGCGAGTCAACCTTGTCACGCCATCGCTGTTTCGGCGTTACCGCCAAGCCGCCGATTTCGCTGCTGCGCCGCCCGCCGAACTCGAGGCCATGATCCGCAGCACCGGCTTCTTCCGCAACAAGGCCCGCTCCATCCGCAACTGCTGCCAGAGCCTTGTCGAAAAATACGGCGGGAAAGTCCCCGATACCCTCGATGAGTTGATCCTGCTTGATGGCATCGGCCGCAAAACCGCCAATGTCGTTCTTGGTGTCGCCTACGGCAAGGCTGAAGGCATCGTCGTGGATACACACGTCTCGCGCCTTTCCCGTCGGCTGGGGCTCACTCGCCAGACAACGCCCGAAAAGATCGAGCAAGCTCTGATGAAGATCGTGCCGCGCGAAGACTGGATTGATTTCTCCCACCTGCTCATCTGGCACGGGCGTAAACGCTGCAAAGCCCGCAAACCCGACTGCGCTCACTGTGAAGTCGCGGATCTTTGCCCGAAACTAGGAGTCACCCGATGAAAGAACTCAACGAAGGCGACAAGGCCCCTGCATTCAAGGAATTGGCCGAGAACCGAGGCATAACCGTCGTACTCTATTTCTATCCAAAGGACAATACACCGGGCTGCACGACCGAGGCCTGCGAATTGCGCGACGCACACAAGCAGATCGTCGCCGAACACGCTGTGGTGCTCGGCGTCAGCCCCGATTCCGCGAAATCCCATGAGAAGTTCGCCACGAAGTTCAATCTCCCCTTTTCCCTTGTGGCCGATGAAGACCACAAACTCTGCGAGTCTTACGGAGTGTGGAAGGAGAAAGCCATGTATGGCAGGAAATACATGGGCGTCGAACGTACGACCTTTGTCATCGGCTCCGACGGCATCATCAAGAAAATCTTTCGCAAAGTGAAGGCCGCCGGCCACGCCGAAGAAGTGCTGTCGGTCATCTAAGTCGCCGTTATGGATCGCGCTGCGTAGCCTTCACGATGCGCTTGAACATCTGCGCCTTGCGAAGAAGCTGTGGGTCTTTGTCCAGTTCAGTCACGGCTTTCTCCAGCCGCGCCGACCAGTTGCTTTCGCCGACGGAGCCGGGGACATTGAACCGGGTTTCCTGAGCGAAGACGTCGGTAATCTGGAAGATGGCGAGCCACGAGTTGGATTCCAACACGCGCCGGCAATAGGCTTCGTGGAGTTGAGACGTGAACTCGCGCGGGATCTTCTGGTCATCGAGCCCGCACCATTTACAAAACCGCTGAAGTTCGAGCCAGGTGACGTGAGCGCGTTGGTGGTCTTGTTTGGCGATGGCATCTTCATGGTCGCTCCACATACGACGCCACATCGCCGCCAGCGGGTCATGGTCGTGCGTGGCCGGCGTGCAAATGGACAAACGCGGGTACGTCGCGCCATCCACATAGGTATAATCGGGATTGCGTTCCCAATGTGGAATCTTAAAACCGGGAATGCCGAGCTTCAGCAAATGCGGACGGACATACGGTGGCACAACGCCAAGGTCTTCCGCGACGACGACTGTGTCGCCCGCGGCAGCCTTGACCGCGCGAAGGAGTTCGTTGCCCTGACGGAGGTTGCGCTTTTGTTGCTGTTCGGTCGCGTCAGGGCCGGGAAAGAATCGTGGCAGCAAGCCGTCCGTTTTCTTCGCTGCTTCCGCTTCGGTTAAGTTCGCAAACTCCCCGTTGCGTTGCGGCGGCCACGGAAACGCGTAGATGCGATAGAACCCAAGCACGTGGTCGATGCGAAACAGATGGAAGACGCGGCTGACCTGCGTGACCCGGTGCCGCCACCAGGCAAAGTCCGTCTTCCGGTGCTCGTTCCACTGGTACAGCGGCATGCCCCAATTCTGTCCCCATTTCTCGGTGAACAAATCCGGCTTGAATGTGGACTCGGGCGGCGCGCCGCCACTCCAATCGAGATCGAATAGGTCGCGATTGGCCCAGACAGCGGCGCTGGAAGGGCTCACCCCGAACGGGATATCGCCCATCAGGCATACCTTCTTCTTCGAGGCATACTCCTTGACCCTCGACCATTGGTCGAGGGCAATCCATTGGACGTACTGGAAGAACTGCAACTCTCGCGTCAATTCGTTGCGGCGTTTCTCGGGTTGCGACGACAACCACGCCGAGGCGAGTAGTGGGCTTTGCTGATCCTGCGGCCACCGGTCCCACGTCGGTTTATTGTCATGCTGCTCCATCAAGACACGGAACATCGCATAGTCAGAAAGCCAATCGGCGTTCTCCTTCAAGAACGCGCGGAACGCTTCGCCGCGTGCCGTCTCCTTGTCCTTGTGCTTCGCGAGGAATGAATCGAATGCCGCGTGCAGCAACAAGCGCTTCAGTTCCTTCACCTTCGCATACTTCACCGCGCCCGCGCGCAGTTCCTTGAGCAGCTCCGGTTTCGCAATCTCTTTGAACTTCGTCGCGGACAAATCGGGTATGTGCTCGGGCGAAATCGCAATCGTTGTCGGCTCCAACGCCATCGAGCTGATCGCGTTGTACGGCGAGTTATCGCCGCTGGTCTCATTGATTGGCAGGAGTTGCAGGATGCCGAACCCATGCTGGTGGCACCAATCGATCATCTGCCGCACCCCTTCCGTGTCGCCGATGCCGAGATCGTTCTCGGTCCGGATCGAAAACACGGGGCACAGGACGCCCGCCAACTTCTTGTCAGGAGAGAGCTTCACGTTATCGAGATCATTCGCCGTGCATCACAAACAAAAAGGCGCTTGTTGTTCCTCATCAATTCCTCATCAACAACGAGCCTGTCTAAAACAGTCCCCCCGCAACTATAACTTCGCCACCTTGACGTTGAAGATGTCCTTGTCGGCCTTGATCTCGGCGAGCAACGCTTCGCTGGGGGCACTATCGAGGTTGAGGACGGTAAGCGCCTGGCCACCCTCTTTGTCGCGACCGAGGGACATATTGGCGATGTTGACGCCGTGTTTGCCCATGATTGTGCCGATCCACCCGACGATGCCGGGTCGGTCCTTGTTGCTCATCATGAAGAGCACGCCGCTCGGCACGGCCTCAATGGGCATATCGTCGATGCGGACGATGCGCGGATTGTTCATCGAACCGTAAAAGGTTCCTGACAGGCTCGCGACCTGCCCATCTACAAACGCGCGCACGTTGATCAATTCCGCGTAATCAATCGGCTCAGTGCTCTTTATTTCACTGACATGGAGGCCGAGCGTTTGCGCAATCACGGGTGCGTTGACATAGTTCACGTCGCCACCCTGAGCGCTTTCGAGAAAACCTTTCAAGACCGCGCGACTGATCGGCCCGCTCTCCAATTCCCCGGCCTTGCCGCAAAACTCGATGACCAGTCGCTCGATGCGTCGCGGCGCAATCTGTGCCAGCAAGCGGCCCATTTTTTCGCCAAAGGTAAGGTACGGCTGCAGCACCGCGAGGACTTTGGCGTCGATGGTCGGCATATTGACCGCGTTGCGGATTGTCCCGCCCGCCAGCACGTCGCCAATTTGCTCGGCCACCTCGACTCCGACGGATTCCTGCGCTTCCTGCGTCGATGCGGCCAAGTGGGGCGTCATGATCACGGCGTTCAAACCCAACAGCGGTGAATCCTTTGGCGGTTCCTGCTCATACACATCGAGGGCCGCGCCGGCGACCTTGCCGCCCTTGATCGCGTCGTGCAAGTCCTTCTCATTGATGATGCCGCCGCGGGCACAATTGATCAGCCGCACGCCGTCCCGCATCTTCGCGATGCTGTCCTTATTGATCATCCCGCGCGTCTGGTCGGTCATCGGAACGTGAACGGTGATGAAATCGGAACGCGCGTAGATGTCGTCGAGTTCGACAACCTCCACCTGCAAGGCCTTCGCACGGCTAAGGCTCAGGAATGGGTCGTGCGCCAGCACGCGCATACCAAAGGCAATTGCGCGCCGTGCCACTTCGGTGCCGATGCGCCCCATGCCGATGACGCCCAGCGTCTTGTTGTACAGCTCGACGCCTTCAAAAGATTTGCGGTCCCACTTGCCCGCCTTCATCGACATGTGGGCCTGGGGGATGTTGCGGGCCTGCGCCATCATCATTGAAAACGTGTGTTCCGCGGTCGAAATCGTGTTGCCACCTGGCGTGTTCATCACGATGACACCGCGGCGCGTGGCGGCGTCCACGTCGACGTTATCGACGCCAACCCCGGCGCGGCCGACGACGCGCAGTTTTTTTGCGGCGTCGAGTACGCGCTTGGTCACTTTCGTCTGGCTGCGAACGATCAACGCGTCGTATTCACCGATGATCTGACACAGTTGGTCTTCCTTAAGGCCGGTATTTACGTCCACCTGGAACGATGGATTGCGGCGCAATATCTCCACGCCACGCTCGGAAATGGGGTCGGCAACAAGTATCTTCATTGTCATTTTCCGCGAAACGAACTGGTTGCTGTTCGCATCCAATTTGCGGTGTTACGCCCCGTTGCACAAGGAAAAATCATGAGAGAGATCAAGCTGTACACCCGCAACCTGTGCGGCTGGTGTCAAACATGCCGATGCGCCCCATGCCAATGATGCCCAGCGTCTTGTTGTACAGGTTCAACAGCCTCTGATTCGTTACGAGACGCTAGCGCTCTCGTGCTCTAGCAACTACGACGCGGACGTCGCGCATCCCACCCTCGTCTCGTCCACCCACGCATGGATGCCTCCCCGCTTTGGACAGTTTGCGAACCTGGCGATTTGAACTTCCGAGGGTCTAGCACCCCACTTGAGGCGAACTCTGTTGAGAACTACCCTCCTTCACGCCGATCACCAAGCGTAGAAGTCAATGAACTGTCGGACCATCGCCCATGTAAGCCCAGCGTAGGCGGCCAACACAAAAAAACCACAGAGGCGTCGGGACGATGGCGTGAGCCTGCGTGCAATACTACGGCCCAAGCCCAGCACCAATAAGGCGACGACCGCGACCACAACGAATCGCGTCACTACAGTCCTGGAGTTATTCCACTCTAGCCACACACGTTTCTCGCCGACCCCTCTATCAAATATCCTCGTACCAAAGTAGACCGAGGCAACCGGCCAACGACCCAAGCTGCAGTAGCTCACAGTCATATTATCGACACCCCACCGAGTAGGAACGATAAAGCACCAAGCGAACGCTAGAGCCAAGGTTGTAATGTTTATGGTCCTCGTCATCTGTCCTCACCGCCTTACTGATTAGACCCTTGAAGGCACCGCGACGAAAGCACAAAAAGGAGTCCCCGCCTTGCACGATTCGCGAACCTTGCGGCTTCAACTGCCGGGGGTTCCTGCACAGACGGTCCCTTTCGACTATAGCGTATTGATAGGTCAACCGTCAATAGCCACAGCACTTGACGGCGTTACGAGAGGAAACGACCCTCTCGTGCTCTCCAACGACACGACCACACACCCCCGCGTCGCGCAATGATGGTTCATCTTCTATCTGGCTCCCGTCAACAAAGAAAGGAGCCAGCGAAGATGAACGACAATCAAAAGTGGACAAGAGCGGTAATGGAGCGAGACAGTTGGATGTGCCAGAACTGCGGCACGACAAAACACCTCGACGCCGCGCATATTGTCAGCCGACATGTCAACCCGAGCCTGCGACACGACATCACAAACGGGGTGACGCTCTGCCGACAGTGCCACCAATTCTACCATCAATTCCCATCTCAATTCAGTTGTTTCGTGGCACAATTTCGGCAGAGCGGCCCCGTTTATGCCGCAGACTCGAATTGACATGCCAAGCGCGGCGTAACGGTGTTTAGCCGCAGACCTGTCACACCAACTGCTACGCTCCGACGGCTCTTGTCCAAACGCGACGCAACGAACCCAACGGCACCATTTACAACACCGCCGCAGCCAGCGATTCCGTTCAACGTCCGAACCACACCACCACGAGAACCACAAATCCGATGACTGCCAACGCCACCACAAACAACGTCTTCGCCCCCCGCCACAGTTCCCCAGTCAAACCGTCACCCCTCCTCATTCTCCCCTCCCTTCCATTGAGACACTCCACGGTGTCTCGCAGGGGACTTCCCTACCCGCCCATGGAATCGCGAATCCGCTTTCATTCGTTTCTCCCTCCTCCATCTGTTGGAGGTTGTCCACGGCCCGACTCCGTCGGGCCGCAGCCAACCTTCCCACAGAATCATCACACACCCATCCGCCTCGGATACAACGGATACACCGTTCCCTTCACTGGCGTTAACGGATACCCATTCGCTTCCACCAACGTACTCCACTCCCACGCATCCGTAACCGTATCCCCGTCACAGTCCGCATATGGACACATTTGAAGCCCCCCGTCTTCCCGAAACTCATCCGCCCGATACACCCGCTCGCAATGCAAACACCAATACCAGACATCCGTATCACGCCCGAATATCTTTTCACGGTCAGTTTCCACTCGACGGTCCTGCTCTCTTTTCATTGCTCAAAATCCTCCACGTTAAACCCCGTGTCTGAAGACCTATCTTCCCCTTCCCAAGCCTCCCCAGCCGTCCGCCTCTCAAACCCAACCATCGTTTCCCGATAGCGATCATATTTTTCCCCCAACGTCACCTTCCCCGCCAACCACCACTCGAACAAATCCGCCGCCTTAGACCAAGTCACCCGATGATCCTCCCGATGCCGCGCACTCTGCTCCCGCATCGCCCACATTCTACGACGACACTCCGCCATCGGGGAGTCCATCACGATATCCCTCGCCGAGCACCGTCCCGCAAACTCCCCCATGTTCCCCATCAACCTCATCCCCGTGCCACGACGCCCCACGGCCTTGCCCATCTCTTTCCACATGTACCCCGGCGCCCCCAAGTCACACATATGACATCGGCCCATCAAACTATTGCGCCACCCCTTCGCCTCCCCCTGTTGCTTCACCGACATCCAACGGTCGGAAACGAAATGCCCATGGACACGTCCGCCCCTTCCACCCCACTCCACCACCCAACTGATACATCCCCCTGTGGCCTTGCGAACCCGCCGCAAATAGATGTGCGAATTTCTTACTACCTCCTTCCACCGCTCGCCCAAACAATCCGTCGGCAGGAACGTCGTCCACGTATTGAACGACGCCCCAAAACCACCCCACATCTTCGCCCGTTCCCTCAGCGCCTCCACGTTCTGCGCCACCACCAGCATAAGAAGCATCGTGCGCTCAGATACCCGCCCGACGTATTTATCCTCAAACTCCCGCAACAACTCCGAAGACAGGAACAAATGCTCCCCTCGAAACACGACATGGATTCCCGCCGTCAAAAACTCGAAAACTTGCATTTAACCCTCCCCTTTGTCTGTCCTACCGGACTACCTAACTGGGTTAGACAAAAAACTTTTGGGAGAGCGTTCAAACAAATAGTGAAATATTTCACAACCAGACAAGAATTGTCCGATTCACTTGGGCAGAGCCACCGAGACACGGCTTTGTTTAGAAACCAACCCCTTACCGATTACATCTCATTTACTACTTCCACTTGTGCATTATAGTAACAAGGAAAAATCATGAGAGAGATCAAGCTGTACACCCGCAACCTGTGCGGCTGGTGCCTGGATGCCAAGGAATATTTGAAGGAACACGGTCTCCCTTTCAAGGAAATCGACGTCGGCCACGATCCCGCTGCCAACGAAGAGATGGTTCGGCTTTCCAGGCAGCGGTGTGTGCCGACCATCGTCATTGACGGCCACGTGCTTGCCAATTTCGACACCGACCAGCTTGAAGAGTTCCTCACCAACCTCGGTGCTTCATCCAACTGACCAGCCACACGATGCCGTGCGTTGCCATGCAGGCGTAGGTTGCGGCAAGCAAATCGTCCAAGACAATGCCGATCCCTCCCGTGAAGTTCTGCGCTTCACGCACGGGCGATGGTTTCCATATGTCAAAAAGGCGAAACATCGCGAAGCCCACAACGATGCACCACCATCGCGACCCGAGTCCGATCAGCACCAGTGGCATGGCCACGATCTCATCAATGACCACGCTTGGCGGATCGGGGTGGTGCATGATTTCCGACGCCTCGCCGGCGCACCACACCGCCAAGCCGATCGCGAGCACGAGCAGCAAACCGCGCAGCCACGGACTGTGCACCTGATTCAGCCCCCACCAGAAAGCGACTCCGACGAGCGACCCGGCTGTTCCCGGTGCTGCGGGCAGATAGCCAACCCCGAAGCCTGTCGCCAGAAACTTGATCAGACGGTCACGCATCGCGGAGGAAGCGCTCCCCATTCTTGCACAAGTAGGTGATCCCGGACACGAGTGTCAGCCCCACGGTAATGAGCATCAACACGAACGCCACGCGTGAAAAAGCAAAATTGAATCGACCATAATTGGCGCCGAAGCAGTTCCAGTCCTCGCGGGCCGCCAATCCAAACAGGATGAGGATAATGGCGATCATCTGCGAGGCGGTCTTGTGCTGGGCGAGTCGCTCGGCCCTCAACACCACCCCTTGCTGGCTGGCCACCAGCCGCAGCCCTGTCACCAGAAAGTCCCGGGCCACAATCACCAACGCCATCCACGCCTGAACCAACGGCACGCCCGGTCGATAGCTTGGCTGCTCGATGAAACAAATGAACGCGGCCGTCGTCAGGACCTTGTCGGCGAGCGGGTCGAGCAACACGCCGAACGTCGTTTCCAGTTTATGCCGGCGCGCGTACCAGCCGTCCCACCAATCCGTCAGGCTCGCCACAATAAAGATGATCAGCGCCGTCGTCTTGCCGAACGGGAAATGAGACCGTACCCAGCCGTCATGCGGCAGCAGCAACGCCATGACGAAAAACACAGTCAGGACGATGCGCGCCACGGTGAGCCTGTTGGGCAGGTTCATTACCCAGGCATTGTAAACACCCCGCCGTGCACAAAACAAGCCCGTTGCGTCCGCCCCGATATGAGCTTGACCGATTTAGAGCATTTTCGTACAATTCGGCTGTAGATTTTGGCGACACGGAACGAGTGGGCGAAAAACCCACTTTTTTGTTCCCCCGATGGGGTGTGCCGCCGCAGCAGACGGAACGCTTATGAACGGCGAACTGATAGCGGTGTTGGAATACATGCAGCGCGAAAAGGGCATTGACAAGGAAACCTTGCTCCAAGCCGTGGAGCAGGGTTTGCTGCAAGCCGCCAAGAAAAGTGTCGGTCCGACACGCGACCTCCGTATTGAGATCGACCGCAAGACCGGTGCCATTCGCGCTCTCGCGAATCTGCTGGTGGTCGAAAATGTGGTCAACAAGCAAGACGAGATCTCATTGACCGACGCCCGCCGCCGCTTGCCAAATGCCCAACTTGGCGAAAGCGTCGAGGTCGAAGTCACCCCCCAGAATTTTGGCCGTATCGCCGCACAAACCGCCAAGCAGGCGATGCTGCAACGCATCCGGCAGGTCGAAAAGAACATGGTTTTCGAGGAGTTCAAGGGCCGCGCGGGCGACATCCTGTCCGGGACTGTGCGCCGGTTCGAACGGAGCGACGTCATCATCGACCTCGGCAAGATCGAAGGCATCATGCCCAGTCGCGAGCGTGTGCCCACCGAGGAATACCAGCCTGGCGATCGCATCCGTGCCTACACCCTTAGCGTCGACAACGCCGTGCATGGCCCGGAGATCATTCTGTCGCGAAGCCATCCCGACTTCGTCCGGAAACTTTTCGAGCTCGAAGTTTCGGAAATCGCCGACAAGACGGTGGAGATCAAAGGGATCGCGCGCGAAGCCGGCTACCGCGCCAAGATCGCCGTCGTGTCGCACGATGAAAAGGTTGATCCCGTCGGCGCCTGCGTGGGCATGCGGGGGATGCGCGTGAAGAATATCGTGCGCGAACTCAGCGGCGAGAAGATCGACATCATCCGCTGGGACCCGAATGTCCGTCAGTTTGTCACCAACGCGCTTGCGCCCGCCAAGCTGAAGAACCTGGTCATCGATGAAGCCCGTCATTCCGTGAAAATCATCGTCGACCCCGATCAACTGTCGTTGGCGATCGGCAAAAAGGGCCAGAACGCGCGCTTGACCGCCAAGCTCACCAGTTGGAACATCGAGATCGAGAAAGAAGAAACCGCCGAGCTGGGCTTCGAGGAGAAAGTCGCCCGCGCCATCCAGGAGATGACGGCGATACCCGGTATCGAACGCGAAAGCGCCGAGAGTCTGGTGAAGGGTGGTTTTCATTCCCTCGAAGGGTTGCTGGCGGCGGATCTCAACGACCTGACCGATATTTTGGGTGCGGAGAAGGCCGTAGCGGTGCAGCAGGCCGCCAACGTCGAGCAGGAACGTCGCGAAGCTGCCCAACCCCCGGAGGGCGAGCAAAAGACGTAATGAGTATTCGCGTACACGAACTGGCCAAGCGGTGTGGCCTCTCGAACAAGGGGATGATCGAGAAGCTGCAGGCGATGAATTATCCCGTCAAGAGCCACTCGAGCACCGTTGATAAAATCACCGCCGAGTCGATCGAAAAGGAATACGGGTACGTCCCGCCGCCGCCAACTCCAGTCGAACCACCGGCCTCGCCTGCGCCTGCAGCGGAGCAGAAGACCGATGCCGCCGTGACTGTTGCCACCGTAGCGGCTCCCGCGGCGGTTCTTGAACCACCGAAGGCTGTCGTTGAACCCCCGAAGCCGGTAACCGCGAAAGCCGTCCCAAGTCCTGCAGTGCCAACACCGTTGCCCGCAATCGCCCCGAAAACTCCGCCGGCAGCAGTGCCGCCACCAAGGCCGACACCCCAGCCGACTGTGAAGATTACGACGGCGCCGCGCGCAGTTGCTCCGCTGACTCCGGCCCCGCGGCCGGTTCCGTCCACGGCAACAGCGTCATCCCAGCCCGCGTACGTCGTGGACGACAAGGGAAATAAAGTCATCCAAATGAAGCCGCCGGTGATCGTTCGCGATCTTGCCCAGCGCATCGGCATCAAGGCGCACGTGTTGCTGGCCGAATTGATGGCGATGAACGTGTTTGCGAACCTTACCGAGTCCGTCGGCGAGGATATTGCCCGCAAGATTTGCGAGCGCCACGGTTTCCTTTACGAGCTCGAGAAACGGGAACGTGGCGCGGGTACCGTCCATGCCCCGCCCAAGAAAGTTGAACCGCTCGAAGTCGGCGAGCAAGCGACTGATTTGAAGCCGCGCTCGCCGGTCGTCACTGTGTTGGGCCACGTCGACCACGGAAAAACCTCCCTGCTCGATGTGATTCGCAAGACGGATGTCGTGGCGCACGAGAGCGGCGGGATCACGCAACACATCGGCGCCAGTGTTGTGTCTTTGCCGGACGGCAAAACGATCACATTTCTCGACACCCCCGGCCACGAGGCGTTTACCAAGATGCGGGCGCGCGGGGCGAATGTCACCGATATCGCGATTCTGGTCGTCGCTGCGGATGACGGCATCATGCCGCAGACCATCGAGGCTCTTAATCACGCCAAAGCCGCGCAGGTGCCGGTCATCGTGGCCATCAACAAATGCGACCTGCCGTCGGCGAACCCCGATCGCGTGAAGAAACAGCTGCAGGAACACGGACTGAGCCCCGAGTCCTGGGGCGGCGAGACCATTACCGTCGACGTGTCAGCGACCACCAAGAAGGGCATTGATACGTTGCTGGAAATGATTCTATTGCAGGCCGAGATCATGGAATTAAAGGCCAGCCCCAAAGTACCCGCCAAGGGCAACGTGATTGAGGCGCAGATCGAGCCGGGCATGGGGCCGACCGCCACCGTGTTGGTGCGCAAGGGCACGCTGCGTGTGGGCGACGGCATTGTCTGCGGACCGTTTTGGGCGAAGATCCGCGCCCTCATCAGTGACAAAGGCCAGCGCATCAAGGAGGCGCCGCCTTCGACGCCCGTGAAAATCGTCGGCCTCTCGGGCCTGCCGGACGCGGGCTCCGAGTTCAATGTCATGAAGAACGACAAGGAAGCCCGGGCGTTGAGCGAACAACGCCAGCTGGAAGCGCGCGGGGCAGTCACCGGGCAAGTGCGTGGGTCACGGCTCGAAGACCTCTTCACGCAAATCAAGGAAGGCGAGAAGAAAACGTTGCACATCGTGCTCAAGGCCGACGTGCAAGGTTCCCTGGAAGCCATTGCGGATTCCCTCAGCAAGCTCAAGAGCGAGAAGGTCGAACTCGACGTTATTCACGGAG
Organism: uncultured Verrucomicrobiae bacterium; assembly: GCA_963836315.1. Classification (GTDB taxonomy): domain Bacteria; phylum Verrucomicrobiota; class Verrucomicrobiia; order Palsa-1439; family Palsa-1439; genus Palsa-1439. Next base: position 201,230 of record CAWIJG010000017.1, read on the forward strand.
CGGTCGGCAGCATCACGGAGAATGACGTTTTGCTTGCCAGCGCATCGGGGGCGGTCATCATCGGCTTCCGGGTGAAAGCCGAGAGCGGCGTGACCGATGCAGCGAAGCACGAGGACGTGCAGATCAAGCTGTACACGATCATTTACGAATTGATCGAGCAAGTGGAAGAGTCGATGGAAGGCCTGCTGGAGCCTGACTCGAAGGAGGCCGTCATTGGCCACGCTGAAGTGCGCAAGATCTTCGAGCTTTCGAAGGGACCGCCGGTGGCGGGTTGCGCCGTCACGGATGGACGCATCGCGCGCAGTGCACGCGTCCGAGTCCTGCGTCGCCGGGCCGTACAATACGAAGGGCGCATCGCCAGCCTCAAACACTTTCAGGACGACGTGCGCGAGGTGAAGGCCGGCGCCGAGTGCGGCTTGCGTCTGGAGAATTTTTCGGAACTCCTGGAAGGCGACGTTCTGGAGTGTTACACAGTCGAAAAGGTCGCGGCGAGTCTGTAACGAACCAACTCAACCGCCCAACGCGGAGGACGAGACACGGAATGATTCAAGGCGTGTTGCCCGCTCTTCTCTTGCCCTGGGCCACCATCATCATGAGCAACCATCGAATGGAACGGGTTTCCGAACTGGTCAAGCGCGAGGTCAGTGAGATCGTGCTGGAGCTTAACCTGGCTGATTGCGGGTTCGTCACGATCACCGCCGCGAAAATCAGTCCCGATCTCAAGGAGGGCCGCATTTTTATGAGTGTGATCGGCTCCGCGGAACAGAAGCGACGCGCGCTCGACACTCTCGAACGGAAACACGGCCATATCCAACACGAATTGGCGCAGCGGATCGTGCTGAAATACACACCGCGATTGACGTTCGTCCTCGACGAAACGGAGGCGCGCGCCAGCCACATCGAGCACCTGCTTGACGAACTCGGAAACCAACCGCCTGATGAGTGACGCCCGCCAGCAAATCAGCGAGTTGCTGCGCAGCCAGAGCACATTTCTGGTGCTCACGCATTACCGGCCCGACGGCGACGCGGTCGGCTCGCAACTGGCGCTTCTGCTCCTGTTGAAAGGGCTCGGAAAGACGGTTGAGGCGTGGAACGACGATGACGTGCCGGCGAAGTTTCGGTTCCTGCCGCACAGCGACCTGATCACGCGTCCGCCCGCTGAGCCGAAAGATTTCGATGTGGTCATCGCGATCGACACCTCGACGTGGCAGCGTGTTGGCACCGCCGCGCAGCGCATCCGGAACCGGAAGCACTTCATCAACATCGACCACCACGTCAGCAACGAGACGTTTGCCGATATCAACTGGGTCGTCCCTGAAGCGCCGGCGTCCGGGCAAATCGCCTTCGATCTCATCAAAGGCGGCGGATTTCCCCTGACACGGGAGATTGCGACGTGTTTGTTCGCCGCCATTTCGACCGACACGGGTTCGTTCAGTTATGGCAACACGAGCGCCGCGTCGCTGCGCGTCGCCGCCGAATTGGTTGACACGGGGATCAACGTTGGCGAGATCTGCCGCCGAGTCTACGAGAGCTACCCGTACGGCCGGCTGATGCTGTTGCAGAAGGTGCTCGCCCGGCTGCAGCTCACCGATCAGAAACGCATCGCATACATGTGGATCACGAACGCGATGTTTGAGGAATCGGGCGCCAAGCGCGAGGACACGGAGGGTTTGATCGACTACGCGCGCGCCATTGAAGGCGTCATCGTCGCCCTGCTTTTCGAAGAACTGCCCGAAGCGGGCAAATTCCGTGTGAGCCTTCGCTCGAAACATCCGAAAGTCGATGTCAACTCCATCGCCTGTCGATTCGGCGGCGGCGGCCATCACGCAGCCGCCGGGGCGCGGCTCTCGGGAGAGCCGCACGAAATCGAGCGCAACGTGCTGGCGGCAGTGAGCGAAGCGCTGGCCGCGGCGAAACTGTAAACTCCGACGTTTTATGCAACCGCAGCTTACACCGTTTGATGGCGTGTTATTGGTCGACAAGCCCGCGGGCCTGACCTCACACGACGTGGTGGACCGCGTGCGACGCCAGTTTGGATTCAAGAAGGTCGGACACTGCGGCACGCTGGATCCGGCGGCGACGGGGCTGCTGATCCTCGTGATCGAGCGCGCCACCAAGCTGCAGGACCGGTTGATGTCCGACGACAAGATGTACGAAGGGACGATGCTGCTCGGGGTCTCGACGGACTCGCAGGACGCGGATGGCGCGGTCATCGCCGAAAAACCGGTGCCCCCGCTGACAGAGGAAGATATCGATAAGGTTTTCGCCAAATTCCGCGGCGACATCCAGCAAGTGCCGCCGATGGTCAGCGCGGTCAAACACAAGGGCACGCCGCTGTACAAGCTGGCGCGCAAAGGCAAGACTGTCGAACGCGAGCCGCGGCCGGTTCATATCTACGATTTCCGCGTACTGGGGCTCGAACTGCCACGCGTTCGCTTGCGTGTCGCCTGCACGAAGGGCACCTACGTGCGGACGTTGTGCTCGGATGTCGGCGACCTGCTCGGGTGCGGCGCGCATCTTTACGAATTGCGGCGCATGCGGTCGGGCAAATTCGACGTGAAGGATGCTCATTCCCTGGAAACGATCCTGCAGCAAACGCGCGAACAATTGACGGCCTTCATCATTCCGATCCTGAAGTTTATCGGCACGAGCACCCCGTAATGCAGGTGTTTCGGACATTTGAAGAACTCGCGGCGCAGTCGCACAAGGTTTGCCTGGCGATCGGCGTGTTCGACGGGGTTCATCTGGGTCACCAGCGAGTGATCGGGCAGGCCCGCGATGACGCGCGGGCGGCCGGTGGCGCCTCGGTGGTGCTGACGTTCGACCCACACCCGATGCGTGTGCTGGCTCCGGACAGAGCACCACGGTTGCTGACTTCGACCGCGCACAAGCTCTCCCTCATTGAGAAGCTCGATGTGGACGCGTGCCTGTTGCTTACATTCGACAAACCGTTCTCCCGCACACCGCCAGAGCGCTTCATCGACATGGTAGCCCGCCAGACGAACCAACTTCAGGAGATTTGCGTCGGCACGCGTTTTCGCTTCGGCCACGATCGCGCGGGCGACGTGCGGCTAATGGAAGCACTCGCGCCGAAGTACGGCTTCGAGGCGAAGGAAATCAAACCCGTGACGCTCGGCGAGGAGATGATCAGCTCGACAGCGGTTCGACAGCACGTGGTGAACGGCCGACTGGAGCGCGCCGGCGCGATGCTGGGGCGGCCATTCTCCATCCTTGGCACCGTTGAACCGGGGGACCATCGTGGGCGCGAGCTTGGTTTTCCAACCGCCAACTTGAACTCTCATGACGAAGTCATGCCGCCCGATGGCGTCTACGCCGTACGCGTGAAGATCGGCGCCGAGATCCTTGGAGGGGTGGTCAACATTGGCCTGCGCCCCACGTTTGCGGGAACGACTCCGCATCGCCTATTGGAAGTGCATATCCTGGATATTACACGCGAGCTCTATGGCCAGAATGTCGAGGTTGTCTTTCTGTCAAGATTGCGCGACGAGCAGAAGTTCCCCTCCGTCGAGGCCCTCACGGCGCAGATTGACGCCGATATCCACGCCGCCCGCCAGATTCTCGGGCGTCAGCCCTGATCTCACCACTCGTGCTCACGCTTTTCTCCCGAACTTCTTTTCCAATTCGGCGTACGAGAGCTGGATCATCGTCGGGCGACCGTGCGGACAGGTGTAGGGCAGTTCGCATTGGTGAAGCTGCTGCAGCAATGCGCGCAGTTCCTCGCCGCGCAGCGGGTCGCGCGCCTTCACCGCGTGGCGACACACGGTCGTGGCAATCTTGTCCTCGGTCAATCGCCGCGCGTGGATTTCCTCGCCCGTCTGCCGCAATTCATCGATGATGTTGCGGAACGTCTGCGCCAGATTCGCCGTCGGAAAATAGGGCGGCAGCGCGTCGATCAAGAACGTCTTTTCCCCGAACTCGCTCACGCCGATGCCCAGCTTATGGAGCGTCTTCTGGTTCGCGTGCAGGAACGCGGCGTCGCGCACGTCGAGTTCGAGCGTTAGCGGCAGCAACAGTTTTTGCGCAGGCGCGGAATCGGTTTCGAGTTCCCGGAGCATCTTTTCGAACAAGACGCGCTCGTGGGCCGCGTGCTGATCCATCAACACCAGGCCTTCCGGCGATTCGATCAGCACGTACAACTGACCGATCACGCCGCAAATCCGCCATGAACCCCCTTCGGCATGGACCTCAACGGGCGGCGGTTCGGCGGACCTGCGCGCCTCGACGGGGCTTCTCGGCACCTCTATCAGGTTCGATTGCCCGGCGGACGGTGTCACCGGCGCTTCTCCACGCAACATCAGCGGCGGCGCGGGTGAAGGGCTGGACGTCGGAGTGAAGTTGGGCCGATCTGCCTGCGGCCAGCCCTCGCGTTGCACGGGACGGAGACTGCCTGTCACCGGTTCCAGCGCGGCGCGGACGGCATCGATCACGCATTGGCGCACCGCAAACTCATCCCGGAAACGCACTTCGCGCTTGGACGGATGGATATTCACGTCCACCAACTCGGGGTCGATATCGATGAACAGAAACGTGACGGGGAACTTTCCCTTCATCAACGCAGTGTGATAACCCTCGAGCAGCGCGTAGTTGATGCCCTTGCTTTCGACCGGTCGCTGGTTGATGAACAGATGTTGCTGGCGGCGATCCGCCCGGCTGACACCCGGTTTGCCGATGAATCCCGTTACGCGGACATCGCCGGCTGCCAATTCCACGGCGAGAAGCTCGTCGACGAGTTGCGCGCCGTAGAGTTCCCGCAGGCGGCCGGACAAGCCATTGGTCGGCGCGAGATTGAAGACCTCGCGGCCGTCGACGACCAGCGTGAACGCCACATTGGGATGCGCCAGCGCGCACAGCGTGACGATGTGCTCGATGTGAGCGGTCTCCGTCGGGATTGAGCGCAGGAATTTGCGGCGCGCGGGCAGATTGAAGAACAGATTGCGCGTTTCAATAACCGTTCCCTCCGCCGCACCGACGTCGGCAACCGAGAGGATCTTGCCGCCGGCGATTTCAATTTGCGTCCCGCTGAGCGTACCCCGTTCCCGGCTCGCGAGCGTGAATCGCGAGACCGCCGCAATGCTCGGAATGGCTTCACCGCGAAAGCCGAGGGAGGTGATACTGTGGAGGTCTTCCGCCCTGGAGATTTTGCTGGTCGCATGGCGTTCCAGCGCCAGCAACGCGTCGTCGCGGCTCATTCCGAAACCGTCGTCGGCAACATTGACGAGCGAGCGTCCGCCGTTCTTGATGGTGACGGTGATGCGCTTGGCTTCGGCGTCGAGCGAGTTCTCGACCAATTCCTTCACGACCGAGGCGGGACGCTCGACCACTTCGCCCGCGGCGATCTGGTTGGCGACCTGTTCGGGAAGGAGACGAATCCGGTTCACGGGCGGGATTATAGCGGACGGTGGAGCCGGTGAAAGCGGGAAAACGGGCGGGGGTTGACCGTGAAGACAGAAGGCGGAAGGCGGACAGCGAGGGATTCCTCACCACGAAGGCACGAAGAGCACGAAGTTTCGACAGAGGGGCGGCTTTTCATGATATATCGACAGGCGATATATCATGAGTTGCGCGCGTGTTGGGGCGACGAGGGTTTGTGGTCGAACTGGATGATTCGAACTGAGACGCGAATTGAATGCGTCAGAGTGCGGGCCTGCCGTCTTTTCGGTGACGGCAGGGAATCGGCAAAGAATGGAATTGACGCCGCCGCTGAATCACCGAACACTGGCTGCCGCCAGCGTCAATAGTTGAACAGATATAAGCGTGCCCGGCGGAATGCGTCAGAGCAAGCTATTCGCCAGGTGCGAGAACACTGTGAAGCGAATGAAAATGATTCTTCACCCGTCATTAGACATGGTCTTGCGGGCTGCAAAGGAGTGCCACGACGCACTTGAGGCCGAGGACATTTGCCACGTTGTCATCGGCGGATCAGCGGTCTACCTCCACGGAGGCGTTGATCGGCAACCTCGCGACGTTGACTTGCTTATCCGCGATGCAGACCGTGACAAAATTGGACTGACACTCGGATCAATGGGAGGGTACAGTTGGCATGATTTCAGAAAGGCGTATTGCAGCCCTCATGGTGTTCGGGTCGAGCCCCATTGGGACGGGAAAAAGACACGCAGCGGCAAATTGCAACTGCCTGATCCTGTGGCTATCAAAGTCGATGACATCAATGGTCTGCCGGTGATCGCACTGGCTCAACTTATCGAGACGAAGCTTCAATGTGAGTTGCAGACCCACGGCAACGGGGCAAGCGATCCGAAGCATCGTAAAGACATACTCACGCTAATACACCTCAAGAATCTCGGAGAGTCGTATGCCGACAAGCTCGACCTCTCGGTCCGTGATTTGTTCCGCGAACTTGCCCGCCAAGAAAAATCCCAAACATACCGCAAGTAAACGCAGGGAATAGGCAGGCCGTCAACACGCTGCAGCTTACTGCGAGTCCCTGACGCGTGGTGAAATCACAGCACAACCCTCGCGGAAGCTGAGCGTGAGCGTTATCGCCGTTTCTTCTCCGTCTTCGCCGCTGCCACCGATGGTACAGTGATCGTTTTGCAGGGGGCGGAGAGATATTCGATGCGGCGGCGGTTGCTATGGAAACCTTCGGCACCCAAGTTAAGCTGGATTCCTGATTTGCGTTCGGCGACGGACAATCGAATCGGAGCACACCACACGAGTTTCCACGTCGCCGGTTGTAGTCGGCTCCATTACAATCGTAATTCGCCAACCTGCCACGGCATGGTGGTCACAGACAAAAGCACCAGTTTCCGGCGCCCAAATACCCGTCCCGGTGCTAGCTCTATCGGCTTGAGACGGTCGTCTGAGCCGGATACCCAATTTCTTATCGGCCCTGTTACGGCAACCTGGCACTATGCATGGCATGGGTATCCTCCTTCAGTCCTTGCTTCGTTTCGCGTTCTTGATTGACGAATTGAAAGCAACCAATCTTTCCCAATCAATCGAGCCATCTCGCCGGCAGAAGTCCGCCATGAAGTCGCGGGTGAACCGATTAACTGCTTGATCCCACTCAGCCCGAAATTTTGGACGATTCCGCTCCGGCACGTGTTTCATCAGGCGAATGAGCTTAAGATAGAAGTCGGAGTCACCCGTGATCTCCTGCCAAAACGCCTGACCGGAACGACGGCGGAAACGGGAATTGTCGGTTGGTTCACTGCCTTGCTGGCCGTAGGCTTGGCCGACAAGGGGGTCGAACTGCTTGTTCAGCTTGTAGAGGCGCTTGCGAAGCGCGTCGAAATTTGTACTCTGGCGCTTGTGCTGGTCGGCATTGCCCCAATTTGGTCCCGACTTCACGGCAACAGCCAAATATCGGTCGGGCTTTTCAAGAGCGAAGTCCACGCCTTCGGACGGGGCAACGTGACCGGCTGCGGCGAGTTTGGCAATCGGTTCAAAGAAGACGTTTCCGAAGATTGTCTCGTCGGAAGACGTAACAAAAGCGGCCATGATTTGTTCAACGATCTCCGAGGCCTTTTCGATGCCCAACGCTCGGTAGAGGTACGGATTCTTTTTCTGCAAAACCTTCTTTAAGCTGAGGTTCTGTAATCCGGTCAGACGGCTTACGTAGAACCTCTGCAAACAACGCTCGATTTCTTTCTCAAGCCGCGTTGGACTGAGTGCCATTGTCGCCTTTCTGAGACAGGTCCCAGAGCGTTTCGCCTAATTCCTCTTTGATGGTCTTCCGTGCCAATGCGCAGTAGTCGCCTCGAATCTCGATGCCTAGATAGTTACGACCGAGTTTAGCGGCAGCAAGCGCCGTTGTGCCCGAACCAAGAAACGGATCAAGTACAAGGTCGCCCGGTCTGGTAAACAGCCGGGTAAACCACGTTGGCAGAGCTTCAGGGAATGCCGCACTGTGAGACCGGTTCGAGCACTCGGTCGCCAAGTGGAGCACGTTGGTTGGATACGCGAGCTCCCGGCCAATCCACTTGGAAATGTTCTTGCCGAATCCGCTCCCGACTTTCGATTCATCACGCCGCTTGTCCGTTTCGCTCAAGTTACGCAAGCGCGCATGCTTCCAATTGCCCATCGGTACGCGCACGGCGTCTTGGTACATGGCGAAGTGCCGATTCTTCGTGAAGTGGAGGCACCGCTCCCACGCGTCTCGAAACCGGTTTGGCCACTTGCCTGGGTAGCAGTTGCGCTTATGCCAGATGTATTCCTCGGTCCAGAGCCAGCCCTGCCGGCGCATACCCATGATCGACTCAATTACATAGGGGTGTCGTTCGCCATTAACTGTCTTCTCTTTGATGTTCAGGACGAAAGACCCGGTCGGTTTGAGCACACGCAGCAGTTCGGCTGTAATTGGGAGCAGCCACTCGGCATAATGGTCAGGGTGAATTCCACCGTATGTGCTCTTGCGGCTATCGGCATACGGCGGCGATGTAAAGACGAGATCAATGCAGTCGGACGGTAGCTTCTTCAACTCGACAGTGCAGTCACCACGAATGATGCAGTTGACGGGCGCCCTTCCGTTCTGAGACGCCCCACTGCCCGGTTCCTCGCGAACGCGAGAAGGTTTTCGCTTCTTGGTCGTGTACTTTATCCGGGTGCGTGGCATGGCGTCAGTAAATCACAGTCACAAGGCCAAGACAAGCGACGTGTCGCAGAGCCTGCCCAACCAGAACAAGTCAATGAAAGCCTACCGTGGCGGATAAACCCACCTGCGGAGGGTAAGTGATTGGAGGCGAGGTTCGGAGACGGTGCCACAGCGGCGGCGGCGAACAGGGCGGAGCGGCTGGATACACCTCGTCGGACTCGGGCATCCAGCCCTTGTATCTATGTTTTCTGGTAGTGTTTCCGTGTGGCTGAGGAATGAACTTCAGCCACAGGGCCGCTCGTGGGGGGCATGCCCCCCACGAGCGCAACGCCGACGTGATCGTTCCAGCCCTCGAACCGCCACGAGCGCGTTCGTTTGTAGCAGGGTCCGTCGGCAGACTTTGGTCCTGTACTCGAACAGTTGCCAGAGCGGCGGCGTCCACCGCCAGCTCGCATTGCAAGGAGGAGTCTAACCATGTTGCCGTCGCTCGTCTACGTCGGAATGGATATCGCCAAAGCCACGTTGGATCTGCATGCGCTGAGCACGCCGCCGCAGGCCCGTCAGTTTGCCAACAGCTCCGCCGGCCACCGGGCGCTGGTGCGGTGGCTCCAAGGTCTGGGCTTGGTCCACGTCGTGTGTGAAGCCAGCGGCGGGTATGAACGTCCGGTCGTCCTGGCCCTGCAGCGATCGGCCCTCGCCATCAGTGTCGTCAATCCGCGCCAAGCTCGTGACTTTGCCCGTGCGCAAGGTCGGTTGGCCAAGACCGATCGGCTGGATGCGCAAGTGCTGGCGGAGTTCGGTCAGCGCCTGCAGCCAGCGGCCACGCCCGCTCTCAGTGCCGCCCAGCGTCAGTTGGCCGAGTTGGTGTCGCGCCGTCAGCAAGTGCAGCAGTTGCGCATCGCCGAGCACAACCGTCTGGAGCACACCACGCATCCGGCTGTGCGTCGCCAGGTGCAGCGTCATGTGGCCGCCCTGGATCGGCATCTGGAACAACTCGACGCTTGGATCACCGAATTGCTCCAAGCCGAGCCCGCGCTGGCGCACAAGGTGGCGCGACTGTGTGCGGTGGTGGGCGTGGGCCGAATTACGGCGGTGGTGCTGTTGGCCACGATGCCGGAGTTGGGGACACTCAACCGGCGGCAAGCCGCAGCACTGGTCGGAGTGGCACCCTTCAATCGTGATAGTGGCCCGCGCCGTGGTCATCGGCTCATCGGCGGAGGTCGGGCGGTCGCGCGGCGGGCGTTGTACATGGCGGCGCTGGTCGCGGCGTTTACCAACGCTCGGCTGAAAGTATTCTACCAGCGCCTGATCGCGGCCGGCAAAGCTCCCAAGGTGGCCCTCGTCGCCGTGATGCGCAAACTCATCATCCTGCTCAATCAACTGCTTAAAAACCCAGAATTCCAACCCACATGACAAGACAGTTGCTACAAACCGGGGCGGGGAATCGAATAACTGCGTCGCAGTGAAGAAAAGCTTCCAGACGTTGCTGCGGGAGTACGGCATGCGGCGTGTCGTCAGACTCCGCTATCGTAAATTGATATTTTTGCTGGACGTGGCGAGCCGGGGGTGGTATGATGGCGACAGTTGTTTGACATAAGAAGAGCGGTTTGGGCCTGCACAGCACAAATGGCAACGGAACAGAGCGGTTCAAAAGACAGTGCCCATCCGGATGCGCTAGTGACAGCGCACGCTACACCAACTTGGGGTCGGTTCGGCAGGGGTGTCCTCTATAAAAGTACTTTTTTACAGAGCGAACCCATTCTGAAAATTCGTAACGAGTTCTTTATGAATGTGTTAGGAAAACTACGAGTTGGGTTCGGTCGACCAAACCGAACCCATTTTGCGGGGGGTAAAGTGCAAATAGAGGCGCCGGGAGGGCGGTTTCGTGCAGAAGCGAACCCAAAGCGAACCCAAAACAGGCATCAGGAGACAGAAGACAGGAGACAGAAGATGAGGCGGTTGCGAAGCCAAGGGCGAACACGCCGACAGAGCGGCGTGGCTACACGGCGCGATACCTACACGACAGGCTTCGCGCCCGACAAATGCTGACGATGCCTTGACCCTCGCGGAGCGACAATGCTAAGTTTGATTGCTTTCGACGATGAGTTGGTCGGGATGGTGGCCGTAGCTCAGCCTGGTAGAGCTCCAGATTGTGGATCTGGCTGTCGCGGGTTCAAATCCCGTCGGTCACCCCACCCTCTTTCGCGGTGTCCAACGATCCTCTCCATGACCTTTGATTCCGTAGTCACGTGTGACGCGGCGTGCGCCGGGATTGCGTTTGCAAAGCGGGATGGGGTTCGTTACCGTTGCCTTCACATGATTGGTTCGACTTTTGCAAATTACACCGTTCTCGAGAAGATCAACAACGGTGGAATGGCGACCATTTACCTGGTGTCGGACCGGCAGGACCAGCGGTTGATTTTGCGGATGCTTCTCCCGGAGCATCGTTTTCACTGGAGTCGGAGCCGGCAGTTCAAGTGGGGCTGCAAAGTCATGGAGAAGCTCCATCACCCGAACATCGTGCACTTTTACGGGAGCGGCGAATTCAACGGCCTGCGGTATGCGATTATCGAGTACGTGGATGGGCCCAATATGAAGGAGTCAATCCTGCGCAATGATGCAAACCTGCGCGCCAATCGGCTGAAGATGCTCACCGGCATGGCGGCGGCCCTGGCTCACGTTCACGAAAGCGGGTTTCTTCATCTCGATTTCAAACCCGAGAACATACTGGTGCCCAAGACCTATGATCCCAAGCTGATCGATTTCGACCTGGCGATTCCGCGGCCCACGAAGCCGAAGAAGGCATCCAAGCTGTCGGGCACGCCGTTGTATCTCGCGCCCGAGCAAATCGCGCGCGAACCCGTCGACGAGCGCGCGGACATTTTTTCGTTTGGCATCACGGCGTATGAGATGATGACGGGCAAGAAACCGATTGCCGGCGACACGCGCGAAGAGGTGTTGCAGAAGTATTCCAACTTCAATGAACATCTGCGACCGCCGCGCACGCTGGCTCCGGATATCCCCCAATCCATCGAACGGGTCATACTCAAATGTCTTGAAAAGGACCCCGCGCGCCGTTACCCTGCGATGAGTCTGGTGGTTCGCGACTTGCAGATATGAAACCTTGGCTCAGTTTGGTCGTGTTGACATTCTGGCTTGCGGGTTGTGACCGACTCCCAAGTTCGTCGTCGTCGTCGCCGACTTCCGAATCCCCGGCTGCAAATACGGCCACGGGCACGGCGGCAGCGGCCGTCGCCCCCGTCAGTCGTCCGCCCGCGCCGGCCGAGCCCGCCAATACCGAACAATACGAGCATGCGCGCGTGTTGGAGAGCGAAGGCAAGCTGGCCGAGGCGCGCGCGTTGCTGCAGCCTCTGGCCGATGACGGAAGCGCTTCGGACAAGATCCTCAACCTGTTGGGCGAGATCAACACGACGATCTTGTTCACGGCCACGCCTGCGCCTGAAAAGGTCGATTACACCATTGTGTCGGGCGATTCGCTTGGCAAGCTCGCGCAGAAGTTCGGTGCGACCATCGAGTTGATCAAGAGATCCAACAATCTCACGCGCGACATGATCCGCGTGGGCGATCGGTTGCGCATTTACCAGGGCCACTTTGCTGTCAGTGTCAATAAAACCACGAATGAACTTCGGTTGACCGACAACGGCAAGTTTTTCAAACGGTACCGTGTCGGCACCGGCGAATACAGCAAGACGCCGGTCGGCGAATTCAAGATCACGGCACGCATTGCGAACCCGCCGTGGTGGCGATCCGATGGCAAGACCATTCCGTACGGTGATCCGGAGAACATACTGGGCACGCATTGGTTGGGCCTGAATGTGCCCGGCTACGGTATTCACGGCACGTGGGACACCAATTCCATCGGCAAGCAAGCCACGGCAGGCTGCATTCGACTCCTCAACGACGACATCGGCGAGTTATACACGATCTTACCCGTCGGCAGCACGGTGGTCATTCACGAGTAGTCAGGAGCTTGTTTCCCCATGAAAATCTACACATTGGAATTCGAGAAACCCATCATGGAACTCGAACAAACGCTTGAAGACCTGCAAAAACAAGCGACCGAACAAAATATCGACCTCTCAGCGCAGATTCACTCGATTGAAGAAAAGCTGGAGGCGACCAAGAGAGAGGTTTTCACCAATCTCACTCCGTGGCAGCGTGTCCAACTCGCCCGCCATCCGAAGCGGCCGTACATGCTGGATTACCTGCAGCGCGTTGCGACCAACTTCATCGAACTGCACGGTGACCGCCGCTTCGCCGACGATCACGCGATCGTTGGCGGACTCGCCACGATCGATGAGCGGCGCGTGATGGTTATCGGCCAGCAGAAGGGCCGCGACACCAAGGAGAATTTGATGCGAAACTTCGGCAGCCCGCACCCCGAGGGCTACCGCAAGGCACTGCGCCTGATGCAACTCGCGGAGAAATTTGATGTCCCCGTCGTCACGTTCATCGATACGCCGGGCGCTTATCCGGGCGTCGGCGCGGAGGAGCGCCACATTGCAGAAGCGATCGCCGTGAACCTTCGCGAGATGATGGTGCTGAAGACGCCGCTGCTCGCGGTGGTCATCGGTGAAGGCGGTTCAGGTGGCGCGCTCGGCATCGGCGTGTGTGATCGCGTGCTGATTCTCGAAAACGCGTACTACTCGGTAATCTCGCCCGAGGGCTGCGCCGCCATCTTGTGGAAGGATCGCGCCAACGCCGCGCAAGCCGCCGCCGCACTCAAAATCACGGCGAAGGACTTGTTGGAACTCGACGTCGTGGACGAAATCATCCCCGAACCGCTTGGGGGCGCGCATAAGAATTATGATGAAACCGCCGCCACGCTTAAGAAGGCGGTCCTCAAGAACCTCGACAAAATCTGCGAGATGAAGGTGTCTGATTTGCTCGAGGCGCGATACAAGAAGTACCGCAAGATGGGCGTCTTCACGCGCGTGGAACCAAGGAAACGCGGACGCGCCAAAAAGACCGCCGCCCCGCCATCCCCTGCTCCCAGCGCGACATGATGGTCGCCGCTTCAGGTTGACCGTCGGAGTATGGGACCGCAGGCTTCAGCTGGCGTCTTCTGCATCCAGCTTGATGTGCAGGTCGCGCAACTGTTTCGGCTCGACCTCGCTCGGCGAATTCGTCATCAAGTCCACCGCCTTCGCCGTCTTTGGAAACGCTATCACGTCGCGAATGTTTGTCGAACCGCAGAGGATTGCGCACAGCCGATCAAGGCCCAACGCGATACCACCGTGCGGCGGCGCCCCATACCGAAACGCCTGAAGCATGTACCCGAACCTTGATTGCGCGATATCCGGCGAAATCTTCAGGACTTCCTCGAATACTTTCTTCTGCACGTCCGGTTTGTGGATCCGGATCGAGCCGCCACCGAGTTCCACGCCGTTCAACACGACATCGTAGTGCTGTCCCCGCACCTTTGACGCCTCGGTGTCCAACAGCGGAACATCCTCCGCCACCGGCGCGGTGAACGGATGATGCGTGGACAGGTAGCGATTCGCGTCGCGATCAAATGTGATAAGCGGAAAATCGACGACCCACAGAAAATTCCACTGGTCATCCCGCACCTTGAGTGTTCCGGCTTTCTTCAGCATTTCGGCCACGACCAGACGCATACGACCGAGCACTTCCCACACGGTCTCGCGTTTGTCCGCACCGAACAAAATCAGGTCGCCCTCTTCAATCTTCAATTTGCCAACGAGCGCCTGCTTTTCCGTGTCACTGAAAAACTTCACGATCGGCGATTTCCATTCGCCGCCCTCGACCTTGATATAAGCCAATCCCTTGGCGCCAAAAGTCTTGGCAGTCTCCGTCAGTGAATCGATCTGGCCTTGCGTCGCATTGGCGAGCCCCTTTGCGTTGATCGCCTTCACCACGCCGCCAGCATCCACCGCACCGCGAAACACCCTGAACTGACTCTGCAGAAACTCCTTCGTCAGATCGACCAGTTCGATCCCGAAGCGAGTATCGGGCTTGTCGCTGCCGAATCGTTCCATGGCTTCGAGAAACTGCATCCGCGGAAATGGCGTCGGGATGGTCTCGCCGCGCGCAGCCAGCCATACCGCCGCGAGCAGCCCTTCGATCATTGCATACATGTCCTCGCGCGTGATGAAGCTCATCTCCACGTCGATCTGCGTGAACTCCGGCTGGCGATCCGCCCGCAGATCCTCGTCCCGAAAACATTTCGCGATTTGGAAATAGCGGTCCACGCCCGCAACCATCAGCATTTGCTTGAATTGCTGCGGCGATTGCGGCAGCGCGTAGAATTTGCCGGGGTTCACGCGCGACGGCACCAGGTACTCGCGCGCGCCTTCCGGCGTGCTCTTGAAAAGAATCGGTGTCTCGATCTCGAGAAAGCCGTTGCCGTCAAAATAATCGCGGACTGCCTTTGCGGTGCGGTGGCGAAGCGCCAGATTGCGCGCCATCGACTGCCGCCGCAAATCGAGATAGCGGTATTGGAGCCGCAAATCCTCACCGGCCGATGCGCCCCCCGATTCGTCGATTTGAAACGGCGGCGTATCGCTCGGGTTAAGGATCTCCAGCTCGTGCGCCAGCACCTCGATCTCGCCCGTGGGCAGCTTCGTGTTCTCCGTGCCCGCAGGCCGTTTGCGCACGGTGCCTTCGACGGCGATGACGAACTCGCTCCGAAGTGATTGCGCCAGTTCCCACGATGGTTTGTTGTGTTGCGGATCGAACACCGTCTGCGTGTTGCCCCAACGGTCGCGCAGTTCAATGAAGACGATGCCGCCCAGGTCGCGCCGAGCGTGCACCCAGCCCGTCAGCGTAACTGCCTGTCCAACTTCCGCCCCGCGTAATTTCCCGCAATGATGTGTCCGCTTCATGGAAGTATTCTCTATCTGCAAACCGGCCGAAGATTACGAAGCCGCCGTAAGCTTCGCGGCCAAATTCCCCGTCGGTACTCGTTCTTCGGTTCCCGTCGCCAGATTCTTCAGTTTCACCTCACCAGCATTCCACTCTTCGAGTCCGACCACGAGGGCGAATCGCGCGCCCACTGCGGACGCCGCCTGAAATTGCTTGCCCACTTTTGAAGGCGCGAAGCTGTAGTCTACTGCTAGACCGGCATCACGCAACTGACGAATCAGCTTGAGCGCCTCGCCACGCAGCGTATCATCAGCCACAACGACGTAGCAATCCAGTTCGCCACCATATTCTGGCAACAACCCGCGGTCCTTCAACAATTCGGCCAGCACGACGTCCCCCATCCCAAAGCCCAGCGCGGGCAAACTCACCCCGCTCACCTGCTCGATCAGATTGTCATAGCGCCCTCCCCCCGCAATCGCCCGCAGCTCGCCCTTTCGATCATGAATCTCCCAAACAATGCCCGTATAATAGGCTAGGCCGCGTACGATTTTGAAATCCACTTTGCAGTACCCAGCCAAATCGCCGATCCTTACGAGCGCCTCCTGCAACTCGGGCGCATCCGCTGTTGATTTGCCTTCCGCGATCGCCAGGAGTTCTTCGGCCTTCTGCGCGGACAGTCCGACGGAAGTCAGCTTCTCCCGCGTCTTCTCCAACGGCTCGCGCTCCAGCTTGTCGATCGCCTGAAATGCCGCGTACTGCCTGCCTTCCGGGATACCAGCGGTTGACAGGTATCGCTGCCATGCGCGGCGATCGGAAATGCGCACGACGAAATCGTTCTCAGTCAGACCGAAACTGCGAAGCGTGTCGATGGCCAACGCGATGAGTTCGGCGTCGGCGCTGACGTCCCCCTCGCCAATGATGTCGGCATTGAATTGAAAGTGCTCGCGCAATCGTCCGCGCTGCTGTTTCTCGTAACGGAACAGTTGCGGAATCGCAAACCACTTGATTGGCTTCTTGAAGTCGCGATGGTGCGCGCCGACCATCCGCGCCAGCGTCGGAGTCATCTCGGGCCGCAATGCCACCGCGCGGTCCCCTTTGTCGATGAAGTTGAAGAGTTGCCCGACGATCTCGTCACCGGATTTCTGCGTGTACAGTTCGAGCGGCTCCAGCGGCGGGCCGTCATATTCCCGGAAGCCGTAGCGCCGCGCCACGTCGCGCCACTTGTCGAAGATGTGGCGGCGAACGGCGAGCGCTTCGGGATAAAAGTCGCGGAAGCCGGGCAGCGAGTTCATGATGCGTTACACACCCAACATTGTGCGTCCGGCGCAGAGGCCCTGCAGGACCTTCACGCCGCAGCGGCAGTACGCAAACTCAAACGCCAAGCCCCTCAGGCTTGCGCAGTGCCTTGTGGGCCGTTGTACTTCTCCGTGAGCCGCAGCACCTGCTCGCGCATCTCCTTGCCGGGTTTGAACTTGACGACCGCGCGCGCCGGAATCTGCACGTCCTTGCCGGGATCATTCGGATTGCGACCGACGCGCGGCTTGCGCAGTTTAACCTCGAACACGCCGAAGTTTCGCAGTTCGACGGTCTCCCCCTTGATCAGCGCCTCCGTGACGTAGTCGAGCGTCTTCTGCACGACTGTCAGCACATCCTGTTGGATAAGGTTTGTGTCGTTGCTGATCCGAATCACCAAGTCTCGCTTCGTCATTATTTCCTCTCCATTTGTTCCGTTAGCTGCGTCAATTTTGGAATCCATTCTTCCGCAAACCGGTACACCCCGTACGATGCCGCAATCATCATCAACAAAACCACCAGCGGGTTGGCAAACACCCGTGCCCATGCCACGCGAATCGTGCTGACGCCCCGCAATTGCGCCTCCCGTCCCCGCAATCGCCCCAACAACGCCTGCAACCCCAGGTACGTGCTATGCCACTCTGTCGCCAGCTTCTTTGACGTCCCTTCAGGCAATCCCTTGAACGCCGACAGGCTCGGCACGCTGTTCAGTATCCGCAACGCACGCTCATCCCGGTCCGCTTCCGATGACAGCGTGACCATCAACAATTCGTACTCCTGCGCGATCTGACTCTTCAACTCCAGAAACGCCGCCTCTTCCTCGGCCGCGAATGGGTCACCCTTGAATCCACGATCCAGAAACTGACTCAACTGTTTCCACGAGTCGACAAATGCCTCGATCCGCCGAATATTCTTTTCCAGATTTCGGTCGCGCATCGATCTCTCGTTTACCTTCCTTGCTCGTAATCACTTACGAGACTTCTCACTAGCTGCATCTCAATGTCTCAATTTAGTAGCGGCATGGCCTGTCGTCAAGCCAAATGGCTTGTGTACCAACGACTTCAGCGATCAAGCGCGCGGAGCGCCCAAAACTCCTCAATCGCGCCGTTCACCTGCGCCACATCGTTGTCGCAAAACCGCACCACGCGCACGCGCTCGCCACGCGGTTCCCAAATGGGCGGCGAAGCACTGCCAAACACCGCCACGACGGGTACACCCACTGCCGCCGCCAGGTGCGTGATGCCGGAGTCATTCCCCAAAAACAGCACACATCGTTCCAATACCGCTGCCAATTCGACCAATTTCAGCCCCGCAGCCACGGTGTGCGGACGCGGCTCAAGCTGCTTCGTCAGCCTCTTGACGATGTGTTCGTCGGCCTCGCCCTGCACAACCACCAGTTGCGCCGCCAATTCATCGGATACCCAGCGCGCCACCGCCGCGAAGTTTTCCACCGGCCAATTCTTCTTCTCGCCGCCGCTGCCGGGATGAATGGCGACCACCGGCCCGCACCCGACCATCTTCATGTATCGGGACGCCGTTTCGCGATCCGACTCGTTCGGATGAACCCGCGGGCACGGCGCGTCCACGTAAATCGCCAGCGACTCCAGCGGACGGCAATAATGCACCGCCGCATGCGCGTCCTTGGGTCGTGGCGAGGCCTCAATCACCTGCTTGACCCCGCAACTGCGCACGTTGCTGGCGAAAATGCTGTCGGGATCGAACAGATAGGAAATCACCACGTTGAACCCGCCGAAATACGCCATCCAGTCGGGGTCGAGCACCGCGTTGGGTATGAAGAAACCCGCCATCGGCTTCGCATCGATCGACCGCGTCGCATCCGCGTAGTACCGTCCCCGCGCCAACTCGATGATGTGCGGATAACCGAGGATCTCGATGTGCGCCTCGGGCCAGCGTTCGCGCAACGCGCCGACAGCCGGCAGCGTCATGATGAAATCCCCGATCGCCCCGCCCCGCACCACCAGTATCCGCGGTGTCTTCACGCCACAACACTCGTCACAATATTCGCCAGAACAAACCGATGAGAGAAGCCTGTTGGAGTAATAATCATTAGTACACAAACAACCCCAGCGCCACCAACACCACGCCAAAGACCACGCCGGGAAGACAACTGGCCCGAGTGCGTGTCTTGTTCGCGGTCACAAAACCAATCACATCACGGACCTGATGCGGGAATCCGGCCATCCACATCGCCGCGCAGACCATAAGATAAGCCAGCACGGTAACAACCAGCCGGATTGGCCTGTCGCTGATATCGGCGGCATCGACCGCGACTTTTGCGACCAGCAGCAGCAACGCCGCCAAACCGCGTAGCGCCAGAAATTGGTCGGCAAACTGCACCACCAGCCAATAGGCGACCGGCACGCCGATGACGACGAACGGTCTGGCCCATGCCCAGTCCTCGGTTGCCGCATTGAACATCACAATCCCCGCCCACACGGCGCAGATCCCCATCAGAAGGCGCCCCCACAACACCGAGCGGGAAAATTTCCGGGCGTACTCGCCGAATTTGCCGGGGGCGATGACACCGGGCAATCGGCCCGCAATCATGGCGGTTCCAAGGATGGTCGAGGTAATGGCTAGTCGCGTCATAATTTATCCGTTGTGGATGGCCGGGTCGCCGTACAGGGCAATGGTCGTGGCGCGTTCGATTCGGACCGGCAACAACTCGCCTTTGTGACGCTCGCTGCCGTCGAAGAACACAATCCGGTTGGTCCGTGTGCGTCCAAACATCCGTTTGCGGCTCTTTTCGCTGCGGCCTTCGACGAGGATCTCGACCGTTTCACCAACGAGGTCGCGATACTTGCGCGCCATGCGCTCATTCAGAATCTCCAGCAGCACCTGGTTGCGCCGCTCCTTTTCCTGCTCGCTGGCCTGGTCCGGCATGTCCGCGGCGGGCGTGTCGCGCCGTTTCGAATACTTGAAAATGTACGCCTGATCGAACTCCATCTCGCGCATCAGCGACGCGGTCTCCTCGAAGTCTTCCTCGGTCTCGCCGGGAAAACCCGCGATGATGTCGGTGCTGATTGCGATCTTCGGCTGCGCCGCGCGAAGTTTCTCCACGATTCCCACGTACCACTCGCGCGTATATCCGCGGTTCATGGCCTTCAGGATGCGATTGGAACCGCTCTGCACGGGCAGGTGGGCGTGCTCGCACAGCTTCGGCAAATCCCGATACGCCTGCACCAGATCGTCCCCAAACCCCTTTGGATGCGGCGACGTGAAGCGGAGGCGTTCCAGGCCGTTCACATCGTGCACGGCTTCGAGAAGCTGCACAAACGCCGATTTCCCGTTCTTCTTGCGAATTTCCTTGCGCCCGTAACTGGTCACGATCTGCCCGAGCAATGTCACTTCCTTCACGCCTTGGTCAACCAACCGTCGAACTTCCTCGACAATCTCGTCAATCGGGCGGCTCCGTTCACCGCCCCGCGTGTATGGCACGATGCAAAATGTGCAGTACATCTCGCACCCCTGCATGATGCTGACAAATCCCGTGACCTGCCGGTCGCCGTTGGTGCCGAACACGTGGTCCTTGATGGTGGACTCACTTCTCGTCTCTTCCGCCACATCCACGATCGCCTTCAACTCTTCGTCATACGCATCCGCTTCCACATCACGACGCGCCAGGATTTCATCCAGATAATCCGGCACGTGATGAAATCGCTGGGTGCCAACGACGAGATCGACGGCGGGTTGGTTCTCGGCGAGCGACGCGCCCCGGCTTTGCGCCATGCAACCCATGTACCCGAGCACCAGTTCGGGTTTGCGCCGTTTGAGGTGCGCCAGCGTGCTCATCTTGCCCATGGCCTTTTGCTCGGCTAGGTCGCGAACGCTGCAGGTGTTCAACAGGACGATGTCGGCATCGCGTTCCGAGCCCGTGATGTCGTATCCGCGTTCGCGCAACATGGCGGCGACGGCTTCGCTGTCGCGCTCGTTCATCTGGCAGCCGTACGTCTTGATGTAAACTTTCTTCATCACGCGCTCGGCTTGCCAAAAATCAGGGCCATGACTTCGGCGCGGGTGCTGATGTTTTTGCGAAACGCGCCGCGCATGGCGGAGGTGATCACCGAAGAACCGGGCTTCTTCACGCCCCGCATGGTCATGCAGGTGTGCACCCCCTCGCATACCACGGCCACGCCTTCGGGCTTGAGTTCCTCATTGATGATGTCGGCAATCTGGCTGGTCATCCGTTCCTGCACCTGCGGCCGGCGCGCGAACGCCTCCACCACCCGCGCCAGCTTCGAGATGCCCACGATCTGGCCGCTCGGAATGTACGCGACGTGCGCCTTGCCGAAAAACGGCATCAGATGATGTTCGCACATCGAGAAAAACGGAATGTCCTTCACCAACACCACCTCGCGATGTTGTTCATCGAATCTCGTGCTGAGGCTGACCCTCGGGTCTTCTTCCCCCTGCCCGAAAATCTCCTCGTACATGCGCGCCACCCGTTCCGGCGTCTCGCGCAACCCCTCGCGATCCGGATCGTCGCCGATCGCCTCCAGCAACAGGCGCACGGCTTCCCGAATCTTCTTCTTATCAATCGTAGAATTCTGCGGCATTCGCGACCTTCAGTGTTCGTCCAGCATAGCCCAGCGCCCGGCTGCGGTCAATCGGCGGGTACGGTACTGTTTCCCTGCGGCAAATTGGGTTCGCTTTGGGTTCGCTTTGGGTTCGCTTTTGCATAACCCCCCCCTTCCGGTGCCTCTATTTGCACTTTACCTCCCGCAAAATGGGTTCGGTTTGGTCGACCGAACCCAACTCCCGTTTTTCCTAACTCATTCATGGTGCAATAGTTCCGCAATTTTCAGTTGGGTTCGTTTCGCAAAAACATACTTTTATAGGGAATCCCATCCCCACCGACGTCATTGCTGTAGTAGCGGCCGTCTCGGCCGCCCTGTAGCCGCGGGCGCTGACCGCGGGCCGTCGGTAGGGCTGCCACCTCTTCCCAACTCCTTATTTCAAACAACCGCCGCCACTCTACCACCCCCGCACCCCCGCGTCCAGCACAAATATCGCTTTTCGATACTAGCCGACCGTCGAGCCTGCTGTAGCCGCGCGCCGTGTAGCGTGCGCTGTCCCCAGCGCATTCGGGGCGAGCCGTTTGCTCCTCTTGTGGGAGCGCCCTTCCGGGCGCGACCGGGCCGAGACCGTGAGACGCCATATCAGGCGAGCGCCCGATGGGGCAAACGCCGCATGCCGTACTCCCGCGGCAACCCACCGCGCCGCGTTCGCCTACCGTTTCCGTTGTAGCCGCGGGCGCTGACCGCGGGCCGTTTCCAGTGTAGCGTGCGAGGCCGAGCCGAGCGGGCGCCCCCAACAGGAGAATTAATGCATCAGCTTCATCGGGACCATCCGTAGAATGAGGGGATTGAGTGAATAATCGGATGCCCAATCGCGTCGAAGGAACACATGAACACGTACAGATGCCCTCTCTGCCAGAGCATGTTTCCCAAGGGTAAGTACAAAGGGATGCGGCATATTCCGGCTGCGAGCAGTCTTGCCTTCGCACGTCGTGAGCAGTAGCATCCCGAATCATTCCAACCGGAGGAGCGACAATGAAACGGATGCTGCCGTTGATAGTCTGTCTCGGGCTGCTGGTGGGAGCAGTCGTACATGCTGAAACCCTCAACAACGCAAGTGTGATTCAACTTCACAAGGTCGGGCTCGGTGATCCCGTAATCGTGGAGAAGATCAAGGCGTCGACCTGTCAGTTCGACATCAGCGTTGATGCCCTGAAGAACCTCAAGGAGGCCGGACTTTCAGATGCCGTCATCCAGGCGATGATTGTGTTCGGCGCGAATCTCCCCAAACCCGCAGAAGTCGACCAGGGCGTCGCCACGATGGGGTCTGGTACGAACGGACTCCCACAACAGCAACAAGTGAAGGACTATGTCTTTGAGTTGCAGGAATGCCGTGCGGATGGCGACCAATTAGTTTGTGAACTGAAAGTGACGAACAAGCTTGCGGACCGACAGTTGACAATTTGGGGTTATCAGCTTCCACCAACAAGCGTGATTGATAATTTGGGCTATGAGTATACGGCCAGCGGCGGGGCGCTTGGGCATGTGGGGGGAAGCCAATGGACTCCGAACGTCCCGGGATACTCCGGGGTGCAGGACAGGCTGCCTTCAGGTGTTGGGGTCAAGGCAAGACTGTTCTTTCCGAATTTCTCACGTAAAGCCAGTTCGATTGCCATTCTTGGTATCACTTGTGACGACGAGAATCGAAAGCGAATTCAGGTTCAATTTAGAAACGTTCCTGTTAGTCGGGTTCCCATCTCCAAAGAGTAGCCAAAGCGCAGTAGGCCAGTGAAAGAACCTCGGTCGTCTCGTTAGCAGGCGTGGCGGAACCCCGGCAACGACATGTACTCGATGATTGGTGCACACGGCAAGGAATACGGCCCCGTCCCACGTTAAGATTCTATCTACGCGTCACCCTCGAAACCAAGGTAGGGGAATTATAGTTACCCTACGCCGTGGTCTTTCTAATCCCAAATCCCATTGTCTCCTTCTGCGTGGACGAAGGCGTGTACTTGGAGAACTTGAAAGAACAACGGGCGGCCGCGGTGAGAATCGCAGACCTTGTTCCATCATCATGGAGTACTTCCATACGCAGAAGATCGGCTCTTTCATCGACTGTCAGATGGGTCACCCAGACAGTGCCAAAGTCAGTCGCGCATTCAATTTTTACCTCTTGGCCATCTTTCTTTGCATTCGTAGTTGCGTGGTCAAACACGTCCTTGATGATGTCAAACAATACCCAAGCGTAATTCTGTTCGGTCGATGAGGCCATGAAATGATTCTCCTATTTGGTTGGGAGGCGTGATTGGGCATTATCCCCACCCATTCTCTACCTCCCGCATCCTTCGTCGCGCCGCGCGATCACTTGGAACCGCTGGCTGCATGAGTGGCCGCCCACAAATCGAAAAACGCCGCGTCGGGTGATTGCACGATGTTGACGTGTTTGCCGTCGCGATGGATGTGCAGGCTGGCAACCGGAACGCCGCGCTTCGCAACCACTTTCTTGTACGCACTCTCGAAGTCGCCCGCTTGCGAGTCGTCCTCCCACGCCGTCGCCCACACCAGCGCGGTCGGCCCGTTCGTGCCCCGCTCGTACACCTGATACCGGTCGCCGTTCCACCCTTCCGCGAGCGTTTGGGCGTCGAACGCGCCCATTGCCTGTTGCAGGATGAAATCCATGCCGAATTCGCCGAGCACGTTGTTGCCAATCAGCCGCCAGTCCTTCGATTCCAGGCGCGGCAGTTCCGGATGCTCGGGTGTCGCGCGCTGACGCAGGAATTTCTCGGGATGAAGAATGTCCTTCGTGCAGGTCGGCGGATTGCGAAACGCGGCGTCGATGGCCGCAGTCCCGCCGGACATGTACACCGCCATCGCAAACTGCTGCCCCTGTTGATAGGGGAACATCAGCATCTCGCGCAGGTACGGCGGCGCTTCGCGAAGCTTGGCCGTGTTCTGGTTCAACATCGCGCCCAGATCCCCCAGCATCTTGGCCGGATCGATGTTCTCGACGTACCACCGAGTCATCAGCACCGTCGCGTCGCCTTCCACGAGTGCGGACGTCGCCAGCGCCAGATCGTCGTTGTCCTTGATCTTGAGGGGGAATTTCTGCAGGTCAAAATGCTGGTCCTGCAGCGCGTGCGTCAATTCGTGCGAGAGCACCATCTTGTCGAGGTTGCTGGAGAACACCAACTCCTTGAACGTGTACAGCGCGCGCTCTTCGGGAACGTAAAACGCCGCGACCTGTTCGTTGTACAGGCTCACCATGACGTTGAGCATGTCCGTGCCCTCGGGCACCAACCCCATCGTCGCCAGGGTCCGGTTGTAATCGCGCATCTCCTGTTCGGTGTACTGTTCCTTGACCTTCTCCACCAGCACCCGGTGCAACTCCGCCCGCTCGATCATCTTGTAGTTCACCGGGTTCTTGAACGGCAGGCCGCGCAATTCGCTGGTCTGTTGTTCGATCTGCTGGCGATCCAGGGTCCGTTCTTCCGGTTTTGAACCCCGCGGCCCGGCGGACACCTTCTGCTGCAGGTCGCGACGCTCCTGTTCCAGTTGCCGGATCTCACCCCCGAGTTCGCGGACCTTCAAACGCAACAGATGATTGTTGCGGCCCAGCACGGCCAGCGAGACAACCAGTGCGAGAAAGACGATCGTGAGAAGAAACTTTTTCATTGGTGGGCCTATCAGCCCATGCTAACGTGACGCGCAATCTAATGGACATCCGCCAGAAAATCCAGACGCTTCTCGCCGCGCCAAATTACCATCCGCTCCGCCGTGACGAGCTGGTTGGCAAACTGCGCCTGGACGCCCGGGAACGACGCGACTTCCGCCGCGTGCTGGCGGAGATGCTCGACCGGGGCGATGTCATCCGCGTCCGCACGGACCGTTTCGTCCTTCCGCACGACGCCGATCTCGTCGTGGGCAGGATCGAGTTCAACCAGAATGGCTTCGCGTTTGTGCGACCCGATCCTCCCCCGGAACCGCCGGTACGCGCCGAGCCGCAGCCTGATGTCTACGTCGCGGGAGAAGATACCGGGGTTGCCATGCACGGCGACAAGGTGGTCGTCCGGCTGCATCGCGACCGGACGAAATTCAAGGCGGCCGACAAACCGGCCGGACGCGTGATTCGCATTCTGGAGCGCGCCAGCGAGACCGCCGTCGGCACGCTTCAGAAGGGCCGTCACGTTCACTATGTCATCCCCGACGATCCGCGAATGCCCCACGACATCTACACCAAACCCGCCCTGAACGCGCAGGTCGGGGACAAGGTGGTCGTCAAGCTGGTCGAATGGACCTCCCGCCAC
Source organism: uncultured Verrucomicrobiae bacterium (assembly GCA_963836315.1). Classification (GTDB taxonomy): domain Bacteria; phylum Verrucomicrobiota; class Verrucomicrobiia; order Palsa-1439; family Palsa-1439; genus Palsa-1439. The sequence goes on from CAWIJG010000017.1 coordinate 226,783, forward strand.
GTCAACCCCGAGGGCGAAATCGTCGAGGTCCTCGGCAAATCCGACGCGCCCGGCGTCGATATCCTCGCCATCATCCGCAAGTATCATCTCCCGACTCATTTTGCCGAACCGACACTGGCCGAAGTGGCCCGCATTCCCGAAAAAATCCCCGCCGCCGAATACCAGCGCCGACTCGACCTCCGCCAGAAGTTCATCGTCACCATTGACCCCGACGACGCGCGGGATTTCGACGACGCGATCAACGTCGATGAGTTGCCCGGCGGAGGCTGGCGCCTCGGCGTGCATATCGCCGATGTTTCCCACTACGTCCAACCCGGGGGCGCCCTCGACCGCGAGGCCCGCGCGCGCGGGAACAGCGTGTATCTCGTCGACCGCGTGGTTCCGATGCTGCCCGAAAAACTGTCGAACAATTTGTGCAGCCTGCGGCCCGCCGAAGACCGCCTCACGCAGTCGGTGTTCATCGAATTCACGCCAAAGCTGGTCGTGCGCAAGATGGACTTCGCCATCAGCGTCATTCGGTCGCGGCATCGGCTGACCTACAAGGAGGCCTTCGCGCTGCTCCAGGCGCGTGACGCAAAGGACGAACTCACCCGTGAATTGAAAAAGATGTGGCGGCTGGCTTCGCAATTGCGGCAGCAGCGCTTTGTCCGGGGCTCGCTGAATCTGGAGTTTCCTGAAGTGAAAGTCCGTCTCGATAAGAACGGGAAGCCGACGCATATCGAGAAAATCTATTACGACATCTCCCATCAACTCATCGAGGAGTTCATGCTCGCCGCCAATGAAGCGGTCGCGAAGCACATTTGCCAGTTGCAGGTGCCGTGCGTTTACCGGATTCACGAGGACCCCGATTTGGAGAGGCTGCGGGACTTTCGCGTCTACGCGCAAAGTTTTGGCTACAAGGTCGGCGACGTGACCCATCGCCAGGAGTTGCAGAAACTCCTGAAGCAGGTGGAAGGCAAGCCCGAAGAGTATGCGATCAACCTCGCGTTGCTGCGGTCCTTGAAGCAGGCGCGGTATTCAACCAATCCGGTGGGACATTACGGGTTGGCCAAGAAGTTCTACACCCATTTTACGTCGCCCATCCGCCGGTATGCCGACTTGCTTGTCCATCGCACTCTCCTCTCGGTCCTGCAGGCGGGACAGCGCACTGCTCACCGGTACCGCCTGGAAGAACTGGTCCGCGATTCCGAACACATCTCGCGGACGGAACGCGTCGCTGCCGACGCCGAGAAGGAGTCCGTCGAACTGAAGAAGCTGGAGTACTTCCAGTTGCAGTTGATGCGTGGGAAACTGGATGTCATGGACGCCGTGGTGTGCACGGTGCGGAATTTCGGGCTCTTTGTTGAATTGCCCGAGAGTCTGATGCAGGGTCTCATCCACGTCTCACGGCTGGAGGACGACTTCTACCAATACGACGAGCGCTTGGAACGGCTGGTGGGGCGCCGGACGAAACGGGTGATAAAAATTGGCGATAAGCTTCGCGTCCAAGTGGAGCGTGTCGATGTCATCAAGCGCCAGATCGACTTTCGCGTCGTACCGGGCGTCTGAATCGGCCGGGTGAAGGGTTGTAAGGTCACCGGTCCCTCAGATTTGAGACAATTCAGATTGGGACCAATTCGCGCTGCAGTCGTATCCATCTGAGAATCAATTTGTTGGATGGAACTGCATTCCGACCGGTTGATCTACTCTTCACCTTGTTACGGCTACACCACAAGGTATGCATATTCCTGCTCGAAGCTTGACACACGCCTCCGGGCCCAATAAATTATAGGTGCGAAGTGGAGTCACCAGCGTTTGGTGATGGCCGCAGTGGGTTAATTTGGGGAAAAGCGAGTTTTGATAATGCTTCCAAGCGAGATGAGCCGGATTACGGGGCGACTGAGGGGATGGTGCTCGTTCGTTGTTTGTTTTGCCCTCTTGACTTGTTTCTCCGCAAGCAGCCGGGCGACCGTCACCAACTTGACCAACGGCGGCTCGATCAATTTCTCCTCTGTCGTGGGTTCCAACCCACTCTCCGTGCAAGTCGGCGACAAGCTCTTCAGTAACTTTTCTTTCCAGTACACGGATACCGACATGAACAACGGCAATGATCTCGGACCATCCGCTCTTGTGCTTTCGGCTCTGAGCAACCAACTCGGATTCGGGATTGGCATTCAACTGCCCCTGATCGCCACCGGCAGCACGATTAAGGACATTGTCCTCAGGTTTTCCACCACGGTACTGGACCCGAATGAACTCATATCGGGCGTAGATTTGGACTTCACGAGCGCGGTATCCGGCCATGGGATTGCATCTGTCGCCGAGAGTATCTTCACCAATGGATTTGGCGCCGGGCTGATCGACACCCTGAAGGTGCAGAATCCAGGGACCCCCACCGTCTATGAAGACTCGGCTTTTTTCGCCGTCCCACAACACGAAATCTGGATTGAGAAGGACATCAGCGTCGATGCGAATGGTATCTGTAGCAGCACCGATTGGGCGTCGATTTCACTGATCGATCAAACAATCTCGCAGATTCCAGAACCGAGCACGATTGCTCTATCCGTCATCGGCTTGGTCACGTGTCTGTTCGTAAAACGTCGCAGATAGTCGGCGCCCGTTGCGGCCATTTTTTTGTTAGCCGCCCGACCAGTGACTCGGTTGGGCGGTCTTGCTTTGCAGTGCAATCCAGAAATACTAGGAGCGCCAGCGGCTGGCTTGACCCACACCCCCCCCTGCGGCAGTATAGGCGAACATGTGGCAATGGACTGAAACCGTCGAGCAGTACGTGCTCGACGTCATTTTCGAACGTCGTCGCGGTTTGCTCGCGCGAGTTACCAGCACGGTCTTGTTGGCTCTGTCCAAACTTTACCAATTGGGCGTTCAAGTCCGCTTGCGGCTTTGGCAACACCGCATCTTTCGCGACCACACCCTCGGTTGTCAGGTCGTCAGTATTGGGAACCTGAGCGTCGGCGGTACTGGCAAGACGCCCGTGGTCGAGGTCTTTGCCCGCGCACTTCAGCAGCGTGGCCGACGCGTCGCCATCCTTTCACGCGGCTACAAGAGCACCCCGCGTCCGCTCTGGCAGCGCCTGGTCGCCAAAATCACGCTTCAAGAGGACCGGATCCCGCCCAAAATCGTCTCCAACGGCACGTCATTACTCCTCGACAGCGAACAGGCCGGCGACGAGCCGTACATGCTCGCTTCCAATCTCAAAGATGTGGTCGTCCTCGTCGACAAAGACCGCGTCAAAAGCGGCCGCTATGCCATCTCCAAGTATGGGTGCGACACACTCCTGCTCGACGATGGCTTCCAATACCTCGCCCTCAAAAGTCGTCTCGATATCTGTCTCATTGACCACAATAACCCGTTCGGCAACCACTACCTCCTTCCCCGTGGCACCTTGCGCGAGCCGATCACCAATCTCAAGCGGGCCCACTATATCTTCATCACCAAATCCAGCGAACTCGGAGCGAAAAAGCTGCGCAAGGCCATCCGTCAGTTCAACGATCACGCCGAAATCATCGAGTGCGCCCACCAGCCCCTGTATTTGCAGGATGTGTTCACCAGTGAGCGCCACTCGCTGGAAAAACTGCAGGGCCGCCCCATCGGCGCCATTTCCGGCATTGCAGTCCCCGAGAGTTTTGAAGAGGGCTTGGTGCGCCTGGGCGCAAACCTCGTCTACGCCAAACGTTATGCTGACCATCACCGCTACACCCAGCAGGAAATCATCAACATGATCAACCGCAGCCTCAAACGCGGCGCCACGGCCATCCTCACCACGGAAAAGGACGCCGTGCGTTTTCCCAAGATTGACCGCCGCGATATTCCCATCTACTACTTGCGGGTGGAAATCCGCATCATTTCCGGCGCGAAGGACTTCGACGATGCTGTCGCCAAAATCTGTCACCGATAACCGCACCACGCGCATCCTCATTCGCGCGACCAACTGGATCGGCGACTCGGTCATGACCATGCCCGCCGTCCAACGTTTGCGCGAACTCGCACCCGAGGCCTTCATTGCCATACTCTGCCCCGGCAAACTCACCGACCTCTGGCGTCATAACCCGTATATCCACGAAATCATCCCGTTTGGCCGCTCGGTCGATGTGGACGATCTTCGCGAGCGCGAGTTCGATGTCGCTATTATTTTTACCAACTCCTTCCGCTCCGCTTGGGAATGCAAGCGGGCCGGGATACCCCGCCGCATCGGTTTTGCCGGGCACTGGCGGCGATTCCTCCTCACGGATGTTGTCCGCCAGCCGCGTTCAGAACGTGTCTCGTACAAAACGCTCTCCATCGCCGGCAGGACGTTTCGAGTGAAAGTATTTCACTCCCAGCGGCACCAGTCAGAGCACTATCTCGACATCGTCGCCCACCTCGGCGGCAACCGTGACCCCGCCCCACCCCGGATCCGTCTCGCCATCGAAGAAATGCCCGCGCTCAATAAATTCCTGCGCGATGACGGCCGCCCCGTCCTCGCCATCAACCCGGGAGCCGAATACGGCCCCGCCAAGCGTTGGCCGGCTGACCGCTTCGCCGAGACCGCAATCAAACTTTCCGAGTTCGTCGACGCCCGCTGGCTCATCGTCGGCGGACGCGGCGACACGGAAATCGCCGGCAAGATCGAGGCGCGACTGCGTGAAGCCGGGATCGACGACAGCTCCGTGATCAATGTCGCCGGCCGGACCACGCTGCTTGACCTCTGTGCGTTGCTCCGGTTTTCCAAGCTGCTCCTGACAAACGATACCGGCCCGATGCACATCGCCGCCGCATTCAAAACGCCAACGGTCAGCATCTGGGGATCGACTTCGCCCGAACTTACAGGGCCGTTATCTCCTTGCAGCGTCATCATTCGCCAGCCGGTCGAGTGCAGCCCCTGTTTCTTGCGGAAGTGCCCCATTGATTTCCGTTGCATGGATCGCATCCAGGTTGGTGAGGTTGTCAACGCCGTACTGAAACTTCTGGGCGTTGAAAGCAATGCCCGACCACAACCATGAGCGAACAGCACAGCGTCGCCCGCTCGGCGCGCACGGTTAGCCTCGCGGTCCTGGGCAGCCGAGTTCTTGGCCTTGTCCGCGAGCAGGTTCTCGCCGCCCTCTTCGGCGCGAACCGCGAGTTCGACGCTTTCCTCACAGCGTTCCGCATCCCTAATTTGCTGCGCGACCTGTTCGCAGAGGGTGCGTTGTCGGCAGCGTTCGTGACCACCTTCTCGCAAAAGCTCGACGCCGAAGGTGACAAGGCCGCCTGGCGCCTGGCCAATCTCGTCTTGAACTCACTCGTCATCGTCCTCGGGCTGATTACCCTTGTGGGCATCGTCGCCTCCCCTTGGTTGGTGCGCATCATCGCGCCTGGCTTTGCCGCGATTCCCGGCAAAACGGAACTCACCACCACCTTGACCCGGATTATGTTTCCGTTTCTGCTTATGGTGGCGCTCGCAGCCCTCGCTATGGGGATGCTCAATGCGAAACACCGCTTCGGCATGCCGGCCAGCGCGTCCATGATGTTCAACATCGGCTCAATCATCGGCGGACTCGCCTTCGCGTTTCTGCTTGCGCCGGGGTTCCTTCACAACCCATCGCTCGCGGGCCGGGCCATGGTCGGCATGAGCATCGGCACGCTCATTGGCGGAGCCCTGCAGTGGATAATTCAGGTTCCCAGCCTCCGAAGTGTCGGCTATCGATATGAAGCCCGGCTGGACTGGCACGACCCCGGATTCCGTCAAGTGCTGCAGTTGCTCGGCCCGTCGATTATCGGTACCGCCGCCGTGCAGATGAACGTATTTGTGGACCAGTGGTTCGCTTCGTTTTTTGGCAACGGTGCGGTCACGTGGCTCAATTGTTCGTTTCGGTTGATGCAATTCCCCATCGGCCTGTTCGGCGTCGCCATCGGCGTCGCCACGTTGCCTACCGTGAGTGCCCATGCCGGGCGCGGGGACATGGTCGAGTTTCGTAAAACTCTCGCGCGTTCGATTCGTCTTGCGCTTTTCCTGTGCCTGCCTGCCGCCTGCGGTCTGTGCGTGCTGGCAAGGCCGATCGTCTCGACCATCTACCAGCACGGAAAATTCGATGCGTTCGCCACCACGCAAACCGTGTACTGCCTGTACGCATTCTCCGTCGGTCTCGTAGCGTACGCTGGGATTAAAGTCATCGCCCCGACCTTCTACGCCTTGGGGGACTCACGCACGCCAATGTACGTTACGATTGTTTCCATTGTCGTCAACGCCGGCACGGATTACCTTTTCGCCATCGTTTGGAAAATGAAGACTGCCGGGCTCGCGCTCTCGACCTCGACCGTGGCGCTGTGCAACTTCTTCCTCTTGCTCGCCCTGATGCGACGCAAGATCGGGCGGATTGAGGCGTCCACGCTCCTGCGGTCGCTGGCCAAGGTGGTGATCGCTTCCGGACTGATGACCGTTGCGGCGTATGGCATGCACTGGCTCTGCGAATTCAACCGCTACATTGACATGGTGGCGTCGATGCTCGCCGCATTTGTTGTCTTCGGCGTGTCGTGTAAATTGCTGCGCGTTCACGAGCTTGACGAACTGCTCGGCGTCCTTCGATTCAATTCGAAACATGATTCCACCCAACAACACTCTCAAAGCCAGGGTTCGTGATCTGCCGAACAAGCCGGGCGTGTACTTGATGCGCGATAAACTGGGGCGCGTCATTTACGTCGGCAAGGCGCGCTCCCTCCGCAAGCGGGTCAGCCAGTACTTTCACCCGTCCCGCCAGATGCGTTGGGATCCGAAGACACGCGCCTTGATCGATTCCATCGCCGATTTCGAAACCTTTGTGGTGAAGAGCGAGCCGGAAGCGCTGTTGCTGGAAGGCAAGCTGATTAAGGAATACAAGCCGCGCTACAACGCGATGTTCAAGGATGACAAACGCTTTCTCATGGTGAAGGTCCATCTGAACGAACCGTATCCCCGCTTCAAGTTCGCGCGGTTGAAGAAGGACGACGGCGCCCGGTACTTCGGCCCGTTTGCGCACGCGGGGGCGGTCCGTCTGACGATGCAATGGATCCGCAAGAAATACGGGGTGCTCGTGCAGGGTACGGGCGCGCCGAAGGAGAAGGATTTGAAGTACTCGACGTATCTCGTCCCGGTTCCGCTCGCGGAAATGCCGCATGAAGAGTACCTGCGGCGCGTCGATCTCGCCTGCGATTTTCTCGAGGGAAAGAGCAAAGACGCCATCGGGCAACTCGAAGAGGAGATGCAATCCGCCGCGCGGGCAATGAAGTTCGAAGCCGCCGCCCAATTGCGAGACTTGATCAACAGCCTCCGCGAGATCGGCCGCGCCACCCGTGAACGCAAGTTCACCCACGATTTCGCGCCCCGGATCACACCGCAACCGGAAATGGAAGAACTGCAGCGGGTACTCGGGTTGACCGTCCTTCCGTCTCACATTGAGGGGTTTGATATTTCCAACATCAGCGGCACATTGTCGGTGGCTGCCACCGTTTGTTTCCGTGACGGCAAACCGCATAAAGTGCACTACCGCCATTACCGGATCAAGACGGTTGAGGGCAGCGACGATTTCGCGTCGATGGCCGAGGTCGTGGGTCGCCGCTATGCACGGGTCCGGGCCGAAGGCGGCACGCTACCCGACCTGGTGATGGTGGACGGAGGGAAAGGCCAGCTTATGGCCGCCCTGCGGGCGCTATGGCAGTTGGAGATCCGTGATCTTCGGGTGATTGGACTCGCGAAACAGATGGAGGAAATTCACGTGGCTGACCAAACGCAGCCGATTCGCCTGCCGCGTAACTCCCCGGCACTTCATTTGATTCAACGACTGCGCGACGAAGCCCACCGATTCGCCAACGGCTATCATCAGAAGCTGCGCCAGCGTCGCGTGCAGGAGTCGGTCCTCGACGAGTTCTCAGGCCTCGGCGAGAAACGCAAGCTCTCGCTACTGCAACATTTTGGCACGATCCAGCGCCTGCGCGAGGCGACCGTAGAGAAAATCGCCACAGTCACCGGCATCGGTCCAAAGATGGCCGCTGCCTTGAAGGAATTCCTCACCAAAGGCTGAGAGCGCATTTGACAGTTGGCCGCACGACGGCTATGATGCCTTCCGAAATTGCAGCAACGCTGAGAGTCTTCATCCTTGTTTCCAGGTATCGGGTGAGAAGCGTTTGAGAGGGGTGTGAAACTGAATTGTCAGAAGTCAGACTGAAAAAGGGTGAGCCCGTGGAGAAAGCCTTGCGGCGGCTGAAAAAGAAGCTGGATCGCGAGGGGACGTTGCGCGAAGCGCGGGCTCATCGTCACTACGAGAAGCCGAGCGAAAAGCGCCGGCGCAAAGCCCGAGGGCCTCGCACCTTCATGGGTTTTTGAACAACCGTAAACAATCAGCGGGGCCAGTGCCGTCACGCGAACGCTTTCGGGACTGGCCCTTTTTTTCATGTTCGCATTTTCGACCTGCTGGAATTCACAGCGTCACTCGGACGGGCGAGCGATGGTCAACGAGGTGCGCGCGCTCGGTTTCGAGTACGCCGAATTGAGCCACGGCACGCAGCTGTCGCTTCTCGAAGGCGTGCAGGAGGCCGTCGCTGCGGGCGAGATCAAGATCAGCTCCCTCCACAACTTTTGTCCGCTTCCAATGGGGGTGATGGGGCCGGCCCCCGATTGTTACCTGCCCAGTTCGCGGGACGAGGACGAACGCCAGCGCGCCGTGCGGCACACGCTGCGAACCCTCGACTGCGCCGCGACGTTTGGCGCGAAGATCGTCGTGCTGCACCTCGGCTTGGTGGCGATGCGCCAGTACACCATGCGCTTGCTGGGCTTGCTCGCGGACGGACGGTTCGACAGTCCGAAGTTTCAGCGACTGGTCGAAAAAGCGCTGGCCGTGCGTGACAGGAAACGCCAAAAGCATCTCGATCAGGTGTACCGCACACTGGAGGCGATCCTGCCCCGCGCCCGGGAAGTTGGTGTGAAGCTGGGGATGGAAACACGTTTGGGAATCGAAGAAATCCCGAGCGAGGAGGAGGCCGACCAGATCCTCACGCGCTTCGGCACCGACGCGATCCTGTATTGGCACGATGTCGGCCACGCGGCCATCAAGGAAGCGCTCGGACTGATGAATCAGGAAGCGATTCTGAACCGGTTCCGCGGACGCACGGCCGGGATGCACCTGCAGGATTTCACGCCTCCCGCGGAAGACCATCAGCCGCCCGGGCTTGGCACGTTCAACTTTGAGCGACTGGCGCCGTTTGTAACCGGGGACATGGTGTTGACGTGGGAAATTCATCCCCAATGGAAAGCGGACCAGATCGTTACCGGGGTGAAACGGGTGCACGAATTGCTTCACAAACCGGTCACCGCATGAAGAAACACTTGGGTGCATTGCTGCGTGTCCTCGTCAGCGTGGGCATTCTCGCCTACCTGTTCAACGGCATTTTCCATAAGGAAGCCCTCGACTACTTCGAAGCGCACAGCCTCGACCCCGATGCGATGAGCTGGGTCGAGCGGGCGCGCATCGTGTGGAGCGTGGGACCCCATGCACTCTGGCACGAGTTTCAGAAGATCGATCCGTTCTGGTTCATCGCTGCGTCCATTTCCGCGGTGATCCCCGCCATCCTGGGGATCATTCGTTGGCAATGGATCCTTCATGTTCAGGGTCTCGAGGTCCGGTTCTCCCGCCTCTTTTCGATTTCGTTCATTGCCATGTTCTTCAACGCTTTCATGCTCGGCTCCACAGGCGGCGATGTCATCAAGGCCTGGTATGTCGCGCACGAAACGCACCACAAAAAGGCCGAAGCCGTCGCGACAGTCGTCGTCGACCGCCTGATCGGATTGCTCGCCCTGTTCGTCATCGCCCTCATCATGATGGCAATATTCCACAAACGCGCCTTCGAAGACCCGAAGCTCTTCTGGTTCTCGATGGCCACGCTCGGCGTCGTCGTGTTCACCGTCGTCGGGACTGTCGTCGGCTTGTGGCGGGGTTTTGCCGACAAACTTCCCGGCCTCCGCACCTGGCTGCAACGAATCCCAAAATACGACACGTTGCATCGGATGGTAAACGCCTATCGCACCTACGCCTCGCATCCCGTGATTCTGGCCAAGACATTCGCCATATCGTTTCCTGTCCATTTCTTCTCGATCCTCAGCATCGTCTGCGTCGGCTACGGACTCGGTATCACCTCCGCGAAATTCACCGATTACTATTTGTATCTCCCCATCATCAACTCCGTCACCGCCGTCCCCATCACCATTTCCGGCTTCGGCTTGCGCGAGGGAATGTACATCAAGATGTTCAACGAGGTCGGCGTCGCCAGTTCCGTGGCCCTCGTCATGTCGTTGCTCGGCTACCTCGCCTCACTCATCTGGAGCATCGTCGGCGGCTTCTTCTTCCTCACCCACCGCAAAGAACTCCCCCCAACCGAACAAATGGTCTCCGGCGAAGCCGAATAATCCCTCCCCGACCCCTCTCAGTCCCAACCGACAACGATACTCCGCCCCTCTCCCCACTTCGTGTCCTTCGTGCCTTCGTGGCAAACCGCCGTCTCCTGTCCTGGTTGACTCCGTCCTGCCCCAAATCACCCCGTTTTCGACCCGAAAAATGCCCCTTTCATCCCTGTTTTCGACAATTTATTCCCTGTTTTTTGCCTCTTTTTGCAAAACGAACCCAACTCGGTTTTTTGCCCAACCCATTCATTCCACAATACTTCCGCATTTTTCTGTTGGGTTCGTTTGGCAGAATCACTCTTCTATATATAACCAAGCCGTCCGCTCCGCTCCTTCCTCGCAACTCTTATGTCAAACAACTATCGCCCCTATACCACCGCCGCCCCGCCCCGTCCAGCAAAAACTATCGATATCCGATACTCATTCCTGCCGGTGCTTGCCACGTTTCACGTGGTAGCGTGCGCCCGCTCGCGTGCCGTGCCCTTGCCCCGATTTGGTGGACACTTGGTGTGGATAAGTGTGTGAGTTAAAAGGACACACCATGAACCAAGAAACCACCATCCCACGGAAGCGATACGACGAAGCGTTCAAGCGTTCGGCGGTCCAGCATTGGCAGACGAGCGGCAAATCGGCAGCGCTCGTGGCCCACGAACTGGGTCTGAACGCCGGCACGCTGGCGCAGTGGAAGAAACGCTGGGGCACGGAGCCGCCCGCGACCGGGCTGCGCACGGTCGCCGAACTCGAAGCCGAGAACCGACGGCTGCGCCGCGAGCTGCACCAGGTGGTGCAGCAGCGCGACATTCTAAAAAAAACCTTGGGCATCCTCTCGGCACCGCCCGAGAGCGCTGGGAACGGATCCGAGCCATGAGCGCGGATCACCCCATCGCTACGCTGTGCGGGGCGCTGCACGTTTCGCGTAGCGGTTATTACGCCTGGGGCCAACGTCGGCCGGGAGCGCGGGCGCAAGCCAACACGACGTTGCTGACACTGATCACGCAAGCCGACCAGGAAAGTCGCCACACCTACGGCAGTCCGCGCGTGACGCGCTGGCTGCAGTTGCGTGGTCACCGGTGCGGTCGCCATCGCATTGCGCGACTCATGCGCGGGGCCGGTCTGCGCCGCCGACCGCGCCGACGCTTTCGCGTCTGCCTGACCGACAGCGATCACGATCTACCCATCGCCGCCAATCGGTTGTTGGGTCGCCACCAGCCGCCTCGTCCCGATGCGGTCTGGGTGGCCGACATCACCTACGTGCCCACGGCCGAAGGCTGGCTCTACGTGGCCGGTGTATTGGATCGCTGCAGCCGCCGCTGTGTGGGTTGGGCGATGAGCGATACGCTGGCCACCAGCTTGCCGTTGGCGGCACTGGACATGGCGTTGACGCAACGCCAGCCGCCCCACGGGCTGGTCCACCATTCCGATCGTGGCCGGCAATACGCCAGCGAAGCGTATCGGCAGCGGCTCGCCGCTGCCGGCCTCCAGCCCAGCATGAGCCGCAAAGGCAACTGCTACGACAACGCCGTGATCGAGAGCTTCTGGAGCAGCTTGAAGCGCGAGTTGGTGCATCGCTGCGAGTTTGCCACTCGCGCCCAAGCCCAGGCGGCAATCTTCGAGTGGCTGGAAGTCTTCTACAACCGCGAGCGGCTCCACAGCGCTCTCGGCTATCAAACCCCTGTGGACTTCGAAACCAACCTCAACTAAACTCATGACTCATGCACCCACTTCGCTGTCCACCAAATCGGGGCAAGGGCAATTCCGATCGCGGTCGGCAATACGCCAGCGAAGCGTATCGGCAGCGGCTCGCCGCTGCCGGCATCCAGCCCAGCATGAGCCGCAAAGGCAACTGCTACGACAACGCCGTGATCGAGAGCTTCTGGAGCAGCTTGAAGCGCGAGTTGGTGCATCGCTGCGAGTTTGCCACTCGCGCCCAAGCCCAGGCGGCGATCTTCGAGTGGCTGGAAGTCTTCTACAACCGCGAGCGGCTCCACAGCGCTCTCGGCTATCAAACCCCTGTGGACTTCGAAACCAACCTCAACTAAACTCATGACTCATGCACCCACTTCGCTGTCCACCAAATCGGGGCAAGGGCAATGCTGGCTTAAATCCCGCTCGACAGTTTGTAGGCAGTTATACTGTTTCAATCTATCCTGACGGCCCAGACAACATTACAATCAGTTTGTGGAACCGAACGAGTTTTACATCGCTTACCTATGACGAAGGCCCTGATTGGGGACGTCATTCAATTGGACCAGTTGGAATACCCGGCGGAAATATGAATCAAACATACACTTGGACTCAACATTATCCCTGATGAATTTTTTAAGAATCATGCTGGCAATAACCGGAAGCTTATTTTGTGCGGGTTGCCACACCAAAATAGACCGTGCTGATTTAGTGGGCATTTTCACAGCCAACACTGCCGCACATCGAGATGTCATTGATGTTCGTGATGATGGAACCTATGTGCATACCTACCGTCTTGACCCGCAAGGATCGGAGATTACAACGACAAACAAATGGACTTGTGAAACCAACGACGAAGCGACACGCATTACATTTGATGGGTTTGTTTGGGGAACGGATTTTGTCCAACCGAATTTGAGTAAAGAAAAGAGAGAAGAACCGAGTTTCTGGGATGTTGAAGTCGAAAAGTCTTTTGGGAAAGTGAGATTGAGAATCAATCCCGACGTGCATCAATATTACGTCAAAAGCAAGCTGTGAAATTTAGTATTGGCACTGGGCTTTGCGAGGCAGAAGCTGAACCAGTCCCCAAGTTTTATAGCACGGGCACGGACGCTGCACTCCTTGTTTTTAACAAGGCCGGACGTAACAGCGAAAACTTCGGACAAAAATCGTGACAGACATCTCTCCTATGCGGAGCTTTGGCGCAGCGGCAAGGCGCGCAAAAATCCGGCCATCGTCCGGCGATTTTCCAGAAACTTTCCATTCAAAATCCAGCGGGCAATCTGCCGGTTTAGGCAAAACAAGCCTTACCCCTTAACGAGCAAGGGGGTTCTGTGCTTACCGCGATGAGGCGCGAAATGCTTCGCTTGGCGCACACCATCCGTTGACACCCTGTTGCCAACGCTGGTGCTTCGGATGTTGACCCTCATGTTGCCTCGTCTGGTGACAACATCGTTGCACACAGCAGATGCGCCCGTCACTTGACCTGCTCCCCTGAAACTGGACAGTTTTCAAAGTCTAAGGGGTCAACGCTTGACTCTTGACACTTCTCTAACCGCCGGCCTCCCCTCTCCGCTTCCCGCAACCACCGCGCCCGCCCGCACCAATCGGCGTCACCGCGAAAACAGACGGCAAGTATAACGCCCGGGGTCACATCTCTTGTTTCTGGAATTGAATAACGGTCACTTCGTTTTTCGTCATCATACCGAGTCGAGCGTCCGCCACGTTCGCGGCAGCCTCTTGTCACACGACGACCTCTCGCTTGCCATGATATGCTCCAGTGGAGCCTATCATCTTGAAAGGCGACCTCATTGACCCCCGACCTATTGACATTTGGTGACGCGGGTGCGGCCAGAATTCAGAGTTGACCCGAATGAATTTGTGGCTCAATTTTGGCAGGCAGCGCGACGCGAAGCCAACGATGAGATTTTTCAAGCCCACATTCAAGACGCTCCTGCCGCCCGCGCTCCTCATTGTCTTCGCGGTGTTGCCGGTCTTGATACTTCGCCATACCTTTTACACTCTCTTGGCCGTACCGTTAATGCCCTTGATTCGCCAGCTCGGCTGGGTTTACCACGATAAACCGTGGTTTCTGACGTATCACGCCGCCATCCTTACCGCCGTCGTGTGGTCGGCGCCGCTTTTTCTGTTTTTGTGCGTGTTGCGCGAGTATACATCAAGGAAGGGGCTGAGAATGACGACAACGAAATGGGTGATGCTATTGATCGGTCTGGCAGTAGCGGGCTGTGTGGCGATCGTGGGGATTGTGGTCATCGTTTGGTTCTTTGGCTTTGACAAGCCGGGGGCGGACGGTCTTCTGCCGGTTTATAGCATTGACCAAACGGCGTCGGCTCATCCCGGTTTTCTTCGCACCACGGTCACGTCGGGGACATCGGTCTTTGTGAGTGACTATGACGAATATGCGTTGCAGTTGCAGGACATCGAGCCGAAGAATGCCATCGGCCGAGGGCCGGTCGGCGGCAGGATGGTTTTCACGATTCCGGGGCAAAAGCCCTCGGATTATATCGCCGTCGATGAAGGCTCCGAGATGCCGGCCTATGCCGTTTACCGAAACACTCAACTCCCGCCGTTCGACTGGCGTCACGCCAAATTCCAGGCCATGGAGTATACGGGGCCGATTGGCCTCACGTCGCACAAACGTACCACGGATCAGGCCCTGATTGACGACGTGATCAGTACGCTGCGGGACGGAACTCCTGTCCCCTCCTCTTCACTCGCCGCGGGCAGCGTCACCAATCTCTATGGCGTCTACCTCGTCAGCGACCAACTGCCCGGGATGATTTATTACCCGAAAGTTTACGCGGATCCGTCGGGCCCGATCTATCTGTCGGAGAGCGTCGTGATGGTCAGCGCAAACCCGAAGCAATGGACGGAGGCCCGTTGGATCCCTGCGGGTCCGCTCTTCACGAAATGGTTGCATGGCCCTTGAGGGATGTCGCCTTCACATCGCCAAACTCATTGGGGAACTCTTCAGTATTTCAAACTGCTTTCATCGTCTACGGAGTCACCACTTTACCCCCTATAATAATCGCCTACTCCCTTTCGCCATTCCCCCGTCTGCCTATGGCGGACCTGTCGCGCTGTAGCCTTGGCGAAGGCGGATCACAAGGTCCGGCGAAAGAGCAACGTCGCTGCGCCCAAGGTCAGCACGGTGAACCCGGCCAGAAAAGCGAGGTCGCCGCTGATCGCCATCACACCGGTATTTTTCAACACCAGTTCCTTGAACCCGTGCACCGCATACGTAAATGGGTCCACGACCGAGATGGCTTTCATCCACTTGGGAAACGATTCCGTCGGATACACCGCGCCGCTCGGGAAATACAACACGGTGTTCAACATCCCAAAAATCGCGCGCGGCACCAGCGGGTCGTTCACGCGTACCATGATCAAAAACATCATGCTGATCAACGCCAGCGCGGTCGCCACCACCAGCAACAGCATCTTCGCCATCCGCCAGAGATTCAACGGATCAGGAATCCCCGCGATCAGCGAGCCAAGGGTGATCAAGACAACTCCGGCGATGATCGCTTTGGCCGCGCCCGAAAGCGTGAACCCCAGGATCAATTCAAATTTCCCGATGGGCGTGACCAGGTAGCCTTCGTGCAGCCCGCGCGCCTTGTCATCAATGTAAATGATGCCGCCGCCGATCATGGCCGAAACAAAAATCGCCAGCACGATGGTGCCCGCCAGCAAAAACTGGATGTACGGAACGTACGGATATACCTCCACGACGGATAGCGTCGCGTTGGCCGTCTCCCGCCGCTGGACGGATGGCAGATTGTATGGCGCGAGCATGGCGTCGACACTGCCTTCGAGTGCGGACGAGGAAAACTGATCGGTATTGTCTTCCACCAGCGCAATGTGCGGATTCGCTCCGGCCAGAACCTTCCGCGAGAATTGCGGCGGAATGTTCAGGATCCCGTTGATCTTGCCGATGCGCAAATCATGCAGCGCCACCGCTTTGTCGCTGTACGCAATCGTGTCAAACGTGCGCGCGTTGGCGGCCACCGCCTGGAACATCTCCTGCATCTTGATCGCCGGCACGCCGTGGTCTTCATCCACCACGCCGACCCGAAGGTTCTTGATCTTCCCGCCGAACGCGTACCCCAGCACCACGAGTTGCACCAGCGGCATGATGATGGAAACGACAACCAACACCGGGCTGCGCCGAAACCGCCGCAAATCCCGTTCGATGATGGCCAGAACTCGATGCATTTCGTGTTGTCCTCTTATCCGCGTTGCATCAGAAACGGACTGTCGGCTGCCGTCGGAGCCTGCAACATATCGCGCAGTTGATGGCCGGTGTAATGCATGAACACGTCGTCGAGTGTCGTGCTTTGAACGGATAGCGATGCCACCGTGACGTTTGCGTTGCGCGCCGCCTCCAGCAATTCCACCGTCGTGCGCGGGCCGTTGTTTGACGAAATCCTGAAAACATTCCCGTCGCCTTTCACCCCGGCCACCTCGGGCAATGCCTTCAACGTTTCCATCCAATCGGCCGGAATCCCCGTAAAACTCGCCTCCAGGACGTTCTTGCCCGGGAATGGACGCTTTTAGTTTCAGCGGCGAGTCCAGCGCCACGAGTTTCCCGTGGTCCACAATGGCGATCCGGTCGCACAGCTTGTCCGCCTCGTCCATGTAATGCGTCGTAACCAGAATCGTCAGGTCGCGCTCGCGCTTCAGCCGCGCCAGCATCTCCCACACCGCCACCCGCGAAGCGGGATCCAGCCCCGTCGTCGGCTCATCGAGAAAGAATAGCTTCGGTTCGTGCACCAATCCCCGCGCGATCTCCAGCCGCCGTCGCATGCCGCCGGAAAACATCTTCACCGGCTTGTCCGCCCATTTTTCAAGGTCAACCTCTTGAAGCAGCGCTTTCACAGTCCGCAGCCGCTTCTCGCGCGGAATCCCGTAGAGCTTCGCAAAAATGTTCATGTTCTCGACCGCGCTCAAATCCAGGTCCGACGTCATCGCCTGGGGAATCACGCCAATCGATTGCCGCACCTTCGTGGCCTCGTGAATAATATCAAACCCGTTGACCCGCCCCGTGCCGGAGGTCGGCGGCACCAGCGTCGTCAACATGCGAATCAGCGTGGATTTGCCCGCGCCGTTCGGCCCGAGCAGACCGAACACCTCGCTGTGTTCACCGAAAACGTCAGCGCGTCCACGGCAATAAAATCGCCGAACCGCTTGGTCAAATTGTCGACTTCGATGTCAAACATGTCTCACGGGTGTTCCAGGGGCATCGTGACATAGGCGGTCATTCCCACGGCCAGGCGGCGGTCCCGGTTGTCACAGCGCAGCCGGATTTCAAAGGTCTTGATGTCGCGCTTCGTCCGGCTCACGTCCCGTTGCGTCGCGTAATCCGCGTCTACGCTGCGATAAAACACCCGGCCTTCCCGCACCGCGCCGGACGGCAACTTCACCGGCAATGAGTCGCCGATCCGGATGCGGTCAATGTACGTCTCCTCAACGTCGGCCCGCACCCACAGATCATCCTCGTTGATAAGCGTGACAATGGCCTGCCCGGGATTCACGACTTCGCCTTGCAACGCCGCGCGCGTGTCTACGATGCCGTCGAGCGGCGCAAAAATCTTCGTGTACCCCAGTTGCACGGTCGCCTTTTGGCTTTGCGCGCCGGCCGCTTGCGTTTGCTTGTTCACGGATTCAACCCGCGCCTTCGCGGCATCGTAGGCCGTTCGCGCCTGGTCGTATGCCTGCCCCGAATCCGCTCCTTCCTCATAGAGCACCTCTTCCCGCTCATAAGTCAGCCGCGCGTTTTCCAAATCAGCTTTTGCTTGGGTAACCGCTGCGGCGTATTGCTGTTCGCTCCTCGCATAGAATGCCGCGTTGGCCTGTTGTTCCTGGGGCTGAATGACACCGAGCAATTCACCGTTGGTGACTGTGTCGCCTTCCTTGACGTACAGTTCTTGCAAGCGACCTTGAATCTCCGGGCTGACGATCACTTCATCCGTCGTCACAATCCCGGTCAAAATGATCCCGCTCGACACCCGCGTGGCCGCGTAATAGATGCCACCCGCGACAACGGCGAGTAGTACAAGTAAACTGATAATCTGGCTCTTCTTCATGACAGGGAAACCCTCGGATCCGTAAATAGCCCGTGGCGGATGAAATCGAGCACCTCTCGTTTCCGCCGCTTCAAATTCACCGCGCTGTATGCATCCGACCGGCCCAGCAGTTGCAATACCCGGGCGGCGGAAAAGTAAAACACGATCAGGGAAACAATCGAAATGGCCGTGTGAAACGGGTCCGCCCGACGAAACTCCCCGTCGCGTATCCCGCGCTCGATCAATTTGCCCAACGCCTCGCCCCGCGGCGCGAAATACTTGCGAATCAGCCGTTCCAGAAATGTGCCGCCGGTCGTCATCACCTGCTGAAACAAAGGCGCGGATTGATGCCGCGCACTGATAAAATCAAGGTGCAAACTCACATAGCGAAGCAATACCACCCGCGCCGACCCCGGCGCGGTGAGCACTTCCAACGCCCGGCGGTTGAATTCACGAAAATGATCCTCAACCACCGCCTCATACAAACTTTCCTTGCTCTTGAAGTAGTAGTAAAGCAGCGCCTTGTTGACTCCGGCCGCGGCGGCAATGGCGTCAGTGCGTGCACCGGCCAGACCGGACCTGGCAAAGATGCTCCCGGCGGCGGTCAAAATCGCGGCGCGGGTCTCCGCGCTTCGGTGTTGATGCCTGACCTTCCCGTGATCGGCTGAACGGTTCATAATTTAACTAACCAGATAGTTAAATTCTACCATCAATACAACTCCTGTCAAGCGGGGTCGTTCAGCTCTCGAAGAACTTCGACGCTCCGTGGTGAGAAACTATCGGCGCGTTAGGACAGGACCGTCAGCGTGCCGCTGGTGACGCCTAATTGCTTCACCACGTTCAGACGACGGAACAACGCAGCCGGGTCGGTCGCCTTCCCGTCGATCAACTCCCGATAGCTTTGCAGAATCGCCCGCGTCTTCGCCGCGTCCTCTTCCAACAGTTCGACGCGAAACACCCGCGCGCCCGCGTCGACAAATGCGCCCAGATAATCCGCGCCGCTCTGCGCTTTCGCGTGGTACACCGTGTTGCGGCAACCTACGTCCGCCTTCACGGGATGCTCCACCCCCACCCGATCGCGCAACTTCACATTATGGGTGTCGCACGGACGCCCGCAGTTGGACGCGTCCGTCCCTTTCGACAGAAACGCCGCAAACACGCAGTGCTCCATATGAAACATGGGAATGTGCTGGTGTATTGTCAGCTCGAACCAACTCGGCGGGGCTGCCCGCAACAAATCGATCACCTGCTGCGCGTTCAGGTCATACGACACGGTCACCCGTTCGAGTCCCTCGCGCATCAGCAGATCGGCGGACAGCGGATTGGCGACGTTCAACGAGAAATCACCGACCTTGCGCAGCGGACTCTTGCGAAAATAATCCAGCCCGCCCAGATTGCGAATGAGAACCCCGTCCGGCCTGGCCGCATCGATCAGTTTGAAGAAACTCTGCTCGCCGGCCTTCTGAATCCTCGGTGTCGCGAGAAATATCTGCGCCCCTTCCCGCTGGCGCACGAACGCCACCGCCTCGCCATACCACCGGATATCCTCGAAATCCACGTGAACGGTACCGCACCCTGCGTCCAGCGCCGCCCCCATCTGATCCATCGTCCGGCACAACGCCACGAGCTGCACGTTGTTGGCAGGTCGCTCTGGCCCAGATCGCCGCTCCGCAACTTCCGCCAGCATGTCCGTGAGCGCAGCCGTCAGCCCTGGCCTTGGTTCCTGTTGGGGCGCCGCGTCCCGCGCCGCAACAATCTTTTCCACCAACTCGCGCCGCAATCGATTAAGCTCGCTCACCGGCAGGATGGCCTGCCCCACGAGTTTGTTGTGGATTTCTCCCAACACAAACTCCGTTTCCCCCATCCGGCCCAGTTGGTCACGCAGCAGCTTCTCCGTCAACGGACGCTTGAACGCCGTTTGCAGTGCCATCGACGAGTTCACCCGCACTCCGTTCGCCTCCACCGTCAACGCCTTCCCCACTTCCCCGGTCACCGTGAGATCGATCGCCGTCTTGGGCCGCGCGATATCCCCCTTGTACGTCCGCCGCAACTCGCGTTGCAGTTGCGGGTCGCTGGTTTTCCACACCCGGTCACCGGGCTTCAACTTGCTGAAATCGACGTGCCCCCGCTCAAAGTACAGGCACTGGTCGCGCGCCTGCCACACGCGGCCACCTTGCTCGTGATCCGTGTCGCCACCGGTGTCGAACACCACCCCATCGCCGGCCGACACCGTTACTTGCGCATCGACTTCCACATAATCGGCCCCGACCGTCTTGATGAATCCCGCAAACGGCCCGCGTTTCTTCCCGAAACGCCCGTGCACCAATTCCTGATGATTCACGCCGTGCAGCCAACCGGAATACAACCCCCGGGAAAACGCCATCTCCAGCTTGTACTTGTCCGCCGCACTCCAACGTTCCCTGTCTTCTGGCTCTGCTTCCACAAGCGCCGCGTCAATAGCCTTCCGATACACCTGACAGGTCGCCGCGACGTATTCCGGCGTTTTAAGTCGCCCCTCGATCTTGAAACCCGTCACGCCGAGGCGAATCAGTTCGGGTATCTCCCGAACCGCCGCGAGATCCTGGGGCGACAGAAGGTAACGGCGGTCGCCCAAATCTTTCAGCGCGCCATCGACCACCAGTTCATACGGCAGCCGGCACGCTTGGGCGCACTCGCCGCGATTGGCACTACGCTGACCCAGCGCTTCACTCGTCAGGCATTGGCCCGAATACGCCACGCACAACGCGCCGTGCACGAATACTTCCAGCGACGGCAAGTCTGCGTCACGACCAAACTTCTCCAGCTCCCGCATCGATGCTTCACGCGCCAACACCACGCGCTTGACCCCGAGGCGCGCGGCAAACTTCGCGCCCTCCGGCGACGTGATGGTCATCTGGGTCGAGGCGTGCACGTCCATGCGCACGCCAAGTTCACGGGCGAGCGCGGCCACCCCAAGATCTTGCACGAGAACCACATCCACCCCAGCCGCGTCGAGCAGCATTAACTCGCGTTCGGCCTCGGCAAGTTCGTCTGTGAAAATAAGCGTGTTGACCGCGCAGAACGCTCGCACGTCGTGTCCGTGGAGAAATCGGACCAATTCTGGCAACTGCTTCTCGGTGAAATTGTCCGCGCGCATCCGCGCGTTGAATTTCTCCAAGCCGAAGTACACCGCGTCGGCCCCGTTGGCGACAGCGGCGCGCGCGCACTCCATGTTGCCCGCGGGGGCGATCAGTTCCGGCTTCGTTCTCACGCGCTGCTAAGATAGCAGAACCCCACCCCCAAAGCCACCCCGTGCGCCGGTCGGCGGTGTCCTAACTTGGTTTGTGACGAACCAATTTCACTCCGGCCCAAAAGAAAAGCCCGGAACAAACCAGCAGCATAAATGCAGATGGTGGGAATGGGCCTATCTCCATGTAGCAAATAGACACCAAGATGACTCCTGCCAAAAGCAATACATAGCCTGTGCTTCGCCTTGGAGCCCCGGGAGCCCCGCGTTTGATGTCGTTTGGCAACTGCAACGATCGCGACCTGCCCAGCTTGGTGACGGTTTGCACAAGCACGGTGATACTCCAGATTCACCACCCGCCGCAAGGCAATACGGAGAAATCCGCTTGCCTGATTTCACCGGGGTCGATTCGTGCAATGGTTGTTCGCTTTTCCTCCCGCTACAGACACAGGCAAGACGCCTGTGCTACTCTATGGCTGCCATGAAGGAAGCCGCCATCGGGATTGTCCATCGCCTGCGTGAGGCGGGGCACACGGCCTATTTCAATGGCGGATGCGTCCGCGATATGGTGCGCGGCGTCGAGCCGCATGACTACGATATCGCCACAAGCGCCACACCGGAGCAGGTCCAGCAGCTATTCTCAAAAACCGTTCCCGTCGGCGCCCAATTTGGCGTGGTGCTGGTGCTCGACGGCGAGCACCAGTTCGAGGTGGCGACGTTTCGCAGCGACCAGGCGTACGTTGACGGAAGACGGCCGACCAGCGTGCGGTACGGTTCTCCCGAAGAAGACGCCCAGCGCCGCGATTTTACCATCAATGGACTGTTCTATGATCCGATTGAGGACCGGATTATCGACTTCGTCAACGGGCGGGCGGATATCGAGCGGAAACAGGTGCGAACCATCGGCGACCCACGGCAGCGGTTTACCGAGGACAAATTGCGGCTGCTGCGTTGCGTCCGGTTTGCAGCGAATCTGGGGTATGACATCGAATCCGCGACTTTCGATGTTGTGAAGGAAATGGCCGCGCAAATTCAGGTGGTCAGCGCGGAACGAATCCGGGATGAATTGATCAAGACTCTTACGCGGTCACACGCCGGACGCGGATTGGAGCTTCTGCGGGCCACCGGGCTGTTGGCCGAAGTCTTGCCGGAGATCGCCGCCATGCAGGGCGTGGAGCAACCACCGGAGTTCCATCCGGAGGGTGACGTGTTCGCCCACACGCGAATGATGCTGGACGCGTTGCCACCCCATCCGAGTGTGACCCTGGCGTTTGCGGTGTTATTGCACGACGTGGGCAAACCGCCGACGTTTGAACGCGCGCCGGACCGGATTCGGTTCAGTGAACACGACCGCGTCGGCGCGGAGATGGCGGAAACCATCCTGCGGCGCCTGCGGTTTTCGAATGACGAGATCGACAGGGTTGTCTTGTGCGTGCGCGACCATATGCGGTTTCAATTCGTCAAGGAAATGCGGCCCGCCAAACTGAAACGCATCCTGGCGCGCGAGACGTTTCCCGACGAACTCGAACTCCACCGGATCGACTGCGCCGCAAGCCATCGCAACCTGGAGAATTACGAGTTCCTGAAGGCCAAAGTCGCCGAGATGCCACCGGAAGTGATGAAACCTCCGCCGTTGTTGACGGGGCACGATTTGCTCGCCCTTGGCCTCAAGCCCGGGCCGATGGTGGGGCAGATTCTTCGCGAGGCGGAGGAAATGCAATTGGAGGAATGCTTGAAATCACGGGCGGAAGCCCTGGAGTTTGCGAAGTCGCGGGTAACGGCCGCCCAAGAGCCCCCCAACGGCGGCGCGGCGACTTGATGCTGGATTGCACGAGGAGATAGCGGCTGACGTTGTCCGGCGAAAGGACGCCCACAAGGCGACCGTCGTCCACCACGATCGCACTCGTGTTCGCGCCGTTGATGATCTCCTCGTAAACGCGGACCACCTTCTCCCGGGGCGAAACCACCGGAGGATGAGGATTCATGATCTGCCCGACGGACATAGCCGAGCCGTATGTGTTCATCGCCTCCACGAGCGCCGCTCGGGTCACGATGCCCGCCAACTGCC
Source organism: uncultured Verrucomicrobiae bacterium (assembly GCA_963836315.1). GTDB lineage: Bacteria > Verrucomicrobiota > Verrucomicrobiia > Palsa-1439 > Palsa-1439 > Palsa-1439. The sequence goes on from CAWIJG010000017.1 coordinate 250,230, forward strand.
CTTCCTGAAGGACCGGGAAACTGTCTCGTCCAGTTTGGTAAATCATCTCGATACCGCGCGACACCGGGTCGGCGGGCGCGAGCACCGCAAAGTCGCGGCTCATCACCTCTTCCACGTCCACATCGTGCAGCACACTTCTCATGCGCACAACGCGGTCCTCACCTTCCGCGCCCATGAAAATAAAGGCGCCGATGATGACCAGCCAGAATGACAGCTTCAATCCCACCAGGATGAACAAAATCGCCAGCCCCTGCCCCACCGTCGCGGCGACGGTGGTGGCGCGCCGATAAGGAAGCACCAGCGCCAGGACCGCGCGGAGCAACCGTCCGCCGTCCATCGGAAACGCCGGGATGAAGTTGAACAGGAACAGCGTGATATTGGCTTGCGCGAGACTCAGCAGCAATCCATGCAAGTCGTGTGGCATTTCCACGAGCAGAAAATGCGAGGGGATGCCCGTCAACGGAATCAGCGCGCAGGCGATGGCGGCGTTGACCATCGGCCCCGCCACCGTGATCGCGATTTCGTGCCATGGATTCTCGGGAATGCTGCGTAACGAGGCGATGCCGCCTATCGGCAATAGGGTGATGCTCTTAACCTGCACGCCAAGCTGTTGGGCCACAACACTATGCCCCAGTTCGTGCAGCGCGATGCACGCGAAGATCGAACCGAACATTGCCACCGCCCAGCCGGCACCATTCGCGCCCCCGTCTTGAAACCCGCCATAGGCGATAAACGCCAGAAAAATCAGAAAGGTTACATGCAGCCGCAACGTGATCCCGAACACACGCCCGATTGAAATTGACCAGCGCATTTGTCTATCCGTAGCACCGAAGCCAAATAACCGCAAGCAGGGACGCTTGCGCTGGCCGCCCAAGCCGACTAAGATGCGCCGCCATGGATAAGATTCTGGTTGTCGATGACGAAGCGGACATTCGCCGCGCGTTTCACCGCAACCTTGCCAGCGACACGCTGCAGGTGGTGGACGCGGCCAACGGCGATGAAGCCATCCGCATGATTGCCCAAGAGCGTCCCAACCTCGTGGTAATGGACATCCGCATGGGGGCGACCAGCGGACTCGACACGTTGCGCAAGTTGCGCGAACTCGACCCGAAGCTCCTCATCATCATGATGACCGCGTACGGCACGACCCAGACCGCTATCGAAGCGATGAAGTTGGGCGCTTACGACTACGTCCTCAAACCGCTGGACGTGCCCAAACTCAAGGCGCTTATCGACTCCGCCCTCAAGGCCGCCCGCGACATGCGCGAGGTGGTCAGCTATCAGCCGTTGTTGGCCAGCGAAGACTATGCCGAAGGTATCGTGGGCAAGAGCGAGCCGATGCAGCAGGTCTTCAAGCTCATCGGACAGGTTTCGCAGTCCGACGCAACCGTGCTCATCACCGGCGAAAGCGGCACTGGCAAGGAGTTGGTGGCGCGGGCCATTTACCACCATGGCCGGCGCGCGGAAAAACCGTTCCTGGCAATCAATTGCGCGGCGATTCCGGAGAATCTGCTCGAGAGCGAGTTGTTCGGCCACGAAAAGGGAGCGTTCACGGGCGCCGCCGACCGGCGCATCGGCAAATTCGAGCAATGCGACCAGGGGACGATCTTTCTCGATGAAATCGGCGATATGCCTCTCTCCACGCAGACCAAGATCCTCCGCGTGTTGCAGAATGGCGAGTTCCAACGCGTCGGCGGCAACCAAACGTTCCAGGTGAACGTGCGCGTCATCACCGCGACCAACAAGGACCCGGAACAACTCGTCGCGGCAAAGAAGTTTCGCGAGGATCTTTATTACCGCCTTAACGTGGTGCGCGTCCACCTACCGCCGTTGCGCGAGCGGCGTGACGACGTTCGGTTGCTGGTGGATTATTTCCTGCAGCGGCTCGTGAAATCGGGCACGATCGCCGGGAAAGTAACGAAGATTTCAACGGAAGCGCTGAGAATCCTCGATCGATCGTCCTGGCCCGGCAACGTGAGGGAATTGGAAAACGTGATCGAACGCTCCGCCGTCGTCGCTCGCGGCGATTCCATCCTGCCCAAGGACCTGCCGGCCGAAGTGCGGGAACCGCGTGGAATTGCCGTTCCGCCGCAAGATTTGGCCGCCGCCATCGATGCGGCGGTGCGTCCGCTCTACGCGCTGGCGAAGAAGGACCCGAAACTGAAACTCATGGCGGTGGTGGAACGCGAACTCATCGCGCGGGCTCTGAGCGAAACGAGCGGCAATCAGGTTCAGGCCGCCAAGCTTTTGGGGATCACGCGCGCCACATTACGCAAGCGCATCGAGAAATTCAGGATCGCCAAGCGGCTGGAAGTCTCGTGAGGCACAAAGACGCGCCCGCTAATTGGGCATGATCCCCTGTTTTTCCATCTCATCGACTTTTTCCTTGGTGAGATTTCCAAATCCCTTGGGAAGCTCGCCTTTGGCGATGAGGTTGCGGAGGTAGTCGGCCTGCCGGTGAATGCGCTGCTGGATAATGACCGGGTTGTCCCTGGCCTTTATCGCGTCCTCCGCGGCAAATGGGGAAACCCGACCGTCCGTTGGGGCGGGCTGGTTTTCGCGCACTTCGCGCGGGTTATCCCAGACCGGCTCGGGTCTCGGGCTCACGTGCTCCGTCACCACCGAGACTCGTGGTTCGACGGTGACGGTTTTCTCCTCTTGAGGAAATGCCGCATTGACGAACGAACGCACCATCAGTGCCGCGGACGCGAGAAATGCCACGGCCAGAACGCTGAGCCAACGCTTCGAAGGTGTGTCCAGAAACCAGGGAATCGCGCTCATACCCGATCAGTGTCCCTCCGTCCATTGGGAGAAAGTCACCATGTTCGAGACCGTCGGGTAGAACGGTGGCGGTTTGGTGAGGAACCGGTTGTCGTAACTGTAATTCTTGTTGTAACCCGACGTCAACGTTCCGCTGCCATTGGCCATCCCCACCGCGCCCCGCACCTGTTGCACAATGCCGCCATATACGCTCAGCGAACCACGCGGGGACCCGGTGCTATAGTTGACGACGCCGAAACTGCCGACATCGTCGGCGGTGCCATCCCCCGAAGTCCCCGCCGCAATCATGGCCGCGTCAATTGTCCCACTATTGGGCATCGTTGTATCCACCCAAATACTGTCCCGTGCGATTAGCCCCAGCGCGTCCGGGCTACTGGGCGTCGTGACGGGATTCTGGGCGTATGTGATGTTGCCGCGAATGTACACGTCGTTCTCGCTGACGACCGTAACGGCACCCCCCACCGTGCCTCCGGTGAGGTAGACGATGCCCGCATTTGCCCCCGACGACGTGCCCGAGTTCGCCACGTAGATGATTGCCTTGGCAGGGAGCGTATAACTATGGCTCGACCACGTCGGATTTGTGTGGGTATTGCTGATGCTCACGGTGCCGCCATTGAACGTGATCGTCGTGTTGCCACTGAGGTACAGGCCGTTGGCCAGTGCGTCGTTCTTGAGTGAAGTCGATGCTGCCGAATTGAAGTCGACATCGGCCATCTTGCCCGCAGGCGAATTCAACACAAGTCCCTGGTCCATCTCGATTCCGGAGATGCTCCCGCTGTATGTGCCCCAGCCGGACGTCAGCGACGAATGGAAGATGGGGCCGCCGCCAGCATTGTTAAAGACGAACTCCGTATCCGCGTGTACGGCCCCATTGAATATCTCACCCTGCACGAAGGACATTGCTGCGTTGTTGGAACTCCACAAGGAAAACTCCGCGTACGTCGGCTGGTAGACGTTGAGCAGGCTGCACACCCGCCTTACGCCCTTGCCGGACAGCGCGCTGCTCACTGTGCCGGTCGCAATAATAAAGTACGTACTGGCGGCGCTGTTGGATCGGATGATGGAAAACGTGTAGGTCCCCGACCCGATGCTTCCACTGCCATTGGTACAGCCGGTGGACGAACTGACGATCACGGCGAGATTCGATTCCATAAAGCGGGCGCCGCGTTCCAGACCACCTTCGGCCACGTACATGGCCTTCTCCATGTCCACCTGCTCCTGGGAAATCCTTCGGGCGTTGCTGGCTACGTCCAGGATCGTGATGACCAGCCCGACCGTGATGCAGAGAAACCCCAGCACGACGAGCAGAATGGAACCCTCCCGACCCTGATGAATTTGGTTGCGTCCCTTCATATACACCCTCGTTTTCGTCGAATGTTGTTTCTTCCCTTTCTGAAACCTAGTTTCTAAATTGCACGAATGTAATCACCGAGTTGGTCATCACGCGACCGCCCGCGCTGTTGGTCACTGACAGTGTAATCTGGCAACCAACCGCCAAGTCCGTGGCCGTCGACGACATCACATTGGTACAGATCAGTTTCCCCGCCCAGTCGGTGATTGAGTTCTTGCTGTCGCTGTACTTGAAAGATTTCACGGCAGAGTCGGTGGCGTTGGTGTATGTCAATGTCCAATCGTTGTTCGAGTAGGTCACCATGACACTGCTGGCCGCCGCTTCGCGTAAACCAATGTTGGTGCCGACTCCGTACACCATGCGTTCCATACCCAGGCTGGCGCCTCCCGCGGCCGTCCCCATCAACGTCGACGTGTTATACGCGCGCAGGAACGAAACGAACACGTTGAACGCTCCGATGGTCACGAGGGTGATAATGGCGAACGACATCGCCATCTCCACGAGCGTAAACCCGCCCGACGATCTTCGCCCCGATAGCAAGGAGGTCTTCATGGGTGCAATGTTGAACAGAGGATCGTCGTCAAAACGTTCGTGGACGAACCACCGTGGATCTTGTTCAAGTAGGGCATGCTCACCGCCACCGTCTTGTTGCAGAAATCAATGCTGGTCACCGTATAGGGCGCCGTGAAGTAGGAGTTGGCATTCGTAAATATGTGCGATCCCGCGCTTAACACAGTGCTGTTGAAGTGGTTCGTGCGCAGTGACTCCAGCGCGTCGCGGGCCGTGTGCACCGCCGCCATCTGATTGCCCCCCGTATTCACCATCCGCATGGACATGCTGAAGCTGAGGATGCAGGCGCCCAGGGCGATGCCGAGGACCATGGCCGACAGAACGGTCTCCACAAGGGTGAATCCGTCTTTGGCTTTGAGTTGCTCCCGAGTCACTGTCTCTCCTGCGCTCATCGAAATACCTTCCGATTCCATAAAAGCAATTCATGTACCCACCGCGGCGCCGGAAAGGAAAACACGGAAACCTTGGGGTTTTGGCAAAGCCCCAATTCCACCTGGCTACAGGAGCGCCTCAGAACTAAGAAGCATCTCAGTAGTGTGAGGGGCGTCCGCTGTCGGACGCCCCTCCCCACTATGATGGTTCCGGCCCTCACCTCTCGGGAACCAACAACGCGGTCTCGCAAATCAATTCGGTCCGAAATTCTGCGCGGCGGGCGCGGCGTCTTTCTCGTGCGAACTGCCGAACAAACCGAACATCGTACGCGGTTTCGCGTTGTCCTTCGGCATCCACTTGTCGTCCGTGTAAACTTCCTGCTTCGGGTATCCGTTGGCATACTTCTCGTAGCCAGTTTGCGACTCAGGTCGCACAATCGTCGGGGTGAGGAAAATCAACAGGTCGCGTTTCGTTGTGTTCAGGCTCTTGCTGCGGAAAAGCCGTCCCACCAACGGCGCATCCCCCATGAGCGGGACTTTCGTATAGTTGTCGCTTACGTCCTGGCGCATGAGACCGCCAATCGCCAGGGTGTTGCCGCTCTTGATGAGCACCGTGGTCGACGCCGTGCGCACGTTGATGATCGGAATCGACACGGCGTTGCCGCCCCCGCTCTGGAGCGTCGCGTTTTCCGTGGAACTGCTCGCTTCGGGCGTCACGTCCAGTGTCACAAAGTCATTCTTATTAATTCTCGGCAGCACGTTCAGGATGATCCCGATGTCCTTGTAATCAAACCCTGAAATCTGCAGCGATGCCGTCTGCTCGCTGAAGGAAAAGTTCGGAATCGGATATTGCGTGGCGATGGAGATGCGCGCCTTGGTGTTATCCGTGGTCACCACCCGCGGATTGGCGAGCAACTCGGTATCCGTGTCCTGGCTTAAATAGGAAAAGACCAGGTTGGCCTGGCCGACATCCAGCAGCGCCGCGCCTGACGTCCATGGTGTCGCAAAGGAGCCGCCCGCCCCCTTCACGAATTGAAACCCGCCGGCGGGTTGGTTCTGGGCGTTAACGGGAATGGCGGGAGGCGTGCTCGGAACCGTCGCCGGCTCGATAGGCGTAAGGGCGCTCCCACCGGCGATCATCTCGTGGTTCAACAATGTGTTGCCCCAGTTGATGCCGAGGTCTTTCCTGGGATTCTTCGTGGTTTCAACAAATTTCGCCTCAATCAACACTTGCGGCGTCTGCATATCCAGCTGTTCGATCAGAGAGGAAAGTTTGCTGAGAGAGGAAGGCGTGTCGGACAGCACGAGCGTATTGCTTCGCTCGTCCACTTCCATTTTCCCCTGCTTCGTGAGCAAGCTGGTCAACGTCTTCTTCACATCGTCAGCCTTGGCGTAGTTCAAGGTGTACACCCGCATTTCCACGGGCTCCACGTCCAGGGACTCACGCGACTTGATCTTGACCACCGTCTTGTCCTTCACATACGCGTACCCCTTGGACTCGGCGATCAACTGCATCGCCTCCTCGTACGATACGCCTTTCAAGTTCACGGTGACCTTGCCGGTCACCTCATCGCCCAGAATCAGATTGATGCCCGCCTTCGCCGCGAGTGTGCGCAGAACATTCTGGATGTCCGCTTCGATGTAGCCGATTTCGATCGGCTCATCCGCGGGTAGTGGCGCCGCGGCGACGACTGCGGCTGGCGCGGCAACTGGCGTCACGACAGCGACCGCGGCTGGCGCGGCGACTGGCGCCGACGCGACCGCTGAGGTCACGGCCGGGGCGGTCCCCGGAGCCTTCTTTGATGGGACGGGACCGTCGGCGTAAGCCGGCATGCACATCCCCATCGCGCCCAACAGGCACAGGGTCAACAATCGTTGCGTCTTCATATCAACCTCCTTGAAATAAGCAGCATCCGGGCCAACCCCGGTAGCTCTCGGCGCCAACTCCGGTCGCTGCTCGATCACTTGGATCCTTTGTCGCGATCGGTTCCGCTAAGCCGTAGTTCCATCTTTTGACCCCCAACTTCCAGCACAACCATGTCGCGCGTAATCGTCACGGCCTTGACTTCCACTTCTCCCTGCCCGGTCTGCACCCGGGCGGGCTTGTTCAATTCCACAAGCTGATCGTTCACCAGCGCCGACGGACTTGTCGCGCTGTACAGAATGCCCATCAGCTTCAAACCTTCGGCGCCAGCCGTGCGGGTTGAACCGGCCGCCGTCGCGTCCAAGGTGCTGGGGACTTCCGAGCCAAACGGATCGCGCACGGTTTGGTTTGTATACGTGGACGAAATCAACGCAGGGCCTGATTCCGCCTTGCTCACAGTCGCTGCCCCGGCCCGCGCGCAAAGGAACAGAAACAACGCGAGAAAAAAGATCGCCTGACAAAACGCCAGGATCCCCACAATCTGCATCGACGTTGAAAGACTGCCGCTGCCGTCCCGTTGATAAACCACCGATTCACCCTCGGCCTTGGCGGCTGAGGTGTCTCTCGTGGCCGGACGATTCTCTTCGATCGTAACACCGTTATCCGGCCAGGCACGGTCTGCCCAGATTGCCGGGGAGGCATGAGTCTTCATGTTGTCTTTTTTGCCTCTGCTTTCTTGGACGGCACCGGTGGCTGCATCCGCAACCCGATTTCTAACACGCCGGTGTGCTGGCCTTTGTCATCCGCACTGCCGGAGAGAGACAATGACTGGATCTCACTCGTCGGAAACCTGTTTTCCAAATCACGGACGAATACCCCAATTTGATCGTATGTACCGGAGAACTCGATGCGTGTCATGTAAATCAGCGACTTGGATTTTCCATCCGACTCGGCCTTGCTGCCGGGGTGCAACTCGCCGACATGGACGGGATACTGTTCGGCGAACAGGCTGATCTCGCGCACGACCCAGGCGAAAGGATCCCCCGTGATCATGGTCGCCCACTGGGCTTGGACAAATGCCTTCATCTCCGCGCGGTGCGCGACATCCTGCGCGGCGCTGCGGGCCTTTCGGTCGGCCTGTCGAATCTGGTCCTCGATCTTCGCGATGTCCGCCTTCGTCTCGTTCAGTGCGGTCCAGTTCTTCAGCAGGTAGAATTGAACCGCGCCCACTACCGCAATCAATGTCAGCACGCAGATCAGCACGACTTTCTGCAGTTTGTCCTTCGGCAGCTTGCTAAAATAGCCCTTCTTCATTTCGCCGTCTTTCCCTTGTACCAACATTCGATGACGAAACCGGCTCCCGTAACTATTTGGCCCGCCTTGTCGCTGGACGTGCGGGAGATGGAACGCAACTGGATATCTTCAACGAGGGCGCTAAAGCGCGCATTGCTGCGCAACGCCTTCAAAAACTGGTCAACCTCCAGTTCCGGCCGGCTGCTGGAGGCCACTCCCTCCATCCGCATCACCAGCCGCTCGACCCGCTTCGGATGGCCTGGATGCTTGGACTCGGTGCCTTCTTCACCGCCGCCCGGTTCTGTCGTTTCCACGGTCAGCGCAAAAGCGAGTTGGGAGAGTTGGACCGATGGCGGAATAAGGTCTTTCACGAGCGCCAACTGCGGCGCCATCAGGATGCGCGAATGATTCAGGGCGATGATTTCGTCCGCGGCGGCGCTGGTCCCTTGAAATTCTCCTTCCTCGGCGCTGACGTTATTCGTCTTCTTCCACTGTGCCTCCAGTCCGTGCAGCTCCGTCTGTTTTTGCATCAGTATCGCCGAAAGTATGCCGCCACAGGCCACGGCCACTGTCAACGCGCCCAGGCCGACGGCGGTGAACAGCTTGACGGGATCGCGGGCGCGCGCTTCCTGCGCCAGCTGTTCTTCGGCCAAAAGATTGAGGGTGATGGCGGTCGTCATCGGAAGTCGTCCTTCATGACAATCGGGCAGCCGCAACGCCCACCGCAGCCGCCAGAGATGGACCTATGGCTAGCACGCGTTCGCTTTCTCCATTGAAATGGCTCACATCCAGATCCTTCACCAGGTTCCAGCACTCGATCTGTGCGCCCACAGCCTCCCCCAGAATCGTCAGCACTTGCGGGGAACAAGCCGAGCCGCCACAGGCGTAAATGTGTCGGACATGCAGATCGTTCTGCCTTTCGAAAAAATCGATGGAGGATCGAATCTCCCGCGCCAGCGGCGAGATCGCGGTCTTTACGAGTTCCTGGACCGGCGCGGACATCTTGCGCTTCTCGTCTTCGGCCTCCTGCGGCTTTAGCATCAGGATCTGGCCGATGTATTCACTGAGTTGCGCGCCACCAAAATGCATGATGCGCGTGATCAATGGCATGCCGCCGAGCAGAAAGTTGATGCTGGTCATGCGCGCACCCATGTCCACAAGTACGATCACTTCGTCCTTGATCTCGGGTTGGCTGATTTGAAATGCGTTGATGACGGACACAGCAGCCAGTTCGATCACACTGGGTTTGATCTTGGCGGCGATGAGCGCATCCCGGCAGGCGTCCACTTCCTCCCTCGTGGCCCCGCCGACCAGCACCGTGGACTTGACCATCTCCTTGTCTTTCGCCTTCGCCGCGTCCTTGGTCTTCGCCGCGTCCTCGGCTTTGGCGGGATTCTTCCCCTTGCTCTTGCTCTTGGACCCTTCGGTGCCCTTCTTCAGCTCAAAGGCATCCAGGTAGTACGACGAGAAGTCGCGGCGCAGGTAGCCCGAACTGTTGAGCTTCAAGGCACTCTTGATCTCGTCAAGCGGAACCGGTGGGAACTCCGCCTGGCACACCATCGCCGAACTGCAGCTAATCGTCACGAACGCCCGTCGCTCGGTGGTCTTCAGACTTTCCACCAACGCTTGCAGTTCCGCCGCAAATTCGGGTCCCCGATAGGCCTTGGCAGAAGTGCTTGCCAGCGGATGCGCCGCGTACTCGACCAATTCGAGCTTGTCCCGAGGCTGGCGAACGACAACGGCCCTGATCTGGCTGGCCCCAAGGTCGATCCCCAGCGCCATCTCGAGTTTACGTTTGTTGTTGCGTCGAAAAAACATGGTTCTTGCCAAATCCCGCCTGTGAATAAGCATCTGATGTGCCAGCACTTCGGAAGGGAGTTGCCGCACTGCAATGAACCTCCTGCCAGCTCCGGGCCGCGGGGACAAGCGACCGATAGAGTTGGTCGCCCCAACAACTCCTCCTTCAGTAAGCTCCCCAGTCGATATTCACCCCGTCAAGGGCCGTCTTCGTTAGCACCGAAATCGTTATCTGGCTGTCCCCAACGCCGTACATGCCGTAGGCGTTTCCGAGTATATCGACGGGGTTGATCACACCCGATTTCGTGTACTGGGCGGCCGCCACAAGGTCCACTGTCGTGCCATCGGCTACGCCGTTCTCCAGCGCCCACGAGTTGATGGCCGCATCGATGATGCGGGCGTCATTCATGATCCGCTTGCCTTGTGATTGCTTGCGGACTTTGATGAAACTGGGAATGGCCAGCGCCGCCAGCAACCCAATGATGGCCACCACGATCATGATTTCCACAAGCGTGAACGCCTGGGGGCGGCACAGCGATTTCCACCGCGTCCGCATCGGTCTCACCTCCTGTTCGGCAATTCTTTTTGATATCCCCGGTTCTTGCAACAGAGGCAGGAGGAATTCCCTCCTGCCTCTGCGTGTTAAACCTAAAAGCGCTTCCGCGCTTGGACTGAGACTACCAGCTTAGTAGTTACCCCAGTCGATACCGACACCGACCAACGCGGTCTTTGTGTTCGCATTGATCGCTATCTGGGTCGTGCCAACCGGACCAACGGTATAGGTGTTGTTCAGCAGATCCGTGGTTTTCCACGCAGTCTTCAGGTACGTTTGTGCCCCTGTCGTGTTGACGGTGGCACCGTCAGTCTGCCCTGTTTCAAGCGCCCATTGGTCAATGGCGGCGTCCATCTGACGGCAGTCATTCATAATACGGCGGCCCTGAGACTGCTTACGAGCTTTGACGAAACCCGGGATCGCGAGCGCGGCGAGCAACCCAATGATGGCAACCACAATCATGATTTCTACCAGGGTGAACGCCGAGCGGTCGTTGCGGATTCTGTTATTCATTTGTTTCACCTGCCTTTCCTTGAAGTTTTCTGCTTCCACAGCAACTGGTTTAAGCACCCCCAGTGCCAGCAACCGTTTCCAGCGTGGTAGGGTCTCGTTGTCCGCTCATTTCTGACGGTTTGCCTCCTTTTCCACAAGAAACCTGAGAATCCTTGCAGCTTTGCAACCCGCCCGGTGGACAAAAAGCGGCGTTCTCGCACACATTTGAACGCAGAAATGAATCATCGCCTGGGCGCGCAACAAAACTGCACGCTAGCCAACCGGGCCGCTTGCGGGTCCAGAAATGGGAGACTTTCTGCGGGCACCCGCTGTCGTACTACACGGCTTGTCGCTGGACGACCTCAGCCTCGACTTCCGAACTCGGCGACGCGAGCTTGCGGTAGAGCGTGGCCATACTGATACCCAGCATTTCCGCGGCCTTTTCCTTGTCCCCTCCCGCCGTCTCAATCACCTGCTCGATATAGTCGACTTCTTGACGATGAAGGAATTCCTTGAGTTGCACGGGCGCCAACCCCTTGCTCCAGTGGGCGGCGCCGGCCGCCTTCTCCACCAGCATCGGATCGAGGACGGTCTCCGGCATCTCGTACCCTCCCGTGGGTCGCGCGCCGGACATCTGGGAATCGGTGCGTTGTGGGATGTCGTTGACCCCTGCCACCGCTTCGAGGACACGCTCGGGCAGATCCTTCAGCAGCACCGCGCCCCCGTCACAAAGCGCGCACGCCCGCTCAATGGCGTTTTGCAGTTCGCGCACGTTGCCGGGCCAGCGGTACGCCTTCATGACACTCATCACCTCATCGGACATGCGGGGCGCCGGCGTTCCCTGCTGCTTCGCAATCTGATGGATGAAATGGTTCACCAGTAGCGGAATATCTTCAACGCGTTCGCGCAACGCGGGTAGTTGGATCGGGATGACGCTGAGGCGGTAATACAGGTCTTCACGGAACGTCTTGTCTATCATCTTCTGCTGGAGGGGCTCATTGGTCGAGGCCAGGACGCGGACGTCAACCTTGATCGTATCGGTATCTCCCACGCGACGCAGTTCCTTGTCTTGCAGAAACCGGAGCAGCTTGCTCTGCAAACTGGGCGCCATCGAGCCAATTTCATCCAGTAGAATCGTGCCGCCATCGGCGTGCTGGAACAATCCCATCTTGTCAAACGCGGCGCCCGTGAACGCGCCCTTGCGGTGGCCGAAGAGTTCCGACTCCAACAGGTGCTCGGGAAGAGCGCTGCAGTTCACCGCGACAAACGCCATCGCCGCCCGGCGGCTGTTGTAGTGAAGCGCCCGCGCCACCAACTCCTTGCCCGTGCCGCTTTCGCCGAGGATCAGGATGGTGGATTCAGTGTTCGCCACGCGTTCGATGAGGCGGTACACGGATTCCATGCGGGAGCTTGTGCCGATCATGGAGTCGAAGCGGAATTTATCCTGGAGTTGGCGGCGGAGTTCCACGTTCTCCTCAAGAGCATGCACCGCCTTCTGCTGTAGCAGCGCGTTGTCGATACGCTTGACCAACTCGTCAATCTGAAATGGTTTTTCGATGAAATCGTGCGCACCGGCGCGGAGCGCTTGTACCGCGCGCTCCTTGGTACCCTGCCCCGTGATCATGATCGTGGGAATGGATTGGTTGTAATCCTTCACCTGTTGCAATAGCTTAAGGCCCAACGGCTTGCCCTCAGGCATCTCGATGTCCGCCAACACCAGATCAGGCGATTGCTCCTTCACAAGCTGAAACGCCTTCTCGGGCCCGCTCGCCGGTATCACCTCATGGTGATGCTCTCGTAATACCTCCGAAAGCACCGATACCATTGCTGGATCATCATCGACTATAATTATCTTCGCCATTAAATCCCTCCACTCCGCTCTTGCAGCCCCTTGTCCGATTCCCCGCGCTATTCTAAAACTGTACGATCTGGTTGAGTTTGAAGATCGGTAGAAACATGCAGATGACAATACTGCCCACCACGACGCCGAGAAACACGATCAGCAACGGCTCAATCAATGACGTCAAACCCGCCAGCGTCGCTTCGATCTCTTCGTCGTAAAAATCGGAAATCTTTTCCAGCATCACGTCCACCTTGCCGGTCTGCTCGCCCGCCGAGACCATCCTCACCAACATCGGCGGAAAAATCCGATGCTGACCGAGGGCCACCGCGAGATTGTCGCCGCGCTCAATGCTCGCTGCCGTCTTCTCGACAGCCGCCTCCACGACGGTATTGCCCGCCGATTGACCGACGATACGCAACGTCTCCAGGATCGGCACGCCGCTCCTCAGTAACGCCGCAAAGGTGCGCGAAAACCGCGAGATGGCAATCTTGTGGACAAGCTTCCCGAACACAGGCAATCGCAACTTCGTGCGGTCCCAGATGGCCGTCCCCTTCTTGGTGCGTTTGAGTTTCACCAGGCTAAAGACCAATCCCCCCGCCGCACCGATGGTCAGCAAAAAGTACGTGCGAATGATATTGCTGAAATCAATCAGAATCTGTGTCGGCGTCGGTAAGGCCGCGCCGAAGTCCTTGTAGATGTCAGCAAAGATCGGAATGACCTTGACGATCAAAAACAGGGCGATGGAGAGGGCGATGCAACACACGATCACCGGATAGCTCATCGCCGATTTCACCTTCTTCTTCAGCCGCGCGCTCGACTCCAGGTAACTCGCCAACCGATCCAAAATCTCCGCGAGCAAACCACCGGTCTCGCCAGCTTCCACCATGCTTACATAAAGCTTGGTGAAAACCTTGGGATGCTCGGCCAACGCCTCCGAAAACGCGTTGCCTTGCTCCACTCTCTCCGTAATGGTGCGTAACACGGGCTTGAAGATTGGACTCTCGGTCTGCTCTTCGAGCGCCGTCAATGTCTGCACGAGCGGCAAACCCGCATCCATCATGGTGGCCAGCTGTCGAGTGAACACGACCAGGTCCTGCGACTTGACCTTGCCTTGCCGACGCTTCCGCACTCCTTTTCGACCGGCTGATGCCCGTAGTGAGACAACCATCAGGCCGCGATCCATGAGCGCCATCGCCGCGGCTTGTTGATCCGCCGCTTCAGTGTCGCCGCCGACGGACTGCCCGGCCGCATTGCGCGCTTGATATGTAAAATTCGGCATAACTTCTTGATCAGTATCTGATTGCCACCGCAAAACTCCTACGCAACCATGAGCAGCTAACATGCCACGGTGCAAAGACGCATCTTCCTCGGGGTCAAGTTTTTCCTTGCGGCTTCGTCCCTTCACTGGAACAATCCTTCCGTTGTTGCTGAAATTGCCGTTTACATGTGCTTGCGCAAGGGAGAAAGTCATGATGCCAAGACCTGAATGCTTTCATTCAAGTAGCAGACTCACTTCTGCGGAAAACCTGATCCGACGGTGGTTTCTGCCCATTTTTGTCGGGATACTCTGTACGAATTTGGCGGGACAAACCCCCGCCCTGGCCAGCGACGACACCCTTACGCCTATAGCCAAGATCACCAAGGCATTGACAAATCAACACATCATGGTGCAGGCCACTATTTCGGACGTGCGGATCCCCACCGGCGAGCGTGCGCCCTATGTCGTCACTCTGAGCGAAGGCGGCGCGTCCGTCTCGCTCGTCTACTGGTCGAACCTTCAGACGCAACTCGCCTCGAAGGTAGGTACGGGAAACGTCATCCGCGCCAACGTCACTGTCAGCACTTATCGAGACCAACTTCAGCTCAGGATTCGGACCGCAGATGCCGTGCAATTGGTCAGCGGCACGGCTACGTCACCAGAACTCCCTCCCGTGCCCGCAGCTCCGCCGATAGCGACCACTATTGGCAAAGTCAAGGCAGCTTGGGCTGACCGTGTCGTGATCATTTCGGGAACCATCTCCGGCTCCGATAAAACCGACAAGGGTCAACGGCTCACCGTTCAGGACGCAACGGGTGAAATCCCCGTCGTGCTCGGGGAGAAAGCATTGACAGGACTGGCGGTCACCGACCTGCAGCCAGGCCGGGCACTTACGGTCACAGGTCCTGTCAGGATTTCCGAGGGCAAACCCATGATCGTCCCCGAGGCCCCGGGCGCTGTGAAGCTCGCAACCCCGTAGGCTAGTTGTCTTTGGGCGAGTCGCCCACAGCGGCGTTGCGTTTGGCAATCCACCAGTTGGCCACGATTGGCGTGATCGTGCCGCGTTTACGGATATAGTTGATGACCGCGTCCCGCGTTTCAAAGTCGTACTCCACAAGTTTCGACTCGGGTCGATCCGCCAACTCCCGCAATCTTTTCCAGCGCTGCCCGCCACTGGCCAGGTCGTAGCTGTTAAATGCCACCAAAAGCCTCTGCTTCTCATCCAACTGTGAGCCATCGCCGCGCCGTAAAGTGATGGTTCGCCGTCCCTTCCCCGCAGACGGATCGAACGTCCACTTCAATCCCCAGATGCCGCGAAAGGCGTTGTTGTCGTACGCGTTGAGATCTTCCTCCAACACCTCACGCAATTCGCCGGGCAGCAACTGCACGACCCCGATCGTGTTCTCGTACGGCACGACCTTCCACACATCGCCGACGGTGACCGTGCCCTTCTTCAGACCGTCACGCCGATCCTGAATCCCATGGACGACCGCATCCACCTTCACGCCGTGCCCGCGTAACGAGTCGGCGATTGCCTCGAAAATCAGGTCGTGAATCGGTGTTTCCTTGCGGGGCAGGGCGCGCGATATGAATTCGTCGGTAGCTTCGCCGAGGGGAGCGCTCGCCGCTTTCTCTGCGCGTTCGACTTCCGCACGGGTAAGCTTGAGTATCCCATCGTCAAGCGGCACGTTCTCGCCCATCAATAGTGTGTTGGACTGGCGCCGAACCACGCGGCCCTTTTCGGTATCGAACACCAGATCCACGCGACCCAGATGAATGCCGTAATAGTCGGCCTGACAATACAACACCTGCCCCACTTTGAATTCAGGAAAATTGCGGTGTGTGTGCGCGCCAATGATTACATCCAACTCCGGGAAATTACGGGCGATGGCATTGATTTGGTTGGCATGATCATCTCCACCTTCACGGTAGCCCTGATGACAAACAACCACCAGCACTTGGGCGCCCGCCGCGCGGACTTCGGGAAGGACCTTGTGCAATGTATCCACGGAATCCTCAAACTCCAACCCGTCGATCAGCCGTGGACGGCTCCAACTCGGGACACCGGGCGTGTCCAGCCCGATGATGCCCACCTTGACCCCGTCGATGTCCCGCACGATATACGGCTTCAGCTGGGAGACGATTCGCCGGGAGATCGGATTCCCACCGCCCGTTGCTCCTCGTATGTTGGCGACGACGATCGGCGCCTCGGCCCGCTCGGCGCAGGCGGCCAGCTTGTTTAATCCCCAGTCGAACTCGTGATTGCCCCACGTCCAGGCATCGTAATGCAATTGGTTGAAACACTTCACCATCACTTGGCCGCCGCTGAGAAAACTGACCGGAGTGCCCTGGAGCGTGTCGCCGGCATCCAGCAGCAACACGTTCTTCTCCTGGCTGCGGATCTGACGAATCATCGTGGCACAACGGGCGATGCCGCCCACGTTCGTCTTGCCTTCATAACTTTCCGTGGGCAGCACGTTCCCATGAAGATCGCAGGTGTGTAGAATCGTGATGGACACTTCGCGGGCCCACGCCTGTGCCCCCACAATGCAGAAAAATGCTGCCACCGCCGCTAGCAGTCGACGCCCGCGTTTATCGATCGGCCACCGCATATTCTCCCGTTTCATGTACGCCTCCTCTGGCGTCCAAATGCGACACTACTTCCCACCGTTTTGCTCCTCAGTGCCTGTCGGATTGAGGCGATACACCGTCACCTGACTCCGCAGCGAAGCCGTGCCCTGTGGCGTCCTAAGGTTGAACTTCCGCTCTCCAATCAGCGTGAGTCTTTCATCCACTGCGATCCAGGACGGCAGATCACGATGGCTCCGCGTCAGCCGCGCCATCAAGGTTGAGTCAGCCTCGGCGCCGCTCCGGTCCCCGGTCTTGATGTAGTTGAACCGGGCCGCCCACGGGTCATCCCAGGAAACCAGTGTATGCGTCAGCCCGCGCTCCTTGGCAATCTGCCGCGCCACAGCATCGCCACGATCCGCGAAAAACGCGGTCGCGTCATGCAACCCTTGTGGATTCTCCCAGTAAAACGACTCCACCGTCGCGAACCCCGCGAAGTAATAGAGCGACGGCGCATCATCGGGACTGCAAATCACCCGGAGGAGCTGGCCCCGGCTTTCAGCCTTCAGCCCTTCGGCCAGATGCTTCTTCATCGCGGCATCGATCAACTCCTTCTTGACCGTCTTTCCTCGCCGAATATCGCTGAGTTCGGAGAATTCACAGCCCGCGAAATACACCGCCTGAACCAGGACCAGGCTGCTTAGCAAGACGACCAGACCCACCGGACGTTTGCCGCTGGGCATACTGAGAACGTTTCGCCACGCGATGTGCCCCACCACAATCATCAGCCAAATGCTCATTCCCGCATACAATTCCGAAAAACGCACCTCCCACAACGTGAGGAACAAAGAGAAGACACAAACAAACAACGAGACCCACAAACCCGCCCATTCGTAGAGGCTCGTCCGCCGGGGTCCCGACAGCGCCAACGCCCCCAACAGGAAGAAGGGGAGGATTCCGTAGTATTTGAAGAAACCAATTCTTCAGGGGTTCCTCGGGGTGGAAGTTCAGATACGTGTAGAACTCCGTGATGAACTCATGTAACCGCGCCATCTGAACGTCCCGCATGTTGTGCCATTGGGTCGGACCGAATAGGAACAGAATCGGTACCAGTGCCACACCCCCGGCCAATGCCGCGGCCGTAAGCCCGCCCAGGAAGTTGGCCCGCCCGCCGCCGGATCGCCAGCGGGTAAGCTGCACCATCAACTCGCCGACGCAGAAGACCGCCACGATATACAGCGGGTTGTTCACTTCCAGACGTGCGGCCATGTGGGAGGGGAAATACTCGATCAAATAAAACACCAACCCGACCGCCGATGCCCATATCCCCCAAACCCGCCACAACTCCGGAACATAGTCATTGTCCTCGCTCGTGAGATTCGCTGGCATAAACACCACCAGCAACACCGACCCCACGGCCAGCGCGCCAATGGTAAAGAACTGAACAGTTGCCCCAATCCATAGCCCCAACCCCGTCAATGCTCCCGCCACCGCAAAGTACCGTCGTGCCCCCACGGCATCCAGCAACTGCAGGGGGCGAAAAAACTTCAAGCCGCCACGAGGATCTCCATCCGACCCTTCCGGCGGTTGCTTCCTCACCCAACCCAGCCCTCCCAGTACCAGGCACAGAACAGTGCCCAGACTGAGAACCACGTGCAAACCATGATGACCGGGACGAAACGGGTGAAACGCCCAACCAATGTCCGGCAAGGTTACAAACGTCAACGCGAAGAAAATGCCCGCAACGACCCCCATGCGCCGGGAGATCAGCCACGACAACCCGATCGCAAACACCACGAGAAGAAAGGGATTGACCCAAATGGACGCGCCTTCAATCGCCTGAAACATCGGTTCACCCGTGCAAAGATGGCGGATATAACCGAATCCAACCAGCAGCCACATCACGGATTGGCTCCAGTGAACCTCACGGCCGTACGGAACGTTGTCAGCGTAGGTGTACCGAATTCGCCACTCGCCTGTCTGCACCATCTGACGGGCAAAAGCGATCCAATAGTAGGGGTCATTATCGATGAAAAACCGCTGGCTCGCATCCTTGGGCGATGGAGGCGACCATTGGGGCTGGAGCGCCCTGTCAAACGCCTGAAGCGCCCGGTTCCATTGGACGGTCCAACCGAGCACCAAGAGAACGCTAACCACACAAGTGAGTACGTAGACACTCCAAGGCCGCTGCATAAAGAATTGGCCAACTCGCCTGGCGACTTGCATCACGATGAGACTACACCAGTTGTCTCACGGCAGGAAAATAAAAAGGAGAAGCGCGACCACTCTTGGCCGCGCTTCTCCGAAGAGACAGATGCTACCCTGACAACGCAGTGTTAGCTGCGTGAGAACCGACGGCGACCGAACGCCAGCATGCCGACCAAGCCAAAGCCAATCAGCGCGATGGTCGAAGGTTCGGGAACGCTGGAGCCATCAAGAACCAGATCCTTGCCCGATATATTGCCAATACGGCCAGATCCGCCGACTGCAGCAGCAGACGCGCTGTTAATCGCAGTCGTGCCCCAAGCCCAGAACCGGAATTCCACTGGCCCGGTCGACGTGAAGTCAGCGAAGTCCCAAGTCGCAAGCGAACTGGGGAGGCTTTGCGGGATAGTGAACCCGGGTTGCATAGTGAAAGTGGCTCCGCCGTCCAGCGAATATCCCCATTGACCATCATTCGGTAGCGTGCCGCTTCCATTTACCGAATACTTCAGATCCGTAAGAGTCAGTGTAACCCCAACGCCGGGCGTCACGGTAAAACTGAAATAATCGACATTCTGATCGAATGTGGCTGTGTTGTTCCAGTTCGTCGCGGCAAACGAATTCCCAGCAGAATTCCCCAACAGTCCGCCACCGCGGCTCAAAACCGGAACGGAGGCAAGATTTCCATCCGAAGTACCCGCAACCAGCGTCGTGCTAAACGGACTCCCCTGACCAGCGACGTCCCATGTAGCCAATTGAGCTGAAGCTTGTGATGCTGCCAAGACTACCACCGTTACCAGACCCACACTCGCAATTAGAAACTTTTTCATCTGTCCCCTCTCTCCATTTTAATTTGTTCGCCCACCTCGCTGTGTGGGCCCTATTTGCCTCTCCAAGGGCGATAATATAGATGTGACTTTTAAATGCAAGACTTTTCTTTGGGAATTTGTCACAAAAACGTCACAAGCCTATGCCAAACCTGCGGCGGACACTGGTTACCACCCTTCCGGCTCCGATAAAGCCAAAAACCCTCAAATCTGAATAAAACTGGCTAGAAAATACCCTCTAGCCGCGCCTTCGCTGTAGCGGCTCTGGCTGGGAAGATACCAGACCCACGGTTAAGGGGTGTACCGCCACCCCCTTACGCTCCCCGACATGCGCAATTGGCGCCAATTCTCGCTCTTCTTGCAGCAACCCTTACTTTTTCAGTGCCTCCGCCCGGGTCGTGATGGCCACCTTCATCTCCACCTTATCAATGGGATTGTCGTTGGGGTCGCGCGGAACATTCACGATCTTGTCGGCCACATCCATGCCGGAGATGACGTTCCCAAACACGGTATAGTCACCATTGAGAAAGTTGTTATCCTTGACGTTGATGAAGAACTGGCTGCCGCTTGATCGTTTCTCCGGGTTGCTCGGACCTCCCAGACGCGCGGTGGCTACCGTGCCGCGCTTGTGCTCGCGCTTGATCTCCGCCGGGACGGTATAGTTGGGCCCGCCCTTGCCGTGCGTGCTTCGGTCGTCGCTTCGGCTGTTGGGATCACCTCCCTGAATCATGAACCCGGGTATCACTCGATGAAACGTCGTGCCATTGTAATAACCGTCCTTCGCGAGCTTGATGAAATTGGCCACCGTCTTCGGCGCTTCGTTGTCATAAAACTCGATCGCTATCTTGCCAAACTTCGTTTCCACCACTGCCACCTGATCTGTATCTGCCGCCATGATGCTGGTTCCTTTCAAGAAAAATACCGTTGCCGCCACACCGACCCATTGTATCATCCGCCGCATATTCTCAGGACCTCCGCTGTTTCGTTGTTCCACTTGAGTGTGACACCTGCCTTTGCAAACTCGCGCCGAACATACCCGAGCGCCAATGGTTTGCCAAGTCGCGTCGAACGTGTCGCACTGGTCACCTGCCCCACCTCGCGTTCCTCCGCCAAGACCCTGTCGCCTCGCGCCGGAACGTTCTCTCCCGTCAAAACCATCTGCACCAGTTGACGATTCACATGCCCGTACGTCTTGATCCGCGCGATGGTCTCCTGTCCAATATAACAGCCCTTGTCGTAGCTGATCGCCCGCGCCTCCAAACCCGCCTCGTTCGGAATCGTGTTTCCGTCCATATCCACACCCCACTCGGGCACAGCCGCCTCAATACGAAGTACTTCCAACACCTCCGCGTCGATCGTTTCCTTCATCGGCTCGTCGCTGATCACGCCCATGCCGAGCGGATGCTTGAATGTCACTGCCTTCGCGGGCAAGGCCGTGCCCGCTTCACCAACAACGAGCCATTCCCCCAGCGTCACGGTCACGTCCTCGATGACCACGTCCTCCGTGATGATGAATTTCTCCAAGGATGGCCCGAGGCCGGGATTCGCCTCCAGCAAGAACGCGTCCGCCAACCGAATGACATGCCCCTCGCCGCGCATCTTCCCCTTCGCGTTCAAAAAGGCCGCGTAGCAATTCTCACCCACCTTGAGCCGTGTAATGTCATTGGTGCATTGCCCTTGCAGGAACGTCATGCGGTCGGCCCCCGTCACGCGTAAACGCGCCCGCGAGGCGGAGAGATTTGCGATTCCGATCATGCGGTTCACTTGTCCAATCGTAACGAAGTTGCCAGCATCTGGCAAATGATTCGGGCCAGGGTAATCCCATTCATGAGGCGACGGTCTCGCGGAAAACCGCGTCTCATCGGACTCGGTTGACGACGCTCGCGCCCGTTCGCGTCGCCCTTCGGATGTCGCAACGACACGGCCTCGTCACGGCGCCACTTTCGTGCTTCGGCTTACAGGCGGCCTTGCAGTCGCCCGAGCGCGTCTCGCGCCTCAGTGGAATCCGGATTGATCCGCAAGACCTGCTCATACTGTGCGATGGCGTCCTGACGTCGTCCTGCATGTTCCAAGGCGGCCGCCAGGTTGTAGCACGCCTCGGCGTAACCGGGCTTGATCCGCAGCACTTGCTCGTACTGTTCGATTGCCTCCCGCACCCTGCCCGTTTGCTCCAGGGCGATCCCCAGGTTGTTGCGCGCCTCCGCATAATCCGGCTCGATCCGCAGTGCCTGCTCGAATTGTACGATGGCCTCCTGCACCCTGCCCGTTTGCCCTAGGGCGATCCCAAGATTGTTGTACGCCTGGGTGAAGTCGGAATTGATCCGCACCGCCTGCTCGAATTGTAGGATCGCCTCCTGCATTCTGCCCAGTCGTGCAAAGGCCATTCCCAGATTGTAGCGCGCCTCCGCGTAATCCGGCTCGATCCGCAGTGCCTGCTCGTACTGTTCGATCGCCTCCTGCACCCTGCCCATTTGCCCCAGGTCGATCCCAAGATTGTTGTGCGCCAGCCAATTGTCCCGGGTTACATCCAAGGCATGGCGAAACAGTGTCTCCCCGTCCTTCCAGTACCCGATTTGAACCCTGGACAACGCCATGCAGACCGCAAGAGCAGCCCCCACCGCCACCCCCACAATAACTTTCGCGGACTGCCGGTGCATCACACGGCTTTGCGCGCTCCAACCCAGCATGATAAACAACCCAATCGAAGGAACATACATGTAACGATCAGCCATCGACTGTGCCCCAACCTGCATCAGCCCAATCACCGGCACCAAGGTTCCCAGGTACCAAAACCAGCCGGTGACAAACCATGGCCCACGCCGCCCCCACCAAATCACCGCCGCCGTTATCCCGATCAATCCAACCCCCGCGATCATCATGGCGGCCACTGGCAACTCCGCATGGAGCGGATAGAAAACGGCCAATTTCACCGGCCAAAACATCTTGCCTATGTAGCCCGCATACGAGAGCAAAGCGTTGGCGATCCTCATTCCTATAGGCACTCTGACCAGCGGCGCCACCGCACCGCCGCCACGCTGCGCCCAATAGGTCAGCGCACCCGACATGGCCCCCATCGCGAGAAACGGGAGCTTTTCCTTTATCAATTGACCGGGAGGCGTCGAGACTCTCTCACTGGCCGCAGATTTCGCCCAAGATGTCCTGCCCAATGGCCAGTAATCGAGCAGCAGCAGCACGAATGGCAATGTGACCACCATCGGTTTGGACATCAGCCCTAGGGCGTACAGTCCCAAGGCCGACAAATACCGCCAACCATTTGGTTGTTCAACATAGCGAACGTATGCCCACATTGTCAGCAACCAGAAGCAGGTGCTCAAAACATCCTTGCGTTCCGATACCCAGGCCACTGATTCCACGTGCAGCGGATGCAGCGCAAACAATCCCGCGACCAGCGCGCTACGCCACGCCGACGCAGTCATCCGGGACAGTACCACGAAAAGCAGCAGTGTGTTGGTAACATGGAGTAAGACATTGACCAGATGGTGCGCGCCAGCGCGGCCTCCCCACAACTGCCAATCCAGCATGTGGGAAAGCCAGGTCAGTGGATGCCAGTTGGCTGCGTGGTTGGTTGTAAACGCCCACACCACGCCTCGAAGCGTCAATCCGCTCTGCACGTGAGCATTCGATGCGACATAATCACCATCGTCGTAGTTGACAAACCCAAAGCGACTGACTGGTGAATAAATCACGAGGATGGCCACTGCCAGACACAGGCAAATGAGCAGATTTCGTCGCCACGAGGTGTCAGTCATTCTGGGAGTGCTCACGAAAGCTGGCCCGATAATACGCGCCGCCGTGCTCGCGACGCGGAAACAGTTGCGATTCCCATCATGCCGTTCACTTGTCCAATCGTAACGAACTTGCTAGCATCTGGCAAATGATTCGAGCCAAAGCGAAGCCTTTGACGATGTGGTGGTGCGTGTTCGTGGCATTCTTGGTAATAAGTCTTTGGCCGATCTGGTGCGAGCGCTTTCCTCCGTTGCAGGACTATCCCGAGCACCTGCTGCACGCTCACATGCTCGCTCACCGCCACGATCCCACGTTCAACTATGGCCGCGATTTCGAATTCCACCTCACCCCGGTGTACGCAACATTTTTCGCCGTGACGATTTCTTTCTCGAAGTTCCTGCCCATTGAAGTCGCCGGCAAGGCGGCCCTGTCGTTATATATTGTACTGATTGCAGCGTTGGTGGTGAAACTCGCACGACGCTTGGGATCCGATATCGCGTGGTGGGGACTACTGCTGTTTTTCCCGCTGGCCTTCAACCAGCAGTACTTCCAAGGCAACATCAACTACTGCTATTCTCTCCCTCTTCTGCTCTTCACGCTGTTGGATGCTGATGACCTGTCGACCCACTCCCTGGGTGTCTGGCAGCTCGCCCGTCACGTCGCTTTACAGGTCGTGCTTTTTTTCACGCACCCGCTAACGTTCCTCGTGTACCTCGGGCTGGCGTTTGCAGCCGTGGTTCTTTCCTGCCGGGAACGGGACAAGTTCAAGCGCGCGTTGATTGCGCCGTTGGCGGGTTTGGGTCTGCTCGCCGTCTGGCTGATCGTCGGGAAATACGCCAGCGCCAGCTCCGAAGTCTTTGGTCGGAATGGGGTCTTCTTCTATTGGAAACCAATCAGCGACACCGCCGCCTTTTGCGCGTGCATGTTCACGGGTATGCGCTGGAACGACGGCGTTGATTCATTGTCGGCTACTCTGTGGATTGTGGTGGCGTTCCTGGCATTCCGCGCTTGGCTGGCAGAACCGACCCCGCGGCAAATCCGCTCTCAGCCATATCTTCTCTTCTTCAGCCTGACGATCGCGAGCGTCTTCCTGCTGCCGTTCTCCGTGAATGACTCCTCTCATCCAGACGTCCGACTCATCTCGTTCTTCGGATGGAGAATGGCGGCGGTTTCCTGCTGTTTTCTGGCGATCCTCATCGGCCAGGTAAAGCTTCGGGGTGTCTGGGCCACGGCGTTTGTCCTCTGCGTCTCGTGGATTCTTCTGCTCTCGGTGCAGAAGCAACAACAAATCTCACGCGAGATCCGAAGTATCGAAGAGGTGATCTGCAAGATCCCTCCGAACTCCCGGATTCTACCCCTCGTCTTCAGCAGGACCACGCCGGAACTTGACCCGGTCTATTTCGATATGCATCTGCACGTCCACAATTACTACCACTTGCTCGGCGGCGGGCTCAGCCCGTATTTCTTTCCCGCACCGCAACATCTGGTTCATCTGCGCGCCGGGATCAACCTCCCTGCGCCCGGCGAATACTCTCCCGGCCAGTTCCGTTGGGAACAGCACGCCGACAATTACCAATACTTCCTTGTCCGCGGCGCTCCCCTGTCGTTCATACTCTACATGAACGAGAATACCGAGCCCATCGCAAGGTCAGGAGAATGGCTCTTGCTGAAGCGAAAGCGGGCTGATGCTTCCGCCATCGCGCCCGCCACTCAATGACATCCCCCCTCGCCCTTCACGTTCAAGAAACCCGTGTAGCAACACTCGCCCGCACCGAGCCGGGGGATGTTGTTGGTGCACTGCCCCTGTAGGAACGCCACGCGGTCGACCTCGTCATCCGTAATCGCGCCCGCGAGGCCGAAAGATTTGGCATCCCGGTCACGCGGTTCACTTGTCCAATCGCAACGAAGTTGCTAGCATCTGCCAAATGAATCGCCGCTCGTTGTGCCTTGCAGCCGGGTTGGTCGCGATGACACTCGCCGCCTACTACCCCGCTTTGCGCAACGGATTCATCTGGGATGACGACGATCACCTTACGGCCAATCCAGCCATGACCGTTCCCGGGGGACTGCAGAAGATTTGGACGTCACTCACATTTTCGCGCTACTACCCCCTAACACTGACGACGTTCTGGGTGCAGCGTCGGCTTTGGGGCCTCAACCCACTTCCATATCATGCTGTCAATATCGCGCTACACGGAATCAATGCCGCACTACTCTTCGTGCTGTTGCGCAAGCTCAACGTCCGCGCCGCCTGGGCCGCCGCCGCATTGTGGGCCGTGCATCCTGTCAACGTCGAGTCCGTCGCGTGGGTTACGGAACTGAAGAACACACAGTCGGGCACGTTCTTCTTCCTGACGTTGCTCTGCGTTCTGGAGTTCGAGGACCATGCAAAACGGTCGTGGGGCGCATTGTCGATTCTGTGTTTTGCGGCGGCGATTCTTAGCAAGCCGTCGGCAGTCGTGCTGCCGTTCGTGTTGCTATTGTGCGCGTGGTGGCGCCGCAGGCAACTCACGCGCGGCGATTTCATCCGTGCCGCACCCTTCTTTGTCCTCGCCGCCGCCATGTCGGCACTGACAATTGTCGAACAATGGGGCCATCTCGCCCGTGGTCCAAAGGATTGGTCGCTGAGTTTTATGGAGAGACTCATCATCGCGAGCAAGGCGCTGTGGTTCTACGCGGAGAAGGTGTTATGGCCGGCCCATCTCACGTTCCTGTATCCCCGTTGGACGATCGACTCCCACGCACCAGCTGCCTACTTGCCGTTGTTCGCGGTGGTAGCCGTCGCCGTCGTTCTCTGGCAGTTGCGCCGCCACGCCTGGGCGAGTGCCGGTTTGTTCGGCCTCGGCTATTTCGTCATCGCGTTGCTGCCTGTGCTCGGGTTGTTCGATGTTTTCTTTTTCCGCTATTCATTCGTGGCCGATCACTTTCAATACCTGGCGAGCGCGGGCGTTGTGGCTCTGGTCGCGTCGGGAGCGGCCACGTTGGTGCGCGACCAGACGACGCGCGAGAGCCTGGCGGCAGCCACCATCGGTGTTCTCGGCGTGGTGAGCTGGGGATACACACAAGCCTTTCGCAGTGACGAGTCGCTGTGGCGCGACACGCTACGGAAGAATCCCACCGCGTATCTGGCTCAAAACAACATGGGCGTGGTGGTGCTCGGTAGGCGCGAGTATGCCGAGGCGGAAACCTATTTTCGGGAAGCGGTGAGATTGAACCCCCGCTACCTTGAGGGACTCACCAATCTGGGGCTGACGTTGACCGCTTTGGGCCAGTACACCGAAGCCGAACAGTACCTGCAAGAGGCGCTGCGGACCCAGGCCGACTCTTGGAAGGCCCACTATTTCCTCGGGCACCTGTATTCTTTGCAGAAGCGGCTCGCCGAATCCGAGCGGGAATTGCAGTCGGCAATTCGCGCCGACCCGACTGTGGTCGATGCGTACTGCGATCTTGGCGGCCTGTTGCAGGAGCAGCGACGCCAAGCGGAGGCAGCGGAGAACTATCGCAAAGTCATCGAACTCGATCCGGGACTCGTCAAGGCGTACTTTGAACTCGGGAAAATCCTCGCGACCCAAGGCAAATACGCCGACGCCATCCAAACAATCCGGCGCGGACTGGAGGTCGATCCACGGGCCATGGTCATGGCGGATGAGTTGGCGTGGCTGATGGCGACCGCGCCCGATGCCGCCTTGCGCGGCGCGTCACAAGCCATTCAGATTAGCGAGCAAATCGCCGAAGCAACGGTTCGCCAGCAACCGAAGCCGCTCGCCACCCTCGCCGCCGCGTACGCCGAAGCGGGCCGCTTCGACGACGCCATCCGCACGGCGAAAGAAGCCATGGCCCTGGCCAGGAAGCAGAATCTTACCAATCTGGTTGCTGAAATCGATTCGCAGTTGCAACTGTATCAGCGAGGCAAGCCGTATCGGCTTTCTCCTGGAGACTAACGGCCTCCGACGTCCGGGACAGGGTTCATGGCGTTTTCTCCGGCGGATTCTCCTCAAGCGCGCGCCGCGCAGCCGCCATCTTTGGATCAAGTTTCACCGCTTCGTCCAGGTGCTCACGCGCTTCGATTGTCTTGCCTTGTTGCGCCAGCGCGGCGCCGAGATGAAACTGGGCCTCCGCATAGTTTGGTTTCAGCCGCACGGCTTCGACAAACTGGACGATGGCTGGCGCGAGTTGCCCTTGGGAGCGCAAAGCCACCCCCCAGTAGTTGTATGCCTCGGGATAGCCGGGCTTGAGGCGCAACGCCTGCTCATAGTGCGGAATCGCCTCGGAGAATCTCCCCTGCGCCGCCAACGCGAAACCCAAGTTGATATGCGCATCGGCGCTGTCGGGCCTCAGCCGTAAGGCTTCGTGGAGTTGCAGCAGCGCTTCCTCGGTCCGTCCCAGTGACACCAACACTCCACCCAAGGCGATTCGGGCAAGCGCGTAGTCGGGCTGGAGCCGCACCGCTTTGGCGAATTCGGCAGCGGCCTCTTTGAGCTGACCCTCCTTCATCAAGGCAACGCCCAGATTGTTGTGCGCTGCTGCGGAAGCGGGATCCAAGGCCACTGCCTTGCGCAGATGATCGAAAGCTTCGGGAATTCTTCCCAGCAGGAAGCAGGCGCGGCCGAGATGCTGATGGGCGTAGGCGGAGTTGGGATACAATCGTATTGCCTCCAAGAGGTGCTGCGCTCCCTCCTCAACCCTACCTTGATTGCATAACGCGACTCCCAGATTGCTCTGCGCGAGATAATTGTCCCCTGTCACCGCCAGCGCGTGTTCGAACAAGGTCACGCTGTCCTTCCAATACTGAAGCTGAACCCGCGTCGCCACGGCACACGCGGCAACCACCACCACTGCGCCCGCGATTGCCGCAATCCGTGGGAGCAACCTGGCCGCCATTGCGTCGGCAGCACCCCAGGCCACGCCGATAAGAATGCCTACCGATGGAATATAGGTAAATCGGTCGGCCATCGACTGCAGGCCCACCTGTACCAACCCAATCACCGGGACAAGCGTCCCCAAGTACCACAACCAGCCGACGACGAGGTACGGCTGTCGTTTTGCTGCACGCGCGACCATCGCCGACACACATACCAGCAAGAGCACCATTGCAGCCACGTCCGACGGGGGCCACGACGCCGGAAATGGGTAGAGCACGGCCAAGTCTTGCGGCCAAAGCATTTTGCCCAAGTAACGTCCATAGGACATCAGCGCATTGGAGACCCGAAGCCCGATGGGAATGGTTCCTCTGGATACAATGGATCCCACGCTCTGCGTCACCCATACCTGCGTCACTGTTGAAACCATGGCCAACACAAACAGCGGCAGTTTTTCCAGGATAAGCCGCTTGGGATCGCATCTGGAGACTCCCGGACGCACTGGAGCTGCCCACGGTGTTCGGCCAAGCGGCCAAAAATCGAACAGCAACAACACAAACGGCAGTGTCACGACCATCGGCTTGGCCATCAAACCCAGAACGAATAACAACACGATCCATAGATAGCGTCCAACACCGGGCCGCTCCACATAACGCACGTACGCCGCCAGCGCCAGCATCCAGAAGAACATACTCAACACGTCCTTGCGCTCCGCCACCCACGCCACTGATTCCACGCGCAACGGATGCAACGCGAACACCGCCGCCACGAATACGCTCGGCCACACTGCGGACGTCGCCCGCTTGAGTACCAGGAACAACAGCAGTGTGCTCGCGATGTGGAAGGCCACGTTGACCAGCTTGTGCGCGCCGGCGTTCACACCGAAGAGCTGGCAGTCCAGCATATGCGACAGCCATGTCACCGGCAGCCAGTGCGTCGCGCGCCTCGTGGCGAATGCCCAGCGCACGCTTTCCCACGTCAGCCCGTTCAGCACGTGCGGGTTCTCCGTCACGTACACTTCATCGTCCATATTGATGAATTGCTGTCTCTGCACAGGCCGGTAAACAACGGCTATGACCAGGGCAAGTGCCACGCATAACAGGGCCGTGCGCGGCTGGAACTCGGCGAGTTTCATCTGGACAGAGAGAATAGCAGGGGGTTGTTGCTCTCGGCAATCGCGCTGTTTGAAGTGAAACATTTCATGGCTGTCGCCACTTACAACCGCTACAATCCGCGCCGATGATTCGACAGCGGTCAACACGGACCACTCTCGTTCTGGTCGCCTTTGCGGCGCTGTTCATCGGCTTGACCGTCAGCAGTTACCGGCAAGAGTCGACCACAGTTGACGAGCCACAGCATGTAGTGAACGGTTACACCGCCTTGGTGTTGAAAGACTATCGCGTCGACCCTCTCCACCCGCCGTTCCTGCGACTTTGGGCGGCCCTGCCCTTGCTGGCAATGTCAGACGTCCACCTGAACACGAACACCGTTCTTTGGACCTCTGTAAACCCATGGGCATTTTGTCACCAGTTCATGTATCAAGACAACGATGCCGATCGTTTACTCGATCGCGCCCGGTTTATGAGTGTGCTGCTCGGCGTACTACTCGGCATCTTTTTGTTCTGCTGGACAAGGGAGTTCTTCGGCTTCTGGGTGGCGACCATCATATTGGGATTGTATTGCCTGGAACCGAACATTCTCGCGCATTGTGGCCTCGCGACGACTGATGC
This sequence comes from uncultured Verrucomicrobiae bacterium, assembly GCA_963836315.1. Lineage (GTDB taxonomy): Bacteria > Verrucomicrobiota > Verrucomicrobiia > Palsa-1439 > Palsa-1439 > Palsa-1439. Next base: position 280,336 of record CAWIJG010000017.1, read on the forward strand.
CGGTGTTACCTGTTTTATTTTCGGCACGGTCTATTTTCTTTGGCGGGCGACCCAACGGCTCAGCGCACCGAATCTGACCGGCTTGGCTGTATTCTTTGCGCTCGCACAAGTCAGTAAGTTCTCGGCGTTGATTCTGTGTCCGATCACTCTGGCGCTTCTGGCAACTCGCGCGTTTCGCGAGAGCCCCTGGCCTTGCACAGTCAGCCGCTTGGGAGATTTGACGATTCGCAGCCGCCGCTTACGCGTGGCGCTCGGGGTCGTGCTGACATTGGCGTTGACTACGTATATCGCTATCTGGGCGACCTATCGTTTCCAGTACGCGCCGGCCCCGCCGGGCGGTGGATTGGACCGTATTGTGTGCGGACCAACAGCCCACCAGCGTCTCGGAATGCTGGCAACCATATTAGATTGGGTGGACCTGCATCGGTTGTTACCCAATAGCTATACACAGGGGTTTGCACTCAGTCAGGCACAGTCGCAAATACGACCAGCGTATCTGCTGGGCCGGTTCAACACCACGGGGTGGTGGTACTATTTCCCCTTCGCATTTCTCGTCAAGACGCCCATCTCACTGATTGTGCTCTTCGTTGCAGGGCTGGCGCTTTGCGCTGTGAATCGTTCGAAGCTGTGGGAAGACGACATCTACATTCTGTTGCCACTGACCATGTACTTGGGCATTTCAATGACGATGCATATTAACATTGGATTGCGGCATATCCTGCCGATGTACCCCTTCGTGTTGCTGCTTGGCGGCAAAGCTGTCGCAGCGGTACTTGCCAGCCGTCGCAAGTTGCTCGCCGCGGCGCTCGCCATGTTGTGTCTCTTCCAAGTCGGCGAAGTGGCTGCGGTCTATCCATACTATCTGGCGTTCTTCAATCATTTCGTCGGCGGCCCGAAGAATGGATACAAGTATCTGGCTGACTCGAATCTGGATTGGGGACAGGACTTGAAACGCCTGAAGAAGTGGATGGACGCCAATGGCATCGAGCATATCAATTTAGCCTATTTCGGTTCCGCCGATCCCGCCTACTACGGCATCCATTGCACCTATCTGCTCGGCTCGCCACCGTTCGCCGCCAGCAGAATCGAAAGACCATCCCTGCCGGGCCTCGTGGCGGTCAGTGTGAACAACCTCACAGCCGTCGGCTTGGAGGGTAATCCATTCTATAAACCACTGCTTGATGTCGAGCCTGTAGCCGTGATCGGATACTCGATCAGGGTATATCGCGTGGACAAACCATGGTGACAATTCTCGTCTGCCCCTGCACATCTACGATCGGCGTGGAGCCTTACTTGACCCGGTAGATCTCATACTGCAGCAGGTCTCCCACCGGCATCGTCTTCAACAGTTGGGCCCCCACAGGAATGGGTTCCGGATTAGGTTCGAAGAAAACCGGTCGCGGCATTTCGGCAGGATCGCCGCCGAGCGCCTGCGGCATCACTTGGTACGCCATATCGACTCGGTGCATGGTGCACCGGAGCAGCACTCCGGGCCTGGAAATGGTTCCGTCGTACAGGCACACTCGATCCTTCGGTATCCCGTGTTGCTGATAGACACGTGGATCGATCTGCCCAAAAAACAAGAGGTACACATACTCCGGTTTCGAAAAAGCGAGGGGACTTCCTGAAATATAGACGGTCTCGTCTTTGCCGGCCGCGCGAAAACAGGCTTCCAGCACGTCCGTGTATCCCGAGTACAATGCACGCCGATGGCGCGCTTGGTACGGCCCGAAGAAATCGTTCATGTAGAGCCCCACCTCAACGATCCCCGCGCAGCACGCAATCACGAGAACATTTCTTCCGACTCCCCTCTTTTGCCAGAGAAAGTGCGCGCCAATGGCCGCCGTCAGCGACCAAAATATCACCCCATCGATGGAGCGACCGCCATGCATGGGATTCTCCGTCAGCGCTGCCGCCGCCGGATACACCAAAAGTCCCAATCCGATAAACCGGTAGCCCGGTTCGCTTCTGAAAAACCGACTCAGGCAATAGACGCCGACCAGAACCATCGGAATAAGAAACCGGAACAACTCTCCTCCAAAGCCAGTATGCCAGTGCAAATCCACATCGCCTCTGAAGAAGAGAAACTGCGGGCTGAAATACCCAACGTATCGGGTGGCGAATCTGGAAAATGCTTCACCCCACGCTGGCTGATCCTGCAAAATGCTAATCACCCGGAAGCGACTCGTAAGAATCTGCGGCGCATGAGCCACGCTGACGATCATGGGAATCAACAACCCGACCCAACTGACGACAAACACCGACCCCACCTTCCACAGCGTCCTGACCACACGGAAGTGCGCAACGAAAAAGCAGAGCAGGAACAAGACTGTCATCGGGCGGCCCACGTGACAAGAGTACATTGCAAACGCCCACGCTCCGCCGGCGGCAACCGCGTACCGGTAGCTTTGTTTTTCTACCGCCAAGAGCAACAGCAGGCAGCCCAAAGTTATCCCCAATAGCATGGCGCTGAACCCGCTTGTAATCGTTCGACTCGTCACGAACACCCACGGGAGGATGGAAAAACAGAATCCGCTGAATACCGATAGCCACTTGTTTCGGCAATACTGTTGCACCAGAAAGGCGAATGCGATAGAGGCCAGAATCAAGAAGAGAGCGCTCGGCAAACGGGCCACATCCTGTTTCAAGCCAAACACTTTCACTAGCGGAACCAAGGGATAAACCATCAGAGAATCGTGATAGTCATCAAGACAGCGGAAGAACAACGGATACTTGACGCCGTACTCATCAGCCCCCGTCTGGGCAATGCACCAGGCATTATATGCATTAGAGCATTCGTCGGTGTAGAATCCCGGTGGAACCGAGCCGAGCTTCCAGAAATGAAGCGCCGCAGTAGTGCCGAGCAACATGGTCGCAACCAACCAGAAAAGCAGGCGCACGTGCCGCGAGAGGAAGCCGTTGTCTTTGTCGGCTGGATCGGGCCCTGTCTGCGTCATAACCGTAACCAATAACAGTCAGTCATCGTCTTGGCAAAGCCAGAATCCTCATGCCTTGCCAATGCGACTTATCCCATTGAACGATTGGCGAACCTCGCGGCCTGCCGTTTACTGGCGAGCTTGCAGTCGCGCAAGCGCGTTGCGTGCGTCAGTGAAATCAGGCTTGATCCGCAACGCTTCCTCGTAGTGCCCGATCGCTTCTTTTAGTTTGCCCCCATGCTCCAAGACGGCACCCAGGTTGTAGTGTGCGTTGGCAAAGTCAGGCTTGATTCGCAATGCCTGCTCGTAGTGGCCAATGGCCTCTTGCACCTTGCCGGTTTGCTGTAAAGCGTTCCCCAGGTTGTTATGGGCCTCAGCGTAATCGGGCCTGATTCGCAGTGCCTGCTCATAGTGGCCAACGGCTTCCTGCACCTTGCCGGTTCGCTGCAAAGCAATCCCCAAGTTGTTGTGAGCCTCGGCGTAATCGGGTTTGATCCACAGCACCTCCTCATAAACTCGGACGACTTCCGGCATCCGGTCTTCTTGCGCCAGTATGATCCCAAACCAATAGCGTGCCTTCGCGTAGTTCTCGACGCTTACCAACAGGTTGAACGCCACCGAGAAGCCCAGCAGCAGTCCCCAACCCCATCGTGCCGCACGCCGCCAGACCAGCCGGTCAGCCTGCCCCGACTCCGAGGTCGGGGCCAGCACGCGCTCCAAACCAAGAATGCCAACCGCGGCCAGCAGCACCAGCGCAGGCAGGAAGTCCATCTCATAGCGGGCACTCGCGTCGAAGAAGAGGCCCAAGGTTAAAACGCAAATCCCCGAAAGCAGGGCCAGCGCCGCAACGAACCAGCGCAGGATCGAGGCGGCCTGCCCCGACTGACCCCGCCACGCCAGCGGCACGGCCAACACCAACCACACGAGCGGAACGTTGGTCAGGACGCCATAGGTGTTTTCAACGTGCCCGTGGCCCGCCGGGCATGGGCGGTACAATAATTTCACGCACGAAGGGGAAACGACTGCTCCAGCGCACCGGCTCCAAGAAATAGAGCCGGAAGTTGAACCAGAGATAATGCAGACTGAAGGGTCGCCGAGGCCGTTCTCCGGCCAATAGGTAGCTCCAGCCGAACTCCAACGGACTACCGAATCGACGGGCGTTGTAAAGCATCAGCGCGAGCCCGATGAGCACGATCGGGCCGATCGCTGCCATCAACGGAGCCCAAACCTGACGGCGTCCACGCCACGCCAGCGCTACCGGCACAAGCAGGATTGCCGCTCCGAACAGCAAGTTGGGCCGCGCTCCCACCGCCAATCCGTAGGCCACACTCGCCGCCGCCAGCCACCGGCACCGTCGCTCCTGTTCGTCCATCGCGCGCCAGATCGCCGCCAGCGCCAGCATCGTCAGCATATACCCGCAGCTGATCGCCACTTCGTAGATGCTGGACTGCGGCAACAGGACCGGCACGCCTGTCGCCAAGCCAAGCGCAAGCGCGCAGGCCACCACCACCGCAACGCTCACTTCGGTAAAGTAGCGGCGCCACAACGCCCACAGCAGGCACACACTGGCCAGAAAACCGATGGCACAAAAGATCGCGACAGCTTCTCTGTGAAACAAGTAGTCGCCGGTGAGCGCGACGAATGGCCAGAATAATAGCAGCGCGGGTGTGACCCCATAATAGACGTATAGCTTCCCCTTGTAGTAGCTCATGTCGAGCATGTTGTATGGCGGGTCCCGATATGCTGCGTTGGCAGTGAGATCGTAGGGATCTGCGAGTTGCGCAAACCCGGGTGGCACTTCTTTTTTTAGGTTGAGCTGGTTGGCGCGAAAGCCTTGCACCAATAAATTGTAGTATTCGTTAGGCGCGTAACCGCTCAAAGATTCCAACAAGCCGATCTGCACAGCGTACGCGTAAATCCCGACGACCAACACGCATACTACAGCCAGTGATCTCCACGAGTCTTTCATTGTGCCACAGGTTTTTTTGTCACAGTCCTCTTACTGGTCAGCTTGCAGCCGCGCAAGCGCGTTTTGCGCGTCGGTGTAACCGGGCTTGATCCCGAGCGCCTGCTGATACTGCTCGCTCGCCTCTTGAGACCGCCCGAACTGCAGCAGGGCATTTCCCAGGTTGTAGTGCGTCTCGGCGATATTTGGCCGGAGGCGCAACGCTTCGCGCAGTTGCTGGATCGCCTCGTCAACTTTGCCCGCCTGCAACAGGGTGTACCCAAGGTTGTTGTGCGCCTCCGCGTACTCCGGCTTGATCCGCACCGCCTGTTCGTAACACCCCATCGCGTCCTGAAGCTTGCCCACGTGTAACAGGGCGTTTCCCAGGTTGTAGTTCGCCTCAGCGTATTCTGGCTTGATCCGCAACGCCTGTTCGTACTCGGCAATCGCCTCCCCCACTTGGTTGTTTTGGGATAAAGCGTTGCCCATGTTGTAGTGCACCAAGGCTGAATCCGGTTTGAGGCGGAGTGCCTCTTGGAGATGTCCGATGGCAGCCTCGACTTGGCCGGCTTGAAGCAAGGCGTCCCCGAGGTTGTTGTGCGCCTCGCCGTAATCCGGCTTGAGTTGCAGGGCGCGCTGGAAATGCCCAATCGCATCGTCGATTCTGCCCGCCTGCAGCAGAGCACTCCCCAAGTTGTACTCCTGCTCCGCTGCAGGATCTGGCTTGAGGCGTACCGCCTGCTCGTAATGCCCGATGGCCTCCTCAACCTTGCCGGCCTGGAGCAAAGCCGTCCCCAGATTATTGTGCGCCATCCAACAACTGGGATTCTTGGCCAACGTGTCCCGCCAGATTGTCTCGGCGTCTCGATAAGCACTTGCCTGTCTCCAAGTCAGTACCCCAAGAATCATGAACATGGCTGGAACCGCCACTGCATTCATGTATCTACCCAAACGCCCGCTCCACTCGCACAGCCTTGCCCATGCGCTTGCAACCAACGCGACTACCCCGACGCCGGCCAGATACTGAAAATGGTCCGCCACAAAGGCGTAGCGAAAATAGAACACATCAAAAAATCCGAGTACCGGCAACAGTGCCGTGACAAAAAACACCAGCCCAAAGACGCTCGCCCGCGCCGCTCGCTCGCGCCGCCTCGTGTACAAGACAAGTCCGATAGCCACCACCCCTGCCAGCGGCAGCCACGACCAGAATGAGGTTGTCCCCACCTCCCACCGGGGATACACGAATGCCAGATTCGCCGGCCAAAGTAACTTCGCTGCGTAAAACCAAATGGCCTTACCTGCGAGCACAACCCGTTCCGCGATTCCCATTGACCATTCGGCGGTGCCTTCTCGCAGGACGTGCCCCTGCTGTTCGACAATCGTCAAGGCCGACATCCCGAGCGCCAAGCCGAAAAACGGCGCGGTTCGCACCATGTCCGTTTGCTGCCACCCTCCTCGCTCCCACCACGCACACAACAACAGAACCAGCGGGAGCACCACCGTCGACGGCTTGCTCAGTAGGGCTCCCATCCCGCACAACAATGCCAATACATACCAGCGGCGCCGTCCCTCTGTTTCGAATCGAAGAAAGCATAGCAAGGCACAAAAAAAGAAAACTCCCGACTGCGTATTCTTCAGCTCGGTAATCCACGCCACCGATTCCACATTCACCGGGTGGAGCGTCCACAACATCGCCGCCAGCCACGCTGCCGGTACCCGTAGACGTCGTAGTACGAAATAAACCAAGATGCCATTGATCCCGTGAAGGATAATATTGACCAAGTGATAGGGCATGGGGTTCAGACCCCATAACCGTCGTTGCACCCAAAAGCTCGTGAGCGTCAACGGGTAGTATCGCGAGACAGCCAATGATGACCAAATCATCCGCAATCCGTGCGGTGCACTCATCGCGGGATTGGCGGTCAGGTGATCATCATCGTCCCAAATGAAGCCGGCGTGCCACGCGGGCCCGTATGCCAGAAGCGTGACGACGACCAATACCACGGCCAAAAGCCACGGCCTATGCGCGAAGCGAACGTACAGAGCGGGAGCCGATACCGGTGCCTGTTCACGCGAAGTGTTATCGGCTGGCTTCGGTTCTGACATCGGGCCAATCATAAAATGTCATGCGCGCTTGGACAAGGTTGCCATGTCCCCGCATCATTCGCAGTGTTCTCACCAATTGCCGCGTCTCGTCTGATTCGGCTTACCGGCCAGCTTGCAGTCGCGTCAGCGCGTTTTGCGCCCCGGTGAAATCCGGATTGATCCGTAATGCCTGCTGATACTGCTCGCTCGCCTCTTGAGACCGCCCCAACTGCAGCAGGGCATTTCCCAGGTTGTAGTGCGTCTCGGCGGTATTTGGCCGGAGGCGCAACGCTTCGCGCAGTTGCTGGATCGCCTCTTCAGCCTTGCCCGCCTGCAACAGAGCATATCCAAGGTTGTTATACGCTTCGGCATAATCCGGATTGATTTGCACCGCCTGCTCGTAGTGCCCGATCGCCTCGAGACGCTTGTCCACTTGCAGCAGGGCATTCCCCAGGTTGTAGTGCGCCTCGGCGTAATCCGGCTTGATCCGCAACGCCTGCTCGTACTGTGTAATTGCTTCCTCGTCTTGTCTGGCTTGGGATAAAGCGTTGCCCAAATTGTAGTGCACCACGGCCACACTCGGTTGAAGGCGCGCCGCTTGTTCGTAGTGCTCGATCGCGTCGTGGAGCTTGCCAATTCGCAGCAGAGCGTTTCCGAGATTGTACTGTGCCGCGGCGTAATCGGGCTTGATCCGCAGCGCCTGCTCGTACTGCGCAATCGCTTCCTGCACCCTGCCCGATAGTGCCAAGTCGAACCCGAGAATATTGTGTGCTTCGGCGTAATGCTCAACGCTCGCCAATAGGTTAAACGCCACCGAGAAACCCAACAGCAGGCCCCAGCCCCAACGCCCCGCACGCCGCCAAGCCAGCCGGTCGACGTGCCCAAACTCCGAAGACGGGGCCAACGTGCGCTCCAATCCGAGGATGCCGACCACGGCCAGCAGCAGTAGTGACGGCAGGAAGTCCATCTCATAGCGGAACGTCGCGCTCTCGAAGAACCCGATCGTCACAGCGCAAATCCCAAAAAGCAGGGCCACCGCCGTCACAAACCGGCGCAAGATCAAGGCCGCCTGTCCCGACCGATTCCGCCACGCCAGTGGTACGGCCAGCGCGAGCCACACCAGCGGAATGTTGGTCAGGACGCCGAAGGGAGTCTCCACCCGCACAAAGCCCGCCGGTAAGCGCGGCACAGCGATTTCATACACGAAGGGGAAATGAGCACTCCAGTGCGCCGGCTCCAGAAAATAGACCCGGAAATTGAACCAAAGATAACCCAAGACTGAAGAATTGCCCCGTAACGGCCCCCCGCCGCCCAGCTAACGCGTAACGCATACCGAATTCGAGCGGATTATCGAATCGCAGTGCATTATAAAGCATGATCCCCAACCCAATGAGTAGGATCGGGCTCGTCGCCGCTATCAACACAGCCCAAATCTGCCGTCGCTCATGCCACGCTTGGGCTACCGGCACCAGCAGGATGACCGCGCCGAACAGCAGGTTCGGACGCGCTCCCACCGCCAGTCCGTATGCCACACTCGCCGCTGCCAGCCACCGGCATCTCCGTTCCGGCTCGTTCAACGCACACCAGATCGCCCCCAGCGCCAGCATCGTCAGCATATACCCGCAACTGATCGCCACTTCGTAAACATCGGATCGGGACAACACCACCGGTACGCCCGCCGCCAAACCGAGCGCGAGCGCGCCCGCCGCCACCACTCCGACGCTTACCTCCGTGAAGCAACGCCGCCAAAGCGCGCGCAGCAGGACCACGCTGGCCAGAAAACCAATGACGCAGAAGACCACCACGGCCTGCCGGTGAAACAGGTAGTGGCCGGTCAGCGCGACATACGGCCAGAACAGTATCAAGGCGGGCGTAACGCCAAAGTAGAGGTAGAGCCTGCCCTTGTAATAGCTCAGGTCGTGCAGACGATAGGGCGGAGCCTGATACACAACGTTGGCGACCGGATCGTACGGATCAGCAAGTTGCACGAGCCCGGGCGGCACCTCTTTTTTCAGACTGAGTTGGCCGGCCCGAAAACCCTGCACCAATGAATTGTAGTACGCGTCAGCCGCATTCTGGCTCAACGATTCCCATGCGCCCGGTTGCGCCATGTACGCGTACACCGCGATGACCAACGCGCACACCGCCGCCAGTGATTTCCAACCGTTCTTCATGGTGCCGGTCATCGTTTTACTGGTGAGCTTGCAGTCGGGTGAGCGCGTCTCGCGCATCGCTGAAACCGGGCTTGATCCGCAATGCCTGCTGATACTGCTCGATCGCCTCTTCAACCCGGCCGAGCTGCGCCAGGGCGTTTCCCAGGATGTAGTGCGACTCGGCGATATTCGGCTGGAGGCGCAACGCTTCGTGCAGATGCTTGATCGCGTCCTCACTCTTGCCCGCCTGTAACAACGCATACCCAAGGTTGTTATGCGCCTCGGCGTACTCCGGATTGATCCGCAGTGCCTGCTCGTAATGCCCGATCGCATCAGAACGCCTGTCCATTTGCAGCAGGGAATTCCCCAGGTTGTAGTGCGCTTCGGCGTACTCGGGTTTGATCCGCAGCGCCTGCTCGTACTCGACGATCGCCTCACCGTATTGGCCGATTTGGGAGAAGGCATTGCCCAAATTGTAGTGCGCCAAAGCCGAATCCGGCATAAGCCGCAATGCTTCGTGCAGATGCTTGATCGCCTCGCCAACGTTGCCTGCCTGCAGCAAAGCATTCCCCAGATTATTGTGCGCCCAAGCGTAATCCGGCTTGATCGACAGCGCCTGCTCGTATTGGACAATCGACTCTTGAACTCTGCCTAGCCGTAGAAGCTCGCTCCCTACTGAATAGTGCACTTCGGCGTGTAGCTCAGCGCTCGTCAATAGGTTGAACGCCACTGAGAAGCCCAGCAACAGGCCCCAACCCCAGCGTGCTGCACGCAGCCAGACCGGCCGTCCAGCCAGCCCCGATTCCGAGGTCGGGGCCAGCACGCGCTCCAACCCGAGGATGCCCGCCACCGCCAGCAACAGTAGTGCAGGCAGGAACTCCACCTCATAGCGGGAGATCGCGGCCCAGAAGAACCCAACGGTCAACGCGCAAATCCCAAAAAGCAGGGCTACTGCCGTGATAAAACACCGCAAGATCGTGCCGGCCTCAGGCGACCGATTCCGCCAAACCAACGGCACCGCCAGTGCCAGCCACACCAACGGAACATTCGTAAGGATGCCGAAAGCCTTTTCCACCCCACCATGGCCCGGTGGCAAGGGCGGCGCGACAATGTCATGCACAAAGGGGAAACGACCGCTCCAGTGTGCCGGCTCCAGAAAATAGACCACGAAATTGAACCAGAGATAACGCAGACTAAAGTATTGCTGAGGACGGACTGGGGCCAAATGATAGCGGACGCCAAATTCGAATGGACTATCGAATCGCTGCGAATTGTAAAGCATCAATCCCAACCCGATAAGTAGAATTGGGCCCATCGCGGCCATCAATACGGCCAAAACCTGTCGTCGCTCACGCCATGCTTGGGCCACCGGCGCCAACAAGATTACCGCACCGATCAGTAAGGATGGCCGCGCACCCACCGCCAGTCCGTATGCCACACTCGCCGTGGCCAGCCACCGGCATCTCCGCTCCGGCTCGTGCAACGCGCACCAGATCGCTCCCAGCGCCAGCATGGTCAGCATATACCCGCAACTGATCGCCACCTGATAAACGTCGGATCCCGATAACAACATCGGCACCCCGGTCGCCAAGCCTAGCGCGACCGCACAAGCCGCAACCACCCAGACGCTTACTTCCGCAAAGTAACGCCGCCACAATGCATGCAATAGGCCCACACTGGCTAGAAAGCCTATCATGCAGAAGATCGCCACGGCTTGTCGGTGAAACAGGTACTGCCCGGTTAGCACGGCAAACGGCCAAAACAAGATCAAAGCAGGGGTAATGCCCCAATAAAGATACAATTTCCCCTTATAATAGCTCAGATCGTGCACCCCGTAGGGCGCAGTCCGATAGAGAACATTCGCGGACGGATCGTAGGGGTCGGCGAGCCGCGCGAGCCCGGGCGGCACATCTTTTTTCAGGCTGAGATGGCCATTGCGAAGGCCCTGCACCAATAAGTTGTAATACGTGTCCGCCGCGTTCGGAATCATTGATTCCATCCCGCCCGACCCACTCGTGTACGCGTACACGCCAATGACCAACGCACAGATTGCGGCCAAGGGTTTCCACACACTCCTCATCGGGCCAGCGACCTTTTTGACGCCATCCTTGCGGCCCTGCGGGGAATCACCCTTGCCGGTTTGGATGCGAACCTTGTCTTTCGTCTTATGTCGATTGCCCATACTGGTTTCTCCCGCGTGGCCCCGGACTATCACCCCATACGCCTCAAGAAGGCAAGGTCAGGCCAATCTTCATGATTCATGGAATGTCGCCGTGGTATTCCTTTTTCTGGTTGCCGTCACCAAGGCGCACAGAAACACAACCCCGGACAGCCCGCTGATGAGCATGCCGATCTTGAGCACGTCGGGAGCGAATCGCACGGTCACCTCACCCTTGCCGGCTTCTGGAACAACGATCCCTTTGAATGCGCCAAAAGCCTTCACAATCTTGAATCTTGGGTCGCTCGTCTTCCACCCGGGATAATATGTTTCTGAAACGAAAATTATCCCCGGAGAATTGACGGCATAACGGATCGTGTAGCATTCGGGATTGTGCCAGATGATTCGCACCTCATCGTTCGTGTCGCCGGGAGACTGCGACACCGGCGGGAGACGCACGCCACTACTGGCAAGGATGGCGATCTCATTGTGATAGTTGATTCTGCCGTCGGCCAGATCGGCGAAAATGCCCTTGTTTGACTCGTACAATTTGATGTTCCGGTAGAATTTCACTCGCGGCAGGGAGTTGGTGTACAATGCCAACTCGACCAAATGGGTCTGGCGACTTTCGTTCGCAGTGACACGGATGTTCTCCAAGTCCATTTTGACTCGCTGATTGGTAATGGCCTGTAGCGCCTCCCAATCCCGCAAGGAAAAGGTGATGTACCCTTCGGGGTATTCAATCCCCTCGTGTATGAAGGCAAAATCCCGAGCGTAAACCACCTCCTGGTACAAGTCTCCGCCCAGTAGCTGCCCGAATCGAAACGGACCCCTGCCCTCCCTCAGCTGCCGCAGTTGGGGCAGGTAGTCGCCTCGGTCCTCGTAATAGTCCATCGGGTCTGTCACGCCACGGTGAAAGCCGCTGTAGGCAACGAACAGGTCTGCCGCGACCAGCAGAGGCAAGCCTGCCAACAACACGCCACGCCGGCCGTCCGGCAGGCGCGTGACGCCGTATGCGGCGCCGAAGCTCGCCAACCAGAAACTGGCGCCGATGCACGCTTGTGCCAGCGAATATGAGCGAACGCGAGCCTCAGCAAGTTCGGGAAACAAGTGACGACCGAAGGCCAACGTCCCAAACACAAGGCCGACATAGCCAATGCCAAATACCCAGGCTGTTCCCCGAAACTTCAGCTTCTGGCCCGACGTCAATGCGTTCACAAAAAACGCAACCAAGACCGCCGCTGCGCAATCCAGCACCGCTCTCATCTTCGTCGGTCCGCGAAAAAGAGAGATCCCCGGCAGAATGTGAAACAGGACGTTAAACAGGCCTGCGTGTCGTCCCAGCATGAACCATATCGCCAGGCCGCATGCGACCACAAAGAACCCGACCATCGCCCGATTCTCCAGCCGCTTCCAATTGAACAGCAGGACAACGATGGCCAGCAACGATAATTGTCCCGCATACGCCCCCATCTCGCTGTATTGGTACTGCCATACCGGCCATCCAATGTTCTCATAGGGTTCTTTGACAAAGCCCCAAAACCGCACGACAGAGCCCGGGTCGGGTTTGCTTCCCGTGAAAACACCCGTCCAGTCGATGGAAGACGCTTTCCCAAAGTAATTCGGAACTGCCAAACCGATCAATCCGCGGAACGGTAAAGACAGGTGCGCAACTTCCTCCCATTTCACGTCCGGCCGGCTGCTGTAGTACCAGTTTTCCACGGCGGGCAGGATTGCAGCCGCACTCAACAAGAGAACACAAAGTAACATCGCCCCAACTTTCAGCATCTCCTGTGCGGCTTGTCGAAACCGATCCGCGCGCTCACTTTCCTGCGTTTCCCGTTGCTGCAGCCACCATGAGAACAGCCAGAATCCCACGGTCAGAAAAGAACCATACAAAGACACTTGAGGGTAACCAGCCAGAAACGACAGCAGCATCACGACGACAAGGTACCAAAAGTATTTCACGTGCCGCGTCGCTAAAAACCTCTTCACCATCAGCAGTTGCAAAGGCAACCAGGCGTATACCTCCACTCTGTTCGGATGGATGATGTTCAAAGACATGCACCCGGCGAAACAAAACACCACGCTTCCCGCAAGACATGCCACGGGCTGTAACCGGTAATCCTTCAAGAAACGAAACATAAACATGCCACCCAGCAGGACATGCAGCACGAGGTAGCATTGGTACACCACAACCGGCAATCGCCCCGACCCGGCAAAGATGACGAACAACCACGCCGGTGGATAAAAAACACCCAACTGAACGTCGGTATAAAAGGGGATCCCATTGCGCACTCCCGAGATCCACAAGGGAAACCTTCCCTCTCGAACCGCCGTCGCAAAGTAATGCGCCCCGGGGAAGAACTCAAAGAGCGCATCATCCCAGATGAATGAGTCGGCCAACAAATAATCCACGTAGAATATGGCCACAAACAATGCCAGGAACCGTACACTCCTCCTATAGTCTTCGATGCGTGCCTGCGAAGAATTCATGGCTTGTATTTGCTCGGATGGCTTTCCTCGAATACTGTTCGTCCCATCTCCCGCTAACACCGCCGAGTCATCGTGACGGCGATCAATCCAAAGAAATCGGGTACCCAAACGACGACGGGAAACAATTGAATGCTTGTATCGGGAACAGAACCGTCTCTCCAATGAGCGAATCGAGGCCGGCGATGCGTCATGGCCACATTCAATAGCACTCTGCCATCAACTTGGTAAACACGAATTGGAATCATTTTGAACTGCTGCGCAACCCGCCCATCGCCTCTGGGACTACCGGATCACCCGCGCCCTTGTCAGGCGCCTTTGCGCGCGCCGTCGAGCGCGCCACGCGCCCTCTCCGAAGTCGGTTCAAGCTCCACCGCGCGCTGCAACTCCCGAATCGCATCGGCTCGCGACCCCCGTTGCAGCAGGGCGATGCCCAGACTGTAGTGCGCGGCGGCAAACTCGGGGTTGAGTCGCAAGGTGGCCCGAAAATGCGGAATGGCCCCGTCGCAATCGCCCTCTTTGGCCAATGCAAATCCCCAGTTGTACTCCGCGTTGGCTGAGTCCGGTTCATACCGCACCGCTTGCGCGAACTCCTCGCAGGCTTCCGCCAATCGTCCCTGTTTGCCCAACGCGATTCCCAGATTGTAATGGGCATCCGCGTAGTCGGGCTTCATCTCCACCGCGAGACGGTACTGCGCCATCGCTTCTTCAATCCGTCCGAGATCGCCCAGCGCGACCGCCATGTTGTACCGCGCCAAAACGTACCGCGGCTCGATTCGCAACGCCTGCCGATATTCCGCCAACGCCTTTTCGGCCTCGCCTTCCTTGCGCAGCAGATTGCCGAGATTGTTGTGCGGATCGTAGAAATCTGGCTTGAGCCGCAACGCCTCGCGGTACTCCCCGCGCGCCGCCTGGAGTTCGCCCCGCGCCGCCAACAAAATGCCGAGGTTGTTGTGCGCCATCCAGCAATCCGGGTTCTTCGCCAGCGTATCCCGCCAGAGCGTTTCCACGTCGCGGTAAACCAATCCCCGTTCCCACGTCAGCGCCGACAGCGATACCACGATCACCGCGCCCGCAAGGATCCTCATTCGCCGATCCCGCGCGACCGTCATCACTCCGGCGGAAACTGCGACGATCACTCCGATGCTGGCCAGGTATTGAAAGTGATCGGCCACAAACGAGTACCGCATGGGAAACACATCCACAAATCCCAACGCCGGCCCCAGTGTGCCCGCGAAGAACAGCATCGCCACCAGCGGCCCCCGACCAATCCGCGCGCGTCCGGCCCAAAGCGCCGCCGCCACAACCACCGCCCCCAACGGAAACACCCATTGCCACCATTGCCCCGTGTCGATCTTCCAATGCGGATAGATGAACGTCAGATTCTCGGGCCAAACCAGTTTCGCCGCGTAAAACCACAACGCGCGCCCCGCGATCAACACGCGGTCGGCAAACGTGTATGCCCATTCGGTTCCCTGTGCTCCGACAAATCGCTTCTCGGTCCACGCCGTGATCAGTCCAAACCCGGCCCCAACCGCAAAGAACGGCGCGAGAGGCCGCACGTCACGCCCGCCAACCCGTCCTCTCTTCCACCAGATCAATAGAAGAATCGCCGCCGGCAGCGTGCAGGTGACGGTCTTGCTCAACAGCGCGCACACAAACAGCCCCAACGCCAGTCCATACATCCCCCACCGTCTTGGCCGTTCCGTCTCTTCCGCATCCCAAGGGCTGAATTGTCCGTACGCCAGTAGCGCCGACAGATAAAACGTGGCCGAAAGTACGTTCTTCAATTCCGTAATCCACGCGACCGATTCCACCTCCACCGGATGAATCGCAAATATCACCGCCGCCAGCCACGCCCCGCGGACCCGCAGCCGTTCCAACACGAGCCACAACAAGATCGCATTCAACGCTTGGAGCAGCACATTGACCAGGTGATAACCGAACGGATTCAACCCCCAAAGATGGTATTCAGCCCAGAAAGTCGTGTGCACCAGCGGGTAATATTGCGGCACGGCGGCAGGCTCTGTCCAAATCCGGACCAGCCCATGCCACGTTCGCAACGCCTGGCTGCCGGTAATGTGCGAATCGTCATCCCAGATGAACCCGCCCCGCAACGCCGGCAGATACGCCAGCAACGTGATCAGCACGATCACGCCCGCCGCCGCCAACCGTTGCTCTTTCCATGTCTTGGTCATTGTCTGTGCGCAGGGTGTAGTAGCGGCTGTCTCAGCCGCCCGTGTTGTTCTTTCCGTAGGATGTTCATTTGTCTACGGGGGAAAAGAGAACGTAAGCCGGCTCGGCCGGCTCCTTATCCCCCGTTACCTGAAAGCAGCAAGCCGCTTGCCATGAACGCCCGCCTTCGCTACGCTCCCGCCATGGCTCAACCCTCGCCAGACGGTAAATCTCCTCCGCCGCAACCCATTGACCTCACGAGCGATGAGCATTTCATGGGGGAAGCGTTGCGCCAGGCAAAAATGGCCTACGAGTCTGATGAAGTCCCGGTCGGCGCGGTGATCGTTCGGAACGCAAAAATCATCGCCCGCGCCTTCAATCAGGTGGAACTGCTCAAGGACGCCACGGCCCACGCCGAGATCCTCGCCATCACCCAGGCCGCCGGTGCGCTCGGCGATTGGCGTCTCGAAGGCTGCACTCTCTTCGTCACGAAGGAACCCTGCCCCATGTGCGCGGGCGCCATCATGCTCTCCCGCCTGAAACGTCTCGTGTTCGGGGTCCGCGACGACCGTGCCGGCGGTGCCGGCTCCGTCTTCCCCATCACCTCGGCCAAGGGATTGAACCACACCCTCGAAGTCACCTCGGGCGTGAAGGAATCCGACGCCCGCGACCTCCTGCAAAGTTTCTTCCGCTCGCGCCGCGCCGACAGCTAGAATCCATCTCCACATGTGGGAGCGGCCTCCCGGCCGCGACCGGGTCACGAGGGACGAAGCGTCAATTCGGTGGGTTCGGTTTTGGCTTCGTTCCTGCCAGAACGAACCCATTTTCCGCCCTAAAACGCCCTGATATGGGTTCGTTTTCTTCGACTAAACCCACCTCGCATTTTGTGTCATGACTTCATCACCAAATACTTACGTATTTTCAACTTGGCTTCGTTTTGGAAAAAGCACCTTAATAGAAGCCTCCCCCTCCCAATCAGGAGCATTTCCTCCTTTGGAGTGCGGCGACTTGTCACCGCTTTGCCGTTAACCCGATTCGGGCGCGACCCTCTTATGTCAAACAACTATCGCCCCTATACCACCGCCGCCCCGCCCCGTCCAGCACAAATATCGATTACCGATATACGGACGGCAGACGTATTTGTGCATTACATGACCACTATCTTGTGTTATGCTTTCAATCATGAAGCGTTGGGCGGGATTCCTCATAACGGTGTTCCTGCTCGCGACCGCGACCGCGCGCGCGGAGACCGTGTGCCTGATCAAAGTCGACGGCGTGATCGGACCGGCAACCGCCAGTTATATTTCCCGCGCCGTCGATGACGCCGCGTCGCAAGGCGCGCAATGTCTGATCATCCAACTCGATACCCCCGGCGGACTTCTCGATTCGACCAAGGACATCGTGCAGAAGTTCCTTGCCTCGTCCTTGCCAACGGTCGTCTATGTCGCGCCCCAGGGAGCCCAGGCGGCCAGCGCGGGCTGTTTCATCACGCTGGCGGCCGACGTGGCGGCGATGGCCCCGGCAACCGCCATCGGGGCCGCGCACCCCGTCGAGATGGGCGGTGGCGAGATCGATAAGACGATGAAGGAGAAGCTCGAGAATTTTTACGGCAGTTACATCGAGAGCATCGCTGTCAAACGAAAACGAAACGCGGATTGGGCGAGATCGTCGGTGCGCGAGAGCGCGGCGACCACCGCCGAAAAGGCGCTGCAGTTGAAGGTGATCGATCTCATCGCGAACGATCGTGAGGATCTCTTGAAGAAACTTGACGGACGCGAGGTGAATAACCGGAAACTGAAGACGGCTTCGGCGACGGTGATGGAGATTCCGATGTCTCTCCGCGAAAAAGTCTTTCAGGCCATCGCGCATCCACAGATGATGCTGGTACTGACGTTGATCGTGATGTACGGGATCATCGGGGAACTGACCAGCCCCGGCGCGATTCTGCCCGGCGTGTCGGGCGTGATCGCCCTGGTGTTGTTGCTGTATCTCGCGACGGCACTGCCGATGAACGCCGCGGGACTGGTGTTGCTCGGCGTGGCGATCGCGTTGTTTCTCATCGATGCGTTCGCTCCCACGCACGGGATTCTGACGGCCGGCGGTATCGTGGCGTTTTTCCTCGGCGCGCTCATGTTGTTTGACCGTTCCAATCCGTACTTGAGATTGTCGCTGGCGTGGGTGGTGCCGGCCACGGTGGTGACGGCTTTGTTTTTCATTTTCGTGGTGGGCAGCGGCTTGCGGGCGCAACGGATGCCCGTCAAGGCCGGCGCGGAGACGATGCGCGGCAAGGTGGTGCCGGCGTTGACCGCCATTGACGGGCGGGGCGGCAAGGTGTTTGTCGAGGGGGAATACTGGCACGCCGTCAGTGATGTGCCCGTGGAGCAAGGCCAGCGCGTTGAGATTGTCGAAATGCAGGGACTGACGCTGAAAGTGAAACCCAAAACCATGTAAAGGAGTGCCTGTCATGGACGCCGTGGAAAAATCGTTTGGTCTGATGCCCTGGGTTGTGGTGTTGTTCGTGTTGGGTGCGATCGTGCTGCCACAGATGGTTCGCATCTTGCGCGAGTATGAGCGCGGGGTGATTTTCCGTTTGGGCAAACTGATCGGCGCCAAAGGGCCCGGGCTGATCTTCCTCATCCCGGTGGTGGATCGCATGGTCCGAATCGATCTCCGGGTCGTCACGATCGAGGTGCCGAAACAGGAAGTCATGACCCGCGACAACGTGCCCGCCACGGTGGACGCGGTCATTTACTTCCGCGTCGTCGACCCGCAAGCGGCTGTGGTCAAGGTGGAGAATTTCCTCAAAGCCAGTTCGCTGATCGCCCAGACCACGCTCCGCAGTGTCCTCGGCCAGTCGCAGCTCGACGAGTTGCTGGCCCAGCGCGACAAGATCAATCAAGAGCTTCAGGAAATCATCGACAAGCATACCGAGCCCTGGGGCGTCAAGGTTACCTCCGTCGAGGTTCGTGACGTGGTCCTGCCCGACACAATGAAGCGCGCCATGGCCAAACAGGCCGAGGCCGAGCGCGAACGTCGCGCCAAGGTCGTCAACGCCGAGGGCGAGTTTCAGGCGGCCGAAAAACTCGTGCAGGCCGCCGGCATGATCGCCGCACAACCCATCGCCCTGCAGTTGCGTTTCCTGCAAACGATGGCCGAGATCGCCAGCGAGCACAACACGGCGACCTTCATCCCGATCCCCATCGACCTGTTCACGCCGTTTCTGAGGAAACTCGGTGAGGAGCCGGCGAAAAAATGAATTCCGGGCGTTGACTCCCGGCAAAGTGCTCGGCCATCTGTCAGGCATCCCCTATGAAAGCGATAGACGGCTATTTCTTGATCAAGCCGGAAGACCTTTCGTGGAAGCTGGCGAACCCCATGAAGATTCCCAACGCGGATTTTCTGGAGCGCACCAAGAGCGAGATCTTGGGCGCGAGGCTTTGGCGTTTCCCGCCGAAGAGCGCGAATACCCTTCACAAGCATGTCAAAGCCGAAGAGTTCTATTTTGTTGTCGAGGGTGTGGGGCGTATTCGTGTCGGTGACAACACGCTCACCGTGCCGAAGCACGGCGGCGTGCTGGTCGGACCTCAAGTTATGCGGCAGGTGTTCAACGATACCGACGCCGAAGTCCTCTGGCTGATTATCGGCGCACCGGAGAAGGAGTTCGAGTCTGCCGAGAGTTTCGACCTGAAACTCTTTTGGCCGGTTGACCCAACACAGTTGCCCAAAGAATTGGACGGCGTTGTCTGGCCACCAAAGAGTTGACCTGCCAAGATGCCCGGCACGTCGCCGGAGCCAGCCGCAAATCGCGAGAAGCCGCATCCGGAACCATTCTACTGTCGTAGCCAGTATCTCAAAAGCTAGCAGCGGGAAGTGTATTAAGGTTTTATGCTTCAAAGCAAAGCTCCAGAGCCGTTTGACAGACCGATATTCCTTCTTTGACGGACAAGCTTTTCAGTGACTGTCGGGCGAAGTACGTTTTCAGAACCCCGTGACGCTCAAGGGCCTCTTCTGGGAAGGAGCCCAGTAGAGTTAAAAGAAGTTTACTGAACGCAGGATTGCGCGAGGTGAGCAAAAGCGTGTGGAGAAGTGTAATGCATTCTTGTTGCGGCATCTTCTTGCATCGCTCAATAACCATCTGAATCAATGTCTTCGCAAATAGTCTCCGAACCCAGCGCGTGCGGTATAGAATGAAGCATTCATAAATTGTCATGATAGCCTCTCATCGAAACGGGGCCAGTTCGCTTTTCGTTATCAGAATGAGTTGAGGGTGCGCCACGGTCTCGCCCCCCCCACGTCAAATGCCACTTCCGCACCCTTTGCGTCCCTTGCGTCCCTTACATCCTTTGTGGTGAATTCGTTTTCCGTCCCCCCGCCTTTGATCCTTGCCTTTGCCGCCTCCCGTCTCCTGTCTTCTGAATTCTGTCTCCTGCCCCCGCTAATTCAACCCCGTATTCTTCGGCAACAGCGGCAACAGTTTTCGCCAGCGCTGGTCTTCGCTGACGAATGCCTCCCAAATCGCCGGCGGCGTTGGCACTTCCAGCAGCGCCGTGTGCGGACGGCACACCATCCACGAATGCTGGCATAACTCCGCCTCCAGTTGTCCCTCGCCCCACCCGGCATAGCCCGCAAACGCGCGGACCCACCCCTGCTTTCGCCGCCACGATTAGCTCCATCGGGTCGGCCACAATCTGGCAATGTAGTTCCTCATCACTTTTCCCGCGCTCAAACCGCGCCAACACCAACCCCGTCGGCTTCACCGGCCCGCCGCGAAACACCGGCGTGTCCCGCAACGCGTCCGGCAAATCAGGCGACTCGGCCACTTCGCCAAGTTTCTTGTTGATCGGCCGGTTCATCACCAAGCCCAGCGCGCCCTCGACCGTGTGCTCCGCGATGTACACCACCGTCCGATGAAAATTCGGGTCCAGCAGTTCCGCCGAGGCCGCCAACACCAGCCCCGTCAACGTCTCGCCTTTTGGAAGTTCGAATCCCATCTGCGCCAATTTACCACATTCCCGTGTCGCGCGCGTACCTCACCAGACCGCCACGGAACGGCGGAAATCCCGTCCCGAAAATCATTCCCGTATCGATGTCGTCCTCGGTCGCAACCACCCCTTCGCCAAGACACAGCTTCGCTTCCTCGATCATGACGCGCATCAGCCGCCGCTGGATGTCCTGTGCCGGCGGCGGTTCAACCCGTTCGCCTCGCGGCTTGCGCCACGCCTTCGCGACGCGCCGATTCACCCGCTCATGCTTTCCCTTGTAGAGATAGAATCCCGCCCCGCCCTTCCGACCTTTCAAACCCTGCTCGTGAACCTGCTTCAGCGCCGGCGCGATCGTCATCCGCTCGTTGAACGCCTCCGCCAGTTCATGCGCCACATCGTACGCGACGTCGATCCCCACCTCATCGAGCAGCCGCAACGGCCCCATCGGCATTCCAAATTCCAGCATCGCTCCGTCAATCGCTTCCACGCTCACGCCTTCGCTCAACAACTTGCCCGCCTCGTTCAAATACGGCAGCAACAGCCGATTCACCAGAAAACCGGGCGCGCCCTTGACCACAATCGGAATCTTCTTGAGCTGCTTGGCAAACTCCACCGCCGCCGCGATCACCTCCGGCGCGGTCTTGGTCCCGACCACAATTTCCACCAGCGGCATCTTGTGTACAGGATTGAAAAAATGAATCCCCACGAATCGCTTCGGCCGTTCGCTCGCTTCCGCCAATTCATCAATGGGTATCGCCGAAGTATTGGAGGCGATGATGCAATCATTCCGCAATTGCGGGATCAGTTCACTGAACGCCTGCCGTTTCACCTCGATCTTCTCCAGCACCGCCTCGATCACCATGTCGCAATCGCCAAAGCCGGTATACTCCGTCGTCGGGTGCACCCGCGCAAAACCATGCTGCGCGTCCAGTTCGGACATCTTCCGCCGTTTCACGCCCTCGCGATACGCCGCCGCGATTCGTTTAATGCCTGCCGCGACGAATTCGGGCTTGATGTCCTTCAACCGCACCGTCAATCCCCGGGCACTGCACCACTGGGCGATGCCCGCTCCCATCACGCCCGCTCCCAGCACACCCACTTTTTGGACCGGCGACGTCACGACCTTCGCCGAGATCGGCGTCGTGCTGCGGTCCGCGCGGTCCGCGTTGAAGACCAGCTTCGAGTAGTTCTCGCGCAGGAAAAACACGCGCAACAGGTTCTTGCACGGCGCGGTGACGCTCACTTCGCCAAAGATCGTCGCTTCGTTATCCAATCCGTCGGCCAGCGAACCCGCCAGCCCTTCTTCCATCGCCTCAATCGCCCGCATCGGGGCCGGATAATGGCCCTTGGTGAGCGCCAGCACGTGTTTCCGTGCCGTGCGACAGGCAATCGGGCGCAGCGGCCACATGTTCTGCAGTCGCACCTTCAGCGCGCTCTTCCGGGCGCGACCGGCCTTGGACGCAAATCTTGCCGCCGTCTCGCGCAACACCACCGTCGGCACCGCCGCATCCACCAACCCGATCCGCCGCGCTTTGTCCGCGCTCAGGCGTTTGCCCGCGCAAATAATGTCCAGCGCCGCCGGCAATCCAATCAACCGCGGCAGCCGTTGCGAGCCGCCCCAGCCGGGAATAATGCCCAGTTGCGTCTCGGGCAACCCAATCTCTGTTCTCGGACTGTCTGTCGCCACACGATAACGGCACGCCAAGGCCAATTCGCATCCGCCGCCCAGACACGCGCCATCGATGGCCGCCACCGTCGGAACACCCATCTCTTCAATCTTCGCCAACACCCGGTGCCCTTCCCGCGACAGTTGTTCCCCGTGGCTGCCATCGCGAATCTTTTCCAGTTCCTTGATGTCCGCGCCCGCGATGAAGATGTTCGGCTTGGCACTGATGAAAATGACGGCCTTGGGTTTGCGCTTCGCGAGGTCATCGAGCGCCGTGGCGAACCGCTCCATCTGCCCGAACCCGAGGACGTTTACCTTCGAGTCCGGGTCATCGAACACCACCCACGCGATCCCCTCGGCATCGTATTCCACTCGTGGCGACAATTTCGCGTTAGTGCTCATATTGCTATTGTGGGAGCGCCCTTCCGGGCGCGACCGGCCTCCACTCCGTCCAGCCATGTCCAATCAACCAGATGGGCATACCGTGAATGTGCCGTCGACCAAACATACTTGTGCTCGTATTTCACCAATCCTTTACGCACCGGATTCCCATGCATGTAACTCAGGCGCGTCTCAAAGTCTCTGCGGTCGCGAACAAGATGGTCATGATATGCCAATTGCCACACCTCTCCATGGCGCTTCAACATCTCGTTGATCCTTTTTCCTGTGTACCCCTTAAAGGAATTCATCACTTGGGGCAAAGAATTGCGCGAATTGTGGGAGCGCCCTTCCGGCCGCGACCGGCTGCAATCGTTACACAACACCAACGCCACATGCACATGATCAGGCATCACCACAAATCCCATCAGTCGAATTCGTCCGTTCTCTTGCAGCCAGACCAACGATTCAATAATAATCTCCGCAACCGCTCGCTCAACGAAGAACGGTTGCCTGTCCGCCGCATTGGCAGTGATGAAGTAACAGTGGTTCACCCACGACCAGCGACCTTTGCGTAAGGTCGATCCGTGCGCCGGAGGTTTCTGGTTGGTCACGTTCAATCGTTTTCGCACCCGGAAGGGTGCTCCCACAAAAAGAGTGGCCACAATAAGGGCATCAGTCACACTCCAGGATCAACGCCGCGCCCTGCCCGCCCCCAATGCACGCGGACGCGATTCCCGTATTGAGGTTGCGGCGTTTCATTTCTTTCAACAACGTCAGCACCAGCCGCGCCCCGCTCGCGCCCACCGGATGGCCGAGCGCGATCGCGCCGCCGTTGACGTTCAGCAGATCGTGGTTGATCACCATGTCGAATTCCTTGCGCAACACCAACTCCACCGCCAGCACCTGCACCGCAAACGCTTCGTTGATCTCAATCAGTTGAATGTCGTTCCACTTCACCCGCGATTCCTCCAACGCCTTCGGAATCGCGTACGCCGGCCCCAACCCCATGCGCCGCGGATCGACTCCCGTATACGCGTAGCCCCGTAAATACCCAAGCGGCTTGAAGTTCTGCCGCCGCGCCTTCTCTTCATCCATCACCAGCAGCGCCACCGCCCCATCCGTGACCTGCGACGCGTTGCCGGCCGTCACCGTTCCGTTGCGCTTGTCGAAGATGGGCCGCAACTTGGTCAGCGCCTCCATCGTCTGGTTCTCGCGCACGCCGTTGTCCTGCTCAACATACTTCCCATTCGGCAGGTACACGGTCGTCGTTTCCTCGCGCAGTTTCGGGCGCGCCTTCGTCGCCTTCTGGTGCGATTCGAGCGCGAACGCGTCCTGTTGCTCGCGCGGGATGCCGTAATCGCGGTACAACACCTCCGCGGTTTGGCCCATGTTAAGCCCGCACACCGGATCCGTCAGTCCCAGCATCACGCCGATGCGCGGTTTGAAATCGCCGGGACGAAACGCCAGCATCGCGCCGAGTCTTCGCGGCCACGATTTCGCCCGCGCCACCGCCGCGAATTTGTCCGCCGCCCGCGTCGAGAACAGCAACGGGATGTTCGACATGCTCTCCGTGCCGCCGACGATAAACGCGTCCCCCTGGTCCGCGACCATCTTCTCGTATGCGCTCGTGATCGCCTCGAAACCGCTCGCGCAATTCCGATGCACGGTGTAGGCGGGAACCTCCTGCGGAATGCCGGCGTTCAACGCGATCACCCGCGCCACGTTGGCCGCCTCCGCCGGCTGGGCGACACAACCGAATATCACCTGCGAAATCTTATGGGGATCAAACCCCGTGCGCTCCAACAACTCGCTCACCACAACGCGCCCCAGTTCCTGCGCCGGCAACGACTTCAACTCCGTCCCCGCCTTGCAGAACGGCGTCCGTATCCCATCAATAATCGCGAGCCGCGTCATTCCATGGGTCCGCTATCGAAATATCTCCGCGAAAAACTGTTTCATCGCCTCCCACGACCGCTTGTCGGCCTTCTCGTTGTACGCCGCGCCCTTCGAATTGTCATTACCGGAACTGGGTCGCGTGAAACTGTGCACCGCCCCGCTGTACTTGATCAACTGCCAATCCACCCCCGCCGCGCGGAGTTCGTCTTCCAACGCGGTGATATCCGCCGCCGGCACGTACGGATCATCCGCGCCGTGGCAGATGAGCACTTTGCATTTGATGTTCTTCGCATCGCGCGTCGGCGTATCGAGTCCGCCATGAAACGTCACAATCCCCGCGATGTCCGCCCCGCTTCGCGCCAGTTCCAGCACGGTCGTGCCGCCAAAACAATAACCAATCGCCGCGACCCGTTTCGGGTCGCACTGGGCCTGTTTCTTCAACACGTCGAGCGCCGCATTGACCCGCGCGCGGAGCAATGCGCGGTCGCCCTTGTACTTCGTCACCTGCGCCATCGCCTCTTTTGGCCCGCTCGGGCGCACGCCCTTCCCATAAATATCGGCGGCGAACGCGACATAACCCAGTTTCGCCAGCATATCCGCGCGCATCTTCGCGTAGCTGTCGCAACCGAGGTAATCGTGCACCACCAGCACTCCCGGCCGCGCCCCTTTCACTGCATCATCGTAGGCCAGATACCCCTCGCACGTCGTATCGCCCTGCTTGTAGTCAATCGCCTCCGTGTGCAATGCAGCATAAGAGTTCATGCCTGAAAGTAATGCGGCTACGACCGCCGCGCAAAAACCTATTCTCATCGCGACCTCCTCCTGTTTCAACCGCAGGCTACCATGCCTATGACGTTCGCGCAACGCAGTTGCAACAGCCTCACTCCTTCGGTCGCGCGTCCAGCACCCGCACTTCCTTGAGCGAACTTTCCAGCTTGATGCGCTTGAGCATGTCCTCTAGGGAATGCATCTCGATGCGATTGGGCGTCATCTCGATCTCGCTCAGGAACCGCGTCCGAATCTTTTCCTTGAGTCGCTCGACATCCGTGCCGTTGTCGGGCGCGATGTGCAAAACCAACTCGTCCACGTCGTGCGGATCGTCGTGCGCCTTGCGAATCTCCAACTGCCATTCGCCAATCTCCGCCGTGTCGTCGAGAATCTGCTGCAACGTGTCGAAGTTGACGAGCGTGCCCTTCAGCTTCCCAAACTGAAGTTCCTTCGTGCTGGACTGGCGCCCGATCTTGCCGACGATCCGCGGCACCGTCCGCCCGCAGTACGGACACGGCTCCCACGTGATTCCCCCATCCACGCAATCCCCCGTGCGATAGCGCAGCACCACCGTGCCGCGCGCATCCAGTGGCGTGTACACCAGTTCGCCCGGCTCGCCTTCGTTTTTCACCTCGCCGGTCTCGGGATCGACGACCTCGAACACGCCCAAATCAGTGAACAAATGGTAGCCGCTCCATTCACCCGGCGGTGTCGGGCATTCACCCCACGCCAGTCGCGCCTCGGTGAACCCGTAGGTGCTGCAGACGCGCACCTCGCCCGCGCCCATCTCCTGCAACAGTGAAACCATCTTCCGTCGGATGCCCAGCGGCGTCTTCTCGCCCCCGAGCACGATCCGGCACACCTGTGGCCACTTCCGTCCCTGCGCGTGCGCCTCGCGAATTACGTGATACACAAACGTCGGGATCCCAATCAGCGCCTCGGGCTTGATCTTTTCAATCAGGTTGATGTTGCCCTCGGTGCCCATCACCTTGCCGCCGCCCGAACTCACCAGCAACATGCCAAACTCCAACCCCGCGAACACGACCTGCCAGAACGCCAGATGCGGCGCATAGGGAAACATGTTCACGCCGCGCATCTTCGTCGTCGCGGCAAATGTCTGGATCAGCCGCGCACCGGCCGTCCGCAGGTTACACATGTCGTAGTCGGTGTAGGTAAACGCCACCGGTGACGAACTGCGGCCCGTCGTGGCGGTCAGGAAAATCGGACGATACTCGCGCTCGAAACGCCGTTCGACCGCGCTGCGCCCGCGCAGCAACGCCTCGGCCACAATCCGAGGACGATGCTTCAATACTGAGATGTCCGGCGTGATGATGAACTCGCGGAACTTCTCCGGCTGTTCCGACGTCGCGAGCAAATCCGCCTTGCTCGTGAACGGAAGATGGCGCAGGTCCCCGACCGTCTTGATGCGACGCGGGTCGACCTTGTGCTCGGCGAACAGTTTCTTGTAGTAAGGACTGAACGGGGCGATCACTTCCGTCAGGTAGCGATGGAGCCTCGCGTCCTGGATGGCACGCTGCTCCACGATGCTCAGGCGGTCCCATTTCATGCGCGCACCAACTCTTTCAACAGCGGCAACGCCGCCTCCGCCGCCTCCTCCCCGCAGCGAATGTGCCGTTCCGGATGATAAAAATCGTACCACACCGCGCCCGCCAGCACCGGGCGGATCACCACGTCGGCGTTGTTGCAGGCCTCTTCCGCCATGCGTGACTGCATGGCGTGCATCGAACGCATATAGATATTGATGATGCTGGTCGGCGTCTCCACCACCGGGCCCGTCTCGTGCAATACACCTTTTCGTTCCTTCGTGGGCGCGCCTGACAACGCACTGCGCTGCAAGTAGCGCTGCTTCATTTCTTCGGGATTGGGAATGGTGTTGACGGCGATGATCTTGGAAACGCCCGCGCGCGCCAGTACCTGCACGGGCACAGGATCCGTGATGCCGCCATCGATCAGCGTGTGCCCGTCATTCACCACGGGACGAAAGACACCGGGAATTGTGATGCTGGCGCGGATCGCGTCGATCAGCTTGCCTTCTTCAAAAACAACTTCTTCGAGCGTGTTCAGGTCGCTCGCGACAATCTTCAACGGAATCAGCGTGTCGGCAAACGTCAGCCCGTTCACGATCGAATGTAAAAAGTTGTACACCTTGATGCCGCGGAAGACGCCCGCGCCGGGAAACATCGGGTCGAGCAATTTCAAAAACGCCCGCTTGTCGCGGATCCGTTTGGCGATCTCTTCCATTTCGTCGGCGGACTTGCCGGTCGCCCATGCCGCCGCGATCAGCGCGCCCATCGAACTGCCAGCGACCATGTCAACGGCGATGCCCTCGCGTTCCAACACGCGGATGACGCCGATATGTGCCAACCCGCGGGCACCGCCCGTCCCCAGCGCCAGCCCGACCAGCACGTTACCCAACTCGCGCGCGATCCGCCGCACCACCAGACTGTAGGGCGCCATCGGCTGCTGCAGTACATACGGTGTGCCATCCACAGCCTCGACCACCTCGGTCTCGGGAATCCAGCGCAACAGATGCGAAACCGGCTGCCCCACCTTGCGCCCGGCTTCCTCGACGTACGGCGCGCTCGTATCACCAACCGCCGTTAGAATCACGCGCACCTCCGGCTCGCGCGCCGCCGCCCGCGACCGGAAATCCTCCAGCAGCAGCCGGGTGCGGTACAAGTGTTCGTCGTCATATTTGGCAATGACGAACACCTGATCCGACTGCACGAGGCAGGCAAACACGGACGCGGACACCTCGTTGGGGAGATCGCAAATGACATAGTCGTACTGCTTCACGAGGTGCCCGAAAATCGGGGCGATCAACGCAATCTCGCGTTCGTCTCCCACGAGATCGAGAACCAGACGGTCGTACCCCAGAGGGGAGTGCACCACGAGGTCCTGCAGCCCGAGGCCGCTGCGAAAATCCAGCCGTTCGCATTTCAGCAGCGCCACGCCACGTTGCTTGCCGCTCAGGTCGAGCAGCAGAATCGGTTCACGCGTTTCGCGCGACAAGCTCGCCACGAGATTGCGCGCCAGCGTGGTCTTCCCGGTGCCCGGCCGCGAGCCGTACAGCGAAATGATCGTGCTCCACTTCGCCCGATGCTTCTCCTCGCGAAGTTCCTTGATACGATGGCCCAGTCGCTGGCTGAAACTGACCGCCACGCGCGGATCACGATTGACGATCGCCTCGAAATCCAACCGCGGGATTCTCAACAGCATCGAATCGTTCAAGGCCCGGACATTTGCCCAATGCGTCTCGCCGCTGAGCAACGGCATCTCGCCAAAACAATCTCCATCACAGTACGTCGCGAAGACCCGTTCCCGCCCGCTCTTAAGTCGCGTATATGCCTGAAGACGACCCGAAACAACCACGTACAACGCGTCGCCTGGGTCATTTTCGCGCACCACGAGGTCACCCTTCTTGACCGCGACAAACTCCGCCCGTTCCGCCAAGCCCTTCATCAGCTCTTCGCCGAGACTGGCCAGAACCGGCACTCTCTCAAGAACTTGGAGCTTGTCCTCCACGTCGCAATCCTTCTCGTTGACCCGTCAGTTTCAGGCGGGCACCCGGCCCACTTTCGTCACCATCTAAAAGTAAAGCAAGCGGTGGGCCGAATCAATGCCCAGCCGCTTGATTCTCAAGGAGTTCGATGAGCCGCAGCGTGGTCTGGCCGACGATTTCCATGCTGTGCGGGCTGATCTTGTCCAGCGTGTCCTTCTCCGTGTGCCAATAATCATTCAGTCCCGGCCCGCTGCCAAAAGTGAAGTCAATCAGATCAACGGCGGGAATGCCCGCGCGCAAGAAAGGCACGTGATCGTCGAGCATCCCATTCGCGCTGTAGTTGAAGTAATCGCGGAAGCCCGCCGCCCGCGAGGCCTCGAACACTTCGTGCACGAGGGAGCCGGTGACAATGACATTCAAATTCTTGTCGCCAATCATGTCGAGCAGGATCATCGCCTTGACTTGATTCACTGCGTCCTTGCGCTTGAGATCTTCGACAAAAGACTTGCTCCCCCATAATCCGTCCCCGTCCCCGTACTGCACCATCGCCTCCTCACCATCGAAGAACACAAACCAAAGATTCGGCTGCCCGGCGGCCACCCGCGCGATTTCCAACAGAGTGCCCGTGCTCGACCCGCCGTCGTTCGCGCCCACGAACGTCAGGTTGGTGAACAGCTTCGTGTCGTAGTGCGAGCCGATAATGATGATCTGGTTCGGCGCCCCCTGCTGCACCCGCGTCTTGGCGACGATGTTGCGAAACTGCTTCGGGCCAAATGGCGTCGGCGCCGTGAACACCTGCTCCTCCACCGTCAGTCCGTAACTCTGCAGCTGCGTCTTGATATACGTGGCGGCGCGTCCGAGCGCCTCACTGCCGGTCGGGTGGGGCCCATACCCGACGAGTGTGGCGACATGTTCGTAAGCCCGCGCCCCGCTGCACTGTTGCCAGGCAATCCCCGGCGGGGTTTGTGATGCG
Source organism: uncultured Verrucomicrobiae bacterium (assembly GCA_963836315.1). GTDB lineage: Bacteria > Verrucomicrobiota > Verrucomicrobiia > Palsa-1439 > Palsa-1439 > Palsa-1439. The sequence goes on from CAWIJG010000017.1 coordinate 310,470, forward strand.
CCACAACCGCCGAGAAACAGAACCAGAATGGCGAAGCTCAGTTTCCGTGCCATCGTTCAGCCCAGGCGATGCGTCGCGCCAGCGACGGGTGATCGTGCAGGAGGAATTCGATAAGCGGGTGCGGGGAAAGGTCCGCCAAGTTTTGGTCGGCAAGTTTGCGCATGGCGCGGATGAACGCGTCGCGGTTCGCCGTCAACTCCAGCGCCGTGGCGTCCGCTTTCCATTCGCGCGAGCGGGAAAAGGCGTTGTTCAGCGGCATGACCACCAACCCGAACACAACCAGGCACAGCGCCAGCAGCGGAAACGCCGCGATATCCGACACGTCATCGAAGCGGAATACGTGGGCCATGCCCCAATGCAATCCCAGATCGGCCAGCTTCAGCCCGATGAAAGTCGTCATCGTCCCCCAGGCAATCATTCTCGCGATGTCCCCGTGCTGGTAGTGCGCCATCTCATGCGCCATGACCACCTCGATCTCGTCTTCCGCGAACTTGTCCAGCAGTGTGTCGCCCAGAATGATCCGTTTCGTGCGACCGAGTCCCGCAAACGCCGCATTCGCCTTCTTCGTCTTTTCGCTCATCCCCATCCGATACACCCCGAGCACTTTCGCGCCGACCCGCTGCGCCAAGGCCGTGAGCTTTTGGCGGAGAGATTCATTCTCCAACGGCTGCAGCTTGTAGAACAGCGGCAAAATCACCACGGGAAACAGCGCCGACATGACCACCCCGAACAGCAGAAAGAAAAGCCCTGCGCCAATCCACCACCACGACCCGGCGCGCCGCAGCAGAAAGTACAACACGTCCAGCACCGTCACCCCGAGCAGCAGATTTAAGGCGAGCGACTTCAGTTCATCGAGCATCCACGCGCCAAGGCCCTCGTTGGAAAGTTCAAACCTGTGTTCGAGGTAATAATCGCTGAAGTAGTTCAGCGGCAGGAACAGCAGTTTGATCCCGACGATGACGACTGCCCCGTAAACCGCCACGTAAATCCATGGGTTTCGCGAGATAAACCGGGCCCAGTCCGCCAGCATATCCGAACCTTCCCAGTACAGGAATGCCACGAGCAGCACGATGGTGTAGACGGTGTCCACAACGAAAAGGACGTTGTGGATGGCTTCATAGCGCTTGGCGCGCTGCTGTTGGTCGCGTTCGTCCATCCCGGCTTACCGAGCGCCGTTACCGTGGCCCAGCCTGCTAGAGATTGTCAATGCCGAGAATGCCGAGCAGACGCGCCAGATCGTCATTGCCGTAATACTCGATCTCGATGCGGCCCTTCTTCTTGCCATGGTGAACGCTGACATGCGTGCCGAACTTTTGCTGTAACCGCTCTTCAATGGCCAGGACGTGCGTCGATTTCACCGTCGTCGTCATCGTCCGCGACCGCACTTTCGCCTCGCCCTTGAGTTGCTCGACGAGTTGTTCCGTCTCGCGCACCGTCAGGCTGCGCTTCAACACGCGCTCCGCCACCAACCGTTGCTCGGCCGAACTGGGCAGGCCCAGGATGGCTTTGGCGTGTCCGACGCTCAGCCGGTTATCGGCAATCCACGATTGCACTTCGACGGGCAACCCGAGCAGGCGCATCGAGTTCGCCACCGCCGCGCGGCTGCGTCCCACCTTCTGGGCGATCTGCTCCTGCGTCAGCGTGAACTGCGTGGCCAGTTGGTCGTACGCCCGCGCTTCCTCGATCGCATTGAGATCTTCGCGCTGCAGGTTTTCGATGAGCGCGATCTCCAGCACTTCCTGGTCGCTCGCTTCCCGCACAAACGCGGGAATGGTTGTCAGCCCCGCTTCGCGCGCCGCGCGCCAGCGGCGTTCCCCCGCGATCAGCTCGTATCGGCGCGCGCCGTCGCCTTGCAGGGCTGCCGTCTTGAGCGGTCGCACCAGTAGCGGTTGGATGACGCCGCGTTGTTTGATGGAACTGGCCAGTTCGCGGAGTTGCTCGGGATCAAAATCCGTGCGCGGCTGAAACGGGCTGCGCTCAATGGTATCAATGCCGATGTGGCGGACGGCGTTTCCGTTGATGTCGCCGTTGCCGGCTGGCGGCTGCGCGCCCAGTGGCTGAACCGTGGTCGGGGTGGGTGCGGGAGGCGCAATCGCTGTTTCGATGTGAGGAGGTTCGACGGCAACGCTACGAACGACCCCGCCGCTAATCAGTGCATCCAGTCCCCTGCCCAACGCCTTCTTTGTCATGGTGGAAGCCCACCTCCTTATGACCATCGTATTTAGCTGGAAACCAGCGTCTTGTCGAGCAGAAATCGTGGCGCCAAATGGTGGCGCGAGCCTCCGGGTTTGCCGTTGGTTCCCGTTCTGCGTCGGTCTCCAATTTCACTTTGAAATGCGATTCGTGGTGGACCGATATGAAGTGAACGTGGCGACCCAGGCCCTTTGGCGAAAGCTCGCCAGTGTGACCAGATTTCGTCAGTCTCCACGTCGGCAGAGGCCCGTGTCCTGCTTGGAAATTGCGTCCGGCATGGAAAATGTTGAAGGGGTGCGCGTCGAGGAGAACGTAACAACCAACAGTGGGGGGCATGAACATGAACACATTCCAGGATGTAACACATCCAGTTGAAAACGTGGACGAATTGTTAATCAATGCGTTCGGAAGGCCGACGCCGCCGAAGGAAGAAATCCTCCGGCACAAGTGGCTCGAAAGCGAGAAGGCTGGCCGTGACATTGGCCTGCTTGCGGCCGCGCACGATTGGAGCGCGAAACACTATCCGCGCTGGAAAGCGGCTCACGCGCCTGACGAAGCACCCGCCATGACGGCCAAACCCTTGTCCGCCTCGGAGCAGCGCGCCCATTTCCTGTCGCGTTACGTGCTGGCGCCACTCGCGGCCTTCTGGATTATCTCTTCGCTCATCCAGTTGGCTACCGGGTTTGATTGCACGGATGTGATCCCGCCGGAATGGGTGGTTCCTCAGACGGCAGACGCAGCCGGTGGGTTTTGATTGCGTCAGGTTGATCGCCGTATGTGAAACCGCCTCGCCAGGCACACCACGACCTTGGTAGATTCGTGGCATGCTTGAGCAAGTCCGTTGCGGCTGGTCGCTGGGGCATCCGTCGATGACCGCCTATCACGACACGGAGTGGGGCGTGCCGGTCCACGACGACCGCAAGCTCTTCGAGTTCCTCGTGCTCGACGCCGCGCAGGCGGGATTGAGTTGGCGGACGGTACTGCTGAAGCGGGAGAACTATCGGAAGGCCTTCGACAATTTCGACGCGGAGAAAGTGGCGCGTTATCCCGCGAAACGCGTGGAGAGGTTGCTGACGAATCCCGGCATCATCCGCAACCGCCTCAAGGTCCACTCCGCAGTTACGAACGCCCGGGCGATGCTGAAAGTACGGGACGAGTTTTCTTCGCTCGACCGTTACCTCTGGCAATTTGTCGACGGCCAACCGCGCATCAACCGTTTCCAGTCCATGAAGCAAATCCCCGCCACGTCAAAAGAGTCCGACGCGATGAGCAAGGACATGAAACAGCGCGGCTTCACCTTCTGCGGTTCGACCATCTGCTACGCGTTCATGCAAGCCGCCGGCATGGTCAACGATCACATCGTTACCTGCTTCCGCCACCGTGAAGTGCAAGGGCGTTGAATCTGCCCGGTGGATTGTCCCCCTATTGCACAATCGCCACGCGATAGAACCGTTGGGGCTGACTGGCGGCACCGGGATCGATGATGGTAACGATCCCCCCTGTGCCAGAAACGTTGTTCGTAAGGGTCGTCCACACGGCACTGACCATGTTACTGGTGTAATCAACCCGGTACAGGCGATTCGAGCCCGTCGACAAGTTGATCTGCGCATTTTTGCCCACCATCTGGGTGCCGGTGATCTGCAAATCGGGTCCCGTCTCGTAGTTGATCACGCTGTTGATCCACGCCACAAGCGCCGAAATGCGCGTGCTGAAGAATCCACTCGTGTCATGGCTGGTTTGGAGCGTCCAGTTGTTGTCACCGCCAAGGTACACCCCATAATAGTCCATCATGGAGGCGGAGAAACCAGAACCGTTAACCCCATTGGTGCTGACGGTGTATTGGCTAACGCTGTAATGAATCCCCGCCAGTTTCCACGTTCCCCCGTCCTGAATGAACATTCCGCCGCTGGAATCGTACACCGCCAAGGTGCATTGGTTGGTGGGAAATCCGTTGCGATTAAAAAGGGCATACAATAACTGCCCTTTACTGGCGTCCGTGTCAACGCCCGAGATCATGTTCTCCCCCCACCGTTCGACGAAATCAGCGACACCCCATTGCCAGCCATTGGTCACGCCGCCGACAACAACGGCCGAACCGCGAGAGTAGCCGCGTCCGATTGCGACGCAGGTTTTGCCCACTTCGTTCGACGCCGTGTACAAGGGAGCATAGAGCGGAAACGTCTCCGCCACCTGCCAGATGCGCAGGTCGGAATTCGGACAATCGAAGTACGCGACCGTATGGTAAGTGAATCCATTGAACACAAACGTGTCGCCCGGCGAGCCGTAGACGTGCTGCGCCGCGGCAAAAAATTGGGGCGCGATGGGTGTGCCAAGAAAATTCCCGTTGGGGGTGTCCCAAACGCCTTCGTATTGCCAGCCGCTGTTGGTCAGTGAGCCGGTCGGCGCAGTCGTGTTGTAAGTCGGATCGCCGGTGTTTTGAAACAGAATAGCATGACCGCGCATCGCCAGCAGCGCGAACAGCAACAGCAGAAACAAACCTCGCCCTCTACAGCCCCATGACTTCATACGTAGATGCTTAGTTTACACCCAAACCGTCATCAAGGCCAGTCTGTTTTTCCATCGTCCGAGGCCCGTTGGCCCCGCGTGAACGCGCCCCGGCGCTTCTTCGACGACCCTGCGATCCCGCCGATGAGCCATCAACTCGCGGCACTTGTCAGCGAACGCCGTTCTGCTACACTGCGGTTTGATGCGTCGAGGTAAACCGGCATGAAGATTCACACATTGGGGGTCATTCCCGCGCGATACGGGGCGCACCGCTTTCCCGGCAAACCGCTCGCGATGATCACGGGCAAGTCGCTCGTGCAGCGCGTGTATGAACAGGCGACCAAGGCCGCCCGACTCGACAAAGTCATCGTCGCCACCGAAGACACCCGCATCCTCGAAGCCGTCGAAGCGTTCGGCGGCGATGCCATGCTCACGTCACCCGACTGCGCCACGGGAACCGACCGCGTGGCCGAGGTCGCCCGCACCTACGACTGTGATCTTGTGCTGAACATCCAGGGGGATGAGCCATTGCTGCGGCCGGAGATGATCGACCAACTTGTCGAAGGCATGCAAGCCGACCCGCAGTGCGTGATGGGCACGTTGGCGCGCAAACTGGAATCCGCCGCCAATCTCGATAATCCCAACGTGGTGAAGGTTGCGCTCGGTCGCAACGGCAACGCCCTGTATTTTTCCCGCAGCCGGGTCCCGTGGGTGCGCGATGCCCAGACGGGCGACCCGGTGGAGTGGTTGAAGCTGGCGAAGTTCTACAAGCATCTCGGAATCTATGCGTTTCGACATGAATTTCTGCTGACGTTCGTCCAACTCCCGCACGGCGTGTTGGAAACGACCGAAAAACTCGAGCAGTTGCGGGCGCTGGAAAATGGGTTCCCGATCAAGGTGCTGATTACGCCCCATGATTCGATCGGCGTGGATCGCCCCGAGGACATCGCGTTGGTGGAAGAAATCCTGAAAGCCCAGTCATGAAATACATCTTCGTCACCGGCGGCGTGATCAGCTCGCTCGGCAAGGGCCTTACGGCGGCTTCCCTGGGCACGCTGTTGGAGAACCGCGGATTGAAGGTCACGCTCGCGAAATTTGACCCGTATCTCAACGTCGACCCCGGCACCATGAATCCTTTTCAACACGGGGAGGTGTACGTCACGGATGACGGCGCGGAGACCGATCTCGACCTCGGCCATTACGAGCGGTTCACCCATGCCAAGCTTTCCCGCCTCAATAACCTCACCAGCGGCCAGGTGTACGCGCGCATCATCGAGAAGGAACGCCGCGGCGACTATCTCGGCAAAACCGTACAGGTGATCCCGCACGTGACCAACGAGATCAAGGAACGCATTCGCGACGTTGGCAAGAAGAGCGGCGCGGACGTGGTGATCATTGAGATCGGCGGCACGATCGGCGACATCGAGGGGCTCCCGTTCCTCGAGGCGATCCGCCAGTTCGCCCTCGAAACCGGTCCGCAAAATTCGCTATTCATCCACGTCACGCTCGTGCCGTTCATCCGCGTCGCGGGCGAGATCAAAACCAAGCCGACACAGCAAAGTGTGGCCAAGCTGCGCGAAATCGGCATCATTCCGCAAATCCTGATCTGCCGCAGCGAAAAAGTCCTCGGCAAGGAAGTTCGCCAGAAAATCTCCATGTTCTGCAACGTCCCCGTCGAGTGCGTGATTGAAGAACTCGATGTCGCCCACTCGATTTACGAAGTGCCCCTCGATTTACGCGCGGAAAATGTCGATGAACTCGTCTGCCGTTATCTCGGCCTGCAAGCGCCGGCCAAGCCGTTGACCGACTGGGAGAAGATGCTTCAACGGATGATCAGCCCGTCGCACAAGGTGCAGATCGCCGTGGTCGGCAAGTACATCCAGCTCATCGACGCCTACAAGAGCATGTACGAGGCGCTGAAACACGCCGGCGCCGCCAACGATTGCGCCGTCGAAATCACCCGCGTCGATGCCGAGAACATCGAGAAGGACGGGGCAGAGAAATATTTGAAGGGCCTGTCGGGCATCCTCGTGCCCGGGGGGTTCGGCAATCGCGGCATCGAAGGCAAGATTCTCGCCGCCCAATACGCGCGCGAAAACCAAATCCCCTACCTCGGCCTTTGCCTCGGCATGCAAATCGCCGTCATCGAGTTTGCCCGCAACGTTTGCGGATTGACGGGAGCCAACTCGACCGAGTTCGACCCAAAATCACCGCACCCCGTGATCTGCCTGCTGGAAGAGCAAAAGGGCGTGGAAGCGAAGGGCGGCACGATGCGGCTCGGCGCGCAGCCGTGCAAACTCGTGGCGGGAACCAAATCCCGCGAACTATACGGCGCCGAGGAAATCTCCGAGCGGCACCGGCACCGCTACGAATTCAACAACACCTACCGCGACCAGTTGATGAAAGCGGGGATTACCGTTGCGGGCCGCTATGCCAAGCACGATCTCGTCGAGCTCATCGAGTTACGCGATCATCCCTGGTTCATCGCCTGCCAGTTCCATCCTGAATTTCTTTCCAAACCCAACAAGGCCCACCCGCTCTTCCGCGGCTTTATCGCAGCGGCAATGAAACAGAAATCGTCATGAACACCGTCCACGTCGGCAAACTCACTCTCGGGGGCAAACGCGCGCCGCTCTTCGTGATCGCCGGGCCGTGCGTCATCGAGAACGAGAAGATGACGCTCCAGACCGCCGAGACGTTGGGCGAAATCTGTTCCGAGTTGCGACTCCCGCTCATCTTCAAGGTAAGTTATGACAAGGCCAATCGCACCGCGGGCGCCAGTTTCCGCGGTCCGGGCCTCGCCCGCGGCCTCGCCGTTTTGGCGAAAGTGAAACGCAAATTCGGCCTGCCGATTCTGACCGATGTACATGAAGTCTTGCACTGCCAACCCGTCGCCGAAGTTGCCGACGTGCTGCAAATCCCCGCGTTCCTCTGTCGTCAAACGGATTTGATCCAGGCCGCCGCGCGCACGAAGCGCTGCGTGAATGCGAAGAAGGGACAATTCCTCGCGCCGTGGGACATGCGTAACGTGATCGAAAAGATCACTGCCGCCGGCGGGCGCGACATCATGCTCACCGAACGCGGCTCGTCGTTCGGGTACAACAACCTCGTGGCGGACATGCGGTCGCTGGCGATCATGCGCGAGTTCGGCTGGCCGGTCGTATTCGACGCCACGCATAGCGTCCAAATGCCCGGTGGTGGCCAGGGTGGCAAAATCACCGGCGGCGACCGCCGCATGGCCGTCGTACTCGCGCGGGCCGCCGTGGCCGCCGGCTGCGACGGCATTTTCCTCGAAACACACCCCAGCCCCGACCGCGCCCTCAGCGATGCCGCCAACCAATTGCCGCTTCGCGAAGTGAAGGCCTTGCTGCAGACGTTGCGCGACATCCACGTCGCCGCAGGTTGAGTGCTTGTTCTTTCAGCTGTACCACCGGCTTGATTGTGCGAACGATTCGAGCTAAGAAAACGGTATATGAAGAAGCTGCTCTGGAAAATCCTTGCCGTCGTGGTCGGCCTTCTGGTGGTCCTGTTTCTCGCCCGCAACGTCATTGCGCGCCTGTCTGTCGAGTACGGGGCGAAGAAGATCACGGGCTTCCCGTTGACCATTGGTTCCATCGATTTGGGCCTGTTCTCCAGCAAAGTGGACGTGCACGATCTCAAGTTGATGAATCCGTCGGAGTTTTCCGAGAAAACGTTCGTGGACATGCCGCAACTTTACATCGACTACCGGCTTGGCTCGATGATGAGCGGTGCGCCGCATGTCAACGAAATGCGCATCAATATCAAGCAGCTCTTTGTCGTCAAGAACGACAAGGGCGAGACGAACGCGCAGAAGCTCAAGAGTGTCGTCTCTTCCGGCAAAAGCTCCAGCAAGTACTATGTGGACAGCCTGCACATCCACGTCGGCACAGTCGTCATCAAGGATTTCAGTCGCCCCAAGCCGACCGAGCGCAATGTCACTTTGAACATCGACGCTACCTACAAGAACATCAGCGATTCCACCGACATCACCCGTCTCGTGCTCCTGACCGTCATGAGTCAGGTCCATCTGCCCGACATCGGCATCAATACCGAGGACTTGAAGAAGAACCTCGGGGACGTCACGAACCAGGCGGGACAAGCACTCCAAGGCGCGGCCGGTGCTGTCGGAGGCTTGTTCGACGGCATTAAGAAAAGCATTGAGCCGACAAACAAGAAGTGACCCCGGCGGCTTCGTCCTGAGCCTGCCCCGAAGGCTGTAAGCGCAGGCGACGGGTCCGACTCAGAAGGCCTTCACCTGTCGCACCGCCTCGTACAACACAATGGCAACTGCCGTGGCCAGATTGAGGCTCCGTGCCTGTGGATTAAACATCGGTATCGTAATCGTCGTTTCCGGGTTCGCGTCGAGTAACGCCTTCGGCAACCCGGCTGTCTCCCGCCCGAAAACAAGATAGTCTCCCATCTGGTAGTGCGGTTGCGTGTAGGGCCGCTTTGACTTTGTTGTGACGTAGTAGAAGATCGGGGCTCGGGAAACCTGCTGGGCCACTTTCTTCAAGTCCTCCAATGACTCCCAATACTTCCACGTCACGTGTTCCCAGTAATCCATTCCCGCCCGCTTTAACGTCTTGTCATCGAGCCGGAACCCGAGCGGCCCGACCAAATGCAGCGTCGCCCCCGTCGCCGCGCACAAGCGCGCCACGTTTCCTGTGTTCGGCGGAATCTCCGGCTCAACCAGGACGACGTTCATCGTACTACGAAGGCTAATTTGTCATTCCGAGCCTGTCGAGGAATCTCTCAGCTCCCGGTCAACGCCAGAAATCAGATTGACCGCCTAATTCTCACGGCGTAGCCTCCGCCCATGAAGTCAGGGTCGGACAAGCATCTCTTTTGTCGCCCCACGCTGTCCGAATACCACTGTGAGATGAAGGAGGCCATCTGACCACCATCGCCGTAAGAAAAACCACGGTTCTTCAATTCGCTGTATGCGTGGTTTTGGGTGCAGCCCTATGGGCCGCGCCATTCATTGCCGGCAAGGGAGAGGCGTGGGACAGTTGGCAGTATTACATAGGCGGTCTGTTGATTTCAGGTTTTGTCGGCGGCTTCCTCGACCCTCCGCGATGTTGGGTCGCAGCTGTGGGAGTTCTCGTCGGCCAGATTCTGCCTTTCATGATCAGCGTTCTAATTTCGAGGCATCCCGGCCCGTTCTGGCCAATTGGACTATTCGTTATCTTGCCCCTGTACAGTCTTGTGAGTCTATTCGGAGCGTGCCTCGGTGCAGCAGGAGGGGTCTTGGTTCGTGCGGTTCTTCGCAAGATGCGAGATGCCTGACCACGCAGTCGATCTCCTCGGCCCGTCAGTAATTCACCTTCCACAAAAACAATCCATGGGCCGGCGAAGTCTCGACCAAGGCCGTGCGCTTCTTCGCCTTCACCACTTCCCGCAATTGCGCGGCGATCAGCCGCCCCTCGCCCACTTTCACGAGCGCGCCGACGATCGACCGCACCATCTTGTAGAGGAATCCATTCGCGCGCACGGAAATCGTCAGGAGGTTGTCTTGCTTCGTCAGCATCAGCTTCGAAATCGTCCGCACCGGGCTCTCGACAGGCCGCATCGGATTCGCCGAGAGCGCGGAAAAATCATGCCGTCCTTTCAGCAATCTGGCCGCCTTCCGCATCGCCGCGACGTTCAGTGGCCTCGGGTGGTGCCAGGCATGCGCGCGCAGGAATGGATCGGCGACGTTACCACAGTCGATCTGGTAGCGGTATTCCTTGCCCTTCGCGGAAAAACGGGCGTGAAACTTCGGACCGACCTCCTGCACCCGCAGCACCCGAACATCTTCGGGAAGATTCGCATTCAGCGCCCGCAGCAGTGTCGCGGAACTGAGTTGCGTGTCGAATGAGCAATTCGCCACCTGTCCTTTCGCGTGCACTCCCGCATCCGTGCGGCCTGAACCATGGACTCGCACGGCACGACCGGCGATCTTGCCCACGGCGCCCTCGATGATTTCCTGGACAGTCTTCCCATTCGGCTGCAACTGCCAGCCTGCATAGTCCGTTCCGTCGTAGGTGACGGTCAATTTGAAGTGTCTAGCCTTCGGCTGGTGGCGGGTTCGTGGCATCGAGGTAACTCTGAAGCATGATTTGCGCGGCGAGCTTGTCGATATTCTGTTTCCGCTTGCTCCGCCGCACGTTTCCTTCGAGTAATACGCGTTCGGCTTGCACGCTCGTCAGCCGCTCGTCCCATTTCAGCACGGGAAGCGTGGTCGCGCGCTGTAATTCTGCAATGAACGCCAGCGTACGCTCGGTTTGCTCGCTCGGCGTGCCATCCAACCGCAACGGAACTCCCACGACGATCTTGCCGACCTTGCGTTCGTCGCCGATGCGCGCGACTTCCCGACTGACGACAGCGATCCCGCCGCCGTCGATGTAATTCAGCGGTTGCGCGATCGTGCCGCCCTCGTCGCTGAGCGCCAGCCCGATGCGTTTGTGGCCAAAATCAACGCCGAGAACACGCATTCCATCACAAGAGTCGTTTGTACTTCTTCTCGGTCGCGAGTTTCTTCACAATCTCGCGCACCTTTTGCGCCTCGTTCTTGTGGCAAACCAGCGTGGCATCGGCGGTGTGGACGATCACGAGGTCCCGCACGCCCACCGCCGCGACGAGGTGTTTCGTGTCTCCCACAATAATGCAGTCGGTGGCATCCAGCCCGACAAACTCGCCGCGCGCTGCGTTGCCGTGGCTATCTTTTTCACAATGGCGGCCGATGGCCGGCCAATCACCGACGTCGTCCCAGTCGAAATCGCCATTGGCGACCACCACATTGTCGGCTTTCTCCATGATCGCGTAGTCGACCGCAATCTTGTCCAACCTCGGATAAACTCGCTTAAGCGACTGCGCGTTGGTGATCTTCCCGATCTCGGCCCACATGTCCGGCTGATGCTTCCGAAAAGCATTTTGGATCGCCTGGACATGCCACACAAACATCCCCGCATTCCACCGGTATTCACCGCTCTCATAAAACCTTCTGGCTGTCCCGGCGTCCGGCTTCTCGACGAACCGCTCCACGTCCCAGAATCTTACACCTTGATGAGAAAACCCCCGGCCAAACTTGATATAGCCGTACCCTGTGTGTGGCGATGTGGGCTTGATTCCGATGGTGATAAGCACGTCCTGCTGCGCCGCCAGCGCCAGCGATGCCCCGACTACGCTTCGATACCGTTTGGCGTCGCGAATATACGAGTCGGCGGGCAAGACCGCCATCACCGCGTCCGGGTCCTTTCTCGCGATGATCGCTGCGGCCAGCCCGATGCACGGCGCGGTGTTGCGTCCCAGCGGCTCGGCGATGACGTGTTTCACCCGGGGAAGTTGCTGGCGCACCAGCGGGGCCTGCTCGTGGTTCGTCACCACCACAATCCGCGAGTCACCCACCAACGGACGCACGCGCTCGACCGTCTGTTGGATCATCGTCTTGTCGCCGACGATCGGCAGCAATTGTTTCGGCTGTTTGCGCCGGCTTCTCGGCCAGAACCGCTCGCCGTATCCGCCCGCCATGATCACTGCCCAGTTCATTTTGGCCATTGTATCTCAATATGTGTGTTGTTGAAATCCGGGTCGCCCAGATTACCCGCGTGATGACTGGTCAGGCCCGGCGGAAGCGATGGCACCGTGATCGATTGTCCCTCGGCAATCACCTGACCAAAGGCTTGGGCCTCCACGAGCTGGTTCAACAGGTCAATCACTGCGCCCCGATACTGCGCCGGCACGTGACGAACACTCAAGTCGGGCCGGGCAAACTTTCTCATGCCCCGGGTGTGAAACCAGAAAAGGTTCCCGCCAGCACCGTCCTTTTCCTCCGAATAGAAAACCGTCGCGTGATGCGTGGGAACAGGACCGTTCGGCTCAAACACCTGGCTGCGCCATTTCTCCCGGTCGTACCAGGTAAGAGTTTGCGGGTCCAACACCGCCACGGCCCCGTTGTCCAGAAACCAAGTGACCAGTCCGACAACGTCCCGTAGATAATCGAGATTCGCCGAATCCGGCACTTCACCGCGGATGATCGTGCAGTCAGGAGCGGTTTCGACGGCCTGAACAAGTTTAGGCAATTCGTCATGCAGCCGTGCTGCCAAAAGTGGTTGCGTCGCAAAACTTATCCAGGCTTCTTCGCGATCCGTGCACGCATGATTCCCAACTTCAACGCCCGACGGAACGCCGTTGCATCGATACTTGCCGCGGCTGATGTCAATCGTGTCGGAGAAATGGCCGTATATCTGATACCACACCAGCGCCTTGGCAACGGTCGGTTGAAAAAACTCGCGCGGCCAGGTGGGCAGAAGAGCACTCGATTGCAGGTCGGTCTTGGCGGCTTGCTGGCGTTGGCAGCTTCCGCCCATCAGGACCCCGAGCATTAGAGCTGTTGCTGTAATCCGTTTCACGGTTCAGACCGATTTCACTGCGTCTACCATCGCCGCAACAAACCGCCCGACCTTTTTGGCGAGCCTGCGGTCGTGGCCCAACTTCGCAATCTGATTCACAATCGCACTGCCCACCACCACCGCGTCCGCCGCCCTGGCCGCCGCCCGCGCCTGCGCCGGATTGGAAATCCCAAAGCCAATCGCCACTGGCAACTTCGAATGCTGGCGGATGGTTGCCACGTGCCCTGCCACCGCCGGTGCCAGACCCTTCTGCATTCCCGTCACACCTTCACGCGATACGTAGTAGATGAAGCCACCGGCGTGTCTGGCGATTTTACGGACGCGTCCTGCCGGCGTCGTCGGCGCCACGAGATAAATCGGATGCAGGCCTGCGCGCTTCATTGGCCCTTCGTACGCCTCCGCTTCTTCCGGCGGCAGGTCCAGCGCCAGTACGCCGTCCACACCCGCCGCAGTTGCGTCACGCACAAACTTCTTCAGCCCGTATCGGTGAAGCACGTTGTAGTACACGTACAGTACAATCGGAACCCCGCACCCGCTCCGCCGCAAACCCGCCACCGTCTTCAACACGCCGGCCAGCGTCGTGCCACCACGCAACGCCCGCTCGGCCGCAAGCTGGTTTACCACACCGTCGGCCAGCGGATCGCTGAACGGGACGCCCAGTTCGACCACGTCCACACCCGCGCGTTCGAACGCCCGCGCCAACTCCGCCGTCGCCCGTAGATTCGGATCCCCGGCACAGATGTAAGCGACGAAACCTTTTCGTCCCGCCGCGCGCAGTGCGCGAAATCTGGCATTGATTCGATTCATTGTGATGGTCAGCCACCTGAATCTCAGGCGGCACGGTTGCGCAGGTAGATAAACCGCAGACCCTCAAGGGTCAACAACGGATTTACGTGCTCGATTTCGGGAATCTTTCCGGCGATCAGCTCGCCGTAGCCGCCCGTTGCCACGACCACCGCCCGCTTCATGCCGCGTTCGCGCTTCAGGGCGCAAAGAATCTCCTTCACGAGTCCCCGATAGCCGATGACCGCACCCACCCGCATCGCGTCAACCGTGCTCTTGCCGATTACCGAGCGCGGCTCGGCGAGCGTAATGCGTGGCAACAACGCCGTGCGCTGATAGAGATAGTCGGTGACCGATGCCAGGCCCGGCGCGATGACGCCGCCGATATACTCGCTTCGCGCATTCACAATGTCGAAGGTGACCGCCGTGCCGAAATCCACGACGATGGCCGGCGTGCCGTAGAGCTTCACGACCCCGGCGGCATTCGCCAGACGGTCCGCGCCAATCTGTTTCTGGTTCGGATAACGCACGCCAACCCCCAGATCAATGCCGGCGTTCACGATCAGCGGCCGCATCGGCAGCCAGCGCCGTACGCGTTTCGCCACGGCCGGCACGACCGATGCCAGCGCGACTCCCGAAACCGCGGCATCCGCAAACGGCACCTTCCCAACCAACGCCGTCGGCGCCTTGACGACGCGGAGGATGCGCTTCGAATTCGCCAACGCAAAACTCGTGTTTGTGTTGTTGATGTTGACCAACAAGAACGGTCGTTCCGTCTTCATGCGCGCTCCACCACCATATCGCCGCCCAGGATTCGCTCGATTTGTCCACTGTCACGTCGCAACAGTAGCGCCCCGTCGCTGTCCAACGCCTGCGCGAAACCCTCGAGACGGCGTTGTCCCATCGTGACCACAATTTGCCGGCCGAGCGTCGTGCACAGCTTCGCCCACTCGTCCGCAACTGCCTCGAAATCCGTGAGGGCCGTCCGATAACATTCATCCAGCGCGGCCAGCACCTGCGCCGCCAGCGCCACTCGATCGTGCTCCCGCCCTGTTTCCAATTCCAACGACGTGGCGATCCGGGACAGATCGCCGTTAAGATCCTCCCGACTGCAGTTCACGTCGATCCCGATGCCGAGGATCGCCAGCAGAATCTCGTCGGCCTCGGCCCGCAACTCGGTCAGGATACCCGCCAACTTCCGGCCATTCACCACCACGTCATTTGGCCATTTGATGCGCGCGTCGACGCCGCAGTTTTCCCGAATCGCCCGTGCCACCGCCACGCTCGCCGCCACCGTGATGCGGCTCGCTGCGGTCGGCGGCAGTGTTGGCCGCAGCAACACGGAAAACCACAACCCCTTCCCACGAGGCGACACCCACGCGCGTCCGCGCCGCCCTCGCCCGCGCGTTTGTGATTCGGCAAACACCACCAAGCCTTCACGCGCTCCCGATTTCGCGAGATGCTCGACCACATCGTTCGTCGAGGCCGTTTCCTCGAACACGAGAACCTCCGTGCCGATCACCTTCGACTTGAGCCGCGCCTTGACGTCGTCGGCGGTCAATCGATCGGGTGTGCCGAGCAACCGATACCCCAGATGCGGATGCGATTCGATGGTGTACCCGAGCTTCTCCAGTTCCGCGACCTCGGTCGACACCGTTGCCGCGGACAATTTCAGATGCCGCCCCAGATCATCGGCGCGCACAAACTGCCCCGCCGCTTGATAAAATGCCTCCAGGATTGCTGTGCCCGCCTTCATTAGTCCTGCCGTTCTTGTGCGAGTTCGAGCGAAAAGTCCACCGCCCGGGCCGAGTGCGTAAGCGCGCCGACGGAAATGCAATCCACGCCCGTGGCGGCGATGGCGGCAACGGTATCGAGGCCGACGCCGCCGCTGGCTTCGGTCCTGGCTCGACCGGCGACGAGCGCAACCGCTTCACGCAACTCGTCCGGCGTCATGTTGTCTAGCAGGATGTGATTCGCTCCCGCCGCCAATGCTTCTTCCACCTGTCCCAGTGTGTCGGCTTCAACGATGATCGGTGCGTTCGGGTGCTTCTTCCGAGCCGCCGCGACCGCGTCGCCCAGCGCCTTCGGGCCTAGCCGGGCAAGGATTGCCCGGTGGTTGTCCTTGATCATCACGGCGTCGTAAAGGCCCATGCGATGATTGGTCCCGCCCCCCATTGCGACTGCGTATTTCTCCAGGAGGCGAAGTGTAGGCGTGGTCTTCCGCGTATCGAGAATCCTGGCTTTCGAATCTGCGATCTCGTCAACGAACCGCCGTGTCAGCGTCGCAGTTCCCGAGAGCCGCTGCAGAAAATTCAGCGCGGTCCGCTCGCCGGTCAGGATCCCGCGTGCCGGGCCGCTCAGAACACACACCCGTGCACCCGCCTCCACGACATCGCCTTCGTCAATCGATGGTTTCACGACGATGGCGCGATCAATCTGCGCAAACACTTCCTTGACCAGTGGCAGCCCCGCCACGACGCACGGCTCTTTCGCAATGATACACGCTTCGGCTCGTTGGTCGGACGGGATCGCCGTTTCGGTGGTGATATCGCCGGCCCCGATGTCCTCCGCCAGCGCGGCGCGGACAAGGTTGCCGACGAGTTCTTGCGGTAGAGCGTTCATCGGGTCTTTGCGGTGCGGTTCCTCTTTACCACGTTGACCTTCAATTTGCGGTCATACTTCACTTGCCGCTTCACCAGAGGTGGCCCCTCACGCTCGGGTTTTCCTTCCTGCTTCAACTCGGCAATCTGGTCGCGCAGGATGGCGGCCTTTTCAAACTGCAGGTTCTCGGCGGCTTCGATCATTTCCGCCTCTAATTCCCGCAGCAACTCCGCGGTATGATAGCTGCCGCCCGATTCGCGGATCACCGACGCCTCGACCTCGCGCGCTTTCGTGAGTTCGCCAATGCTGAGCTGCAATTCGCGCTTCGTGGATTTCGGCGTGATGTTGTGTTCCTTGTTGTAGGCGAGTTGCTTGGCACGCCGATAATCCGTCGTCTGGATGAACTTCTTGATCGAATCGGTCATCACGTCGGCGTACAGGACGACTTCGGCATTGACGTGGCGCGCGGCGCGGCCTGCGGTTTGTATAAGTGAAGTCGCGCTGCGCAAAAAACCTTCCTTGTCCGCATCGAGGATGGCCACGAGCGACACTTCGGGCAGATCGAGCCCCTCTCGCAGAAGATTGATGCCGACCAGCACATCGAAATCGGCGGCCCGCAAGCCGCGCAACACTTCGACGCGCTCGATGGCGTCGATTTCGCTGTGCAGATACTTCACGCGGATGCCAACTTCGCGCAAATAGTCGGCAAGGTCTTCCGCCGTGCGCTTGGTCAGCGTGGTCACCAGCACGCGTTCGTGTTTCTCGGCGCGGGCGCGGGATTGTTCGATGAGATCGTCAATCTGGCCCTTGAGTGGCTTGATCGTCACGGGCGGATCGACCAAACCCGTTGGCCGGATGATTTGCTCGGCGACGACGGCGCTGCGCCCAAGTTCGTTCGGCCCGGGGGTCGCGGACATATAGACGCACTGGTTGATCAGGCTCTCAAACTCCGTGATGTTGAGCGGCCGATTGTCCAATGCCGATGGCAGACGGAAGCCGTGTTCGACGAGCGTGGTCTTGCGCGAGCGGTCGCCCGCATACATCCCGCCGATTTGCGGCACCGTGACATGCGATTCGTCGATAAGCAACAGGTAATCCTTGGGGAAGAAATCCATCAATGTGAACGGGCGCTCGCCCGGCGCGCGGTTGCTGAGGTGCCGCGAGTAATTCTCGATGCCGCCGCAGAACCCCATCTCCTTGAGCATTTCGAGGTCGTACGTCGTCCGCGAATACATCCGTTGCGCCTCGACAAGTTTGTTCTGGGACTCAAGCCACGCCACGCGCTCCTTCATCTCCGCTTTGATCGCGTCGAGCGCCCGCGCAATCTTTGAGTACGGCATGACCCAGTGCTTGGCCGGGTAGATGGAAAATGTGCCAACCGTCTCAATCTTGTGGCCCGTCAACGGCTCAAACCGCGTGATTTGTTCGATGCGGTCTCCCAAAAACTCGATGCGCACCGCTTCCTCGGTGTAACTGGGGCATATCTCGACCGTGTCGCCGCGCACGCGAAAGTTGCCGCGGCTGAAATCGACGTCGTTACGGTTGTACTGCATATCCACCAGCTTGCGCAGGAGATCATCCCGCGACATTTCGTTGCCAACCGTTACCAGCGCCATCATTTCAAAGTAGTCCTCGGGCGAACCCAACCCGTAAATGCACGAGACGCTGGCGACGACGAGTACGTCGCGGCGCGACAACAGTGAACTCGTGGCCGAAAGCCGCAGCTTCTCAATCTGCTCGTTGATGCTCGCGTCTTTCTCGATGTACGTGTCGGTCTGCGGAATGTACGCTTCGGGCTGGTAGTAATCGTAGTAACTGACGAAATACTCGACCGCGTTCTTGGGGAAGAACTGCTTGAACTCGCTGAACAACTGGGCCGCGAGTGTCTTGTTGTGCGAAATGACCAGCGTCGGGCGATCCAACTGTTGGATGACGTTCGCCATCGTGAACGTCTTGCCGCTGCCGGTCACGCCCAGCAGTGTCTGGTAGCGATTGCCCGCCAACAGCGATTCGGTCAATGCCTTGATCGCTGACGGCTGGTCCCCGCGCGGCTTGTATTTGCTGACAAGTTGAAACGACATTGTGAAGAAAGTACCACATAACTGCAGGGGCGGTCTACGACCGCCATAGGAGTCGAGGGCTCATCAACTCCAGCGAACCGAATTGACGTTGGCGGAAGAGAACTTCCCGCTACATCGTCTCGCCCAACCAATCAACTGTCTCCGTGAGAACACGCCTTTCCCAGATGTGTTTGTTGAACGTGTGGTCCGCCCCGGGGATGATCACTTTCTTGACCACGCGCTTGTGGGCCTGCAGGGTGCGCTCGTACGCATCGGCGTGATCGGCGGGAACCGTCTCGTCTTTCGAACCGTGAACGATCAGCACGGGGCAACTCGACTTCACCACTTCGCGCAGCGGTTTCATGTCGGCGAATTGCCGCACGAACGCCACGCCCACCAGATTGCCTCCGTGATCGGTCAGGCCCGTCTCCGCCAGCGAGGAAACCGCGTCAGGCGTGGACAGGTCGTCGAGGATACCCGCGCCTTCGGCCACAGGCGCCCAGAGCACCAGCGATTTGACACGGGACTTTTCGCGCGCCACGACGTGCGCCGCGATGGTGCCGCCCATGCTCATGCCGATCAAAGCCAGACGTCGCGAGTGGATGTGCTTGTGGCCCGCCAAAAACTTGATCGCCTCCAGCGCGTCGGCCACCTCGGAGCGGATTGTCAACTCCTCGGACTCCCCCGCGCTATCGCCTGAACCACGGAAGTCAAACCGCAAACTGGCGATGCCGTGGTCGGCCAGTTGTCGCGACAGTTTGACGAACATGCGATGCGTTTCGGTCTTGGTTGCGACAAACCCGTGCAGCAACAGCGCGGCGGGAAAACGTCCCCGACCCTCGGGCAAATGCAACATGCCGACGACCTGCTGGCCTTTGGAGTCAAAGACGATGGGTGTTTCCATGCCGCGCGCATAGTAGAAGCCGCCAAAGTCGTTGTCAACGCGGCGCTCCGCCCGTACAGTGAGCCGTCATGCCGATTCAATGCGACTATCACATGCATACACCCCTGTGCAAACATGCCACGGGGCCGATGGAGGACTACATCCAACACGGCATCGATCTCGGGCTGCGCGAGATCGGGTTCGCCGACCACAATCCACTGCCCGGCGCCCGTAGCGCCAACGTGCGCATGGACGAAACCGAACTCGACTACTACGTCGAGCGCGTCACCGAACTGCGCTTTCGCTATCGCGGCAAGATCGACGTGATGCTCGGTCTCGAGATGGATTACATCGAAGGCCTCGAAGATTACCTGGCGCAACAACTCGCCCGATATCCGTGGGATTATGTCATCGGCTCCATCCACTTCCTCGACAAGGATTGCCGTACTCCCTCCTGGCCGCGAAACTACGGCGGCGACCCGCACGCACTGTACTCCCGCTACTTTGATTTGATGCGCCGAATGGTCCGTAGCGGCTTGTGCGACATCGTTGCGCACTTCGACGTCGTGAAGCGCTCGGGGTTCATGCCCGGCGAGCGCGAAGCCGAAGACATTGCCCGCACCCTGCAGGAAATCAAGACGGCGGACCTCTGCATGGAAATCAATACCTCGGGCTACCGCCATCCCGAACTTTCCGAGCCGCAACCGTACCCGACCTTGGCGGTGGCGGAACAAGCGTTGACGCTCGGCATCCCGCTCACCGTGAACTCCGACGCCCACGCGCCCGACCAAGTCGGGTTGAAGTTCGCGGAGGTCGGGCAGTTTCTGCAGCGAAAGGGTTGCCGCCAGTTGGCGCAGTTCGACCGGCGAAAGCGGGAGATGTACAACTTGTAGGACGCGACGAGCGCCGCTACAACGAGATCGCGGCCCGATTCTTTTCCGCGCTACCGGTGTTGCGCCACGACAGAAGGATGTACAGCCCCACGCCGATGCAAATCGCGCTGTCGGCCACGTTGAACGCCGGCCAGTGATATTCGCCCACATAAAATGAAAGAAAGTCGATCACCGATCCGACACGGATGCGATCGACGAGGTTGCCGATGATTCCGCCCGCGATCAGACCCAATGCCAGCCGCGGGCCCGGACGGCTTAACTGGAAGGAATGCCGGAACAGATACAGCGCGAGCACGGTCAACAGCGAGATCGCCGTCAGCACAAGATTATAATCCCGAAAGATCCCCCACGCCGCGCCGGTGTTGCGCCAGTTCACCAGACTGAAAAAGCCGCTGATCACCACGTGGGTTTCTTCCGGACGAATGGAGCGCACGACAAGCCATTTGCTGAACTGATCGAGCCCGACAATCGTGACGGCGATGAGTGCGACCCATTGCATCGGGCGCCTCGCAGGCTACTCCTCCGCCTCCTCCGCTTCGCCGCCTTCTTCGTCCGCAGTCTCGGTAAACGTCGGCCCCTGCGGCACCGGACGGCGGCGGTCCTTCTCGATCGTGGACTGACAGTTCACGCACAACCGCGCAAACGGCACGGCGTCCAATCGCGCCTTCAGGATCGGCTTCTCGCAGTTGCCGCAGATGCCGTAGGTGCTCTGGTCGATCCGCTTCAACGCCTCCTCAATCTCGTACAGCGCTTCCTGCTCGTTCGAAACGAGACTCAGCGCAAACTCCCGGTCGAAACTGTCGGTCCCCGCGTCCGCCATGTGCAGGCCGTAGCCGCTCAATTCACCCGAGGCGTCCCGTTGCGACCGCTTCAGATTGTCGGTCGCCAGAAAATTCACGCCGTCGATGAGATGATCGCGCAAATCAAGTAGCAGCTTCCGGTACTTGGTTGCGTCTTCTTTGGAAAGCTTCAGGGTTCTCGGGGGACGCTCCGGCTCCGGTTCCTCCACCGCTTTCACCGTCTTCTTCTTCGCTTCCACTGGCGGCGCCTTCAATTTCGGCGCGGCCTTAACCTTACCGGTCGTCTTCGCTGTCCCCATGTTCCCCTTCCCTGAAACGGCTTTCGGTTTGTCCAATTTCGTTTTCTTGGCCTGCTTCTTCATAAGTACGTCCATCCCTGCCGCATATTCTACGCCAAAGCTCCGACCACTTCCGCGCAGCGCCCGCACAGCTCGGGATGCGCCGGGTCCCGGCCAACATCCTCCGTCCAGCGCCAACAACGCACGCATTTCTTCCCGGCGGCCGGGCTTACGCGGACCCGCAACTCACTTCCCGTCGGTCGCGCCACCCGCACCTGCGACACAATCAACACCGTCTCCAGGGCCGGCCCGAGTTTCTCGAGCAAATCTCGCGTCGCCTCGTTGTCCGGCTCAATCTCCACCCGCGCTTCCAGCGATTTGCCAATCGTCTTGGCCTGCCGCGCCTTTTCCAATTCCAGCGACGCCACGCGGCGCACTTCCAACAAACGCTCCCACCGCTTTTCCAGTTCCGTGTCGCGCCGTCTCGCGTCGGCCACGGGAAACTTCGCCAGGTGCACTGACTCCGTCTCGCGGTCCGGCAGGAAGCTCCAGACTTCGTCCGCCGTGAACGGCATGACGGGCGCGATCAACTTTGCCAATGTCGCCACCGTGTCGAAAATCGCTGTCTGCGCCGAGCGTCGTTCCGCCGAATTGGCCGCAAGCGTATACAACGGGTCTTTCATTACGTCAACGTAAAATGACGAGATTTCCACCGCGCAAAATGCGTTCACCAAATGGTACACGCGATGGAACTCCAGGTTCTCGTACGCCTCGGCCAAATCCGCCACCAGCGCCTGCAGCCGCGACAGCAACCAGCGGTCAATCTCCGCCAGTTTTGCGTGCGGCACGGCGTGCTTCACCGGATCAAAATCATGGAGGTTCGCCAGCAGGATGCGCAACGTGTTGCGAACCTTGCGATACGTCTCCGAGATGCGTTCGAAGATCTCCTCCGACAGCGGTACGTCGGCCTGGTAGTCCTCCGAGATGACCCACAACCGCAGCACGTCCGCCCCGAACCGCTTCACGTAGTCTTCGGAATTCGCCGGCTTGCCTGCCGACTTCGAAATCTTCTGTTTCTTGCCGGTCTCCTCAACCTGCACGACAATAAAGCCGTGCGTCGCCACGCTCTTGAACGGCGCATGCTTCTCCGTCGCCATCGCCGTGAGCAGGGACGATTGAAACCAGCCGCGATGCTGGTCGCTCCCCTCAAAATATACGTCCGCGGGATACGCTAGTTCCGGCCGCGTTCTCAACACGGCCCGATGGCTCACGCCCGACTCAAACCACACGTCCACGATATCGGGACTCTTCGCCAGATTCTTCGAGCCGCACCACGGGCATTTCACGTCGCCAAACAGCTCCTCGACGCTGCGCTCAAACCAAATATCGACGCCTTCCTTCACCACCTTCTCCCGGAACTTCATGATCAGCGCGCGGTCGAGTATCGACTTCTCACAATCGCGGCAATCCAGAAACGGCAGCGGCACGCCCCAGGCCCGTTGCCGCGAAATGCACCAATCGGGCCGCTGTTCGAGCGTACCCGTGATGCGGTTCTCACCCCATTGGGGTACCCACTTCACTTTGCGCGCTTCGTCGAGCGCGTTCTTCCGCAGGGCGCGATGGTCGAGCACGATGAACCACTGTTCCATCGCCCGGAAAATGATCGGGTTCTTGCAGCGCCAGCAATGCGGATACGAATGCTTCACCTCGGCGCTTCCCGCCAGCGCGCCATTCGCCCGCAAGTGCTCGACGATGGACTTGTTCGCCTTGAATACGTATTGCCCCGCGAACTGGCCCGCGTCTTTCGTGAACACCCCGCCGTCATCCACGGGCGCGAGCACTTCCAGTCCGTACTTCTGGCCGATCTCGTAATCCTCCGCGCCGTGGCCGGGCGCCGTGTGAACCAATCCCGTGCCCTGCTCCAACGTCACGTACGGCGACAACACAATCGGCGACGCGCGATCCATAAATGGATGCCGCGTGACCAACCCCTCGAGCTTGCTGCCGGGAAACTTCGCCTGCACGGCCAGCTTCACGCCGCACGCCTCCGCCACCGGCTCGACGAGGCCCTCGGCGAGAATCCACGTCTCACCCATCGACGTCTTCGCGCGCACATACGTCAAATCGGGCTTGACCGCGATCGCGAGGTTGGCCGGCAGCGTCCACGGTGTCGTGGTCCAGATCACCGCGAACTCGTTGACGCTCCCTTTCACGGGAAACTTCACGTACACGCTCGGTGAAGCGTGGTCGGCGTATTCGACCTCCGCCTCCGCCAACGCCGTGCGGCAGGTCGCGCACCAGTAAACAGGTTTCTTGCCGCGGTAGACAAAACCGTCGCCCACCATGTCGGCCAGCGCCCCGATGATCTCCGCCTCGTACGACGGGCTCATCGTGAGGTAGGGATGCTCCCAGTCGCCAAACACGCCGAGCCGCTTGAATTGCTGGCGTTGGATGCCGACGTATTTCTCGGCTGTCGCCCGGCAAATCTTGCGAAGCTCCGACTGCGAAATCGCCTTCGCCTTGTCGCCCAGATCCTTCTTCACTTTGTATTCGATGGGCTGGCCGTGGCAATCCCACCCCGGCACGTACGGCGCGCGAAATCCGCGCATCGTCTTGTATTTGACGACCACGTCCTTGAGGATCTTGTTGAGCGCCGTGCCGATGTGCACGTCGCCGTTGGCGAACGGTGGGCCGTCGTGCAGGACGAATAGCGGCCCGCCGTGGCGTAACGTCTGGATCTTTTCGTAAAGCCTGGCCTGTTCCCAACGCGCCAGCATCTCCGGCTCCCGCTGCGGCAGGTTGGCCTTCATCGGGAAGTCCGTCTGCGGAAGATTCAGCGTCTCTTTGTAATTGGCTTGCGGTTCCGTCATGATCGCCCTGTCAAAAAGCGGGCAAAAGTATCACGCATGCAGGGGGGTGTCAACGACGGGTCAGTTGCAGTACTGATACAGTTTGGTTGCCATGTATGGCCGGTGTAACGTGCGCTGTCACAAGCGGATTCCGCCCCCCGTTGTAGCCACGCCGCTCTGTCGGCGTGTTCGCCCCCGGCTTCGAAAACGCCCAAAACGAACCCAATTTAGCGGAAAACGAACCCATTTTAAGCCCAATTTGGGTTCGTTTTCTTATGCCAAACCCAACCCGTGATTTTCCTAACAAGCTCATAGATAGATAGATGCGAATTATTCATTTGGCTTCGTTTTGTAAAAACGCCCCTAGTAGAGAGTTCCCCCCTGCCAACCGATCAGAAGATCGCCTCGGCGGAGCCGGCCCAACCCGTCCTATGTCAAAGCCGAGCCGAGCGGGCGCGAGCGAGTGCACCCGAGCCCACACCGCCAGTTCTTGTCAAAGAACTGGCTATCCTATACCATCGCCGCAACCCCGCGTCCAGCAATAAATATCGATTTCTGATACTTGCCGTCCCCGGTTGTAGGCCTGCATGCCCGAGTCCGACGAGGCGTATCCAGCCGTTCTTTGCGGCGAACTCCTGTCTCCTGCCCCCCTTCGCGTTCTTCGTGTCTACTTCGCGCCCTTCGTGGTGAACCGTAATCCCTGCGCCCCCAAAATACCTGTTGCCCTCCCCGCCAACCCTGTGGCACAAACAACATCGGGCCGGCGCACGCGTCGGTCGCGGCATCCGAAGGCAGTCGAAGACGATCATGACAGCACAAGCTTTCCCCGATATCGCCGAGATCAAATACGACGGACCGAAGTCGAAGAATCCCCTCGCGTTCAAGCATTACCATGCCGATGAGAAAATCGACGGCAAATCGATGCGCGACCATCTACGGTTCGCCGTGTGTTACTGGCACACGTTTCGCAACCCGCTGGGCGACCCGTTCGGCGTCGGCACCGCCGTCCGTCCGTGGGATGACGGCTCGAATTCTGTCGCCAACGCCCAGCGCCGCGCGCGCGCCGCGTTCGAGTTCATCGAGAAACTCGGCGCGCCGTTCTATTGCTTCCACGACCGCGATATCGCGCCCGAAGGTAAAGACCTGCGCGAGACGAACCGGAACCTCGACGCCGTCGCGAAAGTCTTGAAGGAAGAACAGACGCGCACGGGCATCAAGCTGCTCTGGGGCACCGCCAACCTTTTTTCCAACCCGCGTTACGTGCACGGCGCCGCGACGAGCTGCAACGCTGACGTGTTCGCGTTCGCCGCGTCGCAGGTGAAGAAGGCGCTCGAAGTTACGCACGAACTCGGCGGCGCAGGCTACGTCTTCTGGGGCGGACGCGAAGGGTACTCGACCCTCCTCAACACCGATCTCAAGCGCGAACAAGAGCATCTCGCCCGGTTCCTGCACATGGCGGTGGATTACAAGAAGGCCATCGGATTCAAGGGCCAGTTCTACATCGAGCCGAAACCCAAAGAGCCGACGAAGCACCAATACGATTCCGATGCTGCCGCCTGCCTGAATTTCCTGCGCGAGTTCGATCTGTTTGACCACTTCCAGCTCAACCTCGAAACCAACCACGCCACGTTGGCCGGCCATACGATGCTCCACGAACTCACCGTCGCCGACGCCGCGGGTCGTCTCGGCTCGATCGACGCCAATCGCGGCGATGAGTTGCTGGGCTGGGACACCGACCAGTTCCCGACCGATGTGTATCTCACGACGCAAATCATGCTCGTCGTCCTCGGCATGGGCGGTTTCAAATCAGGCGGACTCAACTTCGATGCCAAGGTGCGCCGTGAAAGCTTCGAGCCGGTGGATCTGTTCCACGCGCACATTGGCGGCATGGACGCTTTTGCGCGCGGACTGAAAATCGCCACCGCCATCCTCAAGGACGGACGTCTCGCCGAATTCGTGAAAGAACGCTATGCTTCCTGGAGCAAGGGCATCGGACGCGACATCGAGAAGGGCAAGGTTGGCCTGAAGGAACTCGATGCCTACATGCTCCAGAAGGGCGAAGCCGACGCGAACACGAGCGGGCGGCAGGAAATGTTGGAGAACATCGTCAACGAATTCATCTAAGCCGTAGTTCACCACCCGCATACTTATGAAGAACCTCGATTCTCTCGAAATCTGGTACGTCACCGGTAGTCAACATCTCTACGGAGAGGCTGCTCTGAAACAGGTGGCAGCGAACTCGCGCAAGATCGTCGCGGAACTCAACGGCTCGAAACGCCTGCCGCTGAAGATCGTGTTCAAGCCCGTGCTCACCGGGCCGGACGAAATCCGCCATCTCTGCCTGGAAGCCAACAACGCGCCGAAATGCGCCGGGTTGATCCTCTGGATGCACACGTTCTCGCCTTCCAAAATGTGGATCGGCGGTCTCTCCTCCCTGAAGAAGCCGTTTCTGCATTTGCACACGCAATTCAATCGCGATCTCCCGTGGGGCGAGATCGACATGGATTTCATGAACCTCAACCAGTCCGCCCACGGCGACCGCGAGGCGGGCTTCATGCACACTCGCCTCCGTCTGAATCGCAAAGTCGTCGTCGGCCACTGGTCGGATGCCGAAGTGCAGGATCGCGTCGCCGCCTGGATGCGTGCCGCCCGCGCCTGGCACGATTGGCAGGGCGCAAAGTTCTGCCGTTTCGGCGACAATATGCGTCAGGTCGGTGTCACCGAAGGCGACAAGGTCGCCGCCGAGGCGAAGCTGGGCTATGCGGTCAACGGTTACGGCGTCGGCGACCTCGTGAAAGTCGTCAACGATGTCGGCGATGCGGCCATCAACCGCCTTTGCGACGAGTACGAGCAACGCTACGACGTGGCCCCGGAACTTCGCAAGGCCGGCCCGCGTCACGAATCGCTACGCTACGGTGCCCGCATCGAACTCGGCCTGCGCGCCTTCCTCAAGGCGGGCGGTTTCAAAGGCTTCACCACCACGTTCGAGGATTTGCATGGCCTGAAACAATTGCCCGGCCTCGCCGTCCAACGTCTCATGGCCGATGGTTACGGATTCGGCGCGGAAGGCGACTGGAAAACCTGCGCGTTGCTCCGCGCCATGAAAGTCATGGCCGCCGGCCTCACCGGTGGCACGTCGTTCATGGAGGATTACACCTACCATCTCCATCCCGATGGCCATCTTGTGCTCGGCGCGCACATGCTCGAAATCTGCGAATCCATCGCTGCCGCCAAACCGTCGCTGGAAATCCATCCGCTCGGCATCGGCGGCAAAGAAGACCCCGTGCGCTTCGTGTTCAACGCCCCCGCTGGCCCTGCGATCAACGCTTCCATGATCGATCTCGGCAACCGTTTCCGCCTGCTCGTCAACGAAGTGGATGTCGTCAAGCCGCCGAAAGCCGTTGCCGAAACTTCCGGTCGCCCGCGCCATCTGGAAGTGCCGGCCTGATTTCAAGACCGCCTGCGCCGCGTGGATTTATGCCGGTGGCGCGCATCACACCGGGTTCAGCTACGCGGTCACCACCGAACACATGGAAGACTTCGCCGAAATCGCCGGCCTTGAACTGGCCGTGATCGACGCGAAGGCAGACCTTCGCGCCTTCAAACAGCAACTCCGTCACAACGAGATCGATTATCATTTCGCTCCGGGTCTGGGACGGCTATAATTACCAACGGTGAAAGCGTCGATGGCTAAACGTGCCAAACCGATTGGGAAAGCGGCTCCCACGCCGCGACCGTCACCTCTCATCCGTCAGTCTGTGCCCGCCGCGCTCCCGGCGAAGGCGGGGTCCTCCCCTCGTTCGATCTTCGCCGCGCAGCTCCACGGCCCGCGTGACATCCGTATCGAACGCCTCCCCCATCCCGGCAAACCCGGCCCCGGCGACGTCCTGTTACACGTTACAGCCACCGGTATCTGCGGCAGCGACCTGCATACGTTCGCTGATGCCCGCATCGGGGACACTGTTCTCAAAACGCCTCTCGTCCTCGGACACGAGTTTGCCGGCGTCGTCGAGCAAGTCGGCCCGAACGTAACTGAGTTGCGTCCCGGCATCCGCGTGGCCGTTGACCCCGCTCATCCGTGCCACCGCTGCGACCTGTGCGAGCGCGGACATCCCAATCTCTGCCGCCGCCTCCACTTCTGCGGCTTGTACCCGGACCACGGCAGCCTGCGCGAGTTCATGATCGTACCGGTCGCCACCTGTTTCCCGGTGCCGGACTCCGTCAGTGACGAGGACGCCGCGATGCTCGAACCGCTCGGTGTCGCGCTCCATGCCGTCGATCTGGCGAAAATCCGGCTGGGCGATCGCGTGGCCATTCTTGGCGTGGGGCCGATTGGGCTGCTGCTTGTCCAAGCCGCCAAACTCGCTGGGGCGGGCGAAATCCTCGTCAGGGATCCGCTTCCGTGGCGCGTGGCCCTCGCCATGAAGTTCGGGGCGAGACCCCTGTCCGTTCGCGCGGAAGTTGACGTGGCCATCGAGGCCGCGTGGGGCGGCAACGCCATCGACCAGGTCATCGACCTCGCGCGCCCCGGCGGACGCGTCGTGCTGGTCGGCATCCCGTCGGAAGATCGTTGCGCGTTCCAACATTCCACCGCGCGCCGCAAGGGTCTGACTATCGTTTTCAGCCGTCGTATGAAGCACACCTACCCACGCGCCATTCGTCTCGTGGAATCCGGCAAGGTGAATGTTCGCTCCCTGATCACCCACCGCTTCCCCTTGAAGCAAACCGTCGAGGCCTTCACCTTGAACGCCGCTTACAAGGACGGAGTGGTGAAGGTGATCGTGAATAGCTGACCTGCCGTTCCCGTCAACCCGGCAGGCGGCAACCAATGGCACGACCGGCCAACAATAATCGAGCGGAATTCCTCGCGTTTGAGGATGTCGCCCTGCGTCTGGGTGACGCGGTCGTCTTCAAAAACACAAACTGGACCTGGAGACGCGGTGAACAGTGGGCGTTGCTCGGCCCCAACGGCTCGGGCAAATCACTGCTGGTCGGGGCCTTGTTGGGCAGGGTGCCGCTGGCGCGGGGAGAAATTCGCGGCCCGGCAGGCGATGCCGACTCCATCGAGTTGACTCCCGAAGACGCCGTCGCCGTCGTATCCCTTGAAACCCAGCGCGACCTGGCCATCGGGGAAAGCTCGTTCTACCAATCGCGTTGGCACAGCGGACTTGATGCTGGCCAGCGCACCGTCGCCCGGTTGATCTCGCAGGACAGCGTCGAGGCGGTTAATCCGTTTGAAGTGAATCCACGGCGCGGTGATCGCCGCGAGTTCATCGAGTGGCAGCGTCGGTTCATCCGCTGGCTGGGAATTGAGAATCTTCTCCGTCGAAAGATTGTCCACTTGTCCAACGGGGAACTGCGCAAGACGCTGCTGGTCTTCCTGCTACTGCGCCGGCCACGGTTGCTCGTCCTGGACGACCCGTACGCCGGACTCGACGGCGCCACCCGCACCCGCTTGGGCAATGCCATCCGCCGCGTCATGAAAGCGGGTTGGCCCGTCCTTATGGTCATGCACCGGCCCGATGAGATTCCACAGTTGACCACCCATGTCATGTTGGTGGACGACCACCGGGTTGTGGCCCAAGGCAGGAAGGCGGATATCGTCAGGCGCGCAACAGCTCGGTTTGGGACCATCGCCTCCAAAATCACGGCCGTTCGCAGCGGGCCTTCTCGACGCGCGCCCGCGATGTCGTCGGTGCCGCTGGTGGAACTGCGCGACGTGACGGTGATGGCCGGCCGTGCGCATATTCTTAGCGGAGTGACCTGGACGATTCGTCAGGGCGAGAACTGGGCCGTATTCGGTCCCAACGGCGCCGGCAAGACCACCCTGCTCAATCTCATCCAGGGCGATCACCCGCGGGCGCATGCAGAGGACATCCGATGGTTTGGCAAGGCGTCCGACTCGCCGCTGGCGCTTTGGCAGGCTCGCCAGCGCATCGGCTGGATGTCCCCGGAATTGCACACACACTATCCTCCCGACTGGTCCGTGTTGGACGTGGTCTGTTCCGGCTACTTCAACAGCCTCGGCCTGTTTGAACCGTGCTCACCCCGCCGCCAGACGGCGGCCCGTCAATGGTTGCAGGATTTCGGTCTCGCCGCTCACGCGCGCCAGCCATTCGGCGAACTCTCCGCCGGCCAGCAACGGCTTGTCCTGCTGGCGCGGGCCGTGGTCAAGCGCCCGCGCCTGCTTCTTCTGGACGAACCATCCCAAGGGCTGGACGCCGTCCACCGCCACACCCTTCTCGCCGCAGCGGACCGCGTCGTGGAACAGACCGGTGCCACCTTGATCTTTGTGACGCATCTGTCGAAAGAGCTCCCACAATGCATCACCCACGTCCTGAGGTTGCGAGGGGGCCGCGTGGTGTTCCGTGGCAAATCCCGGCGCATCTCCCCTTTTCGATTGGCCGGTTTTATGGTTTCCTGAACTCCGAGGTTTGACCTATGAGCATGAAATATGCGATCGGTTTGGATTACGGCACCAACTCCGTCCGCTGCTTGATTGTAGACGTGCGCAATGGCCATGAAGTCGGCACTGCCGTTTGGGAATACGCGCACGGCACGCAGGGCGTGATTCTGTCGCGCGACCCGAACCTCGCCCGACAGCACCCTGCCGATTACGTCACGGGCGCCGAGATCACCATTCAAAAAGCTCTTAGGCTGGCCCGTCGCACGGTCAAAGGGTTCAAGCCCGAGCAGGTCGTTGGCATTGGCGTGGACACAACCGGCAGCACGCCCATGCCGGTGGACGCCAATGGTCGCGCGCTGGCATTCGATAAGCAATTCGCCCGAGACCCCGCTGCGATGGCTTGGCTCTGGAAGGACCACACCAGCGTGGCTGAAGCCGCGGAGATTACCGCAAGAGCCCGGGCCGTGCGTCCGCACTATCTCGCCAAATGCGGCGGAACATATTCGAGCGAATGGTTCTTCAGCAAGATCCTCCACTGCCTGCGCACGGCGCCCGAAGTGTTCGACGCGACGCACACGTGGGTCGAGATTGCCGATTGGATTCCCGCGACGCTCACGGGAACGGAGGCGCCCGGCAAACTCACCGTCGGTGTCTGCGCCGCAGGTCACAAGGCGATGTACAACGACGCGTGGGGCGGTTATCCCGATGCCGAGTTTCTCGCCTCATTTCATCCGAAGCTTGGTGAATTGCGCTCGCGGCTTCGCGCCAGGGCCCACACCATCGAGCGCGCCGTTGGCGGGCTGACTTCCGACTGGGCCAAACGTACCGGCTTGCGGGCGGGTACCCCCGTCGCAGTCGGCGCGTTCGACGCGCATCTCGGTGGCGTCGCCAGCGGCATCGCGCCGGGTACATTGGTCAAAATCATCGGCACGAGTACGTGCGACATGATGGTAGCACCCGTCAGCCAAACACTCGCGGACATCCCGGGATTGTGCGGCATCGTTAACGGCAGCATCCTGCCGGGTCATTACGGCTTGGAAGCAGGCCAGTCGGCTGTCGGGGACATCTTCAATTGGTTTGTGAATTACATCGAACCCGGCGGCCGGATAACCGGTTCGCACGAGACACTGACCGCCGCGGCGGCAAAGCTCAAACCCGGCGAGTCGGGCCTGCTCGCGCTCGACTGGAACAACGGCAATCGCACGATCCTCGTGGACCAGCGGCTCACGGGACTGTTGCTGGGCCAGACGCTTTACACGACACCCGCGGAGATTTATCGCGCGTTGATCGAGGCGACGGCCTTCGGTGCGCTCACGATCATCAATCGGTTCGAGGAATACGGCGTGAAGGTCGAGCAGATCATCAACTGCGGCGGCATCGCCGAAAAGAATCCCGTCGTCATGCAGATTTACGCCGATGTGACAGGTCGCCCGATGAAAGTCTCGCGCTCGGCACAGACGTGCGCGCTCGGCGCCGCCATCGCCGGTGCGGTCGTCGCCGGAGCGCACCACAACTACGCCGAGGCCCAAAAGGCTATGACCGGCGTGAAGAAACGGGTGTTTATGCCGAATCCACAGGCGCACGTGCTGTATCGTGAACTGTACCCGTTGTATCGCACCCTGCACGACGCGTTCGGAACGCGCGAGTGGAACGGTAATCTGCACGACGTGATGAAGAAACTCCTGGAAATCCGCGGGCTCGCGAGGAAATAAGGTTGTGGCCCCGAACCTCTCTCGGGGCTAGAATCAGCCATTATCATGCTTGAGAAACTGAAACAGAAAGTGTGCGAGGCGAACCTGCGACTGGTTCGCGAAGGATTGGTCATCCAGACGTGGGGCAATGCCAGCGGCGTGGACCGCGCCAGCGGCAATCTCGTCATCAAGCCGTCCGGCGTCCCGTACGATGCGATGAAACCCGAACATATGGTCGTCGTATCACTGATGACCGGCAAGGTTGCGGAAGGCAATCTGCGTCCCAGCTCCGACACGCCGACTCACCTGGTTTTGTACCGCGCCTTCAAGGGAATCGGCGGGATCGCCCACACGCACAGCCTGTATGCCACTGCTTGGGCGCAGGCGCGACGTGAAATCCCGCCGCTCGGCACGACGCACGCCGATTATTTTCACGGACCGGTCCCGTGCACGCGTTTGCTCACCACAAATGAAATCAAACGCGACTACGAAGCGAACACCGGGCATGTGATCGTGGAGAGATTCAAGAAGCTCGATCCTCTGCGTTTCCCCGGCGTGCTGGTGGCCAGACACGCGCCGTTTGCGTGGGGCACGACACTTGATAAGGCGGTGGAAAATGCGGTCGTGCTCGAATATCTTGCGCTTCTGGCCAGCGAAACCCTGCGCTTCAAGCCGTCGGTCAAGCCGATGCCACGCGTCTTGCTCGATAAACACTTCCTCCGCAAGCACGGCCCGCAAGCCTACTACGGCCAGGAATCGTCGTGATGGCCGGAAACAACCCGAGGATCATATCATGCAGCGCATTTTTCAAAAACGTGTCGTGCCGGTCGTCGTCATCGACCTCGCCGAAGACGCCGTGCCTCTCGCCGAAGCCCTCGTCGCGGGTGGTGTCAACGTCATCGAAATCACCTTCCGCACGGCGGCCGCCGAACAGTCCATCCGCAACGTCCGCAAGGGGTGCCCGGCCATGCTGGTCGGTGCCGGCACCATCCTCGACGTGGATCAACTCCAGCGCGCTGTGGATGCCGGCGCGCAATTCGGTGTCGCGCCGGGCTTGAGCGAGGCGGTCGTGGCGAAAGCGCTTGCGTTGAGATTGCCGTTCGTGCCCGGCGTGATGACCGCCTCCGAGGTGGAACATGGATTGTCTCTCGGCTGCAAACTCCAAAAGTTCTTTCCTGCCGAGCCTGCGGGCGGCGTGAAAATGCTCAAAGCGCTGGCCGGACCGTATGCCCACACGGGCGTAAAGTTCATACCCCTTGGCGGCGTCAATGCCGCCAACGCCCGCGACTATCTCGCATTGCCGATTGTGGCGGCAATCGGCGGCTCATGGATGGTCGAGCGTACGTTGATCGCCGAAAAGAACTGGTCGACCATCCGCAGCCTGACAGCCGAAGCCGCGCAACTTGCTGCAGCAATCAGCAAGTAACTCTACGTCAGACCTTCACAAGCACTTTTTCTTTCGAAAAGCGCACTTTCTTCAGCATCGCATTTTTGTCGCTTGCCGCCCGATAACCGGCCGCCGCGGCGACAACAGTGCTCAACCCCTGATTGGTGAGACCGAGGATCTCATCGTATTGGGCCGGCTCAATGCCTTCCATCGGGCAGGCGTCGATCCCCAACAGCGCCGCGCTGGTGAGGAAGGTACCCAGCGCGATGTACACTTGATGCGCCGCCCAAGTGTTGCGGGCAGTGGCGTCCATGCCCTTCATAAGGCTGCCGGTCATCATGTCGTGCAGTCCGGCAAGTGCTGCACGCGGCGTCCCGCGAACTTCGGTAATCCGATCGACATAAACGTCCAGATCCCGTTCGTTGATGTCCTTCTTGATGGCGAAGACCACCAGATGCGAACAATCCGCAGGTTGCCGTTGTCCCCAGGACGCGGCGACGAGCCGTTCCTTCGTTGCTGGGTCGGTGACCACAATGAATCTCCACGGCTGAAGGCCGAAGGAGGATGGCGAGAGCACCAGCGCCTCTTCGAGCGCTGCCCAATCTTCGGGACTGATCTTGCGTTGCGGATCGAATTGCTTCGTGGCGTAACGCCAGTTGAGTTGGCTGACAAGTTGTTCGCGGTGAATGGTGGTGTTCATAGCTTCTGATCGAACTGAATGCGGTTCTGTTTTTCCTCAGGATCGTTTTCCATTTGGATAGCCTGCATAGGTCTCTCGTGGTTCGATGCACTCGTGGTCGATGGGGTTTCCTCAACTGCGGAGCGCAATCAGGCAGAGTGGCTAACCAGTAACCGACACCCACACTTTGCGGGTCCGTGGGCCGTCAAATTCACACAGGTAGATTCCCTGCCATGTGCCAAACTGCAGTTTGCCGTCCCGCACGAGTACCTGCACCGCGTGCCCCATCATGCTCGACTTCACGTGCGCTGCCGTGTTGCCCTCTCCGTGCCGATACTGCGCATCCTCCCACGGCACTGCTTTGTCGAGCGCGTAAATCATGTCAGTCACCACGTCCGGGTCGGCATTCTCGTTGATCGTGATGCCTGCGGTCGTATGCTGCACAAAGCAGATGCACACGCCCTCTTTCACGCCCGATTGGTCAACGAGGCGCTGCACGTCGCTGGTGATCTCGACAAATCCCGTGTGCTGGTTCGTCTTGACGATCAGTTCGTTCATTGCCCGGGGGCTTCCTCGGTGCCTTTCATGAACGTGAAATCGCCGTGGAATTTTTCGGTTTGGGTGTAGGAACCCGAGGCAGTGCTGGCCATGACATTGATGTGTAGATACGCGTCCACTTCACGAGGCGTGATCTTCTTCACGACAAGATACCCTCCAAAACCCTGCCCTTTCGAACTCGGGCCGAAACGCGTCGCCACAAACTCGAGCGTCACGTTGTCGGAAGGAATCTGCAGTTTGTGATTGAACTGAAAGTTGCGCACTTCCACGACGAGCAACTGATCTTCCTCGTTGTCGGGACCGTGCAGAATCGTATCGACATGGCGGCGAACCCGCAACACCAAGGGGCCGGTTTGCGTCTGCAACGAGCCCGCGCCAAGCAGCGGAGGCTGCTGGCTGAACGTCGTCGCCGCCGGCCCGACGTGACTGTAATTACAGGCCGAGACAAGGGTTGTCAGACCGGCTGCAACGGCCATGATTCTTATTCGCAAGATTATTGTGTCTCCACCGTCTTCTTATAGGCCACGATGCCGTCGGCAATGGCTTTTGCCAACGTCTCTCGGTAGTCAGTCCGTAGAATGCGTTGTTCCTCGGAAGAACTCGATAAAAAACCAGCTTCGATCAAAATCGCGGGGCAGTTCGCATAACGAAGCACCCAGAAACGCGCCCGCCGCACGCCTCGATCCATGGCCCCTGTCGCCCGCAGTAATGATTTCTGCGCACAATGCGCCAGCCACACGTTCTGCGCGTCAAAGCGATTGTTCGTCACTGCGCTGCGGTCGCCACTGCCCGTGTCGCGGTCGCTACCGGTTCCACCGAAATTCGCCGTTGAACTCACGCCGGCAGGCGACGTGCAATACGTTTCGATCCCGTCCGCCAAGCCTCCTGAATTGAAATGGATACTCACAAACAAATCGGCGCCATTCGCACGTGCAAACTCCACGCGGTCTTCCAACGCGACGGTCTTGTCCGCCGTGCGCGTCAGGATAACCCGCACGCCGCTTCCCGCCAAATCTCGCTCCACACGCTTCGCCACATCAAGCGTCAGCACCTTCTCAAAGCTTGACCGACCGCGGGTACCGCGATCAGCACCGCCATGACCGGGATCAATAACCACAGTGTGGACTGACGCGCCCGGCTTTCGCAATCGCTGGGGCTGTAATACGGGATCCAGCGTCTTCAGGACATCCAGTTCGGCAACCCAGAGCTTGCCCCGAACCGCA
The DNA here is from genome assembly GCA_963836315.1 of uncultured Verrucomicrobiae bacterium. Classification (GTDB taxonomy): domain Bacteria; phylum Verrucomicrobiota; class Verrucomicrobiia; order Palsa-1439; family Palsa-1439; genus Palsa-1439. The sequence continues at coordinate 346,670 of CAWIJG010000017.1, forward strand.
AGAATCGGCGCCGAAAGCCAATGGTTCACGCCGTTCAGCAAAACATCGCGGCGGTCGGCTTCCATCTCCAGTTGGGCAAAACTCGTCTTGTATTCGGCGCGATTGATAACGCCGCGTGTGTCAGGGCCGAGCCCGTAATAGTTCGCCACGTCGCCGACTGCGACGTAATACGTGTTGCCATAGCGATAGGCTTTGAGAGCCGTCGGTTGGGCAAACGTCCCGGTCGTGTAGACGAGGCCAAAAGCGAACGCGACCAATGGGAGCGACCTGACTGCTGGGCACAACACAATTCCTCCTTGTTCCACGTGCAAAGTCGCACGAAATGGCGCGCGATTTCAAGGCAAATAGACTGGCGAGGAAGGCTTTGCGCCCAAGTGGATTGAATTCGACTTTTCCGTTGACGCTATGGGCGCGCGTCCATAGATTACATTCCGTGGCTGTCAATGCGTGGCCGAAAAGTGCCTGATCCGTCCGCTGGGCGAGTACACGGACCGGAAAGTTTCAAAATCGCGCCCCTCGACCGCCATTGAACCGAAGTTGATCAGCTCATGAATATCCACGAATACCAAGCCAAGGAAATCCTTCGCCGCTTCGGCGTGCTCGTCGCCGACGGTGGGGTCGCGTCCACGCCCGAAGAAGCGGAAACTGTTGCGGGCTCGTTGAAGACCGACACCATCGCCGTCAAGTCTCAGATTCACGCCGGCGGACGCGGCAAGGCGGGCGGCATCAGGATCGTCAAAACACCCAAAGACGCAGCGAAAGCCGCATGTGAGCTGATTGGCAAAGTGCTCGTCACCCACCAGACCGGCCCGCAGGGCAAACAGGTGCGCAAAGTATTGATCGAGGCTGGCAGCGTTCCCAAACGTGAATTGTACCTGAGCGTTTTGATCGATCGCTCAATTGCGCGCCCGTCGTTTCTGGCCAGCACAGAGGGGGGCGTGGACATCGAGGCGGTTGCCGCGAAAACGCCCGAGAAGATCCTGAAAGAGCCTGTCGATCCCGCGATTGGAGCGCAACCGTACCAAGCGCGAAAGATCGCCTATGCGCTCGGCCTCGACGGCACCCGGTTGCAGCCCGCCGTCAATCTTATCCTCAGCGTCTATCGGGCGTTTGTCGAGACCGACGCCTCGCTCATCGAAATCAATCCGCTGATCATCGACCAACAGGACCGCGTGATGGCACTCGACGCGAAGATGAACTTCGACGACAATGCCCTGTTCCGTCACAAGGACATCCTCGCCATGCGCGACCTCAACGAGGAAGATCCGCGCGAGGTCGAAGCGAGCAAGTTCGGCCTCAACTACATCGGACTCGACGGCAACATCGCCTGCATGGTCAACGGCGCGGGCCTGGCAATGGCCACGATGGACATCATCAAGTACTATGGCGGCTCGCCGGCAAACTTTCTCGACGTCGGCGGCGGCGCCAGCACCGAGCAGGTCACCGAGGCGTTCAAGATTCTTTGCGCCGACAAGAACGTCAAAGGCATCCTTGTGAACATCTTCGGCGGCATCATGAAGTGCGACGTGATCGCCAACGGCATTCTCACCGCCGTCAAGCAGGTGAATGTCCGCGTGCCGCTCGTCGTCCGACTCGAAGGCACCAACGTTGAACTGGGCAAGAAGATCCTGAAAGAAAGCGGTCTGGCCGTCATCGCGGCAGACTCCATGGCGGATGCCGCGCAAAAGATCGTCCACGCCGCGAAATAAACAACATGAAACTTTATCTCTACTACGAAAACGTGGACCGTCCGCTGGCGGTCGATATTCCCGACAACGAAGTCGATGGGTTCTTGCAGGAATATGAAGAAGCGCTGCACGATACGTCGGTGGAGACATTCCAGTGGAAGAACTCCGGCTTCCGCATCGCGGGCCTCATGGCCATCGTGCACGAGAAGCACACCCCGGTACGTCCATGAGCATCCTCGTCGACGCCAACACGCGGTTAATCGTTCAAGGCATCACCGGCTCTGCCGGCAAGTTCCACGCCGAGCAATGTCTCCATTATGGCACGAAACTCGTGGGCGGTGTCACGCCAGGCCGCGGCGGCGAAGTCGTTGAACTCAATTCGCAGAAGGTCCCTGTCTTTAACACGGTTAGCGAAGCCGTGCGTGAAACCGCCGCAAACGTTTCCTGCATCTTCGTGCCGGCGCCGTTTGCCGCTGATGCGATTCTCGAAGCCGCGGACGCGGGCATCGAATTGATCGTCGCGATCACTGAAGGGATCCCCGTGGTCGACATGGTGCGGGTGAAGCGCGCGCTGCAGGGCACGAGCGTCAAACTCATCGGCCCGAATTGTCCCGGCATTATCACGCCCGGCGCGTGCAAGATCGGGATCATGCCCGGTTACATCCACAAACCGGGTCCCGCCGGCGTCATCTCCCGCAGTGGCACGCTCACCTACGAAGCCGTGTGGCAACTCAGCTCGCGTGGCATCGGCCAGTCCACCTGCATCGGCATCGGCGGCGATCCCGTTAAGGGCCTCGACTTCATCGACCTGTTGGAAATGTTCGAGACCGACCCGCAAACGGAGGGCGTGATCGTCATTGGCGAGATTGGCGGGAACGCAGAGGAAGAGGCTGCGCACTGGATCAAAGACAATTTCACCAAGCCGGTGGCCGCGTTCATCGCGGGCGCGACCGCGCCGAAGGGCCGCCGCATGGGTCACGCGGGCGCGATCATCAGCGGCGGCAGCGGCGCCGCGGTCGATAAGATCAAGGCGCTCGAATCCTGCGGCATCGCGGTCGCCAAAACCCCCGCCGAAATGGGCGAGACCCTCGCCAGGCTGATGCAGTAAGAGATGGCAACTGACGGGCCAATCCGTTCCACGACACGTCAGCGTCAAGCTGCCGACGACGCCGGCGAGCGCCGAACCATTCCCCACGAGGACTTGATGAAGCTTCCCGTGGTGCGGTATCGCGGCACGATCCATCTGGTCGCCACCGAAACGGACTTGCACCGTGCCGTGCATGAAATCCAGTCGGAACGCGTGGTGGGCTTCGACACGGAGACGCGCCCGACGTTTCGCAAGGGCCAATTGCACGCGCCCAGCCTCGTGCAGATCGCCACGAGCCATGCGGTGCATCTGTTCCCCCTCGCGCGACTGGACTGCTCGCGCGCGTTGGCCGAAGCTCTCGGCAGCGGGCAGATCGTCAAAGCCGGCGTGGCGCTCGCTCGCGATCTCGCCGAACTGCAGAAGCTGTTTCCGTTTACGGCGGCGAATGTGGTGGATCTCGGCGACGTCGCCAAGCATCGCGGAATGGAACAAACCGGCTTGCGCAACCTGACGGGACTGTTTCTTGGCGGGCGCGTCACCAAGGGCCCGCAAACGTCGAATTGGGCCAGGCTCAACCTCTCGCCCAGCCAGCTTTGCTATGCCGCCACGGACGCCTGGGTCTGCCGGGAATTGTACCTGCGCTTCGAAAGCCTCGGATGGTTGCCTCCGCCACAGCATCAGTAAGCCGAACTGAAGCGATTTGCCGCCTGACGGCATCGAACCCATGGAGGAATTATGAAATCCAAAGCTATGAATGCACCTGATTTGACGCAACGGCCACCGCGCAGCCCGCGCGTGCGGCTGGGCGGTTATGCCATCCTTGCCCGCTGCCTCGACAAGGGCCGCGCCACGCTGGCGGGCAAAAACGGCGAGTACCACTTCGCTTGTCCGCTCGACCAGACTTTCCTCGAATTTGCGGGCATCAAGGCGGGCGACCTGAAGAAGCGGTTGGCCAAGGGGGATGGCGACGGAGAAATCCTGGAATGGATCGCCAAACATTCGTCGACGAAGCGGCAGCCATGGGAGATCGCGCAGTGGAGCGCGCTGGCCGACCAACGCGGCCCGGCGGACGTGGAGACGCGTGAGTATTTCACCGGGCTGCTGTCCAAGCTCAGCAAGAAGCGCGACGATGTTGTCGGGTGGTTCGACCTGCTCGATCTCGACGACTTCGTGAGTTTCGGCGGAAAACCCTGAGCAACGGCGGGCCGTCGCCGTCTCGGAAAAGAAAGCGGGCGCCTCTCGACCTGAGCGAGCGCAATGGCGGGTCATCATACAACCTGGGACGGTTTCACTTCGACACGGATGGGTTCCTTGAGGTGAACATCGCGCTGCGGGAATGGAATCTCGATGCCCTGCTCCTTGAACTTGTCCCAGATGGCGAAGTTCAGCTGGCTCTCCAGCGTCCCGGGACGGTGCGCCATGTCATCCGCCCACACCCGTAGCTCGAAACTCAGCGAACTCTCACCGAACTCCTTGAAGACCACCGTGGGCACTGGATCCTTGAGTACGCTTGGATTGCCCTTGGCAATTTCCAGGAGAAGTTTTTCAACAAGATGCGGATCACTGTTGTAGCTGACACCCACGTTGATACGAAGACGCACCCGCGGATCGATGTGCGTCCAGTTGACCACCCGGCTGGATATGAATTCGGAGTTCGGCACGATGACCATGATGTTGTCGTTGGTTAATACATGCGTGGCGCGCGCCCCGATGCGCACCACCTTCCCCACCGTGTCGTTGCCGAGATCAATGCGGTCGCCAATCTGAATCGGCCGCTCCGCGAGAATCACCAGCCCGCTGACGAAGTTGCTGACGATGTTCTGCAGTCCGAAGCCGATCCCCACGCCGAGCGCGCCCGCAATCACCGCCAGCGAGCTGAGCTTCACGCCGAACGTTTCCACGCTGATCAGCAACCCCAGCACCATGACCACGTAGCTCGCGATGCGCGCGATGGCGTATTGCTGGCCGAGATCGAGCTTCGTGCGCGCCAGAACCCGCGTGCGCAACAGATGGCGAACCAACCGCGACAACAACACCACAATCGTGATGACCACGACAAACTCGACCATCGTCGCCAGTGAAACCGGCGTTTGCCCCAGTTGAAACAGTGGCTTGGTGAAAACCCCGAATATCTCGTTCCACGTCATCGAATTATTTCCCAATCGTGACCCATCGGTGCGTTTTGGCGGATTTTTCGACGGCGTCGAGCACGATCTGGTTCGCCAAACCGTCCTCGAAGGTCGGTTGCACGGGCTGTTTGTCTACGACCGCGTTGATGAAGTCGGCCACCGTGTGCACGAAGGTGTGCTCGTAGCCGATAATGTGACCCGGCGGCCACCAGTTGCCGACGTACGGATGCACGCCGCCGCCTTGCGTGACCAGGATGTCACGAAACCCGCGGCGGTCGGCCGGGTCCGCTTCATTGTAGTACTTCAGCCGGTTCATGTCCTCGAAATCGAAAACCAGTGAGCCTTTGCTGCCGTTGATCTCGATCTCAATGCCATTCTTGCGACCGAGCGCCACGCGCGTCGCTTCGAGATTGGCCAGCGCCCCGTTCTGGAAGCGCCCAATAAACATCACCGCGTCATCGACGGTGACCTTGCCTTTCTTGCCCGACTCGCCCGGGAGCGGGCGCTCCTTGATGAAGGTCTCCATCTGACCGCATACTTCGCTGAATTCACCGATAAGGTACCGGCCGAGATCGATAATGTGCGCGTTGATGTCGCCGTGCGCGCCCGAACCGGATATCTTGCTCTGCAACCGCCAGACGAGCGGGAAGTTCGGGTCGACAATCCAGTCCTGCGCGTAGCGGGCGCGATAGTGGTAGATCGTGCCCAGCTCGCCCGCCTCGATCATCTTCTTCGCCAATACGATGGCGGGGATGCGTCGGTAGTTGTGGCACACCATGTTGACGACCCCGGCCTTCTTCACGGCCTCCACCATCTGTCGCGCCTGCTTCACATCGAGCGCGAGAGGCTTCTCGCACAGGATCGCCTTGCCCGCTTTGGCGGCGGCAATGGCAATCTCAGCGTGCATGTCATTGGGCGCGTTGATGTCGATGACGTCGATGGTCGAGTCGTCAACAACCTCGCGCCAATCGGTCACAAACTGGTTCCAGCCCCAACGTGTGCAGGCGTTCATCACCCCCGCCTTCTGCCGACCGCAGATGACTTTCAACACGGGCCGGGCTTTGAGGTCGAAAAACTTGTCCGCCTTCAGCCACGCGTTGGAATGGGCGCGCCCCATGAATTTGTAGCCGATCATCCCGATGTTCAGGGTCTTTGGCATAACCTCGCCTCACGCTTGCAAAAAAGGTTGAGATTCAGCGCGAAACATTATATTCATTGACGTATCCCGTTTGTCACGAGAAAAGAGAGGAAAATGCCGATGTCCAAGCCCCATATGAAGTTGTTTATCCCTGGCCCCGTGGAGGTTAGCGATGACACGTTCCAGGCGATGAGCCAACCCATGATCGGTCATCGAGGGACGGGTTTCCAGGACCTCTACGCGGCGATCCAGCCCAAGCTGCAAAAAATCCTCTATACGAAGAATCCCGTCTTCATTTCCACGTCGTCGGCTTGGGGCGTGATGGAAGCCTCCGTCCGCAATCTCGTCGCCAAAAAGGTGCTCAACTGTTGCTGCGGTGCGTTCTCCGATAAGTGGTTCGACGTGAGCCAGCGCTGCGGAAAACAGGCCGAGGCGCTCAAGGTCGAATGGGGCCAGCCCATCCTTCCCGAAATGATCGACGCCAAATTGAAGACCGGGCAGTTCGATGTCCTCACCCTCGTGCATAACGAGACCTCGACGGGCCTGATGAATTCGCTGCCGGAAATCGCCCAGGTGATGAAGAAGTATCCCGATGTCATGTTCGTCGTCGACACGCGTCAGTTCGATGACCGCCCTGAAGATCGACACCGATGCGCTCGGAGTCGATGTGTTGCTGGCGGGCGTGCAGAAAGCGTGGGCGATGCCGCCGGGACTCGCCGTGTTCGCCGTGAGCGAACGCGCGCTGAAGCGGGCCGGGACGATTTCCGACCGCGGCTACTATTTCGATTTCCTCGAGTTCAAGGCGAACCACGATAAGAACATGACGCCGTCCACGCCGAGCATCTCGCACATCTACGGATTGAAGTTCAAACTCGACCAGTTCGAGAAGGAAGGAATCGAGAATCGCTACGCGCGCCACCTCCAGATGGCGGAGAAAACCCGCGCGTGGGCCAAATCGCGTGGCTTCGAGCTGTTCCCGAAAGCGGGCTACGAATCCGTTACGCTGACCTGCGTAAAGAACAACAAGAACATCGACGTCGCCAAGTTGCAGAAGGCGCTCAAGGACAAATACAAGGTCCTCATCGACGGCGGCTACGGCCAGATCAAAGGCAAGAGTTTCCGTCTCGCTCATATGGGCGATGAGACTGTCGACACCGTTACGCAACTGCACGCGATGCTCGACGATTGCTTGAAGTCATTGTGAAGATTGCCAAACACGCTGTGCTGGACGCCGTCGCATCGTTGATGCGGCGGCGTTTCGATGTTGCGGCCGAACGCGACAAGCCGTTCGTCTGGGGCGATGCGACGATCCTGGCCGATCTCTACCTTCCCGCCCCGCTCCATTGCATCGTCCAGTTCGATGACGCAACCCATTGCACGCGGGAGCGCGCGGCGACGTTCGCCAACTACCCGCCCGACGCGCCCTTGAATTTCGATGTCCGCCGCTATCTCGCCGACCAGACGAACGGCGATGCCGCCCTCGCCCATGCCGATGTGCTCGCCGACTTGCTTCCGCCAAAGCACGGATTCAACCCGACCGTCCGCATCCGTGCCGATGAAATCGCCGAGTCGAGCGGCCCGCTCGCCGAGCGCATCGAGTCTCTGCTTGCGAAGCGCTTCGCCTACCACGCCGGCACCACCTTCCACCTGATGATGGACAACGCCGGCGCAAAACCGCATTCGCAAACGATGCACCGTGATTTGCCGGATTAGTCTGAGGTCAATGATTTCCAATTTCCAATCTCCAATCCAGTCTTCCGTCCTGCTCTCGAATGCCTGCCACGTTCCACGTGGTTGGACGTTGACGCCATAAATTGGCTTCGCTTTGGGTTCGGTCTGTCCAAAAAACCCCCTTCCGGCGCTTCTCCGTTGCGTTTACCCCCCTCAAAATGGGTTCGGTTTGACCGACCGAACCCAACCCTCGTTTTTCCCAACGCATTCATATCGCGATGGTTCCGCACTTTTCAGTTGGGTTCGTTTCGCAAAAAGCATACTTTTATAGGGAACTCCCCTCCCAACTGACGACCCTTCGCCGTTGGCCTGCCCGCGATTCCTTATCGGGGTAGGGCGCGGTGGCCCACCGCGCCGTCCGCTCCGCTCTGGGCCGTTTGTCGTCATCACCGCTCTTCTATGTCAAACAACTATCGCCCCTATACCACCGCCGCAACCCCGTGTCCAGCACAAATATCAATTCTCGATAAGCCGTCTTTCCTGCCTTGTAGGGCGGGCGCTCCGCCTGCCGTCTCCGGTGTAGCCACGGCTCTGTGAGCCGTGCTGTGCTCGGTGTAGCGTGCGCTGTCACTTGCGCATCCGGGGCTTAGCGCGCCTCGCCGCCCGCTCCGCTCCGCGCCGTATCTGGTGTAGCGTGCGATGTCTCATCGCATCCGGATGGGCTCTGTAGCCACGGCGCTCTGTCGCCGTGCTGTCCTCGGCCGGTGTAGTAGCGGCCGTCCCGGCCGCCTCCCGTCTCCGGTGTAGCGTCGGGCCCGCCCCGAGTTGTGTCCGGGGCTGCTTCGAGATTGTCTTCGGAGCTCTGCGAGCCGACTCTCCCTGCTTGCCGTCGTTTCCCCGTAGCCGCAGGCTTCAGCCTGCGTTGGCCCGTCGTTGTACGCCGCGCGCCGAGTTGGGCGCGAGCGGAGCTGAAAGCGGCACTGGCCTTGCGGAGCCGATTCCGACGAGACGCCGTCGCTGCAAACGCGCCGAGTGCTTGCCGTCGGCTCAAACGCCGGCGCCAAGCTCCACCGCACTCACGGCAGTTGGGCCTGGCGGTTCAAGCTTGTTTCCAGCCGAACCGTCGACGCAGCCAGTCCACCAGTTGTCGATCGAGGGACGGCATGATGATTTCCAGCGGCGTGCGACCGTCGCGCACGGCAATCCACAACACCCATCCGAAGAACGCGAATCCAATCGTGATGTTCTGCCACGAGTAAAACTCCCACGGCGGCCGCGGGTCCTCCACATACCAATTTGAAAACGGCCATAGGTAGCGGATTCCCCACCCGGTTCCAGAGCCGTAATAGTCCATCACCAGATGAAGATGAAACAACCCCAAATAGACGAAGAACGCTCTCCATCGCCGTCCTGAGAACAGCATAAGACCAGCCGACAGGAGCAATCCGAACGCGAGATTATGGCAAAGCTTGTGGTGATATTCCCAATGGGCTTCCGTCCCGGCCAGAATACTCAGGCCGTCTAAGTCCGCCCAACTCGCAGCCAGCATGCAACAGAACCGCTCGCGAGCAGTGAGCTTCGCGTAGTTTCCAAGGCACCAGCCGGACATGATGTGCGTTTGGACGTGCACGAGATTTTGCCGCGAGAGTTGTAATTGGAAAACCGAGATTAACCAAGCGGGAATGTCGCAGCTTGACATTCCCCACCCAATACCACACATTTGTGTGGTATGCAGCCGCGCTACCAGCGAATCCTCCATGTTGACGGCGATTCGTTCTTCGCCTCGTGCGAGATGGCGCTCGATCCGAAGCTGAAGGATAAACCAGTTTTCGTCGGCGGCGGACGCCGCGGCGACGGCATTGTGATCGCCGCCAACTATCGCGCCAAGGCCTACGGCATCATCACGGGCATGGCCTGTTTCGAGGCCAAACACAAATGTCCCGACGGCGTGCTGGTGCGCCCGCACTACGATGAATATCGCCGGCTCTCGCTCGAAATTTTCCGACGCGTGCGCCACTACACTCCCCTGCTCGTGCCCACCTCCATCGACGAAGGGTTCCTCGATTTCACCGATTCGCCCCGCGTGTTTCGGTGTCGCACCCCGGCCGAACTCGTCACGCGCATGAAATGCGAACTGGCCGCGGAAGTCGGCGTGCCCGTGTCGATGGGGCTGGGCTCGTCGCGTTGGCTGGCGAAGCTGTCCACCGAGCATTGCAAGCCCGATGGCTTTCGCGAAGTGTCCGAAGACCAGGAACGCGAGTTTCTCCACGACGTGCCGGTTCAAAAGCTCGCGGGCATCGCCAAACGGCGCGCGCTTTCCCTGCGGGCGCTGGGCATCTGGACGCTCGGCGATGTGACGCAACTCCCATTGGGATTGCTGGAGAAACGCTATGGCTTCTTTGGCCTCGAATTGTGGTTGTTGGCCAACGGCCAACTGCGCGAACGGCTCTCGCTGGCCAACAAACCGCGTACCTGCATCGGCAGCGCCACCACCCTGCCCTACGACGAGCCCGACTACGAAACCGCGCTGCTGTTCCTGCTCGACCAGACCGAAAAGGTCGTGACGACGTTCTTCAGGGAAAACCTCAAGGCCCGCGAGATGGGTTTGTATGTGCGCTTCAAAAACCTGGAAGGCAACGGCGTCAGCGTGAAGTTTCCCGCGGCACAGTTCGAGCCGCGCCTCATCAATCCGCAGGTCGAACGATTGTTCCGGCAACTCGTCGCCCACGAGACGCAGCCGATCCGCCAGGTCTGCATCAACTTCTGGAACATGAAGCCGCTGGAACTGGAACCCGATTTCTTCAACCACGACCAGGAATTCAAACGCCGCGAACTGCATCATGCAATGGAAGAAGTCGAAGCCCGCTACGGCAAACGTAGCGTCAAAACGGGCACGCGTCTCTTGCTGGAAAAAGAAGCGGCGTATCTGGTCGGCGATAAACCCAAATGTCCGTTCATCCCGCAGCGCGAGATGGAAATCAAAATGGATGATATCCCCGAGCCGATGCTCGATCTGATTTACGAAGATGAATGGAAACCGTTGGAGGGCGAGGCTCCCATCCCGCCGCTTCCCCTGCCCCGCACGTGGGGCCGCTCCACCAGCCGCACCGCGAAGTTTCGCTGACTACAACTTGCCCTTCGTGCTGGGAACCCCTTTGACGCGCGGGTCGCGTTGACAGGCCAGATCCAGCGCCTTCGCCAGCGCCTTGAACACCGCCTCGACGACGTGATGCGGCTCGTCGCCGCGCAACACATCGACGTGCAGGTTGCACCGCGCCTCGTTCGCGAAACCTTGCAGGAATTCCTTCACCAAGCCGACACGAAACTCGTTCTTCCGGCCCAATGACACGTTGGCGATGCGGTTCCAATTCTTCGCTTCGAACACGAGGAATGGCCGATTGCTGAAATCGAGCGCGATGCGCGCTTGCGCGAGCGTCTCGTCCATCGGCACCAGTGCCCAGCCGTAACGCCGAATCCCGCGTTTGTCGCCCAGCGCCTGCACAAACGCCTGCCCGAGTGCGATGCCGACATCCTCGACCATGTGATGCGCGTCCACGTCGAGATCGCCCTTCGCCTTGACCGTCAGATCGCACAACGAATGTTTCGCCAGCAGCGTCAGCATGTGGTCGAAGAACGGAACCCCCGTCGACACATTCGCTTTGCCGCTGCCGTCGATGGTAAGGGCCAGCGAAATCCGGGTTTCCGCCGTGTTGCGTTGAACCTTAGCGCTTCGCTTTCTCACAAATCTCCTTTGTTGCCGCCAAAAACTTGTCCATCTCCTCATCGGTCCCGATGCTGACCCGCGCGAAATCGCGAATGCGATCCGCGTCCCACCAGCGCACGAGAACGTTCCGTGCCCGCAGCCCGTCAAACCATTGCTTCGCTGTCAACGGGACCGGCGGACGCGCGAACACAAAATTTGTCTGGGAAGGATAAACGAAGAAACCGAGTCTGGCGAGTTCCGAGACCGTGCGGTCGCGGGTGGCACAGATTTTCTTCACGTTCTGCCGGAAGTATTCCCATTCATCCAGTGTCGCTTCCGCGCCGAATTGGCTGAGACGGCTGACATTGTAACTGTCCTTCACCTTGTGGAGCGCGCCGATCAGGGCGCCCGAACCAACCGCCCAACCGACCCGCATCCCGGCAAACGAAAACGCTTTCGAGAATGTCCGCGCCACAATCACGTTTTCGTATTCCTCCACGAGATCGAGACAATTCTCCGACGCGAAGTCCACGTACGCTTCGTCAATCACCACGACGCCTTGCATCTCTTCGATCACCCGCTGCAACTCGACGCGCGGCAACCACACGCCGCTCGGCGCGTTCGGCTGCGTGATGAACACCAGCCTCACCCCCGCGAGTTTCGCCAACAGCGACGGATGCGCCTTGATCTGAAAGTTCTCATCCAACGGCAGTTCGACCTGCGTCGCCCCCTGGATGTTTGCCAGCACGGGATACAACGAGTAGCTCGGCCAAAAGTACGCCAGCTTCTCGCACTCGCCGCAAAACGCGCGCACGCAAAGATTCAGAATATCGTCGCAGCCGTTGCCGATGATGATCTGGTCGGCCTCGACCCCATGGATCTTCCCCAGCTTCGCGCGCAGCGTGGACGAAGTCGGGTCCGGATACAGCCGCAGCTTCCCGTCAATCGCCCCGCGCAGCGCGTCCAACACCTTTGGCGACGGCGGATATGGGTTCTCGTTCGTATTGAGCTTGATGAGACCCGCGACCTTCGGCTGTTCACCGGGCACGTACGCGCTCATCCGCTCGACTTGGCGGCGGATCAAGCTCATGGAAACCGGATCCGTGCCGACGCGACGTGTGCGTCCAACCCCTCCACCTTCCCAAAAGCTTCGAGCGCCGGCAGCGATTTCCCCAGCGCGGCGCGCGAGAGATCGATCACGCTCGTGCGACGTTGGAACTGGTCAACTGTCAGCCCCGCAAACGCCACCCCCACGCCGCCCGTCGGTAGCGCGTGGCTCGGCCCCGCGAGGTAATCGCCGACGACCGTCGGCGTCCACGACCCGAGGAAAACCGCACCCGCCGTCTTGATCGCCCGCAACACCTTCGGGGCGTTCTTCGTCATCAATTCGCAGTGTTCGGGCGCGAATTGATTGGTGATCGCAACGGCCTGTTTCATGTCCTTCGCCAACACGCACACGCCGCCATTCTGGAGCGCGCGCTGGACAAACTGGCGTCTTCGAAGTGTCCTGATCTGTTTCTCGATCTCGATTTGTGTGCCTCGCAACACTTTTTCTGATGTCGTCACCAGCCACACGCGTTCGAGGCCGCTGCCATGTTCGGCCTGCGCGAGCATGTCGGCCGCGATGAAACTCGGTTCGGCGGAATCGTCCGCCACCACCAGCAATTCACTCGGCCCCGAGAGCAGGTCGATTCCGACGCGACCAAAAAGAAGCTTCTTGGCCGCGGTCACGTAGGCATTCCCCGGACCGAACACCTTGACGACGCGCTCGATCGACTTCGTTCCCAGCGCCATCGCCGCGACGGCCTGGGCGCCCCCGAGTTGATAAATCTCCGTCGCGCCCGCGACATGCGCCGCGTACAGCAATGCAGGGTTGATCGGCGACGGCGAGCAAATCACGATCTCCGGGCAGCCCGCCACTTTCGCCAGCGTAACCGTCATCAATACGGTCGAAACCAGCGGAGCGGTCCCGCCAGGCACGTAAATGCCGACGCGCTGCAGGGGGTCAAACTTTTCGCCGACGCTTCCACTCTGCACGTTACGCATCCGCCAATCCTTGCGCACCGACCGTTCGGCAAAGGCCGCCACGTTCTTGTGCGCGGACGCAATCGCCCTGGCCAACTCCAAAGCGGGTTTCTCGGGCTTGCCGGTGACGCGAAATTCGGAGGGCTTCAACTTGACCCGGTCAAAACGCTCGGTCAACTCCACCAGGGCATCGTCGCCGCGCACGCGTACATCCTCGATGATGGCGCGCACTCGCTCTTCGACTTGCGGGTCGAAAAGGCTCGACGCCGCGCACGCCTCGGCAACGGCGCGCGCGAAATCCGGTTGATCGTAGCGCAGAGTTTTCATGTAAGTTGACGAGGCATGGTACTAAACCGCGCCCCAAAAGCAAACCGTCAACGTACGAGCAATCGAAACCTACCGGGCGTGTACTATTCCCACTCGATCGTGCTGGGGGGTTTGCTGGAGATGTCGAGGCAAACGCGGTTGACGCCTTTGACCTCGTTAATGATACGGGTCGAAAGCCGCGCCAGGAGATCGTAGGGCAGCCGCACCCAGTCAGCGGTCATGCCGTCGACGCTTTCCACCGCGCGGATGACGATGACGTTGTCATAGGTACGCTCGTCCCCCATCACTCCGACCGTTCTCACGGGAAGCAGCACGGCAAAGGTCTGCCAGATTCTGTAGTACAGGTCGGTTTTCTTCATCTCATCAATGACGACCCAGTCAGCCTCGCGAAGGATTTGGAGGCGCTGCGGGGTCACGGCGCCGAGAATGCGGACCGCTAGGCCCGGTCCCGGGAATGGCTGACGCCAGACGATTTCGCGCGGCAATCCCAGTTGTGTGCCGACCTCGCGCACTTCGTCCTTGAACAAGGTGCGCAACGGTTCGAGGAGTTCGAATCGCATGTTCCCTGGCAAGCCGCCCACGTTATGGTGCGATTTAATCATCGCGGCGGGATTCCCAGAGATGGAAACGCTCTCGATCACGTCGGGATACGTGGTGCCCTGCGCCAGGAAGCGGGCTGCGCCCGCCTTCTTTGTTGCCCGCTGAAACACCTCGACGAACGCGCGACCGATGATCTTGCGTTTCCGTTCGGGGTCAGTTACACCGCGCAATCTGCGCAGGAATACGCTGGTTGCATCCTCGTAGTGCAACTTGATGCGCAGATTCCTCCCGAACACCTGTTGCACGCCTTCGGCTTCCGATTTGCGAAGGAGGCCGTTATTGACGAACACACACGTTAGCTGATCGCCGATCGCCTCGTGAATGAGTGCCGCCGCAACGCTGGAGTCCACCCCGCCTGACAAACCGAGGATAACGTGGTCGTTGCCCACCGTCGCGTGGATCTCCTCCAACGCACGGTCGATAAACGACTTGATCGTCCAGTTCCGCCCACAGCCGCACACGCCATGGACGAAATTTGAAATGATTTGCCCCCCCTGAGGCGTGTGATGGACTTCGGGATGAAACTGCAGACCGAAAAGGCCGCGCCGTGGATCCGCAATGGCCGCGTACTGCGAATTCTGACTGTGCGCAACGGAGACGAAATCTTCCGGCAGCTTTGCCACCTTGTCGCCGTGACTCATCCACACCTTCTGGCGTGAGCCCATCCTCGCAAACAACAACGAGCGGTCGGTGATCTCGACTTCCGCCTGGCCAAACTCCCGCTTCTCACCTTTCTCGACGCGGCCCCCCAGTTGCTGCGCCATCAACTGCATTCCGTAACAAATGCCGAGCACGGGGATACCGAGATTCCAGATGGCGGGATCGCAATGCGGCGCCGCCTTGCCGTACACGCTCGCCGGGCCGCCACTCAGAATGAGACCGCGTGGCTGGAGCGCCGCAAGTTTCGCCGCCGACGTGTCGAACCGCAATATCTGCGAGAAGACCCGGCACTCGCGAATTCGTCGCGCGATCACCTGGGTATACTGCGAGCCAAAATCCAGAATGACAATGCTCTCCGGAATCGCCGCGCGCTGGCGGACCTGCGCCGGCTTCGTCTTCTCAAATCTGGTCGGGGTGACGATCCGTCGCAGTTTCGGGGGGTTCGACATGCAACCTACTTGCTGCCCATCCCGACGCCTTGCACGGTCTGGAAGACCTTCCCTTCCGTCTTGATCGCGGGCGCGATAATGATTTCCGTCTCCTGAAATTCGCGGACGTTCTGCGCCCCGACATTGCCCATGCAAGTCGCCAGTGCGCCGACGAGGTTTTGCGAGCCGTCGTCGAGCTCGGCGGGGCCGAAAAGGATCTGCTTGAGCGTGCCCGTCACACCCACGCGAATGCGCGTGCCGCGTGGAAGGTTGGCGTGCGGTGTGGCCATTCCCCAATGAAATCCCCTGCCCGGCGCTTCCTTGGCGCGGGCGAACGCGCTGCCGATCATCACGGCGTCCGCGCCGCAGGCAAATGCTTTGCAAATATCGCCACCTTTGCTCATGCCGCCATCAGTGATGATCGGCACATACTTGCCAGTCTGCTTGCAATGGTAATCGCGCGCCGCGGCGCAATCGACAGTTGCCGTGGCCTGCGGCACGCCGAGGCCGAGCACGCCGCGCGTCGTGCACGCCGCGCCGGGGCCAACCCCGACCAGGATTCCCGCGGGCCCGCACTGCATCAGTTCCAGCGTCACGCTGTAAGTCACACAGTTGCCGAGAATGACCGGAATGCGCATGGTCTTGCAGAACGCGGCGAGATCAAGCGTCTTGTATTCGCTGGAGATGTGGCGCACGGTGGAAACAGTCGATTGCACCACAAAGATGTCCGCGCCGGCTTCCTGGGCGATGGCGCCGCAATGCTCCGCGCGTTGCGGGATCGAGCTGACCGCGCACAGCACGCCTGCGTCCTTGATCTCCTTCACGCGCGCGGCGACGAGATCCTCCTGGATGGGTTCCGTGTAGATGCGCTGGAGGAGGTGCGTGGCCTCTTCCTTGCCGACGTCGATGATTTTGTCGAGGACCTCCTCGGGGTTCTTGTAGCGCGTCTGCACGCCTTCGAGGTTGAGCACGGCGACGCCGCCGAGCTTGCCCATCTCGATCGCGAATCGCACGTCCACCACGCCGTCCATTGCGCTGGCCAGGATCGGCACCCGAATCTTGTGCGTGCCAAGCTGGAAGCTCGTGTCGACTTCGTTGGGATTGATGGTGACTGTGCCCGGCACCAACGCGATATCATCGAATCCGTACGTGACGCGGGCCTTACGATTCCTTCCAATCCACATGCCCATGGTGGAAACCTCCGTGGTTTTCAAACGACTGCTGCTTTGCCATTCGTGTCAGGATGGACGCCTGCCCCGGCTCCGGCAAAATCCGGAACTGCGCCCTCTCGCTCCTCCATTCATACAGACCGGTGGCAATCAAGACAATCTCCAAGTGCGCAATGGATTTGAAAAAAAGACTGGCCGAAGCCAGGGCACTTCAGCGTTGCGCCGCGGTGCTCTCGACATTTGTCGCCGTTGGCGGCGGCTGCGTCGCCCACAGAAACCGCAACACGCCCCACGCCAGTGAGACCGTGCTGCTGTCCTGCTCGGTCTCGAAACGAATCCGTCGTGCGAGCGCGAGCGCTTGCGCGTCCACACCATCGTCTCCAGATGAGCGGTCGAGTAACGCGTAGAGAACCAGCCCGTCGGCGCCGACACCAACTCGGATTTGCGTGGGGCGAAGCGGCGTGAGGTTGTTGATCGTCGGCAGAACCGGCGCATTGATAACCACACGGCGTTCCAACGGACCGAGGACGCGAAAGACCGATTGGTTTACTGACACGAGTGACGCCGTCGCGTCACCATCGCCCGGCTCCTCCGAAAGTGCCTCAGTTTTCTCTGCCGCCGAAAGTACCGCCGCATCCAGCGGTGCCCGCTCCAGCAGCGAATGCGGCTCGCTCGGAGCCGCAGGGCTGAGAAAGGCAGGCTGTTGGTTCCAGCCCAAGTTACGCTGAGCAGCTTCGATCGTTCGGCGCCACGCTCCACTGGAAAAACCGTGTGCGTTGGGTAGCGACGTCAGGCTCGGATCGAACACATCGGCGATCACGTACCGCGAGTCCTGAGGTGACAGCGGATCCTGATGAGGCGTAAGCATAACAGCCACATGCGCCATTTTACGCGGGGTTGATGTCAATGCATTCCCCGAAACACGGAAGAAGAGAAACATTGAACCGAAGGCGATCAGGGAACCAACCAAGATCCACAGCATCAGTTGCCCCTGCGCGAAGGACGGCCTGGGGACGCGTGCCATGAGAAAACTCAGTTTGGAGCGCCCGTAACGCCCGGCCGGGCGGCGATGTTGACTACCGGGATGCCTGCACGAACTGCCGCGCCCATGATTTCCATTACGGTGCCCTGGGCAACTTGTTTGTCCGCCTTGATGATCAACTCGCGCCCACGCCCCTGTTGCACGGCTTCGCGCAGCGTTTGCTCGAGTTTGTCCAGGGGAACGGGCTGGTCGTTGAAGAACACCAAGTCATCACGCGCCACAGTCACGACAAGTGACTGAAAAGACCCCGTCATCGGTATATCCAAGGCCGCCAGATCAACGGAAACACCGCGCTGCATGACAAACTGGGAATTAAGGACAAAAAATAACAGCAGCAAGAAAACAACATTCACGAGCGGCGCGGCATCGACCAGCCCTTTCGAAATCTGACAGTGCGTCTTGAACGTCATTGCAGCGCCACGACCTTGCTTGATTGTTCGCCGCCTTCTTCCCTCCGAGCCAGATACTGGACTGTTTCATTCGCGGCCTTCTCCATGTCGAGCACGAGATTCTGCACCCGGCTGACGAGGTAGTTGTAGGCAATGTAGCTGGGAATCGCGACCACCAGACCGCCGGCAGTCGTCAGCAATGCCTGCCATACACCGCCGGCCAACTGTCCGGCATTGGTCCCCTGTGTTTTCTCGATCACCATGAACACTTGGATCATTCCCCATACGGTGCCGAGGAAACCGATGAGCGGAGTCACCTGCGCAATGGTCACCAAGATCGGCAGATTGTGTTCCAGCCTCGTCACTTCACTGCGGCCAGTGTCCAGAACGGCTTCGCGGATCTCTTCACGGGAACGGTCGTGGTTGAGCACAGCAGCCATGACCACTTGCGCGACCGGGCCTGCGGTATGCTTGCAGGTGTCGATGGCCTCTCTGATATTGCCGTTCTTAAGCGAGTTCAGGATGCCGTTCACGAAATCGTTCGTGTGAATCTGCGCCCGGTGGTAATGGAACAACCGCTCGAAAAACACGGCGATGGCCAAGATCGCGCTGATGAGGATGAACCACATCAACGGTCCGCCTTTGGTCATGACTGTTAGCATATCCAGTCCTCCTTACCCCATAAACGGCTTGTTTTCAATGACAAACACAGCAGGTCTCATGCTCAGAACAAGATCAAGTGCTCCACACGCAGCTTGCGAACCTTCTCTTCAAGCAATGGTTTCATGTCGGGACACATGTCCGCAAGCTTTTGATACAGGATGATCGCGTCGCGCCACTGTTGCCGCTGCTCCTTGATACCACCGGCTGCGAGTCCCGCCTTGCACATCCAAAAACGCTCGATTGGCACGTTCGGATCGGGCGCAGCCGCCTGTTCGTACACGGCCTTGCTGTACCACTCGAACGCCTCATCGAGTTTGGACGCCTTCTCGAAACACTGGCCCGTCTTGTAGTACAACTGATTGCGCAACGCGGGATCGCCCTCGCGCGCGATGTCCAACGCCTTGCGATAGCTCGCGATCGCATCGTCAAAGCGACCGATCGTAAACTGGCAATCGCCCTTGCGCCCGTGCGCGTCGGCGGCGAGATAACAATCAGGAAAGTCCTTGGTCAGCGCATCGAATACGAGTAAGGCATCGCTAAACTGGCCAAGCTCGCTGAGCGCGTCCCCTTCCCCGAAACGCGCGTCGCACCGCCACCCGGACGTGGGAAAGTTCTTCAGCAGGGCTTCGTACAGTTCAATGGCCGCCTTGTAATCCTGGCGCAAATAGGCCGCGCGTCCGCCCATGTACTGCGCCGTGTCAGCCAGCTTGCTGTCGGCATAATTCTTCACGAGCAACTGAAACTGCTCCTGCGCCTTGATGTAGTCCTTCTGCCTCATATAATAGTCGCCAATCCAGAACTCGGCGTCCGGTGCCAGCGGCGAGTCCGGGAACTTCTTCAGGAATTCATTGAATTCGGCAAGCGTCTTATCGGCTTGTCCCTTTTGCGCATAACACCAACCGCGGTTGTAAAAGGCCCGCTGGCCAAGCTCGCTTTCGGGCGCGGTGGCCATCAGTTTTTCGAACGCGGCCGCCGCCTCGTCGTACTTGCCCTCATGATAAAACGATTCGCCGATGGCGAGGCCGGCCTTCGTCGCCCATTCACTCTGAGGATACTTTGTCGCAACCGTCCCGAACGCGGCGCGCGCGTCCGATTCCTTCCCCAAACCCCCTTGAATCACACCGATGCTGAATTGTGATTCCGCCGCGTACTCGCTCTTGGGAAACTGCTGGACGAGCGACTCGAACACGTGTTCCGCGGCTTCGCCGTTGTGCGTATGCTCGTATGACTGGCCGAGTTGGAACATGGCGTGGTCAAGGAGCTTCGTGTCGGGATACGTGCTGATAAGCCGCTGATAATCATTGATGGCGTCCGTATACTGGCCGAGCGCGAATTCGGCATCGCCTATCTTGAAGAGCGCCTCCGCCGCCACCGCAGGCTCTTTCGCGATGGCGGCGGCCTGGCGAAAGTACGGAAGCGAATCTGGGACCCTCCCGAGTTTCCACGCGCACCAACCCGCGTTGAAGTTGGCCTTCGCCAGCAGTGCGCTCTGCGGATACTTCTCGGCCAGGTTCACAAACTCGGGCAATGCGTTGGTAAAATCGTTGTTGGCAAGCAGCAAATCGCCAATGGTCATCTGGATCTCGTCCGCCAGTGGGTCGCTCGGAGTCGATTGCAAATAGGCCTTCAGTTTCGCCACGCCGTCGGCCACCTTGCCGGCGCGGACGTGGGATTCGCCCCACTTGAGCATCGCCTCACGTTTCAGCGCCGGGTCTTGCGCCAGAGCAAGCGCCTGGCCGAACGATTGCGCGGCATCATCAAATTTCGCCTGCCGCCAATACACCCAGCCTTTGCCACGCCACGCCTCGGCGGCAAGCTGGCCAGTCACGGGTTTGTTGGGACTCGCTTTGTAGGAATCGATCACCGCTCCGTAGCGTTTCAACGCATCATCGATCTCACCCCGCCCCGAAAGCGATTCAGCCAGCCAGATGTCGGCGCGAAACGCCGCGCGCGTGTTGGGATACTTGCGAATGACTTCGTTCAAAGCGACTTCCGCTTTGTCGAACTGTCGAAGGGCGAGGCGCACCTGCCCGGCCAGAAGCTCCGCCTCCTGCGCCAACTCGGCTTTCGGGCCGGACTTGGCGAGTTCATCCAACGCCTGCACCGCCTCGCCGAAATGGCTGAGCTTGAATCGCGCAAACGCCAGCCCGTAGAACGCCTGTGGCCGATAGGCGCTGTGCGGGTACTTCTCAATGACTTCCGCGTACCGCTGCTCCGCCTCGCCATATCGCTCGCCTCGCAAGAGCGCTTCGGCCAACCAAAAACGAAAGCTGTCGGGCCGTCTCTCTGTCGGCCATTTGGCCAGCGCATCCTGAAGCGTCTTCGCCGCAGCCTGCCACTTGCCTTCGTTTAACTGCGCTTGCGCCATGTCCAGCACGACGCCATCGGCGCGGTCTGAGTCCGGGAATTGCCTCAAATACTCGGCGAACTGCCGCTCCGCCAGATCGTTGAGTCCGTCCTTAAATGCAGCCTCGGCGACGCGGTACAGCTTGTTCTCGTCCGGTACGGCTGCCGCGACGCGATCCATCCTGCCGCAAGCCAGCAATACCACCACGATTGGCCAGAACCGTCTCATCCCACCTCCTCTGACGCCATTATTGGCAGAATGTTCACTGCGGCGCAAGGCTTCATGTCGACCGCCCAGATCCACACGCTTAGGCGCTGCTTTTTCAAAACTTTTTGTTCGGTTTTGGCCTTTGGCGGGTTTTTACTGGTGGATTGAAGATGACCGAGAGCCAGCAATTGCTTGCGGATTACGTCCGTAACGGATCGGAAGAAGCCTTTCGCGAACTGGTCACGTGTTACCTCGCTCTGGTCTTTTCCACCGCGATTCGGTTGGTCGGCGGCGACACCCATCGGGCGGAGGATATCGCCCAAACTGTCTTCGTGGACCTCGCGCGCAAGGCGCGCACGCTTCCAGCCGACGTGATGTTGGGTGGCTGGCTCCATCGCCACACGTGCTTTATCGCCTCCAAGACCATGCGGAGCGAACGCCGTCGTCAGTCCCGTGAAAGGTACGCTGTCGAAATGAACTCCTTCCAAGATCATTCCGAATCGGATCGGATGCGGGTGGCGCCCCTCCTCGACGAAGCCATCAACCAACTCGGCGCAGAGGACCGCACTGCAATTCTGCTGCGCTTCTTCGAGCAACGCGATTTGCGTTCCGTCGGCAACGCGTTGGGAAGCACGGAAGACGCCGCGCGCATGCGCGTGAACCGGGCGCTCGAGAAATTACATTCTCTCCTCACACATCGCGGCGTCACCTTGTCCGTGGCGGCGTTGGGAACTGTCCTCGCCGCCGAGGCTGTTACGGCCGCACCCGCGGGACTGGCGGCCGCGATTTCCAGCGTTGCCCTCGCCGGCGCGGCGGCAGGAACGGGAACAACCCTCGCCTTTCTGAAAGTAATGACTATGACAAAGCTTCAGGTTGGAATTATCGGCGCCGTTATCGTGGCGAGCGTGCTGACACCTCTGGTGATTCAACAGCAAGCCCAAGTCAGGCTGCGCGAGGAAAATCAGGCGTTGCGCCAACAGATCGCGCAACTCAAAGCCGACAACAACAGACTTTCCAACCATGTCGCCCAGGCAAAAGGCGCACGCGCTCCACGCCTGCCCGCGCCGCCCATGCAGGTCACGAATCCCCCAAACGCGTCGGCAACGGAAGATTTACAGCCCGCCAATATCAATCTGTATGCCCGGTTCAAAGACAAGGCCCCGAAGTTGACTGCCGGGCAAGTCGAGGCTTACCTCAAAGCAAATGGGCGTAACGCATCAAGTCTCCTCGCCGCCTATCGCACCAGCGGCGACCCGGCGCTGTTAAGGGAAGCGATGGAACAATATCCCGATGACCCGCAAGTGGCGTTCGAGGCAATCTTCGCCAGGGATTTGTCTCCCGAAGAACAGCGTCAATGGTTGAATACGTTCGAGCAGTCCGCTCCCGACAATGCACTGGCGAATTATCTTTCGGCATTCAATTATTTCAACTCCGGCCAAATAGACCGGGGAGTTCAAGAACTTGCCGCGGCATCCGCCAAACAACAGTTCCAGGATTACACACTGGATCGCATTCAGGACGACGAAGATGCCTACCTCTCGGCGGGTTATTCGGCAGCGGAAGCCGAAAGGATTTCCTCAAGTTGGTTAGAAATACCTCAGCTCCACGAAGTGAAACAATTGGGCCGGGATCTGGTTGCTCTCGCGAATGCATACAGCCAATCGGGTGACCAAGCTTCCGCACAGGCCACCTTGCAAATGGCAATGGAAATGGGCCAGCGCTACGGAGACGCATCAGATAGCATGAGCCTTATTGCCCCACTTGTCGGCATTGCGGTTGAACGCCTTGCTCTCAACGCGATGGATCCCAATAGCCCCTACGGCGGCAACGGCCAGACCGTCCAGGATCAACTCAACCAAATCGCTCAAGAAGAGGCGGCGCTACGAGAATCGTTCCACCTGGCCGAACCGTACCTGCCAACGATGTCGGATCAGGATTGGCTCATCTATACCAACCGCCGGATGCTCTTCGGCGAAGCGGCTGCGTTGCAGTGGGTCGTAAGCAAGTACGGTCAGAAATGATGCGGGGCGAAGATGGAACTTGCTGAAAGCAAGTCCGCGTGACCTTTCTTCCCCTCATCTCCGCCGCCCGCCTGCAGTCCCGTGTCTATCTGCCACAGAAGTGGCTCGAAACAGAAAGCGTATTGAATTGACTTGCGCCCACCCACTGCGGTAATCTTTCACTCAGGAGGCACGAGGCGAGTTATGTCATGCGTGTTTTGTGGGAACGGGTTGTCCATGCTGTCCACGAAATGTCCGCGTTGCGGGAAGAAGTACATCGGAAAAGCCACCTTGGTCATTCTGGCTTTCGTCATCGGTTTGCCGTCAGCGCTTGTCGGAATCGGTTTTCTGATTACCTCTTTCATGAACTCAGTGGCGCAGGGCAGGTTCTAGTTCCGAAGGCGACGGAGTAGTTCATCCCGCAGGGGACCGTTGCCGCTTGACCCCTTTTTGCCCGTCCTCTCTTCGTACCCCACCCCGCGTCACGCCGGAGTTGTCGTCTCGGCGGTTCGCCGGAACATCTTCTGCAAAAACTGCCCGGTATACGAATTCTTGTTCTGCGCCACTTGTTCGGGCGATCCTTCCGCCACAATCCGGCCGCCCGCGTCACCGCCTTCGGGGCCGAGGTCGATGATCCAATCCGCTGACTTGATAACGTCGAGGTTGTGTTCGATGACGAGCACCGTGTTGCCGGTGTTCCGCAGTTTGTTCAGCACCTCCAGCAATTTCGCGATATCGGCAAAGTGCAGGCCCGTGGTGGGCTCGTCCAACACATACAGTGTCCGCCCCGTCGCTTTCTTCGCCAATTCGGTGGACAGCTTCACGCGCTGGGCCTCGCCGCCGCTCAGCGTCGTCGCCTGCTGGCCAATCTTCAAATAACCCAGCCCCACTTCCTGCAGCGTCTGCATGATGTCGCGAATCTTCGGCACTGCGCGGAAGAACTCCTCGGCTTCATCCACTGTCATGTCCAGAACGTCGGCAATGTTCCGCCCTTTGTACGTCACTTCCAGCGTCTCGCGGCTGTAACGTTTGCCGCCGCATTGTTCACACGTCACATATACGTCCGGCAGGAAATGCATCTCGATCTTGATGATCCCGTCACCCTGGCACACCTCGCACCGTCCGCCTTTGACGTTGAAACTGAACCGCCCCGGCCCGTAACCCCGCACCTTCGCATTCGGCAATTGCGCAAACAGCGTGCGGATGTGGTTGAATGAACCCGTGTACGTCGCTGGATTCGAGCGCGGCGTCCGCCCGATCGGCGATTGGTCGATGACGATGACCTTGTCGAGTTCTTCCAAGCCGAGGATCGCGTCGTGCGCGCCAGGCCGGTCTTTCGCGCGATAGAACTTTCGGAACAACGCCTTCCGCAGAATGTCGTCCACCAGCGTGCTCTTGCCCGAACCGCTCACGCCCGTGATGCAGGTGAACAGCCCCAGCGGGAACCGCACATCGATCTGCTTGAGGTTGTTCTCGCGCGCCCCGCGCACCGTGAGCCAACCTTTCTGGGGCGCATGGCGTGTTTTCGGCACGGGAATCTGCAGTTCGCCCCGCAGATAACGGCCCGTCAGCGATTTCGGCGTGTCGAGGATCGCCTGCAACGGCCCCTCCGCCACCACGTAGCCCCCATGCAATCCCGCGCCCGGGCCAAGATCGACAATGTAGTCCGCCGCGCGAATCGTGTCTTCGTCGTGCTCGACGACAATGACCGTATTCCCGAGGTCGCGCAGGCCCTTCAACGTGTCGAGCAGGCGATTGTTGTCGCGCTGATGCAAGCCGATGCTTGGTTCGTCGAGCACATACAACACCCCCACCAGTCCCGCGCCCACTTGCGTCGCCAGCCGAATTCGTTGCGCTTCGCCCCCCGAGAGAGTGTCGCTCTGGCGGTCGAGCGTCAGGTACGACAGCCCGACGTTCTGGAGGAACGTCAGCCGCGAGCGCACCTCCTTGATGATTTCACCGGCGACGTTTTCTTCAAATTCCGACAGTCCCAGCGCCGCGAGGAACTTCAGGGATTCCCCGATGCTCATCCGCGTCATGTCGATGATGGATTTATTTCCGACCGTGACCGCCAGACTCTCGGGACGCAATCGCGCCCCTTTGCAGTCGGGACATTGCATCCCCACCATAAACTGCTGCAGCCGAATCTTCGTGAACTCACTGTCGGTTTCCTCATGCAACCGCTCCAGATTGGGAATCACGCCCTCGAACACCTTCTTCATCTTGCGCCACGCCCCCTTGCGCCAGTACGTGAATTCGACTTCTTCCTCACCCGAACCGTACAACAATTCCTTCTGAACCTTCTCGGGCAGGTCTTTGAACGGAAGTTCCAGATCGACGTTGTAGTGCTTCGCGAGTCCGCGCAGCAGCATCTTGTAATAGATCAGGAGCCGCCGCCCCCCGCGGCGCCACGCCGCGATCGCGCCGTCCGCCACCGACTTGTTGCGGTCGGGCACGACCAGGTCGGGGTCGAAAAACAGTTTCGTGCCCAGACCATGACAGGCCCGGCACGCGCCGTCGGGAGAGTTGAACGAGAAATGCCGCGGCGTAAACTCGCCATAACTGATGCCGCACTCAGGACAGGCGTTTTGGCTGCTGAACAACCGTTCCGACCACGGCACGGTCACGGGTGTCGTCGCCGTCCGGTACAACACCATCAGCAAACCGGTGCCCCACTTCAACGTGGTCTCAACGGAATCCGCGAGCCGCGTTCGCGTCCTGGCCGAGGCGATCAGCCGGTCCACCACCAACTCAATGCGGTGATTGCGGCGCTTATCGAGTTTCACCGGCTCGGTCACATCGAGAATCTCGCCGTCCACGCGCGCCCGAACGAACCCCTCACGCTTGATCCGGGCGAACACATCGCGAAACTCACCTTTGCGACTGCGGACCAGCGGCGCCAGCAGCATGAGTTGCGCGCCTTCGCCCAGCCCGAGGATTTGATCGACAATCTGACTCGTGGTTTGCGTCGTGATCGGCCGCCCGCAACGGTAACAGTGCGGCTTGCCGATGTTGGCGAAGAGCAACCGCAAGTACTCGTAGATCTCGGTGATGGTGGCGATGGTTGAACGCGGATTGCTGCCGGCCAGCCGCTGCTCGATGGCGATGGCGGGCGACAGCCCTTCGATGTAATCGACGTCGGGCTTCTGCAATTGCTCCAGGAACTGCCGCGCATAGGCCGAGAGGCTTTCCACATACTTGCGCTGGCCCTCGGCGTAGATTGTGTCAAAAGCGAGACTTGACTTGCCCGAGCCACTCAGCCCTGTGACCACAATCAACTTCTCACGCGGGAGGCTCAAATGGATGTTCTTGAGGTTATGCTCTCGTGCGCCGGCTATTATGATGGAGTCTTTCGACATGCCCTCACCCGCCAAATTCCGAATAATCCCAAAGTTCTCATTATAGCACCCACTTCCCGTTCTCCCAGAGAAATCCAGCCGGAATTCCTCGAAAAGACACGCTGGCATATCACCTGCTCAGGTTGAGATAGCGTGGTTTTGAGCCACACGTAGTAAACAACGAAAGCAAAGGGATAAAGGGAACCATGGATGCCGCAACCACTGAATTTGAACAAGGTGTTATGAAGCAGCCGGAGAAACAGTTGCAACAGACGCGCGAGCAGATGGAAGCACTGTACCAGAACCTGCGCACGATCCGTCACGCCATTAATAACAATGTCGCCGTCATTATGGCGATGGCGGAACTGACCCAGCGTAACCCGGCCCAGTGCCAAAAGCTCACCCAGCTTTGCCTCGACAAGGCCCCGCAAATCGCCGCCTCCATTGGCGCGTTCACGGAGCTGTTTGAAGGCGCGGTCAGTTTGCAGGAAGAACTGGACAGCCACGACGCCACCACCGCCCGCGCGTAGACGCGGCCGTTGGCGACAAGGGAAACGCCCGTCTTCCTCTGCGGGCGCAACCGCCCGGTTCCTCCAACGGTGCCTGGAAACTTATGGATCTGTGAGCACTACCAAAGACAAATCCGAGAATGTCGTGCCGGAGCAGGTTCGCTCCCTGGAAAAGGTCAACCAGCTCAAGGCCGAGTTCCTGGCCAACGTCAGCCACGAACTGCGCACCCCCATTCATGCGATCATCGGCTACACCGAACTCCTCCTCGACGGCGTCTACGGCACCGCCAACGACGAACAGGAAGAAGCCGTCCGCTTCATCCGCGAAAGCGCCCAGGGCCTCCTCGATCTGGTCAACAATCTCCTCGACCTTTCCCGCATCGAAAGTGGCCGCACGGACCTGATCCTCCAGTCGTTCGATCTCCGCGGCCTCGTCGGTGAGTTAACGGACCAACTCAAACCTCTCGTCAATGCCAAGCGCATCGAACTCACCTCGACGGTGTTGATCGACAACACCGTCATCCGCACCGACCGCGGCAAACTCAAGCAGGTGCTCATCAACCTCGTGAGCAACGCCATCAAATTCACCGACCACGGCCGGATCACCCTCTCGATTTCCAACGACGCGAAAGTCCTGCCTGACGGCGCCAGCGGCACTCCCCGATTCGCCATCAGCGTGCAGGACACCGGTATCGGCATCCCCGCCGACAAGCTGGGCCAGGTCTTTGAGAAATTCTACCAGGTGGACAGTTCCGCGCATCGTTCGCATGAGGGCACCGGCCTTGGCCTGTACATCACCAAGCAACTGCTCGATCTTCTCGCCGGGCGCGTCGAAATCCAAAGCACGCCGGGCACGGGCACCACCGTCACCATCTCCCTTCCACAAAACTTCGAGGAAATCGAAGGCATCCACCGCCTGCGTTCCCGCATCGCCGCCGCCGCCACCACGACGGCACCGGACGTTGACAGCGGAGGCAAACGCCTCGTCCTTGTCGCCAGCGAACGCCCTGACATCGCCCGCATCCTTACCGACGGCCTGGGTTCGCATGAATACCAGGTCCGCACGGCTCGCGATGGCGAAGAAGCGGTGACCCTCGCCGTCACGCTGCATCCGTTGGTCGTACTCCTCGATGCCCACGACTCGTCGTCCGAACTCTGGTCTGTGTTCCAGGAACTGAAGACCAAGCCCGAGACGAAAGACATCCCGATTATCTTCCTTTCCAACGACGCCGCCAACGGTCTGGGCGCGCCCCTGACGGTCGCCTCCGCCCTGAATCCGCGCGACGTGTTACGCAGCGTCCGGGCCGCCACCGTCGCCGGCAAGAAAAACGTGCTGATCGTCGACGACGAAGAGAGTTTCCGCGAAGTTCTCAAGTGCACCCTGAGCGCGGAAGGCTACCGGCTTTCCGAGGCGACTACCGGCAAGGAAGCCATTGCGAAGCTCGAGGCGGAGAAACCCGACCTGCTTTTGCTCGATTTGCACCTGCCCGATTCCGATGGGTGGGACGTCATCCATTACATCGCCGGGCAGCCGACACTCAAGGACCTGCACGTGCTCGTCATGTCCGGCGGGCTGCTCAACGAAACTCAGTCGGCGGAAATCCAGACCCGCGAGTACGGCTTCCTCGACAAGGGTGAGTTCAAGGTCGACCGCATCCTCGCCACGGTCGCCGATCTCTTGGAGGTGGATTGATCCATGCCCAACCTCCTGCTCGTCGAAGACAACCAGCACATGCAACGGATTTTCCACGACAAGCTTCAACGCGAGGGTTTCACGGTGACCACGGCCGAAGACGGCGAGCTGGGTCTTCAGCGCGCCATGGAACTCCATCCCGACGTGATCCTCCTTGACATCATGCTGCCGAAAATGGACGGCTTTGAAGTCCTCACCCATCTCCACGGCGACCCGGTGTTGAGCGCCATTCCCGTCGTCATGCTTTCCAACCGCAGCACCAGCAACGATGTCCAGCACGCAACCTCCCTCGGTGCCCGCCATTTCTTCGCCAAGGGCGGGTCGACGATGCAGGACATCGCCCTGCAAATACGCACGATCTGCGGCTTCAAGAAGGTTCTCGTCTCCACCAGCAACGTGATGACCGCCGCGCCCATCCAGCGTGCGCTCACCCATCCACAGGTGCTCTGCGCGGTCGTCACCGTGCCGTTGGAGGTCCTCAGCGCCGCCGAACGCGGCGCTCCCGATGTGATCGTCCTCGACGCCCGCGCGCCCAACGCCTTCAACCTGCTCCAGCAATTCAAGACGAATCCGGCGGCGAAGAACATCCCGCTCATCGCCATCCGGGACCCCAAGCAGACCCAGCAGCGCCTCGATGTGTTTATCGACACCGACCGCATCGCCACCGACCTCCGCCCCCTCGTCCTGAAACACCTCGGCCTGCAAGAGGTCGGCACCGCCACACCCGTTGCCCCGCCCGTCGCCGCCACCGCCGTGTGACGTTGACCCGCCGTCTTGTTCATGGGTTCGGCGAGTGAGAGCAGAAGCCATCTCCCCCGCAGTCAGAAATCCAGTCGTGGAGCCACAGAAAAGGCTTGTTGGCCCTGACAGAGATGATAAGTGTTGGTCAATGAGACTGAATCGCCCGGATCGTCGGGGGGCGTGGATCACATGGGAAATGTCGATCGTCTTGTGAGGAAGCCCAAATCACCAGGTCAGCCAATCCATGAAAAGTCCATCCGCTACGCACGGGCCCAACACCACACCGCGTGCAGCGAAATGGCACGGGACCCTCGTTTATTGGGTGGTTGCCTTGGCGCTGTTCTTCGTTGTGGCCGTGCTGCACTTTTGGAGGCTGGGGAGCGCCCCCAAGGGCCTCTATGTGGACGAAGCGTCCATCGCCTACAACGCCTATTGCATCGCGGAAACCGGCGCGGATGAATACGGGGTCAAGTATCCCGTATTCTTCCGCTGTCTCGACGACTATCAAGATCCGGTGCTGGTGTATTGCTTGGCCCCGTTGGTGAAGGTCTTCGGCCTTACGGCAGGGATCGCGCGGCTTCCCGGCGTCCTCTTCCACCTCTTGGGGGCATTGGCATTCGGCTTCCTGGTGCAAGAATACTGCCGGAACAAATGGCTTTCTTTGCTCGGAGGCGCATTGTTTGCGTGCATCCCTTGGGTTTTCCCGCTGAGCAGAGCAGTCTATGGTGACACCGCCATGCTTTGGGGCATGGTCATGGGCTGGTGGTTGTTGCTGATGGCTCTGCGGAAGCGATCGTACAGTCTCGCTGCGGCTGCGGGTATCGCCTGGGCGTTCGCCATGTACGCGCGAAATATTGGCCGTCCCATGACGGCGTTGACACTTCTATGCTTCGCCCTCGCCTTCAACCGATTGCTCCTCGCACACTGGAAGGCGGGACTGGCTTTTGCAATGAGCTATGTCACGGCTCTGCTCCCCATGATCATCAGTGTCGTTCGGTTCCCACAATCGCTCACGGCTCGTTTCGAGCGGATCGGTGTTTTTCACGGCCAGCTTTCCATAAAGGAAATCTTGCCCAGTGTGGCGTCACGGTACCTTGAATATTTCAGCCCTCGTTTTTTGTTTCTCAGCGGCGACCAGAATTTGCGCCATAACACCGGTTGGGGTGGAGAGTTGTTTCTTTTTCTCATCCCACTGGTTCTAGCCGGACTTTATTACCTTCTTCGATCCTTCAGAAACCAGCCGCACTATCGCCTCCTCACACTCAGTCTTTTGGTGTATCCACTGGCCGCGGTGCTGACGATAGACAGAATGCACGGCGGTCGGTCTGTAAATGGCGCGATTCCCTGGCTTCTCACCGCCATGGTTGGAGCGCAATGGCTTTGGCAGGAGGGAGGGCTTTGGCGCAAACTGTTTCTGGTGTCCGTGTGCGCCGGGATAATGGAAACCACACTCTACCTAAATGACTATTTCACGTCCTATCAAATACGGTCCAATGCTGCATTTCAGACGAGTTTTACCGATGCGCTGAAGTATTGCTTCGGCTATATCCGCAGTAACGAGACCTTCTACGTGGAAGGCTCCATCGGTGCGCCACGCAACGTGCCCCTGACGGTAGAGTTGAAGCCCTTCTACTATGCCTATTTCCTCTTTTATGGCAGGATTAATCCGCGCTCCTACCAGCAAGGAGGCCTTTCAAACACCGTCATTCAACCGTATCTCGGGCAAATTCATCAGCCCGGTCTATTCCTACGCTGCAATTTTACACCCCTCCTTCAGGAAGGAGCGCACTTCCTGGCAGTGCCCAATCCGCAGCCGGTTCCCGACTCGGCGAAGCTCTTGGCCGTCTTCCCGGACAATGGCCCGCTTGAGTATCAGGTGTACAAGGTGAAATAACCGTGAGGCCGCGCCGGCCGGACTGTCACCCCGCCCTCTTGTCCGCTTCCATCTCGTCGAGCCGTTCTTCAATCGTCGCGCGTCCCGGATTCACGGCTTCGATGAAGGCTCGATTCCGGCGCGGGCCGCATCTGCCAATGCTGTATTCCCTTGTTCGCTGGCCAACTCAATGGCGCGTTGGTAATGCGCCGCTGCCTCTGCGGGCCGCCCTTGCACGGCCAGAACGTTGCCCAGATTGTAGTGCGCCCCGGCATGGTCGGGCTTGAGACGCAGTGCCCGCTCGAATTGCTCCGCCGCCAGCGGCATGTCGCGCCGGAGCATATAGGCGCGTCCCAAATTATAGTGCGCCTGGGGGAAATCGGGTTTGAGACGCACTGCTTCGCTGAAGTGTGCCACGGCCTCGTCGATCCGGTTCAGCCGGAGCAGAACATCTCCAAGATTGTTGTGCGCTTCGACGAAATCCGGCTTGAACCGCAACACCTCCTGGTACTGCGCCATGGCATCCTCCCATCTCCCCAGGCCCTTGAAGACATTTCCCAGGTTGTAGTGCGCCTCGACAAAGCCAGGCTCGATCCGCAAGGCCTGCTCGTAACATCCAATCGCCCGGTCAACTTTGCCCACCTGTTCCAGGGTCACTCCGAGATTGTAGTACCCCTCGGACTGTGCGGGCTTGAGTTGCACCACCTGCTCCCGCTGGTCGATGGCCTCCTCAAATCTGCCCGGCGCGGGCCAGGGCCAACGCCAGATTGGCATGCGCCACCCACGCACTCGGATTCTTCGCCACCGCATCCCGCCAGAGTGTTTCACCATGCGCATAAATGGCGGCCCGGCTCCACGTAACCGCTCCCATCGCCATGACCACCGCCGCCCCAACCGCCATCCCCAAAGGCGCGCTCAATCCGCCCCACTGCCGACATACCTTCTCCCCGCCAGCCACCACCAGGGCAATGACGCCCACGATGGAATAATACTGCCAGTGGTCCGACACCAACGAATACCGGTAAAACGCCTGGTCGAAGAATCCCAGCACGGGGAAAAACATCACGACAAAATAGCCAAATCCGAACAACAACGGTCGCCCCCAGGTCTTTCGCTTACACCAAAACAGCACAAAGCAGCCTGTCAACGCCAAGCCCGGCACCCAGGAAACCCAATGGGACGCGTCCAACTCCCATTTCGGGTAAATCATGGTCAGGTTGACTGGCAGCAAAGCCTTGGACAAGTAGAACCAGGGAATCCAACCAGCCGTGACCAGGCGCGAAGCCGCTCCTGTCCGCACGATCTCCCCGGCCAGCACGTGCTGGTGTTGAACGACGGTCACCAGCCCCATGACCGCGCACGCAAAGAAGAATGGCGCGCACCGCAGCCAGTCCTTCCGCTGCCATCGGCCATGCCTCCACCAGACACATCCCAGCAGGGCAAATGGCTCCATGATCATCCCGGTCTTGCTCAGCAACGCCGCCAGAAACGTCATCCATGACAAAACGTGCCAGCGCCGATGGCCCTCTTCATCGAACTTCAAATAGGACAGAATCGACAGCGCCATGAAAAACATTGAGAGCGTGTTCTTTTGTTCGCTGACCCACGCCACCGTGACAACATTCACCGGGTGGACAGCAAACAGCAGTCCGCCCAGCCATGCCACCGGAATTCTCAACCTTCGCAGGATGATCCATATCAGGATGGCATTCATCGCGTGCAAGAGTACGTTGACCGCATGATACCCCGCCGCGTGATCGCCCCACAGCTTCCACTCCAGCCACCACAAACTCCACGTCATCGGCCGGTAATCCGCGGCTTCCGCCGTGAACCAAAACCGATGCAATCCATCCGGCGCTTTG
The DNA here is from genome assembly GCA_963836315.1 of uncultured Verrucomicrobiae bacterium. Taxonomy (GTDB): domain Bacteria; phylum Verrucomicrobiota; class Verrucomicrobiia; order Palsa-1439; family Palsa-1439; genus Palsa-1439. The sequence continues at coordinate 379,959 of CAWIJG010000017.1, forward strand.
ACCATCGGGTTCTCGGTAATCAATACGTCGTCGTCCCAGATGAATCCCCCGCGCAGCACCGGAAGATACGTGACGACCGTCACCAACACGATCAAGGCAAAACCCCACCCGAATGTCCTCCACCCGTTCTTCATGCTGTTCCTGTTCCTACTTCAGAATTGTACAATAAACGAGACTGGATTGTCCCACCCACAGGGGTTATCGAGATCGCGCGGATGATTCCCGGACGTATTCCCTCACGAAATCCGGGCCGGGTCACCCCGCCGCCGCATCCACTTCCAGTTCGTCGAGGCGTTCCTCAATTGTCACGGCGGTGGATTGGACGCGACAAAGTTGCGCGTACAACCCGCCGGACGCCATCAATTCCTCGTGTGTGCCTCGCTCGATGATTTTTCCCGCTTTCAACACGAGAATCTGGTCGGCATTGCGCACGGTGGACAATCGATGGGCGATGACAAAACTCGTGCGATGCGCCATCAACCGTTCCAGCGCTTCCTGGATCAATTTCTCCGTCGCCGTGTCCACGCTCGCGGTCGCTTCGTCCAGAATCAAAATTGGCGGGTCCTTCAGCAACGCCCGCGCGATGCTCACCCGCTGTTTTTCGCCCACGCTGAGTTTCACGCCGCGTTCGCCGACGCGTGACTCGTATTTCTCGGGCAACGCCATGATAAAACCATGGCAGTTCGCCGCGCTTGCCGCCGCGATCATCTCCGCCTCGCTGGCGTCGAGCCGGCCGTACAAAATGTTCTCGCGGATCGTGCCGTTGAACAAAAACGCCTCCTGCGACACGATGCCGATCTGACGCCGCAACGATTCCAGCGTCACGTCGCGGATATCGTGTCCGTCGATGAAGATTTGGCCGCGAGTCACGTCGTAGAACCGGGGCAGCAGATTCACAATCGTGCTTTTCCCCGCCCCGGTCGGCCCGACCAACGCGATGGTCTCACCCGACTGCGCGTGAATATTGACCTCATTCAACACCGGCAAATCCGCGCGATACTCGAACCCGACGTGCCGATACTCCACGTCGCCGCGCACGCGTCCGGTGCCGGCCAGCGCGATGGCCTGAGTCTTCTCGCTGATCTCCACTGGCGCGTCGAGGATGTCGAACACGCGTTCGCCCGCCGCGCGTCCGGCCTGGAACATCTGGTTCAATCCGTGTAACGCCCGCACCGGTTCGTAAAACATTCCGAGGTACCAGAGGAAGCCGACGAACTGCCCGAGCGTCAGCTTATCCGCGATCACCGCGCGGCCACCGAACCAGAGCACGATGACGTACCCCAGCGCGCCGCAAAACGTCATCGCCGGCGAATAGACCGACCACGCGCCCATCACCTTGAGCGTGGTGCGGCGGAGGTTGTCCGCCTTGCGCTCGAATCGCGCGAGCTCGTGCGGTTCCCGTCCGAACCCCTTGATTTGCCGGATGCCTTGCAGATTGTCATGCAGCAGCGCGTTCAGGGCCGAAGTGGCCTGTCGCACGAGCCGGTACCGTTTGTGCGCGGTGATCGTGTACAGCAACGCGCCGCCCATCAGCAGCGGAATCGGCACCAGCGCCAGTGCCGCCAATTGCCGATTGAACCCGAACATCATGTAGCCCACGCCGATGATGCTTAATACCGAGATTGTGCCCTGTTCGATGCCGTCGATCAGCACCCGCTCGACGGCGTTCACGTCGTCGATGACGCGGGTCATCAGGTCGCCCGTGGCGCGCTGGTCGTAATAGGTGACCGCGAGCCGCTGCAGCTTGTCGTACAGATCGCGCCGCAGATCGAAAATCACCCGCTGCTCGAAGCGGTTGTTGAGCTGGATGCGCAGCACGTTGAACAGGTCGCGCAGGAAAAATGATAGGAGCACCAACCCCGTGAACAACGCCAGCAATTCGGCCCGCTTCCCTTTAATCACCTCGTCGATGACCATCTGCGTCAATTTCGGGAACGCGACGCTGGCCGCCGTCGAGACTATCGCGCACGCGACCGTGCCCACGGCGAACCACGGATACCGGCGCACGTACGTGAAAATGCGCGAAAAAATCTCCCGCGCGCCGCGCTTTCGCGCCACCATGGTTTCATCGTTGACTGTGTCGTGCCGATGCATTGCATTTAGATTAACCAACAGGACAGGCGGTTGCACGCGTATAAAAAAATCTTGCCAGCGTGGCGGATCACGCCAGTGGACCGCCAAGGTTCAATGTGAAGAATTATGGCTGGTCACCGCTGGAACCCTCACCCTGACCCTCTCCCTTAAAAATGGAGATGGGAATGGTTTTGGTCTCCTCTCCCCGCTCGTGGGGAGAGGATTAAGGTGAGGGGAGCCAGCCGTTAATTGATACTTTGACAAAGCACCAGTCTTTGTGTTGCCATTGGAGAAGCCAGCAACGAAAGGATAATTGCCATGGGAATGGTGAAGGAATTCAAAGAGTTCGCGATGCGCGGCAATGTTGTCGACATGGCGGTCGGTATCATTATCGGCGGCGCGTTCGGCAAGATCGTCACCTCGATGGTGACCGACATCATCATGCCGCCCATCGGCAAACTGATGGGGGACGTGAATTTTGCGGACATGTATATCAACCTGGGCAACGGCCAATACAAATCGCTCGCCGATGCCAAGGCCGCCGGTGCCGCCGTCATCGCCTACGGCTCGTTCATCAACGTGGTCATCGACTTTATCATCGTGGCGTTTTGCATTTTCCTGATGATCAAGGCAATGAACACCATGAAGCAACGGCTCGAAATGCGCCCGCTGCGCCTGCCGAGCCGACGACCAAGGAATGTCCCCGCTGCTTATCGACAATCCCGATCAAGGCCACCCGCTGCCCGCATTGCACCTCCGACGTGAAGTGAGCGGACAGGATTCGCCGGTAGTGGCTGCGATATGACAGACTGAGTTTGCGCTGATAGCGCTGTTAGACGGCACTGAGACCCTGCCATGTTTACTTGCGCCAATTGCAGGAAGGAGAAGCCCGAGTACGAGCGAGGCTCAGTTGGTTGGTTGGGAAACATTGGCTTTCTTCTCGTTGCCAAGGTTCCTTGGTGGCCCTCTCAAGTTTGCAGAGATTGCAGCAGACAGGTTCAGTTATTCGGTATTGTCTGCGTGATTATTGCGGGAGCCGCCATAGCGTTTTTTGCCATTGTGAATCGGTAGTCGTGAGATGTTCAGTTCAGGTTTGGTCGTTAGCTGCCTCTCCTCTCTCTTGACCGGAACGGCTTTCGCCGCTAGTATGCGGCGCGGGCAACGGGAACGTTTTTTCGGGAGATCAATCTCATGGCACAGACCGACATCACTTCGTTGCAAAAGGAAGGCCGCAAGTTCAAGCCGTCCGCTGCGTTCGCGAAGCAGGCCCACGTCCAATCGCTCGCGCAGTATCGAAAACTCTACACCGAGTCCATCAGGTCGCCGCAGAAGTTTTGGACGCGCATGGCGAAGGAACTCCACTGGTTCAAGCCGTGGAAGAAACTGTGCACGTGGGATGAGCCGTTCGCGAAATGGTTCATCGGCGGACAAATCAATCTCTCGTACAACTGCCTTGACCGTCATCTGGAAGGTTCGCGTCGGAACAAGGCCGCGATCATCTGGGAAGGCGAGCCGTCCGGTTTCGGTAATCCGGGAGAGCAGCGCGTGCTTACCTACACCGATCTGCATCGCGAAACGTGCCGGTTCGCCAACGTGCTCAAGCGCAACGGGATCGTCAAAGGCGACCGCATCATCATTTACATGCCGATGGTTCCAGAAGCCGCCATTGCCATGCTCGCCTGCGCTCGCATCGGCGCGACGCACTCGGTCGTGTTCGGTGGATTCAGCGCCCAAGCGCTCATTGACCGCATTCACGACTGCGGCGCGACGATGGTCATCACCGCCGACGGCAGCTACCGGCGCGGACAGATCATTCCCCTCAAGAAGAACGTGGACGACGCACTGGAGCAATGCCCCGGCGTCAAGCGCGTCATCGTCTTGCGGCGGGCCAACAACGAGATTCACATCCAGGAAGGCCGCGACGTTTGGTGGCACCGCGAACTCGAGTATGTTACGGGCGATTGTCCGGCCGAGAAACTCGAAAGCGAACATCCGCTTTTCATTCTCTACACCAGCGGTAGCACGGGTAAACCGAAAGGCGTGCTCCACAGCACCGCCGGCTATTTGCTCGGCGTGTATCTGACAACCAAGTACGTCTTCGACCTGAAGGAATACGACACGTTCTGGTGCACGGCAGACATCGGCTGGGTCACCGGCCACAGTTATTCGGTGTACGGCGCGCTCTCCAACGGCGCGACGACGCTCATGTACGAAGGCGCGCCGAACTGGCCCGAGCCCGACCGTTTCTGGCGCATCATCGACAAGTACAAGGTCACCATTCTCTACACCGCGCCGACCGCGATCCGGTCATTCATGCGTTGGGGCGATCAATGGCCCAACAGACACGACCTCAGTTCGCTCCGACTGCTCGGCACCGTCGGCGAACCCATCAATCCCGAAGCGTGGATGTGGTATCACGAGGTCATCGGCGGGAGACGCTGTCCCATCGTGGACACCTGGTGGCAGACCGAGACCGGGTCGATCATGATCACGCCGTTGCCCGGCGCGACCCCGACCAAACCCGGCAGCGGCACCCTGCCCTTCTTCGGCGTTGATGCGGCGGTCGTCAACCGCGAAGGGAAGGAACTCCCGCCCAACGTTGGCGGTTTCCTTGTCATTCGCCGTCCATGGCCCTCGATGTTGCGCACCATTTACGGCGACCCTGAACGCTTCAAGCACCAATACTGGAGCGAAATTCCGCACATGTATTTCACCGGCGACGGCTGCCGCCGGGACAAGGACGGCTATTTCTGGATCATCGGCCGCATCGACGACGTGCTCAACGTCGCCGGCCATCGCATCGGCACCGCCGAGGTCGAAAGCGCCCTCGTCTCGCATCCGAAAGTCGCCGAAGCGGCGGTCGTCGGGCGTTCCGACCCGCTGAAAGGCCAGGCCCTCGTCGCATTCGTCACGCCGCGCAGCGGCGTCGAAGCCACGCCCCAGTTGGCGGAAGAACTCCGCACCCACGTCGCCAAACAAATCGGTTCGCTCGCCAAACCCGACAACATCCGGTTCACCGACGCGCTGCCCAAGACTCGTTCCGGGAAAATCATGCGTCGTCTCCTCAAGGAAATCGCCGGCGGCGGCGCCGTCAAAGGTGATACCACGACGCTGGAAGATTTCACCGTGATTGCCAAGCTGCGGGTGGATGAGGAGTAGTTGGTAGTGCACGCCGAAGCCGGTCGTTGTCAGGTGCAACCGGATTTGTTATGTTTCTGGGCAATGAATCTGCATCTTGAGGAAACGATCCGCCGCAATTCCCGCAAGAGTCCCGAAGAGCGCGTCGAAACGCTCATGGCCGCCTTGCGCGAGGTGGAAGCGCGCGGCCAGTGGCCGACCGTTGACCGCAAAGCCAAGGAGCAACGCCTGCTGTGTTCGATCCGCGCAAAATCATCGACGCGCTGAACCGGCACGAGGTCGAGTACGTTGTTATCGGGGGTTTTGCCGCAACGCTTCACGGTTGTCCCGAGCAGACTTTCGACCTCGATATCATCTACCGTGACACGCCGGCGAATCGCGCCCGAGTTCTCGACGCGCTATTGGAGATCGATGCCCGATGGGATCAGCCTCTTACTGACGCAATTCTGCAGCGGCAGGTCGTGTTCGCCCTTAATACCAAATGGGGCGACCTCGACATTCTCAATGACATGGTGGGATTGAGCGGCTTCGATGAGGCACAAGCGCACGCGCAGAGCATGATAGTCAACGGCCTGCGCATCCCGCTGCTCGACTTGCCAACCCTGATCAAGACGAAGGAAGCCGCAGCCGACCCCAACCCGCGCAAACAGGCCGCCCTGCAATACCTCAAGGTGCTGCAGCAACGACAATGAATGCACGAATCGCCGCCGGCGGCGGCGCCGTCAAAGGCGACACCACGACGCTGGAAGATTTCAGCGTGATTGCGAAGCTGCGGGTAGATGAGGAGTGATTTGACATGCGCATGGAGGAAGCCTAGGCTCAATGCACTGTTCACACTCTGTCTTTCGCGAGTTGGGTTTGGATTGGTAGCAATACTGGGCTCTTACCATGCTGGGAAGGTTGTTCGGTTTTCCTGACGCAGAAGGACGGCGAGAACTTGATAAGGTTTTCGCTGGTCGGGAGACTTTGACACCCGAGCAGTTCTACTTGCGGTATTTTCAGTCTCAAGGCTTCGACCAAGATTTGGTAATGAGGATCAAGGCCGTCTTCGACCGCAATATCGATTTTGATCTCTCCCGCTTATCTCAGACGGATGATTTCTCGAAAGAACTTCGCTTCCTATGGGACTACGACTCTCTCGCCTCCGTGAATATCGTGATCGATCTTGAGAAAGAGTTCGGGGCCATCATCTCGGACGCTGAAGCCGAGAGCATGAAGACAATCCAAGATGTTGTGGAGATTATCGTGCAAAAGGTTGGGAATAGAAGGATCCAACCATCCGACTAAGCGGAGGACGTGACGGATCGCTTCCTCGCCTTGAGTAAATCCTGATCCTTCTTCCCCATCCCGCCGCGACGAAGCGTTATTTCTCCTTCACCCGCTCGTACTGCCTAGGCCGGGCGATGTCGTGGCCGTGCCGGGGGGCGGGCGGCGTTCGCGCACTGTAGAAACCCACTCCTGACTCCTCCAAGGAGGGGAATCGCGGTAATGGCGGCGGGCGTACGGCGTGCGGGGTGTCGTCAGACTCAGCTATCGGAAATTGATATTATTGCTGGACGTGGTGTTCCGGGGCGAGTATGATCGCGGTAGTTCTTTGATAAAGGACGGGTTGGGACTGAGCTGCCGAAGCGGCCGAGACGGCCGCTGCTTCACTGCGGTGAGCGCCAAGAGCTACAAGGGGTCACCGGTTGGGGCGGGAGCTCTCTATCTAGAAGAGTGTTTCTGCCAAACGAACCCAACTAAAAAATGCGGAAGTATCTTTGCATGAATTGGTTGAGTGAAAAGGCGAGTTGGGTTCGTTTTGCAAAAAACGGGAAAAATACAGGAAATAAGTCACCAAAAAAGGCTCCGGAAGGGTGGTTTTGGGCACGAACGAGCCCGAAACGAACCCAATTTGTTACTTCCCCTTCGCTCGGGCGTACTGCTGGGGCCAAGTGATGTCGTGGCCGAGTTCGGCGGCGGCGTGGAGCGGGAAATACGGGTCGCGGAGGAATTCACGGGCCATGAAGACCAGGTCCGCTTGACCGTCGCGGATGGTTTGCTCTGCCTGAGTGGCGGTGGTGATGAAACCGACCGCGCCGGTGGCGATACCAGCTTCGCGACGGATTCTCTCGGCGAACGGGATCTGGTAGCCGGGCGCGGCGGGGACTTTGGCGTCGGGGACGAGTCCGCCGGACGAACAGTCGATCAAGTCCACTCCCAGCCCCTTCAACATCTTCGCCAGATCGACCGACTGCTCGACGGTCCAGCCTTCCGGTTCCTTCCAGTCGGTGACGGACAAGCGCACGAAGAGCGGTTTATCCTCCGGCCACGCTTTCCGGGTCGCCGTGACGACTTCCCGCAAGAGCCGGGTGCGATAGTTGAACGATCCGCCGTAGGCATCCTTCCGCTGGTTCGAGATCGGGGAGAGAAATTCGTCGAGCAAATAGCCGTGCGCGGCGTGCACCTCGACGACCTCGAATCCGGCCGCCAAGGCGCGCACGGCGGCTTCCTGGAACTTCCGCACAATGCGCTGGAGACCTTCGATGGTAAGTTCAGCTGGCGCGGGATCGGCGGGATTGAAAGGGATCGGGCTCGGCGCGAGAGGGGTCCAGCCGCCTTGTTCCTTCGGGACCATCCCCTTCTTCCCCGTGTGCGGCGAATACGTGCTGGCCTTGCGGCCCGCGTGCGCCAGTTGGATGCCCGGCGCGCCGCCTTGCGATTTGACGAAATCCGTGACGCGTTTCAGGGGCTCAATGTGTTCGTCCTTCCACAGTCCCAGGTCTTCCGGCGAGATGCGCCCTTCGGGTTCCACGGCGGTCGCCTCGGTGAACACCAGCGCCGCGCCGCCACACGCGCGACTGCCCAGATGCACGAGATGCCAGTCATTGGCAAACCCGTCGTGGCTGGAATACATGCACATCGGGGAAACGGTGATGCGATTTTTCAGGGTCAGGCCGCGCAGTTTCAGCGTGTCGAATAAATGAGCCATGGTGCCGCACTTATATGACGCCTCCACACACCCGCAAGGAAAAACTTTGGCTATCGGGGACGCAGCGCGATCAGTCCGCTGGTGGTCGGGGAATGGTTACAACGGCGCGGGGCATGGGATTTGCCGCTGATGACAGTCGCGGGTTGCTACGGGCTGGCTGGCCGTGGATCCCACCAAGGTGCTTTCTGAAGTCTGACTCGGAGCGCTTCCTTGTTGTGTTCCCGCTCCGACGACCGGCGTTACGCTCAATCAGGCCGAAACGCTATCCCCTTGACGCCCCTCGCCGCCTCGCTAATTGCACGAACAAAAGCATGCCCACCCCCACGAGACCCAGCGTGCCCGGTTCGGGAACAGGAATCATCTCTTGAGTAATGGTGTATGAGGGAGAGCCGGAGAAATGCACCGAGTAACCGAAATCAATCGTGCTGGTGCCGTCGTTCGGAATCGGCGCACCCGTATCATAAACGACTGTCGCAACGTAATTGGGGCCGACCGGGTTGGCGGTTGCGTCGTAGCTGACTACTGTCCAATCACCCGGCGTGGTCACATTGACACCGGTGAGCGTGAAGGGAACGGCCATGGTCAGGTTCACGGTAAAGGCGGTCCAAGCGAAGCTCGAGTCGTTGTTAATCGAGTTGTTGATATTGAGCGTCGGATCTTCCGGGCCAGTCGTGAGAACATTGAGGATCAGGTGCCCCGGTGCCCAGTACTGATCGCCCGACACACCCACATTCACCGAACTGGCGTTCCCCGACCAATTCCAAAGATTACAGCTGAACGCGCCATCACCATCGGACGCGTACGTCACATTGGTAATATTCGCATGGCTCGTGGAGCAAAAAAAGAAGGCTGCAAGAATGGCCAGAATCGCACTTAGCTTTTTCATACCAAAATCTCCCATTTCCCCTAACACCTACACGCAAGCGTGGTGCTCGCAACAACGGGTTTGTATCACTGCGTTCGCCTATGGGTCAAGCCTTTTCGGCACATATCCGGCCAAGCACATAGCCTTGCCTGCCTTGATTCAGCTTGCTCTCTCCGCCGTCAATCTGATAGCTACCACGATGGCACATCGACGGAGGCCATAACTATGCAACGGCGTCTCATTTGGACGATACTGGTCTTACTGATTTTCGTCCGTCCGCTGTGCGCGCTAACGCTCAGCGAACGCCGCGAATACCGCGACAAATTGCTCCAAACCCTGCCCGACACCCCGTCCTGGCAGAAATGGCTGCAAACCTCGGGCGAGTTACCGCCCGATTTTGATGCGCTGCCGCGCAACAATTCGCTGCCCGACCCACTGCATTTCCTCGATGGCCGCCCCGTTCGCACGCCCGAGGAGTGGCTCGCGCGCCGCGCCGAGATCAAACAGCTCTTCGAAAAATACGTTTTCGGCACGTTCCCGCCGCACCCCAAGCTCTCCCGCGTGATGGTTCTTGATGAAGCGCGGGGCGAAGATTGCATCATCCGGCACGTTCGTCTCGAGTTCGGTCCGGAAGACCATGGCGCATTGCGCGTGGAGTTGTTCATTCCCGACGGCCCGGGACCGTTTCCCGTGTTATTCGGCCCGGCGTGGATACGCGACTGGGCGCAACTGGCGGTGCGACGCGGCTACTTGTGTGCCATGTATGCAGGCAGCGATTCGCAAGACGACGCCGACGCACTCGCTGCGCTCTACCCGCAAAACGACTTTGCCCTGCTCCCGCGCCGCGCGTGGGCTGGCACCCTCACCCTCGACTATCTCAAGCTCGTGCCGGAAGCGAACATGGAATATGTCGGTTTGGCCGGACATTCGCGCGACGGCAAGCAGGCGTTGATCGAAGCCGGCCTCGATGAGCGCATCACGGCAGTCGCCGCCATGAGCACCGGCGTCGGCGGCACGCTGCCCTATCGGCTCTCCGGTGAACGCGCCATGGGCGAAGGAGTGGAACAAACCACCCGCCGGTTCCCGACGTGGTTTCATCCCCGTCTGCGCTTTTTCGTCGGGCGCGAGGACCGCCTGCCCGTCGACGGCAATCTGTTGGTCGCGCTCGTCGCCCCGCGGGCATGCCTGATTTCGTTTGGGGTCCATGATTCGGTGTCAGACCCGTGGTCGGACGAGCAGTCATACCTTTCCGCGTTGAAGGTGTATCGGTTCCTTGGCCAGCCGGAGAATCTGGACCTGCAGTGGCGTTATGGCCTGCACGCGGTGTCCACGGAAGATGCCGAGCGCATGCTCGATTGGTTCGACATCCAGTTCGGTCGCTCGGACCATACCTGGCATTCCGATCTGTTATTCAATTACGATTTCGAGGCGTGGCGCACCCGGAGCGGTGAATCGGTCAATCTCACCAACTATTCCGCACACGATTCGGAAGATATTCTCAAGCCGAATGGCAGCGCGATCACCACCCCGGGACAATGGGAAAGAAAGGCAATCATTGTGCGCCAATCGGTCGAGTGGATGCTGGGCAAGCAGCCGCCGCGGATGCCGACCCAGCCGATGGAGGTGAAGATTTCAGTGGGCGCAGGAACCAACAACCCGCCCCCACCGTCCATGCTCGACGATTTGCCGGGCATCGCCATGCGCGCCGGCCAACACGCCGGGTGGCGCAAACCCGAAAGCGATCCCGTGGCGATGCGGCGCGGCATCCGTTTCGGCGAGGGCGCCACGGGCGATTTGTATTGGCCCAAGGCCACCCCGCCTGATGCGAAATTGCCGGTCGTGATCTGGCTTCATGGATACAACTATCCCATGGGCTACGAATGGGAGTATCGCTCGGACCTCAGTCCCATCCTCGCGCTCGTGAAAGCGGGCTACGCCGTGTTCGCATTCGACCAGACCGGCTTCGGGCGGCGCATCTTCGAGGCGCAACAGTTCTACGAGCGCTTCCCGCGCTGGTCCCAGTTCGGCCGGATGGTCGAGGACACGCGCGCGGCGATGGACGCGCTGGAACACGTGAGCCTTGTCGATCCGCAACGCATCTATCTGTTCGGCTACTCGATTGGCGCCACCGTGGGTATTTACACCGCCGCGCTCGATGCGCGGGTTCAAGGACTCGTGGCCATTTGCGGCTTCACGCCAATGCGCTCCGACACCGCCGAGCGCGGGGCGGGCGGCGTGGCCCGTTACAGCCATGAACACGGCCTCATTCCGCGCCTTGGTTTCTTCGTGGGCCATGAGGCGCAGATCCCCTACGATTTCGACGAGTTGCTGGGGGCGATCGCGCCGCGTCCCGTCCTTGTGATGCAGCCGCAACTGGATCGCGACGCACACATTGCCGACGTGCGCGCCGCCATCGCGCAAGCCGCCAAGGTCTACGGGCTGTATGGCGCGACCGACAAACTGGCGCTGTACGAACCATGGGATTACAACCGCTTGTCCGAGTCGTCCCAGGATTGGCTCGTGAAGTGGATGACTTCGAACCTTCGTCCCAAGGAGAATCCGTGAGAATCTTTCTCCTTTACCTCTTCGCGTTGCTCGGCCCGGCCGCGCAGGCGGGAACCAATGGCATCTTCGACGTGCGCGCCTTTGGCGCCACTGGCGACGGCAAGACCAAGGACACCGCCGCGTTTCAGAAGGCGCTCGACGCGTGCGCCGCCGCCGCGAACGGCGGCATCGTCACCGTCACATCGGGTGTTTATCTTGTTGGGAGCATCGTGATTGGCTCGAACACCACGCTGCAACTCGACGGACGCGCCAGCCTCCTCGGCAGCCCCGATATTGGGGATTACCCGCTCGTGCGGGTGCGTTGGGAGGGCGAGTATGCGCAGGGGCACCGCGCGCTCATTTCCGCCGAGAAAGCCGACCGCATCGCCATCAAGGGGCGCGGTTCCATCTACGGGCCGCCGATCACCGTGAGCCGACTGCGCAATCCGCGTGGCCCGGCCCTCATCGAATTGTCCGAGTGCAACAACGTCACGCTGGAGGGATTCACGACGCAATACCAGCAGCTCTGGTCCATCCATCCCGTCCTGTGCCAGAAACTCGTCGCCAGCAATCTCACCATCCGCTCCGTCAGTTTCAACGGCGACGGGATCGACATGGATTCCTGCCAGGACGTGCTCATCGACCATTGCAGCATCGATACGGGCGATGACGCCATCGCCCTGAAATCCGGCCGGGGCACGGCTGCCGCTCATCTCGCCCGCCCCACGCAGGACGTCGTCATCAAAGATTGCTCGCTCGTCAGCAGCATCTTCGCCGGGCTGGCCATCGGCTCGGAATTATCCGGCGGGATCCGCAACATTCGCGTGGAGAATTGTTTTATCAAAGGTCGTCAAAACGGCATCTCCTTCAAGAGCCGCGACGGTCGCGGCGGATTCATCGAGAATTTCACCGGCGAAGATCTGCTGATCGATCACTCCCCCACGTTTATCGACGTCAACCTCCTCAACAAAGGCATTCAGGCTACCGACCCGGTCACCAATGCTGCCGACAAATGGACCCGGATGCGCGGTGTCCACTTCAACCACATCCACGTCGTTAACGTCACCGACCTCGTCCGCGCGAAGAATGTCCCGCTCGAATGCCCCATTGATGGCCTGACGCTCACCGACATCAAGGGCACCTGCACCCGCGCGATCGGGCTGGCCAACATGACCAACGTCGTCCTCTCCGGGATCAGCGTCACCGGTTACGAAGGCCCCCTCGTCACCCACACCAACGTCCATGGCACCGGCTTGGACTAGTATGATGGCATCGATGACGAACGGGCAGCCAACCGACAGCGCTCCGGCTCATCGGTCGATGGCGTCAGCGCGCGCTGCGAAGACAAGCTCCGTACTTAAGACCTGGGTTTGTGCCTTCGTATTGGTGCTCATCACGCTCCTGGCTTATCAGCCAGTATGGCGCGCGGGATTCATTTGGGATGATGATTTCTACGTAACCAACAACACACCGCTGCACACAGTGGATGGGTTGTGGGGGATCTGGTTCAAACCCGGGACCACGATACAATACTATCCCTTGGTCTTTACCAGTTTCTGGGCGGAGTATCATTTCTGGGGGTTGCAGCCTCTCGGGTATCATCTCGTCAACGTTCTCTTGCACGCTTTGAATGCGATTTTGCTCTGGCGCGTGTTGCAGCAGCTGAAGATTCCGGGCTCGTGGTGGGCTGCGGCCATCTTCGCGCTTCACCCGGTGAGCGTGGAGTCCGTGGCGTGGATCACCGAACGCAAGAATGTCCTTTCGGGATTTTTTTATCTTCTAGCTGTGCTGGCGTATCTCCGGTTTCGACCGTTGACAGATCGGGAGTCGGCCCGCGCGGGCGACTGGCGATACTATCCGCTGGTTCTCGCGTTGTTTCTGTGCGCCTTGCTGAGCAAGACGGTGACGTGTTCGCTACCAGCGGTGCTTCTGCTGTTGGTCTGGTGGAAGAACGGTCGGGTTGAAAGGCGGGATGTTCTGGCGACGGCTCCCCTGTTTGTCTTGGGAGTTGCGTCGGGCTTCATGACGACCTGGATGGAGAAACACTCGGTGGGCGCCAACGGAGCGGAATGGGCGTTGTCGTTTGTCCAGCGCTGTCTGGTGGCCGGACGGGCGTTGTGGTTCTACACGGGGAAACTTTTCTGGCCGCGCAACCTCACCTTCATCTATCCGCACTGGGAAATCAATGCCGGGGTGTGGTGGCAATACGCGTTTCCGGTGGCGGCGCTGGCGGTACTCATCGCTCTGTGGCGAGTGCGTTCGCGGATCGGACGGGGGCCGCTTGTGGCTGTATTATTCTTTGCGGGGACACTGGTGCCCGCGTTGGGGTTTTTTGATGTCTTTCCATTCCGTTACTCCTACGTTGCCGACCATTTTCAATACTTGGCCTGCATCGGGTTGATCGCGTCTGGCGGTGGGCGTGGGCACCGCCATCTGCAAGCAGGCTGGCCCATGGGGCCGCAATTTGGGAATGGTGGTTGCCGCAATCGTAACTGCTGATATTAGGAGTGTCGCACATGGAGGCAGGCACACGTCTATCAAGACCTTGAAACGCTCTGGCGCGATACCCTGGCCAAGAATCCGGCCGCCTCGATGGCGCACAACAACCTGAGCGACATCCTGATTCAACAAGGCAAAATCGAAGAGGCCATATGGCATTTGGAGCAGGCGCTGCCCCTCAAACCCGATGCCGTTGCGCACCGCAATCTGGGGCTCGCCTTGGCGCGAGTGGGCAAAATCCAGGAGGCAATGGAGCAGTACGAGCAGGCTCTGCGGATCCAACCTGACTACGCCGTTGCGCACAGCAGTTTGGGACTCGCCCTGGCGCGAATAGGCAAGACCCAGGAGGCAATGGAGCAGTACGAGCAGGCTCTGCGGATCCAACCTGATCTTGCCGAGGCGCATTGCAATCTGGGGATCGCCTTGGCGCAGGCGGGCAGGGTTGGGGAGGCGATCAGGCATTATGAACAGGCGTTGCGGGTCCAACCCGATTCTGTCGAGGCGCACTACAACTTGGGGATGGCCTTCGCGAAACTGGGCAAGACCCAGGAGGCAATGGAGCATTACGAGCAGGCATTGCGGATCCAACCCGACCTCGCCGGAGCACACTACAACTTGGGGATCGCTCTAGTCGGACAGGGCAGGCTGCTGGAAGCGATGGGACATTGGGAGCAAGCGCTGCGGAGCAAACCCAATTACGCCGAGGCGGTGAATAATTTGGCGTGGCTGCTCGTGACGATTGCGCCGGCGGACGGCGGCGACCCCGTTCGGGCGGTGACTCTGGCGGAGCGGGCTTGCGAACTCACAAACAATCGAGTGGCGGCGTATCTCGACACGTTGGCGGCGGCCTACGCAGCTGTGGGTCGGTTCCAGGATGCAGTCGCCACTGCCGGGAAAGCCATCGAGTTGGCTCGTTCTGCCGGGCAGCCGCAGGTAGCCAGCGAGATCGAAACCCGGCTGGAGGTCTACCGGACAGGCCACCCCTACCACGAGCCTGCAACCGTGACGAGTCCGCACGCTCCGTGACCCGCGCCACATTGCCCTGGCGATTCACCACGGCCCGCAACCATCGCAAGCGAGGAAGCTGCGATAGACGCGGGGCGGTCGCTTCGGAACGTGCATCCAAAACCGCCGCGTACAGGGTCAGTCCCGCGCGACCGCGTCGTTCTTGTAGGACCAATAGGCAGCCGTCCGCGCCCCGACAAACAATTTGCCTCTATCTGTGTCGTTTGTTATCTTGACCGCGCTCCAACCGCGGAGGGATGGCCGAGTGGTTGAAGGCGGCGGTTTGCTAAAATTTGCCGGATTTCCCACTTACTTAGCAATCAGCGACTTACGGATACGGCGGTTTACCAAAACATACCCTGAATTACCCTAACTTACCAAAGTTCTGCTACACCCATGCTATACGGAAGGCGGCGGTTTTTTGAACCGCCGTAGACGGGAAGCTGGTTGAAAATGCGGGATATAGTCGATACTATTTCCGGGATGACTCCAGAATGGATCACGGCTTATGTAGCAACCGCAAGTGCCGTAGTTTGCGGCGTTTTCGGAGGCGTTAAATATCTTCGGGAAAACCGCAAATCAATGGAGATATTTCCGGTCGAATTTTGGGCTGCTACGAGCAGCATTGAGCATATACCCGCAGACCGGGATCAAATCTGGCAGTTTAGTGCAGAGGAGCGTTCAAACGTTCGGAAAACTCCAGCGATTCTGCGTGTAAGAATTACCAATACGAGTTTGCGTCCTTTGGGTCTCAGCAAGATTACCGTGTTTGACGCATATGATAAGAAGCGGATGTACCATGACGTGGTCATCAAAGCAGAGCCGCTTGAGCCGAATAAATCCTTACCGTTGGATATTGAACTGACTTCAAATGGTCAGCCTATTACTGAGGCACCGAAGGGCATCGTGATCTTGGAAGTTGAGACTTTTGATAAAACATTTCGGTCTAAACCGATTGACTTGTCGAAACTGGACGCTAGGCATTAGACAAGGATTGACATGGAACTTAGCCTACCAGCAACAAAGGAGCATCCATGAATAAAGGCACAGTAGTAGCGGCATTGATTGTAATGTTGGTAGGAATGTTGGTAGCCGGGCCGTTCGGGTTAAGTGTTGCCAAGGCACAGCTAGGACAGACTCGATCTCAATGCGATGTTCGTTATGGTTCTCCGGTCGAAGAAAACGACACCGACCCTACCCTTGATCTCTTTGACAAAAACACACCAAAGGGACACAGGTGCCTATATTCATCTAATAATGACGTATGGATTGAGATTGATTTTGCTGGAACCAACAGCAGTGCGATTTGTTGGAGCATTTCCTATAGAAAGCCATTGGATCAGACATTTTCAGACGATGATATTAACAGGTTTTTGAACGCAAACAGTGAAGGGCATCGTTGGGTGAAAACCGCCGTAAACTTACGAGGACAGGAGGTGTCCAGCAATAACACTTTTGCAGTTCTTGCTATCGGTAGCGTCGTTTACTCTAATGCTACGATTCGACGAGTAACGCCAGCATCCGCCACCATTTTTCATAGCACCGGAGTGACGACCGCTCCGTTGGAAAATCTTTCACCAGAGCTTCAAACGCAATTCGGGTATGAGAGGGAGAGGGCATACCATTATCGAAATCTGGAACTAGTTAAAGATTTGATAGATGAGTATTGGATTCGGGACGACTATGCCGACGCCTCTCGCATCAAGAGTGGTAGCCTCATTATTCAGAATTACAAAGAACGACGGTCTAATTGACGTACTATCCGTCCTGTTTGGCATCGTTGCCATATGTAGCGGGATCAAGGGCAAACATGCACCGGGCGTCAAACCGCTTGCGACCTCGGGAGTTGGCGACTATAATCGGGAGCATGTTGCGTTTGCGTTTAGCTTTGGATTCTTTGGCATCAGTCATGGCGGTTTCCTTTCCCGCCGATATTATGCTACAAAATTGCTACACGTAAGTGGAATTGAAGTCCACCAAACAGGGCTGAAAGGCTTGGTTTTACTGGTAATCGGAGGGATGGCCGAGTGGTTGAAGGCGGCGGTTTGCTAAACCGCTATACGGGATTAAAGCCTGTATCGAGGGTTCGAATCCCTCTCCCTCCGCCAGTCTTCACGCGAAGCGGAGCGCAGGTCACTGGCGCTCATAATGAATGGATGTGCAGTTAGCCCATGAAAAGCTTCAAACCCCTGTCACTTTCCCTAATCATTTTATCCCTATGTGGACTCCCCGCACAGGCGCAAGATAATGTCAGGGGCGGTTCCGAGCCGATCCTGCGCTCGATCGATCCGGGCAAGTTGACCTACGATTACCTAGTCGATGGCAACCTGCCCCAAGATGATCCGGCCGCCAGGAGATTCAAGACGCTGCAGGCCGCGTATGAAACCGCGCCCGAAGGAACGGAAGCGAAACCGACCGTCATCGGGATCAAGCCGAATGTGTATCAGCTTCCGGGCCAGGCCCCGCGAGGACCGAGCTTGAGCATCCGGAAGAACTACATCACCCTGCTGGGATTGACCAACAACCGCCGCGCGGTGGTGCTGGCGGACAATCGCGGCCTGATGCAGGGCGCCGAGGACGACGGCTACATCATCGATATCAACGCCACGGGATTCACCGCGAAGAATCTGACCATCATCAATTATTGCAACACCGACTACGAGTATCCCGGCGATCCCGGCAAGAATCTTACGAAACGTTCCGACGTCATCACGCAGGCCGTGGCCCTCCAAGCGGCGGGCGACAAGCACATGTATGAGAACGTCGCGCTGCTCGGCCGTCTCGACACGATGTTTCTGCGCACCACGCGGTCGTATTTCAAAAACGTCTACATCGAAGGAACGGACGATTGGATGGGAGGCGGCCAGATCAGCGTCTGGGAAGATTCCACACTCGTCTACCCGACGGGAAGCGGAGTGATGTCGGCTTCGGGAGTTGTCTTCTTCAAATGCAGGTTCGAAGCGACCCATGGCATGCGATTCTACAAGGCTGAGTTTCGCAGTGCCGAGCGGCCGAACGTTCTGATCAACTGCGTGGTGCCGGTCAATTCCCCACGAAATCAGGTCGCTTGGGTGCGCGGCGTGGCCGCGCCCAGACCCAACCAACTTTCCCTCACGTATCACACCAAGAACGCCAATGGCGATCCTGCGGTCATCTACGACTCCACTGTCGGAGCGCCCGCCTTCACCTACTCCCGAGAGTTGTCCGATCAGGAACGCCTAGCCTTCAACCCGTGGAATCTGCTTCGGGCGGCACCAAACGCCCCGGCCGACAACTGGGACCCGGCTGGCGTGAGGGGCAAGTACGAAGCGGACGGACAAGGAAATCTGCCCTTTCGCATCGCGTTGGCAGGTGGTTCGCCGTCGATTCGCACGGGTGGACCCGGCGCAATCATCGGCGCGACGGTCACGCCAACCCGCGCCGACCCCACCATCATCTGGTCAACCAAGTCTGACCTGGTTTCACTCAGCCGAACGACGGGCTCGAATGTCGTTGTGACAGGTCGAAATGCAACCAGCCAGGCGGAATGGGTTGCCGTGACCGCCACCGCGTCCAACGGTTTCTACGTGATGGCCCATGTCTATGTTGAGCCAAAATACTCCGATCCGCCTGCGGTAATTGCGGGGCTGACCGTGGGTTCACCCGCGGACGGAATGGCCACGGTGAATTACTCGCTCGATTTGGGCGGCAAGCAGGATCAGTCGTTAGTTTCATGGTTCATCTGCGACACCACTACGGGAATTAATCCGAAAAAAGTTGCTGTCAGCCGGGGAAACCAGCCCCTGAAAACGCTTCCGCTGACGCCGGGCTACGTCGGCAAATACCTCAAGGTCATGGTTCAGCCCAAGCACAGCTTGAGCGATCCTGGTCCGGAAATACAGGCAGTGAGTGCAAAACCCATCACGGCAACAGACGTCCGGTCCACCACCGTTTCGCCGAATTTCAGGAATTTCGTGCCGGAAACCAATGACGTGTTCGCGAGCGGTTTGTGGACAGTTCTCGGCACTTGGGCCATTGTGTCCGGGGATAATTATGTGAATGGCTACGGCATTCGGCCGAGCAGCCCGGCCTGGCTCCTCTGCCAGCAAGATGCGGACTGTGGCGATATGCAGGTCGACCTTGTGATGGCGTCCGAAAAGGCAGGCCAGGGGTTTTCGGTGCCCGGCTCGCCCGCTGACAGCGGCCCGCGCAATCTCCACGCCGACATGTACATCAAGTATGATCCGCGCACCAAGAATGGCTACGCCCTGCGGATGTGGAGAACTACCCGGTCCGCCTCCAAATGCATGTTTCAGCTGTATAAGGTGGAGAACGGCGCGGGATCACCCCTCAATGACCGGCAGGTATTGAGCGGCGTATTCAAAACCACCACCCACATGACCCTGAAGGTCACCGGCAACACCCTGACGGTCAGCGCGTCCAACGATGTGGACAACGAGACACTCGCCTTGGAGGGAACCATTGCACCCAATCGTTTTGGCGGAGCGGGTGTTTATTGGCCCGGGGGCAGCAGCACCATCTACAGCCGCTTTGAGATATCGTATCCGGGCGCAGGACCGGTGAAGTAGCCAAATGTGTCAACCCTTAGTGGGCGCGATGCCGGCTGCCACTAATGCTCGTAGCCTAGCCGGTACCGTCTCTTGGGCCCAGCCTGACCCCGTTCCCAGCTTGTGTGCGGTTACACCATGCTCACCGAGCTTGGCTGCCAATGCCGCTCGAGTCAGATTTGCCCGCAGGTGATGTTTCTGTGGGCTTCCGGGAGGGGCTGAGGCGTATTCGACCAAGGTAGCGAACCCTCCGCACCAACTGGCAAAAAGGGCGCAGAACGCTCTCCCCCCGCCAGTTCTTGTTTTCCCGATTTTCGCTGCAAGCGGCAAGTACAGTCGTGCGAGTGGAATTGAAATCCGCTACGAGACTGCGACGCACAGACCCGGCAGATGTTAGTGAAACGCTTGCGAAGATTTGCATCGCATGAATTCAGGTCTCTCCGAGAATGACTTGTCGAACAGTGTGGGCTCTGGTAGGTTGCGATCACGTGAAAACGGTCGCGTTCGATGATTTGGTGCGGCTACCGGTAGCCCGTGACTACGAAGCAGCTTTCCGCAAGGCAACTGGCGTGTCACTAACGATCGTGCCGGCAGACGGAACGCACCGATCCGGCGTATTCGGCGCAGGACAGAACCCATTTTGCGCGGTCGTGTCCCAAACGCCTGAAGGCTGCAAAGCGTGTGGCGAAGCCGAATCGGTCGTACTGCAGCGCGCCGCTCTGAAGCAGGCCTCACAACAGGTTCATTGTTATGCAGGCCTCACGATCGTGGCAGTACCAGTGCTGATTGGGGGACAGCACGTGGCAACGCTGCTGAGTGGGCAGGTTCTGCGTCGTGAACCGACGCAGCGGGATTTTGCGATCGTCGCCAACATGATGGGCGACGGCTTGAGTGCCGAAGCCGAGAAGAGGGCGAGGCAGGCGTATTTTGCAACCCCCGTCGTGACGGCGGAGCGGTTCCAAGCGATTGTGGAATTGCTGACCGTATTTGCGCAGCAGTTGGCAGAGAGTGCCACGCGCCATATCATGGCATGGTCCGGCGACGAACCGCGCCCTGTGGCGCTTGCCAAAGAGTTCGTACAGACCCACGCCGAGGAAGAATTGACACTGGCACAGGTCGCCCAGAGCGCCCACGTCAGCGCCTACTATTTCTGCAAGCTGTTCAAGAAGAACACGGGCATGACCCTCACCGAATATGTCGCGCGGGTCCGCATCGAGAAGGCCAAGACATTGCTGTTGGACCCACTGGCGCGCGTCAGCGAGGTCGGGTATGCCGCCGGCTTCGGCTCGATTCCGCAGTTCAACAGCCTGTTCAAGCGCTATGTGGGCATGGCTCCAAGCCGGTATCGGAGCACCGTCCGCACCGAATTGAGCCGCTGAACCAGCGATACAGGGTCTCGGGCAGGCCAATTCCCAAGAAGTAATTGCCAACCGGCAAGTAGCCCCTTTCCTGGCTTTCCGTTACAAGAACCCAGAATCGTTGATCCACCTTGTGCGTACATTCTGTGCCCGTCCTTGACCGACGGCGCAGGCGACAGAGACTGGGAGATGAACGACAGCAACCAGAGGAGGATTATGAACCAATCCTGTTTCCTTACACCCCGACGATGGATCTGCCTCGCGGTCGCCGTGGTCAGCGCGATGTTTGTGGGTGCGGTGGCCGTGACGACTGCCAGTGATAACGAAAAGGCCCCCGCCAAAAAGAAGCTGACCGGCGAAGAGTTGTACGCGATCAACTGCGCCCGCTGCCATAGTGAGCGTTATCCGACAGAGCGAACGAAGGTGGAGTGGAAGACACTCGTAACGCATATGCGCGTGCGGGCGAATCTCCCCGCGGCACAGGCCAAGGAGATCCTCAAGTATCTCCAGGAGAACAGCGGCACAAACCCTTGAGGAATGGCCCAATGAAAACTCGTTCCCTGATTTTTGGAGTCATGATCACCGGTGGCGCGCTGGGAATTGTCCTGCCGTCACAAGCCGAGGCAATGACCGATGAGGAATTCCGGGCGCTCCAGCAGCAAATGCAGCAGCAATCACAAGAAATCCAAGACCTGCAAAAGGCCCGACTGGAGGACAAACAGGAGATTCAGAAGTTAAAGGATCAGCTTGGCGCCACGCAGAAGACGACCGACGAAACGCAGAAGAAAGTGGAGGAAACGCAAAAGAAGGTCGAAGAGACTCAACAGACGGTAACGACAGCGGCGGAGGCGGCCAAGGCGCAGCCGATTCATCCTGTCCCCAGCGAAGGAATATTGGCGACGCATAACGTTTCGATTGTGGGGGATGCGGAAGTGCAATTCGTCAAGACGGAGGGGCAACACAGTTCCTTCCTGTTGGCTGATTTCGCCCCGATCTTCCTGTATCGAGCGGGGGACAATGTGCTGTTTGAAGCCGGGTTCGACATCGCGCTGCATAACAACTTCGATTCGAGCGGCACACGACAGGCTGGCAGCTCGACATCGGTGGATTTGAGCTTTGCGACACTGGACTATCTGTTCAATGATTACGTCACGCTCGTGACCGGCGACATGTTGTTGCCCCTTGGCACGTACAGCGAACGCTCCGCAGGATGGCTGAACAAAATTCCAGATGATCCGCTGCCGCGATCAATACTGCCCGGCAGTGGCATCGGCGTGCAGTTGCGCGGCGCCAGAGCCGTGGGAGACTCCGGCCAAATGGTCACCTATGCCATTTACGGCGCCAATGGACCGTCTTCGGCCGATGGAACGGGAGATGCAACTGCGCTTGATCTCGACGGCAATGTCGGGGATACACCAAATTGGCACTCGGATCCCAGTGCGGGCGGACGCATCGGGTGGTTCTACCCTTGGAAACCTCATTATGATCTTGAGCTTGGGGTTTCAGGCCAATCGGGTTCATGGGACGATGCAGGAAGACAATTGTGGTCGGCCACCGTATTCGACGCCGCGCTTCACCTCAGTCCATATTGTGAAGCCAAAGGCGAGTGGATCTATACCTGGGTCGAGACTGATGACCATGGCACCATCGCGCCGCGCGGCTGGTGGGTTCAAGTGGGCTACAAATTGGGAGGATTGGAGTTCGATTTCCCCATGGTCAATAGTGTCGAATTGGTCTACCGGTACGACCAGCTCAATGACGGCCTCGGGACGGGAACGGATCGGCACACGCTGGGCTGTGTGTACTACATCACGAACACGTTTCAGTTCGAGGGTGACTACGAATTCGTCCACAGCACCGATCGCACGCAGGCGAACAACCAACTCATCCTCCAACTCTCCTACGGGTTCTAACGAAAGGGGCTACTACCCATGAATGCACCAGCAAGACTCTCGGTCACACTCATCGGCATCGCCGCGGCCACGCTCATCGGATCACGCCCCGCCGCCGCTGCCGACGATCAGCTCGACGCGGAAACCAAGGCGCGCGTCGAACGTTTCGAGAAAGGTCCGGCCGCCATCGACATATCGAAATATCCGCCGGGGATCCAGGAGAACTACGAGGTCTTCTCCACGAAATGCACGCAGTGCCACAAGCTGAGCCGGCCCATCAACTCCGACTACGCCCTCCCGGCCGAGTGGGAACGCTACGTCAAGCGGATGATGCACAAGCCTGGCTCCGGCATCAACCCCACCGAGGGCAAGAAGATCTTCGACTTCCTCGTGTACGACTCCAGCATCCGCAAGAAGGCGATGGTAGACGAGAAGCTCGCGAAAGCCACGTCGGAAGAGAAAGACGCCGCCGAGAAGAAGATCAAGGAAATCCACGACAAATACGATCAGAAGTAGCCGGGGGTTTCGATGTCCAAGTCTTACATGGTCGAGCTGCCGGACGCCAACTACTTCATGCGGCAGGTGCTCTGCCGCGAAGGATGTCCCGGTGCGGACGGATGCCGGTGGCTACGTGCAGGCGATCGCCGAGGGCCGGTATGAAGACGCCTACATCATCGCCCGCACACCAAATCCGTTCGCCTCGATTTGCGGCCGCGTTTGCGCCGCGCCGTGTGAAGCGAAGTGCCGCCGCAGCGCGCTCGATGCCGCCATTTCCATCCGTGCCTTGAAGCGGTTCGTGTGCGAACGCTTCGGTGTCGAGTCGGCCGCTTTCGATCTCGGCCGTGTCTATCCCGATCTGCTCGATCCCAACCGAAAACGCATCGGTGCCGGCCGCAAAGTGGCGGTGGTCGGCGGGGGGCCGGCGGGTTTGTCGTGTGCGCATGAGTTGGCGTTGCTGGGATTCGCGCCGACGGTTTTCGAGGCGCAGAAAGTTGCCGGGGGCATGTTGGTGCTTGGAGTCCCGGAGTACCGATTGCCACGAGAAATCATCCGGGCCGAGATCGAAGCCATTGAATCGCTCGGTGTGGAAATCCGGTTGGACTCGAAGCTTGGCCGCGATTTTGGGTTGGCCGACCTCAAGCGACAGGGATTCGAGGCGGTGTTCCTCGGTATCGGCGCCCATAAGAGCCGCGACCTCGCCATCGAAGGCGTGCAACTCGACGGCGTGCTCCGCGCGATTGAACTCTTGTTGAACGTCAACCTCGGGTTCCAGGTCCGGCTCGGTCGCAAGGTCGTCGTGATTGGCGGCGGCAACGTCGCCTTCGACGTGGCGCGCTCGGTCATCCGCCAGGCGGAACGTTTCGCGGATATGAGCGAAGCCGAATTGCGCGCCGCGTTACACTCCGCCGCCACTGTGTTGGAGGAGTTGACCGCCCGCGAGGCTGAGCCACCCGACGAGGTCCGCATCGCCCTCGACGTGGCACGCGAAGCCATCCGCAAAGGCGTACCGGAAGTTCACATGTACTGCCTCGAAAACCTCGACGAAATACCAGCCGCACGCGAGGAAATCGAAGAAGCCGAGAAGGAAGGCATCCGATTGCGCACGCGATGGGGTCCCAAAAGAATCGTCGGCAAGGACGGGCGCGTCACCGGTGTCGAGTTGATCAAAGCGAGTCGCGTGTTCGACGAGAATCGGCGGTTCAATCCTCAGTTCATCGAAGGCAGCGAAGAAATCGTGGACTGTGACACGGTCGTCCTGGCGATTGGTCAGGCGGCGGAACTTTCCTGGATTCGCCCCGAGGACAATCTGAAACTCACCCCGCGGGGCACGTTGCAGGCCGACCCCGAAACCATGGCAACGTCGCGGCCGGATGTATTCGCTGGCGGCGATGTTGCTTTCGGTCCGCGCATCATCATCACAGCGGTCGCCGAGGGTCAACGGGCGGCACGGTCGATTGCGAAATTCCTGACCGGTTTTGTGCCGCCCCCCGGGCAAAGTGCGCGTTACGATCTATGACATCGACCAGTACCAGATGCACGCTGGCTACGAAAAAATGGAGCGACATGCGCCGCCCGTGTTGCCACTCGACCGACGCATCGGCATTGCCGAGGTGGAGAAGGCATATCCGGAGCAGGGCGCGACCTTCCAGGCGACGCGTTGTCTGAAATGCCACATCAGCCCGGTGTTCGACGGCGATAAGTGCGTTTTGTGCGGCGGTTGCTCCGACGTTTGCCCCGAGAACTGTCTGCGCTTGGTGGATGCCGCGAGCTTGCGCGGCAACGAGACACTGCAGGCGGCGTTCGCCGCTCGCTACGGCCGCGTGCCGGCACCCGGCGAACAAGGGGCGATCATCAAGGACGAGACCCGGTGCATCCGTTGCGGCCTGTGCGCCGTGCGTTGCCCGACCGGCGCCGTCATGATGGAACGGGTGGAGATGTTACCGGTATGAGTGAGCGAAAGAATAATGGACTGTCGCGTCGTGATTTTTTTGAACTGACTCTCGGCTGGTGTGCCGCGTTGTTCGCATTTGGCGCCTCGGCGGCCGCCGCGGCCCGGTACTTTGTGCCGAATGTATTGTACGAGCCGGACCAGCGGTACAAGGCGTTGAAACCCGAAGACTATCCGGAGGGCGCAACGTTCTTGCCGGACCTGCGGGTCTATCTGATCCGCAAGGGTAACAGCTTCCGCGCGGTGTCAGCGATTTGCACGCACCTCGGCTGCACCGTCAATCGCAACGTGAACGGAGCCGGCTTCCATTGCCCGTGTCACGGCAGTCAGTTTAATAGCAACGGGATCGTAACCGGCGGACCAGCACCCAAGCCGTTGCCGTGGTTTCTCGTGAGCCTGAGCCGGGATGGACGGTTGGTGATCGATGCGGCCGAACAGGTCAACGCAGACAAATACCTCGTGGTCTGACATGCTCAAGCAACTCTGGGACAAATTCCGTGGCTCGCGCGTCGGCCGATCCATCTTCCGCGTCGGGTTGCCGTCGAGCAACTTGGAACGGGCTCAGGCTGCGGTGTCAAGCTTCGTGCTTCACGTCCAGCCAGCCAAGGTCAACAGGCGAACGCTAAAAGTCAGCACGACGCTCGGGTTGGGCCTAATCTCGTTGTACCTGTTCATCATCCTCGCGGCGACCGGCACGCTGCTGATGTTTTACTATGTGCCATCCACCGACCAAGCGTACCAATCCATGAAAGACCTCGAGTTTGTCGTCACGGCTGGGCAGGTCTTGCGCAACATGCACCGCTGGGCGGCTCATCTGATGGTAATCTTTGTCGGGCTCCACATGTGCCGCGTGTTTTATACGGCGGCCTACAAGCCGCCGCGCGAGTTCAATTGGGTACTCGGTCTGGTGTTGTTCTTAACCACGCTCGGACTCTCGTTCACCGGGTATCTGCTCCCGTGGGACCAGTTGGCGTACTGGGCGATCACGGTCGGAACGAATATCGCCAGCTACGCGCCGGTGATCGGGTCGAAAGCCAAATTCATCTTGCTCGGCGGCCACACGGTGGGGCAGTCGGCGTTGATCCGATTTTACGTGCTCCATGTAATGGTGTTGCCAGGCATCGCGATGTTTCTTATCGCGCTGCACCTGTGGCGGGTGCGCAAGGACGGCGGTCTCGCTCGCCCTGAGGAACCGATCGCCACCCAGCAGGAAATGCCGACAACGGCAGCTGCCGCAGACGAAATCGTACGGCTTGATGGAACTGGCCCGCGGCACCACGCCAATGGTTGGCGCCAATCCAGACGACGAAGTGTTCACCTGGCCACATCTGGTGTTCCGCGAGATGCTGGTATTCATGGGAGTGGTGGCTCTACTGCTGGTGCTGGCGGTCTTCTGGAATGCGCCGCTGGAAGAATTTGCCAATGCCGTTCATCCACCGAACCCGGCTAAAGCGCCGTGGTATTTCCTCGGGCTGCAGGAACTCGTTGCGCATTCGGCGTTCTGGGGCGGCGTGGCGGTGCCGACGTTGATCGTCGTGGCGCTGGCTGTGCTGCCGTACGTTGACCGCAAACGTCGCGGTGTCGGCGCCTGGTTCTCGGGGGAGCGCAAGGTCGCCATCACGATCTTCACGATCTGTCTGGTGACAATGCTGGTGCTAACGGTGATTGGCAGTTTGTTCCGTGGACCGAACTGGCGGTTCCAGGTGCCATGGAAACCCAACGTTGTCACGGAGGAGCCATCGCCATGACGGAAGCAACTCCTCCGTTACGCAAGCTCTACCCATGGTTCACCGTGTTGGGATTACTGGTCGGCAGTCTCGTGATCGCCGCATTCTACAAGGACCAATTCCGCGAATGGAAAGTCTGGCAGCACGCCTACCGGAAACAGGAGCTTGCCCGAGCCGTCAACGATGCGCAACGCGCCGCCGCCGAGCGAATCCCGATCGAGATCAAGCAGATCGTCCTGCCGGCGCTCGACCGCGTGGACCGGTGCACGACGTGCCACATCGTCGTGGAAGACGCCAGCTATTCCGGCTTCAAGGAACCCCTCGCGTACCATCCGAACCACGCGCAGCATCCCTTTGAGAAGTTCGGCTGCACGATTTGCCATCAGGGCCAAGGGCGGGCAACGACCCGCGAAGCGGCCCACGGCAACGTCGAACATTGGGAGCACCCCATGTTAGCGATGAAATACATCGAATCGTCTTGCGCCAAGTGCCATTTGCCGACCGATATCCCCGGCGCGCCGAAGCTGGCGAAGGGGCGCGCGTTGTTTGAGGAACTGGGATGCATCGGTTGTCACAAACTGCATGGCACCGGTGGCGTGATCGGGCCGGAGCTGGACGGGGTTGGAGCGCGGCGCAGCCCGGAGTGGTTGGGCAAACACTTCCACAATCCTTCCGAGGTCACGCCCGGCTCGGCGATGCCGCCGATCAAAGTCGGTGATGAAGAGATCGAGGATCTGACAATGTACATGCTGAGCCTGACCGGGGAACGGCTGAGCGCGTACTTCGTATCCATGAAGACGCTGCCCGGTCCCGAGGCGGGGCGGGCGTTGTTCGAGGAGAAAGGCTGCATTGGTTGCCACAGCCTCGGCGGGAAGGGCGGCACGGTCGGCCCGGCGCTCGACGAGGTCGGCAAACGCCGCAACCCGGACTGGATTGTCGCACACTTCCGCAATCCACAGGCGGTTACGCCCGGCAGCGTGATGCCGAAGTTCGATTTCACCGACGAACAGATTCGCGCCCTGACGGAATTCCTCTTAACAAAGACCGATCCGAGCGTGGTCGGTTATTTGCGAATCCCCGCTCTGATGACTCCCGTCGAACGCGGCAAGGCGGTATTCCGAAAGTACGGCTGCGCCGGCTGCCACGGCCCCGAAGGCAAGGGCGGTGTTCCCAACCCCAATGCCAAGACCGCCCAGCAGGTGCCCGGCTTGCAGTACGTTGCCGACAGCTACACCAAAGAGGAACTACAAAAGCGTATCCTCAACGGCCAGCACGAGATTCCCGTGATGGATCCGAAGCGTCCGCCGCCGCCTCTCTATATGCCACCTTGGCGCGACAAGATCAGCGAGGGCGAGCTCAACGACCTCGTCGAATACCTGAACAGCCTCATGCCCAAAGGCGAGAAGACCGAGTTCTAGCTCCAGCGCCGCTCGAGTCAGATTTGCCGCAGGTGATGTTTCTGTGGGCTTCCGGGAGGGGCTGAGACGTATTCGCCCAAGGTAGCGAACCCTCCCTTACGGCCCGGTGCGCCAACTGGCAAAAAAGGCGCGGAACGCTCTCCCCCCGCCAGTCTTCGTTTGGTAATCCACTGTACTGGTTCAATTCTCCACCCCCAAGTTCACGACACCTGTTTCGGTTTCGAGCTTTGATCCGTACTCTTGGGCTTCAGCAAATCATCCGGGCTCTCAAACGGGTTGGCGAAAAGTGCTCCAACTCACGTGCCTTGCCCATCAATGCGCCACAAAAAGATCAAATCTGCCCACGCTGTCCAATAAGCGACCAATGCCGACAAGCCATTAACACTCTTTTTGCAGCCGGGCTCGGCCATTTAATTAGCGCGCTTGTAGATAGCTCGCTATTGTTGCCCCGTGAAACATGAAGGAACGAATCCAGTTCATGGAGCATATCGAACCGAGCCGGTCTGCTTGGCGTCGAGAATATCCGAAATGGATTATGAACGGCCGATACAACGCGCCAGCGTGGGCGGGAAATAGGACGAGCTTATGACAATGCATGAAATCATTCAGATCATAATATTTCTGGGTTTGATCATTGGGTTAACCCCCCCCGTCGGCGCATTCATGGCCCGTGTATTCGAGGGCAAACGGACCTTTCTCTCTGGCGTCCTCGGGCCGCTCGAACACTGGATTTACCGGCTCGGCCGGGTCGACAAGACCGAGGAGATGTCGTGGATACGCTATCTCATCGCCGTGGTGGTTTTCAATATGGTCGGCTGCGCCTCACTGTTCGCGCTGCTCATGG
This sequence comes from uncultured Verrucomicrobiae bacterium, assembly GCA_963836315.1. Classification (GTDB taxonomy): domain Bacteria; phylum Verrucomicrobiota; class Verrucomicrobiia; order Palsa-1439; family Palsa-1439; genus Palsa-1439. Next base: position 409,289 of record CAWIJG010000017.1, read on the forward strand.
GGCAAGCCTTGTTGCCGTTGAATCCGCAGAAATTTGCCGGGCTGTCCTGGCATCTCGCGTTCAATACCGCGATGAGCTTCACGACGAATACCGACTGGCAGGCCTACATGGGCGAGTCCACCCTGAGCTATTTTTCGCAAATGGCCGGATTGGCCGTCCACAATTTCCTTAGCGCCTCGACCGCGATCGCCGTGATGGTGGCGATGATCCGCGGATTCCAACGCGCCTCGATGAAAACACTGGGGAATTTCTGGGTCGATCTTACCCGCAGCGCACTCTACGTACTGCTGCCGTTGTCGGCGGTGATGGCGGTCGCGTTGATGTCACAAGGAGTGGTGCAGAATCTCAAGCCATACGCGTCTGCCAAACTGCTCGAGCCGTATACCACCCAGGTCCCGAAGACCGATGACAAGGGAAACCCGGTCAACGGCCCGGACGGCAAGCCCGTGATGGTGGATCAGAAGGTCGAGACGCAAGATATCCCGACCGGCCCGGCGGCCTCGCAGATCTCGATCAAGCAACTCGGCACCAACGGCGGCGGGTTCTATGGCCAGAATAGTTCGCATCCGTTCGAGAATCCGACGCCCTTGTCGGGCTTCATCGAGATGCTGGCGATCCTGCTGTTGCCGGCGGCGCTGGTGTACACGTACGGGGTGATGGTGGGCGACCGTCGCCACGCCTGGTGTTTGTTTGGCGTGATGATGGCCCTGTATCTGGTCTCGTTCAGCGTCGCGTGGTGGGCGGAGACACGACCGAATCCCGTCGTCGGTAACATTCAGCCGTTGTTGGAGGGCAAGGAGCTTCGCAACGGCGTGATGAACAGTGTGTTGTGGGGCACCGCGGCCACAGCCACCTCCAACGGCTCGGTCAACTCGATGCACGACAGTTGGATGCCGCTGGCCGGGCTGATGCCGCTGTGGAACATCCAACTCGGCGAGATTGCCTTCGGCGGCATCGGCTGCGGCATGTACGGCATTCTGTTGCACGTGCTCCTCACCGTGTTCATCGCCGGGCTCATGATCGGACGCACCCCCGAATATCTCGGCAAAAAACTCGGCGCCTGGGAGGCGTCGTGGGCGGTGCTCGGTTTGCTGGTGCCGAGCGCGGCGATTCTTCTGTCCTCGGCCATCTCGTGCGTCGTGCCCGCCGCGTTGGCCAGCACGAACAACGCCGGCCCGCACGGAATGAGCGAGATTCTCTACGCTTACTCCGAAGCGGCCAACAACAACGGCAGCGCCTTTGCCGGCCTGAACGCGAACACCGTCTGGTACAACACGACAATGGGCGCGTGCATGTTCGTTGGACGTTTCATCGTCATCGCCGCCGCACTGGCGATTGCCGGTAATCTTGCCACCAAGAAGACCGTGCAAGCCTCGGGTGGCACGTTGCCGACGAACGGCCTGACGTTTTCGTTCTCGTTGCTGGGCGTGATTATGATCGTCGCGGCGCTGACGTTCTTCCCGGTGCTCTGCCTCGGGCCGATTGTCGAGCACGGGCTGATGTTGGCTGGCCGCGTCTTCTAAGGAGATAACCATGAGCACAAAAATTGAAATCCAATACTCGGAACTGGTACGGCAGGCGGTCATCGGCGCGTTTAAGAAACTGAACCCGCGCGAGGAGATCAAGAACCTCGTGATGTTCGTCGTGTGGGTCGGGTCGATCATGACGACCATCTTCCTGTTCCTGCCGCACCAGTTCACCAGCTTCAACATCCAGATCTGCCTCTGGCTTTGGTTCACGTGCTTGTTCGCGAACTTCGCGGAAGCGATGGCCGAAGGCCGGGGCAGGGCGCACGCGGACGCGTTGCGCAAGATGCGCACCAAGACGATGGCCCGCAAGCTTGTCAAGGGCAGGGAGGTCTCGGCTCACGCCGCCGCGCTGAAGATCGGCGAACTGTTCGTCTGCGAGGCCGGCGACTCGATTCCCGCCGACGGCGAGATCGTCGAAGGGATCGCCACAGTCGATGAATCGGCGATCACGGGCGAATCGGCGCCGGTGATTCGCGAGAGCGGCGGCGACCGTAGCGCCGTGACGGGTGGCACCAAAGTGATTAGCGACCGGATCGTTGTTCGCGTAACCGCCGAGGAAGGCAATTCGTTCCTTGACCGGATGATTTCGATGATCGAAGGCGCGCGGCGCCAGAAAACGCCGAATGAAATCGCATTGAACATCGTGCTGGTCAGCCTGACCGCGCTGTTCGTGCTCGTGGTCATCACCTTGCCACCCTTCGCCCGCTACAACGAGAAAGCGGCCGGCCAGATCGGCGTGGTGCTGACTTCGATTCCCGTGCTGCTCTCGCTGATCGTCTGTTTGATTCCCACGACCATTGGCGGATTGTTGAGCGCCATCGGCATTGCGGGCATCGATCGCTTGATGCGGCGCAACGTCCTGGCCACCAGCGGCCGTGCGGTCGAGGCCGCGGGTGACGTGGACGTGTTGTTGCTGGATAAGACAGGCACGATCACGCTTGGCAACCGCATGGCGACGGAATTCATTCCCGCGCCGGGTGTGCCGGTGGAAGAATTGGCCGATTCGGCGCAATTGGCTTCCCTCGCTGATGAGACACCGGAAGGCCGCTCGATTGTCGTGCTGGCCAAGGAGAAATACAACCTGCGTGGACGCGAAGTCGCCGAACCACAGGCGAGGTTTGTGAAGTTCACTGCGCAGACGCGCATGAGCGGCTTGGATTTGATTGACCCGGACGGCAAGGGCGTGCGGGTGATTCGCAAGGGGGCGGCGGATGCCGTGCGCAAGCATGTCGAGCAACGCGGCGGGCTGTATCCTAAAGCGACCGAGCAGGCCGTGTTTGATATCTCGACACAGGGCGGCACACCGCTGGTGGTTACGGACGGCTCGCGGGTGATGGGCGTCATCCGCCTGAAGGACGTGGTCAAGGGCGGGATCCGGGAACGCTTCGCCCAGTTGCGCAAGATGGGGGTGCGCACGGTGATGATCACCGGCGACAATCCGCAGACGGCAGCGGCCATTGCGGCTGAAGCCGGGGTGGACGATTTCATCGCCCAGGCCAAACCGGAAGACAAGCTGGCCCGCATCCGCTTGGAACAGGAAGGCGGCAAGTTGATCGCGATGATCGGTGACGGCACGAACAACGCGCCGGCTCTGGCCCAGGCAGATGTCGGCGTGGCAATGAATACGGGAACGCAGGCCGCACGCGAGGCCGGTAATATGGTGGACCTCGACAGTAACCCGACGAAGCTCATTGAAGTTGTCGAGATCGGCAAGCAACTGCTGATGACGCGCGGCGCGCTGACGACGTTCAGCATTGCCAATGACGTATCGAAGTATTTCGCGATTCTACCGGCGATGTTCGGCCTGCTGTATGCCACGACCACCGGCGGCAAAGGACCGCTGGACAAGTTGAACATCATGGCGTTGCACTCCCCTGAGAGTGCGATCCTTAGCGCAGTGATCTTCAACGCGCTGATCATCGTGGCACTGATCCCGTTGGCATTGCGCGGTGTGAAATATCAACCGCTCGGCGCGGCCGTCATCCTGCGCAAGAACATGCTCATTTATGGTGTCGGCGGCATTATCATCCCGTTTTTCTGCATCAAATTGATCGATGTGTTGTTGGTCGCGGCGCATCTGGCGTCATAACCGAGGAAAGGAAAACCGATGAAACTTCTCATTCAATCGATATTGCTCACGATTGTGTTCACGGTGTTGACCGGCGTGATGTACCCACTCGTGATGACCGGCATCGCCCAGGTTGCCTTCCACGACAAGGCCAACGGCAGCCTGATTGTGCGCGACGGCCAGGTGGTCGGCTCCGAGTTGTTGGCACAACAGTTTACGGGCGAGAAGTACTTCTGGCCGCGGCCCTCTGCGGGCGGTTATGCCACCGTACCTTCGGGTGCCAGCAACCTCGGCCCCACCAGCCAGGCGCTCCAATCCAACGTTACCGCCAACGCCACCGCCTTCCGCACCGCGCATAAGCTGGCGGCGGACGCGCCAGTGCCGGCCGACATGGTCTTTACCTCCGCCAGCGGGCTGGATCCGCATATCAGTCCCGAATCGGCGCGATTGCAGGTCGGACGCGTCGCTGCCGCGCGCGGCATTGCAGAGGATCAGGTCCGGGCGCTGGTCGAGAAATCTGTCGAGCCGCCGCAGTGGGGGATCTTCGGCGAGGCGCGCGTGAACGTGTTGCGGTTGAATGTGACCCTGGATGAACTGCAACCCAAGAAAGCGGACGGGAGCGTTCAGGCGTCGTCATAACAGGAACCGGTTGCGCCCGCCTCGACAGCCCTTCCCGATGACCGGTCGGGTTTCAAGGAGCGGGCGCCGTGAACTGTGGATGTTATCCGGAGGGCAGAGCTTCGATGCCACGGTATGGATCACATGTGAAACTACAGAGGATCCTGGCTCCGGTTGATTTCTCGGAGTCGATGGCGGGGACGCTGCAGCACGCGGCCGCGCTTGCGCGGGAGTTTGGCGCCGCGATCACGGTCCTGCACGTTGTGAAACCGGACCGATCATGCCTCACCCGCTGGATCACTCCTGCCGAACCGGCCGAAGAGTTGCGGGACGCCGGCGAGTGCCAATTGGGCCGCCTGATTGACGTGTTGCGGGGAGACGAAATCGAAGCCGAAGTAGTGGTCGCCATCGGCGAACCCGACCGGCAAATCGTCAACGAAGCCAAGGAGACAAACGCGGATCTGATCGTCATGGGTACTCGTGGGGCCGTCGGTGCTTGGGGACGATTCCGACACACCCTAGCGTCAAAGGTGGTCCGGAACGCGCCTTGTCCGGTGTTGGCTGTACCGTTGTTCCAACGCGGTTTTATGATGGACAACCCCGCGTTGCGCAGCCCCGGCTTGTAGTCAACTCCTTGCTCGATAAACACTTGGGGTTGGCAATCGGCATCAACGTTTTTTTAACACGTCTCTGCCCCCATTTAATTACCCAGCCTTGGCGTTTGATGTCATAGTCGAAACATGAAGACGACCCAATTGTGCCCTCTCGAAGGCGTCGCTTGTTGTCAGGGTGTGGCCGAATACCATCCCGCCATCGAAGCGAACAGGACTGGTGAATTGCACCCGGGCGACATTTTGGACGACCGATTCTTGATCACCGAAGTCATCAGCCGGAGCGGCATGGCGATGATCTTCAAGGCGCAAGACCTGTTCAACCACAAAGCCAACGTCGCCTTGAAGGTGCCCTATCTGGAATACGAGAGCGATCCGGGCTTCTTCACGCGCTTCCGTCGCGAGGAGGAAATCGGCCTGAAGCTGGATCATCCCTACGTGCTGAAATTCATTTCCGTGCCCGGACCGAAGAGCCGTCCCTATCTGGTGACCGAATACCTGCGCGGCTGCACGCTGGCGCACCTGTTGAAGGCCATCCGTCCGCTGCCGGAGAAAGACGCGCTCAAGATCGCCGCTCTGCTTTGCGAGGCCTTGCAGTACCTGCACGATCATGGCGTGATCCACCGCGATTTGAAGCCGCACAATGTCATGGTCGGCTGCGATGGCTCGATCCGGTTGCTGGACTTCGGGTTGGCCAAATCCAACGAGTTTCGCCGCGTCACCTTCGCCGGTTGCACGCCCGCGATGGGCACCCCGGATTACATGGCGCCCGAACAGGTCCAGGGCAAACGGGGTGACGCCCGGACCGACATCTATAGCCTGGGAGCGATGTTGTACGAGATGCTTACCGGCGCGACGCCGTTCGACGGCGATAATTCTCTGGCCGCCATGAACGCTCGCGTTCTCGGCGACCCGGAGCCGTTGCGGAAACTGAATCCCGCTCTTTCCCCTCAGGTCGAGGAAATCGTTCTGCACGCGATGGAACGCAACCCCGCCGACCGTTATTTCACCGCCGCCGCCATGCAAGCGGAGTTGGATAATCTCGATCAGGTAAAGGTCACGGGCCGCTGCGATCATGTGAAGGAGGTGGCCCCTTGGAAACGGAAACTCCGGCAGCACGCGGCAGTGGTTCTCGCGTTCGCCGTTCCGGTGGTGGTCCCGGGGGCCGTGTTCTTGTGGTTGCTGTTACGACACCAGTAACCGGCACTGACCGCCTCCCGTAACGTGCCAGCGCCTGCGAAGCAGAGGGCAATGAATGATCGCCACCGCTAATCGCCAGCGAAACTCCCCCGACCCGCGGGAATCGGCGGCAGCCAATGTATCGAGCCCTCCGCACACCGCGCTGATCATCGATGACGAGCGGCCAATCCGTCGTCTGCTGCGATTGTTGTTGGAAGGGGAGGGTTATCAGGTCTGTGAGGCTGAGACAGGTACTCTGGGCCTTCAAATGACTGCCTCGCGACGACCGGACGTGATCCTGCTCGACCTCGGCTTGCCCGACATGGACGGCCTTACCGTTCTGAATCGGCTCCGCGAATGGACCCGCACGCCCGTCCTGATCCTCAGCGTGCGGGACAGGGAAGCCGATAAGGTGGCCGCCTTGGACGGCGGCGCCGACGATTACCTGACCAAGCCGTTTGGGGGGGAGGAATTGCTGGCCCGGCTGCGGGCTGTGCGTCGGCATTCCCCCGAGGCGTACGAGGAGCCGACCTATGTCTGTGGCGATCTGACCGTCGATATCAAAGCCCACAAGGTCATGGTGAAGGACAACGAGGTGCATCTGACCGCGACCGAGTACGCGCTGCTTCATGAACTGGTGCGTCACGCCGGTAAAGTCGTCTCGCAAAAACATCTGCTCCGCACCGTTTGGGGACCAGAGGCGGAAAGCCAGTTGCAATACCTGCGGGTGTATATCACGCACTTGCGCAAGAAACTGGAGACCCCTGACAGCGGGAAACTGATCGAGACGGAGTCCGGCATCGGCTATCGCCTGATCACCGCCAATTGAGGTCCCCCACCCTGTCGTCGTGGGGCGGGAAAATGAGTCGCGCCAATCTTGAGTCCGTAGTGTCCAAAGATGGGGGGCACGTCACTCATGCCAGGACTCACCCGGAGGCCCACGCAGTCAAAGGGGGCGGCTGATAATAGTTTCTAAATGATGTTTAACATGGCGTCCATGTGGGTTTAATCTGAGTCTGCCATGGTACATCGTCGTCTGAATCTGATATGCGTCTCTTGCTCATAGAAGATGAACGAAAAGTGGCTGACGTGGTGGCCCGGGGTCTTCGAGCCGACCGCCTCGCCGTGGATGTCGCCTACGACGGCAACACCGGCTGGGAAATGGCCTCCAGTGTTGACTACGATCTGATCGTCCTTGATCTGATGCTGCCGGGCCTTAACGGCACGGAGTTGCTCCGCCGTCTTCGCCGCAAAGGCGGCAAAGCGGCGGTGCTGGTGTTGACGGCGCGGGACGCCACCGGTGACAAGGTGGAAAATTTCGAGGCGGGTGCGGATGATTACCTCACGAAACCTTTCGCGTTTGCCGAGTTGCTCGTCCGCGTGAAAGCCCTGTTGCGCCGGCCTCCGGCCAACCGCGATCACGTATTGCGCGTGGCCGATCTCGAAGTGGACCGGCTTACCCAGCAAGTGCGTCGCGCCGGCAAACGCGTCGAGTTGACTGCGAAGGAGTATTCCCTGCTTGAATACCTGGCCTCCCATGCCGGTCGCGTGCTCTCGCGCACCATGATCATCGAGCACGTATGGGACGAAAGTTTTGAGGGCCTCACCAACATCGTCGATGTTTACGTGCGCCATCTGCGCGAAAAAGTGGATGTACCGCACGAGCGCAAGCTCATCCGTACGGCCCGCGGAGTGGGCTACTGTCTTTCGGACGAAGTCGAGCCATGAGCACGCACTCCATTCGATTTCGCCTGGTCGCATGGTATGCGGGCCTGTTGTCGGGTGTCTTCCTCCTGTTGGGAACACTGATGTATTTCCATCTGAAACATTTTCTCGAAAACGACCTCGGCGAAACACAGGCCCGCCGGGCACGGCAGATCGCCGACACGCTTCTGGCCCGCGTAAGTCAGACCGGCGAAGCGTATGTGGCGAGTGAAGTAAAAGATCTTTACGAACCCGAGATCAATGACCGCTTCATCCGCGTTACCCGATCCGACGGCGGCGTCGTGTACGTTTCGGGCGCCCCCAAAGACCAGAGTTTTGATCCGACGAATCTCCCCGCCCTGAAGTCGTCGCCGCGGAAGGAGCTTTCCCGGAAAGTGCGCCTGCCGGAAAATAAAACCCTGCTCATGGCTGTCGTGAATTACCGAACGCCCGATGGGACACGCTATATCATTGAAGTCGGCGCCCCTCTCGATCCGGTGGAAACGATGTTGGACCGCTTGTTTCTGCAATTGGCGCTGGGGCTCCCCATTGCCGTATTGGTGGCTATCGGCGGCGGCTACCTGCTTGTGGGTCGTGCGCTTGCGCCCGTGGATCAGATGGCGGGCAAGGCCTCACAGATCACCCAACATAATCTGGGCGAGCGCCTGCCGGTGGCGCGGACGGCGGACGAACTGGAGCGGCTCTCGCTTTCGCTGAACCACATGATCGGGCGATTGGAGGATGCCTTCCTGAACGAGAAACGCTTTATCGCCGACGCCTCGCACGAGTTGCGCACACCACTGACAACCATGCGCGCCGAATTGGAAAGCTTGGTGTCCGATGGACGCTTGACCCCTGACTCGCGGGAGTCTCTCGGCAGCATCCTTGAAGAAGTCGAACGACTCACGGGAATCGTCGAGGGATTGTCCGCCATCTCGCGACTCGACGCGGGTGAGGCGAAAACCGAATGGGTCCAGTTTGACCTGTCTGAATTGGCGGCAACGACGGCGGACCAGATGAGCCTGCTTGCCGAGGATAAGGGGATTACCGTCCGCTATGACGCAAGGCAGCCAGTGATGGTTGCGGGAGATCGCGCCCGCCTCAAACAGGTTGTCGTGAATCTGCTCGACAATGCCATCAAATACACCCCCGAAAAGGGCGCGATCCATCTGCGGGTCAGCGCTGCGAACGGTCACGCTCTCTTGGAGGTATCAGACAATGGCATCGGCATTCCAGCAGACGCGCTGCCACACGTGTTTGACCGCTTCTTTCGTGTCGACAAGGCGCGGACGCGAGATCCGGGTGGGGCGGGACTGGGGCTTTCCATCGTCAAATCAATCTGCGCCGCTCACGGGGCGACCGTGGAAGCGTTTAGCAATCGTGATGGAAGCCTCTTCCGCGTGACATTGCCTGCGATTCAGGCTGGGAAATCCTGATGAATCACGATTTCTGTTTCGGCTCTGAGTTCTGATCCGGGCTCCTGGATTTTAGCAAAGCATCCAGCTTCTCAAACGGGTTGGCGATCGGAGCGGCTCCTGGCCCTTCTGCCTGCGCCGAACCGTCCACATAGCCCTTCAGCTTGTACTTCTCGTGTTCATGATCGTGGCAGTAGACGCACAGCAACTCCCAGTTGCTGCCGTCAGGCGGATTGTTATTGTGATCATGGTCCTTGTGATGGACTGTGAGTTCTTTCAGCTTCTTGCCGGAAAACTCGCGTCCGCAACTCCCACAAACATGCGGGAACAGCGCGAGCGCCCGCTCTCGATACCCCTTCTGTCGAATCTCCGCGTCCCGGCGCAACTGCGCCAGGATCTGGGCCTGCTTTTCAGCATCTGGTGGCGATTTTTTCGGTTTCATGTCTGCACCGGTTCAGGAACCGTCGGTTCAATTGATTTGTCAACGCAGGAACGCCTCGTGCAATCCGCCGTCCACACTCAGCACCTGACCCGTCGTTTTACCCAGCCGATTGCTTAACAACAGGAAGATCGCCTCCGCTTGGTCGGCGGCTGTGATCGGTTGCTTCGTCAACGTGCGTTCGGCATAAAACTTCGCGAGCCGGTCGCGTAACGCGGTTTCACTTTCACTTTCTTGGTGCGGAATGTTGTATTTCGCCAGCGACGCGATCACGCGGTCGCGCGGGAACATCGCGCTGCCCTGCACCACCGTCGCGGGCGCGACACCGTTGACGCGTACCAGCGGCGCGAGTTCCACCGCCAGTTCGCGCACCAGATGATTCGCCGCCGCCTTGCTCGTGTCGTACGCGACGCTGCCCTTCTTCGACACGACGGCGTTGGCGCTGGTCGTGACGACCAAACTTGCCCTGAGCCCCTGCTCGCGCCAGATCTTCGCGGCTTCGTCGGCGACGAGGTATGCTCCCGTCACGTTGATCGCGAAGGTTTGCGCCCACTGATCATCCGGAATGTGGCCCGTCGTGTCGGGTGAAACGAACAACCCCGCCGTCACGGCAATGCCGTCCAATCCGCCGTACGCGAGCACAACGTCGTCGAGCATCGCGCGAATGCGGTCGCGTTGGGTGATGTCGGCGCCCACACCGATGGCGGGACCGCAATTCGAGATGCCCGTCCCCGCCACGCCAATGCCGACGCCGTGTTTGTTGGTGATTTCCTTCGCGGCGGTTTTCGCGGAGTTTGCGTCGAGGTCAACACACACGACGTGCGCACCTTCCTTCACGAGCCGGTGCGCCGTCTCCTTGCCGATGCCGCTCCCTGCGCCGACGACGGCGATCACCTGCCTTGCCAATTCCTTTTCGGGCGCCATCCGACGCAACTTCGCTTCCTCCAGCAACCAATACTCGATGTCGAACGCTTCCTGCTGTGGCAGCGCAACGTATTCGCCAATCGCCTCGGCGCCGCGCATGACTTCAACAGCGCAATTGTAGAACTCGGCGGTCACGCGCGATTCGCTCTTGTCCCTGCCCCAGGCGATCATGCCGAGACCGGGAATGAGAATAACCGTCGGGTTCGGGTCGCGCATGGCGGGCGAGTCAGGATGTTTGCAGCGATTGTAGTAGGCGGCGTAATCGTCGCGGTACTTGGCGAGGCCGTCGGCGAGTTTCCGTTTCAGTGCGACGGCGTCTTCAGCCTGCGGATTCCAATCCACAAAGAGCGGTTTGATCTTGGTGCGTAGGAAATGGTCGGGACACGACGTGCCGAGTTCGGCCAGCCGTGGCGCCTCCATGCTGTTGACGAACCGCAAGATCCTGTCGTCGTCCTGGATCGTGCCGATAAAACGTTGACGCTGACTGATCTGTCCACGCAGCCATGGCAGAATCCGCACCAGCGCCGCGCGTCGTTGGTCGCTCTCAAGCCCGCCGTATCGTTGTCCGCCAAACGTTTCCTCACCCTTGTCGTGCCGCTCGACGAACTGGGCGGCGCGCTCAATCAACGACAGTGTCAGCTCGTAGCATTCCTTGCCGTCATTGGCCCAATTGATGAGGCCGTGCTGACCGAGAATGACGCCTTTCGCCTGCGGATGCTCCTGGCAGAGTTCCTGAAGTTTTAACCCCAGATCGAATCCGGGTCGTTGCCACGGCGTCCAGACAACTTCGTCGCCGTAGATTTCCTTCGTCAACTCTTTCGAGCGTTTCGCGGCAGCCACGGCGATGACCGCGTTGGGGTGCATGTGGTCGACGTGCTGGAACGGGAGGAACGAATGCAGCGGCGTATCAATGGATGCGGCGCGCGGGTTGAGGTTGAACGTGCAATGCGGATACATGCCGACCATCGCGTCCTCGATTCCTGTCTTCGGGCCGCGTTTCGGATCCGCGGCGTACACCGACTGCAACGAGACCAGTTTTTCCTGATAGAGCGACGCGAAGTTGTCGCGCGTTGAGGTGCGCAAGTCGCCGCCCGAACCTTTGACCCAGAGCACTTCCACTTCCTTGCCAGTGAGTGGGTCGCGCTCATTGATTTTCGATGACGTGTTGCCGCCGCCGGTGTTGGTGATGCGCTGGTCCGAACCGAGCAGGTTCGAGCGATAGACGAGACGCTCGAGGCCGCTCAGCGTAGCGGCTTGCGAATCGTCCCAGAGATGCTTCACGTGGCGGTAGGTTCTCATTTGCTGAATCCTTGAAACCGCTCGTAGGCCCGCTGCCAAAGTTCCGCGTCGACGGGTTTGTAGGTTTCAACCTCGAACGAGTTGCGCACGACGTGGCGCAGTGTCTCAAGCGACGGCAGATGCCCGAGCGCGATCGCCTGGATGAGCACGTTGCCTGCCGCCGTGGCTTCGACGGGGCCGGCCATTACCGTGCGACCGGTGGCGTTGGCGGCAAATTGGTTTAACAGCTTGTTCCGGCTACCGCCACCGACGATGTGAAGCTTCGTGATCCTCTTGCCGGTGACGTCTTCGATCTGGTCGAGTGTCTGGCGATACTGCAACGCCAAACTCTCCAGTATGCACCGCACGGTTCCGCCTGCATCGCCGGGCACGGGTTGCCCGGTCTCGCGGCAAAAATCGGCGATTTTTTCCGGCATGTTGCCGGGCTTCACAAACCGCGGATCGGACGGACGAATCAGCGCCCGCAACCCCGGCGTCTGCTCCGCCGCCTCGCCCAAAGATTCGTAGCTCATCGATTCACCGGGCTTGCTCCACGCGCGCTTGCATTCCTGCACGATCCACAAACCCGCAATGTTCTTCAGAAAACGGATGCTCCCGCCGCATCCGATCTCGTTCGTAAAATTGTACTGGCGCGCCTTGTCCGTGAGGATCGGTTTCTGCAACTCAATGCCGAGCAACGACCATGTGCCCGAACTGATGTACGCCCAGTCGCGTCCCTCCGCTGGCACGGCCGCCACTGCCGCTCCCGTGTCATGCGAGCAACTCGCCACGACCTTCGCGCCGTCGAGCCCCAACTCGGGGAGCGCCGGGCCGAGCATCGTGCCGGACCGCACGACCTCCGGGAAAATGGCCTTCGGGAATCGAAAAGCCCGAATCAACTTCTCCGACCACTTGTGTGTCCTCGGGTTGTAGAGTTGCGTCGTGCTCGCAAGTGACTCTTCGCAACGGGACACGCCGCTGAACAAATAGTTGAAGTAGTCGCCGATGGTGAGAAATCGGTCGGCGGATTTCAGCGCCCACGGACGTTGCGCCTGATCGGCGTGGAGTTGATACAAGGTGTTGATCGTCATGAACTGGATGCCCGTCTCGGCAAAGATCGCTTCCAACGGGACCACCGCATTCGCCCGTTCCAATCCGCCATCGGTGCGCGCGTCCCGATAGTGGTACGGCAGGGTGAGCATCGGCTCGTCGCCGCGCAACAGCACGTAATCCACGCCCCACGAATCGCAACTCAGGCTCTCAACCTTGATCCCGCGGGCGGCGATCTTGCCCAGGCCCGACTTGAGTTCATCGAAGATGCGGAGCAGGTCCCATCGCAACGAGTCCAAGACGTTCACCGGTCCGTTGGGGAAACGGTGAATCTCCTCCAGCGTCACCCGGTCGCCCTCCGGCGAGCCGAGCATGACCCGGCCGCTTTCCGCACCGAGATCGCAAGCGATATAGTGATGCGCACTCATGTCAGCGTTCCCTGCGCCGTCAGCAGCTGCCTTCGGCCCAAAGTAACTCCAGCCGTCTTCAATTGTCCGGCCGTTGCGTCCGTCAGCAGGCAATCCACTTCCGACCACGGCAGCAAAAACTGCGGCGCCTCCCGTCCGAGCTTACCGGCATCCAGACAAAACATACAGCGCGCGGCCTTTTCCACGACCGCCCGCTGAAATCGCGCGACATCCTTCTGCGAATTCCAGAGGCCGGCCCCGGTCATGCCCTCCGCACCCATGAACGCCAGGTCCAGCTTCCAGAGCGGCAGGCTGCGCCGCGCCGGCTCGCCGAACAACACCGATTGCCGCGCCAGATACCGGCCGGCCACCAGATACACTTCCACGCCCTTGACCTCCACGAGGACATCGGCCACCGGCAGGCTGTTTGTCACCACCGTGAGTTGTTTGACGGGATGGGCGGCCAACGCCTCGGCGATGGCGTACACCGTGGTGCCCGCATCAAAAAAACACGTGGTGGCCGGACTCAACTGTCCCAGTGCAAGCATGGCGATCCGCCGCTTGGCAACACGCGCCCGGAACTGCCGCTCGCGAAACGACGGAAAACGCTGGTTGAAATCCACCAGCGCTCCGCCCCAGGTCCGCGTGATGGTTCGTTCCCGGGCCAGCGCTGCCAGATCGCGTCGGGCCGTGGCTTCCGAGACACCCAGTCGACGGCAAAGCTCTTTCAGCGGGATGTACCGCGACTGCTGCAGCAATTTGGCGACCCGTTGCCGGCGCAACTGGACGATATGAAAGGGAACTTTCACCAGAATACCGTGACGATGATAACACTCTACCACATATATGATTGAAGTCAATCATAAACATGGGCGCGAGAAAACCCCTGTTTCAGCGCCCGGCCAGTGAATGAAGCGTTGCCCCCAGATGCTCGGCTCCTCCCGCCTTGATCGCCGGCTCCACGACGCTTTCACCGTAGCGCACCTGGCAGGGATTGCCCAATTTCGAGTGGAGGGTTGCTTCCACCAGTCTGCCGTCCTTCCACTTGATGTCCACCGCGAATCCACCGCGGGCCCGCAGTCCCTTCACCGAGCCGGTCGGCCACGCTTTCGGGAGCGCGGGCAGCAATTCGATTTCCCCGTGATCACTTTGCAGCAACATCTCCACGATGCCGGACGTGCCGCCGAAGTTGCCGTCAATCTGAAACGGCGGATGGGCGTCGAACAGGTCCGGGTACGTGCGTTGCGGGCTCAACAGGAATTTCAATATCTCATAGGCGTGATCGCCTTCGTGCAAGCGCGCCCAAAGATTGATGCGCCACGCCGTCGCCCAGCCGGTGGCCTTGTCACCGCGAAGGCTGAGTGATTCATGCGCCGCGGCGGCCAAATCGGGTGTACCGCGCAGGGTGATCTGGCTGCTCGGAAACAGACCGTACAGATGGGACACATGCCGGTGATGCAGTTCGGGCGCCAGCATGTCCCAATCTTGCAGCCATTCTTGAAGTTGGCCCGCCGTGCCAATTTGAAGTGGGGCGAGCCGGGCGCGCGCGGCGGCGACCTGGTTGCGAAACTCCGCATCGACGTTCAGGATCTCCCCTGCCCGGATGGTGTTCGCGAACAGGTCGCGCAGGATTTCCATGTCCATGGTTGGCCCGGCGCATATGCTCGTGCCCTTCGGGTGCCGGTTCTCCGGCGAGAGCGAGGGACACGTGACGAGCCAATGATGCGACGGCTCTTCCACGAGCGTGTCGAGAAAGAATTCCGCAGCGCCCTTCATTAGCGGATACACCGTGGCGAGATAGTGCTTATCTCCACCGAATTCATAGTGCTCCCAAAGATGCAGACACAACCACGCGCCGCCCGTCGGCCACATGCCGTATCGTGGAGCGTCAATCGGCGCGCTGGCGCGCCACAGATCGGTATTGTGGTGAGCCACCCAGCCGCGGGCGTTGTACATCACCCTGGCCGTGCGCGCCCCTGTTTCGGAGAGGTCGCGAATCATGGCATGTAACGGCTCGACGCATTCGCTGACGTTGCATGGTTCCGCCGGCCAGTAATTCATCTCCGTGTTGATATTGATCGTGTACTTGCTGCCCCACGGTGGAGTCATGCTGTCGTTCCAGATGCCCTGCAGATTGGCCGGCTGGACCCGGCCGGAACTCGAGATCAACAGATACCGCCCGAACTGGAAATACAGCGCCGCGAGTTGCGGATCGCCGTCGTTCGCAAAATCCTTGATGCGTTCATCGGTCGGACGTCGGGCCGCTTCCGTCGTGCCCAAGTCCAATTTCACCCGACGGAACAGCCGTCGATGCTCGTCAACGTGCGCCTGCCGCAATACGTCGAAGGTTTTTTTACCGGCAGCGGCCAGACAAGCTCTTGTGAGCGCCGCGGGATCACCACTTACATCCTTGTAACTCCTGTAGCTTGTGGCCACGGCGACCAGCAACGTAACCGAGTCCGCTCCCTTCACGGAAACAGCATTCGTCTCCGCCATGGTCCTGCCTCCCTGGGCCGACACGCGGACGCGCGCCTGAAACTTGAGGGCACCCGGAATCTGTTCCGTGCCTCCGTTGACGCCGCTCACCACCACGGTATTTGGCGCTTCAGTTGTGACCAATGCTTTCTGCGGAGTATTGAAAGTGGCCCTGAAGGAAACCCGCCCGGGCTTGTCCGCCGTCAGGCGCACCACAATCACCTGATCCACGGGGCTGGAGAAAACCTCCCGGTTGAACCGCACGCCGCCAACATTGTAGGTCACGCTCGCAATGGCTGTGTCGAGATTTAAATCCCGGCGGTAATCCGCCACGGCCACGACATCGGGAAACGTCAACAGCAGATCCCCCACGGTTTCATAAGGCATCTGGCGAAGCGGTCGGGCCATCATCTTCCGGCCGATGAGATCGTCGGCCTCGACGTCCTTGCCATCGAAGATCAACCGCCGGACTTCCGGCAGTGCTGCCAGAGCGTCGGGGTTGTTGGGATCATAGGGGCCACCCGCCCAAAGAGTATCTTCGTTGAGTTGCAATCGTTCGTGACTGACATCGCCAAACACCATCGCGCCGAGACGTCCGTTGCCGACGGGCAACGCTTCCACCCACTGCGTTGCGGGTTGACGATACCACAAGCTGAGCGGTTCCTGCGGGGCGGCGGCTTCTCCGGTGAAGGTGATGGGGCGACTGCGCTGCGCTGCTTCTGCCGGTTCTGCTCTGGCAACCGCCGCCAGCAGAGGCGCGGCGGCCAGTACGAGCGTGATTCCCAACGGAATCTTCACTCGATGCTTCCTGGCTGACCCATGGCAGCTTGCACGAGCGGGAAAATGCGGGCATCAATGTCCGCATCACTGCGCGGAATCGGCACATTGCCAAACAACCACCAACGTTCGACGTGCTCGACCACCTCGCCGGGCGGCAGCGTGGCGACCGGCCCGAGTGTTTCAAGTTCGAGCATATCGTTGTTGGTAAAAACTTCGACCGAGCAGCCTTTGTCGAGATAGGTCGCGGCCGGGTCATGCCGGAAGGTTTTCAGGAACAGCCGGCCCGCGCGCGCATACGCGACCCATCCATCGGCGACTGCCGCGCCGATCTTCTGCGGTGTGACCGTTGGCGAAGAATCTTGTCGCAGCAGGATGTACTTGCGGCCCCATGTCCAACGCGGGTCGCTCATGTCGGTGTATTTCCACAACGCCAGCACACTGCCGGGCAGTAGATCTTTGGGATGCGACCCGCGCGGCGGCAGCGGCAGGATCGCCGTACCGCCCGGGGCCATCACCGTCAACGCCCACGGCGCCAGTGTAACCGGCAACGGGCTGGCATTGCGCAGGCGGTGAATGACCGTCGCCCGGGCTGCGTCCGGTGCGATCGCCAACTCGATCTCCTTCTGGATGCCCGTCGTGCTCTCGATTTCCTGCACGAAGCGCACGGCGCGATGGCGCAACTCCACCTTCACGGGCGAGTTGTCGGGGAAGTAGGTGCGCGATACATGCTCGGGCGCGTGCCAGAGCCGGTGTCCGCCGTAGACGCGCCAGTCGCCTCCACCCGTTTGTCCAAGCTGGTCGGGATACTCCTTGAATTCGTTGTCCGCGCCGACGAACCCGCAGCGGATGACGCGGGGCCCGACATCGGCGGTGACGATCAGCTCCCAGACGTCATTGGCCAGCCGATAACAATTCGGCCAGCGGCCATACTCGACCTGCCGGATCTCGGGTTCCTTCATCTGACGTTGTGGTTCCAACCGCCCGCGCCGAAGTAGAAGAACAAATTCTTGTGCCGCATGGCAAGTGGATTCTCCATATTGGCATATCGTTTGCCCGTGTGATAAAATGCTTTGTCGATCATGAGAAACCGAATTCTATTGATGGCGGCCATCTCGATGTGGATGGCGGGAACTCTGTGTGCGACGGCCCAATTCAGCGAAGACCCGTCACCGGATTCAGCCGACCAACCGACCGGGTTGAGAACCCTGCTTTCGGATAAGCGTTTCTTCGGCACGCAAAGCGTCCTGACGTTGAGTGGCGACTATGTCAACACACCAAAGGAGGATTTTGAGACCTACGGTGTATGGAACCAGCCGTTTACGCTGGAACAGATGAACGGTGTGATTGCCAAACTCGACTTCGGCGACGCCAAGAAGCAGGGTGAATGGCAACTCTCCTACCGGTATCGATTGATGGTGATGGACACCGCCTGGCAGCGGATCGCGGATTACAGTGGGGGGTTGACCCTCTCGGACCGCCGCTCGCAGGTCCTCAAGGCCAGCTACAATGTTCGCGACTGGTGGAAACTCGGGGTCGCCGCGGTGATCGAAGAAGGACCCGGGACCGATCCCAGCGCCAATTCGACCTCATTCGGCTTCGGCGCGCGGGAGTCTTTGGGGTTTCAATTAGATACCACCCTGAAGTTCTGACGCGCGGCGCTAGAGAAACTCAACGTGACGAACTCGTTTCCGGGGAGGGAGACGGATTGGGCACCCGTGACGTTGTTTTTCGCCTACTCGCCGTAAACTACTGTGGTGTACTTGGCATACACACCAAGCACATACATAACCTTGGAATCCACATGGTGAATCTTTGTGATGCCACCGTTTTGCATCGCTGCCGATATGCTCGAGTCGCCGGTCGCGAAGCAAATAATCGCAGTGGACGTGGAAGTTCCCATCTTCTCGAACCCGCTCGCGCTCCCAACAGCCACAGCGGCGTCCGTCTTGGTATAGATCATCCCACCGGCTCCGCCGGCAATCCCCGTAACCCCCACACATCCCGTCATCAACACAATCGCAACCGACGCCAGTACCGCAGATATACCGAATTTTTTCATATCTGTTCTCCTTTTGGTTATTCTCGCCACGGGTGCCACCCCGCCTGCACGGTTTATAGGACGAATGTGCCCGCACTGTCTAGTTGAATCCGCGCTCCCGCTCTCACCGGGCAAGTAACGAGTTGCCGCCCCGTCGCCGCCCTGCTAGAAACAGTCAACGTTGCGGACGACAAAGGCGCGAACATGGCCAGGCTCTTTCTGGGACTCGACTCCAGCACGCAAAGTCTCTCGGCGATCGTGATCGATTACGCCGCGCGGCGCATCGTCTACGAGAACTCTCTCGGTTTTGACAAGATGCTGCCGCACTACGGCACGCGGAACGGCGCGCTGCGCAGCCGTGATCCGCTGGTGGTCCACAGTCCGCCGCTGATGTGGGCCGAGGCGCTCGATGTTTTGTTCGGTCAAATGAAGAACGATGGCGTGCCGCTGGGTGAAATCATCGCCGTGAGCGGGAGCGGCCAGCAGCACGGTTCGGTCTATCTCAACGACCGCGCCGCCACCGCGCTGGGGCGACTCAATCCCGCGAAGGGCCTCGCGGAGAATTTGAGCGGCATTTTCTCGCGCGCCACTTCCCCGATTTGGATGGATTCCTCCACGAGCGTCGAGTGTGCGGAGATTCGCGATGCGCTTGGCGGCATCAAAGCCACGGCGCAACAAACCGGTTCCGACACGTTCGAGCGATTCACCGGGCCGCAGATTCGCAAATTTTACAGGACCGAGCCTGCGGACTACGAACGCACGGAGAGCATCGCACTGGTCAGTTCATTCATGGCATCCATTCTGGCCGGAACAATTGCTCCCATTGA
This sequence comes from uncultured Verrucomicrobiae bacterium, assembly GCA_963836315.1. GTDB lineage: Bacteria > Verrucomicrobiota > Verrucomicrobiia > Palsa-1439 > Palsa-1439 > Palsa-1439. The sequence continues at coordinate 428,631 of CAWIJG010000017.1, forward strand.
CCACGGTGACGGCGCGGGGATGAACTTGATGGACATCCAGACGAAGACATGGCATCCCGACGCCCTTAAAGCCACCGCGCCGAAATTGAAATCCAAGCTGCCGCCGCTGGCTGAGCCGTGGAAGGTCGTTGGTGGTGTCAGCCCGTATTTCGCGAAAAAGTACGGCCTCAATCCCGACGCGCAGGCGCTGGTCTGGTCGGGCGACAACCCGTGCAGCGTCATCGGCCTCGGCCTCATCGCGGAAGGCAACGTCGCCGTCAGCCTCGGCACCAGTTACACCTATTTCGGCTGCATGAAACGTTGCCGGGTTGATGAACGAGGCGAAGGCAGCGTGTTCGGCGCGCCGACCGGCGACTACATGACATTGATCTGCTACAAGAACGGCTCGCTCGCCTGTGAAAACATCCGTGACCAATACAGCCTCGATTGGGAACGGGTTCAACCATATGCTTCGAGCCGGCCCGCCCGGTAACAACGGCGGCATCCTGTTGCCGTGGTTCGAGGCGGAAATCGTCCCGCGCATGAACAAACCGGGCATTCATCGTTTCGATCTCGACCCGAACGACGCCGGCGCGAATTGCCGCGCCATTGTGGAAGCCCAGATGATGTCCATGCGAATCCATTCGCAGTGGATGAAAGTTCTACCAAAACGGATCTACGCGACCGGCGGCGCGTCCGCCAACACCGCCATTCTCCAAATTATGGCGGACGTCATGAACTGCCCCGTGTCGCGCATCGAAGTTTCCAAGAGTGCCGCTCTCGGCGCGGCCCTTCGCGCCGCGCACGGCTGGCTGGTACAGAATGGAAGCAAACCCGCGTGGTCGGAAGTCGTCGCCGGTTTCGCCAACCCGATTCCCAATAGTGAAATTAAACCGAGCGGGGATGCCGTCCGCGTGTACGACAAACTCGTGGAGAAATACGCGACGTGTGAGCGAGAGGCGCTACGATGAACTGTTGTCGCGGCGATGGTTCTTAACGCCCAAGGCTTGCGGTGCGAATTGTCTTCTTGCCTCGCGCGCGGTGAGTCCGTAAGTTGTCGTTCCATGCGCGTGGCGTTATTCATCCCGTGCTTCATCGACCAATTCTTCCCGAACGTGGGAATCGCCATGGTCACCGTATTGCGACGGCTGAACGTGGACGTTACCTATCCGCCGGAACAAACGTGCTGCGGCCAGCCCGCGTTCAACACCGGTTATTGGGACGAAGCCCGGACGCTGGCCAAGCGCTACTGCGACATCTTCGCGGATGCCGACGCCATCGTGAGTCCGTCGGGTTCGTGCACCGCGATGGTGCGCAATTTTTACCCCGAACTGCTCGGCAAGGCGACCACCGCGACGGCGCGCACCTACGAGTTTAGCGAGTTCCTGGTGAAGAAGCTTGGCGTGACGGACGTGGGGGCTAAGTTCTCCGGTCGCGTCACCTACCATGATTCCTGCCACGCACTACGCGAACTTCGCCTGAAAGACGAGCCGCGCCAGCTCTTGCGCAACGTGCGCGGTCTCGACCTGGTCGAGATGGACCAGGCGGAAACGTGCTGCGGGTTCGGCGGCACGTTTTCGGTGAAGTTCCCGATGATTTCGTACGCGATGGATGAAGTGAAGGTCACCTCGATCCAGAAGACGGGCGCGCAGTACGTCGTCTCCGGCGATTCGAGTTGCCTCATGCAAATCGACGGATACCTGCGCCGCCAAAATCTGCCGATCAAGACGATCTCACTCGCCGAGGTGCTGGCTTCGACATGACGACGACCACTTTCGCGCGGTTCCAACGTGACGCGGCGAAAAAAACCGCCGACCTTCGCCATCGCGCCGTGGTTCAAAAGAACATCGCGACCTACGACACGGCCGTCGCGAAAGGCAAGGCGCGGTTCGCCGACTGGGAGAATGCGCGCTCTCACGCCGCCGTCATCAAGTGGGAAACCCTCAACCATCTCGACCGTTATCTCGAACAGTTCGAACGCAACGTGCTCGCCAACGGCGGCCATGTGTTTTGGGCGGAGACCGCCGCGGACGCGCGCGAGCACGTCTTGCAACTGGCCCGTCGCCACGGGGTCCAGAAAGTCGTCAAATCCAAGTCGATGACGACCGAGGAGATTCACCTGAACGAGGCGTTCGAAGCGGCCGGCATTCGATCGATCGAAACCGACCTCGGCGAATACATCTGCCAACTCCGGGGCGAGCCCCCGTATCACATCGTCACGCCCGTCATGCACCTGACGAAAGCGGACATCGCGCAGACGTTCCAGGAGAAGCTCGGCACGCCGCCGACCGACAGCGCCGAGGAACTCACGATGATCGCCCGCGCGAAATTGCGGCACGAGTTTATGACGGCGGACATGGGGGTCACGGGCGGGAATTTTGCGATTGCCGACACGGGAATGATCGCGTTGACGGAAAACGAAGGCAACATCCGCCTCAGTTTCTCGTTGCCGCGCGTGCACGTGGCCATCGTCGGCATCGAGAAACTTCTGCCGCGCTTCGAAGACGTGGCGTTGTTCTGGCCGCTGCTCGCGAGCATCGGCACGGGACAGGCCATCACCGCCTACAGTTCGCTGGTCGGCGGGCCGCGCCAGTCGGGCGAGGCCGATGGCCCGCAAGAGTTTCACGTCATCCTTCTGGACAACGGCCGCACGCGTCTGCTGGCGGATGCCGAGCAACGGGATGCGCTTCACTGCATCCGCTGCGGCGCGTGCCTCAATGCGTGTCCGGTTTACAAGAATATCGGCGGTCACACCTACGGCACGACCTACCAGGGGCCCATCGGCTCGGTGATCACGCCGCATCTGCGCGACGCGCAAGAGTGGTCGCACCTGCCGTATGCGAGTTCCTTGTGCGGCGCATGCACGGACGTTTGTCCCGTGCGGATCGACCTGCATCATCACCTGCTCCACAATCGACGCAACGCGGTCCAGCGGAGATTCGACAATCCGTTCCAACGTCTCGCATTCCACGTGTGGTTGTGGGCGATGCAATCTCCGGTGCGCTACGCCATCGCCAGCAAGCTCGGCAGCTTCGCGCTGCGGCGGGGCATCGCACAACGACTCGTGAGCGCATGGACGGCCACGCGCGAGCTTCCGCCCCCGCCCCGACAAAGTTTCAAGGAATACTGGAGGCAGCATGAACGTGGGGCGTGACAACATCCTCCAGCGCGTGCGCGCGGCGTTGCGCGTGGAAGCGCACCGACCGACCCCGCCCACGAGCGCGCCGATTTTCCCGGCGGTCACCAATCCCGAAGCGCGGTTCCGCGAGGAGTTCACCGCGATCAAGGGTGAACTCATCGCGAACGCCGAAGCCTTGCGCGAGTTCTTGAAAGGTTTTTCAAAGATCGCCACGGATGGAAGCGAACTGGTTGGCAAGACAGTCGGCGACGCCAACGCCAGCGTGCGCGAGTGCGACCTCGGCGTGACGGGTTGCGATTGTCTGGTGGCGCAGACCGGGTCGATCATCGTCTCCGCGGTCGCGGCGGGTGGACGCGCCCTGTCGGTGCTGCCGCCAACGCATCTGGCAATCGCCCGGCGCGGTCAGATCGTTCCCGACCTCGCGGGCGCGATGGCGTTGCTTCGCAAGCGATACAATCAACATTGGCCCAGCGCGCTGTCGGTGATTACCGGGCCGAGCCGGACGGCGGACATCGAGAAAATTTTGGTCCTGGGCGCTCACGGCCCGAAACGGCTGGTGCTTTACTTCGCCGACTGAGCAGTCGGCGCGACGCTTGCGCCAAGCGCACTCATCGGCGAGGCCGGCGGATCCTGGAAGGCTGGTTCCCCATCCTGGCGCAGTTCGGCCGGTCGGAATCGCGGGGCGAAGTAGCATCCGATGACCAGAATTGCGGCGAGTAATTGGGCCCCGATCGTTTCCAGCGTTGGAAAAACCGAGAACCACAATCCCATCCACGGAGGAATGATGTCCACGAGGGGCTTGATCGGCGTGGTGGGAATCCAACGGGCCAATTGCATTTCCTGGGCCTGTTCGCCGACCATGACCAACAGGACAAACCCCAGCATGATGCCGGTCAACACCAACATCTTGCGATACGGCAACCGGGAGTGCGCCACAAAGGTGAGCACCGCGACGATGCCTGAGAAGAACAACCCGAGCAAAGCGCCTTCCAGAACGATCGTTCCGCCCATCTTCAGATAATAGCTTTGCAGAAAGAGCACGACCTCGAATCCCTCGCGATAGAGCGACGCGAAGCCCAGCAGACAGAGGCCGCGCAGGAGACGCGCCTCGGAGATCTGCGCGTTGCCCGCGCTGCGAAGCAATTCGGTTTTCTTCTTCGTCTGCAACGAAATCCACCCACCCCAATACAGCTTGTGGAAGAACCAATTCATGACCACAAGCAGGACGACGACCGCGAGCAATCCCGTGGCGGCCTGAACATGGAGGGCCGAAACGTTTTCCGTCAGATCCCTGATAATCCTGACGGCGATGAACCAGGTGATGATTGTCGCGATACAACCGATCCCCACCCCCAAAGCGACTGGACGACGATGCGTCTTTTGGCGACCCACCATGCTGGCGGTAATCGCCGCGAGCACCAAGATGCACTCCAGCCCCTCACGGAAGACAAGGATGCCGATGTCGAGACGCGCCACGGTCGGGCTGGTACGTGGCACCGTGGGATCCGGGGCCCCGTGAGCGGTGACGCCCTGCCACACCAGGACTCCGGCCACAATGAGTGCGCCGACCAACAGAACGATACGAAACGCCCAGCCCATGGGCCTGGGTTTGGCTCCGAAAGCCACAGCGGTTTGCGATGAAATGGTCGCTTCAGACATTGTTATTCCAGTAACGTTGCGATCTCCTGCACGTGCTCCGTTTCGACGCTGATCTGTTTCCGAATAAAATCTTCGAGCATTGTGTCGCCCGCCACGCGCGGCAACACTTCCTTGTAGGCATCCAGCGCCTGGCGTTCGACCTCGAGCATCTCGGCCAGCGCCTCCTGCAAATTGGTCGGGCCACCGCCGGACTCCAACTCGATCTTGAGATGCGGGATATGGCCGAGTGCGCGAATCTGCCGGGCAATGGCCTCGGCGTGTTCGAGCGTTTCGCGCGTGCCTTCCTCGAAGAGCTTGTCGGCGGCCAGCCGGTCCACGCCGCGCAGCCGGTAGCGCATCTGGAAGTAGCGGAGAAACGCCTCCAACTCTTCCGCCATCAAGCGATTCAAATCCTCGACGATCTCGGTGCGGTCGGTATTCATAATCCCGCGTGCTGGAGTTCTTCGATCAGGCAATGGCCGTTGCACACTTCGCAGGTCTTGGTCTCGGGACAATGGTCGTGAAAATCTTTGAACCGAGACAGCACTTCCTTGGCGAGCGGATCCTCGGAGATTAGAAACCTCATGAAATGGACGAGTTGTTCTCCCGTGGGCTGACTGATGAGATGCTCGACTTTGCAACTGTCGATTTCCGCCTGGGGTTCGGGGACATTGAGGACGTTGCACAAGAACGCTTTTACGACCGACTTCTTCGCCATCACGGCTTGGACGGCTTTCTGCCCCTTCGCGGAGAGCTTCACCATGTGATGGTCGTCCGTATCGACCCAGCCGCGTTTTTTGAGTGCTCGGAGATTGATCGACACGCTACCGCGGGTGATGCCGAGATGACGGGCGATGTCTGAAACGCGCGCCCAACCACCGTATTCCAAGCCGACTTCGTAAACGCCGATGAGATGGTGCGCGGCGCTATGGGTCAGCTCGTTAGCTTCAAATTCCTTCCAAGTTTCCATCGGTGATGGTGTTATAAGACATCTGTATGATATGTCAAACCGAAAAAGGAGAATTTTTGTCTGCTTTCCGTCGGTTCGCCACGAAGGGCACAGAAGAGACACGAAGAGGGCCGAAGAAGAATCAACGTCCAACATCCAACAGTCAACGCTCAACGTTCAAGGGAAATGCGGCGGCTCCGAAGGCGCAACGTGAAACGTGGTGAAGACTCGGAGCGGGGATGGAGCCGGGGCGGCCAGGGACGGCCGCTACTACACGAGGGACGAGGACCGCGGTCGGTGCCTACCTACGACGGCGGGATACCCTTCGGGCATCGCGCCCTATCAACGACAGGCGGACGGCAACGGCCAGATGGGCTGGGGATTGCCGGGGCGGCGTCTCGGGCTGCTAGTGCAGCCGCTCGGCTTCCCACGCTACACCGGAGACGATGCACGCTTCACAGAAGCGTGGCTACACCGGAGACGGCAGGCGACAACCCGGATGCGCTAGTGACAGCGCACGCTACACCGAAAACGGCGGAAAATGGCTCTGGCGGCGACGGCGCCAGTTATCCTACAAGAGGTTACGACGCGAAAAGAAAAGCTTCCAAACCTTCCAAACCTTCCAAAGTACACTAACGGGTTTTTTGAGATTGTGAGAGGCTTGGGAGCATGAAAAATACTTTATCGGTGAATCGGATCGAGGCGAATCGGATGAACGCGTTGAAGTCGACGGGGCCGAAGTCGGCGGAAGGCAAGGCGGTCTCGCGGATGAACGGGCTCAAGCACGGCATTCTGGCGCGAGAGGTGGTGTTGCGGAGCAGAGTCGACGGAGAACGCGGGCGGGAGTTTCAGGCGCTGCAGCGGTTGTACTGGGAGCACCTGGCACCGGTGGGGCCGCTGGAGGAGATGTTGGTGGAGCGGATCGTGACGGCGTATTGGCGGTTGCATCGGGTGGTGATCGCGGAACGGGGCGAAATCCTTTGCAGTTTGGAGGAGGACCGTGAACGGAGCGAGATGATGAAGATGAGCGGGTTGCTGCCGGCAGTGATCGGTGGTCGCGCGATGCCGTTGCCGTGGACGTACAGTACGGCAGGGGCGATAGAGCGAGCGCGGAATTGCGTCCGGCGTGGTGAGGAACTGACGGAGCCGTTGTTGGGTCAGCTCGTGAAGTCTCTCGAGGATCGGCCGGGCATGATCAGCGATCTGCAGAAGGTGCGGGAGTTCGTACCCGACAACGCGGAGGGGTTGTCCGCAGAAGCGGTCCGGGCCGTGCGACAGCAATGCCTGTTGAAGTTTCTCAACCAACTCCTGAAGTGCTGCGAGGACGGATTAGAGGAGGAGGTGGAGATGGAGGCAGAGAGAGTGAAAGTGCGTCGGGACGCGTCGCTTTTGCCGGGGCAGAAGGTTGTGGAGAAGCTACTGCGATATGAAGCTCGGTTGGAGCGGCAGATATACCGGGCGATGAATCAATTGGAGCGGCTGCAGCGGCTGCGTCGGGGGGAAGTCGTGCCGCCGCCGGTGGCGATTCAATCGTCTTAGAGGGTTGGCTCTCTATAAGAGTATGTTTTTTACGAAGCGAACCCACCTGAAAAATGCAGAACTATTTTGACATGAATGTGTTGGGAAAAACGAGGGTTGGGTTCGGTCGACCAAACCGAACCCATTTTGAGGGGGGGTAAATGCACCGGAGAAGCACCGGGAGGGTGGTTTTGATCAAACCGAACCCAGAGCGAAGCCAAGGGCGGAGGGACAGAAGAAGGGAGACATCGGGAGTGCTGGAGTGCTGGAGTGTTGGAGCGATGAGCGGACGCCGCACTCGGCTGGATACCCTCGTCGGACTCGGGCATCCAGCCCCACAATCCGGAGTATCGCGCCCTACAATACGGAGCGATAAACAGGCTTTCCGAATCAGCGAGGAATGATTATAATGAGTGGAACCTTAAGGAGGTTGTGGGGTGGAGCAACTGATCGACGCGTTTCTCGATCATCTGACGGTTGAGCGCGGCCTGGCGGCGAACACGCGGAGCGCGTACCGGACTGATCTTGGTCAGTTTGCCGATTTTCTCCGGCATCGCGGCGTCCAACACCTCAACACCGCTCAACGGCAGGATGTCACGGAGTATTTGTTGCACCGTCGCAAAGGCGGGTTGAGCGCGCGGAGCCTGTCGCGTCATCTTGCGGCGATCCGGATGTTCTGTCGATTTCTCTTTCGTGAAAAACTGCTGGCGGCTGACGTGACGCAAACCATCGATTCACCCAAACTGTGGCGCACGCTGCCCCACACACTTGACTACGAGGAGATCGGACGGTTGTTGGCGGCGCCGGACACGCGGACGAGGCTCGGGGTGCGCGATCGGGCGATGCTGGAGTTCATGTATGCGACGGGGTTGCGGGTGAGCGAGGTCGCCCAGATCAAACTCAGCGACATCAATTTCGAGGCGGGGTTCCTGCGGTCGGTCGGCAAGGGCAACAAGGAACGAATCGTGCCGGTCGGGAAGCAGGCCGTCGAGTGGATCCGACGTTATCTCGGCGAGGCGCGCGGGTCGTTGACAAGGGGCGGAAATCTCGGCGAGGTATTCATCTCGACGCGCGGGAAGGCGCTCAGTCGAAAAACGATCTGGGTGTTGATCAAGAAATACGCGCGGGCGGCCGGGCATCGCGAAGGTGATCACGCCGCACACGTTACGGCACAGTTTCGCCAGCCATTTGCTGCAAAACGGCGGCGATCTGCGGGTGATCCAGGAGATGCTGGGGCATGCGGACATTTCGACGACGCAGCTCTACACGCACGTCGACCAGACCCGCCTGAAGGAGACCCATTATCGCTTCCATCCCCGTTCCGGGCGGCGGTGAACATTGTGCGAGATTCGGCTCGATTTTTCCGAAGCCGTTCGGTAGGCTATTGTTCGTGGCAGTTGGATTTTGCGTCCTGACCAGGTTCAGGGCGGCAACATCCCCCTGCAGGCGAAAGCGACGCGACGACCATGCACAAGTTGAAACTGCAGAAGACCATCGGCTACGAATTCAAAAATCCCGAACTCCTGACCGAGGCGCTGACTCATCCGTCGATTGCCCACGAGCGGGCCACCGAAAGCAACCATCACAATCAGCGCCAGGAGTTTCTCGGCGACGCGGTGCTGCAGCTCGTGCTCACGGACCGGATTTACAAGATGTACCCGGACCTGCCCGAGGGCAAGCTCACGCAAATCCGCGCGCATCTGGCGAATCGCCACACGTTGTATCACCGCGCGCTGGCCATCGATTTGGGCAAGCACCTGATGCTGGGCAAGGGCGAGGAATCCAGCGGCGGCCGCGAACGGCTCTCGAACCTGGCCGATGCCTACGAGGCGCTGCTCGGTTCCATTTATCTCGACGGGGGAATTCGCGCGGCGCGCAAGTTCATCCTCGCGCAGTTTGCCGACGAGTTCAAAGACATCAAGCAAGCCACTCCCCGGCAGAACCCCAAGGGGCGATTGCAGGAGTTGCTGCAGGCCCATTCTCCGAGGGGTCCCATCTACCGCGTCGTACACGAATCCGGGCCCGACCACAGCAAGCATTTCGAGGCCGTCGTGGAATGGGAAGGACGCCAGATCGGCCGTGGGAACGGTCCGAGCAAGAAACAAGCGGAGACAGTCGCCGCCGAAGCGGCACTGGCGGCGTTGCCAGAACTCACGGCGCAGGCCCCCGCAGTATCCCCCAAGCTGAACTAATGTTTTGGCGGCGGCTGCGCGGGCGCGGTTGCCGCCGGAGGATGGATCTCCATGCCGTGCTTGGCAAATAGCGCCATTAGATCGGGCCTGCCTTCACTATACTTCGCCAATTCATTCACCAAATACCCCAACGATGACGCGGATGCCTGCAGTTGCGAAGCCTGATGTTGCCGAAGGGCGGCGGTGCCCAGGAGATTGCGGTTCTGCTTGTACACGAATCCGGTCAACGCGAGGCTCACGATCAGCAGACCGGCCCCCAAGCCGCATACCAGCAGCCGCAATTGCGCGACGGCCGCAGCCACATCCATCGGCTCCTCGGCGGGGCGATTCTGAATTTCTTGTGGTGTGCTCATCGTCCTGCTCCCGATTGGCGGTTCACATCCGCGGGCGGCGCGCCCACGGCCATGGCTTGGACCCGCTTGAAAATCGCGGAAATCTGCGGGTCGTTGTTTGCCCGCGCCGCGAACTCCTGGGCGACGGCTTGCAGGGCTTGTTCCCGCAAGGCCAACTGTGTGACCGTCGCCTCCGCGCGGGCGGCATTACGGTAGACCTCCACATGGCGCATCACGACCCAGATATTGAGGATCGCGCTGATGACCAGCGCCGTGCTGCCGTAGGTGACTACTGCTTGAAACGTTTTTTCCGTCATTTGCATTTCTCCTCCGCCCAGCGGTCAAGCAAGGCGAACAACTCCGACACGTTAAACGGCTTTTCCATGAATGCGACCGCCCCCTCCCGCATCATCTCGTCGCGGGTGATCCCCAACGAGCGGTATTCGCCCGACATGAGCACCACCCACCTGGCCGACCCTGCCGCGAGGATCGCCTTCATCGCGTCCACTCCATTCATCTGCGGCATGGAGACATCCATCACCACCAGATCCGGCCGCAACTGCTGGGCCAGCGACACCGCTTCCGTCCCGTCCCTGCCCTTGCCGACAATCTCATGGCCAGCGTATTCGATCGTATCGGCCACGACATCGCATACCGCCGTCTGGTCATCGACAACGAGCACCCGCAGCTTCTTGCCGTCGGATGTCGATCCCGCTTCCTCCCCTGAAGCCGCGTCGCTCCTTGCCATGAGGGGGAAGTGTATCGGTTTGCCAGCGGCAATGCAAGCGTCTGATTGCACATCGTGGCGCCAGGCACAATTGATTCTTGACAATATTCACCCAATGCTTGCCAATCAGCACCGCTTTGCCGTATTCTTTTCACGCGCCGAACGTTCATCGTGGGGAGGTTCAATTTATGAAGATTCTGATCGCCGATAAATTCTCTGAGAACCACATCGACCAACTCAAGAAGCTGGGTTGCGAGGTCACCTACAACGCCACGGTCAAAGCCGAGGACCTGCCGAAGCTCATCGCCCCCTATAAAGTGATCGTCGTCCGCAGCAAACAGGTCACCACCGACACGATCAAGGCAGGCGATCAACTCGCCGTCATTCTCCGGGCCGGCGCCGGCGTCAACACCATCGACGTCAAGACCGCCAGCGCCCGCGGGGTGTACGTCACCAATTGCCCCGGCAAGAACTCCGTGGCCGTGGCCGAACTCGCGTTTGCGCTGCTCCTCAGCATCGACCGCCGCATTCCCGATAACGTCGCCGCCCTGCGCGCCCACAAATGGAACAAGAAGGAATTCAGCAAGGCCGACGGCGTGTTCGGCAAAACGCTCGGCGTCATCGGCATCGGCCAGATCGGCCGCGAAGTGATCAAGCGGGCCCACGCGTTCGGCCTCCACGTCATCGCGTGGTCGCGCTCGTTCAACCTCCAGAAGGCGCGGGAACTCGACGTTGAATACAGTCCCGACCTCGACAGCGTGTTTCGGCGCGCCGACATCATCAGCCTGCACGTCGCGCTGAAGGCTGACACGAAGAAACTGGTCAACGCCGACCGCCTCGCGATGATGAAGCCCAACGCCATCCTCATCAATACCGCCCGCGGCGAAGTCGTCGACCAGGCGGCGTTGCAGGCGGCGCTGCAAGGGAAGAAGATCCGCGCGGGAGTGGACGTGTTCGACCCCGAGCCCGCGGAAGGCACGGGGGATTTCGCCGACCCGATCCTCGATCTGCCCAACTTTTACGGCACGCACCACATCGGCGCGTCCACCGAGCAGGCGCAGGAAGCCATCGCCGAAGAAGCCATCCGCATCATCCAGACGTTTGTGAAGACGGGCGTCGTGCTGAATTGCGTCAACCTCGCCACGCGCACGCCGGCCAAGTGGCAACTCATCGTCCGCCATTACGACCGGGTCGGTGTGCTGGCCTACGTGATGGACCAGATTCGCCGCGCCAACACCAATATCGAAGAGGTCGAGAACATCATCTTCGACGGGGCCGCCGCCGCCTGTTGCCGCATCCAACTCAACGCCGAACCCAAGCCGGAACTTCTTGCGGCCATCCGAACCGGCAACCCCGATATCATCGGCGTCGAGTCGCTGAAGATCGGCGAGTAGAGGCCATGGCGTTGTAGACGCCGCTACGTCGTCAGTCCAAACCCGGCCGGCTTTGGCGGGCCTACTTGGCCGCCGCCTGCGTTATGGGGAACGTCTGGCCGGCGACGGTGATCGAACCGGTTCGCGCGGTGGTGTTGGTGTTGGCCAGGACCGCGTAAATGACTTTTCCATTGCCGATGCCAGTGAAGCCCCCGACGATCATGATAAACGAATCGTTGCTGGCGGCGGTCCACGCGCAATCGCTGTAGGTGGTCTTCACTGTCACGCTGGCCGAACGGCCAATCGCCGGGGCGTTGGCGGTCTTGGGGCTCAATGCGTAGGTGCAGCCTCCGGCGGCCTGGTTGACCGTGAACGTTTGGCCGGCAATCGTCATCGTGCCGGTCAGGGGCACGGCATTGGTGTTGCCGAAGACGGTGACCTTGACCTTGCCGTCGCCCGTGCCGCTGAGGCCGGAGGTGATCGTGATGAAGGGATCGTTACTCGTTGCCGTCCAGAAACAGTTGGTCCCCTCGGTCTTGACGCTTACGGTTTTCGAGCCACCCTTGGCCGTGAGCGTGACGTTCGTCGCGCCCAGTGTGTAGGCGCAGTTCTCGGTGAGAGCCGGTTGCAGGATGTACAGTTCACTCGACGCGCTGGGAATGCCGTTGACGAACATGGTCACCAGCGCGTAGCCGGGCGTAAAATTGGTCACTGACGCGGAGGTGAACGTATTCGTGGACCAGTTCGTGGACAGCAGGAACAGGGTCTGCTCGTTTCCCAAGCTGCGCAATTGGACTACCGGGTAATCGGCGGGCGAGTCTTGAGAGCCGTTGCCGCCGGAACCTTCGGAAACACCCCGAAATTGGGAGCCGGTGATTACCAGGCTGCTCCCCACGCTGAGCGGCGAAGTGAACGTGGCAATCCGCGGCTGCCAGGACGGACTGAAACCCAGGCCGACATCGTAGAGTTCGGCGCTGGAAAGAGCGTTGCCGCTGTCGTCGACACCGCCCGCGACCAGCACCGTCCCGTTGGTCAGCAACGTTGCCGTATGAAACTGGCGGGTGGTGGTCAGCGAGCTGGTGGCCGTCCACGTCGCGTCGGCTGGATCGTAGAGCTCGGCGGTGGAGAGAACATTGGTGCCGTTGTTGCCCCCGGCGACGAGCACCCGCCCATTGGGCAGCAACGTTGCCGTGTGGTAATAGCGGGCGGTGGTCAGCGAGCCGGTGGCCTTCCACTTCCCGCTGGCCGGGTCGTAGAGCTCCGTGGTCGAAAGTGGTCTGCCGACGTTGTTGAAGCCTCCCGCGACGAGCACCTTCCCATTGGGCAGCAACGTTGCCGTGTGATAATAGCGGGTGGTGGTCATGAGGCCGGTGGCGGTCCACCTCTCGCCGGCTGGGTCGTACAACACAGCGCTGTTGCCCGTGGCATCCCCTCCCGCAACCAGCACCGTCCCGTTGGCCAGCAACGTCGCCGTGTGATGGATCCGTGAGTTCGGCGAACCGGCCACGGTCCACGTCCCGTTGGCCGGGTCGTAGAGCTCCGAGCTGGAAAGAATAATGACTTCTCCCTGGCCCCCCGCGACCAGCATCTTCCCATTGGGCAGCAACGTCGCCGTGTGAGAATAGCGAGCGGTGGTCAGTAGTCCCGTGGCCGTCCAGGTCTCGCCGGCCGGATCGTAGAGATCCGCGCCGGAAAGATAGCCGCTGGTGGAATTATGGCCCCCTGCGACCAGCACCGTCCCATTGGTCAGCAAGGTCGCCGTGTGATACTCGCGGGCGGTGGTCAACGAGCTGATCGCCGTCCACGTCCCGCCGGCCGGGTCGTAGAGTTCGGCGCTCGAAAGATAGCCGCTGGTGGAATTGAAGCCGGCGGTGACGAGCACCGTCCCATTGGTCAGCAAGGTCGCCGTGTGATGAGATCGCGCGGTGGTCAACGAGCCGGTCGCCGTCCACGTCCCGACAGCCGGGTCGTAGAGTTCCACGGTGGAGAGAATGTTACTGCCGTTGGAGCCTCCCGCGACGAGCACCTGCCCGTTGGCCAGCAACGTTGCCGTGTGATGCTGGCGTGCGGCGGTCAGTGGGGCGGTCGCCGTCCACGTGCCGCCGTTCGGGTCGTAGAGCTCCGCGCTCGAAAGAACATTGCTGCCGTTGGAGCCCCCCGCGACCAGCACCTGCCCATTGGCCAGCAACGTCGCCGTGTGATCCTGGCGTGCGGCGGTCAGCGGGCCGGTCGTCGTCCACGTCCCGCCGGTCGGATCGTAGAGCTCCGCGCTGGGAAGAACATTGGTGCCGTTGGAGCCTCCCGCAAGCAGCACCTGGCCATTGGCCAGCAAGGTCGCCGTGTGTGCAGAGCGCGCGGTGGTCAGCGGGCCGGTCGCCGTCCACGTGCCGCCGGTCGGATCGTAGAGCTCCGCGCTGGGAAGAACACTGCCGCCGTTGGAGCCTCCCGCAAGCAGCACCGTCCCATTAGGCAGCAACGTCGCTGTGTGATGAGATCGCGCGGTGGTCAGCGAGCCGGTCGCCGTCCACGTTCCCGTGACCGGATCGTACAATTCCGCGCTGGAAAGGGAACCGCCTGATCCTTCGCCCCCTGCGACCAGCACCTGCCCATTGGGCAGCAACGTCGCGGTATGATACTGGCGTGCGGCGGCCAACTCGCCAGTGGGCGTCCACTTTCCGTTGGCAGGATTGTACAGCTCCGCGCTGGAAAGAAGACTGCTGCCGTTGGAGCCTCCCGCGACCAACACCTGCCCATTGGGCAGCAACGTCGCCGTGTGAGCAGAGCGTGCGGCGGTCAGCGAGCCCGTCGCCATCGGCCTCCCGCTGGCCGGATCGTACAGTTCCGCGCTGGAAAGATAGCCACCGGGGAGGGCCTCGTCGTTGCCCCCGGCGATCAGCACCTTCCCATTGGGCAACAACGTCGCCGTCTGATACTGGCGCGCGGTGGTTAGCGGACTGTTGGTAACCCAGGAAGCGGCTTTAGCCTCCTGAATGAACAACTGATTGAGCGACAGCGCGGTCAAAACCAGTGCGAGTTGAACGATATTTCCTCCATGAGGTTTCAGGGGACGGGCCGATGGTGAGGGAAACAGCGCGGAAGATATTGCCGATTTCATGGCAGCTCCTTTTGGGGAGATGAATGGGTTACGGGAACGGCAAGCGGCGAACTCGCCGCGCAATCGGCGGGAGGCGATGGGCGCGGGAGCAGCCGTGCGTCCGGCTGAACCGCTTTGCGGTGCGACCTGCATGATGCGTTGACCGTCAATGTAACCTGCGATTCCACAAGGAATGCAAAAGGAGGAAATGCAAACGAGACGTCAGCCTCTTCGCTTCTGCAACGGGACGGAGCAGAGCAAAACATCACCAGACCATCAAGTCAATTCGCACTTCTCCAGCCCACGGGGTCGGTTTTGACGCAAGTCCCGCGTGAAACGTCGTAAGACAGCGTGATCGGGTGGAGAACGCTGAAAGCTGTCAGGAAACGGTGCCGCAGGCGGTCGCTGGCGGTTGCTGGAGAATCAATGGCGCTTCGCTTCCGTTCGCGCGTTACCGACGACGAGACCCGTACCTACGGGACAAGCCGCACGCGATAGTAACGCGTAGCCGAGCTGGTGGCTCCGCCCACATCGACGGCGTTGGTGACGGTGCCGACGGTGTTGGTGATGATAACGAGGTCGGCAAAGCCGTTGGTGGCATAACTGCCGCCCAAGCCGCCGCTGGTCATCTGCAAGGCGTTCGTCTTGCCAACACCAGTCATCCAGGTCACAACCACATCCGTGCCTTGTTTCGCGATGGAGGTAATGCGTAAAGCCGACGCGCTGTTGGTCGGGTCGGTGCCGGCAAGGAACTCCTGCAGATTGTTCATGCCGTCGCCATCGGCATCGACGCCGGCGGCCGCGTTCGGATTGTCGATGCTGCCGAAGTACTGAACCTGCCAACTCTGGAACGGCGTCCACGCAGTGATGTAGCCGACTTTGGTGTTGGTACTGACCCCGTCGGGGCCGGCGCCGATCATCATCACGTTGTAGGCGCCGGCGGCGTAGGTGTGGACGACGCTGCTAATGGTGACGTTGGTCGTGCTGCTGTCGCCGAAGTCCCAGAACCAGTTGCTGATCGTACCGCCGGTGGAATTGTCGTTGAATGTGACTGTCAGTGGCGACGGGCCGGCGGTCGGGCTGCCGGTGAAATCCGCCACCGGCGCGTTCACGAAATTAGTGCAGCAAAAAGCGTCCTGAATGGACACCGAGTCCACGTACCATCCGCTGCCCACCGTGCTGCCCCCGCTCGTCACACTGCCCTGAACATTCAGGTTGTCGATGCGCCACGTCCCGCCCGCCGCCCCGGCCTTGTAGCCGTATAGTCGGAAGTAAATCGTGCCGGTCAGATTCGAGAGCGTCAACGGGAAACTGTTCGCGCCCGAGCCAATCGCCGTATGCGAAGTTTGCTGGGCGCTGGTGTAAATCCCGGACGAAAAATCCGCAGCTTGACTGATTTGCACCGTAAAGTTCGTCGGGCCGGTACCGGACCGTTGGTCATCGAAGCTGAGGCCCGACAAGATGGCCTGGGAACCGTTGCTCACGACGAGCGAGAAAGTGAAACAACTCGTGCTTGTCGTCGGCGGTCCCGCCGAAGTTTGAAAACCACTCGTAGAAATGGCCTGGCCGGTACTGGGATTGCCATTCGGATACGTAATCGCGCCGGTATTCGAAGTCCCGACCGAGCTGGCGACGATGTTTGTCATGACGGAGGTTGGCGCTGCCGTGGACCCATCGAAATTCCAGTACGCCAACGTGCCGGACGAAGTCACGGACGCCGGGGTGTTGCCCGCCGCGCACCGCCACCGTAGTTGAATGTTCTGGCCTGCGGCCGCCGCCGGCAAGTTCACGCCGGTCGTGATGAAACCACCCGAGTTCCCGCTCCATGCCTGCCGACCAGCCAACGGATCGCTGTAATCACCGCTAAGCGTCGTGTTGTAACCGCCGCTGATGAATGACCCGCCGGCAGTCACGATATCCTGATACGAGCCGCCGCCGATCGCGATTTCAAGGACGCCGCCGTCATAGCCGATCAAGTTGCTGGTCGTGCTCAAGGCCAGACTGTAGTTCTGGCGGAACGTTAGTTGCGCCGACGGGCTATTGATCGCAATCGAAGGCGTATCGAGTTCGTTGACGCCCACGCTGCTGGGATCGGGCGAGAAGGCCGCGTTGGGAGCAGTATCCGCCGACGCCGTCGACGTGATCCAACTGGATTGTGCGCCGGAGGCCGAGGTTGTCCAGCCAGCGGGCAATGATGGCGCCGCGACGGAGTCAAAGTTCTGCGTGAAAACGGTCGCGCTCACACCGAGAGGAATGGCGAAGTTGATCGTGCCGAGATTTTCCGCCCCGTCCTGTAGATCGAGCACGGCGATGATCACGCCGCCGCAGGTGCCGCCAGCGGTGAAGCCAAACTGTTGAGACACCGGCGCGCCACCGGTCGAAACGACTCCATAAGTTTGCGGGTCGCTGGGCAGGTTCACGTCGCTGGTTGCCAGCAGCGTGGCCACCAGGTTGGTCGTGTCCGCGGTGCCGGTATTCTTGACCGAGAGGCCGACCGTCACAGTCTCACCCGGGTCGACAACGCCGTTACCGGGCACGCAGTCTTCGACGGACAACGTCCAGCCGTTCGTGACAATCACAGGGAAGGTGCTGTCAACGATAAGACTCACGGGACGGGCGGTGCTGCCAGCGCCATTCGTAGTGTTGGTGAAAACGACGGTGTCCGAATAACTGCCCGCGGACAGACTGTTGGCGTTGGCGTTGATCGAGACGGTGACCGTGGTGTTTGAATCGGGCGCGAGCGTACCGGACGTGGCTGAGAGCGTCAGCCAGGCAGTCGCGACGCTGGCGCTCCAATTGAGGTTCGAGTTGCCGGAGTTGGCAATTGTGTAAGTCTGGTTCGTCGGATTGAACGGGCCGCTCACATGGCCTTCGCTGGCCAGGCCATCGGCCGGACTCACAGAGAGCGATGCCCCTGACGCGAGTTGTACTGGCACCAAGAAATCCTTTATGACGGCCATGTGCTGCATACCGTTGGTGGGGTTGGAATCATTGACTTGAACCGGAGGAACATCGCCCAAGGGCGTGTAAACCTGAGAATCAAACACCAGTCCACTGGGAAACGTGTTGGAAGGCAACACCACTGACGTGAGCGTGTTGGTCATCGCGAAACTCGGCAAGACGTAGTCGTGGGGATGGTTGCGATTTTGGCTTGTGTTTGAGTTTCCCAGATTATCGACGGGAATCGGAGAATCGCTCAAGAACGTGGTGAAGGTGGTAATCGCAGCTTCCGAACGGGTATCCGTGTTCATATCACCCGCCACGATGATCCAAGCGTTCGCTGGGAAGTTCGCTTGGATAAGCGTCTTCAGGTTGCTCGCCTCCGTGGCGCGCGCACCTGCGGAGCTGGTGAGCAGATGCACGCTGATGACGTACAGATCGTTCGTGCCCGGCAGGTCGATTTGTGCCCAGGCGAAACCACGATTGGCGACTTGCGTGTCAACCCACGAACCGCTCGCAAGGATTGGGTAGCGGCTGATGATCCCGTTCGGGATGTCGCCGCTGGCCGTGTAGGGTTCGCGGAAATAGACAAAGCTGGTGCCGAACGTGTTGTCGATCATCTCCCGAAATGCTGCCGGGGTGTTGACGCCGTTGGTCGTCGTGCTGGAGTAGTTGAATTCCTGGAGCGCCACGACGTCCGGCTTCAACCCTTTGAAGATGTCCAACCCCGGCGTCAGGTAGCTCTGGTTGTTACCGGAGGTAATGTTGGCGCCCATGACGCGGACCACCACGTTGGAGTCGGCGGTAGCCGAGATTGCGCCCAAGCAGAAAGCCACTGCTGCAATCCAGACGTTGCGGGATCTTACCACTCTCATAATATATTCCTACGGGACAAGCCGGACACGGTAGTAACGCGCGGCCGAGCCGGTGGCCCCGCCCTGATCGACGCCATTAGTGACGGTGCCGACGGTGTTGGTGATGATGACGAGGTCGGCGAAGCCGTTGGTGGCATAACTGCCGCCCGGACCGCCGCTGGTTGCCTGCAAGGCGTTCGTTTTGCCGGCCCCCATCGTCCAGGTGACGAGCACGTTCGTGCCTTGTATTTTGACGGAGGTAATGCGCATGGCCGACGCGCTGTTGGTCGGGTCGGTGCCGGCGTTGAACTCCTGCAGATTGCTCATGCCGTCGCCATCGGCATCGACGCTGGCCGCCGCCGCCGGATTGTCGGTGCTGCCGAAGTATTGAACCTGCCAGGCCTGGAACGGCGTGAGCGCGGTGATATAATTCACCTGGATGTTGGTGCTGACACCACTCTGACCGGTAACCACCAACGTCACGGAATAGGTACCGGCGGCATACGCGTGGACCACGCTGTTCGTCGTGACATTGGTCGTGCTGCTGTCACCAAAGTCCCAGAACCGATTCGTGATGCTGCCCGTCGATGTGTCGGTGAAGCTCACGTTTAGAGGTTCCACGCCGGTGATCGGGCTGCCGGTGAAATCGGCCACGGGCGGGGTGCCGCCAATGAGGAAATAGTAGACACTCGCGTAATCGCTGGCTGCGCAGACCCTGCCAATTCCCGCGCCCGCAGTTGGGAGAGAGCCGTTCTTGTTTTGGGTCACGACTAGCGATCCGAGGATCGTGGCCGGGGTAATACCCGCGCCTCCGACGGCGGTGAAGTACGGTGTCTGGTCGCCAAGGACGTCGCTCGTCGGACTGACATACACGATCATGTTGGTGCCGGCGGGGTCCGTACGAATAATCACGCCATACGATCTGCCATAGCTGAGCCCGGCTGTGCCATAGACGAACGGCGCACCGGTCTCACCCGTGGTGCGACCTCCGAAAACGTAGTTCGTATTGGCGGCGTCCGCAGCCTTCGCTGTCAACTGGTAGTCAGCCATGGAACTATCTCCGACCCCGCCATTGTCACTCGCCAGCGCCTCAAAGAACGCAGGGGTCCCGGTATTCGCCGGGGGCGCGTTGGTGACGTTCACCACCATCCCCGCAAACACGGTCACGTTGGCCGTTGGGGTAAAGTCCTTCCAAGCGTCCGGCTTGATAGCTGTCTGACCGCCCGGAACCCAAGCCTTGCCTCCGCTGATTTGAATCGGCGCTACGGCGGCCCTGCCAACCAGGAAATTATCCACGCGATCCGTACCGGTGGCACCAACATTTCCGCCACTGATGCTTATGGTCGAATTATCAACCAAGCGGAAATACACTGATGATGCATTGTCCAGCGCAGTAATGCCGCTCAGATCGACGCTGAAGTGACAGGCTGCGTCATAAGAAGTATTACTCCAGGTGTGCACCGGAGACGGAAGACTGTATTGCGACCCAAACTGAATGAAGCTCGTCCCGTTCGTGCTGTACTGGAGCACGAAGTCTCGCGGCCCTGTACTACTGCCGTTTTGATCCCATGCGAGTTGGATGCCGGCTATTCCCAGCGTACTCACTTGGAATTGGAAGTAATCGCCAATACCCCAGTGATTAACGCTCCAAGAGTCCGGCGAGCCGTTCCCCGACGGCGCGCTCCACGCGGAAGAAGCGCTCACATGAACCCCCGTAGCTACACCCGAGCCGACGTCAGCCGCAATGTTTCCCACTGTAGTACCCGTCTTGCCATTGTAGGCATTAACGTTGTCGCCCTCAAAAGTCCACAGGACGTTGGTTGTGCCTGACTCCTGCCAGTCCGCCTGGCCCACGAGGTCGCCGGAGTTGAAGGTGCTAAAGTCGTCGTAGAAACCAAAGCTGATGACATTGAGACTGACGTCGCGCGTGGCGTCGCCGGCGTGATTGGTCGTGTTGGTGAAGCCGACCTCGTCGCTGTAGCTGCCTTGGGACAGGGCGATGGCGCTGCTGTCGATCGAAACAGTCACCACAGTGCTGGAGCCGCCTGCCAATGTCCCGCTCACCGCCGACAAGTTCAACCAAGTCGCAGTCGCGCTCGCGGTCCAGTTCAGCGAGATACTGCCAGTGTTGCTCAGTGTATAGTCCTGTGAGGACGGACTGAACGGTCCGCCGACCGCTTCCATCACACTGAAAGTGTTAACCGGGCTCACCGACAGTTCGCCAGGTGTAAGCACGGTCAGATTCACGCCATGCGGCACCCACCCTCCCGTTGTCGAGTTACTGAATATGACCGTGTCGGAATACGCTCCGCCCAGGAGTGAGTCGGCTGTGCTGTTGACGGTCACTGTGATATCCGTGCTCGTGCCGGCACCGAGCGTGCCACTGCTGGCCGACAGATCGAGCCATAAGGCGTTCTTGCCGACGCCCCAACTCAACGAGGTCGCGTTGGTGTTGTTCAGCGTGTAGGTCTGGCTCGACGGACTGAAGGGCCCGCCTTGACCGCCGCTGCTGGTAAACGCACTGTCCGGCGTGACGGTGAAGTCAGGAAGGACCGGCGGGGCGACGGTGAAGCTGGAGGCACTTGTCGCATTGCCGCCAAGTCCCCTCACGGTGATCTGACCGGAAGAAGCGCCTACGGGAACGAGAGCGATAATTTGGTTGGTAGCGGTGATGGTGTACGGCGCAACAGTGCCGTTGAAGCTGACATTGGTGATCGTGTCAAGGCCCGCACCGCTGATCGTGACGCTATTGCTTTGCGAACCACTGGATGGGGAGAAGCTGGCAATGGACGGCGCGGCAGGAGTTTGACCATCAACCTTGCTCCGTAGCACCCAGGCGAGATTGTTGGGCAACGCGCTGAAGAAGTTGTAGCCGGTGTCCTGTTGGATCCGTTTGACAGAGGTAATGTAACTCGTCCACTGCTGGCCGGAGACAGAGTCATCGTTGGGCGTTTCGACGGCGATGACGCGAATCGAGCTCGGATTGGCGTTGGTAATGCGGCTGAGCGCGTTGCCGGAACCCAACGGGGCGCAGACGACGATCTTGAAGATATTTGAAGCGATGTAGACGTGACTCGCGCCGGCGGTAGTAGAGCCGAAATTGTATGGGCCACACGTGATGAGCAATTCCTGGGTGGCAAGGAGAGTGCGGGAGTAATCTTCGAGGTCTCCCCACAGGCCTTGATTGTTCTTCGAGTCCTGCACGATTATGTTCGACATCAAGAAGACCAGGTCATTGTCTGTCGTATTATCCGTGCGGTCAGCCGAGGGGCACATGTGACCGCGATCATAGCTGGTGCCATTGACCGTGCCGAAAGAGCCGTTGCCGATAGTGCGGAAGCTCGGCGGCAGGCTTGTGTCAGGGAAGAAACTCGATGAGCGCGGGCCGCTGACGACATAGTCGCTTGAGGTCAAATCCCAACTCGCCCAGTTGGGACAGCCATTGGTATCGCTATAATCAATGGCCTCGACCGTGCGCTGAATCAGATAATGGACGTGATTGCTCGGATCCGCGGTAGCTCCAGTGGGATTTCCAAGCTGCATCTGCAGAGTGGCGTCGATGATGGCGGAAACTTGAAAGACGGGCAGCAATAGCGCCACCGCGCCGATGGCGAGTAGAAGCGGCTTCCGCCCACAAGACTTACGAATGGATCTCATAGTGGTCATACCTCGGACCGCAAGCCCAAGGCTGGCAGTAGAACGGGCTGGTTGCGTACCAAACCGACTTGATGCGGAAAGACGGCGAAGATGAACGTCGCCCAGACGTTACAGTATTTCCCTATTCTCATTTGGCCGTCGCGAGCAATTGATGCAGCACATACTCTTAGCAATTTTTCTGGCTCTTCACAAGCCTTTTCCATGCCTGTCAAAAGCAGCACTTCTCTGTCGCTAATCCTTGATTTTCAACCGATTCCGCTGCGAGAGAGGCATTTGCCCAGTTCGGAATAGAGTGGCGATAAGTCAGGCGAAATAATGAATGAGGGCATCCGCACTCTCAATACCGGCTTTGACATCCTTGAGGCCGTCGCGCCAGTTCGTGCCGCACATGACGTAGCGCTTTTGGGAGATGTGTTGAATCGCCATGAACGCGAATGTTATCCTTTCTGTCGCACGAGATTAATCCGTCATGAAATTGCTGATCACGAATGGAACGATCATCCGCTGGAACGCACAGCATCGCGTCGAGCAACTGGAACAACGGCACGTCCTCATCGAAGACAATCGCATCCACGACATCGTCGCCTCCGTTCCGAAGGATTTCGAGCCAGATGAGACGATCGACGCGAGCGGTTGCGCGGTGATTCCCGGATTGATCAACACGCACCATCATCTGTACCAATCGCTCACGCGTTGTTTGAAGCCCGTGCAAAATGCCAAGCTCTTCGACTGGCTGCTCGGCCTTTACGAAGTTTGGCGTCGCGTCGATTTCGAAGCCGTCAAACTAGGCTCGCAAATCTCGATGGCGGAAATGTTGCTTTCAGGCTGCACGACCACGAATGATATGTTCTACGTCTACCCGCGCGAATCCGACGTGAAAGCCGAGGCTGTCATCGAGGGCGCGGCTGAACTCGGCATGCGTATTCATGCGGGACGCGGCTCGATGTCGCTGGGACGAAGCCTGGGGGGCTTGCCGCCGGACGATGTCGTCCAGGATGAAAAGTTCATCGTGAAAGATTGCGAACGTGTCATCGACGCATTCCACGACGCGAAGCCATACGCAATGACGCGCGTCGATCTGATGCCGTGTTCCCCCTTCTCCATCACGTTCGATCTGCTGAAGGAAACCCGCGCGCTCGCCAAATCGCGCCACGTTCTCTGTCACACCCACGTCGCTGAAACCGAGGATGAAAACAATTTCTGCATCCAGAAATTCGGTAAGCGCCCCGCCGATTATCTCGCGAGTGCCGATTGGGTTGGCCCTGATGTCTCGTGGGCGCATTGCGTTTGCCTCAACTCCGGGGAGATCAAGCTGCTCGCCGACACGAAAACCGCGGTCGCGCATTGTCCCTCATCGAACATGATCCTCGGTTCCGGTATTCCGCCCGTGTGCGAGATGCTCAAGGCGAACGCGACGGTCGGGCTGGGCGTGGATGGTTCCTCGAGCAACAACGGCGCGCACGTGTTGGCCGAAGCTCGTCAGGCGTTATTACTTCAGCGTGTGAAGAACGGTGCGGACAGTTTCACTGCGGAAGACGCGCTGCGCATCGCCACGTGCGGCGGCGCGCGATTGCTGAACCGTGAACGCGAACTCGGCAACATCGCTCCCGGTTTCGCCGCCGATCTCGCGATCTACGACCTGAACACCGTCGAGTTCGCCGGTGCTGCTGCCCAAGACCCACTCGGCGCTCTCATGCTCTGCCATTCCCCCCGCGCCAAGTTCGTCATCGTCAACGGAAAGCTCGTCGTCAAATACGGCCAACTCGCCACCGTCTATCTGCAAGGGCTCGTGACGAAGATGAATGAGTTGGTGCGCAAGCGATTCCGATGAGCCACAACTCATCACTCCGACTCTTCAGAACCTCACGGTAATGCCAGCAAAGGCATTCGCATCATCCGCAGCTCGGGTAATGCCGATGTTGCAACCGCAATCGAGTTGCACATTCTCCGCCACCAAATACTCAAGGCCGACGTCCCCGGTGCCGACCCAACCCGGTCCGCCCTCCGTGCTAATGTCACTGAAGAATTCGCAATACCCGCTGAGTTTGCCGACGATGGCGTGATCGAACGTGATCGCCTCGATAATTTCCGCATGGTAGCCCGAGCCGATGTCGTTTCTGAAACAACTTACTGCCGTCTCCAGCCCCATGTCCCAGTCAGCCGGCAATTTCACGGCGAGCGGAAGAATCATTCCGCCCTCGACCGCATCGTTGCCGAGACGGTCAGTGTTCGTCGGCAACTTGACGAATGGCAGGAGGCCGAACGCAGTCGGGCCGCCGTCGTCACCCCAGAGATTGATCTTCAACCGGGTCGTGAAATCGCCGGCTCCCGATTGGGTCGTTGTTGTGTGAGCAGGACCGTCGTTTGTGCGCACGTGCAGGTAGCTGTCGTAAACAAACTGGAGATCGACGTTATTGAGCAGGCCGACCTTGAGATTGAGCGGCGCAACATTCCACGCGCGGGTGTGGATGCCATCCGAATCGTCCTGCGTATAGTTCGCAAAATCCATTTCCAGTTGAACATGCCCGGCATCCACCGTGTAGGGGCTTTCCGTCTTGTCCGGGCGATCCGGTGACAGCTCGCGCATCAACGCAAGAGGGGTCGGGTTGAAAAGATTGTAGGCGCTCTTATCCGGCGGCGGTTTGCCCGTATCCTCATCAGCACGAACCAAGCTACACAGTAGCACCGGAGCGAATACCGCCATGGTCATCACCGAGCGTCTCATTTGGCCTTGAGAAGCAGGACCGGCACTTTAACGGTGTGTCGGACGTGGCGGGACGTGGATCCCAGAAACAGGTCGGCGATGAATCGGTGCCCGTGCGTGCTCATCGCGACCAGATCGCAACTTTTGTTTTCCACCCACTTGATAATCTCGTCAGCCGGTTCGCCATAGACCAGATCGGCCTCGGTCGGGATCCCCGCCGTTTGGAGTTCGGCACGAATTCTCTCCAGATAGGCTTTGTCCTCCGTGATTTCCGGACTGACCGCATCAGCGCCATAGGTCCGAGCCGCCCACCCATCGGCCACATGCAACAGCACGACCCGACTGTGCATCGCCTTCGCCAAATCCTTCACGTGCTCGATGATCGCCCGGTCCGTAGGCGTGGCATCCAGCGTCACCAGAATCTTGTTGTACATGGCAATCGTTCCCTCCTTCAATGGCCGGCAATGACCGCCCAGGCCTGCTTCAAAGCGTCCGGTAAACCGTAAACGTCCAACGCCGTAATCAACAGGGCGCTCCCCCAACCCGTGATCATCAGAAACCAGCCGTTCTTCCACGCCCCCATCCGCACGCGGGAGCTGGTAAAGTGTAACAAGGGAAACATGGCCAGAGGAAGCTGTAACGCCAGCACCACCTGGCTTAAGTTCAACAGGTCGTTGACACTGCTATCGCCCCGGATGCCGATAATCAGAATCGCGGGAAGAATTGCCAGTAAGCGAGTGATGATTCGGCGGATCCATGGCGAGAGCCTCCAATGCATGAAGCCCTCCATCACCACCTGGCCGGCCAACGTGCCGGTAATCGTGCTGGCTTGACCGCTGGCCAGCAGCGCGATCGCGAAAAGCGGGCTGGCGGCGGCAACACCCAGCAGCGGCGCGAGGGTCAAATAGGCAACCCGGATCCAGTCGGTATCGCCGTTGAATGGGATGACCTGGCCACCCGCCACGGTAATGCTGGTTTTTCCGTAGAACACCATGGCCGCGAGCACGAGGATGGCCGCATTCACGAAGAAGGCGATCACCAACGCTACCGCCGTGTCGATTGTGTTGAAATGAATGGCCCGCCGAATGGACGGTTCATCCTTCTGAAAGTTACGACTCTGGACGAGTGCGGAATGCAGGTAGAGATTATGCGGCATCACGGTCGCTCCAATAATCCCGATCGCCACGTACAGCATCCCCACGCGCCGGAAGCCAGGGGTCAAAAGGGCACGCCCCATCTCCAGAAAGCTTGGTTGCGTCTGCGGGATGACGAAAATTTCAATGAAGTAGCAGATCGCAATCGTCGAGATCAGCACCAGCACCACGGACTCGATGGCTCGCATGCCGTATCGTTGAAGCGCCAGCAGCAGCAGCACGTCCCCGGCGGTGATCACCACAGCCCAGAAAATGGGAATGTGGTTATGGGTGAGCAGGTTGATTGCCACAGCGCTGCCAAGCACTTCGGCCAGATCGCAGGCCCCGATGGCCAGTTCGCAAAGCAACCAGTTGGGCCAGCGCGTCCACTTGGGATACCAGTCGCGGCAGCACTGGGCCAGGTCCTTGCCGGTGACGACGCCGAGGCGGGCAGAAATGACTTGAAGGAAGATGGCCATTAGACTGGCGAGCGCGACCACCCAGAGCAGGTCGTATTTGAATGAAGCGCCGCCCGAAAGGTCGGTGCCCCAGTTGCCGGGGTCCATGTAGCCGATGCTGATCAGCAGCGCCGGTCCGACATAGACGCGCCATTGACTCCAGAAGCCGGCCTGATGGTGCGGCACCTCCACCGTACCATGCATCCCCTCCAACGAAAGGTGGCTCGTATGCGAAGCCACTGCGTCGTGGACATCCCCTTCCCTGCGATCCGATGATTTAGTCATTCCTAACTTTGTTGTTTGGGACTATATATTATCCCGCCGCTCTGTCAACCCCTTATTTCCCGCCTTGCCATTTATACGTCGCCCCAGTATTCTACCTGCGAAGGAGGAACACCATGATAAGTCTGCTCGGGCTGGTTGTTTTGGCGTTGGACATCGTCGCGATTGTGGATTGCGCAAAGAGCAACGCTGACATGGGTAAGAAGGTGCTGTGGATCGTCTTGATCCTGCTTCTGCCGGTGGTCGGCATGATCCTCTACTTCCTGCTGGCCCGCAAGTAGAGCGTGACGGCGGACGCTTCAGCCGCCCCGTCCTTCAACACACTCGACCGAGAAGGTTCCTCTCGCAATCGCGTGCGTCGTGCTCGCACGCAAAAACTCGTGTTGATTTCCCCCGTAGTCTCCAGTTAATTCTCCCAAACCTTGCGTCGTGAGCGATCCGACTCCAACATTCCGAAACAACGAACCGACGATTGCGACCGTGCCTGCCGATACGGTAACGCAACCGCGGCGCATCGTCACGGGCGGAATCAGCTGGCGCAAGACGTTTGCCGCGTTTCGGCATCGCAACTATCGCCTCTTTTTCTCCGGGCAACTTGTCTCTGTGATCGGCACGTGGATGCAACAGGTGGCGATCGGTTGGCTCGTCTACCAACTCAGCAATTCGGCCTTCACCCTCGGCGCGGTGCGCTTTCTTTCGGCCATTCCGATCACCCTACTGACGCTTGTCGGTGGCGCCATGGCCGACCGCGTTGAGAAACGCCGCATCGTGATCATCACCGAGAGTACCGCCATGGTACTTGCCTTCGTCCTAGCGACTTTGGTGCATCTCGGCATCATTAGGATTTGGCAAATCGCGCTTATCGGCCTGCTGGAAGGCATTACGGACGCCTTCGACATCCCGGCTCGTCAGGCTTTCGTCATCGACATGGTTGGCAAGGATGATCTGATGAACGCCATCGCGCTGAACTCATCATTGTTCAATGGCGCCCGCGTGTTCGGCCCCGCGTTGGCAGGAGTATTGATTGGCGTGATTGGTATGACAGGCTGTTTCTTCCTGAATGGTGTGTCTTATTTCGCTGTCGTCGCCGCGTATCTCGCGATGCGCCTGCCCGCGGTGGCGCATCGAGCGGAACGAAAACCGATGTGGCACGAGACGGCGGAGGCGTTGCGGTACGTGTGTAACCATCGCGTCCTGCGCGCCGTCGTCTTCCTCGTGACCGTCGTGAGCTTGTTCGGCTGGCCGTACAGCGTGTTGTTGCCGGTGTTCGCGCGCGACGTACTCCATGTCGGCGCCAGCGGCTACGGATTTCTCATGTCGGCCAATGGCGTGGGTGCGCTCGTCGGCGCGTTGGCGCTGGCTTCGCTCGGCGATTCCCCACACAAACGCAAATTATTCTACGGTGGGCTGTTCGGTTTCTGCATCATGCTTAGCGTCTTCGCCCAGTCGCACATCTACTGGCTCTCGGCCGTAGCGCTGGCGGGATTGGGCTTCTTCATGATTATTTTCTTTGCAACGGCGAACACCGCTGTGCAAACGCGCGTGCCCGACAAATTGCGCGGCCGGGTCATGGGCGTTTACGCGCTCGCGTTCCTCGGGTTGACACCGTTCGGCAGCCTCATCGCAGGGGCGCTCGCCAAAACCACCAGCGCTTCATTCGCCGTGGCGCTCGGCGCAGTGATTTGCATGATTGCGGGACTGATCGTGATGCGGCTGACGCGTCCGCCATCAACGACGTGAGCAGCAAGGTGAGAACGACTGAAACGGTTCATCGCGCCGGCAACAAAACCTGCATTCGAGCGCACCCGCCACAACAATACCAGCCTCGTAGCCAGTGTTCATTGAGTTGCTTCAGCGACGCTGAAGCTCCGATGGAACCGCTTCTGGCGAGAGAGGACAATTACTCGGCAGCAGACGCGTCCGCCTTGGACTTCTTGGGAGACTTCGGAATGCCTGATGAAAGATTAACGAACTCCACCAGCATCGCGCTTTCTAGTTTATCCGATGTCTCGAGTATGGGATCTCCGTGCGCTACCGAAACAAATTTTCCAGTCGGTGTCAGAAACGCATACTTGGCGCCCACCTTCTTGATCTTGAAGACGTCTCCTTCCTTCACACGCTTGATCCCCTCCGGGCGTTCCACCCAATAGTTGGCCTTCGAAAGATCCGTGCCGCGTCCTGGGCAGTACTGGATTTTGACATCATCTCCATCCCCAAGATTGCCACCGCTAAGATCAATGAGCGCGAACATCTGTTTCGAACCGATCTTTTCCCCACCCAAGTAAACTATACCGTTCGGACCCGTCGTGACATACTGTGTTTCGGACACCCGAAGCGCCACCGGTTTGCCCGCGGGAAGATCCACTTTGGGTGCCTCCGTCTTGGGTGGTTCTACCTTGGGTGGCGGGGTGTTGGGCGGTTCCGTGCTGTTCTTGGGTGGTTCTGCAGGAGTTACTGTAACCGCAGCTCTCAGTGGAACCGCCACCAGCATCGTCACCGCGGCAGTGATGGTGATAAATACAAGATGCCTTGTCTTCATAAATTCTTGTCCGGTCTGAAGCTTTCGACGTCTATACTTCTAGAATTGTTCAGAGCCCAAGTCAAGCCAAGCCAGTGGCGCTTCCAATCACTGAGCAATCTTGCCCGCCATTCCAAAAGCCTGCCCTATGGCCCCATGGGGATCTTAATTGTGCCCCGACTTGTCCCTCTCACAATTACTGGTGCACTCCCGCCGCGCTTATAGTACACTCGCGCTCAATGACCAACCAAGATTCCAACACAACGATGGCCGTGTTCCTCGACTTGGAGAACATCGCCCTTGGGGCGATGGACGCCCATTATCCACAGTTCGACATCCAGAAGGTGCTCGAACGTCTCCTGCTTAAAGGTCATATCGTCGTCAAAAAAGCGTACTGCGACTTTGAACGCGGTAAAGCCTTCAAGCGCGACTTGCACGAAGCTGCGTTCGAACTCATCGAAATCCCCCACCTGCGCCAGTCCGGCAAGAATTCCGCCGATATCCGCATGGTCGTCGACGCCCTCGATCTTTGTTACACCAAGAGCCACGTCGACACCTTTGTCATCGTCAGTGGCGACTCCGATTTCTCACCGCTGGTCAGCAAGCTGCGCGAGAACGCCAAAAAAGTCATCGGCGTCGGCGTCAAGAATTCGAGCTCTGACCTGTTCATCAACAACTGCGACGAGTTCCTCTACTACGACGACCTCGTCCGCGCAGTGCAGTCGCGCTCGCGGCAGCGCACCCCGGCCCAAACCACCGCCGCCGCCCCCGCCAAGGCCGCCGTCCCAGGCGAGACCGCCACCAAGACTCCCGCAGGCCCTGCCGTCGCCGACGCCTTCGACCTCGTCGCCAAAACCATGGAAGCCCTCGCCGAAGGCCGCGACGGCGACGATCCCGTTTACGGCTCCATGATCAAGCAAGCCATCAAACGCCGCCACCC
Source organism: uncultured Verrucomicrobiae bacterium (assembly GCA_963836315.1). Taxonomy (GTDB): domain Bacteria; phylum Verrucomicrobiota; class Verrucomicrobiia; order Palsa-1439; family Palsa-1439; genus Palsa-1439. The sequence goes on from CAWIJG010000017.1 coordinate 459,058, forward strand.
AGGCTTCAACGAACGCGCCTACGGCTTCCGCTCCTTCAACGACCTCCTCCTCGAAATGCAAAACCGCAGCCTCCTCAAACTCGAGCCCGACAAAAAATCCGGCGGCTACACCGTCCAAGCCATGGAATAGCCACGTCTTCCCCGCCTCACTGCAATTCAGTGCGGTTCAGCGCAGTTCACTGCAATCCAACCGCACTTCAGGCATGAATCCTGCCCTCTCAACCACCACAGGTGCACCCATGCCCAAATGGTCCAACATCGCCAAGCTCTCCGAACACCACGAAAAAGCCCGCGCCGCCGCCTTCGAAGCCGAAATGCTCGCCATGCTCGCGCCAGCCAAACCAACCCCCTGTCGCGCCGAAGTCTCAACGAAGGCGGACGCTTCCCCCGCACCGCCCCATCGCCCCGACTCGTCCCTCGACCCCATCCATGCAAACCCTGACCCGTCCCCCGACTCGCCCCCCATCTTCTCCTCCGTACCCGTAACCAAACACGACGCCATCCACATCTCCGTCACCACCAACGGCCACACCACCCACTACCCCAACCTCCACTCCGTCCCCACACCCCTCCGCCAACAAATCCTCAACACCTGGCTCGCCACCCCTTCTCGCCCCGAACCTTCACCGGACGCCGACACACCCCCGCCAACCACACCCCCAACCCTCATCACCCCCACCACACCCCGCGCCGCCGCTCCCGTCTCCAATCCGCCGCCTCCTCACTCCCCTCCCCAACCCACCACCCCGCGACCCAAAACCCTCCGCTTCGCCCTCACCCTCAACCTCCTCATCCCCGGCGCCGGCCAACTCTACCTCGGCCAACCCCTCCTCGCCGCCGCCTACGGCCTCCCCTTCCTCGCCATCTTCGTCGCCACACTCGCCATCTTCCTCCGCGCCTACACCCACTACCTCACCCTCGCCACCACCGGCGACCTCCTCGAACCCGGCAATCTCGAAACCCTCACCCACGCCTTCCCCGCCGCCCTCCTCACCACCCTCACCGCCATCAGCACCGCCATCTACATCGCCTCCACCATCCACCTCATCCTCAAACGCCCCCGCCCCGCCTAACGCCGCTCTCCCCAAGCTGTCATCTCTGAAAGCGCGCCGTTGTCAACCTCTCTCGCCGTTTGTTCTTCGGGTCGTTCCCAGTCATCTCTTCGCCCTCGTCGGGGCATGAATTTGTTCGAGAGGTGTGTCGCATTCATCCTGCGAGCCGCCGCACGGGCCGACTCATGACAACTGCGCGCTTACACCTCCCTTGGATCGTCCCGCACAGATTGTTGGCTCTCGATACGGTTCGTTGCGACTCAACACGTGATAGGTCGCCTCGGCCAGATGCCGCGCCACCGCCCCGATGGCCTTGGGGTGGCCCTTGCGTGCTTTGAGCCGTCGATATAGCTCACTGACGTGGCGCTGGGGACAACGGGTGTGATTGACCGCCACCGAATTGCCAGCTTCCACCAACGCCCACCGCAGGTAGCGGTTCACATCGGGCCGCAGTCGACCGTAGCGGACCATCCCGCCGCTGGCATGCACCCGGGGCGTTGTCCCGGCGTAGCTGGCCAGGCGTTCGGCGCTGGCAAAGCGCTCCACGGTACCGATCTCCAGCCACAACACTGCGGCCAGGATCATCCCCACACCGGGCAAGCTCATCAACAAGCGCATCTCCGGGGTGACTTCGATCAGTTGCTTCAGCCGCTGCTCCTGCTCGCGAATCTGGCCTTCGATGAAGTCCAGTTGGGCCAGCAGCGTGCGGGCGGCCCACTGGGTCTGGGGTGGCAATTGCCCCAGCAGGCCCATCAACTGCTGTCGCCCCTTCTGGCTGTACGGGTCGCTGGCGTCGGTGACCGCCAAGCCGTACTTCGCCAGCGTGGCACTGATGCGGTTCTTCAGCCGCGTGCGTTGCGCCGCCAACACCATGCGCACCCGGGTCAATTCCCGCTGGTCGCGAAGCCCGGCTGGCGGAATCCACACCGTCGGCAACGTGCCGTTGCGTTGCAGGCGATTGAGCCCGTGCACGTCCAGTTGGTCGGTCTTGTTGATCAACCCCATCATCAGCTTGGCTTTGCGCGGGTGCACCAGCAACGGGCGCAGCCCCGCCTGCTCGATCTCACTGATGATCCAATACCAGTTGCTCGTGGCTTCGATGGCGACGGGCGTGCCGGCTTCGCAGTCGCGCAACGCTCCGCAAATCGCGCCCGGAGCGTGCTCGATGCGCCGTTGTCGCGCCACGCTGGTTTGTTGATTCTCCCGTTCCATAATCGTGTAGCGTTTGTGACTGTCAAATGCGATATACTCTCTCATGCGTGCCTCCGTTCTGGTTGTCCAACCAGTGCGATTATAAGCGCGAGGCGGACACCGTTCCGCCCGGAGGCGCGCTTTCATATATTCATCCTGAGCTTGTCGAAGGGTCTCTGTCGTATCCTCACGCCCGCTCCCACCTCGTCCTTCTTAATTCTTCCTTGCACCCCCGCCTCTCCTGTCTCCTGTCTTCTGTCTTCTGAATTCTCTCCGCAACCCGCCCCTCGCCCTCCAACCCAATTAAATCCATCCCTCCAGTTTGTAAGGTTTTCCCTTACAACAAAATCAGGGAAACCCTGATTGACGGCTCGGCGCACGTTGTTATATACGCTGATTATGTGAGACCTGTTCTCGGAACGCAGCGAGAGCAGGAGGCAACGAATAACGACCGTTCATGGGCTATAGGCGTTATGTTGGCACGTCGTTCTATATTCCCGCGGCGTATACAGCCGCTGATAACGCATGGAACGCGTTCGCCCCGCGAAGCAGCGGGAACCACCACCACACGACTGGGCGACACGCTCACCCGTCCAATGAAACTCCATAACACAACCTTCAGAATAGGAGAATGAGTTATGCCTCTTCAAATCACACCGAATGTCTCTGTCGTCAAAGACAAAGATGGAATCGTAAGACAGATCCATCACCTCCAGCAGCCTTTCTTTGCAGCCGCGGTAGCGGGAGGTAATCCACGCGATCTGGCGCGCACCTACCTTGGCGAGGTCGCATCAATTTATTCGCTCGACAGCTCTTTTCTCTCCACTCTCGACCAGCCGGTGGGAGACACCATCACCGCCGAGGCAGTGCGGCTGCGCTTCGGCGAGCAGAGTTCGCTCCTGGAGACCACTGTGGTTTCGTATTCACAAACCCGTTGGAGTCTGCCGATTTGGGAGGCCGGAGTTGGCATCGCGATCCTGGACGGCCCGCAGCGAGTAACGAGTTCCCGCAGCACGATCCATACGAATCCCACCTTCCACCCGCCATCGAAAAACCCGAAGTTTCTGCCGAGAGGAATTAACGCGCGCGTTCTCAGTCGTTTGCTGCGGCTGGGCGGCCAAACCATCAAAATCAATGCCACCCGTTTACGCGTATATCAATACGATCCGACCAAGCGCTACGACCCGGAGATCCGCACACCCAGGTCACCCCTGAAAGCGGGCCCGGTGATAAAAGCCGCCGTCCGCGCCACATCCCGCTCCATGCTGATTGATGGCCCTCCGACTTTGCCGCTGCCCAATGTCCCCACCCGGATCGCCGCCGGAACACATTACGCCGTCACCGAAGTGCTGTTCACATTGGCGCCGACGGAAGAGAGGGCGATGGGAGTGAATTGGCGCGTATTCATCGAAGTCGATTCGGGCGCAGCGCTCTTTCTCCGGGCTCTCGTCGCCTGTGCCTTCGCCAACGTTCTCGCGTATGACCCGATTACTTTGACGGGCGATACCACCAAAACCGCATGCTCGGGTGACGCTACTCTGGACCTACTGGCAACGTCCGTTGTATTGCCGCGCCTTGCCACGGCCAATCCACAGACTCTTACCGGACAATACGTCCAGCTCAAAGACATAGATGCGCCAACGATTGCACCCCCGAGCGTCGCCAATCCGCCCGGCGACTTCACCAGCGTCGCCAGCGGCAATACCTTTGCGGCAACCAATGCCTACTATCACGTCGATTTCCTTTACGACCTGATGAATCAATTCGGCTTCGACGTGCCAGGGTACCACTCCGGCACAACTTTCCCGGTTCCCCTCGACCAAAGCGATTACCTTCACGGAAATCCAAACGCCTTTTGCGCCGGCAACGCAACCAGCAACGGAACTGGCTATTTCGGTTTCGGGACCGTCGACACCTGTGCCTCGTCCCCCGGGATGGCGGCGGATTTTCGCGTGGTAATGCACGAGTTCTGCCACAATCTCCTGTGGAACCGAGTCCAGTCCCCCAACTTTGGGTTCTCTCACAGCGCCGGCGACAGTATTGCAGCCATCCTGAGCGATCCGGGTTCCCAAGCTCCCGACCGGTTCCTCACTTTCCCCTGGGTCCCAATCATTTCGAATCCGGCCGATCCCGCAAACCTCCGCCGCCATGACCGACCCGTGGCAGGCGGCTGGGCCTGGGGAGGCTCGAACGACGTCGGCGGGTACTCCAGCGAACAGATCCTCTCGACCACGCATTTTCGCATCTACCAATCCATGGGGGGAGACGACGCGGACGTCAACGTGAAGACTGCCGCGGCGCACAGAATCGTCTTCTTGATAATGAAAGCCATCGCTTCGCTCGGACCCAGCCCGATCGTTCCTACGCCCACGCCCGACCCTTGGGTGACAGCCCTCATCAATGCCGACGCCAGTATCCTCAGTTTTGAAGCGGTCCCCGGTGGCACTGCTCATAAAGTGATCCGCTGGGGCTTTGAGCAACAAGGATTGTTTCAACCTCCGAGCGCCCCGACGCCGGTAACGACGCCCGGAGCGCCGCCGGATGTGGACGTTTACGTCGACGATGGCCGCGGTGGGCAATACCCTTACCAAGCGGTGTTCTGGGAGAACACCGACATCTGGAACCGGCTGATGGCCGACGGCGGCACCACCCATCAAACTCCCGTCGTAGGCGTTCCAAATTACGGCTACGTTCGCATCAAAAACCGCGGTACTCAAACGGCCAGCAATGTAGTAGTCAGTGGATTCCATTGCCGTCCTTCGGCAGGATTGACGTGGCCGGATGACTGGCAGGCGATGACCACGGCTTCCATCAATGTTTCAGGCGATATTGCTTCCGGGGGAGAGACAGTCGTGGGACCATTCGAGTGGACTCCTTCGGAGATCGGGCATGAATGCATGCTCATGAGCGTAAGCGCTCCCGGCGACTTGAGTAACATCGACCCGGCGGGTGCCCTGCCCTGCGCCACCGGTCCGACCCCCGATGAGCAACTGGCGCGCTTCGACAACAATATCGGCCAGCGAAATGTCGCCCCCATCGCCGGCGGAGGAGGACTCACCGGATTACTGGGTTCCTTCGTCAATAGGAACTTCTGGACAAACAACCCGTATCCCAAAGAAATCCGTGTGGATCTACAAGTCGATCTTCCGCTGTTCTTGACGCAGCGCGGCTGGCAGGTGGTGTTCCTGAACCCGGGCGGTGCATCCTTCACCTTGCCGGCGCGCGGAAGCCGCAAAATCCAAATTGGACTTAAACCCGGGGGAGAGTTTACGGCAAGCGATGTCATCGCGGCCGGAAAGCACGCCAGTATCGTCGTCAGCGCAAAGACCGATGGCTATGTCTTTGGCGGCATCACCTACCAGATCGACCCTGCTCTGAAGACGCCGCCGATGGAAACGCTCCCCGGAAGCGGTCCCCACGAATGCTGCACGGAACCGGCTCACCGTCTACTCGAGTGCTCTGCACCTGCCGTGCGGCCAGGTGAAATCCGTGTGCATCAAGAAGGTAACCATCGACATCGAACTCAAGAGCTGCGACTGCTAGATAGTCTGAATTGAGAAATCAGTCCGGTTTCGTCCGCATTTGCGAAGGCGAGTTTCAACGGAGTTCCGCTGAGGGGCTCAGCCACCACCTCTTTCCACCCATCCTCCCTCAACTCTCCACTCCGTCCACCGTCCGCTTCCATGCCCTTGAAAACTTGCCACGTTTACCTCGAATCCTTTTCGGGGTTTCAACGTGGTTGGCTCCCTTACGGCACGATCGTCGTCGTCTTTGGCGGGGCCTCGCTCTTCTCAAGAACTTCTTTGACCGCGTCCAACAGCTCCTTCTCCGTCAGGTTCCTTCCGGGTTTGATATCGACGCCGGATACCTTGCCGTTCTCCCGGCTGATGGTTGCCACGGCTTCGGGCGCAACCCTGCCTTGAAGAGCCATCGCCATTGTCTTGGTCGCCTGACCTTCCTTCCCTGACAGAACAAATTCCACAGAACTCGTCCCATTGGTCACGGAAGAAAACGCGCTCGGCAACGTGGCCCTTACCGCCGTCCCTCTATCAGAATGGATCTCTTCGCCGCGACACTCAATTCCCGCGATGGTCACCGCAGAAACAGAATTCAGATTTGTTACCAGAATGGTAAACGTCGTGTCCGTATCCCGCCAAACGATGTGAGGAAATACATCGATGATGCCGGGAGCGTTCGTCTTCGTCGTGTCTTTCGAAAACAGACTGTCCGGCAAAGGTCGTGCAGTCCAGAGACCGAGCGCGGTGTCTTGTAACACATCCAGCGCAATTCGCAGCTGAGTATATTGATGTCTGTAATTCTCTGGAATCTGGTCCGGAAAGCGTTCCCCCTGCGCAGAGACGTTCTTTAAGCTGCGTGCCGCTGAGTCCATGTCCCTTGCTCGTTCGCGTTGTTGTGAAGTAAACGTTTTGTCACTGGCGGAAAACACCTCGGGCCTCTGTAGAGGAATCCACCGCGCCTGTCTCTCCGTCACTAGAAATTTCCACGATTTGTCGCCGCCTTGTTGGCCACTCCCGTTTGCCTTATCCGGGGAGGTGGCACTGGCCCCGGAGCTCTCCATGTATTCATCTTTGTTAAGTATGATCGCGACCACGACAGGAAACGTGATCGGTTGAAAAACATCCCCCGGTCGACCATTCGCCGCGGCGGGCGTTCTTAGCGCCTGAAGAGACGGATAGATCTGAACTCCGAACGTTGCCCCTTCGCTATAGGTCGTGGCAACCGGGAGAGAATTGCGCGTGTCCACATCAGATTCCTGCTGCTTGACATAGTCAGCCAGCAGCTTTGCACCGGCGCTCATCCCCTTGGCCGCAAACGCCGCGGATACCGCGGCCGCAAACTCGGTTTGACGTCGGTTGCTATTCCGTAGCTCGACATTCCTGCTATCCATCAGGGGCAGCACCCCCAACGCAGTTGGGTTGATATCATTTGTTATTTCGAAGTCGTATGTATTGGTCGTAAGCATCATTACGTTTGTCACACCACAACGATCTGCCCTGTCACTCGTGATATTGTTCGTGATGACGGTCGGGTCACGTTGTCGCCCGTATTTCATTATGATACTCAAGTCTGCCATGTATCCCCGTCTTGTCAGTTGACCCGGTTGACACGTGACTTGCATCACACCAAGGACAATCGTTTGCTGGTTTGTCAGGGCTTCTGGATTCGTCATAAACTTCAACAGAAGCTCGGCCGTCTTATCGTTGATGCCTTTACTCACCGCCTGACGCTCGTCGATAACGGGGCTAAGCCCGTTCACGTTGAGCGCCGGTGTGAAATTGCTCATGGCCGTTTGCGCCTGGTTCGGAATACTGACCTGACCGGCTGCGTTTGTAGGACCAGCAGTCGCCGCCGATCCCATGGATACGGGCGGCGCAAACTGACCTTCGAGGGCCAAGCCAAGATACTGGCTGCTCGCCAGCGTGGAGCGAGCATCGCTGCTGATGTTGACGCGCGCGGCCTCAACATAGTTGCTTACGCTCTCGTCGTAGTTGACTCTGAGTTGGCCTTTGTCTTCGACCAGAACCAGGTCAGAGACAGCAATCTGTCCCCAATAATTCAGGGACTTTTCAACACGATCAAGAGATCTGGCCGCCTCATCGAGGCTCCTCTGCTTGCCTCTCGTGCAGCACGATGTGAACAGAATCGTTGTAAAGAACACCAGCAAACTGAAAAGGATGTTTTTCATGCGACTGGTAGCTCCTGATAGGGGACCCTTGGGTTAGAACTTGACGACAGCCTGCATCACTCAGGCCGGAAGGATAGAGGGCCCGTAGGTTTGGTTTGGTGTCCTCAAAGGCGTTCATCGCCTCACCAGTCGCAGTATGCGACGGTGAATGGCCTACGTGCAAGAGCAATATTACCTAAATTATCTGGACATTCTTGTAGCGGTAGCTACTTGGCTGCCTGACTTGTGGCGCTTGGTAACCTCCCGATAGCTTTGTCTACGGCCATTAGGGTCCGGCCATTACGGTCAGGTCCAGGCATTCCAGCAATTGCGTTGTCACAACCCTTCCCCCACTGCCCTCCACCCCGTCCACTCTGTCCACACATCTCTCAGTCAATGCCCTGATACCTTAATGACTAAGGTATCAGTCTTCCTACCCGCCCCCTTTTTGCGTCCCTTGCGCCTCTTTGTGGCCAACCATCCTGCCTCCTTCGTGCCCTTCGCCCCGCCCCAGCCTCACTTGAACGTTGAGCGTTGGACGCTTGCCACGTTTTACGTGGTTGATTCCCCTCCCGCCCTTCTGCCTCCAACTCGTCTAGGGACCCGTCGGCACCAACGTCACCTTGAAAATGTACGGTGACGCCGCACTATCCGAGCTCACGTTGGTATTGGGCAGCGTGCTTTGGATTCCCCCGACGATGTAACCGACCACAATGGGGTTCCTTCCCAGCTTGTCGTACTTCAGCACGCCGTTCTTGTACGCGGGCAATCCCTCCGCGGGAATCAGCGTGGCATTGGCTCCAAACAGCAGTGGGTTGCCCGGATTGGATCCGGTGGACGGAATCACCGGATACTCCGCGTTCATCAGGTACTGCGAGAACACTCCGTTTGTATCGCACTTGATCGTCGTTACCTGGTTGATGAATGGCAATTCGACGTCCGTCTGAAATACGCCGTTTGCGAAATAGCCGAAGCTGATGCCTCCCATCAGCACCGTGTACGAGTTGGCCTCCTTGCGCGAGTAAAGTTCCAGCGTGGGACAAATCCAATTGTTCATTCCTTGCTCAAACCTGGCGACATTGGCGGGTTGGTTCATCTCGGGGTCGCCCCTCCGGCTGATTTTGACCGGGAGCGTGTAGATCCCAAACGTATCGGTAAACGCGCCGGAAAATGCCACGAAACTCGGGCGACCGTATTTGATGATCGGCACGACATTCAGGTTCGCGCGTCGAAAGTTGGGCGGCGCCACGCCCCCCCGGATTGTCTTCTGGGCGACAAAGGAAAAGACCTTCTCATTGTCAAGGATGCGAAATCGCCGAACCTGCTCGGAGTAGGTTCCGTCGACAAACACGTTGGCGCCGCTATAGTTTTGCCCAAACACCAGCAGCGCATGGTGCGGAAAGCCCTCCACCATCGCCCCACCGGTGATCTGAAACATCGGGTCGGAAATCTGGCGGATATATTGTGCGACGGTTTCACCGTTGGTTGGATTGACGACCCAGTGCATCAGACCGGGAACGTTGATCGCCGTCAAGACAGCCTTGGTGGTGAAGTTCGTCGTGGCGGTGTCCACGCCATAACCACCGGACAGGTACAGGATATTCCCCGACTGGTACGACTGGGCGGCGGTCACGGACAAAAGATCGATTTGGGCCTGCGTCAATCCCGACTCTTGGTTGGTAAGCGATCGCGTCGTGACCGTCTGCAGGTTCGGATCGACGACAAATACCGTTGTGTTCTGCGTATCTGCCGCGAAATTGTTGTTCGTATTATCGAACCCGTGCAGGCCGTTGATCCGGCCCGCCAACAGCAACCATTTGCCGCCGTTTTTTCCCACGACAAAGGATTGCAGGCCGGCTGGCAACGAAAAACTGGCCTGTTCAATCTGGATGCTGAACGGCACGCCGTTGCTGGAAAGGACCGGGCTGACGGTGGCGGTTTGATTATCGGCAACGACCCCGGACGTCCATCCCAGAGCGGCCACGAATACAAAAACAACGAGCCGGATCGATGATCTCTTCATGCGTTCTTCCTCCTTACGCCGCCCGACCTTAAGATGTCAGCCGTTCACGTGTCAACGAGCGATCTGCCTTCCTCAGGGGACCGTTGCTCCATGGGGGTCCTAAGGCGTTGTTCCAAGGAGTCGATGCCTGACACTTGACAGCGTCCCGCCCAAGCGTATACTGCGGTTCAGGGTAGGCGTTGATGTGAATATCAGGGGTTTATTGTTCACGGGCGTTGTGGCGGCCATCGCCGCTGGTTCTGTCCTCGCTGACGATGCCGTCATCGTTCCTGAAGTCGCTCTGTTGTCCGCCACCACCAATGCCCCCGCGGGAGCCACGGGCTTGGCCACGTTCGTCCCAACGATCTGGGCCACTCCGAACAACGTCGCGCTTCCCGCCACGAACCCTCCGCTTCTTCGTGTCACCACCGAAGGTCTCTCCACCGGCACCTACTCCGTCGTCGTCACCGACACCCAAACCAATAGCTACACCTTGGGCACGTTCGACGTCTCGACGGTCACCAACTTGCCCCCGTACCCGCCGGGCGGCCCGATCCCGTTATACCTAAGGATCGTCGACATCGGCGGCGGCAGCTTCTCTTTGCCGGAAGGTTTGGACCGCACCAACGTGGTCGGCGTTTCCGTTTCCGACACCAATGACCTCGTCGATCTCACCGGGACATTCCCCGGGCCGATCTTCCCGCCACCTTGCGGCCTGCGGGAAGAGGCAACACTGATGGCCACCACCAACGCTCCCCCGGTCGCCGCTGGCATTGCCCAGTTGTTCTCGGGACCGTGCTTCCAGCCGCTCAGCACCGCGGATAACGCCCTCGCAATCTTCGCCCCCACCATTCGCGTCACCACCGACGGATTGCTCGGCGGCGCCTACACCGTCAGCATCACCGACGTGGCCACCAATACCTACGTTCTGGGAACCTTCGAAGTACTAACCATTACGAATCCCATCGCCGCTTCCACCGCCATGATCGTCACGGACCCGCCGCCACCGACGATCATCCTCATCGGCAGCGGAACCTTCGCCTTACCCTCTGGATTGGACCCGACCAATATCGTCGGCATCTCGGTTTCCGACACCAGCGCTCTGGTCGATCTCACGGGAATTTTCCATGCTCCGCCTCCTCCCCCGCGTGTGTTCCACAAGTTCATCGTGCTCGCCGACACCACGAACGCTCCGCCCAAAGCGATGGGGCGCGCCGCCCTCGAAGGCGAGATTGACGGCGACACCAACACCGTCACCGTCAAGGTCGAAACCCTCGGACTGCTGTCTGGCACATACACAACCTCCATCACCGACACCACGGGCACCAACACCTACACCCTCGGCACCTTCGACGTCCGAGGCTGGTCGAATTTCGTCCATGAAGCCAGGACCACCCTCGTTCCCTTCTGGTCCAACACGATCGGCGGAGCCAGCTTCCCATTGCCAGCGGGCTTGGACCCCACGAATGTGGCGACCATCGCCATCACCGACACCAATGGATTGGTCGACATGACCGGCAACTTCGCCAATGCGCGCCGATTGCCTCCCTGCATATTCGACACGCATATTTCGCTCGTCCCGGGGCTCCTCTGCCCGAATCTTCTCGGGACCGCCTGGCTGCACGTCGAAAGCCTGAGAGGCAACACACACGCCCGCTTTATCCTCACCGCCTCCGGCGCACGGCCCGGGCCACGTTGAATCTCTTCGTCAACGGCGTCCAAATTGGCACCGTCAAGACCGACCGGCGTGGCAGGCTCATCGTTAACAAACTTCCGAAGAATACCGACCCCTTGGGCTTGACTACGATCGCCGCGGAAGATACCGCCGGCAACGTCGCCTTTACCACCAGCTTCTAGCCGCACCGCTCCAACCCGCTCCTCCCCGCACTGATCACCCCGTCGCGCCGAAGCAGTTGCGTAGCAGGAATCTTGTCGTCACCAAGTTGACTTTCGTCAGGAAGAGACTAACGTTATTTAGAGGTGCGGGATGAAAGTGAGTAACGTCCACCACCCGGTTGTGACGGGAGATCGCCCGCTTGCGCGGTTACAGTGGTTGTTGTTCTGTGGTTTCCTCTGGGCCTTGGGCTTTGCCCTCTCAATGCTGATCATCGAGAACCTGTACTTCCGGTGATCCTCGGTGATCGGAAACAATCAACCACACCGACGGGAAAACGGACCTTCCCTCGGCTGTTTGACTGCTATGCCGTTGTCTTCTGTGCCCTCAGGAAAGTGATCGCCGCTTTCGCCTCGCGCCACGGCGACGGAACATCACCGCGATTCCCCCGACCGCGACCAGTGCGAGAGTGGTCGGCTCGGGCACCGCCTGGATCGCCACCAATTGATCGATGACCGAACCTTCGCTCGTCAGCTGATTGCCGTTAAGCCAACTCACTTCGATACCCGAATTGAAACCCGCTTGCGTCCCATTCAGCACGTTGGGGAAGAACTTGCCAAGGTACTGGTCCGTCGGATCTCCCGGCGTCTGCAACAGGTCCGACGAGAAGATCAAATACGGTTGATCCATAAGTATCCCCACCCCCAACACTTGTATATAATGCCGTCCATTCGCGCCATTGGCGCCCCAAGCCTCGTCCAGGGCCACAGCATAACCCTTGTACAGCAGATTGCTGATCACGGCATAACTGATATTCGTGCCCAGTGCCGTCGCCGTCAGCCCGTACGCGGTATAGTTGTTCGTCCCGTTCAGGTACAAACTGCCGGGGCCGCCCGAGAAGGAACTAAACCCGCTATTGCTCACCACCGACGCGTAGCTGACCGATAGCGAATTCTGCAGGTTATTGCTCAAGATATACTGCAGCGTCCCATTCAGCGGCCAGACCCCGGAGCCAACCGTTCGCGAAGTCACCGCGCGGCCGGTCGCCAGATCCAGCGCGCCCACGAGCGTATTGGTCGCGCCGGGAACGTTACCGATGCCGGGCGTGTTCGGTTGGGGTATCGGCGTTCCATCCGTAGTCTTCAACCACGTCAACGAGTTCGCAATCGCCGCCGGAGCGCACTGATTGAGCGCTGCCTGCACGTTCGGATGTCCCGTTTCGTAGGTGATCCCGGTCACGCCATTTGTGTTGAAACCCTCGATTCCCGGAGCCGCGGCGGGCTCATAGCCCGTAAGGTCACCGGTCGGCCCCGTCCCGCCCGCGTCAAACGCCACTTCCGTCGTCGTGAAACTCGAGGCCGTGCCACTCGGAGCCGACGTCTGTGGAGCCGTCGAAAGCACTGCCAACAGGTTCTCGGAGCTGATCTGCCCGCCATTGCTGTCCCCGGTAATGCTGTAGCGCATGCTTAATTCATCGGAGCCGGTCACGCTCGACGGCAACACCGGCAGATTCTGCACCAGCCAGTTGCCGGAACTGTCCACCACGTTCAGATAGCCACCGGTCAGGTTGCCGTTGGGTAACAGCGCCAGCGCGTTGGTCACATCGATCGTGGCATCCCCTTCAGCGCCAAAACTGCCGCCGTTGTAGTTCAACTGATCAAAATCAACCACGCCGTTGGGGTTCAAAACCACGCTTTGCGCAATTGCCGGACCTTCACCCCGACACAAAACAAAAATCGCAATCATCCCGTAAAGGAGTTTGCGAATGGGAAACCGGTTTCTTGAGGCCACACCACTGCCCGCATGATGCCTGCTAGCCAAACTCACAGGAAGACCCTCCGAGCGTGTTGGAGAAACAGGTCGCCCAGAAATGCAACCTGGCTTTCCGCTGCCGAGCCGTTCGCAGCCTGCCACCTGTCGCCGCCACGCCGCCTAATGTTTGTGCTCGCCATACACAAATACACTTCGCGACCGACACACTTTTCTCTCCAGCCAGACGGTTTTGTATAAAAAAGTTGGCTGGAATTGCAAGCAAAAAAACGTCCCGCTACCGATTCGCCGTGCATCGGACGCCGCGTCGAGATATCGTTACCGGGAAACGACAACCGATCTCCGGATGAATCTGCACGAATACATTCTGCTCGCATTCAGTTCGCTGTTTGTAATTGTTGACCCGATTGCCGCCATGCCGGCGTTCCTGGCGATGACCGCCAAGGATTCCCCCGCCAGTCGCATCCGGATGGCCCGACTGGCCTGCTGCGTAGCGGGAGGTGTCTTGATCGTTTGCGCCGCTACGGGAAAGTGGCTCTTCCGTTTGCTCGGCATCACCCTCCCGGCGTTCCAACTGGGAGGCAGCATCGTCTTGCTCCTCGTCGCTCTGGATATGCTCCGAGCCCGTCGCTCCGAGGTTCGGGAAACCAGCGAGGAAACCGCCGCCGGCGTCGACAAGGAAGACATCGCCATTACCCCGCTTGCGGTTCCCATGCTGGCCGGACCCGGCGCGATCACCACCGCCATTCTGATGCAGAGCCAGGCGGAAGGAGTGCCGCAGCACATCGCGTTGTATCTCTGCATCGTCGCCGTCTGTGCGATCAGTTACCTCATCCTCCACATGTCGGCCCGTGGCTTGCGATGGATCAGTCCCCTCGCCATGAAGATCGCCACGCGTCTCATGGGATTGCTGCTCGCGTCCGTCGCCATGCAGTTTATGTTGAATGCTTTGAAGGCCGCCAACCTGTTCTCAAGGTAAGATCTCCATCTAATTGGGATTGTATCCATTGCCAAACGGGGTATTATCAGTGCTCGCCAGACTGGATCACCCCGGCAGTCTCGCAGCGCAGGTCATATGCGAAATGTCGGGATATGCCGCCGTTCATCGCTTAACAACCAGAGAACGACGCGCACCGCGCACATAGCTCTCGCCTGTCTGCTCGCTTTTTTCAGTCTGCGGAATGCCAGGGCCGATTTCTCCATTCAAAACATCCAGGCTAATCCCGATGGCTCGATCACCCTCACCTGGCCCGTCACCCCCACATTCACTTACCATGTCATGTACGCCGATGCACCAGACAGCTTCTGGCAGGAATTCCCCGATGGACAGTTGACCGCCGCCACGAACGACTTCGCGCTTCGTTACACCGACACCACCGCCCCCGCCGTCTCGCAACGCTTCTACAAGGTCAAGCGCGACCCCGCCCAAGTGATCATGACCCTCGTGCTCGACGTCTCGGGATCGATGGATCCATCCCGGGGCTGTCCGCCACAGATCCCATTCGGAGATTGCACCGGTACCGGTGGCGGAATAGCTCTCCCCGTCGCCGTCCAAACGTTCATCGCCAATTTCGACGATAACATCGATAAAGTGGCGATGGTCAAATTCTCCACCGTTCAAAAGAATGTCGTCTTCACGGGGACTTTTCCCTCAACCGCTCAGCCGACACAACCGTTCCGCGCCGCCATCAGCAATGCCGTCAGCGCGCTCACCTATTCCGGTGCTACCTTCTCGCAGGGCGGTTTGACGAACGCCCTCGTCATGGAGAACAACGCCTTTGCTCCTTCCGTCCCTGCCGTCGTCAAGGTCGTAGTCTACTTCACGGACGGCGGGGCCAATATCGTCCAAGACACCTTGAACTGCCCCGCACCGACACTCTTGAATTTTGGCGGCATTGACCCTCCGAACAACGCGTACTTGGTTTTTGACCCGGTTACTGGGAACGCAACCGTCTGCGGCGCAACCCAGTTCAACTCTGCGAGCGCCGGCGGCCTGGTCCCCCTCACTGGCGCAAACATTCGGGCCGATGCCATCTATCGAGCCGTTCAAGTCACCAACGATCTACGCGCGAACAAGATCATCGTCTTTTCAGTTGGCCTCTTGAGTGCTGGCAACACAATGTTCCTCCAGCAAATCGCCAACGACCCCGCCACGCCGGGCTACGTGCCAACGTCCTACGACGGTGTGGCCATTGTTGTCAACGACCCGACTCAGCTTCTAGCAGCCTTACAGACTATCGCATCTCAGATCCTCTCACGAGCCGCCGGTAGCTTCCACTCCATGCTCGCGTGCCGCGTACGGAATCCTCAGTGCATCGTCACATTTCCTGTCACCTCTTCGCCCTTTTCCGGTACTTATACGGTGCTATGATGACCACCGAGACAATGCCTGCGACAGCCAATACCGACCTCCAACTCGTCGAATGGAGCCTGATGGGCGACCGCGACGCCTTCCGTCAGATCGTCGAGCGCTATCAAGCCCTCGTCTGCTCCATCACCTACAACGCCACAGGCAGTCTCACCTTGAGCCAGGACCTTGCCCAGGAAACCTTTGTCGCCGCTTGGAAACAGCTCTCCGAACTCCGCGAGCCCGCCCAACTCCGCACCTGGTTGTGCGGTATCACCCGCTTCCTCGTCGGTAAGGAACTCCGCCGACAGGGCCGCGAGCCCATCCACGCCGCGGAGCCATTCGGCGCGATTCATGATTCGCCATCACCCGACCCGTCGCCCTCCGCCCAGGCCGTCACCCGTGAAGAAGAAGTGATCCTCTGGCGCGCGCTGGAACGCATCCCCGATGCCTACCGTCAGCCGCTGATTCTCTTCTACCGCGAACAACAGTCCGTCGAGCGCGTCGCCTCCGAGTTGGACTTGAGCGAGGACGCAGTCAAACAACGGCTCTCCCGCGGACGAAAATTGCTCCACGAAGAAGTCATCGCCTTTGTCGAGGGAACATTGACCCGTACCGCCCCGGGGCAGCAGTTTACGGGCGCCGTGCTTGCCGCGCTGCCGCTGGCCGCCGGTTCGGCGGCAACCGCCGGCGCCGGTCTGGGTGTCAAGGGCACGGCGGCGGCTAAATCCGGGTTTCTGGCCGCGTGGCTGGCGACGTTGGCCCCCTTTATCGGGATTCTTGGCGGCATCGCGTCACAATGGTTGGTCATCCGCGCCACCACAGACGCGCGCGAACGCCGGCTTCAAAAGATTTGGTTCACCATTTTTTGGGTTTTCGTGCTGGCGTGGTGTCTGCCGGCGAAGTCTGCCATGAAGTCCCTTAGCCAACACTTTGAGTGGAGTGACCAGACGTTTTTTGCCGCAATGGCAGGCTTCTGGTGGTTCTATGCCGCAGTCGCAGCTACTTTCATCGTCGCGTGGTTTCGGCACAGACTGGCCTTCCATCAACGAACTGAGCAAACCATCGGAACTCACCGACCGGCGATGACGCCCATGACAACGGGCACACGTGTTGGTATGTGGACGGGTGTTTATCTGGCCTTTTTTTCATGGCTGATTTACCTGGCGTGGCAAGAAAATGACCGGATATCGGCCGTACTTATCAGTGGAACCATGCTGGCGCTGGGCCTGTGGCATTTCTTCCATGTGCGGGGGAAGACCGGAATCGCCGCTGTCCGCGCCAGCATCGAACATTTCGCTTTGTGTTCGGCAGTGGTTCTGGGAATTCTGAACCTGCGATGGGACGTGTGGCTCGCGTCCCGGCATGAATGCACACTGGCCGAAATACACGGCCTGTTGCCCGTGTGGGTCGTTCCCTCGCTCACGGTGGCCCTGGTGCTCTGGATCGTACTGATCCTCGCCCTCACCAAACCAAACCCACGCCCCTGGCACAGTCCTGAAAAACCACCTCGCGTCGTAATGGTGGACTAGAATCCCCGCGCCTTCGCCATCTGCTTGTCCATCTCCGTCGTCTTCGCCTGTTCCTTGATCCAAAACTCAGGGTCGGACAGCGACCGCAGTTCGTCGATCCCCTTCCCTTGCTGCTCCACCCACGTGTAATACTTCTGGTTGTGCCAGCGCGTGCGATGGAACGCCGTCCCTTCCTGTACCCAGTCCTTCACGTCGGCTTCGCGGAAGAAATCCAACCGCCGTCTCCCCTCTTCGTGCGTCATCTTGCCAACAGTCTTATTGAGCCGCTGCATCACCGATGGATAACGATCGAACCCGTCCGTCGCAATCGTCACGACGTTCTGTCCCTTTCCCGTCTTGATCGCTTTCGCGGCCTTGATCGCGCCGATGATGTTGCAGATGGAACTGATGCCGAAGTTGTCGACGAACGCTTTCGCCACCTCGGCCTTGACGCCCTCCGCCATGAGTACGTCCGTTCCTTCCTGCAATAACTGCAGTCCCTTCAAGCATTGCGCGTCACGGATCGCGCATCTCCGCAAACGTCGGCCCATACACAAAACGATCGCTTATAATATTCCTTTATCCTTCAAACAAATCCACGATTTTGAATTGATTCACATCCACCAGACCGCGATCGGTCAATTTCAGTTCTGGAATCACGCTTAGCGCCATGAACGACAGCGCCATGAACGGCTCCGGCACCGCGCAGCCGAGCTCCCGCGTCGCGCGATTCGCGGCGTCGAGTTCATCCCTCACGTCGGGCAACGGCTTGTTGCTCAGCAGCCCCGCAATGGGTAACGCCACCGAGGCCAGTATCTGGCCGTGGTTCGCCACCGCGAATCCGCCGTGCATGTCCACAATCCGCTCGACCGCCGTGCGCATATCCGCATCGTTCGTGCCGACCACGTTGATGTTGTGTGCGTCGTGGCCGACGCTGCTCGCGATCGCGCCGGACTTCAGCCCAAACCCCTTCGTCAGTCCGAGCCCGATGTTGCCCGTGCCGTGATGACGTTCGATCACCGCGATCTTCAATACGTCGTTCTTCGTGTCGGAAACGACGTGCCCGTTGTCACGCCTCGGCTCGACGAAAATCTGTCGCGTGATGATCTGGTTCGGCACCAACTCCATGACACGTGCCCGGCCTCTCCTCGCGGCGATCTGAAAGCTCGAATCCCCCAGCGGCCGGATGCGCACCGTGTTGCGCACGTCGATCATCCCGCTCATCGGCTTGTTGCCCAGCAGATACCCCTTCTCCGCGACGACATGCCCGCGCTTGAACACCTTCTCCACCGCGCACCCCTTGAGGTCCGTGAGCACATTCAGGTCCGCGAACCAGCCCGGCGCAATCGCCCCCAACTTCGGCAGACCGAAATAACGTGCCGTGTTGATCGTCGAAAGCCGAACCGCCAGCACCGGGTCCAGTCCCGCGCCGATGGCCATCCGGATCATCGAATCGATGTGCCCACGCGTCATCAAATCGGCCGGCGTGCGGTCGTCTGTGCAAAAAAAGAAACGCTCCGCGTTCTCCGGCTTGATGAGCGGCAACAGCGCCAACAGGTCCCGTGTCACCGAACCTTCTCGCACGGCGATACTCATGCCCAGCCGCATTTTCTCCCGCGCTTCCGTCACGGTCGTGCACTCGTGATCGTTGCTGATCCCTGCGGCGATGTACGCGTTCAAATCCTTGCCGCTAAGCTGCGGCGCGTGACCGTCAATGATCTTGCCGCCCACGATGCGCAGTTTCTCCAGCACTTCTTCGGACCGATGGATCACGCCGGGGTAATTCATCATCTCCGCCAGGCCCAACACCCACCGGTGGTTCATGTACGGGAAAAGATCGACCGCCTTGAGCCGCGCGCCGCTCGTCTCCAGGTCGGTCGCCGGCACGCACGATGGCAACATCACATATACGCTCAGCGGCTGGTACTTCGCCGTCTTCAGCACGTACTCGATGCCTTCGATGCCGAGCACGTTGGCCAACTCATGTGGGTCGGCCATAATCGTCGTCGTCCCGTGTGGCATCACCGTCTTCGCGAATTCCCACACCGTGACCATTGAGCTTTCGATGTGCATGTGGCCATCAATGAAGCCCGGCGTGATGAATTTCCCGCGCGCGTCGAGTTCGTTCGGGCCGCTGTAATCGCCCACCCCAGCGATGATCTCCCCGCACAACGCGATGTCGGCGGGATAAATCTCGCTGCTGAGGACGTTGACAATCTGCCCGCCTTTGATGACAAGGTCGGGCGGCTCTTCTCCGCGGGCGATTTTGATCAATCGGGACAGCTTCACGGTAAGTTTCGCTCAGCCTACGGCAAACGAAACCAAAAAGTCAATTGACAGAATCGACCCTGTGATGAATTCGCATCCGCCGGCGCTTCTGGATCTTGTGAATCAGCCCAGAAGTTCCCTAGTCCCGCAGGACGGCCAACTCGCGCTCGGTTCGCTCCCGCATAAAGATCGCACCCGCAAAGCATTTCTGCGCGCACAGCGAACAGCCGATGCAGTGGACCGGATCGAACACGGGAACTCTTTGTCCGTCCAGCGTAATGGCGAGATAGGGACAGCGTTCGCAATTGCCGCAGTGTTCGCAGAGCTCTCGGATCACCTCCGGCAGCTTCTTGGTCGCGGACAGCGCCATGAAATCGGTGATCGGATGCGGCAGCGCACTGCCAATCAACTCCTTGACCGACCCAAAGCCGCGCTCCGCCATCAGGTAGCTCAGGCCGGAGTGAAGTTCGTCAACGATGCCCAAGCCATACTTCATTACAATGGTACAGAACTGAACCGTCTGCGCACCCAGCGCCAGAAAATTGGCCGCGGCCTTGTAGTCCATCGGCCCGCCATTGCCCGAAACAGTGATGCCCAGACCGCTCACTTTCGCCAGCGTCAGATTGCTGATCGGCAGCACTCCTTCACCCGACATGCCGATGACCACGCCTTCCTCCCACCGTCGCCCAGCCGACTTGCGGAACGCCAGCGATGGGAAACTGTTGGCCAACGTCACGCCCGCCTTCTTGTTCGGGTATTTCGCGAACACTTCCTGAATCCGTTTGATGATCGGCTGGATCGCCGTGACGGCCGCCGTGAGTTTGAACAGCTTCGGGTTGTCCTCGCTGCTGGCTTCCATGACCCAGTCAATGATCTTGGCCGTCAGATCGGCATTCTGGGAAACAACGTCGCCGCAGGTGCCGTCACCACCTTGCGGACAGGAGAGGCTGTACTCGACACCCATCACCCCCGCGCTCTCCAGCTTCCGGGTGTTCGATTGCCACGCCGCCCGGTCTTCTTCGTCACAACCCGTAACCGGCCCGCCAGTCGACGCGAGCGTCAGCCGATCCGGAAATTCTTTCACCAATCGCTCGATTTCCTTCCGGACGCGGTCGAGCGGATGCCCGGAAACATTGTCGCTATTGCCGTACGTCGAGTCCCCGATCACAAACATGTATTCGCTCGGGATGTGAATCGGCACGTTGTCGAACGACGTCTTCATCACGCCGCCGGACCAGCCCCGCTCGTAAGCCAGCCGCATCTGGGCATACCCATCCGAGTGCGGCGCCGCCGAGAGCAGGAACGGCGAGCGCATCTTGCGTCCGAAGAACTCCCCGTCGATCGCAACCGGATACATTGGCGTGCCCGCCAGGACCGTGCGACATTTCGCGCGGTCGGCTATGCGCGGCTTGCTCTTGCCCCGGATGAACGCATCGGCTTCCAACGCTGCGTTCTTGCCGCTCGCCACCGACTCCACCACGGTGGATGAGCCCAGCACCATGTCGCCGGCGTGGAAAATCCCTTTGGTCTTCGACTCCGCCAGTTTGGGCCGGCTGCCGATTGCGGAGATCACGAGATCGAACTGGCGGAAAATCGGCGATTCTTTCTTGTTGACGATGAAATTCTCCGGCCGCGGCGCCTTGCCTTTCGGGAGCATCAACCGGACGATACGAATGCCTTTGACTTGCTTCCCCTGGTGAACGATTTCAACGGGCTTGGAACAAGTCGATATGTCGATGCCGTGCTCGAGCAGCATATCGCGCTCATATTGCGTCAGCGGCATGTTCTCCTGCTTGCGCCGGTAGATGAGTTCCACCGAAAGCGCCCCGAGCCGTTTGGCCGTGGTCGCACAATCCGCCGCTACCGCGCCGCCGCCGAGAACCGCCACCTTCTTGCCCGCGACGCGCATCCTTTTCTGGTTCTCCAAAAATCTCTGCCACGACACCGTGTTTTCTTCGCCCGGGACACCCAGTCGCATCGCTTCGCCCAAACCGGCACACACAATGACGGCATCATGCTTCTTGAGCAGTTTATCCGGGTTGGCGATGGCCTTGCCGAGTTTAAACTCGATGGCCCCGAGGCGCTTCAAGAATTCGAGGTCAGCGTGCACCATCTTCTTGTCCAACCTGAAATCAGGGATGAGATTCATCATTCCGCCCAGCCGCTCTTGCTGGTCGTAAACTGTGACCTGATACCCCTGCTGGGCCAGAACGGCCGCCGCCCCGAAACCCGCCGGTCCCGCTCCAATCACGCCCACCGTCTTCCCACTCTTCTTGGCCGTCTTGAATTCCGGCATCCCGACTTCGTTGGCTTTCTTGATAACCGTCGCTTGAACGGCGGGGATGTTAATCGGCGTATCAAACGTCCGTCGCGAACAGGCCTTCACGCAGAAATAGTCAGGACAAACGACCCCGCACACCCCGCCAAGCGGGTTTGCCCCCATGATCAAGGCCGCCGCCCGCCGATAGTCCGATTTCTCGCCCACTCGCGCCGCCATGATGAAGTCCGCCGGCGAGCAATCGGCTGGGCAGGCCTTTTGACAGGGCTTTTCTTCGCAATACTCGCACCGGCTCAATTCCGTGCGGAGTTGGGCGTCGGTAAGACATCCGTCACTTCGTTTCATCGCGCTGCCGCCTCCATCTTTGATCAATCAATATAACCTTGACCTAGCAACGCCAATGCCACGGCTGCTGCTTGTGTTGTAACATATTGATAACACGACAATTGCAGAAACATTGGACTCATGCCTGTTCGGGCACGCGACAGCCACATTGTCAGCCAACCCAATGGAACCCGACAATTTGGCATTCGCTCTCGACCTCGGCAGCCCAGCACAATCGGGACAGCCAGTGCGGGAACAGCTTTTCGCTAGACTACGGCTCGGGAACCCGTAAAGTTACTGGATATAATCGACCCTATGGCGGACCTCCATCCATCGCCGTTTTATGATCTCGTCAAACGGATGTTTCTGGAGCCTGAGCGGCAACAGACCATCTTTGATCTGCCGCTCAGCAAAATGTATGTGCCTGACCCGTCCCTCGATACCAGCGTGAAATTTCACGGGAGGATCGCCGGCACGCCCGTCGGCCCCGCCGCCGGCCCGCAAACGCAAATGGCGCAAAACATTCTTCTGAGCTGGCTGGCCGGGTCGCGCATCCTCGAACTCAAGACGGTGCAGATCAACGACCATTTGGTCATCAATCGCCCGTGCATCGACATGACCAACGTCGGCTACAACATCGAGTTCTCCCAGGAGTTGCGGCTCCATGAGTCCATCCACGAGTACGTCGCCGGCATGATGCTCGTCGAGATCTTCAAGGCGAGCCATCTCCTCAAGTTCCCGCCGAGTCCATTCGACAAGACGTCCACAATCTACGATTTCAGCCTCGGCTACGACCTGGACGGCATCTCGAGCCAACGGATCCGTGAGTTCATCGCCGCCCTCCGCAACGCCAAAAACCACATCGACAAGTTGCGGATGGAAATCCCCGACCCTTGGAAACAGTTTCGCGACCTGCCCTACCCCGAGGAAATCTCCAACACCGTCACGGTCTCGACGTTCCACAATTGCCCGCCCACCGAGATTGAGAGGATTTGCAGCTTTCTCCTGGCTGAAATCGGCATGGACGTCGTGATCAAGATGAACCCGACCATGCTCGGCCTCGAGGAGTTGAACCATTTGCTGCACGACCGGCTCGGCTTTCACGATATCCAGGTCAACAAAAAGGCAATCGACGCCGGACTGAAGTTCGACGAAGGCATCGAGATGATGCGTCGCTTGCAGGCGACGGGGCGGAAGCACGGGCACAGCGTCGGCGTCAAGTTCAGCAACACTCTCGAAGTCGTCAACCATCGGCAGTTCTTCCCGAAGGATGAGATCATGTATCTCAGCGGACCGCCGCTGCATGTGGTCACATTGCGACTGGTCGAGCATTGGCGGCACCACTACGGTCCCGACTGCCCGATCAGTTTCTCGGCCGCCGTGGACAAACATAATTTCGCCAATTGTGTGGCCTGCGGCTTCGTTCCGATCACCACCTGCAGTGATCTCTTGAAGGTCGGCGGTTACGGACGGCTTTTCGAGTATCTCAAGAACCTCGAACAGGAAATGAAGAAGCTCGGCGTCACCAACATCGGCGATTTCATTCTCAAACGGGAAGGACACGAGCAGTTGGCGTTGGCTCATGCGCCGGGGGATCGCGAGGCCGCCGTCAATTACGCCGGCTTCCTCAACATTGGCCCGATTTGGAGCCGGACCGTCGCGGATGAACGTTATTCAGCCGAGAAGAACACTGCGGTTCCCAAGCGGATTGACTCGAAGCTCTGGCTTTACGACTGCATCACCTGCAACAAGTGCGTTCCCGTGTGCCCGAACGACGCGAATTTTTACTATGAAGTCGATCCCGTTGAGGTCGAGTTCACGAATTATTTGTGGGATGGCAACCGCCTGCAGCCGGCCGACCGCGGTGTCCTCAAAGTCGAGCGCAAGTACCAGATCGCCAACTTCGCGGATTGGTGCAACGAATGCGGCAATTGCGACACGTTCTGCCCCGAATACGGCGGCCCGTTCATTCAAAAACCGGGCTTCTTCGCCAATCGTGATACGTGGCTCGACAACGCCAAACGCGATGGCTTCTACATCACCAAACGCGATGGTCTTGCGGAAATTGTGGGCCGCATTGCCGGTCAGGTCTATTCGCTAGCGTTGGACAAAGAGCACAACTCGGCGCTATACAACGACGGCGTGCTGGAGGTGAGCCTGGACACAAACACGCACAATATTGTGAACGTCAATCCGCTGGTGGCCGGTGTCGTAGATCATCGCCTCGATGTGCGGAACTACCACACCTTGCGCATTTTGCTGAAGGGCCTGCTTAACCCAAGCCGTGTTCATCAGGTGAACGTCGCGCATCTGTAAACACAGTCTGGCTTCTCAGCACAAGACCTGCTACTTCTCAATGGGTCCACGAAGACCATGAACAAAGTGAAAGGAACCGTTGCGGTCGTCGGCCTCGGCTATGTCGGCCTGCCCTTGGCCGTCTCTTTCGCCAAGCGCCTCCCCGTCGTTGGCTTTGACATCAACACTCGCCGCGTCGAAGAACTTCAGAAGGGCACAGACCGCACCAGCGAAGCGCTCGCCAGCGACCTGAAGAACCCCAACCTCAGTTTCACCACCGACGCAAAGCGTCTACGCGAGTGCCGTTACATCGTCGTCGCCGTACCGACTCCCGTCGACAAAGCCAACGTCCCGGATTTGGAGCCGATTATCAGCGCCTCACGCATCGTTGGCGAAAACCTGGCCAGAGGTTCCGTCGTGATCTATGAAAGCACTGTGTACCCCGGGGTGACGGAGGAAATCTGCCTGCCCATCCTCGAGGAAAAATCGGGAATGAAACTCGGCGATTTCAAGATTGGATATTCGCCGGAGCGGATCAATCCCGGCGACCATGAGCACACCCTCGGTAAAATCGAAAAGATCGTCAGCGCCTGTGACACCGAGACGCTCGACGAGGTGGACGCCCTCTACTCGCTCGTCGCCCGAAGCATCTACCGCGCCCCCAGCATCGCGACCGCCGAGGCCGCCAAGGTCATCGAGAACATCCAGCGCGACCTCAACATCGCGCTCATGAACGAACTCTCCCTCATCTTTTCACGGCTCGGCCTCAACACCGACGAAGTCCTTGCCGCCGCCAACACGAAGTGGAATTTTCATAAGTATCACCCCGGCCTCGTCGGCGGACATTGCATCGGCGTCGACCCATATTACCTCACCTACCGCGCCCAACAATTTGGCTATCATCCCCAGGTGATCCTGGCGGGCCGCCAGATCAATGATTCCATGCCGATTCATGTCGGCGAAATGGTCATCAAAGGCATCGCCCACGTCGGCAAACCGATCAAGGGCGCCACGGTGCTCATCTTCGGGCTCACCTTTAAGGAGAACGTTCCTGACATCCGCAATAGCAAGGTGCACAATACCATCACCTACCTCCAGGGCTTCGGCGTGAAAGTGCTCGGCTGCGAACCGTTGCTCTCCGCCGACACCGTCCGCAAATATTTCGGCATCGAGAACGTCGATTTCGACAAGGTGCCCAAGTGCGACTGTGTCGTCGTCGCCAACAAACACGACGTCTTCCGCTCGCTCACCCTCGATCAACTCAAGGCGAAGATGTCCCCGCCCGTTCTCATCGACATCAAGAACCTCTTCGACCGCCACGCCGCCCAGGCCGCCGGCTTCTATTACACGAGCCTGTGATGATCTCTGGCAGGTTGGCCTTGACATAACTCTGCGAATTCTGTCTCCTTTCTCTGCATGGGGCGAGACCATGCAAGCGGCGCAGGCACTGAAGGGGACACTTCTCCTCTGTCTCCGCTCTTCCGCCGCTATAAACTCGACCACACCTTCGATGAGATGTTTGACGAGCACCGTTGTCCTCGGGCGCATTATCGGGTCCTGTATCAACGATTGACCGAACTCTCCGCAGACGAACTGCATCGCCGCCAGCACGCCGCCGATCTCTCGTTCCTGCATCAAGGCATCACGTTCACCGTCTACGGCCACGAGGATGGCACGGAGAAGATCTTCCCATTCGACTTGCTCCCGCGGATCATCACGGGCGGGGAATGGGAACACATCGAGAAAGGTCTCACGCAACGCATCACCGCGCTCAATCTCTTTCTCAAGGATCTCTACGGCCCGGCCCGCATCCTTAACGACGGCATCGTTCCGCGCGAACTCGTGTACACCTGCCGCCATTTCCGTCGTGAAATGCGGGGGTTGCAGACGCCGCGCGATATCTACGTCTCAATCGCCGGCATTGACCTCGTGCGGGCGGGCGGCGGCGAATTCACCGTACTGGAGGACAACCTCCGCGTGCCAAGCGGCGTCTCGTACATGCTGGCCAATCGTCAGGTCAGCAAACGCGTCCTGCCACTATTTTCGCATAAGTATGATGTGCGACCGATCGATCACTACTGCCAGGCGCTGCTCGCCACTCTGCGAGCCCTGGCGCCGCCCCGCCGCGATGATCCCACGATCGTGTTGCTCACACCCGGCGTCTACAACTCCGCCTATTTCGAACACACCTACCTCGCGCGTCAGATGGGCATCGAACTGGTCGGAGGCCGCGACTTGCTTGTGCACGACAACATCGTCTACATGCGCACGACCGCGGGGTTGCGGCGTGTGGACGTGATCTATCGCCGTGTGGACGATGATTTCCTCGATCCGCTTACGTTTCGTCCCGACTCCACTCTCGGCGTCCCGGGCCTGTTCAACGCCTACCGCACCGGCAATGTCGGCCTCTCCAACGCCATCGGCACGGGCGTCGCCGACGACAAAGCCATGTACGCGTATGTGCCCGCGA
This sequence comes from uncultured Verrucomicrobiae bacterium, assembly GCA_963836315.1. GTDB lineage: Bacteria > Verrucomicrobiota > Verrucomicrobiia > Palsa-1439 > Palsa-1439 > Palsa-1439. The sequence goes on from CAWIJG010000017.1 coordinate 486,086, forward strand.
TCATTCGGTATTATCTCAACCAAGACCCGATTCTCCCCAACGTCGAGACCTACATCCTCAGCGATGCCGCACAACGCCAACACGTCCTCGGACGCCTCGACCAACTCGTCATCAAGGCCGTCGGCGAATCCGGGGGTTACGAGATGTTGATCGGCCCGCACAGCACCGCCGCGCAACGCAAGACGTTCCGCCAGAAAATCCTGGATAATCCGCGTAACTACATTGCCCAACCAACGCTGGCGCTGTCACGGGCGCCGTGCTTCGTGGATGGCCTCGTCGAGTCGCGCCACATCGATCTGCGGCCGTACGTTCTGTACGGCGAACGCGTCACCATCGTCCCCGGGGGCCTCACTCGCGTCGCCCTCAAGCGCGGCTCGCTCGTGGTCAATTCCTCACAGGGCGGCGGCAGCAAGGACACCTGGGTGTTACAATCATGATCTCCCGCGACGCGGACAGCCTGTACTGGATGAGCCGTTACCTGGAGCGCGGCGAACACACCGCGCGGTTGCTCGATGTGAACTTGAATCTCATGCTCGACCAGTCCCCGACCTCGGGTCAAAAACGCTGGGAACGATTGTTCGCCAGTCTCGGCTTGAACGCCTCCGCCACCACGCCTGACGCCTACAGCGTCACCCAGGCGTTGACGTTCGAGGCGTCGAATCCCGCGTCGATTGTCTCGTGCGTCGCCACCGCCCGCGAGAACGCCCGGCAGGCCCGCGAGCAAATCAGCTCCGAGATGTGGGAGCAGATCAATCGGTTGTTCCTCCAAGTCCGTCAAACGAAGCTCAGCGAAATCTGGAACGCGCAGCCCAGTGATTTCTTCCGCGCCGTCAAGCACGGGGCGCATTTGTTTCAGGGAATCACCGACTCGACAATGGGCCACGGCGAGGGCTGGCACTTCATCCAGCTCGGCCGCTGCATCGAACGCGCGGGCGCGACCGCGCGGTTGCTCGATGTGCATTTCGGCAAACTGCTCGATGGCCGTGCCAGCGGCAGCGAGGTCGGCGACCACCTGGAATGGATCGGGTTGCTGAAATCGTGCACCGGATTCGAGGCCTACTGCAAAGAGTACACCGCCGACCTCCGCCCCGAACGCATCGCCGAGTTTCTCCTGCTCAACGCCGAATTCCCGCGGTCGGTGCGGTTCGCGGCGGACTCCATCGAGACTGCGTTGCGCAGCATCTGTCAGTTGACACAGCGCAAGGCGGAACGGCTCGACCGGCTCGCTGGACGACTCCGCTCCACGTTGAGCTACGGCCAGATCGACGAAATCCTCGCCAGCGGGTTGCACCCGTACCTGGAAACGATCCAGAGCCTGTGCGTGCAAATCCACGGCGCGGTGTATCAGATTTACATCACCTATCCGATTGAATCAGTCTTGACGGTGTAACCCATGTTCTATTCGATCCGACACGACACCCGATTTCACTACGGCAAGCCCATCACCGAGAGCGTGATGGAAGCCCGCATGCAACCCCGCTCGGAAGGAATCCAGCGTTGCTTGTCGTTCGAGCTAAACATCAGCCCCCACGCCCGCGTCTGGTCATACCGTGATTATTCGGAAAACACCGTGCATTACTTCACAATGCCGGGCACGCACTCGGCGTTGACGGTCACGGCGCGCGCCATGGTCGAGATGAAAGACTCCCCCACGCTGCCCGAGGCACTCGGCCCCACCGCCTGGGACGAACTCGACCGCGCGGTTGCGGCCGGCGATTTCTGGGAAATGCTCATGCCGAGCCGATTTGTCCTTCCAACGGAATCGCTGCGCGCCTTTGCCCGCGAACTCAAACTGCGCCGCCGCGACGACCCGTTGCGCCTGCTGCGCGAACTCAACACCGCGATGTACAACGCGTTCGAGTATGTGCCGAAGAGCACCAAGGTCGACTCACCTCTTGACGAGGCATTGCAGAAACGCAAAGGCGTCTGCCAGGATTTTGCGCACATCATGACCGCCCTCGTGCGCGAAGTGAAAATCCCGTGTCGCTACGTCAGCGGACACCTGTTCCACCGGGACGGGTACCACGACCGCTCATCCGACGGCGCGACACACGCATGGGTCGAGGCGTTCCTCCCCCCGTTGGGCTGGGTCGGGTTTGATCCAACCAATAATCTCATCGCGGCCGACCGCCATATTCGTGTCGCCATCGGCCGTGATTACTCCGATGTGCCGCCCACACGCGGCGTGTTCAAGGGCGAGAGTACCGCCGAGAGCCAATTGGCCGTGGCTGTGAAGATCGCCCCGACCGACGCGCCGTTGCCCGACGCTCCCGAAGACGAACTGAAGCCTTTCAGTTCCGAGCCGCCCCGGCCAGCGCCCGCCGCCGAGACCGGTGTTCAGCAGCAACAACAACAGCAATGAGCGTGGATCCCATCCTTCGCTTCTCCAGCCGCTGGAGATCGTGGGGCGCAGGCGCCGCCCTCATCACGTTGCTGACCGTGACGGCTTACCTCCCGGCGCTCCGCGCCGGGTTTGTCTGGGATGACGATTTCTACGTGACGGAGAATTCAACGCTCCGGTCTGTGGAGGGTTTGCAAAAAATCTGGACCCAACCAGGAATCGCGTCGCAGCAGTATTATCCGCTGGCCTTTAGCGGTTTCTGGGCGCAATACCATCTCTGGAAGCTCCAGCCGTTCGGGTATCATCTCATCAACATTCTCTTGCACGCGCTGAACGCCGTCCTGCTCTGGTGCGTGCTGCGCCAACTGAACCTTCCGGGGGCTTGGTGGGCGGCGGCAATCTTTGCACTGCATCCGGTGCAAGTGGAATCGGTTGCCTGGATCACCGAGTTCAAAAACGTTCTGTCGGGCCTGTTCTCGCTCCTGTCATTGCTGGCGTTCCTCCGCTTCCATCCGCTGTCACTCCCGGAGGCAACCACGACCCGGGATCGGCGATTCTATGCGCTGGCGATTCTGTTGTTTCTCTGTGCGCTGCTGAGCAAGACGGCCGTCTGCTGCCTGCCGGTCGTCATCGTCCTGCTGATTTGGTGGAAACAGAAACGCGTGGGCCGGCGGGACGTTCTGGCGTTGATGCCGTGGTTCGCGGCGAGCATGGCGCTGGGGCTGATCACGGTGCACGTGGAATCGTCCATCCCGAACAACGGGACAACCCGATCGCTATTGTCGGTTGTCCAGTCCGTGCTTCTGGCAGGACGGGCGTTGTGGTTTTACGCCGGCAAAGTCCTCTGGCCGCGCCAAATTGCGTTTATCTACCCGCGCTGGCAAATCGATGCGCACGCGGCTTGGCAGTATTCATTTCCCCTGGCCGCGCTGGCAACGCTGGCCGCGCTGTGGATGCTGCGCCGCCGCATCGGCAAAGGCCCGTTGGCGGGCGTGCTGTGTTTCGCAGCCATGTTATTTCCGGTACTCGGCTTTTGGAGTGTCTACTTCTTCCGCTATTCCTACGTGGCGGACCACTTTCAATATCTCGCCTGCATCGGGCTGATCGCTGTCGTGGTCAGCGCCGCAACCTCGTTTTCCGGGCGATTCGGTCCACGGGGCCGGCAGTTGGCTGCCTTTGTCGCCGTCGTCGTATTGCTGCGGCTGGGCGTGTCCACTTGGGGTCAGGCGCATGTCTATCAAAACGCCGAAACGCTCTGGCGCGATACCATCGCCGCCAATCCACGCGCGGTCATCGCGCAGAACAATCTGGGGCTGGTCCTGTATGGTCGTCTTCAATACCGCCAAGCCATGGAATGCCTGGACCAGGCATTGCAGGCCGATCCTGATTCCGTCGAAGCGCACTACAATCTCGGTCTGGTGCTGATGGAGCTCGCACAGTATCTAAAGGCCGCGACACAGATGCGGAGCGCACTGCGGTTTGCGCCCCGCTTCGCCAAGGCTGAAAACGGTCTGGGCTTTGCCTTGCTGCAACTGGGCCAATCCGACGAGGCCATCCTGCATTTTCAGCGCGCGCTGGAACTTGATCCCAACTACATCGAGGCTTACAACAATCTCGGCAAAACACTCCAGGCTTCTGGAAACACCGCAGAAGCCGAGGCCCAGTTCCGCCGGGCCCTGCAGATTCACCCAACGGATTTCGATGCGCACGAAAACCTCGGCGCTCTCCTGTTTCAGCAGCATCGACTTGACGAAGCGTCCGCCATGTTCCGCGAGGCCGGGTCGCTTAAACCTGACGCCCCGGAGCCGCACGCGAATCTCGCCGACATCCTCGCTGCCCAACTCCGCCCGCTGGGAGCGCAACAGGAACGCGCGCGCGCCGCATCGCTGGCAGAGCACCTCAGCGACACTCATTTCCGCATCGCGGTCACGTTGTTGGATTCAGACGATCTGGATGGCGCCATCAAACATTTCCGCAAATCCATCACCCTTCGCCCAAACTCCGCCGACGCCTGCCTGGCACTCAGCAAGGTGTTGACCCGGCAGCATCGATTCACCGAGGCCGTCGCTCTGCTCCGCCAAGGACTGCAGGCCGCGCCCCAGGATTTGCCCCTGCAGAATCAACTGGCGTCGTTGCTCGCCCAGTCTCCCGACACCAACGCTCGCCCCTCGCCATGAAAGATCCCACCCACAGATTCTCCAGCCGAGTCGAGAACTACATCAAGTATCGGCCGGGTTACCCAATCAGCGTTATCCAGACGCTCACGAGTGAATGCGGAATTACCAACAAGTCCGTAACCGCGGACATCGGTTCTGGCACGGGAATCCTGAGCGAATTGTTTCTGAAGAATGGCAATCGCGTGTTCGGCGTGGAGCCGAATCGCGGAATGCGTGAGGCAGGCGAACGTCTTCTCAAGAACTATCCCAACTTCGCGAGCGTCGACGGAACGGCTGAAGCCACAACATTGGGGGATCGCTCGGTCGATTTCATCACTGCCGGCCAGTCATTCCATTGGTTCGACCGCACACGGGCGCGAGCGGAATTCGCCCGCATCCTCGACCCGGGCGGATGGGTCGCACTGATCTGGAATGAGCGGCTGACGGATACCTCCCCATTCCTGCGCTCGTACGAGGACTTGCTGCAGAGGTATGGCACCGACTACGCAGCGGTCGATCACCGAAACGTCGATGCCGAAGCCATCGCCGCGTTCTTCGCCCCGCAACCCTTCACGCTGAGAAAGTTTGAGAGCCGCCAGGTCTTCGACTTCGACGGAGTGAAAGGTCGATTGCTGTCGTCTTCCTACACGCCTGAACCAAATCACCCCAACTATCGGCCGATGCTGGATGCGCTGCAGGCAACCTTCCACAGGTATCAGGCTGATGGCAAAGTGAGCTTCGACTATCTGACACTACTGTATTTTGGTCATCTCGCCTGAAGTCGTAACGCCGTTGCCTATTCTGTCATCTTGTAGCGCGAGGGTCTGGCGGCAATCTTGTCTGGCGCTTTCGGTGGCGGCGCCCCGGTTTGCAGGATTCTTTCCAGCACTACGATCCGTTCGTCTGCAAGATCAGCCCGCTTGGTGCCGGGGAGCTTCTCGCGCACCTGCTTCATGACTTCCAGTGCCCGCGCCGGGTCATTCATGGTGAGTTGGTAAAAGTCCGCCAGCCGACCGGCCGTCAACGCGATGGAAACTTCACCCTCGGCCTTCTCGAGAGCCGATAATAGCTCCGTTTCAACCAGCTTGAGGTCGTTTAGGTGATTGAGTGCCAACTCGGCGATGCGTAGATGTGGATAGATGTCTTCCGGATGCTTCGCGATCACCTTACGATATTCATCAACTGCCTCCCGATACTTCCCTTCGTTCGCGCGCGCTTCTGCCATGCTGTACTCGGGTACGATGCGCATGTGCTCGTCCGACGGCATGAACAAACCCGACGTCTTCCCGCCGAGTTTGTGCATCATCGGAAACACAACGATCGCGAACACCACCAGTCCGCAGAAAATGCATAATACAAGCATCCCGAACATGACTAGGTCTCCCGATTTGTCTCGTCTACATCTTTGGACTCACGGCAGCAAGCGAAACAATCGTTTCGCGTTCGCCGTCGTCGCCCGCGCCACTTCGTCCGCGGTCACGCCCTTCACCTGCGCCAGCGTCTCCGCGATCAACGGCACATACGCCGGCTCGTTCCGTTTGCCGCGATGCGGCTCGGGCGTGAGATACGGCGCGTCCGTCTCCAGCATCACGCAATCCAGCGGCACTTTCCTGGCCATGTCGCGCAGCGTCATCGACTTCTTGAATGTCAGGATGCCGGTGTAGCTGATCAACAATCCAACCTCGATGCAGTCGAATGCGAATTTCTCGTCCCCCGAAAAACAATGCATCACACCCCACGGGCGCGACTCCTTCGGCAAACTCTTCCCGTGCGCCCGCACAATCTCCAAGATGTCGTGTTCGGCGGCGCGATTGTGAATTACCACGGGCAGACGTCTCTCCTTCGCCAATTCAAGCTGCGCCCAAAACAGGTCTTTCTGTCGCTGCCGCACCGCTGCGTCATCCTTGGCCTCGCGGTAATAATCCAAACCCGTCTCGCCAATTGCCACCACTTTCGGCTCCGCGGCAAGCTGTGCCAGTTCCTTCATGTCGCACAACGAAACTTTCGGGACCTCGCCGGGATGCAGGCCCACCGTCGCGTGCACCGCCTCGAATCGATGCGCGATCTCCAGTGTCTTCCGCGCCCCTTCCAGGTCCGTGGCGATACTGATGATCTGCATCACCTTCGCCGCCTGCGCCCGCTCGACAATCTGCGGCAGTTCCTCGCCAAAATCGGGATAACCAAGATGCGCGTGGGTGTCGATGAACATAGTGCTTGAATGCGCCGTCCCGGTTGTTTACCACTCGTGTCCAGCCATGGCAAGACCCGTCACGCTTTTCACCGGCCAATGGGCCGACCTTCCTTTCGAAACCATCTGCGCCAAGGCGAAGGGTTTCGGCTTCGACGGACTCGAATTAGCCTGCTGGGGCGACCACTTCGACGTCGCTCAGGGCTGCAAATCGAAAGCCTACTGCGATTCGCGCCACGAAACACTCGGACGCCACGGACTCAAGACCTGGGCCATCAGCAATCATCTTGTCGGCCAGGCCGTGTGCGACAATATCGACGAGCGTCATAAAGCCATCCTCCCACCGCACGTCTGGGGCGACGGCAACCCCGCCGACGTCCGCCAGCGCGCCGCCGAGGAGATGATGCGCACCGCCCACGCCGCCAAGAATCTCGGTGTCAACGTCGTCAATGGCTTCACCGGCAGTTCTATCTGGCCCCTGCTCTACTCGTTCCCGCCGGTCTCACCCGCAACGATCGACGACGGCTTCGAGTTCTTCGCCAAAATGTGGAACCCGATCCTCGACGAGTTCAAGAGTTGCGGCGTGAAATTCGCCCTCGAAGTGCATCCCACCGAGATTGCCTTCGACATCGCCACCGCCGAACGCGCGCTCGACGCCCTCAAACACCGCCACGAGTTCGGGTTCAACTTCGATCCGTCACACCTCGGCTATCAGCACGTCGATTACGTGAAGTTCATCCGCCGCTTCGCCGACCGCATTTATCACACCCACATGAAAGACGTGTGGTGGGGACACGGCGACGGCTCGGTCGGCGTTTTCGGCGGCCACACGAACTTCGGCGACCCGCGCCGTTACTGGGACTTCCGTTCCCTCGGCCACGGCGACATCAAGTTCGAGGACATCATCGTCGCGCTGAACGATATCGGCTACACCGGCCCGCTCTCCGTCGAATGGGAAGATAGCCGCATGGACCGCGAACACGGCGCTGCCGAATCCTGCGCCTTCGTTCGCAAACTCGACTTCAAATCCACCTCCCGCGCCTTCGACGCCGCGTTTGAGAAGAAATGAAAAAGGTTTATCTCGACGTGTGCTGCTGGAACCGTCCGTTCGACGATCAGACCCAGACTCGCATCCATCTCGAAGCCGAGGCTGTGCTCGCGATTGTCGCGGAAATCGAGCGCCGACGCTGGGCGTTGGTGAGCAGTGAAGTGGTTGACACGGAAATCAACACCATCCGCTCGGCACACCGTCGGGAACGCGTCAGGAATTTTGTCCCGCACTGGTTTGAGCAGGTCAAGATCGACAAACAGATTGTCAGCCGTGCTCTCGCGCTTGAGTCGCTGGGTTTTTCCGGCGCTGACGCGTTGCACTTGGCCGCAGCCGAAAGCGCGCGGGTCGATGTGCTGTTGACGACCGATGACCGCCTGCTCCGCCTCGCCAGAAAACACGCGCGACTACTCCATGTTCATGCGGACAACCCCTTGACTTGGCTGCAAACCGTGGTACAGGAGGAACGATGACACGCGCGACGATTGAGCAGATTCGGGTGAAAGGGCTGCGGGCCCTGGCAGAGGAACTCGGCCCGGTCGGCATGGTTCGATTTCTCCAGTTGTTCGAGAACGGACGCGGCGACTACTCGAAGGAGCGACGCAAGAGTCTGGCAAGGCAATCTGTTCGTAGCTTGACCGCACAGATTCGGCGACGACGCAAAACCGAGTCGATCTGAAACCGTTCCACCTGCGCCTTCGCCCCCCAACTCGATTTCAAATCCAGCTCCCGCACCTTCGACGCCGCGTTTGAAAACAAATAGGTGGGGAGAGACCGCCGGGCCGTCCGCCCGGCTGTCACCCTGAGCTTGTCGAAGGGTCTCTGCCGGCACTACACTCTCTGTGACCACAATGAAGGCAACACTTCCAGCGAGCAACTTCTACAAGATCAAGGTGAGCAATTGGGAAGAGGCTCGCGCCCTCGCGGACTCGTTGCAGAATAATTGGGTTTTTCGCGGTCAGCCAAACGCCGAGTGGCCGCTCAAGACAAAATTGCACCGTGAGAGCGAGAAGTATAACCGGCACGTGCATGAGTGGCTCTATCTCGAACGGTGGATGTTGCGGGAATTTCAGCGGGGCGCTCATCATTACATCAATGACTTACCGGCTGATAACGAGTACTTAGATTGGCTGGCTCGGATGCAACACTACGGTGCACCAACCCGGCTCTTGGACTTCACGCATTCATTCTACGTGGCCGCGTTTTTTGCGATGGAAGCAAGACCACAGACGGATACGAAGGAGGCCGCGATGTGGGCTCTCAACTGCAACGTGCTCCACAGACGCGCCAATGATGAGTTTGGGCTATCGGATATGAGGCTCGACGACTCGGCGCGGATTGACCGCGTGAACCAATTCATAGCGGAGAATATCGCAGAAAGAAAGAACAAGCCGTTCCTGTTGGCAGTCGAGCCTCGGCGCTCGGATGTGCGACTCAAGGCGCAACAAGGATTGTTCATGTTCCCGTGCGAAATCAGTATGTCGCTCTATGACAATCTCGCAGCCACGCTGGGACTTCCGCGTGTGGACGTAATTGACGTAGCGACTCCGGTTGATTGCAGCGCTGAACTGATCAAACTTTGCCAAGGTGACAATGTTGATACGCTTAAGATACTGCTCCCATACGAAGTGCCGTACCAAGACAAACGAGCAAACTACTCAGAGGCGTATAGAATAATGTCCGACCTAAAGAAGATGAACATCACCCCGGCCACCCTTTTCCCGGGGTTGGACGGATTTGCCAGATCAATGGCCTGTTATCTACGCCATTACGGCGAACGCCCATCGAATTAGGTTAGAGTGGAGTGGGCACTAGTGAATCTTCACCACACTCCACTACGCAGATACTCATCAATCGCATTGGCGGCTTTGCGGCCCGCGCCCATCGCCAGAATCACGGTCGCGGCACCGGTGACGATATCGCCCGCGCCAAACACACCTTTCTTCGATGTCTTTAGCGTTTCGGGGTTGGCTTCGATGTAGCCGCCCTTCCTCGTCTTCAAATCGCTTGTGGTGGATTGCACCAGTGGGTTGGCACTGGTGCCAACCGCAATAATCACCACGTCCAGCGGCAACTCGTACTCCGAACCTTTAATCGGTACGGGACGACGTCGCCCGGACTCGTCGGCGGGTCCCAGCTCCATCTTGATGCAACGCGCCGCTCGCAACCAACCTCTCTCATCCCCTAGAAATTCAACGGGATTGTTCAATAGCAGGAATTGTATGCCTTCTTCCTTCGCGTGTTTGACTTCTTCGGCCCGGGCCGGCATCTCGGTCTCGGAACGCCGGTAAACGACGTACGCGTTCTTCGCCCCGAGCCGTAATGCGCTGCGGATGGCGTCCATCGCCGTGTTGCCGCCTCCCACCACTGCCACGTTCTTGCCCCGGCAATCATAAATCGGTTCGTCGTACTCGGGAAACTTGTACGCCTTCATCAAATTGACGCGCGTGAGAAATTCATTCGCCGAATACACGCCGCACAGGTTCTCACCGGGCACACCGAGAAACTGCGGCAACCCCGCTCCCGTGGCCACCAACACCGCGTGGTAGCCTTCTTCCTCGAACAATTCGTCCACGGTCACGGTCTTGCCGACGACGACGTTGGTCTGGAAATCAACGCCCATCTTTCGCATGTTATCGACTTCCTGCCGCACAATGTCCTTCGGAAGACGAAACTCGGGGATGCCGTAAATCAATACGCCGCCGATATCGTGGAGCGCCTCGAACACCGTGACCTTGTGCCCCTTCTGGACGAGGTCGCCCGCCGCACTCAAGCCCGCGGGACCGCTGCCGACAATGGCCACCTTCTTGCCCGTGGACGGGGCGATAGACGGCAGGCCGATCATGCCGCACCCGCGTTCGTAGTCGGCCACAAACCGTTCGAGGTAGCCAATGCCGACCGCTCCGAACTTCTTGTTGATGATGCAGGTGCCTTCGCATTGGTCTTCCTGCGGACATACGCGACCGGTCACGGCCGGCAGAATGTTGTCCTCGCGAATCTTGGCCGCCGCCGCCAGATACTTGCCTTCGACAATCAAAGCCACGAACTCCTTCACCTGTACCCCAACCGGACATCCGTCAATGCACTTGGGATGGGCGCATTCGAGACAACGCATCGCCTCCTGGGTGACGAGGTGGATGTTGAGGCCGAGATTGACTTCCTCAAAATTGTGGCCGCGCTCCCCCGCTTCCTGCTCGGGCATCTTCTGGCGTGGAATCTTGGTGCGCTCTTTGGGCGGCAGCGGATTTTTCATGGCATATTCAACGGGGCGCGACGTCCTCCAGTTTGCATCGGTGCGCTGAGTCGTTGACGAATCGTTCCAAGGACTGACGCTCGGCCTCACGGTACGTGGCGTTGCGTCTGGCCAAACCATCGAAATCCACCTCGTGCGCGTCAAACTCGGGACCGTCCACGCACGCAAACTGGCTGCGGCCCGCCACCTGGACCCGACAACCGCCGCACATGCCGGTCCCGTCCACCATAATGGGGTTGAGACTGACAAATGTCTTGATCCCCTTCGGCCGTGTCGTCTCCGCAACGGCACGCATCATCGGAATCGGGCCGATGGCCAACACCAGGTCAATCTTGCCCGCGGCGATCAACGTCTTCAGTTTATCGGTGACCAATCCTTTCTCTCCGTAGCTGCCGTCGTCGGTGGTGACAAACGTCGTGTCGCTGATGGCGCGCACTTCGTTTTCGAGGATGATGAGGTCCTTGTTCCGGGCCCCAAGGATCGCGATGACGTGATTCCCCGCCTGCTGAAGCGCTTTGGCCGTCGGATACGCAATCGCCGTCCCGACGCCCCCGCCGATGACCACCACGGTCCCAAACAAGTGGATGTCCGACGGGCGGCCCAGCGGCCCAACTACGTCGGTGATCGTGTCACCGACCCCGAGGGTGTTGAGCTGTTTGGTCGTCTTGCCGATGCCTTGCACGATGATCGTGATCGTGCCATCCGCCGGATTCGACTCCGCAACGGTCAGTGGAATGCGTTCGCCGTGCTCATCAATGCGCAGAATGACAAACTGCCCCGGCTGCTGTTTGCGCGCGATCCGCGGCGCCGCAATGCGGAACAATTTAACATCAGGCGCTAAAAAGCGCGCTTCCGTGATTTTAAACCCGGTGGTTTCCATAATCCCAAGTGGATGACATATACTGCTTCTGCGTGTTCCTGGCAAGAACCGCCGGAACGCACCTTGAGCGTTTCGGGGGTCAGCTTCGATGTCGCCACCCTTCCGCGGTTTCAGATCGCGTGTGGTGGATTACACCAGCGGGTTGGGGTCGGTGCCACCCGCAATGATCATCACGTCCAGCGGCAACTCATACTCCGAACCCTGGGTCGGCTTGGGACGATGGCGTCCCCACTCATCCGCGGGTCCCAGCTCCATCCCGATGCACCACGCCCTCGCGTTCGGTCACTTCCGGCAATTCTTCGGCGAAATCGGGATAACAGAAGGGAGCGTTTGTGTCGATCAACATAGGACTTGAATTGGTCGCCGCGGTTGTTTATCACTCCTGCCGCCGCAAGACAACCGCGAACCGCAATTGCGGTATTGGAACTAGGAGAGACAATGGATTCTAACATCCTGCAGTACTTATATGTGTTTGTGCTCGCGACGTTTCTCGGGCTGGAGATCATCCGGCGCGTGTCGCCCCTGTTGCATACGCCGCTGATGTCGCTGACCAACGCGATTTCAGCGATCACGGTGGTCGGCTCCATCGTCATTGCCGGCGAACAGAAGACGACGTTGAGCACGGTGCTGGGCACCATCGCGGTCACCGCTTCGATGATCAATATCGTCGGCGGCTATCTGATTACCTACCGGATGCTGCGAATGTTCAAGAAGACAGAGCGGAAGCAGCCATGAGCGAAAACGCCATCCAGTTCATCTACATGGCGGCAGCCGCGTGCTTCATTCTCGCGCTCAAATGGCTCAGCGCCGTCCCGACCGCCCGGCGCGGCGTGATCACCGGCATCATTGGGATGCTGTTGGCCGTTGGCGGCACGCTGCTCAAACCGGAAATCGTCCACGGCGGGTTCCACAGTTACCAGTGGATTCTCGTCGCCTTCGTTGTCGGTACAATCATTGGCATCCCGATGGCGATGATGCCGATGACCGCCGTCCCGCAACGGACTGCCCTCTCGCACGCATTCGGCGCGCTGGCCGCCGCCTTGGTCGGCGCCGCGGAATTCTATCTGCAAACGCCGAACCTCACCCGGTTTACCATGACGGCGCTCACGCTCGAAGTGCTGCTTGGGTTCCTGACGTTCACGGCCAGTTTGATGGCGTTCGGTAAACTGCAGGAGATCCTGCCAACCCGCCCTATCACTTATCGGGGGCAGAATATTGTGAACTCCTCGTTGTTCGTCGTGGCTGCCGTCGTTGCCATCACGCTGATTTTCCATCCGGGAAACACGAATCTGTTTTTGGTGATGAGCGCGCTGGCACTCTTGTTCGGCGTGTTATTGATCATCCCGATCGGCGGCGCGGACATGCCGACGGTCATCTCCTTGCTGAACTCCTACGCCGGCCTGTCGGCCTGTGCGATGGGGTTCGTCTTGCACAATCACTTGCTGATCATCGCCGGCGCGCTGGATGGTTCGTCCGGCTTGATTCTCTCGATCATCATGTGCAAAGCCATGAACCGTTCGTTCACCAATGTACTCTTTGGCGGCTTTGGCCAGGTGCAGGCCACAGCCGCCGGTCAGGAACAAAAAACCGCCCGGAGCGCCACGCCTGAGGAGGCGGCGGCGCTGCTGGAATCGGCGGATTCCGTGATGATCGTTCCCGGCTACGGCATGGCCGTCGCCCAGGCGCAACACGCCGTCCGGGAACTTTACGACGTGCTCACCGAGAAGGGTGTCGACGTAAAATTCGCCATTCATCCCGTCGCCGGCCGGATGCCCGGCCACATGAACGTCTTGCTCGCCGAGGCCGAGATTCCCTACGACCGCCTGCTGGAAATGGATGACGCGAACCGGGAGCTTCCGCAGACCGGCGTAGCGCTCATCATCGGCGCCAACGACGTGACCAATCCCGCCGCGCGCACCAACAAGAGCAGCCCGATCTACGGCATGCCGATCCTCGACGTGGACAAGGCGCGCACCGTCATGGTCATCAAGCGCAGCCTGAACCCCGGCTTCGCCGGCATCGACAACGAGTTGTATTACGCGGATAAGACGCTGATGCTGTTCGGCGACGCCAAAAGTTTCACAAATCAGTTGGTCAAACAATTCTCCGGCAGCTCCGGGTTTCACTGAGAGCGCGAAGACTGATTTGCAGATTCTCCTTTTGGCTCTGGTCGATTGGACTGCGCTGGATGCAGGGGGAAACCTGTGCCTCACCTGCTCTGCTTGCCGCCGGTGTGCGTGACGCACGCGCCCTTGATGATGTCATCGTTGAAGTCGAGGTTGAGCTTGCCGTCCTTGATGATCAGCTTGAGCAATTCGACCACATTGCGCGCATAAAGCTGGCTGGCGTGCGTGGGCATTGTGCTCGGCAGGTTCGTCGGGCCGATGATTGTCACACCGTACTTGACGATTTCTTTGTTCGCTTCGGTCAACTCGCAGTTGCCGCCCGTCTCCGCCGCAAGATCCACGATGACCGATCCCGGTTTCATGCCGGCCACGGTTTCTTTTGTGATGAGGCGCGGCGCGGGTTTTCCCGGGATTAACGCGGTGGTGATGACCACGTCGAACTCCTTCGTCTTCTCGCCGAGCATCTGCTGCTGTTTGCGTTTGGCTTCCTCGGAAAGCTCCTTCGCGTAACCGCCTTTGTCCTGCGCGTCCTTCACGCCAAGATCGAATTCGAGGAACTTCGCGCCCAGACTCTCGATCTGTTCCTTGACCACGGCCCGCACATCGTATGCCCAAACGACCGCGCCGAGCCGACGCGCCGTGGCGATCGCTTGCAACCCGGCCACCCCTGCGCCGAGAATGAGAACTTTCGCGGGCCGGATGGTGCCCGCCGCGGTCGTCATCATCGGCAGGAACTTTGTCAGCGAGTTCGCCGCGACCAATACCGCCTTGTACCCGGCGACGTTCGCCTGCGACGAAAGCGCGTCCATGCTTTGCGCGCGGCTGATGCGCGGGATCGCTTCCATCGCCAGCCCTGTGATCTTTCGTTCGTCAAGGCGCTTGATCAAATCGGCGCTCGAGGATGGTTGGAGAAAACCAATGAGCACCGCTCCTTCGCGCATGAGACCGGCTTCTTCCAATGTCGGCTTTTGGACTCTCAGGACTACCTCTGATTCGCGGTAGGCAGTGGGGGCGTCGGGAACGATGCGGGCGCCCGCCTTCTGATAATCGCTGTCTGCGAAAAGCGCCGTGTCGCCGGCGCCGGTTTGCACCGACACTTCGATCCCGAGTTTGACCAACGGGCCTACCGCATCGGGCACCAGCGCGACTCGTCGTTCTCCTGCTCCGGTCTCTTTCAATATGCCAATTCTCATTCTTTCTCCGAATTAAAACTGCACCTTCACTGGTTCGCGTTGCGCTCCGTCGGGCACGCCGAAGTACTCGCGGTGTTGGAACTTGAACAACCCCGCGACGGTATTGGACGGAAACACCTGCAAGGCGTTGTTGTAGGGGAGAACACTGTTGTTGTACTCCGACCGGCACCGGGCGATGTACCCCTCGGTGGTGGCCAATTCCGCCTGGAGCGACAGGAAATTCTTGTTGGCTTTGAGTTCGGGGTACGCCTCCGCGATCGCGAACACGGATTTGATTGCGCCGGTGAGCGCGTTCTCGGCCTCCGTCTTGGCCTGCGGGTTCGTGGCATCCCGGGCGGCATTGCGTGCCTGGATGACTTTCTCGAATGTCTCCCGCTCGTGTGTCGCATAGCCTTTCACGGTCTCGACGAGGTTGGGTATCAAATCGTAACGACGCCTCAATTGCACGTCGACCTGCGCCCACAGGTTCTCGACAAGATTGCGCAGCGTAACCAACTGGTTGTAAACGACCATCATCCACAGCGGCACGCCAAAAAGGATGACAATCACCACCAGTAATCCCAGCATGACAGACATTTGACCTCTCTCGTCGTTGAGCGTGTCCTGATAGCAAAGGCGCGCGGGCTTGTCACTTCTTTTCCTGTTCGCCCGCCCCGCTCGGAACGGGGCCCGCTGGCTTTTGCCGGGCCGCCGTCAACTCATCGATCTTCGCCTGCAAAGACTTTACCCTCGCTTCGTCGCCCACCGTGACCGCGAGATCGTGTGCCCGTTTGTAGAATCCGAGCACGTTGTGGTTCGACGGGTAGTCAGTTGCCAGCCTTTCGTACACGGCCAATGCTTGCGCGCTCTGCCGCCCCGCCTCATAGGCCGTCGCCATCTTGGTGACCACCCGAATATGCCGATACGCGTCCGCCTGCGTCTCATCGGCTTTCACATAGGCCTTGATCGCCTCCGCGTTGCGGTGCCCGGCGTGTAGCAGGTCCCCCAGTTTTTCATACAGAACCTCGCTCCCCAACGCCTCCGCTTTGCGACGGCAAAGGTCCTCGGCCTTCGTCGAATCATCCTGCGCCACCAGCAAATTGATCTTTCGCACGTACGCCCATTCAACGTCCGGTTTGTGGTCAGCCTCCAGTCGTTCGATTTGCGCGTCCAACGACGCGGCAAATGGACGATACAACGGGTCGCCGACAAATGTGGTTTGCCAGCTCAGCACCGGCTCGCTGTAATAGCCTGCTTCCAAAAACGGCGCGCCGTCCAAAAGTCGCTGGAAAAACAGGTCGATACGAGGTGTGTACGACAGATACGGCTCAAACACGTTGCCCATGGTCGCCGCCGCGCCTTTCGCCAACAACGGGCCAACCCAGAACGTTGTGCGCGTCCGCACGCTTGCGCCGCTGAACGAGTGGAGATGATATGCGATCGCCCCGGTCTTGAAGTGAAAATCGGGACGGAGAAACGGTCCCACCACGTCCTGGGCGTACCAGCCCGCGTAGATCGCCGCGTCGGTCATCGGGTAATCTTCGTCGAACGTCTCGGGCTGGTCATCGAAATCGCATTCGTACCCCGCCTCATGAAAGGCGCGATACGCCCCGCGAATCCAATCGTCCCCTTTCACAAATTTCTCGTCTTGCAGGCCTCGCCAATCGAAGTAGGCGCGCCCGTGAAGTCCGTAGCGCTCTACCGTCAACGCGTCGTCGATCATCCGCCGCACCGTCTGCGGATCAGGACCGTCCAGGCGGCCCACCAACAACATCTCCTGGTTCAATATCGCCCCGAAGTCTCCCGAGGTGTCTCTGAAAAAAGGATTCCGCAGGAATCCCGAAATCTTCACACCAGTGCTGGGCAATGTCGCCAGCTCACTTTCCACGGAGGCATCGTTCCGCCGCCATTCCGTTGGCGCATTGTCCGGCAGTTTCTCCACGACATCGGGGTCGTTCTCGATACGCAACGGCACGCCGTACATCAGCACAAGGTACGACACCTTCGCGCTGACGGTGCGCAACCCCGGGACGTTGCCGAGCACCGGATCCATGATCGTCTGCGGCTCCTGCTCCAACAGCCCCCGCCTCGTCAGAAAGCGCCAGATCGGGTCGCGAATCTTCTCATCATATTCCTTGCGGGAAATCGTTTCGGCGACGCGGATGCTGATCCCGCATATCTGGTTGGTCGGGACGCCACGTTTCTGCGCGTAGGTATCGGCCAGCGGCCGGCTGTCGGGGTCTTCTGTGTTATAGACAATCACCACGCGCTCCGCCAAATTGCCCGCGCTCACAGTACACGGCAGCCACGCCAGCGCGACCGACGCCACGAACCGGAGCCAGACGTTACGCAATCTGCCGTGCCTCGCCATTGCCCACCTCAATTTGCATTTCGTCGTAGGCCAGGCGGACGCCCGGCGGCAGTCCCTTCTCCACGGCTTCATGGTCCGCTTCGTGACACAGGTGCGTGAACAGCGTCAACTTCGCCCCCACCTGTTGTGCCACACCGCACGCCTCCTCAATGGTCAAGTGCGCCGGATGCTCGCGGTATCGCAACGCGTCCAGCACGAGCGCGGGCACACCGCGGATCGTCTCAATGACTTCGGCGGGCACAACCTTGCAGTCCGTGACATACGCAAAGTCTTGTCCGAAGAGGAACCCGAACGTCATCATCCGTCCGTGATGCACGGGCAGCGGACGAACCGTGACCCCCGAAACCTCAAACGGCTCATTGGCTTGCACTGTGTGCAACTCAAACCTCGGCAGTCCCGGCCACGCCGGCTTGTCGGTGCACGCGTATGGAAATAATCGCTGGATTGTCTCCACGGAGTGCGCGGAGCCGTACACCGGCATTTTGTTGCCCGTGCGATTGCAGTACACGCGCATCTCGTCGAGCCCGAGCACGTGATCGGCGTGCGTATGCGTCATCAGCACCGCGTCCACGCGCCGAAGGTTCGCGCGCAACGCCTGGGTCCGGAAGTCGGGAGTGGCGTCGACGAGCAGACATCTGCTGTCGTTTTCTAGGTAGACCGAGGGCCGCAACCGCTTGTTCCGGGGATTGTCCGAGCGACAGACAGCGCAATCACACCCGATCTGCGGGATCCCCTGGCTCGTGCCTGTGCCCAAGAACGTAACGCGCATATCATCGACCCATACTTGGCGATCCCCATACTGCGGTCAAGTCCACCTGCTTGCCGGTACTGGTACTGTTTCCGTACGGAAACTTGGCTTCGTTCCTGCATAAAACCGCCCTTCCGGCGCTGTTTTCTAGCATTTATTCCCCGTTTTTTGCCTCTTTTTTGCAAAACGAACCCAACTCATATTTTTCATAACAAATTCATGACACGATAGTTACGCGTTTTTCAGTTGGGTTCGTTTGGTAAAAATGCTCTTCTCTATAGAGAGCCCCCTGCCGACCTCCATTCCCAGCCTCGCCATGCCTCTCTGTCTCCCCACTCCGAGTCGTCTTCGAAGTTGACTCCTAATCCTATCTCTCATACCTCAATCCTACGCTCATCCTTCCAAACCTCAAAGTGTACTTTGGAAGGTTTGGAAGCTTTGGAAGCTTTTCTTTCAAGAATCCAGGCCGCGGTATTCCCAAGATCAAACTGTACCAGTACCTGCTTACCGGATTGAGAAATCGCGAACGACCCATTGGCTTGGCGGGGGAAACGTCCGAAGTTGGATTTGGAATCTGTCGTACGGCACCGGTTGGTCAATCTTCATCGGTTCGCCGTTCGCATACACGATAAAACCATCACGCTGCACCTCGACCGCGAGCTTATAGCCCCCCACCGCATCGATTAGAATCACCCCCGACTTCTTGATCAAATGTGCGGGTTGATTGCTGCGGGACGCCCATGCCTCCAGCGTGCTATCGTTGCCCAGCTTGATACCGACGTACTCCTGTGGCAACACCGCTGTCGAAACGCCCTCGGGCACGAAGTCTATATAGAACCCGCCGTTCGAGGAGGTTTGGGCGGGTTGGAGCTCGCATTCCAATGCAAAGGGCGCAGCGTAAGATGTGCGCGATCGTATGGCCCGTCCAGAAAGCACAAGCTGGCCCCCCTTTACAACTGGTTCAGGAGCGCTATCCGAGTGAGCCAGAACGGTGATCCATTCCATGCTGCCCGGTTGGGGGGCTGTCGCACAACCAAACAAGGCTAGCAATCCAATGATGAACAGCCGACGCATGGGCACAAGTTAACGGATTACGCAGCTTCGTGCAATGCCCGAAAAGGAAACCGGGGCGCGGTCAACCCGCGCCCCGGTGCGAACGACTCGAACTCGATTACGCCTTCTCGAATTCCCTCTCCATCTGCGCCATCTCCGGCGAGTCTTCCTTGGACTTGTGCACCGCCCAGACGATGGCCAACAATGCCAACACCGCGATGACGACGGCGATCCCGTACGGTTGCAGTCCCGTGCCACCCACCCCCGCAACAACGTGGAACTTGAGCACGAGGGGCAACAACAGCAGGCTCACCATGTTCATCACCTTGATAAGGGGATTGATGGCCGGACCAGCCGTGTCCTTCAGCGGATCGCCGACCGTGTCGCCGGTGACCGCTGCCTTATGGCGCTCGGAGCCTTTGCCCGTGTTCTTCTCAAGGTCACGCGGCTCATCTTCGATCAACTTCTTCGCGTTGTCCCATGCGCCACCGGCGTTGGCCATGAACACGGCCAGTAATTGCCCCACCAGAATCATCCCGGCGAGGAAACCCGCCAGAGCCAGCGGCCCGAGCAGGAAGCCCACTGCCAGCGGCGCCATGATTGCCAACAGGCCGGGCCCGATCAATTCCTTCTGCGCCGCGCTCGTGCAAATCCCGACCACGCGCGCGTAATCGGGTGTCTTCGTTCCCGCCCAGATTTCCTTGTCACGGAATTGCATACGGCACTCCTTCACAATCAGGAATGCCGCGCGGCCGACTGCGCGAATCGTCATCGAACTGAACAGGAACGGCACGGCGCCACCCAGAAGCAAGCCGATGAACAACGTCGGGTTGGCCACGGTCAACATGCCCGCCACGTTGTTATACTGCGTCGTCGTCATTTCACTGATCCTCTCTTCGCTGCCCATCGCCATGACGGCAATGAAGCTGGCGAAGAGCGATACCGCCGCGATCACCGCCGAGCCGATGGCGATGCCTTTGGTTTCCGCCTTCGTGGTGTTGCCGACAGAATCTAGGTCGGCCAGGATTTGCCGGGCCTGCTTGTACTTCTGCTCGCCCATCTCGGCCTTGTCGTAGCCCATTTCGCCGATGCCATTGGCGTTGTCGGCCACGGGGCCAAACACGTCCATCGAAATCGTGTTGCCGGTAAGTGTCAACATGCCGATACCGCACATGGCAACGCCGTACGCCACGAAGATCGGGGAGGTGTTGCCGTAGATCGTCACCGAGGCGCCGATCGCAATCGCAATGATGATGACCGCCCACACCGTGGACTCGTAACCAACCGCAATCCCTTGGATGATGTTGGTGGCATGACCGGTCTGGCACGCCTTGGTCATCGATTTGACCGGAGCATGTGTCGTGTGCGTGAAGTAACTCGTGCACTTGTTCAACGCCACCGCCAGAAATACGCCGATCAGGCACGTCCACGCCGGGCGCATATCGAGCCCGGGAATACCGAATCCGAGCCACGAGGGCAGCAGGACCGCGCCATCCTTCATGAAATGATCAAAACCCGGCTTCGCTTGGAGGTAATTACGCAGATAGTCCGCATCGAATCTCAAGTAGAACAGGCCGATCAGGAAGAAACCGATCACGCTGATGACCGAGCCGATCAGGAACCCACGGTGCACTGAGGCCAACGCCGCATCGCCGGAATCCCCTTCCTTGGAGCGAACACTGTACGTGCTGATGATCGAGCCGATGACGCCTACCGCGCGCACCAGTAACGGAAAAATCACGCCCTTGTGACCGAACGACGCGTAGCCGAGAATCATCGCGGCCACGATGGTGACCTCGTACGACTCGAAAATATCCGCCGCCATACCCGCGCAGTCGCCGACATTATCGCCCACGTTGTCCGCAATGGTCGCCGCGTTGCGCGGATCATCTTCCGGAATGTCCTTCTCCACCTTGCCGACAAGGTCCGCGCCGACGTCCGCCGCCTTCGTGTAAATGCCGCCGCCTACGCGCATGAACAGCGCGATCAGCGTTCCACCAAATCCGAAGCCGAGCAACACTTCATACGCCTTTTCGCCGTACGCCATGAAGATCAACGTGCCGCCGAGTAAACCGAGACCGTCTGTCAACATCCCGGTAATCGTGCCGGTGCGATAACCAACCTGCAGCGCCCCGCCGAACGAGTTCCTCGCCGCCGCCGCCACGCGCAAATTGCCGAGCGTTGCAAACCGCATCCCGACGAACCCGACCGCGAAACTGAAAAGAGATCCCATCAGGAATGCGCCCGCGCGTCCGAATGCAACCGGGTATTTCGCTTCGCTCCCGCCGACGAGCGCGGTGAAGAAGAGCGCCACCGTCAGGATTCCGATCAGCACGACGATCTTGCTGAACTGTTGGCCAAGATACGCCTCGGCACCGGCGCGAATCGCCGCCGCCACCTTCTGCATCTTCGGCGTGCCCTGGTCGGCGCCTTTGACCTGGCCCACCAGCATCAGCGCATAGCCCAACCCGGCAAATGCCACCCCGAGCACCGCCCACAACGCCATCTTCTCGCCCTGCGAATAATCGCTGCTGGTCATGAACGCGAAGAAGTGAAACTCCTTCGGGACGTGGCCCGCTACCGCACTGAGTGCTGCGGCGGCTTTCTCCTGCGCCCGTGCCCAATTCGCTGCGAGCAGCGTCAGGCCACACAATGCCAGGCTGATAAAGATCTTGCGACGCGGGCTTCCATTTGCAATCCGCTGCATAGCTCGACTCATTGATGCCGTCATAAGACTATAGTTCTCCTAATAGTGCCACAAACCACGGGGGGTGATCCGGGTGGAGGCTACAAAACCTTCGCCGCCTTGAAAAGCAAAAAATCGTCTATGCTCTTCCCTCTATTTGTACGTGGCCCGAAGCGCCATGCCCTTGCGGGCACTGCGACCTGCCCATTCCAGAATGTGAATCGGCCGGCGGGCCCATTCGGCGGTGATGACCAATTTCGTCCTCTTCGTCAAATGGTCGGCGACGTTCTGGTAATACCGCCACCATTCGCCCGCCGGGTTCTTGAATCGGCGGACTCTTGTCCGGTTGCCATCCCTCCGATGGTACTCATTGAAATCCCAATCGAGCACGTACGAGCCGTCCGTACCCGTGACATCGAGAAAGCCGCGGCGCGGGTTGGAGTCGATCGCGGAAACAAGCAGTGTCAGCCATTGGCCGCTCGCGAACCGCACGCTCGCAAACGCTTCGTCCTCGATGCTGTCCTTCTTCCACTTCGTTTGCGGCCCCCAGTAACCGGTCTTCGCGTTGCCCGCGACCTCGACGATGTCCGACTGGATGATTTGCAGGCTGTATTCGAGCAAGTGCACGCCCCAGTCGTAGAGGATGCCGCCGGAGATCGACTTGCTCGTGCGCCACCAATCCCCCGGCTTGCTGCGCGAACCAAAGTGCGCCTCGACCCGGACCACCTCGCCGATCATGCCCGACTGGATGTGCCGCACCGCGTTCCGGATCGGGCCGTCCCAATGACGGTTGTGGTATGCGGACAGAACAACTCGGCTCTTCCGGGCCGCCGTGATCATCGCGTCGCACTCCGCGGTCGTGATCGCCATCGGCTTCTCGCATATGACGTGTCGCCCGGCCTTCAACGCCTGCAGCGCGAGTTTGGCGTGGGTGTTGTGCGGCGTGATGAGGGTAACCAGGTCGACCGCCGACTTCGTAAGCATTTCCGTCAGCGAAGAGTATGTCTCAATCTTCGGAAAATCCCGCGTCGCCGCCGCCAGTCGCGCCGGATCGATCTCAACCACGGCCGTTGGCGTCATGCCCGCTTTCTGCATTTCCCGCAGATGGGTCTTGCCCATGTCAAACGCGCCGCCGTAGCCGACCACTCCTACGCTGATGTCACTCGCCCGCCGATATCTCTTCATCAAATCTCCCCGAAATGTCGTTCGTCCACGTGTTCAGCTTCGCGCACCGCAATCTCAAATCCCCGCCTCCGTGTCAATGCGGGACTATATCCGACAGTCCATCCGCCAGAGCAGTCATCACTGTTCCGACTTTGGCAATTTCAGCTCTTCTAGTGCGACGCCTTCACGCCGCAGGATGGTGGCTTCCACCTTTGGGACATACGTCCGCGTTTCGGCGGGAAGATCAATCATAATCTCATCATAGCTTCGTGCCGCGTGCTTCTCCAGGAGACGGGACACCAGTCCTTCCCCGCCGTTGTACGCCGCCATGGCCAACCGCCAGTCTCCGAATACTTCGTGGAGATACTTCAAGTACCGCGCCGCCGCTCGGGCATTCTTTTCCGGCTGAAGCCGCTGGTCCCACGGCGTCAATGTCAGCCCCAGTGACTTCGCAGTTTCCGGCATCAGTTGAAACAGCCCCACCGCCCCACTCGGACTTCGGGCCACCGTGTCGAATTCCGATTCCACCTCCGCCAGCCACACTAATTCCGCAGGCGCACCTTCCGCCACAAAGATCGGTTTAAGCCGGGAGACGTATGCCTGTGCCCCCGGCGGCAGGTCTTCCGCACTCAGGTGTTGTCGCCCCGTTTGCGGCAGGAGCGCGGGGTCCAGCACGGATTCGGTCTGGAGCCGTTCTTGTGACTCGCCACCAATCGCCAGCCATGAAACGTCGTCGAAGCCCGATGGCGCCAGCGCTGCGGAAAAACCCAGGTTCGTCAGCGCTAATCCATCGATCGGCCCCAGCGTATCTTCCACGCTTGCCGTTTCGGCGTCGAGCCGCACGGAAAGGCGGAGGGTTAGGAAAAACCCGAACGCAATAGCGATTGTAACCGACCTCAATGTCATGAAGACGAATCCACTTGGTGTATCGCCCGACAACAGTCCGTCTATCAACACCCGCGACCCATGGACTGGATGGATTCGCGCCTTGCATTGCCCACCAGACCTGTCAGAGTGCGACCCTTCACCCCATCGTGATTTCAAAACGCATCATCGTCCGGCACATCATCGAGCAGCTCACCGAGCAACTGGCCACGCTGGCCGGGGCTTCACGAGCCATGCACGCCGACGCCTCTGACGAACAGAACAAGGCCGAGGACCAATACGATACGCGCGGCTTGGAGACCGCGTACCTCGCCAGTTCCCAGGCCCGGCTGGCAACCGAAACCGAACAGTCCTTGGCGGTTTATCAAACGCTCAAACTTGCGAAGTTCCAGGAAACCACTCCCATCGACCTCACGGCACTGGTGGAACTCGAATCCGGAGGCATGCGCACCCTCTATTTTCTGGGCCCGACAAGCGGCGGTTTGGAGATTCACCACAAAACAACGGAAGTCCTCGTGATCACTCCCGAATCCCCGCTGGGACAACAACTCCTCGGCAGGAAAGTCGGCGACCGAATCAAAATCCAAACCCGCGGCCCCGCACAGGAATCCAAGGTGACTTCCGTCACCTAGACTTCCCGCCGCGCCTAAAACTTGATCGCAAGTACGATGCTGTGCTCGTGATCGAACAGCGGCGCAGATTCTCTTACTTCCTTCTTCGTGAGGTTGAAAATCTTGATTACCTTCTCGTCATCGGTCACGAAGATGGCGTCGGCCCCATGCTGTTTGGCCTGATTCGCACAGCTGCGCATCCGGTGACTTTCCTTCCCCAATCCCTCGTCGAACGCGCGGTCCACGACGCCCAAGCCCGACGTGCGCTTATCGTAGACACGGCCCAAGACCTTGTAGCTCTTGTCCGGCAACCCCATGTAAATCGGGATCGAATAGTCCTTGTTGACCTGTGAGCCCGTACCCGTCGGCCAACTTTGCGACCCCTCATAGGCGATGAACGCGGTGTCACCAACCTTCGTTTCGTCCTTGTCCGACTTGTTCTCCTTGGCCGTGGCGTTCATCACCCACGCCATGCCAAGCCCTAATATAACTGACAATGCCAAACTCAGCCGTTTCATCGTGTTTCCTCCCTTCTTCTTAAGAAGTAAACGGTATCAACCCCTCTTGCAATCGCAATTCTCCAACGAGGCGTTCACGTTCGACAAACCGACTCGACCCAATTCTGGACACCCTCATTTTGTCGCTTGAAACCCGGGCGGAACTCTTGTACTAACCGGATGTCAGCGACTTAAAAACCCCGATTGTCAAAGGAGGACAAAATGAAGGGACAGTTGTCTCGTGTATTGTTGTGTGTTGCCTTGCTAACCCCGGCCCTCGCGCCCCGGTTGGCCGTCGGCGCGGAAAAGAATGCGTTCGTACAAGATACGAAGAACGACCTCGAGTTCCATGGTTCGATCACCGCGATCGACACCAACGCACTCACCGTGGCGGTTAGCAGCAAGGAAAAAGGCGCGATGACGTTGACCGTGTCCAAGGACAGCCTGCTGTTTGTCAAACACAAGAAAGGCGCCGCCACGCTGGCCGACTTTAAAGTAGGCGACGAAGTCAAGGCGCTCTATCGGCAGAACGGCACCGCTCTCGCATGCGATAGCTTGTGGCAGCCGGGTTCAAATCCCCGTGAAAAAGAGCATAAGATCGAGAAGCAAGGCCAGTAGTTCGACCTCGTAGACGCACCTCGTACAAGGTTCCGTTGCCGCCGGCAATGCTATGCGCCGGCGGCACCGGCAATCCCCCGGCCAACGGGATACAGACCTCAGGATTCCCAGCTTGCTTTGGCGACATTATCTGCTATAGTGGCTTTCCGCTTCCGAACCTTTGTCTGATGGTACGCGACCGAAAGAGAGAACTTGTGGAACAATTAGTCGATGTCGAAGGAATGATTACCAAGGTGTTGCCGGGCACGATGTTTCACGTCGAATTGCCCAACAAACATCAGGTCCTCGCCCATATCTCCGGCAAGATGCGCAAACGGTTCATCCGCCTCTCCGTCGGCGACCGCGTGAAGATGGAAATGACCCCCTACGACCTCGACAAAGCCCGCATCGTCTACCGCCTGACCTGACCCGCCTCGCGCCGGCTCATCAATAGCCCAGAGTGAGCTTGTACCGCAAAAGATTGTGGCAATGAACCGTGTCGACGGTTGTCTTGCTGCGCCAACCCTGACACACCTTTTCTCCACTGACCGACTTGCGACGCTCCGCCACCGCCTTCGCCAACTCCGCACTCAGGTCAAAATCGCCGCGGATGCATTCGTCGTTCTGGCAACTGAATCGGAACACGGACTTGGCGTTGGCCAGGTTCACTTCGTACTTGATCCGCTTCCCTTTGACCACGCCTTCGGGGTCAGAGTACTCCAAGTCCACCGTCAACGATTTCAACTTCCCAAACACATTCGAAAGTGTGGCCGACTCCTTGACCCGCTGGCCCTCCTGTTGACGATACTCCGCGCGGGCGCCCAGTCTTTGTCGATACATGATGTCTCAGTTCTCGTTACCGCATTATTTTTGATAAGAACCATATCACAAAACCTTTGCCCCGTCGCTAACAATCGTCCCCCCCTCAAATCACCCCCGTCGCTTCCCCACTTCACTCATTTTCACTGCGTTTAGCCGCTCCTCAGTGAAGATCTCCGTCACCCACCCCGCTGCCACGCGCCAAAAGCGCACTAAACGCAACTCACCGCCATCCCCCGCCGGTCCTTGCCACGTCTCACGTTGTAGCGGCGCTTCTCCGCCTACGCCCACTTCTTCCCCAGCGCATCCAGCCCGGCCTTCTTCAGATCGTCGGGCGTCATCGCCACCCGGAAATTCACATCCGCATTGAACGTCAGAAACCACGGCTCCGCCAACGACGGGATCTTCGAGGCATCAGCCATCTCCACCACCATCACGCAACCGCGTTTGCCATCGTGCTCGCTGAAATACACCGCCTCGGGCTTGAGCGCCTCCAAAATGTCGGTCAACTTCTTGCCCACCACACCCTTGCGGACAAGCGAATTAAACGGTTCATGCGGAATCGACACATCCAACAGTATTCTCATAGCGACCTCCATTGGGGTTAATTTGTTCGCCAACCACCGCACACCATACGCACTTTCCGAATGCCGTCAACCAACACATCTCGCCCGCTCCCGCCCGTGTAGCGTCCGCTGTCCACAGCGGAATCCGTCCGCCGTTTTCCCATCCGCGTCGGTGTAGCGTTCGCTGTCCCCAGCGAATTTTGCAGTGCGCCCCCTCGCGTGCCGGTGTAGCGTTCGCTGTCCCCAGCGAATTTCGCAGTGCGCCCGCTCGCGTGCCGGTGTAGCCACGCCTCTGCGAGGCGTGTCCGCCTCCTCGTCGTTGGTAGGGTGCGGTGGCCCACCTCGCCGTCCGCCCATCGTCTCCCGGTCCCCTCCACCGGAGGGGATTCAGGGGTGGGTGCCGTTCGCCTTTTCCCCGTTATCCGTCCCATCTGTCCTATTTTCGACTGCCGCGCCCCAATTTCGCCCCCTCCGCAGGTTTACCCGCCTAAAGAGGGCTTGCCCGCCCAGCCAAACGCTTGGTAGACTGCGTCCACAACTGCTGCAGGTGAGTCATGCTGCGGAAGAACTAATGAGGAACTGTCCGAAAAGCATCTTGGACGCGTTCAAAGGCACCATAATCTAGAGTTCGCCTCCTATGTCTGAACAATTATCCGTTCGCGCCGACAAGGGAAAGGTCTGGAGTCATATTCGCAAGATGTGGCTCGTCGAAACACCGGAAGAAAAAGTCCGCCAAGAATACCTCTGCGTTCTTGTCAATCAATATGGCTTCAGTCTCGACCAGATGGACGAAGAACTTGAAGTCACGGGTCGCGGATCAGGTCATGCCCGAGCCGACTTCGTGATCTGGCGTAGCGCACAAGATAAGGCTGACTCCAATAATCCGCTCATTATTGTTGAGTGCAAATCCGACAACATCACGATTAGACCCAACGACTACGGTCAGGGCGACAATTACTCCCGTCTGAGCGGGGCGCGCTTTTTCGTTACGCACAACAGTCGGGAAACAAAGTACTGGCGCGTCGTTCACAAGAAGATGCCGAAGACGTTGGAGGAAATCAGCAATATCCCCCACGCGGACGCCAGTGACAAAGAGATTGAGGAACTGATCGCCAACCTCAAGACCTTCAAGGAAGACGAGTTCGCCGACTTGCTCCACCAGTGCCACAACGTCATTCGCAACCGAGAAAAACTTGACCCGGCTGCCGCGTTCGATGAGATCGCCAAAATTCTCTTCGTCAAAGTTGCAGTCGAACGGGAAATGAAAAAGAAGCGCGAGCGCAATAATCTGTTTACTGTCCAGTATCTTGATTCACAGACGTTGACGGACGACCCGCTTGGCGACCTTTTCAACAAAACAAAGAAGATCTACGAAGACGACCAGATTTTTGACCCCGACGAGGAAATCAATCTCAAGCCTGCAACAGGCCGAGAGATCGTCTTAAAGCTTGAACGCTACAACCTTTCCGACACCAGCGAGGACATCAAAGGCATCGCGTTTGAGCGTTTTCTAGGGCGCACGTTCCGCGGCGAGATTGGGCAGTTCTTCACCCCCCGCACCATTGTAGAGTTTATGATTCGCATGTCTGCGTGCCCATGTCGACCAGCTCCAAGTGCGCGCCGTCTTCCTCCTCCAATTCCTTCAGTGCTTGCCGAATTTGCTGAAGGCGAAGCTTGGCGTTCTCGAATTCTTCTCCGTCTTTCGAGTTGGGATACCAGCGAGCAAGGAACACCTTCTTGGGGATTCCGGCACGGACGGCGTCGAAGATGTCCAGAACTTGCTTACTCAACGATTGACTCTCCTTCAAGTGAACCAGCCCACCCCGTCCGAGCCACGAGGACAGTTGTTCGAGGCGTGTCACGGCCTCGCCGACGCGTTGTTTGTGAGTAGTGCCGCGCGTCGCCTTCCAGACGCGCGCGGCTAATTCAATGAAGAACTCCGCATTGCATAGCGCCGGGTGGTCCGGCTCCAATCTTGTCGCGATGTCGTTGAGTGCGGCCAGTAATTCCTTGGCATACTTCCGAAGTGTCGGAAGGTCCCGCATAATGTCGGGCTCCATTTCGATCAAACCGCGCACGGCGGATCGCAGGTTGGTCAAGGGGCGGCTTCCTATGCGAGCCTGCACTGGCTCCGGCAGTTTTAGAAGTCCATCGCGGAGAAGTCTCGTGAAATGGAGGTCAGGACTGAATGCGAACTCGTTCTCCGGCTTCATGTCGTAAGCAGGATCCTGACCAAGAATGAGCTTCAGGGCGTGTTCCGATTCGAGGGGGAGCGCTGTGCTGTTAATCGTATGGAATATCAGCGATTCGGAATAGTCGTCGGCGGCGTTCCCGGGCGGACCCAGCAATATCATACAGAATGGAGCCAGGTATTTCGTGGGCACGTGGGAGTCTTCTGTAAGGCTTTGTGCCAACGCCAGTCGGTGGTTGCCATCTACACGACGTATCAATTTCTTCGTTCGAATTTCTTCCAAGAGCTTTCGTTCGATCTGGACGCGAATCACCACGAAAAGAATCGGCTCATCTTCCTCTTCCAACCAACAAAGGCCGCAAAGGACGTGCCTTTCGACTTGAACACGTTCCGGTACGATCAGGTCAAAGACACAGGTCAGATTCCTGAGAAGATTAAGCCGCATATCCAAGCCATTCTTAGGGGTGCGGCAGTCGGCTCTTGATCTAAGTAACGACACGGGGTCAGGTCTATCCATTATTCATTTGTCGCCGGGGTCAACTCTCCACCCTGTCCGCCATAGCCTTGGCGACGGCGGATCGTCACACAACGCTCCACTCCGTCCACGCTGTCCATGGCGTCCACTCCGTCCACATTTTATGGATAGTGCTATCCATAATTCTTTTACGCGTCCAACGCCTCAGCCTTGACCACCCCCGCCATCGTGTCTCTGCGCCCTCGCTTCCGCCCCGCCTTCGTGCTGAATTCGAATCCCCGCCCTCACAAGGCAACCTCGTGCTGCATCGTCCTCTCAACGATGCAGCACAGATGCATTCCAACCTCTGCGACCTCTGCGATCTCTGTGTGAGAGTTCCGACGCCCCTGCTTTCCGTCCCAATAGGCGATGCCTTTGCACGGCTTCTCCCCTCAAGAAGCCATGCAAAAGAAAACCCCTTCCGCCCCCTCTGTGCGCTCTGCGATCTCTGTGTGAGAGTCGCCGGGGCCAACCTCCTGCCTCCTTCGTGCCCTTCGTGGTCAACCTCCGCGCCTCTTTGCGGCTCACTTGACCGTTGAGCGTTGAGCGTTGAATGTTGGCCGTTGAATCCTTCTCCGTTCAGCAGATCCATCCGCCACCCACTACCACATCATCCCGTCAACGGGGTCAACGGGGTCAACGGGGTCAACGGGGTCAACGCTTGACTCTTGACACATTCCGGTTTGCATCCTGTCCACAGTCTTTTAAGGATAGTGCTATCCATAATTCTTTTGCGCGTCCAACGGCTCAGCCGTGACCCCCCCCCCCCCATCGTTCCCGCCAACAAACCGCCCCCGCCATCGTATCTCCGCGCCCTCGCTTCCGCCCCTGCCATCCGTGTGCATCTGTGTGCATCTGTGGCTACACTTCGCGTTCTTCGTGTCAGCTTTGTGCCCTTCGTGGTCAACCTCCTCGCCTCTTTGCGGCTCCCTTGACCGTTGCGCGTTGAGCGTTGAATGCTTGCCACGTTCCACGTGGTTGAACGTTGAATCCTTCCCCGTTCAGCAGATCCATCCGCCACCCACTACCACATCATCCCGATAAAACACCGCCGCCTGTCCGGGCGTGATCGCCCGTTGCGGTTCGTGCAGACGCACCCTCGCCCGCTCTCCGCCCCGATGCTCCACCGTCTAAGGGGTCAACGCTTGACTCTTGACACTTCCCTCAGCTCAACTCTCCACCGGCCTCCCAGATTATAGCCGAACGCGGCACTAGCCGCCTAAGCCGAGTCCGACGAGACGCGACCATGCCGCGCCCAGGTCGCAAACGCGCCGAGTATTTGCCGTCGGCGCAATTGAGCGTTGGATGTTGAAAGTTGAATCCGTGTCCGTCTCCCGCTCCTGTCTCCTGTCTTCTTCCTCCTTGAAAGTTGACCGTTGAGCGTTGAATGTTGGAAGTTAGAATCCTTCCCCGTTCAGCAGATCCATCCGCCGCCCACTACCACATCATCCCGATAAAACACCGCCGCCTGTCCGGGCGTGATCGCCCGTTGCGGTTCGTGCAGACGCACCCTCGCCCGCTCTCCACCCCGATGCTCCACCGTCGCCGCGCAGCCGGGATGCTGGTGGCGCGGTTTGACGGTCACCTCCATCGGCTTGCCCGGCTCGACCCCGTGCCAGACACTGTTCGCGATTTCAAATTCGCTGCGCAACAACTCTTCAGCCGCCCCGACAATCACCCGGTTTCTGCCAGCGTCAAGTTCGAGGACGTACAGCGGACGCGGCTGCCCGCCGAGGTTGAGACCCTCGCGTTGGCCAACCGTAAAATTGTGAATGCCGTTGTGGTGGCCGAGCACTTTGTCGTCGCGCGTGACGATCTCGCCTCGCACCTCGGCCACATTTGCGCTCTCGCGCAGGTACCGGCGGTAATCGTTCTCGGGCACGAAACACACTTCCTGGCTGTCTTCCTTGCCGTACGTCTTCAGGCCGATCTCCTTCGCGATGGCCCGGGTCTCTTCCTTGGTCAAATCACCCACTGGAAACATCGCCCGCGCCAGTTGCACCTGGCTGAGCGAGAACAGGAAATACGTCTGGTCCTTCCGTTCATCCCGCCCTTTGCGAAGCTGATAACGATGTCCGTTACCATTGGCTTTCACAATCCTCGCATAATGCCCCGTCGCAATGCTCTCCGCGCCGAGCGCCCGGGCCTTGCGCAGAAGCGAACCGAATTTCACCTTCTCATTACAAATCACGCACGGGTTCGGCGTCCGGCCCCGCTTGTATTCGGCCGCAAAATAGTCCATCACCTCGCGCCGAAACGTGTCGATCTCGTCAATCACGTAATGCGGAATGTCGAGCGAGTGCGCCACCATCCGGGCGTCCATCACCGCTTGCGGCCCGCAACACTTGTCTTCCTCAAGCGACCGACAGTCCTGTGGCCAGCCACGGAATGTCAGACCGATCACCTCGTAGCCTTCCTTCTTGAGAAGATGGGCCGCGACGCTCGAGTCCACGCCTCCACTCATGCCGACACATACTCGTTGCTTCGTTGTGCTCATGGGGAACGCCGAAGTATAGCGCAAAGAAACCAACCTTCAACGCCCAACACTCAACTCTCAGGGTGCATCTTGCCACCGCCGCCTATAAACGAAGCGCTGGTGTAGCGTGCGCCCGCTCGCGTGTCCTTCACGGAGCTGTCCTCAGCGCATCCGAGCGGGCACGTTGGATGTTGAACGTTGATGCCGTTTCTACCCTACCGCTCCAGCCAAAGCGTATTCTGTTTGAAATCAAACGTGACCCGATACGACCGCAGGACGCCATCGCCGAGGAACACGGCCCGGCCACCCGCCACGTCGGGCCCGACCAGGCCGGTACGCCCGGGGACGCGCGTAAACGTGGCGTCACCGACTTTCGCCTCACTGATCACATACGACGCGACCAGCGAAGCTCCAGCCACGCCGCCCGCCGCCGCCAGCGGCCCCTTGCCCGGTGTCCAATAACCCAACTCGATCGCCCGCGTCCGCGGCAGGATCATTCCATAGTCACCGCCCGTATCGAGAATGCACGCCACCGGCTCGCGTCCATCGATGGAAATCTCCACCGCCGGCAGATCGCCCAGCCAGTGCAACGGCGCCGTCGTCATGAACTTCAGCGTGTCATCCGGCAAATACGCCTCCTGCGCGCCAAAGATTATCTTCCCACGAAGATTATCGATGGTGAGATACGACAACCGTCGAAACGCGTTGACACCGAGCAGCATCACCTGACCGCTCTCCCCGCGTGTGAAGTTCAGGACTTGCGCATCAGGCCCGATGATCGCCACCGTCTTCTGAAGCGTAATGGACCCAATCTGCATCGTCGGCACGAGGGCGATGTGATCCTCAACCGTGCCGCCGATGCCAGACCCGGTGACGGGCTTGAGGCCCGCAATAAGCGGAATGCCCAGGCTGTGCGCAAGGGTGTATCCGAAAAGATTGCGGTTGCTGCCGCTGTCGAGCATCACCCGCACCGCCGCCCGGCCGTTGACCGACGCGACAAACACCGGCGCGCGGTACATGCCGCCCGGCCGGTACGGTTTGTCGGACGCAATCTCCATCAGCGGCACGGTCACGTTCTCGCGGGCGTCGATGAGATTCACTCCGCTAAAGTTCACCCCCCTCTCGGTAACCTGCATCTGGATTCCGAGTGCCTCGGGGGTCTTCGAGTTGCTTTGTAGTTCGGCCACCTGCCCCGGCGACAGCGTCGGCGTGGCCGTTTCCAACTGCGTCTGCCGGTTGCTCGCGCAACCCGCCGCCAACAACGCCACCGCCACCGTGAGAAAGGCCTTCCGCATGCGATTCAGGATATAAGGCCGCCAACCAATGTCAACCCGCTTGCCCCACAGGCGTTCGGGGCTTGCCCGGGCGCGCCCTCAACTCGTATTGTTGTGTGCGGGCGTGCATCTCGTAACTTACATGCGGATCTCCGTGACGGATCGCTGCAACGAGCGATGCGCCTATTGCCTGCCCCACGATGTCGCTGTCGAGTGGCTGCCGAAAGGCCAAATCCTCACCTACGAGGAAATCCTGCGCGTCGCCCGCATCGCGACCTCCCTCGGCGTGACGAAATTCCGCGTCACCGGTGGCGAACCGCTGGTTCGCCGAAATGTGGCGGAGTTCATCGGCGAATTGAACAAGCTGCCCGGCGTCACCGACATCGGCCTGAGCACCAATGCCACCCTGCTCGCTCCCCTTGCCCGCCAACTCCGCGCCAGCGGCGTGAACAAGGTCAATATCTCCCTCGACTCGCTTGACGCCGCCAGGTACCGCGAGTTGAGCGGCAGCGGCAACCTCGCTGATGTGCTGGCGGGGATTGATGCCGCCATCGAGGCCGGATTCCCGCAGGTGAAACTCAACATGGTCCTGATGAAGGGCAAGAACGACGGCGAGGTGTTCGACCTCATTGAGTTCGCGCGCGACAAATCTCTCACGCTCCGGTTCATCGAGTTGATGCCCATCAGCACCAGCGAAGTGTTGAGCGACGACAACTTTATCTCCAGTAACCACGTTCGGCGCCAAATCGAGAAGCGTTACGAACTCGTCCCGCTCCCCGAGCCGCCCGGCGACATCAAGGGCAACGGTCCGGCCCTGTATTACGAAGTCGGCGGTCTCACGAACCGCCGCGGCCAACCGGTCCGGCTGGGGTTCATCGGCGCCATGACCAATCTCCACTTCTGCGATACGTGCAACAAGGTGCGGCTCACCGCCGACGGGAAGTTGCGGCCCTGCCTCGGCGCGCATCTCGAATACGACCTGAAACCCGCCCTGCGCGCCCGGGACAGCACCGACGCGCAAGTGCGCGAAGTGTTCATCCAAACCATCCGCAACAAGCCCGAGGAACACGAGTTTCGCAATAACTACCTCCCCGGCCGCAAAATGATCGCCATCGGCGGATGAAAAAGCTCTCCCACGTCGATAACCGCGGCACCGCTCGCATGGTGGACGTCTCCGCCAAGCCGGTGCAGGTTCGTGAAGCCGTCGCCCACGGCGCAATTTTCCTGAAGCCCGAGACGCTCGCCCTGATTGCCGCGAACCAGATCGCGAAGGGCGATGTGCTCAACACCGCCCGCCTCGCTGGTATTCAAGCGGCCAAGCGCACCGCCGAACTGATCCCGCTCTGCCACCCGCTCAACCTCACGCATGTGGACGTGGATCTGCGGCGCGCCAACGACCGTATCGACATCACCGCCACCGCAAAAATCGCCGCGCAGACAGGCGTCGAGATGGAAGCGCTCACCGCCGTCACGGTCACCGCGTTGACGATCTACGACATGTGCAAGGCCGTGGACAAAGAGATGGTCATTGGCGAGATCAAATTGGTCAGCAAGAAAAAAACTGGCGCACCCTGAACGGTGCGGCTACAAGACTGTAGTCGCAGGCTTTAGCCTGCGTTCGATTCCATGATTACTGTCGGAATTATTACAGTGAGCGACCGCGCCGCCCGCGGCGATTATGAGGACAAAGGTGGCCCGGCCCTCAAAAAATTCTGCGAGAAACGCGGCTGGCAGGTTCTCGTCCAGGCCATCGTGCCCGACGATCAAAAGGTGATTCAAAGAAGAACCGTCAAATTCTCCAGCCGATGCAACGTCGTCCTGTTGACGGGCGGCACCGGCATCACCAAGCGCGATGTGACGCCCGAGGCCGTCCGCGCCATCGGTACGAAGGAACTGCCCGGCTTCGGCGAAGTCATGCGCGCGAAAAGCTTCGAGCGGTTCCCGCACGCCATCCTGTCGCGCAGCCTGGCTGCAACCTTCGGCCCGTCACTCGTCATCTGCCTGCCCGGCAGCCCGAAAGGCGCCGTCGAATGCCTCGGATACGTCGCCGACGCCATCCCCCACGCGGTTGAACTCCTGGAGGGAACCGCCGAACACAAATGATCACGCTCATCCAATTCCCCTGGTCGCACTTCTGCACCTCGATTCGGCGCATCCTCCAACGTCACCGGATTCCGCATCGGATAAAGAACGTGCGGCCGCACCAGCCTGAGCCGGTCATCCGCGCCACGAAAGGGCGCGCCTACACGGTGCCGTGCCTGCTCGACGGCCGGACCGCCGTCGCGGACTTCACTGATTTCGGGCAGGAAGTAGCGCGCTACATCGACCGCAAATACAAGCTCGGCCTGTTTCCGCGCGATAAGGAAGGCATTCAGTCAATCCTCGCCCGCTACATCGAGAACGACCTCGAAATGGTCGGCTTCAAGGTCAACGATAGTTACGTCATCCCCACTCTTCCGCTGGTCGAGCGCGTGATGCAGATTCGTTTCAAGGAACGCAGATACGGCAAAGGCTGCGTCGCGCAGTGGACCCGAGACCGCGCCCAACTCAACCGCCAATTCGCCGCTTTGCTCGCGCCGCTCGACAACATGTTGGCGTCATCGGAATTCCTGGCGGCCGATCGCCCGTTGTTTGTGGACTACGATCTCTTTGGAATCCTCGGCAACTACCTCTACAACGGGAAAACGAGACTGCCGACGCTCAAGCACCTGCGGCGGTGGCATCGCACAATGTCTCGCCCGTCAGGTCGTATTCGCCCGCGTCGGTAATCCAGACACGCGCAAATTCACCGACTCGTGCCGTCCCCGCCACCCGCACGCTCCCGTCAATCTCCGGCGCGTCAGCGTGGGAACGCCCGATCCAACCGCCATTTCTCTGTTCGTCGATGAGCACGCGGACAATGGTCCCGACAAACTCCCCCTGCACTTCCCGTGAAATCTTCTGCTGCAACGCCATCGCCCGACCGTACCGCTTCTTCTTTTCCTTGGCGGTCAACTGTTCGCCCATCGCTCCTGCCGGCGTGTGGTCCTCCTGCGAATACTGGAACATGCCCAGACGCTCGAATCTCGCTTCCTCGATGAACTCCAGTAGCTCCTCGAATTGCTCTTCCGTTTCGCCCGGGAAACCGACAATAAACGTCGTGCGCAACGCAATGCCGGGAACGCCCGCGCGGATGCGGGCAATGAGCTCGCGAATGTATCGGCCACTCGTCTCCCGCCGCATCTGTTTCAGCATCTCGTCGTTGATGTGCTGCAACGGCATGTCGACGTAGCGGCACAC
The DNA here is from genome assembly GCA_963836315.1 of uncultured Verrucomicrobiae bacterium. Classification (GTDB taxonomy): domain Bacteria; phylum Verrucomicrobiota; class Verrucomicrobiia; order Palsa-1439; family Palsa-1439; genus Palsa-1439. The sequence continues at coordinate 522,981 of CAWIJG010000017.1, forward strand.
CTTGTCACACGCGGCGATGGTCTCGATCAGTTCGTCCGTCCAATGATACGGATGCGTGTACAGCAATCGTACCCAGAAATCCCCTTTGATCTGCTGGATCTCCCGCAGCAATTCGCATAACTGTCCCTTCCCATCTCGCGGCCCGGGCGCCTGCGGGTCGAGGTCCTTGCCGTAGAACGTCGTGTCCTGCGAAATGAGGTTGATCTCCCGCGTGCCGGCCGCAACAAGCCCGCGAATTTCCGCCAGCACGTCGGCCCTCTCGCGGCTGCGGTGCTTTCCGCGGATACGCGGGATGCTGCAGAACGTGCACGGATGATTGCATCCTTCGGCAATCTTCACGTACGCGTGGTGTTTCGGCGTGAGGCGAAACCGCGGGGCCGCGAAATCAGGCACGTACTGCGCCGGACCGGACCAGTACAGCCGCGGCACGGTGTGCCCGTTCTTCGCCAGGATCTCGCGCACGATCTCTCCGATGCGCGGCACTTCGTTCAGCCCGACAATCGCATCGACTTCCGGCAATTCCTTCTGCAGATCTTTCGGGTACCGTTGCGTCAGGCAACCCGCCATGATCAACGCCTTGCACTTGCCCCTCTTGCGCAACTCGTTCGCCTTGAGTATCGCGTCGATGGATTCCTTCTTCGAGGCTTCGATGAACCCACAGGTGTTGACGATCACCACGTCGGCTTCTTCCGCGTTCTCGGTCACCTGCATCCCGTCGCGCAACAACGAGCCCAACATGACTTCGCTGTCCACGAGGTTCTTCGCGCAGCCGAGACTCACGAACCCGACTTTGATACTTGGGGGGGAACTCATGGAAACAACAGACTACTTGCCTTGGACGGACTCCAAAATCTCCGGTGAAGGCTTGGCCTTCGGTACGTAGTACGCGTCGAAATCGGCCTTCGGCACGGCTGGCTGCGCGATTGCTGCTGCCTGCGTCGTTGAAGCTGGCTGCGCCGGTGCCGACGCGTGCCGCATCGACCACGTCTTGCCCAACACGGCCAGGAACACCACGACCGTCAGTCCCAAAACAACCAGCGCCACGCTCCGCAGCGGCAATTGCAATTCAGGCCGCTTATGGGCGCGGATGGCTTTCTCCGTCTCCATGTGCAACCCCTGCCGCCGCAGCCCTCCCTGGCTCCGCAGGTAGGCCTCCGCCACCGAGTGACTGTCGAGGCCGAGATACTCGGCATACAACTTCAAAAATCCTTTGGTGTACGCCGGCGCGACCATCCGATCAAATTCGTCCGCTTCGAGCTGTTCGAGGATCTCCATCTTGATCTTGGTCGCGCGCGACGCGTCTTCAAGTGAAGCCCGTTTGTTGTGCCGCGCCTCGCGCAGCGTGTCGCCAATCGATTCCATCTATGTCAGCCCTGTTGATGCTCGGCTGGCACTTGCCCGTCCAAATCGATCAGGATTTCGCGCGGCTCAGCCCCCTTGTTCGGGCCGACGACCCCGCGCTCTTCCAGCAAGTCCATGATCCGAGCGGCGCGAGTATAGCCAATACGCAGCCGGCGTTGCAAGATCGAGACGCTGGCGCGGTTGGTCTGGCGAATTACCTCGATGCATTGCTCCACCAACTCCTCGTCTTCTTCGCTCGCATCGCCATCGGGCAGGTTGGAATTCTTCTGAAGCTTTTGGTGCAATTCCGACTCGAAACGCGGCTTGGCATGGCTCCCGATGAAGTCCACGATGCGCGTGGTCTCCTTGTCGAGCACCAGCACGCTCTGCGCGCGCAGGGCTTTGCCCGAGCCGGCTTCGTACAGCATGTCACCCTTCCCCAGCAGTTTCTCCGCTCCCTGGCTGTCGAGGATGACCCGCGAATCCTGCATCGACGCGACCTGAAACGCGATCCGCGCCGGGATGTTTGCCTTGATGACGCCGGTCACCACGTTCACGCTCGGACGCTGCGTCGCGATCACCAGATGAATGCCGGCGGCGCGCCCCAATGCCGTCAACCGCGAAATCGCCATCTCCACGTCCTTGCCCACGGTCACCATCAAATCGGCCAGCTCATCCACCACGATGACGACGTACGGTAGCTTGTCGGGGATGATCAATTCAAAGTCCCGCGGCACCTCGATCTTCAACAACTCCTGCTCCGCCTTCGGTTTCGCATTCGTCGTGTATTCGGGCTTCTCCCGGGTCCTCTCCTCGGCGTCCAGTTCATCCACTGTCTCGACCTCCGGCTCCACGGATTTCTTCGGTCGCGTGTTGAACGCGCCGATATTGCGCACGCCGCTCTTGGCAAATATCTGGAACCGCTTCTCCATCTCGCGGATCACCCACCCCAGCGCCAGCGGCACCTTCTTCGCCTCGGTCACGACCGGCACGATAAGATGCGGCAACGCGTTGTAATGCTGCATCTCGACCATCTTCGGATCGATCAACACCAGCCGCAAATCTTCCGCGGTGAACCGATACAGCAGCGACGCCAGAATCGCGTTCACGCAAACGGTCTTGCCCGACCCGGTCGCGCCCGCAATCAGCAGATGCGGCATGTTCGCCAGGTCGCCGATGATCGGATTGCCCTTCACGTCCCGCCCTAACGCGACGGGGATGGTCGCGCTGGAGTGCCGCCATTCATCCGAGTCCAGCATGTCCCGCAGGTACACGGTCGTGCGCGACGAGTTCGGCACCTCGATGCCCACTGTCCCCTTGCCCGGCACGGGCGCGAGAATGCGGACTTTTTCGGCGCGCATCGCCATCGCGATGTTGTTCGACAGGGACGAAATCTTTTCCACACGCACCCCGGCCGCCGGGTACAACTCGAACAAAGTCACGGTCGGCCCCTTCGTCACATCGCCGGATTCGACATCAATGCCGAATTCCTGCAACGTCTCGCGCAGCACCTTCGCGCTGGCCTTCAAATCCTCCATCACGTCGCGCTTCCCGGGCAACGGCGGTTGCTCCAGCAAATCGAGCGTTGGCAACAGGTATTCCTCGCCGGACGCCGCGCTGACGCTTCCGAGCACCGTTGCACTTGCGGCTGCAGGCTTGTCGCGTTTCGCCTTGGGGGACACCATCGCGGCGACGGCTTCCGCCGCCTCTCCGGTCTCCTTCCCGGGCTTGAGTTTCTCGGTGATCTTTTCCACCAGCGATGGCGCGTCGTGGCCCGCCGCCTTTTTCTTCTCCGTGCCGCCTTGGGGACGCTGCACGGTGTAGTCCTCAAACTTCGGCTCGGGTCGCCGCTCGCGCGTCGGGTCGTCATCGCCATTGGACCGCTCGTGGGCCAGCTTGCGCGTTTCCTTTTCCTTGCGCGCCACCTCGCGGTCGGTCTGGAATTCCTTGATCGTCAATTCACGTTCCTGGTCGCGAAGCTCGTCCTGGATGCTCGACTTGGATTTGCTGCCGCGCTTTCGCTGCCAGAAATCCATCGCCGACCCCACGGTCAACGCCACCCAGTAGCTCGGCCGGAAATTAATGAGGAGTATCAGGCTGATCAGATAGGCGACGAAGAAGATGATCGCCGTGCCCATCGTGCCGAGAACTTTTTGGAAGAATCCGCCAACGAACAAACCGAGGAAGCCGCCCGCGCTGTCGGGCAGGTTCAGCGCGTGTTGCGCGCGCACCAATCCCGCCAGGTGCAGCAAGCTGCTCAACGAAACGAGCAGTAACACTCCCGCGCTGATCTTGCCGCGCCACGGCAGTTCCTTGCCCAGCAACAGGGTCACGCCGATGACCGCGAGTACGGCCATCAGTCCGTACGCCGCCAGGCCAAACGCCTGAAACGTGCCAAACGCAATCCACGCGCCGATGGGGCCGATGAAATTGGAGACCGGGCGGTGCTCGCTCGCCGCCACGTGGCCGACATCGTACGGATTGTACGAAATCAGGCTCAGCAACAACAACAGAGACAGTCCCACCAGAATGAGGGCCCAAATCTCACGACCGCCCGAGTGCTTCGAGTCCTTCCCCATAGAAAAATGTTGCAAATCCTCCTTGCGGTTGCGAAGTCTAGGCGAAACGGCAGCCAACTGCAAGGCACAAAGATGCTTTACTCGTACAAATTTGCCCCGCTTCTCGTCGAGCGCGTGTGGGGTGGCCACCAGCTCGAACGCTATGGAAAATCGGTTCCACCGGGCAAACGCATCGGCGAATCGTGGGAAATCAGCGACCGCGATGAAGCCCAGTCCGTCGTCGCCAACGGCCCGGACAAAGGCAAGACGCTCCATCAGCAAATCGAAGCCCATGGCGCGCAGCTGTTGGGGACAAATTGCCATCACCACGCCAAACGCTTTCCGCTTCTCGTCAAGCTCCTCGACGCCCGCGAACGGCTCTCGTTGCAAGTTCATCCTCCTGCCGGCATCGCCGCCAAGCTCCACGGCGAACCCAAGTCCGAAATGTGGTACGTGCTGGAAGCCGATCAAGATGCACGCCTCATCGCGGGACTGCAACAGGGCGTTACAGGCGCCGACTTCATGCGCGCGCTGGAAGGCGGCCGGGACGCAAAACCTCTCACCGACTGCGTGTACAGTTTTCCCGTGCTGCCGGGCGATGTCTTTTTCGTGCCGTCGGGTCGCGTGCATGCCATCGACGCCGGCGTGGTGCTCGTCGAAATCCAGCAAAACTCCGACACGACGTACCGCGTCTACGATTGGGGTCGCGTCGGCCTCGACGGCAAACCGCGCCAGCTTCATGTCAAAGAATCGCTGGTCTGCATCAACTTCCAGGACTTCGAGCCGAAGAAACAGCGGCCAACAGTCGAGCGCCGAGGCGTCAACGGCCTGTGGCGGCTGATCGAGTGCGATCAGTTTCACGTGCACCGCCTCGACCTGGCCAACGCCTGGACCGATCGCACCGACGGCTCGACCTTTCACATCATTGCCTGCATCGGCGGCGCGGTCGGCGTCCTCACCCCCGACGGCAGGGAAGAACGCCTGAACCCCGGCGAGTTCGCCCTGCTCCCCGCCGCCCTCGGCTTCTACACCCTCGCTCCATTGTCAGAGAACACGCGAGCCCTAAAGTCGTACGTGCCATCCGGCAAGTGATCACCAAACTCCTTTTTCGATTCGCATGGGTACTGCCTTGGTATCCTGTCGCACTACAAAAGTCACGCTTCCCCGTGATCCGTCTTCACTGTCTGCGTATACATCATAACGACTTCCCGGTTGGAGCGTAGAAGGCGGCCCTTCCTTCGGTGTGATAGAAACAAAACCCGTCGGTAGTTCACCGTAAGCTAATTCTTTCACGCCATGACCGGACGGGTGACTGACAACTTCCCACAAATCGGTAGGTGGTCGCCCCTCTTCGGTAACGCGGACTCGTACTACTCTTGTTATCAAGCCTGGTCGCCGGAAGCGAAAGAACACAGTCGAATCATTTTGGTAAACCAGAATATCCATCATGGGACCGCGCGGATCGAATGGAATGCATCCAGAGAGAACTACTACTGAAAAGAGAATGGCGCCAATAGTCCACACTTTGTAAGTTGCACTGTGCATGTCCAAGTGCCGACTCGACCATATCATAGTCGGTACAACTCCCCATACTTCCCACGCAAATACCGGATGTACGGTTCAATCGTCAGTTCCTCCCCGGTCGCGCGCCTCACAATCTCATTCGCGGTGAACTTGCTGCCGTGTTGGTAAATGTTTTCCTTCAGCCAACCGTGAAGCGTGCCGAACTCGCCTCGTGCAATTTGATCAGGAATCTCCGGCTGCGCTTTCCGTGCCGACTCGTAAAACTGCGCGCTGAGGATGTTGCCTAGCGTATAGCCCTGAAACACGCCGCCGATTTGTCCGGCAAACCAATGCACGTCCTGCAGCACGCCGTCGCGGTCGTCGGGCGACGCAATCCCGAGATCGCTCTTGTACCGTTCGCGCCACGCCTCCGGTAAATCGCGGACAGAAAGTTTGCCTTCGAGCAACTGCAATTCGAGATCGAACCGGATCATCACGTGGAGATTGTACGTCACCTCGTCCGCATCGGTTCGGATGAGCGTGCGCTCGACCCTGTTAATGGCGCGGTAAAACGTGTCGGGTGACACGTTGGCCAGTTGCGAAGGAAATGCCGCCTGCAGTTTCGGATAGAAGAATTGCCAGAAACCTCGTCCCCGACCCACCACGTTCTCCCAAAGCCGCGACTGGCTTTCGTGAACGCCCGACGACGTCCCGTGCGCCAGCGGGCTGTTTTCCAACTCGCGCCGGATTCCCTGTTCGTACATCGCATGCCCCGATTCGTGGATCGTGCTGAAGAGCGCATCGCCCAAGTCATCCTCTTTCACGCGCGTGGTGATACGCACGTCGCCCAGCGAAAACGTCGTTTGAAACGGGTGCCGCGTCTTGTCCTGTCGTCCGCGTTCGAAATCGTACCCGAGCCGCTTCACGACCTCCGCGCCAAACGCGAGTTGTTGCGCCTCGGGAAAATGCCGATGCAGACATGCGTCGTCCACGAGCGGCTGCGCGGTGATCGCCTGCACGATCGGCACCAGTTTCTTCCTCAACTCCGCAAACAACGCGCTCACCGTCGCCGCTTTCATCCCGAAATCGACGAAATCAATCAACGGATCGGCAATGTGATCGTAGCCGGGGAAGTAGTTCGCCAACTCGCGGCTGTATTCGAGCGTCTTCTCCAAATGCGGACGCACGGCGGGAAAATCATTGGCAGGCCGCGCCTTCACCCACGCTTCATAAGTCGCGGCGACATGGGCGCTGAATTTCGCGACGAATGCCGGCGGCACTTTCACCGCGCGCTCGTAATCGCGCCGCGTCACGCGTATCAACGCCGCTTCATCCGAATCGTACGGCAAGGATTTCCCGTACGACTGCAAATCCGCGAGCAGTCTTCCGATGGAAGGATCCGTGAACTTCTCATGCGCGAGCCGCTCCAGCGTCGAGATCTGCCGTCCGCGCGCTTCCGCCCCGCCCGGCGGCATATACGTCGTCTGGTCCCAACCCAACACTGCCGCCGCCGAGTGCAGATCGTGGATCTCCCCCAGCCGCTTCTTCAATTCTTCCAACTTCGGCTCGACGATAGGCGTCATCACATCACTTGCACCAACAGGCCGCGCAGGTATTCGGTTTCGGGAATGGCGGGCAGAATCGGATGATCGGACGATTGGGTGAGTACCTTGACGAGCCGCAGCGTCTTCTTCGCGTCGGCAGCGGCATCAACCACGACGGACTTGAATAACTCGGCGTCGATATGGTGCGAGCAGGTGAACGTTGCAAGGATGCCGCCGGGCGGCAGCATCTTCAGCGCCCGCAGGTTGATTTCCTTGTACCCGCGCAACGCGTCGCCGACGTTCTGTTTCGTGCGGGTGAACGACGGCGGATCGAGCACGATCACATCGTACTGGCGTTTTTCGACGTCGTATTTCTTCAGCACGTCGAACGCATTGGCGCACACAAATTCAATCTTGCCCGTCATCCCGTTCAACTCGGTGTTCTTGCGCGCGCGCGCGACGGCTGGCTCGGAGATCTCAATCGCCTCCACCCGCTTCGCGTCGGCCACGGCCGCGGCCAGCGCAAAACCACCGTGATACGCGAAACAGTCGAGCACGCGCCGGCCCGCGCAGACCCGCGCGACCTCGGCGTAGTTGTCGCGCTGGTCGAGGAAAAAACCCGTCTTCTGGTCTTCGAGCAGGTTCACTTCGATGGAGAAATGGTCGAATTGCAAACGAACGACCGCATCGGTTTCGCCGAACAGCACGCCTTTCGTTTCCTCCAACCCTTCCAACTTGCGGCTGGGGACGTCGCTGCGCTCGACGATGGCCTTCGGGTCAAGCACTTCGCGCAGGATTTCGATGATTTGCTGTTTGCGCTGGTCGATCCCGAGCGTCAGCGCCTGCAGCACGAGGTGGTCGCCATACCGATCCACAATGAGGCCGGGCAATTGGTCGCTCTCGGAGGAAACCACCCGGAACGCCTCCGCGTTGGCAATCGACGTGTTTTCGCGCCGGTATTCCAGTGCCGCCTCGATCCGGCGCGCGAAAAATGCCCGGTCGATTTCCTCTTTCTGCATCGTAAACCGTCGCACCGTGATCTGTGAATTCGTGTTCAGCAGGCCCCGGCCAAAAAACCGGTCCTTGTGATCGCGGATGTCCACGGCGTCGCCATCTTTCGGGTCACCGGTGATTTTCCCAATTTCACCCGCATAAACCCAACTGTGGCCCGCATACAAGCGGTGTTCCCTTCCCTTTCTGATGAATACAGATGGCATGTTTGTAACGCTAACAGAACTTTGTGATGCTGCGCAATCTATTGCCGAATTCGGTACCGCTGCAGTTTTCCCGCCTTCCCTTGCGTCGCGATCCTCCGAACCGCGTGTCGCGCCGTTCCGCAAATTGGGTTCGTTTGTGTGTGAAACCACCCTCTTACACCCCATTTTTGGGTTCGTTTTCGTGTCTTTTCGTCGGACAAACTCACCTCGTGTTTTACATAACAACTTCATGCCGAATGTGTTACCAATTTCACACTTGGCTTCGTTTCGTAAAAACGCCCTTAGTAAGCGAATTTCCACCCACCTGCGCTTCGGGTCTGGCGCTGACTCCACCCTCATTGCACTTTTACATCTTTCTGTCATGCCCCCAATCCTCCCACATTTCCTGAAAACCCGTTAGTGCACTTTGGAAGGTTTGGAAGGTTTGGAAGCTTTTTTTATTGTAGAACTTTGGGAGCCGAGCCGCTGGGAGCGGCGAGACGCAACACCGAAGGTGGCCCGAAGGGCGAGCCGAGCGGGAGCGAGCGAGTGCAACGTTTGGAAGGTTTGGAAGCTTTGGTGAGTGCGCCGTTACCCCGAATTGAGGTTTTGACCCTTATCGGTTCGTTCGGCTAATCTTGACGGCCAGAACAATCTGAATCCAGAATACCTTCAAGCTATTGTGCAAACGTACGGACTCTGCATCCTGGCCGCTTTCGGCGCGGGCTTCGTCAATGCCGTCGCCGGCGGCGGCACGCTGTTGACGTTTCCCGCGCTGCTCTACGCCGGCATGTCGTCCATTACCGCCAACGCCACCAGCACCACCGCCATCGTGCCCGGTTCCGTGATGAGTTCGTGGGCGTACCGCCGGCACCTGGTGGAGAAGCGCACGCGTGTCTGGACGCTCGCGCTTCCGTCGTTGCTCGGCGGTGTCGGGGGCGCGGTCCTGCTGTTCCACACGCCCGAGAAGGTCTTCCGGTTCGTCGTCCCCTATTTGATTCTCCTCGCCTGCGGTCTGCTCCTGCTCAACGAGCCGATTGGCCGCTGGATTTCGCAACGCGCGGAAGCCCATCCGAAAAAACACGCCGCGGCCCTTTGGTTCTCCCAGTTTGCCATTGCGATCTATGGCGGTTATTTCGGCGCGGGCATTGGAATCCTGATGCTCGCCGCAATGGCGATCTTTCTCCCGGAAGATTTGCAGGCCGCCAACGGCATGAAGAATTTCTTCGCCGTGCTCATCAACGGCATCGCCGCCGTCTATTTCATCGCGGTCGGCGCGGCCGTGCTGAAGGTCGCGCTGTTCATGGCAGTGGCGGCAATCGCCGGGGGATTCATCGGCGCGAAAACCGCCCAGCGGATGTCCCCGCACATTTTGCGGTCGGCCGTCGTGGTCTTCGGCGTGATCGTGGCCGTGCGTCTGATGCTGAAGCCGTGACTCCTTACGGCCACCAGCGCGCTTCTTCGTCCGTCGGCTGGTCCACCGGCGCAAACTGCTTCTTGACGTAGCTGGTGATGCCGGCCACAACCATGCTGACGATCGTGTCGGGCACACCATCGAAGTTCTTGCTCTGCGGGCGCATGTCGCATGGATCGTTGACGTAATCGACGACGAAGTAGCGGCCATCGCTTCCCAGCGCAATCTCCGTGCTGAAAAAATCGAGCTTCGAGACGTCCGCGATCACCCGCACGATGCGGCTGAGTTCATCCACGTTCACACAGGCGCGGTCCGACGGCGTCACGACGCCATAGCGATGCGTGGTGTCGTCCCACCAACACGGGATGATCTCGCCGCAGATGTGGTACACGCGGAACCAGGCGCGGCGACCGTTGAGGAGTTGCGGGACGATCCGCTGCTGGATGAGAAATCGCTGGTTGCGGAATTTCCCGCGCGCCTGCATGACTTCGTCAGGCCGCGTCGCGCCCACCACGACACCAAACCCGCCGCCGCCCTTCGCCGGCTTCACCACGAACGGCGACGTCAACGGCTCGATCAGGCGCGGATCAAAATTCGGCTCGGTCTCATACGGCGGAAGAATGATGGTGAGCGGCAATTGCAATCCGCGCGCCAGCAGTTCGCCGTGGATGTTCGCCTTGTCGATCGAGCGACGGTAGTGATGCTGCGAGTTGATGAACTTCGTGCCCTTCGTCTGCAGCAGTTGGTTGAATCGCAGAAAGCGCTCGTCGTCATCGCTGGCGCGATCGAGGAAATACCGGAAGTTCCTCTCTCCATTTTGCACTTCGAGGAACGTTTGCTGGAGATTGTGCGGGCCGACCAGATAGCAACTCAACCCCGCGTTGAGACACGATCGGTCGATCTGGTTGACAAAATCCTGGTCGAACTGCCAGTTCCAAGCCAACCCAAAATGGATCTCAGTGGAGCGTCTGGCGATGATGGTGTCCATGACCCTCTTCGGCTGTATGGCAGCTCTTTAGAGCAACTTCCACACCTGTTTGGTGCGGTGAGGGAGGGACACCGGGCCCCGGTTTTGCCGGGGTGCATGCGTCGTTCAACTCGGGGTACTCGAACACTTTGCCTTCGTAATTACGAATGATCACCCGCTGCTTGTCATGGGCCAGCACGTACTCGGGACCAATCGGCACTTTGCCCCCGCCGCCCGGCGCATCGATCACATATTGCGGTACCGCGTAGCCCGTCGTGTGGCCCCGCAACGCTTCGATGATCTCGATGCCTTTGTGTACACTGGCCCGCAAATGATGCGTGCCCTTCACCGGATCACATTGGTAAATGTAATACGGCCGCACCCGCATCATCAGCAGCTTGTGCATCAGATCCTTCATTACCGCCGCGTCGTCGTTGACCCCACGTAACAACACGCTTTGGTTCCCCAACGGAATGCCCGCGTCCGCGAGCCGACCACACGCCTCCCTGACTTCGTGCGTCGCTTCCTTCGGGTGATTGGAATGAATGCTGATCCACAACGGATGATACTTCCGCAGCATCGCGCACAACTCGGGCGTGATGCGTTGCGGCAAAAAAATCGGGATCCGCGTCCCGATGCGCAAAAACTCCACATGCCGGATCGCGCGCAACTGGCTGAGCACGTGTTCGAGCCGCTCGTCGCTGAACAACAATGGATCGCCGCCGCTCAACAACACGTCGCGCACCTCCGTGTGCTCGCGGATGTAGTTGATCGCTTCCGTGAATTCCGTGTGCAAATGCTGCTCGCCCGCCCCGCTCACCACGCGGCTGCGCGTGCAATAGCGGCAGTACGCCGCGCAGCGGTCGGTGACGAGAAACAGCACGCGATCGGGATACCGATGCACCAGTCCCGGCACCGGCATGTGCTCGTCCTCCCCGCACGGATCGGCCATCTCCCACGGCGCCGCAACCATTTCGTCGGCGCGCGGAATGACCTGACGGCGGATCGGACAGTTCGGATCGTTGACGTCGATGAGATTGAAAAAGAACGGCGTGATTGCCATCGCCAGATGACGACCCGCCAGCGCCACCCCTTGGTGCTCCTCGGGCGTCAGCGGCATCAATGCCTCCAGCGCCTCCAGCGTGGTGATGCGGTTGCGAAGCTGCCACCGCCAATCATTCCAGTCCGCTTCGGGCACGCGCGACCAAACACCCTGCCCCACGGGCGGGAAACGGTCGTCGACAGAGGAAGACTGCGGATTCACGCGGTTGTGATGCTTCGATACGGACGGGGGATTCACGCCCAACGCCGAACAATCGGCGCTTGAAGCCCCCCACCGTCCCCCAGGCTCGTCGGTCTGCATTGCGTCGGGAAGTATAGGCCATCACCAGCGCGTGTCAAGTATGCCACTTGTGAGCGACCGGTGATCCGTCGTGCCATCGGGGCGGCGGCTTTAGAAAGTGTTCCGCAGGGCGTCTTGGACCCGCTTTACGAATGTTTCGCAGCAGGCGAACACTTCGATGTTCAAATCATCCAATGTTTCGCCCACGACTTCGACTCGGGCATTTTTTTGGTGGAAGGGACAACGCATCTGTGAAGCCGTTACTGCGTAGCTTCGCCTGATCTCTTCGACTGTCGCTTCGACCCGTACGTTCAACTCGCACTCACGGTAATCAGCTCCGCTCCAAAGAAGAGTCACACCGGACAGGGGAGTAAACTCGCCAGCTTCTCGCCTCTCGCGAGACGCAATTACCAAAAGAATGGCGAAGTTGTCCAGACATATCGTCAACCGCCCGGGATTACCGAAGAGAATTGCAACCGGTTGATCGGCCGGGGAGGGATCTTTTCTTCGCGGCGCTCGGGGAATCGACTTCCCTACTGCGCAAACTCGAGCCGGTAGAACCGTTGCCGGAAAGCGCTCGCGTTCGTGTCGACAACCGACACGATTCCGCCGGTGCCCTGCACGTCGTTGGTGAATGTTGTCCACACGCCGCTGGCCAAATTGGTGCTGGCCAGTACGAGATAGGATCGCTCCGCGGCGGTGGCAAAACTGATTTGCACGCCGTTGCTGACCACTTGGATCGACGGGGTCTGCAAATCATCACCGGTTTCGAAATTGATCACGCTGTTGATCCAGTCCATGTTCGCCGAGATTCGCGTGCAGTAAAACGCGCTCGGGACCGGCTCGGTGCCTGTGATGAACGCCCAATCTGTCGGATCGATCTGCTCGTACAAACCTCGCATATCCAGCATCGCCGCCGAGAACGGTTCCGTGCCGGCGACCGTGTTGCTGAAGGGGCCGTCCACGGATAGGTTGATCCCGGCCAGTTTCCATACGCCGCCGTCCTGAATGAACGTCGCGCCGCTCGAATCGCCTATGGATAGGTGGCATTCATTCGAACCGGCGCCGCTGTCAAACGTGCACTGCAACAGGTCGCCGACACCGAGACCGAAATTCGTGATCGAGTTGACGTCGTTCTCTCCCCAGCGCTGAACATAGTTGGTCGTCCCCCAGGTCCAGCCGTTGGTCAGTCCACCCACCACCACAGGATCGCCGCGCTCAGTGCCGCGGCCAATCACCACCACGTGCTTGTTTGATTCATCGGACGAAGCATACAGCGGCGCGTAACGTGGAAACGTTTCCGCCACCTGCCAAACGCTGAGGTCGCTATCCAGCGTGGTAAAGAGCACAGTCGGGTGATAGGTAACGCCGTTGAATACAAAGACCGTGTCTGGCGGCACAAAAATGTGGGACGCGGTGATAAAGAATCTCGGTGCGATCGGCGTGCCAAGATAATTGCCCCACGTCCCTTCGTATTGCCAGCCGCTGTTGGTCAAAACCCCCGAGGGCGCATTCGTGTTGTAGCTCGGGTCGCCGGTGGATTGGAATAATACCGCGGAAACACGAAGTGCGCCCGTGACGATAAGCGCAACAGACACAAACACAACCCCCAAACCACAACGCAGTCGAAACCTAACTTCGTTCACATCCAATTACCTTTGTGCCCTACCCGGAAACAATTTTAGCGGGAACCGGCTCGCCTTGCACGACAATTTCGTCGTTTGCTAACCTATTTCCTTGACGCTCATTGCGTTATGCGTCTAGCATCCGCGCCCGTTGAACTGATGCATCTGTTTGTGTTGCGCCCTCAAAAACAATGAAAAAGGCTGTTGTCGCTTTCCTGCTGCTGTCCGCCGTTGTCGGGGCGGCGCTTATCTGCTTGAAACTGAGCCGACCCGCGCCCCGGGCCATGGATCTGCTTCCCGAATCAACTCTCGTCTTCATCGACATCCCCGACTTTTCGAAGTCACGCGCTGACTTCGCGAAGACCGAGCTCTACGCCCTCGCGCAGGAACCCGAAGTACAAGCGTTCCTCGAAAAACCGCTCGCCGCCCTGCATGAAGCTTCCTCCCTCGCCGGCACCCCCCGCGACGCCGAAAGCATCGGCAACTTCATCCTCAACGGAATGCAAGGGGAAGTGTTTCTCGCCCTCACGCACGTGACCATCGTCCCCTTCGATGTGGGACTCATTCTTGGCATGGACGTCCGCCATAAACGCATCGAAGCCACAGCGGGCATCTACAGGCTTGAGAGCGCGCTCAAGCAGACGTACCCCCACGGCAACTTCCAGGAGAAAAATTATCTCGGCGTGAAGTACTCCGTCTGGGAAACGCAGCCGGGCTTTCTCGTGTGCCACGCGTTTTTCGATTCCCTGGCGGTGTTCACACTCGGCGAGGATACGATGCGCGACACGATCGCCTGCTATACAGGCCAGGCCCCCCCTGATTTCAAGCGTCTCGCGACCAGCGCGAAGTTTCAGAACGTCCGGCAACATGCCTCGAAGAACCACGAATTCCTTGCCTACCTCAACGTCGAGGAAATGCTCAACCTCGTCGGCCCGTTGCTCGCACTCGCGCCGCAAACGTCGGGCATGTACCAAAAGTTCGAGCGCATCCAGACATCGGCGTACAGCATGACGTTTGTCGATCGCGGTGTGGAAGATGTCGGTTTCCTCGCCTACTCCGGCGGTCCACAGCCCGCACCATCACCCACCCAACGCAAGACGCTCGCGCTCACTTCTCCCGATACGCTGCTCTACTCCGTTGGATCCGCCGACCTCACGGCCATCTACGAACAAGGAATGCAAACTCTTTCCCAATCTGGCGTCGCGAGTGTCATGCTGGCCGTGGAACAGTTTCAACAGGCACAGCGCAGCCGCGGCCTGCATATCCGCGAGGAAATCCTGCAACGGCTGGGCCCGGAGTTGGGGATCATTGCCAATTGGCGCGCGGGCGCGCTCGTTCCGGACTGCGCTGTCGTCAGCGAAGTCACTGACCCGGATAAACTTCGTCCCGCGCTCGACGGCGCCATGAATGCACTCAAGGAAAGCGCGTTGGGCGGCGATGACCAGTTTCCGTGGGATGAAACTGAAAGCGCCGGCCGAAAACTTCGCACCATTCGCATCGGCGACGGTCGCCTCGCGCCGACGTACACGACGACGGACCGGTTCCTCATCCTGGCCACCACGCCCGACTACGCGCGCGAATTGCTGGCCCAGGCGAACGAGTCAAAGCCGACCCTGGCCACGAGCCCTGTGTATCAGCAATCCATGAAACGACTGCCAATGAATGGGTCTTCCTATGGCTATGCCGACCTCCGTGGATTGTTCGGACCCCTGTATGGCCTGGCGAAAACCGGCTTGTCGCGAATTGGGGACAACGAGTTTGTAGACAGGAGCAAACTTCCGCAAACGGAAACCATTGCCAGGCACCTGTTCCCGTTCGCTTCCGTGACCGTGAGCGGACCACAACAGGTAACCTCCACGTCGTTTTCCCCGTTCGGCAAATCCATGGCAGCAGTGGCCGGAGTTGGTGGGGCGATTTGGGCCGCGAACACATTCGGGTCCCAGTTGAACCAGGCCGCTATGCCAATCTTGCCCAGAAAGTCTTCAAGTAGGGGCGCTCCTTCGGTGCCAAGCGAAAATCGAACGGCAACGTCTCAAACTCCAGCGACTCCATGACGCGTCCGCATCGTTGCGCCGCGGTCTGAATGCTCTTCTCAAATTGCTCGGCTTCCAGCGTTCGCTGATTCGTCGAGCAGAGCAGCCAACCACCCGCCGCGACCAGCGGCATTGCCAGCGCCGCCAGTTCCTCGTAATCGCGCGCGGCTTGAAACACGCGCCCTTTCTTCGTCGTCGAAAACGTCGGCGGATCAAGAATGACGACATCCCAACGCTGTCCGCGCTTCGCGAATCGTTTCAGCCACTCAAACGCATCTCCAAAAATGAATTCGTGTGCGGCGGGATCGAGACCGTTCGCGCGGAAGTTATCCTTTCCCCACTCCAGGTAATTCTTCGACAGATCCACGCTCGTCGTCACCGCGCCCGCCTTCGCGGCGGCGACGGAGAACGCGCAGGTGTAGGCAAAGGTGTTAAGCACGGCCTTTCCCGGCAGCGGCATCGCCAGCAACCGCCGCCTGTTCTCGCGCTGATCGAGGAAAATGCCGCTCGCCAGCCCTTCACTAAAACTGATCAGAAACGTGAGGTCGTTTTCTCGAAGATACGCTCCCGGCCCCAGTTCGCTCCCGCAAACCAGCCTCGGCGCCAACCGCTTTTGTTTGGTCACCAATTGGGCATAGATCGCTTGCGGCTCACACTCTTTCTGCAACCGCTCGATCAACTCCGCCTGCTTCGCAGCCGCCGCCTCGGTTTGCCACTGAACCAGCAGCGTGCCTGCGTACGAGTCGACGATCACGTCCTCGAATCCATCGGCCTCCCCGCTGATCAGGCGAAAGGCATTTGTTGACTCGCCGAACAAGGGCTCGCGAAACTCCCTGGCGGCCACCAGCGCGTCAACTTCGTCGAACGCATGCGGTATCGAAGCCTCGAACGACATCCGCTCACCCGTCGCCGGGTGCGAAAAACCCAGTTTGCGCGCGTGCAGCATCAGCCGGGGTGCGTCCACACCGCCGTATTGCCCGTCACCCACAACCGGGAAACCATTGTCCGCCGCGTGACGCCGGATTTGATGCGTCTTGCCCGTTTCCGGCCGCGCTTGCACAAGAAAGTAATCACCGTGGGACTGGACAAACTCGAACTCCGTCACCGAGTTCGGCGACTTGGCCCAGAATTTCATCCGCGTCGGCCGCACGGCACTGAGCAGAAGATATACTTTTTCGACGGTGTGCTGTTCGAACTGCTTGGTAAGTGACTGGTTCGCCTGTCGCGTCTTGCCAAACACGATTACGCCTGACGTGTCCTTGTCGAGTCGCTGCAGGATGGAAAGCGTCCGCCAGCGCGGCTCACGCTTGGTCAGCCATTCGTGAATGCCGTCGGGAGAAAAGCGGTCAGGCTTGTGTGTATTGATGCCCGACGGCTTGTTCGCGACCAGCAGGTGGTCGTCCTCGAAGAGAATAAGTCCGTTCACAGAGCGACGGCACTCAGCCTGGCGGCCAGCTCATCGGCCGCCCGCCAAGCAAATGCACGTGCAGATGAGGCACGCTCTCGCCCGCGTGTGCGCCTTTGTTGATGATGAGACGATACCCGGTGCCATCGATGCCTTCCCGTCGCGCGATCTCGGCGGCAACGGTCAGCAGATGTCCCAGCAACGGCTCGTCCGCCGTGGTCGCATCCGAAATGCGCGCCAGATCCTTCTTCGGCACGATCAGCACATGGATGGGCGCCTTCCCATCAATGTCGCGAAACGCCAGCGCCCGATCGTCCTCGTACACGATTTTGGCGGGAACCTCTTTGCGAATGATCTTTGCGAAAATGTTATCGGCCATGTCCCTACTCCACGACCGCGAGCTTCAGACCCGCCGCCTGCGGCGGCCGCACGCGCGCCACGCGTTCACGAACGTAATCCACTATATCCTCGGCAAACCTGCGGCAGCCCGCCGTCCAGCGCCGCGCCCCGCGCAACTGCATGACGCACGCGCGCAATCCGTCCACTTCTATCACCAGGAACCGGCGGTTCGCCGCGGCGCCCAGTGCCCGGTCGAGTCGCTGGAAGAATTCCAGCTCAAACGCCGTACTCCTTCGTCCAGCCAGTTCGTTAAGGTGAATCGCCACGTGACCCGCGTGCCCCGAGTACGCCTCGGAAACTCTCTGATACCCCAGCGTCGATAACACTGTGGCCACGATCTCCGCAATCTCGCTGCTCGGGATCACCCCGTCGGAGCGGGACTTGACTGCGTACACGTGTACCGCCGCGGCGATTGACTCCGCCAGCCACCAATCGGAATCCCCTGTGTGCTCGGCGACCTTTTGGATGGAGAGCGCAAGCCGATGTTCGTCGAACGGCGCCAAGCGACCGTCCGCAAACTTGACCCACGCGATGTCGTCCTGCAACTGAATCATGGCTTGCCCATCTGCTTGATTTCGTCGATGAACTGCTCGGCGTCGCGGAACTGCCGGTACACCGATGCGAAGCGCACGTACGCCACCTCGTCGAGTTTGCGCAAGTGCTCCATCACGCGCTCGCCGATCTGGATCGAGGGCACCTCGCGACCGTACTCGTTTTCCAGTTCGGTGATCACCCGCTCGGCCAGAGATTCGATCTTCTCGGTGCTGACAGGCCGTTTCTCACACGCCTTCTCGACGCCCGCCAGAAGTTTCCGACGGTCAAACTCTTCATATTGGCCGTCACGCTTCTTCACGCGCAGTTTTTCGCGGAAGATCTCTTCGTACGTCGTGAACCGCACCCCGCATTGCAGGCATTCCCGCCGCCGCCGAATCAACAACCCATCACGGCTGCTGCGCGAGTCGATCACCTTGTCGTCCACTCCGGCGCATTTTGGACACCGCATATTCCCTCGGAACCTCTACCGTAACTCCTTTGCTAACACGCAGCCCACCATGGGTCAAGAGGGAATGCCTAGTCAATGGATTTCTCTTGTGCTATACGTCGCCGAACCACGTGCGGAAGCATCACCAAATGACGATCTACTGGCTTGTTATCATCCCTCTTGGTTTCATCCTCTGGCTCCGCTGGAGCGAACCGCGCATGCTCTATCACCCAACCCGAGAAATAGACCAAACGCCCGACCAACTCGGGGTTGCCTACGAAACTGTCACCCTCACCGCCTCCGACGGTGTCCGCATCACTGGCTGGTTTTTGCCCGGCGGTCATGACCCGAAACTCACCGCCCTCTTCTTCCACGGCAATGCAGGCAATATCTCCCACCGATTCGAAAAGTTCAGGGTGTTGCGCGAACTCGGCGTTGATACATTCAGCATTGACTACCGCGGCTACGGACGAAGCGAGGGACAGCCGAACGAGGAAGGCACCTATCGCGACGCGCGGGCCGCCTACGAATACCTGACACAACAGCGCCATGTCTATCCCCGCGCGATTGTCGTCTACGGCGAATCACTCGGCGCCGCGATCGCCGCCGACCTTGCGAGCGAAGTGGAAGTCGGCGGACTCGTCATCGAAGAGGGTTTCACGTCAACCGCCGACGTCGGCCAGGGAATGTTTCCATTCTTCCCCGTGCGCTGGCTCGTGCGGAACAAGTACGACACCCTCAGTAAGATGTCGCGGATCAAGGCGCCCGTGCTCATCCTTCACAGCCACGGCGACGAATTCTTTAACATGCGGCACGCGCAGCTCCTACTCGCCGCCGCCAACGAACCCAAACAACTCGTCGAACTCCAAGGCACCCACAACGACGCGTTCTTGACGAGCGCGGCCATCTACCACGACGCGCTGCACAGGTTCTTTGTTGCACTGGAGAAGCCGCAGTAGCCGCTACAGGCGCGGACTCGTACTGATGGCCGCCCTGCGGGCCACCCGCCAGCGCTCGAGTGGATGCAGGACCAACCAGAACGCAAAGAACACCAGGAATAATTTGCCCGTGCACATGAGGTTGTCGAACGTGCAGTGATGAAAGGGCTGAAGCAGACCCTCGGCAAAGATGTCGAAGATCACCACGATACAATAGAATTTCGTGATAAATGTTTCCAGCCGCTGCCATTCCTTGACCAACCAAAAGGTCAGGAATCCCACAAACATCAGGGTTGTCGCCACAAACTGCCAGTATTCAACAATCGGATTCCACACCAGATGCGCTGCCGCGCTGACGATGGTGAAGCCGATGCCGACCAGCAGTTCGCGGAGGTTGAACAGAGTCTTGGAATGCTGCGGGATTTCGGCGAGGCCATCGTTCATGAGAGAGCGGGGTCTTGAAACAGCTATTTCTTCTTCACAAATGTCAGCGCCGCGGAGTTGATGCAATACCGCAGGCCGGTTGGCTTCGGACCGTCCTCGAACACGTGACCAAGATGCGCGCCGCACCGTTTGCAAAGCACTTCCGTGCGATCCATGCCGAACGAGTTGTCGGCTTTCAACTCAATGTTTTCTTCGGCCATGGGCGCCCAAAAACTCGGCCAGCCCGTGCCCGACTCAAATTTCGTCTCGGACTTGAAAAGCGCCGTGCCGCAGCACACACAACGATAAAACCCATCTTCGTGGTTGTTCCAATAGCCGGGGGAGCACTGCCGCTCCGTGCCGCTCTGCCGGGTCACCTTGAATTGCTCCGGCGTAAGCTGCTTCTTCCATTCCTCGTCGGTCTTAACGATTCTGTCGACCGTGACAACTCCCGTCCGTTGGCCCTGATCGTTGAATTCGACAATGGTCACTTGCTTCGGGCTCCTTTCGCCACCATTCGACGCATTCACAACCGCGTGAACTCCAACGCCCAGAATGACTGTGCCGAATGCGATCGATACGATTAGGTTGGTTCTTTTCATTGTTTGCCGATCCGCACGGGTGATTTCAGTGGTCTTTCAGCAGGTCCCGGAAGTGTTCACGAAACTTCGCCACCTTCGGAGCAATCACGACACGACAATAGGGCTGTTGACCGTGCAGCCTGAAGTACTCCTGATGGTAATCCTCCGCCTTGTAAAACTCCTTGAATGGCACGACTTCGGTGACAATGTGCCCACCATTCCAGATCTTTGCCGCCTCGATCTCCTTGATCACCTGCTTGGCTGCGGCCTTCTGCTCGGCGTCGCGATAAAAAATCGCCGACCGATACTGCGTGCCGATATCATTCCCCTGCTGGTTCAACGTCGTGGGGTCGTGGACAGTGAAGAAAACCCCGAGAATCTCCTTCAGTGAAATCACCTTTGGGTCGAACGTGATTTGGCTCACTTCAGCATGCCCGGTGTCCCCCGAACATACCTGTTGGTAGGTCGGGTTCGGAACCGTGCCCCCCGAATAGCCCGATTCGACATTCTCCACGCCCTTCAACTGCTCGAAGACCGCTTCGGTGCACCAGAAGCAGCCCCCGCCAAGCGTGATTGTTTCCTTCGTTTGTGCATTGCTGGCAATCTGGCTCATGGCATTGGTTCCCACCATTGCGACCGCGATGACTGCGACCGTCCGTAACATACCTCTTTGATGCCTCCAACGCGACTCGTGATTCGCGCATTCCATCCCCAAAACATGACACCGACGCTCCCATTGTCGATTACAACCAGACTACGATCCAAAACCAAGAAATGGGTTGCGCGGTGCGCTTGACGGTGCGGATGCCACCGCCTAGTATCGGGCTGCAACATCAGGGATATAACATGGCAGAAATTCAACCTTTTCGGGGCGTCCTTTACAACGCGCAGCAGGTCGAAGCGGATGATGTGTTGACGCAGCCTTACGACAAGATCACGCCGGAAATGCGCGAGCGGTACCTGAAACTGTCGCCATACAATCTCGTGCGGATCGAGCTTGGCAAGGAGGAGCCGAACGATTCGGAATCCAATAACAAATATACCCGCGCGCGTGATTTCTATCAAGCGTGGCTGCGCGACGGTGTGTTACGACGCACCACAAAACCGGCGCTTTACTATCTGGAACAAGAATTCGACGCGCCCGATGGTTCCGGCAGGCGGACGCGCAAGGCTTTGATTGCCCGTGTGCGCCTGCACCGCTGGGACGAAGGTGTGGTGTTGCCGCATGAGCACACCCTGTCAAAACCAAAGGCCGACCGCATGTCGCTGCTGCGCGCGTGCGGTTCGCAACAGGGCCAGATTTTCATGCTTTATCCGCACCCGCGACACAATCCCCTGCCCGCTCCTGATGGCGCGCCCGCACTGACCGCGACGGACGACTATGGCGTGGCGAACAAGCTTTGGGAAATTACCGACCCGGCGGCGATCCAGACAGCGCAAGAATCACTGCGTGAGATGAAGTTCTACATTGCGGACGGACATCATCGCTACGAGACCGCGCTGGCGTTCCGCGATGAATGTCGGGCCGCCGCCAACAAGCCTGATTCCGATGCGCCCTGCGAATTCGTGATGGCGACGCTGGTGGATATGGGCGACCCGGGCTTGGTTGTCCTACCGACGCATCGCACCATCGCCAATCTCGACTCGTTCAACCAGTCGCGGTTCCGCAAGCAATTGGCGGAGAGCTTCGTGATGAAACCCCAGCCGACGCTGGAGAAGCTCTTGGCCGCCATGAAAGGCGGGAAGCATCTCCTGGGTATGCGCGACGCGGAAGAGTTCGCACTGCTCAGGCCAAAGAATCTCGACGCGCTTCGTCCGCTATTTGCGAAGAAACCTCCCCTGTGGCATACCTTGGACGTGGCCATTCTCCATGTCGGGATTCTGGAAGCCCTGCTCGGCATCGATGAGTTTCGCCTGCGCGAAGAAGCCAACGTTACGTACTGGCGTCATCCCGAAGAAGCCGCGGAACTTGTCCGCACCGGCAAGGCCCAGCTTGCTTTCTTCCTGAATCCGACGCATGTTGAAGACGTGAAGGCCATTGCCGACGCGCTGTCGCGAATGCCGCAGAAAAGCACCGATTTCTACCCGAAACTGCTTTCAGGTATCGTGATCAATGACCTGCGCGCCGATGGTGCCGCCTGACGTAACGGAACTGATCGCCATGTTGCCGATCCGTGAAACAAAACTGCCGCGCGGCAAATCCGCCAGGAAGGAAGACCTCGAATTCGAGGTCGGGTTTTTCGAGGGGATCTCCCGCCGTGATCCGAATTTCATCGAGGCGCTGCAGATTCTTGGCGACGCCTACACCAAGACGGGACAATGGGAGAAAGGGCTTGAAATCGACCAGCGGCTCGCGAAGCTTTGCCCCGACAACGCGCTCGTGTTCTACAACCTCGCGTGCAGCTACTCGTTGATGAAGCAATTGGATGCGGCGTTTGCGGCACTGGGCCAGGCCGTCAACCTCGGGTATAACGACGCGCGCTGGCTCATCAAAGACCCCGACCTCGATAACCTCCGACGGGACAACCGGTTCGAAAAAATCCGCACCGACCTCTCGAAGAAACTCAATAGTTCGTCGCGGTCATCCGACTAGCCGCACCGCGCGCTCCACAATCAGTTTCGCAATCTCGACCTTCGGCATTTCCGACAGCCGTTCGATCCTTCCTTCACAGCCGATGAAGGTCGCGCAACTTGTCTCCGCGTCGAACGCGCTCGAATCATTCGCCACAATGAGATCGAGTTTCTTCCGCGCCAACTTCGCGCTGGCGTGATTCTCCATGTCATCTGTTTCCACCGCAAACCCAATGAGCACCTGCGATTTCTTGCGACGTCCGAGTTCCGCGAGAATGTCCGGTGTCGCCTCCAAGTCCAGTACCCGGCCGAACGAGCCCTTCTTGATCTTGCTCGTCGCCATCTTCTTCGGACGAAAGTCGCACACCGCCGCCGCCATGATGCAAATGTCCACCCGGTCAAACCGGCTCCAAACCGCCTCGGCCATCTCCTGCGCCGTCGTGACCGAAAAGAACTCGACTTCTTGTGGCCGCTTGAGAGCCGTCGGGCCGCTGACAAGCGTCACCTGCGGCGAGACGGCGCGGGCGGCGGCAGCAATCGCATAACCCATCTTGCCGGAAGAGCGATTCGAGATGAAACGGATGGGATCGAGGAACTCGCGGGTCGGGCCGGCGGTAACTAGGAAACGAAGCGAGTTTGGCGCTTTCACCGGCTTAGCTCAACATCTTCTGGATCCGCTCGATGATCTTCCCCACGTCCCACAACCGGCCGATGCCTTCGTAGCCGCAGGCCAGCAGACCCTTCTCGGGGCCGATGAACTCCACACCGCGCGATTGCAGCACCTTGACGTTGGCCTGGGTCGCGGCGTGCAACCACATCTTGCCGTTCATCGCGGGTGCGACCAACACCTTCGTCTCAGGCCGTAACGCCAGCGCGATGGTGCTGAGCGCATCATCGGCGATACCGTGCGCAAGTTTGGCGATGGCGTTGGCTGTTGCGGGCGAGACAACGAGCAAATCAGCCGTATCCGCCAGTTGCAAATGACTCGGGCGCCAGTCGCCTTCGCCCTCTTCAAACAAATCGATGGTGACAGGATGCTGCGAGAGCGTCTGCAGCGTCAGCGGCGTGATGAAATGCGTCGCGTCCTGCGTCATCACGCAAAACACTTCGTGGCCAAGTTTCTTCAGTTGGCTCGCCATCTCAGCGGACTTGTACGCCGCAATCGAGCCGGTGATCCCTAAAAGGATAGTTCTCTTTGCTGCCATGGCTTACCGTCCCTTTCTGCCCGCTTCGTTCGACATTTTTCAGCAATCACAACAGCCTTGCCCTGCTCGAAATCATCGTCGAGCCGGCCACTGACGATCACGTAGTCGTACTTGGGCCAGTGCGTCATTTCCTGCTGCGCCAGTGCCAGCCGCCTGCGGATCGTTTCGTCACTGTCCGTCCCGCGGCGGCGTAATCGTGTCTCCAGCAATTCCAGTGACGGCGGCATCAGGAAAACCATCACCAGCGCGTCGGGATAGGCGAACGTGCCCCCGCGCACGCACTGGGCCACCTGCATGGCTCCCTGAACTTCAATGTCCAACAAGACATCGTGTCCTGCCGCCAGCTGTTCCTCCACAAACCCGCGCGGTGTGCCATAATAGTGATTGTTGTAATTCGCGTGCTCGAGGAACTCTCCCGCCGCAATCTTCTTCTCGAATTCCTCCGTGCTCAAAAAAAAGTAGTCCTGACCGTTCTGTTCGCCGCCGCGCGGCACCCGGGTCGTGCAGGAGACCGAGTACACGATGTTCGACGACCAGTTCAACAGCCGTTGGCACAAGGAACTTTTCCCGCCCCCCGAGGGTGCCGAAACGACCAGGATGAGGCCGGTACGTGACAGAGTGGATTGAGGTTCGTTCATTCGATGTTTTGGATCTGTTCGCGGATCTTCTCCAACTCCGCCTTCATCTTGACGACCTGCTGCGAAATCTCCGCGGCGTTGGCCTTCGAACCAATGGTGTTGATCTCCCGTCCCATCTCCTGCGCCAGAAAATCCAACGTGCGGCCCACCGGCTCGTTCGATTTGAGACAGCCTCGACACTGGTTGAAGTGGCTGCTGAGCCGCGTGATTTCCTCCGAGATGTCGCACCGATCCGCGAAGAAAACCACTTCCTTCATCAACCGCTCATCGTCCGTGGGGATGTTAAGCCCCGCTTCCTTGATCCGCGCGTGCAACTGCTCGCGATATCGCATGGCAATCTCCGGGGCGGACTTCCGAATGAGCGCCAGACCGCCTTCCAGCAGGCTGAGCCGCTGTGCCAGATCATTGGCGAGGAACTTGCCCTCCTTCTCGCGCATCTTCACCAGTCCCGTGATGGCCTTGCGCAACGCCGATTCGACGTCGGGCCAGATTCTCTCGGCATCCACGGCCGTCTCCGCGAGTTTCATGACACCGGGTGCACGCAGAATGGTGTCGAGTGTGAGGGTGCCGTCCAGGTTCATTTCTTTTTGTAGCTTCTGAATCGCGCGGTGATAGGCTTTCGCCAGCGCCATATCGAGTTCCACCTGCTCCTCTACTTTCGCATTGCTGCGATGAAAGGCGATGACCACGTTGATGCGGCCGCGCGACAAGTGCGAGTTGATCTCATCACGAATGCGCGGTTCCAATTCGACCAGTTCTTTCGGCAAGTTGATTGAAATGTCGCTTTGCTTGCGATTGATCGAGTTGAGTTCAACGGTGAACTTGAACCCATCCTTCGCCGATTCGCCACGACCATACCCCGTCATCGATCTCATGCAGTCCTCATAGCTTCAGCAATCGCGCCATCTGGCTAACATCTTTGTCCCCCCGACCACTCATATTGACGATCACAATGGCGCTTCTGCCTATCTTCTTCGCGTTTTTTTTCACGTACGCCACGGCATGCGCCGATTCAAGGGCGGGAATGATGCCTTCCACACGCGAGCAAAACTGGAACGCCTCCAATGCCTCATCGTCGGTCGCATACGTGTAATGGATGCGTTTCAGATCGCGCAAATAACTGTGTTCGGGTCCGACCGCCGCGTAGTCCAAGCCCGCTGAGACGGAATGCGTGAGCATGATTTGGCCGTCGTCATCTTGCAACACGAATGTCCGCGTGCCCTGCAACACGCCGAGCGAACCACCCTTTTGGAAACGCGCCGCGTGTTTGCCTGCCCGGATTCCTTCGCCTCCCGCCTCGACACCGACCATTCGCACATCTTTATCACACAGGAACGCGTAGAACAGCCCAATTGAGTTGCTGCCACCGCCGACACACGCCACCAACTCATCAGGCAATCGCTCTTCCTTTTCCAAAATCTGCCGTCGCGCCTCGCGCCCGATCACGGCTTGGAAATCGCGCACCATCATCGGGTACGGATGCGCCCCAAGTACACTGCCCAGAATGTAATGCGTCGTGCGCACATTCGTGACCCAGTCGCGCATCGCCTCGTTGATGGCTTCCTTGAGCGTCTTCTGGCCCGCATTAACCGCGCGCACCTCCGCGCCAAGAAGCCGCATGCGATAGACATTGAGTGCTTGGCGTTCCATGTCCACCGCGCCCATGTACACAACGCATTCCATCCCGAACATGGCGGCCACAGTCGCGGTAGCGACACCATGCTGGCCCGCGCCGGTTTCGGCGATAACACGGCTCTTGCCCATCCGCCTGGCGAGCAGTACCTGGCCGATGGTGTTATTAATCTTGTGCGCGCCCGTGTGCAGCAGGTCTTCGCGCTTGAAATAAATCTTCGGCCCGCCGAGTTCGCGCGTCATCCGCTCGGCCAGATAGAGCGGCGTGGGACGACCACAATACTCGCGCAGGTAGTAGGCGATCTCCCCGCGAAACCGCTTGTCGCGACGGGCCTTCTCGTATTCGCAGGCAAGTTTATGCAATGGCTCCATCAGAGTTTCAGGCACGAACATGCCGCCATACGGTCCAAAATGGCCGCCCTTGTCAGGTACACTTGTCAGGTGCTCTTGCACAGTTCGATGAATCTCCGCAGCTTTTCCGGATCTTTCCTGCCCGGCTCTCGTTCCACGCCGCTCGCGACGTCCACCGCGTAGGGCCGGACGCGACGGACGGCTTCCTGTACGTTGACTGCGGTCAGTCCGCCCGAAAGGATGATCGGCGGGCCGATCTCCTTCGCTTTCACCGCCAGCGACCAGTCGAACGTCTTGCCGGTGCCACCTCGCGATTCGTCAGTGTAGGTATCCAGCAAGAGGGCGTCAACATCGTACTCCGCCGCCGCGCGTAACGACTCTTCGCCGCGCATCCGAATGGCCTTGATCGACTTCGCCGCGAACTTCTGGCAGAAACCCGGCGGCTCTTCCCCATGGAATTGCAGCGCGTTGAGCAGGCACTCATTCAAGGCCTTCTCAATCTCGTATTCCAACTCGTCCACGAACACTCCCACCTTCATCACAAACGGCGGCAACTCATTGCAAATGTTGGCCGCCGCACTCACGTCAATATAACGTGGGCTCTTCGAATAAAAAATGAACCCCAGCGCATCGGCACCCAATTCGACTGCCAGCAGGGCATCGTTCAGATTCGTCATCCCGCAAATCTTGATTTTCGTGCTCATTTACCGATCAACTCGCGCACCTTGGCTCCAATGTCACCACTACGCATCAGCGATTCGCCTACGAGGATTGCATTTGTACCCGCCTTGGCTAGCCGCTCGACATCGGCGCGCGTGTGGATGCCACTCTCTGCCACCAGCGTGTATTTGCTGCACATCCCACGCTTAAGCTTGGCCGCCAGCTTCTCCGTCGTTGCCAAGCTTACCGTAAAGTCACGCAGGTCGCGATTGTTCACTCCAATAATCTCCGCTCCAGAAACCAGCGCGCGATCCAACTCCGCTTCATCATGGATTTCCACAAGAACCGCCAGTCGCATCTGCGTGGCGAATTCACGGAAGCCCTTAAGCTGCGCATCATCCAAAATCCCTACAATCAGCAAAATCGCATCCGCGCCGAGTGCAACCGATTCATGAATTTGCAATTCATTGATAATGAAGTCCTTCCGCAAAAGCGGTAGCTTCACCGCGTCGCGGATAAGTTGCAGGTATTCAACACGCCCTTGAAAGAACTTTTCATCGGTCAATATCGACAGCGCCGAGGCTCCCGCCGCGTCGTAATCGCGCGCGATGCGTATCGCGTCGAAATCCTTCTGGATGATGCCGGCCGATGGAGACGCCTTCTTGACTTCCGCGATCAACGCGATGTCGTCATCCCGATGCAACGCACCCGCAAAATCCCGAAAGTCTTTGCGCGCCGCCGCTGCCTGCTTCAACTTACCCGCCCGCGAACGCAGCTTCGCCACTTCGAGATTCTTCTCTGCAACGATCTTGTCGAGGATGTTCACTACTCTACGTCCTCCACGCCGCTTCTACGAGTTCGCGGCTGGCCCGCTTTAAGCCACGCGCTGATGAACGGATGAATGTCGCCGTTCATCACACCTTGCACGTCGCTGGTTTGGTACCCGGTGCGCAGGTCCTTGACCATTTGGTATGGCTGGAACACGTAACTGCGAATCTGGTTGCCCCACGCCATCGCACCCTTTTCCCCGTAGTATTTCTCCATTGCCGCCCGCGTCTCGTCCTGTTGCTTCTCGTACAGGCGCGCCTTTAACAACTTCAAGGCGAGTTCGCGGTTCTGGTGCTGGCTGCGCTGGCTCTGGCACTGGACGACGAGGCCCGTCGGCAAGTGGGTCATGCGCACGGCGGTCTCGACCTTGTTCACGTTCTGCCCGCCCTTGCCGCCGGACCGGAACGTGTCCACCTGCACTTCTTCCATCTTCAGTTCGACTTCGACCGACTCGCTCAACTCCGCGATCACATCCACACTGGCAAAAGACGTATGCCGGCGCTTATTGGAGTCGAATGGCGAAATGCGCACGAGCCGATGCACGCCGCGTTCGGCCTTCAGGTAGCCGTAGGCATACTCGCCCGTGACCAGCATCGTGACACTCTTGATACCCGCTTCATCACCCGACTGAATATCGACGAGGTCCACCTTAAAACCGCGCGTCTCGCAGTAGCGTTGGTACATGCGCAACAGCATGTTGGCCCAGTCGCAACTTTCCGTGCCGCCCGCGCCAGCGTGGATGCTGAAGATGGCGTTGGACTTGTCGTGCTCTGCACCCAGCAGGTTTTCCAGTTCGAACAGGTTGAACTTCAATTCGGCGGCATTGACTTCCGCGGCGATCCCCTGCTCCGTCTCACCGAGATCGATGAGCACTTCCGCGTCGGAAATCTTTTGTTCGAGGGCCGCGAGAGTATCGAGTTTGCGGCGAATCGTGGACGCCTCATCCAGAAGCGCGCGGGCCAAGTCCTGATCGGCCCAAAACGTCGGACCGGCCATGATGTTCTCTAGCTCAACAAGACGGGCGCGAAGCTTCTCAACGTCAAAGATACCTTCTTAACGCCTGATGGCGTTCACGCAAATCCCCCACCTTGCTCTTCAGTTCTTCAATCATAGCACCGCTAACTCATCATATCGGTCGTCCATTGTCAATCTGCGTGCGGTCGGCGCATAATACGCGAGCCATACGCGGGCAATGTGACCGTTCCCTTGACGCCCTTGTCCGCCACGATGTCCGTGAATGTCTCGTGACCCAGCTTGACCTTGCGTGCGGCTGGTTGAAAGTTCAGCAAAAACAAGAAGTCATTCTTGCCGTCCGTCCGCATCTGTACAGTGACGCCCTTCGGCAAGTTCACGCCGAGGGATCGCTTCAATCCAAGCTGTTCGACGAGTGTGCCATAGAAGTTGTCGTGGAACCGGTCGTCATTGCGTGAGGCGATGTAGTATGCGCGGCCCTTGCCGAGCCGGTTCGCAGTTAGCGCAGGCCGGCCCTTATAGAAGTCCGCTCCGTACTTCGCCAGCACTTGTGCGGATTCGGCGTGAATGAGGTCGCAGAATTCACGGGCCTGATAGCGGCCCGTGAGGCCAAGTCCATTCTTCGTGACGGGAATCAGGGTATTCGTCTGACTTTCGTGCAGCGCGTCGATCTCCTCGGCCCAAATGCCCAGTGTCTTGCGAAGTGGCCCGGGAAACCCGCCCAGAAAGCAAAGATCGCTCTCGTTGACGACGCCACTCACGTATGTCGTGACGAATGTGCCGCCCCGCTTCACAGTCTTCTCGATCCGCTCCGCCACGCCGGGCCGCAGCATGTATAACATGGGAGCGATGAGCAGCTTGTAGCGGGTGAAATCGCAGTCCATCTCGATCACGTCGACCGGCACGCCGCGTGACCAAAACGGCCGGTAGTGCGCCACGCATGTCCCGCTGTAGTCCCGACATCTCTTGGACAACCCCTGCAGATCATCAATGGCCCACTCGTTCTCCCAGTCATAAATGATCGCAACTTCGGGATAAACCGTCGTGCCGATGACCGCATCGAGTTTCTCCAGAATCCGGCCAACCTCCGCCACGTCCCGAAAGACGCGTGTGTTCTCGTGGCCGACGTGGTCGACGACCGCGCCGTGGAATTTCTCGAACCCGCCACGGCCTTTGCGCCACTGAAAATACTGCACCGTGTCTGCGCCGTGGGCTACGGCCTGCAGTGAAGAGAGCCGGTGCATTCCCGGTCGCTTGAGCTTACAAACCTCCTGCCAGTTGGTATTGCTGGGCGTGCTCTCCATCAGCATGAACGGCTTGCCGCCCTTCAAGCACCGGTAAATGTCGTGAATGAACGAAACTGCGCTTCCCTGCCGCCAATCTTCTTCCAGCCCGTGCCACGCCGGGTAGCTGTCCCAGGAAACCACGTCCAATTCACGTGCCATCCTCCAGTAGTTCAGACCCGCGTATGTGCCCATCATATTCGTCGTCACCGGCACGTGGGGCGCAAGCTCGCGTAGCGGCGCCATCTCATTCTTCATGAAATCGATCGTCTGGTGTGTGACGAACCGCTTCCAATCGAGATTGAGGCCATGAATCGCCCACTCGCCATGCGGCGCCGGCGACTCGATTTGTGACCAATCGGTATACGTGTGGCTCCAGAATGCGGTCCACCACGCGCGGTTCGAGGCATCCAGCGAACTGTATCGTTGCTTGAGCCAGGCGCGAAACGCCCGTTGGCACAGGGGGCAGTGGCACTCACCGCTATACTCGTTCGAGACGTGCCAGACCAGCAAGGCGGAATGATCCTTGTAGCGCTCGGCAAGCTTGCGGTTGATGAGCGCCGTCTTCTCACGATAAACGGGTGACGTGTAGCAGTGGTTGTGGCGCGCGCCACGAAGATTCCGCGTGCGGTCAGCGTTCACGCGCAGGATTTCCGGGTACTTCTGCGACATCCAGGCGGGGCGAGCGCCGCTGGGCGTGGCGAGAACGGCGAACGCGCCAATCTTCGCGAGGTTGTCCATCACGCGGTCCAGCCAGCCAAAAGCAAACTTTCCTTCCTCTGGTTCGAGGGCCGCCCACGAAAAGATTCCGACGGACATCGCATTGCAACGCGCCAGTTTCATCAACCGCATGTCTTCTTTCAGTACTTCAGGCACGTGCAACCACTGGTCGGGGTTGTAGTCGCCGCCATGAAGGAAATGCGGGCACTGGGGATTGATTGGCGGATAGCGTTTGGTCATTGCGACAGTTGCACGTAATTAAGGCTGAAGCCGTTTTTCTCGTCTTTGACCGCCCAGCCCATCGCGGCCAGTTGAGCGCGCAGTTCATCCGAGCGCTTGAAGTCTTTAGCCTGCCGAGCTCGCTCACGCTCTTCTGCCAGCCTCAGAATGTGATCGGGAACGCCGTGTTTGGCAGGAAGACCCAGTCCGAGAACCTTATCGAATTCCTTCCATTCGTCGAGGATTAGCAGCGCTTCGTACATGGAGAGTGACTGCTCTGACAATCGCTTGTTCATGTCTCGAATGAAATCAAACAACACGCCCAACGCCGGGCTGATATTCAAGTCATCATTGAGTGCTGATTCAAACCGCGACCTCAGCCGCTTCAGTGGCTCACATCCGACAGAAACCTCTGGTGGTGGCGCGATCTTTATCAAGCCCCACAGTTTCTGTAGAAACTTATCCATACGCTGTAGCGCTGACCGCGCGCCCTGCAAACCGTCAAACGTAAAATTCAATTGCTCGCGATAATGCGCGGAGAGCAGTACGTAGCGGATTTCGCGTCCCGTCCATCCCTTCGTGAGCAGGTCACGAAGCGTGTAGAAGTTGCCAAGCGACTTGCTCATCTTCTTGCCTTCGACGAGCAAGTGCGCGTTATGCAACCAGTAACGAACAAACAGTTTGCCGGTGGCGGCTTCGCTCTGGGCGATCTCGTCTTCGTGATGCGGAAAAATCAGGTCCTCGCCGCCGCAATGAATATCGAACGTTTCACCCAGGTGCTTCATGCTCATCACACTGCACTCAATGTGCCACCCCGGCCGGCCATCGCCCCACGGCGACGGCCATTTCACGGCCCCATCGTCCTCATCCCACGCCTTCCATAGCGCAAAATCGGCGGCGTGCTCCTTGTCGTACTCGTCCTGCGCGACACGTGCGCCGGATTGCAGATTATCGAGGTCGAGATGTGCCAGCTTGCCGTAATCCTTGAATGACTTGATCGAAAAATACACGGATCCGTCTTCTGCGACATAAGCGTGCTTCCGTGCAACCAGAGCCTCGATCAACTTGATCATCTCAGGGATGGTCTCCGTCGCCCGGGGAACAATCTGTGCGCGCTTGATGTTCAGTGTGTCCAGATCGCGAAAGAACTCTTGCGTGAAGAAATCGGTCACGTCGCGCAAGGACTTGCCGGTGTCACGAACGGTGCGGATGATCTTGTCCTCGACGTCTGTGACATTCATCACGTGCTTCACCTGGAAGCCCTTGTGTTCAAGATACCGGCGCAGCAGGTCTTCGAACATGAATGCCCGGAGATTGCCGATGTGCGCGTAGTTGTAGACAGTCGGGCCGCAAGTATACATGCCGACATGTTTGCCAGCCGGATCGAGCGGGACAAAATCCTCTTTGCGCCGGGTCAGCGTGTTGAAGAATTGCAGCGCCATGATGAACTACATTTCCACCGACGCAATGGCGACAACCACGATGCCTTCTTTGCGGCCGGTGAATCCCATGTGCTCGCTGGTGGTCGCCTTAACCCCAACTTGCGTCGGGGCAACACCCAAGTTCCTCCCGATGATTTCCCGCATCTTCGGGATATGCGGCGCCATTTTCGGCGCTTGGGCAATGATCATCGCATCCACGTTGTTGATGCGTCCACCTGCCTGCCGCACGCGCTCGGCGCATTCGCGCACGATGACCATGCTGTCCATATTCTTGAACTTCATGTCGTCCGGCGGGTAATACTTCCCGATGTCACCGAGCGCCGCCGCTCCCAGCAACGCATCGGCCACGGCATGGGCCAACACGTCGGCGTCACTGTGCCCTTCTAGGCCGACATCGTGCGGGATTTCAACACCCCCAATGATGCACTTGCGGCCCGGGGCGAAGCGATGCACGTCGATTCCGATTCCAACGCGGTTCATAGCGCGGGGCAGGATAGCATCACTATCGCTGGCGAAGCAATGCCTCTGCAACGGCCAAATCAGCAGGGGTGGTGATCTTCAGATTGAGAAACGGTGTCTCGACCAAGTGCACTTTCTGGCCAAGCGATTCAACGGCCGCTGCTTCATCGGTGACGACGACTTGTTTCTCGAACACTTTCGAATACGCCTCTCGCAAAAGCGGAAATCGTACCGTCTGCGGTGTCTGAACGGCCCACAATCTCGTACGGTCCACAGTACGGACCACCGTCTTGTCTGCGTTTGCCTCCTTGATTGTATCCACCACCTTGCTGGCGGAGATGCCGGTACCATGCGCCTGCGCGCTGGTAACGGTGGATTCAATCAATGCGGACGTGACCAGCGGCCGTGCCCCATCGTGAACGGCAACGATGTCCGTCGCGGGATCACACTTCTCCAAACCGTTCCAAACCGAGTTCTGGCGTTCAATGCCGCCATTGGTGAACGCGACGACCTTCTGGAAGCCGGATACGTGAACAATCTGCTCCGCCTGTCGCGCATAATCGGGCCGACGCACCACGACGATGGCGTCGACAAGACGACACTGCTCGAAGGCCGCCAGAGAATAGTACACGAGCGGTTTGCCGAGCAGTTCGATGAATTGCTTGTTTGGGCCGCCGCCCATACGCGTAGACTGACCGGCAGCCAACACGATCGCAGTGACCATGGACGGCAGACTAGCAGAACTCAGTTTACAGGAGCAAGCTTCGCCCGCTCTTCGGCGAGCGCGGTGGCTGGGTCTTGACCATCGGCGGCATTGCCACTGTTGCCGTTCGCCACCTCGGCAAACGCCATCCGGCCCGCGGCCGTCTGCAGGACACTGCTGACGGTGACTTCAATCTCCTGCCCAACCAAACGACGGGCGCGATTGACAACGATCATTGTGCCGTCGTCGAGATAGGCGACGGCTTGCTGCGGTTCGCGTCCTTCCTTGAGGAGGTGAACGGTAAGCCTTTCGCCAGGCAGGACCACCGGCCGCAATGATTTGGCGAGTTCGTTGAAGTTGAGCACTTTTACGTGCTGAAGTTCGGCGATACGGCTCAGGTTGTAGTCGTTCGTCAGAATCTCAGCCGGCAGCATTTTGGCCAACTGGATGAGTTTGCCATCAACTTCCTTCACGTCGGGCACGTCGTTCTCGTGAAACTTCACTTCCACGCACGGGTTGAGCTGCAGCATCTTGAGCACTTCCAAGCCACGCCGTCCCCGCACACGCTTCACATCGTCGGCGGCGTCAGCGATGTACTGCAATTCGCCAAGCACAAACCGCGGCACGATGAACACCGCATCGAGAAAGCCCGTAGTGCAAACATCCTGGATGCGGCCGTCGATGATGATGTTCGTATCAAGCAATACCAATCGCTCGGGCTTGTTTTCGCGCATGAACTTCACGTAGGGAATGACGAGATTGAATTCGTCCTTGGCGCGCAATGCAATCACCATTCCCAAGTAGGTGCCAACGACGTACATGACGATCTGCGCGATGAGCTTCGGCTCTTCGTCGATGAATTTGAACAGGACCGAATTGCCGATAAAGTAACTGATGGTGAATCCGACGAAGATGCCGAAGGTTGCGGCCGAGAGCCCGCGCAGCGAGAAACCCTTCAGAAGCTTGTCGATACCAATGAACGCGCCGCCTCCCGCCAAGCCGATCAGAATTGCAAGGGCGGGATGCTGAGCCCACTCGTCTTGCAGTTGGGAGATGGACCAACTTCCCAGCACGCACAAGATCAAGAAGAACAATCTCAGCATCAACAGCGTCATAGCCCGAACACCTTCCCTTCCAGCTATGACGAAAGCAGGTTTAAGGCCATACGTCCGCCCTAAATACCCTGACTGTGGCTACTTAGCCGGCTGTGAGTTATCGGTGCCGAAAATGAGCGTCCCACCCCCGCTTGAAGCAGGACGGGCGGCTTGCGGCACGGTCCCACGCTTGGGCTCTTCAGGCCTTTTCGCGTCGGCTTTGTTGCCTTCCTTGTACAGGATACCGTATTTCCGCCAATTTTGTACGAGATGCACAATTTCGTCGTGCAGTGTCGGATCAACAAGGAGTTTGCCGACCGTTCCTTCTCCCTTCTCAAGGTGGGCGAGAATGTCGTTCAACCGCTCCGCGCTCTCAGCCAGTTTTTTCGTCGCGGTCCGAATGTCATCCTGGTTGGCGGTCACGACCTGATCGATGTTCTTGGAAGTCTGATTGAGATTGACAGCGGCGTCTGAGAATTTCGTCAGGGTATTATCCACCTTGGCACGGTTCTCGTCGACGATGCCACGCAAACTCAAGCTCAGGGTGACAGCGTTGCTGGTCGCCATGTCGATATTAATCAACGACGAATCGATATGTTCGAGACTCTGACGGCTCAGCACCGTCTCGTCGATGCGCTGGATGGCTTTGTCCACGCGCGCGATTGTGCCGGCGGCTTGGTGCAATACGTCCACGACACTATGGATCGCTTCGCTGAGATCGACGCTTGTCGAGCCTTCGACAGTATCTCCCGGCCCAAGGAACTCCGCCGTTGCGCCTTGCGGCATTACATCGATGTACCGGTCCCCAAGAAGCCCGGATTGGTTAATGACGAACTTTGCATCCTTGCGAATCTTCACCGTCTCGTAGATGTCCAGTGTAACATTGACCTTAAGAAACCCCTGTTGATCCAGCGTGATCTCGCGCACCTTGCCGACGGAAATGCCGCCATACAGCACGTTGGCATCCCGAACGATGCCCCCCACGTTCGAGAAGACGACGGTGATCTGATAACTCTTCGCCCCCAGCCGCTCGTATTTGCCGAACTTGAGGATCAGGCCGGCGATTGCCGTCAGGCAAATCGCTACGAAAATCCCCACTCTTATTTCAATGGACCGTTTCTGCGCCAAGTTGCACCTCCTGATGGACGTCGCTGACCCCGGTGATGAATTGCTTCACAATCGGGTCCTGCGTCGCCTGAATCTCCTTCGGCGTGCCGACCACGTGAATACGTCCCTCATGCAGCATCGCGATGCGGTCCGCGATCTTGTACGCGCTGACCATGTCGTGCGTCACGACCACACCGGTGACATGTAATTTGTCGTGCAATCGCAGAACCATTTCATTGATATTGTCCGCGCGGATTGGATCCAGCCCCGTCGTCGGTTCGTCGTAGAGTACATATTTGGGGTTGGCCACGACGGCGCGAGCGAGTCCGGCGCGCTTGCGCATGCCGCCGCTGAGTTCAGCCGGTTTCTTGTCCTGCGCCTCCAACAAATCCACAATCTTCAGCGCCTCCTCGACGCGTTTGTGCACCTCGGATTCAACGCGGCGTTCTTCCCGCAACGGAAACGCCACATTGTCGTACAACGTCATGGAGTCGAACAACGCGGCGCCCTGAAAAAGGAATCCGAATTGCTTGCGAATCGGCGTCAGTTCCTCCTCGCCGAGCGGCACAATGTCCGTGCCGTCCACCAGCACCCGTCCCTTCTCCGGTTTGAGCAGACCGCACAAATGCTTCAACAGCACGCTCTTGCCGCAGCCGCTTTGCCCAATGATCACGATGGTCTCTCCGTCGCGGATCTCCAAGTCCAAACCGCGTAGGACCTCGTTACCACCAAAGCTTTTCCACAACTTCTCGATTTTGATCATGGCGGACTGATCGCGTTAAACAGCACCGCGATGAAAAAATTGGCAATCAGCACGGTCAGTGAAGACACCACCACTGCCTGCGTAGTGGCGCGCCCGACGCCTTCGGCGCCCTCCCCGGCGTTGAAGCCTTTGTAGCATGAGATCAGCGCGATGAAGACCGCAAAAAAGACGGATTTGATGAGCCCGCTCATCACATCCTGCACGGCCGTAAACTTGTACATGTTGTTGAGGAAATACGCCCGGTCAATCCCCAGCATATTCACTCCCACCAGAAAGCCGCTGAAAATGCCGAAGAACATTGCCTCGGCGGTCAGCAGCGGCAGCGCCAGCAACATCGCCACAAACCGCGGGACGACCAGATAATCCACCGGCGCCGTCCCCATCGATCGCATCGCATCAAGTTGCTCCGTCACCTTCATCGTGCCCAGTTCCGCTGCGATGGCTGCTCCGACTCGCCCCGCCACCATCAAGGCCGTCAGCACCGGAGCCAACTCCCGCGTCATAGCTACGCTGATAACCGGGCCGACTGCCGTGTCCATCTTCACCTTGTGAAACTGATGGTAAGTCTGCACGGCAAACACCATCCCGGTGAAGGCACCTGTAATCACCACCACCGCCTGCGATTGCCACCCGATCTTGTAGACCTGTTCGACCGTAAGACCCCATCGCGGCCGCTTGGAAAACGTCGTTTTGAAGATGTCCAGCAACAGCAACAGCATCGAGCCAAGCTGCGTGAGCTGGCCAAGTACAAACTCCTTGAAGCGTAACAACACCTCCATCATATCCCCTGCAGCATAGGGAACTTGCCAGACTGTTGCAAGCCTCGCCTTCCCTCCAAAAGCAAAGGCCGCCCCGGATTCCTCCGGAGCGGCCTTGGGCAGTAAAACAATTACTCCTGATCAACTCGCGCTGGCCGCAAGCTGATTGAAGACCAGTTTGTCGTCTCCGACCGTGACTTCAATTGTTTCGTTCGGCTTGATATTCGCACGGAGGATTTCCTCGGCAAGCGGATCCTGCAAGTATTTCTCCACGGCGCGTCGCAATGGACGTGCGCCGAACTGCGGATCGTACCCCTTGTCGATGAGGAAGTTCGTTGCCGCCGGCGTGAGAACAATCTCAACGTCTTTGAACTTGAGGCGACTCTTGACCTTCTCGACTTCGATGTGGACGATTTGTCCCATGTCGCCCTTGTCAAGGCTGTGGAACACGATGACATCGTCGAGCCGATTCATGAATTCCGGCTTAAAGACACGCTTGGCTTCATCCAGCAACTTGCCCTTCATATCACCGTACGTGTGCTCTTCCTTCGCCGGGGCGAAACCGAGTTCACCCGCCTTGCGAATCATGTCGGCGCCGATGTTCGAAGTCATGATGACGACACTGTTGCGGAAGTCCACCTTGCGACCGAGCGAGTCGGTCAGGTGTCCGTCTTCAAGGATCTGCAAGAGCATGTTCATGACATCGGGGTGCGCCTTTTCGATTTCGTCGAACAGCACAACCGAGTAGGGGCGACGACGCACGCGCTCCGTCAACTGGCCGCCCTCTTCGTAGCCGACGTAGCCCGGAGGCGAGCCGACGAGACGCGAGACATTGAACTTCTCCATGTACTCGCTCATGTCGAGCTGGATGAGCGCATCTTGATCGCCAAACATGAACTCCGCCAGCGCGCGCGCCATCAGCGTCTTGCCCACGCCCGTCGGCCCGAGGAATACGAATGAACCGATGGGGCGGTTCGGGTCCTTGAGATCGGCGCGGCTGCGGCGCAACGCCTTGCTGATCGCCACGACCGCCTCGTCTTGGCCAATGACCGTCTTGCGCAACTCGGATTCCATCGCGAGCAACTTCTCGGTGTCCTTCTGTTCCATGCGGTTCAGCGGTATGCCTGTCCACTTGGCGACGATCTGCATAATATCGTCTTCGGTAATGACGATCTGTTTTTCATCGCGCGCCTGACGCCACTCCGCCAGCGTCTGTTCGAGCCGCTCGCGGGCCTGCTTTTCCTTGTCGCGCAGGCTGGCGGCCAATTCAAAGTCCTGGGCCTTGATCGCAGCTTCCTTCTCTTCCTTGATCTTCTCGATGTCGCGCTCGGAATCCTGGATGTTCGGCGGTCGCGTCATCGATTGAATTCGCGCGCGCGCCCCGGCTTCATCCACGACATCGATCGCCTTGTCAGGTAGAAACCGACCCGTGATGTACCGGTCCGAGAGCCGCGAGGCGGCGAGCAACGCTTCATCTGAAAACTTGGCGCGATGATGCTCCTCGTACTTCGGACGGAGGCCCTTCAAAATCTCAACGGTTTGATCTACTGTCGG
Organism: uncultured Verrucomicrobiae bacterium; assembly: GCA_963836315.1. Lineage (GTDB taxonomy): Bacteria > Verrucomicrobiota > Verrucomicrobiia > Palsa-1439 > Palsa-1439 > Palsa-1439. The sequence continues at coordinate 562,191 of CAWIJG010000017.1, forward strand.
CGGCTCCACAATGATCGTCTGAAAGCGACGTTCCAACGCCGCATCCTTCTCAATGTACTTGCGGTACTCGTTCATCGTGGTTGCGCCAACAACCTGCAACTCGCCGCGTGAGAGCGCGGGCTTGATGATATTGCTGGCGTCCATCGCGCCCTCGGCGGAACCAGCGCCGACGATGGTGTGAAGCTCGTCGACAAAAAGGATGACGTTCTTCGAGCGCTTAATCTCATCCATGACCGCTTTAATGCGCTCTTCGAACTGGCCGCGATACTTTGTGCCCGCCACCATCAGCGCAAGATCGAGCGTCACGACCCGTTTGTCGCGCAGTATTTCCGGAACATTGCCCCTGGCAACTTCCTGCGCCAAGCCTTCCACGATGGCGGTTTTGCCAACACCTGCTTCGCCAAGCAACACCGGGTTGTTCTTCGTGCGGCGGCACAGAATCTGGATGACTCGTTCGATTTCATTCTGACGGCCCACAACCGGATCGAGTTCGCCTTTGCGGGCGAGTTCGGTAAGGTCGCGCCCGAACATCCGTAGCGCGGGCGTCTTCATTTCTTTCTTGCCACTGGCCGCTTCGCTTTCTTCTACACCGCCTTCACTGGGAGTAAAATTAGGGTCGAGTTCCTTGAGAATCTCGTTGCGGCAGCGTTCGATGTCGACGTCGAGCGACTTCAGAATACGGGCTGCGGCGCCTTCGCCTTCGCGGAGTAAGCCGAGCAAAATGTGTTCCGTGCCGACGTAATTATGGTTGAGTTGTTTCGCCTCCTTCTGCGCGAGCGCGAGAACCTTCTTCACACGCGGAGTGTAGGGAATGTTGCCGACCATCTTCGTCTCGGGGCCGGTGCCGATCTGCTTTTCCACTTCCATGCGGACCGTTTCGAGATCAAGCCCCATCTTCTGAAGGACGTTGACGGCGACTCCCTGGCCCAGCTTGATGAGACCGAGAAGCAGATGCTCCGTACCCACGTAGTTGTGGTTAAACCGGTCCGCTTCCTTGCGGGCCAACGCGAGCACCTGCTGTGCTCGCGGCGTGAAATTGTTCATTTCCATCACCGTCCTCTCATTTCATTCTGGTTCGGTTCGGCTGCCATCCGCTGCCGACCGCTCGCTCAAATTCGGTTTCGAAAGGTTCGCTAACTGCGCACGTACCAACTCCGCCCGCAAAATGTCACGTTCCTCGGCAGTCAATTTCCGTGCCGCAGTCCGTTGCACGTGAGCCGGTTGGGAGAGAATGAACATCTCGTCCACCGATCCGCGTGCGGTTGCCGGGAATATGTCCAAATCTACCCCCATGCGTACCAAACTGAGCAGATTGAGTGCCTCTTTCGAACTAATCGTATGTGCATTGCTCAGAATGCCATACGCGCGTCCTATCTGATCATAAACCAGTTTGGGCTTTTTTTCAAGGAGCGTGATCCGTGCATTCTCTTCGTGCTCAATGATCTGTAGAATCACCTTGTTGAGACGTTCAATCACTTCCGCCTCTTTTTCGCCCAGCGTCGTCTGGTTGGATACCTGAAAGACATTCCCCAATGCTTCTGTCCCCTCCCCATACAGGCCGCGAACCGCCAAACCAAGCTTGTTAACAGCCTGTACAACTTGGTTGATCTGATCGCTCAAAACCATGCCGGGCAAATGCACCATCGCGGAACCGCGCATCCCCGTACCCACGTTCGTCGGGCACGCGGTGAGATAACCCAACTTCGGCGAGAACGCAAATTCCAGATGTTCCTCCAGCTCCGTGTCCACCTTGTCGATGATTTTGAAAATGTTCTTGAGTTGGAGACCCGACTTGATCGCCTGCATCCGCAGGTGATCTTCCTCGTTAACCATCACGCTGATCGTCTCCCGATCGTTGATAACCACGCCGCTGCCGACGTTCTTGGCCGCATGCTCACGGCTGATCAGATGGCGTTCCACCAACACCTGCTTGTGGATTGCGGTGATGTTGTCCATGGAATCGCCAAAATGATCCGCCATTTCCGGCAACGCCCCGACGACAGGCTGGATCAATTCGAGCAGTTTCTGTCGCTCGGCCTTCTTGGCCCAGCCGGGGAACGGATGGCCGCGAATGTTGCGGGCGAGGCGCACCCGCGACGACATGACGATCTTGCTATTGGGTCCCTCTGCCTTGACCCACTCGCTCGGACTCTTCAGTAAATCGTCAATCTTCATGGTCGCATCATTCGGCCGTGCGGGCCACGCTTGCCGACTTTTTCGCTTTCGTCTCCAACTCACGAATCTCGTCGCGAATCTGGGCGGCATCCTCGTACTTCTCTTCGCGCACGGCCTTCTCCAACTGCTCCGCCAACTCCTGGATTTTCCCGTTTAACGCGAGCGTGTGCATCGCCTTCGTCGGCACCTTGCCGACATGGTGATCGCCCTTATGCATTGCCTTCAGGAGTGATGCAAGTCCCGCCTCAAAGGTTTCCCAGCACGCGCTGCAGCCGAGTCGTCCCGTCTTCTTGAAATCCGCCTGTGTGAAACCACAGACCGGACATTGCGCGCCCGGCGATTCGATTTTCATCTCCTCCGCCGAGCCAAGCCCGACCAGCAAGTCCGCCAGCGAGAACCCGGCCGCCTCCTGTACTCCCTTCTCCTTGGCGCAGGACTCGCACAGATCCACCTTCAGCATCTTGCCCTCCACAATCTGCGTCAGGTGAACCGTCGCTTCGGCCTTCTTGCAAATGTCGCACTGCATTGTCTTATTTCGCGCCCAGCGGCGTCCCTTCGGAACGAGTCAACTTACGGAAGTCCTCCGTCAATTTCAAGGTGAGCGCCCCGGGCTTGCCCGAACCGATCGTCCGCCCGTCAATGCTCGCGACTGGGACGATCTCCGCTGCCGTGCCCGTGAGAAACACTTCTTCCGCCGTCGTCAGATCGTAGCGGGTCAGGTTTGGCTCGCCGACCTCAATCTTGCGCTTGGCGGCCAACTCGATAACGACCTGCCGCGTGATGCCCACCAGTGCACCCGCGCTGACGGGCGGCGTCTCCAGCTTGCCGTGCCGGACGATGAAAATGTTGTCGCCGGTGCATTCCGCGACGTGTCCCTGACTGTTCAGCATGATCGCCTCAACCGTGCCGGCGTTTACCGCCTCGATCTTTGCCAGGATGTTGTTCAGATAGTTCAATGACTTGATTGACGGACTTACCGCGGCGGGACTCGTCCGCTGCGTGCTTGCCGTGATCAGTTTCAGCCCTTTGCGGTACACTTCCTCGGGATAGAGTTCGATCGTGCCCGCGATGATGAACACCGTCGGGTTCTTGCACCGAAATGGGTTCAAGCCGAGATTACCGACCCCGCGCGTGACCACGAGCCGGATGTAGCCGTCCTTCAGCTTGTTCTGCCGACAAGTCTCACAACACGCCTCAATGATCTTCTCCCTCGTCAGCGGGACCTGCAGCATGATCGCCTTCGCCGACGCGAACAGCCGATCCAGATGTTGTTCCAGGCGGAAAACCCGCCCGCCGTAAAGGCGAACACCCTCGAACACGCCGTCGCCGTAAAGCAATCCATGGTCAAAAACCGAAATCTTAGCCTCGTCTTCCGAGACGTATTTTCCATCCAAGTATATTTTCACCGTGTTGACCTCAATGCTGTCTCTACTTACCCCAGAATCCTGCCGTCCGCAATCTCCAACACCCGTTCTCCGCGCGTTGCGACGTGTTCGTCGTGGGTCACCATCACCAGCGTCGTGCCCGATTCCTCGCGCAACCGCCAGAGCAGATCAAGTATCGACTCGCCCGTTTTCGAGTCGAGGTTGCCCGTCGGCTCGTCTGCCAACACCAAGCTCGGCCGATTCATCAGAGCCCGCGCCACGGCCACCCGTTGCTGCTCGCCGCCGCTCAACTCCGCAGGCCGATGTTCCATACGCGCACCGAGCCCCACGGCCTTAAGCAATTCCATTCCCCGTTCCGTCACGCCGGCGCGTGTGCGCGGCTGTAGCAGCGCGGGCAGGCACACGTTTTCCAACGCGTCGAGCTCTGGCAACAGGTTGTATGACTGGAACACAAACCCGATTCGTTCGTTGCGCAGCTTCGTTCGCGCCGCCTTGGACATCGCAAAAAGTGAAGCACCATCCAGGCTCACGTCGCCTGCGGATGGCGCATCCAGTCCGCCCAGCAAATGCAACAACGTACTCTTTCCGGCTCCCGAGGCGCCGACAATCACGAGCGATTCGCCGCGGCGCACCCGCACGTCGATCCCCCGCAATACTTCAAGCTCTTGCGAACCAAGAGTGTAGTTTTTGCGGAGCCCGCTCGCAACCAGAATGTCCCGCCCAACTTCACTCATGGCGCAATGCCTCCACGGGTTCGAGGCGGGCGGCGCGTAGCGCAGGCAACACGCCGGCCAGCGTGCAAATCACCAGGGCCGAAAGACCAATCGTCAGCAGGTCCTGAATCGTGAGAAACGCCGGGATGCTCGGGAAGTTGTAGATGTCTCTCGGGAACAAATCGATCCCGACGACGCTTGAGAGGAAATGATTGATCGGGTTGATGTTCCGGACGGTCAGCAAGCCAAGCCCGAGGCCGAGGGCCACGCCAAACACGCCGACGATGAAGCCTTGCAGCAGGAAGATGCGCAAGATTTTTCCCGATGCGGCGCCGAGCGCTTTCATTACGCCGATCTCGCGCGTCTTCTGAACCGTGACGGTGATCAACGTGCTCATGATGCCGAACGCCGCCACGATGATGATGAACGTGAGAATGAAAAACATCACCGACTTTTCCACCTGGATCGCGCCGAGCAGCCGCTGGTTCATCTGTGCCCACGTTTGCGCCCCCAACGGGGCCGGGAGCTTTTTATTCAACACCGCGGCCACGTCCCGCGCGCCGTTAATCGGATCGTCGGTCGTAATCTCAATGCCGTGCACGGTGTTGCCGAGGCCGAAGAGTTCCTGCGCGGTTTCCAGCGACGTGAAGATAAGCGCGTAATCGTACTCGTACATTCCCGACTCGAAGATGCCGGTGACCGTCAACTCCATCGGGAGATAGACCTCCTCGCCTTTCTTCTCGAAGTTGCGGGGTGAATAAACGGTAATCTTGTCGCCGAGAAAAATGCCGTATTGCGTGGACAACTCGCGCCCAATGACCACCTTGTCCCCCTCCAGGTCGAGGCTGCCTTCCTTGATATACGTGCCGAGCTTGCTGACGGTGACTTCGCGCTTCGGGTCGATGCCTTTGAGGTATGGCGTCGCCGCGTGGTGTTCGAACTCGATCAACACCACGTTCAGCGCGAACGGCGTCGCGGCTTTCACATGCGGCGTTGCCAGCACGGTCTGGAGCAGCTTGTCGCTATGCTCGATCAACCCGCCCATCACCGTCACGTGCGCGTGCATGCCCATGAGTTTCTCACGCAGTTCGCGGTCGAACCCGCTCATGACGGCGATGACAACGATGAGGACCCACACGCCAATTGTCACGCCCGCCAATGAAATGAGGGTGATGACGGACACGAACGTGCGCTTGGGCTTGAGGTAGCGCAGCCCGAGGAAAACTTCGAAAGGCAGGCGCGTCATGTTTGCGGCCGCAACAGCGGGAACAGAATGACATCGCGGATGCTCTCCGCGCCCGTGAGCATCATGACGAGTCGGTCGATCCCCATGCCCATTCCGCCGGCCGGCGGCATGCCGTATTCCAGCGCCAGCAGGAAATCCTCGTCGAGTTTCTCGTCGTGCCCCTTGGCTTGCATCAGCAACCGCACGCGCTGCAACACGGGATCGTTCAACTCCGAGTAGGCGGGCGCGATCTCCTGTCCATTGATGATCAACTCAAAGACATCGACGACACCGGGGTCTTCCCTGTTGGGTTTCGCGAGCACGACCAATTCCGAAGGCAGATGCGTCACAAAAGTCGGATTCATCAGCGTCGGCTCGATCATTTTTTCGAATAGCGCGTTGGTCACTTCGTAATCCGGCACGTCGGGTGGAAATTCGAGGCCCATCGTCATCGCTTGCGACTTGCGGTCCGCCGCCGTGAGCGTGAACCAGTTTTTGCCAAACCGTTCTTCGATCAATTCGCGATACGTCACGCGACGCCATGGCGGCGTGAGATCAATCTCCTGGCCGTCCGCGCGCTTGATGAGGAGCGAATCCGCGATATTTTCCGCGACCGAGATAATCATTCCCTGCGCGAGATCCATCATCGTCTCATAATCGCCGTAGGCCTGGTAGACCTCAAGCATCGTGAACTCGGGATTGTGGCGCCGCGAGATGCCTTCGTTGCGGAAATTACGGTTGATCTCGTAGACGCGCTCGAATCCGCCAACCAGCAGCCGCTTGAGATACAACTCGGGAGCCACCCGCAGGAACAGATCGATGTTCAACGCCTCATGATGCGTGATGAACGGTTTCGCGACCGCGCCGCCCGCGATGGGTTGCATCATCGGCGTCTCCACTTCCATGAAGCCGCGCGCATCGAGAAACTTGCGGATCTCCGACACGATACGGCTCCGCGCCACAAAGACTTCCCGCACGTGATCGTTGAGAATCAAATCGAGATAGCGCTGCCGCAACCGCGTCTCGATGTCCTTGATGCCGTACCATTCCTTCGGGAGCGGCTGGATCGCCTTGCTCAACAGCGTCACTCCCTCGATCTTCACCGTCAGCTCGCCTGCGCGAGTCGTGAAGAGCTTGCCGGTGATGCCGATAATGTCGCCGAGATCAATAAAGTGCTTGAACGATTCGAACTGCTCTTCGCCGACCGACTGCTTCTGAATGTACAGTTGGATTTTCCCTGTGGAATCCTTGATGTCGACGAACAGGCTCTTGCCCATGTCGCGATGGCTCAACACACGCCCCGCCAGCCGCACTTCGCGGTCAAGTACCTCATTCGCACGCGCGGTCGCAATTGATTCGCTGACATCGAATCGCCCCCCGTACGGGTCGATCCCGGCATCCAACAATTTCTCCCGTTTTTCGAATCGCGGTTTGATGAAGTCGCTTTGGGAATCCATGCCGCCGCGAAGAATAGCCGCTTGCCACTGCGCGGGCAACGGAAAACGCCTTGCCACGGAACAGAGAAAACGGCAGAGTATTGAGCGCCGCCAGAGGAAAATGAGCTTGAGAAATCTGACCATCCGCTTCGCAGCCCCAGTTTCTCTCGTGGGTCTCCAATGCGCATCGTAGAAATTCGGGAAAAAACAGTGTCGATGGCATCGGCCATCGCGAACGCGTACATCGATTTTTCGAAGATGACGTGTTCGGTGGTCGCGTTGATCACCGACGTGGTGCGCAACGGCAAACCAGTGGTCGGGTACGGCTTCAATTCCAATGGTCGCTATGGCCAGGGATCGTTGATGCGCGAACGGCTGCTTCCGCGACTTATGGCGGCTGATCCAAAGACGTTGGTGGACGAAACTGACGAGAACCTCGATCCTTCCCGCATCTGGCGGACGTTGATGACAAACGAGAAACCCGGCGGCCACGGCGAAAGATCGGTGGCAGTGGGGACAATTGATATGGCGGTGTGGGATGCTGTCGCCAAGATCGCGGGCAAACCGCTTTATCAGTTGCTCGCTGACCGCTATCGCGGCGGCAAGGCCGATAGCAAGGTTTGGGTCTATGCCGCCGGCGGTTATTATTATCCTGGCAAAGACCTGACCGCGTTAAAAAATGAAATGCGCGGTTATCGCAACATGGGCTATCAAGTCGTGAAGATGAAGATCGGCGGTGTTCCGCTCGAAGAAGACATCCGCCGCATCGAAGCGGTGATTGAGGTGGTGGGCGACGGCAAGTTTCTGGCGGTGGATGCCAATGGCCGCTTCGATCTCGACACCGCGATTGCCTACGGCGAGGCTATGAAACCTTATGGTCTCTATTGGTACGAAGAGGCCGGCGACCCGCTTGACTATGCCTTGCAAGCGGAACTTTCGAAGCATTATCCGAATCCGATGGCGACGGGTGAGAACCTGTTCTCGCATCAGGATGCCCGCAACCTGATCCGCTACGGCGGCATGCGACCCGACCGCGACTTCCTGCAATTTGATTGCGCCCTGTCGTATGGCTTGGTCGAGTACTTGCGCACGCTGGAGGTCCTGAAGGAGTGTGGCTGGTCCACTCGCCGCGTGGTGCCGCACGGCGGACATCAAATGTCGCTCAATATCGCCGCCGGTTTGCACCTGGGCGGCAACGAGTCTTACCCGGGTGTATTCCAACCCTTCGGCGGGTTCGCCGACGGCATTGCGGTGGAAAATGGATATGTGGGCCTTCCAGATGTTCCGGGTGTCGGTTTCGAGACCAAGTCAAATCTCTTTGCGATCATGAAACCCCTCGGCGCTTAATGGCCAAAACCAAAGGCAAGCTCGCGGGTTTATTCAGTCATCTGTATTTCCAGGTGATTCTGGCCGTCTTGCTGGGAATCATCATCGGCGTTCTCAAACCAGAGTTGGGGGAATCGCTCAAACCACTCGGGGACGGGTTCATCAAGCTGATCCGGATGCTGCTGGCGCCGATCATTTTTGGCACGATCGTCGTCGGCATTGCGAGAATGGGCAACCTCAGGGAAGTCGGGCGCGTCGGCATCAAAGCGCTGATCTATTTCGAGGTAGTTTCCACGCTGGCACTGGTCATCGGTCTGATCGTGGTGGACGTCATGAAGCCCGGAGTGGGGATGAACGTTGATCCCGCCACGCTCGACACCAAATCGCTGGCGACCTACACGTCCGCGGCGAAACAGCCGGATGTCGCCAACTTCCTTCTCGACATTATCCCTACCAGCATCGTGGACGCATTCGTCAAGAACAACATGTTGCAGGTGATCCTGGTTTCCCTGTTGTTTGGTTTGGCGCTCGCGTATTCCCCCGACCGTGGGAAAGTGATTGTCGAGGTAATTGATTCTGTCCTGCACGGCTTGTTCGGCATTGTGCGGATGATCATGCGACTAGCTCCGCTCGGAGCGCTGGGCGGGATCGCTTTCACGGTTGGGAAATATGGCTTCGGTTCGCTGGCATCTCTCGGTCGACTCATGGCCGGCGTGTATATCACCAGCCTTATCTTCATAATTGTGGTGTTGGGCGTCATTGCGCGGCTGAGCCGCGTCTCACTCTGGAAATTCCTCAAGTATATCAAGGACGAGATCCTCATCACTTTCGCCACTTGTTCCACAGAGGCCGTGCTGCCGCGCATGATGGTCAAACTGGAGGAACTTGGCTGCTCCAAGCCCGTCGTCGGCCTGGTGTTGCCTACCGGTTACACTTTTAACTGCGCCGGTACGGCCATCTACTTGTCGATGGGCGCGATCTTCGTGGCACAGGCCACCAACACCCACTTGGCGCTCGCGGACCAACTTCTCGTTCTCGGAGTGCTGCTGTTCACATCCAAGGGTTCTGGGGGCGTTGCCGGTGCCGGGTTCGTGACGTTGGCCGCGACTCTGGCTTCCATGGACAAGATTCCCGTCGCGGGCCTGACGCTCTTGCTGGGCGTCGATCGCTTCATCAACGAAGCGCGGGCGGTCACGAACCTTATCGGCAACGGTATCGCCACTATCACCGTCGCCCAGTGGGAGGGCGCGTTTGACGAGAAACGGGCGACCGCTGTCCTTGACGGCAGGGTGCACGATCCGGCCATCGATCTGTGAGCGCCTGCGACGCCAAATATTTCACACCCCTACGCTGGAATTTTGATTGGGGCTGGATTATGGTGCGCGCGTGAAAGTAACGACACTGACGGCAGTTCTTACGCTAACCGCAGCAAACCTGATCTACGCAGAAGACAGCGCCGCGCCGTCCATTGGGGATTTCGCAAACGTGACCGATGGCCGTTACCAGGTGTTCGCCCAAGGCGGCCACCAAATGGGGTTGGAAATCAACATGTTCATGAATGCGATCCTGGGCCAGTATGAAAAATTCTTCAACAACTGGAACGGCAAGGCGGGCGCGCGCGTGATCGTGTTCGACAATCCCACAGATTTCCGGCGATACGCAGGCGACGTGACATCACTGTCTCACGCGGGGCTGGCTGGTTATTGCCATCTCAAAACCGACGAAGCGGGCAACCAATTCTATGAGCTTGTCACCTACCAGGACGCGAACCTGTGGCGAGTGCTGGCGCACGAGGGGTTTCATCAGTTCATCGGTTACGAACTTGGCCAACAGATCCCGATCTGGCTGAATGAAGGCATGGCCCAGTATTTCGAGACCTGTTACAACATCGGCACACACTTCTACGTCGGCCAAATAAGCCGAAGCAAGCTGTTGTACGCACAGGCGCTAATCGTCAACAAGCAAGCCCCGCCGCTGGCGCAAATGATTCAATGGGACCGCGCCACATTCTACGCCAATGCAAACGTCGCCTACCCGATGAGTTGGGCGCTCGTCTATTACTTGGTCAACTCGAATAACGACCGGTTCGAGCAAAGCGAGTTTCGCCGCTACCTGCAGGACCTGAAAGGCGGCAAGAACGACATCAAGAGCCTCCAGTGGCGATTTGGGTCGAACAGCAACCATTGGCAGGCCGACTTCGAAGATTACATCCTGCACCTGAAAGCCCAAACGAACTGACACCTCGTTCGTCCGCCATCGCTTCGCCTCCCCACATCGTCTGCTTCCGCCACGATTCTGGGGAAAGCGCTCGAGAATTGTGTAGAATTCCCGACTCAGTTTCGCTACGGTAGACGTAGGCACACTGGGAGGGAGCCAATGGAGACGCGAGTTGTAAACTGGTATGATGTGGTCGTTGTCCTCGCCCTGCTTTACGGTGTGTGGAGCGGTGTGCGGGCGGGGTTGACGGGTGAAATCATCCGGGTCATCGGGTTGATCTTGATGGTCGTAGTTGCACTCACTACCTATCAATCTGCGGGTGACTGGATGGCCGGGCACTCCCAGATGCCTGTTGAAACGGCTCAGCTCCTCGCATTCATAAGCATCGCCGTGGTGGTGTACCTGATCTCGGTGGCGGTGCGCCTGGCCTTGCATCGCCGCATGCTCCAATATAAGTTCAGCGCTTTGGTGGAAAATGTCGGCGGCGGCTGTGCGGGTGTGGTTCGCATGACAGTGATTATGGCGTGGCTGACGGTGGTGTTGAGCTTGTCGGCGGACGCTTCTGTGCGACGCAATATCGATGCAGAATCCTGTTTTGGGTCATTTATCGTTCACCAGCTTCCTGCGCTGCAGTCCGTGGTCGAGAGGAGCCTGCCCAAGAGCCGGTGGATTACGCAAGATTTGAAGCGGCGCCCCGAGCCGAATTATGAAGAAGTCGGGGCCACTGATACGAACACGAACCATTCCAAGACAACCACCCCATAAGCCGTGTCCGGTTTAATTTCCGAACTTGTTCTCGAGCAGATTCGCCAAAATAACGACGTTGTTGAGGTGATCGGTTCCTGCTTTCCGCTGAAGCACGCGGGCGCGAACTTTCGCGCCCTCTGCCCGTTCCACAAGGAGAAGACACCGAGCTTCAACGTCAACCCGCAGAAGCAAATCTGGCACTGTTTCGGGTGCGGTGCGGGCGGCGACGTCTTCACGTTTGTGATGAAGTACGAGAGCCTCGATTTCATCGGCGCCGTTCGCCGTCTTGCCGAGCGGGCCGGCATCAAATTGGAATATGAAGAGCGCGCCGGCGAACCAGGATGGAACCAGAAGGAATCGCTGCTAAAACTCCACGAATTGGCCGCAAACTTTTTTCACCACAATCTGATGAAGGCGGCGGGTGGACAAATCGCGCGCGATTACTTGAAAAAGCGACGGATCACTTCCGAAATTGCGAAGAAATGGCAGCTCGGTTACTCGCCTGACGCTTGGGACGGGTTGATCCAATACGCTGCGGCCAAAAAGTTTTCCGCCGAATTGCTCGAAACTGCCGGACTGGCGCTACGACGCGAGAGTGGAGGCGGGTTCTATGATCGCTTCCGGGGACGGCTTATGTTTCCAATCGGCGACGAACAGGGCCGCACTGTGGGTTTTAGCGGCCGCATCCTGACCGATGAGAAGGACCAGCCGAAGTACGTCAATTCACCTGAGACGCCCATTTTCCAAAAGGGCCGCATCCTATTCGCCCTCGACAAAGCCAAGCGTGCCATCATTGATGGGAAGTACGCCATTGTGTGCGAAGGACAGGTCGATACGATTTCCTGCCACGAAGCGGGCGTCGAAAACATGGTCGCACCACAAGGCACGGCGTTGACCGAACACCACGCCCGGATTCTGAAGCGCTACGCCGAAGAGGTCGTGTTAATTTTCGATGCCGATACCGCCGGCCAGAACGCCGTCGTGCGCAGCGCCGATCCGCTGTGGGATGCGGGGGTGGTGATCCGGGTCGCCGTGCTGCCAGAAGGACACGACCCCGACAGCTTTGTGAACACTTTTGGCGCAGAAAAGTTAAAGGCCCTGGTCACCAACGCGCCAAGTTTTTTCGCTTATTTGCTCGACCGTCTCTGCCATCAACACGATCCCCGCACGGAGCGCGGCAAATTGCAGATCGGGCGGCAAATGGCGGAATGGCTCGCGCGTATTCCAACCCCAATCTTATTGGCGACCTACGCGCAGCAGACGGCGAAGCGACTCGACATCAGCGAGGACGCACTCCGGAAGGAGGCTGCAAAGCTGGCCGGCGGCCGACACCACGGTCGTCGTACCGCAGCGGAGGATGACTCCGACACCGATGCGGTTGCGAACATCGGCAGCGAGAGACCGCGAGGTCTGCCGGCAGAATTGATGTTGCTGCAAATGCTGCTCGTCGACGAACGAGTGCTTGAGACGATAGCCGAGCGATTGGATGTGGCGTGGCTGAGTGACAGCGTCGCCTCGCAGACGATTCAAGTTGCGCTCCGTCTCTACAATGGCCGGCAGTGGAACGGACCGAACGCACTGTTCAATCAGAAGCATGAACAAGATGTGGGGCAATTGGTGTCGGAGTTGCTCCTAGACCAGCGTATCGTCAAGCATACGGAAAAGGCTGCGGCGGACTGTCTTGCGACAATGGAGAAGCATTGGCTAGAGAGGCTACGAAACGAACTTCGAAAGCAACAGCTGTCTCCAGGCTTGAGCGCGGCAAAGATTGCTGAGTTGCAGAAACAGCGGCTTGACTTGGATTCCAAACTACGACATATTGCCGCGTTTTTGATGGGAAAACAGTAATCTACCTTGCGTTAGCACACACTTATGTCGAAAGGCAATCACCACCGCAAAAAGCCTGCACCCCAAGAACCGCCGAAGCTTGATCGCGACGAGAAGAATGAGAAGATCAAGGAGCTGATCAAGCTTGCCAAAGAGCAAGGCTATCTGACGTACGGCGACGTCAACGACATCCTCCCTGAAAATATTCTTTCCCCGGAAGAACTCGACGCCATCCTCATCATGTTGCGTGGGATGGACATTGAGATCATCGATGCCTCGGAGGTCGACCGCTTCAAACGCGAAGCCGAGGAGGAAAAGGAGACTGCAAAGGTCGATTCCCGGCTCGACATACTCGACGATCCCGTCCGCATGTATCTGAAGCAGATGGGCCAGGTGCCGCTGCTCACGCGCGAGCAGGAAGTGGAGATTTCCAAGCGCATTGAGACCGCTGAGAACCACGTCAAGCTGATCATCAACAATTTCGGTTTTACAGCGAAGGAACACGTGGGTCTGGCCAAGCGGTTGTTAAGCGGCAAAGAGCGCTTCGACCGCGTCATTATTGACAAGAAAATCGACAGCCGCGAACAATACATGCGCGTGCTGCCTCGCTTGCTCACGCAGGTCGAGAAAACTGACGGTCAGGTCGATGCGAAATATGAAAAGGTGGCGCGCTCGGGGCTCAGCAAACGCGAGTTGGAGAAGCTTCACCGGGGTTTCAAAAAATCCGACGCATCGTTACAGCGACTGTTCGAAAAATTCTACTTCAAGCAGAAAGTGCTTGAGGAGTTTGTCGAGAAGGCCAACGAGGTGCGTGAAAAATTCGATGATACGCTGTTCCATATTGAGCGGCTGGAGAGACTGCGCAAGTCCCCTGCCCTTGACGCCGACCTTCGCAACGAAGAGCGCAAGCTGAAGAAGCTCGAGTTGACCGCGCGGATGAACACCGAGGGATTTATCAAGGCGCACGATGAACTCAAATCGTGGATGAAGAAGGCGGTGCAGGCCAAGAGCGAAATGGTGGAAGCCAATCTGCGCCTCGTCATTTCCATCGCCAAGAAGTATACCAACCGCGGCCTCTCGTTCCTCGACCTCATTCAGGAAGGCAACATGGGCCTGATGAAGGCGGTCGAGAAATTCGAATATCAACGCGGCTACAAGTTCTCGACCTACGCCACTTGGTGGATTCGCCAGGCCATCACCCGCTCCATTGCTGACCAGGCGCGCACGATCCGCATCCCGGTTCACATGATCGAGACGATCAACAAATTAATGCGCGTCCAAAAGCAGCTTCTCCAGGAATTTGGCCGCGAACCGAGCCCCGAAGAAGTCGCCGAGGAAATGCAGATGCCCGTCGACCGCGTTCGTGCCGTGTTGAAGATGGCGCAGCAGCCAATCTCGTTGCAGTCCCCCATCGGCGACAGCGAAGACACAAGCTTCGGCGACCTCATCGAAGACAAATCGGCCGAGAATCCGTCTGACATGGCGTCTTACTCGCTGCTCAAGGAGAAACTCAACGATGTTTTGGACACGCTAACCGACCGCGAACGCAAGGTGCTGCAGCTTCGCTTTGGGCTGGGTGACGGCTACTGTCGCACGCTCGAGGAAGTGGGCCGTCAATTCCGCGTCACGCGTGAACGTATCCGCCAGATCGAAGCCAAGGCGCTCCGCAAGATGCGTCACCCGACACGCTTGCGCCAAGTCGAGGGCTTCCTCCAAGCCCAGGGTTTTTAGGCAGGTTTCACAACCGGGCCACTTACTGCGCGCCCCAGTGGATTCCCACGCCAGCTAGAGCGTTCTGGGTGCGTCTTAAGTTGGCAATCTGATTCGACTTTGCCTTACACGTCGGCTACCGCGCGGTCATAAAACGTCACGTAGTCGTCGGGGGTCGCCCCCGCACGGAAGCTCATCGCCGTCCGCGGATGCATGTTCATCTGACCGGTGATATTGAACGGAATCGACGGCCCCCAGTCGAACTGTTTTCTCATCGGCAGGATGGTGTGCTGGATGGCTTCCAGCATGGGACGCAGTTTGAACTTGGGATTGCGCAGGAACCCCAGCAGCAGTTCCATCGGGCAATTACCCGCGCCGCGACCCAGCCCCATCAAAGTGGCATCGACCCGATTACACCCCAGAATGATCGCCTCGATTGTGTTGGCAAACGCCAGTTGTAAGTTGTTATGCGCGTGAATGCCCACTTCCTTACCCTTGCCCTCCATCGCCTTCGCGTACTTGCGCACGAGATGATCGATTTGTTCGCGGTACAAATTGCCGTAACTATCCACCACCATCACCGCGCTGATCGGCGTCTTCGCGGCCAGTTGCAGCACCGTGTCGATTTCCGCATCTTGCGCGATGGAGACCGCCATCAGATTCAGCGTCGTCTCATAGCCCAATTCATGGCAATGATGAACCATCTCCACCGCTTCGGAAATCTGGTTCGCGTAACACGCCACGCGTATCATCGACAACACGCTCTCCTTGGCCGGGATGATCTGGCGTTTCCAATCGCTCTTCCCGCCCGCATCCGCCATCGCCGCCAGCTTCAACCCCGGCGCCTCCTTCTTGTGATCGCCCACCACCCGCCGCAAATCCTCCTCCTCGCAATGCCGCCACGGCCCATACTCGCCTTGCGGAAACTGCACCGTCGAATTCTTATACCCGATCTCCATGTAATCGATCCCACTCCCCACACACGCCTGATACACCGCCCTCACCTGCTCATCCGTGAACTTCGAATCATTGATCAACCCCCCATCGCGAATCGTGCAATCCAGCACCCGCAACTCCGGCCGATACGTGATCCATGGCGCCTTATCAATCATAGTAAACTCCTCTCCCAAATCCGCCCCCTCATACCGGCCCCCCGCCCTCCTGTCAAGCCAAGCCACCCTGTCTCCAGCTGACTCAACCTGACTCACCCACCGCCCCCTCCCCGCCTGTAGACTCCGCGCCCCCAACCTGCTATCCTTCCCCCGCTCATGAATCCCGGCGACACCAACTCCTACGACCAACGCATCCTCCGCCTCACCGCCCTCCCCAGCCCCACCCCCGACTCCACCCTCTGCGTCCTCGAATGCAACCACTGCGGCTACGTCTACGCCTCCACCACCACCGACGCCTCCCATCGTAAATGCCGCCAATGCCAACACGGCGCCCCCGGCATCCCCGTCCCCGCCGACCGCGATACCGAACCCTGGACCCACGAAGACCACCTCATCGCTTTCACCCTTTATAACCAACTCCCCTTCGGCGCCACCCCCGCTCGCGACCCCCAGGTCGTCCAACTCGCCGCCCTCCTCGGCCGCTCCGTCTCCGCCGTCTTCTCCAAACTCGCCAACTTCGCCCACCTCGACCCCGCCGTCTCCGTCCGCGGCATCCACGGCTCCGCCCTCGACGCCAAAATTGATGAACACCTCTGGAAAGAATTCGCCGACCAACCCGAAACCACCGCCTACGAAAGCACCCGACTCCTCGCCCAACGCCTCGGCCAACCCATCGAACACGTCGCCCACATCCCCACCTCCGACCTTCCCCCGCCCGGCCCCGGCCGCGACGCCATCGTCCGCATCCGCGTCATCAGCAATTTCTTCCGCCTCCGCGTCCTCTCCGCCTACGAATCCCGCTGCGCCGTCACCGGCCTCCGCCAACCCGAACTCCTCGTCGCCAGCCACATCATCGCCCCGGGCCTCGACCTCTCCCACAGCCTCAACCCCCGAAACGCCCTCTGCCTCAACCCACTCCACGCCGAAGTCTTCAACCACGGCCTCATGTGGATCGAAAGCCACTACACCATCCGCTTCTCCCCCAAACTCAAACCCAGCACCAAACTCTCCGAAACCAAACTCCCCGACCCCATCCTCGCCTGGATCACCAGCTTCGACGGCCAAACCCTCCAACTCCCCAGAACCTTCGGCCCCGACCCCGACCTCCTCCGCCGCCACGCCGAACCCCACCGCCCCAAAGACATCATGAAAAAAAGCTTCATCCCCTGGGGCTCCGTCTAGTTATCGATCTCCTGTCGTTGGTAGGGACGTCTCTCCGAGACGTCCGCTCCGTGTCGTTTCCCCCGCCCCGCCCGCCGTTGCCGTGCCGGTGTAGCGTCCGAAGCCGAGCCCGAGGGTGGGGCGAGACGCAGATCCGCGTAGCGGAGAGCCGTAGGCCGAGCCGAGCGGGAGCGAGCGAGTGCAATCCCCAGCGGATTCGCCCGCCGTTCTCCCGCCGTTGCCGTCGCCGGTGTAGCGTGGGCCTGTCCCCAGCCCATCCGCCGTTTCCTGTCCGGTGTAGCGTGCGCTGTCACTAGCGCATCCGGCCGCTTTGCCGTTCTCCATCTCCCGCCCTCTTCCCCTTGAGCGTTGAACGTTGATTCCCCCCGCATCCCGTCCAACCGCACACACCAAGACTGTGCAGTTCTGTCGTGGGAACGAGAGTCGGGTTGCTCAGCGCAAGGCATCCGCCCTACGGTCTACCTCTGTCTGTCGGATGCTGGACGTGTCTTACTGGCAGGCTAACGCACTCGACGCTTGCGGGCCAGTGCGCCAAGACCCGCGATGCCGAGACCTGCCAGAACCATCGTGTTCGGCTCCGGCACGGGATTCACATCCCATCGGCCGGTAAATGCGTACTGATCCGTTCCGCCGGATCCAGTGAATGAATCGGTCACTACCACCGTGCCAACCCCATTGGGTCCGGCATCGACCACCACGGGCGACCCGCTATTGTCATACGGTCCCGTCGTGTGGCTGTTCGGCGGACCAGCGGCAAACGACGCCCCGGGATCCTGGTAAAACGTCGCAATCGGAGCGGACGTCGTATCCAAAAGTTGGTACTGAAACACTCCGGGATTTGTGCCAGTCGGCGCGTAACTCACTCCATTCGGAACACCCGTGCCGTCCGTAGCCGACCCGGATACAGAGCCGCTAAACGATACGGGCCCGTATAACGTCGGGCTGAATACCGGAAATGTGAACGTCGTCGAGAAAACGCTCGGTGCTCCAAAATCCGTGGCCGTCAAATTGAACGATCCAGTCGGATCGAGCTGCGTGCTCAGGTTGGCCAAAGTCAGCGTCTCGCCATTGACACTGGGCCAACTCATCGTGACGGGATTCAACTGATAGTACGTCACCAGATTCAACGTTGTATCGTACTCAATCGGGGTCAGCGTCACGTTGATGTTTTGTCCGTGCCCATCCACCGATGCCGCAACACCAACTTGCACAGTGGCTGGCTTGCCGGCCGGAAGATCTTGAGGGTTGTCCAGGAGGTCGATGATGTCACCGCGACACACATTGCCGAGCGCAACCATCACCACAAGAGTTAGAATGCGTTTCATATTGTCCCTCTTCTGCCCGCCATCCAACGATTCGCCAAAGTTTTTACTACAAACCTCGCCAGCCACGGATGATACAGAAACCACTCCCGAAAGCAAGCATTATTTGCCCACCTCGCCCCCCCGCCTGCCGCCTTTCGCCCGCCGTTGCCCCGTCGGTGTACCGTGGGAAGCCAAGGCGCTGGGAGCGCCGCGACGCAGTTCCGCGAAGCGGAAAGCCGTAGGCCGAGCCGAGCGGGAGCGAGCGAGTGCAATCCCCAGCCCATCCGGCCGTTGCCGTGCGCCCGTCGTCCGCTCCGCGTCGTTTCCCCGCCCCGCCGGTGTAGCGTGCGCTGTCACTAGCGCATCCGGCCGTATCCTGTCTGGTGTAGCGTCGGCTCTCCGAGCCGATTCGGTTCTTGCCGTGCGTCGGTGTAGCCACGCCGCTCTGCCGGCGTGCTCCTCTCCTATTGTAGGACAAGCGCCCCGGCCTGCCCCGAATCCTTTTCGGGGCCGTCCCCAGCCCCTCCCCCGTCCGCCGCCTCCCATCCGTCCTCCTCCCCTCCGTCACCCTGAGCTTGTCGAAGGGTCTCTCACAGCACCGCCGTCCAGTTTTGCTTGAATCGAATCCGCCAATTCCCTTGGTTCATACGAGCGCTTCGCGGCGACGTGTAGAATCGGCAAACCTGCCGCGCCCAGCGCACTGTCGAGAAACGTGTCTCGCTCCTTCCTGTCTTCCCGCTCGTGAGAGGCGTCATCCAGTTCGATCACCAGAAGCGGCGCTACGTCCCGACGGTCACACAACACGAAGTCGACATGCTTCGACACGACGCGGTTCGTGTACCCTTGTCTATTCTCGGTTCCTTTGGGCAGATAAACCAAATCGATAAGCCTGACCTTCGGGAACACGTGGAGTTGATCGCCAACGACGCCGCACAAGACTTCGTAAAATGAGCGTTCAGCGGCTGTCAGAAGGTAGTCTCGCTTTCGATAAGGCAGCGACTCCGATGCAGGCGCGCGCTTTCCTAGTACGCTTTTCAGTAGCAGAACTGCTAGCACCGCAACGACGACGACGAGCACCACCAGAAGTGGCAACAGGTTTCCCATAGCTTCTCCCTCGCCATCCTCACCCCACCGCCTCCCCGCCACAAGACCAAAGTCAAACCGCACAATAT
Organism: uncultured Verrucomicrobiae bacterium; assembly: GCA_963836315.1. Taxonomy (GTDB): domain Bacteria; phylum Verrucomicrobiota; class Verrucomicrobiia; order Palsa-1439; family Palsa-1439; genus Palsa-1439. The sequence goes on from CAWIJG010000017.1 coordinate 581,722, forward strand.
GACTCATCGTCTATGGTCTATTCGCCGACGTTCTGCTCAACTGCGGCAAGCATGGAACCGTCTACGACAACGTCAGCCCGTAAACACCGTTGTCCGGTGGTACTTCAGGCAGCCTTCATCAGGCTCGGCCAGTTTCTCCGGCAGATGAATGCGTTTGCCCTCATAGAATATGAAGTTCCGTTCGAGCACGCGTTGGGGAAGATAACTCTTGAGTTGTTTGCTAACGACGACACGCAGTTTCTCATCCAACGTGATCAGCCCTTCGTCAAACGCGGCGTCATGGAGGGACGAAAGACACAGACCGTTCCGCGGATTCAGCCTTTCTCTCGGAAAGTCGCTCCACGGCTTGATGTGACTCGCGACCAAAAGGCGAGGAACAGAAATCCCCGTGATGCAACAGCGCACACCATATGCATTGAGAATGGCCTGCCGGAAGAACTGCTGACCACGACGAACCCGAACCGTTGCTCTTCCCTCCGTTGGTCCGGTCGGGGCTGTAAGACTTACCGGACGCTCCAATCGCACCCTGTCGCGATCAAGGAAGTCCAATTCTTCGTCATCGTCCCGCGTGAAGAGATCGTGAAGCAACTCTTCACTCAAAGGACCAAGCTTTGCCACGTCGGACCGAAACTCGTCCCACATGACCCTGTCTTGTTTGGAGGCACCTTCGAGCCCCCTAATACCTCGCTTCCTCTGCACGGGGTCAAGCGATGCGAAATTGCAGAGCTTCATCGCAAGACTGCCTGCCGTCCGGCCCATCTTCCGAGCGATATCAATAATGACCGGGTTGCCGCTGTGAAGCTTTCCGAATGGCAGCTTGCAGTAGAGGTTCAGCGCCATCAGCAAGTGCTCGCGCGTCCATTTCACATTGGGAGCCTTCGACATATGGATTCTCACCGTGCACACCATTCTGCGCGCAAGCCGTCGACGAGACAATCTGTTTCGCACGTCAGATCAAGAAAGCAGGAATCCTAACATGACAGTCAGAGAACTGAAGGAATACCTCGCTCCATTCGCCGATGGAATCGAAATCGTATTGTCCAATGACGAAGAGGGCAACCAGTTCTCGCCGCTGGTGAGCGCCAACCCATCTCTCTACAAACCGCACACTGATACCGTTGGTGCCACGTATTCGCTCGACGACAAACGCGCCATTCGAGCCGGTGCAAAGCAGGTAATTGTGCTCTGGCCCAAATGCTGACGTGTTTGTCGATGGCTGCTTTCTGATTAGAACATGTCAAACTAAGCGTATGCTGCACATAGACTCGCCACACATCATGGGTTTCTGCATTTACATCGACACACTCTGCCAAGGGCCCGTGCCCGTCGTGAGTGATGGCGAGGGGAAATACATCGTCTTTGAAACCGAGTTGGAGGCGCAAAGGGAAATCGTGGATAACGCCATGATCCGCCTTGAACAGTTTTTGGACGGTGAGCGCGACTTCGACGACGCCATCACCATTGAGGAATACGTGGTCCCCGTCACCGTGCATCCCGACGGAACGATTACCGACGAAACCGGGAACTGTTTCGGCCCCCGTGTGGACTGAGAGCGCCCAACCTTACGAACCGTCGCCCCCAACCATTGTCCCGATACATGGCACTACCATGTATCAGTATCTCCATCGCCCATTTCCAGTCTGGCAACACGACCTCGCCAACCACCCCCAGCATTGCCTTCACCGAATCAACGGCGCAATTCAGAACTTCCCGAAATAGAATTCGTCGCGGGTGATGCCGAGGTCTTCGACGATGTCCGCGATGATGCCGCGCGGCACATCGCCCGGATGCCAGGCGTACGTGATCAAACGATCTGCGCGAAACGGATTGGAATAATGTCGGTGGCTGCCAGTCGTCCGCAGTAGTTCACAGCCGATTTCGCGAAGACGTCGATCCAATTGACGGCAGTTGTAGGACGGATACTTGCCCATGCGTCAGGCCGCAAGGACGAATTTGTCGCGGAAGGCAGGTGGAATGGGGCGACCAGTTTCCAGCAGCGCCTCCAAATGGACTTTCGCCGCTTGCTGAAAGCGCAGCAACGCCTCGCCCCGATCGCGTCCGTGCGCGTGGCAGCCCGGCAAGAGGCTGGATTTGGCAACCCACACCCCATCTTCATCCCGGCGAAGTCGCACTTTTGTGAGCGGAACGATCATCGTGTGAAAACAATAACACGCCATCCATCCAACGTAAAGAGGACACTTGATGCTCGATGTCCGCCCGCCTCACACCGGTCTGGTGTAGCGTGCGTCTGTCCACCGCACAAACGACCGCCCTGATACCTTGGTCTCCAAGGTATCAGCGACGTTCTTCGTGCTCTTCGTGTCCTTCGTGGTGAACACTGCCGTGCCCTTCTTCCTGCCTTCGCCCCTCCTTCGTGACATTCCCGTCCTTGACGAATCACCTCCGTCGCGCAATCGTATGTCCAGGAAAGCGTCCGGCCACCATGAAGAACACACCATCACCCACACCGTTACTCTTGCCCAAAACCCTGCTCGCATTGCTGTTCCTCAGCTTCGTCGCCGTCAACCGCTCCAGCGCCCAGGTCTCGACCAACCTCCCGTCCGCGCCCGCGGTCGCCAGCAACAGCCTGCCGTCCAATGCCGAAACCGCTGCCATGCCCGCCCGCCTCAGGGAATTCAAACGCGTGAAGTCAAATGCCATCGTCGCCGTAAACGTCTTCCCGGCCCGGATCGGCAAGGACTTCTTTCCCCCCACCGCCACCGACCTCGCCAACCTCATCACCGGCACCATGCTTTGCCGGGCCGTCCCCGCGAGACAATCCCTCCGCCTCCCGCCACCCCGACCCGAACCCAATGAGTTGCTCGCCCTCTGGGACTTCTCTCGGGACGTCCGCGACGTCGCCAGAAAAAAACCCGCCGGCCCCAATTACACTCTCTACGCCGACTTCGCCTTCAACCCGCAACGCTGGGACCAGGGTTTCGTCCACTTCGTCCTCTGCGATCCCCAGGGCGAATGGGTCATCGTCGATATGCAGAACGCCCGAGACTCCGACTACCGCGCCGTCATGCCCACCAACTGGCAAACCTGTGATCAGGTCATCGCCAGACGCATGCAAAATTACCTCCGCTAGAACCCTGCGCCGTCGCCCCACCCTCTCTCCTTCGTCTCTCCACCAAATTCTCTCTTGACGAATTATCCGCGCTGCGGGAGCATGTGCGCGGGAAGTGTCTCACCCCGGCTTCCCGTGGAGACAGGCTTCCGTGAGAAGCCTGAGCGATTCCGATTGCCATGGCCGAGGCACATGTCGTCTCGCAATCCTGCACACCGCAGTTCTGTCCGCGTCGTCAGCCCCCCACAAGCTTCCGGCCCGACCCGCCCCGCCAACTCGCTCCTCTTGAAAGGGGGATTCCCATGCCGTCAGCGTTGAAGAAAGCCGTGGTCACTTTATGCCTCACGCTCGTCATCGGCTCGCTGGCGACTGTCCGCCCAGCCACCTTCGCCGAACTCCGCCGTTCCGCCGGACCAGCAGTAGCGACTGCAACTGATGCAATCCAAAGGCGCCAACGCCTCCCTCACCATTCTCCTTGTCCGTCTGGGAGGAAGATCCTCTGATCGTGTCAGCGAAGTCGTCGGATTGCTTCTCGAGCAGCAGGGCCTCAAAAACATCGAACTCCGCAAACTCACCCTGCCCTACGCCGCCGACACCAACCTCTCAGCCCTCGCCGCCGCCGTCAGCGCTTTCGTCACCACCCACCCCATCACCACCGACTACGCCCTCTACGCCGAGTTCAATGGCACCCATGAAACCGGGTTGAACGAACTCCGCGCCGTCGTCGTCGACCAGACCGGCGCGGTCGTCTGGACCAACCTCCAGACCGCGCAGGATCTCAAGCACCAGAATATCGGCCGGGAACCGATCGAGTTTTGCAGCCTCCTTGCGCAACAATTGGGCCCCCAACTCGGCCTCAATCAGGAAACCGCCAAGGCTGCCACCCCCGGCAAGATCGCCGCGCTCATGGACCAACGCAGCGGCCTGCCCCCCGAGTCCGAACGCGCCCCCCTCCCGGAACGCCAAAAGAATCTGAAAGCCTCGGCGCCCAAAGCCACCGTGGTGATCTTTCCGGTCCGGATTGCCGACCAGATGGATGGCGCCAGCGCCACCAACCTCGCCAAACTCATCAACGATGCCGGACTCTGCAAGGCCGCGCCCGCCACCCAGCCCCTCCTCCTCAAAGCTTCCCAGGCCGATCCCAATGAAATGAAAGTCCTCTGGGACCTCGCCCGCGAGTTTCGCGACTACGCCAGAAAAAACCCCACCGATGCCGACTACACCCTCTACGCCGACTACGCCTTCAACCCGAACCAATGGGAACAGGGATTCGTCCATTTCATCCTCTGCGACCGCCACGGCGAGTGGGTCATCGTCGACATGCAGAACTCCCATCACCCCGACTACCAATGCGTCAAACCCGTCTCGAAGCTCCGCTGCGACAAGCTTCTCGTCAAACGCCTGGCGGGTTACCTTCAGTAGCCTCCACGACTACGGCTCCGCAAAATCCACTTCACCCAATTTGCATTTTCCATCCGATGCGCTATCGTAACCTTGTTGGTGGCGAGGTGACTCATGATGGTCAACAATCCATCGCAAGATCAGATACGCTCCCGCGCTTTCGAACTCTGGCTCGAGCGCGGCCGGCAGCCCGGGCACGAACTCGATGATTGGCTCCAGGCCGAATTTGAGTTGACGCATCTCCCCTTGCGCGTCGCTCGTCTGCAACCCATCCAGGCCCGAGGGAATCTTTCCCAGCGTCATCGTGGTCGGTTTTCCGTGTGCTTCTCCAAGCATTAGCGGGTCTTCTTCCTCCCCACCGCTAAAGCCTCACTCTCACGGAAAGCCGGCCCGCACTGCTCCGGGGCGACCTCTCGCCAGTCTCAATTCGCGGGAAGCTGCGTCCGGGAACTATCCCCTGCCGTGGCCGGCATCTGGTTTGCCTTCTTCAAAATGTAGAAACGAATCCTGCCCCCGGTCTCACCGCTCTTGTCGCGCATTTCGTCATCCGTGAGACGGGGGTTGTCGCTCACCAGCAGTACCCCGACCGTCGGTTCGATGTTCCCGCTCGGCACAAACGCTTCACTGAGCACGGCATCCAGCACCCCCCACCCGTCCGCCGGATCCCGGCCACCGACTGACACCGAAAGTTTCCACACCGCACCGGCCGTCCCCGGGCCGATGGCCGCAAAACGAATGCCGGTATCGCCTGTCGAGCGAACCGTGCCCATCGCTTCCACACGTCGGGCTCGATAATACGTCAGGGTTGTCCCAGCGAACGCTTTCGTCCCAAGCGAGAAGACGGACGGCACGGGGATCCCCATGGAACCACCCGTCGCGGGATCGCCGGCGCTGATCCCGGCGCTGTCGTCAATCTGCACCAGTGTAAACTCCCCACCTGTGGGGACTCGTTGCGAAACGTCCCCTAGAATCTGCGGCGAAAAATAATAGCGAATGACGTAACCCGCCGCGCTCGGGTAGTTGATGAACGCATCCCCCGGCAGTTGTTGTTGCAACACCGGCACCACGCGTCGCCAGTCCGTTGGCGTCCACCATGCCAAGGCCGATGGCAGTCCAAGCAACGGAACCAGCGCCGCCACCAGCACGAGACCGGTGCGCCTGTGGCTCTTGCCGAGCCCGGGCAACCGATCGATGACCCGGCCAAAACCGATCGCCGCTGCCAGCAGTCCTGCCGGAACCAGAGGCAGATACACGCGCGGGGGACCGCCATGGGTGATCGGCGCCAGCGCAAATGGGAAAAGCAGTACCCCAAACAACCCCAGCGCCAGTCCACGGCGCTTGGTGAGAAGCAACCCGCACGCGATAAATGCCAACATCGCCCCGCCGAACAATCGGTAACCTGCGACAGCGGAAAAGGACAGCCAGTTTCCGCCGGAGACCATCGCCACCCCAAACGCGTCGCGGGACTTGGCCAACTGGCCGGCGTTGTACCATAGCCAGTCGGCGGCCATCGCCAACCACACGCCGTGCAATCCCAGGGCCGTGACCGCTTTTCGACGCAGTCCAGGATGGTCAGTGGCGCCAGCGGTGCGCAACCGGAGGGCCCGACTCGCTACATCGCACCCCGCAATCGGGACGAGATACAGTACCGACGTTGCCAGTGTGAGGATGGCCGCCAGACCCACAAGCACTGCCGCCACCAACAGGCAGATTTCCGCGCGCTCGCTATGATTGGCGCTGTAACACAGAAAGGCAAACGTCACAATCAGGAGTGTCTGCAACTCGTAGCCGCGCGCCACCTGGGCAAAATGCAGCAACGGCGCGCTTGAAATACACCAGGCAAATGCGAGCAGAGACACCTCGCCATCTCGTGTGCAACCATGGAAAAATGGCAGGAGCACCGCCAATAACGCCAACCCTGCCAGGAGCGAAGGCAACCGGGTTCGCAACTCGGAGTCGTTGGCTGGCCCAACCACTAAGCGGACCAGCAAAGTGTGCAAAGGATGATTGTTTGGTGTTCCCAGGTCAGTGAAGATTTCGCCGATGGACGCTTTGCGAGCGTAGTGAGTCAATGTCCATAGTTCGTCGTACTCAAACCCGCGCGTGGCCGCGCCCTGCCAGCAGAACCAGACCGCAAACAGGGAGAGAATGAAGCAAGCCCACGCGAGTGGATTCACGAGAAGATGACGAAACGCTCCCCTGATTTGATCGCGATAATTCAAGCCGTCCGCGAACCTTAATCAACCCCGCAACACCCCGCAACCCGAAAGCTTCTTCTTCGTCACGAAAGCTTTGTCCGCCCGGCCCCATCTCTCCACCCTCCGCAATCGCCCCGCGTCACTTCTTGCCAAGAATGGCTCTGGCCGACCGGGGAATCCTTCATCGGCAGTTTCGTCCGGCGGATGCCGTCGAATTTGTACAGCGCGCCGGCTACCGCGGGCGCCGTGGGAATCAGACCGATTTCACCCACGCCTTTCGCGCCGTACGGGCCTGCCCGGCTCGTTTTCCTCGATGAAAATGCACTCGATCTCGGGCACGTCCTTGGCGCGCAGGATGCCGAGCGCGCGCAAATCCTTGCTCGCAATGCAGCCGTCCTTGAGTTGCAGCTCCTCCGTGAGCGCGTAGCCCAGGCCCATGTGAATCGAGCCCTCGATCTGGCCTTGCAGCAAAACCGGGTTCATCACCTTGCCCACGTCATGCGCGGCCACGACTTTCTTCAACCGGCCCGCCTCGTCGAGGATCACCACTTGCGTGGCGAATCCATACGTGATGTGCGTCTTCACGTTCGGCCCCGTATAGCCCAGCGGTTGTGTGTCGTTCACCACAAACTCGCCGTACCACTCCTTGCCCGCCAGCTTCCGCAATACTTCTTTCGTTACGCTCGACGCTCCTCGCCCCACGCTCCCCACCATCTTTCCCAAATCGTTCTTGAACTTCGCGCACGCCGCGCGCACCGCCTGGCACCCCAGCAACGTCCCGCGCGAGCCGGTCGTCTGCGCGCAGTCCAGCGCGTATCGCGTGTCCGTCACCACCCGCACCAGACGCGGGCTCACGCCCGTTTCCTCGCAAAACGTCTGCAGCAGCACCGTGAACAACCCCTGCCCCATCTCGGTAAATCCCGTGCGCACCACCACCGTCCCGTCCGCCTCCACGCGGATCATCGCCCGTCCGCCGTCTTCGCCGCCGTTGCCGATGCCCACATTCTTAATGCCACAACCGATCCCCGCAAATCTCGCGCCGCGATAGATATCCTTCACCGCCAGCAATGTTTTCTTCAACCCAACGCTGTGCTTCAGCACCTGCCCCGTGGCAAACATGTCGCCGACCTCCAGCGCATTGCGCCAGCGGATCTCCCACCCGTCGATGCCCACCTTCTCGGCCAGCATGTCCATCACCGTCTCGATGCCAAACGCCGCCTGGTTCGCGCCGAATCCGCGCATCGCCCCGCACGGCGGATTGTTCGTGTACGCGCCGACCGATTGTATGTCCACCACGGGAACCTTGTATGGCCCGCACGCGTGACCCCCCGCGCGTTCGAGCACTTTCGTGCCCACCGACGCATACGCGCCCTTGTCGCCAACCGCCCGCACCCTCACGCACGTCAAGCACCCGTCCTTGTCGCAACCCGCCCAATACTCGAACTTGATCGGATGCCGCTTCGGGTGGAACCGCGTGCTCTCCTCGCGCGAGAACGTCGCCTTCACCGGCCGCTTCGTCAGCCACGCCATCAATGCGACATGTTCCTGCATCGCGAGGTCTTCCTTGCCGCCGAACGCCCCGCCGTTGCTGACTAGTTCGACGTACACCTGCTGGTGCGGCAGGCCCAGCACATCCGCGATCTGGTCGCGATCATCGTAGATCCCCTGCCCCTGCGAATACACAATGATCTGCGCGCCGCCGGCCACCGCCGTCAGCGCCGCCGCCTGCTGTTCCTTCGATAAATTGCCGAACCGCGCCGAGGTCGCGCCGTTGCTCAACGGAATCGACAGACAGGACTCGGGCTCCAGAAACGCGTGCTCGACGTGTTGCGTCTGGACCTTGACCTCGACCGTGTGCGCCGCTCTCTTCCACGCCTCGTCGAAATTGCCGCGCACAATCCCGGTCTGGCATAGCTTGTTCGGCTTCGGCGGATGCACCAGCGGCGCGTCGGGTGCCAGCGCCTCTTCTGGCGTGAGCACGGGCGGGAGTACCTCGTACTCGACCGTAATGAGCTTCGCCGCCTTGCGCGCCGTGCGCTCGTCCTCGGCGGCCACCATCGCCAGAATGTCGCCGATGCAATGCGTCTCCTCGCCTTCCCCGATGAACACCGGCCAATCCCTGTAAATGAGCCCCACGCACTTTTTACCGGGCACGTCCCGCGCCGTAATCACCTTCACCACGCCCGCCAACCGCTCCGCCTCGCTCGTGTCGATCTTCAACACCTTCGCACGCGGGTGCGCCGTGAACATGAACGCGCTATGCGCCAGCCCCGGCACCTTCAGGTCGTCGATATAGTTCTTGTCCCCCAGTGCCTTGTCCGCGCCTTCGTACAGCGCCAGCGACGTGCCAACCCGGCCGGATTCGTCCATCTGGGGAAATTCGCCGCCGCGTCGCACCTTTCCCGCCAACTCCACCGCGTCCAGGATCTTCGTGTAGCCCGTGCAACGGCACAGATGCGGGCCCAACCAGCGCGCGATTTCCGCGCGCGGCATCGCGGGGTTCTGGTCAAGCATCCACTTCGCGCGCATTGCAATCCCGGGAATGCAGAACCCGCACTGCAGTCCGCCCGTGGTGACGAACGCCCGCGCCAGCAGGTCGCGCTCCTCAGGGAGAAGCCCTTCCAGCGTCGTGACGGTTTTTCCCGCGGCAGTTTTCGCCTTCACCACGCAGGAAAGCACGACTTTGCCGTCCATCAACACCGCGCAGCAGCCGCACTGCCCCATCGGCTGGCAGCCGTTCTTTGGGGAAACAATGTCAAACTTGTCGCGAAGCAGGTTCAGCAGCATCAACTCCTCGTCGACCTCCGACGAAACGAGTTTGCCGTTGAGTGTGAACGCGATGCTCGCGCCCTGCACTGCGACCGTTGCCATGCCCCAGTTTAGGTCGAGCCGGCCAACGAATCAAAGGATATTTCGTCTCCCACAGGGACACGCCTCGCACCCCGCCCAAGCACAGCTCTTCTCACGCAAAGACACGGAGATCGCCGAGAACAACGAGTACACATCTTGCCCGGTTTGTTGAGAGGCCAAATCGAGCAAGGATTCCCTCCTCCGTGCCCTCTGCGCCTCTTCGAGACCATTTCGTCCCGCAGGTACCACAAGATACACCCGTTTTCACCAGCCAAGGCTATGCCACGACGGATCGTGGCCTACTTCGCCTTGTCGAGCACGTGGGAGATGCACACCAAACCAACAATCTTGCGTTGCTCATCCCGATACGGAATCTTGCTGGTCACCACCGGAATCTTCCGACCCTTGCGGTCGGTCAGATGCTCCTGCCGATTCAGCACCGGCGTCCCGCCCGATAGCACCCCTTGGTCATCGGCGTGCAAGGGCGTCGCCAAGTCGTTGGGATAGAAATCAAACACTGTCTTGCCCACGATGCCGTCCAGGGTGCCGACCTCCATAAATGCCCGATGCGCCGCGTTGTCGAAAACGTACCGGCCTTTCGCATCCTTGATGAACACGAAGTCGGGGAGATTGTCGATCAGCGTGAGCAACATGCTATGCTCCTTCGCCAGCGTTTTCTCCGCTTGCTTGCGCTCGGTGATCTCCCGCGAAATGCCGAACGTGCCCACAATGTCGCCGTCCGCGTCTCGCAACGGCAGTTTGGATGTGGAGACCCATCGTTCCGTGCCATCGGTCAGGGGTGAACTCTCCTCCATCCCAATCAGCGGTTGGCCCGTTTGGATGATCTGCTGCTCGTCCGTAGACGCCTCTTCCGCGTGTTCCCTGGTGAAAAAATCAAAGTCAGTTTTGCCAATGGTTTCGGCCGGATCGCTCAGGCCAAACCGCTTCGCCTGGGCGCGGCTGGACCGCAGAAAGCGTCCTTTGGTATCCTTGAAATAAATACTGTCCGGCACGTTGTCCAGCAGCGTCCGCAACAGAAACTGCTCATGCGCCAGTTCCTTGGTGCGCGCCTGTACACGCTGTTCGAGTTCGTCGTTCGCGCGTCGCAACACCAGCGCTTCGCCGCCGTACCACGCCCCCACCAATGCCAGCAGGGCCACCACCCCCAACCCCACCAGGTTCTTTTTCAACTGGCGAGTCGCCCCGGCAAAGGCAATCTCGGTGGGCATGCTGGCCGTCACGTAAAGATCAACCCCCGCCCGTCTCCCGCCGATTGGGTAAAAAGCGTAGACCTGCTCGACGCCCGTGGAATCGACCGCCTGATGGGTTCCCAGTCCGCGATGCGCCGAAAGCTCTTTGATCTGGGCCGCCTCATGAGCGGTGCGCCCGACACGATCCTCCCGCCCCCCCGTCTGGGCGAGAACCACCCCGTTGCGATCCACCAGCGACAGCTCCGCGCCCTCAAATGGCGAGCCCGCACCTAACTGCCGGATCAGATAGGCGAATTCCAGCGAGGCGAACACCACCTGTTGCACCTGATTGTCGGGACCGACAACCGGGTATCCCAGCGTCAGCGATGGATTGCTGTCGGTACGCTTTCCCTTGGATTCATACCCTCCCACCGCGAATTCGTGCGTCTCCACCGCTTGCCGAAGCCAGAGGCTGTCAGCCGAGGGCACTGGATCCTTCAACGGTGCCGCCGTGCACAGTACGCGACCGTCAGGCGTCACCACGCCGAGGTTGGAGTAAAGCCCATACTCTCCCAGCAGTTTCCGCAACGTCACGCTGCAGCGCGTCGGATCGCCCCCCTGAACTTCGGGCAACTGTGCCAGCGTCGCGAGCAACTGCCGCGCGCCATCGATGACCCGCATATTGTGCTCCGCCATCAACCGCGCGTTACGCTCGACATTCTCACGGGCCAGCGTGATGCCGGCGGCCCGCTGTTCACGCGCGTTGTAGTAGATCAACCCCAGCGAAGGAATGACGGCTAGCAATACCACCAGGCAAAGTCGGACACGCAGGCTAATAAACGAAGAACCTTTCATGGCAATCTCCTTATCAAACCGAATCACCCAGGTCGAACTGACAAACCCTATGCTAGCCACCCGCCCGCGAGAATGCAATCCTCTTGGCGACTGCACCCCATCAGCGCACGATGCGCGTACCGGTCTTCCCGGCCAGGGCGGCGGGTAGTACTTCGGGACTCGTGATGAGCGCCTCCGTGCCGCCACTCTCGAGGAATCGCACGCAGGCCTGGATTTTCGGCAGCATCGAGCCGGGTTTGAAGTGGCCCTCCGTGATGTACTGTTTGGCTTCGGCCACCGTCATGTGGTCGAGAGCCTTCTGGTCGGGCTTGCCGAAGTTGAGACATACCTTTTCGACCGCCGTGGAAATCACCAGCATGTCCGCGGAGATTTCCTTCGCCAGTACCGCCGACGCATGATCTTTGTCAATCACCGCCGCCGTGCCGCGCAGGTTTCCTTGCTCGTCCTCCACCACGGGAATCCCGCCACCACCGACGGCTATAACGATAAAGCCCGCGCTCACCAACTGTTTGATCACGTCCGCCTCAATGATTCGCGTCGGCTTGGGCGACGCCACCACGCGCCGCCAGCCGCGTCCCGCATCCTCAACCATCGTCCATTTCTCGATGCGCATGCGGTCCTCGGCCTCTTCCTTCTTGTAGAACTGGCCGATCGGCTTGCTTGGTTTCTGGAAGGCCGGGTCATTCTTGTCCACCAACGCTTGCGTCACAACGGTGGCGACGGATTGTTTCAGGCCGCGCTTGTGAAATTCGTTGTGCATCGCCTGTTGAATCTGGTAGCCGATCGCCCCTTGCGTGTCGGCACCAATCGAATCCAGCGGCACTTCATGCAGGATCCCGCGGGAATGTTCGCTGCGCAGAAGGATAAACCCCACTTGCGGCCCGTTCCCGTGGGTGATGACGACGCGGAAGCCGCGTTCGATGAGGTCGGTGATGTGTCGCGCCGTTTCGACCACGGCGACATATTGGTCGGGCACGCTCATGTGATCTTCGTCTTTGATGAGGGAGTTCCCGCCGATAGCGATGACAATGGTTTTCGTAGTGGTTTTCATAGCTTGAGTTTGCGTGGCGGAAGAATATCCCTTGACACAAACTTTGCCTAGTGAATTCTGCAAACGGTCACCGAAAAATGATTGCAAGCCGGGGAATGTCCACTAGACTCCTGCCCTCGTAGCTCGCGAGATTCAACGAGAAGTCCTGCGATGAGTTCACGCGCCACCTTGATAGCGTCTTTTTGTGTCATGGCGTCGCTTATGCTGGCGCCATGCGGTTCGGCCCAGGATGATCGACAAGGCCCCCTCTTCGTCGTCACCGAGGAGAACGACATCTTCTCCAATCCCTTTACCGCCGACCATACCGACCGCCATTACACCCAAGGGTTGAAGTTCACCTACCTCGGCGGCGATGACGATCTGCCCCGGTGGGCCGTCAACACCAGCAATCATCTGCCACTGCTCGGGATCGACAGGAGCGCGCAAAACCTCGGCTATGTCTTCGGCCAGAACATGTACACACCCCAAAACTTGCTCACCAACGGCTTGATCAAAACCGACCGTCCCTATGGCGGCTGGCTGTACGGCGGCCTGTATCTTCAGCGCCGCGGCAAAACCGGCGCCGACGGCATACCCGTTCAGGAGGATTTTGAAGTGGATCTGGGCGTTACGGGTCGCGCTTCTTTGGCAGGAACCATCCAGTCTTCATTCCATGGGATATTCGATCGCAATGAAGTCCCGGACGGCTGGAACAATCAAGTGGGCACCGAGCCCGGGCTGCTGTTGAAGTACGCGCGCCTCTGGCGTTTATCACCCAATCCATCCAGCGCGCGTTACGTCGATCTGATCCCGCATATCGGCGCCGATCTCGGCAACATCCAGGTTTCCGGAAATATGGGAGCCACCGCCCGGCTCGGCGTGAATCTGCCTGACGACTTTGGTGTGCAGATCATCGACTCACCCGCCTCGGCCGGCGGCGGCATCACTTCCACGTCCCCACCATTCTCGTTCTACGCCTTCTGCGGCGCGGATGGCCGCGCCGTCGGCCACAACTTGTTCCTGGACGGCAGTACCTTCCGCGGCGGGCCTAGCGTCGAGCGCATCCCATGGGTGGCCGACATCAGCTGGGGCGTCGCCATGAGACTCTTTCGCCACCTTGAAGTGGGCTACACCAGAATCGTGCGCACACACGAATTCGTCGGCCAGCACGATCCCGATGTCTTCGGTTCGCTCGAAGCAAAAGCCATGTTCTCGTTTTGAGCCGAACGCGCTCCCCCATCCTAACCATTCTCGGCTGGATCCGCAGGAATCCACCCGCCCTTATTTTTACAGTCCAGAAAGTCAACCTATTGTACAGTAACATGTTGCAAACTGAACCCCGTTTCTGTTAACAAGTTGTTCACTGAAACCGAGCCGATATTCCCGGGCGCTTCTTCAAGCCGCCACGCGACCAATGCTTTTATTGGCTTGCAAGAACGCACCCTTTAGAGTACTTTCCTGAAGAGAATTCGTGCGTGATGTTGCGAGTGTAGCTCGTGCGGTTGAGGTATACGTATGAAAAAAGCCGCGATGGGTCTCGTTGCCCTCGTTTTGTTTATCGCTGTAGGCGCTTCCCACGGGCTTGCGTCGACTGATACCGGCAGTTCGGTCACGTATACCGGCACAAAGGCCGGTAGTACTCCCGGCGTAACACTCCATGCGTCCGTTACGTTTGCTGTCTCCAATCTCGACCTCATTATCACTTTGGCCAATACCGGTAGTTACGATCCGTCTGTTTCCGCCGATATTCTCACTTCGATATTCTTTAAGATCGACGGGGATCCGGCATTAACACCAGTTTCGGCGCAATTGGGACCCGATGCCTCAGTGATCGGCCATCCGTTGCCGCTGGGTTTTGACGGCAACGTTGGTGGCGAGTGGGCCTATCAGAACGACTTGACGAAAGCGCCATCGGGCGCGAATGAAGGCATCTCCACCGTTGGCTTTAAGTGGTTTAAGGCGAACGATCTTTTCCCCGGCCCAAATCTTCAGGGGCCGAAGGCGCCGGGTGGTGTGAAATTCGGCATCACCACCATCAACGACCTCTACAGCAACGACAAGGGCGGCCTCAAAAGCCAAGGCCTCATCCAGGCTGAGGTCATTTTCACGCTGGCGGATCTTCCGGAAGGGTTTGAATACACGGACATCGCAACGGAAATCTCCGACGTCACTTTTCAATACGGCACCAACCTGAAGCAACCCGATATCCTCGGTGACGCAATCGCCCAGATTCCTGAGCCCAGCACGATTTCGTTGGTGGCCGCGGGCCTGCTCGGGGCGTTGACGCTGGCCCGTCGAAAAATGTCGCGGCGGTAGCCCCCGTCTTCGTGCGGAATCACGCCCGGCCTCTCCCTTTCGTTCCCAAGCTCTTGCATCATGCGCCGCGGGGAATCGAGACTGCGCCCCTCATGCGTCGGGTCGTTTTCGCTGGCACAACCGCGTCACGAGGTACGCCACCACAATCACGTTGAGCACCAGCACGCAGACACGGGTATAGGTCACGCGCCGGATCATTTCGTAAAGCTCGAGCGGGATGAAGGTCGCCGTGATGATTGCCGTCATGCACTTCGCCCAGGTTTTCTCCATCAACAAACCGATGCCCTCCGTGAACATCAGCCCCGAGTAGAAAAACGCCACCACTGCCAGGTCGCGATGCCGCATGAGACCAAGCCGTAACAACCATCGTTGGATGAGCTTGCTGTGCATGTCCACTTGGAAAACGTGCGCCCAATGCGTGACAATCGCTGTCGTGTCCTTGCGCATCAGCGATAAGGCTCCCACGCCGATCGAAAGCAATAGCAATCCCTTAACCAGCTTGAGGATGGCGATCGCCAGGAACCCCAAGTCGTGTTGTTTTTGTGTGCCCATTGCGGAAGAGTCACTATCGCAATAGTTCTTGAGAACGTCCAGTCATCTGATTACGCTGGCCCCCTTCATGGAACTGAGAGCGACAAGCCGCCGGATGGTCTTGTCAGTTCTGGCGCTCGTGCTTGCCACCACCCTCGCGTATGCCCCCGCGTTCCGTGCCGGCTTCATCTGGGATGATGACGATCACCTGACGCACAACCCGGCCGTCGCCTCATCAGACGGACTGAGCCTGATTTGGTCATCCCTGACGATTTCGCGATACTATCCGTTGACCCTGACCACGTTCTGGGTCGAGCGGCATCTTTGGGGGCTGGCACCGCTGCCCTATCACGCCGTCAACATCGCCTTGCACGCGCTCAATACCGTTCTGCTCTACGCGTTGCTGCGCAAACTCAACGTGCGCGGCGCTTGGCTGGCGGCTGCCCTGTGGGGCGTCCACCCCGTCAACGTCGAGTCGGTAGTCTGGGTGACGGAACTGAAGAACACTCAATCCGGATTCTTCTTCCTCTTATGCCTCTTGTGTTACCTGCAATACGACGAGCGACCCGGGTCGTGGTGGTGGTTCGCCGCCGCTAACGTCCTGTTCGCCGCCGCCTTGCTCAGCAAACCTTCCACCGTCTTTCTGCCGGTCGCCCTGCTCCTCTACGTCTGGTGGCAACGGGGACGATGGCAACGCGACGATCTGATCCGCCTTTCTCCCTTCGCCGGCATGGCCTACCTGATGTCGATGCTCACCATCGTCGAACAACAACGCCTCGTCCAGAAGGAAGGCACCGCTGATTGGTCGTTGCGTCTTGCCGACCGTTTCGTGGTCGCCGGGCACGCGCTGTGGTTTTACGCCGACAAACTGCTCTGGCCGTGGAACCTTGCCTTCGTCTACCCGCGCTGGCACATCGACGCGAACACCGTTACCGCTTGGTTGCCTTGGCTGGCCGTGGTCGTCATCGCCGTCGCGTGCTGGACGCTGCGTCGCCACCTATGGATGAAGGCATTCGCGTTCGGCGCGGGCTGGTACGCGCTCGCGTTGTCTCCCGTGCTCGGTTTCGCCAACATCTACTACTTCCGCTACTCGTTCGTGGCGGATCATTTCGCCTATCTCGCCAGCATGGGATTCATTGCGCTCGTCGTCGCCGGCCTCGCCTCCGTCGTGAAACAGCGGCCAATCCAACTTCTCGCGTCCATGATCGTCCTCGCTGTCCTCGGCGGACAAACGTGGCGCCATTCCCAGGTCTTCCACGACAACGAGACGTTGTGGCTGGATACGCTCCAGAAAAACCCCGCGTCCGTCCTCGCCCACAACAATCTGGGTAATCTGTACCAACACCATGGCCAACTGCCACTCGCCCTGGATCATTTGCGGGAAGCCGCGCGACTGGCCCCTGGCTATGCCGAGACCCACAACAATCTCGGCGTCGTGCTCGCGGAATCCGGTCGCACGGATGAAGCCATCGCCCAATTCACCGAGGCCATCCGTCTCCGCCCGGGTTATTCCGACGCCCGCACCAACCTCCTCCACGCCGTCGCCGAGCAGGCCAATCAGCTTCGTCCATCTCCCTCACCTTCAAATTGACGCACAGCCCTCTTTCGGCTTGCATCGACAAAACCAGAAAGGTAGGTTGCTCTCTGTGAAGGGTGAGGAGGTAATCCCGGGATCTGAAACACAGTCAATCTCCCCTTCTGTCTTGCCGTTGGGTCGCAACGACGTCCGCCCCCCGTCAAGCCCGCGCGTTCTCCCCTCAACCCGCGACTGCGTCCAATACGGTTGCGGTTGGTGCGCCCCCGACACCTGGCTCAATTTCGATTGCAGTCCCACGCTGAGGTTCGAGCGCCTGCCGTTGGTGGGTCGTTTCTACACGAGGAACGAAAAGCGGTTTCCCGACAACGTTCGCTACGGCGACATCGTGCGCGGACTCCCGATCGCCCCCAATTCCTGCCGCGCCATTTACTGCTCCCACATCCTCGAGCACCTGTCACTGGAAGATTTCGACGTGGCGCTACGGCATACCTACTCGTACTTGAAACGCGGCGGGACGTTCCGCCTCATCGTGCCCGACCTCGAACAACTCGCTCGCGGATACCTGGCCGAAGACACCCCCGAAGCCGCCGCGCGTTTCATGGAAGAGTCGTTTCTTGGACGGAAACAGCGCCCCCGCGGATTCCGCGGCTTCATGGTCGAGTGGCTGGGGAACAGCCACCACTTGTGGATGTGGGACCAAAAAGCCATGACCGCGAAACTGGCCGAGCACGGTTTCACCGATATCCGTCGCGCCGCCCTCGGCGACGCCGACGATAAACGATTCAATGACGTGGAAGACAAGGGCCGCTTCGACGGCTCTCTCGCCATGCAGTGCCACAAGTAGGCTGGTGCCGCTCGCCTACGGTCTTCCGCCCATCACCAACGATAGGATCGCCTTCACCGTGTGCAGCCGGTTTTCCGCCTGGTCAAACACGATGGATTGCGGGCCGTCGATGACCGCGTCCTCGACTTCGGAGCCCCGGTCGGCAGGCAGCGGATGCATGTAGCTGGCTTCCTTCTTCGCCAGCTTCATTCGCTTCTCCGTGGCGACCCAGCTCTTGTACTTGCTGAGGATCTTCATGCCCTCTTCCTTGCGCTTGTCATCGGGCACGCCGTGGTCGTCCAGATACTGGTGGCAACCCCACGACTTCGGATAGCAGACGACCGCGTTCTTGAACCCGTCGTCCATGTCGTGGATGATATCAAACTTGGTCTTGTTCTCTTTTGCGAATTTCTTCGCCGCCTCGACGGACCGCGGCATCAAATTGAACTCCTTCGGGTGCGCCAGCGTGACGTCCACACCGAACCGCGGCAGCAACGAGATTAATCCCTGCGCCACGCTGAGCGGACGCGCGTACGCGGGCGCATAGGTCCACGACACCAGAAACTTCATGCCGCGCAGGTCCGTGCCGTATTTCTCGCGCACCGTCATCAAATCCGCAATGGCTTGGAGCGGGTGATCAACGTCATCCTGCAAACTCACGACCGGAATGCTCGCATATCCCGCGACTTCGCGGAGATACTTGTTGCCGACTCCGTAGAAACAGTTGCGGATCGCGATGCCGTGACCGTACCGCGACAGCACCTTGCCCGTGTCCTTCGGCGTTTCGCCGTGCGAAATCTGCATCTTATCGGGCGTAAGATCGTGCGCGTGCCCGCCGAGTTGCGTCATCGCGGCTTCTGTCGAGTTGCGCGTCCGCGTGCTCTGCTCGAAGAACATCATGAACAGCGTCTTGTCCTGCAACAGCCGATGCGCCTCGCCCAGCGCGAACTTCCGCTTCAGGTAGCCCGCCACGTCCAGTATCGTCTCCAGTTCTTCCTTCGTCCAATCCGTCGTCTCGATATAGTCCTTACCGCGCAACAAAGTCTGCATGATGAATGTTGTTCTCCTCGTAGGGTTAATTCGCACAAGGAATATCATTGCGCCCGCTTCGTGGCAATCAGAAACATGGACCCGAGAAAACGCTTGACCCGGCCCGCCAGTATTACAATTATATATATCCGTAACACCTATGGAAACCGTCACCCGATTCAGCGTTTCTCTCGACCGGAAACTCCTCCACGAACTCGACCGCATGTGCCGCGAGAAGGGGTACGACAACCGTTCGCTCGCCATCGCGGACATGATTCGCGCCCACCTCGTCGAACATCGCCAGGCGCTTGGTCGCGGCGAGATCGCGGGCAGCATCACGCTGGTGTACGACCACCACAAGCACCACTTGCAGGATTTACTGACCGACCTTCAACACGAGCACCGCGAGGTGATCATCTCCGCGTTGCACTGCCATCTCGACCACGACAATTGCCTTGAAATCCTCGCTGTCCGCGGCAAAGCCGCCGACATCAAACATCTTGCGGACGAACTCATCGCCGCCAAGGGCGTCAAACACGGCAAACTCACCATCACCACGACAGGCTCAGACCTGCCCGCCTAACGGCCCCACAAACCATGCACATTCCCGATGGATTTCTTGATGCCAGGACATCTGTAAGCGCTGGCGCTCTCGCGGTCGGAGGAATCGGTATCGCGTTGCGCCAAGTGCGGCGGCAATTGCCGCACCGCAAGGTGCCGCTCCTTGGACTCGCTGCGGCCTTCGTGTTCGCGGCGCAAATGCTGAATTTCCCGGTGGCCGGCGGCACCTCAGGTCATATGGTCGGCGGCGTGCTCACGGCCGTCCTGCTCGGGCCGAGCGCCGCCGTCATCGTTCTCACTTCCGTTTTGATCGTGCAGTGTTTTGTCTTTGCTGACGGCGGCGTGACCGCCCTCGGCGCGAATATCTTCAACATGGGCATCATCGGCGGTGTCGGTGGCTACGCAATCTATCGCGCGGTGAGCCGAATGTTTTCCGGCACGCGCGGCCTCGTGATGGCCGCCGTGTTTGCCGCTTGGTGTTCCACCGTTGTCGCCGCGATCAGTTGCGCGGGGCAACTCGCGCTCTCGGGCACGGTTGCGTGGTCGATCGCCTTCCCCGCCATGGTCAACGTGCACATGCTCATCGGCATCGGCGAAGGCGTCATCACCGCCCTTGTCATCGTGGCCATCCTGCGCGCTCGGCCCGAGTTGCTCGAGCAAACGACCGGCAACACCACGACTCCCGCCTACGGACCGGTGCTGGCCTTCGGTCTGCTCATTTCCTTCGGGTTGGCGTTGTTCGTGGCGCCCTTCGCCTGTTCCTGGCCCGACGGGCTGGACAAAGTCGCGCATACACTCGGATTTGAACACCACGCCGCCAGAGCGCCACTGATCCCCTCGCCCATGGCCGACTATCACTTGCCGGGCATCTCTTCGGCCGCCGTGGCCACTTCGCTGGCCGGAGTCATCGGCATAATCGTTGTGTTCATTCTCGCCTTCCTGCTGGCATGTGCGCTCGTGCCCAAACCCGCGTCTGACCCGCACTAAATGCGTCACGACTTTCTCGATTCCCACAGCCGCCTCGACAGTCCGGTGAATCGTCTCAGCGCCGAGGCCAAACTATCTGCCGCACTCGCGCTGATCCTAGCAACGGTGCTCACGCCATTCGTTGCGCCGCTGTTCTTCGCGACACTGGCCGTGTTCCTGGTTGCGGTCGCACTCGCGAGCCGGATTCCACCGGGTTTTCTCATCAAACGTCTGCTGCTCCTGGAACCCCTCGTGTTGGGGATGGCGTTGCTGGCCTGGCTGCAGCCGAATGGCGGCTTGGTGTTCGCCCGGATCATCGTCAAAAGTACGCTTTGTCTGTTCACGATGATCCTGCTGTCCAACACCACGCCGTTCTCCGAATTACTCGGCGTATTGCGACGGATCCGATTCCCAGCCCTGATGATCACCACGCTTGCGCTGATGCATCGCTACCTCTTCGTCCTCGTCGATGAAACCGCGCGCATGCAACATGCCCGCGCCAGCCGAACGTTTACGAGGCGGAAGTCGCACGTCTGGAGATCTCTCGGCACGGTCGTCGGCCAGTTGTTCGTCCGCTCAACCGAGCGCGCCGAGCGCATCTATGCCGCCATGTGCGCGCGAGGGTGGAAATGACCGCCGCCATCGAGGTGCGCAATCTCCGTTTCCACTATCACGATGGCGTGGAAGCGTTGCGCGGACTGAATTTTTCAATCACGGAAGGTGAGTGCGCTGCGTTGATTGGCCCGAACGGCGCGGGAAAATCAACGTTGCTCCTCCATCTCAACGGCATCCTGCCCGAGCGATTGGATAACGCTGCCTCCGTGTTCGTCCTGGGCCAACCCGTCACGGACGCGAATCTCGAGGCCGTCCGCCGCAACGTGGGCATGCTCTTTCAAGACCCGGACGATCAACTGTTCTGCCCAACCGTCTTCGAGGACGTCGCCTTTGGACCGCTACAGTTCGGCCTCAACAAATCCGAGATCGCGCCGCGCGTTCGCACGGCGCTTTCGCAAGTGGGCCTCGCCGGCTTCGAAAAACGTTCGCCGCATCACCTCAGCCGCGGCGAGAAGCGCCGGGTGTGTCTGGCGGGCGTGCTCGCGTGCGAACCGCGGGTCCTCGTTCTCGATGAACCGACCAGCGATCTCGACCCTCGCGGACGACGGGAATTGAAAGCGGTGCTGCGTCAGATTCCCGCGACAAAACTTATCGCCAGTCACGATTTGGAGTTGGTCGTCGAACTGTGCCCACGCGCCATTCTCCTGGACGAAGGCGCTATCGTGGCCGATGGACCGACCACGCACTTATTGAATGATGAAGCGCTCATGTTGGCGCATGGCCTTGAGCGTCCCCATATTCTGCAACATCGCCATCCGCACTGATACGGCGGTTCAGCGGCGCAGGCGTCGCTACTCCGCCAGCAACATCTTGACCTGCTGCGCGAGGTCGGCCCCGCGGACCCCGGTGGCGCGCACGAAACCTTTTTTGTCCACCAACCACGCGGCGGGAATGCTATCGATTCCGTAGCGGGTGCTGACTTCGTTCGCCCATCCCTTGCCGTCGAAGTACTGCGGCCACATCATGCCGGCTTGTTTCGTGTAGGCGAGCAATGGCTCCTTGCTTTGATCGAGCGAAACGCCGACAATCTCAAAACCGTCCTTGTGAAACTGGTTGTACGCGGCGACCACGTTGGGCATCTCCATGCGGCACGGGCCGCACCACGTCGCCCAGAAATCCACCAGTACGACCTTGCCCCGCAGCTTCGCCAAATCGATTTCCGCTCCATCCACTGCCTTGAATTTCAAGTCCATCGGCTTCTTGCCGAGCTCGCGCAAGGTTTTCATGGAATCCAATTGCTGCTGGGCTGCGGCGGCGACCTGGATGTTCTGGCTGCCGAGCAACTCGCGCAGCATGGATTCCGCCGCGCCGGGATCGCGCAACTTGAGAACCTGCGCCAGATCGAACTGCATAACGGCAACCTGCGGGTCGTCGGGATTGCTCTTCCGGAGTTCTGCAATGTCGGCGCGCACGGCCGCTACCGACGCCGAATTCGTGGATGAATCAGCCGACTCCAGCGCTTGCATCTGCGCCACCACCGAAATGTATCTTGCGGTCCTCTTCGTGGCGGCAGAAGCATCCGGCGCTGCTGCGATCTCTTTTACCACCCCGAACAACGCATCCATGTTCGGCGGTCGATTCTCAACCCGCGCGCGGGTGGCTTCGACCCGTACCCTCATCAGCTTCGCGTCCCAGTGTCGCGGATCGCTCGGATACCGGTTTTCAAACCCCAGCAGGGCCCCGCGCAACATCTCCAGGTAATCGATGTATTTTGCCCGCTCAGGGGGTGGGGTCTGATGTCCAAGGTCTTGAACGCGTCCCCATAATTCGTCAGCGGTCTTGTATTGCGTGAAATCCTCGCCGCGAACAGGTGCGCCAAGCAGCAAGAGAACTGCGACAAGTAATGTGATTGGTCTCATCTGTCACCCGTTCGGTAATCTAATGGCATCTGCTGGGCGCAAAGTCAACCCGGCGGCGTCACTTCGGCTCCGGGCCCTGGCTGGTCTGGACGAGGTTCTCGACGTGCAACCACTTGCCGAACGCGGCCTGCACGTCCTCAGCGGTCAGCGCGAGGCAGCGGCGCGCGGCCCGGGTCGTTTCGTCCAACGGAAGATCGTGCGTGGCGTGGGCCAGCAGGTTCGCCGCAATGTCGCCCGTGCTCGACTCGGACAACGGGATTTCCCGCAACCACTGCGCCTTCGCCTGCTGCAACTCGTCGGCGCTCACCGGTTTCGCCTGCATGTCTTTCAGGTTGCGTTCGATGATGGTGCGGGCCTTGGAAACGTTCGGCGGGTCGCAGCCGAATTCCACTTCGTAGATCGCCCGCGTTTTCCCGATGTTGAACGCCGAGCTCACCGAGTACACCAGCCCCGAATCCTTGCGCAGATCGCGGTACAGCCGCGTCGCGTAAAACCCGCCGCCGAGGACGAGATTGCCCAGGCGCAGCGCATAGAAATCCGGGTCGGAGCGGGTCAATCCCAGGGTCTCCGCCAGTACCACCTTGTCCTGGACGCGGCTCTTGTCAGGAACGGTCACGACCGAGGGCCCATTGGCCGAAACCGGCGGCAGTTCCGTCTCCGGCTTCGGTCCGGTCGCCGTCCAATCTCCAAACCATTTCTCGATGACCGATCGCGCCCGCTCGGGCGACACGTTGCCGACAACCACGACAGTCGTCAGGTCGGGGCGGAACACGTGCCGGTAATAATCCCGCGCGTTGCTCAACGTCAGCGCGCTGACGCTGGAAGTCGTTGCCTGCCGTAGCGCCGGATCGCCCTTCGGAAACAGCGCCGCCAGCAACGCCCGCCCGTGCAGATAATCCGGGCTCTCCAGCATGCCCGCCACCGTGTCGCCAACCTGCTGCCGGACCGTCTTGAACGCTTCGTCCGGCAACGCCGGATGCAATAGATTGTCCGCCAGCAATTGCACGCCGCGATCGAGGTAGTTGGTCAACACATTCAGCTCGAAGTCCGTGCCAGCCGATTCCGTCGCGCCGATATCATCCAGCGCCTTCTGGAACGCCACGCGATCCAGCGACTCGCTGCCATAGTCAAAGAGTTGGCCCAACACCTGGTCCACGCCTTCCTGCCCCACCGGCGTCTCCAGGTCCGCGCGGTTGCGTATCTTGCCATACACGCTGACGGTGCCGCTCATCGTCTCCGGTTGCACAATAAGCTGCAGTCCGTTGGTCACCGTGGTGACCAACGGGTGTATCGTCGACTCCGGAACGGCAAGCCGCCCCATGAACGCCGTCGCCCAGTCCGGCAGCGGCACGGTCCCGGCTTGCTTCGACGCAAAGGATTCGTGTCCGCCAAAACTCGCCGAGGAAACCGGTTTGCCCGACTCTTCCGGCGTCATAATTGTCACGATCGCGCGGTCGAGATTCAGGTACTTGCGGGCCACGCGATTCACCTCCGAAACCGTCACCTTCTTGATGGCGTCAATGTCGTCGTCGGGCGAGTGGCGGCCCTCCAACGCAAGCGCCTCCGACCAGCTCATGGCCAGTCCTTCAATCGAATTCTTCTCGAACTCCTCGGCGGCCAATCGATGCCGCTTCTCAGCCTCGACCAGCTCCGCCGGAACACCGTGCTTCGCATATTGACTGAAAACCGCCTGCATTTCCTTGATCAACGCCGCGCCGTCGCCGCCCTTTTTGTACGAACCCGTCCCGTACGCCAGACTCGCTTTCGGCAACGCCTCCAGCGAAAAATCCGTCGCCAGCGCCTTGCCCTCGGCCTCCAATTCGTACAACTCGCCGCGATGACTTGCCAACACGTCCCCCAACACCTGCGCCGCCGCATACTCGGGGCTGTCCGACCCGGGCCAGCGAAACGTGACCACTGCCAGGCCATACCCCAAATCGCTGGTCATGTGCATCGTCTCGGATTTGACAGATTGCAAATTAATGGTGGGCCGGCGCGGCAGCTTTTTCGCCGGTATCTTTTCGAACAACTGCCGCACGCTCGCCAAAGTCGCCGCGGGTTCCACATCGCCGACGATGATCAGGATGGCGTTGTTGGGCACGTACCACTTGGCGTGAAAACTCTTCAACATCGCGCCGGTCGTCTTGTCGAATGACGGTCGCGTTCCCAACGCGTCGGTGGCGTACGGTGTGCCTTTGAACGCCGCTTCGAGCAGCTTGATGTACATCACGTACTCGGGATTGGAAAGGTCCTGCGCAACTTCTTGTTCAATGGCGCCGCGTTCCTTATCCCACAATTCCTCGGTGGCCAGAATGCCGCTCATTCGCAGCGACTCGATATGCAGCGCCAACCCCAGATCGTCGGCGGGCACGGTGAAATAATACTGCGTGATCGTCTGCTGCGTGTCGGCGTCGAAGCTGCCACCCATCGCGGCGGAAATCTGGGCGAGTTGGTCTGACGAGAGACCGGGGTTGCCGCGAAACATCATGTGCTCCAACGCGTGCGCCGTGCCGGGAAATCCCGCCGGCGCTTCGTTCGACCCCACCTCGTAATTCACCACCGTCGTCACGACCGGCGCCAGCGGGTTGCGCACGATCACCACCCGCAACCCGTTCTTCAACGTCGCCCGCAACACGTTCTTGTCCGGCGTGAACTGGGCCTCGACCGCGCCCGCCCCCAAAGCGAACAACAGCGCCGCCAAAACCAGAAACAGTAGTTTTTTCATCAGCGTGAAGTATGAAAGACCGGCACTCAATGCCATCGCCGCGTCGGAAAGTCAACCCCGTCCGCCGCTGGGCAGTGTACCGTTTGAAACTTGTCGCGGCGGTCTAACCCGACACAGGAGAGGCCGATGGGCGAGGGCGGAAAACCGCCGGCATTGATGGCCCCCGCGTCCCGTCTCAGGTCGGTTGTGGGCCAACGCGTCCGCCTGCCCCGACTCTCAGGTCGGGGCCTGCCGTGTGGGTATTCCGCCGGTTCGAAGCCATCCCGCAAGCCGCACCGCGGTGCCGCAGTGCGGGGCAAATTTGGTTCGTTCATGCGTAAAACCACCCTCCCGGAGTGGTATTTTGGTGCTTTTTTCCCAGTTTTTTTGGTCTTTTTGCAAAACGAACCCAACTCTGTTTTTTTCATAACTGTTTCATGTAGTAATACATGTGCGTTTTTCAGTTGGGTTCGTATGGCAGAATCACTCTTCTATAGAGCCGAGCCGCAGGGAGCGGCGCGACGCAACGCCGTAGGCGGCCCATCAGGGCGAGCCGAGCGGGCGCGAGCGAGTGCAATCCCCAGCGCATCCGGTGCGCCGTCGGCGCAAAACCGCCACCCCCTCGAACCGTTCTTCTCATGTCAAACAACTGCACGCATCATACCAGCCCCGGAACACCGCGTCCAGCAATAATATCAATGTTCGATAATCCATGCGACAAAAAACAACCAGATCAATTGAGCGCCGGCTTACTTCCCCAGCGCCAGCATCCGCTCGATGGGGACGAGGGCGCGGCGGCGGATATCTTCGTCGAGGGTGATTTCGGGAGACAAACTCTCCAGCGCGGCGACGGCTTTTTCGAGCGTGTTCTTCTTCATGAAGCTGCACTCGTTGCAGTGACACGAATCAGTCGGGCCGGGGACAAACACTTTATCGGGCACTTCCTTCTGGAGCCGATGCAACATACCCGCTTCGGTAACGATAATGAACTCACGGGCGGACGAATCCCTGCAGTAACCCACCATCTTCTCGGTCGAGCATACTTCATCGGCCATCATGCGGACCGCCGGGCAAACATTCGGGGTGCGCGACGATCTCCGCGTCGGGATATTCCTGTTTCAACCGGAAGATCGCCTTGTGCGTGAACAGCACGTGCGTCGAGCACGCACCCGGCCACAGGATCATCTGTCGCCCCGTTTGCGTCATCACCCATTGCCCCAGGTTCTGGTCGGGAACGAACAGTATCTTTTTGTCAGGCGGAATCGAATTAACGACCTTCACCGCGTTGCCCGACGTGCAGATGATGTCCACCAACGCTTTGACCGCCGCCGTGCAGTTGATGTACGCCACAATAGTGACGTCGGGATGCGCTTCCTTCCACTGGGCCAGCGCCTTGGCGTCGCAGGAATCGGCCAGTGAACAACCCGCTTCGAGGTCGGGCAGTACGACCGTCTTGCCCGGGTTGACGATCTTCGCCGTCTCCGCCATGAAATGCACGCCGCAGAACAGGATCACGTCGGCTGCCGTCTCCTTCGCCTTGAACGACAGCCCCAACGAGTCCCCCACGAAATCCGCCACGTCCTGCAACTCGGGCACCTGGTAATTGTGCGCAAGGATGACGGCGTTCCGCAGCTTTTTCAGCTCGCGGACGCGTTCCTGCAGTTCGGTGGTATCAGCCGTGGCAATCATCGTAAACTCTCGCCTGATTCAAGGGTAGCGGATTCACCCGCTTTGTCAACGCGGGCTTGCCAGCGAGTGCTCTCGCCGCAACCACACTTGCCGATTCGCACAAATTCGGCGATATTGCGCGGTGGTGGCGATGGTGCATCCGTAAACATTTGAACGTGCCCTGCTTGGCGGGGTCGAAGAGTACATCATAATTATGAATAAATTGAATTTGCGTGGCAGTTCTCCGACGACCCGATGGTTCGCCATCGGGCTTTCGCTCTTATTGGCAGCACCGGGCTCCCTCTGCCTCGCGGAGGCCACGGCATCGACCGCGTCCAACGGCGATATCGACCTGGCGCGCCACCTGGAAAGCGCTTTCGAAAAGGTCGCCGACCAGACCAGCCCGTCGGTCGTTGTCATCACCACCAAACGCAAGGTCAGCGCGGCCGCGGAATCGCAGGACGGTGAGGATGAGGATAACGGCCGGGAGTTTGAAGGCACGCCGTTCGAATATTTCTTCAGGCATCTGCCGCAGGATCACCCGCGCGACGTCGAGGGCCAGGGTTCAGGGATCATCCTGCGCAAGGACGGCTACATTCTCACGAACATGCACGTCATTGACGGAGCGGACACGATCACCGTGCAGCTCAAAGACGGCACGAAATTCGAGAACGCCAAGGTGGTCGGCGCTGACGAGCGCATCGATGTGGCCGTCATCAAGGTGGATGCCAAGAATCTCCCCGCCGCCAGGCTCGGCAACAGCGATGAGGTGAAAGTCGGCCAATGGGCCATCGCCATCGGCGCCCCGTACGAACTCGATTACAGTGTCACCGTCGGGTTTATCAGCGCCAAAGGACGCACCGGCGTCTGGAGCCACGGCAGCAATGCCTACGAGGATTACATCCAGACCGACGCGGCAATCAACCCCGGCAACTCCGGCGGCCCGCTGTGCGACATCGAAGGCCGCGTCATCGGCATCAACACCCTCATCCGTGGCCTCAACCGCGGCATCGCGTTCGCCATCCCCATCAACATGGCGATGGATTCCGCCGAGAAACTCATCAAGGACGGTAAAGTCACCCGCCCTTGGATCGGCATCGGCATCGAAGCCCTGTCCGATAACAAGGCGCTGGCGGACCGCGTCAAGAACCTGAAAGACGGCGTGGTGGTCACCCAGATCGAAGATGGCACGCCCGCCGCCAAGAGCGACCTCGCCCTCGCCGACATTATCGTGGGCGTTGACGGCGTGCCGGTGAAGACTCCCCGCGAGTTGCAGCGGCAAATCCTCCGCAAGGAAATCGGCCAGAAGGTCATGCTCAGTGTTGTGCGCGACGAGAAGCCCATCCAAATCGCGCTGCAGACGGGTGAAATGCCCGACCAACTGCGGCAGGCCTCGCATGAACACCGCGTCAAACCGGAAGTCGAGGGCGCGTTTGGCCTCACCGTTCAGTCCCTCACGAAGGACCTTGCCGAACGGTTGAAGCTGGAAGTGACGGAAGGCGTCGTGGTGACCGATGTCGCCGAAGGCAGCGTGGCGCAACGGGAAGGGTTGCAGCGCGGCGACGTGATTACCGCCATCGACCGCACCGTCACCCGTTCGGCGGAAGATTTCAAGGCCGCCATCGCCAAGGCCGATCCGGGCAAGGGCGTGTTGCTATACGTGCATCGTGACCGCGCCTCCGTTTTCGTCGTGCTGAAGGACTCCAAGTAACGTTTGTCGTTCTCCACACACGAAGCCTCCCCCGACTAGCCACGGGGGAGGTTTTTGTTTTACGGAAACACGCCCGCCGCCGCGGTGGACTTGTCAGGCAGGAGCGTTGTGTTACACTCGCCGCGCCATGAAAATCGCCAAGGGCGTGCTGAATCGTCGCCTGCGCAAAATCCGCTGCCTGTTGCTGGACGTGGACGGCGTGTTGACCGATGGCAAACTCCATTTCACCAGCGACGGCCGGGAATTCAAGTCGTTCGACGCGCTGGACGGCCATGGCATCGCGATGGCCCAACGCGCCGGATTGACGGTCGGGTTCATCTCGGGCCGGGCCTCGAAGGCCACCACGCAACGCGCGTCCGATTTGGGCGTGAAGATCGTGCTCCAGAAACCGACGAACAAGATGGAGATGGTCGAGGAGGTCAAGCGCCAGCACGGGTTTGCGAACGACGAGATCGCGTTCGTCGGCGATGAGTTGGTCGATTTGCCCCCGATGCGCCGTGTCGGCCTGGCCGTGGCCGTGTCGAACGCGGTGGACGAGGCCAAACGCGCGGCCCATTACGTGACGCGACGGCGCGGCGGCGACGGCGCGGTGCGCGAAGTCATCGAGATGATTCTGAAAGCCCGGGGTTTGTGGAAGCGCGCGACTGCGAAGTACATGTTGTAGACGCACCATCATTACCGGGAATGAATGCCATCGATATCGCCGCCGTCAACGCTCCGCCCGCCGAGATTCGTCTCTGGCCGGGGATGGCTCCCTGGAGCATCACCAATGCGGAGCCGGAACAGGTCGAAATCCCCCCCGATCAGCCCACGGCCCGCCACATTCGCCACATCGTCGTCCCGACGCTGACCATTTACGCGCCGCCCCGCGATCGCAACACCGGGATTGCCGTGGTGATCTGTCCCGGCGGTGGGTATGCCTTTCTGTCGTGGGATAAGGAAGGGGTGGCTGTCGCGCGCTGGCTGCAAGCCCGCGGGATCACGGGCGCGGTGTTGAAGCACCGGCTGCCTGCTCCCGGCCGGGTTCCTGAAGGACATCTCGTCCCGCTGCTGGACGCGCAACGGGCCATCCGCATCGTGCGCGAACGCGCCGGTGAATTCGGAATCAAGACGAACCGGGTCGGCATCCTGGGTTTCTCCGCGGGCGGACATCTGGCGGCGTGCGTGGCCACCAGGTTCGCCTCGCCGATTCCCAATCCGGTCGAGGATGTCCGCCGTGTCTCCTGTCGGCCCGATTTCTGCGCGCTGATCTACCCGGTCGTCAGCATGTTGACGTCGGTCCACTCGGGGTCGCGCACCAATCTGCTGGGCCGCAACCCGTCCGAGCAACTCCTCGCTGAGTTCTCGTGCGAGAAATTTGTGAATCATGATACGCCGCCGTCGTTTGTCGTCCATGCGCGCGACGACACCAATGTGCCGGTCACCAACTCGCTCCTGTTCGTGGAGGCCTGCCAACGGGCGGCGGTGCCCGTGGAGTTGCACCTGTACGACACGGGCGGGCACGGGTTCGGTCTGGGCGTCCATGGCGGCGATGTCACCAACTGGCCCGCGCTCTTCGAAACATTTCTCACCCGTTTGCCCTGAGGCCCGTGTGAAACCACGCGCATTTCTTGCCAGTGGCACCGGTTCTGTTAGACTGCGCCGCGGTAGTACGACTTGGGAATGAACATCAATCCACAAGAAGCGGCAGTGACGATGCTGTTGTGCGGGGCGTTGGCCGCCGGCGCGCTCGCCGCGAACGTCAGCACGAATAAAACCTCCGCCGAAGCTTCGGGGTACATCGAGAAGTTCGAGGTGCCGGAGCGCGACGATGACGGCAACCTGAAGTGGAAGCTGTTCGGCGAACGCGCCGTGATTCGCCCCGACGGGATGATGGACATCCAGAACGCCCGCGCGGAGTTCTACACGAGCAACAAAGTGGACATGGTGTTCAGTTCGCCGACCTGTCTGCTGGACCGCGCCAACAACCACGCCACCACCCGTGACCACGTGCGCATCGACCGCGAGAACATGGTGGTGACCGGCATCGGCGGTGAGTGGGACGGCGAAAAATCCTCGATGGTGATCCGCAGCAATGTTTGCGTGGTCATCAGCAACGGGCAACCGGCGGTTGTGGAGGAACCGAAACAACCATGAATATAACCACCTTGACGTTCCTGATCGTTTTTCTGGTGTCGGCGCCAATCCTCCGTGCCGAGAATGCGGCCACGAATGATTCCGCGACTGCCGCCGCCGCCAAGTCTCCTCTTGCCAGCGGTGGATCAACCAACGAGCCGACCGTGATCACCGCCGAGGTTTTGCACGGGGACTATCTGCACAATCTGGGCACGTTCGAAGGCAATGTATTGGCCGTTGACCCGCGCATGACGGTGCGCGCCGACAAGATGACCGTGTTTTTCGGCGGCACGAACGTGGTGACCAGCGCGGGCACGAACACCACCCGCTCCGTGCAGAAGATCGTTGCCGAGGGCGCCGTGGTCATGACCACCCCCGACAACAAAATCACCCACAGCGACCACGCCGTCTATACGGCTGATGACGGTAAGGTCTTGCTCACGGGACATCCGCGCGCCGAGTCGTCCGACGGCATCGTCACCGGCGAACGCATCACCTTCTGGCGCGAATCGCAAAGGATGGACGTCGAAAACAGCCAGACCGATACCAATCGCGCCCGCCTCCTGATCTATCCCGAGGAACAGCGGAAGAAGTCGGATAGCCAGTAGGCGCCCTTACAACTTCAGTTGCGACAGTCTGCGGATGCCTTCCTTGATATTCTCCCGCGCCGCGCCTTCGGGGTGAAGAATCGAGCTTCTCTCGATATTGATCGCTCTTATGCTCCCGCATTTCCCGGGCCGCAAGAGGTTTTGCGCAGGGGCAAACCGTTCCGACCGGGAGCCGATTGTCGTGGCTGAGATGAAGGTGACCCTCTCCGCTTGTATTGTTTCCAGAGGCAAGCTTGTCAGCCGCGATGATTCTGGTACACTGCGGCTCGATGAATCAGCGTGACACGACCTTCTCATGAGCGACGCGCCCGACAACGACGTCCTGTTGCGCACGCAAGGGCTGGTCAAGATCTACGGCGGGCGGCGCGTCGTGGACGGCGTGGACATCAACGTCAAGGCCGGCGAGATCGTCGGGTTGCTCGGCAAGAATGGCGCGGGCAAGACGACGACGTTTTACATGACCGTCGGGCTGGTGAAACCGAATGCGGGCAAGGTGTTCTTCGAAGCCACGGATGTGACGCGGATGCCGATGCACAAACGGGCGCGGCGCGGGATGGGGTATCTATCGCAGGAGCCCAGCGTCTTCCGCAAGCTGACGGTCGAGGAGAATATCCTGGCGATCCTGGAGACGCTGCCGTTGACCGAGGAGGAACGGAAGTTTCGTCTGGATTATTTGTTGGAGGAACTGGATATTACGTCCTTGGCGAAGAACAAGGCGTACACCCTGAGCGGCGGCGAACGGCGCAGACTGGAGATCACCCGCGCCCTGGTCACGGGGCCGAAATTGATGCTGCTGGACGAGCCGTTCAGCGGGGTGGACCCGATCGCGGTGTACGAGGTGCAGAAGATCATCGTCGAGTTGAAGCGCAAGGGGCTGGGCATCCTCCTGACCGATCACAATGCGCGGGAGACGTTGCGCATCGTGGACCGGGCGTACCTGATTTGCGACGGCAAGGTCGAGGCGGAGGGCACCAGCGACTTCCTGATCAACGATCCGAAGAGCCGCGAGCTGTACCTCGGGCCGCGCTTCACCATGTGAGAGGGGCGCGCCGCTTTCGGGCGGCGACGCCGACAATGGAGACAAGTAGATGATGGAAATGACAGTCACCGGGCGGCACGTGGACATCACGCCGGCCATTCGCGAATACGCGGGCAAGAAACTCGATCACGTCGGGATCGATTTCCCGCGTATCCTGAGCGCGCATTACATCCTCGAGGTGGACAAGTTCCGCCACATCGCGGAACTCGTGCTGCAGTGCGGCAACCATATCACCATCGAGGCGCGCGAAGTGAGTGAAGACCTGTACGCCTCCATCGATCGCGTGGTGGACAAGGTGACGCGCCAGATGCGCAAGTACAAGACAAGGATCCAGCGCCATCGACCGCGCAAAGCCAAGCTGTTTCACGTCGAGGAATCCGTCCTGACCCACGATCTCCAGGAAGACGAAGGCACAACCCAGATCGTGCACACGGAGAAATTCGCGATCAAACCGATGTTCGTGGACGAAGCGGTGCTGCAACTGGAGCTGGCGGAAAGCCAGTTCCTCGTGTTCCTCAACGCCGAGTCGGAAAAAGTGAACGTGGTCTACCGCCGCAAGAAAGGCGATTTCGGCCTCATCGAACCCACGCTGAGCTGACCATGTCCACCACCGCATCCATCCCCACCGTCACGGTCGAGCGCTTCTATCTCAATCACGCCGAGAAGCTGCAACTCAAGCTCGTCGCCGGCGGCGCCGGTTTGTCGCACAGGATTCAGGAAGGTTCGGTAAACCGGCCGGGGCTGGCGCTGGCGGGTTTTCTCAAGTATTTCGCGATGAAGCGCGTGCAGGTGGTGGGCGGCGCGGAGTGGTCGTTCTTGAAGTCCCTCGGTGAAGCGGGGGCCGCCGCCCGCATCGAGCGGATGCTCAAGGCGAAGATTCCCTGCCTCGTGTTCGCTCGGAACGTGAACCCTCCCCCGCTGGTGCAACAGAAGTGCGATGACCTCCAGGTGCCGCTGTTCAAGACCAAGATGGTCACCATGAAGTTCATCAATGCGGCCACCATCGCGCTGGAGTTGGAATTTGCGCCGCAGGTGAGCGAGCACGGCTCGATGGTGGACATCCTGGGCATCGGCGTGTTGATTCGTGGCGAGAGCGGCATCGGCAAGAGCGAGAGCGTGCTGGCGCTGCTGGATCGCGGCTACAGCCTCGTCAGCGACGACATCGCGCGCATCCGCCTGTTCGAGGGCCGCGAGTTGGTGGGGGCCTCGTCCGAGACCACGCGGTTCCACATGGAGATCCGCGGCTTGGGCATCATCAATGTGCCCGCAATCTTCGGCGTCGCCAGCGTCCGACCGGAGAAGAACCTGAATCTGGTGGTCACGTTGATGGACTGGAGCAAGATGGAAGAGGTCGACCGCATCGGTCTCGAACGGCAGACCTACAAGATCCTCGGGATCGAGGTGCCGCACGTGATCATTCCCGTCCGGCCCGGCCGCGACATCGCGCGGCTGATCGAGGTCGCGGCCCTCGACCAGAAACTGAAGAGCCTCGGCCACAACGCCGCGCGCGAGTTCAACGAGCGGCTCATCGAACGGATGCGCACCCCCAACCAGGAATGACCGGAAAACCCAGGCACCCATGATTCTTTCACGCAAGAGCGGCGGCGGTTCGGAAACCAGGGTGGCGACCCGGGAGGTCACGGTGATCAACAAGCTCGGCGTTCACGCTCGGCCGGCGGCGATGTTCGTCAAGAGCGCCAACAAATTCGAAAGCCAGATCATGGTTGAAAAGGACGGCGAACAGGTCAACGGCAAGAGCATCATGGGACTCATGATGCTCGCGGCGGGACAGGGCTCCAACCTGATCATCACCGCCGAGGGCCCGGACGCCGAAGCCGCCGTGCGCGAATTGGAGTCGTTGTTCCAGCGCAAGTTCGACGAAGAATAACTGCACCAAGGCTGAATGGCAGAACGCACCTTCCAGGGAATCGGCGTATCACCGGGCGTTGCCCGCGGCAAGATCTATGTCTTCGGCATGGCGGAGGAGGTCGTGCCCGAATACGACGTCGCGCCCGAGGACGTGCAGAAGGAGATCGCGCGGTTCGAGCAGGCCCTGATCAAGACGCGCGAACAGTTGCACGAATTGCAGGACCGGATCGCCTCGGGCATCGGTTCCAGCGCGTCCTCCACCATCCTCGACGTGCACTTGTCGATCACCGAGGACCCCGCCCTCATCGATCGCGTCATCGATCGGCTCGAGCGGGAAAAGAAGAACGTCGAGTTTATCTTTAACGACGTCGGCCACAAATTCGCCACCACACTCTCGGAGTTGCCCGACGAGTTCATGCGCGAGCGGGCCGCCGACGTGCAGGACGTCACCCGCCGTATCATGCGCAACCTCCTGGGGCACGATCATCGCGCGTTGACGGGGCTGCCACCGAACACCATCGTGGTCGCGCACGATCTTTCGCCGTCGGACACCACTTCGCTTGACCGCCAGAACGTGACCGGGTTCGCCACCGACGTGGGCAGCCACACGTCCCATACCGCCATCGTCGCGCGGTCGATGAACCTGCCGGCCGTTGTCGGCCTGCGCAATCTCAGCCAGTACGTTCACGATGGTCAATGGGCGATCCTCGACGGCTACAGCGGCACGCTGATCATCGAGCCATCGGAACAGACGCTGTTCATCTACGGCCAACTCGAAGTCAAGCGCCACAACGTCCAGGAACGCCTCGATGCGCTGCATGATCTGCCCGCCCAAACGCTCGACGGCCATCGCATGATTCTTTCGGGCAATATCGAGTTGCCCGGCGACGTGCCTGTCGTGCTCGCCGCCGGCGCCGAAGGCATCGGCCTGTTCCGCACCGAGTTTCTGTATCTCAACCGCAAGGATTTCCCGACCGAAGAGGAACAATACGAAAAATACGTCGCTGTCGCGCGCGCGGTGAAGCCGAATTCGCTCATCATCCGCACGCTCGACATCGGCGGCGACAAGTTTCGCAGCGAGGATTCGACACCGCAGGAGGTCAATCCGTTCCTCGGTTTCCGCGCGATCCGCTTTTGCCTGGCCAATGTGGACGTCTTCGAGGCGCAACTGCGCGCCATCCTGCGCGCCAGCGCCGAGGGCAACGTCAAGATCATGTATCCCATGATCAGCGGCGTGGCCGAGGTCATGCAGGCCAACGAAATCCTGCAACAGGTCATGCTCGACCTGAAAAAAGCCCGCGTTCCATTCGACGAGCAGATTCACGTCGGGGTGATGATCGAAATCCCGTCGGCGGCGTTGACCGCCGAGATGATCGCGCCCGAGGTGGATTTCTTCAGCATCGGCTCCAACGACCTCATCCAGTACACCATGGCGGTTGATCGCGTGAACGAGAAGGTGGCCGGCCTGTACGAGCCGACGCACCCCGCCATCCTGCGCCTCATCCGCGCCGTCGTGGAGGCCGGGCACAACAACGGCATCTGGGTCGGCGTTTGCGGCGAGATGGCGGGCGAACCGCTGTTTGCTCCCCTGCTCCTCGGCATGGGCATCGACGAACTGAGCGCGGCGGCGTCGAGCCTGCCGCGCGTGAAGGAAGTGATCCGCCGTCTCAAGTTCAGCGAAGCGCAGGAACTCGCCGCGGCATCCTTGCACGCGAGCTCGGGCCGCGAAGTGCTCGCCATGCTCAACGCACTTCTCCAGCGGGTCGATCCCGATCTGCTGGGATAAACCGAAGCCGAGCTGCTGAGCGAGACCGGCGAAGCAAATCCGAAATCGAAAGAACCCGCGATGAAATTGCTGATTCTAGCCGCCGGTTATGCGACCCGGTTGTACCCGCTGACAAAGAACACGGCCAAACCGTTGCTGGCAGTGGCGGGCCGCCCGATGATCGAGCACGTCGTGGCGACGACCGAGGGCATTCGCGAACTCGATGGCATCTTTATCGTTACCAATGAGAAATTTGCGCGCGACTTCGAGGCGTGGGCCGCAGTCTATCGCAAGAACCTTCCGAATTGCCCGCCTATCACGGTGGTCAACGATCATTCGACGGACGACAGCAACAAGCTCGGCGCCATCGGTGACATCAAGCTCGTGATCGACTCGCAGAAGGTCGCCGACGATCTTCTTATTATCGGCGGCGACAACCTTTTCAAGTCGTCGCTTGCCGAGTTGGCGAGGCTCGCCGCCAAACGCGGCCCGACGCTCGGCGTGTACGACATCGGCAACCTCGAGGAGATGAAGAAGTACGGCAGCGTCACCGTGGACGCCGACGGCCGGATTACCGAATTCGTCGAGAAACCGCCGCAGCCCAGGACCACGCTCGCCGCGATGTGCCTGTACTACTATCCGTGCGCGGTCCTGCCACTGATCGATCAATACGTCAAGGAAGGCAACAACCCCGACCAGCCCGGCCGCCTCGTGGCGTGGCTTTACCCGCGCCGGCCCGTGTACGCCCACCAAATCCGCGGCCAATGGCTCGACATCGGCAGCTTCGAGACGCTCGAACAGGCCAACCGCGAGTTTGCGCAAACGTCATGAGAATCGTACGCTGGCTCTTCGATTTCCTATACGGTGCGGTGCCGGCAAGATTCGAGAGCGCATTTGGACTTGAGGATTCTGTTCGACGTCTTTCTGACGCCACCGGGCGTTGGGTATTCTCAGCGCTATTGCGGCAGAAGGCGGTGGGTCGCGTCACGGCAACTCGTGTCATACTGCAACGTGTGATCCCGTTCGTCGGTAACTCGTTCAAACCTTTCTTTGTCGGTTCATTTCGCGTCGAAGGCACTGGAATTGTGCTCACCGGCAAGTTTACGATGCATTGGATCGTAAAGGTCTTTTTCTCCGTGTGGTTCGGGTTTTGCGCGCTTTCAATCCCGTTGATGTTTCTCCAGACTGCGATGCGTGGTGGTAGCTGGTGGGAGCCATTCTTCGGTCTTGGCATGTTTCTCGCCGGCCTAGGCTTTGTAGGTCTCGGAAAGTGGTTTGCACGAAATGACGTAGCTTGGCTGTCGGATGTGATTCGCAAGGCATTGGCTTTGCAATGACCTTTGACCACCCAAAATCTCTTGTGATTCCGGCCCTATTCCAGTAGATTCCCGGCTTGGGTTGGCGAGATAATCAACCGGACATCTTAAGAAGTTGTTCTCCCTGATAAGAAGGACTTTATGGACAAGAAACGGTATTTGTTCTCATCGGAATCGGTGACCGAGGGTCACCCGGACAAGGTTTGCGACACGATTTCGGACGCGGTGTTGGACGCCTGCCTGAAGGAGGACCCGAAGAGCCGCGTGGCGTGCGAGACGCTCGTGAAATCCAATCTCGTCGTGATCGCGGGAGAAATCACGACCAAGGCGCACCTTGATTATTGCAAGATCGTCCGCGAAGCCATCCGCGAGATCGGCTACACGAAAAACGTGAGCACGGTGTTCAACGATGAGGATTGCCAGGTCCTCTGCGCCATCGTCAAGCAAAGCGCCGACATCGCACAGGGCGTGGACGACAAGGCGGCTGAAGGCAAAGCCACCGCCGAGCAGGGAGCGGGCGATCAGGGATTGATGTTTGGGTTCGCCTGCACCGAGACGCCGGAGTTGATGCCCGCGCCGATCATGTACGCGCACAAACTGGGACTAAAACTCTCCAAGGCCCGCAAGAGCGGCCAGATCAAATGGCTGCGACCCGACGGCAAGACGCAGGTCACCATCGAGTACGAGGGTCACAAGCCGGTTCGCGTCCATACCGTCGTCATTTCCAACCAGCACGCAGCCGATGTGAAGCATTCGGAGATTTCGGAAGTCCTCATCGAGGAAGTCATCAAGAAGATCATCCCGAAGAACCTGCTCGATAAGAACACGCGTTATCTCATCAACCCGACCGGGCGGTTCGTCATCGGCGGTCCCGAGGGCGACAGTGGTCTCACGGGCCGCAAGATCATCGTGGACAGTTATGGCGGCATGGGACGTCACGGCGGCGGCGCGTTCAGCGGCAAAGACCCGAGCAAAGTCGACCGCAGCGCGGCGTACATGGGCCGATACGTGGCGAAGAACATCGTGGCCGCCGGTCTGGCCGAGCGCTGCGAAATCCAGTTTGCGTACGCCATCGGCTTTCCCGAGCCGGTCAGCGTGCTCGTGGAAACATTCGGCACCGGTAAAGTGTCCGACGAAAAGATTGAAAAGGCTGTCCGCGACATCTTCAGCTTCAAGCCCGCGAACATCATCAAGGAATTGAACCTGCTCCGTCCGATCTACGGCAAGACGACCAACTACGGCCACTTCGGCAAGACGGATGATTTGGATGCCCTGACGTGGGAGCGGACAGATAAGGCCGAGGCGCTGAAGAAAGCGGCGAAGTAGCGTTTGGGGTCAGCGGCTGGCTGAGCCGAACGGTTAGCGGTGCGAGAAGCTCACAGGAATACCTGAAGGCAAAACACAAACACTGGCGATAGGCCGAGTAGGACAGCCGGCCAATATAGGCTCGGATATGCACTCCGAAACCGACGCTCTCTGATGGCGAAATGCAACGCCATCAATACGGGAACGGGGCCGACTATGAAATAGGCCAGAATACCCGCATACATCGCGTCCTTGGAGACCGGTGTCCGCAAGACAAACAGCGCTACGAAAAGCAACTGCCAGACCGCCCCCAGCCCAATGAGAAACAACTCCTGCGTGCGTGCGGAAACAGCATGCGCCTGACTCCCACGGAAGACAACCCGCCACGTATAGATGGCCGCAGGAACAGCCACAGCGCCGCAGACCCACAGAGGCCACATGCCCTGCGGAGGATACTCAGGCACGAAAACGAGTATAAGAAGGCATATGAAGCCAAGGCCAAACCAGACGACGAACGAGAGGAATCCAGCCCACACATGCTTTCCAATGACCTTTGCAGTCATACCTGACGGGAAAGTACGCCTGCGATAGCGTACCGCGCAAGGTGAAACGGGCGACCCCTCACCTTAATCCTCTCCCCGCGCGCGGGGAGAGGAGACTCCCCTCTCCGTCGTCGTGTAAGAGGGATCTGCCAAAACAGCTCGCATGGCGGGGGGACTTGTGGTAATAAGGGTTTGGTGGCGATGATGGAAGACGAGACGCACATAGATTCCGAAGTGTACGAGACCACGACCGAAGCGCCGGTGCGGGCATTGGGGCAAACGTCGCGGGCTTCGGCTTCGGCGCAACTGAACCCGCCCTTCCCCGAGACGCCCGCCCAGTTGGATTTGGATCTCAACTTCGTGACCGATCTGGCCCTGAAGACGTTGTCGACGGACGCAGCCTGCACGACCGCCAGCGTGAGCGAGCGTATGAACCTCGGCCTGGTGATCACGGAGACAGCGCTGCAACGGCTCTATCGCGAGAACCTGATCGAGACCAAGGGCAGCATCGCGTTGCACAACAACCGCTATGCGTTGTTGGATCGCGGCTGGGCGCGGGTGTTCCAGTCGATGAGCATCTGCAGTTACGTCGGCCCGGCCCCGGTCACGCTGAAGACGTACACGAGAATGATCGTGCAACAGATGCGTTGCCGCGCACCCGTGACCCGGGCGGCGCTGGAAAAGACGCTGTCGCACCTCGTGCTTCCCGGCGACGTCAAGCGAACGCTCGGCGTGGTGCTGAGTTCGGGACGCAGCCTGTTCCTGAGCGGGCCACCGGGCAACGGCAAGACGGCCATGGCCCGGGCGTTGGTCAACGGCATCGCGGAGCCGTTGTGGATACCGTATGCCATCGAAGTGGACGGCCAGGTCATCCGCGTCTTCGACAAGAACGTCCATCGGGCCGTCGAACCGCAGGAGCCCGACGTGGACCGCCGCTGGGTGAAGATTCAGCCGCCGTTGGTGGTGGTCGGCGGCGAACTGACCATCGAAAGCCTCGATCTCACCGCGACGGCCAGCCCGCGCTATTACGAAGCGCCGTTCCAACTCAAGGCCAACGGGGGCGTGTTGTTGGTGGACGATTTCGGGCGGCAACGCTGTTCCGCGCGGCAGTTGTTGAATCGATGGATCATCCCGTTGGAAAACCGGATCGATTCGCTCACGTTGAGCACCGGCAAGAAAGTGGATATACCGTTCGAGCAGATCATCGTGTTCGCGACGAACCTGACCGATGCGGACCTGACGGACGAGGCGTTCATGCGCCGCATGGGATATCGGATGACGGTAACCCGTCCGACATGGCCCATCTACGCGGAGATTTTCCGGCTCACGGCAGCCGAGTTTGGGTTGGCGGTGGACGATAAATCGATCGAGCGGCTGGTGCAGCGATACAAGGCCGAGAACCGCGTGCCGAACGCTTGTGAACCGCGCGACTTGATCCTGCGGGCGGTGGATCTCTGTCACTTCGAGCAGCAAGAACTGGCGCTGACAGACAAGACCCTCGCCCTCGCCTGGGAAGGTTACTTCGGCACGCCCATCGTCCAGCCCACCCGGTTGAAGTAAGCAGACTCCCCTACGTTACGCTCGCCTGCGTTTGCGGAGCGCGCACAGCGTCAACACTCCAGCACCCGTCAGTAGAAACGTGGAAGGCTCAGGGACAAACTCGAAATTGAAATTGTCCATTGCGAAATGGCTGTCGCCGGCTCCTTGGGAGGCGGGAAAACCAGCATCCTGGCCGCCAGACGCGCTGAAATAGAGACGATCGACATTCAGATAGTCGAATGCACATAGGGTCGGCGACGTCGCGCTTGCAACCACGGTAGTGGCGTACAGCATGGTGCCTGCGTGAAACCCCTCGACTTCGATGTTGAGGTTGCTGTTAAACGCGCCGGTGAGGCAAGCACTCAGGAAATCGAAGTTCGTGGCCGAGTCGATCTCAGCGGGTTGGGCGAAGCCGTTGAAGGCCACATTTGAAGCGGACACCATCCCGTTGTAGTAGCCATTTGAGCCGTAGGCGTCCGTGAAAAGAACCGCGTTCGAGACCCAAAAATTGCTCCAGACAAGTCCTTGGTAGTCACTGGGAATAAATGATGCAGAACCCGTGTTCTTCGGGATATCATCAAAAGTCACGACGGTGGCTGCGCACTTCGGAATGATCGAAAACACGAGGAGTGCAAGTGGCAGGAACAATCTGGCCTTCATGGGCAATCGGCCTTTCGGTTTCTACACGAGCATCATAACGTGGAAGGGCCGCAAGTCGAGGCAATTCGGGGCAGCGGGGCATGGAATCGAGGTGGTGGAGGCGGGAAGGCAAAGCGGGGTGTATTTCGCGCCCGGAAGGGCGCTCCCACAAGAGGAGCGGACGGAAAGGACGAAGGGAACGGAAGAGCACGCCGACAGAGCGGCGTGGCTACAAAGGCTACGGAGCGGCGGGATTGCCGGGGATTACGGCATGCGGCGTGTCGTCAGAGTCCAATATCGGGAATTGATATTTTTGCTGGACGGGGTGGGCCGAGGGTGGTATAGTAACACCAGTTCTTTGAAAGAACTGGTGTCTTATAGGAGACAGTTCTGCGACCTCGGCACAACGTGGTCGCGTCTCGTCCGACTCGGCTTTGAAAAAGGAGTTGGGAGGAAGGCGCGGACGCGCATCGGAAAG
This sequence comes from uncultured Verrucomicrobiae bacterium, assembly GCA_963836315.1. Classification (GTDB taxonomy): domain Bacteria; phylum Verrucomicrobiota; class Verrucomicrobiia; order Palsa-1439; family Palsa-1439; genus Palsa-1439. Next base: position 623,851 of record CAWIJG010000017.1, read on the forward strand.
TCCCCTCACCTTAATCCTCTCCCCCAAAGGGGCGAGGAGACGGCCCCGAAAAGGATTCGGGGCAGACACCAACGCTACACCGGACTCGGATTCCCGAGCCCCGCCTAAAGAGGCATTGGCGGGGGGCTTTGCACTCGCTCGCGCCCGCGGCTACAGGGCGGCCGAGACGGCTCCGTACACGACACGCGAGCAGGCCGCTACTACAGCGTTGGCGTCGATTGGGAGGGGGAACTTTCTATAAAAGTATGTTTTTCCAAAACGAACCCATTTGAAAAATGCGGATGTATTTAATTATGAATGAGTTGGGCAAAATGATGGTTGGGTTCGATCGACCAAACCGAACCCATTTTAGGGGGGTTAAGCTGCTAAAATGGGGGCTAAGAGGGTGCTTTTATGCAGAAGCGAACCCAAAGCGAAGCCAAATTTACTGGACTTACCGGATGCGCTGGGGACAGCGCACGCTACACCGGCGACGGGATAATCGGGCGGGTTTTCGGTTGATTTGGAGGGATTCGGATTGTATGTTGCGCGGCTCCGGCAGATTCGTGGTCTAAACAATTGCGACGAAAAGAAACGATTATGGCTACCGTCAAACTTCCACCGTCACGGGCGAAACTTACCAAGGCAACCGGCAAGGCGAGCGCACCCAAGCAAGATTTCAAGGTGCGCGATCTTTCACTGGCCGAGTGGGGACGGAAGACCATCCAGGTATCCGAGCACGAGATGCCCGGCCTGATGGCGATCCGCGCCAAGTACGGCCCGGTGAAGCCGTTCAAAGGCGTGCGTATTACCGGCTCGTTGCACATGACCATCGAGACGGCGATCCTGATCGAGACGCTCGTCGAACTCGGCGCGTCGGTGCGCTGGGCCAGTTGCAATATTTTCTCCACGCAAGATCACGCGGCGGCCGCGGTTGCGAAGGCGGGCATACCGGTGTTCGCATGGAAAGGCGAGACGCTGGAAGAGTATTGGGATTGCACGCTCGACGCGTTGACGCATCCTGGAAACATAGGCCCGCAACTCGTCGTGGACGACGGCGGCGATGCGACGTTGCTCATCCACAAGGGCTACGAACTCGAGAACGGCAGTGATTGGGTCAAGACCCAGAGCGCGAGCCATGAAGAGCAGGTCATCAAAGACCTTCTTAAACGGGTGCTCAAGGAACGCCCGGGGTTCTGGCACAAGGTGGTGAAAGATTGGAAGGGCGTCTCGGAAGAAACGACGACCGGCGTGCATCGTCTCTATCAGATGCTCGAAGCCGGCAAGCTGCTCGTGCCGGCGATCAACGTGAACGACTCTGTTACGAAATCGAAGTTCGACAATTTGTACGGTTGCCGCGAATCACTGGCCGACGGCATCAAGCGCGCGACCGACGTGATGGTCGCGGGCAAAGTGGCCTGCGTCTGCGGTTACGGCGACGTGGGCAAAGGCAGTTCGCATTCGCTGCGCGGGTTTGGCGCGCGCGTGATTGTGACCGAGATCGACCCGATCAACGCGTTGCAGGCGGCGATGGAAGGGTTTGAGGTCACGACCGTCGAAGATACGCTGGGCGTGGCGGACATCTACGTCACGACGACCGGCAACTGCGACATCATCACGCTCGAACACATGGCGAAGATGAAGGACCAGGCCATCGTCTGCAACATTGGGCACTTCGACAACGAAATCCAGGTGAACCGGCTCAACACCGCGACGGGCGTCACCAAGCTCAACATCAAGCCGCAAGTGGACAAGTACACGTTCGCCGATGGCCATTGCATTTACATGCTGGCTGAAGGGCGGCTGGTGAATCTGGGTTGCGCCACGGGCCATCCGAGCTTCGTCATGTCCAACAGTTTTACGAATCAATGCCTCGCGCAATTGGATTTGTGGAAGAACAAAGACACGAACAAAGTCGGCGTGTATCGTCTCCCCAAGAAGCTCGACGAAGAAGTTGCGCGCCTGCACCTCGAGAAGATCGGCGTCAAGCTGACGAAGCTCACGAAGAAACAGGCCGACTACCTCGGCGTGCCCGTCGACGGCCCGTACAAGCCGGACCATTATCGGTATTAGACGGCCACCGAGTTTGATAACGTTGGGACCGATGAAGCATCAGGTCACGATCTACAGCAAGCCTGACTGTCATCTCTGCGACCGGGCGAAGGAAGTTGTCGAGCGCTGCAAAGGAGAGGTCGATTTTACGCTGGAGGTGGTCGACATTTCGCAGAATCCAGAACTGCTGGTGCGATATCGCCATGACATACCCGTCATCCTGCTTGACGGCAAGGAAATCGCCCGCCATTTTGTGCGGGAACGCAAGTTGGTCGAACTGTTGCAGTAATCGAAACAACACAGCGGAGGAACGTCGCCGATGAACACCAAATTCTTGCCCATCCTGACACTTGCGGTGGGACTGATCGCGGGGAGTCTTTTTGTCGCCCAGGCGCAAAGTGAAACCAAGCCCGCGCCGCCGGACGCGCGGATCGACAAGATCGTGGAGCAGAACGATAAAATCCTGAAGGGTCAGGATGATATTCTCAAGGCCCTTGCCGACCTCAAAGAAGGTGTGCTCCAGATCCGCCGCCGCTCAAGCTGACGCATTCGCGACCGAGGCGATTTCGGCGGCGATATTCGCCGCAGCTTGGGCGGGATCGTCAGCCGCAGTGATGGGTCTACCGACGACGATGTAGCTGGCACCGGCGGCGATGGCTTCGGCAGGCGTCATCACGCGTTGTTGGTCGCCAGCCTCGGCGTTCGCGGGCCGGATGCCGGGTGTGACGACGAGGAAATCGCCACCGATCAACTCGCGAATGAGCCGGATCTCGCGGGGTGAGGCAATGACACCGTCCAAACCGCATTCCTTCGCAAGCTTCGCCAAGCGCAGCACGTCGGCTTGCACGTCGCCGCGCACACTGGTCAATACGGTCACGCCGAGCAGCCGGGGACGATTCGGGACCGCGGCGGCGGCCTGCAACATTTCCGCGCCACCGCAGGCGTGGACGGTCAACAGGGAAACTTTCAAGGCAGCAGCGGCGGCAACCGCGTTGGCGACCACGCTGGGAATATCGTGAAATTTCAGATCGAGAAAACATTCTTTGCCCTGCTCGTGGAGAAGCGCGAGGATGCGCGGACCAACGCGGGTGAACAGTTGACTGCCCACCTTGAATACATCCACCACATCGCGCGTGACTCGAATGAGCGTCGCCGCGTCCTGAAAGGTATCCACGTCCAGCGCCACGATAAGCTTTGATTTCATCCGGGGTGCATGGTAGGGAAAACTTTGTGAGCACACAAGCGCAACCGCCGCGACGGACAACGTCGTTGACCGTTTTTTCGCCCGCGAAGGTCAACCTGTATTTGCGCATCGTGGGCAAACGACCCGACGGCTACCACGAGCTCGAGACCGTGATGTTGCCTCTGGACTTCGGCGATCAGATTACGCTGCAGTCACAAGCGACCGGCCTCACGCTGGAGTGCGACAATCCAGCGCTGCCGACCGACGGTTCGAACCTAGCGTTGCGCGCGGCGAAAAAACTGGCCGAGGCGTTCGGCGTCGAAGCCGGCGCGAAGATCGCATTGAAAAAGCGCACGCCACTGGCGGCGGGGCTCGGTGGCGGCAGCAGCAACGCCGCCGCGGTGCTCCGGGGATTGAATCGGCTTTGGAATCTCAATGGTCCATCCGAGAAACTGCGCGCCCTTGCGGCGAGCATGGGTTCGGACATCAATTTTTTCCTGGCGGATGGAGCCGCCCTGTGCCGTGGTCGTGGCGAGCAGGTCGAGGCGCTCCCCTGCAGGTTTTCCGGCACGATCCTGCTGGTCAACCCGGGCTTCGGCATCTCGACGAAATGGGCCTATGAAAACTGGGCCAAGGCCGCGGCGGAGTCACGGTTGACACCGTCTCCGCCAGAAGTTAGTCTGCTGCTGCGCGCGCTGGCCGAGGATGATCTGGCGGGAGTTTCGGGATGCCTGTTCAACTCACTGGAAGCGCCGTCGATTCGTAAGTTTCCTGTCCTCGAGTTGATCAAGAAGGCGATGCGCGACGGCGGAGCAGCGGGTGCGTTGATGAGTGGCAGCGGGGCGACGCTGTTTGGCCTGTTCGCGGACGTGAAAGCCGCGGAAACTGCGGCGCGCGGGGTACATGAACAATTTGGGCCGAGCATGTGGACAAAGATGGCGCGGTTCGCATCCGTGCGTCGAGAATAGCGGTTCGGCCCCGCCGAGTATCCGGTAGACTGCCCGGTAGTGTAATTGGTAACACAGCGGCCTTTGGAGCCGTATTTCCTGGTTCGAGTCCAGGCCGGGCAGCCAGTTTCTCTCCTCTTCGATCCCACCCTGATGGCATGTTGGGTGCTTTTGGAGAGGAGATGAGCTTGGAGTGCTCGAAAAACATGCCCAGCATCTCGGAAGAAGAAGTCCAGCAATTGCTGCGAACCGTTGAGATGTTCGAAGCAATTACGGAGTCCCAGCCGGAAGATTACCAGTCCTGGGAAATCCTCAAGGAGGCCTACAGCAAGCTTGAGCGTCACGACGACTGCTTGCGCGCCTCCAAGAAGCTGGCAAAATCTCACATCACGCTCGGCCAGATTTCCCAGGGCATTCTCGAGTATGAAGGAATTCTGCAGGAACACCCTGACGACTCTGAGGTTCTTGCGGCCCTCGCGGACCTCGAGAAAAGAACTTCCCAACTTTCCGCCAGTCGACAACCCTCTGGGGCGCCGTCGTTGCGCGAGGACTCCAAGCCGACGCTACCTACCCCGACGCTGGCCGCCGGGGCGGCGGCGCCCCCTCCTTCTTCACCGTCGAAACAAGCACCAGAAGATGGCAACCGGGCACTGGCCGAGGTGTTGATTGCCGAAAAGCTGATCACGCCCCAAGCCGTGGATCCGGTGTTGAAACGCCTGGCGTCCAGCCAAGGTAACGCCATAGAGAGCACGACACCTGTCGCGCTCTTGCAACTGCTCCTTGAGGAGCAATTGGTCAAGCTGGAGGATGTACTCACCGTGATGGTTGACCGTGCCGGCCTGCCGTATCTGCCATTGTCGACCTATGACGTGGACCGTGACGCGGTATGCCTGCTGCCCCGAGAGCTCTGCTTTGAAAAGTGCATCGTCCCCTTCGATCTCATCAGCCGTTCGGTGTTGATTGCCACGGCGAACCCATTCGACATGGCGGCCCGCAGCCAGGCTGAGGTCATGCTGGCGTACAACGTATTCTGGTATGTGACCTCCCCCGAGGAAATCCACGTGGCGCTACGGCGCGCCCATGGCCTCGACTCCAAACACCCGCAGGGCACCCGCACCCCCGGTATTTCATGAAATCATTCGGCGAAAGAATTGCGGATGTATTGCTGACGGATGGATTGCTCACGCAAGAGCAACTTACCGAAGTGCTTGATCTGCAAAAGAAACAAGGGGGCCGGCTGCTCAAGCTGCTTCTCGAAAGGCAGTTCGTTACCGAGCAGGATATGATGGTCAGCATGGGCCGCTGCCTCGGAGCGTCCCCCGTCACACTAGCCAAGATGCACGTTCCGCAGGAAGTTATCGACCTCATCCCGAAAGACCTCGCACAGACCTACAAAATGGTCGCGGTCGGTCACCTCGGCAAAAAGCTGTTCGTGGCAATGGCAGACCCACTTAACGTGCTCGCATTGGATGATTTGCGTCGCGTACGGCCAAACCTTCAGATCGTTCCCCTCATCAGTACGGAGAAGGCCGTTGTCGATTTCCTCAACGGGCAGACACAGGTTGGTGGCGGCATCGACGCGATTCTCAGGGATGTCGATGTCTCCGAGGTCGAGTTCGCCAAGGACAAAAATGAGGAGATCAACCTTGACCAACTCGTGGAAAGCAGTGAGGAAGGTCCTGTTATCAAGCTGGTCAATATCATGCTCGTGCAGGCGATTAAAGACCGGGCCAGCGACATTCACATCGAGCCATTCGAGAAACAGCTCCGCCTCCGCTACCGCGTGGACGGTGTACTCTACGATTCGACCGCGCCGCCGAAGGCACTGCAATCCGCCATCGCGTCGCGCATTAAAATCATGGCGAACCTCGACATCGCCGAGCGCCGATTGCCCCAGGACGGGCGGTTCCGCATCAAGCTTGCCGGCCGCGATGTCGATCTACGCGTCTCTGTCCTGCCGACCGTGCATGGCGAAAAGATCGTCATGCGCGTGCTCGATAAGGGCACCCTGAACCTCAATCTTGAAAGTCTGGGGCTTCCACCTGACGATTTGGAGAAATTCAAAAACGCCATCGATGCGCCTCACGGAATGATCCTGATGACGGGTCCCACCGGCTCAGGAAAAACATCCACGCTTTACGCTGTGCTGACGCAACTGAATACCAGCGACGTGAATATCGTGACCGTCGAGGATCCTGTCGAATACCAAATGCTCGGCGTTAACCAAGTGCAGGTAAAACCCGAAATCGGACTCACGTTTGCCGGTGGTCTGCGCTCGATCCTGCGCCAGGACCCCGATATCGTCATGGTCGGTGAAATCCGCGACTCCGAGACGGCCGATATCGCCGTTAAGGCCGCGTTGACAGGGCATTTGGTCTTGTCCACGCTGCACACCAACGACGCGCCGGGTGCCATTGCCCGTATGGTGGACATGGGCATCGAACCGTTCCTTGTCAGTTCCTCCCTGCTGATGGTCTGCGCGCAACGTCTTCTCCGCAAGGTCTGTCCGCATTGCAAGGAGGCTTTCAAAGTGCCGCCGGATGTGACTACTCGGCTGGGCATGAGCGTCGAAGAAATCTCCACCAACACCTACTTTCGTGGTCGCGGGTGTCCGCGCTGCAAAGATACGGGCTTCCTCGGGCGCATGGCGATCATGGAAGTGCTCGCAATTACCAATGCACTCCGCGAGCAAATCCTGCACAACACCAGCGCCAAGGCTCTCAAAGACTTGGCGTTGAAGGAAGGCCTGAAGACACTTCGCATGGCTGGTCTGGAAAAGGCCAAAGCCGGCCTCACATCCCTCGACGAAGTTCTGCGTGTTTCCGGTAGCGAACACTAAACCTCGCACGGAGCCTCTCGTCGTCGGGTGCCTCCCTCGCAAACCTGAGATTTTGGCGCCCGCGTTAGCAGGTTTGTCCTTTCCTCCGTGCGAACTTGTCCATGGCATAGCGGGTGCTGAATAACCCGCAGAAGGTCGTTTGGGAAATACAATTAGGGAAATAGCAACCATGAGATTGCCGTTTTTTCGTAGTCCACGGGTCGAGCCCGTTACAACTGCCGTAGTGGCTCCGCCCTGCCCCACTCCCCATCAGAATCTGCACCTCGCTGAGACACAGCTCATGTCTCCGGTCGCCGGTGCGGAACAGCCGTCAGAGTCTTCAACGGGCGCCAGTGCTGACCACCGGCGTATCCCGTCGACCAACGGGCAGACGATCCCACTCTCTTTGCGCGCCATTTCCCCACAATTCCCGGCGAACTTTCTTACCGCTGTGCCCCCGGAAAGCATGGCCCGCGTCACCATCAACGTTCCCGCAGAATGGGTTCTCCCGCAACTGGCCAGCGGCCGGGTTACCATTACCCTGGCCGACTTGATGCCTCTGCTGCCCGGGAATCTTTCGCAACAACGGTTCCCCACCACGAACAGCCAACATGCCATTGTGTTGCCCCTGGCCGACATCGTGGCCGCGCTGCCCGTGGATCTGCTGCAACGCCAAAACCAGACAGAGGTTGATCTCGATACTCCCGAATTCGCGCAATTTCCCAATCTCATCGACGACATTACCCCGACTCCGTCGATTGAAAAGACCATGGGTATGGAAGAGACCGTCGCCGTCGTGCAACCGAAAACTCCCACACCCGATGTCGAGCTGGCATCGGCGGAAACGACGTCTGCGCCCCTGCCGCCCATCGAAGAAACAGCGCCACCGCTACGTCCCCTGGCCACGACGATGGCCAAACCCATTCCTGCCGCCGACGAGCCTCTGCCCATGCCCGCCGCGCCCCAGACGCCATCCACTGACAGCGAAATTACCGTCAGCCTGCGCAGTCTGGTAGCGGTAATGCCCGACCAGTACTTCGTCTGCCCGCGCACCGATCTCTGGCGGCGCATCGATTTGGATTCACGCATCGCGTTGCCGACCGATCTGGTGATCCCGCAACTGAAAATCGCCCGCGTCCGTCTTCCCATGTCCGTCGCCGTTGGCCTGATGCCGCGTTCGATCCTCGCTTCGCCGCTGCCATCGATCGCCGAAGACACCATTCCCATCGCGCTGCAGGAGATCGTCTCGCAACTGCCGTCGAACCTCTTCGTCAGCCAATCGAAAGAATCGGAACTGCACGAAATCGATTTCAGCGACAGTGATATTCCGACGCCTTTCGCGGAAAAGAACTTGCCCTCTGCGACCGTGGAAATCCGCGGGCCTGAGCCGACGCAGCCACGGTTCGCTCCGGCTTCCACCAGGCCGGAAGCGGCGCCCGAACCAATCGAAGTCTCGTCCAGCGCATTCAAGGACGAAGACCTGTCGATTTTTGCGGAGAAACCCGCGGTCACCGAGCCGACAGCCGTGGAACCCACGCCGACGCCCGAGACGGTCGTCGAGCCACCGGTCGCCGCTACGGAAGCGGAGGTCGAAGCCCCCGCATCCGTGACAGAGGAATCGATCACGGTCGAGCCGGTCCCCGAAGTTGTCTCGCCAACCCCGGTCGAGACGGAACAGCCGATATTCGCGGAAGCAGCGAAGACAGACGAACTGCCGGTTGTCACGACAGAAGCCAGGGCCGAAGAGTCCGCGCCCGTCGAAGCGGCATCCGTGGAACCGATAGCCGAGGTTACCCCGGCCACTCCCGCACAAACGGAGGCGTCCGCTCCAGTCGAGCCGGAACCTGTCGAAGAGGAAAAGGTTGCTGAAGTTACGCCGCCGGCCCCGGTTGCGATCGAGCCGCCGGTAGCCATCGAAATGCCCCAGGCGGTCGAGCCGCCCGCGGCTCCAGCGGAACCAGTGGAAATCGCCGCTGCCGCCGAAACTACAACGACGCCTCCCGAGCAACCAGCCCTTGTGGCCGAGACACCAGCGGCATCGGAAGCCGTGCTCAAAGCCGAGACCCCGGAGCCAACGGCTCTCGCGCCGATCACCGGACACGCACCGGGTCAGTTCCTCGTCAACTTCAACACCTGCACCGTCGCGGACCTGGCCAGGATCGAAGGCATCGGCCCCGTTCTTGCCCAGCACATCATCGAATTCCGCAACGCGCACGGCGGGTTCAAGTCGCTTGACGATTTGCGCGAGGTTCCCGGCGTCACTCGCAAGCTGTTGCGCGCGCTGGCCGGTCCGGCCCCGCATGGACTCAATCGCCTGCTGGGTGTCGAGCACAACGAGGAGCTTACGCTGCAGGAGGTCGTGCGGCTCACGAGCCAGCTCAAGGGCGTCGCCGGATGCATCCTCGCCATGTCGGATGGCGTGTTCCTCACGGGCCAACTGCCGCCGCACCTGGACCAGGAAACCATCAGCGTGTTCGCGCCGCAACTCTTCCGCAAAGTCGGTCGCTACATGAAGGAATTGCGGGCGGGAGAAGTCACGCGGCTGTCGGTATTCACCGATCAGCAACCGATCAGTATCTTCCGGGCGCACGATATCTTCCTGATTGTCATCCACGATAACCTTCACTTCAGCAAAGCGCTGTTGCGCCGTTGCGAGCGCATCAGCCAGGAACTCGCCCGGGTGTGCCATCAGCGGGCCGTTGTCTAAGGAGCACGATTCATGTCGATTATCAACTACGTCAACAAGGAAATCCAATTCAAGATTGTCTACTACGGCCCCGCGCTGTGCGGCAAGACGACCAACCTGACCTACATCCACAGCCAGGTGGCCGAAGCGCACAAGGGGGAACTGGTATCCCTCGCCACCGCCGCGGACCGCACCTTGTTCTTCGACTTCCTGCCGCTCAATGCCGTCGTCGTCAAGGGATTCAAGACCAAGTTCCAGCTCTACACGGTGCCGGGTCAGGTCATCTACAACGCCACCCGCCAACTCGTGCTGCGGAGCGTCGACGGCGTCGTGTTCGTTGCCGATTCGCAATGGGACAAGATGGAAGAGAACATCGAGAGCTTCAAGAACCTCGAGGAGAACCTCGTGCGCCAGGGCACGAGCTTCGACCAGATCCCCTATGTTCTCCAGTACAACAAGCGCGATTTGTCGAATCCCGCGCCCGTCCACTACCTGGATTACATCCTGAACAACCGCAGCGTGCGCGTGCCGAGCTTCGTGGGCATCGCGACCTCGGGTCAGGGCGTGTTTGCCACGCTCAACGCGATCTCGCGGCTCCTCCTGCAGAAGTTCGCCCGTGAAAACGAGGCCGCGGCCAAACACCAATCGCAACCGCAGACCTCGTCGGCGTCCGCCACAACCGCCCTCTCGGGAATCGCGGCAGCCGCAGCCCACCGCTAGGCCGGGGGACACACAAAGACGGGATTGTAAGCGGCGGACATGCACACGATGCCAATTCTCACGGTGGAAGCGGCGGAAGGCCTCCTCAAGACCTTGGAAGATTTCCTGGAACAGTCCGAGGCATCGTTCGCCCTTATTATCGATCGCGGCGGCGCCATCCTCAGCCAGCAGGGCCAGATTCCCCAAGGCACCGATCCGACGGTATTCGCGGCGCTGGCCGCGGGCAGTTTCGCGGCGACGCGAGAACTCGCGTTGCGTGTGGGCGAGACGGAGTTCTCCGCGCTGTACCAGCAGGGCAGGCAATCGCACATTCTCATCACCTCGGTCAACGAGGACTCGGCGCTGGTGACTGTGTTCGGACCCAGGACAACGCTGGGGCTCGTGCGCTTCTACTCGACGGGCGCAGCGAAGCGGATTGCCGTGGTGTTGGAACGGGCCTGCCAGGCGTCCCAAATCCCCATCGATCTCGATGGCAGCAAGATCCTGAGCGGTTCCTGGGAAACATTCGAAGAGCCTGCCTCTCGCGACTAGGCCGGTCGCCGCTAACGAGTGGCGAACGGCTGCATTCATAGCGACCATTCCCTGATCATCCCTCGAAGTCCAGCCACCGCCAAAAGACGTATCTTGCCGCCAAAACGATCTTGGGCCGTCAGGTGTGTGGGAAAATCCGTGACTGCGCAGACTTCTTATGTACTGGTACAGTTTCACGACTTCACTCGCGGCACGAGTCCGGTTCTTTGCAGAGCTGGATGCTCCGAGCGCGATACTTCTCGGACCACACACCCAAAAGCGACGGCTGCGCCACGACCCCGGTTTCGGCCCGGTTTGACCCTATCCACCATCATAAGCCCCCCCCAATTGTCTTCGTTTGTGCGTAAAACAACCCTCCCGGAGCTGTTTTCCAGCATTTATTTCCCGTTTTTTGCCTCTTTTTTGCAAAACGAACCCAACCCGCATTTTTCCCAACACATTCATGCCGAGACAGATACGATTTTTTCAGTTGGGTTCGTTTGGCAGAAACACTCTTCTATAGAGAGTTCCTGGCCCGCCACCATCTCGCCAACCTTCCCGCGCATGTCTCTATGATCCATGCTCACACCCCAATCCTCTCACAATTCGAAAAATACCGTATGTGTACTTTGGAAGGTTTGGAAGGTTTGGAAGCTTTTCTTTTCTGTAAGGTTTGGGACCCGAGCCGCTGGGAGCGGCGAGAGGCAACACCGTAGGTGGCCCGAAGGGCGAGCCGAGCGGGAGCGAGCGAGTGCAATGTTTGGAAGGTTTGAAAGGTTTTCTTTTGCAACACCACTCGTTTGCCGTTGGCCTGCCCGCGATTCCTAATCGAGGTAGGGAGGGCTTGGCTCAGCCTGCCGAACGTACACTGCTGTATTCTCCCCGGTTGTCATGCTGAGCTTGTCGAAGCATCTCTGTCGTTTCCTAGTGTGCCAAGCCGAATCCGACGGAGCCGAGTGCAGCACTGGCTGCACGGAGCCGAGTCGGACGAGACGCCGCACGCCGTACTCCCCGGCAAACGCCATATCGGGCGACCGCCCGATAGAGCAAACGCCGCGCGCCGTACGCCCGCGGCAATGTTCTCTTTGCCGCAACCTCTTCTTCAAAACTCCAGGCTCCGGTATTCTCAGAATCAAACTGTTCCAGTGCCGCCTTCTTGCAGATGTGTGGGGATTGAGGGCCCGACCTTGCCGGCCGTGGCCGGGACTCTTCATCGCGAGTCTGGCATCACACGCGAGACTGTATTGTCGCGCTCCGAAGCAACCCGTGCCAAAGCGGCATCAAGACGTTTGGCATTGTCTTTCATCGCGCTCAGGTAATCACCGGAAGTCGGAGCATTGGCGCACGTTTCAAACGCGACTGGTTTGTCTGCCTGTTGGCGACACCGTGGAGACCTTCGGTCGATCTACGTGCAGGGTCGGAGACACCATCACACAACGGACAGTCGATGCCCCGAGGACGTTTTAAGAAGGGAAACTGACTGCGACCTTACCTCACTTGCTCAGCCGCGCCAGGATTTGTGTCGCGACTACTTGGAAGACTTGAGAAAGATCAGCCGGGTTGTTGGCAACCAAGGCTTCACCGTCATAGGACGTTGCCTTATAACCCGGCGCCGCCGGATCGTTGGCAACTTGCTGGAGAAACGTCATGTTGATACCGCTCCCGACGCCTATTGAAAACACGATGATCCCATTCGCCCGCATGTCGTTCGCGACTTGAACGGCTCGATACTCAGCATCGGGGGTGATATTCGCCCGGTTGAGGGACTCGAATTGTCCATCCTTCTGGGAGTAGAACTGGGTAGCGCCGCAGGACACACCGTTCCCAGTAACCGGGTCGAAAAGCAGATATCCAGTGTTCGGAGGATCCTCGCCTCCAAAATTAAAGAGGGTCGACGGCGGACAATTCAACCTATCTTGGACAAGATTGGCGAGCCCGTCGGTGAAGAAAACCACGGCCTTGATGACATTATTAGTGGATACAACAGTTGCGTTGTTTTCCATGACCAGCGCGTTCGTCAAGCCGCCCTGTGAAAACGTCGAGCCACTCCACGTAAAAGCGGCGACATCATTGCTGATCGCTGTGCGGAATGGTTGAGTCGGCTGACTATTGGTGGGGAAGACCCCTGTGAAAACAACATTCTGTTGAATCTCGTGGAACTTAATCATTGCCGCCTTGTCGATCGTGTCACTGAAATTGCCGACAAATACCTGAACGGCATGGGGGAGATATTGCCCGCCATCACTACCACAGGGCGGTGCGCATCCCATCGATGCCGACACGTCCAACACCAGCGTCATGATCAACTGTTTGCGTGTCGCCACGGCATCGGAACCCACTGTGAGCGTCTTCCAGTCAGGCGCTCCCGGCACAATGGCCGGAATCGCACGGATAAAAAAAGTGGCGATGGTAACGCTGGCTGTCACCTCCACCGAAATGTTGTTGTTGGCGAGGTCGGTCGTGAACGTAATACCCGGTACGGGCGGCGCAACGTCGCGACCCGAAACGCCGTAATTGGCGAAAAACGCATTGGTGGCGATTGCCCCCGCCGTGACCGTGCCCGCCCCGATGTTGCGGACCGCCGCCAGGCAGGCCGAATCCACCGCTTTCGAAAGCCTGGCCCTCGTGATATACGCAAACCCGAGGTCAATCCCCAAACCGGCGAAAAGAAACAGCACGACCATGAAGAGCACAAACAGCAACAATGTTTGTCCATGCTGGCGTTGACGTAGGCTGCGAACAAGATTCTGTCGCATAAAACTGCCCTGTAGGTTCATGAAGATCTAAAAATACGCCACGTCGTACAACGGCGCATTCGTCATGCTAATGTTGATCAGTTGGCCGATGGGAGTTGTCGGCGTGAACGCGTAATAGACCTCGGCCACGTAGGTCGTCTGATTCACTGGCGGCAGCGCCCCCGTCGAGGTCGCCGGGACGGGCATCGTGACGCCGGCGCCGGTGGCGTTCAATATTCCGATTTTACTGGGTTTTGTCAACTTGCCTTCCGAGATCTGGTTCGTAATCCGGTACACACCGTTGCTGTTCAGCACGGCCGAGACAATCACCTGTCCGTTCAAGGTAATGCTGAGTGGATTGGCCGCGCCAATCACGGCAGCAATCGCATTGGAAATCGCCGCGTCCGGTGTGCCTCCGTTGCCCGAACGGGCGGCCATATTCGCCCCTTCCCGAGACAGGTTGATGAGCACCTGCCGCGTGGAAATCGCGCGGCAGAAATCAATCATGCCAAACAACATGACCAACAGGATGACCGCCACGAACGTGAATTCGATCAGCGCCTGGCCCGATCGGCCCCGCTTTCTCGATATCCAGTTGTTCAACATGTTGGTCGTCGCCTCCTGACTTGGCCTTGCCCGAATCAAATCTATCCTCCAGGGAACGGTTCATTCATGAACGTTGTCTGCACGGTGAATGTGTACTTCCCGCCCGGGAAAAACTTCCCGATCATCGGCGTGATAAACGTGTGCGTCGCCTGCAGCGATACCGTCATCATCTGGCGGGGACCGCCCGCATAGTTCGTGATGCCGCCGCTGACGATGTTGATATCGCCCGGGTTGATGGGGATTCCAGCCGCTTTCTGGATGAGAATGGTCCTGATGGAATCCTCCCGCGACTCCCCCGAAATGTTCTGGCCCGTCACAGCGTAGCGGCCCGCTTCCCGGATGGCATACTGCAACGTCTCTTGCTTGAAGAATAGTAACCCGAAATCGGTGATCCCAAACACCAGCAGGAAAAACAGTGGCGCCACCACGGCAAACTCCACCATCGATTGCCCGCGGCGTCCGCGGAGTGCCTTGCCCAAACTTGCCTCTTTCCCTGTTGACAGTTTCATATCGTTCCCCCTGTTACTGTTGCCCAGGCTGCGACTCACCTGCCTCCAAATTTAGCACGCCTGTTACCGTTGTCCACGATAAATCTACGCATTTTCCATGCCGATACCCCTCCGGGCAAAGTAATTCGACCGATTCCAATCGTCCTATACCACCTTGCAGGCCAGGATTTGACTTGGAGCGATTGCGGGCGACATTTTTCAGCACCAACGACTTCCCTCGCTTCGGAAACAGCAACCCCGCCTGTGCCTTGTTCAAGGCGTGAACAGATATGCCCAAATCATGTAAACTTCCCTGAACAATCGGGCCTTGCAGGTAAGCGAAATATTCTCCAATTCAGTGAAAGATTCTCAGCCCTGACGAGGATTGCCGCTACCGCTTCTGCCAGCGGCACCGGTACACCCTCTTTCCCGCCGCGACAAACTCCCGCTCGAAATCAGTCCATGCTTCCTGCGGCAAGACGGGCGGATCCTGCTCTTCGAATTGCCCATTCTTCTGAAACTCGCGCTGGATCCACTCGAAGTATTCTTCGTGATCGGTCGCGCAATTGACCACACCCCCAGCCGCCAACGTGCGGCGCAGATCCCCCAGCAATGGCGCGCAAATGAGTCGTCGGGACTGGTGCCTGCGCTTCGGCCAGGGATCGGGAAACAAGATGTGATACGTCGACACGCAGTTGTCGGGAACGAGCTTCACAATCAGGTAGGCCGCTTCGATGCGGATCAGCCGCAGGTTGTCCAAACCGGCTTGCACCGCTTTTCGATCCACCCGGCGCAACCGACGAAGCAACCGCTCCACGCCCAGGAAATTTCGTTGCGGATACGTGTGCGCCGCCCACAGCAGAAACGCTCCCCGACCGCACCCCAAATCGATCTCCAGGGGGCGGTCCTGCGCGAACACCGCCCGCCAATCCAGTGGCTCGAACCAGTTGACGGGCTTGTAGAGGACCGATGCGGGGATGGGGGATGCCGGCGCTGCCGCGTCGAAGGTTGATTCCGTGGGTTGCATGGCTAAGCCAGTTTATTGGCTCAATCCATCCGTGGCAAGCGGTCGCTTGCGTCGGCGCCGGAAACACCTCCCATCAGCTCACGCGGCCATTCTCAAGAATCGGATACGCGACGCCGGTGAGATGTGAATTGATGCGCTTCAGGTTGGTCAACACGTCGAGGTGAACCGCGCTGGTCTCGAATGATTCGGTAAGCCCCGCGTGCAGGCGATGGAAATGACGATTGCGCAGGTCGCGTTCGAGTTCGTTGATATGATGCTTGTGCCGCAGCAGTTTCTCCGCAAGAATTTTGTCCTGGCTCGCAAACGCGGAGATCGCAATCTCAAAATTCTCCAATACCTTCTGGAAATAGTCGTCCAGTTCCACCCCGCCCTCCTTCGAGAAGTCCACGTGCATCGCGATCTTCTTCTGCGCCAAATCGACCAGGTTCTTGTCGATGATGTCGCCGATGCTCTCCAGTTCGCTGGCGAACGCCAGCAACGCGACTTCGCGGCGCGACTCCTCGGTGTTGAGCGACTGCTCGGAAAGCCGGGTGATGTACGCCTTGATCTCGTTGTTGAGCAGGTCGACCTTGTCGTCCTCCTGCTGGACTTCCCGGCACAACGCTTCATCCCCCTCCTTGAAACAACGGTACGCATTTCGCAACATCCCGCAGACCACGTCCGCCATGCGCAGAATCTCACGGGTCGCCTGCCCCAGGGCCAGCGCGGGACTCTCCAAGGACGTGCGGTCAAGGTATCGCGGACCGAATTTTCCCGCTGTCTCGGCCCGCTCGGGCACGAGCTTCTCCAAAAGTTGCGCGACGGCGGGCACCACCGGCAAAAATACAATCGCCAGCGCGATGTTGAACAGGGTGTGCGCGTTCGCAATCAGTTGCCCGTCGCCCGACGGGCTCAGCGGGCGCAACACCTCAATCAACCGCGATAAGAACGGCATGCACACCGCCGCCCCCGCCAGCTTGAACGTCAAATTGCCGATGGCCATGCGCCGCGTCTCTGTTCGCGCATATCCGGCAATCAGCGCCGTCACCGCAATCCCCACGTTGGCCCCCAGGACCATGGCCACTGCCGCGTTCAAGGGGAGCACTCGCTGCGCGCACAACGCGATGGCCACGCCGATCACAGTGGTTGAACTCTGCAGCCCGACCTGAAGCACGAGGGCAAACGCGACGAGCCAGAGGGGATGATTCTCCAATACGCGGATCACTTCGCGGATTTCGCCGCTGTCCTTCCACGGAGCCACCGCCGCCGACAACACTTCAATCGCCAGCAACAGAAACCCGATGCCCAGAAGTGCCTGCCCCGTTCCACGGACGCTCTGTCGACGGCCAAACAGGTACAACGGCACGCCCAACGCAATGAACACGGGGTTGTAGATGTAGAACTTGAACGCCAGGAGTTGGACGGTGATCGTGAAACCGATGTTGGCTCCCAGCATCAACGCCAGCATCTGCCGCAACGCCACGTACCCGGCGTTGATCGCTTCCACCGCCAGCAACGCCACCGCCGTGCTGCTTGGCGCCAGGATCGACACCAGAAATCCCGCCCCCATCGCCCGCGTGCTTCCCTTCGTGACGGTTCGAAGCAATTGACGGAACTTCGCGCCAAAGACACGGTCTGAGCCCGTCCGCAAACTGCGGATGCCGAGAAGCATCAATGCGATACCGGCGAGGAAATTGAAATAGCTTAGCAAGTCCCGTTGCCTCCTCTGCACGCCCGCACGCTAAGGGGAATCTGGTGGCTAGGGGCGGGATCGAACCGCCGACACCTGCATTTTCAGTGCAGTGCTCTACCAGCTGAGCTACCTAGCCATCCATGTTCAAAGTGAAGGCGCTTACAGCGGCCATGCACTTTGGCTGCTAAAGTCCACTGTCGTAAGATTTACAGTAACTTCAGCGTCTAATCTGGCCACCGCCCGCTTCTTTTGCTCTGGCCCAAGGTGCGCGTAACGCATCGTCATTGTGATCGTCCTGTGTCCTGCCAATTCTTGCACGGTGCGAATGTCCACTCCCGCCATGACCAGACCGGCTAATATACGTGTGCCGCAGGGAGTGAAATACAACGTCTTTGCCCAGTCCCGCAAGTTTTTTCGCACTTTCAAACGCCTTGCGCCACTGCTGCGGGCCGAACACCAGCCCATCCGCCCTATTCCCCGCCGCGCTCTTGTACTCCCGCAATGCCTGCTCCAGCCGCTTGGTCATCGGATTGCATCGCGGGTCGCCGTTCTTGGTGTAGTAACTGGCAACCGACACCGTGCCGCGTTTGAAGTCCACGGCCTGCCAGCGCAACGACCGAAGCTCACCCGCCCGAAAGCCAGTGTCCACCCCCGCCAACACCAGCGTTTTCAACCGCTGATCGCAATGCTTTAGCAACTCAGTTTCTTCCTCCATCGTCAACCAACGTCAGCCGGGCATTGTTCTCGCGGTAAAATCGCACCTGTCGCACTGGATTGTCCGCCGTCCAACCCCATTTGATTGCCATGTTGAAGAGATTCTTCAGGCAAGCCAATTCGCGGTTTGTCGTGGCGTCCGCATAACCCGCCGCCTTGCGCTGTGCCTTGTACTGCTCGACGCCAAAGGGACTGATCTCGTCCAGCCGCTTTGAGCCGAACACATCGCACAACGCTTGCAGAGCATACGTCATCCGCTCCGCCGACCGCACCTTGTGATTCTGCCGGTAGTATTTGTGGTACTCCTCGACAGCATCGGTGAATTCCCCCTTCTCTGCGTCGTAATGCCCGAACAAGGGCGCTTTGAGGGGTCGCTCGATCAATCTTCCCCTCCAACGCCTCGACGCGCTTCTTTTCGGCCACCTCACGCGCGACGGCCTTGCTCACGTCGCCAATCGCGCCCTGAAACCGCTTGCCCTTCACCGTGAATTGATAGTACCAACTGTCGCCGCGCTTGATAGATATGCTTCATGCCTTGCCTCGCTTTCGTTTCCGAAAGACGGCCTTCACGTCCCCCGTTTTCACCCACTCGGCCAGAATGTCCAGCAGTCGGGCCAGCGGCCCGCCGCAACCGCGCCGCCCATGCTCCAAGTGTCGCACTTGCGTAGGCGTCACCCTCAAGCCACTCAGCAAACTCAGGCTGTGACATTCCCGCCGCTATTCGCAGAGCGTCGGATTCTTGCAGCCGTCCATTTCATGTTAGCGGAGTATAACTTAGTTACACTAGGCATGTCAAGCCCTCAGTTTGGAAACGTCCTCTCAGTGTACCGTTGTGCAACCGTCGCGCAACGGCTTCGTTCACGTCCACGCCTTCCAGCCCGTGCATATAGGCATCCAATTCCACCGCGTCAAACACCAACTTGCGGCCCAGCCGTCGAAACGGAATCTGACGCCGCGCCACTGCCGCATACACCGCCCCTTCGGTCATGCAGAGATAAACCGCCGCGCCCTTCACGTCCAAGTAGCGCCTCTCAGTGGTTGTAGCGGCTAGTTGCATCGCGTCTGTGTGCCTGTTTCGTCCTCGATCACGGGAGCCAGAGTAGCACGCGAAAAGCTGGAATCACGGAGCCAACGGAAAGCACGTATTGCAGGGAATATCTCCGATTTTCCGCGTTTGGCTTTGGTTGCGCAAAATTCCTGATTTTGTGCTGGACACGTTTTTCGACGGTTCCCCGCGTCGCCTGTCGGCAGCGATCTTCCCCAGCGTGAAGCCCTACGAGCCTGCCACTGGCGGAGCGCGTGCGGTGCAACGTGGAGCGCAGCCCGCGAGCAATACGTTGACGGCACGCAGCGAGCCGTACAATGGCACGGCGGCACACGCACCGTGGTTGACCAACAGCACGCATCGGTGACCAGCGGCACGCCATCGGAAGCCCAGCGGAAATGTGTCGGAAATTCCGGCGGATATTTCGGCGCAATCTCGCGGACAAGAATCTAAGCCCGGCTTAGGGGTCGGGCGTCTTTTGTAAAATGCGCTCCGGTCGAGCGCACAAACGTCAAGACGATCTCGGCAGCGGTTGCGGTGTGCGGGTGCGCCGGTCGCCCTGTCGCCCCAGTACAGTGCATCGGTGCAATGCGGCGAAAAAGCTGCCACAGTTGCCACGGTTGCACAGCCAGCGCGTAAGCTGTTGAATCGCAGGAAGCGGTTTTGCCGCCGGTGCGTGGCAGGTTCGGTGGCGGGTTCAAGACGCATTGCTTGATCTCCCTGTGAAGTGAGCGGCAGCCTCGTCAACGCCAAGCTCCGCAGCCCCTTGCCGATGTTTCAAAGTGTCGTCGTCGCCTTGATCGGTGGCAGGTGTGGCGGCTTTTTCGGAGTCGTCTGGCTGGTCGGTCAACGGCACATCGTATCGGGCGGCTACGTCAACGACCTGTGATCTGGCGACACGGTATCGGCTCCCCCTGCGACGGCTGGATTCACGTTTGAATCCAAGCCGTTTGAGCGAGTAGCCTGCCGCCTGAGATTTCCAGTCACGCCACTGCTCGCCGGTGGCATTATGCACGGCCTCAATCACATCCTGAGCGGTCACGTCCACGGCGGGCGCGTCTTCAGTCAGCCCATAGAGCGCGTGGAGTACAGCATCGTCAAACGGCGGCAATCCGCTTTCGACGGACTGAGCAACGACTGACTGAGCAAACCGCATGACGATCTCCACCAACCCGCTGACTCCGTGCCGCTCGAAAAAAGTCGCCAGCGTCAGAATCGGCGACCACTTCTCATTGTCCCGGTTAGTGAATGGACGCACCGCCGCCGTCTGGTAAATCTCACGGATGCTCCGAAATTCCGTCAGTGCTAGTGTATGGAGTCTGTGCCGAATCTCATCCCACTGCTCAGCATCTTCTGTGATTGACCTGTCGCCGCGTTCCTTGTCGGTGGTTCTCAGGAATTGCACGCGGATGCACCGGGTCGCTGTGGTGCTGTCAATCCCCCGGATGCTCGCAAACATCTTCGGGCAATAGATGTGAAACTCGCGGACGGCGTGCGTGCGTTCCTCGCATCGCGTTACCGTGCCGCCCGCCGTGTACGCCATGTTGAGAATCTGTAGGAGCGCGGCCTTCTGGTCTTTGTCGAAAGTCTCGGCTTCATCAAAGCAGATTGTGCCGCGAGTGTCCTGTATCAATCGAAACGTGCTCGCCTCAGATGGTGCGCCGATGATTCGACCGTTGAACGCCAGCCGTGCGGTCAAATTCATCTGTTTCGACTTCCCGCTGCCGCGTGGCGCGTTCAACTCGACGTAGGGATAAGCAGGAAAGAGCGGGTAGAAGTAAGTGCCGATTTCCCACAAGGCCAGCGTCTCCGCGATGCCCTCGCTGGGGTAGTCCAAATACTTCTTGTGCAGCGCGAGCACGTCTTGAAAGAACTCCGCCGCGTTCACCGCCTCGCCCGTACAGAAGCGTTGAATATCCTGATAACGCCAGCGGGCGAGTGAAGCTATCGCCAGCGGACGGCTTGTGAAGATAAACTCGCGGCCACTGAGCTTGACGGTGTTGCCTTGCACCAACACCATCTCGCGGGCGCTGGTGACAGCCAACGGCGTCCACTGCATTGTGGAATCTTGTCGAGTCTCGACGGCCACGGTGACAACTGCCAAGTCGCCGCGAAAATCCAGACCTGGCCTCAGCACGTTATCGGCATCGGTGACGATCTCGACGGCTGACTTAGGCGCTGGCGAGTCATTGCGCTGCCGTCCAACGCGCTTGAGTGCCGTTAGCTTCGCCGCTATTGCAGGATTTGGTTGCACAGTTCCGCCACCGTTTCTTTGTAGTTGTCCGCGCAGAGGAGCGCGCAGTTTTTTGCGAAGTCGGCACGATATTGTACGATCTCGCGCAGTTGTCCCTTCCGCAGGCCACACCGTTTCGCCACAGCGTTTGTCCACAGCGCCCCTTGCGCCTCGTCACCGAGGGTGATCGTCACCAAGTCCCAAATCGCCAACCTAAGCTCGCGGGCCTGTTGGATGGCGTCTAGCATCGGCCACGTCTCGACCAGCGCAGACAGCCGCGCGTTCGCATCGGCGACGGCCTGAGCTTCCAGCACAGCCCAAAGTGGCGACAACTCGACTTCAATCAGCCCATGCCGCGACGAAAACTTCAGCATTTTCATCTCCACTGCTCCCGCGCTCGCCGCTGGCGCTCCTCTTGGATTCTCTCGACCTGTTGTCGAGAAAACAGGCGCACTCCGCCTACCGTGCGGATCACTGGCAGCCGAATCTCATCGGCCAGTCGTTTCACCGTCGCCGCGCAACACGCACACACCCGTGCCGCGTCTTGGGGGGTGTAAAGTTCAAGCTCCGTATCTGGACTCATTTCAACACCCCGCCAGTTCTGGGCACAAAAAAACCGCCGTCGCTCGCGTGGGCGTCTGTGTTCTGTCGCTTGCTTAGCATGTCGCCATTTTCCCACAGGCGGCATGAATAAAATAGGAAGCTGCGTGAGATTCTACTTCAGAATTTCCAGCGCCAGTCGAATCAGAGGCGGGTCGCCGAGCAGTGCGAGATTTTGTGCAGGGCGCTTGGCTTTGTTACCGCGCTTTCGGGGTGCTAGTCGGTGGTCATGCGGCAGAAAGTTGGCGAGTTGCTCTTGGCAGTGTTTTCGCAGACTGTCGTGGCTGTCGAGTGGATACTGGCCACCTTGGTTCGGGAATCGTTTCCCTGCAACATTCCCCAACTCTGAGTAACTCGACTGATAGTGTTCCACGATAGGCCACACCAGAATCAGCCACTAGTACAGTTCCCGATGCTGCACATGTTTCGATCTTGACTTGGCAACAGCGCGCAGAAAAGTCGTCCAGAACTGCGGTTGGCATTCCCGAATGAATGTCTCCACGTCCGGGTGCAGGCGTGTAGCGTGCAGGCTGAACAATTTCGCTGCGTAGGTAGCACGAAGCGTAACGGGATCGCGTGATGTTGCTTCGGGCCAGTCCACCACCGTTTCGTATCTAAAGCAGCGAAGGCGAGCAAATTTCCAGAGAGCCCAGCGGTTCAGTGCCCAATTTGCCGTCCGCACATTTTTAAGCGTGTCCTGCAACGTTCGCCCATTCGTTTCCAACTCCGCAATGGCATTGCACAACGCCCAGCAGTCAGCGTAACGAGATTGAGACTTGACAGAGTGTTGAATGCCTTCGACATTGCGGAAATTCCTCTTCAGGTATTCACCGTCAATTTGGCTGAGAAGACCAACACACTTTGCGAGGGAAGCTTTGTAGTCGGCTGGAGAGGATTTAGTAAGGTAATAAGATCAAGTTCCTATTAGCTGACTGCCGCTGCGATGCTCACCGCGTTGGCGGGCGCGGTGTGCGGGATTTCGTCGAGTTGCTTTTTGAGGCGGCGCAAGTCTTCGTGCCTGTATTGCGTGGTGACGCCCAGCCCCACGCGGGCCGTCGCCCGCTGCCGCTTACTTTAGTTATCATCAAGTTGCCAGCCGGTATCGCCACTGCTTCACGGTTCGCTGAGCAAGTCACTGGCCGTTCCGTGAAACAGTTTCTCGTCTGTTACACGAAGCTGATTGTCGTTTGAAAGCATGATTTTGCGCTGCGATTCCCCGTGCGGGTCAATGCGGATCAGCCAATAGTATCTTTCAGTATACTTGCCAACTTGTCTGGAAGCGACGGCGGCGAGTGCGTAAGAGCCAGAGCGCGGAACCTGCATCTGGAACTTGCCGTCCCCATTGGTCTTCGTGCTCCGCAAGCACGCTGGCAGTGTATCGAAATAGTAAGCGCCGTGGTAGTAGGCTGCGCGCTCATCATCCATCGCAAGCGTTCTTGGACTCGCGTCCAATATCCAGTCGCTATGGGAAGTACCGCTTCTCACTTGCGGCCCTCCACGCGCTGAAGGCTGCATCACTCTTCTTGCTCAACGTCTCGTATACGGGGCCGGTATAGTCGGTTTTCTTCACCTGCGCTTCAAGGCTGTCGTAGACGGCTTCGAGCCGCTTCTCTTCTTGTTCTTCGGCAGCCAGAAGGCGTTTATCTTCTGACTCGGCAGCTTGAATTAGCGGGCCTAACCGCACGATCTCATTGGTTGCGACTGCCTGTTTGTCGCTGAGATAGGGCATAAGATCAGCGAGGGGAATGAGGGCAACGGGAACCAATCCAAGTTTGATACTCTCGCCTGCTTTGGTAACGATGAAGACCTCTCCGTCGAGTGTGATGTCCGGCAAGAGTTTGTTGAGCACCGTTCCGGTTTGTGGGGTCGCAGAGACGGAAGCAGTCCAACGCGAGCGAGTGAGGACAAGTACCAGAGCAAAAAGTCCCACACAAAGCAGGCTGAGAACGGCAACGGCGGTGGTGAGTAAGTGTGAAGACGGCCTCGCGGGCATTTGCGGTGCGGCAGTGGCCACTGCGGTTTTAGTGGCTTGGGAAGGTATTACCGCTGTCTTGACTGACTTTGGGGGTACGATCAGTGTCGAGCCGCATTTCGGGCACTCCGTTGACGAGTCCAGCGCCAGCTTCGTCGATCACGATGTTTTGTCCGCACTGGTCGCAGTTGAAAGCGATGTCCATTCTCACCGTTCCCGCGCGGTTGGGCATTTGCAAGTCTTAGAAAGAAGGGGGCGCACTTAGTCACGCCCCACTACGGGCACGGGAGTGCCCACGACGGAGCGCTTTCAGCACGCCCCTTGCGGGGCGCGCTTCCAAGCGGTGTCCGTCGTGTGAAATCTCCCGTTTCGTAGTGGACAGCAGCCGAAGCCGCGCGAATTATTGTTTGGTGACTATCTCTCTGTGATGTCTTCCTCCGGATGCGGCCAAGTGTAGCAACATGGCGGCGCGTGGCAAGCCCGCCCTGCCGTAGTTTAGATTCTGCCTAGGTCAATGCCCGCCACAAGGAACTTGATCGGGTTGCCGCTGGGGTTGACCTCGATGTTGTCCGTGAACAGCTTGTGACCCTTGCCTAGAAGCTCAAGTGCGCGCAGTGGGTCGTGCAGATGCAGCTCCTCGGGCGATTTCTCGCCTGCTGCCTTGTATGCCTTGACGAGCATCCCCTTGTTGGCGACGGCCTGCATGTCCACGCACCGCTTGACCTTGCCGTCCGCGTCGCGCTCAAGGAAGTCCGAGAAGTCGGCGCGGGCCATTGCCGACAAGCGCATCAACACCTCTTCGGTGGGCATGGCGAGGGCTTTCATGCGGGCTTCAACGTGCTTGGCCATGTTAGCGTTTGTTACCATGCGGTGTGCAGCGATGCGAATGGCTCCGTCCGTCTTGCCCATCTTTAGGTCGCGGGCCGTCTTGGTCGCGTTGAAGCAGTTGACAAACAGAAGCTCAAGGAAGGCGCGCTGCCTGTTGGTGAGCCGTGGTAAACGCTCTGTCTTGGCCTCGCTCATCGGGTGGTCGGTCATGTTTCACCTCTGGCTGGGGGTGTAGTAACTTTTGTAGTAACTCGGCAGTGCGAAACGGTAGAAGGCAGTCGAAACCAGTCGGAAGGAATTCGCGGGCAACTCGCGCTCGTTGAACGCATTGGCCTGTCTTGTGCCGTGTTGCATCGGCGGGCTTAGTTGTATTTTCAGTGCAGTGCTCTACCAGCTGAGCTACCTAGCCGCCTGAATCCCCGGCAGCAGCGCTTCTCGCAATTCTGCCAGCCCCGTCAAAGACAGTCGAGAGACATCTTCGCAACTTCGCTTGTCCAATTCGGGCACAAGACGAACGTATGTCCGGGCTTGTGAAATACAACGTCCTGCCCCACGCCCGCAAGTTTTTTCGCCCACGCCTGGAAGTTTGCCTTCGGCCCACGGCTCGGACGCGGGTTCATCGGTCATACCATCCCAGCTGGTGGGCCACAATGGCGCTATCAAAACCAGAACTCCCCTTGATTGTTTCGTTGTAATCTGGATGTCTTTCTCGCATCCTTTTGCAGTAAGTTGAAGCTGAGTTGTAACATCCTATGACACAAACTGACCGACGGCGCGCCTTGGGAGGGATGTTAATCCGAAGGGAGTGCTGGACGCTTTCGCGGTCCGCCAAGCTCATCCTGACCATCGTCTGCGCTTTCGCAATGCTGGCGACAATACGGTTCATCCATCCCTTTTTGGCAACTACGAACCGGGTGCAGGGCGAATTCCTCGTCGTGGAGGGATGGGTTCCCACGTACGCGCTGAATGAGGCGGTGGTTTTGTTCAACGACGACGGCTATCGAAAGGTGCTCACGAGCGGCTGCGCCGTTTCCGATGAGTGGATCCCCTCGGATACGTATGCGGCTTGGGCCGCTACGAGGTTGAAAAGGATCGGGATGAAGACCGACTTGGTTCAGCCTATCCCCTGTTCGGCCTCGCGCAGGGATCGGACTTATAATTCGGCATTGGCTGTCAAAAAATGGCTGGAAGACAACGATCCGTCGGTGAAGTCCATCGATGTGTTGACCCTCGGTCCCCACGCCCGCCGAACCCGGTTGCTCTATCAAATGGCCTTCGGGAACACGATGACCATCGGAGTCATCGCAGTGGAAGACAAAGACTACGACCCGGCACATTGGTGGCGAACAAGCGAGGGCGTGCGGAGTGTCATCGGTGAGGGGATTGCGTACTTCTACGCCAAGTTCCTGTTTGTATTTTGTTCGTCAGACTCCGGCCCGAATGAATGACCACCAGCACGCCGACGATAAGCTCATGCCGTGTCCGGTCCGACAACTAGTGATTGCTATCAAGACTGAAATTCCCCGCGCCCCGAGGCTCGTCAAACGTGGTCATTGTGGGTCAGCCTGCATGTCACGCTGCCAAAGACCGAAGACGCCAAACCGAAGCAGATCGAAGTGAAGGTCCGCTTACGGTCAGCGGTGCTACACGCCGGGGCTGGGCCCGCTCATGGGCTCAGCCTTTGCGCTTTCTGCGGCTGGATGCAGCAACGCTGCCACTTCCTGTTGTACTTGCGCTAATTGATCCAACCGCAAATGAGGATCGGGCAGCGTGAAGGATTCCCCCGTCCGGGCGTGCTCGTAGACCAGCAGCTCGTCGCCATCTTCTTCGCGCACTGTGTCACGGTGTTTCAGAATCCGCTTCCGCTCCAGCATGACCGCCAAAATATACCGCGTCGCCGCGTGCGATGGATCGGTGGATTCGACCAGCTTTCGCAGCAATGTCTCTGCGGTCTCCTTCTGGATCGCCTCTGGCGGAGGTGGCGCCGGCATCTTGTACTCGCCTTGCCAGTATGAAATAACGCCGTCACGCGGCGCCCCTGCAAAGCACGCGGCACACAGGTCGCGCCGTGTGTAGCCAGCTGCCTCCATGCTCAGCAGCGTCTGGTACGCCTCCCTGTCCACGAACGGCCGCCGACAGCCTGAGCAAGTGTCAGAACGGGATTGGATGTCCCACTCGGTCATTTTTGTTGCGAAATCTGCCCGCGATTATAAGATGCAGGCCAGTGTTTGTCACGTTTCGTATGAACTTCTCGACGAGAAAACTGCTCGGTCTGATGTTGCTCGCCGCCCTGGCCTCAGGTTGCGGTCGTAGATCCACCGGCCAAGAACATTTCGCCAAGGGCCTTGCCTGCTATAAGGAAGACAGGTTCGATAAGGCCATCCCCCAATTCGAGGACGCCTTGGCCTCCATGCAGACGAATGCGCTCGCCTTGAATTTTCTCGGCGTCTGCCGCCTTCACGAGGGTGAGACGGAAGCTGGCCTGCGGAACTTGCAGGACGCCGTACGACTCGATCCCAACTACGTTCCCGCGCGCTACAATCTCGCGATCGCCCAGCTGGAGCGTGGTCAGGCCGACGACGCTGTCGCCAACCTCCGACAGGTCGTGTCGAGCAGTGTTGCGCCCGCCGATTCCCACTACCAACTTGGTCTCGCCTATATGCGTGTTTCCGCGTGGGGTCAGGCTGAGGATGCGTTCAGGCGGCATCTGCAGGCCAACCCGAATTCCACCGATACCCTCAATTGCCTGGGCATTGTCGCCGCCCGTAAACACGAGTACCCGCAAGCCAAACATTGGTTGGAGCAGTGTATCGCCGCCGATCCGAGATTTGCCACCGCTTATCTGAACCTTGCGTCCCTCGAGAACCATCAACTCGGCCAGAAGAAGGAAGCCCTCGCCCATTACCAAGCCTACCTTGATTTACTTCCCAAGTCCCAACCGCATGAAGATGTTCGCTTGGCGATGCTTCAGATCCATCAGGATCTGACTGTCCCCGCCAAGCAACCCGCGCACGCCGTCGAGCCGCCAAAACCACCCAAACCTCCCGAACAGCCCCCGTCTCCACCGTCCGAAACCGTACAGGCACCAAAGCCAGCCGCCGCGCAACCCGAGGCCGCCGTGTCGAAACCAGCTACACCCGCGCCGGCGGCCGTCGTCGCCGCACCAACAGTTTCAGCAACGCCTCCCCCTGCGCCACCCCCACCGCCAGTCAGAAAAGCGCGCATACCCATCACCGCCAAGACACTCAAGCCGGGCAATCGCACACAAGCGATGGTTTATTTCAATGAAGGCGTAGCCTTTCAACTGCAGAATAAACCCGCCAACGCGGTCTCCGACTACACCAAGGCCATTACCGCCGACCCGGCATTCGCCAAGGCGTACTACAACCTCGCAATCACCTACCGCAATGCCGGCCACACGGATCGCGCACTCGATAACTATGAGCTTGCTCTGATTGCCGATCCCAACTTCGCCGACGCTCGTTTCAACTACGCGGTCCTTCTGCAGGAGCAAGGCTACTCCGACGACGCCATCGCGCAATTCGAAAGGATCCTTGCAGGAAACCCCAACGACGCTTCCACTCATTTGTCGCTCGGCGGCCTGTACGCCCGCGATCGCGCAACCTACGCAAAGGCGCGCGATCATTATCAGGCGTTCCTGAAGCTCTCGCCGAATTCGCCGCTCGCCCGGGATATTCGCCGCTGGCTCGACCAGAACCGGTGAGCGTTCCTCAATTCAGCGCGATCTTGTAGTCCGTCTATGCGGTGACGAGTATGAATCCCCACAATTGCGGACAAACCAATGGAGTAGACCCTTGTATCTACGCTCTCTCAATCTTCTGTCGCCGAACAATTCGTATCCGGCGTTAAACTGGATCATCGGAACGTCTCAGCCAGCGCGATGGCCTTGAGCATGGCCTTGGACTTGTTGACTGTCTCCTGGAACTCATAGTTCGCGTCGCTGTCCGCCACGATCCCCCCGCCAGCCTGTACGTAGGCCACACCGTCCTTGAGCAACGCCGTCCGCAGCGTGATACAGCTATCGACATTCCCGTTGAAGCTGAAATAGCCCACGGCACCGGCGTACGGTCCGCGCTGTGCCTGCTCCAATTCACTGATGATCTGCATCGCCCGAATCTTCGGCGCACCACTCACCGTCCCTGCGGGGAATGTCGCCCGCATGAGGTCGTACGACGAACGCCCCGCCTGCAGGCGTCCCTCGACTCCACTGACAATGTGCATCACATGCGAGTACTTTTCGATCACCATGAATTCCGGCACGCGCACGCTGCCGAAATCGCACACGCGCCCAATATCGTTGCGCGCAAGGTCCACGAGCATCAAGTGCTCCGCGCGCTCCTTTTCGTCCGCCAGCAATTCCTTCTCTAATCGCACGTCTTCTTCGGACGTCTTCCCCCGCCAGCGCGTGCCGGCAATCGGACGGATCTCCACTTTTCCGTCTTCACACCGCACGTGGACTTCAGGCGATGCACCGACCAGATGAAACCTGCCGAAATCGAGAAGGAACATGTATGGCGACGGGTTGATCGAGCGAAGCGCGCGATAAACATCGAGGGCCGAGGCCTTTATCTTCGCTTGGAATCGTTGCGCGAGCACCACTTGAATGATGTCGCCCGCACAAATGTATTCCTTGGCCTTCCCAATCATGTCGGCGTACCGTTCGGGCGTCATGTTCGACACGACATGGACCTCCGTCGCGTCCTTGCGAAACTCCAGGGCGCGCGACTCGAGAGGCTGCTGCAATTCATGGACAATCTCGTCGACACGGGCGCAGGCGGAGGCATACGCGGCTTCGGGCTTGCCGTCGACATGCGCGTTCGCGACGATCTTTATCGTCTGGCTGACACGGTCGAAGATCAGGATCGTGTCGGTGATCATGAAACACAGCACGGGCGTGTGCAGATCGTCACCCACGGGCTTGGGGACACTCGGCTCGATTTGGTGAATGTATTCGTAACCGAGAAAACCGACCGCCCCGCCCGTGAACCGTGGCAGACCGGGAACCGCGACGGGTTTGAACTGAGCCATCTCCTTCTCGACCGCCTGCAGCGGGTCACTGCCGTCGGCTTTATCAACGCGGATCACTTTGTGCGGATGCGAACCGAGAAACGAGTAACGCCCGATGTGCTCGCCACCTTCCACCGACTCGAACAGAAACGAGCCGCCACTCTTTTGCATCTTCTGATACGCCGACACCGGCGTCTCGGCGTCCGCCACGATCTCGCGATACACGGGGATCAGGTTCCCGTGCTTCGCCAGTTCCAGAAACTCCGCTTTCGACGGCGTGAACATACGCCTTATTTCTTGCCGTAGACCTTTTCCGGGTCCACCAGCCGTTGCTCCGTCACTTTGACCTCACCATTTACGATACTGCGGAAAAAGCAGGAGTGGTAGCCTTCGTGACACGCCGCACCGCTTTGTTCCACCTGAATCAGTAGTGCGTCCTTGTCGCAATCAAAGGCCACATCCTTCACCTTCTGCGTGTGGCCGCTGGTCGCACCCTTGTGCCAGAATTCCTTGCGGGAGCGGCTCCAAAACACCGTCTCGCCGATTTCCAGCGTCCGTTTCAGAGACTCCTTGTTCATCCACGCCACCATCACCACGCGCCCTGTCGATTGTTCCTGCACAATCGCGGGAATCAGCCCGTTTGCATCGTACTTGAGTTCATCGAGTATTTTCATAGCCGCACACAAATGCCCTTCTCCTCCAAGAACCGCTTTACGTCACCGACGGTATGTTCACCAAAGTGGAAAATCGATGCCGCCAACACCGCGTCCGCTTTCCCCTCGGTGAGCACTTCGACCATGTGATCGAGTTTCCCGGCGCCACCACTGGCGATCACCGGTATATGCACCGCCCCGCTGATCGCGCGCGTCAACGCCACATCGTACCCCGCCTTTGTCCCATCAGCGTCCATGCTGGTCAACAGGATTTCGCCGGCCCCGAGCGCCTCGACACACCGCGCCCATTCCACAGCATCGAGGCCGGTCGGCTTCCTCCCGCCGTGGGTGAACACTTCCCATCTTCCTTTGTCCGAACGCTTTGCATCGACCGCCACCACGATGCATTGTGAGCCAAATCGCTCCGCGCCCGCGCGAACCACATCAGGGTTTTGCACCGCCGCCGTGTTCAAGCTTGTCTTGTCGGCCCCCGCCTTCAGCATCGCGCGAATATCATCCACCGTCCGAATGCCGCCGCCGACCGTCAACGGCATGAAACACTCACTGGCGGTACGCTCCACCACGTCGATCATCGTCGCGCGATTGTCGGAACTGGCCGTGATGTCGAGAAAGACCAGTTCATCCGCCCCCTGGCGGTCGTATTCCTTCGCGCACTCGACGGGATCACCCGCATCACGCAGATTCAGGAACTTGGTTCCTTTCACCACGCGGCCGCGATCCACGTCCAGACACGGAATGACGCGTTTGGCAAGCATGAGACGGGAAGAATACACCATCTGAAAAGCAGAATCCAGAATGAAGGTTGCCGGCTGTCAACCGCGAAGCTCACTTCACTTTGATCTTCGACAAATCGAAGGAGGGTTTCGGGAATTTCGGGTTCATGCGTTCGAGGGTCTCGACGATGATCTGCGAGACCGCCAGGTTGCGAAACCATTTCTTGTTCGATGGGATGATGAACCACGGGGCCATGGAGGAACTACATCGGTTCAGCACAGCTTCGTACGCATCGACGTAGTCATTCCAACGTTGGCGTTCCTTAAAATCCGCTGGGCTGATCTTCCAATTCCGAATTGGGTCGTTGAGCCGCGCTTCGAGCCGTTGTTTTTGCTCGGCTTTGCTGATGTGCAGGAAAAACTTCAGGATGGTCACGCCGTTGTCGCTCATCAACTTCTCGAACGCGTTGATCTGGTCGTAGCGCGCCGACCAGACGGACTTCGGCGCCAACTGGTGCACCCGAACGACCAATACGTCCTCGTAATGTGAACGGTTGAAGATGCCGATTTCCCCGTGCGCGGGCATTGCCTTGTGGATGCGCCAAAGAAAATCGTGACCGGCCTCCTCGGTGGAAGGCACCTTGAACGACGTCACGCGGCAGCCCTGCGGGTTCAGTCCCGACATCACATGCCGCACCGTCCCGTCCTTGCCGCTGGCGTCCATACCCTGCAGAACAATCAACAGCGCACAACGGCCTTCCGCGTACAATCGATACTGCAGGTCTTCCATGCGCGAAATGTTGTTTTTCAAGTGGGCGTCTGCCTTGTCGCCCTTGTCGAAACCCGCCGTGTCGCCTGGGTTGAAATCATTGAGCCTCAGCGGCTTCCGCGATGTCACCGCGAACCGTTTGTCCATTCTCATAAGTGTGGCCTCCGCTGTGGCATCTCTCACCCCTCCACGTCGCCGACGATTTCCTCGACAATGTCTTCGATTGTGAGAATGCCGACATGTTTGCCTTCGGGGTTCACGACAATGCTGATGGGCCGGCGCCCCGCGCGCAGCACCGGCAACACGCGATTGACGCGCTCGGTCGACGCCACGAACTGCGGTTTCTGCATGAGTTGACCCGCCGTCTTGCCATCATGGCCCCCATCGTCAAAAAGAACTTCGTAGACATTGACGATGCCCACAATCTTGTCGCCATCACACACGGGGAAACGGGAGAACCCAGTGCGCTGCGACAGTTCGAAGAGTTCCCTGACGGGAGTGTCGCGGAGGACGATGGCCGTGCGCGAGATCGGCACCATGACGTCATCCACCGTCTTGTAGGGAAAATCGAAAACGCCGTCGATCATCTGGCGTTCCTCGGCGGTGAGCGCACCGCCCGCCTCCCCCTCCTTCGCCAGATGTTTCAACTCCTCGCGGGTTACGAAGAAACTCTTCGGCGTTTCGGAATCGCCACTCAGGCGAATCACCGCGCGCATCGCAAACCCAAGCACCGACACGAGCGGCGCCAGCACCCATGCCGTCGCGTTGAGCGCGTCGGCAATACTCATGCAAAGCCGGTAGGGGTAATGCCGAAAGAGCGTCTTTGGGACAATTTCGCCCAGGATTAGCAGAACCATCGAGGCGACGACCGTGGCGGTCAGGTTGATCCAAAGATCATCGGAATGCAAAAGGTGCGCCGCCAAAGCTGAGGCGTAGACACCGACGAGCACGTTGGCCAGGCTGTTGCCGAGCAGGGTCGCCCCGAAAAGCCGCTCCGTATTCTCCACAAAACCGCTGATGATGAGTGCGCGCCGATTCTTGCGTTCGACCTCGTGCCGGAGCCGAACACGATTCAGTGAGATCAAGCCCGTTTCCGTGCCGGAGAAGAACGCCGATCCAGCGATGCCGGCGAGTATGAGAAACAGGTCCTTGAGAATGAGTTCCATGCTAGAGTCCCTCGGTCCCGTACACTTCAGGTTGAATCTCCAGCAAGACTTCGCCGACGCGGTTCTTGATGACCTTCCGCGCGGTGGCAACGACGTTCCCGGTGCGAACCTGCTCGCCTTCCTTCGGCAACGCACCGAGTTGGGCGATCACCCAGCCCGCAATGGTCTCGACATCGGGTGCCTGCAGCGCCAGTCCGCACTGTTCGTTGACCAGTTCCAGCCGCGCTTTGCCGTTGATGAGATAGCGGTGCTCGTCGAGCTTTTGCACCATGATCTCGCTCTTGTCGAACTCGTCTTCGATTTCACCCACAATCTCCTCGAGAACGTCTTCGAGCGTAACCATTCCCTGCGTGCCGCCGTACTCATCCACCACAATGGCGACCGGGTGTTCCTGTTTTCGAAAGCTTTTCAACAGCTTCGCCACGGACATTGTCTCGGGAATGAAATTCGGCAACTCGACGACCTCATCGAGTTCGCAAGCGGGGTCTGCGAGAAAGTCTTTCACCTTGAGGATCCCCTCGACGGTGTCGGGCGTTTCGTGGATGATCGGCACGCGACGGTGTTTGATCCGCCGCAATGCCTTGGCCATCTCCTGCGGGCTCAGTGCGTCCTCCACGCACTGCATATCCACCCGCGGGGTCATGATTTCCTTCACTTGCATCTTTTCGAGCGCCAGAATCTTGTTGACCATGTAGCGCTCCTCCTTGCGAACAACGCCCGCGCGCTCGCTGACGGTAAGCAACGTCCGGTACTCGTCCTCGGTCGGCCCGGCGGAGCGCACCTTGTGCGCGGCAAAGAATGGCAGTCGCTCGACGCGCTGGACGACAGCCGACGACAAACCCTCGGTCGTGCGGCGGATAGAGGAAGTCGAAGCGACCGTCCATTGGATGGGCCGAGCAAGGTAGACGGCAAAGAAACCGGCGCTGCGGATGACCAGCGTCTTCGGGGTGATTTCGCCGCACAGAAGAATCATCACCGTCATCACGGGCACGGCAACCGCTTCGGCGTGCAATGGAGTGAGCGTCTGCAAGATCGCATAACCGAGGATCGCCGCAGCGACCGTGACGACCGTGTTGCCGAACAGGATCGTGGAAAGCAGCCGGTGCGGTTGGTCGAGAAGCTCGCTAATGATCTGGCCCTGCACAGGATGTTCCTGTCGCAGACGACGGAGCTGCAATTTGCTAAGCGAGAATAGGGCGATCTCTGTCCCTGAGAAAAATGCGGACAAGATCAGCAACCCTCCCAGCGCGAGCAGTTCGAGAATCAGCGTGATGGTCAACATGGGCGCCGCTGCAAGTCTATGAAACTTTTGCAGGTGGCGTCAATGGCCCGTCAGAACGACCGCGCGGGCGAATTGTCCGTCGTCACTTGCCCGACGCTGGGGCGGGCGGGGTCACGACGACCGGCGTGGGCGTCACCCCGGCTAGGAGAACTTCGACTTTCGCTGCCTGCCGCAACTCAGCGACATGCTTGCGGGTTACTTCGGCGCCCTTCTGCTGCTTCAAGAAGTCGGCGAGATCTTCCTTCACTTCGTCAAAGGGCATCGTTCCCGCGGGTTTACGATCCGTGACGACCAATATATGGTAGCCGTATTGCGTGGTGATGACGGGACTGATTTCGTTCGTTTTCAACGAAAACACTGCGGTATCAAACTCCGGCACCATCCGGCCGCGGGCGAAAAAACCGAGATCACCGCCGGTCGGGGCGCTGCCCGGGTCTTCCGAGACTTTCCTGGCTACATCGGCAAACTTCTCACCGCTCTTGACCAACGCACGCGCCGCCTCAATTTGGACGCGCTTCTCCTTCTTCACCTCATCGGTCGCATCGGGTGCAACCCGAATCAGGATGTGGCTGGCGCGAACGAGCTCGGGTTGCTTGAACTGGTCGGGATTCTTGTCGTAAAACCCCTTGACGTCCTCGGGCGCGATCTTGACCTCCTTCTCGACGGCAGCCTGAATTGCCGCGCGAATAATGAAGCTATCACGCACGTTACGCGTGTATTCCTCAACCGTGAGGCCGGACTCCGCCAGTTTCGACTTAAACTCCTCCTCGCCCCCGAGTTGGGCCTTTGTTTGATCAACCTGTTCCTGCACCTTTTTTTCAAGATCAGACGGAATGTGCTTCTTGCCTTCCTGCAAGAGGAGTTCTCGTCCGATCAACTGTTCCAAAACATTCTGGTCCAGCGTCGAGGTCTCGCTCGGCGGGAGAGAACGATTCTGCCGGGACATCTGCACGATAAATGCCTGCACGGCGATATCGAGGTCCTTGCGCTTGATCTCCGTCCCGTTGACGCGCGCCACGACTTCACCAACGGCTGGAACCGAGGCGGCGACAGCGGCGGTCTTATTGGTGGATTCAACCGCATGCTTCGGCGCATCAGCAGCGAAAGTTTGGCAGACGAGAGTGACTGTGGCAGTAAGGACGGCGAAAACGGCCCGGATCTTCATGAGTTCCCCTTGAATGACATGATTTGGTCTTTGAGCAAAGCGGGGGGGACGCTACCACGCGGTTCGTAGCCTCGTCAAGGGGCATTGCGGCTCAGAACGGCCCGGAAACGTGAGACAAAACGCACATTGTCGGTCGTCAACACGCGGGCAGTCCAAAAACGTCTAACTTCAACCACGAGAATGGCCCACGTTGTGGAATTGTGCGAGATTGCGCGGAGTGATTGGTCGTTCCGCGCGCGCGAAAAGCGCTTCGATCGCTTCGTGCGCTATTAGATCAATCTGCTCATCAGTCGCGCCAGCATTCGATGCGAGCGCCACCAACTTCTCATACTGCCAGGTGGCCCCCTTGAGGATCGCTTCCTTCAGTGCGTGCAACGCCAAGCTCAATTGGGGGGGCTGATTGCACTTGGCGATCTTCATTCCATTCAGCCGCAAGAGCAATGCCCGCGCCAAGTTTGCTGAGATTTGTGAAAAATAATGTGGCCGACAGCCATTTGCGGTACCCGGAAAGCGGCTTACCGCTGGACGGCTGGACAGCGAGATCACTCATGGGCGCAATCTACAGGGTAGGTTGTCGATCATGGCGAAGGACGCAATTGGTCCTGCTCGCCATCTGCCTTGCGGCAATTCCTGCCGCGCTGTTTGCCCAAGTCCGAGAACCGGCCCGTTCCCTTGATCGATTACGTCACCGCCTCCTCGTCCTGCGAGTCGCAGTCCGGGGCTATCTCGCTTCCCCTCGATGAGAAGGCGGGCGCGACGAACGACGATGTCAGCATTTGTCGGTGTAGAATTGGGAATGCCGATCGGCAATTGGCGGCTGCCGGTGATTCCGCGGCGCCAGTCACCGCTCACAAATCTGTCTTCCGCGCAGAATGCGGCTTTCGTCGAAATCCGTGTGAGAACGCCAGCGACCAAACCATCCACAGCGCTTCAGAAACGATATGGCCGGACATCTTGGATTGCCCGGCGTGACGGTCGGCGAACGTAATTGGGATCTCGCGAACCCGGAAGCCCTTCATCCACGCCTTGTACGACATCTCGATCTGGAACGCATAGCCGTTGCTGCGGATCCCGTCGAGTTCAATCGCTTCCAGTACGCAACGGCGGAAGCACTTGAAGCCACCCGTCGGGTCGTACACCGGCAATCCGGTGATAAAGCGGACGTAATAGGAGGCGCCTTTGCTCAGAAAAAGACGCGAGAGCGGCCAATTGACGACGCGCACGCCACCGATGTAGCGCGAGCCGAGAATAAGATCGGCCGCCTGGATGGCCTTCAACATGTTGGGAATCTCATGCGGATCATGTGAAAAATCCGCGTCCATTTCGATCAGGTACGCGTACCCCCGGGATAAACCCCACTTGAAGCCCGCAATATACGCCGTCCCCAAACCCTGCTTGCCGGCGCGGCTCATCAGGTGGACGCGCGGATCCGCCTTCGCCATCTCGTTTACGATGGTCGCGGTGCCGTCCGGCGAGCCATCGTCGACAACAAGTACGTCGAGGTCGCGCCCCTGGGACAACACCAACTCAACAATCGAGCGGATATTCTCCTTCTCGTTGTACGTCGGAATAATGACCAGCGTTCGTTCGTTCAGCGCCACGTTATTTCGTCTCCTTCACAAATCGCGGATTCGCCAGCACGAGGTATGCGCCCCGTTGAAGTACGACCGGCCACTTCTCTTGTTGTGTCCGCCCCAAAACCTCCCGCACACCCCGCAGCGTGATGGTATACACCGCGTCGATGCCGATTGGCAACTGCACATGGCGGCCATCGGCCAATATCTGCTCCTCCAATGAATACTCAAGGACAAGAAACTTGGCCTGCTCCAGCCGACAATCGAACCAGAATAGCTCGCGGGGAATGTGTGCCGGCACGGGCATATCGTTGTCCACACCTTCGTAGCGGGCGCAGAACGTCAACATGCTGCGGCGGTCGCACCGCGCCAGCCAGTAAACCTGCTTCGGCATGATCACGAAGTCATCCTTCGTCGTATGCGCGTTGACAAAGGCCATGGCTGCCTCGGCATCGGCAACCGATTGTTGCGCCCACATGTCGATTCGGGTGTGAAAATGTCCCCAGGCTCCCGACGCTGACGACGCCCCAAAAAGGGCCAGCACGGCCACCGCGACGGTCGCTGCCGCCACCTCGCCTGACTGGAGGGAAAGCCGTTTGACCAACTCCCCGACCCACACCAGCACGCCTGCAACACCCACCGCCATCAACGGCAGAAAGATTGTCGCGGGATAAAAGAACATCGGTACGTTGTTGAGTTTCTTGAACACGCCGTACATCAACACCAGCAACCAGAACGGCACCCAAAGCCGCATCCGCCAGTCTCGTGTCGGCAGGAACATAAATCCGATGGTTGCCATCGTCAGCCACCAATCGTGGCCTGACCACGGCATTGGCGGGCCGTGGGTCGGCGTCTTGAAACCGAGATTCCATACGTTTTCAATAAATCGCCCGACCTCGCCGACGAACGTCGGGCGGGCTTCGTTGTTCGCCACACTGGTCAGTCGTCCCACTTGCGTCATGAATTGTCCCCACCCATGCGTAGCGCAATACCACAACACAAATAGACCTGCATACGCGCAGGCTGCCGCGCCCGTGGCGACCACGTCACGCCACACGCGAGGAGATCTCCATGCGCGCCAATTCGCCACCGCCACCGTCACCACCACGCCCCCCACCAACGGATATGTGAAATAATTCGTCGCCGTCGCCAGCGAACAAAACGCCCCAGCCCAAATCGCGTCGCGCAGACGTTTCTCCTGCACGTAGCGGACCAGAAACCCGACCGACGCCAACGCAAATGTGCCCGCCATCGGATGCGAGCGCACCCAACGGAAATTGATGTTCGCTTCGGAATAAACCAGAAACGCACCGGCGCAAAGAAAACCAAACCTCTTGTCGCGAAGCCGCGTCCCGATCCAGAATAACAACGCCCCCGCTCCCAATGCAGTCACTGCTCCCAGGGCGCGTCCCACCACCAAGTCTTCACCAAATACACGGAGTAATGCGCCGTTGATCAGCATGTAGAGCGGCGGATATGGATACGGGAAGATAAAGTCGATCACGATGGGACCGGCGCGCGGCGTCCCGTGGATGAACGTCCAACTCTTCTCCATCCATTCGCCTTCATCACCGTACCAATTTGGATTCGTGCGCAGATTGGGGAGAAACAACAGCGCCCACACTGCCACCAACACGAAGGCAAATATCCACTCCCGCTTTGTCCCAAATGGCGATTTCATGGTCTGTTGATAACATAGACGCGCATCGGCCCGAAGTTGGTGCTAGCAGCGCCGAAGTTCGCCCGACTGGCGTCGAAACTCGTCCGATTGTCATCCACCAAGAGCACGATCGAATTGGTTCCCAATCGATCGCCACGACCGTGCAACATGGCAAGGAACGGCAAATCCAATTGCGCCGGCTCGACCCGCTGCCAATGATCCATCTGCAGCAACCGGCCTTCCGCCACCAGCCTGCCGGCATCCGCACGCGCCGCCACAAATTCCGCTGCTGACTGCTTGAAGCCGAACCCTGATCCGTACGTTCCTTGTGCCCCCCCATACCGACCCAAATACCGGTTCACATCCAGCATGAAAATGACATTGCCAATGACAAACACCGCCACTCCCGCAATCAGCACCTTGACCGGCACGGCGCGTTGTCCCAGTGCTCCAAGGACCAGGAAATACACCGGGTACAAGATGACGTAGTATGACAGGTATGTCCACAACCCGGCTACGAGGTACACCGCCAACGGCACGACAAACCACAGCACCAAGATCCATGCCTTCTTCGATTCTTCGTCCGCCGTCACTTCCCGACGGAACACCGCTTTCAAAGATCGCGCCACCACCACGCCGAACCACAGCAACGCCACGCAAAATGCCAGTTGTTGCAGAGTCGGCAGCCAATCTCCCACCGTCAGCAATGAATCAAAATAGACATTCTGTCCCGCGCCCTTGCTAGACCAGATTCGATTCGGATCCAACCTCTCGCTCGTGCTCAGCCCGAGCACATCCTCGATCTCTCCGGCATTCATGATCGCCAACGCATGCCGCCATGCTTCTGTGGGCCTCCGTGGAAACGGGTAGCCGCTCTGCGGATTGATCGTCATGCCCGGTGGAAGCTGCTCCCAGTGGCTGCTGCTGCCTTCTTCCGACATCCGCTTCCACTCCGCCCACCCACTCTTCTGTTGCTCCGCGACATACGGTAGGGCCAATACAGCCGCCCCCGCCATGCCGGCCACCGCAAATCGCCAATCGATCTTCGGTCGGAGCAGCACCAGGATCGTAAGCACCGTCGCCGTCAACGCGAACCCGCTGTAATGAATCTGGATCACACATAATGGCAGACTCAGCACCCAGAACACCGCTTTCGGTTTCTTTCCGACCACGAGCGCATGCACCGCCCACATGGTCGCTGTGGCGAACATCGGCACGAAATCCTGCGCCCAGATTTTGCGCGAATAGATGACCGCCCACGGCGCCGTGGCAAACAGCGCCGCCGCCACCAAGCCAGCCCATGCGCCGTAGTATTTTCGCCCAATCCACCAGGTCGCCACCACCGTGGCCAGCCCCAGCATGGCGATCATGCAGCACACCGTCGCCACATTCGAAGTAATGAAAAACATCGGGATCAACAACCAGCAGAACAGCGGGGGATTCGGTATGCCCACGCTTGACATCAGCCCCGATGTCGGCAGCTTGCCGCCCCGCACGAATTCCAACGCCCGATTCGCCGCAAAAGCCTCGTCTCCCTTGAACTCCAACAGCTCCAGGTGTTGAAACCGCAGCCAGGCGCCCACCGCCACAAGCACAACCAACCCAGCCCATTCCCACAATGCCACCCCCAGCCACGTGCAATCCAAGGTCCCCATCCCCGTGCCTGGCTGCGTTGTCTTCTGTGTCTTCGCCACTGCTGTAATCCGTTTCCGCCTCCAGCCTCACTGTTCTGCTGTGGCCCACATATTGAGCATGCATTCGAAACACCCAAATCGAATCTTGTCCATCGAGAAGTTCGCCGTCCCGAAGTGCCAGCCCAACAGTGGCAGCGTGTACGCGTACTTGTGCTCGAAGATTTCCTCGGCGCTCAGGACGCCGGCACGCGCCAGCAGCTTCAACAGTCCGTCCAACCACGATGACGGCGTCGTGGCAACCAACATACCCCCCGGCACCAACACCCGATGGATTGCGCGAAACAGCTGCACCAGAACGTTCGGATTCAAGTGCTCGACTACGGCAAACATCGTCACCACGTGGAAGAAGCAGCCTTCATGGGGCAGTTCCTGTTGCACGTCCAAGTCCAAGGCGTACCAAGAGATGCTCTCCGCCACGCCGGCCGGAGTAAGCCGATCAATGGCGTATTTTTCCCGAAACGACGCGTGTGACAGAAAATACGGCTGCGACCCGCAACCGATGTCCAGAATCCGTCCCGACCGTAAGTGAGCAGGAATCAGGCGATTGGCCTGATGCGCCCGCAGTTTTGCCACGAATGACTCCAACAACCCATGCCCGCGCGTGGTCATTCTGCATGCTGTTGCCATATGTAACCTGTGGCCCTCACCCGCCAATTAGCCTGTCATTCTGAGCCCATCTGCGGCAAGTAAAATGTGAAGTTGCGACCCACAGTGCCCTTGCTTGAATCTAGGTCCTCGCCTTCAGCGACCATAGCAGCCGTTGCGCGCGGCGGATGCGAAATAGCTCACCCCAGATGTGCAGTGCGCGTCGCAGGTTGTAGGGAATGCGTGTGTCGGGATCATGCACCCATTTCACCGCGACCTCCGCGACCCGGAACCCCTCCCGCGTCGCCACCACCAACATTTCAATGTCGAAAATTGCCGAGTTTGACGTGACCTGCTGGAAGACCTTCTGCGCCACTTCGTGTTTCATCGCCTTGAAGCCGCATTGCGTGTCGTGGATGCCGTGAATACAAAAGAGCCGCGTTCCGATGCCAAAAAGTTTTCCCGCCAACGCGCGGTACCATGCTTGCGGCTGCTCCACGCGTGCCCCCGGCATCGACCGCGACCCAATCGCCATGTCATAACCGCTGCCCTCCATTTTCGCGAGCAGCTTGTCCACCTCGGTAATCGGCGTGCTCTGGTCCGCGTCCGTGAATAACACGCATTGCCCGCGCGCCTCGAGCATCCCCGCCTTCACGGCCGCCCCCTTACCGCGATTCGGGTGGTAATCGATCAGCCGTAGCATTGGAAACTTCTTGGACAATTCACGAGCCACCAGCGCGGTGTCGTCCTGGCTGCCATCGTTGACGACGACAATCTCGAATGGCTGCCCCTTCGACTGCAAAAACTCGACGATTCCCGGCACGAAACGCTGGAGCCGCTCCTGCTCATTGTAGGCGGGGATGACGACCGATAGGTACGGACGCGCTTCCATCTTTGGCTCAGGTGGCCTTGCGCAACGCGCCCATTTCGCGCAGCTTCAACAGCGCCTCCGCGGCATAATCCCGGTCGAGCCTCTGGCGGCGGATCCACTCGACATAATCCTGCACGCTGTCGCGCGGTGTCTTGGTCGGCTGCCAGCCAAGTCGCCCGAGCTTCACGATGTCCGAAACGCTGTGGCGCGTGTCGCCAACGCGGTATTCGCCGCTGATGCCTGGCTCGAGATTCACACCCAGCGATTCCGCGACGATGCCCGCGAATTCAAGGACCGTATACCCGCGACCGCCGCCGACGTTGAACACCTGGAAGTCTGCTTCGTCACTCTCCAACACGAGGCGGTTGGCGTGGGCCACGTCGCCGACGTTGACGTAATCGCGAAGCTGCTGGCCGTCTTCAAATACCGACGGCCGTTGGCCTTTCATCATTTGCAGCGTGAAAATGCGCAATACGCCCGAGTAGGCGTTGCGGAAGGATTGGTGCGGTCCCTGCACAATCGAATAGCGCACCGCCACGCTCGGAATGCCGTAGTTCCGGCCCAGCGCCACCGCCATCAACTCCTGCGAGTATTTCGCGATGGAATACTGGTTCTTCGGGTTGGCGTGCGACTCCAAAAGCGGTAACGATTGGATCGGCCCGCCGCACTTCGGGCACACCGGCTCCCAGGAGCCTTTCGCCAGCCGCTGCGGATCGCGTCCGTCGGGAAATACTTCGCCGTCCTGCGCGCATTGGTAGCGGCCCTCACCGTAAACAAACTGGCTGCTGGCAACGACCACTTTTCGGACCGGCAGTTTTTCCGCAACGATCAATTCGTACAACAGGGCTGTTCCGACCGAGTTGACATGGAAGAATTGCGAAAAATTCGGCAGCAGATCCTGGTATGCCGCCAAATGGATCACCACATCGATCCCCCGTAGCGCCTTCGCCCAATCGTCGCGGTGGCGCACGTCGCCCAGCACGCGTTCGACGTCACCCGACAGCCAGTCCGGCCACGTGCCATCGCCGGTGTGCACGGGTGGTGTGAGGTTGTCGAGCACGCGAACTTCGTAGCCTGCGCCCAGCAGTTCCACCGCCGTATGCGACCCGATGAATCCCGCCCCACCCGTAATCAGCGCTCGACCTTTGCTCATGCTCCTACCGGGAATGCGTTTCCTTCAGCTTCTCGTAGAGATAGCCCGTGATGATGTGGTCGAGGATCATATGGGCGTCCTCAACCGGGCCGTACTCGTCGGAGGCAACCACGAACGAAACGTCGGCCATCTTCGACAGCTTGCCACCGCCGAAGCCGGCCAAGCCGATCACTTTCACGCCCAAATGCTTTGCCGCCTCGACTGCGGTGATGATGTTCGGGGAATTCCCCGAGGCCGAAATCGCAACGAGAAGGTCGCCGCGCTGCGCCAGGTTCTTGAGTGGCTCGCTGAAAACGCGATCGTAGTCCGTGTCGTTTGCCCACGCCGTCATCAAGGATACATTGTCCGTCAACGCAATGACGCGCAAGCGCGGCCACGACGCGTCGCCCTTGTGGCCGAGCGTCCCCTTGCACAAATCGTTCATCATGTGCGATGCGGTCGCGGCGCTGCCGCCGTTGCCGATGACGAAAACCTGCCGCCGTTCTTTCTGAGCCTCTTCGATGGCCCGGATGATCTCCTCGAGGGGTTTCAACGGAAGACGGTCGAGCACGCCTTTCAATCCGTGAATGTAATCCTTCGCAAACTCGCTTGCCGTTTTCATAATTCAGTATCGTTGCATGTTCAGAACAATCCGGCTGCCTCCCCGCTCCAGGCGAAAGGGCATTTCGCGCATATTCGCCAACGCCTGCCGGACCGCCTGCCGTTTGTCGCTCGCCACGCACAGGAGGAAGAACCCACCTCCGCCTGCGCCTGAAATCTTGCCACCGAGGGCCCCTGCTTTCACGGCCCGCTCGTAAATCTCGTCTAATTCGCCGCTGCTGACACCTTGCGCGAGCTTTCGCTTCGCCTCCCAGCCCTGGTGCAAAATGGTGCCTAAGCTGTCAATGTCCCCTGCTTCGATCGATTGCCGCACCTGATGCGCCTGTTGTTTCATCCGTTGCAGCACCTCGATGTTCCGGCCAACACTGGATTTCTGCTGGGAAAGGATGCTCGATGCCTGCCGTGTTCTGCCCGTGTAAAACAACATCAGCATGTTGTCGAGGTCCTCGAGCGCCGTGCGTGTCGTTCTGATCGGCACGACCTTCACGCCCGGACCCGGCCCAAACTCAAAGCAGCGCAATCCACCGTACGCGGCGATGTACTGGTCTTGGACGCCGATGGGCTTGCCGAGAATCTCGATCTCGATCGCGCACGCGTCGCGCGCCAGTTGTTCGGTCGTGGGCGTGGCGTCCACGTAATGGTAGAGGGCGTTCAGCACGCC
The DNA here is from genome assembly GCA_963836315.1 of uncultured Verrucomicrobiae bacterium. Classification (GTDB taxonomy): domain Bacteria; phylum Verrucomicrobiota; class Verrucomicrobiia; order Palsa-1439; family Palsa-1439; genus Palsa-1439. Next base: position 668,261 of record CAWIJG010000017.1, read on the forward strand.
GACAGTGACACTGCTCGAAGACCCCAACCCTGAGCCTTCTGCAGGGATATCCGAGAGAAACGAGATTTCGATGCCCTTCGTTACTCCAACCTTCCGCATCGCCTCCCGTACCAGCTCGTGCTCGATTTGGTCGACCGACTCGACAATCTCCTTCTTCGTCCAGTTTACGTAAATCTTGTCGTCGAACCGTTCCTTGACAATGCAGTACACGTACTTGTCGATCGCGGTGCTGACCACGCACCCTCCGTGGGTTTGGAAAAAGTCGGGAAAATCCGTCCCGCCGCCCGCGAGCGAGACCCGCAACGGTGTCTGCGTAATGATCAATTCAACACTCCCCGGTCAAAATCATGCTGTGCCTTGGCCAGCCGCTCGGGCGTTCCGACATCCTGGATGTATGCCTCGGGTTTCATCGCGTATACCGGCCTGCCTTCCGCCAACAACTGGGGAAACACGTCCTTCCCAAAATCGTAAAACCGGCCCGCCGGAATAACCTCCAGAACTTGCGGCTCGACCACGAAAATACCAGCGCTGATCAGATTTGTCGAAACCTGTTTCGGGTCCGGCTTTTCGACAAAGCCCACCACGCGCCCGTTCGAATCCGTCTCCACCACCCCGCCCGTCCACGGCTCCGACGACGCGAACAGCGCCACCGTGGTGACCGCCTGTCGCGCTTGATGGAAGGCCACAAGCGGGGCGAAGTCCACCCGCACCAGATTGTCGCCATAGAATACGATAAATGCCCCGCCGCGCAGTTCCTGCTCCATTTTCTTCACGGCACCCGCTGTGCCCAGCAATTCCGGCTCGTGCGAGTAGGTGATGTTCACGCCAAACCGGGCGCCGTCACCGAAGTAATTGGTGATCTGCTCCGGCAGATAGTGCAAATTGACAATCAACTCGCGAATCCCCTGCCGCTGGAACAACTCCAGATGATGCTCGAGCAGTGGTTTGCCGCCAATCGGCACCATCACCTTCGGCACTTCCAAGCCGAGCGAGCGTAACCGCGTGCCCAATCCCGCTGCGAGGATGAACGCCTTCATACCCGTTGGCGTCGTGGCGGCGGCGTGGAATCGCCGGGGCCCGTGCTCTTTTCACGGAGATACCGCGACAGCACCGCCCACGCCTTCTGCATCGCCTTGGCGCGATGGCTGATGCGGTTCTTCACCTCGGGCGAGATCTCCGCGAATGTCTTCGTCTGGCCGTCCGCAAGAAACAACGGATCGTATCCGAACCCGCCACCGCCCCGCTCGGCTTCCAGGATCGTCCCGTTGCAAATGGCCTCGACGCACTCGTACAGCCCATTCTCGTCTGCGATGGCCACCACGCAGCGGAACCGCGCCGACCGCTTGTCGTACGCCACGCCCTCAAGCATCTTCAGCAGCTTCTTGTTGTTCTCGTGATACGTCGCTTCCTCGCCCGCGAACCGCGCCGACCGCACGCCCGGCTCGCCTTTGAGCGCGTCCACTTCCAGCCCCGTGTCGTCAGCCAGCGTCAACTTCTTAGCCACCCGCGCCGTCTCGACCGCCTTCTTGACTGCATTGTCGCGGACTGTCTTGCCATCCTCGACGATTTCCGGGAGTTTGGGCACGTCCTTCGCCGAGATCACCTCGATCTGCAAATCCTTCAGCAAAGGGGCCAGTTCCTTGAGCTTGTGTCGGTTGCGCGTGGCGATAAGCAGTTGCATGGCCGCGCATTATACTGGCAATCAGCCAAAAATGAAGGACAGAGTGTACCCCTCTTCACCACGTGTCATTCCTCGACAAGCTCGGAATGACAATTCGAAAGCGTACCCGCCGCAGGGAGGCGATTCCGCTTGTCGGCTTCCGGGAGCGCGGCGTATCCTGCGCGCTCTTTGATGAACCAGCTTCAGATCCTGTATCTCGTCTCGCTCCTGATGGACATGAGCGTGGCGGGGGTCACGTTTGCCATCAGCCGCCGAGCGGCGGAGCTGGGCGCCAGCGCCTCGCAACTCGGCTGGCTGGGCGCGGTATGGATCGGCGTGTACGCGATGCTGGCGCTGGTGACGGGACGGTTCTCCGAACGCGTGGGTCGCCGCAAACTCGCCATCATCGGCTGCGTCATTGCAGCCTGCATGGCCTTGGTATGCTCGTTGACGACCCGCGTCGGCTGGCTCCTGGTGTTCAGCGCCGTCTTCGGCGGCGGCACGGCGTGTTTCTGGCCGGCGCTCATTGCCTGGCTCGGTGAAGGACTCAGCGGCCACAAACTCGCGGTCCGACTGACGATTTTTGGCGTGGCGTGGAACATCGGGCTGCTGCTCGGTTACGCCCTTACCGGTGTCCTCTTCAAGCATGGACCGAAATTGGCGTTCTATGCCTCGGCTGGCTTCATCCTGCTCATTGCACTGCTCCTGTTGCTCCCGGCACACCCGGTGAATGGTGTCGAATCCAGCCTCGACGAACCTGCCGTGCATATTCCCAAGGGCCGTGGCTTTCGCAAGACGGCGTGGCTGGCCAATTTCACGACCAACTTCGCGCTGGCGGGTACCTCGGCGCTGTTCCCGCAGTTGGCAACTCATCTCGGCATCGGCGCGGACGTGCATGGTGCCCTGCTCGCGGCGGGACGCGGCGCGGCGCTGCTGGCGTTCGTCGCGCTGCAATGGCTCCTGTTCTGGCGAACTCGGCTCTGGCCATTGTGGATCGCGCAGCTCGGTTGCGCGGCCAGCCTCGTATGGATCGGCTTTGCACATGCGACGTGGATGTTTGCCGCGGCGTGGATCATCGGCGGCGTGGTATCGGGTTACGCCTACCAGGCGAGCATCTACTTCACTCTGGAAGAGATGGCGGAGAAAGGCAAAGGCAGCGGGTTTCACGAGGCGTTCGTTGGCAGCGGAATGTTCTTCGGCCCGGTGCTGGCCGGCTGGGTCGGCAGCAACCACAGTCTCCGCATCCCATACTTCTTCTGCGCGGGAGTTCAGACAGCGCTGATCGTGGTGCAGATGGCGTTGGTTGCGCAACGACGACATCACCAATCCTTGTAGGGTCGTTTCGTGGCGGCGACCGCGATTATTCGTGGCGCTTGACGATCAAAGTGGCGTTGTGGCCGCCGAAACCGAGGGAGTTGTTGGCGCAGGCGTGGACGTTAATCTGCCGGGCCTTGTTGGGCACGTAATCGAGGTCGCACTCGGGATCGGGATTCTCGTAGTTGATCGTCGGGGGTACGATGTTGTCGCGAATTGCCAGCGCACAAACCGCCGTTTCCACCGCGCCCGCCGCGCCCAGAAGATGGCCGGTCATCGACTTGGTGGAACTGACTGCCAGCTTTTTCGCGCAGGGACCGAACACCGTCTTGATGGCCTGGGTTTCGCACTTGTCGCCGACAGGCGTCGAAGTCCCGTGGGCGTTCAAATAATCGATCTCCTCGGGGTTCAGTCTGGCATGGCGCAACGCCATGGCCATGGACCGGGCCGCGCCTTCGCCTTCCGGGGCGGGCGCGCTCATGTGATAGGCGTCCCCCGTGATGCCGTACCCGGCAATCTCGCAGTAAATCTTCGCATGGCGTTTGCGGGCGTGCTCGAGCGATTCGAGAATGCAAACCCCCGCCCCCTCGCCCATGACGAAGCCGTCGCGTTGCGCGTCGAACGGACGGCTGGCCCGTTCGGGTTCGCTGTTGCGCGTGCTCATGGCTTTCATCGCGCAGAACCCCGCATACCCCATCTTGGTGACCGCCGCCTCGGTGCCACCGGCAATCATGATGTCGGCGTCATTGTGAACGATCGCCCGCGCCGCCTCTCCCAGTGCGTGCGTCGCCGTCGCGCAGGCGGAGACCACCGCCAGATTCGGCCCTTTCGCGCCCAACAGCATCGACACGTACCCGCTCGCCATGTTGACAATCAGCATGGGAATCATGAATGGCGACACACGCCGGGGGCCTTTCTGAAGCAGGGTTCCCACCTGGTCTTCGATGGTCTCCATGCCGCCGATTCCCGACCCAATGAGCACTCCCACCCGGTCGGCATCCAACTTCGTCATGTCGATGCCTGAATCCGCGACTGCCTTCCGCGCGGCGCCACAGGCGAACTGCGTGAAACGATCCGTGCGACGCGTCTCCTTGATCGGCATGAAGTCTTCCGGCTTGAAGTCCTTCACCTCGCCACCGATTTTACAGTCGAAATCCGTGGTGTCGAAGCGGGTGACGGGCCCAATGCCACTCTTACCGGCCAGCAGATTCTGCCAAAATACCTCCAACTCACAGCCCAGCGGCGTGAGCACTCCCATGCCCGTGATGACAACGCGTCGTTCGCTCATGGTCGGTCGGAACCCGGAAAAACTGGGGCATAAAGCGTGAAATTGCAACCCACTTTATGCCCCACAAGTCTGCATCCCCATCTTCTCGCCCGTCTCGCATGACGGGCGTGGGGCGTCGTTGTTCGCGTTATTTGTCGCCGCGATCCTCGATGTATTTGACCACGTCGCCCACTGTCTGGAGTTTCTCGGCGTCCTCGTCGGGAATCTCCGCGCCAAACTCTTCTTCAAACGCCATCACCAATTCGACCGTGTCGAGGGAGTCTGCGCCCAAATCTTCAATGAACTTCGCCTCGGGCGTCACTTGATCGGGGTTGACGCCGAGTTGCTCTACAATAATCTCCTTCACACGATCTGCTACCGATTTCTCTGCCATTGGCTCCTCCTGGTTCAAAGCTTCATTTCCTTAATCGAAAACTTGCTTCGTTGTCAAAGTTTTGTTTGCGTCCACGCACCCTTACATTGCCAGTCCGCCATCCACCGTGATGACCTGTCCGGTCACGTACGCCGCCAGGTCACTCGCCAAAAACAAGACCACGTGGGCCACGTCCTCGGCCGTACCCAAACGCCCCAACGAAATCCGCGTCTTCAACGCCTCCCGCGCCGCCTCGCTCAGGGCCTCCGTCATCTCCGTAACGATCAGACCCGGCGCCACCGCGTTGGCGGTGATTCCCCGCGACGCCAACTCGCGAGCCACCGATTTCGTGAATCCAATGAGCCCGGCTTTGGACGCGGCATAGTTAGATTGGCCCGCATTTCCCGTCAAGCCTATAATTGACGAGATATTGATGATCCGACCGCTCCGCTGCTTGAGCATCGCGCGGCTCACCGTCCGCGTGAAATGAAACGCGCCCTTCAGGTTCGTGTTGAGCACCGCATCCCACTCCTCGTCGGTCATGCGCAACAACAACTGGTCGCGCGTGATCCCCGCGTTGTTCACCAACACGTCCACCCGCCCGAATTCCTTCAGAATCTTTCCGCATGTCTCGATGACCTGTGCGCTGTTGGCCACGTCCACCGCATACGCCGTGGCCTTGCCGCCCAGTTTCACGATCTCGCCGGCCGTGCCTTCGACGTTCGCCAGGGTCCGCCCACACGCCGCAATCGTGGCCCCTTCGCTGGCCAGCCGCAACGCAATCGCCTTGCCGATCCCCCGACCCGCCCCGGTCACCACCGCCACTTTGTTCTCCAATAGCTTCTGCATAGCGTCGCTCTTCCTAGCCATCCACAACGTCCTCTGTCAAATCAAATGCTGGTCTGTCTACTGTCTCCTCGGCTACTTGGCTACTGGTTTCCCGATTTTGGCTTCGTTCGTGTCGAAACGAACCCATCTTCTGCCCTAAAACACCCCAATTTGGGTTCGTTTTCTTCGATCCAACCCACCTTGCATTTTGTGTCATGACTTAATGACCAAATACTTACGTATTTTCAACTTGGCTTCGTTTTGGAAAAAGCACCTTAGTAGAAGCCTCCCCCCTCCCAACCACGCTGTCTCCCGTGTAGCGTACGCCGTCTCCAGCGGATTCCGCCCGCCGGTGTAGCCACGCCGCCTGCTCGCGTTCCGTTTACGGAGCTGCGAGGCGTGTTCGCCCCCTCCGAGATCTCCAATCTCCGATCTGCAATTCCCTTTTGCCTCTGTACGCCGCTCTTCTTATGTCAAACAACTATCTCCCCTATACCACCACCGCAACCCCGCGTCCAGCACAAATATCGATTTACGATAACCATCCGTTCAGGTGTAGCGTGGGCTGTCCCCAGCCCATCCGGCCTTTGCCGTCCGCTCCTCGCCGTTGTAGCCACGCCGCCCTGTCGGCGTGTTCGTTTTCTGTTGTATGGCTTAGAGACGGAGGGACACCTCTACGAATTAAGTGCGGCTGATATCCAGCCGTTCCAGGTTTTTAAGGCTGCTCTTGCGCCATACCTGCGGTTCCTGAGTTACGGCGGTTCCTGAGTTTCGGCTGTATCCCTTACCGGGAGCCGCCCAAGTTGCTTCAAACGCTTGATCTGCGCTGTCTATTTGCTGCCCACCTGTTTTTGGATACAAGTGGGCAAAGGGATAATTATTTCTTCCTGTTCGATTGGCTGCTGGCCTATACGAATGGACTCGAGTCCTTGTATCTGCTCAAGTCCGACGAAAACAAAACAGATAACCTTGGAGCAAGGGTTGCAGTTGTTCTCGGCCGCGATGACGAAGACGAAAAGCGGCTCCGCAGCATCGTCAAGCAGTTCTACAGAGTCAGGAATGCAATTGTTCACGGTTCTCTTCTCAATGACGCGCAAGATAACTTTGTTCGACAGAATATTTGGAGCTATCAGGACATCTTGCGCAAATCCATTCTAGCTTTTTTGGATTTGAACCGAACATACCCTTCGAAAGAGGCGGTTATTCGTCAGCTGCGGGAGGCTGTGTCCAACCCAAGTGCGCGAAGAACAATCAGGGAATCTTTGAATTTATTAAGGCTCGCCAAGTGACCCCGAGTGGAAACGTCGCTTCTGTTTCACGCCTTGGGCGCAACGATTGCTCCGCGAAACGAAGAAGAAGAGCGTGGCAGACATTGCTTTGACGTGGGCTACGCCAGCTTCGCCACCGTCGCCTCCAGCGTTGCGCAATCGCTGACGGAAAGCATCTCGGCATCCTTGTGGATGCGCCTCATGAGGCCGCTGAGGACGTTGCCGGGACCGAGCTCGATGAACCGGGTGAACCCTTGCGACACGAGCCACTGCATGGATTCGCTCCACCGTACCGACGATGTGACCTGACGCACCAGCAAATCCTTGGTCTCGGCGACGCTGCCCGACGGGCGCGCGCTGACGTTCGCAACAACCGGCACCTTCGGCTCGCGCATCGGAAGGTTGGCCAGAGCTTCGGCCACCTTGATCTTCGCGCTCTCCATCAACCGTGAGTGGTACGCGCCCGCCACAACCAGCGGGATCGCGCGCTTCGCGCCCCGCGCCTTGGCGAGTTCCACCGCCTTGGCGATCTTCTCCTTGTCGCCCGAGATGACGACCTGGCCGGGGCTGTTGATGTTCGCAATGTCCACGCCGGCCTCGCGGCAGACCTCCGCCAGCGCGGCGTCGTCCATGTTGAGGATGGACGCCATGCCGCCGTTGGTCGAGTCGCAGGCTTCCTGCATGAAGCGACCGCGTAGTTGCACCATGCGCAGGCCGTCCTCGAAGCTCACCGCTTCGGCGGCGGCCAGCGCTGTAAATTCGCCGAGTGACAAGCCGGCGGTGGCGTCAAATCCAAGATTCGGTACCTGCGACTTGAGAGCTTCGAGGCAGGCGAGGCTCATGAGAAAGATTCCGGGCTGCGCGTTGTCGGTCTTGGTCAGAACGGCTTCGGGCCCTTCAAAGCAAATCTTCTGGATGTCGCGGCCGAGTACTTCGTTGGCGCGGGCGAACAGCCGTCGGCACACGTCGTGTTTCTCACAGAGGTCGCGACCCATGCCGACGGCCTGGCTGCCCTGCCCGGCAAAAAGGAGCGCGGTCTTCATCACCCCGGGCAATTACGGATTCTTGGTGACTTCGGCGCGCGCCTCGGCGGCCAGCGCGGTGCTGAGGTAACGCTCGCCAGTAGACGGGGCAATCGTGACAATCAGCTTGCCCTTGTTTTCGGGGCGCTTGGCGTATTCGATGGCCGCCCAGACGTTCGCCCCCGAGGATATCCCGCACAGAATTCCTTCCTCCTTCGAGAGCCGCCGCGCCATCGCAAACGAATCGTCATTGGTCACCTTGATCACGTCATCGATGATCGACGTATTGAGGTTCTTCGGGATGAAGCCTGCGCCGATGCCCTGAATCTTATGCGGCCCGGGTTTGCCTCCGCTGATCACAGGCGAGTCCACCGGCTCGACGGCCACTGCCTTGAACGCCGGCTTCTTCGACTTGATCACTTCGGCCACGCCGGTGATCGTGCCGCCCGTTCCTACCCCCGCGACAATCGCATCCGCGCGTCCATTGGTGTCTTCCCAAATCTCGACTGCGGTCGTACGGCGGTGGATCTCCGGGTTCGCGGGATTGTTGAATTGCTGGGGAAGAAACGAGTTCTTGATCTCTCTCTGCAACTGTTCCGCTTTGCGAATCGCACCGGGCATCCCTTCCGCGCCAGGCGTCAGGATCAAATCCGCCCCCAGCATCCGCAGCAAAACCCGCCGTTCCACGCTCATGGTGTCGGGCATCGTCAGGATCAATCGATAACCCTTTGCCGCGCAGACAAATGCCAGCGCGATTCCGGTGTTGCCGGAGGTCGGTTCAATGATCGTCGAGTCCTTGTCGATCTGATGGTCCCGTTCCGCCGCCTCGATCATGGCCACGCCAATGCGGTCCTTGACCGAACTGAGGGGGTTGAAGAATTCACATTTCACGGCGACCTCGGCCTGAAGCCCCGCCGTGACCCGATTCAGCCGCACGAGGGGTGTGCGCCCGATCGTCTTGGTAATGTCGCTGAAAATCTGGCCCATGTTGTCCTCTCGCAAAGAATTCGCAGTTGAGTATCTCCAGCTTTCGATTACTCTGAAGCAAGCTTTTAGGTGAACCCTATGGCAAACGCAAGCTTGAAAGCTTTCTGCGAATTCCATCACCGAATTGGTGGACGTCGGAAGGTCTCGCCCTCTGCCACGATCCCGGGCAAAACACTGACGCGCCTGTTGCAGGGCAACCACGAGGCGCGCCAAAGCGCTAATTCCATTCCTGAGTGGAGATGCTATTCTGTTGAAGCCACGCGATGCGCGGTCTTGTTCATCCTCCGCGAAATGCTGTCCGCATTTCGCGCTGACCTGTCAACACAACCTGTAGGGGTTCTTGCGTAAAGGTCATCCATGATACTTGCGCCAGTCCTTGAGGAAAATCATCGCCGCCGCCAGAAGAGATTAAGCAATGCAAAGGGTACAAATGAGATTCAGGAGTTGCACGCCAAGGAGGTGGGGGTGGGGAACCCCTCTGAAGAACGTGCAAGCTCCTGAATCTTCAAGAATGTCTATTAACGTGAGAATATCGCCAGTCATATGAGATTGCAACTAGTTTTTTTGCGACTATGACCGACAATCCAAAACCGATCAGCTATCGCGAGAATCAACAGATGGAAGTCCTTGTCAATACGATCAATAGCGCCCTCAAAACGTACTCGGACAAGGATTGGAATTACAGCCGTATCTCGCTTGTAATACGGCCATTACGCGAGTTTGACGGCCCATACATCTTGAAGGTCGAGCTACTGGACCTGACTGTAAAGGCTGGTCAAAAGGATCTGAGGACACTGGTCGATGAAGTGAAATGGGGCGACCGCCATTCTTCGGAACTGGGCATACTGGAAGTAGTTAGCTTGCGAATCAACAAAGCCCTCTTGGAATCCACCAGCGACGAGTTCTGGCAGCACAAGCGCGCTGTCGTACGCATCGTTAAGAAGGAAGAGCTTGGTAGAGAACAGCCTGCGAACGCAATTTGGTATCAAGTTACTGAGGCCGCCGGCGAAGACTTCGACAACCGCTAGCCACCAGCTACCGGGACAATCACTTCGAGCCGGTCCCCGCTGCTGAGCATAACATTTCCCATCTCGTCGCGGGGCAAAACCCGCCCATTGTACTCAGTCACAACCTGAGTCGCCTTCCAACCATGGCCGGTGACAAATTTGGCCACCGAGCACGGTAGCTGAACCTGCTCCTCCTTGCCGTTCGCCAGAATGGTGGCCCTCTCAGGCTTCATTCAGCGCCCCCTCCCAATCTTTCCATACCGGTTCGTACCCCAGTTGCCCCAACCGCGCTGCCACTTCAGCCGGCGTACGGTTGTCCGCAATCTCAAATTGCACCGTCGCATGTTCGCCTTCCGACTCGATCACTGGCGCCTCGGGCTTTATCATCCGTCCGCCCTTGGTGACATGTAGCGTTTCCCTCCCCTGCCCCGTATAACCGCCCGGCTCCGTATGACTGCCGGCACTCATCATCGTGATGCCGAGTGGAACAAGATTGTCGCGCAACATCGCCGACTCGCGCGTGCTCAGCACCAGCCCGACCTCGGGAAATGCGATCCGCATCGCGCAGACAAACTGCACCAACTCACGATCGCTCATGGGCACGAGCGGTTGGAATGCGCCCGCCGCCGGCCGCAATCGCGGCGCGCTGATCGTCAATTGCGCCATCCAGCATTTTTTCAACAAGTGCCCCGCGTGCGCCGCCAGCGCGATGGCTTCGTCGCGCCATGGCGCCAAGCCGAGCAACGCGCCGATTCCCAACCGCTTGAACCCGGCCGCGTATGCGCGCTCGGGAGTTTCGAGCCGCCACGAGAAATCCTTCTTCGGCCCGCTCACATGCATCGCGTCATACACGCCTTGGTCATAGGTCTCCTGATACACCACCAGACCCTCCGCGCCCGCCTGGACAATCGGAACGTACTCCTCAACCTCCAACGGCCCAACCTCCAGCGAAATGCTCGGCCAGTCGGCATGCAGCCGCGCCACACAGTCGCGCAGATAATCGTCCGAAATAAAATGCGGATGCTCGCCCGCCACGAGCAGTATATGGCGAAACCCTTGTTCGCGCAGGTACCGCGCTTCCGTGGCCACATGATCTGCCGTCAGGGTCACGCGAAGAATGGGATTGTCGCGCGAGAACCCGCAATACTTGCAGATGTTGATGCACTCGTTGCTGACGTACAACGGCGCGAAAAACCGAATCACGCGCCCGAAATGTTTCAACGTGAGATCGTGCGACCGTTGCGCCATTGCCTCGATGTAGTGCGGCTGGGCCGCCGCCGGCGAGATCAACGCCGCAAAGTCCGCCGGCGAAATCCGCCGCCCGCCCGCCTCACTCCGCGCCAACGCCGCTTCCACGTCGGCAGCCGTTGCGTTCTGGGCAAAATGGGAAAGTTCCGCCAGCGCCAGACCGTTCAACTCCGATGCAAAGCTCATCGCTCGTTCAAAAATCCCGTCAAAGGACTGGTCGCCTCGGCTTCCTTTCGCTTCGGGGCCAAGCCAATCTCATACGCCGCGCGGCCCGCTTCCACCGCCGCCTTGAACGCCTCCGCCATGCGCGCGGGGTCGGCGGCGACCGCGACCGCGGTATTGACCAGCACGGCATCCGCGCCCATCTCCATCGCTTCGGCCGCATGTGACGGCGCGCCCAGTCCCGCATCGACCACCACCGGCACGGTCGCCTGCTCGATGATGATCTCGATGCTCGCCCGCATTTCAATGCCGCGCGCGCTGCCGATCGGCGACCCAAGCGGCATGACCGTCGCGCAACCCGCATCCTCGAGCCGCTTCGCCAACACGGGATCCGCATGGATGTAGGGTAACACGGTAAAACCTTCCTTCACCAAAATCTCCGCCGCTTTCAATGTCTCGACGGCGTCAGGTAGCAGATAGCGCGGGTCGGGATGGATCTCGAGTTTCAACCACGTCGACGCCGTCGCCTCGCGACCCAGTCGCGCCAGACGGCACGCCTCCTCGGCATTGCGCGCGCCGCTCGTGTTCGGCAGCAACACGTACTTCTTCGTGTCGACGAACGTCAGGATGTTGGCGAACTTGTCATGCTGTCCAGACAGGTCCGCGCGCCGCAGCGCCACGGTCACCATTTCCACGCCGCTCGCCTCCAGTGCCGCCGCCATGATTTCGCCCGAAGCGAATTTGCCCGTGCCCATGATCAGGCGCGAGTTGAAATCGCGGTTGGCGATGCGCAGCTTTCGCGGCTTGTCCGTCATTGCTCGCGGTACATCTCCTGGTTCAGCGGATACTTGCCCGGCGTGCGGGCCACCGCCCACGTGCCCTCTTTCATCAAGAACCCGTGGTTGCCCATGGCGAACTCCGCGCGATCCAGCCGCTTGCGTTCCTCGACCTTCTTCTCATGCAGTTCTTGTTTCACCACCACCACCTGTTCCCGTAACGCCTTTAGATCATGCAGCTTGGCTTCCAGCGCGGCCTTTTGGTCCGTCAGTTTGACGTACTCCTCACGCATCGCCTGCAAATGCGAAACCGTCGTGGCGTGTGTGTTCTGCAAATCCGTCAGCTTCTGGTTGACCTCCGTGATCTGGTCCGTCAGCGCCTTTACCTGGCTTTCCATGGTGGTCTTTTCCTGTTCGAGCGCCTTCGCCTTCGACTGCTCCTCTTCCAGCTTCTGTTCCAACTCCGTCTTGACGGTCTCCATCTTCTTCTCGGTGTCGGCTTTCTCCTCGGTCAGCTTCGAGACGTTCTGTTGCAGTTCCTCGACCTTGACCTGCATCTGCGTCTTGACCTCGGCAACCTCCGCCCGCGCCGACGCAAGCTCATTGGACACCGCGCCCAACTGCTGCTGTGTTTCCTCCAGCTTCTGGCTGCAACCCGCCAACAAGACCGCCGCGCCCATCAAGCCAATCCCAAGTCCCGTAATTCCGTATCTCATGACTTAATTCTCCTTAAGTTCTGCCAAAATCTCATTCCCGCTCCCGCGACGGTACCCCTGCAAATCCAGCGTCACGTAGGCGTACCCAATCTTTTTCAGCGCGCGGGTCACCGCCCCGCGCACGTTCTCGTCGAAAAACTTCTGAAATTCTTCCACGCCCACTTCGATGCGGGCCATGTTCTTGTGATGCCGCACGCGCACTTCATAAAACCCCGCGTCTCGCAACGCGTTCTCCGCCGCCTCGATCATCCGCAACGCCTCTTCCGTCACCGGTTCGCCGTACGGAACCCGCGACGATAAACAGGCCATCTGCGGCTTGTCCGCTGTCGGCAGTCCCAATTCCGCCGACAGTTTGCGGATCTCCGCCTTCGTCAACCCGACTTCCTTCAATGGCGCGCGCACCTGATATTCCTTGGCCGCCGTGACGCCGGGCCGATGATCGCCCGCGTCGCTCGCGTTCTCGCCGTACACAATCGTCTGCCAGTGTTCGCGCTTCGCGATCTCCGTCAACTTATCAAACAACTCCGTCTTGCAAAAGTAACAGCGGTTCGCCGGGTTGCTCGTGTAATTCGCGTCGGCCATCTCCTGTGTGTTGACCACGTGCACCGCAAACCCAAATTGCCGCGCGATATCCAGCGCCTCCTGAAACTCGCGTCGCGGCAGGCTCGGCGAATCCGCAATCACCGCCAGCGCATCGTCGCCCAGCGCGTCATGCGCCACCTTCGCCAGCAACACGCTGTCCACACCACCTGAGTACGCGACAAGCGTCCGCCCGCACGAGCGCAATGTGGTCTTGAGTTGCTCCAGCTTACCCGCCATGGCAGCATACTAGCGCCAATCGCGGGGGGTGTCAAAAGCGAAGACCGTAGATCAGTCAGGAAACTTGGGTGGCCCGGTGTTCGACCCGAAGCCTGATTATTCGGAGCACAGTTGTTAACAGGCAGGCGAAACTTGAAACGCCCACTCCAATGAAGAGCCCCCAGATCATGCCGACGGAAAATGCATATCGCGTTACCATGCCATCTTCCGGCTTGAGTGAGAACAATCCCCCTACAAACTCAGGTGACACCGTCGCCACAAGTGATCCAAAGCCCCCACCCAGGACCGCCGACAGGAGAGAACCAAGTAGCACCAAGAGAAAGTAGCCGGTCGCTGTCTTGAGCATGTTCTCGTCTGACATCCTGCCGCCCCTACTTCACATCCTCGCCCAACTCTACGTTCCAGTAGGCGAGATCGAGGAAGTGTTTCCAGCTATCGTGTGCGACGGTGCCAATGGTGACGTTGACGAATGGACGCCACTTCGGTCGCTTGGGCTTCTTGACGAGGTGCATGCCCGCCTCGGTCGGCGTGCGGTTTGCCTTGCGCGTGTTGCACGGGATACACGCGCACACGATGTTCTCCCACGTGGTCGTCCCGCCCCGGTCGCGGGGAATGACATGGTCGAGATTCAATTCGCGGCGGTCGAAATGCTTGCCGCAATACTGGCACATATTGTGGTCGCGCTCGAAAATGTTGTGCCGGGTAAACTTCACTTCCTTGTGCGGCAGCCGGTCGAAAAACAGCAGCAGTATCACGCGCGGGATGCGGATCTTGAAGGAGATGGTGTGGACAACGTCCTCGCCATGATGTCCCAGGCTGAATTCCCGCCATTCGTGGAAATCAAAGGTTTGGAAGTTTCCTCTCTCCTCAACGACGACCTCGGCGTGACCCATGTACAGGAGTGTGAACGCCCGTTCGACCGTGCAGACGTTGATCGCCTGCCACAGACGATTGAGCACTAACACGTTCTCGTTTAGCACATTCCTCATGGTCAACACCCAAAAGGATCGCATCGACTCACAGCGATACGTTGCATTAGAGCCTACCATTATGCCGCCGGGGCGTCAACGACAGCCGCAACCCCGTCAAAACCACCCCAACGTCTCCCGGTGCGCCCGGTACAGCAGCCCGAGCAGACGCATGCTGACCATTGCCCCCCACAAACTTAGAAACACCGCGGTAAAATGCGTCAGCAACGAGCCGCCCGTGAACACCACGCCAAATCCTACCCGTACCAGCCCCGTCAACACCATGAAACCGCACACGGTCAGGTAGGGTCGCAGAACGCGCGCGATGGCCGGGATCACCAGTCGCGGATCCGCGCCGCGTCTCGCGTCGTACATGACGACCCCCAGCAATGCCATGGGATAGTAAAGCGAACTAAGCAGCGCTAAACCGATTACTCCCACCGCGCACGTCGCCTCGGAAGGATCGGGCACCCACCCCTCATACCAGCAATGCCACAGGTACCACGCAAAGTACAGAAACGACGGCGTGAAACACAGCAGCGTCGCGCTCACCATCAGCAGAATCGGCCGCAAAATGTCCTCCCACCACTGGGTGAAATCGGGAAACTCCGGCGGCGCGTCTTCGCCGTTGGCCGTGGTCAGCACGATCTCGAACAGATAATTGCACGCATACCCGTACACCAACATCACCGCGACGTAGCTGACCAAAAATGCCAGCCCGAACTCGAGAAATCCCACGAGAAATGTGCCCGCCCCCAGCGCCACCAATCCCCAGCCGTGAAACGGATACCCCAGCGCCGACGCAAACGACTGCCCCCGCTCGCGCGCCTCGACGTCCCCGGAAACTGCCGCCGGCTCCGCCGCCGCGACCGCTCCGCCGCAATGCGGACAGACTTCAAACGTCCGTCCCGACGTGACGATGTGACGCAAGTCTGCCGCCCGCACCATCGCGCCGCAGGTCTCGCTCTGGCACTGCCAAAGTGTGTCGGCGCCGCCGCTCATCGGTGCCCGAGCCTGACAACTTTGATTGCCATTGACGACGACATTTGGCGGGTGTTACGGTGCGCCCTTGTGGCGAGACGCGGGATGATGCAGCGCACGGGCTCGGGCGGATTCACCTTGATCGAGTTGATGGTGGTCATCGCGGTAATCCTCATCATGTACGTCATGATGTACGGACCGGCGCAAAAATCCTATCAGGAAAAGCAACTGGCCCTTTGCCAGAAAAACCTCCAGATGATCGATATCGCCTTGAAGATTTACGCCGCCGATTACCACGACTCCTATCCGCTCGTGCGGGGCGCGGCCACGTCCGAGACTCCCCTCAGCCTGTTGGTGCCGCGGTGTACCACGGAAACCTCCATCTTCATCTGCCCCGGCAGTGCCAATCGCCGATTGCCCGAGGCCCGCCCGTTTGTGGACGAGAAAATCAGCTACGCGTATTACATGGGCCGCACCGCCCCCGATGGCGCCGACGCCATGCTTCTCTCGGACAGACAGGTGGACGCGCGTCCGCGACGGACGGGCGACCGGATGTTCTCGGTCAACGGTAAGCGACCAGGCGATAATCATCGCCAGTTCGGCGGCAACGTGTTGTTTTGCGATGGTCACGCGGAGTCGTTTCCCGCCGTGGCGACACGCGATTTCGCCTTTTCCAATTCGGTGGCGCTATTAAACCCGAAACCGTGATCCATGATAATCGTCGTCGAATGCAACTGCCAGGTGCCTTACGAGTTCGAAATCGAACCCGTGGACGGCAAAATGCCCGGTCCAGTGCTCTGCCCAACCTGCGGCGCCGACGGCACCGAGTACGCTAACTGGGTCATCCAGGAAACCCTGACCCGGGAACAAGCCGCGAATTCACAGATCGCGGCCGCTGCGGGCGAACCTGACGCTGAAACGACTCCGCCGGATGAACAGGCCGAAGCGACCGACGAAGCCGCGCCCGGACTGCCGAAGTCTTGCCACATCCATAAAGACCAGCCGGTGGCGGCGTTTTGCTTCTCCTGCAAGAAACCCATCTGCCTCAAGTGCATGAAGCAGTCGGGGTACTTTTGCGGTCTCTACTGCCGCACCCGCGCCGAGCAGGCGGGAATGGATATCCCCGTCTACGAAGGTCAGGACCGCCTCGTGCGCGCCCGCGAATACACTACGATCACACGCATCGGCACCGCCATTCTTCTCCTGCTGGTCGGATTGTTCGTCACGTATGAGTGGTACACACTTTTCGGACAGAAACCCTCCGTCAAGTTCTCGATGCCCCTGCCGAAGAATGAACCCCTGACGCACGCGCAGTTCCTCAGCGACCATGAACTGTTGCTGGTGAACTCGGACAAAGTCTCGGCTTACGACTTCCAGAAGAACCAGCCCGTCTGGTCCAAATCCCTGACGACGTATCGCTTACCGCTTCCGCCATCTCCCAATCCGACCGAGCTTGCGGACGAAGCCAGTGCCACCGCCAAACCCGCGTCGCCCCAGACAACCGCCGCCCAGGCTGCTGCCTACGAAGATTATTTCGATCCGCGTGTCGGCGCGCGCGTCGTCGGCGACGGAATCTGGGTGACGATGGGCCGAATCGTCATTTGCTTCGACCGCGCCACGGGTGCCGAGAAAACAAAGGCGCAGGTCGAAGGGCGAATTCAGGAAATGACCTTGGGCGATAGCGCATTGGTCGTCGTTTCGGCGAAGGGACCCTACGACTACGTGTTCACGCGCGTCGAATTACCGTCGGGCGCGCCACAGTCTGAACAACGCTCACTCCCGCCTCCCCCGCCGCGCCCCGTGAAAGTCTTCGATCCGGACGCGCCCGTGCAGGAAGATCTGTACGTGCCGGCGGAACGGCACCAGTTCGTGGCCGCGGGCTCGACAGTTGCCGACCTGGACGTGAAGCTCGTCGAGAAGAAGATCGTCTCGGTCGAGACCATGAAGCCGCTGAAGACGGGCCAGTTCGATGAGGGGATCAAGGTCACGCAAACCCGCGAGGTGGCCGAGGACGTATTCAACGAGATGAAGATGCGGGATACGGGGGGCGTCGCCAAAGTGGATGCGAGCCGGTACGCGGTGACCCTCCAGCGCGTGTTCGGCAAGGACGCGCCACCGTGGACGGGCGAAGTCGTGGGTCCACCGTCGTTTTTTCCGCTGAAAACCGTGGATGTGCTGGTCGCCGGCAAGGTGATGTACGCGTTCAACAAACGCGATCAACTGATGTGGCAAAGCAATCTGTCCTACCCGATCGCCCGGCAATTCCGATCACCCGAAAACGAATGGGAAGGCAGTCGTCGTGATTCAACTCTCGCCCCCTGTCTGGAACGGGGCGACACGTTGTTCTTCTTCGACCAGGGTGTGTTGACGGCGTTCGACCTCAAATCGGGCAAGGCGCGCTGGCGCATGCCGAGTGTCGGCGTCTCCAGCATCCAGTTTGACGACAAGGGTATGCTCTACGTCGCCACGACTTCGGCCAGCCCCGAGTCCATTCAGTATTACGAGCAGGTGAGTATGGAACGGGTCCAACCGATCATCGTCAAAGTCGATCCCGCCACGGGACGGGCCTTGTGGCGCGTCGAAAAGATTGGCAACGAATGTTATCTCTCCGGCAAGTACGTCTACCTCACCCAGGCGCGGACATCAGCCCTGGATGTGATCGCCTCGATGTCCACGGGCGGCGGCCGCGCCGTTTCTACCACCTTCCACTTGTATCGGCTGAATCCAAAGAACGGCCAACCGCTGTGGGAATGCTACCGGCCCACCCACCCCAGCCAGTTGGATTTTCACAACAACGAAATCCTGCTTCAGTTCCGCGACAAATTGGAGGTCTTGAAGTTTCTTTCCCTGTAACCGAGAATGAAAACTATGAAACGTAAAGTCACCGTATTCGGGGCCGGCTTCGTCGGTTCCACCACCGCGCAACGCATCGCTGAAAAACAACTCGCCGACGTCACGATGGTCGACATCATCGAGGGCATGCCCCAGGGCAAGGCCCTCGACATGATGGAGTCGGCCTGTCTCGAAGGCTTCGACGCCAAAGTCACCGGTGCCAACGATCCCGCCGCCTGCGCCGGCAGCGACCTGATCGTCGTCACCAGCGGCATCGCCCGCAAACCCGGCATGAGCCGCGACGATTTGTTGAAAACCAACGCCGGTATCGTCGGCAGCGTCTGCGACGCCATCAGGAAGCACGCCCCGAACGCCACCGTCATCGTCGTCAGCAACCCGCTCGATGTGATGACCTATCTCGCCGGCGTAAAGCTCGGTTTTGCGAAAAACAAGATCATGGGCATGGCCGGCGTGCTCGACAGCGCGCGTTTCCGTTGTTTCATCGCGATGGAACTCGGCGTCTCGATGTGTGACGTGGACGCCATGGTGCTCGGCGGCCACGGTGACGACATGGTCCCGCTCGTCCGCTACGCCACCGTCGCCGGCATCCAGGTCGAAGCGTTGATCGCCAGGGACAAACTTGACGCGATGGTCGCCCGCACCCGCAACGGCGGCGCGGAAATCGTCGCGCTCCTCAAGACCGGCTCCGCGTACTACGCGCCCTCGTCCGCCGTCGCCGAAATGGCGCAGTCCATCTTGAAGGACGAGAAACGCGTGCTGCCGTGCGCCGCGTGGTGCACCGGCCAGTACGACGTCAAGGACATGTTTGTCGGCGTTCCCTGCGTGCTCGGCGCCAATGGCGTCGAGAAAATCATCGAACTGAAGCTGACCGCCGACGAACTCGCGCAGTTGAAAACTTCCGCCGATCACGTGCTCGAAAATGTGAAGCGCCTGAATTTGTAGAGAACTTTGATTGACCCGGAGATGCCAATCACGGAGTGTCTCCCCAATCCAAACAATCATCCTTGATATCGCAACCCCTTAACCCCTGACGAGATATGATGGCTGCCCGTTCTACAGCACCTCGAATCATCTTCATTCTTCTGGGTCTTTATGGCTGGGTGACGGCACTGATGATGTTTTTGAAGCATCGGCGCCAGGCCAAGGAGAAGGAAAACGCAATCCTGCATCTGACGCGAAGCGAACTCGATTCCAACGCCATGCTGCAGAGGATTCTTGCGATTCTCAAGGCGGAACGGGATGACGAATTCATTCAGGACCATCTCAGCGGCAACGAACTCCGCCAGTTGCCCGCCTTTCTCGAAGATCTCGGGTCGCACTGGGAGTTCGACAGCGTCTCGATTGCGGGCGCTTACGACACGATCGGCCAGGAGGTGATCTGGTGCGACGAGTCCAAACTCATGTGGCAGGACGAGAACCCGCCCCGAAGCGATGCCTATTGGCGTCTCTTCAACAGATTCTCCCAGGCCATCCAGACCGAGAGAGCCAGAAGGCAAACCGCCGGAACGAATTTGCCGTAACCTACCTGCTGTCCTGTTTTGTTCCGGTATTCTCAATCACGCTGAGAATGTTGCAGAAGCGATGGTCACTCAGGTCTGCCACAATTTCTTTGCCGTTTTGCGCAACGAGATTTTCAAACTCCGGCTCGTTTTCGACCTTGGTGTAAAAATTATTGAACGCTTGACCTGAATACGAGTGTAAATCGCGAATGCTTAGCAGCAAGCATTTGCGCTTCGAGCACAACTCAATTACGTCGCCAGCTTCCTTCTCTTTCTCAGGCCATGAATAGTAAAGGATGGGACGGACATCGGGATTCTTCCTGTGGTTCCTACCGAGAGGCGACATCGAATGTAGAAGTGAACTTCTAGCTGCCCAGAGTTCCTCACTTGTAAACGGGGTCCGTTCTGGTTGCTGCATAAACTCATCGACATAGGCGCGGAAAACCTCGCTATTGCGCGTCTTCCCCCGATTCGAAAGCGACGCGCATATATCGATAAAACTATAGATAACGATCAAAGATGCTTGATTCTGCCTTTTCCCTATCAGGTCTTCTGGAGCTCTACTGAGCCGCAGCAAAACCTCTAGAACTCTGATCGTACCTGGCCTCAAATCGATCCTGCGATTGGCTCTGTGAGAGTCGTCGCTTTCCCCCTTCCGAATGCAGCCTAATTCTGCGGCGGCGTAGACACAATCCGAAAATCTTCGGGCCCGGCGGTCGCGCCTTGCCACAACCTCAGCTTGTGGAGCTCCTCGGTCTCTGCGTCGCCTTCAACTTCTGGAGGAAGGCCTCGGCGCGCTTCTTTTGGTCGGTGACTTGCCGTGTTTTCTCAGTGAGATGACGTTGGCCGGTGATGGGCGAGTTCTGGAGTGAGTCGGCCCATGCACGCAGTTGCCGAGAGATGGATTCCGCCAGTGATCTGAGATCTGAAATCTCAGATTTCAAATGAGCGAAATGGTCCAACCGATCCAGTACACACAACATCGAACGCACTTCGCCCGCTGACCCACGAGCGATGTACAGGAACGTCAATAATTCTTGCGTCGTGCCGCGCTCGAACCCTTCAGCCACGTTGTTCGAGACCGATAGCGTAGCGCGCTGCAGCTGGCTGCGGAGGTCGCCCTGGTAGTTGAACGCGCGGTCGGCAGTCAGCTTGAACGTGCGCTCGGCCAATGTTACCCCCGCCTGCCATACCGGCAACTGCTCGAAGCGCTCATACTTCATGGGAATTTGAAATCTCAGATTTCCAATCTGAAAGCAAGCGTGTTAAAGTAATCGCTAAGTGATTGATAGTCGGTTGTTCGACACGGCGCTGGGGTCTCCGTTTACCCGCCTCATAAAACGGAGACTCGATGCGGGGGATTTTTTGTCTCTAAATTCGGTGGCTGATGCCGCGAAACCCTTCGCCGTCGCTCTGCTCTCGCAGATCTCCCGCCGTCCCGTGCTCGTGGTCACCGACGGCCTGAAATCGCAGGAAGCTTTCTTCAACGATCTGCAAACTCTTCTGCCGGGCGTCCAGTTCTATCCCGCGTGGGAAACCCTCCCGCACGAAGACGTTCTCCCCCACGCCAACACGATCGCCGACCGCCTGAAGACGCTCACCAACCTGACCGCCCCGGCCACGGTCGCTTCCGTCCAGGCCTTGATGCAGCGGACGTTCGCTCCCGAGTATTTCATGTCGTTGCGGGCGGAAATTCACCTGGGCCAGGCGCTCGTGCTCCAGGAGTTCGTCGATCATCTCATCGAACTTGGCTACCACGGCGAATATCAGGTCAACGAACCCGGCGACATGGCTATGCGCGGCGGGATCGTCGATTTCTTCCCGCTCGACCGCGACGAACCGGTGCGTGTCGAGTTCTCCGGCGACGAAATCGAATCGATCCGCACGTTCGATCCCACCACGCAACAATCGCGCGACAAACGGGAGCAGGTCGTCGTCACGCCCGCCGGCGAGTTGGGCATCCTCAAGCAGGCCGACGGCAAAACCGCGTTGATGGCCGATTTTCTGCCACGCGACACTCTCCTCGTGCTCGATGAACCGGACAAACTCGCGGAAGCCGCCGAGGCCTACGCGAAGCAGATTCCCGAAGGCGACAAGTTCTTCGCCGAGTGGCGGCACACGCTGGAGTCGGGGCTGATGACGGTCCCACTCACGGAAACTTTGGCCATCGATCCGCCGCCAACGCACCTCAACCTGCATCTCGCGTCCCTCGACGCGTTTCGTCCGCTGGACACGCGCGCGCCCGAGCCTGAAGTCGCCGAGCAGATGCGCCGCTCGTTCTTCGAGCAAATGCAACGCTGGATCGACGAGAAATACTCTCTCCACGTGTTCTGCGGCACCGACGGCGAGAAACAACGCTTCGAGGAACTCTGGCGCGAACAATTCCCATCGACGCCCTCCTCGTTCATCTTTCATCCCTCCTCTTTTTTGTCCCACGGGTTCCTCTGGGCCGAAGCCAGACTCGCGGTCGTGACCGATTCCGAAATCTTCGGCCGCTACAAGCTCGTCCGCCCGCGCCGCAAGTTCCATCAACTGGCGCAGCCCTCCGATTGGACGGAGCTTCAGGAAGGCGACTTCGTCGTTCACGTCCAGCATGGCATCGGGAAATATCTGGGGTTGAAGTCGCTCAACTTCAACGGCGCCAAGCAGGAAGTCCTCGCCATCGAGTACGCCGGGGAAGCCCGCCTCTACGTGCCCATCGACCAGGCGCATCTCGTCTCGAAATACGTCGGCGCGGGCAAGCGCCTGCCGACCCTCCATCAACTCGGCGGCACTCTCTGGCAAAAACAAAAATTCTCCGCCGAACGCGCGATCATGGATCTCGCCGCCGACCTGCTCGAAATCCAGGCCGCCCGCACCACGCTGGAAGGTCACGCGTTTTCCACCGACACCGCTTGGCAACACGAGTTCGAGGCCGCGTTCATTTACGACGAGACCCCCGATCAACTCACCGCCATCGATGAGGTCAAACGCGACATGGAATCGGCCCGGCCGATGGATCGCCTGATCTGCGGGGATGTCGGCTACGGCAAGACCGAGGTCGCCATCCGCGCCGCGTTCAAGGCGGTCATGGACGGGTTTCAAGTCGCCGTGCTCGTGCCCACCACAATTCTCGCCGAGCAACATTTCAACACCTTGCGCGAGCGCATGTCGGGCTATCCCATCGCCATCGAAATGCTCTCGCGGTTCCGCACGCCGCGCGAACAGAAGAAGGTCACCCGGCTCCTTCGCGAAGGCGGCGTGGATATCGTCGTCGGCACGCATCGGTTGTTGAGCGGCGATGTGCTGTTCAAAAACCTCGGGCTTGTCGTCGTCGATGAAGAACAGCGGTTCGGCGTGTTGCACAAGGAACGCTTCAAACAATTGCGCAAGCTCGTGGACGTGCTGACGCTTAGCGCCACGCCGATCCCGCGCACGCTCTATCTCTCGCTCACCGGCGCCCGCGACATGAGCACCATCCAAACCCCGCCGCAGGACCGCTTGCCCGTCGAAACGGTCATCGCGCCCTACGACGAACGGCTGATCCGTCAGGCCATCCAGCGCGAACTCAATCGCGGCGGCCAGGTGTATTTCCTCCACAATCGCGTCCAGAGCATCGAGCCCGTCGCGGCGCGATTGCGGACTCTCTTGGAAGGATCGAACATCCGCATCGACGTCGGCCATGGCCAGATGGATGAACACGAACTCGAAGACGTCATGCACCGGTTTGTGAACGGCCAGATTGACGTGCTCGTCTGCACCACCATCATCGAAAGCGGCCTCGACATTCCCAACGCCAACACCATCATCATCGATCGCGCGGATCGTTTCGGGTTGAGCGATCTCTATCAACTCCGCGGTCGCGTGGGCCGCTACAAGCATCAGGCCTACGCGTACATTCTCATCCCCCGCCACATCCACCTCGTCCACAGCGCCCGCAAACGCATCGGCGCCCTCAAACAGTATTCGTCCCTCGGCAGCGGGTTCAAAATCGCCATGCGCGACCTCGAAATCCGCGGCGCCGGCAACATCCTCGGCTCGGAACAAAGCGGCCACATCACCGCCATCGGCTTCGACCTCTATTGCCAATTGCTCAAGGAAAGCATCGCGCGCCTGAAAGGCGAGAAACCGAAACGCCGTCCGCTGGTCACGCTGAAACTCGATTTCCTCAACGACGAATTCGGCGAATCGCTCGCCCGTATTCCCGCCAACTACATCGCGGACACGCGCCTGCGCATCCAGGCGTACCGCAAGATCGCCCAAGCGGTGGATCCCGCCGAGATCCAGGCGCTCCGCCGTGAGTTCCGTGATCGTTACGGCAAAATCCCCCGCAAACTCGAACTCCTGCTGCAATGCGCCGAGGTGAGGATCCAGGCGGGTGACGGGCACGTGGAAACCGTCGAGACCCGCGAAGACAAAATCATGCTCTCCCAACACACCGCCCTCTTCCAGGTCGGCGGCAAATTCCCGCGCTTCGCCGAAACAAAACCCGAAAGCAAACTTGCCGAACTCAAAACACTCCTGCATTCTTTGGGCAAGAGCGTGACGCCGTCGGCGCCTCTGGCAAATCGGCGAATGATTTGAGTTTCCGTCGGCGCGTGCTACGTTCCGGACAGTTACTCGGCAAACGACAGGAGGCAATGTGATGAAAGCTGGCATTCTCGTGGTGGCGTCAATCATGGCTGTGGCTGTCGTCTCGGCCCAGGCCCAGTCGGTAACGAGGGCGGTCGCGGTGCTCTCGCCGACCAAAGGCAGCAATGTGTCGGGCACCGTGACCTTCACCCAGGTCAATGGCGGCGTGAGAATCGTCGCGGATGTGATGGGCCTGACTCCCGGCGAGCACGGGTTCCACATCCACGAGTTCGGCGATTGCAGCGCGCCCGACGCCACCTCTGCCGGCGGCCATTTCAATCCGCGCCATATGCAACACGGCGCTCCGGACGCCGCCGTGCGGCACGCGGGCGACTTCGGCAATCTCGAGGCCAACGGCGCCGGCAAGGCCCACTACGACCGCGTCGACAAAACGATCGCGCTCAATGGCCCGGAATCCATCGTCGGCCGTGGCGTGATCGTCCATGAAAAAGTCGACGATTTCATCACGCAGCCGACTGGCAACGCCGGCGCGCGCGTGGCCTGTGGCGTCATCGGCGTGGCCAAGCCGTAGAACCGCGCCTCGCGCAACCGCCGTCGCTACCGCTTCCCGCCGCCATCCGATGCGGGAACCGCTGCCGAATTCGTGGCGGGGGGCGCCGCGTTCGTCTTGCTCAACTCCGCAATCTTCCGTTCGATGGCGCGGCGCGCGGATTCCTGTTCGCCGCCGCTCATCTTCGCCACCCACGTTCTCGCTTCATCGTACCGATCCAATCGAACGCAAACGCGCGCGAGATACCCGTACACGAACTGCCGCTGTCGGTCATCGAGTGGCTGATGGAGGCAAAACCGCCACGCCTCGTAGGCTTCGCCCCAATCCGGCTTGGGCATCTCGTAAAAGTTTTCGGCATACGTGGTCGCCATCTCAAAGTCTTGCGGGGCGAGATCGCGCGCGGATCGAAACTGTTCCAGGCTGTGCCGGAAAATCTCGTCCTTGTCCCAGCCATACACCGCGCGCGCTTCGTTGCGGAAAAGCTGGCACGTCGTCGCCCAGTTGAACCGGAAAATCGGCTCCGTCGGCGCCAACTCAATCGCCTTCTCATAGTACCGCAGCGCTTTGTCGGCATGTCCGTTGTGGCCGTAGTGATTGGCAATTTCGTTATACGCGTACGCCTCGTGGGGATCAGCCGCAATGGCCTTCTCCCACCATCGAATCGCCTCCTCCTCGCTCCCCCGATCGTAAACCAGATCGCCGTACGCGACCATCGCCCGCGCGTGTCGCGGGTGACTGTTCAGGAACCGCTTGTAATCACCTTCCAAACGCCGTATCTGCGCGCTCCAACGATTCGTGACCGCCGCCGGCGTGCTCCCGGTAAATTGTTCGCTCTGCGCGCTCAGCTCTTCCCCCCGTGACAGCAGGAACCGAAACTGCCGTTCCGCCTCGTTACGGTCTTCCTCGCCGCGCCCGGTCTGCGCCAGCGCCGCCATCGCAAACAGGCAAATCAGCAACCCGCGTCGCATCGTCTGTCAGCGTCCCTTCCATTCCGCGGCGGGATTCTCGGCGCGGTCGCGTTTATCGAGCGGGTCATACTTCTCCGCGAGGCCGAGTTCGAACGGCTGATTGTCCGGGTTCGGTGTCACCTGCCGGTATTGCGTGTAGCACTTGTAACAAATCGTCACGTCCGGCAAAAACTTGTACAGCAGCCCGTCCGCCGCGACAAACACCGCCCACACCAGCGTCCCTTCCACCAGCCGGTTCTTCCACGCGCAGAGCAAAAACAACACCGCCCCCGCGATGAAAATCCCCACCCCCAGCGTGCGGTTGAAATCCTTCTGCACGTACACGGTGTTGCAATCGCACACCGCGCACCGGTCCACCAGGTTGTTCCGCCGCATCCGCTCCGTGATCCGCAACCGAATCGGTTTCTGGCACAACGGACACGGTGATTCGTCCTGCGACAGATCGTCGAACTCCAATTCGCCTTTGCAGTGCGGACACAGCAACTGGATTTTCACGCGGCCAGCCTAGCACATGCCTCCTCCCGTTCAAGGCTGGACAACCCCTCCGCCTTGTCGTATTCACCTGCCCGATGAAAGCCGTCGTGCAACGCGTCTCCCGCGCCTCTGTCAAAACCGACAACCAAATCGTCGGCGAAATCGGTGCGGGCCTGCTCGCGCTCGTTGGCGTCGGAAAAGACGATACCGCCGCGGACGCCGACTGGATGATCAAAAAACTCCTCGCCCTCCGCATCTTCGCCGACGACGCCAAAAACCTGAACCGCTCCGTCACCGACGTCGCCGGCGCCATCCTCGTCGTCTCGCAGTTCACGCTCTATGGCGACGCCCGCAAAGGCGCGCGCCCGAGTTTCACCGACGCCATGCCGCCCGCCGACGCCGAGCGTTTCTACCACGATTTCATGGCGCAACTCCGCGCCGCCACGCCCCTCAAGATCGCCGAAGGCCGTTTCGCCGCCATGATGGACGTCGAACTCGTCAACGACGGCCCCGTCACTATCATTCTCGATTCGCATGCGTAAACCCAACGAAAAAGATCCCGGACCGGCCCTCACGTTCACCGCGCCGCGCCACCTCGCCAACATCACCGTCATCCTCGTCGAACCCGCCGTCCCGGGCAACATCGGCTCCGCCGCCCGCGCCATGAAAACGATGGGCCTCGCGAACCTCGTCGTCCTCAACGGCCCGAAAGATTTCCAGACGCACATGCAAGCGATCATGTTCGGGCACGGCGCCGGCGATTTGCTGAAGAACGCCCGCCACGTGGCCACTTGGGAAGAAGCCACCGACGGCCTCCACTGGCTCGTCGGCACCACCCACCGCAAACGCCGCGCCCAGTTCCCCCAGGTCGTCGAAGCCCGACAGGCCGCCGCGAAAATCGCCGAGCTTTCCCACAAACACCGGGTCGGAATCGTGTTCGGTCGCGAAGAAGCCGGCCTTTCCGATACCGAACTGCGTCTCTGCCACGACATCGTCAGCGTCCCGCAAGCCACCGAGCATCCATCCTTGAACCTCTCGCAGGCCGTGATGCTTCTCGCCTACGAAGTCTATCTCGCCAGCATGGGCGAGATTCCCAAACCGCGCTACAACCTCGCCACCGTCCACGAAGTCGAATCGTTGCTGAAACACTTGTCCACCTCCCTCGCCCAAATCGGCTTCCGACCGCATCAGGGCGACCCCGATTCTTTCCTCCGCTCGCTCCGCCGCGTCATCGCCCGCGCCCCGCTCGAAAAACGCGACTGCAACGTCCTCCACCGCATCTGCCAGCAGATCGACTACTACGTCAAGGGTCACAAACCTTAGGTCGACCGCTGTGGCTGGTGTAGCGTGCGCTGTCACTAGCGCATCCGGGCCGCCTTCGATCTCATCCGTTGCTGTCTTCTGTCCCTTTTTGGCTTCGCTTTGGCTTCGCTTCGGTCAAAACCGCCCCGTTTTCGACACCAACACCCCTCCGGCACCCCTCAAAATGGGTTCGGTTTGACCGACCGAACCCAATGCCCATTTTTCCCAACTCATTCATGCCACAATACTTCCGCATTTTTCAGTTGGGTTCGTTTTGGAAAAAAGGTATTTTTATAGCGAGTCTCCCTCCCGACCGACGCCAAAGGTGTAGTAGCGGCCTGCTCGCGTGTCGTGTACGGAGCCGTCTCGGCCGCCCTGAGCTTCTGTGAGCCGGGTCCGGTGTAGCGTTGGTGTCTGCCCCGAATCCTTTTCGGGGCCGTCTCCTCGCCCCTTTGGGGGAGAGGATTAAGGTGAGGGGACTTTCCGATGCGCGTCCGTGCCTTCTTCCCAACTCCTTTTTCAAACAACTGTCGCCACTCTACCATCGCCATCCCGCCCCGTCCAGCAAAAAATATCGGTTCCCGATACTCGCCGACCTCTTGCCTGCCGTTGCTCCGCAGTGTAGTAGCGGCCGTCCCTGGCCGCCTGTCGTTGGGGCGCCTCTCCGAGGCGTCCGCTCCGCGCCGCGCCGTCGTCCCCGCTCCGCCTTTCCAAAAACTGTCATCCTGAGTCCCGTCAGCAGACGGGATCCCGCAGAACTGCGGGACTTGTCGAAGGATCTCTCGGACTTTGCCGCTTCCCCCGCACGACAATCCCTCCTACCACCCCTCCGCCGCCGCCTCCGCATCTTCCAATTCTTCTTTGCGCCGCCGTAGCCGCAGGCTTCAGCCTGCGTTCGCCGCCGCCCCGTTGGACAGCGCGTCCCGCCTGTCAATCTGCGCTTCCCCTCCCTGTGGGATATCCGGCACCGCACCACTTATAGGTTTGCTTGACCGCGGCGACTGCGCTAACGTGCTCACCACAGAGGGAGTTGCCAACGAATGTGGACCTCCAAATGTAGACCGAAATGGACGCCAATGGGGCGTCTTTTTTTGCGCCATTTGGACATCTAATTCATGTTAGGCATCGCATATGGACGATAAACAACACGCAATGCTTCGAGATTACGCATGGAAGTATTTTTCCATGCATGCTGACCAGCGCCTTAAGACCTTCAATTTCCACGTCACCCTTTCGACCCTGATTGCGGGCGCGTTCGTGGCCTTCTTGAAGGACGCTACGCGCGTCAACCCACGCAAAAACCAGTTCGATGGGGACTGAGTCTATTTGGGGACGGACGTTTCGCTCAGAATCCACACTTCGATCTTGCTGGCGCAGAGCGAGAATACCCCGTCGGGAACGTGTCACCGCACTCGAAGATCGGTAGAGTAGTTCGTCTGAAGTCTTCAAGTATTTGGACGGAGTATCGTGCCGTGCGAGACGACCCCTCCGCGAGACGCCTACTCAACTTGCTCGACGACATATACCGTGAAGTGGGCGACGATTATCCGGGAATGATCGCGTTTGTCCAAAGACTTGCATGCAGCCTAAGCGACAGAACCCGAGAGTCATCAGACCTATTGGCGTCCTCACAAACTACTGCGACCTGCGCCGTGTCTCTCCTGCCTCATATCGATTCAGAAGAAGTCAGAAGTTGCACGCGCGACGTGCTTCGGGAGATGGTTCGGTCAGACATGCAGACGTGGAGTCAGTTGCTCATATCCATCAAGGCTGACCCCCGGTTCCTAGTAAATAAACTCAGTGCTGAAGCCGATCTTTACTATCTGCCACTGCGGATAACGAAGATGCTGGGATGGATTGGACTATCGGTCGTGCTGGAAGCACTAATACCAAGAGTTTCAACCACGGCTGAGTCGGTACGCTTGGATTTGGCATCGCTGATAGTCGAGCGTTATGACCGCTCGATTGTTGCAGTTTCGGATGAACAGGCGGCTCCATTGTATATGTTCATGAAAGCCTGCCTGTTGAAAGGATGGAATGAACTAGCTGAGCAGGTGACAAATCTGTACTTCGGCAGTTTTGCTAGCAGAAAAGGGAACGTCGCCCGCGTGGGAGCGGACGGCGCAGCAGCACTCCGTTACATTCTCTCTCTTGGGCGGCAAGAGTACAGGCCAAACGATTGGCGACCGGCAAATCCATCGCACCTGCTTCCGGTACTGTTGATGTGTGGTGGCAAACTTAACCTTGGAACAACTTGGGACCTGCGAGCGCTAGACCGACTCTCAACGGCATTCTTTATTCCATCGAACCATCGCGAATTCGGACGTGAAGTGATTGAGCAAGGCATGAACTACACGCACCAGATCGGTTTTGGTATTTGGACGGTGCCACAGTTCCAAAAGGAGGTGGAACGTGCCTTTGAAGAAATCTTGAATTCCGGTATTAAGGAATTTCCCAAAGAAGGGGTGGCCTTGTGCGCAGTCTCATCGCTGTTATTCCCCGATCGCGTGCCACTTTTGCTCGAAAGAGTGCTCTAGCATTAGATTTTTCCTTCACTCCAATTTGCCCTTCGAGTCGGCTTCGTCTCAGAGGGCCA